>NZ_JBQBFF010000001.1:0-2902500 GCF_051919185.1 Aeromonas sp. 97A | reverse complement strand
TTTAACAATCTGGAAAGCTGATTTAAAAAGTAGTTCTCAAACATTTGTTACAAGTGCTTTGGAAACTTCTTGGCGAAAACCAAATTTTATTTGGTCCTTGTTGTACGACAACAAGCTGTGCCGGTTTCACCGACACTTCTTGGGGTTGTATGGTTAAGTGACTAAGCGTACATGGTGGATGCCTTGGCAGTCAGAGGCGATGAAGGACGTACTAACCTGCGATAAGCTGTGAGAAGTCGGTAAGAGACGCTATTACTCACAGATTTCCGAATGGGGAAACCCACCCGAGATAACTCGGGTATCTGTTACTGAATACATAGGTAACAGAGGCGAACCGGGAGAACTGAAACATCTAAGTACCCCGAGGAAAAGAAATCAACCGAGATTCCCTCAGTAGCGGCGAGCGAACGGGGATTAGCCCTTAAGCATCTTGGAAGTTAGTGGAACGGTCCTGGAAAGGCCGGCGATACAGGGTGATAGCCCCGTACACGAAAACAACCTTGATGTGAAATCGAGTAGGGCGGGACACGTGACATCCTGTCTGAATATGGGGGGACCATCCTCCAAGGCTAAATACTCCTGACTGACCGATAGTGAACCAGTACCGTGAGGGAAAGGCGAAAAGAACCCCTGTGAGGGGAGTGAAATAGAACCTGAAACCGTGTACGTACAAGCAGTGGGAGCCCTTCGGGGTGACTGCGTACCTTTTGTATAATGGGTCAGCGACTTACATTTTGTAGCGAGGTTAACCGTATAGGGGAGCCGTAGGGAAACCGAGTCTTAACTGGGCGTCTAGTTGCAAGGTGTAGACCCGAAACCGGGTGATCTAGCCATGGGCAGGTTGAAGGTTGAGTAACATCAACTGGAGGACCGAACCCACTAACGTTGCAAAGTTAGGGGATGACCTGTGGCTGGGGGTGAAAGGCCAATCAAACTCGGAGATAGCTGGTTCTCCCCGAAAGCTATTTAGGTAGCGCCTCGGACGAATACTACTGGGGGTAGAGCACTGTTTGGGCTAGGGGGTCATCCCGACTTACCAACCCCATGCAAACTCCGAATACCAGTAAGTAATATCCGGGAGACACACGGCGGGTGCTAACGTCCGTCGTGAAGAGGGAAACAACCCAGACCGCCGGCTAAGGTCCCAAAGTTCTGGTTAAGTGGGAAACGATGTGGGAAGGCTCAGACAGCTAGGATGTTGGCTTAGAAGCAGCCATCATTTAAAGAAAGCGTAATAGCTCACTAGTCGAGTCGGCCTGCGCGGAAGATGTAACGGGGCTCAAACCAGGCACCGAAGCCGCGGATTCACACTTATGTGTGAGTGGTAGGGGAGCGTTCTGTAAGTCTGCGAAGGTGTATCGAGAGGTATGCTGGAGATATCAGAAGTGCGAATGCTGACGTAAGTAACGATAAAGGGGGTGAAAAGCCTCCTCGCCGGAAGACCAAGGGTTCCTGTCCAACGTTAATCGGGGCAGGGTGAGTCGACCCCTAAGGCGAGGCCGAAAGGCGTAGTCGATGGGAAGCAGGTTAATATTCCTGCACGACTTGTAATTGCGATGGGGGGACGGAGAAGGCTAGGTGGGCCAGGCGACGGTTGTCCTGGTGAAAGTGCGTAGGTGGTGTTTCCAGGCAAATCCGGAGACACAACACTGAGACACGAGACGAACACACTACGGTGTGGAAGCCATTGATGCCCTGCTTCCAGGAAAAGCCTCTAAGCTTCAGATTACAAGTCATCGTACCCCAAACCGACACAGGTGGTCGGGTAGAGAATACCAAGGCGCTTGAGAGAACTCGGGTGAAGGAACTAGGCAAAATAGAACCGTAACTTCGGGAGAAGGTTCGCTCTTGACAGTGAAGTCCCTTGCGGATGGAGCAGTTGGGAGTCGCAGTGACCAGATGGCTGGGACTGTTTATCAAAAACACAGCACTCTGCAAACACGAAAGTGGACGTATAGGGTGTGACACCTGCCCGGTGCCGGAAGGTTAATTGATGGGGTTAGCGCAAGCGAAGCTCTTGATCGAAGCCCCGGTAAACGGCGGCCGTAACTATAACGGTCCTAAGGTAGCGAAATTCCTTGTCGGGTAAGTTCCGACCTGCACGAATGGTGTAACCATGGCCATGCTGTCTCCACCCGAGACTCAGTGAAATCGAATTCGCCGTGAAGATGCGGTGTACCCGCGGCTAGACGGAAAGACCCCGTGAACCTTTACTACAGCTTGGCACTGAACATTGAACCTACATGTGTAGGATAGGTGGGAGGCTTTGAAGGCGTGACGCCAGTTGCGCTGGAGCCGTCCTTGAAATACCACCCTTGTATGTTTGATGTTCTAACGCAGGGCCCTGAATCGGGCTCGCGGACAGTGCCTGGTGGGTAGTTTGACTGGGGCGGTCTCCTCCCAAAGAGTAACGGAGGAGCACGAAGGTTGGCTAATCCTGGTCGGACATCAGGAGGTTAGTGCAATGGCATAAGCCAGCTTAACTGCGAGACGGACAGGTCGAGCAGGTACGAAAGTAGGTCATAGTGATCCGGTGGTTCTGAATGGAAGGGCCATCGCTCAACGGATAAAAGGTACTCCGGGGATAACAGGCTGATACCGCCCAAGAGTTCATATCGACGGCGGTGTTTGGCACCTCGATGTCGGCTCATCACATCCTGGGGCTGAAGTCGGTCCCAAGGGTATGGCTGTTCGCCATTTAAAGTGGTACGCGAGCTGGGTTCAGAACGTCGTGAGACAGTTCGGTCCCTATCTGCCGTGGGCGTTGGATGATTGAAGGGAGTTGCTCCTAGTACGAGAGGACCGGAGTGAACGAACCTCTGGTGTTCGGGTTGTCACGCCAGTGGCACTGCCCGGTAGCTAAGTTCGGAATCGATAACCGCTGAAAGCATCTAAGCGGGAAGCGAGCCCTGAGATGAGTCATCCCTGACCCCTTGAGGGTCCTAAAGGGCCGTTGGAGACCACAACGTTGATAGGTGGGGTGTGTAAGCGCGGCGACGTGTTGAGCTAACCCATACTAATTACCCGTGAGGCTTAACCATACAACACCCAAGAAGTGTTCTAAGGCTTGTAACAGATACCAAGCGAACTACTCAAATTCAGTGATAGTGACAAGCCAAGCGCAACATCACTACTCACGTCAGCTTTCTAGATTAAGAATTTGCCTGGCGGCCATAGCGCCGTGGAACCACCTGATCCCATGCCGAACTCAGAAGTGAAACGCGGTAGCGCCGATGGTAGTGTGGCATTCGCCATGCGAGAGTAGGACACTGCCAGGCACCCAATACAAGAAACCCCGCTCATCGAGCGGGGTTTTTTATGCCTGCAATTCAGCACGTCACCGGATTATTAGACTTTCCCCTTCTTGTCATTCATTGATTACCCTTCTAAAGCCCCAAAACGACCTCTTTTTCTGTTCGATATTTGCTCACCAGTTCAATGTGTTGGATACAAAAAGTACAGAATGTGATGCCTCTACCTTTCTTGTGATGCCTGCTCTGGTTTAATTCTTCAGTCCACATGGATGGACCAAGGAATCACAATAATTTAAGGAATAGACCCATGTTCAAAAGAACAGTAACGATGATGCTGGCGGCGGGAACCCTGGTATTAGGCGGTTGCGCATCCAATGGTGGTGCAGAGCAGGCTGGGGCAGACAACGGCGATTTCGGTGGCAAGTCCATCTACCTGCGTGGGGAGATGAACGACTGGATGGCCACTGATGAAAGCAAGGTAGTCAAGGTGGCGGACAAGCTCTATATGGCCAAAGGCACCCTCAAGAAAGAGTGGGCCCCCTACAAGTTCAAGTTTGCTGATTCAGGCTGGAGCTGCGGTACCAACTTTGGCTACAAGAGCCCGAGTGATGGTGTTGCCGTGTTGGGTGGTGAGGCGGTGCCGGTTAACCCCTGCTCCAAGTATGAGGACATGAAGTTCTCACCGGATGCTGATGGCGTCTACGAGTTCTATCTGAATATGGCGGGTGAAACACCGACCGTTTACGTCAAGAAGCCCTGATCTATCTCTGAGTGTTAAATCTCTTAGCAAATTAATCAGTTAAGTGCCCTGGCCCAGAAATCTGCTGGCCGGGGCATTTTTTTAGGTTAGAATCGACCCCCTCATGGCATCAGGTGTACTATATGTTGTGCCATTAATTTTAGATGGCACCATTAGTTGTGTTTTCTGCTGTTGTCATGATGTTGATGCATTCACATAAGGTTGATTGAAAATGGCTAAATCGAACCCGGTGCTGGAGAGTGAGCTTGGCTCCCGCCTTATCCCCATGCAGGAAACGTCCCTCGAGATCTGGGATAGCAAGTATCGCCTCAAGAGCAAGGATGGCACTCCCATCGACAGCTCTATCGATGAGACTTACCAGCGGGTTGCCCGTGCGTTGGCAGATCAGGAG
Organism: Aeromonas sp. 97A; assembly: GCF_051919185.1. NCBI lineage: Bacteria > Pseudomonadati > Pseudomonadota > Gammaproteobacteria > Aeromonadales > Aeromonadaceae > Aeromonas > Aeromonas sp. 97A. The sequence continues at coordinate 2,898,095 of NZ_JBQBFF010000001.1, read as the reverse complement.
CTGGAACCTGAGGCCTGGTATGAGCCGTTCCTGTGGGCGCTGCGCAATGGGGCCATTCCGGCGGGCCGCATCACCTCCAATGCGGGGGCGTTTGAGCACAAGCCTGCTACTTCAACCATCAACTGTACTGTTTCCGGCACCATCGAAGATTCGATGGACGATATCCTCGGCAAGGTGCACGAGGCCGGTCTGACCCTGAAAGCCGGTTGCGGTATCGGCTATGACTTCTCGACCCTGCGCCCGCGCGGTGCCTTTGTCTCCGGTGCCGGTGCCTACACTTCCGGCCCGCTCTCCTTTATGGATATCTATGACAAGATGTGTTTCACCGTCTCGTCAGCCGGTGGCCGTCGCGGCGCCCAGATGGGTACCATGGATATCCGCCATCCCGATGTGATCGAGTTTATTCAGGCCAAGCGTGAAGATGGTCGCCTGCGTCAGTTCAACCTCTCCCTGCTCATCACCGAAGATTTCGTCAAGGCGGTGAAAGAGGATGCCCCCTGGTCGCTGATCTTCCCCTACACCGCCAAAGAGGTGGAGCAGGATGGCATTGCGCTGGACGATCCTGCTCAGGTGCTATGGGCCGACTGGCCCAACAAGGAAGGGGTTGTATTCAACGAGCTGGGGCAGGTCGCCTGCAAGGTCTACAAGACCCTGCCGGCACGCAAGCTCTGGAACGTCATCATGACCTCCACCTATGACTATGCAGAGCCCGGCTTCATCCTGATCGACAAGGTCAACCAGATGAACAACAACTGGTTCAGTGAAGAGATCCGCGCGACCAACCCCTGTGGTGAGCAGCCGTTGCCGCCCTACGGTGCCTGTCTGCTGGGCTCGGTCAATCTGACCAAGTTTGTGCGCGACCCTTTTACTGAAAACGCGGCATTCGATTGGCAGGCGTTTCGCAAGGTGGTGGCCATCTTTACTCGCATGCTCGACAACGTGGTGGAGATCAACCAACTGCCACTGGCCAAACAGCGCGAGGAGATCACAGCCAAACGCCGGCATGGCATGGGTTTCCTGGGTCTTGGTTCGACCCTCACCATGCTGCAGATCAAGTACGGCTCTGCGGCATCCGTCGCCTTTACCGAGCAGGTATCCCAAGAGCTGGCGATGACCGGCTGGCAGGAGTCCCTGCGCCTTGCCAAGGAGAAAGGCTCTGCCCCCATCATGGAGCAGGAGTTTGAAGTGACTGGCAAGATGCTGCGTCTGCGCCCGGAAATGGCGGCTGATGGCATCAAGGTGGGCGACAAGGTGAAGGGCAAGGTGCTGCACGCACGCTACAGCCGTTACATGCAGCAGGTTGCCGAGGTGGATCCTGCGCTGGTCGCCGAGCTGGCGGAAGTGGGTGGGCGTTTCACTCACCACAGCAGTATTGCGCCGACCGGCACCATCTCGCTGTCACTGGCCAACAACGCCAGCAACGGCATCGAGCCGAGCTTTGCCCACCACTACAGCCGCAACGTCATCAAGCCGGGCAAGAAGAGCAAGGAGAGCGTGGATGTCTACTCCTTCGAGCTGCTGGCCTATCGCGAGCTGGTGAATCCGGCCGCCATGCCCTATGCCGATGATGAGGCGAGCCGTCTGCCGGACTATTTCATTACTGCCGATGACATCAGCCCGGCGCAGCATGTGGACATTCAGGCGGCGGCCCAGCGCTGGATTGACTCCTCCATCTCCAAGACTGCCAACGTGCCAACCGATTTCCCGTTCGAGCAGTTCAAGGACATCTACATGTATGCCTCGGACTCTGGCCTCAAGGGGTGCACCACCTTCCGCTTCAATCCGGAGGCCTTCCAGGGCGTGCTGGTGAAGGAGAAGGATCTGGAGAACACCCTCTATGAGTTCACCTTGGAGGATGGCTCCGTCATCTCCGTCAAAGGGAACGAAGAGATTGAATACGATGGCGAGCTGCATACGGCCGCCAACCTCTACGACGCCTTGAAAGAAGGCTATTACGGTAAATTCTGAGAACGACATTATGGTCAAGAAGATCGACAAGAAAATCGTCGCCTACAAGGTGCGTACCAAGGATGAGCCGCAAGAAGATCTCTCTGCGCAGGATGACGTGGTGCACATGCACGAAACCGTGCTGCGCCCGGAGCGGCTGATGGGTACCACCTACAAGCTGAAGACGCCGGAGCATGTCTCCGAGCACTCGCTGTTCATCACCATCAACGACATTATTCTCAACGAGGGCACGGTTCACGAAACTCGCCGTCCGTTCGAGATTTTCATCAACTCCAAGAGTCTGGAGCACTACCAGTGGATCGTGGCGCTGACCCGTATCATCTCGGCGGTATTCCGCAAGGGGGGGGATGTCACCTTCCTGGTCGAGGAGCTGCGTTCCGTATTCGATCCCAAGGGCGGCTACTGGAACAAGGGCAAGTATGTGCCGTCGCTGATCGCCGAAATTGGCAACGTGATCGAGAGCCATCTCACCGAGATCGGCATGCTCAAGGCGCCGGGTCTGGACGAGCATCAGCAGGCGTTTCTGGCCGAGAAGCAAGCCGAGTTGAAAGCCGCTCAGGAGGCTGAAGAGCAGGAGGCGAGCAGTGGTTTCCCGGCCAATGCCGCGCTCTGCTACAAGTGCCACACCAAGGCGCTGGTGCTGAAGGATGGCTGCATGACCTGCCTCAACTGTGGCGACTCCAAGTGCGGCTGACAGACATGCCCAAGTAGTTGAACGATAGAGAAAAGACCGGCCACAGTGCCGGTCTTTTTATTGCTGTTTTTATGCGCAATCAAATCAGGCGGCCCAGTGACTTGTTGCGCGATAGTAAAATCGGGCGTAGCGTTGAGGGTAATAAAACTGTCACGGCCGTGTGGTTTCAATGACATCTGAGATTCACACACGTGGCCCTTCAGTGCCAAGGAGGATGCTTATGGACAATACGGACCGAAAGCTGTTTATCCTGGATACCAACGTTCTGCTTCACGAACCCCTCGCTATCTACTCCTTCAAAGAGCACGACGTGCTCATCCCCATGACGGTGCTGGAAGAGCTCGATAACATCAAGGATCGCAACAAGGATGTCAGCCGCGACGCGCGGGTAGCCATCCGTGCGCTGGAAGATGTGTTCCGCGATGCAACCCCGGATCAGATCACCCAGGGCGTTCCACTGGCTGGCGAAGCGAGCGGCAATATCTGCATCTTCAGCGATCACCATCTGCCGCAGGATGCCGAGGTGTTTACCGACAAGGAGGCCGACAACCGCATCATCAACGCGGCCCTCTATCTGCAAAAGCACGAGTTGAAGCGTCAGGTGGTGCTGGTCACCAAAGACATCAACATGCGCCTCAAGGCCAAGGGGGCCGGGCTTGCTCACGTTGAAGATTACCGTAGCGACCAGCTGATCGACGATATCCGCCTGCTGGCTAAAGGCTTTCAGGTTGTGCCCGGCAGCTTTTGGGAGCGGGTTGGCGAGTGCGAGAGCGAGACCCATGGCCGCGACACCATCCATGTGATCGATGCCAATCTGCTGGAAGGGGTTCACGTAAACCAGTATCTGGTGGATGAAGAGAATTTCTTCGCCGCCCGGGTACTCAGCCACGATGGCAACAAGATCCGCATCAAGGATCTGGGCCGCGAGCGGCTGATGTCCCGCAAGGCGTGGGGTGTCCATCCCAAGAATGTCTATCAGGGGATGGCTTTGGATGCACTGCTCGATCCGCACATCGATCTGGTGATCCTGACCGGCCCGGCGGGTTGCGGCAAGACCCTGCTGGCGATGGCGGCGGCGCTGGAGTTGGTGATTGAGAAGGGCATTTACGAGAAGGTGATCGTCACCCGGAATACCCCGGAAATTGCCGAAAGCATCGGCTTCCTGCCCGGCACCGAAGAGGAGAAGATGATGCCCTGGCTGGCGGCGGTGACCGACACCCTGGAGGTGCTGCACAAGCAGGACGAGAACATGAGCGGCTCGCTCAGCTACATCATGGAGAAGGCCAACATCCAGTTCAAATCGGTCAACTTCATGCGCGGGCGCAGCATCCAGAACACCTTCGTGCTGCTGGATGAGTGCCAGAACCTGACCGCGTCCCAGATCAAGACCATCATCACCCGCTGCGGCGAGGGTACCAAGATCGTCTGCTCCGGTAACCTGGCCCAGATCGACTCCAACTATCTGAGCCCGGTGACCTCGGGTCTCACCTACATAGTCGAGCGTTTCAAGGATTTTGACGGCAGTGCCAACATTTTCCTCAATGGCGTGGTGCGCAGCCGACTGGCTTCGTTCGCCGAGGAAAACCTCTGATTTAAATGAATATTTCCAGATACAAAGGGAGGCCAATCGGCCTCCTTTTTTGATCATGGCGCAGTCTTTACTCCCAAGGGCTATTGGCCAAGGTAGCGCAGCAGCCCCGGGTGGTCGCTATTTTGCAGAATATCCGGCTTGCCTTGCAGGGCGATGCGGCCCTCGTCGACAAAGAGCACCTGATCGGCAATCAGCTGGGCATCTTCCGGATTGTGGGACACCATCAGTACGGTAATGCCCTGTTCGCAGGCTAGCCTCGCCACTTCCGCCAGCATCTCCCGGCGCAGGGCGGGATCGAGGGCAGAGAAGGGCTCATCCAGCAGCAGCAGCGGTTTGCCGCGCACCAGCGCGCGAGCCAGCCCGACTCGCTGCTGCTGGCCGCCGGAGAGCTGTTCAGGCTGGCGGTTTAACATCTCGCCAAGACCAACCCGTGCGGCTGCATCGATCACCTGTGCCCGCTGGGCGGCACTCAGGCGCAGACCCGGGTGCAAGCCGATGGCGATATTGTCGAACACCGACAGATGGAGGAACAGGTTGTGATCCTGAAACAGGGTGGTGACTGGTCGCTCGGCCGGGCCCAGCGGCAGCAGATCTTCGCCATCGAAGCTGAGGCGGCCTGATTCCACCGGCACGAATCCGGCGATCATCCCGAGCAGGGTCGATTTACCTGCACCGCTTGGGCCGATCAGTGCGGTGATCTCCCCCTTGGGCAGGGTTGCGCTGAAGCTGACGCACCAGTCGGGGTAGCTGGTCACCAGCGTATCAATGTTCAGCATGTTTTCCTCCAAGCCCCCGTTCCACCAGCCAGAACAGGGAGAAACAGAGCGTAAGCAGCAGCAGAGCGGTGGCAGCCGCCTCGGTCAGCCGGTAACTGCCAAGCTGCTGGTAGAGCAGCCAGGGCAGGGTGGTGAGCTCCTGACTGCCAAACATGGCGATGGCGCCGAGATCCCCCAGCGAGAGGATCATCGACAGCGCCATCGCCAGTGCCAGCGGGCGGCGCAGCAGCGGCCACTCCACCAGCCGCAGGCGATGCAGGCCACGTACCCCCAGGCTATCCGCCAGCCGATCGTATTGGCGTACCACCAACTGCATGGGGGCTGAGAGGGTGCGCAGCACATAGGGCAGCGCCATAAGGGCGTTGACCAGCACCACCAGCCAGGGGCCGAGGGCGAACACATCGGCGAACGGCATAAACAGGATGAAGAGACCGGTGGAGAGCACCACCGCCGGGATCATCAGGATCATCGAACCGCTGGCCTCCCACAGGGCGGCAGCTCGCCGCTGGCGGGTGCGTACCTTGAGGTGACGGCTGGTGAGCAGCAGGCCGCTGCCAAGCAGAGTGGCCAGGGTGCCCGCCGCCAGCGCAATCAGCAGCGACTGGCCGCTTGCCTGCCACAGCTTGCTGGAGGTGAGCGCCGTCAGCAGGCCGGGGTGGAGGCCTGCCACCACGATAGCCAGCAGTGGCGGCAGAAAGATGGCGAGCCCGATACCGAGTGAGAGCAGATCCACCACGGCCGCGCCCGGCTGATGGCGATCCGGCCGCAGGCAGGGGCGACGAGGCGTCACCCGACTGGCCGGGGTGCTCTGCAGCTTGTGTTGCAGGGCGAGCAGGGCGGCGGTCAGGATTAGCTGCACCAGCGCCAGTCCGCCTGCGGTGGCGAGATCGAAGTCAAAGCGCAGCGCCTGATAGACGGCCACCTCCAGCGTGGTGGATTTCGGGCCGCCGCCCAGCGCCAGCACTGTGGTGAAGCTGGTGAAGCAGAGCATGAAGATGAGGCTGGCAAGCCCCGGCAATATGCCGCGAATAAGCGGCCACTCCAGCAGCCGGAAGATGTGGGATGAGCGCATGCCGAGCTGGCTGGCGAGGCGCCAGCTCGATTCGGGGATGCTCTCTATGCTCTGCAACATCAGGCGTGCCGCCAGCGGCATATTGAAGAAGACGTGGGCCAGCAGGATACCGAACAGGCCGTAGAGATAATTGCCGGGATCCAGCCCCAATGAGCGCAACAGTTGCGGCAGCCACCCCTGTTTGCCGTGGACAGCCACGATACCGAAGATGGCGATGATGACCGGTAGTACCAGCGAGAGACCAAACAGCTTGATCAGCAGGGTTCGGCCAACGAAACGGCGCCGCGCCAGCGCGCGGGCCACCGGAATGGCCAGCCCGAGACTGAGCAGGGTGGAGAGCAGTGCCTGCCCCAGACTGAAGCCCAGCACATGACGCAGATAAGGATCTGCGATCAGGGTGCGGGGGGCCAGCGAACCGGCCTGCCACAGCAGTGCCGTCAGCGGCCCGAGGGATAACAGCAGGATCAACAGGGTGGCAGCACTGCCCGGCAACCACCAGAGGGGACGAGCCTGTGGTTTCAGATAACGGCTCACTGGGTGACGGCTTGCAGCCACTCGCGGATCCACCCTTTGCGATTGGCGGCCACCTCATCGCTGCTGAAGGCGAGCGGCTTGGCTACGGTGATCATCTGCTCGAAGCCCTTGGGCAGCGGCGTGTCGATAACGGGATACATCCAGTTGCCGGTCGGGATCTCGTTCTGGAAGGCGGGGCTCACCATAAATTGCAGGAACTGGTCAGCCAGCTTCTCCTGTTTGGCGCTCTTCAGCTTGGCGGCCACTTCTACCTGACGGTAGTGACCCTCCTCGAAGGCGGCAGCCTGATACTGGGGCTTGCTCTCGGCAATCAGGTGATAGGCCGGAGAGGTGGTGTAGGAGAGCACCATGTCCGCTTCGCCATCGAGGAACATGCCATAGGCCTCTGACCACCCCTTGGTGACGGTGACCGTCTTTTTGGCAAGCTCGGCCCAGGCGGCAGGCGCCTTGTCGCCGTAGACAGACTTCATCCACAGCATCAGCCCCTGCCCCGGGGTGGAGGTGCGGGGATCCTGATAGATCACTTTGAGGTCGGGACGCTCCACCAGCTCTTTTAGGCTCTTGGGCGGCTGCTTGAGTTTGTCTTTGTCATAGACGAAGGCGAAGTAGCCGTAGTCGTAGGGGACGAAGGTGTCATCCTGCCAGCCACCCGGCACCTTGATGCCATCCAGCTTGGCGGGATGGGGGGCGAACAGACCGCTCTGTTTGGCTTCGCTGATGAGGGCATCGTCAAGCCCCAGCACCAGATCGGCCTTGCTGTGGTTGCCCTCCAGCCGCAGCCGGTTGAGGATGGCGACCCCATCTTCGAGGGGAACCAGATTGAGGGTGCAGTCGCACGCTTTCTCGAAGGCCTGTTTGATCTTGGGCCCCGGACCCCACTCGGCAGTGAAGGAGCTGTAGGTGTAGACGGTGAGGGTGTCGGCGGCGAACACATTGGCCGACAGCAGGCCGGTGGTGACCAGCAGCAGGGTCTTCATGGGTGGCACTCCCTATTACTTGTTAATAACGAGGTGCCAGCGGGTGAGGGCGCAAAAAATGAGCGCCATGCCTCAAATTCCTCCGCCAGCATTATCTGGATCAGGTACACGGGTATAATCTCAGCGGTAAACCGCACCCCGTTTGAGAAACGAACCGCATTGTATTAACGTTCTTTTGGGTAGACCAGCACAATTGTGCAATACCCATGAGATGACGCCCACCCAACAGAGGATGTTCGCGTGCTTACCAATACCAAGGAAAGGCGTGCCTTTGCGCGCATGGTCATCAATGCTCCGGTCACCGTCTATCAGCAGCAGCTGGTGCTGGAGGGGATCTGCCGGGATCTCAGTGCCAACGGCATGGGGATTGCGGTCTCTGAACATCAGCTCGACATCAATCAGCCCATCCGGATCAGTCTTGCCACCAACAACAACCTGTTGCCTCCCTTTGAAGCCCATGCCCGTATTATCCGGGTGCTGGAGGAGGAGAGCGGGTTGCTGCTGGCGGTAGAGTTTCTGCCTCAAGGTTAATCCTCTCTCCCCATCGGCAGAGGGAGGGGATTAGCCTTTTTCCTGAACCGGCTGCACACTCAACTGCTTGCTATCGACCAGCGTTTTGCTGGTCGATGCTATTTGGCCTGCAGGCAAGGTGGCGGGACCGGTAGGTTCGAGCAACAGGTAGTTCTGCCCCTGCCAGTTGAGGGTCACATCCCCCGGCTTGGCGGGCAGGTCAACGGCCAGCAGGGCATGGCCGGGGACGAACACCATGGCCTGTTTCAGCTCCGGAAAGAGCTGAGCCAGCATGGCGGCCATCAGGGTTACCTTGCTGTCGCAGTCCCCCCGGTTCTGCTCCAGCACCTGACGGGGAGATAGAAATCCCTTGCCCTGCCTGCCGTTCAGGCTGTCGAGCTGCTGATAGGGGATGCTCTGGATAAAGGTGAGCATATGGGCCACGGTCTTCTGGCGCGCTTCCGTTTCGGTGCTGCCCTGCTGCTTGAGTTGATCCGCCAGCGGAGCCAGCCCGCTGCGACTCTCCAGCGCGATGCGCACATGATCCTGCTTCACCGCCAGCTGCCCGTCTGGGGTGTTGAAGTACTGGAAGTAGTGTTTGGTCAGCCACGCCTGCTCCTCTTTGCTCCGTTTGGACTGCAGAAAGGCCATCGCCTCGCGCGCCTTGTCCTGATTGCGGCTTTTCAGATGCAGCTCCAGCGAGGGACGGGCGAGGGTGAACTGCACCTCGGGGTAGTTCTGGCGCACCTCCCGCAGCAACACCTGCAACACCTCCTCCTGCATTCTCGCCGAGCGATAGGCGATAAGGGGCGGCAACTTGCCCTGTTCGAGCCGGTAGGTGAGCTGTTGGGGTTTACCTTCGCTATCCTGCCAGCCGACGCTGATCTGGCCGAGGCTGTTGTTGAAGCTGGTTTGATTGGCCCCCGCAGGCAGGGTAAGCAGCAGGGCACAGAGCAGAGGGATTGCCGTCGGTCTCTTCATCATCCTTTCCTGTGGCACGGGCCAGTTCCGGTGGCCCAAAGTGGGAAGCGTAGCGGGCAGTAAAACAGGGAGCCGAAGCTCCCTGTTGATTCTACTCGTTTTTTTGCAGCTGGCGCGTTAAATCCAGCTCGGCTGCTTCGCCTCAAAGGCGCTGATGGCGGCCTCGTGCTGCAGGGTCAGGCCGATGGCATCCAAGCCGTTGAGCAGACAGTAACGGCGGAATTCATCGATCTCGAAACCGAAGCAGAGGCTACCTGCACGTACCTGATTGGCCTCCAGATCCACCTCGATCTCGATGCCTGGTTTGGCGGCAACCAGCTGGAACAGGGCGTCGACCTCCTCCTCCTTCAGACGCACCGGTACCATGCCGTTGTTGATGGCGTTGCCGTAGAAGATGTCGGCAAAGCTCGGCGCTATGATGGTCTTGAAGCCGTAGTCGGCCAGCGCCCAGGGGGCGTGCTCGCGGCTCGAGCCGCAGCCGAAGTTCTCGCGGGCCAACAGGATGCTGGCACCGGCGAATTGTGGCTGGTTCAGTACAAACTCGGGGTTGGGCTGCTGGCCTGCATCGTCGAGGAAGCGCCAGTCGTGGAACAGGTGCTTGCCAAAACCGATGCGGTTGACCTTCTGTAGAAACTGCTTGGGAATGATGGCGTCGGTGTCGACGTTGGCGCTGTCGAGGGGGACGACGATCCCTTTATGCTGTTTGAATCCTGTCATCATTGGTTCCTCTTACAGTGCACGAATGTCGGCGAAGCGGCCGGTGACGGCGGCAGCGGCGGCCATGGCCGGGCTTACCAGATGGGTGCGGCCGGCGCGGCCCTGACGCCCTTCGAAGTTGCGGTTGCTGGTGGAGGCGCAGCGCTCCCCCGGTTGCAGCCGGTCGTTGTTCATCGCCAGACACATGGAGCAGCCCGGCAGGCGCCACTCAAAGCCCGCTTCGATGAAGATCTTGTCCAGCCCCTCGGCTTCGGCCTGGGCCTTCACCTGCTCGGAGCCCGGCACCACCAGCGCCTGCACGCCAGCTGCCACCTTGCGACCGCGGGCGATGGCGGCGGCAGCACGCAGATCCTCGATGCGGCTGTTGGTGCACGATCCGATAAACACCTTGTCGATGGCGACGTCGGAGAGCTTCTGGCCCGGTTGCAAGTCCATGTAGGCGAGCGCCTTGCGGGCTGACTGCTGCTCCATCAGATCGCTGAAGGATTCCGGCGCCGGAATGGGTTCATTAACGGCAATCACCTGCCCCGGGTTGGTACCCCAGGTGACCTGCGGGGCGATATCAGCGGCGTCCAGCACCACTTCGGCATCGAAACGGGCACCTTCATCGCTCTTGAGGCTCTGCCAGTAGGCGATGGCCTGCTCCAGCGCCTCGCCCTTGGGAGCAAACGCCTTGCCACGGATGTAGTCGATGGTGGTCTGGTCGGGGGCTATCATGCCCGCCTTGGCACCCAGCTCGATGGCCATGTTGCACACCGTCATCCGCCCTTCCATGGAGAGGCTCGCAATGGCCTCGCCAGCGAACTCCACCACGTAGCCGGTACCACCGGCATGGCCGACCTTGCCGATAATGGCCAGCACCACGTCCTTGGCACTGATGCCCTCGGCCAGCTTGCCGTTGACCGAAATGCGCATGGTCTTGGCGCGGCCCTGTTTCAGGGTCTGGGTCGCCATCACATGCTCCACTTCGGAAGTGCCGATGCCGAAGGCCAGCGAGCCGAAGGCACCATGGGTGGCGGTGTGAGAGTCACCGCAGACGATGGTAGTGCCGGGCAGGGTGATGCCGAGCTCGGGGCCCATCACATGGACGATCCCCTGATATTTGTGGTTGAGATCGTAGAGGCGAACCCCGAACTCCTTGCAGTTGTCGGCCAGCGTCTCCATCTGGATGCGGGCCATCTCGCCGGAGGCGGCGATGTCCTTGGTGGTGGTGGAGACGTTGTGATCCATGGTGGCCCAAGTCAGGTCCGGGCGGCGCAGCTGGCGGTTCATGGCGCGCAGGCCGTCGAATGCCTGCGGGCTGGTCACTTCATGCACCAGATGGCGGTCGATGTAGATGAGGGGGGTCTCCCCTTCCACTTCCCGTACCACGTGGGCGTCGAATACTTTCTGATAGAGGGTCTTGGCCATTGCTTCTCTCTTCCTTGTTCTCTGTTATGCGGCTCAGATCCGGGCGGCGATCTGGCTACCCATCTCGGACGTGCTCTGCACCGGATGGCGGGCGCTGGCCTGATGCAGGTCGGCGGTGAAGTAACCCTCGGCCAAGGTCTGGGCCACGGCCTGCTCAATGGCCTGGGCGGCAGCCTCCATCCCTAAGCTGTAGCGCAGCATCAGGGCGGCTGAGAGGATCTGGGCAATGGGATTCGCAATACCCTTGCCGGCGATATCCGGGGCCGAACCACCGGCCGGTTCGAACAGGCCGAAACCCGATTCGTTGAGGCTGGCTGAGGGGAGCAGTCCCATGGAGCCGGTGATCATGGCGCACTCGTCGGAGAGGATGTCACCGAACAGGTTGGAGCAGAGCAGCACATCGAACTGGGATGGATCCTTGATGAGCTGCATGGTGGCGTTGTCGATATACATATGGTTGAGGGTTACGTCCGGATAGGACTTGGCGACTTGCGTCACCACCTCGCGCCACAGAATGGAAGAGGCGAGCACGTTGGCCTTGTCAATGGAGGTGACTTTGCCACGGCGCACACGCGCCGACTCGAACGCAATCTTGGCGATGCGCTCAATCTCGAAGCGATGGTACACCTCGGTGTCGAACGCCTTTTCGTTCGCCCCTTCTCCCTCACGCCCCTTGGGCTGGCCGAAGTAGATGCCACCGGTCAGCTCGCGCACGCAGGCGATGTCAAAACCGCGATCGGAGATATCGGCACGCAGCGGGGAGAACTGCTCCAGACCGGTGTAGATGCGGGCCGGACGCAGGTTGCAGAACAGCTTGAAGTGGGCGCGCAGGGGCAGCAGGGCGCCACGTTCCGGCTGATCGTTAGGGGGCAGATGTTCCCATTTCGGGCCGCCCACCGAGCCAAACAGCACGGCATCGGCCGCTTCACAACCTTTGATCGTGCTTTGCGGCAGCGGGGTGCCGTGGTTGTCGATGGCGATGCCGCCCACGTCATGGCGATCATACTCGAAGGCGAGGCCGAACCTGGCCTGCACCTTCTCCAGCACCTTGATGGCCTCGGCCATCACTTCAGGGCCAATGCCGTCACCCGGCAATACTGCGATCCGATAACTGCTCATACTGTCTCCGTCTTGATAGTGTTATTTCGTTCCATCTGTTCGGCGACCTGATCGGCGCGCCAGATGCTGTTGATCACATGGAGCAGGGCGTGGGCCGAGGATTCGATGATGTCGGTGGCCAGTCCCATGCCGTGGAATTTGCGCCCTTTGTACTCGGCGACGATATCGACCTGACCGAGGGCATCTTCCCCTTCGCCCTTGCTCTTGAGGGCATATTTGTCGATGCGGATCTCATAGCCGGTGATGCGGTTGATGCACTGGTAGACCGCATCCACCGGGCCATTGCCGGTGGCCGCTTCGCAGATCAGATCCTGTCCCACCTTCAATTTGACCGAGGCGGTGGCCAGTACCGAGCTGCCGCTCTGGACCCCGAGATACTCCAGCTTGAAGTGTTCCGGCTCTTCGTGGATCTGGCTGAAGAAGGCCAGCGCTTCGAGGTCGTAGTCGAACACCTGACCCTTCTTGTCGGCCAGGGTCAGGAATTTGCCGTAGAGGTGGTCGAGGTCGTAGCTGCTCTCGGCGTAGCCCATGGACTCCATCCGGTGCTTGATGACGTGGCGGCCGGAGCGGGAGGTCATGTTGAGGTTGTTCTGGGTCAGGCCAATGCTCTCGGGAGTGATGATTTCGTAAGTGTTTTTCGCCTTGAGCACCCCATCCTGATGGATGCCGGAGCTGTGGGAGAAGGCGTTGGCCCCGACGATCGCCTTGTTGGGCTGCACCGGCATATTGCACAGCTGGCTGACCAGCGTGCTGGTGCGATGAATTTCGTTGTGGCGGATATTGGTTTGCACCCCGAGCAGGTCGGCGCGGGTTTTGAGGATCATCGCCACCTCTTCCAGCGAGCAGTTGCCCGCCCGCTCGCCGATGCCGTTGATGGTGCACTCGATCTGGCGGGCCCCCATCTGCACCGCGCCGATGGAGTTGGCCACCGAGAGCCCCAGATCATCGTGGCAGTGCACCGAGATGATGGCCTTGTCGATGTTGGGAACCCGGTTGAACAGGGTGTGGATGATGCCGGAGAACTCGGTCGGTACCGTGTAGCCCACGGTATCGGGGATATTGATGGTGCGGGCCCCCGCCTTGATGGCGGCCTCCACCATGCGGCAGAGATTATCGATCGGCGTACGGCCCGCATCCTCGCAGGAGAACTCCACATCATCGGTGTAGCGCAGGGCGTGCTTGATGGCGCCGACTCCCATCTCCAGCACGTCTTCGAAGCTCTTTTTCAGCTTGCTCTCCACGTGGATGGAGGAGGTGGAGATGAAGGTATGGATGCGAAACGCCTCGGCGACCCGCAAGGCTTCGCCTGCGGCGTCGATATCCTTGGGCAGGGCGCGGGCGAGGGCGCAGACCCGGCTGTTTTTGATGTGGCGGGCGATGGTCTGCACCGATTGAAAATCGCCGGGAGAGGAGACCGGGAAGCCCACCTCCATGACGTCGACACCGAGCCGCTCCAGCGCCTGGGCGATCTGCAGCTTCTCCTTGACTGTCAAACTGGCCGCCAGGGCCTGCTCACCATCACGCAAGGTGGTGTCGAATATGATGACCCGATCTGACATGTGACTTCCCTCTTCCTAAGTTCGGTAACGTGCATCCTGCGGCGGCATAAAAAAACCCGTGCAGGGTGCACGGGTTTTTGTAAATTCCGGCTATGCCTTAGCCCGGCTACAAGGATCCCGCGCGAGTTAACGCGATTAGGGAGATTAGTAGTAGCGGGGTGGCGATACGCATGACGTTGTTATTCCTTCCAGTCGATAACGCTTTTACCAATATCGAGATTTTTATGCTGTGTCAACACGGAAGGTCAGGGGCAATCTGCTGACGTATTTAATCGGATTGTAAAGGATTGCAAATTTCCTTGTCCCATATTCGGCCCATGACCGATTATCTGGTCATTCCTGCTGTGCTCTATTCTCTGCACAACCAGATCGACTTATCAGCATTGGCTGAATTATCTGAGGTGTTAAATGGAAAAACGTAGACCTGGTCGTCCGGTCGGACGTTCTGACATTCGTGACAAGTTGCTTGCTGCCGCCCGTGAGCGTTTTCTCAATACTCCCTATAGCAAGGTAACTACACGCGAAATCGCGGAGCTTGCTGGCTCCAATCTGGCAATGATCCACTACTACTTCGGCAGTAAAGAGGGTCTGTACAAAGCGGTGCTGGGCGATGTCGCCGAGCCCCTCGACCATGCCTGGCAAGATGAACACAGCAATCACAGCCTCAACGAGCTGCTCAACACCTACTATCAGGTGATGGCGCCCAACAGCGAGCTGACCTCTGCCATCTCCAGCGCATTGTCGACCGAGAAGAGCCCGGGCCGGGATTTTGTGCTGAACCGCCTGCTGGAGCGTCAGCTGCCGCAGTTCGATGCCCTGCTGGAAACCATGAAGTCCAACGGCGAGCTGGGTGACAACCTGGATCCCGACATGCTGAAGATCTCCTTCCTCAGCATGATGTGGCAGCCGTTCGTGATGAAAGATCTCTACGAGCAGGTGTTTGGCCTGAAAGTGGATGAGCACTTCATGGCCCGTCTGGCGGACCACAACTGCCGTCTGATGGAGACCGGTCTGCGCGGCAGCCACTGATTTTGCCGCAACATCGAGATTAAAAAGGGCCATTCGGCCCTTTTTTCATAAATCTGTTATCCCTTGTTCAACGTAACGTCATCCCGCTTTCTTACTCTGCAAGCAGAATTCAGGGAAGGAGGGGATATGAACAAGATCCAGCAATGGGACCTGCAGGTGTGCCGGGTCTGCCTGCTTCACGGCTACAACCGGCAGCAGGCGAGGGTGAGTCGTCTCATTTCCCGCACCGGCGATGGCCCGCTTTACGCCGTGCTGGCCGCCCTGCTCTGGTGGCAGGGGGAGGCAGAGCGGGAGCTGGTGCGACTGGCGCTGCTCGCCTTCGCCATCGAATTGCCCCTCTATCTGCTGCTGAAAAACAGCCTGAAACGGCAACGGCCGGTCGGCTTGCCGGTCTTTATCACTCCTTCCGATCGTTACAGCCTCCCCTCCGGTCACACCGCTGCCGCTTTTCTGATGGCTACCATACTGGCCACCGGCTTTCCGCTCTGGGCGCCCCTGCTGTTTGGTTGGGCGGCGCTGGTGGGGGCATCCCGGCTGCTGCTCGGGGTACACTACCTGAGTGATTTGGTAGCCGGTGCCCTGCTGGGTGGCGGTTGCGCCGTGCTGGCGCTCGGCTGGAGTCACTCATGAGGATACTGTTTGGGGTGCAAGGCACTGGCAACGGTCATATCAGTCGCAGTCGCACCCTGGCGCGGGCGCTACGCACGGCAGGGGTCGAGGTGGATTATCTCTTCAGCGGTCGCCCCGCTGACCGCTACTTCGACATGGAGGAGTTTGGCGCCTACCGCGCCTTTCCCGGCCTCACTTTTGTCAGTCACGAGGGGCGAGTTTCTCCGTGGCGCACCCTGCAAGCCGCCTCGCCGCTCACCTTCTGGCGGGATCTGCGGTCTCTCGATTGCAGCGAATACGATCTGGTGGTGAGCGATTTTGAGCCGTTGACCGCCCACGCCGCCCGCCGCTATGGCAAGCCGAGCCTCACCGTCAGCCATCAGGCCAGTTTCAACTGGCCCATCCCGCGCTGGGGGGAGGATGGGGTCAGCAGCCAGCTGATGCGCCACTTTGCCCCGGTGGATCAGCCGCTCGGGCTGCACTGGTTTCACTTCGGTCACCCTTTGCTGCCGCCGGTGATCGACCCCATCACCGCCGTACCGGATAACGGCGAGATCCTGGTCTATCTGCCGTTCGAGCAAACCGAGGCGATCGCTGCCCTGTTGTCGCGCTTTGGCCAGCAGCGCTTCGTTTGCTTTCACCCCGCCATTCGCACCCCCAGCCAGTGGCGCAACCTGCGCTTCGAACCGCCATCGCGGCACGGGTTTATCGCCGTGCTGGCCGGTTGTCGCGGCGTCATCTCCAACGCGGGTTTCGAGCTGGCTTCCGAGGCGCTCACCCTCGGCAAGAAGCTGCTGGTCAAGCCCCTCGGCGGACAGTTTGAACAGCTGACCAATGGCAAGACGCTCGAGATGATGGGGCTGGCGACCCTGATGGATGTGCTCGATGCCAATCTGGTGCGTACCTGGCTCGACAGCGCCTCGCCAGGGGCTGTCTGTTACCCCGATGTGGCGGGGGAGCTGGCTCGCTGGCTGGCGGCAGGAGCCGACGAGAGCGTGGCCTCTCTGTCACGGCGGCTCTGGGCGCGCACCCTGTTTCCGGAGGAGGTGAGTGATCGCCTGAGCGAGCTGGATGGGGGCGACTGTTTATCCAGTTGCTGGTTATCGCAAGTGAGCGTTGTTGACTAGACTGAAAGGCGATCCCACCAAGGAGAGGACGGAGCAAATGCGCTTTACCAATGAAAACGGCGAAGTCATGAACCTGGCTGACAATCTCACCCTGCACGAGTTGCTCGATATGGGTGTCAGCATTTCGGTCAGTGAAGAGACCGATCCGGATCAGCAGATCTGGCTGGCTGAGCCGGATCAGGAGAACTGAGTAATCATTCGGCATCAAGCCCACCAATGAGCGGTGGGCTTTTTTGTGGCTGTTTTTCCCCTCTGCGGAATGATCCGCTGGCCATTCCCCGACTTCCTTCCCTTTTGTCTCATGGTCGCTGCGGCAAGTCATTGAATGTTAATAGCCGGTTGAAATGTATGACTGTTCTGGTCAGATAAAGCCGTGGACAAGCGTTATGAAGCGGGTTAAGTTGGTTTTTCACCCTATTTTCGGGTGAATGACGGAAAAATCCTTTTTTTCTACTGTCGACGGGGCTGAATTGGGCCGATCTGCATTCAGATAACAACAAGAAACGGATCGGGCCGTGCCGGGAAGCACGGCATCGTCGGCGGGATTCGCTAAACGGAGCAAAGCCTGGAGGGCTTTATCATGGAGATGTTATCAGGCGCCCAGATGGTGGTTAGAGCGCTGGAAGATCAGGGAGTTGAGCACGTCTTCGGCTACCCTGGTGGCTCAGTGCTCGACATCTATGACGCTCTCTTCGAAAACGGCAAGATGGAGCATGTCTTGGTGCGGCACGAGCAAGCCGCGGTTCACATGGCTGACGGTTACGCCCGTTCCACCGGCAAGGTGGGGACTGTGCTGGTAACGTCAGGCCCGGGAGCGACCAACTGCATTACCGGTATTGCCACCGCCTATATGGATTCCATTCCGCTGGTGATCCTCTCCGGCCAGGTGCCGACCAGCATGATCGGTGAGGATGCGTTCCAGGAGACTGACATGATCGGTATCTCCCGCCCGGTGGTGAAGCACAGCTTCCTGTGCAAGAAGGCGAGCGATATTCCCGAGGCCATCAAGAAGGCCTACTACATTGCCGCCAGCGGCCGCCCGGGGCCGGTGGTGGTGGATCTGCCCAAAGATGTGCAGAACCCGAAAGAGAAATTCCCCTATCAGTATCCCGAGACGGTCTCCCTGCGCTCCTACAACCCGACCAAGTCTGGCCATAAAGGGCAGATCAAGCGGGCAGCCAAGCTGCTGGTGGATGCCCAGCGCCCGGTGATGTACGTGGGCGGCGGCGCCATCAACGCCAATGCGGACCATCTGGTGACCAAGCTGGCGGAGCTGCTGAACCTGCCGGTGACCACCACCCTGATGGGACTGGGGGCTTTCTCCGGTGTCCATCCGCAATTTATCGGCATGCTGGGGATGCACGGCACCTTCGAAGCCAACAAGACCATGCACAACGCGGATCTCATCTTCGCCGTCGGTGCCCGCTTCGATGACCGCGTCACCAACAACGTGGCCAAGTTCTGCCCCAATGCGACCGTGGTTCATATCGATATCGACCCCACCTCCATCTCCAAGACGGTGCAGGCCCATGTGCCTATCGTCGGCTCGGTGGAAACCGTGCTGGAGCAGATGTTGGAAGTGATCCGCGAGTGTGGCTTCGATAACGACAAGGAGGCGCTGGCGGACTGGTGGAGCCAGATCAACCAGTGGCGCTCCCGTCACTGTCTGGCCTACGAAAAGTCGGCCACCCAGATCAAGCCGCAACAGGTGATTGAGACCCTCTACAAGGTGACCCAAGGTCAGGCGTTCGTCGCCTCCGACGTCGGTCAGCACCAGATGTTTGCTGCCCTCTACTATCCGTTTGCCAAACCGCGCCAGTGGATCAACTCAGGGGGCCTCGGCACCATGGGCTTTGGCATTCCGGCCGCCATGGGGGCCCAGTTTGCCAACCCGGATGCGGTGGTCTGCTGCGTCACCGGCGATGGCTCGGTGCAGATGAACATTCAGGAGCTCTCTACCTGCATGCAGTACGGGGTGCCCATCAAGATCATCTCCATCAACAACCGTGCGCTGGGCATGGTCAAGCAGTGGCAGAAGATGTTCTACGGCGGCCGTCACAGCCACTCCTACATGGAGTCCCTGCCGGACTTCGTCAAACTGGCGGAAGCCTACGGCCACGTCGGCATCGCGGTGAGTGATCCGGCCGAGCTGGAGAGCGCCATGGAGAAGGCCTTCGCCATGAAGGATCGGCTGGTGTTCATGGATATCTCGGTCGACCCGGATGAGCACGTCTATCCGATGCAGATCAAGTTTGGTGCCATGGATGAGATGTGGCTGAGCAAGACGGAGAGAACCTGATGAGACATATAATTTCCGTTCTGCTGGAGAACGAATCCGGCGCCCTGAGCCGCGTGGTGGGTCTCTTCTCCCAGCGCGGCTACAACATCGAGACCCTGACGGTGGCACCGACCGAGGATCCCACTCTGTCGCGCATGACCATAGTCACCATGGGTGACGAGCGGGTGCTGGAGCAGATCCAGAAGCAGCTGCACAAGCTGGTGGATGTGCTCAAGGTGTGTGACCTGAGTGAAGGGGAGCATATCGAGCGGGAGATCGCGCTGGTCAAGGCGCGCGCCGCCGGTGGGGCCCGTGACGAGCTGAAACGGCTGGCGGATATCTTCCGTGGCCAGATCGTCGACGTCACCCCCGAGCAGTACACGGTGCAGCTGGTGGGCACCAGCGAGAAGCTGGATGCCTTTATCAAGACTGCGGCCCAGACCAACGAGATCATCGAAGTGGTGCGCTCCGGCGTCTGCGGCATCTCGCGGGCGGACAAGGCGCTGCGGCCCTGATGGCTGGCGGGACAGCTGATGATACGTCAGCTGCCGCAGAGTGAAAGAAAAGAGGGCTCTGCGGAGCCCTTTTGTTTGGTTTTGCTTTACGAGGGGAGGGGTGATGTTCGGTATTCATGATCTTGCTCTGTTTATGGTCTCGGGGCTGCTGCTCAATATCATGCCGGGTCCGGACTCCCTGCTGGTCATGCTGCGCAGTGGCTCGCAAGGGTGGCGTGCCGGTTCGGTCGCGACGTTGGGCATCGGCACCGGTGTCATGGTGCATGTGCTGGCGGCGGCCCTCGGTCTGTCTGCCCTGCTCAGCGCCTCGGCCGAGTTGTTTGCCCTTATCAAGCTGGCTGGCGCCATCTACCTCATCTATCTGGGGTTCTCTCTGCTGCGCCAGCAGGCTACGGGTTCAATGGAGAGAGGGGCCACCCTGCCAGCTCTCTCCTATGGCCAGATTTACCAGCAGGGAGTGCTGACCAATGTGCTCAACCCCAAGGTGGCGCTCTTTTTCCTCGCCTTTGTGCCCCAGTTCATCGCACCGGATGCCCCCGCCAAGGCCCTCGCCTTTATTCTGCTCGGCTGCATCTTCAATCTGGGCGGTATCATCTGGTGTCACCTGCTGGTCTTTACCACCGTCTATGCCAGCCACAAGGTACGGTTGTCACAGCGTCTTGGTCGCTGGCTCAACCGGGGCATCGGCACCCTGTTTGTCGGGCTCGGGCTCAAGCTCGCCAGCGACTAGCTCGCGGCTTTCTGACCTGAGGCAGATTATCGTACGCCACGCTGTGGTATGGTCGGCAGTCAGCTGCGGGGCCAGCCCCGTTCTCTCTTTTTCAGGTCAGCCCTACTGGCCGCAGCAGCGAGATCCCTTGCCCAGATGAACATCGCCCGGCTCAAGAACTTTACCGAGATCGTGAAGAACAACTTCAACATCTCGGCGACGGCGGAGAAGCTCTACACCTCCCAGCCAACCCTCAGCAAGCAGATGAAGATGCTGGAAGATGAGCTGGGGCTCGCCCTCTTTACCCGCAAGGGGAAAAATCTGGTCGGCTTGACCAGCGCAGGCGAGCAGGTGATGGAGCTGGCCAAGGGGGTAGTGGCGCAGGTGGAGCAGATCAACCAGCTCTCGCTGGGTGAGCAGTTGGCCACCAGCGGGGTGCTGCGTATCGCCACCACCCACACCCAGGCTCGCTACAAGCTGCCAGCGGTGATCACCGAGTTCAGCCGTCGTTATCCCGATGTGGCGATCCAGCTCCATCAGGGGGCACCTGCCCAACTGGCCCAGATGGTGCAAAGCGGCGATGTGGATATGGCGATCGCCACCGAGTCCATGTATCTGTTCGACGAGCTGGCCGCGGTGCCCTGTTATCGTTGGGGGCGCAGCGTGGTGGTGCCCCACGCTCATCCGCTGATCGACTGCCAGCCGCTCTCGATGGCGGATCTGGCTCGCTATCCCCTCATCACCTATGTATTCGGCTTTACCGGCCGCTCCAAGATGGACAAGGCTTTTAGCCGCCACGGCCTCTCGCCGAAAACCGTGCTGACCGCCACCGACACCGATGTGATCAAGCACTACGTCCGGCTCGGGATGGGGGTCGGGGTGATTGCCTGCGTGGCCTTCGACGAGGGGGACAGGGAGGATCTGGTGAGCCTCAACATCGACCACCTGATCGCCTCGAGCGCGACCCACATCTGCCTGCGCAAGCATGCCCACTTGCGCGACTACATGTACGACTTTATCCACCTCTACGCCCCCCATATCAGCCGGGAGACGGTGCAACTTCATCTGATCAATCAGCCGCCGACTGCCAATATGGCGGAGTTGCCGTGGCTCTAGTCGCAGGTTGTTTGTCGTACACAGAGCAAAAATACAGAGATAAAAAAGAGAGGCCTTGGCCTCTCTTCTGGTTTTATCGGCATGCGGGATTAAGCGCTGCGGGTCGCCAGATTGATAAAGATCTGGGCTCCGACCAGCAGGCAATCGTCATCGAGGTCGTAGGGGTTGGCATGCAGGTAGTTGCAGATCCCCTTGGCCTGACAGCCGCTACCGAGGAAGAACATGGCCCCCTTGCGGCCACGGCAGGCGTTGACCATGTAGCTGAAATCTTCGCTGCCGGTCATCGGCTGACCCTGAGCGTTGATCCCCTCGGAGGGCAATACGTCGGCGGCCGCTTGCAGCAGACGGGCGCAGGCATCGGCGTGGTTCTCCACCGCCGGATACCCGGCATAGACCATCTTGGTCTTGAAGCCGCGCAGTTCGCTCTGGGCCACGATCTCCTTGAAGCTGTTCTTGAGGATCTGGTCGGTCTCGGCATCCATGGCTCTGATGGTACCGCGCGCCTGCACATGGTCGGCGATGGCGTTGGGGATGGTGCCGCCGTTGATCATGCCGCAGCCAAACACCGCCGGGCTGAACGGACTGGTGCGCTTGGCGACGATGTAGTCCATATCCTCGATGATCCGCACCGCTTCACGGATGGCATCCAACCCCTTGTGGGGGGTGGATCCGTGGGCGGAGATACCGTGCACATCCAGCGTCCAGGCGGAGCCCCAGGAGGACATCACACCGTGGTTGAACTTGATGGTGCCGGTCTCCATGGCGCCGTCGTTATGGAGGGCATAGACCTCGTCCACCCCCTTCATGCAGCCCAGTTCCACCATCTTCTCGGCGCCCGGCACCCGCATGTCCTCTTCCGCCATCTGAAAGATAAAGCGGACGTTGTACTGCAGGCGATCGCGGTTGGCGGCCAGAAACTTGGCCGCGGTCAGGGCGATCGCCATATGGGAGTCGTGACCACAGTTGTGGGCCATCCCTTCGTGGGTCGACTTGAACGCAACGTCGCTCATGTCGTGCATCTCGAGGCCATCCATGTCGGCACGGAAGGCGATGGTCGGCAGCACAGGATCAACCACCAGATCGCCGTGAAAACCGGTGAAGCCCGGGTAGTCGGTGAGGCGGTAGCCAAAGCCTGTCATCAGCTCGCGGCAGTAGGCCGAGGTCTTGAACTCGACGCCGGAGGCCTCCGGAATGGTGTGCAGATGGTGGCGCACTTCCTGACTGAAGTCGCGCAGGGCCAGCAGGGCCGGTTCAATGTGGATGTTGTTCATCAGATGATCCCTTGAATGGAGAAGCCGAGCTGGGCCACCAGCGAGGCGCCGAAGAAGCAGCAGGTGGAGACAATCATGAAGATCAGGATCACTTTCCAGGACATCTTCTTCAGCTCTTCCAGCTGACCACCCACCGAGAGACCGGCAAAGGCCAGCAGCGGTACGCAGCAGGAGAGGAAGGAGATCTTGGCGACGGCGTCGATAAAGAGGCCGCGCACCGGGGTCTCCGGCAGGCAGATGAGAATGCCGATGATGGTGGCATAGGCAAATGCCGGCAGGGAGGAGGGCAGATAGCGCTTGGCAATCAGCGAAGCGAACACCACCAGCGACATGGCTATGAAGCTGTCACCCATCAGCCAGAGCGGAGTGCCGGTGGTCAGGGTCTGGGTAAACATGGCCAGCAGGATCGCCAGAAAGACGAACCGCATATCCATTACGATGCTTTTCATGCTTTCTCTCCTTTGGCAGTCAGGGCATAGATTTTTTCAGCGAGCGGCAGACCCAGATAAGTGAGGGAGAGGGCCCCGAGAGCAGACGAGAGCAGGTTCGAGGCAGCCGCAATACTCAGCACCTGCTGGGCCAGCGCTTCGTCGAGACCGTTGATCAGGGCGCCGGAGGCGGCACTCAGCATGGAGCCTGAGCCCACGCCGGAGCCGGCAGCCAGCGCCAGTGGGTGCAGGCCGGTGAGCGGGGCGATACTGCCCAGCACGCTGAACCAGAGGGTGCCGATAACGGAGCCGCACAGGTAGATGGCCAGCACGCCGATGTATTCCTGAGAGCCGGTGCCGAACTTGCCCTGAATTACCGCGACGGAGGGCTCACGGCTGATGGAGGAGCAGGCCCCGATGGCGCGGCGGCCAAAGCCGAACTTCACCGCCAGCGGAATGGCGATCAGGATAGGCAGCAGGTTGCCAATCTCCTGCAGGAACAGCGGCACGCCGACGCTCAGGATCATCTTCAGGTTGGGGATGATCATCCCCGCATACTGGGTGCCCAGGATCAGCAGGCTGAAGCCCACCATCTTGCCGCAGAAGCCCTCTTCTTTTTCGGTGAAGAGCTGCTTCCAGCCGGGGATGCGATCCTTGACCGGTTTGGCGGAGACAATCATGCCGATGATGACGGCAAAGAGCATCGGCAGGATCGGGATGATGGCGATGCCGATCTTGATCTCCTGTTTTCCTATCAGGTACTGGGCCACAAAGATCAGCATGGCGGTTGCCAATATGCTGACCGTGACCGTCTTGAGGGGGCTGGTTTGCTGCATAGTCTTTTCTCTTGTTATTCCCATGTGTGGCCATCGTCAGGGTTGTCCAGACCGATGATGGGGGCATCATAGGGAGGGTCGCGGGGGAGGAATGTGACCTTCATCAAGCTGGCCATATGGCATTTTTTCATGGGGTATGCCCTTTAACCCTCTGGATACCAAGGGTTAAAGGCCGTTAACAGAACGTCAGCATTGGCAGGACAAGATAAGTAAACAGGAGGGAAATGGTGACACCGCCCCGCAGGGCGGTGACGCGGATCAGACGGGCGTTTTGAGCCGTGCACTGCGCAGCAGCAGGGGCAGTTGGTAGAGCACCAGGGCGCCGAGTACCAGTCCGGCACCGGCCAGTTTGGCGCCGCCGAGGGGTTCGTTGTAGAAGAGGGTGCTCAGCAGCAGAGTCCAGACCGGCTCCAGCAGCATCATCAGGGCGGCGTGGGCGGTAGTCATCTTGCTCAACGCATGGGTGAGCAGCCAGTAGCGCAATGTGGTGGCAATCAAGACGCTCGCCGCAAACCAGCCCCAGATGCCGTGGCTGACTCCAGCCTCGGGCCACTGTTCGGTCAGCAGGGAGAGCAGGGTGCCGAGCAGGCCGGTCATCGCCAGCTGGATGCAGGTGAGCCAGGTGGGGGCAATGGATTGGGCGAAGTGGCGATGGACGGCAAGCTGGATGCCGAGAGTGGTGGCCGCCGCCAGAAACCAGAACAGCGAAAGCGACACGCCCCAGTGGGTACTGCTGGAGAGCAGCAGCAAACCGGCGATGGCGATGGGCAGGGTGAGCCAGTAGTGGCGGCCAGGCTTGGTCCGAAAGGCTCCCCAGGCTGCCAGCGGGGCCATCAGGGTCGCGACGCTCATGATAAAGGCGCCGCTGCCCAGCGCATCGCTCTGGCTGATGGCAGTGACCCACAGCAGCAGGCTGGCGCCGAGGAGGGTGCCGCAACCGGCAGCGCGCACCAGCTGGGCGCGAGTCGGCGGTGGCTCGCGCAACCAGGCCAAGGGGAGCAACAGCAGCGCGGCCAGCAGAAAGCGGCTGCCGATAAAGGCGGCAGGGGGCAGTTCGCGGATCGCCTCTTTCGAGAAGAGCCAGCCAGCGGCGGCCAGCAGGGTGACCAGTACCATCAGCAGCAGGGGAGTGCGGTTCATCGGGGTCGCCATGGTGAAATGGAGGGGAGAGCATAAAGGAAAGGCGCCAGGTATTGCTACCTGGCGCCTTTCGCATCTGCCTTGAACCGCCGTCGCGGCTCGCGGCCAGCAATCAGTTCATGCCGTAACGCTTGAGCTTCTTGCGCAGGGTGCCACGGTTGATACCCATCATCACGGCAGCGCGAGTCTGGTTACCACGGGTGTACTGCATGATCACGTCCAGCATCGGCGCTTCGACTTCGGAGAGAACCATATCGTACAGATCAATCACTTCCTGACCGTTCAACTGGGCCAGGTAGTTACGCAGGGCCTGTTGCACAGAGTCACGCAGGGGGCGCTGGGTCGGCTCGGCAGCGTGATTGTGAGTAGTTGTTACCAATGCATCAGAAGTCAGGGTTTGTTCGAACATATTCGGTCGGCTCTTTAGTTATCTTGTTAACCTAATCCATCGAAATACGCTTCGAGTGCCTCAAGTTGCGCGTCTGCGCAATCCAGGGCATTGAAGTGCTTACGGAATTCTCGGCCCGTCTCTTCTTCATCCAGATACCAGCCCACGTGTTTACGGGCTATGCGCGCTCCCAGATATGCACCATAAAACCGGTGCAGGTTGGTTACATGCTCGTTCATCAGGGTGCGAACCTCTTCCCTCTCGGGAGGCGGCAGCTTGGTGCCCGTCTCAAGAAAATGACGGATTTCCCGGAAAATCCAGGGTCGTCCTTGCGCAGCTCGGCCGATCATCACGGCGTCAACACCGGTATAGTCGAGGACATACCGGGCTTTCTCCGGGCTGTTGATGTCACCATTGGCGACAACAGGAATCGATACGGCCTGCTTAATCGCCCTGATCGTGTCGTACTCCGCTTCGCCCTTGTAGAGGCAGGCGCGGGTACGACCATGCACGGCAAGGGCCGCGATACCGCAATCTTCGGCGATTCGGGCGATCTCCACGCCATTGCGGTTATCCGGATCCCATCCTGTGCGGATCTTCAAGGTGACAGGCACCTCCACTGCATCCACCACGGCCCGGCAAATTGCTTTGACCTGATCGGGGGCACGCAGCAGGGCAGAACCTGCCAACTTCTTATTCACTTTTTTTGCCGGACATCCCATGTTGATGTCGACGATCTGTGCGCCCTGCTCCACGTTGTAGCGGGCAGCAAACGCCATCATCTCGGGGTCGGCTCCGGCAATCTGGACCGAACGCAATCCGCCTTCTGCAGAGTGATCCATCCTCATCCGGGTTTTCTGGGTATCCCAGACATCCGGGTTGGCCAGCAGCATCTCGGAAACGGCCATGCCAGCCCCCAATCGCAAACAAAGTTCACGGAATGGTCGGTCAGTTACACCGGCCATGGGAGCCACAATCAAGGGAGTTTCAAGCGTGTGGGGACCTATCTGCATTCCACGGTTACCATCGGCTTAGGGCGGCGTATATTACGCATTTTTTAGGCAGGAGAAAAGGTTAGTATTTGAGCGTCAGCCATTTTTTTCTGAAAAAAACGTCGCGCCAAGGCTTGCAAATTCTGGAGTTATTGAAAAACGGCCAGATTGCCGGAGAGTGAGCGCTGTACCATTCGGGTCGGACGCCTGCATAATTGTCAGTC
Source organism: Aeromonas sp. 97A (assembly GCF_051919185.1). Taxonomy (NCBI): domain Bacteria; kingdom Pseudomonadati; phylum Pseudomonadota; class Gammaproteobacteria; order Aeromonadales; family Aeromonadaceae; genus Aeromonas; species Aeromonas sp. 97A. The sequence continues at coordinate 2,871,525 of NZ_JBQBFF010000001.1, read as the reverse complement.
CACTTGCAGGCCCGCTTTGCGTTATGATAACGGGCTTAAGTCGAGCAAATGCTCCAAACATTTATGCAACAAAAGCGGATTGGGGATCTATGACGTCAAGGTTCATTAAATCACTCTGGCCGTGTCTGCTGGGGGCCGTGCTGGGGTCGGCGCAGGCGCAAACCATCAGTTTCGGCGAAGCCTGGACCCGGGTCATCCAGCAGGATGAAGGGCTGGCTGCCGAACAGGCCGGGGTCGATCGGGCCAAGCAGCTGCGCGAGGCGGCCAAATCCATGTATCTGCCCAAGGTCGATGTGGGGGCCAGCTATACCCATCTTGATCAGCCGATTGAACTTGATGCTCTCGATCTCAATCCGCTGGCCAAGCAGAAAGATCTGATCCTGGCGCTCGGCAGCCTGTTCGGGGTCGGGGCCAACGCATTTGTCACCCCCCTGACCAAACAGAATGTGGTGACCAGCTCGGTCAAGATGCTCTGGCCGTTGTTTGCCGGTGGTCGCATCGATGCGGCGCAGGATATCCGCCAGGCGCAGGTGAGCGAGGCGCAGCAGCTGCTGGTGCTCAAGCAGCAATCCACCTTCGAGAGCCTCTCCCAGACCTATTTCGGCGTGGTGCTGGCTGCTCAGGTGGTGCAGACCAAGCAGGAGATCGAAGAGGGGCTCGCCCACCATCTGGATCACGCCAAGAAGCTCGAAGTGCAGGGCCAGATCGCCAGGGTGGAGCGTCTCTCCGCCCAGTCGGCCTATGACAGAGCGCGCATCGATACCCAGAAGGCGCGCCGCAGCCTCGAGATCGCCGAGCTGGCCCTCGGCCGCATGCTGAAGTTGCCAAATGCCCAGCCGGGCAGCGGCCTGTTCGTCAACAAGGAGCTGCCGCGCCTCGAGGGGTTGGTGAGCCAGACCCTGGAGGTGCACCCCGGTCTCAAGCTGCTCAGTGCCAAGAAGGAGCAGGCCAAGGGGATGATCCGGGTCGAGCAGGGCAAATATGCCCCTGAGGTGTTTCTGTTCGGTAACTACAACCTCTATGAAGATGATTCGCTCGCCTCCAAGACCACGCCGGACTGGCTGGTGGGGGTGGGGGTCAGCATGCCGCTGGTGAGCCGCGATGGCCGCTCCGAGACGGTACAGGCCGCCAAGAGCGCCGAGCTGCAAGTCAATCTGCTGCAGGCCAAGACCCGCGAGGATCTGGAGTTGCTGGTAGAGAAGACCTGGCGCGAAGCGGCGCAGGGGCTGGAGGAGTATCAATCCCTCTCTTCCACCCAGGCGTTGGCAGAGGAGAATGTGCTGCTGCGGGACAAGGCCTTCGGTCAGGGACTCTCTACCTCCCTTGATGTGGTGGATGCCCAAAACCAGCTGGCGGGGGTCAAGACCCAGCGCGCAGCGGCGGCCTATCAATATGTGGTGTCGCTGGCCCGCCTGCTGGCGCTCTCCGGCCAGATGAACAGTTTCAATCAATATCAGCACGGTCGGGTGATCGAGGTGAACTCATGATCGCACTCCAGTCCGTTCCTTTTTCTATCTCTGTTTCGACCGCCAAGGGTCGCCCGTTTGTCGAGGTGAAGTGATGAGCCATCCCCCCATCAAAAAGAAGATGAGCCAGGGTAAACCGCTGTTGTTGCCGCTGGCACTGGTGATCCTGGTGGTCTGGCTCGGCTGGCGCTTCTGGCTCGCCTATCAGCCGGAGCCGGTGCATCTGCAAGGGCAGATTGAAGCGCAGCAATATTCGGTCTCCTCCAAGGTGCCGGGTCGCATCGACGAAGTGTTGGTGAAAAAGGGTGATCAGCTGACCAAGGATCAACTGGTCTTTACCCTGGCGAGCCCCGAGATCGAAGCCAAGCTGAGCCAGGCCAAGGCCGGTGAAGCGGCTGCAGGCGCGCTGGCGCAAGAGGCGGAGAAAGGAGCCCGAGCCCAACAGATCGCCGCTGCCAAGGATCAGTGGCAAAAAGCCAAGGCCGCCGCAGCCCTGCGCGGCAAGACCTATGAGCGGGTTGCCAGCCTGCACCGCGACGGCGTGATGCCGCTGCAAAAGCGCGACGAGGCCTGGACTGCCTGGCAAGCCGCCCGTTACAGCGAAGGGATGGCGTGGCAGCAGTACCAGATGGCTTTGGAAGGGGCGCGGGAAGAGACCAAGATCGCCGCCCGCGAGAAGGCCAAGATGGCGGCGGGTTCTGTTGCCGAGGTTGAGGCCTATCTGGCCGATACCCGCATCACCAGCCCCCACAATGGTGAAGTGAGTCAGGTGTTGCTGCGCAGCGGCGAGCTGGCGCCGCAAGGCTTCCCCGTGGTGACTCTGCTCGACATGAGCGATGCCTGGGCCCAGTTCCACGTTCGCGAGGATCTGCTGCCCCGCTTCCCGGTCGGTACCGAGTTTGATGCCCGCATCCCGGGCCTTGGCGACCAGACCGTGCGCTTCAAGGTGACCCATGTGGCCGTGATGGGGGATTTTGCCACCTGGCGCGCTACCGATACCCGTCAGGGTTTCGATATGAAGAGCTTCCAGGTGGAGGCTCGCCCGCTTCAACCGGTTGAGGGGCTGCGGGTTGGCATGAGTGTGCTGGTTGAACTCTGATGGGACGTGAATTTCGGCTGCTGTGGCAGGATCCCTTCAGTCGTGCCCTGATGAGCTGGGTGCCGCTGCTGCTGATGGGGATCCTCTGCTGGATCTTCTCGGCAGGGTTGGCCCGTGACCTCAAGGTAGGGCTGGTGGATCTCGACCGCAGCGTGCTCTCGCGCCAGCTCGCCTTCTCGCTGGATGGCTCGGCCGGGCTCAAGGTGGCGCAACAGTTTGACTCCATCGAGGCCGGGGCGCGCGCCTTGCGCGGTGGCGACATCTATGCGCTGGTGGTGATCCCCAACCATCTGGAGCGGGATGCCCGTCAGGGCACCCAGCCGCAGGTAACGGTGTTCAACAACGGCCAGTTCATCCTGATCGCCAAGCTGGTCAACTCGGCGCTGGCGCAGGTGGTAGGCACCCTTAACGGTCAGGTGGGCGTGCTGGAGGCGATGGCCGATGGCAAGGCGCTGCCTGGCGCGCTCGGGCAGTCGGTGCCTATCAGCAGTCAGGTGACTGCGCTCTATAACCTCAACTCCAGCTATGCCCAATTTCTGCTGAGCGCCATTCTGCCCGCGGTGTGGCAGATCCTGGTGGTGCTGTTTGGCCTCAATGCACTGGCCCGTACCGATCGGCTGGGGCTGGACTGGACCACTCGCGGGGTCTGGTTTGGCCTCTGGCGCACCCTGCTGCCCCACGTGCTGATTGGCTGGGGTTGGGGGATAGTCTGGACGCTGCTGCTGTTCAAGGGCTTCTCCTACCCCATGCACGGCAGCTGGCTGGTGCTGGTGGTGGGTCTGGGGCTCGCCTCGGCCGCCTGCGTCACCATGGGGGCCTTTTTCTACGGCATCATTCGGGATCCGGCCCGCGCCCTGTCGCTGGCGGGGGCTTACACGGCGCCCGGTTTTGCCTTTATGGGGGTCACCTTTCCGGTGAGCGCCATGGGGGATTTCGCCCGCTTCTGGCGCAGCCTGTTGCCGGTCTCTCACTATGTGGAGCTGCAGATTGGTCAGAGCAACTACGGTCTGCCTCTCGCATCGGCGTTGCCGCAACTGGGGGCGCTGCTGCTGTTTCTGCTTCCCTTGCTGCTGGTGGTACGTCGTTACAAGCAGCAGGCCGAGCTGGCCCGTCAATCAGCCGCAGTGGCGAGCGCCGAAAAGGAGCCTGAGTGATGCTGGGATTTGTCGATCTGTTGCGCCTAGAGCTGCGCACCCTGCTGGCGGATCGCGCCATCATGCTGACCCTGTTTGGCGGGGTGATCTTCTACTCGTTTCTCTATCCCCAGCCCTATCTGCATCAGCTGCCGCGGGAAGAGGCGGTGGTGGTGGTCAACGACGATGGCAGTCAGTTGTCCCGTCAGCTGGAGTTTATGGCCGATGCCACGCCGCAGGTGAAGCTGGTGGCGCGGGCCAATTCGCTGGCCGAGGCGCGCCAGCTGATGATGGCCGGGGAGGCGAGCGGCATCCTGCATATCCCCAACCACTTCTATCGGGATCTGATGCTGGGCAAGAGCGTCACCCTGAGCTATGCCGGTGATGCCTCCTACTTTCTGGTCTACGGCACCATTGCCGAAGGACTGGCACAGGCTGGGGGGACCCTCGCTGCGCAGGTGAAGGTGGCGCGGCTGCTGAGCCATGGCGAGGCACTGCCGCAAGCAGCCATGGGCTGGAACGCGGTGGCCCTCAACGTGGTACCGGTGTTCAACCCCACCATGGGCTATGTGAATTACGTGGTGCCGGCGGTGTTCGTGCTGATCCTCCATCAGGTGTTGCTGATGGGGGCGGGGATCCTGGGGGCGACCCAGAACCAGCGCAGTTGCCGCGGCGAGCATGGTTACTGGCAAAGCGCGCCGGTGTTGCCGCTGCTGCTGGCGAGAACCTTGGTGCTGGCGGGGTTGTTCCTGCTGCCGGTGAGCTACTTCCTCGGCTTCTGCTTCGATCACTACAACATCGCTCGCCATGCTGACCCTGTGCAGCTTTGGCTGTTCGCCCTGCCATTCCTGCTGGCGACCTGCTGGTTTGGCGTGGTGCTCGGCGCGATATTTACCCGGCGGGATCTGCCGACTCAGGTGGTGCTGATCTCCTCCCTGCCGCTGGTTTTTCTGGCGGGCTTTATCTGGCCGCTCGAGCTGATCCCGGCGCCTCTCAACTGGCTGGCTCAGTGGGTGCCCACTATCCCCGCCATCGAGGGTTTTCTGCGCCTTAACCAGATGGGGGCAGACTTCGCGCAGGTTTCCCGTTACTGGTGGCAGCTGTGGGGACTGGCGCTGCTCTACGGCGTGCTGGCTTGCCTGCTGCTGCGTTGGCGGCAGCAGTCACTGCCGGTGGCCAGTCAGCCGGTCGTACAGAGTGAGACGACCGCCGGTTAAGCGGGATAGGGCAAGCGCCCGTGAGATAGCGTGTGCGGTAAAGCGAAAACGGTCAGCCCTTGGGCTGACCGTTTTGTTATGTGGTGGGGTTACGCGGTTTTACTACTGCTTTAGCCACGCTGGAGCGTGGGATCCCCGATGGCGTAGATCTGCCCCACCGCCGCATCATCCGCCAGCAGGCGCAGCCCTTGGGCGGCCACATCGGCGCGGCGCACCAGTCCGTGTACCTCCTTGCCCTGACTCAGTTCGGCGCGGCCGTTGGCGTCGCCATCCTGAAGGCCCGCCGGGCGCAGAATGGTCCATGCGAGGGCGCTGGTCTGCAGCCAGCTCTCCGCCAGACTTTTGAGACGGATCTCGTGACCGAAGGCGGCGCGTGCCCGCTCCGGCAGATATTGCCAGCTGTCGCCGCAGCCGAGGGAGGTGACCAGCAGCAGCCGTTTCAGCCCTGCCTGCTCCATGACATCGATCACATGGCGGTTGCCCTGATAGTCCACCGGCGCGGCTTGACGGAAGCTGCCGAGGGTAGAGACGACCTGTGCATCTTGCCCCGCACGGGCACATGCCTGCTGCACCGCAGCCGGATCAAGCGCATCCCCCTCGATCACCTCAACTCCCAGCGTCTCCAGTTCCGTAGCCATCTCGGGGCTGCGTACCAGCGCAACGACCCGGTGACCCTGGCTCAAGGCGTGATGAGTAAAGGCACGGCCCAGCCCGCGGCTGGCTCCGAAAATCAGTGTGGTTGGCATAGCTGAGCTCCCTTGGCAAAAGGGGCTAGCCTAGTGGCTTGTTCGTCTGCTGTAAATGAGAGTTGTTTCTATTTGTGAGCTGGCAGGGAGGAGAGAGTGCGAGCCGCCAGCGACTCGCACTCTTTGAGATGCATCAGCCGTTGTAGTTGCCGATGCTGGGGCGACGGCTGGGGCCGCTCAGGTGGATATCCACCGGATTGAACGCCTTGATCGCCTCATAGCTGAAATCACCGATCGCCTGATGCAGGGTCTGTGGTGTGTGGTTGGTGATGATGATGACGCTCTTTGACAGGTTGCGACGGCGGCGCAGCAGGTGGCCGAGGAAGCTGGACTGGCTCTCCGCCATTTTGGCGCGGTTGGCCGATACCTCGTCGATGATCAGCAGATCCACCTCTTCCAGTGCGCGGCGGTACTGGTTGCGCTCATCCTGGTCGGGGATGACGTTGAAAAACAGCCGATCGACGATGGAGGCCCACTGCTGGAAGATCACCGATTTCTGGTGACGGGCGATCAGCTCATGCGCCACCGCTCCCGCCAGGGTCGACTTGCCGGTGCCGTAGTCGCCGTAGATCAGCATGCAGCCGCCACCGCTCTTCTCCCAGTGCTCGAAGCCGCTGATAAAGTAACGGGCTGTTTCGATAGGGTATTGCAGCGCCGGGTCACCGGCATCCATCTTGTCAAACACCCAGTCGGGGTTGAGGTCGGCCTGGGCGATCAGCTTCTGGATCCGCTCCTGACGGGCCGCCTTCTGCAGCTCGCGCACCTCGGCGTTGGCCTTGGCGTCATACTCCTTGCGCAGCGTCTCGTAGTCATACTGACCGCCGCCGGTCTCTTGCTGCAGGCGACGAATGCGCTCCAGCAGCCCTCCCACATGGCGGCTCAATTCCGGGTCGTGAATACGGTGATCCTGCTTGGCCTTGGCGATCTTCTGGCGCTTGGCTTCGATCTCTTCCAGCTCCTGGCGCAGGGGATCTTGCGGGTCAGTCATGGAATGCTCCTTCTGCTCGATCAGGGATGGGTAGACAAGGGGTTGATTCTGCCTGCAGGCGGGGGCCGCTATCAATCATTATCCGGCTCCTGCTGCGCTGCGGGTTCTTGCGTCTGCTGTTGGGCCAGTCGCTTGGCCTCTTCAATCATCTGTTGGGCCCGTTTGCTGGGGCCCGACTCTGGCGGGGCCGGCGTCACCTGCTGGTAGCCTTGCACCTCCATCGGTTTGCGACGGGTATAGCGGCGGGTCTTGAGGGCGCGAATGAACTTGAGCATCCATTGATGCTGGGAGTCGAACACCTCGGGGCGCCCCAGCCAGTAGGCGATAAACTCCCCCAGATCTTCTTCGCTATAGCTGGCATCGATCACCCCGCACAGGCGGGCGAGGGCGGGCAGCTCCTCGTCCGGTCGCCATTGCAGATGCATCTGGAAGGGGCGCTCCGGCAGCGGGCTGCGCAATTTCTGGGTCAGCAGTGGCAACTGGAACGGGCACTGATGGTAGTGCTCACTCTCGGGCTGAGCCTCGACCTGCAGCAGGCCCGCCTCCATCAGTTCATCGAACAGCTCGGTGAGCTGGCGGGCATTGACCTGAAACGAAAAGCCGCAGGGATCTCCCGGATCGACCACTGCCAGCGCCCGACCCAGCTCGGGATAGTTGAGCCTTGCCGCCTGATTTTCCAGCACCAGTCGGCGCAGCTGCAGGGTATAGAGACTGCGAGCCGGATGGGACAATCTTGGGTGGGCAAGGGCGCTGTATTCGGCTGGGGTCATGGTCTTCTTCACGAGCTGGAGTGGGGGGCATTATCCCTTATGGCGCCCACTTGCACAATTCGGATGGCGGTCGCAGTCACGGGGCCACCCGAGTGAATAGAGCTGCGCGGACAGATGGGGTTCTCTTGATGCCTTCGTATGATCGAGGTCTACTTTTGACGCAGGGTTTCCGCGCTGACCGCACTTTTGAGCTAGTCTTAATACCTAAATAACCAATTGACTAATAAGAGCTTTATCAAGATGTCAAAAGCCGGGCTACGGATCCTGGTGGTGGAGGACGAGGCCGTTTTTCGCCACTCGTTAGTGAGTTACCTCGCACGGGACGGGGCAACGGTGTTTCAGGCCGAAGATGGTATTGAGGGGCTATCGGCGGCGGCCCTCTACCATCCCGATGTGGTGTTGTGCGATCTCAATATGCCCAATATGGATGGCCACGAGGTGATCGCCTGCCTCTCTGCGCGCTATCCCCATATTCCGGTTATCGTCATTTCGGCCCAGAGCACCATGGAGGCGGTCGCCAGCGCCTTGCGTGCCGGTGCGCGGGACTATCTGCTCAAACCCCTCGAGGATTACGCGCTGGTCGAGCGCAGTATCGAACAGTGTCTCAACGGCAGCGCCAACCGGGCGCAGCAACTGGAGCTGATGGGTCACCTCGACTATTTCAGTGCCCACGACAAGGCAGCCAGCCGCCTGCTGGCGGGGCTCAAGCCGCCGGGCTTGCAGGAGTGGGGCCCCTGGCAGGTCACGTTCAAGGGGCTGGGGCAGTTGTTTATTCCCGATACCTTCAAGGTGGAAGACAAGCTGCTGGTGCTGGTGATGGAGCTGCCGATCATGGGGGCGGATGCGGCATTTTGTGGTGCGCTGGTGCGATCCTTGATGAACGTCCCCTACCGCCAGTTTCAGCAGAACGAGAGCCGGTTGCTGAGCCAGCCGCACCGGTTGCTCGACTACCTCAACCATCAGTTGATGGCGTCCGGGCTTCGCCACTCTTTTGCCATGGCGGCGCTACTGTTTGATCAGCATGATGGGTTGGTGTTTGCCAACGCAGGGCTCACCTCTCCCCACTGGCTGATGCGCTCAGGCGGCCTACCCCTTGGTCTGATGCGCAGCAGCCACTACGCCCTGCACAAACGCAGCTGGCATGAACCGTTCGCCCTGCAGTTTCGCAGCGACAGCGGCGGCTCGCTGGATGTGCAGGTTCGTCATCACTGATGCCGCCTGATAAACAGGCCAAAACAAACAGGGCGCCTATTGGCGCCCTGCTTGTTGTTTACAATCCTGACCGTTTAGACGGTGGCGGATTGCAGTTTCTTCTCTTGAGCTTGCGGCTCTTTGGCTGGGCCTTCGGCACCGTGCATCCAGTAAACCAGGCGGTTGGCCATGGTCAGCAGGATCAGGGCGCTAAGTACTGCAGCCAGGGCGATGCCACCGAAGATGGCGATCGGGCCGGCTTCACCTACGAAGGAGCCGATAAAGCCCGCAGCGTAGTTGGCCAGGGCAACGAAGCCAAACCAGGCACCCATCATCAGGGAAGCCAGACGCAGCGGAGCTAGCTTGGTCACCATGGAGAGGCCGATCGGGGAGAGGCAGAGCTCGCCCAAGGTGTGGAACAGGTAAGCACCTACCAGCCAGAACATGGAGGTCTTGACGGTGTTGTCACCACCCTGCTGCAGCACGGCACCGACCATGAACAGGAAGCCGATAGCCAGGAACAGCAGACCCATGGCGAATTTCACCGGAGAGTTCGGCTCTTTCTTGCCGAGCTTGATCCAGATGGCCGCAACGACCGGTGCCAGGGTGATAATGAAGAAGGGGTTCAGGGACTGGAACCAGGCGGTCGGCACTTCGAAGCTGCCGATCATGCGGTCGGTATACTCCTGGGTGTAGAGGTTCATCAGACCACCGGCCTGCTCGAAACCGGCCCAGAAGATGATGGTGAACAGACCCAGTACCAGAATAACCTTGATGCGATCCACTTCCTGTTTGGTCAGCGGTGCTTTCTGCTCGGTAGTACGCAGGGCGGCTGCGCGCTGGGCGGCAGTGACGCGACCGATGTCACCCAGGAAACGCTGGGCCATGGTGGCCTGGATCACCAGAGAGAGCAGCATACCGATACCAGCGCCGACGAAGGCAGCTTGCCAGCCGTAGGCCGTAGCGGCAGCACCACAGATCACGCCTGCCAGCAGGGAACCCAGGTTGATACCCATGTAGAAGATGGTGAAAGCACCATCACGGCGGTGATCGCCCTCTTCATAGAGGTCACCCACCATGGTGGAGATGTTCGGTTTGAACAGGCCGTTACCCACGATCAGCAGCGCGAGGCCCGCGTAGAACATGGTGTTGACCATATCCGGGAACATGGCGTGGGGCAGTGCCAGAGTGAACTGACCTGCGGCCATCAGCACGGCACCGATCAGGATGGCGCGACGTTGACCCAAGAAGGTGTCAGCCAGCCAGCCGCCGATCAGCGGAGTGATATAAACCAGACCGGTATAGATACCGTAGAGTTTGAGGGCATCTGCCTGACTCCAGCCCAGACCGCCGTTGGCAGTCAGGTCGGTCAGATAGAGCACCAGCACGGCACGCATGCCGTAATAGGAGAATCTCTCCCACAGTTCGGTACTAAAGAGCAAAAAAAGCCCTTTAGGGTGACCTAAAAAGGTCCCTTTTGACGGGTTATTCATTGGAACTTCCACCTGTGTCTTATATTTTTTTGAGTTTTTTATGCAAGGGCGAGAAACACGCCTCAATCCTTATAGAGCATGTGTGAATAAATTACAACATTATGATTTGCTGAGAGTTTATTTACTCTTGATTGATTTTTTGTTGCAAAAATGAAAAAGGAGCATCATTTGATGCCCCTTAAATACGTCTATAAAAAACAGATTTATCAACGATTACAACTGCTTGACGAACTGCTTCAGCCAACCGATAAATTCACCATTCAGCTCGTGATGGCGCACGGCATATTCCACATTGGCTTTCATGTAGCCCAGCTTGCTACCGCAATCGTGGCTCTTGCCCTTCATGAAGTAGGCGTTGACCTGCTCCTGCTCCATCAGCATGGCGATGGCGTCCGTCAGCTGGATCTCGTCACCGGCACCGGCCGGGGTTTTTTCCAGCAGCGGCCAGATATTGGAGGAGAGGACGTAACGACCCACCACCGCCAGATTGGAGGGGGCTTCGTCACGGGGTGGCTTCTCGACAATGGCCTGCATCGGCAGGGACATCCCCTCGCTCAGGGCCTCGCCCTTGATGTCGGCGATGCCGTACTTGTCCACTTCGCTCTCGGGAACCGCTTCCACCATGATCTGGCTGATCTGGTTCTCTTCGTACATGTGCACCATCTCGGCCAAGTTGTCCTGCTTGGGGTTGCTGGCAACGTCGTCGATCAGCACATCCGGCAGCAGCACGGCAAACGGGTTGTCACCGATCAGCGGGCGGGCGCACAACACAGCGTGGCCCAGACCTTTGGCCTCACCCTGGCGGACGTGCATGATGGTGACGTCTTTAGGGCAGATCTGTTGTACCTCTTCCAGCAACTGACGCTTGACTCGCTTCTCGAGGGTCGCTTCCAGTTCGAAACTCTTGTCGAAGTGGTTTTCGATGGAGTTCTTGCTCGAGTGGGTGACCAGAATGATCTCCTTGATCCCGGCGGCGATAGCTTCGCGCACTACGTACTGGATCAGCGGTTTGTCGACCACCGGCAACATCTCTTTCGGGATGGCCTTGGTGGCTGGCAGCATACGGGTACCCAGACCGGCTACCGGGAGCACGGCCTTGCGAACAACAAGAGGAGTCTTTTTCATGGAAAACTATCCAGCGGGATTAAAGTGCGGCAATCATACCCCAAGAAAAATGGGGCAGCCACAGGCTGCCCCATTTGCAACTGATCCATTCGACTTTATTTGACTATTATCATGTCTCTGTTAGCTTCCAGCGTGGCCGGGCCAATGCCATTGACATCCGCCAGCTGATCGACCGAGGTGAACTTTCCCTGTTTTTCCCGATAGTCGACGATGGCTTGTGCCTTCTTGTCACCAATCCCTTTAAGGCTGGTGAGTTCGGCAAGGGTGGCCGTATTGATATTCAGCTTGCCGGTCTCCTTGGCGACCGAGGCTGTGGTTGTTTGCTTGGGCGTTGCCTTATCTGCGGCCAGTACGGGTTGGCTGAACAGGGGCAAGCAGGCCAGCAGCATGATTGCAGAGAGTTTCTTCATCAGCATTTCCATTCCTCCATGATGTGGATATTGCCGAGCGGCACATTGATGAATAGCGTATCGAACGGGTCTTTTTCACTGCTATTTCTAACAGGTCAAAACCTCATGCCGATGGCGAAATATTTGCTATAAGCGCTTCGCTATGAATGCCCTCATATATCCAACCGTATGATCTTGAATCTATTTTAGATACATCTTTAAGGTGGCGGGCACCCTTTCCCGCAGCGCTACGCTCGAGACATTTCTGGCTCATCACATGGCATTGTTCTGTGCAACACTGCGCTGATGGCATGTTTCACTGGTCTTCAAAAGAGAACCAATAAAAAAGGCTGCTCACCTGGGGTGAGCAGCCTTTGTGATCGGTTTTTTCAGACAGGCACTGATTAGGCTTGTTCGTCAGCCTGGGCAGCCTGGATACCGGTCAGGGCGATGGTGTAGACGATGTCGTCAACCAGGGCGCCACGGGAGAGGTCGTTGACCGGCTTGCGCATGCCTTGCAGCATGGGGCCGATGGAGACCAGGTCAGCGGAACGCTGCACCGCTTTGTAAGTGGTGTTACCTGTGTTCAGGTCAGGGAAGACGAACACGGTGGCTTTACCTGCAACCGGTGAGTTCGGTGCCTTGGACTTGGCCACGTTCTCCATGATGGCCGCGTCGTACTGCAGCGGGCCGTCGATGATGAGGTCGGGGCGCTTGGCCTTGGCCAGCTCGGTCGCTTCACGCACTTTCTCTACATCGGCACCGGCGCCAGAGGTACCGGTGGAGTAGGAGATCATGGCGACGCGCGGCTCGATGCCGAACGCGGCAGCAGAGTCGGCGGACTGGATGGCGATCTCGGCCAGCTGCTCGGCAGTCGGATCCGGGTTGATCGCGCAGTCACCGTAGACCAGCACCTGGTCAGGCAGCAGCATGAAGAAGATGGAGGAGATCAGGGAAGAACCCGGAGCGGTCTTGATGATCTGCATCGGCGGACGGATGGTGTTGGCAGTGGTGTGCACCGCGCCGGATACCAGGCCGTCAACTTCATTGCGCTCCAGCATCATGGTACCCAGTACCACGTTGTCTTCCAGCTGCTCGCGGGCAACCACTTCGGTCATGCCCTTGTTCTTGCGCAGCTCGACCAGACGCGGCACATAGCGCTCGCGCACAACGGCCGGATCGATGATCTCGACGCGATCGGTCAGTACCACACCCTGCTGTTCGGCAACGCGACGGATCTCTTCCGGGTTACCCAGCAGTACCGGACGGGCAATGCCACGCTCGGCACAGATGGCGGCAGCCTTGATGGTGCGCGGCTCGTCGCCTTCCGGCAGCACGACACGCTTGTTGGCCTGACGGGCCAGCTCGGTCAGCTGATAACGGAACGCCGGCGGGCTCAGGCGACGGGAACGGGTAGAGCTGACAGTCAGTGACTCGATCCAGTGCTTGTCGATGTGGCCAGCGACGTAGTCCTGTACCAGTTCGATACGCTCGCGGTCATCTTCCGGAATGTCGACGTTGAAGTTCTGCAGGCTGACGGCGGTCTGCCAGGTGTTGGTACCGGTCATCATGATCGGCAGGCCGGTGGCCATGGCCTGTTGGCACAGCGCCATGACCTGCGGCTCCGGATGGTAGTTACCGGTCAGCAACAGGGCACCCAGCTTGACGCCGTTCATGGCGGAGAGGCAGGCAGAGACGATGACGTCAGATCGGTCGCCGGAGGTCACCAGCAGGCTGCCCGGACGGAAGTGCTCGACCATGTTGTGGATAGAGCGGGCGCAGAAGGTCACGGTCTGCAGGCGACGGCTGTCCAGCTCACCCTTGTGCAGGATCTTGGCGGCCAGATGCTTGGCGAGATCCTTGGCGCGCGGGGCGATCAGCTGGGTGTTCCAGGGGATGCAACCCAGAATGCGCAGCGGGCTCTTGCCGAACACTTGCAGTACTTCCAGGTTGTGAGCCGCGTCAGAAGCGTGGTGATGGGCTTCGAACATCTCGGTCAGGTCAGGACGGGTTACACCATGCTCGTCAACCGGCGCGCCAACCTTGTTGATCACGCAGCCAACGATACGGGGGTTGTTGACACCACCGAAGTTGGAGCAGGCCAGTTCGATGCGCTCTTTCAGCTTCTGGCTGGAGTCATGGCCCGGGTGGGTCACGAATACCATGTCAGCGTCCAGCGCCTTGGCGACGTCGTAGTTCAGCTTGTTGGCAAAGGGCTGCTTGTCGGTCGGCACCATACCTTCGACAACCAGCACTTCGGCACCACTGGATTTCACGTGCTCTTCGAAGCGGGCAACAATCTCTTCCAGCAGGATGTCGGTGTTGCTGGAGCTGATCATGTTCTCGGCGTAGGAGAGGGTGAAGGGCTCGGGCGGATTGATGTTGGCAGCAGCGCGGATAACGGCGGTTGAGCGCTCGGCACCGGTTTCACCCGGACGCGGCTGGGCAACCGGTTTGAAGAAGCTGACATTGACACCGTGACGCTCCATGGCGCGAACAACGCCCAGACTCACGGAAGTTACGCCGACACCAGTGCCGACCGGGATAAGCATAATAGTGCGTGCCACTTTATACCCCTTGTTCATTTTTTGGGATCAGGAAAAGGCCGCCCTGGTGGGCGGCCTCGAGTTACTGCGTCAATTAAGCGCCGACCAGTTCCAGCGCGTCGTGGGCGATAACCCACTCTTCGTTGGTCGGGATAACCAGGGCCTTGGTAGAACCAGCCTTGGTGATCTCGCCACCCTTGCCGAAACGAGCCTTCAGGTTGGCGTCGTGATCGACGTCAAAGCCCAGCAGACCCAGCTTGTTCAGGGTGATTTCACGGATCGGGGCGGAGTTTTCACCGATACCACCGGTGAAAACAACGGCGTCCAGACGACCGTCCATGGCGGCAGCGTAGGCGCCGATGTACTTGGCCAGGCGATAGCAGTAAACGTCCATAGCACGCTTGGCTTCTTCTTTGCTGTCGTAGTTGTCTTCAACAAAACGGCAGTCGGAGGTCACTTCGGTCAGACCCTGCAGGCCGGACTCTTTGGTCAGCATGGTGTTGATATCAGCAACGCTCATGCCCAGCTTGTCGTGCAGGAAGAAGATGATGGCCGGATCCAGATCACCGGAACGGGTACCCATCACCAGACCTTCCAGCGGAGTCAGGCCCATGGAGGTATCAACAGATTTGCCGTTCTTGATGGCGCAGACGGAACCGCCGTTGCCCAGGTGGCAGTTGATGATGTTCAGCTCTTCAACCGGCTTGTTCAGCTGCTTGGCAGCCTCCAGGCTGATGTAGTAGTGGCTGGTGCCGTGAGCGCCGTAGCGACGGATGCCGTTCTCTTTGTAGAGTTTGTACGGCAGGGCGTACAGGAAGGCTTCTTCCGGCATGGTCTGGTGGAACGCGGTATCGAATACGGCCACGTTCTTGTCAGCCAGCGCCGGGAATACTCGGCGAGCTTCACGGATACCGATCAGGTGAGCCGGGTTGTGCAGGGGTGCGTACGGAACAGCAGCTTCAATGCCGGCGATCACGTCTTCGCAGATGACAACGGAAGAGGTGAAGCGCTCGCCACCGTGAACAACACGGTGACCGATGGCGATCAGGTTCTTGGACAGTTCCGGATTGAGCGGCAGGATCTTGTTGACGATGAAGTCCAGCGCTTCCTGGTGAGCGGCACCCGCGCCCAGATCGGCACTGCCTTTCTCGCCATTCAGTTTCCACTTGATGCGGGCATCGTCGAGGTTGAAGCACTCGGCCAGGCCGGACAGCAGGTCATCACCGGTGGTTGCGTCAATGACGGCAAACTTCAGGGAAGAGCTGCCACAGTTAAGAACAAGAACCAGCTTACTCATGAATAAATCCTATCGCAGATTGGGTTGTGTAGGCGGATGCGTTGGACGCGGTGCGGCCAAAAACTTTCAACTTATCCTTATGAGGGTTGGCAATCTGTTGCTTGCCCCTTGTATAGTGATACAAGACCCGAAATCCAGACGTCCCTGACAGGTCAATAGCAAGAAGCTTTTGACGCAAAAATGGGCGTACAAAGGATAACCCGATTGTTGAAAAATAACAAAGTCATCCTCAACCTTTGTTACTTTGCATCAAATTTTGTCGAGGTTTTGCCGTTGGTACGTTCAAAAAGCGCTCGGAGGTAGTATGAGCATGAACATTTTTGGAACTAAGTTACAGCAAGGCCGCCATTATATGACGCTTTGGCCGCGCCGTCCCGAGCTCAATTCGATGTTTCCTGAAAATCGGGTGATCAAGGCGACCGAGTTCGCCCTCAAGGTGATCCCCGCGCTGGCGGTGCTGAGCGTGATGCTGCAGTTCCAGTTTGGCGAGCTGCACTACTGGCCCTCTGTCATCACCTCGGTGCTGTTTCTGCTCAGCTTGCCGCTGCAAGGCTACTACTGGCTCGGCCAGCGTGCCGACACCCGTTTACCTCCGTCGCTAGCGAGCTGGTATCGGGAGATCAACGGCAAGATGAACGAGCAGGGTGGCCGTCGTCAGCTGGTGTCACAACCGCGCTATGAAGAGCTGGCCGATACCCTCAAGGCCGCCTTCCAGCAGCTCGATAAATCCTTTCTCTACGAATAACCCGTTTCAGATGCAAAAAGGCGCCAGTGGCGCCTTTTTTGTTGCGGTCGGCGTGAGGGATCAGGCCGCCAGCACCTTGCGGATCTCCTGGATGGAGAGCTTGTACTGACGAGGGCACTGACGCCACACCTGCAGCATCCGCTGGTACTTGTCGCGCATGGCGATGTCGCTGGAGAGCTCGTCGCACGGGCACTTGAGCTCGGGGAAGCGCTTGTCCACCTCCAGCAGGAAGCAGACGTAGTCAGCCAGCTCACGCTCCTGGCTGCGGCTGTAGCCGTTGAACTCCAGACGGCTGGCGTTGATCTCGCCCTGATCGGCTGCATCCAGATTGCCCCATGAGATGGCCAGTGCGTGGTGCAGCTCCAGGGTGTCGATCACCTCTTGGCAGGTCGCCAGATCCAGATGGCCGAAGCTCTTCTCCAACTCGAGGATCTGCAGGCAGTAGCCGCGCTCGATGATGGTGCTGGCGCGCTGGTAGAGGTCCGCTTTCTCCGGATTGAGTTTCGCCAGAATTTCGTACTGGTTGCTCAGGATCAAACGCTCAGTGTTGCTCATGTTCATGGGATATCTCGCTGGAAGATGATTCTGGGGTCACGTTAACCCATATATAAAATGAATTTTTTGATCTGGGCGGGGGAGTTGGTGAGAAAAATCCGCTGGCAAGGGGCTACTGACCAGACAAAAAAGGCCTGCATGGCAGGCCTTTCAATGACGCAGGGGAGGGTTATCCCTTGAGGAAATCCAGTACCACCTGATGGTGATCGCTGGTTTTGAACTTGTCGAAGTGGTGGGCAATCTTGCCCTCTTCGTCGATCAGGAAGCTCTGACGGTGAATGCCGTCATACTCTTTGCCCATGAACTTCTTCGGGCCCCAGACGCCAAAGGCATCGGCGACGGCGTGGTCCTCATCGGCCAGCAGAGTGAAGTTGAGCTGGTCCCGCTCTTCGAACTTTTTCAGCCGTTTGGCCGGGTCCGGGCTGATGCCAAGTACCACCACATTGAGGGCGGCCAGCTCGGCGTTCACATCGCGCAGGCTGCAGGCCTGGGTGGTGCAGCCGGGGGTCATCGCCTTGGGGTAGAAATAGACCAGCACCTTCTTGCCGCGCAGGCCAGCGAGGCTGACCTGATTGCCATTCTGGTCGGGCAGGGAGAAATCGGGGGCGGGGCTGCCAGCTTGTAGTGGTTGCATGGGGTCTCCTCGGGTAAAACGCCCTCAGGCGTGTTTGCGATTGACGATAAACTCGAACGATTCGGCACCCAGTTGACGACAGAATTCGGCGAAGGCGGTTTGCGAACCTTCCACTTCACCCTCTCTGGCCAGATTGAGCTGAAAACTGATCTTCAGCAGGTTGAACGGCTGCTGCTCCAGGGTCATGGATTGCATCGCCTGAATGTTCCAGCCATGTTCGCTGAAGAACTGGGTGCACTGGCTTACGATGCCGGGCTCGTCGCGGATCAACAGGTCGGCACTGGCGCGGACGTCATACTGCAGGGACTGGTGGCGTTCGGTGCGTTTCATCATGGTGATGAGATCCCACTCCTGGCTACGCAGGGGCAGGCTGATTTCGAGTTGCATCATGCTGTTCCAGTCGCCCGAGAGCAGCATGATAAAGGTAAATTCATTGCCGAAGATGCCAAGGCGGCTGTCCACAATGTTGCAACCACAGCCACTGACGTGGCGGGTCACTTCATTGACGATGCCAGGCCTGTCCGTGCCGATGGCCGTTACGACCAGGTAGTGAGTCATAAATCTTCTCTCGTCCGTTATTTCGTTGCGAAAGCCGCGCTGGCAAGTCAACCCTCCGGCCCTGATGACCACTCCCTGAGGGACGCTGCCGACTTTCGTCCATTACTTTTTGTTCCGGATGGTATCACGGCTTGCCCCCTCTCTCCCTTGTTTTTCAAAGGGGTCAGCTTTACCATTACGCCCCTGAAAATCGGGAGAAAAGTCCATGTTACGCGGTAGTATTGTTGCGCTCATTACCCCCATGCTGGCTTCAGGTGAAGTCGATTGGGCCAGTCTGGCCAAGCTGGTTGATTATCATGTCAGCGCCGGGACCAGCGCCATTGTTGCGGTGGGGACCACAGGGGAATCGGTGACCCTGAGCGAGCAGGAGCATATCGCCGTCGTTGAAAAGACCGTTGAGTATGCCGCCGGACGCATTCCCGTCATCGCCGGTTGCGGCTCCAACAATACTGCCCATGCCATTGAATTGGCAAAGCGACTGGCCAAAACCGGCGTGGTGGCGGGTCTCTCGGTGACTCCTTACTACAACAAGCCCACTCAGGAAGGTCTCTATCGCCACTATTGTGCGATCGCCGAGGCTAGTGGTCTGCCCCAAATTCTTTATAATGTGCCCGGTCGCACCTGTTGCGATCTCAAACCGGAGACCGTGGCCCGTCTGGCCAAGGTTCCCGGCATTATCGGTTTGAAAGAGGCAACCGGCGATTTGAGCCGCACCCCGCTGCTGCGCGAGCTGTGTGGGCCGGAGTTTGCCCTTTACAGTGGCGACGATGCCACTGGTTGTGATTTTATGCTGCAAGGTGGCGATGGCGTGATTTCGGTCACCACCAATATTGCGGCGGCCCAGATGGCCGACATGTGTCGTGCTGCGCTGGCCGGTGATGCCGGGCAGGCGCATGACATCAACAATCTCTTGATGCCGTTGCACAAGACTCTGTTCTGCGAACCGAGCCCCACCCCGGTGAAATGGGCCTGTGCCCAACTGGGGTTGATTGCAACAGCCACCTTGCGCCTGCCGCTGGTTGACCTCACCCCCGAGGGCGAACAGCTGATGGCGCGAGCACTGACCACAGCGGAGTTGATGGCGAGTGTTTAAATCTAATGGAAAGGGAAATAGAGCCCGTCTGGTGCTGAGCGTTGCGACTGTGGCCGTCTTGGCCGGTTGCAGCACCCCCCAGGATCGCAAAATGGCCAACCGCGACTTCGGTTATGAAGATGCCCGCCTCGAGGGCCGCGCGTTCTTGATCCCCGCAGGATTGAGCGCCCCCACCTTCAACAGCCAGTACGATATTCCGCCGCTTCCTGAGAGCAGCCGTGAAGGTGCCCTCGGCGCCCAGGTCGATGTGCGCCCACCCGCCCAACTGCTGACCGTGGTACCGGGCAGTCAGGTCGTGCAGAGCGCAACCGAACCGACCGTTGCCTTCTATGCCCTGAGCACCAGCCAGAGCGTGGAGCGCGATACCTGGTCGTTCCTGATGAACTTCCTGGCCAAATACAAGGTCACCACCGAGAAGCTGGATCAGCAGGATGGCGTATTGCAGACCGGCTGGTTTGACAACACCGTCGCCCTCGATGGCTGGGGTGAAGATGACGAGGATTTCACAATCCGTCAGCGTTACCAGTTCACCGTGCGCAACGACGCCCAGCGCCACGCCGTCAACATGTCGGTCCGGGTGCTGGATCACGAAGAGACCATCGACGGCGAGACCAGCAACAAGCTGACCCCTGCCGATGCCCAGCGCTATGCCGCGCGAGTGCTGAACCAGTTCTCGCTCTATTACGACAGCCAGCTGAAAGCCCGCGAGCAGCACAAGTCCAACGATGGCATGGGTCTGCAACTGGGTCTGGACAACAACGAGCTGAGCGCCTGGATTGCCGAAGGCTCCTTTGACCAGGTGTGGCGTCGCCTCAACCAGGTACTGCCTGCTTACGGTTTCGCCATCAAGGATACCCAGCAGTCACTGGGCTGGATCGACGTCGAGTACGAAGAGCCGGGTGCCGAGTTCTGGAAGGCGAAAGGGAGCGAGCCGTTTAAACTGGAGGAGGAGAAATACCGCTTCCAGCTTGGCGAAATGGCGGGAGGCAAGACCTCCATCACCCTGTTCGACAAGGACAAGAAGCCGGTATCGTCCGGGGTTATCTCCCAGATGTATATCAGCCTGTCCGAGGCGTTCGCCAAGGGGCTGGCCGATCAGGCAGCAGCAAAAGCAGAATAAATACAGGGGCCTTGTGCCCCTGTTTTGTTATCAAAATCCCCCTGAAAACGCGGGGATTCCGAGTGGTTTTCGATGATGCGAGCCCCCTTGCCAGCCCGTTGCAAACAGAGCGCGCAGGTGAGGAACTCGCGATGTTTACCCCCCACAAACAGGAAGTGTTATTAGCCATGAGTCTTGCAGATCAAGTATTGGCGGTGAATGACGATTTGCCGATCCGTACCGATAAACCTGTCCATTCCGGCAAAGTGCGCAGCGTCTACTGGTTGACCCCCGAAGACAGTGCCCGGCTCATAAAAGAGAAAGGCTATGATGTGCCGGCCGATGCGCCCCTCGCCCTCATGGTGATCAGCGATCGCATCTCGGCCTTCGATTGCATCTGGCAAGGTGTGGATGGCCTGAACGGCGTACCGGGCAAAGGGGCGGCGCTCAATGCCATCTCCAGCCACTGGTTCAAGCTGTTCAAGGAGAAGGGACTGGCCGACAGCCACATTCTGGATATTCCGCACCCCTTCGTCTGGATCGTGCAAAAAGCCCGTCCGGTGATGATCGAGGCGATTGCCCGCCAGTACATCACCGGCTCCATGTGGCGTGCCTACAAGGATGGCGAGCGCGAGTTCTGCGGCATCACCCTGCCGGAAGGGCTCAAAAAGGATCAGAAGCTGCCGGAGATCCTCATCACTCCGTCCACCAAGGGCGTGCTGAAAGGGCTGGATGGCGTGCCGGAAGCCGATGACGTCAACGTCTCCCGTGCCGATATCGAGCGCCATTATAAGGGCTTCAACTTCAGCAAACCGGCCGACATCGACCGCTACGAAGTGCTGCTCAAAGAGGGCTTCAACGTCATCAGCGACGCGCTGGCCGGGCTGGATCAGATCTTCGTCGATACCAAGTTCGAGTTTGGTTACGTCCACGATGCGGCGGGCAATGAAAAGCTCATCTACATGGACGAAGTGGGCACCCCCGACAGCTCCCGTATCTGGGATGGCGCGGCCCTGCGCGACGGTCAGATTGTCGAGAAGTCTAAAGAGGGTTTCCGTCAGTGGCTGCTCAACCACTTCCCGGATCCGGACATCCTGCTCAACAAGAACCGCATGCCGGAACGTTTTGCCCTTGCCCGCGACAACAAGCTGCCGACCGAAGTGATGATGGATATCTCCAACACCTACGTCGGGATCGCCGAGAAGATCATCGGCCACAAGCTGGCGCGTTCTGCCAATCCCAAGCAGGAGATCATCGAGGTGCTGCGCGAGCAGTACGGTCTGATCGACTAAGGGTTGCTCTCTTTTTTGTCGCCAACAAACAAACGTTTGCTGGCAGCAAAGGAGATAGGCAGAGAAACAGACGGGCCCCATTGCGGGGTCCGTTTTTATTACTGGTCTGGCGGCAAGCGAGCGGCGATCAGCCGTTGACCCTGAACACCTGACCGGTCTGGATGCCCAACACCGACTTCTTGTAAGCCTGCGCCACCTTGGCGGCTGGCACCGGCACGAACCCCGGGAAGAAGTCGGCGTATTTGTCCATCGACTCCGCCAGCACGGTGGGGCTCACCACGTTGATGCGAAGGCCCCTTGGCAGCTCGCAGGCGGCCGCTTTCACAAAGTGATCGATGGCGCCGTTGACTGTGCTGGCGCTCACGCCCCAGTTGATCGGCTCCTCGCTCAGAATACCGCTGATCAAAGTGATGGAACCCTTGTCAGTCAGATAGGGAATGGCGGCTCGGGTCAGGTTG
The DNA here is from genome assembly GCF_051919185.1 of Aeromonas sp. 97A. Classification (NCBI taxonomy): domain Bacteria; kingdom Pseudomonadati; phylum Pseudomonadota; class Gammaproteobacteria; order Aeromonadales; family Aeromonadaceae; genus Aeromonas; species Aeromonas sp. 97A. The sequence continues at coordinate 2,849,631 of NZ_JBQBFF010000001.1, read as the reverse complement.
ATCTGGCCCATCAGCTTGCTCTCCAGTCCCACCTGCCACTGCTCGTCGGTCATCTCGGTCAGGCCGTTGAAGGCCACGCTGCCGCTGGCGACAACCAGTGCATCAAACTGGCCCACTTGGGCAAACAGCGCCTTGATGGAGGCGGGATCGCGCATGTCGACCGTGGCATCGCCACGGCTGTGGCCGACCCGGATCACCTGATGATCTTTGGCAAGCAGTTCACTGACCGCGGAGCCGACGGTGCCGGAGGCACCCACAATCACAATTTTCATCTGCATCACTCCTGGTTGGGATGTGTTGATTCTAGCGCAACAGAAAATGCGAAAAAGCGCGTAAAATAAACCCATTGTTTCCATATTGGAGCTAATTATGGATATCGCCCATCTGGCCAGCTTTTATGAGGTGGTGCTGCGCGGCAGTTTCTCGACTGCTGCCGATACGCTGGGGGTCAGCAAGGGGATGCTGAGCCGCCACGTCAGCGCGCTGGAGTCCTCCCTCAATGCGCAACTGTTGCAGCGCACCACCCGCCGCCTCAGTCTGACCGAGGCGGGCAAGACCCTCTACCAGCAGGCGGGGGAGATCTTCGCGCTGGTTCGGCAGGCGGAGCAGGATATTCAGGCGCTGACCGAAGAGGATAGCGGAAGACTGCGTTTTACCTGCCCGGTCAGTACCGGCGATCGCATGGTGAGTGAGCTGCTGACCAGTTTTGCCGCGCTCTGCCCGGGGGTGGAGGTGGAGCTCAATTTCACCAACCAGATGGTCGACATGAGCCAGGGGGAGAACGACATCGCCCTGCGCGCCATGAACGAGGTGCCGGACAATCTGGTCGCACTTCCTATTGGCCGACTTAAGGATGTAGTGGTGGCCAGCCCCGCACTTGTAGCGAGAGAGGGGCGTCCAGCCACTCCCTATGAGCTGAGCGGGCGCAGCTGCCTGTTGCAGGGGCACAATCCGGCCTGGGAGCAGTGGCACTTTATCCGTGAGGGGGAAGAGGCCCACATTCTGGTGCAGGGCAAGGTGCGGGCCAACCACTACAGCACAGTGCTACAGCTGGCGCGCGCCGGTATGGGCTATGCCAAGTGCCCGCTGATGCTGGTGGAATCGCAGCTGACGGCAGGAGAGCTGGTGACCGTGCTCGACGAGTGGCAGAGCGGGCTGCATCAGCTTCATGTGCTGCATGCCCAGCAGCGGCGGGTGCCGCGCAAGATCAGGCTGTTCAAGCAGGTGCTGGCCCAGTGGTTTGCCGAGCGACCCCACTACCTTCTCTGAGCGGCGTTATTTTTCTGTCATCTTCGGCTGCTACCCTGCGCCCATCATCGGCATCAGGAAGATCAGCGGGAATGAAGAACAATAGAGGGTTGACCGGTTTTGTACTGCTCTGTGCAGTCTTGGGGGCCGGCAGTGTACAGGCCATGGTGGACGTGAAGGTGCCGGAGAATTTCCGCATCCTCGCGGTGAGCAACGGCACCTTGCAGGATGAGCAGCATGCCACCCTGGCGGATGGCGAGCAGCAACTACTGGTGCGCTTCGAGGGGGTGATCCCCAGTCGCAGCAGCAGCGAGAATGATCGGCAGGTACGCTCAGAGCCGCAGGTGGTGCGCTATCAGGGCAGCAATCAGCATTTGCAGTTGACGGCCAGCGTACCGGGGGACGAGCGGGGGATGCAAGCCTATGCCAAGGCTCCTGTGGTGACGTTGCAGGAGAATGGCCGCGCGCTTGCCATCCAGCAGGACGCGCTGGTGACAAGCGGCATGCTGCTAGGGGTGGATTGGAACGGCAAACTGGCTGAATACAACCGTAGTGGTGGCAAGGCGGCGCTGACGGCCGTCGCCGTTGCTACGCAGCCAACGGCCACGGCCGCTGGTGGGGCGCAACCCGTTGTGGCAGCCAGCGAGCTGGAAGGGCAGTTGCAGCAGCTGTTCCTCAAGGCAGATCCGGCTCTGCGCAAGCGCTTTATCGGTTGGGCCGTGCCACAGCTTTAAGTTTTCTGCCCGTTGCAGTAACGTGGACACTCCTTTTTCAGGCGCTCTGTTCATCGTACTCAACGAGGTTTTCATGTTTGAATTGCATTCACGCCTGCAGGCAGATACCCGGTGGCTCGGGGATCTGCCCCTCTGCCGTGTCTTGCTGGCCAAAGACAGCCAGTATCCCTGGCTTATCCTGGTACCGCGAGTAGCCAACCTGCGGGAAATTCACCATCTGGCGCCGGAGCAGCAGCAACAGCTGATGCAGGAGTCCTGCGCCGTCGCCGCCCTGATGGAGCAGGCCCTCAGCCCGGACAAGATCAACATCGGAGCGCTGGGCAATCTGGTGCCGCAACTCCACCTTCACCATGTCGCCCGCTTTGCGACGGATCGCGCCTGGCCAGGCCCCATCTGGGGCGCTCATCCGGTCGTGCCTTATGAGCCACAAGTTTTGGCCCAGCAGGCCGATATATGGCGTGCCCGGCTCGCCAAGCTGAGCGGTTTCACCCCTGTAGCTGCTGATAACGGAGTCAACTGAGAGGCGTATCGCTATTTCAGTCTCCGGGCCGCGCCATCTGTTAGAGTTATGGTATAGATAAGCCCATTTTCGATGTTCAGGAAGGTCCCATGATAGTGACAAGATCCGATGACGATGCCGTATTGACCACAGAGGATGTGCTGCTCAGCCTGTGCAACTCGGTGACGGACGTTTTGAGTGCCGCGACCATGAGTCAGGTGCGGTTTTCCGGCATGGTGCAGCGGATCAGCAAGACCTGCCTCAAGCCGGATATCGGCTGCTTCGTGCTGTTCGATGGCGGTTTTTCCGGTCTGGTGGTGATCAACTTCTCCGCCGCCGCCGCCATGGAGCTGTACGAGAGCTACATGCTGAGCATGGGACTCTCCAAGGAGGATCTCGCCATCTCCCACACCTCTGATGAGGTGAGCAACGTGATGGGCGAGCTGATGAACCAGATCGTCGGCAGCTTCACCGTCAAGGTGGGTCGGGATCTGCAGACCCACATCACCCAGAACCAGCCGAAGATGCTGGCCCTCAACAAGCAGGTGATGCTGAGTGTCGATACCAATCTCGACAGCCCGGAGTCCCGCCGCGTCACCTTCTTCACCGCTCGCAACAACATCTTCTATCTGGAGCTGGCGATGGACAAAACCGAGTTCATCCGCATCCACAATGAGGGGATGGAGCACGAGGAGCTGGATCCCGATGCGCTGATCGCACAGGCTAAGCAGGATGCCGCCAAGCCGGCTCAGGCTGCTGCCCCGGTAGCCAACGATCACGACGATTTGCTCGACTCCCTGGGTATTTGAGTCAATCGCCGGATAGCAACAAGGCCACCTTCGGGTGGCCTTGTTGTATCGGTGCGAACAACCGTTGTTAGAAGTTGTAGAGCAGGCCGGTGTTGAACATCACCGATTCAGAATCGTAGAAGTTGATGTCGGAATCGGACTTGGCGTAGCCAGCGGTAAAGGTCGCCGAGAGCGGCGCAATACCGAACAGGCGGTGCCAGAAGAAGGTACCGGTCAGGGCAAACTCGTCGGAGTCGGCGTTTTGGCCAAAGATGGGGTTGGCCTCATCATATTTGGTCTGGCCCAGATAGGCGTTGCTGACGAAAGACCACTGGGAAGCGCGCATGCCGTAAGTCAACTGCAGGCCGTTGCTCTTGTAGCTTTGGGCGCTGCCATCCAGATCAGCTTGGCGGTAGATAAAGGCTGGCTCCAGCATCTGACCGGGTGCCAGCTGCCATTTGTAGGAGAGGTCGAGGGCGTGGATCTTGCCGTTGCGATCCAGCTTGGCGGCAGTATCGGCGCCGTACTGACTGCCGCTGCGCTCCTCATCCACCTCGATGTTGCGGGTGGTCAGGCTGCCATTGAAGTTGCTACCCCAGATGCTGTCCCAGGCGAAGCGAACCCCTTTTGACTTGATATCGGTCGACTGGCGATCAACGCCTACGGCGAAGGGATCGCTCCACTGCTCGGTCGGCATGGCATTAAAGACCACGGAGCCAGCTACAATGCCCTTGTCGCTCATCTCCTGACGGATACCGAGCTGCTGGGTGAAGTCGAAACGGATGGCATCCTGGATCAGGTTACCAAGGAAGACCTGGGTGCGGGTATCGGCAAAGGTATAGCGGATATCGGCGTTGAGCAGCGGCGCAACGGCGGAGCTGCTATCGGCACTGCCCAGTCCGCTCAGGCGGCGGTTTTCATCATCACCGCTATAAAAATTTGATTCGTAATTGATGACACTGACCCCGCCAAGCAGGAAACCGGACCAGCCAGACTCCTTGGGAATTTCACCCAAATCAGCATAAGCACTATTTGCGACCAGCAGGCCCAGGCCCAGCAAGGTGGTGTTGCGCATCGGATAACTCCTAAATTAAATGGTGGTGAATTTTTTCGGCCGGTGAGTATAAAGAAAAAACCTTAATGGCAACTGACTCAATATTGTCAATTATCCTAACCCACTCATTTCATTCGGCGAATCGTTAATTAATTGTGCGAGATTAAGAAGAGTTCACTCGGTTGTGCTGGTATTCTGTACCGCGAATATCGGGGGAAAACAATAAGATGAAACAGATTAAATCCTGGGCGCAATATTATGTCGATCTGATGACCAAGCTGGGACTGGTGCGATTCAGCATGTTCCTAGCGGCGGGCATTATCGTGCTGGCGGTCGCCATCCAGATGGGGGTGACCCTGTTCCTGCGCGGCAATATCGATGTGATCGACTTCGTTCGCTCGGTCTTTTTTGGCCTGCTGGTGACCCCCTGGGCGGTCTATTTTCTCTCCATCGTGGTGGATCAGCTGGAGGATTCCCGTCAGCGACTGAGCCGGATGGTGCGCAAGCTGCAAGATATGCGCGAGCGGGATCTGGAGCTCAATACCCAGCTGCAGGAGAACATCAGCCGCCTCAACGCCCAGATTGCCGAGACCAACCGGGCCGAGAGCCTGCGTCTGCAGGCCATCGAGGATCTCGAGAACGAGGTGTTCCAGCGGGAGAAAGCCCAGCTCCATCTGGGGGAGCGCACCGCGCTGCTGCGATCCTTTATCGACTGCTCCCCGGATCTGGTCTACTACCGCAACGAGGATGAGCAGTTCTCCGGCTGCAACCGCGCCATGGAAGAGCTGACCGGCAAGGTGGAGGCCGAGCTGATCGGTCTGACCCCGTTCGATGTCTACAAGCAGGAGATTGCCAACAAGGTGGTGGAGACCGACAAGCAGGTCTTTGCCAGCAACGAGCCGCTCACCTACGAGCAGTGGCTGGAGTATCCCGATGGCCGTAAAGCCTACTTCGAGCTGCGCAAGGTGCCCTTCTTCGACCGCTTCGGCAAGCGACTCGGCCTGCTCGGCTTTGGCCGTGACATCACCGAGCGCAAGCAGTATCAGGACAAGCTGGAGAAGGCGAGCCGGGACAAGACCACCTTTATCTCCACCATCAGCCACGAGTTGCGCACCCCGCTCAACGGCATCGTGGGCTTAAGTCGGATGCTGATGGATACTCCCCTCGATCCCAAGCAGCAACAGCAGCTTAAGACCATTCACCTGAGTGCGGTGACCCTTGGCAATATCTTCAACGACATCATCGACTTGGACAAACTGGATCGCCGTCGCCTCGAAATTGCGCCAACCCGTATCGACCTGCCTGCCTTCCTCGACGAGCTGGAGACCCTGTCGCGCATTCAGGCGGAGCAGAAGGGGCTCTATCTCCATTTCGATCGCGATGGCGACATGCCGCAATTTGTGATGGCTGACGGTACCCGCCTGCGTCAGGTGCTGTGGAATCTGGTGGGCAACGCGGTCAAGTTTACCGATGAGGGGGGCGTCACCGTGCGTTGCCTATCCCATCCCGCCGACGAGCCGGGCAAGCTGGCCCTGCACTTCGAGGTGGAGGATACCGGTATCGGTATCCCGCGCGCTCAGCAGGAGAAGATCTTCGCCATGTACTATCAGGTGCAGGGCAAGAAGCACGCCACCGGCACCGGCATTGGCCTCGCGGTCTCCCGTCAGCTGGTGCAGGCGATGGGCGGCCAGCTCTATGTGGACAGCGATCCGGGCGAAGGCTCCTGCTTTACCGCCGAGCTGGAGGTAGCTTGCGCCGAGCCTGTGTTGCCAGAGCAGGAGGAGGAGATGCCCTCCCTCGATATCCTGCTGGTGGAGGATGTGGAGCTTAACGTGACGGTGGCCTGCGCCCTGCTGGGCAAGCTGGGTCATCAGGTGCAGGTGGCACGGGACGGCACCCAGGCGTTGGCGATGGCCAACCCGGATGATTTCGACCTCATTTTGCTCGATATCCAGCTGCCGGACATGACCGGCTTCGATGTGGCGAAAACCCTGCTGGAGCGTTATGGCGACAGCCTGCCACCCATGGTGGCGCTCACCGCCAACTCCACCGGCGATCGCCAGTACTACCGGGATCACGGCATGCAGGATGTCATTAACAAGCCGCTTGGCTCCAAAGCGGTGCGGGAGGTGATTGGTCACCTGTTTGCCGATCTGGCCGAGGATGAAGCGGACGAGCAGGCTGATGCGGGCAATCAGGATGCCCTGCTGGATATCCCCTTCCTCACCGATTACGCCGATACCGTGGGAAAGCAGGTGCTGCTCTCCAGCGTTGATCTGTTCGAGAAGATGATGCCGGACTACATGGCGGTGCTTGACTCCAACATGATTGCCAAGGATCAAGCTGGGGTGGTGGAAGAGGCACACAAGATAAAAGGGGCGGCAGGCTCCATCGGTCTGCGTCGACTGCAGCAGACGGCCCAGCTGATCCAGAGCCCGGATCACCCCGCCTGGTGGGAAAACGTGGAAGACTGGATTGAGACGCTGCGCCGCGAATATCCCGGCGATATCGCCCGTCTGCGGCGCTGGTTGCTGTCTTGAGGCTGGAGGTTGTCTTGAGTCTGATGGAAGTTGCTGGCAAGGAGCTGCGAGATGTATAGCCGTTTGATTACCCCTGCGCGCATCCACCCCTGGGGGGATGAGGAGCTGCTGGAGGCGACCGAGCAGGATCGCGCCCGTATCGTGCAGGCCGCGCCGGTGCGCCGGTTGCAGCAGAAGACCCAGGTCTTTCCGCTCGATGTGAAGGCCTCGGTGCGCAGTCGCCTCACCCACTCGCTGGAGGTGCAGGAGACAGGTCGCCAGATCAGCCGCCGCATTCTGGCCGCCTTGCCAACAGGAACGGTCTGCGAAGGGGCCTTTATCAATCTGGTGGAGATGTCCTGCCTGCTCCATGACGTGGGTAACCCGCCGTTTGGCCACTTTGGCGAGCAGGTGATGAGCCAGTGGCTCGGCGAGATGCTCGATCCCCTCTATCAGCAGGCGCTGGCGCAGACACCCTCGGCCCAGTGGGCTGAATTGCGTCAGGACCTGCAACTGTTTGATGGCAACGCCCAGAGTCTGCGGCTGGTGCACAGCCTGCACGAGCTCAACCTGACGCTCGGGCAGCTGGCGGCGCTCTGCAAATACCCGCAGCAGCCGCAACCCGGGGTGAGCTATGGCCAGCATCATGGCTGGAGCAGCAAACGAGGCATCTTCTTTAGCGAGCAGCCGCTCTACCGTGCCCTCGGTCAGAGCCTGGGATTGGCCCCCGGCTGTCGTCATCCGCTGGTCTACATCATGGAGGCGGCCGATGACATCTCCTACTGCATCGCCGATCTGGAAGATGCGGTAGATCGGCGGATCCTGACTCAGGGTGAACTGCTGGCGGCGCTGCGAGTTGCTGACCAGAGTGACTACATGGGCACCTTGCTGGATGAGGCGCTTGCCAGTGGTCGGGGCTTTTTCCCCCATTTTCGCCAGCTGTTGACCCGGGATCTGGTGGCGTTGGCGGCGCAGAGCTATGTCAGCGAACATCAGGCCATTTTGCAGGGATCCTATCCGCAAGCGCTGCTGCACGGTCAGGCGCCGGCGGCGCGGGTGCTCGATATCCTCAAACGGGTGGCCCGCGAGCTGGTCTTTATGCGCCCCGAGGTGGAAGCGCTTGAGCTGGAGGGGTATGCGGCGCTGCGCGGGGTGCTGACCAGTTATGCCTGCCTGTTGGCGCTGCCAGCGCCACAGTTTGCCCGTCTGCTGGCCGGGGAGGGGAGTCAGACGCTTTTCTTTGCGCGCCGCCTCTATCACCGCCTCTCGGCCCGCCATCTCAAGGCCTATCGATTGGCGATCGCCACTCCGGATCCGCGCTTTGCCTGCCAGAACGAGCAGGAGTGGTATTACCGGGTGCGGCTGCTGCTCGATTATGTCAGCGGCATGACGGATACCTACGTGCTGGAGGAGTACCGGCTACTCTCGGGGATCTGATGTCCCAAGCTCCCTGTCGGGCAGCATAAAATGCCGTAAAAACGTTTAAAAAGGAGTCGCAAGAGGCTTGTTTTAAATTCGGATATTTTTTAGACTTCTGCAACCTGTTCAACTTTTATCCGGTAAGGAGACGAATATGCAACATCTGATGCTCAATATTGCATTCTCTCGCGGCACTGCGTGCGGCGTGAAATCTCGTGCTCTTTTACCGCGTGGCGTAAACAGGTAACCCCTGTCTTTTTATCACCCGCGGTTCGTCCCGCAGGGTGATATCCACTTTCTCCGGGAGAACCGCATGTTCAACTGGAGAATGTCATGTCTATCGAACTGGTTTTACTGCGCAGTGTTGAATCCCTGGTCCAGAGAAGGATTGCCCGGGTCGAGCGTCGTCTCGTGCAGGTCAATCTGTCACCCGCCCTGCTCAGGGATATCGGGCTGGAAGGATATCAGGGTCAAATCGCCCTCGTTCGCGAGCGGGAGTATCAAACCGGCTTCCGCCTCGGGAATCGAATAACCTGATCGCGAAGGGGAGAATAAGATCCCCCTCGCTAGTGAAATGGCAGGCTGCATGCCTGCCATTTTTCCATCTTGCGGTTGATTCCAGGTTCACATGTTGGTGACTCAGTATTATCCTCTCCGCCCTCATTGTAACAGCTGCGATTGTTTTCTCGCCTTGCGTCGTCAGGATCTGCAAGATTAGAGGTGGCAGCCCTATCTGTTTTACTCATCAGGACAAGACCTTATGCCACTCCTTCGTCAGCTTTTTCTTCCCATTTTGCTGTTGTTTTCAGGCATGTTGGCTGTTGCGGCTCCCCAACCGCAAGATGAGAGCACAAGTAACGAAATTTCTGCACAAAAGGAGCTGCTGGTCGGGGTTCCCCGTGGTGGTTATCCCCCTTTCATCTATCAACTCCCCAACCTGCGTTATGCCGGTCCGCTCAAGGAGCTGGCCTCGCGTATTGCAGCCGAAATGGGCGTGTCATTGCGTTATATCCCCTACAACTCCTACGTAGATGCCCAGATTGCTCTCCAAGGTGGCCAGATCGATGCATTAATCGGGGTTGAACGTAATGCTCTTGAGCTGAAGGGGATAAACCATATCGGCAGTATCGGTTCATATGCCCGCTCCATTTTAATGCATACCCCGGATCAGCAATTGACCCTGGAGCAGGCGCGCAAGTTACGCTGGGTCTGTATTCGCGGGTTTGGCAGTTGTAATGAATTGGCGCGTTTGGGGATCTCTGATGTAACTGAGCTGGAGAGCCGCACTGAGGCGACCTATATGGTCAAGCTGGGCGCTGTCGATGCATATCTTGAGTTGGGGCCAATTGTTACCCTCAAGATGGAGAGAATGCCAGCGTCAATGGGGGTTGTCGCTCCTGGGTGGCTTTCTGGCAGCACGTTGACGATGGCGACCAGTTCCCTCCAGCCAGAACTGAGTGAGAAGCTTTGGCAGGCATATCAACGGATACCCGTTGCAGACTCACGATTACGGTTGCATCAGGAAGATGAACGCGCCAACGCTGGTCTGTTGCTGGAACCAGATGAGGCGATTTGGCTGAAGCAGAGAAACAAGGTCATCAAGTTCGCCGTTGCCCCCGGATTTGCCGGCATCAGTGAAATCGATGACGAAGGTGAATTGCATGGCTATACGGCAGACCTGATGAAGTTATTGAGTCTGCGCTCCGGGATCCGCTTTGAGCTGGCGTCGACAAATACCTGGCAGGAGTCACTTAAAATGCTGAAAGAGCACAAAGTGGACCTTATTCCCTTGATGACACCGCTCAAGGATCGTCAGTCCTTTGCCTCTTTTACCTCCTCCTATCTGAAGTTCGACAGCTATGTTGTAGCCAGACACGGTGCTCGCCCGCTGAAGTCGTTGGTCGAGCTGAAAGGGCGTCTGATTGGTGGTGTGACGGGCTCTTACGAAGCCTCTCTCATTCACGCGCTGGGCGCCAATATTATCGAAGTAGGCAAAGATGCCGATTTACTGACCTTGCTTGATACTGGGCGAGCCGAATATGTGCTGTTGACCATGACCAATCTGGGACAGCAGGCGATGAAGGGGTTCAATGATAAGTATCAGGTGGTGCTGAGCTCTCCCGAATTTTCCGTACCTATCAGTATGGCCGTCGACAATGCTCAGCCCGAGTTGCTCCGAATCATGGACAAGTTGCTGCTGACCATCACGGATGAGGAGTGGCAACTGCTGGAACGACGCTGGCTCAATGTGTCGGTCAATATCGAGTCTGATTACACCCTGATTTACAAATGGTTGGCCATAGGGGGGGGCGCCTTGCTCGTCAGCGGTTTGCTGGTGATGTTCTGGGCTCGCAGTTTGCGTCGCCAGATTGCGCAGCGCAAAATCGCAGAGGACAAGCTGAACGAACAGTTGCTGTTTGTGCAGACCTTGCTCAACTCACTGCCAACCATGGTGGCGCTACGTGATAGCGAGCAGCGGATCACCTTGTGCAATCAGGCCTATCGCGATGCTTTCCTCGGTGCTGGCAGTAGCAGTGAGGAGCTGCAAAACATGCCAGAGACACTCAGAAACAGTGTGTTGGAAGAAGAGCGTTTGGTGTGGCAGACAGGACAGGATCTGGAGGGGGCAGGCAGTAACCTGCGAGCTGATGGTACGCCCTGCCATGTTATCTATGCCAAACGCCCTTATCGCGATCCCGATGGCAATATGCTAGGGGTGTTGACAGTACTGACCGATGTCAGCCGGATCAAGGAGGCGGAGGAGCGCGCCCGTCAGGCTGAAAATCGCCTTACCCAGATTACCGACAGCATGCCTGGGGTGGTCTATCAGTATTTGTGGCAAGGGCCGGGCAAGGGGCGCTTTCTTTATGCCTCTCAGGGGGCCAACGAGATTCTGGGGGTATCTCACCAGGATTTATTTAACGCTGAATCGGGTGGTGAGGTATTTGGCTTTACCGAACAGGCCCTGCAGGAGTTTGTCAGCAAGGTGGCCAACCATGCCGAGACCCTGGCCCCCCTCGATCTGGAGGTCAGGGTGGAGCGGCCTGATGGAGATCGCTATCTGCAAGTGCGTGGCAACTTTGTCAGACAGGAGCAGCAGGCACTGATCCTCAACGGGGTGATTCAGGACATCACTGCCCTCAAGCAACAGGAATATGAGCTGCGCGAAGCTCGCGCCTATGCCGAGCAGGCGATGCAGGCTCGCAGCCGCTTTTTGGCAACGATGAGCCATGAGCTGCGCACTCCCATCTCAGGCATGCATGGCATGCTCGAATTGCTGCAAATGAGCGAGCTCAACGACGACCAGCGTTTTATGGTGCGCAATGTGGTCACCTCGACCAATAACCTGCTCTATCTGGTCAATGACATCCTCGATTTCTCCAAGATAGAAGCGGGTCAGTTGCAGTTGAATTACCAGAGCAGCCGGTTGCAAACGGTGATCTGCGATGCCATTCGTGGCCATGCGGCACTGGCTCATAACAAGGGGCTCAACGTGGTGCTGGAGTGGGAGCATCATGTGCCGGATTGGGCCGACATCGACGGGGTGCGTATCGGTCAGGTCATCTCCAACCTGCTCAACAATGCGGTGAAGTTTACCGAACAAGGGGGGATTACGATTCGGGTCAGCTACCTGAGCGAGCAACTGACCATCAGTGTCAGTGACACCGGTATCGGGATCGCCGCAGAGAAGCAGGCGCTGCTGTTCACGCCTTTTGAGCAGGTGGAGTCAGATATCAACCGTCGTTTTGGTGGCACCGGACTGGGGTTGGCAATCTGTGAGCAGCTGGTGTGCAAAATGGGGGGGGCACTGACACTGACCAGCAAGGCAGGAGAGGGCTCCAGCTTCCGCTTTACCGTACCGCTTACCAATCCGCAGTGGGATCCCCCTGCTCTGGCTGACACAGAATGGTGGTTTTTCAGCGATGACACCAACCTCGAAGTGGCCATGGTACGGCAGGGGGCCAAGCTCAGGTACTTGGGGGCCAATGAGCTCAGTCGCTCACTGGACGGGTTGCTGTTGGCCGATCAACGGTGGCTTGAGCAAGCGCTTGGGGGGGAATGGCAAAGCTGGCTGCAACACTCTGCGCTGAAGGGGATCATAGCGTCACCCGATGAGGCGTTACGGGGTCGGATTGGTGAACAGAAATGGTGGCGCCTGGGTCTATCTCCTCTCTATCCGGATCTTCTGCTGGAGAGCTGCCACGAATTGCTACAGGAGCGGGTCACACCAATCCTCCCTGCGCTTGCAGAGAAGCTGGGTGGCAAAGTATTGGTGGCCGATGATCATCCGGTCAATCGTGCCTTGCTGGCACGGCAGTTGGCCATTCTTGGTATCGAGGCTCAGGTCGTGGAAGATGGCGAGAAGGCTCTGCGGGCCTGGCAGGGACAGCAATTCTCTCTGCTGTTGACTGATTGCCATATGCCGGTGATGGATGGTTATGCCCTGACCAAGGCGCTGCGGGCTGCGGGAGTGACGGCCCCCATCATAGGGGTAACGGCAGATACGTCGGAAGAGGCGAGTGCTCGTATGGTAGAGGCCGGCATGAGTGACATGCTACTGAAGCCCTACCCGCTGGATATCTTGCGCCAGATGCTGGCCCATTGGCTGGCAGAGAGGACGCCAACCAGAAGCGCGGGTGCGCCCGTTGATGGGGCTACAGGCATGCAGGCTGAACGCTGGTTAGCGCTGTTTGGTGACGAGCTGACCGCGCGAGCCATGGCGGTGGAGTATCTCGATTCCAACCGGCAGGATGGCGAGGCCATGATGGCAGCACTGATTTGTCATGATGCCAGCGCCTTGGTAGAGACCGCCCACCGGATCAAGGGGGCTGCCCGAATGGTCGGGTTGGAGGAGCTTGCCAGTCAGGCCGCCATGCTGGAATCGGCAGCGCGATTGAAGCGGCTCGACGAGCTCGACGATCTGGTCAGCACAGTGCAGAGGTTGATGACGGCGATTGCCCACGACATTGGATTATGGCTCGATGAAAAAAGCACAACATGAGTTGGTCATCATGGTCGTGGAAGACCATGGATTTCAGCGCAAGGCGCTGCTGCACCAGATCCGCAGCCTGGGTTACCAGAATCTGCTGGAAGCGGTTGATGGTATCGAGGCGTTGGCGCTTAGCCAGCAACACAACGTCGATATCCTGTTTTGCGATCTGCGAATGCCCGGAATGGATGGCATGGCGCTGTTGCGCCGCCTGTCGCTGGGTGGTTTTCAGGGCGGCATTATCCTCTCCAGCGCGCTTGAGGGGGATGTGGTCGAAGCCGTATTGCGTATGAGTACCGCTTATGGCCTGCAGGTGCTCGGTCGCATAGAGAAACCCTCAACGCCGCCGCAGCTCCAGCGGCTTATCCAGGCTTGGTCACCCCGGCAGGAACCCCTCAGGGAGGAAGAGGGGCACAGAATAGGACTCGATGAGTTGCGTCGGGCGATCGAACAAGATCAACTGCTGCCCTGGTATCAGCCCAAGGTGAGTTTTGCATCCGGCGAGTGGGTCGGGATGGAGGCGTTGGCCCGCTGGCAACACCCCGAGTTTGGCCTGATCCCGCCCGGGCGTTTTATTTCACTGGCGGAGCACAACGGGCTTATCGATCCGTTGACCGAGGTGATCATCAGCAAATCTCTGAGTGATGGCCATTTATGGGAGGAAACCGGGTTGTCACTCAATCTGTCGATGAACCTCTCCACCACCTCACTCATTGAAGGGGATCTTTGCAACTTATTGATTGATCAGTGCAAGCGCTGGAGTATCAATCCTGAGCTCATCACCCTGGAGGTGACCGAGAGCGCATTCGTACAGGATCTGGGCAAGTCTCTGGAGGTGCTGACCCGGCTAAGGATGCATGGTTTTGGCCTCTCCATCGATGATTTTGGTACCGGCTACTCCTCGATGCAGCAGCTGGCACTGTTGCCGTTCACCGAACTCAAGCTGGATCGCTCCTTTGTCGATCGCTGCCATGCCGATCCGTCACGTTTGGCTATCATCGAGTCCAGTATCGAGTTGGCCCGCAAGCTGGGGCTGAAGTCGGTGGCGGAAGGGGTAGAAGATGAGGCGACCTGGCGAGTGCTGGCCCAACTCGGTTGCGACCTTTGTCAGGGATTTTTCTCTGCCCGCCCGATGCCGCGCAGTGAATTGGCTAATTGGCACCGGACTTGGCAAGATAGATTGCCTACACTGATATCTATCTGATTCTGTTGGCTGGATCCCTCTGTTTGAACAAGGATGTTCATGAAAATCTCAAGCAAGTTGCTGCTCAGCTTCGGTTTTATCAACCTGCTGATCCTGCTCTCCTCCACGCTGGTCTATTACCGGCTGACCCAGATAAATCAGGCCCAACACACCCTGCTGGAGCAGGCGCTGCCCGCTTTGCAGCGGGATGAGGCGAGCCAGAAGGCGCTGGTTGCCACCGTTTCTGCCTTGCGTGGCTATCTGATCCTCGGCAAGGATCCGGCTCAGGCTTCCCGCCTCAAGCAGGAGTGGGAGTCGGCCTGGCAGGCCATTGCCCATCAGGCCTTCAGTCCGGCGCTTGCCAAGTCTCTCGAGACTTTCAAAAGCCATCAGGAGAAGGTGTGGACCATCGCCCAGAGCGAAGAGAATCTGCCCGCTCACACCCTGATGTTGCAGGAGGCGGGGCCGTTGGCAGAGGCGGCGCTCGATCAGTTGCAATCCTTTGCCAATGAAGAAGTTGCTACACCGCAGGAGCAACTCTCCGGCGATCGCCGCATGCTGCTCAAACAGGTGGGGGATGCCTACAACAGCCTCGCCAACTCTCTCTCAGCCCTGCGGGATTTTCTCATCTCAGGTGACCCCGAATACCGCAGCAAGTATCAGGATTACTACCAGTTTCATCAGCAGCGTGTGGCTGAGGTTAAACAGCAAGCCGCGCTCTTTACCGACACCCAGCAGAGCCTCTGGCAGCTGTTTGAAGAGATGGCTACCCCCTTCTCCGAGCTGGTGGGGCAGGTGATCGAGAAGCGCCAGGCTCCGGATTGGGATCAGGCAAACTACCTGATGGCCACCGACATCGAGCCGATGCAGTCCAGCCTCAGTGAGCAGCTGGTCCAGCAGGTGGGGAAAACCCGTGCCGAGGTGGATCAGATTTCGGCGCAGATGACCGGAGCCGGGAGGGCCATCAACCAGACACTGCTGTTGGCTACCGGCAGCGCCATCGTGCTTGGCATGGTGGTCGCCTGGCTCTTTAGTCGCCGTCTGACCCGTGACATTGCCTGTCTGGTGACCCGGGCGGGGCAGGTTGCGGATGGCCAGCTGGCGGCCGAGCCCTTGCTGATAACAGGGCAGGATGAGTTGGGAGAGTTGACCGGTTCCATCAACCGGATGTCTGCCCAGTTACATCATCTGGTCGGGGAGTTGCAGGGTGCAGTGGGGCAGGTCGAGGTGGCCTGTCTCGATGTGGGCAGCACCACCAGAGCCATAGTGACGGATCTGACGGCGCAGGATCAACGGGTCGATGCGGTGGCGGCGGCTATCGATCAGATGTCGGTGAGTGCCCGTGATGTGGCTGGCAACATTGCCGGTGTGGCGGATAGTGCCCATCAGGTGCGGCGGCAGACCCGTCAGGGAGAGGCCGCGCTGGCACGAATGAGCGATACCATGCAGCAGATTGCCGCCATGATTGGACAGGCCAACGAAGCCATGGGGCTGTTGGAGCATCAGAGTGAACAGGTGGGGCAGATCACAGAGGTGATCGCCACTATAGCCGAGCAGACCAATCTGCTGGCACTCAATGCGGCGATCGAGGCGGCGCGGGCAGGCGAGCAGGGGCGCGGTTTTGCGGTGGTGGCTGACGAGGTACGCCAGCTGGCGACCCGCACCCATCAATCAACCGCCGAGATCAGCCAGACTATTGCGGCCATCTCCCAGCAGACTCGCCAGACGGTGAGTACCGTCAGCAGTGGTACCCGTTTGGTAGAGCAAGGACGGGATGCAGTTGGATTGGTGACCGATACCCTGAGTGCCATGAACCAGCTGGTACAGTCGCTGTCGGGCCAGCTGGAGGCCATTTCGGTGGCAACCGAGCAGCAGTCGCGGGTGGCCGCCGAGGTATCCGGGACGGTCGACGACATTGCCGCGCTCAGTCGGCAATCCTGTCAGCGTAGTCAGCAGGGGGAGGAGATCGTAGCCAGACTGGCTGGCGATACCGGCAAGCTGAAGGCGGTCATCGCCCGTTTTGATCTTGATGCGTGAGATGGCGGGATCATCCCGCCATTGCTAATGCCATGCACTGGGCCGTCTGGCCCGTGGGTTTAGTCCAGACGTCTGAAGGTGTGGTTGTCGAAGCTGCTGGTTGTCTCCCGGTTGAGCAGGCTGACCAGCAAAATCGCCCGTTTCTCTCCATCCGGCTCCATATAGATGGCTTCGAAGCCGGCAAGCGGCCCCTCTTCAATCAGCACCTTGTCGCCCGAGCAGGGCAGGCTGGCGTAGCTGGCTCTCGCCTCATCGCTGTCATCGCGACTCATCAGCTGATAGACCAGCTTGCTGCTGATGGGGGTCCATTCACTGCCAAAGTGGATGATCCGGCTGATGCCGCGGGTCGATTTCAGGGTGACCGGTGTTACCTCTTCCAAATCAACGAAGATAAACAGATAGTTGGGGAACATGGGTTCCCGTACCGGAACTCGCTTGCCCCGGCGCAGCTTCTCGATCTCCACCATGGGGTAATAGGATTCGATACCCTGGGCATCGAGGTGGGCGCGGGCGCGGGCCTCTTCTTTTGGCTTGCAGTAGGCCAGATACCATTTTTTCATGTTATGAGTATGTTCGTGTTGCCGTGCTCGCGGATATGATAGCGGCGCCAATAAAAAAGGCCACGCATTGCGTGGCCTTTTTTGCCGAGTGAGCAATTACCAACCTTTTACCAGGCCGCCTTTGAACAGCTCGAGACCTTTCTTGTAGACATCATCGGTCTGGAAAGCTTGTACGAACTGTTTGACCTTCTCGTCATCCTTGTTGTTGTCGCGGGCGACGATCAGGTTGACATAGGGGGACTCTTTGTCTTCAACAAACAGGCCGTTCTCGGTCGGGGTCAGACCAATCTGACCGGCGAAGGTGTTGTTGATGATGGCCAAGTCCACATCTTCCAGCGAGCGCGGCAGTTGGGCTGCTTCCAGTTCCACAATCTTGAAGTTACGCGGGTTGCTGGCGATATCCAGTACGGTCGCTTCCAGACCGGCACCATCCTTCAGGGTGATCAGACCCTGTTTGGCCAGCAGGATCAGGGAACGACCCAGGTTGGTCGGATCGTTCGGTACCGCGATCTGGGCGCCATCTTGCAGCTCGCTCAGCGCCTTGATCTTCTTGGAGTAACCGGCAATCGGGTAGACGAAGGTGTTGCCAACCGGCTCCAGCTTGAAGCCGCGATCACGCACCTGCGCATCCAGATAGGGTTTGTGCTGGAAAGCGTTGACGTCGATGCTGCCATCGTTCAGCGCCACGTTCGGGGTGACGTAGTCGGAGAAGTTGACCACCTCGACTGTCAGACCGTATTTCTCTTTGGCTACCTTGGCAGCCACTTCAACCAGTTCGGTCTCCGGGCCGGCAATAGCGCCCACTTTCAGAACCTTGCTCTCTTCTTTTTGACCGCAACCGGCCAGAACCAGACCAGCCAGCAGGGCAGCCGCAACGGATTTGATGCCAAATTTCATAAAACCTCCTGTCAGAAATCGACGATTAACGATGATCACATTTGTTGACCAGGCGCTCACCCGCGCTCTGGATAAGTTGAACCAGTACTACCAGGATAACCACGGTCACCAGCATGACGGTCGGGTCAAAGCGCTGATAACCATAACGAATACCCACATCCCCCAGACCACCGCCACCGATGGCCCCGGCCATGGCCGAGTAGTTCACCAGAGTGACGAGAGTAATGGTGACACTGTTGAGGATGCCGGGCAGAGCCTCGGGCAGCAGCACCTTGGTGATAATTTGCAGCGGCTTGGCGCCCATCGCCTTGGCCGCTTCCAGCAGGCCGTCCGGCACCTCCATCAGGGCCCCTTCCACCAGACGGGCGATGAAAGGGATGCAGCCGACAGTCAGCGGCACGATGGCGGCGATGGTGCCGATACTGGTGCCGACAATCAGCCGGGTTAGCGGAATGATGGCGACCAGCAGGATGATAAAGGGCACCGAGCGACCCACGTTGACCACCATACCCAGAGTACGGTTGAGCAAGGGGTTGGCCAGGATCTGGCCCGCCTTGGTCACGTGCAGTGCCACGCCGAGCGGCAGACCCAGCAGGCAGCCGAACAGAGCGGAGGCAAACACCATGATCAGGGTGTCGCCCAGGGCCGTGATGAGCAGATTAATCATGGCTTCTGACATAACCCATTACCTCCAGCTGAATGTGGTTGTCGATGAGAAACTGCTGGGTCGCCTCGCACTGGGCTTCATCCCCGAACAGCTCGGCCAGCAGGAAACCGAATTTGACGCCACCTGCGTATTCGATGTCCGCGCTCAGAATGCTGATGTCGATATTGAAACGGCGGCTCGCCTCGGAGATCAGCGGCGTATCGACCGTGCTGCCGGTAAAGCCGAGCTTCACCAGCGGGTAGCTACCCGGCACCCGCTCGCTGCTCATCCGATCCTGATACTCCTGCGGTACCTCCAGATGGATGGTGGAGTGGATGAAGTCACGTGCCAGCTGGGTTTTGGCATTACTGAAGAACCAGGCCACTTCGCCCTGTTCGATCAGACGGCCATCGCTGATGATGGCCACTTCGTCACAGATCCCCTTCACCACATCCATCTCGTGGGTGATAAGCAGGATGGTGAGCCCCAGCTTGACGTTGATCTCCTTGAGCAGGGTCAGGATCGAGCGGGTGGTCTGCGGGTCGAGGGCCGAGGTGGCCTCGTCACAGAGCAGTACCTTGGGGGCCGGTGCCAGTGCGCGGGCAATGGCGACGCGCTGTTTCTGACCGCCGGAAAGCTCGGACGGATAGGCCTGGGCACGGGCTTCCAGCCCGACCAGCGCCAGCAGTTCGGCAACCCGTTGCTGGATCTTCTCTTTGCTCCAGCCTGCCAGCTCCAGTGGAAAGGCGATGTTGGCAAACACAGTGCGGGAGGCAAGCAGGTTGAAGTGCTGGAAAATCATCCCGATCTGGCGGCGAGCCTGGGTCAGATCCCGTTCACTCAGGGCGACCAGATCCTGGCCATCGACAATCACCTGGCCCTCTGTCGGACGCTCCAGCAGGTTGACACAACGAATGAGGGTACTCTTGCCGGCACCGGAGGCACCGATCACCCCGAAAATTTTGCCTTGGGGTACATGCAGACTCACATCACGCAGGGCGTGCACGGCGTCACTGCCTGTACCGTAGACTTTGTTGAGACCGATCAACTTAATCATGGATTCTTCCGTGCTAACAGCCTTAAAGCACAGGGCGCTACAGGCGGGGAAATTGGGCAGAGGTTCCACTGGGTTACTCTGTCATCATGGAGGATGATGCTAAGATGTCTGGATGGCCATGTCAACGCATGTTTTTACGTCTAGACGTCTAAAAAAGTGATAAGGATTTCTGTCAGGCAGATAACGATCAGGATGGTATTGTTGCTCTTCCAGATCCTGTTTCGTCTCTGCGGCACATAACCGAATTAAAGATGGTTTATATCGGGTAAATGCTGGTTTTATTAGTGTGTCAGCCCGTTTCTGTTCACATCTGCTGTCGAGCCTGATGCTCCTCCATCGTTACACAAATTGCTGCACAAATCGTTCCCTATTCGTGACCGGATCACCTGATCGCTACTTTGTCGGCGTCAACCTTGATGCAGCGCAAGGGGGGCTCGGATAGGGATTGGGTCGGTGGCGCCGGTTTTTTATACTAATGACGTCGACAAGCATGGAGGGCAGTGCGATGAGATTCCAACAGATCAAAGAGTTGCTGCACTATCTTGAGCAGGTTCATCACCAGCTCGGACTCTGTTACGGGCGTTTGACCAGTCAGGTGGACAGCGAACGCAGCCGGATGTTGCTGGTCTATCTGCAAGGGCGTGAGGATGCGGCCAGTGCCCATCTGCACGAATATGCTGCTCAGCTGGGAGAGGCGGTCAGGGAGACCTGGCTGAACCAGAGTTTCAGCGAGGATATGCTGCCTGCCATTACCCGCTTCGAGCTGCCGGCATCAGTCCAGACCCAGGATATCGTCACTCAGGTATGCCGTTGGGAAGAGCAGCTGGTGGGCGAACTGAGTCATCTGGCCCGGGAGTGCCCGACACCGGCCACCACCGCCTTGCTTGAGAATCTGGCCAGGCTGGAGCAGACCCGACTGACCCGACTGGTGCACGGAGTGCACCGACTCGACGACATGTAACGGGTGATAAGCGCCAAACACGCAAGATGACCGCAAAACAAAAGGGCCCGGCAGCAGTGCCGGGCCCTTTCAATTGGTATCTGCTGACTTGCAGTGAGCGTCGGTCAGCCCTGCTGCTCGGCCGCGTAGAGGGCGGCCCCGATAATGCCCGCCTGATTGAGGCTGGCCGCCGGAATAAGCGGCGCCCGGGTCTCGATGCGATCGACAAACTTATCCAGCTTGGCTGCGCTGCCGCCCCCCAGAATGAAGAGGTCGGGGGAGAAGAGAAACTCGAGGCGCGCCAGATACTTGTTGAAACGCTTGCCCCAGCGGTTCCAGGAGAGATCTTCCCGTTTGCGCGCCGCATCGGAGCAGTAGTGCTCGGCGACCATTCCTTCCAGCATCAGATGGCCCAGCTCGGTGTTGGGCAGCAGATGGCCGTTGACGAAGATGGCGGTGCCGATGCCGGTGCCGACCGTGATGAGGATGATGACCCCCTTGCGATCCTTGCCAGCGCCAAAGCGCATCTCGGCCAGACCGGCGGCATCGGCATCATTCAGCACATAGCAGGGCTTGCCGGTGACATCGGCAAACAGATGCTCGGCATCGGTTTCGATCCAGCTCTTGTCGATGTTGGCGGCACTCTTGGCAACCCCGTTGTGGATGGTGGCGGGAAAGCCGCAGCCTACCGGCCCTTTCCAGTCGAAATGTTCGACCAGCGCCTTGAGGGTATGGGCGATGGCGGCCGGGGTGGCCGGTTGCGGTGTGGCAATGCGATGGCGCTCGCCAATCAATTCGCCGGTTTTGGTATCCACCAGACAGCCCTTGATCCCTGAGCCTCCAATATCCACTCCCAACATATGCATCTGTGTTGTCCTTGTTGTGTGCCGAGCAGTTTGCAGTGACCACGCTGTTATGGGCACTGCAGGTCGGCAGAGCATGAAAAAAGTGCTGCAATCCGGCAAGGGGCAGATCACTTATGCGTGATCCGACAGACCTTTTTCGATGCAGCGGATCAGCAAACGGGTCTTCTTGTTCTCTTCATCCTGACGCCGGGCAAGGGTGGCCAGCGCCCATTCGATATGTTCGGCCACCATGGGCTCGGCGGTGGTCCGCCCCAGTTGCAGGGCCGCGATCACCTCGGGGGTTGCCGGGCCATTGCCAAGGGCGACTGCCAGATTGCGGCGCCAGCGTTGATAGCCGATGCGGCGGAGCGGGCTCCCCTCGGTCTGTTTGAGGAAATCGCTCTCGCTCCAGCACCACAGCGCCAGCAGGGGCGGGCGGTGCAGGCTGGTGCGGGGGCTGAAGTCGGGTTCCGGGCTGGCATCGGCATAGCGATTCCAGGGGCAGATAAGCTGGCAGTCGTCGCAGCCGTAGATGCGGTTGCCCATCAAGGGCCTGAACTCTTCCGGAATAGGGCCGTCATTCTCGATGGTGAGATAGGAGATGCAGCGGCGGCCATCTACCACATAGGGGGCGACAATGGCGCCGGTCGGGCAGATGTTGATGCAGGCGACACACTTGCCGCACTGCTCCTTCTCCACTGGCTGGTCGACCGGCAGCGGCAGGTTGAGCAACAGCTCACCGAGAAAGAAGAAGGAGCCGGCCGATTCGTTGAGCAGCAGTGAGTGTTTGCCAACCCAGCCGAGGCCCGCCTTGGCTGCCAGTGGCCGCTCGAGGATGGGGGCGGAGTCGACGAAGGGGCGCCACTCACCCAAGGTCTCTTCAGTGCCTTGAAACAGCTCGGCGCAGCGCGCTTCGATGCGCTCACCCAGCTGTTTGAGCCGGTTGCGCAGCACTTTGTGGTAGTCGCGACCGAGGGCATAGCGGCTGATATAGCCCAGAGTCGGATCGCGCAGGGTAGCGGCGAAGCCCGCCTCGAACGGCAGGTAGTTCATCCGCACCGACAACACCCGCACCGTGCCCGGCAGCAGCTCGTGGGGGCGCGCCCGCATCATGCCGTGGCGCGCCATGTAATCCATGCTGCCGTGATAGCCCGCATCCAGCCAGGCCTGCAATCTCGGCTCTTCGATACGCAGGTCGGTGTCGGTGATGCCCGCCTGGTCAAAACCTAGCTCCCGTGCCCAGAGCTTGATATCGTGGGCCAGCTGGTGGAAGTCAGGTGCGCTCATGCGGCTTGGCCTGGCCGGAGTTTGCTGGCGTGGGTCGATTGATAGGAGGCGGGAGCCGTCATGGTAGAGATCATCAGGGGCGCGTTGGGCACAAAAGAGGGGGGCAGTTTACCACAGGGGCTGTGGCAGACTGAACAGATCCGCGCACTGGAGCGCAACTGGGCCGCGCGTGAGGGGCAACCTCTCTATGCCCTGATGGAGCGAGCCGGTGCCGCGCTGCGTACTTATGCCACCCTGCATTGGCCCGACAGTCGCTGCTGGTGGATTTTCGTCGGCCCCGGTAATAACGGCGGTGATGGCTATGTGCTGGCCCGCCTTGCCCGCCAGATTGGCATCGAGGTGGTGGTGATTGCCGCTAGGGCACCCGACCAGCTGAAGGGGGATGCCAAACAGGCCGCCGATGAGTGGTTGGCGGCCGGTGGCAGGGTCTGGCTGGCCGAGCAGTTTGATGATACCCAACACTCCGCCCCGGATCTGGTGGTCGATGCCCTGCTTGGCACCGGCGTCAACACGCCCCTCTCGCCACTACTGACAAAGATCGTCGCAACAATCAATGGCTTGGCTGTGCCCGTGCTGGCGGTGGATCTCCCCTCTGGCCTCAACGGCGATACCGGCCGTGCCATGGGGGCTGTGGTGCAGGCCACTCGCACCCTCACCTTTATCGGTATCAAGCAGGGGATGCTCACCGGCGACGGGGTGGATTGCGTCGGCCAGCTCGACTGCGATCCCCTTGGCGTGACGCCTGATGACACTATGCTGCCCGCCGCCTGGCGTATCGATTATCCGCAGCTCAGCACGCAGCTGACCCCGCGTCCGCGCGCTTCCCACAAGGGCTCTTATGGCAAGGTACTGCTGGTGGGGGGCAATCGCGGCATGCAGGGGGCCATCGTGCTGGCTGCCCGCGCCTGCCTGCGGGCGGGGGCCGGGCTGGTGCGGGTGTGTCAGCATCCGGAACATCCGCCGGTCAGCCTCTATCAACCCGAACTGATGAGTCTCACTACCGCAGATGACGAGGGGTGGGCGTCGGTGCGGGTCATTGGCCCCGGGCTCGGTCAGGATGAGTGGGGAAGAGCGCAAATCGCCCGTTATCTCACCGAACGGCTGCCACTGGTTTTGGACGCCGATGGATTGAATTGGCTGGCGCAATCTCCCCGCCATCAGGATAATTGGGTGCTCACGCCCCATCCCGGTGAAGCGGCGCGCCTGCTGGGATGCTCCATTGCCGAGATTGAAAGCGATTGGTTTGCCGCCGTGCAGGCGCTGCAGCGGCGCTATGGCGGTGTGGTGTTGTTAAAAGGGGCCGGAACACTTATTTATGACGGCGAGCGGGTCGCTCTCTGTTGTGAAGGCAATCCCGGCATGGCAAGTGGCGGCATGGGCGATCTGTTATCTGGTATAATCGCCGCCCTTTTGGCCCAGGGCTGGTCTGCCACCATGGCAAGCTGGCTGGGCGCCGTGATCCACGGTGAGGCTGCAGATCAGGCCGCCGCCGACGGCGAGCGGGGCATGCTGGCGTCAGACTTGCTGCCGCTGATCCGCAAACTGGTTAATCCCGACACCATTACAAGTTAAAAAGAAGAACATGGCAAAACAGTTGATGATGACACTGCCGGACGAGGCAGCAACCGTGGCACTGGGTGGCCGTCTGGCACAGGCTTGCCAGCAGGCGACCACAGTGTTTTTGCATGGCACGCTTGGCGCCGGTAAAACCACCCTGACACGCGGCTGGGTGCAGGGCCTTGGCCATCAGGGCAAGGTAAAAAGCCCAACTTACACCCTGGTCGAGCCCTATGAGCTCGATGGCTGGCAGGTCTACCATTTCGATCTCTATCGCCTGGCTGATCCGGAAGAGCTGGAATTCATGGGCATTCGGGACTATTTTGCCGCCAACACTCTCTGTCTGGTGGAGTGGTCCGAGAAGGGCGAGGGCTGGTTACCGGCTCCCGACCTGGAAATTACCCTCACCTATGTAGGCGAGCAGCGCGAGGTTCTGATAGAGGCTCGCTCTGCTATTGGCGAAGCCATTCTGGAACGGTTGTCATCTACGTGCGCTTGATCCTTGTTATTGCTCTCTCCTTGATGGCGTTACCCTCCTGGGCGAATCAGCTCAAGAGCGTACGAATCTGGCCATCACCGGATAACACCCGGGTGGTGCTCGATATGAGCAGCGCCCCCAATTACAACTACTTCACCCTCACCGGCCCGGATCGGCTGGTAATCGATCTGAAAGGGGCGAGCAACGCCGCCAATCTGGCCCGGATCGAGAACAACAGCGAACTGGTGCGCAAGATCCGCCAGAGCACTCCGCTGGAGAAGGGCGGTCTGCGGCTGGTGATGGATCTCAGCTCCGCCATCAAGCCTGTGGTCTTTCCGTTGGCGCCAGCCGGGCCTTATGGCCACCGTCTGGTCATCGATCTGCCTTATGAAGAGAAGCGCTCGGCGGCAGCAGTGCAATCCACGCCTGTCGGTGGCAAGGGCAAGGGAGTGGTGATTGCCATCGACCCGGGCCACGGCGGGGAAGACCCGGGCTCCATCGGCCCGCGCCGTACCTACGAGAAGCGGGTGACGCTGGCGGTCTCCCAGAAGCTGGCGGCACTGATCGACCGCGAGCCGGGGATGCGTGCCGTGATGACCCGTCGTGGCGACTATTTCGTCGACCTCAACAAGCGCTCCGAGATTGCCCGCAAGGCCAAGGCGGATCTGCTGGTGTCGGTCCATGCGGACAGTTTCCACAACTCCACGCCCCGTGGTGCCTCGGTCTGGGTCTTGTCGACCAACCGTGCCAACCGCGAGATGGGCAGCTGGCTGGAGAAGCAGGAGAAGCAGGGCGAGCTGCTGGGCGGTGTCGGCAAGGTGTTGGCGGAATCTGATCCCAACCCCTATCTGGCGCAGACCTTCCTCGACCTATCCATGGACAAGTCCCGTGCCGAAGGGTATGACGTCAGCCGCCAGATCCTGCGCTCCATGGGCAAGGTTGCCCGACTGCACAAGAAGGCGCCGGAGCATGCCAGTCTGGCGGTGCTGAAGGCGCCGGATATTCCCTCGGTGCTGGTGGAGACCGGTTTTATCTCCAACCATGCTGAAGAGAAGCTGCTGGCCACCGCCAGCTATCAGGACCAGCTGGCCCGCGCCATCTTCGAGGGGATCCGCAACTACTACCGCGCCCACCCGACCAAGGGGGCCATGCTGACCGGCAAAGGGCAGGTGAGCCAACCTGCTGCTACTCGCCCTGCACCGGTAGCCCGGCAGCCGGTGAGCCAGCCCAGGCAGACACAGTCGCAGCCGGTGGTGACCAACAAGATGCCCGCCACTGCCCGCGACGGCGGTGCTGGGAGCGGCTCCGGAGTCGGGGTGATCAAGCCTTACTCGGCGGCAGCGCAAGAGAGCGGTGCGCCGGTCAGCAGTGTGGGCGACTATGACAAATCGCGGATGCTCCGCCATGTGGTCAAACGGGGCGAGAGCCTCTCTCGACTTGCCGAGAAGCATGGGGTGAGTCAGTCCACTCTGGTGGAGATCAACCAGCTGCGCAGTCGGGATATTCAGATTGGTCAGACCATCTATATCCCCCAGCAGGGGCAGAGCCGCAGTGCCGCCCCCGTTCGCAGTGACGACAAGTCGCAGATGATCCGCCATGTGGTCAAGCGGGGGGAGAGTCTCTCCCGCCTTGCCGAGAAACATGGGGTGAGTCAGGCTCGGCTGGTAGAGATCAACAAGCTCAAGTCGCGGAATATTCAGGTAGGGCAGGTGCTCTACATTCCGCAAAACTGACGCGCGGGAGCGAGCGATGCCGCTCCCGCTGTTAGCGAATAACATCAGCAAGATTGAAATTCAGGAGCAAGTGATGCCGATCCGTATATTGCCCCCTATCCTTGCTAACCAGATTCCGGTTGGTGGAGAGGTGGTGGAGCGGCCCTCCTGGAGCCTTAAGAGACTGACCATCCGCAAGAAAGAAATTCAGGAGTAAATGATGCCGATCCGTATTTTGCCACCCATTCTGGCCAACCAGATTGCAGCCGGAGAGGTGGTGGAGCGGCCCTCTTCTGTGGTGAAAGAGCTGGTGGAAAACAGCCTGGATGCGGGGGCCGACCGGGTCGAGATCGACATCGACAAAGGGGGAGCCAAGCTGATCCGCATCCGTGACAACGGCTGTGGCGTCGCCAAAGACGAGCTGGTGCTGGCGCTGTCGCGTCATGCGACCTCCAAGGTGGCCACGCTGGATGATCTGGAAGGGATCAACAGCCTCGGCTTTCGTGGTGAGGCGCTCGCCTCCATCAGCTCGGTCTCCCGTCTCACTTTCACCTCCCGTACTGCAGATCAGTCCGAAGCCTGGCAAGCCCAGGCGGAAGGGCGCGAAATGAGCGTCACCATCAAGCCGGCGGCCCATCCGGTGGGCACCACGGTGGAGGTGGTGGATCTCTTCTTCAATACCCCCGCGCGGCGCAAGTTCATGCGCAGCGAAAAGACCGAGTTTGCCCATATCGACGAGCTGGTGCGCCGCATCGCGCTCTCCCGCTTCGATGCCACCCTGATCCTGCGCCACAATGGCAAGGTGGTGCGCCAGTACAAGGCCGCCAATACCGTGCCGGAGCAGGAGCGTCGCCTCGCCGCCGTTTGCGGCACCCCCTTCATGCACCATGCGCTGGCGGTGGAGAGCGAGCATAGCGACGTGCGGTTGTGGGGCTGGTTGGCGACTCCGGAGGGGGCAAGACCGCAAAACGATCTGCAATACACCTATGTCAACGGCCGGATGATGCGCGACAGCTCATCAACCACGCCATTCGTCAGGCCTATGACGAGCTGCTGCCTCCCGATCGCTTCGCCGCTTATGTGCTCTATATCGAGCTGGATCCCCGTCAGGTAGATGTCAACGTCCACCCGGCCAAGCATGAGGTGCGCTTCCATCAGGCGCGGCTGATCCACGACTTTATCTTTCAGGCGCTGTTTACCGCGCTGCGCCGCGAAGGGGGGAGCACCGCTCATCAGGACACTCCGCTGGCCGAAACTCTGGTCGAGTTGCCGGTCAGTCCGCAGATTGAATATCCCGGTCAGGCGCCACGTCCCGAATGGTACGGTGCCGAGCACAGCTACCGGGCACCTGCACAGGTGCTGGAGGGGGGCAGTGGGGCTAGCCGAGCCAGCAATTATCAACCGCCCGAGCCCCCAAGCCGGGAGGCGATGCACGGCATGGGCGCTCTGCTCACTACGCTGCCTATCGCAACTGCGACTGAGGCTGCTCCCGCACAGTCCACCGACACGGTGCCGTCACCCAAACAGGGGGGATGTCGCGCCCTGACACTGGTGGAGCAGGCCTACCTGTTGATCGAGCGGGATAATCAGCTGGCCCTGCTCTCGCTGGTACGCGCCGAGCGGGTGCTGCTACGCCACTGGTTGCTGGAGACCTGGGGTCAGGGGCTGGCGGCCCAGCCACTGTTGCTGCCGGTCTCCTTCAAATTGCCGAAGAATTTGATCGCGCTGGTGACCGAGCAGGAGCGTTTGCTGAAACGGATGGGACTGGAGTTGAAAAGCGGGGGGCGCGACACCATGATCCTGACTCGGGTACCGGCTCTGCTGCGCCAGACCGATCTGGTGCGTCTGTTACCCGAATTGCTGCAAATTATCGAGGGCGGATCTGACAGTGATGCTGGTCAGCAGGCTGAAGTATTATGCCAATGGCTGGTGGAGCAGGGGATAAGCCGCGAGAAGATATACGATTTTTCAACTGCCAGTCGTCTGCTGACGGAACTTGTGACTGATTTCAGTGACCAACTGGCAGACATTCGCATGGTACGCCCGCTTTCGCTGGCGACCGTGCTGGAGGAGTTTGAACATGGCGAGTGACTTGCCGACCGCAATTTTTCTGATGGGGCCGACGGCCTCCGGCAAGACGGATCTCGCCATTGAACTGTGCCAGGCATTGCCTTGCGACATCATCAGCGTCGATTCTGCGCTGATCTATCGCGGCATGGATATAGGTACGGCCAAGCCCACCGCTGATGAACTGGCGCGGGCTCCGCACCGGCTGATAGACATTCTTGATCCCGCTGTGAGCTATTCGGCAGCCGATTTTTGCAAGGATGCCCTGCGGGAGATGAAAGAGATCGCCGACCGTGGCCGCATTCCGCTGCTGGTGGGCGGTACCATGCTCTATTTCAAGGCGTTGCTGGAGGGATTGTCCCCGCTGCCCTCTGCCGATCCCGCCATTCGTGCCGGGATTGAGGAAGAGGCTGCCCGCTGCGGTTGGCAAGCGCTGCACGACGAGCTGGTGCGCATCGACCCTGTGGCCGGGGCGCGGATCCACCCCAATGACCCGCAGCGACTCTCTCGGGCGCTGGAGGTCTACCGTATCAGCGGCAAGACCCTTACCGAGCTGACGCAGGTGCAGGGGGAGGGCTTGCCCTATCGGGTGCTGCAGTTTGCCATCGCCCCGAGCGATCGCTCCGTGCTGCATCAGCGGATCGAACAGCGCTTTGACAAGATGCTGCAAGGCGGCTTTGAACAGGAGGTTCGTGCGCTGATGGCGCGCGGCGATCTGCACCCGGATCTCCCCTCCATTCGCTGTGTGGGTTATCGCCAAATGTGGGACTACCTGTGCGGTGAAGTGGGGTATGATGAGATGCGTTATCGTGGAATTGTTGCCACACGCCAATTGGCAAAACGACAGATGACCTGGTTGCGCGGCTGGCCCGATGTGACCTGGTTGGAATCTGGTGAGTCTGGCAATCTCGACCGCGTGCTTGCTCGCGCTGGTGCGGCTTGACACTCCCTGTATAATCAGGTTGTTATATTGATATTCGGTGTTTAAAAACAACAAACTATAAGGAAAAGAAAAATGGCTAAGGGGCAATCTCTCCAAGACCCGTTTTTGAATGCGCTGCGCCGTGAGCGGATTCCTGTTTCTATCTATTTGGTGAACGGCATCAAACTGCAAGGTCAGATCGAGTCTTTTGACCAGTTTGTTATCCTGCTGAAAAACACCGTGAGCCAGATGGTTTACAAGCACGCCATCTCGACTGTCGTACCGGCCCGTGCCGTCAATCATCACCAGCCCACTCCGGGTGGCGCGGCTGATGAACAGGGTGATGCCGAGGCGTGATACCCCTGGGCGAGTCGACTCGCCAACTCAGATTCATCATGATTCCTGTTAAGGAGCAAGCGCTTGTTTGACCGTTATGAAGCTGGCGAACAGGCCGTTCTGGTGCATGTCAACTTCAGTGATGAGGGTGAGCGGGAGGATCTGGAAGAGCTCAAGATGTTGGTGAGCTCGGCCGGAGTCAATGCGCTGGGGGTAATTACCACCAGTCGCAGTGCGCCCAGTGCCAAATTTTTTGTCGGCAGTGGCAAGGCTGAAGAGATCGCGTCCCAAGTCCAGATGCTGGATGCCGACGTCGTCATCTTCAACCATGCCCTGACCCCTGCCCAGGAGCGCAACCTAGAGCGTCTGTTCCAGTGCCGGGTGGTGGACCGAACCGGCCTGATCCTCGATATCTTTGCCCAGCGCGCCCGTACCCACGAAGGTAAACTGCAGGTCGAACTGGCCCAGTTGCGCCATCTTTCCACTCGTCTGGTGCGAGGCTGGACCCACCTTGAGCGTCAAAAGGGCGGGATCGGTCTGCGTGGCCCGGGTGAAACCCAGCTTGAA
Organism: Aeromonas sp. 97A; assembly: GCF_051919185.1. NCBI lineage: Bacteria > Pseudomonadati > Pseudomonadota > Gammaproteobacteria > Aeromonadales > Aeromonadaceae > Aeromonas > Aeromonas sp. 97A. Next base: position 2,819,289 of record NZ_JBQBFF010000001.1, on the reverse strand, counting down.
ACTGACCGACGTCTGCTGCGGGAACGCATCAAGGCGATTTTGCGTCGGCTCGACAAGGTGGCCAAGCAGCGGGAGCAGGGACGCCGTGCCCGCAACCGCAACGAAGTACCGACGGTGTCACTGGTTGGTTATACCAACGCCGGAAAGTCCACTTTGTTCAACCAACTTACAGCTGCCAGCGTGTATGCTGCCGACCAATTGTTCGCAACTCTGGATCCCACCCTGCGTAAACTGGTGATCCGGGATGTGGGTGATGTGATTTTGGCGGATACAGTTGGATTTATTCGACACTTGCCCCATGATCTGGTCGCGGCCTTCAAGGCGACCCTGCAGGAGACCCGTGAAGCGGATCTGCTGCTGCATGTGGTGGACTGTGCCGATGAGCAGATGCAGGAGAATATCGACTCCGTGCAGCAGGTGTTGGCCGAGATTGAAGCCGATGACAGGCCCCAGCTGATGATCTGCAACAAGATCGACAAGCTGGCGGATCGTCCGGCAGGTCTGGAGCGAGATGACGAGGGGCGCCCGTTGCGCGTCTGGCTATCGGCCCAGACTGGTGAAGGTTGTGAGCATCTGTTTACGGCGCTGACCGAATTGCTGGCTGGCTCCATGGTGCATCACACCCTGCAGTTGCCTCCTTCTGCCGCGAGATTGCGCAGTGCGCTCTATCAGCTGAAAGGGATTGAGCAGGAAGGTTTTAGCGAGGAGGGTGATTTCGTGCTGGAAGTCCGTTTGCAAGTGGCCGACTGGAACCGCCTCGTGAAACAGGAAGGTGAGAGTTTACAACGCTTTATCAGGCATTGATTCGTTGATGAAGGTGAACCCTTAGGGGCTTCTCAACGTATGATGGCACGATAGAGATGATATCCATCCGCATGTATTAATGGAGACGCTGATGGCTTGGAATGAGCCTGGTAACAACGGCAAAGACCGTGACCCTTGGGGGAATAACGGCAAGAATCAGGGACCCCCTGATCTGGATGAAATGCTGCGCAAAGTGAGTCGCCGTTTCGGTGGCTTGTTTGGTGGCGGCAAATCTGGCGGCGATGTAGGTCGCTTTGGTATCTCCATCGCGCTGGTTGTGGCTGTGGTGGTGTGGGTCGTCAGCGGCTTCTACACCATTCGCGAAGCGGAGCGTGGTGCCGTGCTGCGGTTTGGCAAGTTTTCCCATATTGTCGAGCCGGGCCTGCGCTGGAAGCCGACCTTTATCGATCAGGTGATCCCGGTGGACGTCGAGTCCGTGCGCTCCCTGCCTGCCTCCGGTTTCATGCTGACTCAGGATGAGAACGTGGTACGGGTCGAGATGGACGTGCAGTACCGTGTCGTCAATCCCGAGCAGTATCTGTTCAGCGTGACCAATGCCGACGAGAGTCTGGGTCAGGCCACCGATAGCGCCCTGCGCTACGTGGTGGGTCATACCCGGATGGATGACGTCCTGACTACCGGTCGTGAGAAGGTGCGTCAGGAGACCTGGCAGGTGATCGATGGCATCATCGAGCCCTACCAGATGGGTCTGCAGATCGTCGATGTCAACTTCCTGCCGGCGCGTCCGCCGGAAGAGGTGAAAGACGCCTTTGATGACGCCATCTCCGCTCAGGAAGATGAACAGCGCTTCATTCGTGAAGCAGAAGCCTATGCCCGTGAAGTGGAGCCGAAGGCTCGTGGTCAGGTGAAGCGTCTGGAGCAGGAAGCGGAAGCTTACAAATCCCAGATCGTGTTGAAAGCCCAGGGTGAAGTTGCTCGCTTCAACGAGCTGCTGCCCCAGTATCTGGCTGCCCCCGAGCTGACCCGTGAGCGTATCTATCTGGAAACCATGGAAGAGCTCTATCAGCAGGCCAACAAGGTGGTGGTCGACATGCCGGCTGGCAACAACAGCATGATCTACCTGCCGCTCGACAAGCTGTCTGGCAAGCCGAAGGCTGCCCAGTCTGATCGTGCCACTGTCGCCCCGGTCACAGAGCAGGTCCCCGTTTCCAACGAGGGTGCCAACTCTACCCCGACAATGCCGCTGCGTAGCGGTGACCGCTTCAGCTCAGGGAGAAACTGATAGATGAAAAAGCTAGCTATTGGTGCAATCGCTGTCGCGGCCATGGTCTGCTTCTCCTCTGTCTTTATCGTTGATGAAGGTCAGAAGGGGATTGTGGTGCAGTTTGGCAAGGTGAAGCGGGTTGACTCCGGTGAACCCCGCCTCTATGAGCCGGGCCTGCACTTCAAGGTGCCGCTCATCGACCAGGTTCGCAAGATGGATGCCCGCATCCAGACCATTGACAGCCAGGCCGATCGTTTTGTTACCTCCGAGAAGAAAGACCTGATCATCGACTCCTACGTGAAGTGGAAGATCGAGGACTTTTCCAAGTACTACCTGGCAACCGGTGGTGGCAACAAGCTGCAGGCTGAAGATCTGCTCAAGCGCAAGATCAACAACGGTCTGCGTTCCGAGATCGGTAACCGCACCATCAAGGACATCGTCTCCGGTGAGCGCAGTACCGTGATGGAAGATGCCCTGAAGAAGATGGCGCGCTCCTCCGAGCTCGGTATCAAGGTGGTGGATGTGCGGATCAAGCAGATCAACCTGCCGGTGGAAGTCTCCAACTCCATCTACCAGCGGATGCGCGCCGAGCGTACCGCAGTCGCCCGTGAGCACCGCTCTCAGGGTCGCGAGAAGGCTGAAATCCTGCGTGCCGATATCGACCGCAAGGTAACCGTCATGATCGCCGACGCCGAGAGTAACGCTCGCCAGCTGCGTGGTGAAGGGGATGCGGAAGCCGCCAAGATCTATGCCGACAGCTACAAGAAAGACCCCGAGTTTTTCAGCTTCGTGCGTAGCATGGAGGCCTATCGCAAGAGCTTTGCCGGTGGCAACGACCTGATGGTGCTCAAGCCGGACAGCGAGTTCTTCCGTTACCTCAAGTCTCCTCACGGCACCAAGCAGTAATCGCCACGAGGTCACATTCAAAGGGTCTGCATTGTCAGACCCTTTTGTTTTTGGTGCCAACGCCAGCCGTCGACCCAGGGGGCTGGTTGCATTGAAGGAGGTCAGATGCTGACATCCATGCTGATGGGGTTGGGATTGCTGTTGTTGTTCGAGGGACTCGGCCCGCTGTTGATGCCGAGGGCATGGCAGCATATGTTGCGGTTACTGAGCGATCAGCCACCGGAGCAGTTGCGCCGTATCGGCGGCTCGCTAGTGGTGGCGGGTAGCGTGATCCTCTGGATGCTGAGTCGCTGAGTCTGGCGCAATGCACTGTCCAGCAGATAGCAGACAATAAAAAAGAGGCCGAAGGCCTCTTTTTTCATGCATGTCGTTTACTCAGGCACTGCGCTGCACGGCCATGTGGGCCAGTGTTTCCAGCGCGTGCTTGTGCGGGGAGTCCGGCAGGATGGCGAGGGCAGCAATGGCCTTGTCGGCCTCTTTCCTGGCACGCATGCGGGAGTATTCCAGCGCGCCAGTGCGGTCGAGAATGCCAAGGATCTGCTCAAGATGCTCCATGCCGTTGCGGTGCTCGATGGCATCGCGCACCAGCTGGCGCTCTTCCGGCGTACCCACTGCCATGGCGCGCAGCAGCGGCAGGGTCGGTTTGCCTTCGGCCAGATCGTCGCCGACGTTCTTGCCCATCTCTTCGCTCTGGGAGCAGTAGTCCATCACGTCATCAATGATCTGGAACGCGGTGCCCAGATACTTGCCGTAATCGGTCATGGCCTGCTCGACGGGCTCGGGCTGATGGGTCAGCACGGCGGCAAGGCGAGTGGCGGCCTCGAACAGCTTGGCGGTCTTGCAGTAGATGACCGTCATGTAGCTCTCTTCGGTGGTATCCGGGTCGTTGCAGTTCATCAGTTGCAACACTTCCCCTTCGGCGATGGTGTTGGTGGCATCCGAGAGGATCTCCATCACCCGCAGGTTGGAGAGTTCGGCCATCATCTGGAAGGAGCGGCTATAGAGGTAGTCACCGACCAGCACGCTGGCAGCATTGCCAAACATGGCGTTGGCGGTCTCCCGGCCGCGGCGCAGGTCGGATTCGTCGACCACGTCGTCATGCAGCAGGGTAGAGGTGTGAATGAATTCGATGATGGCGGCCAGTTTCAGGTGATCCTCACCTTCATAGCCCAGCGCACGCGCAGCCATCACGGTCAGCATGGGGCGCATCCGTTTCCCGCCGGCGCTGACAATGTAGAAACCCAGCTGATTAATCAGACTAACGTCGGACTGGAGTCGGGCCAGGATCAGTTCATTGACCGCCGTCATGTCGGCGGCACAGAGCGCACGGATAGTCTGTTGGTCCATAAGTCTCGTAACGTGACAGCAGCAATAACTGCGATTTTAGTAATGGCAGGGATTCTACACGATTTCACAATGGGTTACAGTTAGGCGTTTATCCACGGCGGCAGATATGCGCACAAAATAAACTTTTTGCTAAATTGGCCTTGCCTGAGCAGATCGATTTGCGTAGAATGCCCGCCCATTGTTATAGGTTTTTGCGCATGTCTAGCCTTGAGCAAAAGACATGCCTTTACGGAGTTAATCAAATGTACGCGGTATTCCAAAGCGGCGGAAAACAACACCGTGTGGCCGAAGGTCAAATCGTTCGTCTGGAAAAGCTGAACGTTGAGACTGGCGCTACCATCGACTTCAACGAAGTTCTGATGGTTGCTGCAGGCGACACTTTTAAAGTAGGTGCTCCTTTCGTTGAAGGTGGCAAGGTTGTAGCTGAAGTTGTGGCTCACGGCCGTGGCGAGAAAGTGACTATCGTCAAGTTCCGTCGTCGTAAGCACCATCGTAAGCAAGCGGGCCACCGTCAGTGGTTCACTGAAGTCAAAATCACTGGCATCAGCGCTTAATTAGAGGAGTCCGATAAATGGCACACAAAAAAGCTGGCGGTTCATCCCGCAACGGTCGCGATTCTGAAGCTAAACGCCTGGGCGTGAAGCGTTTCGGCGGCGAAACAGTTCTGGCTGGCAGCATCATCGTTCGTCAACGTGGTACCAAGTTCCACGCTGGCACTAACGTTGGTCTGGGCAAGGATCACACCCTGTTCGCTACCGCGACTGGTAAAATCCTGTTCGAAGTTAAAGGTCCGCTGAATCGTAAGTACGTTAGCATCGTTGCTGAGTAATTACGGACCGCAAGGATCCGAAGCCCCGCCAACAGGCGGGGCTTTTGTTTTTCTGACGTCTTTCTGATGTCGTTGACGAAAAAACGGAACGCAGCTGACTTTGGCTCTGACGGGCATGATTGGCAAGATGCGTATCGCCCGCAGGGGTCTGTACCACTATAATTGCGTATCGGTTTTTCGAATTAAGGTGACGGTTACCTATGAAGTTTGTTGATGAAGTCCAGATTCGAGTCGATGCCGGTGACGGTGGTAACGGTTGTGTAAGCTTTCGCCGTGAAAAATATATTCCCAACGGTGGTCCGGACGGCGGTGACGGCGGTGACGGTGGCGACGTATATCTGATCGCCGACGAAAACCTCAATACCCTGATCGACTACCGTTTCGAGCGTTTCCATGCTGCCGAGCGCGGTGAGAATGGCCAGAGCGCCAACTGTACCGGTCGCCGCGGCAAGGACAAGATCCTGCGCGTGCCGGTCGGTACCCGTGCGACCGATGAAGATACCGGTGAACTGCTGGGGGACCTGACCCACCACGAGCAGAAGCTGCTGGTTGCCAAAGGTGGTTTCCACGGTCTGGGCAACACCCGCTTCAAGAGCTCCGTCAACCGTGCTCCCCGCCAGAAGAGTAACGGTACTCCGGGTGAAGTGCGTACCCTGAAGCTGGAGCTGCTGCTGCTGGCCGATGTCGGCATGCTGGGTCTGCCCAACGCAGGCAAGTCTACCTTTATTCGCGCCGTTTCTGCGGCTCGCCCGAAAGTGGCTGATTACCCCTTCACTACCCTGGTACCGAACCTGGGTGTGGTGCGTGGTGAGAACTCCCGCTCCTTCGTGATCGCCGATATCCCGGGTCTGATCGAAGGCGCTGCCGAAGGCGCAGGCCTGGGTATCCGCTTCCTGAAACACCTCGAGCGTTGCCGCGTGCTGATCCACCTGGTGGATATCTGCCCGGTTGATGGCTCCGATCCTGCTGAAAATGCCGTGACCATCGTCAAGGAGCTGGAGAAGTACAGCCCGGAACTGGCTGGCAAGCCGCGCTGGTTGGTGTTTAACAAGATGGACCTGATCCTGGAAGAAGAAGCTCAGGAGGTGATGGATCGCGTCAAGGCGGCCCTGAACCACGAAGGTCCGGTCTATGCCATCACTGCCATCAGCAAGGAAGGCACCAAGAAGGTCTGCTACGACATTCTGGATCTGCTGGATACCATGCCCCGTCAGCTGGCGGAAGATGCCAAAGACGCCATCGAGAAGGTGGAGTTCAAGTGGGATGACTACCACAAGAACCAGCTGGCCAAGGCTGAAGCGGAAGCACTGGCTGCCTCTCTTGCCTTCGATGAAGGGCTTGATGATGACGATTGGGATGACGACGAAGATGATGGCGTTGAAGTCATCTACGTCCGTGACTGATCCCCGTCACTCTCATTGAAAACCGGAGCCTGAACAGGCTCCGGTTTTTTTATGTCTATCGAGCAGCAACTCATTAGATATATTTGTGATGTCACTTATTGCCTGCCACTGATAACCGATTATACTGCCCACCAAAATTAACAATAACGAAACAATCATCTGGCGATGTCGATTGAATCGATATGCGCCGCTGTATCTTATTGTTTTAATGGAAGGTTTACCTGTGGAAATATTTATGCGCAGATTTCTGCCTTAAGGGCTTGTTTGTGCATTTTTTTAGAGTATTCTTGCGCCCGCTTTGCCGGTTAATGCATGAATACGCAGGTTGGCCTGGCTAGGGAAAAGTAACATTAGGGCTGTCATATCATGTTGGAAAAGAGTCTCGAAGCACCTGCGGTCAATACTCGCCGTAATTTGTTGATGTTTCTGGTTCCGTCACTTATCGGGATCCTGCTGTTCATGACGCCGGTCGTCTATGACGGTAACGTCACCATCCCGGTGGCCGTGCTGGCCAAGCTGGTACAGCGCGTTTTTGCCGATTATCTAGTCGCCATGGTCAGTGCGGTGATCACCACCACCATGCTGATGACGGTGATTGCCTGGTTGTTCAAGCCAGCGATTCTGGTGCGTCGTCCTTTCCTCAACAGTTTGTTCAATGTCTCCCCTTTCTGGGCCTGCGTGCGGGTATTGGGCGGTATCTTCGTGCTGCTGACCTTCTTCCAGGTGGGGCCAGAGGTGCTTTACTCCGGCGCAACCGGTGGACTGGTGCTCAACGATCTGCTGCCGGTGCTGTTTTCGGTCTTCATTTTTGCCGGCCTGCTGCTGCCGTTGCTGCTCGATTTCGGGTTGCTGGAATTTGTCGGCACCATGATGACCCGCATCATGCGTCCGGTGTTCCGGTTGCCGGGGCGCTCCGCAGTGGACTGCTTTGCCTCCTGGCTTGGCGATGGCAGCGTCGGCATCCTGCTGACCAGCAAGCAGTACGAAGGGAAGTTCTATACCCAGCGTGAAGCCGCGGTGATTGGCACCACCTTCTCTGCGGTCTCCATCACCTTCTGTCTGGTGGTGATCTCCCAGGTGAAGCTGGAGCACATGTTTGTCCCCTTTTACCTGACCGTCTGTCTGGCGGGGGTGGTCGCCGCTATCGTGGTGCCGCGTTTACCGCCACTTTGCTGGAAGAAGGACATCTATGCCGATGGCACCCCCCTGTGCCGCAAGCAGGAAGCAGTGCCGCACCAGCACAGCGTGATGAGCTATGGCTTCGAGCGGGCGCTGACCAAGGCTGACAGCATGACTGATCTCGGCGCAGTCGCACGGGAAGGGGTGAAGAATGCACTGGATATGGTGTTTGGCGTGCTGCCGGTGGTAATGGCGATCGGTACCTGTGCCCTGATGCTGGCCGAGCACACCCCTATCTTCAACTGGCTTGGCGCTCCGTTTGTCCCCTTGCTGGAGCTGCTGCAACTGCCGGAGGCGGAAGCGGCGTCCAAGACCATCATGGTCGGTTTTGCCGACATGTTCATTCCGGCGGTGCTGGCCTCGACCATCGAGAGTGACATGACCCGCTTCGTGATTGCCGCCATGTCGGTGACCCAGCTGATCTATATGTCGGAAGTGGGCGCCCTGCTGCTGGGCAGCAAGATCCCGGTCAAGCTGTGGGAGCTGTTCGTTATCTTCCTGCTGCGCACCCTGGTCACCTTGCCGGTTATTGCCGGGGTGGCACACCTGCTGTTCTAAGGGTGCTGCGCAGTGAAAAACGGTCAACCTCGGTTGACCGTTTTCTTTTTCGCAGTAACGGGAGAGAGCACCCCTTCGGTTGGCTCAGCCTGTAGTGACGGGACACTGGATGGTCAGCGAGAGGATTGTGTTGGCGATGCGATAGGGCTTGGCTGCTTTGTAGACCTTCTTTTCGTCGTCATAGCTTCCCCCCAGATACTGGGTGCTGTAGAGCGTCTGCTGGCGGCGGTCGGTCTCCTTGTAACCTTGCGGGCAGGTCTGGTTGGCCTGCTGGAAGCAGGCTTTCATGCTGCTGCACTCGATGTAGAAGCCGCGCTGGCTGGTATCGGCAAGGTGCACCGGGGTGACGGTGGGGGCGGGGGGAGACAACAGGGCGCAGCCGGAGAGCGTCAGCGCGCCCAGCAGAACGAGATGTTTTGACATAGATAACCTGAACAGTGTGGTGTGACAAAGAGTGAGGGGGAGTCTGTTGCTCCCCCTTCGCTATAGGGGCACCGTTATAACCAGCCCGGGGCGCTCAGGCCAGCCCGCAAATGTAAGAAAATATGATCCACCCCCAGGCTTGCGCGGCCAGCAGGATGAGCGTTCAAACAATACTTGCCTGAGATTTGTTCCGTTCGATTGCTGCCGCTTGGCAGGCAGAGTGTGGCAGGAGATAGTGATTCATTCAGGTATCCCGTGCTACATTGCCCCACTTGTTACTGGTCTGTAAATCAATGGAGTGACCCATGTCTGCCATCCCCTATTCCGTGCTCGATCTGGTGCCTGTTGCCGAAGGTTCCGTGCCTGCCGAGTCGTTTCGCCGTTCACGGGATCTTGCCCGCCATGCCGAGGGTTGGGGTTACCTGCGCTACTGGCTGGCCGAACATCACAACATGCCGGGCATTGCCAGTGCAGCTACCTCGGTGCTGATCGGCCATCTGGCTGAAGCCACCACCACTCTGCGGATCGGCGCGGGTGGCATCATGCTGCCGAACCACTCGCCGCTTGTGATTGCCGAACAGTTTGGCACCTTGGCTTCGCTCTATCCCGACCGCATCGATCTCGGTCTTGGTCGCGCCCCCGGGACCGATCAGCGCACCATGCGGGCGCTGCGGCGTATGCGCAGCGGTGAGGTGGATGATTTCCCCGCCGATGTGCGTGAGCTGATGAGCTACTTTGGCGACGAGATTGGCGCGGTGCAGGCGGTGCCCGGTCAGGGGCTGCATCTGCCCATCTGGCTGCTGGGCTCCAGCCTCTACAGCGCGCAACTTGCAGCGGCAATGGGCTTGCCATTCGGTTTTGCTTCCCATTTCGCGCCCGCCATGTTGCTGCAGGCGCTGGAGATCTACCGCAGCCAGTATCGCCCCTCCGCTCGCTGGCCCAAGCCCCATGCGGTGGTCTGCATCAACATGATCGCCGCCGACAGTGAGCGGGAGGCCCGCTTCCAGTTCACTACCGTGCAGCAGCAGTTCTTGCGCCTTCATCGCGGTGATGCGGGCAAGCTGCCCGCGCCGGTCGTCCAGCTTGGTGACGAGTGGGCGCCCCGTGAACTGATGGCGATGGAGCAGACCTTGGCCCGCTCGCTAGTGGGCAACCCGGAGCAGGTTCGTCATGGCCTCAAGGCGCTGCTGGCGGAAACCCGCGCTGATGAGCTGATGTTCAATGGGCCCATCGTCGATCATCAGGCCCGACTGCGTTCTTTCGAGATTGCCGCCGAGCTGATGCAGAGCCTGTGATGACACTTCCGGGCACATCTGCATGTGTGCCAGAGCTTGACCTTATATCTCTTTATGTTTATTCAACTAATTGATTTTAAAGAGTTGTCAGGTTGATGTCGGCCATCTGTCGTGTCATCTTTCGCGGCGCAAGCCCTATGCTGGCCCTGTCAATTACCACAAGGAGTTCGAGATGATCGTCAGGAAGTTGAGATTGCAACGGGGTTGGTCTCAGGATCAGTTGGCAACGTTGACTGGTTTGAGTGTCCGCACTATCCAGCGGATCGAGCAGGGGCAGCAACCCGGACTGGAATCTCTCAAGGCCCTGGCCGCCGTCTTTGAACTCGATGTGGCTCAACTGGATGGATCAGAGCAACAGGAGCGCGAGATGAGAGGAAGTGACACTATGGGTCAGGATGCGGTGCAGGTATCGACAGAGGAGCGGGCGGCAATGCGCTATGTGGAGGAGCTCAAGGGCTTCTATCACCATGTCGCCAGCTACGTGGTGGTGATCTGCGGGCTGTTTGTTATCAACTACCTGAGCAATCCGGAGTACATCTGGGCATGGTGGCCAACCCTGGGCTGGGGATTGGGGCTTGCCTCCCATGCTGTTCGGGTGTTTCAGCCCTTCAAGCTGTTTGGCCCCGAGTGGGAGAGGCGCCAGATCGAGAAGCGGCTGGGGCGCAAGTTGTAACTTCATTCGCCGGAAAACAGGGAACCTAAAACAGCAAGCCCGGCAACCAGCCGGGCTTTGTTATTGGAGCGGGTTGTGGCAATCCGTGCGGCAGCGACCGCCAGATTGCTGTGTTCCCCCTAGCTGGCGTGAGTGGGGCAGGGGGTGGCCAAGAGGGCATCATCCTCGTAGCGCCACAGGGTGAGGCTATTGCCCCAAACACAGCCGGTATCGAGCGCCTTGATATCGCTTTTGCCGGTGTTGCCCATCAGCGCTGCCCAGTGGCCGAACACTAGAATGGGGTCATCTACGTGATGCTCGCGCTGCTCGAACCAGGGACGCAGCCCCGGGGTCGACTCCTTGGGCCCCTTCTTGCATTTGAAGTCGAGACGACCGTCGAAATAGCAGAAGCGCATCCGGGTGAAGGTGTTGATGATGTAGCGGTAGCGGTCGATCCCGACCAGATCATCTTTCCAGCCATCGGGCTGGTCGCCGTACATGTTGTGCAGCAGCCAGCTGTACTGGTCACCGCGCAGCAGGCTCTCTACCTCGCGGGCGCAGTTGCGCGCGGTGCGGACATCCCATGCGGGGGAGATCCCGGCATGCACCATCATGATGGGCAGATCCGGATGTTCGGCCAGCAGCGGGCGGTGGCGCAGCCACTCCAGCAGTTCATCCCGATCCGGCGCATCCATCAGGCTCTGCAGCTTGTCCTTCTTCTTGAGCGGTGCAACGCCATTGGCGACCGCCAGCAGGTGCAGATCGTGGTTGCCGAGCACGGTGACGGCGCGGTTGCCCAGCCCTTTGACAAAACGTAGGGTATTGAGGGAGTCCGGGCCGCGAGCGACCAGATCGCCGCAGAGCCAGAGCACGTCATTTTCGGGATCGAACGCGGCAAGATCCAGCAGACGGCGCAAGTCGTCGTAACAGCCCTGGATGTCACCGACAAAATAGTTCGCCATGAAACCTCAGTTGATAATATTGGGGATAGCCAGCGTGAAGGGGGCGATGGGCGCCTCAAACTGCTGACCAGAGCCATCTTGCAGGGTATAGCTCCCTTCCATCACCCCAAGCGGGGTCGCCAGCGGCACGCCACTCTGGTAGCGGTAGGTTTCACCTTCGGCAATGACGGGTTGTTCCCCGACCACGCCCGGGCCTGCCACTTCCAGCATCTTGCCATTGGCATCGGTGATGAGCCAGCGCCGATGCAGCAGTTGCACCGGGCCGGGCCCCAGATTCTCAATCTCGATCAGATAGTGAAACTGGTAAGGGTCTTTGGAGCCCGCCACATACACGGGGTATGGGCGGATCTCGATGTGCGGGAGTGCCACAGGATCAGGCCTGTTGCTGATCCGCCAGCCAGTTGGCGATCATGACAAACTGCTCGAGGGAGAGGTTCTCCGGGCGCAGGTTGCCATCGATACCAAGCTCGGTCAACTGGGCGTCGGTTATGAAGTTGGAGAAGCTGTTGCGGATGGTCTTGCGACGCTGGCCAAAGCCCTCGGTACAGACGCGATTCAGACAACGAATGTCTTTTGCGACTATGGTCGGATTCTTGTGCGGGATCAGGCGAACTACGGCAGAGTCCACTTTCGGCGCCGGTTTGAAGGCGCCCGGGCCCACTTCCAGCACCGGCACCACCTGGCAGTAGTACTGGGTCATCACGCTCAGGCGGCCATAAGCCTTGCTGCCCGGGCCTGCTGCCAGACGCAACACCACTTCCTTTTGCAGCATGAAGTGCATGTCTTCAACCCGGGCGGCGAACTCGCACAGGTGGAAGATGAGCGGGGTGGAGATGTTGTAGGGCAGGTTGCCGAAGATCCGCAGCGGCCCCTTGCCTTCACCCATCAGGGTGCCGAAGTCGAAACGCATGGCGTCCGCTTCGATGACGGTCAACTTGTCTTTGAGGGTCGGGTGCTCGCGCAGGCGAGCTGCCAGGTCCCGGTCAAGCTCGACCACGGTCATTTTGTCCATCTGGGCGGCGACCGGCTCGGTCAGCGCGGCCAGACCCGGACCGATCTCCACCAGATTCTGACCCGGCTGCGGGTTGATGGCGGCGACGATCTGATCGATCACATACCGGTCGTGCAAGAAGTTCTGACCGAAACGCTTACGGGCCGTGTGGCCCATGTGCACCTTACTGCTCATATCTTTTTTTCTCTACCATCTTGATGGCGTGGTTAATCGCGGTGACAAGGCTGCCCGGATCGGCCAGGCCCTTGCCTGCCAGATCCAGCGCGGTGCCGTGATCCACCGAAGTGCGGATGAAGGGAAGCCCCAGGGTGATATTGACCGAACTGCCGAAGCCCTTGTATTTGAGCACAGGCAGCCCCTGGTCGTGGTACATGGCGAGTACCGCATCCGCATCCTTGAGGTATTTCTCCTGGAACAGGGTGTCGGCCGGCAATGGGCCGACCAGATCGATCCCTTCCTGGCGCAGGGTGGCCAAGGCGGGTTCGATCACGTCAATCTCTTCACGTCCGAGATGGCCACCTTCCCCCGCATGGGGGTTGAGGCCGCAGACGTAAATACGGGGTTTGGCGATGCCAAACTTGGTGGCGAGATCCTCATTGAGGATCCGGATCACCTTGCCGAGGCGATCCTCGGTGATGGCCATCGCCACATAGGCCAGCGGAATATGGGTGGTCGCCAGCGCAACCCGCAGCCCCTCGGTTGCCAGCATCATCACCACATCGGCGGTGTTGGATTGCTGGGCAAAGAACTCGGTGTGGCCGCTGAACGAGACCCCGGCCTGGTTGATGATCCCCTTGTGCACCGGCCCGGTCACCACGGCGGCAAATTCGCCGCTCATGTTGCCATCACAGGCGCGCTGCAGGGTAGCCAATACATAGGCGCCATTGCCTTCGTTCAGCTCGCCCGGCACCACAGAGGCGCCGAGGATGACCGGACAGACGGTCAGGGTGCCCGCCCGCTGGGGGCGGGCAGGGGCAGCGGCATCGTAGGGCTCAAGCTCGATGGGCAGCCCAAGCAGGGTTGCCCGCTCGCGCAGCAGCGCCGGATCGGCGATCACCACCAACTGGTGGGGCCAATCCTGCTGGGCAATCTGCAGCACCAGATCCGGGCCGATCCCGGCCGGTTCGCCCGGGGTAACGGCAAGGCGACGGCAGCTCATCAGCTACCGGCTCCTTCGATCTGGATGTAGGCCTCGTCACGCAGCTCATCCAGCCACGCCTGGGACTCTTCCACGAAGCGACGGTTGTAGATCAGCTGGTAGGCGCGCTGCTCCTGAGCCTTGTCGGTCGCATCCTGGCTGCGGCGATCTTCCACCTGCACGATGTGCCAGCCGTGGCTGGTACGGAACGGGGCACTGATCTGGCCCGGTTGCAGACGGTTGACCATGTCGCGGAACTCGGGGACATAGACGTTGGGATCAGACCAGCCCAGTTCGCCACCTTGCACCGCAGAGCCCGGATCTTCGGAGTACTTCTCCGCCATGCTGGCGAAGCTTGCCTTGCCGCTCTTGATGTCGTGCAGAATGCCGTCCAGCATCCCCTTGGCTTTCTCTTCGCTCAGGATAATGGACGGCTTGATCAGGATGTGGCGGGCCTTCACCTCGGTCTGCATCACTTGCTGCTGACCCTTGGTGTCGAACACCTTGACGATGTGCAGGCCGGCGCCGGAGCGCAGCGGGCCGACGATGTCGCCCTTCTTGGCACCCTGTACCGCTTCCGCCATCAGGGTCGGCATCTCTTGCGGGCTCATCCAGCCCCAGTCGCCCCCTTCCAACGCCTTGGGACCGTTACTCTCGGCAATGGCCAGTTTGCGGAAGTCGGCACCCTGCTTGAGGGCGGCCAGAATGCGCTCGATCTTGCTCTTGGCGGCATCCAGCTGGGCGGCAGTGGGGTTGTCCGGCAGGGCAATCTGGATATGGCCGACGTGGTATTCGTTCTGCTGTTGACCCTGTTTCTTCAGGATCTCCACCACCTGCTTCACCTCCTGCTCGGAGATGTTGATACGGCGGCGCACCTGGTTGCGGCGCACCTCGTTCATCAGGATCTCGCGGCGAACCTCTTCCCGATATTGGGCATAGGTCATCCCTTCACGGGCGAGCTGGGCCCGCAGCTGATCCAGGGTCATCTTGTTGTCGGCAGCGATGCCCTGAATAGCCTGTTCCAGCTGGGTGTCGCTGATCTTCAGCCCCTGGCGCTCCGCCAGTTGCAACTGCAGGCTCTCCTGGATCAGGCGATCCAGCGCCTGTTTGCGCAGGGTGGCATCGTCAGGCAGGGACTGGCCGCTCTCCTGAGCGGAGAGTTTTACCTTGTTGACCAGTGCGTCCTGTTGGCTGGACAGCACCACGTCCTTGTTGACCACGGCCAGCACCTTGTCCATCAGCTCGGGCGCAGCCAGTGCGGCCTGGCTCATGGCACCGAACATTCCCGCGGTCAGCAGGGCAATCAGGGTCTTTTTCATATCCATCTCTCAAGGCTGGACCAGCATCATTGCTGGCCTTTCAGATTAAACGGGCGAACATAGGGCAACAGCTCGGTATCCAGTGTGACGCTGCGGCCACCGGTACCCACGCTGCCAAGTCCCTTCATTTCAAACTGCAGACCAATGACTTTTTCCGAAGTGGGCTTCAGGGTTACGTTGTCCGGCTGATTGTGCCACTCCAGGCTCATGTTGATGCTCCAGCAGCAGGAGTCGTATTTGACACCGATCTTGCGGTCAATGTTCACATCCTGCTTGATGTCACGGTAGTAACCGCCATACATCTGCCACTGATCGGCGATCGGCGCCATCATCACCAGGCCCGCCTGGCTCAGATCTTCTGCTAGTGCCGTGTTGGTCGGATAGCGATAGTCCAGGTTGCCATCCTTGATGTAGCGGTAGTTGACCTGAGTGGTCAGCTTGCCGGTTCGGTACTCGACTGCACCGTTGCCAGCCGTAAATTCACCCTCGGAGGTATCGTACTGGGTCCCCGCATGGGCAAACCACTCATCGGTGATCCGGGCATCCCCCTCGAACGAGAGCAGGGAGCGGGCGTTGGTGCTTTCCGGATTTGAAGGGTAGAGGCGCACCTTGGGTGGTGTCATTTCGAAGGCCTGGGCCACCGCCAGACGCAACCGTTCATCACCCACATTGTCATAGACCCGGCTGGTCAGGCCAACGGTGACCCGATTGGCATCGCTGATGCGGTCGAGACCGGCAAAGCGGCGGTCACTGAACAGGCTGTAGTAGTCCTGACGGGTGGTGGTGGAGTCGTAGATCCCGATCTCGTCCTGATTTTTGTAAGGGATATAGAGGTACTGGAACTCGGGTTCCAGGGTTTGGGTGCCCTTGCCATCATACCAGTCGAGCGGCCGATCGAAGTTGACGCCCCCCTTGAGGCGGAAGGAGGGCAGAGTACGGGTAATGGTGCCCTCTTTCAGGGTCAGCTGTTTGCTGTCTGCATCGGTGAAACGGCTGCGGTCCTGGCTAACCAGATTATCGGGTACCTCCTGGTTGTAGGAGGTAAACATCAGCTTGTACTGACTGGTCAGGTAGTAACCCGGTGCATCCACCAAGGGCACGGTCAGGGTTGGCGCCAGATGCAGGCGGGTGGCGGTATAGCGCTCACCTGCTTGCAGAGTAGCGGCACTGCCACTGTCATAGCCAAACTTGGTCAGTTCACTGTTCCAGGCCAGATCGAACCACTTGCCTTGCTGATAGTAGTTGTAGTCGATACGCGGCAGCATCTCGTGGGGCAGCAGCGCATATGGGCTCAGGATCTGGTAGCGGCGCACCTCGGAGGTGAGGTTCCAGTTGTGCTGGTAGTAGCCGGCGGTAAAGGATTGCTGCAACTGACTGTCGACCTGAGTGCCCACTTGCGGGCTGAAGTCGTTGAAGTAGTTGTAGTCCTTGTCGCGCACCTGGGTGTAGTCGATACCAAAACGCAGGCTGCCATCCATCAGGGCGGAACCGTGGCGGACGTTCATCAGGTAGCGATGGCCATCGGACAGGCCAGCCAGACTCGGATTGCTCGGGCTGTACTGCTTGTCATCCGCCAGATTTTCAAAATAGAGGGTGCCGGTGTGGGCGGGGTCCGGCATGTAGCGGAACTCCACCTGCTCCATCAGGCCGCGTTTGTCCATAAAACGGGAAGTGATGGTGGCATCGTAGTTGGGAGCTATGTTCCAGTAGAAGGGCTGGGTGATATCCATGCCGTTGCTGGAGCTTTGCTTGTAACCCGGGTAGAGCAGACCGGTTTTCCGCTCATCCTTGATGGGGAAGTTGATATAGGGGAAGTAGAACACCGGGTAGTCATAGAGCCAGAGGCTGGCATTCCAGGCTTCGCCGAACACCTCTTTCTGGTCGATGTCGATGCTGCCCGCCTTGAGGGTCCACACTTCCTGACCGGGGGGGCAGGTGGTGTACTGGGCCCCCTCCATGGTGATGTTCTGGTTGTTGTTGGTCATCACCACGCGCTTGGCAAAGCCGCGCACCGGTGAGCCATGCACCTGATACTTGCCCTCTTCCAGTTCGGAGTTCTTGGTATCCAGGTTGGATTTGAGGGTCTTGTCGCTGGTGACGGTCACCTGACCGTCGTTGTAATAGATGTTGCCGATGGCGATGACATCCCGGCTCTTCTGGTCGAGCTGGGCATAGTCGGAGTCAAACTTGCGAACACCCTGACGAACCTTGACGTCGCCTTCATAGACGGCGGTGCCGCCCTGTTTGGCCTCGAGACGGTCAGCATCAACCTCGACCGGCTGTGCGTTGGCATCCTGATCCGATGCAGGCTTCTCTATCTTGGGAACATAGTCATAGCAGAGACTATCGAGAATGCCGGTGGCTGGCGGCGCTTCGAACGGGGCCGCCTGCACCATCATAGAGGTGAGTGCGGGGGCCAGGCTGATAGTCAGGGCGATGGGATAGCGGTACCCCAGTGTCCATTTTGTCATGTGAAAGACTCGTGCAATCCGTGATAGATACGGTTGATCCAAGGCATGCATTTTACGACAGGTTTCATCGAGTTGACATTGCATGTCATTGCTTTATGTTAGCCGGCAATGATAAAGCATTATTGCGGCCAGGGCTAACAGCCAAGTGCTGCTTTCCACCTTGGTCCTCTACTTATGCACGATCGCGATTCCCTGCTATTGCAGTGGGCACGCCGTATTTCCGGTGATGCCACTCTCACGCTTACCCTCATTTCCGGTGATGCCAGCTTCCGCCGCTACTCTCGTGGTGGTGGTCTTGTGTGGGTGGATGCCAATCCGAAAACCGAAAAAAATCATGAGTTTGTTCGTAACGCGGCGGCCTTGCAGGCGCGTCAGCTGTTGGCGCCAGAGGTGAAGGCGGTGGACTACGAACAGGGTCTGCTGGCGGTCAGCGACCTGGGTGATACCCAGCTGATCTGCTGCCTGAACGAGCACAACGTGCTGGCCTGGTATGGCAAGGCGATTGATTTGCTGCCCCGCCTGGGGGCGGTTGAACTGGCGCTTGAACCCTTCGATGCGGCATTTATGGCGCGGGAAAACAGCATTTTCCCCGAGTGGCTGCTGGGTCACCATCTAAAACTGACCCTGAGCGACGAAGAGCAGCAACTGCTGGACGAGACCTTTGCCTGCCTCACCGCCTGCAATCTGGCCCAGCCGCAGGGGGTGATGCATAGAGATTTTCACAGTCGCAACCTGATGGTGTGTGGCGGTGATACCCCCGAGAGCAGCCGGCTGGCCATCATCGATTTTCAGGATATGGTCATCGGGCCGCTCACTTATGATCTGGTCTCCCTGCTGAAAGATTGTTACGTGCGCTGGCCGGACGAGGTGATCGATGAAGGGATGCGCCACGGCTTTGCCACCCTGCAACAGGCGGGTCTGCTTGGCGAGCTCGATTATGCCAGTTTCCGTCGTGATGCCGACCTGACCGGCATGCAGCGCCACCTCAAAGCTGCCGGAATCTTTACCCGGCTCTATCATCGCGACGGCAAGTCCGGCTATCTCAAGGATATTCCCCGCACCCTCGGCTACGTGGTGGATGTCTGTCGCACTCACGGTAGCGCCTATCCGGTACTGGCCCGTTTTGGTCAGTGGCTGGAGCAGGTGGTGTTGCCGGGAATTGCCAATGCAGGGGTAAAACCATGAAGGCGATGATCCTGGCCGCTGGCCGTGGCGAGCGGATGCGCCCGCTGACCGACCTGCTGCCCAAGCCGTTGTTGGCGGTGGGGGGCAAGCCGCTCATCGTTCATCACATCGAAAAACTCAAAGCCGCTGGCGTGACCGAGCTGGTGATCAACCATGCCTGGCTCGGCCACAAGTTGGTCGAGAGCCTTGGTGATGGCAGTGCGCTTGGCGTGACCATCCACTGGTCAGCCGAGGAGAGCGCGCTGGAGACCGCAGGCGGCATCGTGCAGGCGCTGCCGCTGCTGGGTTCAGAACCCTTTTTGGTGATCAACGGCGATACCTGGCTCGATCTCGATTATCACACTCTGGTCAGTCAGCCCCTTGGCGATGATTTGGCCCACCTTTGGCTGGTGCCCAATCCGCCCCAGCACCCGAACGGGGACTTTGCCCTGCAAGAAGGGCGAGTCGTGGATACGCCAGCGTTTACCTTCAGCGGGGTCGGACTATATGATCCGGCGGCCTTTGCCGGTCTCGCGGGCGGCGCCCGCAAACTGGCGCCCCTGCTCCGTGACTGGATGGCGCAAGGGCGGGTGGGCGGCAGCCTGCTCGCTGGCGAGTGGCGCGATATCGGCACGGTCGATCGACTGCGCGAGCTGGATGACCAGCTCCAGGCCCGCACTCATTAACTTCAAGAGGTCTTGAACCATGCGTATTTGGGGTAAGGTGCTGGGCGCCTTCTTCGGTTTTCTGCTCGGCAATATCATCGGCGCCCTGATTGGCCTCTGGATTGGCCACCGTTTCGACCGTGGCATGGGGCTGCAGGGGGCGTTTCGTCGCGGTCCGAGTCAGGAGCAGCAAGCCGTCTTCTTCCATGCCACCTTCTCGGTGATGGGCCATATCGCCAAGTCCAGCGGTCAGGTGACCGAGCAGGAGATCCGGGTTGCCTCCAACCTGATGGATCGGATGCGGCTGGCGGGTGAACAGCGTGCCCGGGCTCAGGAGTCGTTTCGTCTCGGTAAAGAGGCCGACTTCCCGCTGCGCGAGACCCTGGCCGAGTTCCGCCGTGCCAGCCTCGGCCAGCGCGACATTCTGCGCTTCTTCCTCGAGGTACAACTGCAGGCGGCCTTTGCCGACGGGCGGGTAGAGGAGGGCGAGCGCGCCATTCTGCACACCATTGCCGACGAACTGGGCTTCAGCCGCATCGAGCTGGCCCGCATTCTGGCGATGGCCGAAGCGCAGATGAACTTCTTCAATCAGGCCCATGGCCAGTATCAGGGGGGCCATTCCGGTGGCCAGCAGTATCGGCAGGCGGCACCCTCTGCGGAGCGCCTCAAGAATGCCTACCAGTTGCTGGGGGTGAGCGAGAGCGACAGCGATCAGGATATCAAGCGCGCCTACCGCAAGGAGATGAGCAAGCATCACCCGGACAAGCTGGCCGCCAAAGGGCTGCCGCCGGAGATGATGGAGATGGCCAAGGAGAAGACCCAGGAGATCCAGCAAGCCTGGGAGTGGATCCGCGAGGCCCGCGGCATCCGTTAAGCGCCAAAATCTGGCTGTAACAGACAATAAAAAGCCCCGCAGCAGTGCGGGGCTTTGTTTTGCCGTGTGGCGCAGGCCGGGTTATTTGGCCGGAATCGCTTCCAGTACGTGCACCAGCAGTTGCCAGAAACGTTCGACCGCCGGGATATGTACCTTCTCGTCAGGGGAGTGGGCACCGCGGATGGTCGGGCCGAAGGAGACCATGTCCCACTCCGGATAGGCGCTCTTGAACAGACCGCACTCGAGACCAGCGTGGATCACCATCACGTTGGGCATGGTGCCAAACAGGGTCTGGTAGCTGTTGCGTACCAGCGCCATGACGGGGGAGTCCACGTTCGGCGCCCAACCCGGGTAGGCACCGGTGAATTCGCAGCTGGCGCCTGCCAAGGTGAACAGGGAGCGGGTCATCTGCTCGATGCTCTCGCGGCCGGAGTCAATCAGGGAGCGGACCAGGCACTGGACGTACACTTCGCCATCCTGAGTCTTGATGACCCCCAGGTTGGTAGAGGTTTCGGTCACGCCGGGCATAGCATCGCTCATGCGCATCACGCCGTTCGGGCAGGCCATCAGGGCATCCAGCAGGCGCTGCTGCAGGGAGACGCTCATCAACTTGGCCGGTTTGGCGGCGCTGTTAACCAGCACGGTCAGGTTCGGCTCGGTGGCGGCCAGTTCGGTCTGGTAGATCCCGGTGTAGCGGTCAACCAGCGCCTTGAACTCGTTCACGCTGGCAGCGGGCACCTGCAGGGTGGCACGGGCTTCGCGCGGGATGGCGTTGCGCAGAGTGCCGCCGTGGATCTCGGCCAGACGCACACCCAGCGGCTCGGCTGCTTTGAGCAGACGCACCAGCAGCTTGTTGGCGTTGCCACGGCCGCGATGGATATCGCAACCGGAGTGGCCGCCACGCAGCCCTTTCACGGCCAGCTCGAATGCTTCGCCTTCGCTGGCGTCAACCAGCTCGAGCGGGAAGCGGATATTGGCATCCACACCGCCAGCGCAGCCCATGTAGACCTCGCCATCCTCTTCGGAGTCGGTGTTGAGCAAAATTTCGCCCTCCAGCCAGCCCGCTTCCAGACCGAAGGCGCCGGTCATGCCGGTCTCTTCGTCTGTGGTCAGCAGCACTTCCAGCGGGCCGTGCTTGATGGTCTTGTCAGCCAGCACAGCCAGACAACCGGCCATGCCGATGCCGTTGTCGGCACCCAGGGTGGTGCCACGGGCAGTGACCCACTCGCCATCGACATAAGCATCGATGGGATCGGTCGCGAAGTCGTGTTTGGTGTCGGCGTTGGCCTGCGGCACCATGTCGATGTGGGCCTGCAGTACCACGGCTTTGCGGTTTTCCATCCCCGGGGTGGCCGGTTTCTTGATGATGATGTTGCCGACCTTGTCCTGCTTGACCGCCAGACCTTCCCCTTGGGCCCATTGGATGATCCAGGCGCTCAGTTTGGCTTCATGTTTGGAAGGGTGGGGGATGGAGCAGATCTGTTCGAAGAAATGCCAAATCAGTTTGGGAGAGAGAGAGCTAAGCTGTGCCACGTCGGGACTCCTTACCAGCACGGAATTAACAGGGCCCCATCAGCGGGCCGGGGAAGAGGATAACGATAATACAGTCAATCACACAAAAATGTGAGCAATCAGCGCAAATCGCAGGCAGCTTGTGCTGGCTGATGGCAACCAGGCAGTACGATCGTCAGGTTCGGACGACGCTGACCGATAGAAAAGAAAATGTGTGACCGATCTCACAAAAATATTGAATTTAACGCACCGACTGGTAAATTAGCTCCCGTGGTTCGCCACCCGTCAGGATGACGATGAAAGCCTCCAGGGAACCGAAGCAAAGCAAGTGCGCCTCCATGGAACCGAGTGTTCGTTCAAGGATTTGAGCCCGCATTAAAGGTACGTAACTTGTTAAGCAATCAGGAGTTTCAATATGCCAGGCAGCAACTCAACCTATTGGTTTGCCCCCTCTTTGTATACCCAGGGTTTCAGCTACCCTAATCCCTTCGTCACTCGTCGCTAAGACGAGCTGCCCAACCAGGCAGAGGCGAGAAAGCAGCAGGTGCGTGAGGTAAATCCTCCCCCTGCTATTTTTTTATCTGCGATTTGCCGCACAGCCCATCTGGACTCGGCAGCAGGGACGGCAGGTTAGTCGTTTGGCGCTCTAGATGGGCCGAATGGAGAGGGTGATGCCGATTTTTCCTGTTTTTGGCATACGTTTGCCAGGCATTTTCTTTGCAAACGGTGCTATCATATCGGCCCAACAGCCTGTCCGCGGTTTGGACACATCATCTAACCGATCGCCGGATAAGCCCATCTTGCTTCCATTGTTATCAGATTTGCTGCCGAGGCTTAGCCCTGAGGCAGCCGAAGTGCAATCTGAATTCAGTCGGGCAAGGGCCACCATTTACTGGCATCCGCAGGGATAATTGCGGATGTTGTTATTTTAAGTGATTGTTTTTAAATAACTATTCGAGATCGATAACATGCCGAAAAAGTTCTATGTGTCGTGGGACAACCTGCAACGTGAAGCTCGCCGTCTGGCCCGTCGTCAGCTGCCTGTCAGCCAGTGGAAAGGTATCATCGCGGTCAGCCGTGGTGGTCTGGTGCCCGCAGCCCTGATGGCCCGTGAACTTGGCATTCGTAATGTGGAAACCCTCTGCATCTCCAGCTATGACCATGACAGCCAGCGCGAGCTGGTAGTCGTGAAGGCTGCCACCACCGCCGGTGACGGCGAAGGCTGGCTGGTGGTGGAAGATCTGGTGGACACTGGCACTACCGCCAAGGCGATCCGCGAGCTCTACCCTAAAGCCAAGTTCATCGCGATCTTTGCCAAGCCGATGGGCGAAGCGCTGCTGGACGATTTCGAAGTGGCGATCCCGCAGGATACCTGGATTGAACAGCCGTGGGATATGGCACTGGAGTTCGCCACACCGATCTGCGACGAAAAGTAACGGGATCGGGATGTGATGCTCGCTGCGTCCATTGGTCGCAACCGGCAATAATGGTTTCACAGGGCTCCAATTTGGAGCCCTGTTTTTTGTATATCAATCTGTTGCAGGGTGGCTGATGGGCAGTAAAAGTGGTTAAGATGAGCTATTGCCTGATATGAATGGGACACTATCTTGGACTTGAACGAAGACCTAAACCTGACCGAACAGCTCTTTACCCGCGTCAAGAAGGTATTGGAAACATCCGAGATCTCCAACTCCAGTGCGGCTGATCTGGCGCAAGCCGAGTCAGACGAGATGTTTATCGACGGATCCATGTCAAAGAGCTGGTATCGCCTGCTGCGCCGCCCCTCCTGGACCTGGCAGGGGGCTGATCCCATCGAAGTGGAGCAGACCCTGGCCCGTATCGCCATGGCGACCGGCGAGCGCACCCACGATTGCTATCTCGATACCATCAAGGGCTATGTGCCCGGCAACTGGATCTACGAGTGGAGTCAGGTGGCTGGTAACTATTTCAAGCAGGGCCGCGAACTGCGCGAGAAGGGTGATCCTTCTGGCGCCTTGAAACAGCTGCTCAAGGCGGTGCGCTACTACTCCATCGCCAGCTATCCCCATCTCAAGGATGACGAGCTGGCGGATCAAGCCCAGCTGCTTGGCAACATGGCCTATCGCGAGGCAGGTCGCCTGTTCAAGGTGCCGCTCAAAGAGATCCAGGTGCCTTTTCGCGGCAAGCATATTCAGGGTTATCTCCACCTGCCGACGACCGAAAAACCGGTGCCGCTGGTGATCATCAGCGGCGGGATCGACTCCCTGCAGCTCGATTTCCTCAACTTCTATCTCAAACGGCTCGAGCCCAACGGCATCGGCATGCTCTCCCTCGATATGCCCGGGGTTGGCTATGCCGAGCATTGGCCGCTGGTGCAGGATACCAGCCGCCTTCATCAGGCGGTGCTCCATTACCTTTCCGAAGTGGCCTGGGTCGATCATCAGCGTATCGCCATGGTGGGAATGCGTCTGGCGGGTAATATCGCAGCCAGACTGGCCTTTATCGAACCGTTCAAGCTGCGGACCGTGGTCTGTGTCGGCGCCGGGGTCAATCAGGTGTTTACCAATCAGGAGCTGTTTGCCAAATGCCCGCGCATGAT
Source organism: Aeromonas sp. 97A (assembly GCF_051919185.1). Classification (NCBI taxonomy): domain Bacteria; kingdom Pseudomonadati; phylum Pseudomonadota; class Gammaproteobacteria; order Aeromonadales; family Aeromonadaceae; genus Aeromonas; species Aeromonas sp. 97A. The sequence goes on along the minus strand of NZ_JBQBFF010000001.1, from coordinate 2,794,973 downwards.
GCGGGACAGTCTGGCCAACCGGTTGGGGGCGGATGCGGCGCAGTGGGACGGCATGCGTACCAAGTGCCAGGTTTTTTCACTTAAAACACAAGGATTACTGGGGACTCGCACCTCTGTGCCGATATTGAGTATTGGACACAAGCGAGATTTTATTTGTCCCGAGCAGGATGTACGGGCATTGGCGGCGGCCAGTCGTAACGGCAAGGCCATCGTATTCGACAAACAGCCTTTGCTGGAGGTGTATGACAAGGCACTGGACGAAATCGTCGAGTGGCTGAAACAGCATTTGTGTACCTGATATTGCGCTAAAGAACTGACGCCATCCCGAGGTGGCGCGGCTTGTTTAACAGGGAGGTTAACATGTCTGAAAGAGTGACTTACAAGCGACTGCTGAGGCAGTTTGCTGCCATTGGCCCCTATTTGCGTGAGGATCTCTGCGAAGAGGGGCGTTATCGTTTCGACTGCCTGTCGGTCTGTGTCAGCGCCAAGCCGGCGCCGGACAAACGGGAGTTCTGGGGCTGGTGGCTGGTGCTGGAGCAGGACGATCACCATTTCCGTTACCACTATCAGCTCGGTTTCTACAATGCTGATGGCGAGTGGCTGGACAAGCCGATCCCCAAGAAGCACCAGGTAGAAGTGGAGCGGACCCTCAACCGTTTCTACAAGCTCATCAGCGACAAACTGACGGCACTGGAGTGTCAGTTAGCGCCAGCGGATCAGGTCACCAATGAGTTGACCGTGACCGCCGCTTGATCCCTGATGCCCGGCGAGCAGCATCCCGCTGTTTGCCGGGCCATCAGTCAGCCATCTCCCCTTCCGCCCGCAATCATCCGGGCTTTGCCCCATCTCCTCACCCCGGCGTTAATTGCCTTGCAGGGCACCATGGCCGTGGGTATAAAGATATTCCTTACTTTTTTAGCCTTTATGCTCCCATGGAAAACAGAACCATAGTCGTCAAGTTGGGCACCAGCGTGCTCACAGGGGGGTCTTCCCAGCTCAATCGTGCCCATATGGTCGAGCTGGTCAGACAGTGTGCGGCCTTGCACCGTCACGGCCATCGGGTCGTGGTCGTCACATCAGGGGCTATCGCCGCCGGGCGTGAACATCTGGGTCACCCGCCACTGGCGCCAACCCTGCCCAACAAGCAGATGCTGGCGGCGGTTGGTCAGACCCAGCTGATTCGGGTATGGCAGGATCTGTTCAACCTCTACGGTCTGCATATCGGCCAGATGCTGCTGACCCGCGCCGATCTGGAAGATCGGGAGCGCTACCTCAACGCCCGCGACACTATGCGCACCCTGCTCGATCACCGCATTATTCCGGTCATCAACGAAAACGATGCGGTGGCGACCGCCGAGATCAAGGTAGGCGACAACGACAACCTCTCCGCCCGCGCCGCCATCCTGGCGGATGCCGATCTGCTGATCCTGCTCACCGACCAGAAGGGGCTGTTTACCGCCGATCCGCGCACCAATCCCGATGCCCAGTTGATCGAAGAGGTGCAGACCATCGACGATACCCTGCGTTCGCTGGCGGGTGACAGTGTCAGTGGCCTCGGTACCGGCGGCATGGCCACCAAGCTGCAGGCGGCCGATGTTGCGCGTCGCGCCGGCGTCAACGTGGTGATCGCGACCGGCCAGATGCCGGAGGTGATCGGCCGTCTCGCCAAGGGCGAGCGTATCGGAACCCTCTTCCCGGCGCTGGCCTCCCCGCTGGAAGGGCGCAAGAGCTGGATCCTGGCAGGCCCACCCCCTCACGGCGAAGTACATGTGGATCAGGGGGCTGTCGCCGCCATGAAGGAGAAAGGCTCCAGCCTGCTGCCCAAGGGGATCGTCGCGGTCAAGGGAGACTTTATTCGGGGCGATGTGGTGCGCATTCTTGATCCCAAAGGCGCCGAGCTGGCCCGCGGCATCTGCCGTTACGACCATCTGGAGCTGGACAAGCTGCGCGGCGTCCACTCGGATCAGATTGAACAGGTATTGGGCTATGGCTACGGCTCTGTGGCTATCCATCGAGACGACATGGTGCTGCTCTAATCAGGGCGGCACGGCATGAACAAAGGGAAATGAGATGAGTCTGGAGAAAATGGGGCAGGCGGCCCGTGAAGCCGCCTATCAGCTGGCGACCGTCAGCACGGCGCAGAAGAACCGGGCGCTGGCCGCCATCGCCGACGAGCTGGAGGCGCGCAGTGAGCAGATCCTCGCTGCCAACGCGAAAGATATCGCAGCCGGCCGTGAGGCGGGCTTGTCAGAGGCGATGCTGGATCGCTTGCTGCTCAATCCGGCCCGGCTGGCCGGTATCGTGGCGGATGTACGCAAGGTAATCACGCTGGATGATCCGGTCGGCGCCGAAATGGATAGCCGGGTGCTGGAGAATGGCCTGCGGCTCTCCCGTCGTCGGGTGCCCATCGGGGTTATCGGCGTTATCTACGAGGCGCGTCCCAACGTCACCATCGACATCGCCAGCCTCTGCCTCAAGACCGGCAACGCCAGCATATTGCGTGGCGGGCGCGAGACCTTCCACTCCAATCTGGAGCTGGTGCGGGTTATCCAGCATGCCTTGGCGGCCTCCGGTCTGCCCGAAGCGGCGGTGCAGTACATCGACAACCCGGATCGGGCGCTGGTCGGCGAGTTGCTTCGTCTCGACCGCTATGTGGACATGATCATCCCCCGTGGTGGTGCTGGCCTGCACAAGATGTGCAAGGAGAACAGCTCCATTCCGGTCATCATCGGCGGGTTCGGCATCAGCCATATCTTCGTCGACGAGAGCGCCGATCTGGTGCGCTCTCTGGCGGTCATCGACAACGCCAAGGTGCAACGCCCCTCCGCCTGCAATGCCCTCGATACCCTGCTGGTACACGAGAAGGTGGCAGCCACCTTCCTGCCGCAACTGGTGACGCTGATGAACGAGCGCAAGGTGACGCTGGTGGCCGCGCCCAACGCCATGACGCAGTTGGCGGGTGCCGACAACCTGTGCGAGGCGGGGCCGGAGGATTTCGATACCGAGTGGCTCGGGCTGACCCTGGGGGTCAAGTTGGTGGCGGATGTGAACGAGGCGCTGGCCCATATGCGCGAGCACAACGCCGGCCACTCCGATGCCATCCTGACCAACGATCTGGCCAACGCCGAGCGTTTCGTCAATGGGGCCGGCTCGGCGGCTGTCTATGTCAACGCCTCGACCCGCTTCACCGATGGCGGCCAGTTTGGGCTGGGGGCTGAAGTGGCGGTGTCGACCCAGATGCTGCACGCCCGTGGCCCCATGGGGTTGACCGAGCTCACCAGCTACAAGTGGGTAGGGCAGGCCGATTATCTCAGCCGCGCCTGATAACCGGTTGTGTCAGATACAAAAATGCCGACTCTTGGGTCGGCATTTTATTTGGTGGATATCGTGAAGATATCAGGCGCTCGGGTTATTCCCCGTGATAGATCGCCTTGTCACCGTGCTTGAGCACATAACCCTTCCAGATAAAGAGGGTGTAGCCGCTGCCCTGCCACGACCAGTTGCCCTCCGCACCTTGACGGGTCAGCAGGTGCTGCTCGCCGCTTGGCAGATGCAGTTCGGCCTGCGTCTGGTCGGCATTGAACATCACGAAGGCGCTGCTGGTCTGGCTGGCATCGGTCGGATTGAGCCGGATACCCTCTTCAAACAGGCGCACACATTTGCCAGTCAGCGCTGACCACTGATAGCCCGCACTGCCGATACAGCCGTGGCTGTCGCGATCGCCGCCCACTAGATGTTGTTCCGGTGTACTGCATGCCGCCAGCAGCAGAGAGGCGGCCATCAGGGTCAAGGTGCGCATGGTTACTCCTGCAGATCCCGTTCGATGACGATGTTGGAGAATCCCAACTCTTTGAAGTAGTTCTCCTGATAATCCTTCACGCTTTTCTTGTCGCGGCGACAAACCTGAGCCAGCTGGGCCTCCATGGCGTGAAAACTGGTGAGATCCAGCCCTTCAGCAGCAGCGATGGCGTCGTAGATACTGCGGAACTTGTCGTTCGCGTAGCCGATCTCTTTGGCCTGTTTTTTATAGGTGTACGTAATCTTAAAGGCCATCTTGCCCTTCCTTCTTCGATTTGGCTTGCTTGCGCTGGACGTAGAGGTAGAGGCTTTCGACCTTCTCCCGGGCCCAGGGGGTCTTGCGTAAGAACTTCAGGCTGGACTTGATGCTGGGATTATCGGTGAAGCAGCGGATATTGATCTGCTGCCCCAGCTCTTCCCAGCCATAGTGTTCGACCAGCGCGGTGACGATGGCTTCCAGCGTCAGCCCGTGCAGTGGGTTGTTTTTCTGCGAGGCGTTCGGTTGCTCGCTCATGCCTGCTCCGCCAGCTTGGCAAAGGGCTGACCCATGCGGGTGGTGACGCCATTGGCCAGATGGGGCTCGAAACCGGCCAGCATGCCCGGGCCAAACAGGCAGACCACGGTGCTGCCCAGCTTGAACAGGCCCATTTCGGCGCCTTTCTGCAGAGTAATGGCCTCGTCGCCGGTGTAGTCCCAACGCACCACCTTCTTCTCTTTAGTCGGCGCAATGTTGCCGGCCCAGATGGTCTCGATGCTGGCCACGATAGTGGCACCGACCAGCACCAGCGCCATGGGGCCGTGCGGGGTGCGGAAGGTGGCGACCACCCGCTCGTTGCGAGCAAACAGGTTCGGCACGTTCTCGGCGGTGAGCGGGTTGACGGAGAAAAGATCCCCCGGCACGAACACCATGCTCTCCAGCACACCATCCAGCGGCATGTGGATGCGGTGGTAATCCTTGGGCGCCAGATAGATGGTGGCGAAGTCGCCATCCTTGAACGGCGCAACCAGATCCTCATAGCCGCCCAGCAGCTCGCGAGCGCTGTAGTCGTGGCCCTTGGCCTGAATGATGCGACCCTGCTGGATCGGACCGAGCTGGCTGACGGTGCCATCGACCGGCAGCGCCAGGGTCATGGCATCTTCTACCACGGGGCGGATACCGGGTTTGAGCTCGCGGGTGAAGAACTCGTTGAAGCTCTTGTAGTGGGCCGGGCTCTCGTGCAGCGCCTCACTCATGTCGACCTGATACTGCTTGATAAAAGCCTCGATCACTTTGGTAGTGATGTTGCCCGCTTCGGCGGCGGCAAACTTGCCGATCAGACGGGAGAGGGCGTGCTTGGGCAGACAGTATTGACCGGCAATTTTCAGGTTGTCAGTAATGCTCATGTTCATCATCAACGTAGGTTTATTAGGGTCACAGGCGCGCTTGCTGGCGACCGTGACGGGCTTCCTGCATGGTTTCCAGGATGCGGTGATAGTTGTGGAAGCGATCGGCGCTGATGGCGCCCGCGTCGACCGCGGCGCGCAGGGCACAGCCGGGATCGTCCTTGTGGGTACAGTCGCGGAACTTGCAGCCACCCAGATAGTCGCGAAACTCGACGAAGCACCAGGTGATGCGGTCGGCCTCCAGATGCCAGAGGGCGAACTCGCGGATCCCGGGGGAGTCGATGAGATCGCCACCGCTCGGGAAGTGGTAGAGCCGCGCCGTGGTGGTGGTGTGCTGGCCGAGCCCCGAGTTTTCGGAGATCTCGCCGGTCAATACATCCAGCCCCGGCATCAGGGCGTTGGTGAGCGACGACTTGCCCACCCCGGACTGGCCGACGAAGATGCTGATCTTGTCGGTCAGGGCTGCCTTGAGTTCATCCAGCCCTTCGCCGCTCTCGCAGCTCACCAGCAGCACCTCGTAATTGAGTTTGCGGTAGGTTTCGAGCTGGCTTTCGATGCGCGCTCTGGCGGCATCATCGAGCATATCGACCTTGTTCAGCACGATGAGGGGGCGGATCTCCACATCCTCGGCGGCCACCAGATAGCGGTCGACGATGTTGGTGGAGAACTCGGGCATCACCGCCGAGACGATGATGATCTGGTCGATATTGGCGGCGATGGGTTTGACCCCGTCGTAGAAGTCCGGCCGGGTCAGTACCGAGTGGCGCGGATGCACCGCCTCGATGACGCCCGCTGTCGCGGCATTGAAGCCGGGACGCCACACTACCTTGTCGCCACAGACCAGACTGCTGATGCTGCTGCGCCGCAGGTTGCTGCGGTGGATGGTGCCATCGACCGCTTCCACGTCTGCGTGCTGACCAAAACGGCTGATCACCACCCCTTCGATGGCGGGGCCAAACAGGGTGTCATCCACCACTGTGGTGTGATCTTTTTGCAGCCGCCGTTCGCGGTTGGCCTGGACGCGCCTTTGTTGACCCAGATTGAGTTTTGCTTTCTTTGCCACTCGATTCGCCAGTTTATGAACAGATCCAAAGCCAGTATGATACATGCAAATTGGCAAAATTCCGCCATTCCTCCCAATAGAGAGAGCAATCATGACAGTCAGCGCGCAGAACCTGGTATGGATCGACATGGAGATGACGGGTCTCGACCCCGAAGAGAACGTGGTACTGGAGATTGCCACCATAGTCACCGACAAGGATCTGAACGTACTGGCCGAAGGGCCGGTCATCGCCATTCATCAGAGTGATGAAGAGCTGGCCAAGATGGACGACTGGAACGTCAACACCCATACCAAGAGCGGTCTGGTCGCTCGGGTCAAGGCGAGTCAGCACGATGAGGCGAAAGCCATTGCCGAGACCCTCGAGTTCATTCGCCAGTGGGTGCCGGAGCGCACCAGCCCGCTGTGCGGCAACAGCATCGGTCAGGATCGCCGCTTCATGGTCAAGCACATGGCCGAGCTGGAAGCCTTCTTCCACTACCGCAACGTCGACGTCAGCACCATCAAGGAGCTGGTACGCCGCTGGCAGCCGGAACTGCTGGATCAGTTCAAGAAGAGCGGCACCCACCAGGCGCTGGACGATATCCGCGAATCCATCGCCGAGCTGCAGTTCTATCGCAGCCACGTCTTCAAGATCTGATTCCCCGGCAAGGGTTTGTCATACTCTGGCTGCTAAAATCGACAGTTCGGCCAGCTTTTGAGCGAACGCGCGCAACCAGACAAAAAAGCCCTTGCAATTGGAATGACTGCTCTTATAATTCGGCTCCCGTACAGTAGCGCAAGCAACCAAATGCTGTACGGCCTGTTTTAAGGTAGTTGCGGGAATAGCTCAGTTGGTAGAGCACGACCTTGCCAAGGTCGGGGTCGCGAGTTCGAGTCTCGTTTCCCGCTCCAAAAATCTGATGATGACACTGGTGCAAACCAGCCCGATGCGGGAATAGCTCAGTTGGTAGAGCACGACCTTGCCAAGGTCGGGGTCGCGAGTTCGAGTCTCGTTTCCCGCTCCAATCATCAGCCAGCCTCAAGACAACCAAATTGTTGCGGGAATAGCTCAGTTGGTAGAGCACGACCTTGCCAAGGTCGGGGTCGCGAGTTCGAGTCTCGTTTCCCGCTCCAAAAAATTTGTAAGTGATATTCCGATGCGGGAATAGCTCAGTTGGTAGAGCACGACCTTGCCAAGGTCGGGGTCGCGAGTTCGAGTCTCGTTTCCCGCTCCAATCACTTGCAGATGACATTCTGTTGCGGGAATAGCTCAGTTGGTAGAGCACGACCTTGCCAAGGTCGGGGTCGCGAGTTCGAGTCTCGTTTCCCGCTCCAAACATTTGTAAGTGACATTCCGTTGCGGGAATAGCTCAGTTGGTAGAGCACGACCTTGCCAAGGTCGGGGTCGCGAGTTCGAGTCTCGTTTCCCGCTCCAATCACTTGTAAATGACATTCTGTTGCGGGAATAGCTCAGTTGGTAGAGCACGACCTTGCCAAGGTCGGGGTCGCGAGTTCGAGTCTCGTTTCCCGCTCCAATCTCTCTTCGAAGTTTTCATAATCCCTTTGAATTGCCCTTCACATCGCGCTGCGATGTTTTGTCGTATCTGGCGTTTACTAGGCGCGTCTCTACCACCTCCTGCCAACAGGAAGGGGATGTGGGCTCATGGTGCGGATTGTACGAGGCAAGCGGTTGTAACAGGTGGTGGGAGGCGAGAATTGCGGGCAAAAAAGAGGAGGGGCCTTGGCTCCTCCTGCATGATTCACTGGCGCGGGCTTAGACCAGAGTAACGTTCTCAGCCTGAGGGCCTTTTTTGCCCTGGGTCACAGTGAACTGGACTTTTTGACCTTCAGCCAGGGTTTTGAAACCGGTGCTCTGGATGGAGGAGAAGTGAACGAATACGTCCGGACCCTGGGATTGTTCAATAAAGCCAAAACCCTTGGTTTCGTTGAACCATTTTACCTGGCCGGTGCGAATGTCAGACATGTGCTAAATCCTATCAATAACAAAATGAAACTAAGCCCGTGCTGGGCTGCATTTGCCTTGCAAGCAGGGGTTGGCTCATGACTGACCACGTCTCTTTGTCCCAGTAGCACGCAGAACAATCCCTGTCTAAAGCACAAACGATTGTACGTTAGCGCCGATCCTTGTCAATTTGACCCCTTTCGTTTTTTGGACAAGCTAAAAATATTGTGAAGTCAGTAGCTTATTTGAAGATATTTGACTGAAAAAAACGGGAGGCCAGCGCCTCCCGTTTTTGTTATTCCTTGAGGGCGAACCCTTCGCCCTGCCGGTCGTAGCGATAAACCGCCTGACCGTAGGAGCGGATCTCCACCCGCTGGATGCGGCGGGTGTCGTCCACCAGGATGAAGATAGAACGGCCCGATTGCAGGCGGGTCAGGGGGCGATCCGGTCCCTCGATGGCGATCAGGCGGCTTAGCTCGGCACCCGGCAACTCGAATTTACGCCAGATGGAGTAGAGGGTCTCACCCGCCTGCACATCGTGTTGCAGCCAGGTACCGTTGACCTTCTCTTCGACCGGCTTGGCTGCCGCGGGCGCACCGCCTGCCGCGCCATTACCGACAGTTAGAGCTTGAGCAGGCACGGCCAGCGGCACTTCCAGCGAGCCGGAAGGGGCTGCTTTGGGGGCGGATGGTGCCGGCTCCCAGGCCAGTACCAGCAACCAGAGCGGGATCAGTATCAGCAGACCTATGGTGTTTTTGCGGGGCAGCGGGCTGGACAGCTTGAATTTGCCTGCTTTGGCATCCTGGCGGCGTTGGCCGAGGTCGCTCATCCCTTGGCCAAAACGTTGGCGCAGGGACAGGGTCGCGGCATTGATGCGATGGAGCAGGGATCCTTGTGATTCGTCTTGGCGACGCTGCTGGGCTCGTCTGTTATGGCCTCGTGGGCGACGGTCCGGGGTGGGCACGGCATTTACCTCTCACTACATTGCCTGCCATCAGGCAAATTCGTCGCCTATGGTAAACGGACTCGCCCCCGAGGGGGAGAGTCCTGAGGCGGAAAATTATCAGCTGAGACGAAATTGACCCAATAATTGCTGCAATTTGTCGGCCGCCTGACGCAATGCCTGACTGGCTTTGGCCGTTTCGGTCGCATCCTGAGCAATGTCGTTGGCCAGTGCGTTGGTTTTTGACAGGTTGCCGGAGACGGTTTCTGAGACCGAGCTCTGCTCTTCGGCGGCGGAGGCGATCTGATAGGTCATGTCGTTGATGGTGGAGATGGCCTGGTAGATGCTGCCGAGCGCCTCTTCCGCCAGATCCGCCTCGCCCACCGCCTGATGGGTCAGCTGCTGGCTCTGGGTGATGGCGTTGACTGCATTGGTGGAGCTGAGGCGGATCTTCTCTATCAACTCCTGGGTGTTCTGTACCGCCTGCTGGGTATTGCCCGCCAGTTTGCGCACCTCGTCGGCGACTACCGCAAAGCCGCGGCCCTGTTCGCCAGCCCGGGCAGCCTCGATGGCGGCGTTGAGGGCCAGCAGGTTGGTCTGATCGGCAATTCCCTGAATGACGGTGAGGATGCTGGTGATCTGGGCGCTGTCGTGGGCCAGCCCTTCCACCACTTCGGCCCCTTTCCCGGCTTCTGCCGCGACCTTGTGCATCGACTGGATCACCTGCTGGAAGCGCTCCTTGCCCTGATCGGCAGCGCTTTGCGCCTGTTTAGCCGAGTCGGCGGTATTGTTGGCGTGGGTGGCGACCTCCTGACTGACGTAGGACATCTCCTGCACCGCGGTCAGCATCTGCTCCATCTCCGCCTGATGGTGCTGCAGGTTGTTGTCGGTCTGACCGGCGATGCGATCGGTGTCACCGGCGTAGCGGTTCACCTCGCTGGCAGTCTTGAGCACATCCCCGAGCAGCCCTTGCAACTTGTCGATAAAGCGGTTGATCCCCTTGGCGAGATCCCCCAGCTCGTCGACAGATCGGGTTGCGAGACGTTTGGTGAGATCCCCTTCACCATCGGCGATATCATCCACCAGGCTGACCATCTGACGGATGGGGCCTGTGATGCTGCGGGCAATCACCAGCATGGTGGCCAGCGCCAGCACCAGTACGATAACGGCGCCCACCAATTGCTGGGTCACTGCGGCCCGGTTCATCTCATTGAGCTGGCTCTCCAGCTGATCGGCCCCCGCCAGTACCACCTTGTAGGGCAGGGTGACGATGATGGCCCAGTTGCGGCTCATTCCCGGCACCATGATGGGGACGGAAATACGGAATGACTCGTCCAGCTCCTGACGCTGAACTTCCGGTTTCAGGTACTGCTGCCACTGGTTGCCCAGCACCTTACTTGCGCTGCTGCCAAGCTGGCTGGCATCACCGCTGGTGCCGGTGATGACACCGGCGGCGCTGACGATCAGGGTCTCCCCCTGGCCATCATAGATATTGCTGTTGAGGCTTTTGGCCTGACGGCTGATGGAGTCCACCGCCAGATCGAGCGCTGCGATCCCCTTGAACTGACCATTCACCATGATGGGGGTGGTGATAGTGCTCACCAGCACCTGCTGACCGTTGATATCCACCTTGAAGGGATCGATCAGACAAGACCGGCCTTCCCGCTTTGGGCAGGCGTAGTAGTCGTTGGCGGGATTGCCGAATTCGTCCGGGTCGGTTTTTTCGATGGAGAGCAGCAGATCGGTACCGATTTGATCCTTGTCGCGATAGAAGTAGGGCACGAAGCGCCCCTTGTCATCACTGCCCAGCGCACTCTGGCCAGCAAAGCTGGCATCCTGACCGTCGAAACCGTTGGGCTCGAAGCCGGCAAAGGCGCCATAGAGCTGGGGCTCCAATGCCAGTTGTGCCTTGAGCAGGTCGGTGGCCTGCTGGCGATCCAGCGGCAGTTTGCCCTGTTGTTGCAGGGCGAGGGCGCTGGCCATCTGCTGGGTGTAGGAGAGCCCTTTTTGCAGCAGCTGGGTGATGGTGGCCGCCTCGGCGCGGGCATTGGCGCTGACCTTCTGCCATGCCTCCTGTTGCAGCGCTTCACGGCTGGAGCTGATGGTGAGTTGTTGGGTCTGTTGGCCGGAGTATTGGTTGAGCAGGATCAGGATGACCAGGGCTGCGGTCATGGCGATCCCGGCCATCACTAGAATGCGATTCTGGATAGAACGGAACTGCATCGTCTCTTCCTTGTTCGTGAGAAGTGTGGTGAGCGTTATTTGGGTATCGACCGGAGGAGGCAGCTCTCCAGCATTGTGCATAGCAAATCGGAAACGGGGCTTCGGTTTTGCGATCCTCTTCAAATATCGGGCTACAGATGCAAATGGCGACAGATTTAATCCCCTACTTTAGCCCGCAATGGCGTCATGGTTTTCCCATCCGTGATTGTCGGTGCTAAAATGCGACGGTTTTTTTAATGAATTGGCCCAAGGCCCTCTACACAAGGCTTAAAGATGAAAGTCAAAACCCGTTTTGCTCCCAGCCCGACCGGCTTTTTGCATGTCGGCGGTGCCCGTACCGCACTCTATTCCTGGTTGTTTGCAAAGAACCAGGGCGGTGAGTTCGTGCTGCGTATTGAGGATACCGACCTGGAACGTTCCACTCAGGAGGCGATCGACGCCATCATTGAGGGCATGGAATGGCTGGAGCTGAACTGGGATGAGGGCCCCTATTACCAGACCAAGCGCTTCGATCGCTACAACGGTCTGATCGACGAGATGCTGGCCGATGGCCGCGCCTACAAGTGCTATTGCTCCAAAGAGCGTCTGGAAGCGCTGCGTGAAGGCCAGATGGCCAACGGCGAGAAGCCCCGTTATGACGGCAAGTGCCGCGACCACGCCCACGATCACCCGGCCGATACGCCGCACGTGATCCGCTTCCGCAACCCGACCGAAGGTTCTGTGGTGTTCGATGACCACGTCCGTGGCCGCATCGAGTTCGCCAACACCGAGCTGGACGATCTGATTATCCGCCGTACCGACGGCGCGCCGACCTACAACTTCTGCGTAGTGGTCGATGACTGGGATATGGAGATCACCCACGTGGTGCGTGGTGAAGACCACATCAACAACACCCCGCGCCAGATCAACATCTACAAGGCACTGAATGCGCCGGTGCCGGAGTTTGCCCACGTCTCCATGATCCTGGGTGACGACGGTGCCAAGCTCTCCAAGCGCCACGGTGCCGTTTCCGTGATGCAGTACCGCGACGACGGCTACCTGCCGGAAGCGCTGCTGAACTATCTGGTACGTCTGGGCTGGTCCCACGGCGATCAGGAGATCTTCAGCCTGGACGAGATGATCAAGCTGTTCAGCCTGGATGCCATCTCCAAGTCCGCCTCTGCCTTCAACACCGACAAGCTGCTGTGGCTGAACAACCACTACATGCGCAGCCTGGATCCGACCTATGTGGCCAAGCATCTGGCATGGCACATGGAAAACCAGAAGATCGACACCAGCAATGGCCCGGCGCTGGCCGACGTGGTCACCCTGCTGGCCGAGCGCTGCAACACCCTGGTCGAGATGGCCGCCCAGAGCCGCTATCTGTTCGAAGATTTTGAGGCGATCGACGAAGCGGCAGCCAAGAAGCACCTGCGTGGCGTTGCTGCCGAGCCGCTGGCTCTGGCCAAGACCAAGCTGGCTGCACTGGATAGCTGGACCACCGAAGCGCTGCACGAGCTGATAGAAGCGACCGCCGCCGAGCTGGGTCAGGGCATGGGCAAGGTTGGTATGCCGCTGCGTGTGGCCGTCACCGGTCTGGGTCAGTCTCCTGCTATCGACGCGGTAATGGCGTTGGTAGGTAAAGAGCGTGTTCTCGCTCGTATCGACCGCGCACTGGCTTACATCGAAGCCCGCATGGCTGCCGAGTAAGTTCTGCCGATGTGGCAGGCGAGGGGATAACCCCGCTCTGCCGCATGCTGAATAGCAAAAATCCGAAACCACAGGTTTCGGATTTTTTTACGGCCAGCGCACAGGCCGAAAATACTTTGGATAAAAAAATGCCAGTCAACTGACTGGCATTTTTATTGGGACAGAGTGCCGCTTAGTGGCTGTCGACCCAGACGAACTTGAGCACGAACAGCAGGGCCACCACCAGCACGCAGGGGTTGATCTCGCGCCAGCGGCCGGTGCCCGCCTTCATCACGCAGTAGGAGATAAAGCCCACGGCGATCCCCTCGGTGATGGAGAAGCTGAACGGCATCATCACCGCGGTCATGAAGGCCGGTACCGCTTCGGTCAGATCTTCCCACTTCACCCTAGTCAGCTCGGAGCACATCAGCACGCCCACATAGATAAGGGCGCCAGCGGCGGCGTAGGCCGGCACCATGGCGGCGACTGGGGAGAAGAAGATCGCCAGCAGGAACAGCAGGCCGACCACAATGGCGGTCAGACCGGTACGGCCGCCGACGGCGACGCCGGAGCTGCTCTCGATAAAGGCGGTAACCGAGGAGGTGCCCATGAAAGCGCCGCCGACGGAGCTCACGCTATCCACCATCAGCGCCTGTTTCATGCGCGGGAAGTGGCCCTTTTCATCGGCCAGCTTGGCGCGGTTGGTGACGCCGATCAGGGTGCCGGAAGAGTCAAACAGGTTGACCAGCATAAAGGAGAAGATGATCCCGGCGAGGCTGATATCGAGCGAGCCCATCAGATCCAGCTGGCCGAACACCGGTTCGATGCTGGGGGGCATGGAGACAAAGCCCTTGAAGGTGACATCGCCAAACAGCCAGCCCAGACCCGTGGTGACCACAATGGCGATCAGCACGGCTGAGTGGACGCCGCGAGCGGAGAAGATGCAGATCAGGAAGAAACCGAGCAGACCCAGCAGGCAGGGCAGGGAGGTGAGGTTGCCCACGGTCACCATAGTCGCAGGGCTGGCCACGACGATCCCTGCGTTGTGCAGGCCGAGCAGGGCGATCAGCAGACCGATACCGGCGGTGATGCCGACCCGCAGGGTGAGCGGGATGTTGCCGATCAGCCAGTAGCGCACCCGCAGCAGGGTGAGGATCAACAGACCCATGGCACCCCAGAAGATGGTGCCCATGCCCACTTGCCAGGAGTAGCCCATACCCGCGACCACCACGAAGGCGAAGAAGGCGTTGAGGCCCATGGCGGGGGCCAGCGCGATCGGCAGGTTGGCCAACAGGCCCATCAGGATGCTGCCGATACCGGCGATGAGGCAGGTGGTGACGAACACGGCCTGGGTGTCCATGCCCGCCGCAGAGAGGATCTGCGGGTTGACGAACACGATATAGACCATGGTCAGGAAGGTGGTGATACCGGCAATCACTTCGGTACGGGCGGTAGTGCCATGGCCTTGCAGGGCAAACAGGCGCTCAAGCAATCCTTGCCCGGCGGCCTGATTGGCAGCTTGGTGTTGTTGATTCATGTTGGATTCCAATAGGTGACGTGAAATAAGCAGCAGGGGAACGGGCTATCCCATCCATGCGGGGTAAATTGCCCTGTTTCTGGCGGTTAAGTAACCAGACTCGTCCTGATACCGTGACAGCGCGCACATTTTTACACAGGCGGCGCCGTTTACAAACCCCGGATCTGCGAAGCAGATCAATGAATAGAGTAAAAATTCAAACGTTTGCTTTTTGAGCATGAAAAAAGGTTCTCAGCAGAGAACCTTTTATCGAAAATTGGGGGCTTACAGGGTTTTGAAGTAGCGCTCGACCAGCTGGGCCAGCACCGAGTCGAGCCGGTCTTGAACCTCACCCAGCTCGCGGCCGAAGCGGCGCAGAAAAAGGCTTGCCTGCTCTTCGGTCAGCTTGCGTCCCTCGATAAAGAACTCCTGCTCCGGTAGTTGCTTGTCGTAGCGGGGGATCAGCACCCAGCTCACCAGCTCGGGCTCCACGGCGGCAAAAATCTTGGCGGCAGCAGCACAGAAGGTCTCTATGTGCTCCTTGCCATCCGGCCCGAGGCAACCCGGTTCAACCCGGATCTGGATGGTGAGTTTTTTCTCTATAGGGGTCGTCATCGTGCTACATCCATGCAAAGGCATCCGTCTAGGATTGTAAGTCAAAAGGCAAGAGAAAGGGGAGCCGAAGCTCCCCTCAACACGCAGTCAGCCTTATTTGGCGATGCGCTTATATTTAGCGCGGTGCGGTTGGATAGCCTCGGCGCCGTAGGTCTTCTTCTTCCACTCTTCGTATTCGGTAAAGTTACCTTCGAAGAACTCGATCTTGCCCTCATCCTGATAGTCGAGGATGTGAGTGGCGATACGGTCGAGGAACCAGCGGTCGTGGGAGATGACCATGGCACAACCCGGGAACTCCAGCAGGGCGTTCTCGAGGGCGCGCAGGGTTTCGATATCCAGATCGTTGGTCGGTTCATCCAGCAGCAGCACGTTGCCGCCGGTCTGCAGCAGCTTGGCCAGATGCAGACGACCACGTTCACCACCGGAGAGTTCGCCAACCCGCTTCTGCTGGTCGGAACCCTTGAAGTTGAAGCGGCCGATGTAGGCGCGGCTCGGGAACTCGTAGTTGCCGATGCGCAGGATATCCTGACCGTCAGCGACCTCTTCGAATACCGTCTTCTTGTCATCCATGCTGTCGCGGAACTGATCGACAGAGGCCAGTACCACGGTTTCACCAAGCGTGATGGCGCCGGAATCCGGCTGCTCCTGACCCGACATCATGCGGAACAGGGTCGACTTACCGGCACCGTTCGGGCCGATGATGCCGACGATGGCACCCTTCGGAATGGCAAACGACAGATCGTCGATCAGTACACGATCACCGTAGGATTTGCGCAGGTTGGCCACTTCCACTACCTTGTCGCCGAGGCGCGGTCCGGGCGGAATGAACAGCTCGTTGGTCTCGTTGCGCTTCTGGTAGTCGTTGGTGTTGAGCTCTTCAAAGCGAGCCATACGGGCCTTGGACTTGGCCTGACGCCCTTTCGGGTTTTGACGAACCCACTCCAGCTCTTTCTCGATGGACTTGCGACGGGCCGCTTCGGAACTTGCTTCCTGCGCCAGACGGGCGTCCTTCTGCTCCAGCCAGGAGGAGTAGTTGCCTTCCCACGGGATACCTTCGCCGCGGTCCAGCTCCAGGATCCAGCCCGCCACGTTGTCGAGGAAGTAACGGTCGTGGGTGATCGCCACTACAGTGCCTTCGTAGTCGTGCAGGAAGCGCTCGAGCCAGGCCACGGATTCCGCATCCAGGTGGTTGGTCGGTTCGTCCAGCAGCAGCATGTCCGGCTTTTCCAGCAGCAGACGGCAGAGTGCCACACGGCGGCGCTCACCACCGGAGAGGTGCTTGATCTTGGCATCCCAGGCCGGCAGGCGCAGGGCATCGGCCGCGCGCTCCAGCTGGTTTTCCATGTTGTGGCCACCCTGAGCCTGGATGATGGCTTCCAGCTCGCCCTGTTCGCGGGCCAGCTTGTCAAAGTCGGCATCCGGGTCGGCGTAGGCTGCATAGACCTCGTCCAGACGGGCCATGGCGCGCTTCACTTCGCCAACGGCCTCTTCGACCGCCTCGCGTACGGTCTGCTCCGGATCCAGCTTCGGCTCCTGCGGCAGGTAGCCAATCTTGATGCCGGGCTGCGGACGGGCTTCCCCTTCGATCTCGGTGTCGATGCCTGCCATGATGCGCAGCAGGGTCGATTTACCGGCGCCGTTCAGACCCAGAACGCCGATCTTGGCGCCCGGGAAGAAGCTCAAGGAGATGTTCTTGAGAATATGACGCTTGGGCGGCACTACCTTGCCGACCCGGTTCATGGTGTAAATAAATTGAGCCATTGGCTAATTCTCTTCCTTTTCAGCAGGTTAATGTCTTGGCATTAACAGACTGATGTCGTGGTGGGGCCAGGTCGACACGCCGTCAACCGGGTTCCAAAAAACCCGTCGATTGTAAACCAACGGACGAGGGGGGGCAAAGGCGGCACCCGGCTATGTCCCCCCTTTGCCAACAGGGTCACGCCTTGCTGCATCAGTCGTGCAATTTGGGCATGATGTGGGCTGCCGTTTTGTTCCGGAGCCGTCATGAAACCATCCCCTCAAGTCCCCTCACTGGCAGCTTTTCTCTGCACAATGGGATTGGACGCCGCGCTGAGCGAAGCCATCAGCCTGCGCTTGCCACGGCAGACGCTGCGCGCCGGTCAGGCACTGTTGGCGCAAGGGGCAGAGCAGGAGGCGGCCTTCTATATCGAAGCGGGCATCGTTCGCGCCTGCCACTACACCCGGGACGGACAGGAGCGCTGCAAGGAGTTCTACTTCGAAGGGGAGCTCTGCCTGCTCTATGACAGCTGGCTCACGGGGGCGCCCGCCCGCTACCAGCTGGAGGCGCTGACGGAGTTGCAGGTGGTGCGGGTGCCGCTCGCCCTGCTGGATGAGCCCGCCTGGCAGTCGGTCTGCATGGCCCTGTTGCGCCAGCAGCTCGGTTACAAGGAGCGCAAGGAGGCGTTTTTGCTGCTCCACTCCCCCGAAGAGCGTTATCGGGAGCTCTGCCACACCTTCCCTCACTGGCCGGCGCGGCTCACTCAGGTACAGCTCGCCAACTACATCGGCATCAGCCCGGTCACCCTGTCACGGATCCGCAGGCGCATTAACACGGGTTAATGCCGCTCTCCGACCCCTCCCTCATGCTGTGCCATCCAAATGACGGATGAGGTGTGGATGATGTCGCTGTTTCTGTGGTCGCAACTGGTGGTGAGTCTGGCCTTGTTGCTCGATCTGTTGTCGTTTCAGTTGCGGGATCGCCGCAGGATCCTGGCCTGTCTGGCCCTCTCCTGTGCCCTCAATGCCGGTCACTTTGCCCTGCTCGGGCAGTGGTCTGCCGCCAGCCTGTTGCTGCTGGCCAGCGTACGCTTTCTGGTCAGCATCTGGCTGGTTCGCCGCATCTTGATGTGGTTTTTCATGGGGTTGGCCTGTGCGGCTGCGCTGGCGACCTATCAGGGCGTACTCTCATTGATCGGGCTGCTGGCCAGCCTGCTGCAAACCCGGGCCGCGTTTTGCCCGGATGATCGCCAACTGCGGCGCTGGATGCTGCTCGGTACCCTCTGCTGGCTGATCAACAACCTGCTGGTGGGCTCACCGGTCGCCGCACTGATGGAGGGGCTGTTTCTGGTCAGCAATTTGGTGGGTTACTACCGCCACTATGGCTTCGATTATTGGGGGCGTGGCCGCCACAGTGGCCGCAGAAAGAGGCGTGTGCCGCCTTCCGGTCGGGCGACCTTCTGATTTTCCGCTCAGGGCTGTTTGTGGCCAGCGAAGTAGAGCACCCGTTTCACGTACTCCTGCGTCTCGTCATAGGGTGGGATCCCGCCATAGCGCTCCACCGCTTTTTCCCCGGCATTGTAGGCTGCCGAGATCAGCACCCAGTCGCCATCGAAACGGCGATCCAGCCATTTGAGATAACTGACGCCACCCTTGATGTTCTGAGCAGGATCAAAGGGTTGAGTGACACCAAAACGTTGCTGGGTTTCGGGGATCAGCTGCATCAGCCCCTGAGCATTCTTGGGTGAAACGGCGCGGCTGTTGAGATTGGATTCGGCGATGGCAATCGCCAGTACCAGCCGGGCATCCACCTTATGGTGTTTGGCGGCGTGACGCAGCATGGTGACCAGCTTTTGCTTGGCGGGGGGCTGGCGGGCAACCCAGGAGTCGACATTGAAGGGGGTGGAAGGGAGCCCGGCCAGATAGCCACCCTGCCCGCCATGGATCCCGATGCCACACCGCTCTCCCATAGGGGCATTGCCGATGCGGGCGTTGTAGTAACGGGCGGCCTGTTGGTTGCCCAGGCGCATCGCCATGGCGAGATAACTGTTGGCCAACCTGGCGCTGCGTACCGAGGCGGGGCCGGTGGCGAGCAGGCGGCCGATCCGGAAATATCCCTCTGGGTTGCCACTGCTGGCGGCGACACAGTAGAAGGCGATGGCTTTTTGCAGATTGCCGTGTTGCTGGGCCACTTGACCCTGCTTGATCGCCGTCAGCGCCTTGGGGGCCTGTCTGAAATCCCTGCCTTGTGCCATCGCCCGCGGCGTACCTGCCAGTAACAACGACAAAAAAAGCAGCAAAAACAGTCCGTTTTCGCTGATGTGCCTCATGGGTTATCTCCTGTTTGAGTACAGAAGATATAGAGGAACATGGCTGCTATCGCCACGAACCCAGAGGATCCTGTTGTTATAGCCGGTTGATTTCAGAGAACAAAACGGTATGGAACTAACGGTATCTCGACCGTTTCACACCATTTTTCATCCGGTTAGAAGTCGTGGTGATACTCCTGTTCATCCTGCACCGTGGGAGGAAGCGTGTGATAGAAGCTGCCAATTTCGCTGACAACCCAGAGCGAAAGCAGGGCCAGCAGGCTGAGCAGGGGAAGCAGAGAGTGGCTCTGGGTCAGGGCATAGGCCGCAATGGCGGCACCGGTCAAAAGCAGGGTTCGGATCATGAGGTGGCTCCTTGTCGTCATGGGGGTGTTGCGTGGCCACGGACAGAGCGCCTGGGGTCGGGAGTTGTTCCCGGGTGGCACGAAGCGCGCTGAGTATATCGCGTCATGCCGCTGCCGATCCGTGGTGTCATCACACTTTCCATAGTCATGGGTTTCGTATCGAGTTGGGCCCCGCCAGATGCGGAGCCAGTAATGGTTTGACGGTCAGAAGAAACCGCCGTTGCTATCGTCGCTGTCGGCCCAGCCGCCACTCTGGCTATCGTCGTCGAGAAAATTGCTGCCAACATCGGGAGGTGAATCCCAGCTGTCCCAGCGTACCGGTTCTGCATCGACCGGATTGGCAATGGGCGCTGGCTCTATGATGTCGATGATCTCCTCGGGCCGGTTGCTGTGAAACAGTCCGCCGATCATATCGGCCAACATGACGCCACCGGCCACACCCGCGGCGGTTTGCAGGGCGCCCCCTAAAAAGGAGCTGGTACGGGATGCTGGCTGGGCAGGAGCGGATGCCGGTGGCGGCGTAAAGCGCGGGGGCGGGCTGCTTTCGCTACCAAACAGGCCGGAGAGAAAACTGCCGCCATTTGGGGCGCTCTGGCTGGCTTCCAGCTCCTTGACCCGCTCGTTGAGGCGAGTAAGAGCAGCCTGCTGAATTAGCAGCGCCTGGGCCATGTAGTAGGGGGCATCGGGCTGCTGGGCCAGATGCTGGCGGATCAGCTGATCCGCTTGTTGGTCTCGCTTGCTATCCCTGGCTTGCGCTTGCTTGAGGCGGTCGAACAGTCCATCGATCAGACCCTGTTCCTGTGATTGCATCTCAAATCCTCGCTATGGTGCGCAGACAGTGCGTTCAGCCATCCTAAAACCCGCGGGGCATCAGTGGTATCTGATTAACTCATCAATGACCGAGGGGCTACCCGCGCTCGTCAGCGGTGGGCCGATAGTAGTCGAGATACCAGCGGACAAACTCGGCAACACCTTGCTTGAGAGGCGTAGCGGGGCGCAGGCCGGTGAGGGTGTGCAGCGGCTCGCTGTCGGCCCAGGTGGCGTGCATGTCGCCTGCCTGCATCGGCAGCATCCGTTTGATAGCGGGTTTGCCGATGGCCTCTTCCAGTGCCTCGATAAAATCGAGCAGCCGTACCGGCTGGCCGTTGCCGATATTGAGGATGCGGTAGGGGGCTGCGCTCTCGGCCGCGTTCTGCTCGCTGGCGTGCCTATCGGGATTTGGGCGGGGCGGCTGATCGGCGACGGCAAGGATCCCCGCGACGATGTCGTCGATAAAGGTGAAGTCGCGGCTGAGATCGCCGTGGTTGTATACGTCGATGGGCTCACCCGCGAGGATGGCTCGGGTGAACTTGATGATGGCCATGTCGGGGCGGCCCCAGGGGCCGTAGACGGTAAAGAAGCGCAGCCCTGTGGTGGGCAGGCCATAGAGCGCCGAGTAGGCGTGGGCCATCAGCTCGCCGCTCTTTTTGGTGGCGGCATAGAGGGAGACGGGGTGATCCACCTGCTGCGCAGTGGAGTAGGGCATCTGATCCCCCATGCCATAGACCGAGCTGGAGGAGGCGTAGAGCAGATGCTGAATCCCGTGGTGACGACACCCCTCCAGCACCGTCAGCATACCGGTGAGGTTGCTGTCGGCATAGGCGAACGGATTGTCGATTGAGTAGCGCACCCCCGCTTGCGCCCCCAGATGGAGCACCCGCTCGAAGCGATGGCGGGCAAACAGGGCCGCCATGGCTTCACGATCCGCCAGATCCAGCCGCTCGAAGTGAAAATGGGGGAAACTGGCCAGCTGGGCCAGCCGCGCCTCTTTCAGACTCACCGCGTAGTAGTCGTTGAGGTTGTCGATGCCCACCACCCGATGACCTGCGGCGCACAGCTGGTTGGCCACGTGAAAGCCGATAAAACCGGCGACGCCGGTGACCAGATAGATCATGGTTTAGTCTCCGGGTTGCAACTGGTGTTGGCAGGCTGCTTTTTGGCGGGAAGATGTGGCCGCCCGATGGCGTGATAGTCAAACCCGAGCTCGCTGAGCTGGCGGGGGTCATAGAGGTTGCGGCCATCGATGATGACGGGCTGGTTGAGCAGGGCCTTCAACTGCTGGAAATCGGGGGCGCGAAACGCCTGCCACTCGGTACAGATCAGCAGAGCATCGGCCCCTTCCAGCGCAGCTTCCTGAGTCGGGCAGAGCAGCAGATCCGGCCGCTGGCCGTAAAGCTCATGGGTACGCCCCATCGCTTTGGGATCAAAGGCCTGCACCCGGCCACCGGCAGCCCAGATGGCGGCCAGCAGCGGGCGGCTCGGCGCATCGCGCATATCGTCTGTGCCGGGTTTGAACGCCAGTCCCCACAGGGCAAAGGTGTGGCCACGCAGATCCGGGCCGAAGCGGGTCAGCAGGGTTTGCGCCATCTTCTGTTGCTGGCGCTGGTTGACCTGCTCGACCGCCGCTAAAAGCGGGGCGTCGCAGCCGACACTCGCCGCGGTATGGCGCAACGACTTGATATCTTTGGGGAAGCAGGAGCCGCCGTAGCCGCAGCCCGGGTAGATAAAGTGGTAACCGATGCGGGGATCGGCCCCCATCCCCTGGCGCACTGCCTCGATATCGGCCCCCAGCTGCTCGGCGAGGGCCGCCATCTCGTTCATAAAGGAGATCTTGGTGGCCAGCATGGCGTTGGCGGCGTACTTGGTGAGCTCGGCGCTGCGTAGATCCATCACCACGATCCGGTCGTGATTGCGGTTGAAGGGGGCGTAGAGGGCGCGCAACTGCTCAAGCGCCCGCTCGCTGTCACAGCCGATGATGATGCGATCCGGCCGCATGCAGTCGTTGACCGCCGCTCCCTCCTTGAGAAACTCGGGATTGGCCGCCACCTCGCAGGCGAGGGTCAGCCCACGCTCGGCCAACTGTAGCTCAATATGTTCCCTTACTTGTTGCGCCGTGCCGACCGGTACTGTGCTCTTGGTCACCACCAGCTTGGGGCTGCTCATCAGTCGGCCTATGGTGTCGGCCACAGACAGCACATGTTGCAGGTCGGCCGAGCCATCCTCGTCAGCCGGGGTGCCCACGGCGATCAGCAGCAGGTCGGCGTGTGCCACGGCAATGGCGGGATCGACCGTGAAGCTCAGGCGGCCGCTGGCCAGATGACTCTCGACCAGCGTGGCCAGCCCCGGCTCGTAGAAGGGGATCTGCCTCAGCCTGAGGGCGGCGATCCGTTCATCATCCACATCCACGCAGCAGACCTGATGGCCCACCTCGGCCAGAACGGCGGCCTGCACCAGCCCGACATAGCCTGTGCCAAAAATGGTGACCTTCATGAAAAGTGCCTCGTGCTGTGAATGGGGGATGGCGCGCTTAAACCGCGGCATGCTGCATCTTGGTGCAGCGAGTGTCAATGCCAGATGACAGGCACCAGAATGGGGCGTTCAGCCTGACTGTTGTGATCCTTTTCACAAAAAATAGACTGGACCCCATAACGAAGCCCTGTGGACAGGGCTCGCAGCCCGCCCGCAACGGCAGGCGACAGACACTCTCTCTTTACTTCGCTTGGATACAGGTTATGGACAACACCTCGATTCGCACTGCCCATCCTATTTATGAGGATGTGCTGGCCCTGCTGACGGCGGCCGGCTTTGTTTCCCTCGGCATCTTTCTGTTTCATCAGGTTGGCCTGCTCACCGGCGGGACTGCCGGGCTGGCGCTGTTGCTGCAAAAGGTGACCGGTATCAGCTTCGGCCTGCTGTTTTTCGGCATCAACCTGCCCTTCTACGCGCTGGCATGGCTGCGGATGGGGCCACGTTTTACCTTCAACACCTTTGTCTCGGTGGCGGCGGTCTCCTACATGACCGATCACCTCAACGGGGTGCTGCAGATCGGCAAGATAGAGCCTCTCTATGCGGCGCTGATCGGCGGCACCCTGATCGGCATGGGGCTGCTCATCATGTTTCGCCACAAGTCGAGTCTGGGGGGCTTCAACATTCTGGCGCTCTTTATTCAGGATCGCTTTGGCATCCGGGCGGGCAAGCTGCAGATGGGGCTCGATTGCGCCATTGTTGTTGCCTCGTTTTTCGTGGTGCAGCCCTGGATCCTGGCGCTCTCCATCGTGGCGGCGGTTATCTGTAATCTGGTGTTGACACTCAACCACAAGCCCGGCCGTTACCAGATTGCCTGACAAGCTGCGGCAGTGGCTCGATAAGACAAGCGTGACCCGATAGCACGAGGCGGCCTGATGGCCGCCTCGTCTGTTTCTACCCTGGCGTTTGTTCGCTGCGCCTAGCTCGCCTGTTCCAGCCTGCTGTCGCCGCTCATGGCGTTGTCACTGATGGCGCTGCCGCTGATAGCGTGACCACCGACGGCGAGCGGGGTGTGACAGGCCACCTGATGATGGGACTCATCACGCGCCTCAAGCCTTGGCGCCTTGCTTTTGCACAGCTCGGTCGCATGGGGACAGCGCTGGTGGAAGTGGCAGCCGCTTGGCGGCGAGATGGGGGAGGGCACATCGCCGGTCAGCAGAATGCGCTGGCTGCGCCTGCGCGGGTCCGGCACCGGAATGGCGGAGATTAGCGCCTGAGTATAGGGGTGGCGCGGCGTCAGATAGAGTGACTGGGCATCCGCCAGCTCGACGATGCGTCCCAGATACATCACTGCGATGCGATCCGAGATATGTTTGACCACCGACAGATCGTGGGCGATGAAGATGATGGAGAGGTTCATCTCCCGCTGCAGGCTGAGCAGCAGGTTGACGATCTGCGACTGCACCGAGACATCGAGGGCCGAGACCGCCTCGTCACACACCAGCAGCTTGGGCTTGAGAGCGATGGCGCGGGCGATGCCGATCCGCTGGCGCTGACCGCCGGAAAACTCGTGGGGGTAGCGATCCACCGCGCTGCCCGGCAGGCCCACTTTTGCCAGCAACTCCTGCACCCAGCCGCGGCGCTGCTCAGTGTTGCCTTTACCGTGGATGATAAAGGGCTCCTCCAAAATTTGGCCCACGGTGTGGCGGCTGTTGAGAGATTCTGCAGGATCCTGAAACACCATCTGCATCTCCTGGCGCAGGGATCGCATCTCCTTCGGGCTGAGGGCGGTGATATCGCGCCCCTCGAAGGTGATGGTGCCCGCGGTCGGCTCGAACAGCTTGAGCAGGCTGCGCCCGAGGGTGGACTTGCCGCAGCCCGACTCACCCACCAGCCCCAGCGTCTCTCCCTGTTTCAGGTCGAAGCTGATGCCATCCACCGCGTGAACCGTATATTGCTTGCGCAGGAAGCCGCCTCCCAGCCGGAAGTGCTGTTTCAGATCCCTGACCGATAACAGAGTGCTCATACGGTCAACTCCTTCCAGTAGTGACAGGCGACATGGTGGCGCGAATTGAGTTGCTCCACCGCCGGAATGGCGCTGATGCAGAGATCGGTCGCATGGGGGCAGCGGTTGGAGAAGCGGCAGCCTGCGGGCATCTCGTGCAGGGCAGGCACCTGTCCCTTGATGGTCTTGAGCAGGCTCTTGGGCTCATCCTCAAGGCGCGGGATCGAGCTCATCAAGCCGTGGGTATAGGGGTGACGGGGGTGGTCAAACAGCTCGAACACGTCGGCCTGCTCCACCGCCCGCCCGGCATACATCACCACCACTTCGTCGCACAGCTCAGCTACTACCCCCAGATCGTGGGTGATAAAGATGATGGCCATGCCGGTCTGGGCCTGCAGCTCTTTCATCAGTTCGAGGATCTGGGCCTGAATGGTGACATCCAGCGCCGTGGTCGGCTCGTCACAGATAAGCAGGTCCGGCTCGCAGGAGAGTGCCATGGCGATCATCACCCGCTGGCGCATGCCGCCGGAGAGGTTGTGGGGATAGACCGCAAAGCGCTGGGCCGGCTCAGGGATCCCCACCTTCTGCAGCATGGCGATGGCCGCGGCTTTGCGCTGGGCCTTGTCATATTCGGGGCGATGGAGGCGAAACACCTCCATCAGCTGCTCACCGACCGTCTGCACCGGGTTGAGGGCCGTCATCGGCTCCTGAAAGATCATCGAGATGCGGTTGCCGCGCACCTTGTACATCTGATCCGGTGCAAGCGACAGCAGCTCCTCCCCCTGAAAGCGGATGGAACCGGCGACTACCTGACCGTGGGGCTTGGGCAAGAGCCCCATGATGGCGAGTGAAGTGACACTCTTGCCACAGCCGGACTCGCCGACGATCCCCAGCGTCTGACCCGGGGCCACCTTGAAGCTGACCCCGTCGAGCACCTTGATCTTGCCGTCATCGACGGCGAACTCCACCTCAAGATCGCGTACTTCGAGGATTGGGGCCTGGTGCTGGCCGTTATCAGCGGCGAACTCCCCCCCGTTATCCGGTACGTCAAGAATGGGGGCCTGAGTGTTGGGCATAACGGCTGCTCCCTTCGCTATGGCCTGAATATCAATGACGTGCATAGGTCTTGTCGAGCAGGTTGATGGGCGCCAGCGCCTCCCCTGCCTCCTTGGCGTTGCGGGTCTCTTCCTTCACCTTGGGATCGAGCCAGAGCAGACCGCCACTACTGTGAGGATAACCGTCCATCGGCCAGTAGAGCAGATCCGGCGTGTTCTTGGTGGCAGGCACTTCCGGCAGCATCACATAACGCCAGCTGCTGGCCCGCACATAGTTGAGCTGCACCCCGGGCACGAAGATGGCGAGGTCATAGATGCGCTGCTGGATCTGCTGGGAGAGCTTGGCCCGCTTGGCCATGTCGAATTCGACGTTGTAGGCATCGATCAGCGCGTCCAGCTCCTTGTCAGCCACGTTGAACAGGTTGTTGGTCTGCGGTTTGTTGGCGTTGGCGGAGTGGAAAAACTCCCAATATTGCGGATAGAGACCGCCGCCGCCCCAACCGAGCCAGGCCGCCTCGTGTTTCTTCTCCAGCATCACCTTGAAGCCGGTGGCGCCATCCACCAGGTTAAGCTCCAGATCCAGACCCGCCTTCTTGGCCTCCTCTTTCAGCACGGTCAGTCGCTTGGAGTGCTCCTGACTGGTGTAGGTGAGCGCCAGCGTCAGCCGCTCTCCCTTCTCATTTTGCAGGATGCCGTCCGGCCCCGGCTTGTTATAGCCGCCCTTGGCAAAGTACTCCCGCGCCTTGCCGATGTCATAAGCCCGCTCAGGCAACGTGATGTCAGTGAACTCGCCAAAGCCCGAGTCGAAGGTGGTGGCTCTGTCGTAATCGCCGCGCAGCACGGTCTCGATCATCTTGTCGATATTGAAGGCGTGCTGGATGCCGAGGCGCACGTTTACGTCCGCCAGCTTGGGGTTGGCCACATTGAGGTGAACCCCCTGACCGCCCTGTTTGGTGTCGGTCATGGCCATTACCTTCTGCACGTAGCCTTTTTTGTACTCCGGGGTGACCGCTTTTTCATGCCACCAGTTGGGCAGGATCATCTCGAAGGTATCGATCTCCCCTTTCAGGAAGTGGCGGAAGGCGATGTTGTGGTCGCGGATCACCTGCACCTTGATGGTGTCGATGTTGAATCTGTGCTGGTTGTAGCGATCATCCTTTGCCCACCAATCCTTCTGCTTGCTGAAGGTGACCGACTTGCCCTTCTTGACGTCGCTGATCACGTAGGGACCTGTGGTGGGCACCACGGCCCAGTTGTACTGCTTCACCCAGTTGGGGGTCAGCTTGTAATAGTGCTTGGGCTGGGGCCACAGCTCGGTGGTGTTGAGCAGGTCCATCTTGGCCTTGCGGTTGCCCGCTTTGACCATAATGGTGTGATCATCGATCTTCTCTACCGCTACCACTTCGGTGGTGTAGTAGTTGTTGAACCAGGGCCCCTTGATGTGTTTGGAGCGCATCATCTCGTAGCCGAAGGTGTAGTCATCGGCATTGACCGGCTTGCCATCCGACCATTTGGCTCGCGGATCCAGCTTGAAGTAGACGGTCTGGCTGTCTGGCGCTATGGCCCAGTGGGTCGCCAGCGAGGGGATGGG
Organism: Aeromonas sp. 97A; assembly: GCF_051919185.1. NCBI lineage: Bacteria > Pseudomonadati > Pseudomonadota > Gammaproteobacteria > Aeromonadales > Aeromonadaceae > Aeromonas > Aeromonas sp. 97A. The sequence goes on along the minus strand of NZ_JBQBFF010000001.1, from coordinate 2,767,475 downwards.
GTTGCCGGTATTGGGGTGGAAGCTGATGAGCCGTAGTTGGTTATCGAGAATAAAGGAGCGGAACGATCCGTTGGAATCTGGCCCCACGGTGCGAAACGTCAGCGGAAAGCTCTCCACAAACATATTGAGGCTGCCGCCCGGCAGCGCCTTGGGGGAGGCGAACACCGGATCCGTGTCGTTGGTCTCCCATTTGAGATCCGCGGGCAGGCTGGCCGCCCAGACCCAGGATCCGTTTACCAGCACAAAGAGAGCACCTATCCATTTGATTTTATTTTTCATGTTTGACTTCCAGGTCTGGCCCCTGCACTGGGGGTCTTGATTGATAACGGGATTATCCCTTGCTCCCGGGACCGCCGATGGCGGCGGCCCGTCCTTCATTTATCACTGTTCGTTATCTGGCGCCTGCCGATGCGCTGGCATCGGCTGGCTTATTGGTAACGGGTAAATTTGCGCGGATCAAACGCCTCGCGGATCGCCTCACCGATAAAGGAGACCATGATCAGCACCAGACTCACCGCTGCCACCACCGAGCTGACGATCCAGATGGCATCCAGATTGTTGATGCCCTGGGAGAGCAGCTCCCCCCAGCTTGGGGTCGGCGGTGCCAGCCCGAAGCCCAGATAGTCGAGTGCCGTCAGGGTGGAGATATTGCCCACCACGGCGAACGGCGCCAGGGTGACGATCATCATCAGGGTGTTGGGCAGGATGTGGTTGAAGATGATCCGCCCGGTGGTCGCCCCTTGCGCCCGCGCCGCCATCACATAGTCCCGTGCCCGCTCCTTGTAGGTGAGGGTGCGCATATACCAGGTGATCCCCATCCAGCCGAACAGCACGTTGATGGCGACAAACAGGCCGAAGTTGGGCTTGGCCAGCGACACCAGGATCATGATGACGTAGAGAAACGGCACCTGGGACCAGATCTCGATAAAGCGTTGCAGAATGAGGTCAAAGCGGCCGCCGAGAAAGCCCATGAGACAGCCGATGGTGACCCCGATGGCGTAACTGGCCGCAAGCGCGATAAAGGCAAAGCCGATGGCGATGCGAAAGCCGTAAACCAGTCGCGCCAGTACGTCGCGGCCGCTGGTGTCGGTGCCGAGGAAGTGGCGCTCGGCCGCGCTGGGGGCGTAGGGCGGGTAGGCATCCTCCTTGAAATCCTGCTCGTAGGGGTTCCAGGGCACCGGCGGAAGCAGCACCCAGTCGCCCTGGCCCTCTGCGGCAAACTTGGCCTTGAGCTGGCGGTAGTTGGTTTCGTACTCGTAATCGAGCCCGAACTGCTGACCGGGGATCACATCGCCATAGGTGGGGAAGTGGCTGGCCCTGATAGCTCACCATCAGTGCCCTGCTGTTGACCAGTAGCTCCGCCAGCAGGGAGAGCAGCACCAGGGTGGTGAAGATGATGAAGGAGTAGTAACCGCGCTTGATCGACTTGAAGCGCTTGAGTTTTTTCAAGGTAACCGGATTGAGCTTCATGGTCAGTCTCCAAACCGCACGCGGGGATCAACGAGGGCAACGCAGATATCGGAGACGATATTGCCAATCAGCATCAGCATGGAGGTGATGGCCAGAATGCCCATTACGGTGGGGTAGTCCCGCTCGACGATAGCCTCGTAACCGAGCAGGCCGATGCCGTCGATGTTGAAGATGGTCTCGATGAGGAAGGAGCCACCAAAGAAAACGGTGAGCACAGACCCTAGGTGGCTGGCGATGGGGATCAGGCTGTTGCGCATGGCGTGGTCGGTGACCGCCTTGCGAAACGGTAACCCCTTGGCCACGGCGGTACGCACATAATCGGCCGACAGGTTCTCCATCAGGCTGTTTTTCATGGTCATGGTGAGGATGGCGAAATCGCCGATGGCGTAGGCGATAAGCGGCAGCAGGGCGTGGGCAAAGACAGTGCGGATCTGATCCCAGCTGCTCTCCATGTATTCAAAGTCGTCTCCCGGAAAACCGCCCATCGGCAGCCACTCCAGATGGAAGGCGAAGACGGTGATGAGGAAGATCCCCACCACGTAGGCTGGCAGGGCATAGGCCATGTAGATAAGCATGGAGCTTAACGAGTCGAAGCGGCTATTGTGCCTGAGCGCCTTCGCCACACCTAGCGGAATGGAGACCGCATAGCTCAGCAGAAAGGTCGCCAGCCCGAAGAAGGCGGTGACCGGGAGCCGATCCTTGATGAGATCCCACACCGGCTCGTAGTAGCGGGTCGATTCGCCCAGATCGAGTACCGCCAGCTTCTGCAGCCACTCCCAGTAGGCGACCAGCATGGGCTTGTCGAGGCCATAGAAGGCCTTGAGCTCCTCGATCTGTTCATCGGAGAGGGCCTGCGCCCCCTTGCTGCCACTGGAGCGGCCGGATTCATTCTGGGAAACCTGGGCTTGCAGCAGCATGCGTTCGACCGGTCCACCCGGCACGAAACGGGTGATGGTGAAGACGAGCAGGGTGATACCGAGAAACGTCGGGATGATCAAAAGCATCCGGCGTAGGAAATACGACAGCATGGTGGAACCTCGTCCTTGTTGTTCTTTTTTGCGGCCAGTCAAATCCGGTGACGGGCCTGTCCTTCCTGGCATTACGCGCTGGATTGGTTGCCAAACAGCAGACAATCCGCTTGGCCACTGTAAAAGCTCTGCAACAAAAATCAAGTACAAGGAAATGGAAAACTGGGACAAATGACCCGCTGAGACCAAAAGCACCGAAAAATGACGTTTTTTATCTGAAAAGTGAAAATCAAAACAAAACGCTACTGCTCAACATTATTTTAAAAAATATAAACAGCTGTTTATTTGAGTTTTTGGTGTTTTTAAGTTGTTGATTAATAGTGTTTTTGTTTGAGCGGTGAAATTGAAGGAAAACGATATCATCTCGACGATTTTAACAGTTATCCCCATGGGAGCGGTCAGGTTCAACCCTCATGAAGTTAGTGTTTTATTCTCATTAAGGCCGATAAATCAAAATAAGATATAAACGGACAGCACGTTAACTAATAAGTTCATCAAATTTTAATTCAGCGCCATTTACGCCATTTAACAATGTTTTTACATTGTGTGAATTGTTTTTGGCAGAATTATTCACTAATTATGCCGGTCAAAATTAATACACTCCGCTTATTCTACGCCTGACCTCGCTACACCCCTGCTCCATTGACGTCGCTAGTCAAAGATTGATAAGCCTTACACATCGCTCCAAAGAGGGCGGTATCAGGAAGCAAACAATAAACAACCAGGAAGGATATAAGCGATGCTTAGGAAGAGCAGAATCTCTGCTGCGATTGCGTTCGCCTTGGCGAGCCTTGCGGCGGCCCCATCCGTATCTGCCGAAGAAGGGCAGAACGTCGAAAAACTGCAGAAAATCAAAGTCACTGGCTCTCGTATCTCCCGTGTTGATGTTGAGGGGGCGACTCCGGTTGTCTCTGTCAGCAAGGCTCAAATTGAACAGTCTGGTCAGCAGACTGTGGCTGATTATCTAAAACAGGCCTCCTACAACTCCTTTGGTGGTTTCTCCCCATCCTCCGGTAGTTCTGCCCAGTCACAAGCCACAGTAGGGCTGCGTGGTCTTGGTGAAGATCGCACGCTGGTGCTGCTTAATGGCAAGCGTATCGCCGGTTCTCCCTCCATGGGTGGCACTGCCATCAACCTCAACACCATCCCCATGGCGGCGGTTGAGCGGGTGGAAGTGAACCTGGATGGTGGGTCGGCTCTGTATGGCTCTGATGCCATCGGCGGCGTTATCAACGTGATCCTCAAAGAGGGTTTCGAAGGGCTGACTTTCCAGGGACGTATTGGTTCGCCGACTGAAGAGGGTGGTGACGAGCAGAGTGGTTCCATCGTTAGCGGCATCTCGGGTGAGAAAGGCTCCCTGATGATGGTCTACGAGCACGATGTGAAAGACGAGATCTATTACAAGGATCGCGACTATCTGGCGAAAGAGGGGGCAACTGCTCCGAGTCTCTATGGCCGCAATATCAAGGGAGTGGATGCCACTACCGGCAAGACGGTTACCCGTACCCTGAAGGGAGTTGACTGTGAAGGTACCGGCACCGGTTTCGTCACCAAGGGCACGGCTTGCCGCTTCGACTTTGCCCAGGTCGCTGCCAAGACTGCCTCTCGTACCCGCGATACCGTTTATCTCAACGGGCGCTACCATATCAACGACAATGTGGATTTCGTGCCACAGATGATTGGTTCCCGCGTCACCAGTTTTGGCCGCTTCGCGCCAGCTGCCGGTGCCTTTACCGTGGATGGTTCCACCCCTGAAAGCGCAGCAGTTCTGTCTGCCAACAACTTCAGCACCGCCAAGGCCGCGACCGTGTACTACCGCTTTAACAACGTCGGTCCCCGTGACAACGATGTGACTGACTTGACCGGTACCCTGAACCTGGGTTTTGAAGGGGTGGTGCCGACCGAAGCAGTAGGCGATCTGGAATGGAATGCCGGTTACATGTATTCCAAAACAGATAACCAGAGCACCGGCAATGGTTATGTCTTGGCACCCGCTGTGGAAACGCAGGTCAATACCGGCAAGTTTGTTAATGGCAGCTTCTCTGATGCGGCGACCAAGGATCTCTCCTATACCACCAGCCGCAATTCCAAGATGGACTTCTTCCAGTGGTACGGCGGTGTAGGTTGGGATATGGGCGAACTGCCCGCTGGCCCGGTCAGCTGGTATCTTGGGGCCGAGTATAACGATTGGGTTTACTCCGATACCTATGACAGCCAGTCCGAAGCGGGTAACGTACTGGGTTCATCCGGTAACTCCGGTGGTGGTGTGCGCGATGTGTTCGCCACCTATATTGAGAGTCTGATCCCCATCACCGAGCAGATCGAGCTGAACCTGGCGGGTCGTTATGACAAGTACAGCGATTTTGGCAGCGCCTTCTCGCCCAAAGCGAGTCTGCGTTATCAACCGCTCGACCAGCTGATGTTCCGTACCTCCTGGTCCCAGTCTTTCCGCGCGCCGGGTCTGAACGATCTCTATGCGGCGGATGCCCAGTCAGCGGACTTTGCCAAGGACTATGTATACTGCCAGGCCAATGGCATTGCCAACTGTTCCGAAGCGCAGTACGAGACAACACGTCAATCCAACAAGAACCTGAAGGAAGAGACGGCTGATACCTTTACCATCGGTGCTGCTTACAACCCGCTGGACAACCTGAACCTGTCGCTCGATTACTACTACATCAAGATTGATGACGTGATCCAGCTGGCTACCACCCAGACCCAGTTCTATCAAGAGCTCAATACCGGCAGCAACCCGAACGTCATCCGTGATGCCAACGGCGATGTCGAGAAGGTCTATGCCGGCATGGTCAACCTGGGGCAGCTCAAGACCAGTGGTATCGACTTCAAGGCGGATTACAAGTACGACTTCAACTCCTTCACCCTGCGTTACGACTTTGGCAGCAGCTACATCCTGAAATATGAGGAAGGTCTGTTTGCTGGTGGCCCAATGGTCGACAAGAAGGGCTGGAATGGCAAACCCGACTTCCGCTTCAACTCCGGGATCGGTGCCAACTTCCCGCAGCTGTGGAATCTGGATACCTACCTGAGCACCAACTATATCGACTCCCAGAGCCAGGACTATGTGGATGACAAGGAAGAGGGCCATATTGCTTCCAACACCATCTGGAACCTGAACGTCGCGGTCGATACCAGCTGGAATGCCAAGATCCAGACCGGCGTGAAGAACATGTTCAACCGCGGGCCTTCCCTGTCCAACGATGGTTTCACTTACGATGAATACCTCTACGGCATCGACGGTCGCGTCTACTACATCGACTACACCCAGAAGTTCTAATCAACCCCGTTGATATACAACCTCAGCCGGCCCGGTCGGGCCGGCTGTGCCCAACGTCCAAGGAAGTTACGGAGATAGGGTAATCCTATGAAGACAAGGACCATTACAATGAAGAAAGCGCTCCTTGGCAGCCTGGTTTCGGCCGCCTTGTTGACCAGCTTCAATCTGAGTGCCGCCACTGCCGGTCAGGCCGTGGACGCTCAAGCCGCCACCGACAACGCATCCAAAGTTTCCCAGCAGAAGATCGACAGCTATGCCGAATCTGCCGAATCCGCACTGGCTCAGTACAAAGCAGCCCTGCGTCAGGTCGACAGTCTGCGCACCTACAACGAGCAGGTGAGCAAGATGGTCGAGTCCCAGAGCGCCGAGCTGGCGTCGATGCAAAAGCAGATCGCCCAGATTGATCAGACCAGCACCGAAGTGGTGCCCCTGATGCTCAAGATGATCGACTCCCTCGAACAATTTGTGTCACTGGATCTGCCGTTTCAGAAGGTCGAGCGCGAGGACCGCGTAGCGGCCCTGACCGACCTGATGAACCGCGCCGATGTCACCATCTCCGAGAAGTACCGCAAGATCCTGGAAGCCTACCAGATCGAGGAGGGCTTCAGCCGCACCATCGAGGCCTACAAGGCGAGCCTGGACAAGGATGGCAGCGAGAAGACCTACGAGTTCCTGCGGGTTGGCCGCATCGCGCTGCTTTACCAGTCCCCGGATGGTCAGGAGACCGGCATGTGGAACAAGCAGACCCGCCAGTGGGAAGAGTTGCCCCAGGAGTATCGCAGTGCGGTTGAACAGGGCCTTCGCATCGCCAAGAAGCAGGCGCCTCCCGCGCTGATCAAGCTGCCGGTTCAAACTGCGGAGAAAGCATCATGAAAGGAATCAAACTTGCTATTGCCTCCCTGATTGCGGGAGCAACCCTGGTCACCCTGCCGGTGACCGCTGCCGAAAAACCGGTGGATCTCAATGCGCTGCTGAACCAGGTCAAGGCCTCCAGCCTGAGCGAATCCCAACTCAACAAGGAGCGGGAAGCCCGTTTCCTGGCTGACAAGAACGAGCAGGGGGCGCTGCTGGCCAAGGCAAAGGCCGAGCTGGCAGCCGAAACCGCCAAGGGCGAGCAGCTCAAGGCGACCTTTGATGCCAACGACAAGCAGCTGACCGAGCTGACCGAAACCCTGCGCCAGCGTTCTGGCAACATGGGCGAGATGTTCGGCGTACTGCGTCAGTTTGCCGGTGAGTTCAAGGGGATCTTCAATGCCTCCGCCCGTCGGGTCGAGCATCCGGAACAGACCGCGCTGCTGACCCGTCTGGCCGAGAGTAAAGAGCTCCCCTCAAGCGACGATCTGGAAGCGTTCTGGACCACCACCCTCAGCCGTATGGTGGACGGTGGCAAGGTGAGCCAGATCCCGGCGACTGTGGTCTACGGCGAAGGCAACCAGGCCGAGAAGACCGTTACCCAGATCGGCGAGTTCAACACTGTCTCCGAAGGCAAGTACCTCACCTTCGTACCGGAGACCGGCAAGTTCGAGCAGCTCTCCCGTCAACCGGAAAAGAGTGTGCTGGCTCCCATCGCCGAGTTTGAACAGGGTGGTGACGGGGTCAAACCCATCTTCATCGACCCGTCTCGCGGCGTGATCCTCTCTCTGCTGGTGCAGTCACCGACTCTCAAGGAGCGGATCGATCAGGGTGGTGAAGTGGGTTACGTCATCATGGTGCTCGGTGTGCTCGGTACCCTGCTGGCCATCTTCTGCGGTATCCGGCTGTCGTTGATCGGCTCGTCCATGCGCAAGCAGCTGAAATCCGATCAGATCATCAAGGGTAACCCCATTGGTGACATGCTGGGGGCCTACCAGAACCATCGCGGTGACAATATCGAGGATCTGGAGTCCAAGCTCGACGAGATCATCCTGCGCAACGTGCCCAAGTTCGAGAAGGGCATCAGCATCATCAAGCTGATCGCCTCCGTAGCACCACTGCTGGGCCTGCTCGGTACCGTGGTGGGGATGATTGCCACCTTCCAGGCCATCACTCTGTTTGGTACCGGCGATCCCAAGCTGATGGCGGGCGGTATCTCCGAGGCGCTGGTGACCACCATGCAGGGTCTGGTCGTCGCGGTGCCCATGCTGTTCCTCTACACCATTGTGCAGACCCAGAGCCGTCGTCTGATCCAGGTGCTGGAAGAGCAGAGCGCCGGTTTCGTGGCCCGTTATCAGGAACGTCTGCACGCCTCCAAAGCCGCAGCGTAAGGAGTCACCCATGTGGTTCTGGTTGATTGAAGAAGTCGAGTCGGTCCGCCGGTTTTTGGGATTGGGGGGCGATGTACTGGTCGCCCTGTTCTTCCTGACCCTGATGATGTGGGCCCTGTTGTTGGAGCGCTGGTTCTACTTCATGGCGGTCTACCCCAAGCAGGTGAAGCAGACCAAGGCCACCTGGCTGGCCCGTACCGATCATCTCTCCTGGTCTGCCAAGCAGATCCGCCGCGAGCTGGTCTCACGGGTTGCCATGGCGGTGGACAAGGGAATGCCGGTCATCAAGGTGCTGATCGCTCTCTGCCCGTTGATGGGGCTGCTGGGGACCGTGGTGGGGATGGTGCAGGTGTTTGACACTTTGGCCATCACCGGCACCGGTTCGCCGCGGGCGATGGCATCGGGGATCTCCAAGGCAACGGTACCGACCATGGCGGGCATGATCGCCGCCCTTTCCGGCCTGTTTTTTGTCAACCAGCTCGATCACAAGGCCAAACTGGCGGTGCAAAAGCTGGAAGACAACCTGAAACACGGTTGATGCAGGATGCATACCCCCGGCGAGGCATGGCCTGCCGGGGGCACAGAACAAGCAAGGAGTTTCTGCTATGAGAAAACGTTACAGTGACAGCGGTGCTGACGAGGCGGCTATCGATTTGACCCCCATGCTGGACATAGTGTTCATCATGCTGATCTTCTTCATCGTCACCACCTCCTTCGTCAAGGAGTCCGGTGTCGAGATCAACCGTCCCAGTGCCAGCACGGCCGAGACGGTGAAGAAGGGCAATATCATGGTCGCGGTGCGCGAAAACGGTCAGGTCTGGGTCGACAAGCGGGTGGTCGAGGTGGGGGCGGTACGCGCCAACATCGAGCGGCTGCGGGCCGAAAACCCGGAGAGCGCCGTGGTGATCCAGGCCGATAACGAATCCCGTTCCGGTCTGGTGGTGCAGGTCATGGATCAGATCCGCATGGCCGGTGTCCAGAACATCTCCATCGCGGCAGACAAGAGCAGCTGATGCCGGAGAGAGACCTATGAGATACCTGATATCGTTGGCGGTCTCCTGTGTGGTGGTGTTCTTTCTGTTTCTGGGAATGAACAAGCTGATCACACCGGATCACCGGGAGCTGGTGGAGAAGGATGACGTCACCATGACCGATTTCATCCGCCTCAAGCCCCAGGAGACCCTGCAAGAGAAACAGCGGGAGCTGCCCAAACCGCCGCCGCCCAAGCGTCCGCCACCGCCTCCCGAGATGGAAGTGGCCAGCACGGATCGGCCGAAGATGGAGAGCGCGCCGATGGACATGCCCAAGCTCGACATCCCGGTCAACATCGGTGGTGGCAACGCGCTGGGTGCCTACAGCACCGGCGGCGGTGGTGGCGGCGTCGGTGGCAACAACGGCGCCATTCCGCTGGCAACCTTCGAGCCCATGATGCCCCGCAAGGCGGCACTGGCGGGGTTGGCCTCCGGCAAGGTGCTGGTGGAGTTCACCGTTACCGAGCGCGGCACCGTCAGCAACGTGCGGATCGTCAAGGAAGAGCCGCGCAGTTATGACCTCGGCAAAGAGGCGCGCAAAACCATCGCCAAGTGGACGTTCAAACCTGCCATGGTGGATGGCAAGCCGCAGGCGAGCCGGATGCAACAAGAGATCGAGTTTGCGGTCAACTAAGGAAGGTGGCGATGAACAAGTTACACAAGATGATCCTCGCCCCGGTCGCCATGGCGGTGCTGCTCAGCACCGCCAGTTGGGCCGCCGAGCAGCCGGCTCTGTCGGATCGGGCCTATCGGGCGGTCAACAAGGCGCAGGAGCTGATCACCGAGAAGAAATACGGTGAGGCCAATGCCAAGCTGCAAGATGCCCTCTCCGGCGCGGGCGAGCGGGTCTACGACAAGGGGGTCATATTGCAGACTCTCGGTTTCGTGGCCGCCCAGCAGGAGAAATACGGTCAGGCGACCAAGTACTTTGCCGATGCCATCGCGACAGGCGGCCTGCCGCCACCGGTGGCCCAGCAGGTGCGCTACAACCTGGCCCAGCTCTATATGGCTGAGGGCGATTATCAGGGGTCGATCAAGACCATGAAGGAGTGGTTTGCCAACCAAGGCAAGGATGACAAGCCCAACTCCCATGCCTATATCACGCTGGCCAACGCACACGTGCAGCTCAAGCAGTACCGTGACGCGATCCCGGCGGTGGATCAGGCGATCAAGCTGTCGGCAGGTAAAGCGCCGGAGTCCTGGTATCTGCTGAAGATGGGGGCTCACTACGAGCTGAAACAGTACAAACCGGCGACCGAGGTGCTGACCTCTCTGGTCAACATGTTCCCGGAGAAGAAGAAGTACTGGACCCAGCTGTCGGCCATGCATATGCAGGCAGGCAACGATGCCAAGGCGCTGGCTGCGCTGGAGTCGGCCTATAACCTCGGCATGTTGACCGAGGCCGCCGAGCTGCAGCGCCTCGCCAACTACCTCGCCTTCACCGGCATTCCCCATCGCGCCGCCCGGGTGATGGAGAAGGGGATGAAGGACGGGGTGATTGAGCAGAGCGCCAGCAACTACAAGACCCTGGCCAACTACTGGCATCAGGCCAAGGAGCTGGATCCGGCCATCGACACCCTGGCCAAGTCCTACCAGCTGGCCCCGAGCGCCGAATTGCAGCTGAAAATGGCGCGCATGATGATCCAGAGCAAACGCTATCAGGATCTGGTGGCGCTGGCCGCCAAACCGGCAGCCAATGCCAATGGTGAACAGCGGGCGGATCTCAAGTTCCTGACCGGTGTCGCCTATTTTGAGCAACAAAAGCCGAAGGAGGCCCTCAACGCCTTCACCCAGGCGGCTCAGAATGGCAACGTCAGCGGTCGGGCATCCCCCTGGATCAGCTTCCTCAAGGAGCAGAGCGGTGCAGGGGAGGCAGCCGTCCAGTAATTCCAATGACAACTACCTGTAGTCCCTTTTATGGTTGCCTGGTGGCTCCATTAACCGCTCTTCGGAGCGGTTTTTTTATAGCTGAAACCGGCACCGGCTAATGGCCGACACACGGTTTTATCCCTCTTCATGCCAATAAAGAGCCTCCGTCGACATTGGTCTATCTCTCCCGGTGTGACAAACGTTTTAGCTAGGGCTGCAACCGTGACACAAGGTGGCGCTGCGCTGTGGTTGACGGGGGCTTGGGTGGCTCGCCGACTGGCGGGCAGTGCCATTCATCTTTCTCTTTGCTGCGACTTGCCAGTGTGGCTTTTGCCCTGTTGATAAGCGTCACACCGAAAACGGCTACTTTTAACAAGAAAAGCAACATATGGAAGTTGAAATTTTGGCCGACTCAGGAAAGAATGCGCGCTCGGTTATTGGCGTCGTGGGGCAGGTTGACCCGCCACCGGCAGACCGAGGATGAGACGGCCCCCGGCCCATTTGGTACAGGAAACCACACAGGAATTTTATGAATCCCCTTCGCACTGCCGCTTCGGCCCTTTTATGCACTTTTGCGCTGGTCAGCCAGCAGGCTGCCGCCGTCGAGTACCGTCTGCCTGCGGCCAACAGCCGCCTGATCGGTGAAAACCAGGAATACGTTGTGCCTGCGGACAACCGTCCGCTGGAGCAGATCGCTGCTGACTTCCAGCTGGGTCTGACCAACATCATGGAAGCCAACCCGGGCGTTGATCCCTATCTGCCGAAAGCGGGTAGCACCCTGATCATCCCCCACCAGCTGATCCTGCCCAACGCGCCCCGCGAAGGGATCGTCATCAACGTTGCCGAGATGCGTCTCTACTACTACCCGAAAGGGAAGAACGTGGTGGAAGTGCTGCCCATCGGCATCGGTCAGCTGGGGGTAAACACCCCGGAAAACTGGATCACCAAGGTAGAGCGCAAGCGCGCCAACCCGACCTGGACCCCGACCGAGAACATCCGTCGCCGCTATGCCGCCCAGGGCAAGACTCTGCCGGCAGTCTGGCCAGCTGGTCCGGATAACCCCATGGGTCTGCACGCCCTCTACATTGGCAACCTCTATGCCATCCACGGCACCAATGCCACCTTCGGTATCGGTCTGCGGGTGAGCAGCGGTTGCGTGCGTCTGCGCGCTGACGACATCAAGTATCTGTTCGACAACGTGCCGGTCGGCACCCGCGTCCAGTTCGTCAACCAGCCGGTCAAGACCACGGTCGAGCCGGATGGCGGGCGCTACATGGAAGTACACGAGCCGCTGTCGCGCACCGAGGAGGAGTTCAACTCCACCGCCTCCGTGCCGCTCCCGATGACACCGGCTATCACCCGCTTCATCGCTCACGCCGAGTCTGACTCCAACGTGGTCAAGCAGGTGCTGGAACAGCGTACCGGTATGCCGACCCGTCTCAATCCCTGATTGAGCAAGTTGGCGGTGCCGCGCGCACTGGCTGAATAAAGAAAACGGCGACCAGATGGTCGCCGTTTTTTATGGGGGGAGTCACCGCTTGCTTACTGCACGCAGACCGGGCAGAAGGCGTAGGTGCCTTGCGGATCGTTGAAGCGGGTGAGCGGGTCGAGACTGCGGTTCACTTCCACCAATGCCTTGCCAAATCCTGCCGGCAGCCAGCTTTGCAACTGGGGGGCCAGCACTTGGGCACTGCTGTCAAACAGCTGGCGCAGGAACTTGTCCTTGGTGGACTCCTCCTGCTCGATGGGGGTCACCTGCCACTCCTTGAGGTTGGCCAGTTCGGCGGCGGCCTTGATGGCGTCATCCAGATTGCCGAACTCGTCCACCAGACCCAGGGCCTTGGCATCTTCGCCGGTCCAGACTCGGCCTTCGGCTGCTTTCTCGGCCTCTTCCGGGCTCAGGCCGCGGCCCTTGCTGACCAGACCGATGAAGCGCTGGTAGGTATCTTCCACGCTCAGCTGGATAGCCTGACCGACGTGATCCGGCAGGGCGCGGGTCGGGCCGACGCCGACGTAATCTGTGGTGCCGACCCCGTCGGTATGCACCCCGAACTGGGCCAACGCCTTGTCGATGGTGGCAAACATGCCGAACACCCCGATGGATCCGGTGAGGGTGGTCGGGGAGGCGAAGATCTTGTCCGCATCGGCGGAGATCCAGTAGCCACCGGAGGCGGCGTAGCTGCCCATGGAGACCACCACCGGCTTGCCAGCCTGTTTCAGGGCCAGCAGCTCGGCGCGGATCTGCTCGGCGGCGAAGGCGCTGCCGCCCGGGCTGTCGACCCGCAGTACCACGGCTTTCACCTTGTCATCGCGGCGAGCATCGGCCAGCAGGTCGGAGAGGGTATCGCCGCCGATGGTGCCGGCAGGCTGGACGCCATCCATGATGGCGCCGCTGGCGACCACCAGACCCACTTCATCCTTGCCGCTCTGGGGATACTGATCCGGGATGGCGGCCAGATACTCTTTCAGGCCAACCCCTTTCCAGCCGTGGTCGTCAGCTTCACCCACCTCTTTAATGACCGCCTGGGTCATCTCGTCGCGGGTGGCCAGCTGATCCACCAGCCCGTTGTCGAGGGCGTAGTTGGCGGCATTGCCACCGGCCTTGCGCAGCAGCTCGAGGAAGCGCTCCTTGCCCGGTGCGACCGCCTCGGGTTCGATCTCTCGCTGCTCGGCGACATCAGCCACATAGGATTGCCACAGCTGATCCAGCCAGCGCTGGTTCGCCTCTTTGCTCTCGGGGGACATCTCGTCGCGGGTATAGGGTTCGACGAAGGATTTGTAGGTACCGACCTTGAATACATGCGGGGTGATATTGAGCTTCTCCAGCGCTGACTTGAAGTAGGTCTGGTAGACCCCAAGCCCCTCGATCACCACGGCGCCGCTCTGGTTGAGCAGCACGTGATCGGCGTGGGCCGCCAGCAGGTACTGGCCCTGAGTGTAGAAGTCGGCCATGGCGATCACCGGTTTGCCGCTCTCCCGGAAGGAGTCGATGGCGCTCGCCACCTCCTGCAGTTTGGTGAAGTTGGCCCCCTGGAGCCCTTGCGGCTTGATCACCAACGCCTTGATGCGCTCGTCATCCTTGGCACTCTTGATGGCCCACAGCAGGTCGGAGAGGACGATCTCGCTCGGCTGCTCATCGCTGCTGTCCATCTGGCGCAGCAGTTGTACGGTGGGATCTGTCTGGGAGCGTTGCTCCACCAGCACGCCGTTGAGATTGAGGGTTAGCGCCCCTTCGATGGGCGCCTTGGGGGCCTCTTTCTGGCTGACGCTGAAGACGATGACCAGCACTACGATGAGAAACAGCAGATTGACCAGCATCAGCCGGGTGAAATTGAGCAGGCGCCACAGGCTGCGGAACAACCAACCCAGACCTTTGAAAATAGACATAGTCGCGTTATCGCCCTGTTAATGGGTAGAGAAGAGCCATTATTAACCAGTTGCGGGCGAAATTGCCATTTCCGACTGGCGGATCCCGCCTATCTTCGTTCAGGGCACGGCTGTTCGCTGAAAAATTGTCCAAACATTTGTTTGAAAAAGAATTTTCGATTCTTTACTCTAGCCTCAGTTTGATAACAAAAAATTAACTGGAGGCATCGTGAGCCGCTATCCGACCTTGCTGACCCCGCTCGACCTTGGTTTTACCCAGCTGCGCAACCGCGTGTTGATGGGCTCCATGCATACCGGCCTCGAAGAGGAGAAGGGCGGTTTTGACAAGCTGGCCGCCTTTTATGCCGAGCGCGCCCGTGGTGGTGTGGGCCTTATCGTCACCGGCGGCATTGCCCCCAACCTGCGCGGTCGGCTGGTGCCTCACGGCTCGCAGCTGAGCTTTCCCTGGCAGGTGAGCAAGCACAAGAAGGTGACCAGCGCCGTACATCAGGAGGGGGGCAAGATAGCGCTGCAGATCCTCCATGCCGGTCGTTACGCCTATCATCCCTTCAGTCTGGCCCCGAGCGCCCTCAAGGCCCCCATCTCCCCGTTCAAACCGCGCGCCATGAGCGAGCGGCAGATCCGCGGCACCATTCGCGACTTCGCGGCTACAGCTGCGCTGGCCAAGGCGGCAGGTTATGACGGCGTCGAGGTGATGGGCTCGGAAGGCTATCTCATCAACCAGTTCATCTGCGAGCGTACCAACAAACGCACCGATGGCTGGGGCGGCAGCAGTGAAAACCGGATGCGCTTTCCGGTGGAGATTGTTCGCGCCATCCGCGAGCGGGTCGGCACCGACTTCATCATTATCTTCCGCCTCTCCATGCTGGATCTGGTGGAGCAGGGCTCGACCCTGGAAGAGGTGATCGCCCTTGGCAAAGCGCTGGAAGCGGTGGGGGTGACCCTGATCAACACCGGCATCGGTTGGCACGAAGCGCGCATTCCCACCATCGCCACCAGCGTGCCGCGCGGCGCCTTCAGCTGGGTCACTGCCGAGCTGAAAAAACACCTCAAGGTGCCCCTCATTACCACCAACCGTATCAACACCCCCGAGGTGGCCGAGCGGATTCTGGCGGGGGGCGAGGCGGATATGGTCTCCATGGCGCGCCCCTTCCTGGCGGATCCCGAATTTGTCATCAAGGCGGCCGAGAACCGGGCGGACGAGATCAACACCTGCATCGCCTGCAACCAGGCCTGCCTCGACCATGTCTTCAAGCAGAAGCGCGCCTCCTGTCTGGTCAATCCTCGCGCCTGTTTCGAGACCGAGCTGACCTTTGGCCGCGTGCCCCAGCCCAAAAAACTGGCGGTCGTGGGGGCGGGCCCGGCCGGGCTGGCGTTCGCCTGCTACGCTGCCGAGCGCGGTCATCAGGTGAGCCTGTTCGATCAAGCCAGCGAAATCGGTGGCCAGTTTAACTTCGCCAAGCAGATCCCGGGCAAGGAGGAGTTTCACGAAACCCTGCGCTATTTCGCCAAGCGGCTGGAGAAGTGCGGCGTCGAGCTCTATCTGGGCCAGCGCCAGAGTGCCGAGAGCCTGCTCGGCGGCGGTTTTGACGAGGTGATCCTCGCTACCGGTATTCGTCCGCGCACCCCCAATATTCCGGGCATCGAGCATCCCAAGGTGATGAGTTATCTCGATGTATTGCGGGATCACAAACCGGTCGGACAGAAGGTGGCGGTGATCGGTGCCGGCGGCATCGGTTTCGATGTAGCTGAGTATCTGGTAGAGAAGAAGGTGGAGATGGATGCCGATGGGCACCGTGATCACTGGCTCAAGGAGTGGGGCATCGACAAACAGCTTGGCGAGCGCGGTGGCCTGACTACTCCTGAAGTCGATGCCCCCGAGCGCCAGATCTGGCTGCTCCAGCGCAAGGAGAGCAAGGTGGGTGACGGACTTGGCAAGACCACCGGCTGGATCCACCGTACCGTGCTCAAGAACCGCAAGGTGCAGATGCTCTCCGGGGTGCAATATCTGGGGATCGATGACGAGGGCTTGCACATTCAGGTGGGCGAGTCCAAGCAGTGTCTGCCGGTGGATCAGGTGATAGTCTGCGCCGGGCAGGAGCCCCTTAAAGAGCTGCAGGCCGGGTTGCAGGCGGCAGGCAAGCCGGTGCATATCATCGGCGGAGCCGACGTGGCTGCCGAGCTGGATGCCAAGCGAGCGATCAGACAGGGCGCCGAACTGGCTGCGGTCATCTAGCCAACTGTGCTCTCTTGTCCTTTATAGTGCGATAAACCCCTGAGCCTCAGGGGTTTTCTTCATTCGGTGCTGTGCTAAGGTAGCGCCATCATTGCCCCAGAGAAGGAATTGCCCATGGATGCCCTCACCCTGTTGCTCAACCGCCACTCCTGTGGCCGTCTCGCCGAGCCCGCCCCGAGCGGTGAGGTGCTCGACAATATCCTCAAGGCGGGCCTGCGTGCGCCGGATCATGGCACCCTGACCCCCTGGCAGTTCATTCTGTTTGAAGGGGAGGGGCGTGAGCGGCTGGGCAAGCTGCTGGCCGAGGCGGCCCGTGCCCGTGGCGAAGATGAAGAGAGCATCAAGAAGTGCAGCGAAGCGCCGCTGCGGGCGCCCTTGATCGTCGCCGTGGCAACCCGTTATCAGGATCACCCCAAGGTGCCGAAACTGGAGCAGGAGCTCTCTGCAGGTTGTGCCCTGATGGCGATGCAGATGGCGGCGCAGGCGCAGGGCTTCAACGGCATCTGGCGCTCCGGCTGGTTTATCTTCGATGAGCAGATCAACAAGGGATTGGGACTGGCGGCAGAGGATCAGCTGGTGGGTTTCCTCTATCTCGGTACTCCCATGCTGGAAGCACGCAAACTGCGCGAGCTGCCGCTCGATGAGTTTGTCCGCCGTTTCTGACTCCTCGGCCACGTTGCGGTTGAGAGAAGCAAAGCCTCGAGAAATCGGGGCTTTTCTGTTTAACTGTGAATAGTAACCAGAGAAATTGGGGAAAATAAATGGGTCAAAGAGGCTTCGCGCGCCATAGCAGGTAATTATTTAAATAGTGCGATGTACCTCGCAATCCTGTTGTATTTCACTATGTAAAACGTTTGCGCATTCGCTAATATCTCCCTGCCAGTTTAGAAGGGCACTCCTTCTAATTTTTCTGCGATGAGAGTCGCAATTCCGTAGCACCTTTTAACAGCCCAACGTCTTCGTGACATTGGGCTTTATTTTTTATGGGGAGGCGGGGTTGTTGTGAGTTGATGGCGGCATCAAGATGCAGCCCGGTTGGCAGCCTTATGACCTGTTTTTGGCTGGCAGGATCCGGGCCGGGTTGCCGACAACCCGAATACCGGCCGGTACATCTTTGGTGACTACGGCGCCCGCGCCGACGATCGCCTCCCGCCCTATGGTGACGCCGGGCAGCAAGATGGCGCCGCCACCAATCCAGACCTTGTCTTCAATGGTGACCGGCAGCGCCGTCTCTGTGCCCTGAATTCGTTCGTCGGTCTCCAGTGCATGGGCTGCGGTATAGATCTGCACGTTTGGCCCAATCATCACGTTGGCTCCGATGCGGATGGGGGCATTGTCCAGCAGGGTCGCTCCCATATTGATGTAGGAGTCCTTGCCCAGGTGGATGTGGCGGCCATAGGTGCAGTAGAGGGGCGGGCAGATAAAGGCATTCTCTGCCAGTCCGCCAATCAGCTCCGCCAGTAGTGCCCGCTGTTCTGCTTCCTCTTCCGTCTGATTGAAACGGCGATAGCGCCGTGCCGCCTCCCGGCGCAACTGGGCCAGCTCGGATGCCATGCAGTTGTACGGTTGGCTGCTAATCATCTTCTGGTATTCGCTCATGAAGGTTGCTTTCCTTTATCTGCCAAGGATTTAGATATTGGCGCCAATACAGCAGAAGTAACGTGATCATCCACCCGATATGGGCAGAACCAGGTTGGCAGGTTTGCCTTCGGCAAAGGCCAGCACATTTTCGAACGCCACGCGAAAGTAGAGTTCGTAGCTGTTTTGCTCCACATAGCCGAGATGAGGCGTCGCCAATACGTTGGGCAGACGCAGCAGGGGCTCGCTTTCCTGTGTCGCCGGCTCGATGTCAAATACATCGAGCGCGGCCCGTTTCCCTGGATGGTTACTGAGCTCTGCATAGAGGGCGCCCGGCTCGATAAGTTCGGCACGGCTGGTATTGACCAGCAGAGAGTCAACTTTCATGCGGGCCAGATCTGCGCGGGTAACAGCGCTGCGGGTTGCCTCGCTCAGGCGCAGATGCAGCGTGAGGATATCGGCTTGACTGAAGAGAGCCTCCTTGCTGGAGGCGCAGGCATAGCCATCCAGCTCGGCCTGCCTGCGCGAAGCCTCACTGCCCCATATCAGTACCGACATGCCAAATGCCTTGCCATAGCGGGCGATCCGCTGGCCTATCTTGCCGTAGCCCCAGATGCCGAGCGTCAGCCCATGCAGCGTGCGTCCCAAACCGAGGTCACCAGATTGCTGCCATTGGCCTTGGCTTAACGCCTGGCTGTAAGCAGGTATATGGCGGGAGGCTGCCATAATGAGCGCCCAGCAGAGCTCGGCGGGGGCAATAGGGCTGCCGATCCCTTCTGCCACGGCAACGCCGTACTGCTGGCACAGTGCCGGGTCGATATGCTGGCTGACTTTGCCGGTCTGGCTGATGAGTTTAAGGGTGGGAAGCCGCATCAGCAGCTGTTCGTCGATGCGGGTACGCTCGCGGGTCAGCACCAGTGCTTCCATTCCTTCCAGCAGGGCGGCAAGGCGCGTTGTATCGGGTTCGCTCTGGTTGAGGATGGTGACATCATGACCCGCCAGCAGGGCAAAGCAGGGGAGGTGGCGCACCTGATCCTGATAGTCATCCAGAATGGCAATCCGCATAAGAAATCCTTCTCGGTTGCGTTGGCTCGGACCGCTATCTTACCGGAATAAAAGGTGTCTGTTGTTTTCAAACGAACACAAT
Organism: Aeromonas sp. 97A; assembly: GCF_051919185.1. Lineage (NCBI taxonomy): Bacteria > Pseudomonadati > Pseudomonadota > Gammaproteobacteria > Aeromonadales > Aeromonadaceae > Aeromonas > Aeromonas sp. 97A. The sequence continues at coordinate 2,748,191 of NZ_JBQBFF010000001.1, read as the reverse complement.
CAGAAGGGAGTGCAATCAAGCCCATGTCCACGGACCGGGAAGAGCCCGGCAGGCCAAAACAGTCAGGGCCCCCGAACGGGAGCCCTGATGGCATTAAGTTGATGTCATTGTTGGCAGCACTTAGCCGTGTTTGCGGCCAGAGAGGCGGCACCACTCCTCCTTGACGGCGGTCGGGTCCATCTCGAACCACTGGCCGTAGATGGTTTCCAGCTCCGGGGCCTGGCTCTCCAGCACGCCGGAGAGGGCCATCAGGCTGCCCGGCTTGCCGTGGCCGGCGATAAGTGGAGCCAGTTCGCGCAGCGGGCCGGCCAAGATGTTGGCGACCACCACGTCCGCTTCGACATCTTGCGGCTGGTCGGCTGGCAGATAGAGCTCAATCTGGTCGGCAACGCCGTTGCGCGCGGCGTTGTCACGGCTGGCCTGAATCGCCTGCGGGTCGATGTCGATGCCGATGACGCGGGCAGCACCCAGTTTCAGGGCGGCGATGCCGAGAATGCCGGAGCCACAGCCAAAATCGACCACGGTTTTACCGGTCAGATCCAGCCCGTCCAGCCACTGCAGGCAAAGTGCCGTGGTGGGGTGGGTACCGGTACCGAAGGCCAGGCCCGGATCCAGCATGACGTTGACCGCATCGGGGTTCGGCACGTCGCGCCAGCTCGGGCAGATCCAGAGGCGCTCGCCAAACTGCATGGGGTGGAAGTGATCCATCCACTCGCGCACCCAGTCCTTGTCTTCCAGCTGCTCGACCTTGTAGCCGACATTTTCGCCGAAGATCTGCTGGAAGAAGGCGATGGTGGGGGCCGGATCGGTTTCGGCATCGAACAGACCCATCACTTCGGTCTCGCCCCAGAGCGGGGTTTCACCGGGCATGGGTTCATAGACGGGCACATCCTTGGCATCCATAAAGGTCACCGCCTGGGCTCCACGCCCCAGCAGCATGTTGCTCACCTTGTCTGCGGTCTTGGCAGTGGCGTTGATTCGAATTTGTATCCAGGGCATGGCGTCGACTCTTCATAAATGTGAAACCGCGAGATTCTACCATCATGGGGCAGTGCTGTCGTGGTTTGCCCATGACGTGGAGGGGTACGGGGACTTTTGCCGGATTGGCACGGTTCCTGTATTGCTCTATGCAAGCGAAGACGACCGGTTTTCGCTGAACGCTTTGCTCAAGTTCCGTCATCTTTCACTGCCACCCTCGGGTGGCATTTTTTTATCTGCACTTGTTTGCCTGGTAAACAGTCTGCCAGACAAAAAAAGAGCAAGGTCGGCACCTTGCTCAAGGACGGGCTGACGCCGTTTTGGCGCATTCATGCTGCTGTTGGCACGCCAGATGCAAAGACTTATATGTCCTGCATAAGGATATGTGTGTGATTGTTACCCCAATGTTCAGGTATTCAGGCCATTTCTCGCGAAATGGCCTCTTTTTTGGCTGATTGTCGGACGTTGGCCTGCCACAGGCAGTCATGAGTGCCGCTGGTTGTGCCCGTTTGGGGCATCTCCTTGGTGAACTTATCCCATCATGGTGCGTTTGAGGGCTTAGTTGGCAAAGCCGCTCATGTCGATCACCAGCTTGCCTACCATGCGTCCCGCTTCCACCTCGGCATGGGCCTGAGCCAGCGTGACCGGGGTCAGTGACGGAATGGTTCTGGTCAGGGTGGTCTGCAGTACTCCTTCATCGACCAGTGCCGCCACCCGGCCGAGCAGGCGGTGCTGTTCGATCATGTCCGGCGTCTGGAACAGGGAGCGGGTGAACATGAACTCTTGGCTGAAGGTGACGCTCTTGCTCTTGAGCAGGGAGAGATCCCACGGCTCGCTCGATTCGGCGATGGTGCAGATATGGCCAAACGGGCGGATCAGCCCTGCCATGGTGGCCCAGTGCTTGGCGGTGGCGTTGGTGCAGAAGATGGCATCGACCTGAGTGATGCCAAGAGCGGTCAGCTCCTCCTGCAACTTGTGGTGGTTCACAACCTGATGGGCGCCCATCTCGAGGCACCACTCGCGGCTCTCGGGGCGGGAGGCGGTAGCAATCACCTCCATGCCGGTGAGCTGGCGGGCCAGCTGGATGGCGATGGAGCCCACGCCACCGGCGCCGCCGATGATCAGCAGTTTGCCACGGCTCTCGCGGGTGAGGGCGAAGCGCTCGAACAGGGTCTCCCAAGCGGTGATGGCGGTGAGCGGCAGGGCGGCGGCCTCCACATCGCTCAAGCTGGTGGGGGCGATCGCGGCGATGCGCTCATCCACCAGTTGCAGGGCGCTGTTGCTGCCCGGGCGGCTGATATCACCGGCATACCAGACTCGGTCGCCTGCCTTGAACAGAGTAACTTCGCTGCCGGTGGCGATCACTTCCCCCACCGCATCCCAGCCGAGTACCCGAGGCGAGCTTTCAATTTTGGCCTTGGGGGAGCGCACCTTGGTATCTACCGGATTGACAGAGGTGGCGGTGACCCGTACCAGCAGATCCCGCGGGCCCGGGACCGGATCGGGCAGGTTGGCGGCGATGAAGCAGTCGGGGTGGTCGCTTGGCAGATAGTGAGTCAGGGCAATGGCTTTCATGGTTTTTCCTTTCAAATCGCTGTGTTCGGGATTGCCACTCACTCTAGTCTGGTTGATTATCAAGATTAAGATGGGTAATCGGTAAAGACTGTTTGAATATATGAATAATGTCGATCTGGAGTTGATGGGGCTGTTCGCCACCGTGGTGGAGCAGGGGAGCTTTACCCGGGCCGCCGAGCTGCTCGGTATGCCCAAGTCATCGGTGAGCCAGAAGATCTCGCGGCTCGAATCCCAGCTCGGGGTGCGGCTGTTGCAGCGCACCACCCGCAGGTTGAGCCTGACGCCGCAGGGGGAGCTCTATGTGGAGCACTGTCAGGGGCTGCTGGCACTGGCCCGCAGCGCCAATCTGGCGATGGCACGGCTGCGCTCGGCCCCGGCGGGGCGGGTACGGATCACCGCCCCCGAGGCGACCGGCACCCTGCTGCTTGGCCGGATCCTCGCCGAGTTTCGCGCCCTCTATCCCGAAGTGGTGCTGGAACTGACCCTGAGTGACGAACAGCTCGATCTGGTGGGGGAAGGTTATGATTTGGCGCTGCGGGCGGCGCCGCTGAAAGACTCCAGCCTCATCTGTCGGCGTATCGGTCAGGTGGCGCGTCATCTAGTGGCAGCGCCCGCCTATCTGGCGGCCCACGGCATGCCGCAACAGTTGAGCGAGCTGGGCCGTTATGCCTGTCTGGTGCACTCGGCCATGCCGGTGTGGCCATTGCAGGAGGGTGGCTGGCGGCCGCAGGGGGCCTGTGTCAGCAACAGCTTGCTGGCGCTGCGGGAGATGGCGCTCCATGACGGGGGGATTGCACTGTTGCCACACCATGTCTGCGAAGGGGATTTGGCGGCGGGGCGGCTGCAGAAGGTGTTGCCGGATCAGCCCATTCCGGCCAACCCGTTCTACCTAATCTATCCGAGTCGGGAGCATCTGGCCCCCGCCCTGCGCACCCTGATGGATTTCGTGGCCGAGCGGTTGCCGTTTGCCTGAGTTACCAGCTGCTCTGGCTGGCCGACTCCTGATTGGGTTTGAGGCCGAGGGGGACCGACTGGCGCTCCGCCAGCATGCGGATCTGCCCTTCAATCAGGCTGGCGCTGGGGCCCAGCACCAGCACCAGCTGGTGGTCGTTGAGCTGGATCCAGGAGAGGCAGCCTAGGCCCAGCAGGCGGGATTCATCCACCAGTGAAATATCGCGCACCCGCAGGCTGAGGCGGGTGATACAGACACTCATCGCCACCAGATTGTCCATCCCGCCCAGCACCTTGAGGTACTGGATCGCCAGCATCTGCGGGTCGGAGGGGGCAACACTGGCAAGGCGCGGATGCTCCACCGCGATGGGCTTGCTCGGCATGCTGAGGGGGGCACGCTCCAGCAGCTGATAGAACAGCAGGGTGTAGGCGACGAAAAACAGGATACCGACCGGGATGAGCCAGAAGCTGTGCTCCCCTGCCTGATAGCTCAGCACCAGATCCAGCAGACCGGCGGAGAAGTAACTGCCCACCTTGATCCCCAGCCCGCTACAGACAGCGAGCGATAGCCCGGTCAACAAGGCGTGGGCGAGAAACAGCCAGGGGGCGGTAAAGGCGAACAGAAATTCGATAGGCTCTGTGATACCCACCAGTGCCGAGGTGAGCGCCAGGGTGAGCAGCAGCCCGCCCTGTGGCAGCCGCTGCATCCGCTGGCGGTGCAGCCAGATGGCAAAACAGGCGCCCGGCAGGCCGAACATGATGATGGGGTAAAGACCGGCCACATACCCTTCATGAAGGGGTTGGGCGGTGGCCAGCGCCTGCAGGTTGCTCTCGCCAAGGCCGATGACGCTGCCCAATACCTGATGGAGCCCGAGCGGGATCAGCAGCCGGTTGAGGGTGCCGTAGCAGAAGGCGCCAAACGGCGTGGTAAGCAGCTCGGAGGTGAGCAGGGTCAGCCCGCGCTCCAGCGGCGGCCACAGCAGCGAAAGGGGGATGGCGATCAGCAGACAAGCCAAGGCCGACACCAGCAGGCTGGGAAACTCCCCCCTGGCGATCTGCAGCCAGCGGGGCAGTGTTTGTTGGTGAACCCAGGGATAGATGATGGCAGTGGTGAGCCCCGCCAGCAGGCCGCAGATCATGTCGGCGTGCAGGTTGGGGGCCAGCGTATTGAAGGCGGTGCTGAGCAGCAGGAAGTTGACCGCACCCGCCAGCGTCTGCCCGCCCAGCTCTTGCCGACTCAGGCCAAAGGCGATCGCCACCGCATAGATAAGCGGCATCTGGCTGAAGATCGCCTGACCGGTGAGGGAGAGCACCGCCAAATCGAGCACGTCGGGTTGACCAAGCCGGTAGATCAACGCCGCCATCGGCAGGATGGAGACGGGCAGCAGCAGGGCATAACCGAGCCGCTGCAGGGCTTGAGTAACGACTTGTCGAGTGGCTTTAACGGGCATACAGCGGCTACGTTCTGTGACTTGGCGCACAGTTTAACCGGAAAACACCTATTTGGGGATAGTTTTGGAACCCCTAATTTATATTTTTATTATTTCTGCCCGAAAAGCTCGCGTACTTCCCGCGAGGGCGGTGCCGTCAGCAGGCTGACCGTGATAAAGACCACCAGCGCCAGCGTGAGGCTTGGCACGATGGCGTGCAGGCCAGCCAGCTTGATCCCCCACTGACTGAGTACCCCATAGCTGACGATGCCGCTGACCATGCTGGCCAGCGCGCCCGGGCCGTTGGCCCGCGACCAGTAGAGGCCGAGCACCAGCGGCCAGAGGAACACCGCCTGCAGACCGCCAAAGGCGAGCAGGTTGAGCCAGATGATCATCTCGGGCGGTTGCAGCGCCGCCAGCAGCACCAGGGTGCCGAGGATCAGGGTGCAGAGCAGGGAGAGGCGGGGGATGCGCACCTCCAGCTTCTCCTGCTTTGGATTGAGATAGTTGAGATAGAGATCCTTCACCAGAGTGGCGGAAGCCTGGATCAGCTGGGAGTCGATGGTGGACATGATGGCCGCCATCGGTGCCGCCAGAAAGACCCCGGCCAGCCAGGGGGGCAGCACTTCCATCATCAGGGAGGGCATGATCTTGTCCGGGCTGTCCATGCTGGGCAGGATGGCGCGGCCGAGGGCGCCCGCCAGATGCATGCCGAACATCAGCAGGGCGCTGACCACTGTGCCGATCAGAATGCCGCGATGGAGCGCCTTGCTGTCTCGATAGCCAAAGCAGCGCAGCGCCGAGTGGGGCAGCCCCACCACCCCGACACAGACCAGGATCCAGAAGCTCAGCATAAAGGGCTGGGTCAGCATGTCGCCGGCCCCTTGCGGGCTCACCAATTTGGGATCGATCTCTCTGAGCTGGTGGATGAGGTTCGGCAGACCGTCACCGGCAACCAGAATCCCCGCCAGCAGGGCGCCGGTGCCGATCAGCATGATGATCCCCTGCAGGGCATCGGTCATCACCACCGCACGGAAGCCGCCGATGATGGTGTAGAGCAGCACGCAGCTGGCAAACAGCATCAACCCCTGCTGGTAGGAGAGGCCGGTGGCGGTCTCCAGCAGGCGGGCGCCGCCGATAAACTGCACCACCATGGTCGCGATAAAGGCGAGGATGATAGTAACGGAGCCGAGGATCACCACCGCCTTGCTCTGGTAGCGGGCCCACAGCATGTCGTTGATGGTCACCGCATTGACCCGGCGGGCAATGATGGCGAACTTCTTGCCAAGCACCCCCAGAGTGAGCCAGACGGTGGGCAGCTGGATCATCGCCAGCAACACCCAGCCCAGACCGATCTTGTAGGCCGCGCCCGGCCCACCGATAAAGGAGGAGGCCGAGGTGTAGGTGGCCACTAGCGTCATCGCCAGCACCAGCCCGCCCATGCTGCGGTTGCCGATGAAGTACTCCTGCACGAAGTTGCCTTGCGCGCGATGGCGGCTGGCCCAGAAACCCACCCCCAGCACCAGCACCAGATAGATGACGAGCGGCAGCATCAACTCAAGATTCATGGGATGACTCCTTGCCGGAAGGGGAGTGGGTATCGAGGGGGATCTCCACAAACAGCCGGTTCACCATCAGGGCGCAGAGCAGAATGAACAGCAGCGGCATCACCATGCAACTGAGCAGGAACCACAGTGGCAGCCCCCACAACTCCAGCTGGAGCGGGATAAAATAGGCGGTGCCATACCAGGCAAAGAAGTAGAACAGGGTCAGCAGCAGGCAGAAAGCTGCTTCCCGGCGGGCGAGAGCAAAACGGTTCACCTTGGCCTCCGACAAATTTGAGGGGCGCAAGGATAACAAAAAAGGGCCATGTCGCCATGGCCCTTTTTCAGCAGAGGCTCCTTGCGGAGCAGACTTCCACCGGAAGTCCGGTCTCTATCAGCGATCCTTACAGACCTAATTTCTTGTGCAGATAGTGGATATTGGTGCCACCGTGCTGGAAGTTTTCGTCTTTCATGATCTCTTTTTGCAACGGTACGTTGGTCTTGATCCCTTCCACCACCAGCTCGTCCAGCGCATGGCGCATGCGGGCGATGGCAATGTCACGATTCTCGCCGTAGCAGATCAGCTTGCCGATCATCGAATCGTAGTGGGGCGGTACCTTGTAACCGGCATAGATGTGGGAGTCCCAACGCACGCCCAGACCACCCGGCGCGTGGAAGCGCTGCACCAGACCCGGAGAGGGCATGAAGGTGGCCGGATCTTCGGCGTTGATCCGGCACTCGATGGCATGGCCACGGATGCGGATATCCTGCTGGGTGATCGACAGGGGCTGACCGGCGGCGATGCGCAGCTGCTCCTTGATCAGATCGATACCGGTGACCATCTCGGTGACCGGATGCTCAACCTGAATACGGGTGTTCATCTCGATGAAATAGAACTCGCCGTTCTCGTACAGGAACTCGAAAGTACCCGCGCCGCGGTAGCCGATCTCGATACAGGCGCGCACACAGCGCTCGCCGATGAACTTGCGCATCTCGGCGGTGATGCCGGGCGCCGGCGCCTCTTCCACCACTTTCTGGTGGCGACGCTGCATGGAGCAGTCACGCTCGCCCAGATAGAGGGCGTTGCCCTGGCCGTCTGCCAACACCTGAATTTCAATGTGGCGCGGGTTTTCCAGGTACTTCTCCATGTAGACCATGTCGTTCTTGAAGAACTGGCCTGCTTCGGATTTGGTCAGCGCGATGGCGCCCGCCAGTTCCGCTTCATTGCGCACCACGCGCATACCGCGACCACCACCGCCACCGGCGGCCTTGATGATCACCGGATAGCCGATGCGCTTGGCAATGGCGGCGTTGTGCTTGGCATCGTTGTCGACGGGGCCGTCAGAGCCCGGTACACACGGTACGCCCGCTTTCTTCATCGCTTCGATGGCGGAGACCTTGTCACCCATCAGGCGAATGGTCTCGGCGCGCGGGCCGATGAAGATGAAGCCGGATTTTTCGACCACTTCGGCGAAATCGGCGTTCTCGGAGAGGAAGCCGTAACCCGGGTGGATGGCCACGGCACCGGTTACCTCGGCGGCGGCGATGATGGCCGGGACGTTGAGGTAGGATTCGGTACTGGCCGGTCTGCCGATACAGATGGATTCGTCGGCCAGCAGCACATGTTTGAGCTCCCGGTCGGCGGTGGAGTGAACGGCCACTGTCTTGATCCCTAGCTCTTTACAGGCGCGCAGGATCCGCAGGGCAATTTCACCGCGGTTGGCGATGACTACTTTGTCCAACATGGGTGGCGATTTCCCTTATTCGATGATGAACAGCGGCTCGTCAAATTCGACGGCCTGACCATTTTCAACCAGGATCGCTTTGATCACACCGGCCTTGTCAGACTCGATTTGGTTCATCATTTTCATGGCTTCGACGATGCACAGGGTGTCGCCGACATTGACTTGCTGACCTACTTCCACGAACGGCTTGGCATCCGGGCTGGAGGAGCGGTAGAAGGAGCCAACCATCGGGGAGCGCATCAGGTGACCGCTCGGGGCGGCATCTGCGGCCGGTGCGGCGGCAACCGGGGCGGCAGCGGCAGGTGCGGCAACCGGAGCGGCTTGCTGCATCATCATCTGCGGCATGGCGGTGGTCACCTGACCGGAGAAGTTGCGGCTGATGCGAACGGACTCTTCACCTTCGGAGATCTCCAGTTCGGCGATGCCGGACTCTTCAACCAGTTCAATCAGCTTCTTGATTTTGCGGATATCCATTAGCATTCTCTTTCTTCTTTATCTGATCAGTGATTATCAAGCCGCGCGCAGATGGTGCACGGCCGCGGTTAAAGCGAATTGGTAGCCATCGGCCCCCAGACCACAAATGACCCCTTTGGCGACATCAGACAGATAGGAGTGATGACGGAACGGCTCCCTGGCATGGACGTTTGACAGGTGAACCTCGATAAAAGGGATGGCGACACCCAGCAGCGCATCGCGAATGGCGACGCTGGTGTGGGTGAAGGCGGCTGGATTGATGATGATAAAATCCACCTGGCCCATGGCCTGATGGATGCGGCCGACCAACTCATGTTCGGCGTTGGATTGCAGATGTTCCAGAGTGACACCGAGTTCGCTGGCGTTAAGCTTCAGATCGGCGACGATCTCGTCAAGCGTCTTGCTGCCGTAGATACCCGGTTCCCGTTTGCCCAGCAGATTCAGGTTTGGTCCGTTGAGCAGGAGAATGCGGTGATTTTGCGACATATTGAGTACATCCTCGATGATAATGCTGCTATCTATCAGCTATCTTGTGGACTACCAGAAATCTAGCCATTTTCTGCGCAAATCGGTGTGCCCTGGCACACAGATTTCGCAATTATATTGATTTCGTGAAAATTAGCAGCATTTTACTGGTCTAATCTCTACATCTGGCTATTTATTGCTCGTTTCGGCCTGAGATACTTCGTCGCTGCCACCTTGCTGTTTGCTGGCAGATAAGAAACGATAAAGCCGGCACAGGGCCGGCTTTGTTGAGCAACAAACGAAGCGGGATCAGGCTGCTTCCGACTTCTCGCGGATGAGTTTGTCTACTACCCCCGGATCCGCCAGGGTGGAGATATCCCCCAGGCTGTCGGTCTCGCCGGTGGCGATCTTGCGCAAGATGCGGCGCATGATCTTGCCGGAACGGGTTTTCGGCAGCCCCTCTGCCCAGTGAATGACATCTGGCGTGGCGATGGCGCCAATCTCCTTGCGCACCCACTCCTTCACCTCTTTGTGCAGCTCGCGGCTCGGCTCTTCCCCGGCGATCAGGGTGACATAGGCATAGATACCCTGACCCTTGATCTCGTGAGGAACCCCCACCACCGCGGCTTCAGCGATCTTGGGATGGGCCACCAGCGCCGATTCAATTTCGGCGGTACCCATGCGGTGGCCGGAGACGTTCAGTACATCATCCACCCGACCGGTGATCCAGTAGTAGCCGTCCTCGTCGCGACGGGCACCGTCGCCGGTGAAGTAGCGGCCCGGGAAGGTGGAGAAGTAGGTCTGCTCGAAGCGCTCGTGATCGCCGAATACGGTGCGCATCTGGCCCGGCCAGGAGTCGGTGATCACCAGATTGCCCTCGGTGGCCCCCTCCAGCGGCTCGCCCATGTTGTCGACCAGCGCCGGCTGCACCCCGAAGAAGGGTTTGGTGGCAGAGCCGGGTTTCAGATCGGTAACGCCGGGCAGCGGGCTAATCAGGATGCCGCCGGTCTCGGTCTGCCACCAGGTATCGACGATGGGGCAGCGCTCATCGCCAATGGTGCGGTAATACCACTCCCAGGCTTCCGGGTTGATGGGCTCACCCACCGAACCCATGATGCGCAGGCTCTGGCGTGATGTGCCGGTGACCGCTTCGTTGCCTTTGGCCATCAGGGCGCGGATGGCAGTGGGGGCGGTATAGAGAATGGTGACCTGGTGCTTGTCCACCACCTGACTCATGCGGTTGGTGGCCGGGTAGTTGGGCACCCCTTCGAACATGATGGTGGTGGCACCGTTGGCAAGCGGCCCGTAGACCAGATAGGAGTGGCCGGTGACCCAGCCCACATCGGCGGTACACCAGTAGATATCCTCTTCGTGGTAGTCGAACACATATTTGAAGGTGAGGGTGGCATAAACCAGATAACCGCCGGTGGTGTGCAGTACCCCCTTGGGTTTGCCGGTGGATCCGGAGGTATAGAGGATAAAGAGCGGATCTTCGGCGTTCATCGCCTCCGGCGGGCAGTCGCTGCTGACGGTGGCGGTCGCTTCATGCCACCAGATGTCGCGGTGGTTGTGCCAGGCGACATTGCCGCCGGTGCGCTTGAGGACGATCACCTTGTTGACCTGGGTATCCGGGTTGGTGAGCGCTTCATCCACATTCTTCTTGAGCGGCACCGGACGGCCACCACGCAATCCTTCGTCGGCGGTGATGACGATGCGCGAGCCCGAGTCGATGATGCGGCCAGCCAGCGCTTCCGGCGAGAAGCCGCCGAAGACGATGCTGTGTACCGCGCCGATGCGGGTACAGGCCAACATGGCGATGGCGGCTTCGGGCACCATCGGCATATAGAGGCAGACCACGTCGCCGCGGTGAACCCCTTGTGCTTTCAATACGTTGGCAAACTTGCACACTTCGTTGTGCAATTCGCGGTAGGTGAGTTTGCGATCTTCGGCGGGGTTGTCCCCTTCCCAGATGATGGCGACCTTGTCGCCACGCTCGGCGAGATGGCGATCGAGACAGTTGGCCGAGACGTTGAGCTGGCCATCTTCAAACCATTTGATGGAGACATGGCCCGGATCGTAGGAGGTGTTCTTGACCTTGGTATAGGGTTTCATCCAGTCGAGGATTTTTCCCTGCTCTCCCCAGAAGGTATCGGGATCCTCGACGGAGGCCTGATACATGGCAGCGTAGTCGCCCTTGTCCAGCAGTGCATTGCTGCTGATGTGGGGTTTGATCGGGTAGACCTTGCTCTCGCTCATCACTCACTCCTTTGAATACATACTTTTAATAATTAAGTAACAACTTATACCTTTGGCTGATGGGGGCAATTAGACTTTTGGATAGGCGGCAACAGTTGGTTACAGGACAAAGAGTGACAATTAATCGGCGAGTGGGTAAAAGGGGGCGTGTCGATTAATTGGAGGTCATGATGTTTTCTCTGTTGCTCTGTGCATCCCTCTGGCAGTTTGATGCGCCAGTGCCCGCTGGCGAACCCCCGAAAGAGTTTGCGATCACCCATCAGGAAGCTTCACCTGCGCTGCGGGATCGGGTGGCCGATCAGCTTGGTCATGCATGGCAGGCCAAGGAGCCCGGTACCAGATTCACCTTCAGCGAGCCAGCTCCCCGTTATGCTGGCGAATCACCGTTGACGCGCATGCTCAATGATCGTGATGATGGTTGGGAATCCCGCTTGCAGATCGAGTGGTAATCCAGTCGGCAGCCAGGAGGCGGATGCCTCCCGGCTGGTGATGATGATTGCCTGCCGCTATGAGACGTAGCGTTGATGCAGGCGATCTCCCATATGTTCGACATGCAGTGGTTTGCTGAACAGATAACCCTGTCCTTCGCCGCAGTTGAGTGACTGCAAAAAGGCGTGTTGTGCCTTGGTTTCAATCCCTTCGGCGGTGACCTCCATATCCAGACTGTCGGCCAGATTGATGATGGTGCGGCAGAGCTCCCGACTGTTCTTGTCTTCCGGTAATGCCTGCACAAACGCCCGGTCGATCTTGATGCGATCGATCGGCAGGGTCTTGAGCAGACTCAGTGACGAGAAGCCGGTACCAAAGTCATCGATGGCAATCTGCACGCCGAGATTTTTCAGGCGGGTAAAGAGATCCAGACTCTGTTCGACCCGCTGGATGATGCTCTCCGTCACTTCGATCTCCAGCCGCTCTGGCGGAAATCCGGTCTCGGCCAGGATGGCGGCGACCCGTTCAACATAGCCCGGGGAGCGCATCTCCCGCACCGACACATTGACCGACAAGCGGGGCACCGGCAGTCCGGCGGCCAGCCAGTTTTGTCCCTGCTCGCAGGCGTTGCGCATCACCCATTCCCCAATTTTCTCGATCAGGCCGCACTCCTCTGCCACGGAATAAAACGGGTCGGCGCTATCATTCCCTCATTGGGATGCTGCCAGCGCAGCAGGGCTTCCAGTCCACTCAGGTGGCCGCTGGCCAGATTGGTCATGGGTTGATAGAAGATGCAGAGCTGTTCGAGCTCCAGGGCCTTGAGCAGACCCTGCTCAATCTGCATTCGCTCGCGGGCTCGAGCCGCCATGCAGGGGGTATAGAACTGGAATCCGTTGCGCCCCTGACTTTTCGCCTCGTACATGGCGCTGTCGGCGGCGCTGACCAGGGTTTCCGGGCTGTCTGCATGATCGGGATAGATGGCGATACCGATACTTGCCGAGATTGCCACCAGCTCATGGGCCAGCTCAACCGGTTCACGCAACACGGTCAGCAGGGTATTGGCCAGGGTTGCCAGCTCGTCAGGCTCCTCCAGATAGGGGATCAGCACCAGAAACTCGTCTCCCCCGAGGCGGGTCGCCAGATCGTTGTGTTGCAGGCAGCCGCGGATCCGCTCTGCCAGCCGCTTGAGCAGCTCATCGCCAACCCCGTGGCCCAGGCTGTCGTTGATCAGCTTGAAGCCATCCAGATCGATAAAGAGCAGCCCCAACCGTTTGCGATTGAGCTGCGCGGTTTTCAGCTCAAGGGCCAGCCGCTCCTGCAATAGATGACGATTGCCCAGCTCGGTCAGGGGATCGTGATAGGCAAGGTGATTCAGCTCGGCCTCCACCTTGCGAATGGCGCTGATGTCGGAGAGGGCGATCACATAGTGAGTAGTGTTGTTGAAGTTGTCATAGACAGCGCTGATCTGCTGCCAGGAGGAGAAGTAGCTGCCATCCTTGCGCAGACAAACCATCTCGCCATGCCAGGCGTTGTTGCCGGGGCGCAGGTGATACCAGGGATAGTCGAGGTCGGTGTAGCGCCTGGGATGCATGATGATATCCGGGGTGCGGCCTATCACCTCCTCGGCATTGTATTGGGTCAGCATGGTGAAGGCCGGGTTGACCGACAGAATATGGTGCTCGCTGTCGAGGATGATGATCCCCTCGGCCGTGGTATCGAATACCACGTTGGCTTGATGAAGCCGCTCCTCCTGACGGCGGCGGGCGGTGGCATTGTGAATGACCCCCATGACCCGGTGGCCGACCGACTCGGTGGCGGGGACATGGTCGGCATGAATATCGACCCAGTGGCGCTCGTTGAGCGCGGTGAGGTAGCTCAGGGTGAGATGGATGGGGTCATGACTTTGCAGGGCGGCCTTGAGCTGGCTGCCGGATTCCGGTTCAAAACAGTCGACGAACGCTTGCAGCCCGCCGTGGAACTGGTTGGCCTCGATACCCAGCAGCGGCTCAATCTGGCCGTCGAACAGTAATCTGTCCTCCGCAACGTGCCATTCCCACACCCCGATTTGGGCCGCTCGCATTGCCAGCTGCAGCCGTTGTTCGGTTTCGTACTGCTCGGTGATGTCCCGTACGATGGCGAGGATGCCGTTCAGCTCTCCCTTCTCATCACGCATCGGGCTGTAGGTGGCCTGAAAGCGGCGGGAGCTGCTGTCGTACGCCGCGGTTTGGCCCGTGATGGCGATATCCACGTAGGGCATGCCGCTTCGCATGATCTGCTGAAACATGGGCTCCAGCGTCGGTGCCAGCTTGGGAACCACCTCTCGGAGGTGCTTGCCCTGATGCTCCTCGATGCTCTTGCCATTGATGTCGGCCAGCACCTGATTGACTTTACGGTAGCGAAATTCGCAGTCAAAGACGCCGATGCCCAGAGGGGCATTATCCATCAGCTGTTCCAGGACGGTGTGATCTGACAGCTGGGTCAACATTGCCTCGGTGTCGGCGTTGAAAAGCTTCCCATCCATGATGACCTCGGCATTGATTGTTTTATCACTTGCATCAGTTGTCAGTATGGCACGAACTGTTTGGCCGGGAGTCAAGCGGGGTTATCTGGTTGTTTTGACGGCAAGAATAGGCAGAAAAACCTGATAAAAAGGGTGGAAGAAGGGGGCGAGTGGTTATCCCTTCTGGCGACCAAATGCTTGAATGCCGCGCACCAGTACCAGCCAGCCGAGCAGATGGAAGGGGAGGGCAAGCAGATAGAGCAGCAGGAAGTGCGACTCGCTGCCGCTGCTGTTGATGAAGTCGATCCAGGCGGCCAGCAGCGCCAGCATGCCGGCTATCTGGAAGCGGCGGCGCAACACCACCTCGACGCCGAGATTGGCAAGGTAGAGGGTGAGCAGGATGCCGGCAAAGCCGGTGAGCTGGGCGGTGCCGTAGAGCTCGCGATCCGGGTTGAACAGCAGCGCAATCAGGGGAGTAATGCCCTGATCCAGCGGGATCAGGGCCAGCAGCCAGCATGCAATCAGAAGCAGGGCTGTCTTCATCGCGGCCTCAGTCGGCAGACGGTGCCGGTTTGACCAGAGAGAGGTAGTTGGCATCCATCTTGAGGAATACCCCCAGCAGACGGGCACTGGCGCCGTAGAAGCCAAACCGGTCGGCGGCGCGACAGGCGCTTTCGAACTTGTCAAACCAGCCCAGCAGATGACCGTGCAGTAGTGCTTCCTGCTCGTCGAGCCAGCGTTCCCGCTCGGCTGCACTCTTGGCTTCCGCCCCACGGATGATGAGATTGCCCATCAGATCCAGCTCGATGGCCAGATGATCCGCAGGCTCTTTGTATTTGTCGCTGACATTGATGCCGAGGCGATCGAGGCGGGCCTGCATCTCGGCCATCGGGGCCTGCATCAGCAGCTTGGCCTCGCCGCGGTAGAGCGATTCGTAGGGCAGGGCGCCCTGTTTGGGATCCACCAGAAACAGGCCGGCGAAGTCGGCAGCGAGTTCGAGTTGGCGATCCGGGCGCACCAGCAGGCGGGCGATGGCATCATTGAGCTCGGCCACGGCTTCGCGCATCGGATCCAGGGTGGAGAGGCTTTTCAGGAAGCTTCGCACATCATAGGTGTCATATTCGGCGATCTGCTCATCACTGAGTTCGGCGGCGAACAGGGTGGAGAACCACCAGTAGAGTTCGGCCCGGCGTTCGCTGGTAGCCATAAATTCCTGCATTTTTCCTCCGTGGATGGCAATCGGGAGCCTTGATGGCTCCCGATTCTAACGACTTTAAAAATAAAGGAAACTCAAGGGGGTGCTTTCGTTCCCCCGAGGTCAGAGTGCCGGGAACATGGGGTCGATGCCCTTGGCCGATTCCGGCGCGCCGAAGGCAGTGACGGCGGGCGCCTGTCCGCGGAACTTCTCGATCTCCACCAGCGCGGTATGGGCCGTGGTGGCCTGCGCCAGGCTGGAGGAGCCGATGTCGGCGGTCAGCACGTTGGGATCGCCGTAGGTACAGAGCGTACCCACCTTGCCGCCCTCTTGCGGGCCATACCAGGCACCTTCCTGAATGCGCACCACCCCAGGGGCGTAATCATCGCTCACCACCAGACCAGCCAATACCTGACCGCGACCGTTGAACACCCGCACCAGATCGCCGTCCTTGAGGCCGCGAGATTTGGCATCCTGCGGATTCATGTAGACAGGTTCGCGACCCTGCACCGTGTAGGTGGCGCGGTAGTGGTCGGAGGAGCAGAGCTGGCTGTGCAGCCGCTTGTCCGGGTGGCAGGATTGCAGGTGCAGCGGGTACTGTTTGCTGCCCGGCCCGCCGTGGGAGCGCTCGTAGGGCTCGATCCAGACCGGATGGCCCGGGCAATCCCCATAGCCGTAATCGGCGATGGTCTTGGAGTAGATCTCGATAAGGCCAGATGGGGTACCGAGGGGTTCCAGATCCGGCTCCTGACGGAACGACTCGTGACGCACCCAGGGCTGGCCCGCCGGGAAGGTGACGAAGCCTTCGCCGTGCCAGAACTGGCTGAAACGGGGCAGACGAATGCCGATGCCGCGGCCCTGCAGGCGGGCGTCGTCATAGATGCTCTGGATCCACTCCAGCTTGCTCTTGCCGCCGGTGAACTCGGCCTCGCGACCGAAGCGACGGCAGAGATCGGCGAAGATGTCATAGTCATCCCGCGCCTCGAACAGCGGCTCCACCACCTTGTACATGGCCAGAATGCCCGCGTTGGAGTGGGAGCCCCACTGCTCTATGTCGTCCCGCTCATAGGTGGTGGTGGCGGGCAGCACGATATCGGCGAAGCGGCAGCTGGCGGTCCACTGGTGATCGATGCTGACCACGGTTTCCAGCTTGCGCCAGGCGGCGACCATCTTGTTGCGATCCTGCTGGTGGTGGAACGGGTTGTTGCCGCAGAACACCGCCATCTTCATGTGGGGGTAGGTGATGGTCTGGCCGTTGAAGGCGATCTGCTTGCCCGGATTGAGAATGCAGTCGACGAAACGGGCCACCGGAATGAATTTGGAGTAACCCTTCCAGTCGCCGTCATGGAGCGGCTTGACCCCGGGAATGACCGAGCTGAAACCGGACATGATGGGGCCGCTGGAGGTGATGGTGCCCGCCCCGTTGTAGTGCCAGCCAAAGCCGTAACCGCCCCCCGGCAGGCCGATCTGGCCAATCATCGAGGCCAGAACCACCAGCATCCAGGCGTACTGTTCGCCGTGGTGCATGCGCTGCACGCACCAGCCGCCGATAAGCTGGGTGCGGCCGCTGCTCATGGCGCGGGCCAGCTCGCGGATGGTCTCGGCTGGTACGCCGCAGATGGCGGCGGCCCACTCGGCGTCCTTCACCTGACCATCGCTGGTGCCCAGCAGATAGGGCAGGAACTTGTCAAAGCCGGTGGTGTAGTTCTTCAGGAACGCCTCGTCGTGGCGCTTCTCGCTGTAGAGGGTGTGGGCGATGCCCAGCATCAGCGGCACGTCGGTTTGCGGATTCAGGGTCACCTGATCGCAATTGAGGTACTTCTGGGTCTTGGATTTGACCGGATCGACACTGATCACCCGGATCTCGCCCTTGGCTACCTTCTCTTTCAGCTGTGCCCAGTAGTCGTAGACGCTGTGATCCGGCACCAGCCAGCCCACCTGCAGATTCTTGATGGGATCGGAGCCCCAGATAACGATGGTCTTGCTGTGTTCCAGCACCAGCGGCCAGGAGGTTTGCTGCTCATACACCTCCATGGCGCCCGCCACGTGGGGCAGGATCACCTGGGCGGCACCGGTGGAGTAGTCACCGGCCTTGGCCAGATAGGTGCCGTGCAGGTTCATGGCGCGTCCGAGCATCGCACCAGCGGAGTGCAGTTTGCCCACCGACTGCCAGCCGGAGTGGCCGGCATAGAGGGCGCTCGGGCCATAGGTTTTCTGCACCCGTTCCAGCTCGTGATAGAAAAAGTCCAGCGCCTGGGACCAGGTGACCCGCACGAAGCGGTTCTGGCCGCGTTCGCTGGTGTCGGACTGGTGGCCCTTGCGTAGCCAGTCCAGTCGCACCATGGGGTAGCGGATGCGGGAGGGGTTGTAGACCACCTCACTCAAGGCCTTGAGCATGTCGGTGGGGTGCTTGTCATGCTCGAACGGCAGGGTCTCGACCCAGCGCCCATCGACCACCCGGGCACGGAAGGCGCCCCAGTGGGAGCCTGACTGCACTAGCTTGTCGCCAGACTCGGCAGCCATCACGGCGCGACCGAGCAGGGAGGGGCCGATCAGGGCAGAGGCACCGCTGGCCAGCAAGCCACCCAGAAAACCACGACGGGAAATATTGATCATCTTGTTATTCCTCTTTCGAATCCGGACTTAGTGGCTGCCCTGACCACCGGTATCGGCGGCATGGTTTTGCAGGTATTTGAGCAGGGTGCGCTCCTCTTCCTTGCTCAGGCGATAGTAGGCAGACATCGCCTTGAGTCCCGAAATCCAGCCGTTGGCAGTGAAGTGAGCGGGATCCGGCGCGCCGTGGCAGGAGTTGCAGGTGGATTTGTACATCTCGCCGGCGTAATCCCAGATCGGCTTGAGCGAGGACTCAAAGCCCTTGCCATCGACCCAGGCCTGCACCTGAACCTGCTCCCACTTGATATGGGTGGCGCTGTCGGTCTCCTGTTTGAGCACTTTCTCGCTCGCTTTCAGTTCGTCACGGATGGTGGCGACGAAGACCCGCTTGCCCATGTATTCGCTCAGCACCCGGCCCTTGCCGTCGCTCTCGCGCCACCCTTCGATGGTCACCTTGAGGCGATCGCCGCTGCGGTCCACCACGTCGATGCGGGAGGCGGGCAGCAGTTTGCCGACCGGGTCGCTGCTCTGTTCGCTGGCATAGAGATCTTTTTCACCCAGGTTGTAGAGGGTCTCGGCGGCTGGCGCCTCTTGCGCGTCGTTGACCAGGGTGGCGTAAGTGGCCCGGAAGCCGCCCGCCATGTTGGGCAGTTCGTGGGCGATGCCCTTGTGGCACTCGATGCAGTTCATGTTCTTCGCCGCCGCATCTTTCATCGCCAGCGCTGCCGCCGGGGACTGCTTGGCGTGATCCATGTTGTCGTAGCTGTGGCAGGACTTGCAGGTCTTGGAGTTCTGGCTGCTCATCCGTGCCCACACCTTCTCGGCCAGATGCAGGCGCCGGTCCTCGAACTTCTCCTGGGTGTCGATGCTGTGGCCTATGTACTCCTGATAGAGGTCGTTGGCCGCCTCCATCTTGCGGGCCACCTTGCCGACAAAGTCCTTCGGCTGGTGACAGTCGGTACAGACCGCCTGTACCCCGGAGGCATTCTTGAAGTGGATGGACTCCTTGTACTCCGGATAGACGGTGTCTTTCATGGAGTGGCAGGAGATACAGAATTCGAGGCTGCTGGTTTTCTCAAAGCCATAGTGCAGGCCGACGGTGCCCGCGAGGGTGACGCCGACGCCCACCAGAAGCAGCGCCAGTACCGACCAGCGACGGCTGGGGGTGCGCAGGAAGTGCCACAGTTTTTTCATCATGCTCTCTCACATCACTTTTTTGATGGGAGCCATGATAGGGAGGCGTTGTGAACAGGGCTGCCGCCACAAATTAATGAAATAGGGGTATTTATGACAAAATGTGAATAGAATAATCCTCCCTTGTCGACCATCGTGAACCCTGCCCATGAGCTACCACATTCTGGTTGTTGAAGATGATGCGGTTACCCGCGAGAAGCTGACCGGCTATTTCGAGCGGGAGGGCTATCGGGTGACGGCGGTCGAAAACGGCCAGGAGATGCGCGCCGTGCTGGCGGAGCAGACGGTCGATCTGGTGATGCTGGATATCAATCTGCCGGGGGAAGATGGTCTGCTGCTGACCCGTGAACTGCGGGCGCGCAGCACGGTAGGGATCATTCTGGTCACCGGCCGCAGCGATGCGGTGGACCGGATTGTCGGCCTCGAGATGGGGGCCGACGACTATGTCACCAAGCCGTTCGAGCTCAGGGAGCTGCTGGTGCGGGTCAAGAATCTGCTGTGGCGGATCTCGCTGGCGGCCGCCGCACCGAGCGAGCCTGCGGTGGCTGACGATGCGGTGCGCTTTGGCCCCTGGCGTTTTGATATTCCCCGCCGCCAGCTCAGCAAGGACGGAGCGCCGGTGCGTCTGACCAAGGCCGAATATGAAGTGCTGGTGGCCTTTGTCGCCCATGCCGGCGGGTGCTCAGTCGGGAGCGGATCCTGACCCTCATCAGCCATCGCGGCGATGGTCCGAGCGATCGCACCATAGACGTGTTGATCCGGCGGCTGCGCGGCAAGATGGAAGCGGATCCGCGGGATCCCCAGCTGTTTGTCACCGTCCATGGTGAAGGCTATCTGTTTGCCGGTGAGATAGCCTCCTGACCCCGTTGCGGTGGCTTTGACCTGTTTGACCGGGTATCAGATCGGCGGGCGGGTATCAAATTGCGGGCAGTCGTCGCCAATCTGGTGCCAGGGCGCCTTGGAACCGACAAAGATGTGAAACGTGGGTCGCTGGCTCGGCACATCGTCCAGTACCCCGAGGCGCAGGTTGATCTTGCCGCTGCTGCTCTTCTGGCTGAACAGGCTGGAGCCGCAGTGACGACAGAAGGCCAGGGTGGTCTCTGCCGATTTCCGGTAGCGGCCGATGGCCTCTTCCCCTTTCACTATGGTGACCTTGTTGCCATCCAGTCCGCCAACCGAGGCGTAATCTCCCCCTGAAAACTTGCGGCATTCGCTGCAGTGGCAGTTCCCCATATAGTCGAACTGATCCGGCAGGGTCAGGGCGACGGCGCCGCACAGGCAGCTGGCATGTAACTCTTTCATCTCTTCTCCTTGAGTGTGCTAATCGGATTTGGAGCGGCTATTCGACCCGATAGACGGGGCGAAAAGCGCCATCCGAGAGGGAATCGGCGGGGTCGGCCAGTGGCGCAGAGAGCGTCAGAATGGGGGGGCCCATCACCCGCGGGCACTGCTCGGCATTGGCATCAGGGTCTTGCAGCAGGCAGACCGCCTGAGCGACCGCAAGGCGCCCCTGCAGCCGCATCTGATCGCTGTTGGCGGCGAGGATCTTGCTCCGACGAAGGCCCCGCTGTACACCGTGGCTGAAGTAGGTGCTCAACACCTGAGGTCGGTCGAGATGGCGCTGTGACAGTTCGTTGACCGCCACTTCGGCGGCGATGGCACCGCCCACCAGATAGTCGAGGTCGGGATAGCGGGCCAGCGTCTGCTGCACCAGCGTGCGCTGGATTTCCCGGCTGTTGTCGCCGCGCTCGGTGGTGACCAGCTTGATGGCGCTCCCCTTGATGGCGTCGGCAAAGCCCGGTTCGACGAAGTTGTTGCCGCCGCTCGCCTGCGGGCCGGGGAAGAGGGCGACCGAGACCTGCTTGCTGCCTGCGGGGTGGCGCTGCGCCAGCCAGTAGCCAATTTGCCAGCCCATCTGGTACCAGGAGACTCCCACCTTGGCCTGCACCAGACCAGTGGGCAGATCGTTGACCAACCCAAAGATCGGCAGCGACGTGGCCTTGATCGCCTCGCGCAAGCCCTGATAGCTCACGGCGCCGAGCAAGATGGCGTCGCTCCCTTCCTGCACGCAGCGCTGCAACTGCAGGCGCTGCTCGGCGAGGGCGCCATAGCCCCCTGCTTCGTGGATCTGCAACTTGACTCCCAGCCGCTTCGCTTCGTCCACCATGCCCTGATTGACCGAAAGCCAGTAGGCGTCGCGCAGATGGGGGTAGAGGGCACAGAGGGTCAGCGGTTTGGTTGCGGCGGCGGGTTCCGGCCACTGCTGGCGCACCGGCTGGCCGCTGAATTCGCCGCCGGGCCAGATATCGACCGCAAAGGCGAGGGCGGCGCGGGGAAGCATTAGCAACCAGATCAGCAACAACGGGGAGAGATAGACGCTTCGCATGGTCAGGGGTTTTGTTAAAGTGTTGGGCCATATTATCCGGTCAAAGCCGACCACAACCAAGGGACTTCCTGTGAGAATCTTTTCCGGCCTGGGTGGCAAGTTGCTGCTGGCTTTCTCCCTGATGGCGTTGCTGACCCTGAGTGCCTCCCTGCTGGGCTGGGTGGGGCTTAGTCATCTGCGCCAGCTGGAACAAGGGGTGCAGCAGACCCTGGCCGATCAGGAGCTGGCCCGCACGCTCTCTCGCCTCAGCGGCGAGATCCAGAGTGCGTCACGGCTGCTGGCCACTGCAACCAGCGAGCAGGAGCGGGAGCATCAGGGGCGCTTGCTCACCCTGCAGGGACAGCAGCTGCAACAGGTGCTGGCGCAACTTGGCCGTGGGCAGGGTTCCGCAAGCCTCGATCAGCTCAGTCAGAGCATCATCGGCAATCTGGGCCAGCAGGGCTGGCTGGTGGGAGAGCGCCTGACCCTGATGGCGCAGGGGGAGGCGCAGCGCGCCCGTCTGGTGGCGGCAGCCGGGCAGATCGCCGAGCTGGCGCGCAGCCAGATGGAGAACGCCGAAACCGTGATGGTGGCGGGGCTGGGCTCCCTCTACCAGCAGCAAGGGGGGCAAGAGGCCCGGACGCTGGACCGCCTGCTGGAGCAAGATCTTGACTGGCTGGAGCAGATGACCGAGCTGCGTCATCGCACCCTGATGCAGCAGCAGCGCATCGAAGAGATGTGGCGCAGCGAACAGCAAGGGCAACTGCAAACGCTATTGCAAGATGGGCAACGGGAGCTGGCCATCTTGCAACTGCGGGCCGGGGCGGTGACCGATCCGGCCCGCCGGCAGGCGGTGGAGCAGGCGCTGACCGTACTGGCGCAGAGCGACAAGCTGGTGCAACTGCGCAGCGACTGGCTCGGCAAGGGGGAGGCGCTGCGGGTGCTGGCCAATGCCAATGAAGCTCTGATGAGCAGTCTCAACCAGCAGGTCGGAGAGCTGGTCAGCCGTGCCCGCGATTCGCTGGGGCAGAGCCAGCAGGCGCTAAGCCAGCGCCTCAGGCTGCTGGAGCAGGCGTTGATGGCCATTGGACTGCTCACCCTGCTACTGCTGATGCTGTTGATGTGGCGCATGGTCTATGGCCGGATCGTCTGGCCGCTGCAACGGGCGGTGGCGGGGATGAGCCGGTTGGCGCGCGGGGATCTGGCCCCCCTTGAGCCGATCGCCAGCACCGGGCGCGATGAGCTGGCGGAGTTGGGGCGGGCCCTGCAGGTGTTTCGTGACAATGCGGTTGAGCTGGGCCGCTATCAGCGCGAGCTGGAGTCGCGGGTCGAGGAGCGTACTGGCCAGCTCAGCCACGCCAACGAGCGGCTTAATGAGGAGGTGGAGAAGCAGCGGCAGGCCCGCGCCGAGGCAGAACAGGCCAACCGCGCCAAGTCGGTGTTTCTCGCCACCATGAGCCACGAGATCCGCACCCCCATGAACGGCATTCTGGGGGGGCTGACACTGCTGGAAGATACCCATCTCAGCGATACCCAGCAGAGCTATCTGGCCGCCATCGAGCACAGCGGCGAATCCCTGCTGGAGATCCTCAACGACATTCTCGACTACTCCAAGATCGAGGCGGGCCATGTGGAGGCGCGCCGCGAGCCCTTCCCCCTGTTCCAGCTGGTGGATGAGCTCAGCGCGTTGTTTCGGCCAAAGGCGGCGGCCAAGGGAGTCACCCTGGCGCTGAAATATGCGCCCGGGCTGGCGCCTGTGGTCGAGGGGGATCTGGGCAAGCTGCGGCAGGTGCTCGGCAATTTGCTCGGCAATGCGGTCAAGTTTACCGCCCGTGGCCAGATTACCCTGACGGTGGCGCCCCTTGTCTGTCACGGCCCTTGCGCCGAGCCCTGCATCCGCTTCGTGGTGCGCGATACCGGCCCCGGCATTCCGGCCGATGAGCAGGAGGCGGTGTTCGAGGCGTTTCGCCAGCGCAAGCGTGATATAGGCCATCAGGGCGGCACCGGGCTGGGACTGGCGATCAGCCGCAAGCTGGTGACTGCCATGGGGGGCGAGCTTATCCTTGCCAGCGAACCGGGCAAGGGGTGTGAATTCAGCTTCAGTTTGCCGTTGCAGCGTTCGAGCGCCCAGTTGCCTGCCGAGGCGCAACCGCTGCACCTTAGCCAGTCCCGTGACATCCTGCTGGTGGAGGATAACGAGATCAACCGGTTGGTGGCGCACGGCATGCTGACCCGCCTCGGCCATCGCGTCACCCTGGCGGAGGATGGTCGCAGTGCGCTGGCGCTGGTGACCGAGCGCCCCTTCGAGCTGGCGCTACTCGATATCAATCTGCCCGATATGGACGGCATGAGCCTTCGTGAGGATCTGGCCGCCATCAGCGAGGAGATGCATGAGCGGTCGCTGCCCGCCATCGCCATCTCGGCCCAGATGTATCCGGAGGATATCCGCCACTGCCTTGCCGCCGGCTTTGTCGATTTTGTCGGCAAGCCGGTGCGGCTGGCGGTGCTGGCGAACGCCATAGATCAACTATTTCGGCAAGAAGGGGCCTCTATCGAGCCGCAGGTGCAATTATCTGCAGCCGCGTCCTCAACTAACCAGCCCGAGTTGGCCAATCCGGTGCTGGATGCCGATCTGCCCCTGCTCGGCATGGCGCGGATCCGCCAGCTGGTCGCGCTGTTTGAGTCGCAAGGGCGGGTGTTGGTAGATAAGTTGGCTCAGGGGGAGGGGAGTGAGCAACGTCAGCTGGCGCACAAGCTCAAGGGGAGTGCGCTGGCGCTGGGGTTGACCGAATTTGCCAGCCACTGTGCGGCTCTTGAGGCGGGAGGCGGGGAGCCTGCGGCAATCGGGGCGCAATTTGACGCGGCGGTGAGCGGGTTGCAGCAGTGGCTGGTGGCAAACAGGGATGCGCCGTTCTGATCCCTGCTGGCGATGTACAACGTTCATATAGGGGGTGGCCAGTCCCTGCGCCGTTTATTCGATCTCCCGAAATAGCACCTGCTTGCACCTGGCACAGACCCATTCCCGGCGAAAATCGGTCAGGTGCACCATGCCCACCTCCAGCAACTCGTGGTGGCCGCAGTGATAACAGAAGATGATGTCGCCATCGACTGATTCAGGGTGGGCCGCCAGATAGTCGGCTTTGGTGGGGAGTTGATCCCACGAGGTGGTGGGGACATGCTTGCGTTGGCTGGTGTAGTAGACCCAGTAGAACAGAAAAAAGACAGCCAGGATCACGAATGTCAGCAGATGGTCCATCTTGAACTCCTCCGGTTAGGTGCAGCCCCTCGGATGCATGGCTGCAATCAGCTCCATCATCATTAAATTTGTTTCGAATGAATATGTTACAGGATGGATAAAGAGGGCGTTGTGATCCCCTTCGGGTTTTGCCCGCCCGCTGCGGGATGAAAAATGTGCCGTTTGGCGGAGCGGCCAGAGTATTGAACGGGGAGGGAATCTTGCTTTTTACAACATAAATTCAACATTTTTTTAGGTGGTTGGACTGTCTCTTTGATCCAGCTCACGTTACAATGCCCGCGCCCACTTCACCTAACGCGCAAACGATTTTCAGGAGAGAAACGGATGTTGAAACGTGACATGACCATCGCCAATTATGATCCGCAATTGTGGCAGGCCATCACAGACGAAACCCGTCGTCAGGAAGAGCATATCGAGCTGATTGCGTCTGAGAACTACACCAGCCCCCGAGTCATGGAAGCCCAGGGCTCCCAGCTGACCAACAAGTACGCCGAAGGTTACCCCTCCAAGCGTTACTATGGTGGTTGCGAGTATGTGGATGTGGTCGAAACCCTGGCTATCGAGCGCGCCAAAGAGCTGTTCGGTGCCACCTACGCCAACGTGCAGCCGCACTCCGGCTCCCAGGCCAACAGCGCTGTTTACATGGCTCTGCTGCAGCCGGGCGACACCGTGCTGGGCATGAACCTGGCCCACGGCGGTCACCTGACCCACGGCTCTCCGGTCAACTTCTCCGGCAAGCTTTACAACATCGTGCCTTACGGTATCGATGAGTCCGGCAAGATCGACTACGACGACATGGAACGTCAGGCTGTCGAGCACAAGCCAAAGATGATGATCGGTGGCTTCTCTGCCTACTCCGGTATCGTTGACTGGGCCCGCATGCGTGAAATCGCCGACAAGGTCGGTGCCTACCTGTTCGTCGACATGGCCCACGTGGCTGGTCTGATTGCCGCTGGCGTCTACCCGAACCCGGTTCCCCACGCTCACGTGGTCACCTCCACCACTCACAAGACCCTGGCCGGTCCGCGCGGTGGTCTGATCCTCTCCGCTGCTGACGACGAGGAGCTCTACAAGAAGCTCAACTCCGCCGTCTTCCCGGGTGGTCAGGGTGGCCCGCTGATGCACGTCATCGCCGGTAAAGCCGTTGCCTTCAAAGAGGCGCTGGAGCCGGAGTTCAAGACCTATCAGGCTCAGGTCGTGAAAAACGCCAAGGCGATGGCTGCGACCTTTATCGAGCGCGGTTACAAGATCGTCTCCGGCGGTACCGACAACCACCTGATGCTGGTTGATCTGATCGGCCGCGAGCTGACCGGTAAGGATGCTGACGCTGCGTTGGGTAAAGCCAACATCACCGTCAACAAGAACTCCGTGCCCAACGACCCGCGCTCCCCGTTCGTCACCTCCGGTGTACGTATCGGTACCCCGGCCATCACCCGCCGTGGTTTCAAGGAAGCCGAGTCCATCGAGCTGACCCACTGGATCTGTGACGTACTGGACAACCACGACAACGATGCTGTGCTGGCCACCGTACGCGAGAAGGTGCTGGATATCTGCCGCCGCTTCCCGGTCTATGGCTGATAAGTCAGACCATCCGGTTTGAGACCAATGCCACCTGCGGGTGGCATTGTTTTTTCTGGCTTTTACCGGTTTTGGATGGCCGTGCTACACTGGCCGACCTAGATCCTGGCCCGCCGGGCCGGTCCCTGTTCCATTAACGCCGGAGGTCCGATGCATTGCCCATTCTGTAGTGCGGTTGATACCAAGGTGATCGATTCCCGCTTGGTGGCAGAAGGCCATCAGGTGCGCCGCCGTCGTGAGTGTCTGCTCTGTCACGAGCGTTTTACCACCTTCGAGATGGCCGAGCTGGTGATGCCCCGCGTCATCAAGTCCAACGGCTCCCGCGAGCCGTTCAACGAAGACAAGCTGCGCGCCGGCATCCTGCGGGCGCTGGAGAAGCGGCCGGTGAGCATGGAGGCCATCGAAAAGGCGGTCAACCATATCAAATCCCGCCTGCGTGCCACCGGCGAGCGCGAAGTCGCCTCCGAGCTGGTGGGCAATCTGGTGATGGATGAGCTCAAGAGTCTGGACAAGGTGGCCTATATCCGCTTTGCCTCCGTCTATCGCAGCTTCGAAGATATTCGCGAGTTCGGCGAAGAGATCGCCAAGCTGGAGAAGTAAACCGCCATTCTCACCCATGTTGCCGCGTCCGATTACGCTGCGCTAATCGAACCTACGATACCGCGTAAAGTCGAGATGTGTTGTCAAAGGAGCCCGAATGTTTAGTCAAGATGATTACCAATGGATGAGTCGGGCCCTCGAACTGGCCCGCCGCGGCCGCTACACCACGGCCCCCAACCCCTGCGTCGGCGCCGTGCTGGTCAAAGATGGCGTGGTGGTTGGCGAAGGGTGGCATCAGAAGGCGGGCGAGCCCCATGCCGAGGTTTACGCCCTGCGCGCCGCCGGTGACAACGCCCGTGGCGCTACCGCCTATGTGACCCTCGAACCCTGCTCCCACCACGGTCGTACTCCCCCCTGTGCCGAGGCGCTGATCAACGCCGGCGTGGCCCGGGTGGTAGCAGCCATGGTCGATCCCAATCCCCAGGTGGGCGGACGTGGCCTGCGTATGCTCTCCGAAGCGGGCATCAAGACCGATTTCGGCCTGCTGGCGAGCGAAGCCGAAGCGCTCAACCCGGGCTTTTTCAAGCGGATGCGTACCGCCTTCCCGCGGGTGACCGTCAAGTTGGGAGCCAGCCTCGATGGCCGCACCGCCATGGCGAGCGGCGAGAGCCAGTGGATCACCTCCCCCGATGCGCGCCGCGATGTGCAACGACTGCGGGCCCGCCACGATGCGGTACTCTCCAGCGCTGAAACCGTGCTGGCCGATGGTGCCTCCCTGACCGTGCGCTGGGACGAGCTTCCCCCTCGGTCAAGGCGAGCTATCCCAAAGAGACCCTGCGCCAGCCGCTGCGGGTCATCGTCGATTCGCAAAACCGCCTTACCCCGGATCTACCGCTGTTCCAGAGCGAGAGTCCGGTGCTGCTGGCCCGTCACAAGGCGTCCGGCGAGTGGCCCGAGTGGGTGCAGCAGCTGGAGCTGCCGCTGCTGGATGGCAAGCTGGATCTGGTCAGCCTCTTCATGTTGCTGGCCAAACAGAACGTCAACTCGGTGCTGGTCGAGGCGGGCCCGCGGCTCTGCGGCGCTCTGCTGGAAAAAGGGCTGGTGGATGAGCTGGTGCTCTATCAGGCTCCCAAACTGATGGGTGACGAAGGGCGCGGCCTGTTCCATCTGCCGGGTCTGACCCGGCTGTTCCAGGCGCCCAAGCTTGCCATCAAGGATGTGCGCATGGTGGGGCCGGATATTCGCATTACCGCCAAAATAGCCTGATTTATCAATGTTCAAGGGGGCATAATCAGTCCCCGTCATCAGCAAGGTGATCTGCATGTTTACCGGAATTATCGAAGCGGTGGGAACCCTGGCCGAGCTGCGCCGTCAGGGCGATGACATGGCCCTCACCGTCCACGCACCAGGTCTGGATTTTAGCGACGTCAAACTGGGCGACTCCATCGCCACCAACGGCGTCTGCCTCACCGTGGTGGCGCTGGGCGACAAGAGTTATACCGCCGACGTGTCGCTGGAAACCCTCTCCCGTACCGGTTTTGCCGCCGCCAGAGTGGGCGATCGGGTCAACCTCGAGAAGGCGCTGATGCCCACCTCCCGCCTCGGCGGCCATCTGGTCTCCGGCCATGTGGATGGGGTAGGGGAGGTGAAAAGCGTCTCCAGCAGCGGCCGCGCCATCGAGTACTGGATCAAGGCGCCGGGGGAACTCTCCCGCTACATAGCCGAGAAGGGGTCGATTGCAGTGGATGGCATCAGCCTGACGGTCAACGCCGTGCAGGGGGACTTGTTCCGCCTGACGATAGTGCCCCACACGGTGCAGGAGACCACCATAGCGCGCTGGAAACCGGGTCATCGCGTGAATCTTGAGGTGGATCAGATAGCCCGCTATCTGGAGCGACTGATGCAAGGCAAGGCCCATGACGGCTCGTCATCGACCCTGACGTTGGAAAAGCTGGCCCAGTCCGGCTTCCTGTAACGGTCGATGCTGCGGGAAAAACGCTTTTCTGTGATCCCGCTCCGATTGAATTGGGGCCTTGTGCCCCCATCTAGAGCAGAATAATCCCGTATCAAGCCGAGCCGGCAGGCTCAATCCCCGAAGCATGTTGATGGAGTAGCCCATGGCGCTGAGCACAACCCAGGAAATCATTGCCGATATCAAGGCGGGCAAGATGGTGATCCTGATGGATGACGAAGACAGGGAGAACGAAGGGGACCTCATCATGGCCGCCTCCTGCGTCCGTCCGGAGGATATCAACTTCATGGCCCGCTACGGCCGTGGCCTCATCTGCCTGACATTAACCCGGGATCGCTGCAAGCAATTGGCGCTGCCGCTGATGGTGGATCGCAACAATGCCCAGTTCTCCACCGCCTTTACCGTCTCCATCGAGGCGGCAGAAGGGGTGACCACAGGTATCTCCGCCGCCGATCGTGCGGTGACCGTGCAGGCGGCTGTCGCTCCCAATGCCAAGGCGGCCGATCTGGTGCAGCCGGGCCACATCTTCCCGCTGATGGCGCAGGATGGCGGCGTGCTGACCCGTGCCGGTCACACCGAAGCGGGCTGCGATCTGGCCCGTCTGGCCGGTTTCGAGCCAGCCGCCGTCATCGTCGAGATCCTCAACGAAGATGGCACCATGGCGCGCCGTCCGGATCTGGAGGTGTTCGCCGAGGAGCACGGCATCAAGCTTGGCACCATCGCCGACCTGATCGAGTACCGCAACCAGCACGAGACCACGGTCGAGAAGGTGGCCGAGTGCAAGCTGCCGACCGAGTTTGGCGAGTTTGACCTCATCACCTTCCGCGATACCATCGACAATCAGGTTCACTTCGCCCTGAAAAAGGGTGAGGTGCAGGCCGACCAGCCGACTCTGGTGCGCGTCCATCTGCACGATGTGCTGAGCGATCTGCTGCTGACCGACCGCCACGCCGCCCGCAGCTGGCCGCTGCCCAAATCCATGGCCCGCATCGCTGACGAAGGCGGGGTGCTGGTGATTTTGGGGGCTGAATCCCACGGCGCCGAGCTGCTGGCTAGGGTCAAGGGTTTTGAAGCCGCCGACAAGGGACTGGCACCGGAAGGGGCCAAGTGGCAGGGCACCTCGCGCCGGGTTGGTGTGGGTTCCCAGATCCTCAAGGCCCTTGGCGTGAGCAAGATGCGCCTGCTGAGCTCGCCGAAGAAGTACCATGCCCTCGGTGGTTTCGGTCTGGAAGTGGTTGAGTACGTCGGCGAGTAAAGCTCTACCAGAGAAGTACCATCCCCTTCCGGGTGGTTTCGGTCTGGAAGTGGTTGAGTACGTAGGCGAGTAAAGTTCCACCAGAGAAGTACCATCCCCTTTCGGGCGGTTTCGGTCTGGAAGTCGTGGAATTTACCGGCGAGTAAGCGCGTCGGACTGGTTAAATCGCGATCATGGCCGTCTATTGCGGCCATGGTTTTTGTCGTGGGTCTGTTGTGCTAGAATGTGCGCACTTTTGACTCCGGCCCTTTTGATTGCACAGATACAGGATTTCCAATGAAGGTTATCGAAGGAAATATCGCCGCTCCTGAGGCGCGCGTTGCTATTGTTGTTGCCCGTTTCAACAGCTTCATCAACGATAGTCTGGTGAACGGCGCGGTGGACGTACTGAAGCGTCAAGGTCAAGTGCAGGACAGCAACCTGACACTGGTAAAAGTGCCGGGCGCGGTTGAAATGCCATTGGTCATCAAGAAGCTGGCCAAGAGTGGTCAATACGACGCCATCGTGGCGGTCGGTACTGTCATCCGTGGCGGCACCTACCACTTCGACCTGGTGGCAAACGAGAACAGCAAGGGCATGGCCCAGGTAATGATGGAATATGAAATTCCCGTTGCCTTCGGTGTGTTGACCACTGAAAACATTGAACAAGCCATCGAGCGTGCAGGTACCAAGGCGGGTAACAAGGGTGCAGAGGCTGCACTGGCAGCGCTCGAAATGATCAACGTCCTGAAAGAACTGGACGTGTAACGAGGAGAAGTACATTGAAACCGTCTGAGCGCCGTAAAGCCCGCCATTGCGCCACCCAGGCCATCTACCAGTGGCAGATGACCAAGGCTAACGTGGGTGACATCGAAGAGCAGTTCAAGATCGATCAGGACACCAAGGGTGTAGACCTGAACTATTTCCGCGATCTGCTGTTCGGGGTAGCCCTCCACTGCAGCGAGCTGGATAAGGTGTTTGCACCTTTCCTCTCCCGTCCGCTGGAAGAAGTGGACATGGTGGACAAGGCGATCCTGCGTCTGGCGACCTACGAGCTGACCCGTCGTGATGATGTACCGCCGCGCGTGGTCATCAACGAAGCGATCGAGCTGGCCAAAGCTTTTGCTGCCGATGACAGCCACAAGTTTGTCAACGGTGTACTGGACAAGGTGATCAAGTCGCTGAACAAGCGTTGATCCTGCTGTCCGTCAGCATCTAAGAGAGGAGCCAGCTTATTGCTGGCTTTTTACTGTATGGGTGAATTTGAGCTGATTGATAAGTACTTCAAGGTCCCCCACGCCCGCAAGGACGTGGTGATGGGCCCTGGAGATGACTGTGCCCTGCTGACCCTGCCCCCCGATACCCAACTGGCGGTGAGCACCGACACTCTGGTGAGCGGCGTACACTTCTTTCCCGACATGGATCCGGTGGATCTCGGCTACAAGGCGCTGGCGGTCAATCTCTCCGATCTCGCCGCCATGGGGGCCGAGCCGCGCTGGGTGTCGCTGGCGCTGACTCTGCCTGCCATCAACGAAGGTTGGGTTGCCGGGTTTGCCGAAGGGTTTCTGGAGCTGGCCGAGTACTACAATGTGGCGCTGGTGGGCGGAGACATGACCCGCGGGCCGCTCTCCATCACCATCTCGGTGAAGGGATCGGTGCCTGCCGGGCGCGCCCTGATGCGCAGCGGTGCCAAAGCCGGTGACGGCATCTATGTGACCGGCACTCTGGGTGATGCCGCGCTGGCGCTCTCCCACCTGCTGGGCAAACGCACCCTCAACGAGAACCAGCTGGCTGCGGTGCTGCCACGGCTCGACCACCCCCATCCCCGCATTCTGGCCGGTCAGGCCTTGCGCGGGCTGGCGGGTAGTGCGCTGGATCTCTCCGATGGTCTGGCATCGGATCTCGGCCATATCCTCAAGGCCTCCGGTGTACGGGCCCAGATCGATCTCGATCTGCTACCGCTCTCGCCGGTGCTGCAGGATGCGGTGAGCGAGCAGGAGGCGTGGCAACTGGCGCTGGCCGGTGGCGATGACTACGAGCTCTGCTTCACCGTACCGGAGGAGCACCGCGGCGCGCTCGATACGGCGCTGGCCCACAGCGGGGTCAAGTTCAGCCGTATCGGCCGCATCGTGGCGGGCGAGCCGGGCATCGACTACCTGCGTGGCGACCAAGCGGTCGAGTTGCAACTGAAAGGGTGGGATCACTTCGCATGAGTTTGTTCAGGATAAAGCCCGAGCTGACACGACTGGATCTGAAAAATCCGCTTCATTTTTTGGCGGTGGGGTTTGGTTCCGGTCTCAGCCCCAAAGCGCCGGGCACCATGGGCACCCTGGCGGCCATTCCGCTCTACCTGCTGGTGAGCGGGCTGCCGACCTATTGGTTTATCGCCTTGCTGGCGGTGGGTTTTGTCGTGGGGATCCGTATCTGCCAGAGCGCCACCGATGCCATCGGCATGCCGGATCACGGCGCCATCGTCTGGGACGAGGTGATCGGTTTTGGCGTCACCATGATCGCCGCGCCTGCCGGCTGGGAGTGGGTGGTGGCGGGCTTCGCGCTGTTCCGGTTGTTTGACGTGCTCAAGCCCTGGCCCATCTCCTGGTTTGATCGCCGGATCCACGGTGGCCTGGGTATCATGCTGGACGATCTGATCGCTGGCCTGTTCGCCCTGTTTTGTATGCAATTACTGGCATTCTGGCTCGGCTGAGAGCCATCTTCCGGGGGATGACCGTTCTGGCATCCCCCGATTTATATCTGCTTAATTTTCATTCATCGGCATATGCTGCCGTTTATCATCCATTTCACATAAATATTCACTACTCATTCGGGGCTCGTGATTGTTTTGGAAATAGTGATAAATGCTGCTTGTTGCGTTGTTGTTGAAATTAAAGTAATGATACCAATAGATGTGCGGACGCACCGGCCATTTGTGTGATGAAAATCATCATTTATCTCTGTCGAATTGGTGGTTATCTGCACAAAACATTGCAGAATTGTATAACTCAATCATTTACACCCGTGGTCAAACCGTCTAAGTTACTCGCGGGTTATTCCAAAAAAATGCAAAAAACCCGCCCGGATCGCTGGTTTCGCTGCCTCATGGATTGAGCAAATATTGCCCAAGGTAACAACCGGCATCTGCGGCTGATTTACGGACGAATTATTTGGGACGGATGTCCCCCGCAGAGGTAAACATGTCCTTGCTCGAAGTAAAGAACTTGCGGATCGAGTACCCCTCCCGCTACGGGGTGCTGGCCGCGGTGAAGGATCTCTCTTTCTCTATCGAAAAGGGTGAGATTGTCGGGGTGGTCGGTGAATCCGGCGCCGGCAAGTCCACCATCGGCAACGCCGTTATCGATCTCCTGAGCCCGCCGGGTCGCATCGCCCGCGGTGATATCTATCTCAATGGCGAGCTCATCTCCGGCAAGAGCCAGAACGAGATGCGGGCCATCCGTGGCTCCCGTATCGGGTTCATATTCCAGGACCCCATGACCTCCCTCAACCCGCTGTTCACCGTTGAGCATCAGCTGGTGGAGACCATTCTGGCCAATACCGACCTCTCTCGCGAAGCCGCTTTTGCCAAGTCGCTGGAGCTGATGGGGGCTGTGGGTATTCCGCAGCCGGAGCTGCGCATCAAGCAGTATCCGCACCAGTTCTCCGGTGGCATGCGTCAGCGGGTGGTTATCGCCATCGCGCTCTCCTGCGATCCGGAGCTGATCATCGCCGACGAGCCGACCACGGCGCTTGACGTCTCCATTCAGGATCAGATCCTCCAGCTTATCCGCGCCCTCTGCAAAGAGCGTCAGGTGGGCTGCATGCTGGTGACCCACGACATGGGCGTGGTCTCCAACGTTACCGACAAGGTGGCGGTGATGTATCGCGGCGATCTGGTGGAGTTCGGCCTGACCGAACAGGTGCTGGGCAGCCCCAATCACCCCTATACCCGCAGCCTCATCTCGGCGGTCCCCCGCTCCGATGTGAAGCTGGTGCGCTTCCCGCTGGTCTCCTATATCGAGGATGCCAGTGCGCCGGATACCAATATCGACCTCAAGACCCACTGGCTCGGCCAGAGTCAGGACGAGCGTGCCTATGAAGGGGCGCTGCTGCGGGTGGAGAACGTCGATCTGAAATTCGTCACCAAGGACTCCATCTTCCCGAGCCGCCGCCAGTATGTACGCGCTTGCAACAACATCAGCTTCGAGATCTTCGAAGGGGAGACCTTCGGTCTGGTGGGGGAGTCCGGCTCCGGCAAATCGACCATTGCCCGCGCCATCACCGGTCTCTATCCGCCTGATACCGGCAAAATCTTCTTTGAGGGGATCGATCTCACCGCCCTCAAGAGCGAGCGCGAGCGTCGCCCGCTGCGTCGCCAGATGCAGATGGTGTTCCAGAACCCCTATTCGTCGATGAACCCGCGGATGAAGGTGCGCGACATCATTGCCGAGCCGATCCGCTTCCATCAGCTGGCGAGCAGCGAGAGCCAGATCGAGGGGATTGTCGGCGATCTGCTGGATCACGTAGGTCTCGGTCGTGGTGCCGGGGTCAAGTATCCCCACGAGTTCTCCGGCGGCCAGCGCCAGCGCATCTCCATTGCCCGCGCCCTGGCCACTCGCCCGCGCTTCCTTATCTGCGATGAGCCGACCTCGGCGCTGGATGTGTCGGTGCAGGCCCAGATCCTCAACCTGCTCAAGGATCTGCAGCAGGAGCTCAAGCTCACCATGCTGTTTATCAGCCACGATCTGCCGGTGATCCGCCAGATGTGCGACCGCATCGGGGTGATGCAGCACGGTCATTTGGTGGAGGTGGCCGAGACCGAGAAACTCTTTACCAATGCCGAGCATGAGTACAGCCGCAAGCTGATCTCCCTCATGCCGGAGTTCAAGGGAATGTCCCGCGAGGGGCTGGAAATCGCAAGCTAGGAGAGCGCCGGTGCGCCGGTCTGCTTGTCAAAAAAGTGTCATAAGAAAGCCAAAAGCATGGAGAACAAGATGAAGAAAGGATTGTCCAAGATTGCCCTGGCGCTGTTTGCCGCCGGTTTCGCCTTCAGTGTCTCAGCCGCTGATATCAAGGTGGGTGTCGCTTCTGACGCCACTTCGCTGGATCCGCAGGAGCAGCTCTCCGGTCAGACCCTGGAGATGTCGCACCTGGTATTCGATCCCCTGATGCGTTACACCCAGGACCTGCAGTTCGAGCCCCGTCTGGCCGAGAAGTATGAGCGTATTGACGACAAGACCGTCCGCTTCCACCTGCGTAAAGGGGTCAAGTTCCACTCCGGTAACGACTTCACCGCAGACGACGTGGTGTGGACCGTCAACCGCCTGAAATCCTCCGTCGACTTCAAGGCGATCTTCGATCCCATCAGCGAAGTGAAGAAGGTCGATGACTACACCGTCGATCTGATCACTGCCAAGCCCTTCCCGCTGGTGCTGCAGACCGTCACCTACATCTTCCCGATGGACTCCAAGTTCTACACCGGCAAGACCGACGCGGGCAAAGACAAGGCCGAGATCGTCAAAAACGGCGACTCCTATGCCTCTACCCACGTCTCCGGTACTGGCCCGTTCACCGTCAAGTTCCGCGAGCAGGGTGTGAAGCTGGATTATGCACGCAACGCCAACTACTGGGACAAAGCCTCCAAGGGTAACGTCGAGAACCTGACCGTGGTGCCGATCAAGGAAGATGCGACCCGTGTTGCAGCCCTGCTGGGTGGCGACGTGGACATGATCTATCCGGTTGCGCCGAACGATCTGGAGCGCGTGAAGAATGGCAAGGACTCCCAGCTGGTCACCCTGTCCGGTACCCGCGCCATCATCATCGAGCTGAACCAGAACACCAATCCGGCGCTGAAAGACAAGCGCGTGCGTCAGGCGATCAACTACGCCATCAACCAGGTGGGCATTGTCGAGAAGATCAACAAGGGCTTCGGTACCCCTGCTGGTCAGCTGAGCCCGAAAGGCTATGCCGGTCACAACGAGGCGCTGGTGCCCCAGTATGATCTGGCCAAGGCCAAGGAGCTGATGAAAGAGGCCGGTTACGAGAAAGGCTTCAAGATGACCTTCATCTCCCCGGCTGCCCGCTACGTCAACGACGTCAAGATTGCCCAGGCTGTCTCCGCCATGCTGGCCAAGATCAACATCAAGGTGGATCTGAAGACCATGCCGGTGGCCCAGTACTGGCCTGAGTTTGACAAGTGCGCCGCCGACATGCAGCTGATCGGCTGGCACTCCGACACCGAAGATACCGCGAACTTCTTCGAGTTTCTGACCTTCACCAAGGACGCCAAGACCGGTATGGGTCAGTACAACTGCGCCGGTTACGCCAACGCCGAAGCTGACAAGCTGGTGATGGATGCCAACGCCGAGACCGATCCGGCCAAGCGTGCCGAGATGCTGAAGAAGGTCGAAGCCATGCTGATCGAAGATGCTGCCTACGTGCCGTTGCACTGGGAAGATCTGGCCTATGGCGCCAAGAAGAACGTCGACATCAAGCCGGTGGTCAACGTGATGAACTTCCCTTACCTGGGTGACCTGGTGGTCAGCAAGTAAGAGAACGTCGCAAGGAAGGACGGGGCGGGGTGGTCAGCTGGCCACTCCGCCCACTAACAGAAGCCTGTGCCACGACACAGGCCACGTAGAAGGACAAGCATGTTTACATTCCTGCTGAAACGGTTCTATCAGGCCGTGATAGTGATGTTCGTCATCAGCCTGGTCGCCTTCTCCATCCAGGACAACCTGGTGACCCGTTGCGCGAGCTGGTGGGACAATCCGTCTCCGAAGCCCAGCGTCACGAGTTGCGCGAGAAGATGGGCCTTAACGATCCCTTCCTCATCAAATACAGCCGCTTTCTGAAAAATGCGGTGCATGGGGATTTGGGTACCTCCTATTTCTTCAAGCGACCCGCTCTCGAGGTGATCCTCGACAAGCTGGTGGCTACCCTTGAGCTGGTGTTTGCTGCCGCGCTCATCATCGTGGTGGTCTCCATTCCACTCGGTGTCTATTCGGCGATCCGCCCGCGCAGCATCCCCACCAAGATCATCATGGCGGGGAGCAGTATCGGCATCTCGATCCCGGTATTTTTGACTGCCATCATGCTGATGTACCTCTTCTCCATCCAGCTGGGCTGGCTGCCGGCCTATGGCCGTGGCGAGACCCGTAACCTGCTGGGCTGGGAGTCGGGCTTCTTCACCTGGGATGGTATCAAGCACCTGATCCTGCCCGCGGTGTCGCTATCTTCCATCATGCTGCCGCTGTTTATCCGGCTGGTGCGCTCCGAGATGCTGGAGCAGCTCTCCTCCGAGTACGTCAAGTTCGCCCGTGCCAAGGGGCTGGACAACAACAAGGTCTACTATCAGCACGCTCTTAAAAACACCATGCTGCCGGTCATTACCGTCGGCGGGGTGCAGATCGGCACCATGGTGGCCTACACCATCCTGACCGAGAGCGTGTTCCAGTGGCCGGGCACCGGCTTCCTGTTCCTTGAGGCGATCCACCGGGTCGATACGCCCCTCATCACCGCCTACGTCATCTTCGTGGGACTGATCTTCGTGGTGACCAATACCCTGGTCGACCTGCTCTACGGGTTGATCAACCCGACCGTTAACCTGACTGCCAAGGGGTAAGCATGAGTAACGCTGTAACTGCAAGCCCAAGCCGTTGGGCACGATTCAAGAACTCTGACATCGTCTACTACTTCCTGCGGGACAAGGTAGCCATGTTCAGCTTTGCGGTGTTCGTGGTATTTGTGCTGGCGGCGCTGCTGGCGCCCTGGCTCGCCCCGCACAACGTCTATGACCAGACCAGTTTTGATCTGATGGATGCCGAGTTGCCCCCCTCCTGGCTCGAAGGTGGCGAGGAGCGCTTCTGGCTCGGTACCGACAACCAGGGGCGGGATATCTGGAGCACCATCCTCTATGGCGCCCGTATCTCCCTCACCATCGGCCTGTTTGCGGTGGCGCTGCAGCTGGTGCTTGGTATCGTCATCGGTCTGATTGCCGGTTACTTCGGTGGTCGTATCGACAACCTCTTGATGCGCTTTGCCGATGTGCAGCTGTCGTTCTCCACCATGATGGTGGCGATCATCATCTCCGCCATCTTTCAGGCAACCTTTGGCTCCGAGTTCTACTCGAAGTTCGCCATCATGATGCTGGTGGTGATCATCGGTATTGCAGAGTGGCCGCAGTACGCCCGTACTGTGCGCGCCTCTGTGCTGGCGGAGAAGAAGAAGGAGTATGTGGAAGCGGCCAAGGTGATGGGGTTCCGCGCCCCGCGCATCATGTTCCGCCACATTCTGCCCAACTGTTTGTCGCCCATTCTGGTGATCTCCACCGTGCAGGTGGCCAACGCCATCATGAGTGAAGCTGCACTCTCCTTCCTCGGTCTGGGGATGCCGGTTGATCAGCCCTCGCTCGGTTCGCTTATCAGCGTCGGCTTCAACTACATCTTCTCCGGCTCCTGGTGGATCACCGCCTTCCCGGGTATCTGTCTGGTGGTGCTGGTGCTGGTCATCAACCTGCTGGGTGACTGGCTGCGGGATGTGTTTAACCCCAAGATCTACAAAGGTTAACGCGGGCTGATTCTGAAGCGCCGAGTCGCAGCTGTCAGAGCATTTGGATAAAAAAATCCGAAACCGGTTTAGCCGGTTTCGGATTTTTATTGGTCTTGAGCAGACAGCTTGTTGATTGCACACCCATCAGTAGTGCGGTGGCGGGGTCTCTTCGGCCATGCTGGCAATCTGGCTGGGCTGTACGCTTTGCAGTTTGTCGATCAGCAGCTGGATCTGGTATTTGAGTCGATCGAGTTCACGGCCCTGGGTGGTCACCTCGTCGTTGAGCTGCTCTATGGTGTATTCCGCATAGGCGAGACGGGTTTCCAGGGTTTCGATGCGATCGTTAAGTTGCTGACTCATGGGCCTTCGGGTCCTTACTTGATTGTCCAGATTTCGGCCAGACCACTGGAGCTGGCACTGACAAGGTGGCTATTGTCGCGCAAAGCGACGCCGTAGACCACTGCGCTGGGCGGTTTCACCTTGGGTTGCGGCGAGACGCGCCAGCTCTGCAGCAGGGCACCATCGCTCACTTGCCACAGGGAGAGCTGACGGGAAGGGGCGCCGGTGATGAGCCACTTGCCATCGTTGGCAAAGCGGGCGCTGGTGTAGACCTCGAAGCGGTGATCATATTGCAGCTGACTCACCTCCTTGCCGGTTTTCAGATCCCAGATGCTGGCCCGGCTGCTGTCGGCGGTGAAGGCGTAGCGGCCGCTCGGCTCCAGTCTGGCCATGATCACCCGGCCACCATGGTTGAAGCGCCAGATCACCTGCCCGCTACGGGTATCCCACAGATAGGCGCTGTAGTCGTTGCCGCCGGTCAGGGCGTAGCGACCGTTGGCGGAGAGATCCACCGTATTGACCTGTTCGGTGTGCCCCAGAAACTGCAGGCGACGGCCGCTTCGGGTGTCGAGCCACTCAGCTTTGCCATCTTCCCGCCCGATCAGCACATAACGACCGTCGGCAGAGAGCGCGATGTCCCTCAGCCTGGATTCAGGAAGTGAGTAGTAGCCTTGTGATTGCCCGTCGTTCAGCCGCCAGGTAGCAAAGGTGTCTGGGGTGGCGGTGACGGCATGGCTGTTGCCTTCGGAAAAGCGGGTAATGAATACCAGATCTTCCGCAGAGTCGGATTGCTTCCAGCGCCAGCGTTGACGGTTCTGTTCCAGATCCCAGACGATGATGCCCTGGCTGATGCTGGAGACGATGGCCTGCTTGCCATCACTGGAGAGATCTGCGGTCAGCAGACCCGTGCTGGCGAGGGTCATTTGCTGGTTGGGTTGGGAGCTTTGCTCGCAACCGGTGAGCATTAAACAGAGGCTCACCAGATAAATGGCACTTTTTATCATTTTTGCGGTCTCACGCTTTTGTTACCTGCGATCACGGCGTTAGTATAAGGCGCTTATCACGATAAACCTCTCATTTCACGATGGAACCGAGAGCGGTATTTGGAGTTTGGAGAAACTGATGAACAAATTTCTGAAGGTGTCCCTGTTGGCGGCGGCCGTTGCCGTCGGTCTGACTGCTTGCCAAAAAGACGAGAAGCCTGCTGCGGCCAATACCGCCGAAGTGAAGGCAGAAGCCAGCAAGCCGGCAGAGGCGACCAAGGCCGAAGCCAAGAGCTTTGAAGAGCAATCTGGCTACGCAATTGGCCTCTCCATGGGTCGTTACATCGCCAATACCCTGGAGCGTCAGCAGGAACTGGGCATCAAACTGGACAACGCCGTGATCCTGAAAGGGGTGACTGACGGTCTGGGCAAAGAAGCCAAGATGACTGATGAAGAGATCCAGAAGGTACTGCAGGATTACGACGCCAAGATCAACGAGCTGACCAAGGCCAAGGCCGAGAAAGACGCCGTTGAGAATCTGAAGAAGGGCGAAGAGTTCCTGGCTGCCAACGCCAAGAAAGAGGGTGTGAAGAGCACTGAATCCGGCCTGCAGTACGTGGTCGAGAAGATGGGCACTGGCGCCAAGCCGAAATCTACCGATATCGTCAAGGTTCACTACACCGGTACCCTGACTGACGGCACCAAGTTCGACAGCTCCGTCGATCGCGGCGAGCCGGCTACCTTCCCGCTCAACCAGGTTATCCCGGGTTGGACTGAAGGCGTGCAGCTGATGCCGGTTGGCTCCAAGTTCAAGTTCTTCCTGCCGTCCAAGCTGGCCTATGGCGAGCACGGTGCAGGCTCCATCCCGGCGAATGCCGTGCTGGTGTTTGACGTTGAGCTGCTGGCTATCGAGAAGCCGACTGCTGACGACGCCAAGAAGTAATCCCTTCTTGTAGTTAAAAACGGCTCCTTAAGGAGCCGTTTTTACTTGTGTATTCCCTGCAATCGCGGGATAACAGAGCTGTCTTGGCGTTGGGTTTGCGCGCGAAAATAAGGCAAAATAGATCGCAGAATCAAATACAAGGATGAGTCCAGTGGCTGAAAAT
This sequence comes from Aeromonas sp. 97A, assembly GCF_051919185.1. Taxonomy (NCBI): domain Bacteria; kingdom Pseudomonadati; phylum Pseudomonadota; class Gammaproteobacteria; order Aeromonadales; family Aeromonadaceae; genus Aeromonas; species Aeromonas sp. 97A. The sequence goes on along the minus strand of NZ_JBQBFF010000001.1, from coordinate 2,706,928 downwards.
AAATCGCGTGTCCTGCTGGTGGAAGATACCCGTAGTCTGGCGGTGGTCTATGAACAGTACCTGCGCCAGGAGGGGTATGAGGTGGTGCTGGCCGACTGTGGTCAGCAAGCGTTGGCGCAGTTGCTGGCAAGTCCTCCCCCCGTGGTGCTGCTGGATCTGGAGCTGCCGGATATGTCCGGTATGGATATTCTGCAAATGATCACCGAACAGCAGTTGCCCTGCTCTGTGGTGGTGATCACCGCCCACGGCTCGGTGGATGTGGCGGTGGAGGCGATGCGCCTCGGTGCTTTTGATTTTCTGACCAAGCCGTTTGACAGCAAGCGGCTCTGCGCCACCGTTCGCAATGCCTTGAAACACCAGCAGTTGAGCTCGCTGGTTGCCCACTATCGGGAAAACTTCGAGCGCAGCTCCTTCTTCGGTTTTATCGGTGCCTCCATGTCGATGCAGGCGGTCTATCGCATCATCGAGAGCGCGGCGCCCAGCAAGGCGACCGTCTTTATCACTGGCGAGAGCGGCACCGGCAAAGAGGTGTGTGCCGAGGCGATTCACCAGTGCAGTCCCCGCAGCGAGCAGCCCTTTATTGCCCTCAACTGCGCCGCCATTCCCCACGATCTGATGGAGAGCGAGATCTTCGGTCATGTGAAGGGCTCCTTTACCGGCGCCCAGGGGGATCGCAAAGGGGCAGCCAGTCTGGCCGATGGCGGAACCCTGTTTCTCGACGAGATCTGCGAGATGGACCTGGATCTGCAGAGCAAGCTGCTGCGCTTTATCCAGACCGGCACAGTGCAGCGGGTCGGCAGCGGCAAGCTCGAGACGGTGGATGTGCGCTTTATCTGCGCCACCAACCGGGATCCGCTGGTCGAGGTAAAAGCGGGCCGTTTTCGCGAGGATCTCTACTATCGGCTCCACGTCATTCCGCTTACCCTGCCGCCACTGCGGGAGCGGGGTGAGGATATCCTGCTGCTGGCGCGCACCCTGCTGCAAAGCTACGCCAAGGAGGAGAACAAACGCTTCAAGGATTTCGATGTCGAGGCGGCGCGAGTGCTGCTCGACTACCCCTGGCCTGGCAACGTACGCGAGCTGCAGAACGTGGTGCGCAATATCGTGGTGCTCAATGACAAGGAGCTGGTGAGCCCGGATATTCTGCCGCCACCGCTCAATGGGGTGCGCCCCCAGCTGCCGGCTGCGATTGCGGCAGCGGTGGCATCGGCTCCGGCCGCCACTGGCGTGGCCAACGGGCCAATTCGTCCGCTCTGGCTGGTGGAGAAAGAGGTGATCGAACAGGCCATCGCCAGCTGTGACGGCAACATTCCCAAGGCGGCGGCCCTGCTCGAGATCAGCCCCTCCACCATTTATCGTAAAAAGCAGGGGTGGGAGGAGTCTAATCGGGCCTGAACCATCTTGCCAGCAGAAAGGGCGGCTAGCGTGCCGCCCTTTCTATTTTGGGGATCAGAGTTTGGCGAGGCGCTTGAGGCGGGCCAGTCGCTCCCCCTCGTTGGCGCTGAACCAGCGGTCCTGCGATAGCAGAAACCAGGCACGGGAGAAGTATTCCGCGGCCAGCGGATCGTCCAGCACCAAGGCATTTTCCCCCAGCTCCTCGAACAGATAACCATCCTCAGGTTCGCCTGCCTCGGCCATATCGGCCTTGAGCTGGTGCAGCTCTGCCAGCGCCTGCTGGTGCTGACCCTGGGCCCGGGTCAGGCGAGCCAGACTCCAGCGGGCGATAAATGCCTTGGCCGGCTGGTTATGCTGCAGATGCCAAGCCAGACACTTCTGCTGCTGGATTTTCGCCTCATCAAAGCGGCCCAATTCGAAAAGGGTCCAGCCCTGATTGTTGTAAAGGGGGGCCAGCCAGCCGCGCACCTTCTCGTCACTGCTGCGTTCCGCCAGCTCCATCGCCAGTTGATGCCAGCGGCTCTGCTCTTCCAGTGGTGCGGCGATGGCGATCATGTGAGCGGCGTCGATGGCGAGATAGGTCTCCTTCTCCTTGAGCCCCCATTGCCAGGCTTGTTCAAACTGCGGTTTGGCACTGGCTTTGTCGCCCGCCGAGTTAAAGGTGCGGCCTCGTTCCAGCAGGGCCCTGATCCGCGCTCTGGGGGTTTTATCGGTGAGGCGAGGCTCTATCTCGTCGAGCAGCTGATGGGCTTCGGCAAACTGGCGCTGCAGCGAGTGGGTACGGGCAATTTGGGTCAGCAACTCCAGTTCGAGTTGCAGGTCGGCGGCGGCGCGCGCTTCGGGAAGAAGGGTGTGAAAACGCAGGGCGCTGGCGGCGGGATCCTGATAATCCCACAACGCCATGAAATCGGGCGGATTGTCCATTTGGCCTCCTTGCTGGTTATCCTGTCACCAAGATGCCTGCAGGCCATTGTTTGTACAAGGGGCGCCCGTCACAGAGCGCCCCTTGAGTCATGTTAACGGCTGTGGCCAGTTGCTCAGTAGACCATGGCCAGGCTCATCAGCATCAGACCGAGGGCGGCAAAGGCCCCCTCTTTGATGGCGAGCCGTGGCACCAGCGCCTTGGGCAGGGCCGGAAACAGGCTCAGGGCAAAGCCAAGGCCCGGCATCAACCAGTGGAATGCCGGATCGCGCAGGGCGGGATCGGCGGCTCCATTGATGATGATCAGCAAAATAAACAGGGTGAAGGCGGGGAGGATAAACCAGCGTACCCCACCGGCGGCGACCGCCCGCAGCGGCGAAATGCGATAGAGCAGCATGGTCACAAGGAACAGTACAAAAGGGGCCAGCAGATAGAGCGGAGCGGGGTTCATAACATCTTTCCTGAAAACTGATCGTCAAAAAACAGGGAGTCCGGTGCAAGAGGCGCGGGATTTAATCACTCTTCGCAGGTAATCACCAGCAGCCCGGGCCCGGGCTGTGAAGAGGATCCCGGATAAAGGTTTGCTAGCGCACTCTTAGTGCAACCAGAACAAGGTTGCAGCAAATCCCAGCCAGCTCAACACCAGCAATATCCAGGGCAGGGGATGCTGATGGCTTACTTCAACCAGCTCCAGCTGATCGTCTTGTTCTTCGGTTTGGGGCGCACCCTGTGGTTGTCTGGCTTTGGCCTGCATTTTTTTCTGGCGGCTCGCTTCGCGGGCTCGCGCCTTCATCTGTTTCTTGTATTCGTCGATGCCTTTCTGGATCCCTTGCGCGATAAGCTGGGTCTGCTCTTTGGTCTGCCCCGGCTTCTGGTTGGCACGGGCAATTTTCATCGCCTCCTGCTGGGTCTCGGGGGAAATCTTGTCGTACTTGGCCATCAAATCATCTCCTCGGGCATGGCTGGCTGGGGAGTATGCCATAAAGGCGCGTCCGGGTGGCGCCTCCTTGGTGCGGGATGGGGCAAGTGAGTGACCACTCAACAAAAAACCTGATAAATCAGCAGGAAGCCGGATGTTGGGCCGAAGATCACAATTAGCAGAATTTGTGAGTCATCGATGAAAAACGGTCATCTGTTGTTTGTTATATTGGCGCCCGACCCGCTGGACAGGGTTGATAAATAACAAAACAATCAAGGTGATATGGAAATGAATAATAACTTTATCAAAGGCGGCGTGGCACTGGCCGTGCTTGCTGCACTGACTGGCTGTAATACCTCGACCAATGACACCGTTGCACCCTGCACCGAAAATGTCTGCAAACTGACCATACTGCACACCAACGATACCCACGGCCGTTTCTGGCACAACGCTGAAAATGAGTATGGTATGGCTGCCCAGAAGACTCTGGTCGAACAGCTGCGTGCCGATGCCAAGGCTGCTGGCAGTGACGTACTGGTTCTCTCCGGTGGTGATGTGAATACCGGGGTGCCGGAGTCCGATCTGCAGGATGCCGAGCCTGACTTCATGGCGATGAACAACATTCGTTACGATGCCATGGCAGTGGGCAACCATGAATTCGACAACCCCCTCAGCGTGCTGGAGAAGCAGCGCAAGTGGGCCCAGTTCCCCATGCTCTCGGCCAACATCTATGACAAGGCGAGTGGCAAACACTACTTTGACCCCTACAAGGTGTTCAAGCTGGAGAGTGGTCTCAAGGTTGCCGTACTGGGCCTGACCACCGAGGATACCGCCCAGCTGGTTGACCCCAACAACGTTCAGACCCTGGAGTTCCGCGATCCGACCAGCGAGGCGGCCAAACTGGGCCAGCAGATCCGCAGCAACAAGGAGGCCAATCTGGTCTTCGCCATCACTCACATGGGCCATTACGAGAATGGTCAGCACGGCAGCAATGCGCCGGGCGATGTAGAGATGGCTCGTGCACTGCCGGCAGGGACTCTGGATGCCATCATTGGTGGCCATTCTCAGAATCCGGTCTGTATGGAACCGGGCACCACCAACAAGTACGCCAATTTCAAACCGGGTGATAACTGCCAACCGGACCAGCAAAACGGCACCTGGATCATGCAGGCTCACGAGTGGGGCAAGTATGTGGGCCGTGCCCAGTTTGAGTACCAGAATGGCAAGTTGACCCTGACCAGCTATGACCTGATCCCGGTCAACCTCATCAAGCGCAACGCCAAGGGTGAGGCGATCGATGCTAACGGTGCCGTGACCAAGGACCCGGCCAAGATGCAGTTCGTACAGGACGAGATCACTAAGGATCCCGAGCTGTATAACACCCTGCTGGGTTATCAGGAGAAAGGTCAGCAAGAGCTGAATGTTGTCATTGGCTCGGCAGATGGCTTGCTGGTTGGTGATCGCAACTCGGTTCGCAACAAGCAGACCAACCTGGGTCGCCTCATCACCACGGCGACCAGCAGCAAGCTGGGTGTCGACTTTGGTATCGTCAACTCTGGCGGCGTCCGTGACAGCATCCCTGCCGGTGATATCACCTACCGCAGCGTGCTGCTGGTACACCCCTTTGGCAACACGGTCAACAAGGCTGTCATGAAGGGAAGCGATCTGGCGACCTATCTGGGCCAGGTGGCAAGCAAGACCCGTACTACCGGTGGTTATGCCCAGTTTGGCGGTATCAACATGGCGGTGGATTGTCAGGCCAAGAGCGTCAATATCACCAGTATCGGTGGCAAGGCGTTTGATCCGGCAGCAACCTACAGCTTCGCGATCCCGAGCTTCAGTGCCTCCGGTGGTGATGGCTATCCGAAGATCGATACCATCAACGCCGGTTTGGTGGATGCTGCCGTGCTGAAGGAGTACATCGAGATCAAGAAGACCATCAACGTGGCTGATTATCAGCCAGGCAATGAGGTGAGCTATCTGAACTCAGCCTCTACCGAAGGGTGTAACTAAGCGCTGTCGATTCGGTATCGTCACAACAGTAGTCACATTCTGCTGTCTTCTTAAAAAAATCCCCAGGCATTACCTGGGGATTTTTTCGAACCGTTAGTGAATTTTCCAGTCTATTGCATCACATCGTGTCTCGTCAGGCTTGCAGCCAGCTTTCGATGCTGCGCTGGATGCCTGCATCGTCCAGACCGAGCAGGGCATAGATCTCCTGCTGGGTACCCTGTTCCACGAAGCGATCCGGCAAGCCGAGGTTGAGCACCGGCTTGCACTGCTTGCTGCACATCAGCAGTTCGTTCACCGCCGAACCGGCGCCGCCCATGATGGCATTGTCTTCGATGGTGACGAAGTGATCGTGGCTGGCCGCCAGCGACAGCACCAGCGCCTCATCCATCGGTTTGACAAAGCGCATGTCCACCAGGGTGGCATCCAGTGCTTCGGCGGCCGCTTTCGCGTGGTGCAGCAAGGTGCCAAACGCCAGAATGGCAGTGCCCTTGCCCTCTCGCAGGATTCGTCCCTTGCCGAGCTCCAGTGCCTGCATTTCTGACGAGATGGGGGCGTCGCTCAGGCTGCTGCCGCGGGGGTAGCGCACTGCGGCAGGGCCCTGATGGAGATAGCCGGTATAGAGCATCTGGCGGCACTCATTCTCATCAGATGGCGTCATCACTACCATGTTGGGCACGGTGCGCAGGAAGCTGATGTCGAACGCCCCCTGATGGGTCGGGCCATCGGCGCCCACCAGACCGGCCCGGTCGATGGCGAATAGCACCGGCAGATCTTGCAGCGCTACGTCGTGGATCACCTGATCGTAGGCGCGCTGCAGGAAGCTCGAATAGATGGCCACCACCGGCTTCTTGTCGGCGATGGCAAGACCCGCGGCGAACGTGACCGCATGCTGCTCTGCAATGGCCACATCGAAGTAGCGATCCGGATATTGCTGGCTGAATTTTACCAGCCCCGAGCCTTCGCGCATGGCGGGGGTGATGCCGACCAGCTTTTCGTCTTTGGCGGCCATGTCGCACAGCCATTGGCCAAAGATGGCGGAGAAGGTGGGTTTGGCGCTGCTCGCCTTGGGCAGGGCGCACTCGTCCGGATTGAACTTGGGCACGGCATGATAACCGATAGGGTCTTTTTCGGCCGGCTCGTAACCCTTACCCTTCTTGGTCTTGACATGCAGCAGCTGCGGGCCCTTGAGATTGCGCATGTTGCGCAGGGTCTCGACCAGTGCCTCGATATCGTGACCGTCGATGGGGCCGATATAGTTGAAGCCGAACTCCTCGAACAGGGTGCCGGGCACCACCATCCCCTTGAGGTGCTCTTCGGCCCGCTTGGCCAGCTCCTTGACCGGTGGCAAACCCGCCAGCACCTTCTTGCCGCCTTCGCGGATGGTGGTGTAGAGCTTGCCGGACATGACCCGGGCCAGATGGTTGTTCAGCGCCCCGACATTCTCGGAGATGGACATCTCGTTGTCGTTGAGGATCACCAGCATGTCCTTGTGAACATCGCCGGCGTGGTTGAGCGCTTCAAAAGCCATCCCTGCGGTAATGGCACCATCACCAATCACCGCTACCACCTTGCGACCCAGCCCTTCACTCTCGGCGGCGACCGCCATACCGAGCGCCGCACCGATGGAGGTGCTGGAGTGGCCGACGGAGAGCACGTCGTACTCGCTCTCGCCGCGCCAGGGGAAGGGGTGCAGACCATCTTTCTGACGGATGGTGTGGATCTGATCACGGCGCCCGGTCAGGATCTTGTGGGGATAGGCCTGATGGCCCACATCCCAGATCAGCCGATCGAACGGGGTGTTGTAGACGTAGTGCAGGGCCACGGTCAGTTCGACCGTGCCGAGACCGGAGGCAAAATGTCCGCTGGAGCGGCTGACTGAGCGCAGCAGATATTCGCGCAGCTCGTTGCACAGCACCGGCAGCCGATCTTTGGGCAAGGAACGCAGCTCGACCGGAGTGTCCGCGAGGGCCAGGTTGGGGAAATTGCTAATATCAACGCTCATATTGTTACTGTTATCCAGCGTTTAGTGGGTTCGCTCGATGATGTAATCGGCAAACGCTTCCAGAATGTCGGTATTGTAGGGCAAGGATTGCAGGGCTGTTAAGGCTTTCCCATGCAGTTCGCGAGCCAGCTCACGGGCATTTTCGAGTCCGAGCAGGGCCGGATAGGTACTTTTCTCCAGCGCCAGGTCAGAACCTTGCGGCTTGCCCAGGGTGGCGGTATCACCTGTGATGTCGAGGATGTCATCCTGCACCTGAAAGGCGAGGCCAATCGCGGCGGCATAGGTTTGCAGTGCAGCCAGCGTGGCGTCATCGACATCGGCTTTGCACAGGGCGCCGAGCGCCACGGCACATTCAATCAGTGCTCCGGTCTTGTGGCGGTGTACCTGCTCCAGCTCGGCGAGCGAGATCTGGCGTCCTTCGGCCTGCAGATCCAGCGCCTGACCGCCACACATACCGAGATAGCCGGAAGCGCGGGCGAGGGTACTCAGCATCCGCACCCGGTTGGCCATCAAGGAGTCGGGCATGGGGTGATCGGCCAGAATGGAGAACGCCAGAGTCTGCAGCGCATCACCGGCCAGAATGGCGGTTCCTTCGTCAAACGCCTTGTGAACGGTTGGCTGACCACGACGCAGGTCGTCGTTATCCATGGCGGGCAGGTCATCGTGCAGCAGGGAGTAGGCGTGGATGCACTCCACGGCAGCCGCGGGGCCATCCAGCAGCTCGCTCTTGACGCCCAGCATCTCGCCGACCGCGTAGACCAGAAACGGGCGAACCCGCTTGCCGCCCAGCAGCAGGCCATAACTCATGGCATCGCGCAGGCGTGGCGCCATGGCGGGCAAGGATTCAAGTTGTGCGGACAGACAGTCGTCAATACGCTGACGATGCAGACGGGAAAAATGGTCCAGCGCCACTCACTCCTCTCCTTGTTCTGGCTGGAAGGGGGCGAGCTGGTCACTGCCATCGGCTTGACTGAGCAGGATCTGGATCTTCTGTTCGGCCAGTTCCAGCTTCTGCTGACCGGCCCGTACCAGATGAACGCCCTGCTCGAACTGCTTGAGTGCCTCTTCCAGGGGTAGGGAACCTTGTTCCAGCTGATGAACGATGGTTTCCAGCTCTTCCAGAGTGGCATCAAAACTCAGACGGTCGATTTTTTTACTGGCCATGTCCATCCTCGGGGATTGAAAAAAACGGCTTATATTAACATCGACCGTCCACAGGGGGGAGGCAGAAAAGCATCCCCCCCTCAAACTCTCGCTAAACTGGCCGATAATGAGCCATCATTCTCAGTGGATGCATGCTTGCCGCATGGGTCGCAATAGCAGAAAATTCAACAGACTATAAATAGACATAAGAACCGGTGACAGGAGTAGGGACGTGGATCTAGGCAGTCTGATAGGGATAGTGCTGGGTTTCGGGGTGGTGGTGTACGGCATGCTGCTGGGTGGCCCCATGAGCATGTATGTTGATATGCCATCGGTCTACATCACTGTATTGGGATCAATCTTCATCGCCATGATGAAGTTCAACCTTGGCCAGTTCCTGATGGCATTCAAGGTGGCGGGTAAAGCCTTTATGTACAAGGGCGACAAGCTTGAAGACCTGATTACCAAAGCCGTTGAACTGGCTGACGCGGCTCGCAAAGGGGGCTTTCTTGCGCTGGAGGCCGCAGAGATCCCCAATGCATTTATGAAAAAAGGGATCGATATGCTGGTGGATGGTCACGATGCCGAAGTGGTGCGCGCCGTGATGGAAAAGGATATCGACCTGACAGCCGAGCGCCATGTCATTGCCATCAAGGTCTTCCGTACCCTTGGGGATCTGGGCCCTGCCATGGGGATGATAGGTACGTTGGTGGGTCTGGTGGCCATGTTGGCCAACATGAGTGACCCCAAGTCGATCGGGCCGGCGATGGCGGTGGCCTTGCTTACCACCCTGTACGGTGCGATAGAGGCCAATATGTTGGCTATCCCGATTGCCGACAAGCTGGAGCTGCGCAGCGGAGAGGAGAAGCTCAGCCGTACCCTGATCCTTGATGCCATTATGGGGATTCAGGATGGCCAGAATCCGCGGGTGATCCAGTCCATGCTGCAAAACTATCTGAACCAGTCCAAACGTAATACCGGCACCGAATAGGGGGCGTTATGTCTGATTGCAAGTGCCCGCCACCAGGGCTCCCTGGTTACATGGGAACCTTTGCCGACCTGATGTCGTTGCTGATGTGCTTCTTCGTGCTATTGCTCTCCTTTGCCGAGATGGATGTGCAGAAGTTCAAACAGATAGCCGGTTCCATGGACAAGGCATTCGGGGTACAGAACATCCTTGAGGTGAAAGATATTCCCAAGGGAACCTCGGTGATTGCCCAGGAGTTCAGGCCCGGTCGCCCGGAACCCACGCCAATTGATACTGTGATGCAGCAGACTATCGATCTGACCCAGACAGAACTGGAGTTTCTGCCCGGCGAGTCGGATCAGGCCGGTGGTCAGGACAAGAGTGATGGCAAACAGACGGGGGGCGATACCGCGCAGGATGCGAAGAAGGCGCAAGAACAGTCCAATACCCTGGCCAAAGCCCTCGCAGAGCAGATGAAAGATCAGATCCAGGACGGTGCTATCGAAATTGAGGCGCTGGGCCAGCAGATCATCATCCGGATCAGGGAAAAAGCGTCGTTCCCGGCTGGTTCGGCGTTTCTGCAGCCCCAGTTCTGGCCGGTCATTCGCAAGGTCGCGACCCTGCTCAAGGATGTGCCGGGTGAAATCACCATCTCCGGTCACACCGACAACGTGGCGACCGAAGATGAGCTGTTCCAATCCAACTGGGAGCTGTCGTCGCAACGGGCGGTGGCGGTGGCGCACCAGATGCTGAAGGTCCCCGGTTTTGATCAGGGGCGACTGGTTGTGCAGGGGATGGCGGACTCCCAACCATTGGTGCCCAATACGACCCCGGAAAATCGTCGGATGAACCGGCGGGTGGAGATCGCCATCATGCAGGGCAAACCGACTGTTTCGGCCCCCATTTCCGTACCGGAAGGGAAGTAAGCGAGGGTAATATCGATGACGCAAGTGGGATCTGCATCAGGGGGCTGACGTGGATTTTGTGTTGGCTTCATATTAAGATGCCTCATCCGAACCGATTGCTGCGGCCTCCTTGCAGATGGCCGCAGTTTCTATTTTCAAGCAACCCAGGTTTCGACTATGAATCATACTCCGATGACTGTTCGCGGCGCTGAGAAGCTGCGCGAAGAGCTCGATTATCTCAAGACCGAGCTTCGTCCCCAGATTATCGAAGCGATTGCCGATGCCCGTGAGCACGGCGATCTGAAGGAAAACGCCGAATACCATGCCGCTCGCGAGCAGCAGGGGTTCTGTGAAGGCCGCATTCAGGAGATTGAAGCCAAGCTCTCCAATGCTCAGGTGATCGATGTCACCAAGATGACCAACAACGGCCGCGTTATTTTTGGCGCGACTGTGACTCTGCTCAAGAGCGAGACAGAGGAAGAGGTGGTTTACCGCATCGTGGGTGATGATGAGGCTGATATCAAACAGAACCTCATCTCTGTCAACTCCCCCATTGCCCGCGCCCTGATTGGCAAGGAAGTGGACGATGTCGCAATCGTCAAGACCCCGGGCGGTGATGTGGAATACGAAGTGCTAGAAGTCGCTTATATCTAAGCGAATGCTACAGACGATGAAACAGGGGGGCTTGCGCTCCCCTGTTTGTCTTTATCTATGTGATTATTGATAAAAATCAGGACAGATACGCCTCGGTAAAGGCGTCCTGATGGCGCTGAAACAACCAGTGGCGCAGCCGTTCGATGTTGTTCTCGCTCATCTGAAAGCTCAGCGCCCAGGTGGCATGGTCGGCATTGGCTTTGATGCGCCTTACCAGTCGTCCCTGCAAGGGAAGAGGGGCCTCTTGCTCGATGCAGAGCTCGCCGTTGATGGGGGTATCGGCCACCATGTCGGTTGGCAAATTTTCCACGATGAGGCCGTTGAGGGAGAGGCTGAGCACCTGAAACAGGCCCAGCTCGCTGCAAAGCTTGGCTTTTTGGGTGAGACGCCAGGCGCGCGGTTGGGCAAACCCCAGCTCCCTGATGACCGGTGCAGATAACCGGGGCTCGACGAAGCCATCTTCCCCTTGGGTAAAGCTCAGGGGAAAACGCAGCTGATGACCTGCGAAGCGGGCTTCGAGTACAAGGTGTTCGGCTTTTTGCAGCAAGCCAAGCATGGGGGCATCGAGGTGACCACTCAGAACATGGGTGTCCTGATTGCTCCCCAAGTCCCGCAGCATGGCCAGCTCATCGTCGGTCAGAATAGGATGGTGAGCCATAATGCGTGTCCGGAAGTATTCATCGCAGGTTAAGGGCTTTGCGACTACTTTGGCAAGCGACTCGGGAAGAAGTGGAATAAGGAAAGAGCGATGCTCTTTCCTTTTACTTGCGGGGCAGCTGGATTTTGGGTTCGTTGGCTTGACGATAAATGGTCAGCACATGACCCATGCTTTGCACCTTGATTGAACCGGTTTCACGGACGATAGCATCCATAACCAGTTGTTTCATTTCGCGATCTTCAGAGGCAACCTTAACCTTGATCAGCTCGTGATGGTTCAGTGCCAGATCGATCTCGGCCAGTACACCTTCGGTCAGACCATGCTGACCCAGCAGGACGACAGGCTTGAGGCTATGGGCAAGGCCCTTGAGGTACTGTTTCTGTTTATTGTTGAGAATCATCGCAATTTCTTCATAAGTCAGGGTTGAAAGGGGCGTATTCTACCCCCACTTAGCCCTTAATACTAATAACCCTTGTGGTTTTTTAAAGTCGATTATCATGACCCAGAAAAAACGTTCCCCCAGTTCAACTCGCTGGTTAAAAGAACATTTTGACGATCAATACGTCAAAAAAGCCCAGAAAATGGGCCTGCGTTCTCGTGCTGTTTTCAAGATTGACGAGATCCAGGGCAAGGATCGCTTGCTGAAACATGGCATGACCGTAGTGGATTTGGGAGCAGCCCCCGGTGGTTGGTCCCAGTTCGCGGTTGAACAGGTTGGTGATTCGGGTCGCGTCATCGCATGTGACATTTTGCCGATGGATCCCATTGCCGGTGTCGATTTCCTGCAAGGGGACTTTCGGGAGGAAACTGTACTCGGCGCCTTGCTGGAACGAGTGGGCCCCGACAAGGTCGATGTCGTGATGTCTGATATGGCGCCCAACATGAGCGGTACCCAGCAGGTGGATCAGGCTCGCGCCATGTATCTGGTCGAGCTGGCGCTGGACATGTGCAATCAGGTATTGCGTAGTGACGGCAGTTTCGTGGTGAAGGTGTTTCAGGGAGAGGGCTTTGATGCCTATCTCAATGAAATTCGTAAACTTTTCTCCGCTGTCAAAATTCGTAAACCAGACTCATCCCGCGCCAGATCACGGGAAGTCTACATTGTGGCTACCGGTTTTAAACTGTAGTACCCTAACCTTCATCGTTAACTGTCAGTCTGCGAGGTTACTGATTTGAGTGACATGGCGAAAAACTTAATCCTGTGGCTGGTCATCGCCGTCGTTTTGATGTCGGTGTTCAATAGCTTCAGCCCCAGCGATACCACTAGTCGCCAGCTGGACTATTCCAGCTTCGTTAAAGAGGTGACCCAAGAGCAGATCCGTGAAGTGCGGATGGACGGTAAGGTCATTAATGGCGTCAAGCGTACTGGTGAACGATTCACCACCATCATCCCGGCGCCGGATCCCCAGCTGCTCAACGACATGCTCAATCACAATGTCAAAGTGATGGGTGAGAAGCCGGAAGAGCCGTCTCTGTTGACCTCTATCTTCATCTCCTGGTTCCCGATGCTGCTTCTGATCGGTGTCTGGGTCTTCTTCATGCGTCAGATGCAGGGCGGCGGTGGCAAAGGTGCTATGTCGTTCGGCAAGAGCAAGGCTCGCCTGATGAGCGAAGATCAGATCAAGACCACCTTTGCTGACGTTGCAGGTTGCGATGAAGCCAAGGAAGAGGTGAAGGAGCTGGTCGACTATCTGCGCGACCCGAGCAAATTCCAGAAACTGGGTGGCAAGATCCCGACCGGTGTGCTGCTGGTTGGTCCTCCCGGTACCGGTAAGACCTTGCTGGCCAAGGCCATTGCGGGCGAGGCCAAGGTGCCGTTCTTCACCATCTCTGGTTCCGATTTCGTGGAGATGTTCGTCGGTGTCGGTGCCTCCCGGGTGCGTGACATGTTCGAACAGGCCAAGAAATCTTCCCCTTGCATCATCTTCATCGATGAAATTGATGCGGTCGGTCGTCAGCGTGGCGCCGGTCTGGGTGGTGGTCATGATGAACGTGAGCAGACTCTTAACCAGATGCTGGTCGAGATGGATGGCTTTGAAGGCAATGAAGGCATCATCGTCATTGCTGCCACCAACCGTCCTGACGTACTGGATCCGGCACTGCTGCGTCCGGGCCGTTTCGACCGTCAGGTTGTGGTCGGTCTGCCGGATGTCCGTGGTCGCGAGCAAATTCTGAAAGTGCACATGCGCAAAGTTCCGTTGGCGGATGACGTCAATCCGGCGCTGATTGCCCGTGGCACCCCCGGTTTCTCCGGGGCGGATTTGGCCAACCTGGTCAACGAGGCAGCCCTTTTCTCTGCTCGTGAGAGCCGCCGAGTGGTCTCCATGGCCGAGTTCGAGAAGGCCAAGGACAAGATCATGATGGGTGCGGAACGCCGCTCCATGGTGATGAAAGAGTCCGAGAAAGAGATGACTGCATATCATGAAGCCGGTCACGCCATCATTGGTCGTCTGGTTCCGGATCATGACCCGGTTTACAAGGTCTCCATCATTCCGCGCGGTCGTGCGCTGGGTGTGACCATGTATCTGCCGGAGCAGGATCGCTGGAGCCACTCCAAGCAGCATCTGGAGTCGATGATCTCCAGTCTGTATGGCGGTCGTCTGGCAGAAGAGCTGATCTACGGTGCCGAGAAGGTATCGACTGGTGCATCCAACGATATCGAGCGTGCCACCGAGATTGCACGCAAGATGGTGACCCAGTGGGGTATGTCCGAGCGTCTCGGCCCGATGCTCTACGCGGAAGAAGATGGCGAGGTGTTCCTCGGTCGCAGCATGGCCAAGGCCAAGCATATGTCCGACGATACCGCTCGCGTGATCGATGCAGAGGTCAAGCAGGTCATTGATCGTAACTACGCCCGTTCCAAGCAGATCCTGCTGGATAATATGGACGTGTTGCACAGCATGAAAGATGCGCTGATGAAGTACGAAACCATCGACGCCAAACAGATCGATGATCTGATGGCGCGTCGCGAGGTACGTGCTCCGAGCAACTGGCATGACGAGCACGGTGATACCCCGCAAGGCGGTTCCACCGTGGCTGCCGAGGCCAAGCCTGCCGATGAGGCTGCACCGGTGGCGGATGTCACTATCGACAAAGCCAACGATGCTCCGGCCAAATAATTGTGACTCTCCAAACCCCGGGCTTGCCCGGGGTTTTTCTTTATCAGATGGACGTGAAAATGCAGTTAACCAGCAAGGGGCTCAGCCTCTCCCTCGATCGTCCCCATGTGATGGGGATCCTCAATGTGACGCCCGACTCCTTCTCCGATGGCGGTAATTTCAACCAATTTGAACGGGCAATGGGCCATGCGCGCCAGATGGTCTCTGACGGTGCGACCCTCATCGACATCGGTGGCGAGTCAACCCGCCCTGGTGCGCCCGATGTGAGTGAGCAGGAGGAGCTGGACAGGGTCATTCCTGTCGTGGAGCAGATAGCCCGTGAGCTGGATGTGATGATCTCCCTAGATACCTCCAAAGCGGCTGTGATGCGGGAGGGTTGCAAGGCGGGAGCCCATCTGATCAACGATGTGCGGGCGCTGCAAGAACCTGGAGCACTGCAGGCCGCGGCCGAGGCCGCTGTCCCTGTCTGTCTGATGCATATGCAGGGACAGCCGCGAACCATGCAGGTCGAGCCCCACTATGACGATCTGATCGGAGAGGTGCGCGCCTTTTTTGAGCAGCGCATTGCCGCTTGCCTGGCAGCCGGGATCCCGCGCGAATATCTGTTGCTGGATCCGGGATATGGCTTTGGCAAAACCCTTGCACACAACTATCAGCTGTTGGCGGCTCAAAAGGAACTGCTTGATTATGGCTTGCCGCTATTGGTGGGGATGTCGCGAAAGTCTATGATAGGCAACCTGCTGGGCCGTCCGGTGGATGAGCGTCTGGCGGGCAGCCTGGCATGCGCCCTTATCGGCATGCAGCATGGGGCCCGCATCATCAGGGTACACGATGTACGGGTGACCATGGACGCATTGCGCGTCGGTTGGCTGGCAATGACGGGACAAGATTTTATTTCCAGATAATAAAGAGAACAGACAATGGCAAGAAAGTATTTCGGTACCGATGGTGTGCGCGGCAAGGTTGGCGAATACCCGATCACACCTGATTTTGTAATGAAATTGGGTTGGGCTGCCGGCAAGGTGCTCTCCAAGAAGGGCACCAAAAAGGTGCTGATTGGCAAAGATACCCGCATTTCCGGTTACATGCTGGAATCCGCGCTGGAAGCGGGGCTCTCTGCTGCAGGCCTTAAAGCCATTCTGATGGGGCCCATGCCCACGCCGGCGGTTGCCTACCTGACTCGCACTTTCCGTGCCGAAGCTGGTATCGTCATCAGCGCTTCCCACAATCCCTTCTACGACAACGGCATCAAGTTCTTCTCCGCCGACGGCACCAAGCTGCCCGATGATGTCGAGCTGGCTATCGAAGCCGAGCTGGATCACGAGCTCAAGTGTGTCGAGTCGGCCGAACTTGGCAAAGCGGTGCGCATTGATGATGCTGCCGGTCGCTATATCGAATTTTGCAAGAGCACCTTCCCCTCCCACATGAATCTGGATGGGGTGAAAATGGTGGTCGACTGTGGCCACGGCGCCACTTACCACATTGCGCCGTCGGTTTTCCGCGAGCTGGGCGCTGAAGTGATCACCATGGGCTGTGCCCCGGATGGTCTCAATATCAACGATGGTGTCGGTTCGACTGCGCCTGACGCTCTGGTTGCCAAGGTACTGGAGTGCAAGGCCGATCTGGGGGTTGCCTTTGATGGTGATGGTGACCGTCTGATCATGGTCGACCATACCGGCTATCTCATCGACGGTGATGAAGTGCTCTATATCATCGCGCGCGATGCTCTGCGCAATGGTCGCCTCAAAGGCGGTGTCGTCGGCACCCTGATGGCCAACATGGGTCTGGAGCTGGCGCTGCAAACCCTGGGCATTCCGTTTGCCCGTGCCAAGGTGGGTGACCGCTATGTGCTGGAGATGATGGAAGAGAAGGGCTGGCGTATCGGTGGCGAGAACTCCGGCCACATAATCTGCCTGGATCAGACCACTACGGGTGATGGCATCGTAGCCGCCTTGCAGGTGCTTACCGCCATGCGCAGCGCCGAGATGCCGCTGGCCAAGCTGCGCTCCGGCATGAGCAAGTTCCCGCAGGTGCTGGTGAATGTTCGTTTTGCCGAAGGCAAGGATCCGCTGGCCGCTGATGCGGTCATGGCTGAGGTTGCCAAGGTGGAACAGGAGCTGGCTGGTCGTGGTCGCGTACTGTTGCGTAAATCAGGTACCGAACCGCTGATCCGGGTCATGGTCGAAGGGGAGCATGAACAGCAGGTGCGTGACATGGCTCAGCGCATAGCCAAGCAGGTCGAATCGGCGTTTTAATGAACAACCAGGGCGGCTTTTTAGCCGCCCTGGTTGTATCTTGTTCAAACGATTCAAAAATTTAAAAATAGCACTTGTCAGCTGAGCATCCTCTGGATATTATCAGCCCCGCTTTCGCAAGGGAGTTGCCGATGGGACATCGCAAGCCGTTTGTAGCAGCAAACTGGAAGTTGCACGGTAGTAGGTCGCAGTTAGAGCAGTTTACAAGTCAGTGTCTAAACGGCGTTGACGGAAAAGTAGATGTGGTTCTCTGTCCTTCCCATGTGCATCTCGACTTTAGCGCTTCACTGCTCAATGAGCAGAAAGTAATAAAGTTGGGGGCTCAGAATGTGAGTCAGCACGCTACTGGCGCTTACACTGGAGAAATCTCGTGTCAGATGCTGGTCGAGGCAGGGTGTCGTTACGTATTGGTAGGGCACTCCGAGCGCAGGCGTCTCTTTGGTGAGACCAGTTTTATCGTCGCAGAGAAGTTTGCGGCAGCCAGAGCGGCAGGCTTGATTCCCATCCTCTGTTTAGGTGAATCAGGTGCGGCTAGGCAGGCGAGAAGAGCCTTCGAGGTGATCGCTGAAGAGCTGGATATCGTCATAGAGAAAAATGGCGCGATGGCTTTCGATAATGCTATCATCGCCTACGAGCCGATTTGGGCTGTAGGTACAGGTAAATGCGCCACACCCGAGCAGGCACAAGAGGTTCATTCCTTTATACGTGGTCGCTTGGCGGAGGATACTCCGGTAATAGGTGAGAAAGTTAGAATCATCTATGGTGGGAGCGTAACGCCGAGCAACGCGAGAGATTTGTTTGCACAGCCCGACATTGATGGCGGACTGATTGGCGGAGCAAGCCTCGATAGCGATGCGTTTTTAGGAATTGTTGAAGCGGCAAAGGGTGCAAGTTAAATGTACGAGATTCTTTTAGTCGTTTATCTGCTGGTTTCACTGGCTCTGATTGGTCTGGTGATGATTCAGCAAGGTAAAGGGGCTGATATGGGCGCCTCATTCGGCGCAGGGGCATCGAACACAGTATTCGGCTCCGGTGGCTCAGGCAGTTTCCTGACCCGAACAACAGCAATTTTGGCTACTCTGTTTTTCGTTATCAGCCTGGTGCTCGGCTCTATGTCCAGCAACAAGGTAAAGCAGGGTAGTGAATGGGAAAATCTGCAACAAACCCAACAGGTTGAGCAGACCAAAGCGCCAGTGAAGAAAGATACTGACGTTCCCGAGTAAGAGTTTTGCCGTGGTGGTGGAATTGGTAGACACGCTATCTTGAGGGGGTAGTGCTCTAGGGTGTGCGGGTTCGAGTCCCGCCCACGGCACCAATTAAGCAGTGAGCTCGGGAAACCGAGTGTATTATAGCCAGTCAGTCTTGTATCGAGAGAGTGAAGTGGCTATAATCTCGCACGATTTCGGACGCGGGGTGGAGCAGCATGGTAGCTCGTCGGGCTCATAACCCGAAGGTCGTCGGTTCAAATCCGGCCCCCGCAACCAAATTTCACGCATTTCCTACGCTCAGGAAGGCGGTCGCTGCGAGGCGACAATCAGGGTAAAGCGCCAAGCCCCGATTTGACATCGGGGCTTTTTGTTATGTGCAATTTACTCTGAATCGATATCTATCTGGGCTTTATGCCCTTTTTTTGTTTTTCGGAGGGTGACTTTGGCTACGTTGGAACAACGTTTGACCGATCTGCTCGAGGCTCCGGTCGTTGCCTTGGGTTTTGAACTTTGGGGTATTGAGTTTATCCGTGCGGGTAAACACTCCACCTTGCGTGTCTATATTGACGGCGAGCAGGGGGTGACTGTCGAGAACTGTGCTGAGGTCAGCCATCAGGTTGGCGCCATCATGGACGTCGAAGATCCCATCACCGAGGAGTATTACCTCGAGGTATCCTCCCCTGGCCTGGATCGTCCCCTGTTCAAGGTTGCCCATTTCGAAAAATACGTTGGCCAAGAGGCGGCGGTAACGCTTCGGATGGCAACAAACAACCGCCGCAAGTTCAAAGGCGTAATCAAAGCTGTGCAAGGCGACATGATCACCCTGACAGTAGATGGTAAGGACGACGTGTTGGCTTTCACCAATATCCAAAAAGCGAACATAGTGCCGAACTTTGGTTAACGAGGCTATCGGATATGAATAAAGAGATTTTGCTGGTCGTTGACGCAGTATCCAACGAGAAAGCGGTACCCCGCGAGAAGATCTTCCAGGCTCTGGAAACCGCGCTGGCGACTGCGACCAAGAAGAAATATGAAGGCGAGATTGAAGTTCGGGTCGAAATCGATCGCAAGACCGGTGACTACGACACTTATCGCCGCTGGGTAGTCATTGCGGATCAAGCCGCGATGGAGAACCCCTATGCTGAAATCACCCTGGAAGCGGCACAAATTGATCAGCCGGAAATCCAGATCGGTGAGTATGTTGAAGACCAGATCGACTCTGTGACCTTCGACCGTATCACTACCCAGACCGCCAAGCAGGTTATCGTGCAGAAAGTGCGCGAAGCCGAGCGTTCACAAGTAGTTGATCAGTTTAAAGATAAAGAAGGCACCATCATCAGTGGTGTGGTCAAGAAGAGTAACCGCGACAACGTCATACTGGATCTGGGCAGCAATGCTGAAGCCGTGATCTTCCGTGATGACATGCTGCCGCGTGAAACCTTCCGCCCGGGCGACCGTGTCCGTGGCCTGCTCTACGCAGTGCGTCCGGAAGCCCGTGGTTCCCAGCTGTTTGTCAGCCGTTCCAGCCCGGACTTCCTGAAAGAGCTGTTCCGTATCGAAGTACCGGAGATCGGTGAAGAGATGATCGAAATCATGGGTGCTGCCCGTGATCCGGGTTCCCGCGCCAAGATCGCGGTGAAGACCAACGATCGTCGTATCGACCCGATCGGTGCCTGTATCGGTATGCGTGGTGCTCGTGTGCAAGCTGTCTCCGCCGAGCTGAGCGGTGAGCGCGCCGATATCGTGCTGTACGATGACAACCCGGCCCAGTACGTGATCAATGCCATGGCACCTGCCGATGTGGCCTCCATCATCGTTGATGAAGACAACCACACCATGGATATCGCCGTGGAAGCTGCCAACCTGGCTCAGGCCATCGGTCGCAATGGTCAGAACGTGCGTCTGGCCTCCCAGCTGACCGGTTGGGAGCTGAACGTGATGACCGTTGAGGACATGCGTGCCAAGCACCAGGCCGAAAACGACCGCATCATGAACCTGTTCACCAGCACTCTGGATATCGATGACGATTTCGCCGGTCTGCTGATGGAAGAGGGCTTCTCTACCCTGGAAGAGATCGCCTTTGTACCGGTTAACGAGCTGCTGGCTATCGACGGTCTGGATGAAGACATGGTCGAAGAGCTGCGCAAGCGCGCCAAAGATGCCCTGACTACCAAGGCACTGGCCAAAGAAGAGTCTTTCGATGGCGTTGAGCCGTCCGAAGAGCTGCTCAATCTGAACGGTCTGAGCCGCGAACTGGCTTACGCTCTGGCGGGCCGTGGCGTGGGCACCCTGGAAGATTTGGCTGAGCAAGGTATCGATGACCTTGCTGATATTGAAGGGCTGACTGCCGAGAAGGCAGGTGAGCTCATTATGGCTGCTCGCAATATCTGTTGGTTCGGAGAAGAGCAGTCCGAGTAAGATCAAACGGAGGAAAATGAATGGCAGAAGTATCAGTCAAACAACTTGCCACTGACATCGACACACCGGTTGATCGTCTTCTCCAGCAGTTTGTCGATGCCGGTATCAGCAAGAGCAAGGCCGACGACATGGTCAGCGAGTCTGAGAAACAGGCTCTGCTGGCACACCTGAAGAAACAGCATGGAGGTGACGAGGTCGCCGCTCCTGCCCGCATGACCTTGCAGCGCAAGACCAAGAGCACCATCAGTGTTCAGGGTACTGGCGGCAAGAACAAGGAAGTGCAGGTAGAAGTGCGCAAGTCTCGCACCTATGTAAGACGCTCGGCGCTGGAAGATGAACAGCGTCAGGCGGAAGCCGAGGAAACAGCGCGTTTGGAAGCAGAAGAAAAAGCTCGTCGCGAGGCCGAAGAGAAGGCCCGTCTCGAAGCTGAAGAGAAGGCTCGCCGTGAGGCTGAGCAAGCTCGTCGTGAAGCTGAGGAAAAGGCGCGGATCGAGGCACAATCAAAGGCTCGACAGGCTTCACAGCCCGCCAAAGCAGCCAGTAGCACAGCTCAGCAAGAGGCAGAAAAGATGGCCAAGCGCGAAGCAGAAGAACTGAAGCGCCAACAGGAACAAACAGCTTTGAAAAAAGCTGAAGAACTCGCCGCGAAGAAAGCCGAAGAGGCTCGTCTCATGGCGGAACAGAACGCAGCCCGCTGGGCTGAAGAAGAGGCCGCTCGCGCCAAAGAGAGCAGCGACTACCATCTGACCACCAACAAGCATGCGCAAGCCGCAGAAGACGAGTTGGATCGGAAAGAAGAGACCAGCCGCCGCACTGCCGCAGCTGCCAAGGCACCGAAGAAAGCCGGTCGTCGTGAAGATGATCGCGACTCTCGCAACCCGCGTGCCCGTAAAGGCAAGCGCGGCAAGGTTGCCATGCCGAACGCCATGAAGCACGGCTTCAACAAGCCGGCTGCCGTGGTGAACCGCGATGTCGTCATCGGCGAGACCATCACTGTGGCCGAGCTGGCCAACAAGATGGCCGTCAAGGGCGTTGAAGTCATCAAGGTGATGATGAAGATGGGTGCCATGGCCACCATCAACCAGGTGATCGACCAGGAGACCGCTCAGCTGGTCGCCGAGGAGATGGGTCACAAGGTTGTGCTGCGTCGTGAGAACGAGCTGGAAGAGGCGGTACTGTCCGATCGTGACGAGACCTCCGAAGCCAAGCCGCGCGCACCGGTCGTTACCATCATGGGTCACGTTGACCATGGTAAGACCTCGCTGCTCGACTACATTCGTAAAGCCAAGGTTGCTGCTGGCGAAGCCGGTGGTATTACCCAGCATATCGGTGCTTACCACGTCCAGACTGACAGTGGCATGATCACCTTCCTGGATACTCCGGGTCACGCGGCGTTTACCTCCATGCGTGCTCGTGGTGCCAAGGCGACCGATATCGTTGTTCTGGTTGTTGCAGCTGACGACGGCGTGATGCCGCAAACCATCGAAGCTATCCAGCACGCCAAGGCTGCCGGTGTACCGCTGGTTGTTGCGGTCAACAAGATCGACAAGCCGGAAGCGGATCCGGATCGCGTCAAGACCGAACTGGCCCGTTACAACGTCATGTCCGAAGATTGGGGTGGAGACTGCCAGTTCGTGCACGTATCCGCCAAGTCTGGCGAAGGCATCGACGACCTGCTGGAAGCCATCCTGATCCAGGCCGAAGTACTGGAGCTGAAAGCGGTGGTTGATGGCATGGCCAACGGCGTCGTGATCGAATCCTTCCTGGATAAAGGTCGTGGTCCGGTTGCTACCGTACTGGTACAAGAAGGTACTCTGCGTCAGGGCGACATCGTTCTGTGTGGTCTCGAGTACGGCCGTGTTCGCGCCATGCGTGACGAACTGGGTCGCGAGATCAAGGAAGCGGGTCCGTCCCTGCCGGTGGAAATCCTGGGTCTGTCCGGCGTTCCCTCTGCCGGTGACGAAGCCACCGTTGTCCGTGACGAGAAGAAAGCCCGTGAAGTGGCGCTCTATCGTCAGGGCAAGTTCCGCGAAGTCAAGCTGGCTCGCCAGCAGAAGGCCAAGCTGGAAAACATGTTCGCCAACATGACCGAGGGCGAAGTGTCCGAAGTGAACGTGGTGATCAAGGCCGACGTACAAGGTTCTGTGGAAGCGATCTGCGATGCGCTGGTCAAACTCTCCACCGACGAAGTGAAGGTGAAGATCGTGGGTTCCGGCGTAGGTGGTATCACCGAAACCGACGCGACCCTGGCTGCAGCTTCCAGCGCCATCTTGGTTGGTTTCAACGTCCGTGCCGACGCATCTGCGCGCAAGGTCATCGAATCCGAGAGCCTGGATCTGCGTTACTACTCCGTCATTTATGACCTGATCGACGAAGTGAAGCAGGCCATGAGCGGCAAGCTGGCCCCTGAGTATCGTCAGGAGATCATCGGTCTGGCTGAAGTGCGTAGCGTCTTCAAGTCTCCGAAGTTCGGCGCCGTTGCCGGCTGTATGGTTACCGAAGGTGTGGTCAAGCGTTCCAACCGTATCCGTGTTCTGCGTGACAACGTGGTTATCTATGAAGGCGAGCTGGAATCCCTGCGCCGCTTCAAGGATGACGTCAACGAAGTTCGCAACGGCTACGAGTGTGGTATCGCGGTCAAGAACTACAACGACGTGCGCGAAGGCGACCAGATCGAAGTTTACGAGACTGTTGAAATCCAACGGACTCTGTAAGCCGAGAGTTAGACAAAATAGGGGGCCGCGGCCCCCTTTTATCGCAGGATAGAATATGGCCAGAGAATTCAGCCGGACCCGTCGGGTCGGACAGCAGATCCAGCGTGAAATCGCGCTGATCCTGCAGCGCGAGGTGAAAGACCCGCGCATCGGCATGGTGACTGTTTCCGATGTGGAAGTGTCCCGTGACCTCAACTATGCCAAGATTTACGTCACCTTCTTGCAGCTGGAAAATGATGCCGAGCGCATCAAGGAAGGCTTGCAGGGTTTGACCGAAGCAGCCGGATATATCCGTAGTCTGCTGGGCAGTGCCATGCGTCTGCGCGTGGTGCCCGAGCTGCGTTTCTACTACGACCAGACCCTGGTCGAGGGGATGCGTCTCTCCAACCTGGTGACCAACACTGTGCGTGAAGACAAGCGTCGCATGGCCGAATCCGGCCGTGACGAAGAAGCTGAATCCGCACCGGATGACACGACTGAGGATAAAGCCTGAGATGACCCGAAGACGTCGTTTCAAGGGCCGTGATGTGCACGGCATTCTGCTGCTGGACAAGCCGACCGGCCTGACCTCCAACGATGTGTTGCAGAAGGTCAAGCGCATCTACAACGCCGCCAAGGCCGGTCACACCGGCGCACTGGATCCGCTGGCGACCGGCATGCTGCCGATCTGCCTCGGCGAGGCCACCAAGTTCTCCCAGTATCTGCTGGAAGCGGACAAACGCTATGAGGTGACCGCCAAACTGGGCGAGCGCACCAACACCAGCGACTCCGATGGTGAGGTGGTCTCCACCCGTCCGGTGAACGTGGCTGTCGGTACCCTGATCGAGGCGCTGGACCAGTTCCGCGGCCCCATCATGCAGGTGCCCTCCATGTACTCCGCGCTCAAGCACAACGGCCGTCCGCTCTACGAATATGCCCGCGAAGGCATCGAGATTGAGCGTGAAGCCCGTCCCATCACCGTATTCGAGCTCAAACTGCTGAGCTTTGAAGGTGATGAGGTGCGCCTTGAAGTGCACTGCAGCAAGGGCACCTACATCCGCTCTCTGGTGGATGATCTAGGTGAAGTGCTGGGCTGTGGTGCCCACGTGACTCAGTTGCGCCGTACCCAGGTGGCCAGCTATCCGTACGAGCGGATGCTGACTCTGGAGCAACTCGAGTGCATCTTCGAGCAGGCCAAGGCCGAGAGTATCCCGCCGCGCGAGCAGCTGGATCCGCTGTTGTTGCCGATGGATACCGCCGTGGCAAGCTTGCCCGAGGTGAACATGCTGGCGGTTGTGGCTGCCTATGTGAATCAGGGCCAGGCCGTGCAGGTAGCGGGTGCGCCGCAAAGCGGTCAGGTTCGCATGACGGTCGGCCCGGAGCGCGAGTTCATCGGGGTTGGCGAGATTGATGATGATGGCCGCGTCGCTCCCAAGCGACTGGTGCGTTATCACGACGAGGAGTGATCCTCAGGCGGTATCAGAACGTCTTTCCTGTTTCGCCTCTTTATCGTTGCGAAAAGGGGCGGGGACGATTATGATACCGCCCTCATTTCACGGCTGAATTAGAGATTGGCTGTGAACCTTTAAACACTCTACTGGAGTATTACCATGTCTCTAAATGCTGAGATCAAAGCTCAAATCGTTGCTGACAACGCTCGTTGCGCCAACGACACCGGTTCCCCCGAAGTGCAAGTTGCCCTGCTGACTGCCCAGATCAACCATCTGCAAGGTCACTTCAAAGAGCACTCCAAGGACCACCACGGTCGTCGCGGTCTGCTGCGCATGGTTTCCCAGCGTCGTAAGCTGCTGGACTACCTGAAGCGTAAAGATTCCGAGCGTTATGCTGCTCTGATCGCCAAGCTGGGTCTGCGTCGTTAATCGACCATCAGATTTCGCGAAAAAGGGGAACCGTCAGGTTCCCCTTTTTTATTGCTCTTCAAGCCGTTGCCTGCCTCACAGAATTCGCGTCACCGCTTACCTTTTGCATCGAATCAAGTATACTTGTGCGCGAATTTAAAGAGCCAAATTGTAAAAAGGAAATTCACGTGAATCCTATTGTAAAGTCATTCCAGTACGGTCAACACACCGTCACTCTGGAAACCGGTGTGATGGCCCGTCAAGCCACTGCGGCCGTTATGGTCAGCATGGACGATACCTGCGTATTTGTGACCGTAGTCGGCAAGAAAGAGGCCGATCACGGCCGTGATTTCTTCCCGCTGACCGTCAACTACCAGGAGCGTACCTATGCTGCTGGTCGTATCCCGGGTGGTTTCTTCCGTCGTGAAGGCCGTCCGAGCGAAGGCGAGACCCTCATCTCCCGTCTGATCGACCGTCCTATTCGTCCGCTGTTCCCGGAAGGCTTCCTCAATGAGGTTCAGGTCGTTGCGACCGTAATGTCCGTGAATCCGGCCGTATCCCCCGACATCGTTGCGATGATCGGTGCCTCTGCTGCACTGGCCATCTCCGGTATCCCGTTTGGCGGCCCGATCGGTGCTGCTCGCGTGGGTTACATGAACGGTCAGTATGTGCTGAACCCGACCACCACTGAACTGCCGCAGAGCGACCTGGATCTGGTAGTTGCCGGTACTGCCAACGCGGTACTGATGGTTGAGTCCGAAGCGGCCATCCTTTCCGAAGAGGTAATGCTGGGTGCCGTGGTATACGGTCACGAGCAGATGCAGACCGTGATCAATGCGATCAACGAGTTTGCCGCTGCCGTCGGCACCAAGCCGTGGGACTGGACTCCGCCTGCCGTCAACGAAGCGCTGAAAGCCAAGGTTGCCGAGCTGGCGAGCGCCGAACTGGGTGAAGCCTACCGCATCACCGAGAAGGCAGTTCGTTACGAAACCATCGCGGCCATCAAGGGTCGTGTGGTTGAGCAAGTTATCGCTTCCGGCGTGGAAGAAGATGCCAAGAAGATCGGCGAAGAGTTCCACAGCCTGGAAAGCCGCATCGTTCGTGGTCGCGTAGTACGTGGTGAGCCGCGTATCGATGGTCGCGATCCGGAAATGATCCGCGCCCTGAGCGTAGGTACCGGTATTCTGCCCCGTGCTCACGGCTCTGCCCTGTTCACCCGTGGTGAAACTCAGGCCATCGTGGTCGCCACTCTGGGTACCGAGCGTGACGCCCAGAACATCGACGAGCTGACCGGCAACCGTGCCGATCGCTTCATGCTGCACTACAACTTCCCGCCATACTGTGTCGGTGAGACCGGCATGATGGGTAGCCCGAAGCGTCGTGAAATTGGTCACGGCCGTCTGGCCAAGCGCGGCGTTGCTGCCGTGATGCCGAGCGCCGCCGAGTTCCCGTACGTGGTGCGCGTGGTCTCTGAAATCACCGAATCCAACGGCTCCTCCTCCATGGCGTCTGTCTGTGGTTCCTCTCTGGCGCTGATGGATGCCGGTGTGCCGATCAAGGCCTCCGTTGCCGGTATCGCCATGGGTCTGGTGAAGGAAGAAGAAGGTTTCGTCGTGCTGTCCGACATCCTGGGTGACGAAGATCACCTGGGCGACATGGACTTCAAAGTAGCCGGTACCACCGAAGGTGTAACCGCGCTGCAGATGGACATCAAGATCGAAGGCATCACCAAAGAGATCATGGAGATTGCGCTGAAGCAAGCTCGTGGCGCTCGTCTGCACATCCTGAAAGTGATGGACGAAGCTATCCAGGCTCCCCGTGCCCAGATCTCCGATTTCGCACCGCGTATCCACACCATCAAGATCAATCCCGAGAAGATCAAGGACGTGATCGGTAAGGGTGGTTCCGTGATCCGTGCGCTGACCGAAGAGACCGGCACCAACATCGAGCTGGATGATGACGGTACTGTACGTATCTCCGCCGTGGCCAACGAAGCCGCCATGGAAGCGATCCGTCGCATCGAGGCCATCACCGCCGAGATCGAAGTGAACCGCATCTATGAAGGTAAAGTTGTCCGTCTGGCCGATTTCGGTGCATTCGTCAACATCCTGCCGGGCAAAGATGGTCTGGTACACATCTCCCAGATCACCGATGCTCGCGTGCAGAACGTGGCTGACCACCTGACCATCGGTGACGTGGTCAAGGTGAAGGTACTGGAAGTGGACCGTCAGGGCCGTGTACGTCTCTCCATCAAGGAAGCGAACGCCCCGACCGAAGCAGCTGCACCTGCTGCTGACGCCGCTCCGGCCGCTGAAGAAGCGCCTGCTGCAGAGTAATCTGCTCGCCTGATACCGGATTGGTTCCGGTTGATGTAAAAAGTCCGGCTCCCCTTGGGGGGCCGGACTTTTTTATGGGCAAAACGCGCGATAAGGGATTACTTGCCGAGGATGGCGTACTGCATCTCTTGCAAGGGGAGTACATGGCGGGCGGCTCCCAGCTTGATCGCCTCTTTGGGCATGCCGAAGACCACGCAGGAGGCCTCATCCTGGGCATAGGTGTTGGCACCCGCATCCAACATCTCGCGCAATCCCCGGGCACCATCATCCCCCATGCCGGTCATGATGATGCCGGTGGCATTCTTGCCGGCATATTTGGCGACGGAACGAAACAGCACATCCACCGAGGGGCGATGGCGGTTGATAAGCGGCCCGTCGACTACCTCGACGTGATAGTAGGCACCGCTGCGTTTGAGCAGCATATGCTTGCCTCCGGGGGCTATCAGCGCCAGCCCCGGGATCACTCGGTCATTGTTCCTCGCCTCCCGCACTTCTATCTGGCAGACCCCGTTCAACCGCTCGGCAAACATGGCGGTAAATTTCTCTGGCATGTGCTGCACGATGACAATGCCGGGGCTGACCCGAGGCAAGGCTGTCAGCACGGCTTCCAGCGCCTGGGTGCCGCCGGTCGAGGTGCCGATGGCGATGAGCCGCTCTGTGGTTTGTGCCATGGCGTGCTGGTTGGGCGCCAGCATGGCATCCGCGTTGAGTTTGGGGCTGACCGGCACAGATGAGGGCTTGCCCACGCGCTTGAGGTTGGCCTGGGCCGCAGCACGTACCGCCATCGCCAGGTCGTGGGCAGATTCTTGCAGAAAGCTTTTTATCCCCATGGTCGGTTTGGTGATGATGTCCACCGCGCCGGCAGCCATTGCCTGCAGGGTTGTCTCGGCCCCTTTTTCGGTGAGGGAGGAGCAGATCACCACCGGGGTTGGATGCTCTGCCATGATCTTGGTGAGAAAAGTGATGCCATCCATACGGGGCATCTCCACATCGAGCACGATGACGTCAGGCCACTCTTTCTTCAGTTTTTCCTGGGCAAACAGGGGATCCGATGCCGTGGCTATCACCCGGATATCAGGCTCCTGCTCCAGCACCGCTTGCAATACCTGTCTGACCACGGCGGAATCATCCACCAGCATGACCCGGATCTGCTTCATTCTCGCGACTCCCGTTGATGTGGCAGACGATGATGGCGGAGCCAGACACTGCCGTTGCTGAGCTCAAAGAGCAAGCTTCGGTGGCCGCTATGGCCAAGATGATGGGCTTTGATATCAAGGCCAAGGTGTCGGGTCAGCTGCCAGGCTGCCTGAATATTTTTAGCGGCGACATTGTTGTCGCTCTGTGCGTATTGAGGCTCGGTAAACATGTTGCCACCCCCGAACAACTTGGCCTCATATTCATGGATAGGGGCGGGATAGTGACTGGCCGCTTGCAGCAGCAAGGCGAGGGCCTCATCGGCATAGCGCCCATCCAGCTTGGCAGAGGGATTGCGCCGACTTGGCAGCATGTAGTGACACATTCCTCCCTGTTTCTGCTCCGGATGCCACAAGGTGATGGCAATACAGGAGCCCAGTACGGTTCTGACCACCACATCTTCCTTGCCAAAAAAGAGTTCTCCCGGTTGCAGGATCACCTCCCGAGTCATGACTTATCTCTTCTGATAGATGGAAGGAGAGACAAGCTGCAGGCCGTGGTGCAGGCCATGCAGGCTCTCGGCGTGGCTCACCAGCAGGTAGCCACCGGGTTTGAGTCTGGGTACCAGCCGCTGCAAAACTTGCCCTTTGGTCTCCTTGTTGAAGTAGATCATCACGTTTCTGATGAAGATGACGTCAAACATGCCTATGTCCGGCAGATCCTGATTGAGGTTGATCTGCATGAACTGCACCTTGTCCCGCAACTTGCGATCGATGATGAAGATGCCCTCCTGCAGGCCTACACCCTTGAGGCAATATTTCATCAAAAAGGGCAGTGGAATATTTTGCGCCCGCTCGATGGGGTAGCGACCGCTCATCGCCTGTTCCAGCACCCGGGACGAGATATCGGAGGCCAGGATCTCCCAGTTGAAGGTGCTGCGTTTTTCCGCGAGGGTCATGGCCAGACTGTAGGGCTCCTCGCCGGATGAGCTGGCAGCGCTCCAGACCCGCAGTGGTTGCTCGGGCGGGAGCGCTGAGACTATCTCCCGCGTCAGAAACTCGAAGTGTTTGGGCTCCCTGAAAAAGTAGGTTTCGTTGGTGGTCAGCAGATCAAGCGCCAGCTGCAGTTCGCTGCTGCGATCGTTCATGATGAGCTGGAAGTAGTCGTCATAACTCTCCAGCTCATAGTGGCAGAGGCGTTTAGCCAAGCGGCTGGCCACCAGCGCCTTCTTGGCTGGAGACAGCTCTATCCCCGCCGTTTGATGAAGCCAGCGTTGGAAGCGGGAGAACTCATCATCATGCAGCTGGGTTTGATACAAAAAACGGTCCCTCTACCTGTGTTGTCGGAGATGGGAGAGGCAACGCCTCTCCCGTGGCTAGAACCGGACAAAATCGCCATCGCCGATGGGGCGTTGGACGGTGGCGGCTCGTTCCCGACTGTTGGCAGTGCTCTCGTTCATGAAGCGACCTCGGGTATTGGGGTGAAGATGCGAGGTGGCTGCTTTACCTTCTTTGGCGTGGGCCTCCAGGGTAAAGAACTCCATGGCCAGTTGCAGCTGTTCAGCCTGGCTGCTCATCTCTTCTGCTGTGGCAGCCAGCTCTTCGCTGCAAGAGGCATTTTGCTGGGTAACCTGACTCAGCTGGTTCATGGCCTGGTTGATCTGGCTGACACCGGTGGATTGCTCAACCGAAGCGGCACTGATCTCCTGCACCAGATCCGAGGTCTTGTTGATTGAAGGAACCATCTGATCCAACAAACGACCTGCTTTTTCCGCCATCTCGACACTGCTGGAGGCCAGCTCGCCAATCTCCTGTGCTGCAACCTGGCTGCGTTCGGCCAGTTTGCGCACCTCCGCCGCCACTACGGCAAAGCCTTTGCCGTGATCGCCTGCCCGCGCCGCTTCGATAGCTGCGTTGAGAGCCAATAGATTGGTCTGGTAGGCGATGTCATCGATGATGCCAATCCGTCTGGCGATCTGCTTCATGGCATCCACAGTCAGTTTGACCGCTTCTCCTCCCTCTACGGCCTCTTTGGCTGCCTTGCTGGCCATGCCATCGGTGACCTGGGCATTGTCGGTATTCTGGTTGATGCTGGCGCTCATCTGTTCGATGGAGGCGCTGGTCTCCTCCATGCTGGAGGCCTGTTCACTGCTGGATTGGCTGATCGACTGGGCGGTCGCGCTTACCTGCTCGGCGGCACTGGAGAGGTTGTCAGAGGCGCCGCGCACTTCGGTGACGATGTTGGTGAGCGATGCGATGGTCTTGTTGAGCGCATCCTTGGTGGTGCCAAACACGCCGGGATAGTCCGCCTCAATCTGTTGGGTCAGGTCACCTTTTGCCAGACATTGCACGACCCGGATGACATCGTTGAGTGTGCTGTCGATCACTTCGGCAATCTGGTTGATCCCTTCTCCCATCGCCTGAAAGAAGCCGCTCTTGCCAGCAAGTTCCATCCTGCGGTGCAGCTCGCCATTAATCACGGCCTGCACAATGTCGGACATCTCTTTCTCTATCATCACCTCCTTGGTTCTGTCGGCCCATTCGACCACGGAGCCCAACCGTTCTCCGGTATCGTTGAAGACCGGATTGGCGATCAGGGAGAAGGTGCGCCCCCCCAGCTGTATCTGGGTGCGGTAGGTGCTGTTGAGTTTGGCCAGCATGGCGCGCTGATGGCCGGGATTTTTATGAAAGCTGTCGATGTTGGCGCCCATCAGCTGATTGGCGTTGAAGCTGTAGAGCTCTTTCTTGATGTCGGTCTCAGCCTGATTGAGCATGCCGGTCACAGCCTCGTTCATATAGATAATGTCGAGGTTGGTATCGGCAATCATCACGTTGGTGCTGGCGCAGTCGAGGGCTTTGCGAACCAGCTGGTTCTCATGGAGCAATACCTGGTTCTTTTTAATGTCGTTGCGGCTCTGTTCCAGCTTGTCACTGAGCAAGGTGACCACCTCGTTGATGGCATGTCCTACTTCACGCAAGGGGCTATCCATACCGGAAAGATCGAGTGGTGCTGGAACCTGCTCTGCCAGGACTGCGTGTTGCAGTTGGCCGATTGCGTCGAGTAACAGGGTCCGCTGCCTCACTTCGGTGGCATTGTCTCCGAAGAGTTTTCCTAAGAGTGATTGGGTCATGAGCGTTTCCTTATGCTGCATGTCGTGGAGTATGGAGGCCTGTTCAGGAGGGTTGCAGGTTGCCTTGTGGCAACCTTGCCTGTGGCTGGGCCAGTTCGTTGAGTTGAGCCATCTCATCGAGTGACAACACTTTCCCGGTATCGATGAGGATGACGAATTTGCCGTTGACCTTGCCCATGCCGCTGATGAACTCGGCCCGGATGCGGGCACCAAAACTGGGTGGGGGCTCGATATCTGCTTGTGGGATACCCAGTACTTCCGATACGGAATCCACCACAACGCCAATATCCTGACCTACAGGTTCATCGCCCTGCGGGGCCATCCCCTCAATAATGACGATGCAACTGCGGCGAGTGATGACCGAAGGTGCATTGCCAAAGCGGGCATTCAAGTCTACGACCGACACAACCGCTCCTCTGAGGTTGATTACGCCACGAATAAAACCCGGCATCATCGGAACCGGAGTGATATTGCCGTATTCGATGATCTCTTTGACCCCCAGAATATTGATGGCGAACATCTCGTTGTTGATCAGAAATGTCAGGTACTGGGCATCGCCACTGTTCTCGTTAGCGGCCGCTGATGGCACCGTGATATCGGTGGATGTATGCATGGTCGCCTCCGGTTAAAAACGGACAAAATCCGCGTCATCAATGGAATGGGATAATGGTTGATTGGGCTGGCTGGCCCGTTGTGGGGGGGCGATGAAACTGCCTCTGGGAGGCATGCCCTTGTGGCCGGTTTCATTGGGCCTAGTGTTGAGCTGCGCACTTTTCTCCAGAGCAAAAAAGGCCATGGTTTGCTGCAGTTCGCTGGCTTGCGAGCTCATCTCTTCGGCCGTGGCCGCCAGCTCCTCGCTACTGGCCGCATTCTGCTGTGTCACTTGATTAAGCTGGTTCATGGCCAGACTAATCTGGTTGGCTGCGCTGGCCTGTTCACCTGAGGCGGCATTGATCTCTTGTACCAGATCAGAGGTTTTGCGAATGGAGGGGACGATCCTCTCCAGCAGGTTGCCAGCCCGCTCTGCCTTGCTGACGCTGTCGGAGGAGAGCTCGCCAATCTCCTGCGCAGCGATCTGGCTGCGTTCTGCCAGTTTTCTCACCTCGGCAGCAACCACCGCGAAGCCTTTGCCATGCTCTCCGGCGCGAGCAGCCTCGATGGCGGCGTTGAGGGCAAGCAGGTTGGTCTGGTAGGCAATGTCGTCGATGATGCTGACTTTCTTGGCGATTTGCTGCATGGCGGTCACCGTCTGTTGAACGGATTGGCCCCCTTCGGTGGCCTCCAACACCGAGTTGCTGGCCATGCTGTCGGTGATCTTGGCGTTCTCGGTGTTCTGATTGATGCTGGCGCTCATCTGCTCGATAGAGGCGCTGGTCTCTTCAACGCTGGCCGCTTGCTCGCTGGTGGCTTGGCTCAATGCCTGCGCCGTGTTGCTCACCTGATTGGAGGCATTGGTCAGGTTGTCGGCGGCGTTGCGTACCTCTTCGATGATATTGGTCAGCGCAGTGATGGTCCGGTTGAGGCCGTCTTTGGTCTGGCCGAAAATACCTGGGTAGGGCTCATCGATCCGTTGGGTCAGATCACCCTTGGAGAGTGCGGTGGCGATGCGCATCACATCTTCCAGGCTGGTATCTGTCACATGGGAGAGGCGATTCAGCAGCTCGGATACCCGCTTGATATATCCTTGACGATCCTCCAGCGCAATCTTGTGGCTGAAGTCGCCCTGTTCGACAGCGGCGGTGACCAGCGTTTCGATATCCGTGATCAAGGCCCCCAGTTTCTTGACCATGTTATCCATCGCCATCAAGAGCTGACCCGCTTCATCGTTGGACTCTATCTGGATCGATACATCTAGATTGCCATCGGCCAGACTATTGGCCACGCGCAGAGCCTGTTCGATGGGGGTGATGATGCTTTTGATTAGCAGGGTGCCAAACCAGGCTGCGAGTGCGATGCCGACCGCGATAACCACCGCCATGGTTATCAGCATCACGTCATACCAAGATTGCGCTGCGGTATATTCCGACTTGGCCACATTGAGCTGCAGGTTGACCAGCTCGGTGATTTTGTTGCCTATCGGGTCGATGGAGCCATAGAGGGCACCGTCAAAGTTGTTCAGCATGCCAGTAATCATGCCGTGCTGGGTGGCGAGGTATTTCTCCAGCTTGCCAATATCGGTATCGGCCGCGTTGAACAGGGTTGTCGCCTCGGCTGACAAACGCTGTTCATCTGGTGTGAGAGTGGTGGACTGGTAGTGATGCCACTCGTTTTTGATTGTCTGCTGGGCCTGTTGTATCTGCTTCAAAGCCTCTTCTGCCGGGATCAGCCCCGCATTGGCCTTGTTGAGGTTGTCGATGATCGAGACGGCATAGCTGTCGGAGATAGTCTTCAGCTGCTTGAGGGGAACCACCCTGTCGTTGTAAACGCGCTGCAACCCGGTATTGCTGCTCTGCATGTTGTATAACCCGAGGCTGCCAACAGCCAGCAGCAGCAGGCAGAGCATGCAGAGCAGTACGATAAGACGCAATTTGATGGTGGAATTTTTTAACATGATGGTCCCCTCAGTTGATGCTGGATTGAGGCAGGTTGCGCGACACTGTCAACCTGTTGAGCTGACAGGATTCCTGAGTGATTGCGTGCTGGATCAGCGAAGGAATGTCGAGGATCAGGGCGACCTCTCCCCCCCCCAGAATGGTTGAACCACTAATGCCCTGCAGGCGCTGGAACAATTTCCCCAACGGTTTGATGACGGTCTGGAATTCTCCCAGCAGTTCATCCACTACCAGCCCGGATTTTTTGCCTGCATGGCTGACCACGACAATGTTCTCGCGCCTCCCTTTGCTGCCATTGGTATCGAAGTAGTGTTGCAGGCGGATAAAGGGCAGCACCTCGCCACGCAAATTGATGTAATTGCGACCCTGGGTATCGGACAGTGCACTCTGGGTCAATTCAACGCACTCGATCACCATATCGAGGGGAATGACGTAGTGGGTGTCGCAGACTCGTACCAGGAAGCCGTCGATTATGGCAAGGGTGAGCGGCAGGCGGATCTGCACACGGGTTCCTTTTCCCGGGATGCTGTCCAGATCGACCGTGCCGCGCAGGGCAGTGATGTTGCGTTTGACGACATCCATGCCAACCCCGCGACCGGAGAGGTTGGTTATCGCCTCGGCGGTAGAGAACCCCGGCTCGAAGATCAGGTTGTATATCTCCTGATCTGTCAGCGTGGTGGTTGGGCTGATCAGACCGCGCTCGATGGCTTTTTGCTGGATCCTGGCTTTGTTGAGACCAGCTCCGTCATCCCGAATTTCGATGACGATACTGTTGGAGTCGTGATAGGCATTAAGATTCAGGGTGCCACGGGGGGATTTGCCTGCCAGCAGCCGTTGCTCTGCCGATTCGATGCCGTGATCCATCGAGTTTCTGACCAGATGCATCAGCGGATCGCCGATCTTCTCTACCACCGATTTGTCCAGTTCAGTCTCGGCTCCGGAGATCACCAGAGTGATATCCTTGTTCAGCTCCTGACTGACATCGCGCACCACCCGCTGGAAGCGGTTGAAGGTATCGCCGATAGGCACCATGCGCAGGCGCAGTGCACTGTCGCGGATCTCTTCCACCAGCATGGCAATGACTGAGGTGGCTTCCTGCAGTTGGCTTTCGCGGGTACGTTGGGCCAGCAGATTGGCTCCTGAACTGGCGACTACCAGCTCCCCGACCAGATTGATTAGATCATCCAGCTTGTCGGCATGCACCCTGACGTAACGGCCCTCTTTGCTCTTGCTCTCCTTGGTCTGGTTCTGTTTTTTCAGGGCAGCATCGACGACGGCTTCGTTGACGGCACCCTGCGCAATCAGGATTTCTCCGAGTTTGGGCGCTTGTTCTGCCGGGGTCGCTTGTTGTGCCTGCAGACCGCTTGCTAACTCCTCTGCGGTGAGGGCGCCGGTGTTGACCAACAACTGGCCCAGCATGGTGCTATCTTCCGGTAGCGACTCGATCAGGTTGATGAACTGGGCGATCTTGCTGTGGGGCGGCAAGATGGTGATCTGACAGTCATCTCTGACAAATTCAAAGACATCGCTGATGGCTGCCTTATCTGCCTGCGAGTCGAAGTCTATCTCGTAGCCGAGGTAGCAATTCTCCGGATCGAACTGTTCCCAATCCGGTAGCGCCTGATGGATGGTCTCCACCGAGCATATGGTTCCGAGAGTGCCGAGATAGCGCAGAAATGCGGCCGGATCCATGCCATTGCGCAGCACATCGGGACCAAAACGCAGGGAGATATGCCACAGGGAGGCGGAGCTGGTAATCCCTCCCTCTTTTTCGATCTTGGGTTCCGGCGTATGTACAGTATCTGGCAGCGTGGCATGGGGGACGCACTGATGACGGGTGAGGGTGAGCCTCAGCCGTTCATCCTGGTTGGCATCGCCATCGCTTAACGTGCTGCCCTGTTCTGCAACGACACTGATGAGTGTCTGGATGTGGTCGCAGCTCTCCAGCAGATCCTTGATCAGAGGAGAGGTGACGGTGAGCTGCTGATTGCGGATCTGGTCGAGCAGATCCTCGACGATATGGGTAAACCCGACGATTGGTTGCAGACCAAACAGGCCAGCCGACCCCTTGATGGTATGAGCAGCACGGAAGATGGCACCAATCAGCTCGCTATTGTCAGGGTCAGATTCCAGTGATAGAAGGGCTGACTCCATCTCTTCAAGCAACTCGCGTGCCTCGGCGATATAGGTTTGTAAAGCCTGATCAAGATCGATGCTCACGGTGACTCCTTGTCATGGTAGCTCAGGGCCGTTCGCCATGGGTGATGAGGGTGGGGTCGCCAAAAAAGGCCGAGAGCTGGCAGAGCTCCAGCAGTTCAAGCACAACATGGCTGTGCCAGACCAGCGCCAGGGAGGAGCCTTGCTGCAGAGCGGTTTTCTTCGCTGCCAGCAGCAATTGCAGCCCGGCGCTGTCTATCTCGGATACCGCCGCCAGATTCAGCTCCAGTTCGTTCCCCTGATGTAATAAGGGTGAGAGAGCATCTTTCAGCTCGCTGACTGTATAAATGGTGATCTCGTCCGGCATGGTCACCACTACCTTGTTGTCGAGTAGCTCACTCTGTAGTTGCATGATGCGCTCCGGATCACGGCATGATGAGCTTGGCGACTGCGGCCAGCATCTGTTCGGGCTGGAAGGGTTTGACCACCCAAGCTTTGGCTCCTGCGGCTTGTCCCTCCTGCTTCTTGCTGTCCTGAGACTCGGTGGTCAGCATGATGACAGGGGTAAATTTGTAGTTGGCCAGCTTTTTGGCCTCTTTGACGAAGGTGATGCCATCCATGTTCGGCATGTTGACGTCACTGATGATCAGGTTGATCTTCTTGCCATCAAGTTTGTTGAGCGCATCTTTGCCGTCAGAGGCTTCCATGACCTCATAACCGGCGCCCTTGAGGGTCATGCCCACGACTTGGCGAATAGTAGCCGAGTCATCCACGATCAGGATCGTTTTGCCCATATCTCTCTCCTAGAAAAATGTGATGTCGGCGCTGCTTGGTTGCGCGTTGACAGAACGGGTGGTGCGACCATGGTGAATATTGCGCTGTTCGTCGGTGGCGTATGAGAGCTCCATCTCTGCCAGCCAGCGATTGGCATCGATCTGGATTGGCCCTGTCGCATTGCTGCTCTGCTCGGAAGCCACCAAGTGGCTGGAGAGGCTCTCCATGTTTTGTCTGACGTGGCTGAGGATCTGGCTGACTCTGTCTTGAAATTGCAGCGAGACAATGACGCTGGAGATTTCGCGATGGATATCGGTGCTCTCGTTTTGCAGCAGGGAGGCGGATTCCGCCAGGCTGTCAGTGGCATGGCGAAAACGGGCCAGTACCTGTTCAATTGTCTGCTCCGAATTGAGCGCTGAGGCGTGATCCCGTGCGGCAGCATTTTCGGCAATCTGGAAGGCGCGACCGATAGCAGTATTGATGGTGTCTACCTTGTCGGTCATCTTCTGGGCGGTTTCGCTAGAGAGGCGGGAGAGGTTGCGCACTTCATCCGCGACCACAGCAAAGCCACGGCCTGCTTCCCCAGCGCGAGCCGCTTCAATGGCGGCGTTGAGGGCCAGCAGGTTGGTCTGGGAGGCGATTTTGGCCACATCCATGGCCATGGTGTTGAGCTCTATGGTGTAGGTGGTCAGGCTTTTTATCTCACCCAGCATGGCATCCCGATTGGCTTGGGCGGAGTGCAGGATGGCCACTACCTCATTGAGCTGCTGCTGGCTCTCGCTCAAGACTCCTGCCATGCCACGGGAATTGGCATCACCCAGTTCTCCTGCTGCCAGATGAGAAGCATTGACTGCTTCCTCCAGCTTGTTGGCCAAGCCGCTGAAGCGTTGGGTCAGGTCAATCATCGCGGCTTCGGTTTGTTGACGAGAGCTTTCAATTTGCTGGGACCAGATAGGTAGAGCCTTCTCGCACACCTGTTCGAGCCCGATGATGGAGTGGGCGAGAGGATCGGTCGCGACGGTTTGTTCCTCTCCTGCACGATGTCGGAGTGTGTGCTGGTGGAAGTGACTCGATGTCCAGAGCGCGGCGGCAATACCAACCAGCACATTGAGCAGCAGGTAGAGAGGTGACAGCGCATCGGCGAGCTGCAGCAACAGGCAGCTCAGCAGAGCAAGCCCGATGCAGCAAATCCAGCAAACCGGTTCCCAAAGCGGTGTGTTCACGCCACTTTTGTGTTGTGCCATACGTAGCTTATCCCTGTGCAATTATTTGGTAAGAGGTAAAGGCGCAGGACCGAAACAGTCATGGTGCCCCTTGACGCTCTTTTCTTTATTTATAGTTGGCACAATAAGGTTAGCGGAAAAAAATTAATTGGCTGC
This sequence comes from Aeromonas sp. 97A, assembly GCF_051919185.1. Taxonomy (NCBI): domain Bacteria; kingdom Pseudomonadati; phylum Pseudomonadota; class Gammaproteobacteria; order Aeromonadales; family Aeromonadaceae; genus Aeromonas; species Aeromonas sp. 97A. Next base: position 2,668,336 of record NZ_JBQBFF010000001.1, on the reverse strand, counting down.
AAATCGGAGTTGTTTGTATCAGCGATTGCCGTATCAAGCGGCTTGCGAAGTGGGGGGCAGAGCTTGGTGGGGATGAAAAGGAGAGAGGGAGCCTGAGGATTCAGGCTCCTGATGAGGATCAAGCCTCGTTGGCGTGAGCCTTCTGGCAACCTTCCACGGCGTGGGCAATCAGTTCCAGCGCGCTCTTGTCACACGGGGGCAGTTCGGCATCGCACGCCTTGATAGGGGTGACGCGATCGCCCCACTTGATGATGGCGGCCCCCCAGGTCAGGCCGGCACCGAAAGCGGCGGTCAGCAGATAGGAGTTCGGCTTGACGCGGCCCTGCTCCAGCGCTTCGCAAAGGGCGATGGGCACGGTAGCTGCGGAGGTGTTGCCGTAGTTTTCGATGTTGACCATCACCTTCTCCATCGGCGCATTCATCCGTTTGGCGAGGGTCTCGATGATGCGGATATTGGCCTGGTGCGGCACGATCAGGTCGACCTGCTCCGGCGCAATACCGGCCTGCGCCAGCACAGTGCTGGTGGCTTCACCCATGCCGCGCACGGCGCGTTTGAAGATCTCCGGCCCTTCGAAGTTGAAGGTGAACAGCCCATCGATATCGGCAAAACGCACCCGATCGGTACCGAAGTTTGGTACGTGCAGGATCTCCCGCGCTTCGCTGTCACAGCCGAGCTTGTTGGCGATCAGGCCACACTCCTGCTCGCTCGCCTCGATTACCACGGCTCCGGCACCATCGCCAAACAGCACGGCGGTATCGCGGCGCGCCCAGTCCAGCAGGTAGGTGAGGCGCTCGGCACCAATCACCAGCACCTTCTTCATCATGCCGGTCTGCACCAGCGAGGTCGCGACGGAGAGGGAGTAGACGAAACCGGTGCAGGCAGCATTGAGATCAAACACGGCGGCATTGACGGCACCGAGCTTCTTCTGCACCGCAGAGGCGGCACTTGGCAGCAGGTTGTCCGGGGTGGCGGTGGCCAGGATGATGCCATCGAGATCGCTCGCTTCCAGACCGGCGCAGGCCAGCGCGCGGCGACCGGCCAGGGTGGCGAGATCCGAGGTACTGACATGGGAGATCCGGCGGGCCTTGATGCCGGTGCGCGGATAGATCCACTCGTCTGACGTATCCATGATGGTGCTGAGGTCATCGTTGGTCAGCACGGAGGGAGGCAGGCATTTGCCCCAGCCGGTGATATTGGCGTATTTCATCTTGTTACCGCTTCTCAAAGTGGATCGCCCGCGGGCGGAAAATCGTGCAATTATGCCGTACGAGACAACCACTGTCATCTTGTGGTCATGGTTATGTGCAGGGCGAGCGGCTGCGCCATCTGGTCGCAAAGGGCTGCAATGTGCCGAACATGGCAGGAAATTTCGCTTAAAGCGCGGGACTCCTCTGCCCTAAGATAGGCATTTCGCCACCGATGAGGGTATCTCCTTGCTCAGAGCCAATCTCAACTTGTTGCCGACCCTCAAGGTGCTGCTGGAGACCCGCAATATCAGCCGCGCCGCCGAGCTGCTGCACCTGAGTCAGCCCTCCATCAGCAAGCAGCTTGCCCAGTTGCGCAGCGAGTTTGATGACGAGTTGCTGGTACGGGAGGGGCAACGCTGGTTGCTGACGCCACGGGCCGAACTGTTGGCCGCCCAGCTGGCGGATTCTCTCGGTGCGCTGGAGCGGCTCTACGAGGCGCCCGGATTTGACCCGAGCCGCTGCGAGCGGGTATTTCGACTCGCGTCTTCTGATTATGTTGCCCAGCATATCCTGCCCGATATCTGTGCCGCGCTCGCCAAAGAGGCGCCGTTGGCGGCGCTGGAGTACAGCCTGTGGGACAAGCGTCAGCTGCCGCAGTTGTGGCAGTCCGAGCTCGATCAGGTCTCTACCATCACCGAGCAGGTACCGGAGCAGATACGCGGTCTGCATCAGGGGGAAGATCGGCTGGCGGTGTTGATGGGACGTCATCACCCGTTGGCGGGCAAGGCGCTGAGTCTCGATGACTATCTCGCCTGGCCTCACCTGCAGGTGAGCGGGGGAGGTGACAAGGACAGCCCGGTGGAGCAGGTATTGGCGCCGCAGGGACTGAGTCGGCACTGGTTTGCCAGAGTTCCCTTCTTTCAGGCGGCAGTGGAGGTGTTGCTGCGCACCGATTGCCTGATGACCACCCCTGCTCATATCGCCTGGCAGCTCTCCTGCGGCCATGAGCTCACCTTTGTCGACTTGCCCTTTGCGGCCCGCGACCAGCAGTATCATCTGCTGTGGCACCAGCGCCACCATCAGGATCCGGCCCACCGCTGGTTTCGCGAGCTGGCCTACCCCTTCCTGCGGGATCACCTGCAACATACCGTCGGCGAGAGTCGCAAGCTGCTTGATCTCGGCGGTTAGCCCCGGTCAGTTGTGTGGCGTTATAGCCATGGGTTATGGGTTCTATTCATAACTTTCACTACTGGCATAACGGCTCAGCCCGTACCCTGAATGCAGGCATCCTATCGAGCATATAAAGAGGAAAAGCATGGAACTGACGAGTTGGCTGGCACTGGCCGCAATCTGCGTGATGGGCGCCATCAGCCCGGGGCCGAGTCTGGCGCTGATCATCCGCAACACGGTGCAGGGTGGGCAGGGGCATGGCGTCGCAACCGCGCTCGGCCACGGCTTCGGGGTTGGTATCTATGCGCTGGTCACGGCGCTCGGCCTCTCCATCCTGATCACCCAGACCCCGATCCTGTTTGATCTGATCCGCTACGGCGGCGCCGCATTTCTTGCCTGGCTTGGGGTGAAAGCCCTGCTGGCAAAACCAGCCAGTGACGAAGGGAATGAAGAGGTGCATCAACTGCGCGGTCGGCAGGGAGCCTTTGAAGGTTTTATGGTGGCCTTCCTTAACCCCCAGCTGGCGGTTTTCTTCATCGCTCTGTTCAGCCAGTTTGTGCGGGCCGATACCGGTTGGAGCGAAAGGGGCATCATGATGCTCACCGCTGGCGGGATCGATGCAGTCTGGTACGTGCTGGTGGCGCTGGTGCTCTCTCGTGGGCCGGTGCTGGCGTGGCTTAAAGCCAAATCCTTTGTCATCGACAAGGTGAGCGGGCTGGTGCTGCTCGGGCTGGCACTCAAGGTGGTTATGTAATCCTGTATTTCGCAGATACCTTAAGCGGGATCAAGGCATGTGGGTGGTGAATGGGCTAGAGTAGCGCCCATTTGCTGTCCGCCCTGATCCCGAGACCATGCACCAGAACAAGCACCCGTTAAGCCACAACAACCGGTTGGAGCTGCTGGCTCCGGCCAAGAACCTCGCCTACGGCATCGAAGCCATCAACCATGGCGCCGATGCCGTCTACATGGGCGGCCCTGCCTTTGGCGCCCGCAGCGCTGCGGGCAACACCATCGAAGATATCGAAGCGCTGGCGCGCCACGCCCATCGCTTCGGTGCCCAGGTCTTTGTCGCCTTCAACACCCTGCTGCACGATCACGAGCTGGAGCAGGCCCGGCGCCTGACCCACCAAATTTACGAAGCCGGTGCCGATGCGCTCATCGTCCAGGATATGGGACTGCTGGCGCTGGATTTGCCTCCCATCGCGCTCCATGCCAGTACCCAGACCGACAACCGCACGCCGGAGAAGGTGAAGTTTCTGCAGGATGTGGGTTTCTCTCAGGTGGTGCTGGCGCGCGAACTGTCTCTTGCTCAGATCCGCGAGATCAGCGCGGCGACCAATGTGCAGCTGGAGTTCTTTATCCACGGCGCGCTCTGTGTCTCCTACAGTGGCCAGTGCAACATCAGCCATGCCCGTACCGGCCGCAGCGCCAACCGTGGCGAGTGTGCCCAGCTCTGCCGTCTGCCCTGCTCGCTGCAAAAGCCGGATGGCGAAGTGCTGGTGGCCGACAGCCACCTGCTGTCACTCAAGGATATGGATCAGACCGACAACCTGGAGGCCTTGATCGAGGCGGGGATCCGCTCCTTCAAGATTGAAGGGCGACTCAAGGGGCTCGACTACGTCAAGAACGTTACCGCCTGGTATCGCCAGAAGCTCGACGCCATTCTCGACAGCCGCTCCGATCTGGTGGCCGCCTCTGCGGGCCGTTGCAGCTACAGTTTCGAGCCTGATCCCAAAAAGAGCTTCAACCGCGGCAGCACCGACTACTTCCTCCATGGCCGCCAGCAGGGGATCGACTCCACCAAGAGCCCGAAATATGTGGGCGAACCGCTCGGGCGTGTCACCAGAGTCACCAAGGATGGCATCGAGATCGACGGCAAGCAGGTCAGCCTCAACAACGGTGACGGTTTGGGCTTCTTCAAGCCGAACAACGAGCTGGTGGGGATGCGCCTCAACAAAGTCGAAGGTAAGCAGTTACTCCTGTCAGAACGCATGCCGGGGTTGAAGGTGGGCACCGAAATCTACCGCAACCACGATCAGGCGTTCAGCAAGATGTTGGAGAAGGCGAGCGCGGATCGCCGCATCCGGGTCGATATGCAGCTCTCCGAGTGCGATGAGGGCGTGAGTCTCACGCTCACCGATGAGCAGGGTATCAGTGCCGCGGTGACGCTGTCTTGCGACAAACAGCTTGCCGACAATCCGGAGCGGGCGCTGCAACAGGCGCGCGACCAGCTTGGCAAACTCGGCAATACCCTGTTTGTGGCGCGCAAGATTGAGTTGGCATTCACTTACCCGCTATTCATCGCCGCATCACAGCTCAACGGGCTGCGCCGGGATGGCATCGCTGCGCTGGAGGCGACGCGCGTGGCTAACTACCTGCGCCCCGAGCGACGCATCGCCCTGCGGGATATCAGCTATCCCCAGCACCGTCTCTCCTACCTTGGCAATGTGCTTAACAGTGCCGCCGAAAAGTTCTTCCATGAGCACGGGGTTGAGCGCATCGCCCCCGCCTATGAGGCGAACAAGGAGGAGCGGGAAGTGGTGCTGATGATCACCAAGCACTGCATCCGCTACAGCCAGAACCTCTGCCCGAACGAGGTGCCCGGTCTCAAGGCCGAGCCGCTGGAGCTCAAGATGGGTAAAGACACCTTCCGCCTGCGTTTTGACTGTAACCGCTGCGAAATGCATGTGATGGGCAGCCTGAAACGCTGATCAATGAGCCCCTTTCTCCATCTGGAAAAGGGGCAATTTTTTATCGCAGGTGCTCTACTCAGACTCCTTTAATTGCCCCTCTCCAGCGCCAGCAGTGCTTTTTTAATCTCCAATCCCCCCGCATAGCCGGTCAGGCTGCCGTTTTGGCCGATCACCCGATGGCAGGGAACGATGATCGAGAGCGGATTGCGGCCGTTCGCCGCGCCTACTGCCCGCACTGCCTCGGGTTTGCCGATGGCTCGGGCAATATCGCTGTAGCTGCGGGTCTCGCCGTAGGGGATGTCGCACAGCGCTTGCCACACCGCCTGCTGAAAGGCAGTACCACGGGCGGCAAGGGGCAGGGAGAAGCGCTGCAAGCGACCGGCAAAATAGGCGTCAAATTCGGCGAGGAAGGGAGCCAGTGCCCCGTGATCTTGCTGCCAGCCACTCATATCGGGCAGTGCCCGCAGGCCCGCCACAAAGTCTACGTGTACCAGACCAGATTCATTGAGGGCAACCAGCAGCTCGCCGCAGCGGGTTGGCAGGATATCGTAGCGGATCATGGTGTTATCTCCTGTTGTTGGGTATCTGGCTGTTGTTCGTTGCCAGTGGCACGGAGCAGCAAATCGGGCGCTTCGCTCATGGCGTGCCACAGCCAGCTGGCCGCATAGCTGCGCCATGGCTGCCATGCTGCGCTTTGCGTCAACACCTTCTTCACCGGCAGCTTGGTGCCGCCTCCGAGTGCCTTTTGCAGCACCAGATCGGAAGCGGGGAAGGCATCGGTATCCATCCCGCAGCGCAGCCGCCAGTAAGAGACCGTCCAGGGGCCTATGCCCGGTAGTGCCAGCAACTGCTCATCACTGGCTGTCGTGAGGGTCAGCTCGCCGCTGGCCAGCACCTGCGCCACGCCACGCAGGGTACGAATGCGGCTGCCGGGCATGCCGATGCCGTCGAGATCGAGTTCGCACAACTTGGCGGGGGTCGGTAGTTGCGCCACCCCGAATTGCGCCTCGGTACGGGCTACCAGCCGCCCGAGTATGGTGATGGCCCCCTTGACCGACACCTGCTGGCCGACGATGGCACGCAGCATCACCTCGTATTCGTCCCAGCCACCCGGCAGCCGCACGCCGGGCCAGCGCGCCTGCAAACGGGCGAGCAGCGGATCCTGACCGAGCAGATCACCGATCCGCTGCATGTCGGCATCGAGATCCCACATCCGGCGCACCCTATAGAGCAGATCGGGCAGCGCAGCGAGCGGCAGATCATGGACGGTGAGTTGCAGGCTGTGCCCCTTGCCCTGCGCGATGCGCACCAGCGCGACCTGATCGCCGACCCGGTAGCGCCGCTCATACACCTCGCCATCTACCCGCTCCAGCCCCGGGATTGCCCGCAGCCGGTAGAACGCCAGCATGGCCGCTACGTCATACGGGGGGCGGTAGGGCAGTTGCAGCGTCAGGATTGCGCCGCGCGGTTGATCGCTCATGTGTTCTGGCGCGTTACCGTGTGCCTCTTGTTGGCGCAGGGTGCGCGGGGCCAGCCCGTAGGCGTTGAGCCAGGCGTCATTGAAGCGGCGGATGCTGGCAAAGCCGGCGGCAAACGCGATGTCGGTAATGGGCAGCCCGGTTTCAGTCAGCAGCCGTTTCGCGAGCAGCAGGCGACGCGTCTGCTCCACCTGTTTTGGTGAGGCGCCGAGATGTTGCTCGAACTGGCGGCGCAGGGTGCGTTCGCTGATCCCTGCCTCAGTGGCCAGTTTGGCGAGCGTGCCTTCCGCCAGCTCGCCGCGATCGATGCGCGCCAGCAGACGTGCCAGTTCAACCGGCAGATCGCCACGGGCTGCGGGGGCCAGCTCTGGGCGGCAACGCAGGCAGGGTCGCAGCCCATACTGCTCGGCGGCCGCGGCGCTTTGGAAGTAGCGCACATTGTGCTCGTGGGGTGGCCGTGCCGGGCAGACTGGCCGGCAGTAGATGCCGGTCGAGAGCACGCCGGTAAAGAAGCGGCCATCAAAGCGAGCATCGCGGGCGAGCCGTGCGGCATGGCACTGCTCACGGCTGAGGGTGTTGATCACCTCATCTTGTGACGACTCTTGGCTGGGCTTTGCATTCATGGTGTGGGCGGCTTTGCTGGAATAGATGGCAAGAGAGTAAGGGGGCTCAGGGGCTGTGACTAGCCAGAAACGGACAGGGATAGCAAAAATTGGCCAAAGGTTTTTTTGCTCTTTTATTGCACGGCCGGGTTTCACTCTTCGTCACGCTGTTATTCATGTATCGCGGCTCGACAGAAGGGGGCATAACGGACGGGTCGTAGGCACGATTGGCTTAGCTTTATTTGCTTAGCGAGATTAGTGGCGGCGAAAACTGCTTAAAAATTAATAACAGATCACATAACTATCTTTTTTACATTGAGTGTGGTGATTTTGTGTTGTTCAATCGAGTCAGTTAATTTTTGATGATTATTAAGTCATCACATCTGCGGCCTTAGGCCGAGCAATAACAACACTTGCCAAGGATGATAAGTGAACGACTGTAAGGCATGGCGCCATTGCCGGGGCTTTAGTCTGATCGAGTTGTTGATCGCCATGACGGTTGTCAGCATTCTCGCGGCCATCGCGTTGCCAGCGTATCAGGGTTATCTGCAACAGGGACGCCGTTACGAAGCGCAGCAGCAATTGCTGGAGCAGGCGCTCGCCCTCGAACGTATCTATACCCAACAGGGCCGCTATCCCGACACGTTTGCCACCCCTGCCAACACGGATTTCTACCAGTTCAGCTACAGCCAGCAAGATGCTGGCGACTACCTGCTCAAAGCCATTCCAACGACGCGACAACAGGATGAGTGCGGCACTCTGACCCTCGATCAGACCGGTTATCGCGCGGCCAATCGCCATGACTGCTGGGGATCATAAGATGAACGTGCGCGGATTTACTCTGATTGAGTTGATGATCACGGTCGGCATCGCCGCCATCTTGCTATTGGTCGGGTTGCCCTCCATGAGTCAGCGCCTCGCGGCCGAACGGCTCGATCGCAGTGCGACCGAACTCGCGTCAGCCTACCGCTTTGCCCGCAGCGAAGCGGTCAAGCTGACCCTGCCAGTGGTACTGCAGGGCACCGAGAACGGTGGCTGGGAGGTGATGGCTGACAGCAAGTTGCTGCGTCAGGCGGCAGCACCTGCTGGCGGAGTGGTGATCAAGCCGTTTGACCCCATCCAGATCGCGCCAACCGGCAGTAGCAGCCACGCCGAGATCATTCTGGCCAATCGCCTCGGTGAGCAGCGGGTGCTCTGCGTGGCCCCGAGCGGCCAGCTGCTGCAAGGGAGCTGCTCATGAGGCACGCCGCACTTGCCCGCCAGCAGGGCTTCAATCTGGTGGAGATCATGGTCTCCATGGTGTTGGCGGTGATGGTGTTTCTCGGTCTCGCCAAGGGGCAGGTGGTCTCGTTGCAGCAGGCGCATTACAGCTTGCAGAGCACCCTGGCTACGATCGAGGCGAGCAACAGCGTGGAGCAGATCTGGAGTTCGCTGTGTGAAGTGCAGCGCAAGCCCGAGCGGTTCACCCAGTCCGATTTTCTTGCCCGCTTCACCCTGCACGAGGGCCACCGGCTGGTGCTACCGAACCGTTATAGCGACAACTTTGTGGTCGCCATCGAGTGGCAGGATGAGCGGGTCTCCGGCGCCAAGCGGGTGGAGCTGAACGCAGGATTTCCGCCCTTATGCTGAGCATCCCCTCACGGCAACGAGGCGTCAGTCTCGTCGAGCTGATGATCTCCATGGTGCTCGGTCTGATGCTGATGCTGGCGATTTTTGCCGGTTACGCCCCAATCAAGAGCACGGTCGAGCAGAGCAAGGCGCTGGAGCAGGCGAACGAAGTGTTGCGCTTTGCCACTCTCACCTTTACCAACAGCATCAAGCAGGCGGATCAGCTGATAGCCGTGACCCCTGATCGCCTGACGCTTGCCTTCAAGGTAGAGGGGGGCAGTCAGGTGCTCTCCTGCCTTGGCAACCAGAAAACCGCCGATTTTACCGAGCAGTACCGCTTCACGCCGCCGGTACTCAGTTGCGATGACGGTGATGGCCCGCGCCTGTTGCTGGCCCATCTTCAGGATCTTGAATTCGGCCAGCAGGGTGCACTGGTCAATATCCGCATCTTGCCCGAAGGGCTGCCGAGCTATCTGGCGCCGGGAGTAGAGGTGCAGGTGGCCCGCCGCAAGGCGGTCTGGGCGGCAGCGTTGGCCACATCCGGTGCCAACGCCACAGCAGGGGGAGCGGGATGAACAAGGGATTGCAGGGGCAGCGGGGAGCCGTACTGCTGGTGGTGCTGGTGGTGAGCCTGCTGTCGAGTCTGCTGGTGTTTACCAGCATTCAGGAGAACCAGTTGCAGACTCGCCTGAGCGGCAATTTTCACAAAAAGATCAATGCGCAGCTCAGTGCTGAGCAGGGGATGAACGAGAGTTATCGTGCCCTGCATCAGGCCCTTGGCGCTGAACCACGGATAGAGTGGGCTCAACTGGTGCAGAAGGTGCCAAGCAAGGGCGAAGGGGCCATGGCGGGCAGCCGCTTTAGCATCGAACAGCTGGATGCCTCCGCCGGCAGCAAGTTGGCGTTGCAGAGCCATGGCCGTTATCTGGAGGGCAATGCCAGCCTCAACGCGCTGTTTGCTCTCAAGCGCGAGCCGGGCAATCTCATCTTTCAGGATTCGGTGGTGGCGTGTGAAGGGCTAAGCCTCTCCGGTAGCGGTTTTATCGACAGCTACGATTCGCGCAAGGGGGCGTACAAGGAGTCTGTTTCCGGGACTCTTAATCAGGGGCAAAACGCCAAGGTGGCGACTGTCAGCGACAAGGCCAATGTAGTGCTCGCCGGGCACTCCCCCATCTGGGGTGATGTGCGGGCGACCGGCGCGGTGACCTTGAACGGCTCTTCACCTGTTGCAGGTAATGTACTTGCTGGCGGCGATATCACCATTTCTCCCTCTGATGGGGTCGTCAGGGTTGAGGGAAGCGTGAACGGGAGTGGAAATTTTGCCTTGCAAGGGGGGCATATTGCCGGAGCTGTTGCAATCAATGGTGATGTCTCTATGGGTCATGGCACAAGCATTGCTGGCGACAAGTTGAACTATGGTGGGAACGGGGCATTCCTTGATGCCAAGCATCAGAAGTATCTGGATCCCCAATACCGCACTCATCCCAAGCTGCCACCCGTGGCCGGGCAGGTGTGTGACCCGCTCAATGTGGCCGCGCTGCCCAAATCGTTCCCTCCTGCAACGCTGCCCATCAATGGCCCGCTGACGCTCGGGGCCACCCAGCAGATGGTGCTGACCACGGATCCCTCCACCGGCTCGGTCACCAGCAGCAACCAGCACAAGCCCGGGCTGCCGCTACCCGGCAAGGGGGAGCTGTTTGGCAAGGATCAGACCATTTATCAGCTCGACAGTCTCAATATGGGGGCCGATGCCACACTCACCATCAAGGGGGATGTGGTGCTGCTGATCGACAAGGATTTCACCATGACTGGCAGCAACAAGTTGACGGTGAGCGAGGGGAGCAGCCTGACCCTGATCGTCAGCGGCAAGGTTGATCTCGGGGCCGGTGCCGAGGTGACGGCAGTCAAGCAGGGGCTGACCGCTGGCGGTACGCCTGCTATCTCCCTCTATTCCGCGTATAGCGGCAAGGATGGGGTCAAGCTGTCGGGCAATACCCCGCTCTATGCCGCTCTCTATGCCCCGCTCACCGAGATGAAGATCAGCGGAAGTGGCGGTTTGTACGGGGCGGTGCGTGCCAAGCACCTGAACGAGAGCGGTGCGGGCGGGGTGCACTATGACGAGGCGCTGGGCATGGCAGATTTGGGGGATGAGCAGGGGCCGCCTCCGACGTTGGCACTGCGGCAGTGGCACTTTGTGCAGTGAGGCTGGCGAGCCGCTAAAAAGGATCGAATGAGGCACGCAACTGTGAGATGGTGGAGATCTGTCCACCCAGTCGTTCACTGTTGAGGAGTGCTCCATGCCAGGCCCCGCTCGCGCCGGTGCCCTGATCTATGCCAAGGATCCGGGCCTGCTGACCCACTTTTACCGTACATTGCTGCAGATGGTGGTTTGCAGTCAGGATGAACAGTTGGTGGTGCTGGAAAACAGCGATATCCAGCTGCTGATCCACGCCATTCCCGAGCCTTATGTCGGGCAAGTTGTTATCAAGCAGCCGCCAGCACTGCGGGAAGAGGGGGCCATCAAGCTGTTCTTCACCGTCTCCAGCCTCGCCTGGGCGGAAGCGAAGGCGGCGGATCTCGGCGGCGGCCTGCTGCCACAGCAGTGGACGGGGCCCGGCTTTGTGGTGCGCAACGCCTTCGACCCGGAGGGCAATATCCTGCAGCTGCGCGAGTTGCTGGGTTCCCCGGATCCCCTCTGAACTCCCTATTTTTACAGCATTGTCGTGACGGCGTGCTGTGCCATGCACCGCCATAAAAATGAACCGCCATAAAAACGGGGCCCTGTAGTGGTTAACTAAAAAGGGCCCCGTTCTGCTGTTAGCTTACTGCGCTCATTACTTCAGGTAGCGCTGTTCCAGATGCTGGCGCAGCCAGTGCGGGTTGAGCGCTTCACCGGTGGCACGGCGCACCAGCTCGTCGGTGCTGTGCAGGCTCCCCTGTGACCAGATGTTGCGTCCGAGCCAGCCGAAGATTTCCGGCAGGCGGCCCGCCGTGATCACCTCACCCATGCTGCCCAGCTCTTTCTCGAGGGCAAAGCGCAGCTGGGCGGCATACATGGCGCCCAGGGTGTAGCTCGGGAAGTAGCCGAACGAGCCGTCGGTCCAGTGAATATCCTGCATGCAGCCATTGCGGTAGTTGCCCTTGGTAGAGAGCCCCAGCCACTGCTGCATCTTGGCGTCCCACAGCTCGGGGATGTCGGCCACCTCGATCTTCCCTTCCACCAGATCGCGCTCCAGCTCGTAGCGCAGGATAACGTGGGCCGGATAGGTCACCTCGTCCGCATCGACCCGGATAAAGCCCGGTTCGACCCGGCTGTAGAGCTTGGTCAGATTGTCCGGCGCAAACGCCGCCTGTTCGCCGAAGTGGTGACGAATACGTGGCGCCAGCAGCGCGAGGAAGGCCGGATGATGCCCCAGCTGCATTTCACAAAACAGGCTCTGGCTCTCGTGGATTGCCATGGAGCGTGCTTCGGCCACCGGCTGACCCAGCAGATGGCGCGGCAGCCCCTGCTCGTAACGGGCGTGACCGGTTTCGTGCACTATGCCCATCAGGCTGGAGACAAACTCCTGCTCGTTATAGCGGGTAGTGATCCGCACGTCGGTCGGCACCCCGCCACAGAAGGGGTGACTGCTCACATCGAGGCGGCCATGTGCGAAATCAAAGCCGAGCAGCCCCATTACCTCCTGACCGAGCGCCTGCTGGGTGGGGATGGGGAAGGGGCCTTGCGGCAGCAGCAGGGCATCGCCCTTTTGTTGTTCACTCACGGTCTGGATAAGAGCCGGCAGCCAGCTGGCGAGATCGCCGAAGATCTGATCGAGCCGTGCGCTGGTCATGCCCGGCTCATAGAGGGCCAGCATGGCGTCGTAGGGGCGCACGCCAAGCGCATCGGCTCGCAGTTGCGCCACTTCACGGGAGAGTTTCACCACCTCCTCGAGATTGGGAGCAAAACCGGCCCAGTCGTTGTTCTTGCGCTGGCTGCGCCAGGCGTGCTCGCACTTGCTGCCAGCGAGCGACAGCGCTTCGACCAGCTCACCGGGCAGCAGGCTGGCATCTTGCCACTGGCGCTTGATTTCGCCGAGGTTGGCGCGTTGTACTTCATCCAGCGGCTCACTCTCGGCCTTGGCAATCCAGTCGCCCAGCTCGGGAGCGGTACGCTTCTGGTGGATTAGCAGACCGAGTTCGGCCATCGCTTCGGCGCGGGCATCGTTGCCCCCTTCCGGCATCATGGCCGCCTGATCCCAGCCGCAGATGGCGGCGAGGTGGCTAAAGCGGTGGATCTGCTGCTGATGTTGTTCAAGCTTTTGATATGACATGGGATTGTCCTTGTTATCGTCCCTGATGGTATGCCGCCCCGTACCTGGCATGATCGGGGCCGTTCGATGCTAACACCGCCGCTGTATAGTTGACCACCTTCATGCAGGTGGGCCAAAGGCGTGGGGGGCGAAACGCGGATTAGCCGAGCCGCTTCTGGTGCCGTTCGCGGTTTTCCGCTTTTTTGCGTTCGCTTTTGCGCAGCAGCACATAGAGCGCGCCGCTGCCGCCGTGGCGACGCTCTGCGCTGTGGATCGCCATGACGGCGGGCAGTTGCGGCAACCAGGCGCTCACATAGCTTTTCAGCAGGGCGCGCGGGGTGCTGCGCTCCCCCTTGCCGTGCAGGATCAGCAGGCAGCGGATATCCCGGACTTCACAATCTGCAATGAACTGCACCAGCGTCTGGCGCGCTTCGTTGAGGGTTTTCTGGTGCAAGTCCAGGCTGGCCTGCAGCTCGTATTTGCCGAGCCGCAGCTTCTTGTAGACCCCCTCCTGCACCCCATCGCGTTTGAAGCCGACGATTTCGTGCGGATCGCGCATCTCGATGGCCTCCATGGTGAGGTGGTCGAGGGCGAGTTGCTCGGCGGTGGCAGCCTGACGGCGAGCGAGCTGCGCCTCGGTCGGGGCGGATTTGGCCGCATGGGGATGGATGTTGTCGCTGCGAATGGGCCGCACGTCGGCCACTTCATTCATAAATAGCGAGAGTTCGTCGTTATGAGACACGGCAGGCTCCCCATAAGAAAAAGTGGGGGTCATTATAACGGTCGCAACCGGCACAGAAAACGGGGAAAGGGAGAGGGGATAAGGGGCGCCCAGCATGGGCACTGGTGCAGATTGGCCCAGGAATCACAGTCGCGAACCATAAAACAGTACAGGCGGTCAGTGTGAGCTGCCGCCTGTGGTCAGAGGATTATTTTCCCTCTTTGGGTTGTTGAGAATGGGGTTGCTGTGAATGAGGTGGTTGCGAGTGCATCACCTTGTAGATGAAGTAGGCCGCGTAAGAGCTGATGAGCAAGAAGGTGCCGATAATCACCAGCATCGACATCAATCCCACGCTGTTGCCAAACATCAGGTCCAGCCAAAAGTCCATTTTATTGCTCCTGTCACCCGGTTGATGACAAGCATGATAAATACCTCTTTGCCCCGTCCGGGATGATCCCGATCAACTCCCTTGCAGGTTGTTTAATAACCAGTGCGATCTGTGATCGTTCTCACTGGACTCCTTGCTACCGAGCCTGCACCGGACCTGGAGTGGTGAGCGGGGTAATGCGCCACCCTTGCTGCTCCAGCAACGCCAGCAACCCCTGCTCGCCATAAAGGTGCAGGGCGCCTACCACGATAAAGCTCTCGTTGGGCAGGGTGGACCATTTCTTCAGCCAGTTATGGTTGCGCTCGGCCAGTAGGGTCTGCTCCATCCAGCTTTGTAGCGCGGGCGGGGCCATCTCATCCTTGAGCAGATTGATCAGCGTCGCCTCATCTCCCTGCTGCCATGCCTTCATCACGGCGGCGAAACCACTCTCCAGCATTGGTAGCTCATCCAGGGTGCTGGCGAGCATCAGGGTCTGGTTGTCACCCACGCTGGCCAGATAACCGAGCTGCTCCAGCAGGGTTTCAAAACCCACTACCTGTTTGCCCTCTTTGGCGGCCCGGGTGGCAAAGTGCTGGTCTATCCCGAGTTCACTCTTGAAGTCGGAGCGGGCCATGGCGGCCTGGGTCAGGGTAATGGCGGCAAACCATGGGCGCAGGGTGGCGAGGGTCGCCTCGTTGATGCCATAGCGGGACCCCGCCATCAGGGTGCGTTGATAGAGCTCGGCAGGCAGATGATCCTTGAGCGGTTTGCCATCCACCAGTCGGGTGAGGGAGGCGGTCTGTTGCCACTGATCCGGCGTGATGCTGTTCATGTCCACCTCCATCACCAGTGCGCGACTCTGCAGCCAGGCCCGTTCCACCGGCTCGGGCAGAGGATAGAGGGCTGGTTTGCCCGCATGGATGGAGCCCAGCAACCAGTGTTGCTGGTTGCCCTTGCTCACCCGATAGAAGGCGGGATCGGCAAAGGCGTGCAGCGGTAGCAGCAGGCAGAGCAGGAAGGCAAAGAGGGTGCGATGAAATCTCATGGGGATCCTTAATATGCGCCGGGTGACTTCTCTTGCTGAAAATAACTCCTATGATAAGTCCTCATTTCAGATAACCAAGAGGTTTGCCATGCCCCATCTTCGTTTTCGCGCCGTGACGATCGATACCCTGCAACAGGTGAGCGGCCCGCTGCTGGCCGAGCTTTGCGAGCTGACCGGCGGCAAGCCGGAGTTTGTCACCATGGAGCGGGTGGAGAGCTGCTGGAGCCGCAACGGCGAGCCAGAGGCGGGATTTCCGTTTGTCGAGCTGCACTGGTTCGAGCGACCACAAGAGATGCAGGACGCCGCCGCGCGCCTTATCACGCGCCATTTGAAACGGGTGCTGGGGGAGCAGACCTATGTGGTGGTGCAGGTGATCCCTCTGGTCAAGAGCGCCTACTACAGCAATGGCGAGCACTATTGAAGAGAGGGACAAACCAGGTTGGCGGGACAGGTGACGCCGCTATCCGGCTAACGCCACCTGGGCGACCGGGTACTTGGTCGCCAATCACGGGATCAGGCTGATTTGGCCAGCAGTTTATCGAGCCAGCGAGTGGGCAATACCCGTCGCAAGAAGGCAAACAGCCGGGTCGGCGTGGTCACCGGATAGCGCGCCTTGGGATGGGCGTGGGTCAGCGCATGGAGCAGCGGCGGGATGCAGGCTTCGCTTGGGAGGGTAAAGCCGCTGGTGGCCCCCTCTTTTTCCAGCCGCGTCAGGGTCTGGCGGTAGGCCGACTGATGACGGCTCTGGGCCGGATCGATGTGCCGCAAGAAGGCGCTGCGCGCATTGGCACGAAAACGGGTATCGATGGGGCCCGGTTCAATCAGGCTGATATATACACCGCTACCCGCCAGTTCGAGGCGCAGAGTGTCGCTATAACCTTCCAGCGCAAATTTGCTGGCGTTGTAGGCACCGCGATACTTCATGGCAACCAGCCCCAGTACCGAGCTGTTCTGCACTATCCGACCCTCTTTGGCCTCCAGCATCGGCGGCAGCACCTGACGGATCAGATGGTGCCAGCCAAACAGGTTGGTATTGAACTGCTCCCTGAGCGCTTCGGTGGGCAGATCTTCCAGCGCCCCGGGTTGGCCATAAGCGCCATTGTTGAACAGGCCATAGAGGCGCCCGCCTGCCAGATGGAGCGCCGCACTGGCACCCAGCTCGATGGAGGCAGAATCCGCCAGATCCAGCTGTACTGCGAGCAATCCCTGTTGCTGCAAACGGGCCACATCTTCCGCCTTGCGCGCCGAGGCGATCACGGTAAAACCGTGCTGCCCGAGCGCCTGTGCGGCGGCGAGGCCAATACCGCTGGAACAACCGGTGATGAGAACAAAACGGGGCATGATGGCGTCCTTGTGACTGCTGACAAAAGCGTACGGGCTGGTGAGCGGATAAAATCCTTATCCGGCTCGCATGTTAGCCTGCCAACCGGTAAAAAGAAAACCGGGCCAAGTGGCCCGGTTTGCTGACATCGTATTGCCTGATTACATGAAGGTAAGCGGCATGATGATGTGGAACTTGACGTCGTGCTCGGAGGCGAAGATGTTGGGGTAATCGGTCCAACCGCCGCCCTGGCTGATGTCGTTGTTGTAGTCGGTGTAGTGCAGTTTGAACAGGGTGCCTTTCAGCTTGCCATCCTGCACGGTATAGGTGACATCGAAGTTGGCTGCCCATTCGGTATCTTCACCGTTGGCTGCTTTCTTGCCTTGACCAGTTTCGATATCCCAACCGTAAGCACCGGATACACCGACGGACCAGCCAGGAGCACCAACCAGGTCATCCAGAGAACGGGTCACGCCGAAGAACAGCGCTTTCTCGTTGTTGGCGTTCCAGTCAGAGCGGGAGTCCCACCAAATTTCGTTGGCACCCTGGGAGTTGGCGTAGCCACGGGTCAGACGGGGCAGGTAGTTACCTTCCGCACCTTCAGCCTTGGTCCACAGACCTTCCAGACGGAAGCCGTACGGGCCCATGCCCCAGGCAGCTGTCAGAGCTTGTTGCCATGCCAGACCGTCATAAGTCTCGATCTGGGAAGCGCCCTTGGTGTAGGTCTCGGTCTCGGAACCGTAGAACTGGTAGCTGGTGGACAGGCCGCCCAGTACGTCAAATTTGTGAGCCAGTTTGAAGTGGTAGCTGTCCATGTAGCCTTCGGACTGACCGAAAGAACCGGTCACTGCAGTGCCATTTTCGAAGGTGTAACGGGCTGCGATACCGTGGATGTAGTCGATGACGTTTTCATCAGCGAACGGATCCATCCACGCTTTGGCACGGGAGAATACCTGAGTCTCTTTGTACCAGGGTGCCTTGTACTCGTCAGCGATGGCGTAGGTCAGGTAGAGGCCACCGAAGTTACCTTCAACTTGACCACCACGATAGGTACCCGGCTGATAAGACCAGTTAACACCGATTTGGCCAGGGACATACAGCTGGGTATAACCACCCTTGGCAGTGATGCCGCCGTCCAGGAATTTCAGCTTCATCGCTGCGTTGGAGAGGCTGAAACCACCTTGGGAGCCATCTTTGGCGTTGTTGCCCCAAGAACGGCCAGCGAAGGAGAATTCGTTTTCCTGGTTGACCGGGTGATTTTCGGTAACGGCCAGGTCATAGGCACCGAAGCCGCCCAGATCCAGACCTACGGTGTCCCAGGCATAACCGGAGTTGAAGTTGAGAGCGGCTTGAACGGTGGAATGGCTCAGGTTGGACTGGTATTTGCCTTCTTTCTTGGCTGCAGTCGGGTCACCATCGATGCGCTGACGATCACGCTGGAAGTAGAACAGACCGCCGGTCAGTTTGGAGTCTTTAACGAAGGTTTCATAGGATTGGCCGTATTCCGGGCTCATCATATCCTGAGCTGCCAACGCCATACCGGGGGCGACCAGAGCGGCTACCACAGCGGCACTCAAAGCGGCGCGCTTGAAGATCACTTTTTCCATTTTTATTGCTCCTGATTTTATGGACTTAGCTTTTTTTTTCCGGCAGTTGGCATCGGGCCTACCGCTCGGTATTGGCATTGCAATCAAAACCCCGAAGGGCAAAAAATATTGTCTTGGCTACCTGCAAACCCGGATGTCTTGGCACATCTGTAGTTGGCAGTCCTGATCATCACATGTTGTTTTTTTATGTTCCGATTCTTGGCTATCGGACAACCCCAAGAGTACGTTCGCGGTGCGAAATATCAATGAAAAGTTCCCTCAACGTTTCAAAAGTATGACCGAGTGCAAATAATCATGGGCAAGGTCGTAAACAGCCTCATGGCAGGTATCACGGTGATGAGAGCGTTTTCTTGAGGCTGCGGCCAGCGCCAGTGCGGGTTTTCATCCGGTACGGGGGAAGAGGTGTCAGTTAACCTGCTGATAACAAATAATTTTGTGCTACAAAAAAACTTTCCCTCTGGTCGAGGGAAAGTGATCTGGCAAAGATGTGGGGCGAATAGGGGTCAGCCTTGCTAGCCGAGGATGCGGGGGATCTGCTGCGCCTGATGGTGGATATGGGACGAGACCTGCACTGAGAGCTGACTCACCTGACGGGCATGCTGATGGATACGGGTGATCAGATCGGCAAAACTGGCCAGCTTGTGTTCCTGACTTTTGGCGTTGTCGGCGCCCTGCAGGGCGATCACTGCGGTGTTGCGGGCGATCTCCCGCACTGCCTGGGTGGTCTGGCGCAGTTGTTCTGCCTGCGCCCGCTGGCGGCTTGACTCGCTGGTGATCCGGTTCAGTACAGTGCCAAGCTGTTCACCGGATTGGGTCAGACGCCCCAGAATATCGGTGATCTGGTTGAGGGATTGCTGGGTGTTAGCTGAGAGGTGGCGCACTTCATCGGCAACCACTGCGAAACCGCGTCCCTGTTCCCCTGCGCGGGCCGCTTCGATGGCAGCGTTGAGGGCTAGCAAGTTGGTCTGCTGAGCGATATGACCGATCACATCGACAATGGCCGTCACATCGGCAACCGAGCGGGTGAGGGCTTGCAGTGCCTCATCGCTCTCGTCAATCGCCAGTCCGGTCTGATGAGTGGCATGCAGCATGCTCCCCACCAGATCTTCGCTTTGGCTCATCGCCTGTTCGTTATGGTGGGCATGCTGGGCGATGTCGGCGGCAACCTGATGAACCTCTCCGGCCAGCTGGTTCAGCTCATCCATCATCTGGCCACTCTCGTCGACCACCTGTTCGGTGGTGCGGGTGCTGTGGTGGATCTCGTCAACCTGACTGACCATCCCTTGCAGACTGAGGGATACCGCTGACAGCTGCCCCTCTTTTTGCTGTTGGTCCAGTTGCAGACGACCGATCAGCCGATTGTAGCTGGCAACAATATCGGCCAGCTCGTTGCGATCGCGCCCGGTAGGCAACGGCTCGGCCTGCCCCGTCTGATCGAGCTGTAGAAAGGCTCCACGCAGTCGCAACAAGGGGGTGAGCAGCCAACGTCGTTGCACCAGCGCAAACAGCAGGGCGACTATCACCAGACAGAGCGCCAGCGTGCCGAGGATGGTGGCCAGCTCCTGATTGACGGCTTGCCGTTCGCGGGCAAGTTGTTCCCCCATCTGTCTGGTCGCTTGCAACATCGCCATGATGTCTTGCTGCACGGTCTGGCGGCCAGCCTGTTGCTGTTGCAGCGCCGCACGGCTGTTGGCCAGCTCCTGTGGATAGCGGCCCAGCAGCGAGCGTAATTCGCTGCGCGGTTGATCTCCCAGCTCCTTGCGTACCGGCTCCCCCAGCGTGAACTCATCGGCGGGCGCCTCTTCATACAGGCCGAGCAGTGGCAAGGCGTGCAGCGCTTGGGCCTGTTTTTGCAGTGCCTCCAGCTCGAAGCGGATCCCTTCGAGCAGCTTCTCATTGCCCTGTTCCATATAGCTTTGGCGCAAATGGGCGAGGCGCGGCAGGCTCGCCAGGATCTCGGCTGCGCCGCTGCGATATTGCTGTGCTGCGGCAGATTGTTCCGTGCTGGCGCCTTGCTCCCCATAGCGGATCAGCGCCATGGCCTGGCTGCCCAGCTCACTCTCCGCATTTTGCAGTAGCAGCTGGCTGTTGCCCGAGAGCTTGCCTGCGGCCTGATAGTCGTGCGCGATGCGCTGCGCCATCTGCTCGAGTTGCTGCCTGAGCGGGGCCGCCACGGCATCATCCTGAGCGGCCAGCGAGGAGAGCGCTTGCTGGCGGACTTTCTCCGCTGCTGTCAGTTGCTGTGGATCGCCGCTGTTGAGGTAGTCACGCAGGCTGTTTTGCAGGGTCACTGTCACCAGTTGTTGCAGCGTCTCGTGCTGATGCTGGGCCTGATTGGTACGGGCAAGCTGTTGCCAGCCGTGGTAGAGGGCCAGCGCCTGTCCTCCCGCAACCAGTAACAAAACAAGGGAGGAGAGGGTGGCGTAATGGGCGATTTTCACGGGGTAATTCCTGTCAGCACAGACCATGGGGGAGCGTGGCCAGAGCCTAAACAGGGATGATGGCGTTTTTATGACAGCATGGTCAGGTAGCCCTATCTTGCCGGCTTAACTGGCTGGGGATGCCAGTGCTCTGTTGCGTTGGCCCAGCATACCGAGCAGGGCGCCTCCCATAATAAGTGCACCGGCCAGCAGATGGCGCGAGGTCAGCTCTTCTCCGTTCAATGCCACTAACAGCAAAGTACTCAGCAGCGGTGTCAGGTAGGCAAGGGCACCGATCCGGCGTGGATCGCCGTCTCGCAGTGCCAGATACCAGGTCACAAAGGCCGCCCCCATCGGGCCCAGCGCCAGCCCGATGATGAGGCTCCAGTCACTGGTGGGGATCTGCGCGAGTGGCAGGGGCCCCTCCAGCAGACGGGCGAGCAGCAGTGCCAGCAAACCAGCGGGCAGGCAGGCTGCCGCAGTGACCACGGCAGGGGCTGGCGGCAGACGGCGTGATAGCACCGAATAGGCCCCCCAGACGACAGCTGCACCGAGCGCCAACAGGTATCCCGGCAGATAGGCCTGCTGCAGTTGCAGCTCGCCATTGACCATCACCAGCATGGAACCCGCCAGACCGAAGGCGCCAGCCAGCAGGTGACGGGCATGGAGTGGATGGCCGGGCAACAACAGCGGGGTGAACAGAATGATGCAGAGCGGCCAGAGGTAGTTGATGAGGTTTGCCTCCAGCACCGGGGCATGGCGAAAGCTCATAAAGAGCAGCAGATGGTAGAGCAGCAATGCCGTAACCGTCACCAGCCAGGTAATCGGGCGAGCGCGCCATTGGCGCCAAAACGGCAAAGCCCCGACCCCGCAGAACAACAGCACCAGCCCGACCAGCACCAGCGGTGACACGCTGGTGACCCGTGACGTCAGCGCCGCCAGGGAAGCCCACAGGACAATGGTCAGCAAGGCAAAACCGGTGGATCTATCCCACCAGGAACATCCGGACATCCAACACTCCTTTGCAAGATGAAACAGGGCTTGGCCTCAAAGACAAGCCAAAGAGAAGCAGTCTATCAGAGAGAGCGCATGCTCTGAACGCAGAAAGGAGAGGGTCATTACGGTTGGATGGTCGGATTCATTGTCGCCAAAGACGACCAAGGGGTTGGCATCGTGATGATGCCAACCCCTTGTTTTATATGGCGCTCCCGACTGGAGTCGAACCAGTGGCCTGTCCCTTAGGAGCCAAGGTCTGCAGTGTTTCAGAAGGTTTTATAAAGTTGAATTATGGATGGTAATTCATTGTTTTTAATGTTTATTTTTCTTGTTGTGGGTTTCAGCTAGTTTCATGAAGTCTCACCCTATATCATGTTTGCTGTGGTACCCCAAGTGGTACCCCAAACAGGGGGGAGAGAATGCTATGGCAAGAAAACCGGTAACGCAGGATCGAGAGATCCCCTCATTGATTTTGCAAGGGGAGGCTTCGATTACCCGCTACGCGGTGAAATCTCCCCATGGCGGTGGATTAGCTATTGAGGTTAGGGCAGGGAAGAGCAAGCGGTTTGTCTATCGTTATCGGATTGCTGGTACTCAGGCGACAGTTGTTCTGGGTAATTACCCTGCGTTGTCGTTGGCGCGAGCTAGGCTTGAGCATGCAGAGCTGGCTGCCCTGGTAAAGAAAGGGATTGATCCACGCAAGCATGTTGCTAGTGAAAAGGCTAAAAATGAAACGGCCCTGACGATGGATGAGTTGCTTGGACGATGGCTTGATGCGCAGCGTGTTGCTGAGGTTGTCAAACCCAAAACCCTCCAATGTCATCAGGAGCGTTGGAATCGTCATCTCAAGAAAACTCTGGGCAATATTCGTTTAATCGATCTGACTCGTGCCCACTTGGCGCAAGCGTTAGAGATAACCCGACGTGCAACAAAAGACGAAACCCGTAAGGGGTTGGGAACGCTGAACCAGATGTTGGATTATGCGGTGGTTCACTGCCTGATTGAGGCCAATCCTGCGAGACTGTTGCGACCCAAGGATTTTGGTGCCAGTGCCGGTTCGCCAAGAGAGAGATGGTTGACAGTCCCAGAATTGCGCAGGCTATGGAAGGCGATTGATGAGGATCTTGGGAGTGGTGGTAGCTTGGCGGCTGGAGGGCGTGGTGTTTCTCGACATGCAACGATTTCTTTACCTGCCGCGAATGCGATTAAGTTATTGATCCTAACCGGATGTCGTAGAGGTGAAGTCGCTAATATGCGTTTTTCACATATTAGAGACGATATCTGGACGATCCCTGATACTAAAAATGGGAAGCCACATTCGGTATTCTTATCTCGACAGGCGAAAGCGTTGATTGAGGAACAGGCGCTATATGTAAACGGTGACTTTGTTTTTGAATCAGACAGACCCAAAAGTGACGTAATTGAGCCAATTTTAGTTGACTCGATAACCAGAGCTTTAAGACGTTTCATTTCTCGTTCATTATCTGATATGGAGCCATTTACCGTACATGATTTACGGCGTAGTGCTGCAACCAATTGGGCTGAGAGATTAGATGCAGAAGAGAGAGTTATTGAATTATGTCTGAATCATCTCCCACTCAATAAATTGGTTAGAACCTATCATCGTTCGCGACATGATGATAAGAAAAAAATGCTATGGCAACGCTGGGGCGAGTTGGTTGAACTTGAAGTAGCCAATGAGCCACAAAAAACTAACCCTCATGGAAATGTTATTGAATTTGTAAGAAAAGCAAAATAAAAAGGCGGACTAGTGTCCGCCTTTTTTTATTTTGTCATACTCTTCTCTAATCAGTCTTGTGACTACCTCATTTTTTCTTCTATCTGTGTTTTCACAAACAAAGTCTAGTTTTTTAATAATATCTTCGGATAGCACAATACTTACCGCCTTTTTACCATTATTTTTATCACGATATGCCTTTTGTGACCAAGCAGATTTCATATTCTTCTTTAATAAAGATCTCTTATCTTGGTACTCATTAAGTAAATCAAATGTTGTTATGATACCGAGAAGTTTGTCTAGCCTGTGATTATCATTTATAAACCAATCTGGAGCCGCGTCCTTGTGTATATATGACCACGCCCAGTTAATTTTATCTGGATCATTTTTAGGTATCCAAGTCTCCAAATCATCATAGTTTCTTATGTTAGTCCATTTATTTTCCAATGTTTTTATGTTTTTTTCTTTCTCACTTAGTGAAACATCCCACGTGTCAAAAAAAGAAATCACATTGCGTTTGATAATTTTGTTGTTGGTTGGATTGAGCTCAACAAATCTAAATGCATCTTGTTGCAAGCCAAAAGATATATAGTGGGGCTCTTTGATGATATTTTCTGGTGAGATATATAGTGTTTTTTCAAATTTTGTGCTGTTTGTGTTGAAGTTATGCCCCAAAACAAAGTCTGCATCACTAACCAATTCAATTTTTTCTTTAGCACATTTTATATATGCCCATATAAAATTACATAGTCGATCATTATCAGTGTTTATCCACTCGAAATATGTTTTATCTAAGCATTCTGCCTTAAGGATTTCATTGATGTATGCAATGCCGGAATAAGAAATACCATTTTTTATCATATTGTTGTGTAAAGCTCGAATGTTAACTCTATTTATTGTTTTTTCGTTGTTTATTTTTAATTCATGAAGTAAGGCATCATGTCGTCGTTCAAGGGGTTTGAATTTTTTAATTTCAATCCTGTGAATATTACAAATGAAAGATAGCTCTCTTTCGGATAAAGACATTAAAGGAGCACCTACTACTTCAGCCATTAAAACCTCCAATTACTAAGTAATTTTGAGATTGCTTTCATCTTGTTTATGGTTTGTTTATATGTTGTTTTTGATGTTTTATCAATTGGTTTTAGTTGTTTTTTTTGAGTGGTATGGCCCATTTAGCCTTACTTTTACTGGTTACTAGCAGAACAGTACCGATGTAGAGATGGTTGAAGTAGATCCTGCATGTAGCTGAGGTAGACTGTTACGAGGTGTGCTGACTCTTTGTTTTATCTAAGTCATGAGGGGGAGGTGTTAGGTTTAATGTATTAACGAGATCTTCAGACAGATGAGAGGTACGCATTCAGTATTTAATTCTCAATATTCTTGGTATCGAAACGTTACTAGGTCATGATAATGTTTTAAGTTCGTTTATAGACATAAGCACAACGCTGCCAACCATATGTTCGTGGTTTATCTATTTTTTAGGTATGCGCTTTTATAGAGATGTGTATGTTACAGATATAATATATTGATGATGCGTATGATAAAAATGTAGTGCCTACACTCTTGGTGTTTTTATGATGGGGATTGTTTTTTACATGTGAGCCCACTCCTATGGACGAAAAGGAGCTCATCATGAAACTACTTAAGTTGAAAGATGTCATCGCAATGACATCACTCTCTAAGGCATCTGTTTACCGTCAGATGAATGACGGGAAATTTCCAGCATCAATCAAGATTGGCCCAAGATCTGTTGCTTGGGTTAGCTCTGAAATAGAGTCATGGATTGAAGAGAAAATAAATCTTCGCTAGGGCTAATTTCTGAATAATAATTTGAACAAATTAGCTTGTTGCTCGGGATACAAGTCTTGTCCTATCTGGGATAAGAGTTTTTAGACTGGTTTGATATTCAATACATTTGTGTAGGTAATAGTAATATATGTTTAAAGTTGAATGAATGCGTATATTTAAATGCAATGACACCTTCATTGAAAGTATATTGACAGTCTATGAATATGCCTGCTTGAGCCATGCTAAGCAATAGCCATCGCTTATCATAATAGCTTAATTGCTCTATTCCGCATTTAAAGAAAATGTTAATCGCATCTATACACAAACTATCCTGGTGATTACACCAGTTAATAGACCGTGTTTTAAAAACACTATCGCTCTATTCGAAAAATACATCCATCACGATTTAAACCTTCAATGCCTATCAACAATCTATTGGGAGAGTTCAAATGTCTATTTCTATAGAAGAGTATGTCCTGCTTACTCAGCAGTTCTACGAAGGACAGAACTATAGCTTTAATGTGGATAATTTAGAGAAAATCCTCTCTGTATCGGAGTGCGCTCTTAAGCATTACCCCAGAGTGTTTGCTTTTCGAGTTGACTTTCATTTTGAACAACACTCTGGCTTTGGTATGTATTTAGCCTTAAAGCCTGAGTCGGGCTCAAGGATACTTAAGGCGTTCTTTTCAGGGCTTAAATGGCTCATTGATCGCGATGAGTCAGAACGACGTTATGAAGGCAAGAGGGTTCATTCGACTGAGATTAGATACGTTTGGGCTAAGGAGCAAACAGCCGATGCTCCCTGTCCTCACTATCACATGATGTTTTTTTTAAATAGGGATGCTTACTACAAATTAGGGAACTATGAATCGGAAAGAATGAACCTTGCTAATAAAATAAGAGTGGCATGGCACAGCGCTGTGTATGATGAAAATATCAATCTGCAAGATTGTAAAAGAATGGGACTGGTGCATTTCCCCGAGAATGCTGAGTATCTCATTGAGCGGAATGATACCGAGTCACTCAAAAAGATACTTGTGCGGGCAGCCTATCTGGCTAAAAACGAGACTAAGAGGCGGCGAGAAGGGTACCGCTGTTTCGGGGGGAGTAACATTTGAAGGCTTATTAGTGTTGATAAAAAGACTTTTACTGCTGCTTTACATGGCATCTGATCCGGGAGTTTCTGCTCCCGGATCTGTTAAGCTAACCCTCATTTGTTATCGCATCAGTTGGAGTAACCCATGGCAGCCTATTCCCCTCCCTTCACCCTGACCCACGCCATGTTGAGTCGAGTGGCGGATATCGCTGAGTTGCTGCGGCTGTAGCGGTTTGCTCAGAGCTCTCAGGTTCTTATGTTGCGTCGAGAGAACCGGATCCGCACCATCCAAGCTTCGCTAGCTACTGAGCACAATACTCTGAGTGTTGAGCAGGTGACGGCAGTGATTGAGGGGAAGACGGTACTTGGGCTTCCACGGGAAATCCAAGAGGTCCGTAATGCGTTTGCGGCCTATGAGGCAATGCCTAATAGGGATCCAGCTTCAGCGGAAGATTAACTTGGTGCTCACGGACTCCTGATGCGTGGACTCTGTGATGATGCGGGTCACTGGCGTAGGTATTTATCGAGGCGAGCATGTAGTGCATATGGCTCCCCCTGCGAACCAGGTCCCTCGTATGATGGGACCGCTATTGACTTGGCTGGCTGAGAACGAGGCTCATCCGCTGCCATATAAAGGGGTTTGGTCGGTGTGAATTGCCCCTAGTTCCCTAGAGACCTAACTGCCTTAAAATGAGGCCAGCATTGGAGGTGCCATGGTCCGTCAGCGTTATCCAGAAACTTTCAAAATCGAAGCTGTTAAACAAGTTACTGAGCGTGAGATGCCTGTGGCTGACGTTGCACGAGCCCTTGGGGTATCCAGCCACATTCTGTATGCCTAACTCAAGCAGTACGGCAAGCCTGCAGAGCAGCAACACGATGAGTCTGCCTTGCAAGCCGAGATACACTGCTTGAAAACCGATCTGCGTCAATTAACCGAGGAGAGCGCAACATCTTAAAAGAGGTGGGATTCAATCGGGTGTGCGGCGACCATGTGAAAACATGCAGTTGCGGAGGATTGTTGAATGAAACGAACATTTACAGCAAAGGAAAAGGGGACTGCCGAAGCAGTCCCTGAGTTAGGCTCATTGCGATAACACATGTCTGAAGTTTGGTTCAATTGTATTATCTACATGTTAACCACAGCTGCTCACAGAGAGCGTTGTTTAACTCAACTAAGTCGAGCGTTCACCGTCTAGCAGGGCGGCTATACCATGACCAGTCTGGAAATACGTGACCACTACAATATTGAGGTGTCAGCGAACATATCAGAGTGGGCCGGCTCCGGCGGAGGGCTTACAGATATAGATGCTCGGGGCCAGACCGCTCACTTGGGGATAACGAATATTAACCTGTTCGCACACTGCTGCTGTCAGTGACTGTGGAACCAATGCAACCACACAGCCACCAAACCCGCCACCAGTCATCCTCACACCACCACGACTGCCGATGATCTCTTTGATCATGTCGACCAAGGCGTCGATAGCAGGCACTGTGATGGCAAAATCATCACGCATCGAGGCATGGGACAGCGCCATTAATTCGGCCATCATGACCATGTCTTCATTCGCAAGCGCATCGGCTGCTGCCAGCGTTCGTTCATTCTCGGAGATGACGTGGCGTGCACGGCTCGCGACGACAGGATCCAGTTCGTTGGCTCGCTCGGTGAACTGGGTCATCGTCAGATCGCGCAGTGCCTTGACCCCAAAATGCCGTGCGGCCTCTTCACACTGTGCCCTGCGGGTATTGTATTCGCTATCCACCAGGCCCCGACGTACGTTCGAGTTGATGATGACCACATCAATGTCGGCTGGCATGCTCACAGGACAGGTATCCAGACTGCGGCAATCGATCAGCAGAGCATGATCTTGCTGACCCAGAGCCGAGATGAACTGATCCATGATGCCGCAGTTGCAACCGACGAACCTGTTTTCCGCCAGTTGTCCATTCAGGGCGATATCTGCTTGGCTGATGTCGAGGTGATTCATCTCTTTGAAGATCTGTCCTACTGCCACTTCCAGAGAGG
Source organism: Aeromonas sp. 97A (assembly GCF_051919185.1). NCBI lineage: Bacteria > Pseudomonadati > Pseudomonadota > Gammaproteobacteria > Aeromonadales > Aeromonadaceae > Aeromonas > Aeromonas sp. 97A. The sequence continues at coordinate 2,640,181 of NZ_JBQBFF010000001.1, read as the reverse complement.
CGGAAGAGCTCAGGCCTGCTCCCTGAGGTACATTGCCACTGATTACCAGGTCTGCCCCTGTCAGTTGACAGCCTCGCAATAGCAAATATTTGACGACGCCTCGCACATAGTTGGCCCACAGGTATTCCGGGCGCGCCTCTATGGGGTGGCGTAAGTCAAATTCATCCAGTTGGTTGTGATAGTCGGCAGCGATAACCCTGATCAGACTATCTTGGCGGGGGGCAGCACTGATCACGGTCTGATAATCGATGGCGCAGGGTAGCACGAAGCCATCGTTATAGTCCGTGTGTTCCCCAATGAGGTTAACACGCCCAGGTGCCTGAATGGCGAGGGTCGGGCGATAACCATACTGAGTGTAAAAGGTATGTTCAGTCACGCTGTGTGGCGATTCAATACTCATATCTCAACCTCAAACCTGTTCACGAAAATGGATATCGCTGACGGAACGCAGGCGTTCGGCCGCCTGTTCTGCCGTCAGGTCACGTTGTGTTTCTGCCAGCATTTCATAGCCCACCATAAACTTGCGTACGCTCGCAGAGCGCAGCAGGGGCGGGTAGAAGTGGGCATGCAACTGCCAGTGATCATTCTCTTCGCCATTGAATGGCGCACCATGCCATCCCATCGAATAGGGGAAGGAGCACTGAAACAGGTTGTCATAGCGGCTGGTTAGTTTTTTGAGCGCCAGTGCGAGGTCTGCACGCTGTTGCGGTGTCAGTGTCGGTAGACGTGTTACCGCAAACTTTGGAAGCAACAGGGTTTCGAAGGGCCAGGCAGCCCAATAAGGCACTACTGCCAGCCAGTGTTCCGTTTCCACTACGGTGCGGCTGCCGTCAGCCTGCTCGCGTTCCGCATAATCGAGCAACATGGCTCGACCATGTTTGGCAAAATACTCCCGTTGGGCGACATCTTCCCGCGCGGCTTCGTTGGGCAAGAAGTCGTTGGCCCATATCTGCCCATGGGGATGGGGATTGGAGCACCCCATCATGGTGCCCTTGTTTTCGAATACTTGGATCCAGCGGTATTCGCGCCCCAGCTCTGCAGTTTGTTCACACCAGGTGTTGACCACGGCAGTGAGGGAGGGGATAGACAACTCGGGCAAGGTCTTGCTGTGATCCGGTGAGAAGCAGATTACCCTGCTGGTGCCGCGTGCACTCTCTAGCTGGAAGAGGGGGTCCTCGCTGGTTGGGGCCATAGGTGTATCAACCATCAGTGCCGCAAAGTCATTGGTAAAAACGAAGGTCGACGGATAATCCGGATTTTTGTCACCAGTGACGCGAGTGTTGCCGGCGCAGAGGAAGCAATCCGGATCGTGAATGGATCGCTGGGTGCGATCAGGTTCATCCTGCTGCCCCTGCCAAGGGCGCTTCGCCCTGTGGGGAGAAACTAGAACCCACTGCTGGATCAATGGGTTGTAACGACGGTGGGGGTGATCGGTTGGTTCAAATTGCATAGGAAGGTCTGTCTCGTTCTGTACATTCATGGAAGGGGGTAACCGTTCGGATTTTGGGATTGCCAGCGCCAAGTATCGGCCGTCATCTCATCAAGCGTGCGATTAGCCTTCCACCCCAGCTCGTTGTAAGCCCGTGTTGGATCGGCCCAACACTGCGCTATGTCTCCGGCACGGCGGGGCACGATCTCATAAGGCAGCTCGCGACCACAGGCCTTGGAGAAGGCGGCATGAATGTCTAGGACGCTGTAGCCATGCCCAGTGCCCAGGTTGTACACATGGACGCCAGCTTGCCCAAGAGTATGTTTCAAGGCTGCAACATGGCCATCGGCTAGATCCATGACATGAATGTAATCCCGCACACCGGTACCATCCGGTGTCGGGTAGTCATCACCAAAGATGGCGAGTTTGGCACGGCGGCCCACTGCCACCTGGGCAATATAAGGCATCAGGTTATTAGGAATGCCCTGGGGATCTTCGCCCATTAGACCGCTGGGATGGGCTCCCACCGGATTGAAATAGCGCAACAGGGTCAATGACCAATCGGGAGCTGATCGTGCAAAGTCTTTGATGAGACGCTCCACCATCAGCTTGCTCTGACCGTAAGGGTTGGTGGCGCTCAAGGTTGGCGTTTCCTCGGTGATGGGCATGCTCTCTGGCTCACCATAAACGGTGGCAGATGAGCTGAATAGTAAGGTCTTGACCCCGGCGCGTCGCATTGACTGCAGCAACACCAGGGTGCCGCTAACATTGTTGTCATAGTACTCGAGAGGCTTTTCTACCGATTCTCCTACTGCCTTGAGGCCTGCGAAGTGGATCACTGCATCTATCGGTTGGTCTGCAAACACACGATCCAGCAGGTCGGCATCCCGCACATCACCGTGATAGTGCAGGGGACGCTGCCCGCTGAGGGTGTGGATACGTTCTAGTACACTTTCTTTACTGTTAACCAAATTGTCCAACAAGATGGGGGTCATCCCGGCAGCGATAAGCTGCAAGCAGGTATGACTACCTATGTAACCAGTTCCACCTGTGACGAGTATCTTCAACATGAATCTCTCCTTGGTGCTCGTTTTAATTAGGCTTTATTTAGTGTAACCGCTTACCCTTATTCTGCGCTTGTGAAAGCAGGCCGGGAAGATGCACCTCTGTTTTGTGTGACTTTTGTCACGTTTTTATCCGCGATTAGCATGATAATGAAGAATAGTGTATGTAAGATGATTACACGGCGAGGCGCTCGTATTGATAGAATGCTCCCGCTTTTGGTATGAAAGCCGTGTCAGGCATTGGAAATATCGGTAGTATCCTTACCCTGTAAAGCACAGGTTTTTATTTATACCGTTCACCGGAAAAGCTAATTCATGGCAACCATCAAAGATGTAGCAATCCTGTCAGGCGTATCCGTCGCCACAGTCTCACGTGTCATCAATAATTCGCCAAAGGCAAGTCAGGCGTCACGCGATGCCGTCTTCAAGGCGATGCATGAACTCAACTACCACCCCAACGCGAACGCGAGAGCCTTGGCCCATCAGAACAACGAAACGCTGGGGTTGATTGTTGCTGATGTGTCTGACCCCTTCTTTGGCACCATGGTTAAAGCAGTTGAGCAGGTGGCGCAGGCTACGGGGAATTTTCTGCTCATCGGAAATGGCTACCACGACGCAGCCAAAGAGAAGCACGTAATAGAGCAGTTGATAGGGCATCGCTGCTCTGGCTTGGTGGTTCATGCCAAAATGCTGCCAGATGAAGAGCTGATCCAGATGATGAGCTATGTTCCCGGCATGGTGCTAATCAACCGTATCGTTCCAGGGTTCGAGTCCCGTTGTGTGGCGCTGGACGATCGCTATGGTTCCTGGCTTGCAACTCGTCACCTGATCCAGGAAGGGCACAAGAAGATAGGGTTTCTGTGTTCAAATCATCAGATCTCTGACTCTCAGGATCGCATGCAGGGGTATCTGGATGCGCTGCAAGAGCACAATATCCCGGTCGATGAGCGCCTGATCTCCCGTGGCAGTCCGGATGAGCTGGGAGGTGAAGCCGCGATGACTGAGTTGTTGAGCCGGGGGCAACAGATGACGGCGGTCGTCTGTTATAACGATTCGATGGCGGCAGGAGCTTTGTCCGTGCTTAGCGACAACGGGATCGAGGTTCCCCAGGAGCTATCTCTGGTGGGGTTTGATGATGTACTGATATCCCGCTACTTGCGCCCTCGTCTGACTACGGTGCGTTATCCCATCATCGCCATGGCGACCCAGGCCGCCGAGCTGGCCATTGCTCTGGCAAAAGGTGGGCCCTTGCCCCAGACGACACATATGTTCAGCCCGACTCTGGTTCGCCGTCATTCAGTCCGCAGTATCGATTGATCGACATTCTGGCAACCTGAATTCATCGGCTATCAGGCAAGGTTACCCGTCAGGGGCCTTGCCTTTTTAGTGCCTCATCTTCTTCCTCTCTCTTTTGTCGCTCACCCCTGTGGGGTCGGGAAGGTCTCACGGTGCCTTCCTATGTCCTGCACGAGGAGGTCATGTCTGCTGCTATGAGTCTGGTCGAGCCATGGTTATCTCAGGTGTAGACATTACCATCAAGAGTGTAATCGATAACACGCAATTTATTTTTTAATGAACCTTTATTTTCAACTGCTTAAGTCTCTAGTGATGTTTTTATCAAGTGTTTACATGGCAGTATTTATGTAATAATTACAGTTTTGTGAGTTGCGTCATGTCAGTGATGGCACGGATATTCCTATAATCCACACCGGACAGTGAAAGCGCTTTCCCTATGGATTGGTAAGCGGTTCATCAAGATAACAATGCAACAGTGGAATAAAGGAATAACTATGAAAGTGAAACTACTGACGACATCCGTTGCCCTCGCTCTGTCAATGACTGCATTGAATGCTAATGCTGTTGATTTTACAGGCTATTTCCGCTCTGGCGTAGGTGTGTCCCAAGACGGTAATATGCAAACCGGTCGACAGAACTTTGTCGGCCGTCTGGGTAACGAAAGCGATACCTATACCGAAATTGGTATTGGTCAGGAGGTTTACAACAAGGATGGCAAGACTTTCTATGTAGACAGCATGTTCAGCATGCAGAGCGATGGCTCCAATGACTATGAAAGTACCACCACTGTGTGTAACTTCGATCAAAAGGAGTGCAAGGACGATGCAACATTTGCTCTGCGCCAATTCAATGTTAAGGCCAAGGGGCTGATTTCCGCTGCGCCCGATGCCGTGGTTTGGGCTGGCAAGCGCTTCTATCAGCGTCACGACCTTCACATCATCGATACCAAATACTGGAATATCTCGGGAGCCGGTGCCGGTATTGAGAACCTCAAGGCAGGTCCAGGCGCCTTCTCACTGGCGTGGATCCGGTCTGATGGTAACGATATCGATAACTCGATTGTCAACAATGACCTCAACGTTAACTTCCTGGACCTGCGCTATGCCGGCTGGGCTCCCTGGGAAGGGGCCTGGACTGAAGCGGGTGTCAGCTATGCCATGCCCAATCCGACCGATGAGCAGGAGAAGGTCGGTAATCTCTATGATCCCCAAAATGGTGTCATGCTGACCGCAGAAATGAGTCAATACTTTGCCGATAGCCGCATCTACGAGAAGTTGGTGCTGCAATATGCTGACAAAGGGCTGGCCCAGAACATGATCTCCCAAGGGGGCGGTTGGTATGATGTTTGGCATCTGACCGATGATGCCAAGGGATACCGGGTGATTCTAACTGGTGACATTCCCATGGGAGAGAAATTCAGTGTGAACCATGTATTCACTTACGGTAAGGGTGAGAAACTTGAAGCATGGCATGACAACACCGAACTGTTTAGCGCTGTCGCGCGAGGCGGTTATGCGTGGACTGACATCATGAAGACGCTGGTTGAAGCCGGTACTTATGAGAGCACCAAGACTTGGACAAGCGGCTCTGAAGAAAAATCGAGTGGTCAAAAATATACCTTGGCTCAAGCTTGGTCAGCTGGTCCCAGCATGTTTGCCCGCCCGGAGATCCGTGTTTTTGCCAGCTATCTGAAAGATGGCGAAGGCAAATCCTTCAACGGCGGTGAGGATGATAATACCTGGAACTTCGGCGTGCAGGCCGAAGCCTGGTGGTAAATCCCGACTCGTTACATCGCAGGGAGCCCGCTGGGCTCCCTTTTTTATTTTGCATTGAGGACTCGCCTTGTCGTGCTGACGTCGTCCTAGGAAAACCGATGTTGCGAGTCCCGGCGAAGGAGGCTGCAGTCGGCGAGTCGGTTTGTCTCGGGGAGAGGGTGGTCGTGTTTTCGGTGATGGTGGCGGAGGCCCCCGCGCGACTCGGCTCAGTGGAGCTGCCATCCGCATCCAGAGTCATTACGCGCAGGCAAGTGGCGGGATGATATGCGTTGGTGAGAAAGGGCGAAGAGACGGGTGAAGTCATGTCCAGGTGGCAGCCTGAAGAGGCGCACTACCTACTGCGCCTCTGTGTAACGTTACATATTTAATGCAACAGGAAGGCATCCAGCGCATAAGTGGGTTTGCCGCTGTTGTCCATCAGCCCCAGGCTGTAACCCTGCCAGTTCTTGTAGCTTTGTGGTTCCCAGTAGAGCACTCCGAGTCCCTTGCTATCGGGGATCCACGTCATCTTGTTGAGTAGATCAGCAATGGTGTCGTAACTGTTTTTTGGGTCATCCCATGGCATGCCCACCTCGACAATCATCACCTCCTTGCCATAGCGGGTCACCATATCGGAGAGGTTGTCATAGCAGAGGTTGTTGAGGGTGAACCAGTCGCCGTTGCCACTCTGGGTTGGGTAGATGGAGGCACCAATGACATCCCACTTGGCACCGTTGTTCTTTAGGCCATCAAACATCCAACGATAGAGGCTGTTGTTCTCGCAGTTAGCCAGGTGGACGATGACCTTGGTGCTACTGTTGACCGCCTTGACGGCGTCATAACCGCTGTTGATGAGCCAGGCAAAGTTCTTCATGTTGACCGAGGCGCGCCCCTCTTCCCAGAGCATGCCATTGTTGGTCTCGTTGCCCACCTGTACCCACTTGGGTGTGATGCCTGCGTTTTTCAGGGCTACCAGGGAGTTGTAGGTGTGCCACCATACGTTCGACATCAGCTGCTCGAAGGTGTAGCTCTGCCAGGCTGCCGGCTTGGTCTGCTTGCCAGGGTCGGCCCAACTGTCGCTGTAGTGGAAGTCAATCAGCAGATCGAAACCGGCCGCCTTGGCCCGCTTGGCCTTGGTGATGACGTCACTGATGTTGTTCCAGCCATCGGCAGGATTGACCCATACCCTGAGTCGGATGGTGTTCATACCGTGCTCTTTCAGGGTTTTGAACAGATCCTGCTGCTGGCCAGCGTCGTTATAGAACTTGTATCCGGAGTTCTCCATCTGGGTCAACCAACTGACGTCAGCCCCCTTGACCATGGCTTCTCCCTGGCCATGAAACAGCAGAGCGCTGCCAAGCAGTAGGGTGGTAAGTAGATGTCTCTTCATTGTTGTTATCTCCTGTCTGGATGTGTGTAGGATGGCGACAGGGATGCAGTCCCGCGCCGGGATGGCGTCGCCGTGCGACGCCATCCCGGCTGAGGCTGGGGCCGCCTTGCGGCGGCCCAGGGATCACCCGGCGGGGGAGACGGTGACCTGGATGTGTTGGGGATCGCGGCGATCCAGGGTGATGCGATACTGGCCGTCGCGGGGCGGGGTGAACTTCATGTCGCTCCACTGCCAGCCGGCCTTGACTACCACCGGTTTGTCCGCCTCGACCTTGACTGCGGGGTCGAACTGACCATAGCTGGTGTCGGCCTTCCACTTCTCGTCGGCAATCTTGAACTTGTAGGCGCCGTGACTGGCCTGCAAGGCCACCTGTACCGACAGCAAGTCTCCTTGCTGGGTCACCAGTTGCTGGTCTGCCGGTGCCTCCCAGTTGTTCATCTCGCCACGCAGGAACAGCGGGCGTGCCAGGGGGTTCTCTTCATTGGCCAGCGCGGGCTGGAGACAGGCGATCAGGGTAGTCAGCAACAGTGTCTTCTTGAACATGGGTAGTCCTCTCTATGGTGTGTGGTCAGGCGCTCTTCAGGGTGAAGCGGCGGGTCAGCGACAGTTGCTGCTGCGACAACTGCTGCAACTGGTCGCTGGTCTGTGCCACCTTGACCAGGGCGACTTGGTTGTCGTCGGCAATCCGGGCTATGTTGGTAATGTTGCGGGCGATCTCGGCGCTGGTCTGCTGTTGCTGCAGGGTCGCGCTGGCGATACGGCTGCTCTGCTCGGCCACCTGCTGCAGCGCCTGGGATAGCTCGGCCAGGGTGGCGCAACCTGCATCGCTGTCGGTGCGGCTCAGGGCCATGGCGTCGTGGCAGCGCAGCATGGTGGCGACCGCGCCGCGGGTGCTCTGCTGCAGATCGTCGATGATCCCCTGGATACGAGTGGTGGAGTCTGCGGTGTGGTGTGCCAGCTGACGTACCTCGTCGGCCACCACGGCAAAGCCACGCCCCTGCTCTCCGGCGCGGGCCGCCTCGATGGCGGCGTTGAGGGCCAGCAGATTGGTCTGCTCCGTGATGCGCCCGATCAGGGCAAGGATGTCACCGATGCTGACGCTCAATGTCTGCACCTGCTCCACACTGCGGCGTGATTGCGCCAACTCGTCAGCCAGTTGCTGCAGCCGTTTGCCGGTCGCAGCCCCACGCAGGCTGGCGGCGTGGGCTGCCGCTGCTATGTTGCCGAGTGTCTGTTCGGTCTGGCCAATACTGCCGGCAACCTCGCGAACCGAGTAGTCCATCTCCTCCATGGCGCTACAGACCCCTGTGGTCTCGTTGCGCTGTTCGCCGATGGCAAGCTGGGCGTGATGCTGGGCTTGCTGGTTCTGGCCGGCCATACGGCCGAGCGCGTCGGCCGCATGAACTATCTGACCGAGCATGCCGCTCATCTCGTCGGCCAGAGCATTGATGCCGATGGCAAGCTGGCCAAACTCGTCGTGGCGCAGCAGCGGTACGCGTTGGCGCATGTCTCCCTGGCTCAGTGCCTTGAGGGTGGTGAGGATATGGTGCAGCGGCTGGCGGATGGCGTGCACCAGGTGCCACAGCACCAGGGCGCCGAGACTGAGAGAGAGCAACAGGCCGGCGCACAGCCCGAGGCGTAGCCAGAGCAGAATTGCGCCGCTGCCGGCGGTGCTCTGGTGAAGCTGCTCGTCGATTGCTCCGTCAAGTTCGCTCAGCTCGCCGAGCAGACTGTCGATGAAATGGCTGGCTTGTGCGCTTTGGTTGCGAAGCATGATGCTTTGCTCGACCAGTGACAGGTGGCGGGCCAGCAAGCTGTCTGGACCACTTAGCAGGGTTGCGAGGGTATCGAGCCGTGCCCCTGTGCTACGTTCCAGGCTTAGGGGCGCGCCGAAAGCATCTTCTTGGCCTGCAAGCTGGCGCTCCAGCTCCTTGCGCAGTTCTGTCATCTGCTTATTGGCCCGTTCATTGATCGCTAAGCGTGCCGCAATAGGAGCCGGGTCTTGCTGCTTGAGGATCTCCTGAGTAGTACTGACTTGCTGTTCCAGGTTTGCCAGCAGACGATTCTTGAGCAATGCGGCAGGATGGCTACCCAGAGGGGCAAGCAGAACATCGAGGGCACTGGCAAATTGGCGCGCCGTGCTGCCGAGGCGGGTGTCGGCAGCCAGCTTGCTCTGTTCGAGGCGGTTGTGGGCATAGTCATCGACCAGTTGTTGGGCCAGTTGCCAGTAGGCGGCCTGTTGCTCGCGCAGGCTCTCGACGCGCGCACTCTGTTGCGGCTCCCCCGCTATCTGTCGAGCCAGGGTGGCCAGATCCTGGTCGAAGCGAGCCTGCCATTGCTGCATCTGCTCGCGGGCGGAGCCCAGTTCCTCCTCTCCGGTCTGCAGTAATGCGTTGCCCAGATGTCGGTCGAGGGTAAAGAGATCACGGACCACGGCACGGCTCTGCACCAGAGTCGGCGCGGTATGGCTGGCGAGCAGCCCCACTTGGTCGGCCAGCCGTTGGCCGGCGTAGAGGGAGAGGGTCACCGAGAGCAGCAGCAGCAACAGGATGACGGCAAAGCCCAGCGCCAGGCGCTGGATGATGGAAAGGTGACGAGTACGCAAGCTCATGGTATCGATTACATGTAGTGTTGAGTCAACCCAGCCTGATGGCAAAAGTAATAAGTCATCTTTTATCAGTGCCTTATCTTTTTAAAAGATAAGGTCACGATAAGGGAGGGTCCCTGAATCTGATTTTTAGTGTAACGTTTTCATTATTTTGTGGATCTTTTACACTCTTTCTCGGCACCCTTGTATGGGATTTGTCCAGGGTTGCGAGCCCGCTCTCATTTTGTGTCCCGAGCCGGGGATAAAAAAAAGCCCCCGACCGGCGGGGGCAAAATAGATCGGGGCATGCAGTAGCCGCGTTCAGCGGCTGATCCTGAGCCCTTCGGCATTGAACACAAGGCAATTTTGCGGGGCAAAGAAGACATCCATCTTCTGGTACGGATGAAACTCCCCATCCCCTGCCAGCAGCAGCTTGAAGCCGTCGGTGCCGCAGCACTGACCGAACAGGTAGGTGCTGTTGCCAAGACGTTCCACCACCTCGCAGGTAAAGGCGAGGTGGATCCCCTCTGCGCCCGGCACCACATGCTCGGGACGCAGGCCAAGGGAGATCTCGCTGCCCTGCTCGAGTCGCTCGGTGAGGATGGGCAGGGTGAGCTCCTGCTGGCCGGCTACCTTGACCCGGATCTGCTCCGGGCTCCAGGCCAGTACGCGGGCCGGTAGGAAGTTCATCTTGGGTGAGCCGATGAAACCGGCCACGAAGCGGTTGCAGGGTTTGTAGTAGAGCTCCATCGGCGAGCCGACCTGTTCCACCTTGCCATAGTTCATCACCACTATCTTGTCGGCCAGGGTCATGGCCTCTACCTGATCGTGGGTCACGTAGATCATGGTGGTCTTGAGCTCCTGATGCAGCTTGGCGATGTGCAAGCGCATCTCGACACGCAGCTCGGCATCGAGGTTGGAGAGCGGCTCGTCAAACAGGAACACCTTGGGATTGCGCACGATGGCACGGCCGATGGCTACCCGCTGGCGCTGGCCGCCGGAGAGCTGCTTGGGCTTGCGATCGAGCAGGTGGGAGAGCTGCAGCGTCTTGGCCACCATGCTGACCTGGTGGGTTATCTCCTCTTTCGGCACGCCATTGACCCGCAGGCCATAGCCCATGTTCTCGGCCACCGTCATGTGTGGATAGAGGGCATAGGACTGGAACACCATGGCCACGCCGCGATGAGCCGGTGCGATATCGTTGACCACCTGCTCATCGATGGCAATCTGGCCTTCCGATATCTCTTCTAGACCGGCGATCATCCGCAGCAGGGTGGACTTGCCACAACCGGAAGGACCGACGAAGACGGTGAACTCGCCGTCTTCCACGTCCAGGTTGACGTTATGCAAGGTCACGTTGCTGCCAAAACGCTTGACCACATTGTTCAATCTGATACTCGCCATGAGCTTTAACTCCTTGATAATAAATGCATTAGCTGCAGAACTCCGAGGTGGCCATACCCCTGCTGCGGCTTCTTTGCCCTGGGAGGGAGAAGGCGTTTCACACCGTTTCACTCTGTGGCTTTGGGGGGACTATATCAGTCAGGTGTAAGCGGTTGCACAAAATGCTGTTTCTTTTGTGCATGAGATCACAGCCTTGGTACGTGCTACTGGCAGGCTGGGCAGGCACCGCTTACCGTAGAGCCATTCGGTGTAATCGTTACCTTTTTTGCCGCATGAAAGCATAGTGAAGGGCGTAGGCGGCAAGAAATTAAGAGAGAGAGCGAGTTGCTCCGGATCTGATGTATAGGATTAAACCGGTTATTTATCATTACATTAGGTGATGGTGAGTGCGCGTCATAGAGGCCAGACCAGTACAGTGTGCAATGTGGTTGTGCTCTGCTTTACACACTAATCGGTAACAAGCGTCATAAGTTACACCGGCTGGATGGCATCGTAACACCCACCTAACCGACGTGGTCGGCGAAGGCCTGTTTTTACCTGAGTTAGGGACAAGGAAATCATATGAAAATCAATAAATTGACCGCTGCAATGTTGTTTTCTTTTGGCGTGGTGGGGTTGGGGCAGGTAGCCCGGGCTGCCGACGGTGAACTGCTGGTGTGGGAAGACATCAAGAAATCAAATGGCATAGAGGAGGCCGTCAAGGCGTTCGAAGCCAAACACAGCGTCAAGGTTAAGATCCTCGAAACCCCCTATGCCCAGCAGATCGAGAAGCTGCGCCTAGACGGCCCTGCCGGCATAGGCCCGGATGTGTTGGTATTGCCCCATGATCAGGTGGGCACCGCCGTGGTGCAGGGGCTCATCAGCGAGATCAAGCCGGGTGCCGACTATCTGGCCGGCTTCACCAAGCCGGCGGTGGATGCCCAGACTTATGAAGGCAAGCTCTATGGCCTGCCCAAGGCGGTCGAGACCATCGTCATGGTCTACAACAAAGACCTGCTGCCCAAGGCGCCGGAGAGCTTCGACGAGCTGATCAAGACCTCCCAGACCCTGCGTGGGGAGAACAAATACGGCCTGCTCGCCAAGTTTGACGAGATCTATTACTCCTACGGCGTAGTGGCCGCCATGGGGGGCTACATCTTCGGCCAGAACCCCAACGGTTCGCTCAACGTCAAGGACGTGGGCTTGGCCAACCAGGGGGCGGTCGACGCGGTCAGCTTCCTCAAGCGTTTCTATAGCGAAGGGCTTTTCCCAGCCGGTATCGTCGGTGAGACCGGCGCAAACGCCATCGACTCTTTGTTTACCGAGAAGAAGGCGGCGGCTGTTATCACGGGACCTTGGTCGTTCCAACCTTACAAGGATGCCGGTGTGAATTATGGCGTCGCCCCACTACCGACACTGCCCAATGGCGAACACATGCGCTCCTTCCTCGGCGTGAAGGGGTACAGCATTTCAACCTATTCCAAGCAGAAAGAGCTGGCACAGCAGTTCATCGAGTTCATCAATCAGCCTGAGTACGCCAAGGTCCGCTTCCAGAAGACCGGTGAGATCCCGCCGCTCAAGGCATTGATCGACGATCCGCTCATCAAGGACGACGAGAAATCCCGGGCCGTGGCCATTCAGGCTGGCTTCGCCATCCCGATGCCAAGTGTGCCCGAGATGCAGGAGGTGTGGACCCCGGCCAACAGCGCACTGCAGCTCGGTGTGACCGGCAAGCAGGATGTCAAGGCGGCTTTGGACGGCGCGGTCAAGAACATCAACATGCAGATCGAAGTCAATCACGCACAGCAATAACAACAGTCGAGCTTCGGCTCGATTCGGGCCGGGCGGCATCAGTGGTCGCCCGGGCTCTTAATGGAAAGGAGGTAAATTGTGGTTGTCGATTCCGAATCGTTCACCCAGATTGGTACAAGAACCCATCATGCCAAGGTTGCCGCGCTGCTCTCGCTGATACCGGGACTCGGACAGTGGTATAACCGGCAATGGGTCAAGGGCACCCTGTTTTTTATCGTCATGGTTTGCTTCTTCGGCGTATTCCATGACTTCCTGTCGCAGGGCTTCTGGGGCCTGTTCACCCTCGGTATCGAGTTACCGCGGGACAACTCCGTCTTCCTTCTGGCCAAGGGGGTCATCAGCGTACTGGTGGCTATCTTTGGTTGTGCTTTCTACTACTGGAGTATCCGCGACGCCTATATCAACGGTGATCGCCGCGATCGTGGCGTGGCCCTGACCAGTGTGCGCAAGCAATACCAGTTGCTGCTGAGCGAAGGGTTCCCGTACCTGATGATCACCCCGGGCTTCATCCTGCTGGTGTTCGTGGTGGTGTTCCCCATCATCTTCGGCTTCTCCATCGCCTTCACCAACTACGATCTATACCACACCCCGCCGGCCAAGTTGGTGGACTGGGTGGGGATGAAGAACTTCATCAACATCTTCAAGCTCGATCTGTGGCGTTCGACCTTGCTCGACGTGCTGCAGTGGACCGTGATCTGGACGCTGATCGCCACCACGTTGCAATGCTCGGTCGGGGTGCTGCTGGCGATCCTGGTCAATCAGAAGGATCTGCGCTTCAAGCCGCTCATCCGCACCATCCTGATTCTGCCGTGGGCAGTGCCCGGTTTTGTCACCATTCTGGTGTTCGCCGGCATGTTCAACGAGACCTTTGGCGTCATCAACAACGGTATTCTGGCTTCTCTGGGTATCGACCCCAAGGCATGGATGACTGATCCCTTCTGGACCAAGACAGCCCTCATCCTGATGCAGACCTGGCTTGGCTTCCCGTTCGTCTTCGCCATGACCACTGGGGTGTTGCAGGCTATCCCGGATGATCTCTACGAGGCGGCCACCATCGACGGTGCCAGCACATGGCACAAGTTGACCACCATTACGCTGCCCTTGGTGCTGTATTCGATCGCTCCGATCCTCATCACCCAGTACACCTTCAACTTCAACAACTTCAACATTATTTACCTGTTCAACAACGGGGGACCGGCGGTGGCTGGTTCCAATGCCGGCGGCACCGACATCCTGGTCTCCTGGATCTACAAGCTGACCATGTCGTCATCCCAGTATGCGATTGCAGCGAGCATCACCATTCTGCTCTCCATCTTCGTGGTCGGCATTGCCCTGTGGCAGTTCCGTGCGACCAATTCGTTCAAGCAAGACGACATGGTGTAAGGAGATCCAGCCATGAGTGCCAAACACAGTCTGAAAAAGAGTAATGCCATCCGCCTGACCCTAAGCTATTTGCTGCTGGCTATGGTTGCGGTGATCATCATCTACCCCCTCATCTGGACGGTGGGGGCATCCCTCAACCCGGGCAGCAGCCTGCTCAACACCTCGATCATCCCGGAAAACTTCTCCTTTATTCATTACCAGGAGCTGTTTGACGGGCGCATCGACTACGCCGACTGGTACTGGAACTCGATGAAGATCAGTTTCCTGACCATGGTGTTGACCCTCATCAGCGTCAGCTTCACTGCCTATGCCTTCTCGCGCTTTCGTTTCCGTGGGCGGCAAAATGGCCTGATGTTGTTCCTGTTGTTGCAGATGGTGCCCCAGTTCTCGGCCCTCATCGCCATCTTCGTGTTGGCCCAGATGCTGGGTCTGGTCAACAGCCACCTGGCGCTGGTGCTGGTCTATGTGGGCGGCATGATCCCGATGAACACCTATCTGATGAAGGGTTATCTGGACGCCATCCCCAAGGATCTTGACGAGTCGGCGCGTATGGACGGAGCGGGCAACTTCCGCATCTTCATCGAGATCATCATGCCGCTCTCCAAGCCCATCATTGCGGTGGTTGCACTGTTCTCCTTCACCGGCCCGCTTGGCGACTTCATCCTGGCCAGCACCATATTGCGCACCCCGGATCAGTTCACCTTGCCCATTGGTCTCTACAACCTGGTCGCCCAGAAGATGGGGGCCAGCTACACCACCTATGCGGCGGGAGCTGTGCTCATCGCGGTGCCGGTGGCCATCTTGTACCTCTCCTTGCAGAAGTACTTCGTTTCCGGTCTTACCGCAGGTGGGACCAAGGGTTAATCCGTTAAACAGGACGTTCGACATGAAAATCAAGAAGACGCTGGTGATGGCGGCGCTGCTCGCCACCGGCATGTTGGGTATGCATGCCCCCGCCGTGGCTGCCGAAAATGTGGTGGTGCAACCAGTTGCGGTACCACAGGAGTTCATCAAGGGGGCTGATGTCTCCATGCTGGCCGAAGTAGAGAAATTTGGTGGCAAGTTCTTTGATGCCAGTGGCAAGCAACAGGACGCCATGGCAATCCTCAAGGAGAACGGCTTTAACTACATTCGCCTGCGCCTGTGGGTAGACCCCAAGGATGCGGACGGCAAGCCTTACGGCGGTGGTAACAACGATCTGGCTGCAACGATAGCGCTTGCCAAGCGTGCCAAGGCCCTTGGTATGAAGTTCCTGCTCGATTTCCACTACAGCGACTTCTGGACCGATCCGGGCCGCCAGAACAAGCCCAAGGCGTGGCGTACGATGTCAGTCGAGCAGTTGGCGGATGCCGTTTACGCCCATACCAAGGAAAGCATGGATGCCCTGGCAAAGGCCGGTGTGATGCCTGACATGGTGCAGGTCGGCAACGAGATCAATGGTGGCATGTTATGGCCAGAGGGCAAGAGCTGGGGGCAAAACGGTGGGGAGTTTGATCGCCTGGCCACACTGCTCAAGGCTGGTGTACGTGCTGTGAAAGAGCACGGCAAAGATATCAAGGTGATGCTGCATCTGGCTGAGGGCACCAAAAACGACACCTTCGTCTGGTGGTTTGATGAAGTCGCCAAGCGCGAGGTGCCCTTCGATATCATCGGACTCTCCTTCTACACCTACTGGAATGGCCCCATCAATGCCCTCAAGGCCAACATGGATGACATCAGCAAGCGCTATGGCAAGGATGTGATCGTGGTCGAGGCCGCCTACGGCTACACCACTGAGAACTGCGACAACGCCGAGAACAACTTCACTGCCAAGGAGGCGAGCGACGGTGGTTACCCGGCCAGCGTACAGGGGCAGGCCGACTTCCTGCGCGATCTGATCAAGAGCGTGGTGGCGGTACCGGACGGGCGTGGCAAGGGAGTCTTCTACTGGGAGCCTGCGTGGCTGCCAACCCCTGGTGCCACTTGGGCTACCAAGGCTGGGATGAAGTACAACAACGACGACTGGAAAGAGGGCAATGCCCGGGAGAACCAGGCGCTGTTTGACTGCTCCGGCCATGTGCTTCCCTCGATCAAGGTATTCAACTGACCCGGTTCAACCGATAGGGCGACCGGCCATGGCTGGCGCCCCCTCGTTTTAGGAGATGTGTGATGTTCAAGTTTCCCCCGCTCAGTGAACGGGTGCCCGCCCTGCTGCATGGTGCTGATTACAACCCGGATCAGTGGCTGGATGATCCCCTGGTGTTCGAGCGCGATCTCGAGATGATGAAGCAAACCCGCTGCAACGTGATGTCGGTCGGCATCTTCAGTTGGTCTTCCCTGGAGCCACAAGAGGGGCACTATGAGTTCGGCTGGCTCGATACGGTGCTCGATCGCTTGCACGAAAACGGTGTGTCAGTTTTCCTCGCCACACCAAGTGGTGCTCGTCCGGCTTGGCTTTCCCAGCGTTATCCCGAGGTGCTGCGGGTCAGCAAGGAACGTGTGAAGGCACTGCACGGTGGCCGTCACAATCACTGTATGAGTTCGCCTGTCTATCGTGACAAGGTGCGCGCTATCAACGGTGCCCTGGCCGAACGCTACGGCCATCATCCCGGTGTCATCGCCTGGCACATCTCCAACGAGTACGGCGGCGAGTGCCACTGCGAGCTTTGTCAGGAGCGCTTTCGTGACTGGCTCAAGGCTCGTTATGGCAGCATAGAAGCGCTCAATCACGCCTGGTGGAGCAGCTTCTGGAGCCATACCTACACCGACTGGTCACAGATCGAATCCCCGTCTCCCATCGGCGAGAGCTCGATCCACGGCCTCAACCTAGACTGGAAGCGTTTCAATACCGCCCAGGTGAGCGATTTCTGTGCCGAGGAGATCAAGCCCTTGAAGGCGGCCAACCCGAGCCTGCCGGCCACCACCAACTTCATGGAGTACTTCTACGACTATGACTACTGGCAGTTGGCCAAGGAGATCGATTTCATCTCCTGGGACAGCTACCCCCTCTGGCACAACAGTGGCGATGACTCGACCCTGGCGGCGTACACCGCCATGTATCACGACCTGATGCGCACTCTCAAGGGAGGCAAACCTTTCTTCCTGATGGAGTCGACCCCGAGCCTGACCAACTGGCAGCCCATCAGCAAGCTCAAGAAGCCGGGAATGCATATCCTCTCCTCCTTGCAGGCGGTAGCCCACGGCTCCGACTCGGTGCAGTACTTCCAGTGGCGCAAGAGCCGTGGTTCGGTCGAGAAGTTCCACGGCGCCGTGGTCGATCACGTTGGTCACATCGATACCCGGGTGGGCCGCGAGGTGCAGGCGCTAGGCGAGATCCTGGCCAAGTTGCAAGAGGTCGCTGGCAGCCGCGTCGAGGCCAAAGTGGCCATCATTTTCGACTGGGAGAGCCGTTGGGCCATGGACAATGCCCAGGGGCCGCGCAATGCCGGCCTCTTCTACGAGAAGACGGTAGCCGAGCACTACCGCCCATTCTGGGAGGCAGGGGTGGCGGTGGATGTCATCAATGCCGACTGCGCGCTTGATGGCTATGACCTGGTTATCGCCCCGATGCTCTACATGGTGCGCGATGGCTTTGCCGAACGGGTTGACGCCTTTGTCAAACGAGGTGGGCAGTTTGTTACCACTTACTGGAGTGGCATCGTCAACGAGACCGATCTCTGTCACCTGGGGGGATTCCCAGGGCCGCTACGCCCGGTCCTTGGGATCTGGGCAGAGGAGATAGACGGTCTCTATGACGAGGAACGTAACGCCGTCTCGGGTCTTGCTGGCAACGAAGCCGGACTCTGCGGCCCTTACGAAGTCACTCACCTTTGCGATCTCATCCACCTGGAAGGCGCGAGGGCCCTGGCCAGCTATGACGGTGACTTTTATGCCGGACGTCCGGCGGTGACGGTCAACGAGCACGGGACAGGTCGCGCCTATTATGTCGCCTCGCGAAATGATCTGGCGTTCCAACGCGACTTCTTTGGCCATCTCATCGAGACCCTGGCCCTGCCGCGTGCTTTGCCAGCCTTGCCGGAGGGGGTCACCGCCCAGTGCCGCAGCGATGGTAAGCAGGTGTTCGTGTTTGTGCAAAATTTCGCCAACGCCGAGCGCCTGGTCACTCTGCCGGGTGGTCACAGTGACATGGTGAGCGGTGAGGCGCTGAGCGATTCACTGGTGCTGCCTCCATTCGGCTGCCGGGTGCTGCGTCGCGCCCGTTGATTGCGGGGCGGAGCCAGTGGCTTCGCCTTCTTTTTTACGTTTAGGAGATTCAAATGGTCAAGATGCAGGACTTCAAGCGGCTGTTCGCCGCGGCCCTCGGCCACAAGGAGGAGAAATCGGCCGAGGCACCGCTCTCCGGGCTGGACGAAGCGGCCATCACCGCGCTCATCGCTGCCTTTGGCGGGCGCGACAACATCGTGGGCTTTGACGCCTGCCTGACCCGGCTGCGGGTCAGGGTCAATGCCTTGCAGCCGGTCGACAGCGAGGCGCTGCAGCGTCTCGGCGCCATAGGCGTCATCATCATCGGCGACGAGGTGCAGGCCATCTTCGGCAAACGCTCGGACAACCTGCGTCGTGATCTCGGTCAGTGGTTCGAGCTGCACGAGCCGGAGCAGCACTAGGATGCGCCCCCCGCTGAGCTGGCCACTGTTGGTCATGCTGGGAGCCATCAGTGCAGGGGCTGGTGCCGCTCCTCATAACCTGGTCATCCGAGGGGCGGATGTCTCCACCCTAGCCGAACTCGAGCGCCTGGGCGTTCACTATCAAGACGGAACGCGGCAGGGGGATTTGCTAACCCTGATGCGCAAGCGTGGCCTCAACCTGGTACGCCTGCGGCTGTGGGTCGATCCCCGTTCGGCCAAGGGGGAACCCTTTGGTGGTGGCAACAATGACTTGGAAAAGGTGATTGCACTGGCGCAGCGAAGCCGGTCCCTCAACCTGCCCTGGTTGCTCGATCTTCATTACAGCGACTTCTGGGCCGACCCTGGCAAGCAGCACACGCCACGGACCTGGCGAGGCAAGTCGGATGCAGAGCTGGCGGCAATGCTGCACGATTACAGCGCCGCCGTGATACAACGCCTGCGCGAGGCCGGGGTGCCACCGCAAATGGTGCAGGTCGGCAACGAACTCAATAACGGCATGCTGTGGCCTCAGGGGCAACTACACCGGCAAGAAGAAGAGGAGGGGTTCGATCGATTAGCCCAGTTGCTCAAGGCGGCCATCGCCGGGATCCGTGCTGGCAGCGAGGGGGGTATCACCCCACGACTGATGCTACATCTTGCTGAAGGAGGGGATGAGGCTCAGTGCCTACGCTGGTTCAAGGCGATTCAGGTACGCGATGTGCCGTTCGATCTGGTGGGTATCTCCTTCTACCCATATTGGCACGGATCTCTGGGCGACCTCTCGCGCACCATGAACAGCCTTGCCACCCAAATCAGGCGTCCGCTGCTGGTCGTTGAGACCGCCTATGGGCATGACACCGTCAACCAGGACGAGGTTCGTAACGCCTTCGGTGAGCAGGAGGCCGTACGCGGCGGGTTTGCTGCGACGCCCGAGGGGCAACTAGCGTTTCTCGATGCACTGCGTGCTGCTATTGCCGCAGTGCCGGATCAGCTCGGGCTCGGGTTTGTCTATTGGGAGCCGGGCTGGATCCGGGTCCCCGGCGACAGTTGGGCCAGTCGCGCTGGCATGGCGTTCCTCGGGATAGATGAGCCCCTCGGCAATGGCTGGGAGAACCAGGCCCTGTTTGATCGGGAGGGCAGAGGACTGCCGGCGTTGGCCGCCTTTGTCCTGACCCGCTGACTATTTCACATTGAAGAGATGACAACAGCACCATGAAGATTGACATGAAAAAGACCAAAATTGTCTGCACCATCGGTCCGAAGACCGAATCCAAAGAAATGCTGGCCAAAATGCTGGACGCCGGCATGAACGTCATGCGCCTGAACTTCTCCCACGGTGACTACGCCGAGCACGGCAGCCGCATCAGCAACCTGCGCGCTGTGATGGCCGAGACCGGCAAGCACGCAGCTATCCTGCTGGACACCAAGGGTCCGGAAATCCGTACCATGAAGCTGGAAGGCGGCAACGACGTCGCGCTGGTCGCTGGCCAGACTTTCACCTTCACCACCGACCAGACCGTGGTTGGCAACAAAGACAAAGTGGCCGTGACCTATGCAGGTTTCGCCAACGATCTGCGCGTCGGCAACCGCATCCTGGTTGATGACGGCCTGATCGGTCTGGACGTTATCGAAATCACCGAGCGCGAAGTTATCTGTAAAGTGCTGAACAACGGTGATCTGGGCGAGAACAAAGGCGTTAACCTGCCGGGCGTCTCCATCAAGCTGCCGGCCCTGGCCGAGAAAGACAAGCGCGACCTGATCTTCGGTTGCGAGCAAGGCGTTGATTTCGTTGCCGCTTCTTTCATCCGTAAGAAAGAAGACGTTCTGGAAATCCGTGAGCACCTGAAAGCCCACGGTGGCGAGAACATCCAGATCATCTCCAAGATCGAAAACCAGGAAGGTCTGGACAACTTCGACGAGATCCTGGCTGTTTCCGACGGCATCATGGTTGCTCGTGGCGACATGGGTGTAGAGATCCCGGTTGAAGAAGTTATCTTCGCCCAGAAGATGATCATCGCCAAGTGCAACAAAGCCCGCAAAGTGGTTATCACTGCCACCCAGATGCTGGACTCCATGATCAAGAACCCGCGTCCGACCCGCGCCGAAGCTGGCGACGTGGCCAACGCCATCCTGGACGGTACCGATGCAGTGATGCTGTCCGGTGAATCCGCCAAGGGTAAGTACCCGCTGGAAGCCGTGACCATCATGGCCACCATCTGCGAGCGTACCGATGCCGTGATGCCGTCCAACCTGTCTGCTGCCAACGACAGCAACAAGCTGCGCATCACCGAAGCCGTATGTAAAGGCGCCGTAGAGACCTCCGAGAAGCTGGACGCCCCGCTGATCGTGGTCGCTACCGAAGGCGGCAAGTCTGCCAAGGCCATTCGCAAGTATTTCCCGAAAGCCTGGATCCTAGCTATCACCACCAACAAGAAAACTGCTGCCCAACTGGTTCTGACCAAGGGTGTGGTTGCTCACGTGGTTGACAGCATCGCCTCTACCGACGATTTCTATCGCATCGGTAAAGAAGCCGCGCTGGAAATCGGCATGGGTCTGAAAGGTGATGTGGTTGTGATGGTCTCCGGTGCTCTGGTACCGAGCGGCACAACTAACACCGCCTCCGTGCATATACTCTGAGCGGGAGTCGAGTCTTTTTAGTCCCATACTAGACTTAAACATTCTTAGCTAACTTCTAACTACTCAGAACCCGTGATGCTCCATATCGCGGGTTCTTTATTTCAAGAGGGGGTACGCATATGTTATAAATATGCGCTATCTTACCGCCTTGATATCACTGCAGAAAACGTGGTGTACCACCTTTCCATCTTCTGCGGGGCACTTCCATTTTACCTATGCTTCTGAAGAGCTCACACATCACAGTCAGTAGCATTTCATCAAACTTGAGCAAATAGTTCAGCACATTATGCAATAGCAGATGACGTTCTTCTAAGTCATCGTGATACACCATGCTAATATCGTATATTCCCTACTCCTCAAACTTATTCCTATACGTATTACAGTTGTAATATGTTCTGGGTGCACTGCTCAGTGATTTCCAGCCTTTGCCTAATCGACGCCAAAGGTTAATATCAGTGACGGCGTATCATTTGTGGGCACGGATGGCGCCAGATAACGGCAGGCATGCGACCTCTTGGTTGGGTTCCAATACGCCAGCGAAGGAGGCGATCCGGGTCGGTTTCGATTACTTCAAAGGCAACCTGAATCGGGTCAGCGCAACAACCAAGTTCTCCGAGCATGAGTACCATTTGCATGTGGTCGAGCTACATAACTCCTGCCCCAGCACCAAACCAGTCTGGCCGCGCTGGTAGCGTTTTGTTCCATTCTGATGGGCAAGCCGGTGCAGGAGCAGATGGTAGTGCTGGGTGACATGACGCTAGGCGGTGTGGTCAATCCGGTTGAGGATTTGGCTGGCAGTCTGCAACTGGCAATGGACAGTGGCGGAAAACGGGTATTGTTGCCGATGGCGTCAGCCTCGGATATTCCAACCGTACCGGCGGAGATCTTCTCCAAGTTTCAAATCAGCTTTTATGCTGATCCGGTAGATGCCGTCTACAAGGCATTAGGGGTTCAGTAGTCAGCCAAAAAAAAAGAAGTATCAGGTAGGGTGAGCTACATGCTCACCCTCTGCCTCAGATTCATATTTTCGCGGCTTGAACACTACTGCATTCCTGCCGGTAGACATCCAGATAGAGATATCCGTAGCTGGCTTTGGGATTAGCCAGACACACCCATTCCCCTTGCTGCAACGTCACCAATTTATCTTGGTCACTCAGTAGTTCTCCTTGTTGAAAGAGCTTTCTAAGGCGCTCAATAAAACTCGGTATAACGGTATCAATGTCGGTGAGCCATTGCTCGTCAGCATCGCCATAGACGCCGCAGCGATCCCAAAGCAGGGAAACCCTGCTTCGTTCAACAATTGCACGTGCGCCAAAACGTGGCTGAACTTGGGTGTGTAATCCCCAACTCCCTATGGTTCGCATTTTCTGTGTACTCCTAATGATGGTAAGTCGTTGTAGAGCTCACTGCTGGCTATGCCTTCTTCCTCCATGGGCCCCCTGACCTGCGTGGCAGTTACAAATTTCCTCGTTCTGCCAGCGACACCACACCCTCAGTACCGACGACCAGATGATCCAAAATCCGGATATCCACTAGTGCCAAGGTATTCTGCAGTCGCAGGGTGATCTCGATATCTGCCCGGCTGGGTTCCGGGTATCCCGACGGGTGGTTATACACCAGTATCAGAGCGGCAGCATTGTGGTGCAGTGCCCGCTTGACGACATCGCGAGGGTAGACGGTCGCAGCGGACAGGGTGCCAAGGAACAGCTCCTCGTAGGCCAGGATCCGGTGTTGGTTATCGAGGAACAGTGCTGCAAACACTTCGCGGTCTCGTGTTTGCAGCAGCCCTTGCAGTGCTTGTTGTGCCAGGTATTTATCGGTGAGAGCTGTGCCCTTGGCGAGTTTCTGGCGGGCAACGGCTTGGGCGATGGTGAGCAGGTCATCGTCGGTGACAAGGTCAGTCACCCGGTAGGTGCCGGGGGTTTCCCCGGCGATCAGTTTGTGATGCAACATGATTGTGCTCCATACACCATCGTCCCACCGCGTTGGATGCGGCAGGGTTGGCGAGGTAGTTGGTTAATGGGTTACTGAATGGGGGGGGACCGCAGACTTGGTTGGCGGTGTTCTGGCCGCCAGGGTGTGCGGGGTGTAGTCGTGCAGCGGAATGTGGTAACTGGTGGCGAGCAAGTTACCTACCTGTGTTAGCCAGTAGTGATCCAAGTGATCGCACAGCCATTGCGCCAGTGCATCACCCCGTTCGTTTTCATAGCGCAGGTAGAGGGCGTAACCGTCTACCGGCTGGCTTTGGTCATGCACTGCTTCAATCTGACCATCATGCTCAAGATAAGCCTCCAGCTCGATGGCGAGCACGGCGTTAATCATCTTCGGTCTCCTTGTCAGGGATGGGGTCACTCGCCACGGCATAGCCGCGATGGATGCAGATGCGTTGCAGGTCGGCCAGAAAGTTGGCCAGTACGCGAGGTTGCTCGGTGAGCGGGACTGGTCCTGCCTGGCAATGCCAGAAACAGCGGCGTTCGGGGTCGATGCAGATTTCATCCCTCGGCCGGCTCATGGTGTGCCAGTCCTCAGCATTGGTGAGGGAGATCAGTTGCCACTGCACGCCAGACCAACGGACCTGCAGGGTGACGGTGCGGATGTGTGGACTATCCGGTGTCAGGTGCAGCAGCCATCGCTGACTACTGCGGGTGGGGGGTATCTTGGCGTTGGCGGCAACTTGTCCCAACCACTGACGTGAGTAGTGGGAGAGCGCTAATTCTTGGCTCATCGTGTCCTCCTAATCTCCTGCGACGGTGACGCTGAAG
This sequence comes from Aeromonas sp. 97A, assembly GCF_051919185.1. Classification (NCBI taxonomy): domain Bacteria; kingdom Pseudomonadati; phylum Pseudomonadota; class Gammaproteobacteria; order Aeromonadales; family Aeromonadaceae; genus Aeromonas; species Aeromonas sp. 97A. The sequence continues at coordinate 2,616,080 of NZ_JBQBFF010000001.1, read as the reverse complement.
CATTCCAACCGGCAGTAGGCAATGAAGTTGCTCTGCCAGATGCCGAACAACTCCCGCGCCTCAGCCAGCCGCAGCGGTCCCCAGCCCAACATGGTGTGTTCCCCATCGAGGAAGTTGAAGTCGAGCTCCTTGCAGAGCTCGGCATCATGGCCGAGCCCCTGGTAGCTGAAGTCGGTGACGTAATCGAACAGCCAGCCATCTAGCCCACGGATCAGGCGGATCTCGACTGGGTGCACGCCGCCTTGCTCGGCGCTGTAGCCGGGATTACGAAAGTTGAAGGTCAGTTGGCTTAAGCGCTCGATATTGAGCTCGGTTTTAGCGACTTCCTGGTTGAGCAGAATCAGCAATGCTTGGTCAACGGGCAGGGCAAAGCCGTCCCGGAAAAAGGGAATGGTCATGGTGTTTCCTCATTGAGTTCCAGCAGGAGAGCGCCCCTGCGTTTTGCTTTGAAGTGATGGGTCAGTCGTTTAACCAATCCCACAGTTTGCTGACGCTATAGGCTGCGACGGCGCCCACTGCAAGGGGGGCTAACAACGGGGCTGTGGCAATACCGGTCACCGATACTACCGTTGCAGCAGCGCCACTACCTCCAGCTGTTGTGGCTAGGGTGCTGGCAGCAAGTCCTGCTGTTGCACTGGTGGCCGCCTTGCTGAACGTGTGACGAGCCACTTCGGTTGCCACCACCGTTGCTACAGCGGTCTGCAGCAGTTTGGGGGGATGCTGAACCCCTTCAATGCACCAAGTGACAAACCGCTCGCTGTTGGCAAACGGTCGGCCATGCTCACCTTCATTTAGTCGGGCGTAAGCCCGTGTCAGGCTTTCCTCTCGGCTGAAAAGGCGTCGAGCATGGGGTTTCACCTCAATGGTGTTGTGCTGACTGAATTGAGCCAGCGAGGTCAACGCCAGTTGGCCTGGGTGCTCTCCGGCAGGCGATGGCAGGCAGTGAATGACCTGGTCATGACCAACAAAGATGCCATGATGCTGGCCTTCAGACTGCGGTGTTACCAAGTGATCGCCGATAATGAAATGTCGTGTCATGGGGTGATGAACCTCATCAAGGGTTGGAAATGAAAAAGGGCGTCACCGTGATGGTGACGCCCTTTGGCTTTATTTTTTTCTGAGCGGGCTACTTGCCGCCTACGGTGATCTTCAGTGGTTGATGAAACTCGGGTGTGAAGGTGGAGATTGGGAGCCGGGTAACCTGGTTATTTGCAAAGACTTCGGTCGCCTGAATAATGGCGATGGACTTGGCCTGTTCAACCTGTCCGCAATCAACTTCCGTAAAGCCGCCACCATAACGAGTAGCGGAACTCCCACCGAATGGCTCAACCTCCAGCGTTGACTCGGCCAGCGGTTTGCCCTTTTTGTCATTAAACTGCAGCGTGATATACAACCGCCCAAACTCATCGGCCCCACCGCTATCGAGGGAGAAGTGGTAGGCGCAGACGCCTTGGTTGGCGTAGACGGTGTCAGTGTGCTGGATAGCGAGGTAGTGCTGTTCTTCCGCATGGCTTGGGTGGCTCCAGAGCAGTCCACAAGCCATCAGGGCAGCTATCGAGCATTTGGTTGAAGTGATGTTCATGACTCACCCGTTGTAATAGTCGCAAGTGGAGGTCAACTTCGTGGGCTTGACCGTCCATGTGGCTTTTTGATCCTGCCCACGGTAGATGCTCAGGGTTGAGGCGGAGAGGATCGCGTTGACAAGTTGAGTCCATTCGGCCTGGCTTTTGGCTTCACCGGACAGACGTTGACCATTGACTTCGATCTCCTCAACACTGCTTGAGGCATCGTAGGCTCTGGTGTATCTGAGTTCAGAGTGCAGGGGCCAGGTTGCCCCCGCCATCTGATAGGCGCATTTGATTTCCAGTACGTATCGTGAGTAACCCTGGCCCTGTGTCAGGGTATAACGAGGGCCATAGCGCCCCTCTTCGGCCACCCACTGTGCAGGGGGACCTTTTGGTGCATCCAGCATCTGAGGCTTCTTGGCATTCTCTTCTGCCTTGCTCCAAGACGCCCCTTTACCCGCCTTGCGTATTTCTCCCCACATCCAAGCATCTAACGGATAACGCTTGATGAGTCGGTCACCGATCATGACATCGACGTTGTTCAGACGATTGTAGGTATTGACCTCGATACTGGCCGAGGTGCTACAGGTGCCGGTATCCAGTTTCTTAAAGCTGCGACTGGCGTGTTCGGCAACCAGCAGATCACCAGTGGCACAGCCCGTTTGGGAGCTGTTGTTGACGAGGGCAAGGTAGTGGCTGTTTTTGTAGATCAGATCACAGGTACGTTTGTTATTACACGCTTGAGCCAAGGTGGTGCCATCACTGTCTTGATAGGACCAGATGTCATTGGTGTTGCTGGCCATGATACTCGGTGCAGTGACTGCTAGGGTTAGCAATGGAACGAGTCGTTTCATGAGAACTCCTATTGGTAGTAAGTCGTAGAGAAGGGGATAACCCTAGTCCGGTTAAATAGGCAGATAATGCCCAATAACAACCTTTTGGGTTGATCCTCACCTTTTGTGGTTCTTCATGTCAACGAGTCCACACCCAACCATAGGAGTTGGTTGGAGGACTTATGACAGATATCAACTTTGAGCAGTTAGCCAAGAACGTGGGTAAGGCGATTGGGCGTCAGCGTAACCAGGCCGGGTTTACCCAGGAGCAGGTGGCTGAACACCTCAATATCGGGATGGAGGCCGTCTCTCGGATGGAGCGGGGGATTGTGGTGCCGACCGTGGTGCGGCTGGCGGAGCTCGCTCAACTTTTCGGCTGTGAGCTGGCGGATTTCCTGCGCGAGACCAGTAACCGCCCGACCGAGCAGGGCATTGTGCTGAGCCAGCAACTGGCTCGGCTCGATGATGCTGACCGAACCCTGTTGCTGGAAACGGTAGAACGGTTGGTGGAGCGGTTGGCGCGTCCCCGCTGATCACCCGCCATTTGCTGGGGGAGGGGATGGAGTCCCTTTCCCCAATTTGTTGGTGAGCGGACTCCTTCTTGGTTGCGGCCTCTGCGGTGCGGCATGCGAGGTAGTCGTCTCCACACCAGAGTTACCATTAGCCGTTTCGTCGTTGTTGGCTTCGGGATAGAACTCCTCCAGCAGCATCGGCACCTCTTCATCGATATCTTCAAACTGGCCGTTACGCAGCAATTCACGCGCGGCCTGCTCCATCTGGTCGATGGTGAGACCCGCCTCCTGGTCACGCTGTGCCGCCTCTTGTGCTTGCCTGACTACCTCAGTCAGGTTGGTTTCTTCCCGCAAGGTTAAATCCACGTAGTAGACCGGTGTGCGGTACGACTGGGTGGTGCTCTTGGCTCGCAACCGCAGGGTGAGCGGCAGATAGCGGGTATGGCCCCCGCTCACTGCCTCCAGGTACTTCAGTCGAGCCGCCAGAGTGCGCACCGAGTTGTAGCCGGTGGTGCGGAAGATAAAGCTGCCCAGCTCATCCCCTTGCCCCTCCACAAACAGGTTCAGTCGACCGTACAGCTTGCAGCCCTGTTGCCCTGCAAAGGCGCAGCGCTCTGGTCCAGGGCAGCTGACCTCCTCCATGCCTTGTGCCCCTACACGTCTTGCCACCTCCCCATTCCCGACACAGAGCGGCCTGCCGGTTTGCCGGTCAAAGGCGCTGTATTCCGCCCGCAGATTCAGGTCGCTATCGTTGAACAGCACCCGCACCGGAATGGCGCGGATCTTGGTCTGCTCCTGCCCCTGGCCACTCTTTTGCGATGAGTAGTGTTGATGCAGGGGATGGAGCAACCATCCCCCCTTTTGTTGTACCTGGGTGGTGAGGGTGAAGCTGTCGTCCTTCTCCGGTACCCACTTATCCTGTTTTTGCACCAGCTTGCCGATGCAGATCCGCCCGATCACGGGCGGGGTAATCGCCAGTCCTTTGATCATGGTGTTTGCCTCAAGGGTTGAATGGTGAAGCGGCGCACGCCGGGCACCGGTTTGACGTAGCGGGTGAGCAAGTCGGGATGATCCTGTCCGAGCTTATCCAGATCCGGTGCCAGCCGGTCTTTGCTGCGTTTCCAGGTGATCTTGCCATCGGCAAACAGCCCGGCTGTCGCTTCACCCAAGGTGGCTTGCAGCCGCTGTTTGAGCTGCGACTCCTGCAGCTCGACCGCTTCCTTTTGCTGACGCAATCGCAGTAGCTCGCCAAACAGCTGGTTGAACTCGGGTGAATCTGAGAGATCCACCGTCTGGCCATCGTCACGGGGGAAGAGCCAGCTCAGGGCATTGGCGGCATCACTGGAGCCGTCAGGCTCAGGCTGCTGGTCTTGTTGCACCATCTGCCAGAACTGCGCTTCCCGCTCGGTGAGATCCTGGATCTTCTCCTCATCGCGCTCGATGCGGTAAATCCGAAAATCCTGGCCACCGATCAGCACAGCCACTTCGGCCCAGGCATGGCCAGTGACGGCCAGCTGATGCAGCACCTGACACTGGTAAGCCACCGGCACTCCTTCCTCCCACTGGGGGGCGCTGTGATAGCTGGCGGTCTTGATCTCCAGAATGCCCGGCCCATCGGGATGGCCGACCACCTCTCGATCGAGGTTGGCGAGCATGAAGGGTTGCTCGGGGTGTTGCAGCACAGCATTGACCCGGCGCACCTTATAGCCGGTGCGTTTGGCATAGACCTGCGCCAAGACCGGCTCCAGCTCGATGCCCCACAGCACCGCTTCCTTGTGGGAGATATCTTCCGGCTCCTTGCGACCGGTCTTCTCCAGCCACAGGCTGAGCGGGCATTTGTAGGGGGATAGCCCCACTGCCACGGCGGCATCGGAGGAGCCAATGCCGAGTTTGCGGAGTGCGAGCCACTGCTCGCGGGTTAATTGGGTAGTAGAGGCCAGCCGCAGGGCCTGGCCATATTTGGTTTTTGTTTTCATGACAACTCCTTGTTGACGGCATAAATGGCTACGCCCGGATTGGCTTGCGCCAGTCCGGGTGAGGTCGTTATGTGGTTTGAATGGGGAAGCGGAATTACTGCAGCAGAGTGAGTGCCTGATTCAGGGCTTGGGACTTGAGTTGGGCGCCCTGACCGAACCAAGCGGAATCGAGCCGGTGATCCTGGCTGCGAGCGCGGCGGTGGTGATCCACGTATTCGGTGACTGCATTGACCAGCCCCCAGGCGGTATTGCGGGAACTGGCAAGCTCTGAACCCATACCCGCACCCTGATAGAGCTCATGCAGCCGTTGTACCGGCTTGGTGAGGATAATGTTCTTCTCATCCAGCGGTTGCGCCAGCAAGTCGCTGAAAAAGCGTAGCGCCTCTTCGGGGGACACGGGCCGTTGTGCCAATTCCTTAGTCTGTGCCTTGAACTCATCCCAATGGGAGAGCCCCAGTCCGAGCGACTCTTTGGCGGCAGCCGCATCGAACTGGGTGGAGTGGGGCACCTTGATGGCGCCGGTAGCGCCGCGCAGTGCCATCTGCAGGGTGTTGTTGCAGACCACCCGCAGAGACGTAAATTGCGCCGTAGTGCAGAGCGTGCCGTCACAACTGGTCGCCAGCAGCAGATAGGACTTTACCAAGTCATTGCCTTTGAGTTTTAGATCTTGGCCTGTCTTAGCCAGTGCCCACAGTTTGCGGCCGCCTTTAAGCGAGCCTGCGGTCTCCAGCTCAAATCCACCGGCCTCCACTAGGTCTTGATAGAAGTGCAGTACCTCGTGAGGCTGTACCACGTTGTAGCGGCTTGAGACCACCGACAGGGGGGCGAGGGTATCGGAGCGGTAAAGTACCTTGCTGTCGCTGTAGGGGCGAATATGCAGCGCATCGGAGGCGATGTTAAACATCACGTCGCTCTGCTCGATAGTCCAATCCATCCCGGCTGCCTGTAGCCAGATGTCGAGGGATTGTTGCGGGGGCAAGACATTACCAAGGCCATGCCAAGGGGTTTGGCCAGTGTAGGCCATGGTGTCGATCAGGTGAGCCATTAGAGATCTCCAATGAAAAAGGGACTGCACAGAGCAGTCCCTTGGGTAGGTTCATGGAGATAATATATATCTGAAATCAATTCAAATGAGACTTATTCGCTTCTCTAATTTCTAGCTATGGAATGCGCGCTGTGGTACCCCGTGTGGTACCCCAGGCCAAAAACGACCAAGGGGTTAGCACCATGATGATGCTAACCCCTTGTTTTGTATGGCGCTCCCGACTGGAGTCGAACCAGTGGCCTGTCCCTTAGGAGGGGACCGCTCTATCCTGCTGAGCTACGGGAGCTGTGTGGCGGGCATTATACAAGAAGCAACTCCCTTTTAAACCCTTGATTCTTATTCCAATACTGCCAAATCCCCGTTCTGGATGTTGAATGGCGAATATTTGTTCTGGCTGCTGATGATGGCGCCATCGTCGAATACCTGCACCACCTCGAACAGACCATCGGCCGGGTTGCGCATCATGCGCGACTTGCCATAGGGGTCGATGAAGTCGGCGTTGTGCTGGATGCGGAACTGGTCGCCAAGTTTGACGCCGTTGCGCCGTCCCAGATTGATGTAGGGGCCGCGTTCGTTCTGGCCGACCACCCGGGCGGTGACCGGGGCGCAGGTGAGCTGGGCTACCAGATCCTGAGCCGCCTGCTGCAACTGGTAGTTGACCTCCTGGCCATAGCTTGACTGCCAGAACTGGCCGCTGCTGCTGCCCACCTGCTCCCGCTTGCCAAAGGTCCAGGTGGCACGTCCTTCGTAAACTTTGCGGTTGATCAGACTGCCGTTGATGCCGTCGAACAGGTAGAGCTGCATGCGAAAGTTGCGCACCGGATCCTCATACCAGCTGGTCAGCTGGTTGCCTTGCGGCTCGATGGAAAGATCGTCGATGCTGCCGAGCACCAGATACTGGCTGTCGGTACGCAGGCTGAGCGCCTTGATCTCTTCCAGAGCGCTGCGATCCCCCTGTTGCAGATGGAGCGGATCGATGCGCAGGTTTTCATCCAGCCACTGGCGCACTGCGACCCCTTGCGGCGCATTGGCGAGGGTCTCGAACAGTCGGCGCGAGAGGTTTTCCGGCATGTCGTCCATGGCGCCGTAGCTGGCTTGGTCCGGATAGCGCATCCGCAGCCTGACCAGTGTCAAATCCTTGGCGAAGTGCTGGGTCTGGCAGATCTGGCGCTCGGCCTGAATGTCGGCCACTAAGGTGATATACATGCGGCCGTTGCGCACCTCTTCCCGCTTGAGCCGGTACTGGCGAATGTCGCCGCCGGAGCGGATCTGGATCTGCTCGGATCGCAGGCTGCCATTTTCCAGACGCTGGACGCTGGAAACGGCCGCGCCGCTGGCCAGCAGCGCCTGACGCAGGGCGTCGCGGGTCGCCTGCTCGCGGGCATAGACCTCATCGCCCCCCAGAATGGCGGCGCTGCCCTGCGCTTCGATAAGCTCGGCGCGGGCGCTCAGGCTGGCCAGCAGCAGGGTCAACAGCAGCGGTAATTTCATAGCAGATACCTTGAGTTGGCGGGCAGCCGAGCCATGTTGAGGAAATGGCGCCTGCTGGCCGACATGGATCACAACACGTTCCAAGTGGCAGCGCACGTTGGCGCTGACGATGACCATTAAAAAGCAAGAATCATGCCTCATTCCCGGCTCAAGCTTTGTCCGGCGCGTCCGATAATAAGTCAGGTGCAGATACAGGAAAGGTATCCATGAACAAACTCATCACGGCGTTGGCGCTTGCCCTGGCATTGACCGGGTGTGGCTCCGACCCTATCAATCGGGATCAGGGTGACCCCCGCCAGGCGGCGCAGGGGATGGAGCTCAACTGGCTGGTGGCGCGCATGACCGATCAGCTGATGGAGCGCAAATCGCTGACCACTCTGACCGAACCCATCGCGGTGGCCTCTTTCGTCGATCTCGATACCCTGCAGGATACCAACTGGATGGGGCAGCAGATTGAGGAGAGCTTTATCTACGAGCTCAACCGCCGCGGCGTGGTGGTGGTGGACTTCAAGCTGACCGGTAGCATCAAGGTGACGCCGCAGGGGGACTTCGTGCTGAGCCGCAACTATAAGGAGCTCTCCTCCCGTTTGCCGATCTCCCGCATTCTGGTCGGCACCTTCAGCCGCAACAGCAAGGGAATTCTGGTCAATGCCCGCGTTATCGACATGCGCACCAAGATGGTGGAGACCACGGCCCAGAGCCTGATCCCGCAAAAATATCTGTTCGGTGCCAACAACTCGTTTGGTCGGGCATCGATCAATCGCGGTTATCTGATGCGTGACAGTCAGGCCCGGCCGGGCGGTCATCTGGTCAACCTGACCCCGTGAGGAGCGAGTCATGAAGATCCTGTTTGGTTGCCTGTTGGCACTCTTGCTCACCGGTTGCAGCTACAACCGGGTGGTGGATTACACCCAGGGTGGCAAGCCCGATGATTTTCCGGTGCTCAAGGCGGTGGGCTATGCGGTGATCGACATCCAGCCTGGCCCCTCCCAGTCGGAGAAGATGCTGCAAGCCATTCGCGCTTCCAAGATGGATGCTTATCGCGAGCTGGCAGAGCAGCTCAATGGTCAGCAGGTGCGCGGTCAGAGCAGCTACCGCGACTTGACCCAGACCTCCAACTCGCTGGATGTGTCGGTCGCTGGTGTGGTGCGTGGTGCCCGGGTGGTTGCCTCTTATCCGCGCGGCAATACCTATGCCACCGAGATGGAGCTCGATACCCGTGCCCTCTACAACATCAATCAGTTGATGGCGGGTCAGTTCTGAGTTGATTGCCTGACCTGAAAACAGGCATCAAAACAAAAGGCGAGCAGGGTGCTCGCCTTTTGTCGTTGTGGGCTGGTTAGCTCCCCATCAGCACCGGCGGCACTGCGGTAGGTTTCACATCCTCGCTCGGGTAGCAGCCCAGCACCTTGATATAGCGGGTGATCTTGGTCAGCTCCACCAGTGCGGCCTGCATCGCCGGGGTCTGCAGGTTGGCGGAGACATCGAGGTAGAACATCTCTTCCCACGGGTTGCCCTGCACCGGACGGGACTCCAGTTTGGTCATGTTGATCTCGTGGCTGCGCAGCACCAGCAGCGCCTCGACCAGCGAACCCGGCTTCTGGGAGGTGGACATGATGAGGGTGGTCTTGGCCGGGATCTGCGGTGCCACGTCGATGGGCTTGCGCGCCACCACGATAAAGCGGCTGTAGTTCTCTTTCTGGTTGGCGAGCTGCTCGGCCAGCACATCCAGACCATACAGTTCGCCACCGGCGGCGCTGCCGATGGCGGCGGCCTCCGGGCTGGCCAGTTCTTTCACCTTCATCATGGCACTGGAGGAGGAGTCGCAGATCTCGTGACGCGCCCCTTCCAGCTTGCTCAGATAGTGGGAGCACTGCTGGAACACCTGCGGGTGGGCATAGAAGGTTTTGATGCGACTCAGCTCGGTCGGCACGGCGGTGAGAATGCAGTGCTCGATGGGGTAGGTTAGCTCGCCGACGATGGAGAGGCTGGTATGCTGCATCACGTCATAGACTTCGTTGATGGAGCCCGAGCTGGTGTTTTCGATGGGCAGCACGCCGAAAGCGGCGCGACCCGACTCCACCGCATCCAGTACTTCACGGAAGTTCTGGCAGTTTACTTCGATCACCTGATCCTTGTAGCGCGCCAGATATTTGCGTGCGGCCAGGCTGGAATAGGAACCGCGCGGCCCAAGATAGGCGACGCTGGTCATCGGCTCCTGCTGCTCCGGGTTGAGCAGGCTCTGCAGATAGGCCTGCTGGGAGAGCACAGAGTCTTCGATGATGGTGTGATAGATGCGAGTGATGTACTGGGCATCCAACCCAAGCACGCGTCCTTTCTGGATCAGGGCGACCAGCAGCTCCTGCTCCCGCTGGTGGTCACGAATGGGGCGCGGGTTGGCTTGCTTGGCACGGGCGACCTCGATGCTGAGGGTCTTGCGTTTCGCCAGCAGGGCAAGCAGCTCCTGATCCAACCGGGTGATGTCTTGTCTGATCTCGTCGAGCGTTGCCATGATTGTTCCCTATCCAAGTAATCGATTGATATTAATGCAAAAAAAAGCCTCCGCTAGGGGAGGCTCGATTCGTCTTTGCTTTCTGTTCACACGACGACAGGCCTTCCCTCAAGCGGGCCGGATAAACGAGAAAGCAAAGAAGAATGGTGCGTGCATAGGTGTGTCCTTGAGGTAACGTCATAACCATTAAGGGATTTGTCGGTCTGATGCAAGTAAAACTTGCCCGCAGGCGGGGATGGGGGCAGGTTATCCGGTTAAGAAAATGGCGTATGAGCGATGTTCTGTTGACTCTGTTTTGATGACTGAAACCCAGTGGGGGAGGTAAAGACGATGGCGATTATTTTCGATCTGGGACGGGTGGTGGTGAGCTGGGATCCGGTAGGCATAGTGCGTTCCGTGCGTGGCCCGCAAGGGGCCGAACAGTTGGCCAAGCAGCTCTTTAACCACCCGGATTGGCTGGAGGTAGACAGAGGCACCATGTCGCTCCACACCATGGCCCGGGAAGCGCAAGCGCGCACCGGCCTCTCTGCGGCACAGAATCTGGCCATTTTACAGGCAGTTCCTGCCTCCCTGATGCCAGATCCCGCTATGCTAACCCTGATAGCCGAGCTGCACGGGGCGGGGCACACCCTGTATGCCCTCTCCAACATGGGTCATGCCAGCATCGACTGGTTGGAGCAGCATCAGGATTTCTGGCGCTTCTTTAGCGGCAAGGTGGTGTCGGCGCGGGTGCGGATGATGAAGCCGGAGCCGGATATCTATCGCTATCTGCTGGTGTCGTTCGATCTGAAACCGGCAGAGTGTATCTTCATCGATGACAGTCCCGCCAACATCGCAGCCGCCGAGGCCCTCGGTATCAGGGGGATCGTCTTTACCGACGCGGCAAGTTGCCGCCAGCAACTGGGTGAGCTGGGCTGTTTGCCCGCCACCGGCAAGGGGTGATGCCCCTGTAGGAGCACTATGGAGCATGGCCGGTTTCGCAATTGGCTCAGTCACTATCCCGAGGCGACCCTGATCATCGCCTGCAAGGATGGCAGCGGTTATCAGCTCTGTGTTGAGGCAGAAGGGGAGTGCCTCTGCCTGACCGACAGTGAGGGAGGGCGCCTGACTTTCACCTCGCTGGATCAGGCGCAGGGTTTCTTGCGAGCCCATCGGGTTCACCAAGCAAGATTACGAATTTATGACGCCCAAAATGAAGATTTAGCAGCAGAATCACAGGAAATAATCATCAAGTTTTAATTTTAACCAGACTCTTTAAGGGTCTATTCAGTTTGTTTGCCGCACAATACTGCACCTGTTCATCATCCGGAGCTGTTTAATGGGTGCCAATGTAGTTGTACTGAATCAGGGATATGATCACTCTTTTCAAGCCAGGGAACAGCTGCTGATTGAGCGACTGGCAAGTTTTGACGAGCTGGTTGTCTCTTTTTCGGGACGGTTGGAATCCTGCTACAGCATCGAGCTGTGCCGCGCTGCCGGTGTGAAAATCCACGCAATTACCCTCGATAATCCGACCCGCAGTCGCAGCGAAGTGGCCCGAGCCCGCCGTTATTGCCAGCGTTATGGCATCGATCACTGGGTAATCAAGAGTGACGAGATCGTCTTTTGCGATCGCCTGCCAAATATTGAAGGGCTGATCGACCCGGTTCGCCGCATTGGTGAGTATGTGCAGACTCGTCCGGAATGGGCTCATCTGCCGTTGCTGGTTCCGGCAGCGGTGGAGGAGCGTGATGATTATCTTGCCCAGTTCGGGTCTCTGCCTGCCAACTCAATCTGTTTTTTTGCCGACAACGGATTGATGCGCCGCGATTATCGTTACGGCTTCAACAAGCGTCAGCTCGGTCGTTGGGGCAAGGGGAGCAACGGTTGCCTCAGCAATCGCTTCACCAATCCACGGCAGCTTGAGCAGCGTTATCTGCGAATGGTGGATCAGGCAGAGCAGATGCTGGCCGACATGGGGCTGGACGAGGCACAGGTCTTTTTCCATACCCTGTGCGACTGCTCCACCACCCTGGCCCGGGTGCGTCTGCCCGAGCATCAGCGTGCACAGGCATTTGATATGCAATCGGATATTTTGTCTGCCCTCAAGGGGAGCAAGTTCGATCTGGTGACCCTGGATATGGCACAGAAAGAGCGGCACGATCTCGCCATCTAGCCTGCGGGCAAGCGATGCGGGTGCCAGAACGTGAGTGCTGTCATAGGCAAGGGGCGACGGGACTGTTTATACTGTCGCCCTTTCACCCGTTACCGAGCTTCGCCCTATGAAACCCTTCTCCCGTCTGCTGATTGCCCTGTGCCTCTCCCCCGTATTGGCGCAGGCTGCCCCTCTTTCTCAGGTGACGCTGCCCGATGGCCGGCAGGTTCAGCTCAACGACGACTTCACCTGGGAGTATCTGGTGGTCAAACCGGCCGAGCCTGTGCAGGGCGTGGCTGCCGATGGGAAGGCTGGGGCCGTGGTGGCCGTCGCGGCCCCGGTGTTGACCGATCAGGCCAAGGCCAATCCGGACCTGCTTGCCCAGATGGCGCGTGACGGTGTGGTGGTCAAGCTGGACAAGATCGAGGGATCTGACCCGCTGGTGCTGACCTTTATGGTGAGCAATACCGGTACCCGCAATGTAGTCGGGGTGCGTGGCATGGTGACCCTGTTCAGTGCTGACGGGGTGCAGCTGAGCCGTCAGGAGGCACGCTTCTGGGTTGCCGAGAATCGTCTGCCGGAAACCTATCTGCGCAAGGGGCAAGCCCGCCCGTCACTGGCCCTCGAGATCCCCCGTCCTGCCGGATTGACTGGTCAGCCGCTAGTGCGGGTCGAAATTGACGAGGTGGTCTTCCGCTGATTTGGCGTTGTTCCGGCCCATGCAAACCGCTTGGGCCGGCAACTTGTTGCCGCTGACACCCCCTGCAATATCTGCTTACATCTGACATGGTTCTGCAACAGCTTGCAGCTCGGCAAGCCGGGAACCTGATCGCACAATGACTCCATACCTGCTCGCTAGCAACGGGCCCAATCACATGGAGTTATCATCATGAAAAAAGCAACTGTCTCTCTTCTGGTTCTGGCCGGGTTTGCCTCTACTTCCGTCATGGCGCAGGATGCCTTTAGCTACGCCAAGGGTTCCGCCACCTGGGCGCACACCAAATCCGACTATCTCAACGGTACCTTCAGCAATGACAGCAAAGGAACCCGTGATTTTGGCGGTCTGAGCCTGGATCTCTCCAAGAGCTTCGGCTCCAATTTCTATGGTCGCGGCAGCACTGAATACACCTCTCGCAGCAACGGCAACGACAGCATGTCGATCTCCAGCATTGGTGTCGGTGTATTTACCCCGCTGAGCACGGGTCTGAACCTCTACGGTGAAACCGGTTTGACCGGCTACATGCTGGAGCGTGAACTTGCCAGCGATATCGCTAACAAAGGGTGGGATGCTGTTGCTCGCAAAGATAGCGGTAGCATGTACGGTGAAGTGGGTCTGCGCTACGACATCGGCAATGTCGAGCTCTCCACTGCCTACCGCTACGCCAACATGACCGACGATATGCACGACTTCAAGGTGGGCGGTGCTTACAAGCTCAACCAGAACTGGGCACTGACAGCCGATTACACCTATCGCAACTGGGATCTGCAAAAAGGTTCCATCTCCAGCCTAGGTGTGAAGTACAGCTTCTAATTTTCCTTCCCGTAGTCCGTAGTGTCTTGATTTTTACCCATGGCGTTCGCCATGGGTTTTTTCTTTTTCCGGTGATCCCTTTTTTCTCCTTGTGTCGTATTAGTCGCAAATAGTTATACAACTTTCATTTTTTTGTATAACTGCTATAACTGAATCAATGCTTATACAAGGAGTGCCATCATGTACAAGATTAAAGTCGGTATCAGTGCCTGCCTGCTGGGACAAGAGGTACGTTTCGATGGGGGCCACAAGCGCTCCAGCTTCTGTGAACGGGATCTTGGCGCTCACTTTGACTATCACCCCGTCTGTCCCGAGATGGCCATTGGTCTGGGGGCGCCCCGTGCCGCCATCCGGCTGGTCAAGCGCAACGGCGAGATCCGCGCCGAGGCGAGCAACGGCAGCTTCGATGTCACCGAAAAGCTGATTGCCTTCAGCGAGCAGAAGGCACGTCAGCTCGACTTTATCTCCGGTTATATCCTCTGTGCCAAATCACCCAGCTGTGGCATGGAGCGGGTCAAGGTCTATGGCGCCAACAACGAGGGGAGCGCCAAGGAGGGGATTGGCCTCTTTGCCAAGGCGTTGATGGAGGCCAACCCCCTGTTGCCGGTGGAAGAGGATGGCCGCCTGTGCGACCCCATCCTGCGCGAGAACTTCGTGCTGCGGGTCTTCGCCTACCATGACTGGCAGCAACTCTGCGCCCGCGGTATTACCGCCTCTGCGCTAATCCGCTTCCACTCCCGCTACAAGTATCTGGTGCTCTCCCATGCCACCACCCACTACCGGGCGCTCGGAAAGCTGCTCGGCAATCTGGGCAAGTCCACCAATTTGCAGGAGGTGGCTGACAACTACATCAAGGGATTGATGACCGCGCTGACCCTGCGGGCCAACCGTCGCAGCCACACCAATGTGCTGATGCACCTGCAGGGCTACTTCAAGCGGGTGCTGACCCCGGCCCAGAAGCAGGAGCTTGCCGATACCATCGACAAGTACCGCACCGGCATCTTCCCCTTGTTGGTGCCGCTCACCCTGATCCGCCACTACCTGCGCGAGTACCCCAATCCCTATCTCGCCGAGCAGGTTTATCTCAATCCACACCCCGATACGCTGAAATTGCGTTACGGGCTCTGAATACGTTCTGTTGCCCCGGCGCATGGTTTGCGCCGGGGGGGCTTTACCCCTCTGTTTGATGGACGTTGTCATGTCTGATTTATCGCAAGAAGTTGCTCCTCTCGCTGATGAGGGGATCTACCCCATTCGCGAGGTCTCCCGTCTCACCGGCGTCAACGCCGTGACCCTGCGTGCCTGGCAGCGCCGCTACGGTCTGGTGCAACCGGCTCGCACCGAAAAGGGCCACCGCCTCTACAGCGAGCAGGATATCCGCCAGATCGGCGAGATCCTGAGCTGGCTGGAGCGGGGAGTGAGTATCGGGCAGGTGAAGGGGCTCTTGAGCGAACCCCACGCCCAGCCGGTGAGCGATCACTGGCAGCAGACCCTGGAGCAGTTCAGTCAGGCGTTGCTCGCCTTCAACCAGCGCAAGGCGGAGGCCGAGCTCAACGACCTGCTGGCGAGCTACCCGTTCGAGCTGGTGCGCAGCCGGGTACTGCAACCGCTGGTGGAGCGGCTGCTGGGGCTGTGGCGCGAGCGGCCCGATGGCGAGTTGCTGCAACAGGTGTGGCTGGGTTGGCTCCATACCCGCTTCGCCCGCCACCTGATCGAGCAGGAGAAGGGCGTGCCGATCACGCTGGCGAGCTGGGGACAGGTCGGCCCCCTCGATCTGGTCTGGGCTGCCTACGAGCTGATCGGTCAGGGCTATGAGGTGCAACTGCTGGGGGCAGTGGAGCCCCGTCATGTCAGCCTGCTGGAGGGGCGTGCCGTTACCCCCTGGCTGGTATTGCTGGGAGCTGGTCTTGGCAAACAGGAGCTGGCCGCCGGGTGGCCCGCCGGTACGCGCCTGTTTGGCGAGCTGGGGCGTCTCTACGATGATGAGTGGCTTAAAGCCCACGGCTGGCAGGCGAGCCTTGCCGAGCTGATGGTGGACGCACCTGCTGCGGCTGGTGCCAGCGGACGCGGGAGGAAAAAATCATGAAGCTGGTCTGGTTTCGCAACGATCTGCGCCTTGCCGACAACCCGGCGCTGCGGCATGCCTGCGCCGGTGATGGACCGGTCGCCGCGCTCTTTATCATCTCTCCTACCCAGTGGCGGCAGCACAAAATGGCCCCCATCCGTCAGCGCTTTATGTTGGCGCAGGTCGATGTGCTGGGCCGCGAGCTGGCGGCGCTCGGCATCCCGCTCCATCTGCTGCGAGTGGAAACCTTTGCCGAGGCGCCCGCTGCGTTGTCAGACCTCTGCCGCGAGCTGGGGGTGACCCAGCTCTATGCCAATCAGGCTATCGAGATCGATGAGCAGCGTCGCGACCACGCAGTCAGCGCCGCGCTGGCAGAGCAGGCGGTGAGTTGTCACTGGCTCAACGGCTGTTGCGTATTGCCGCCGGGGCGGGTGCTGACCGGCTCGGGTGAGATGTTCAAGGTGTTCACCCCTTTCAGTCGCGCCTGGCTCAAGGCCCTCGACGAGGAGGGGTTTGTCATTCATCGCGCTCCTGCGCGCCGTGGTGAGCCCTTGCCGTGGCAGCCGCTGGCTGAGCGGGCGTGGGTTGATGAAGCGCTCGGCGAGCTGACGGTTGATCC
This sequence comes from Aeromonas sp. 97A, assembly GCF_051919185.1. NCBI lineage: Bacteria > Pseudomonadati > Pseudomonadota > Gammaproteobacteria > Aeromonadales > Aeromonadaceae > Aeromonas > Aeromonas sp. 97A. The sequence continues at coordinate 2,599,797 of NZ_JBQBFF010000001.1, read as the reverse complement.
CCGCTGGCCGGTGGGGGAGGCAGAAGCTCTGCGTCGTTTGAACATTTTCCTGGAGCAGGCAGTGCTCGACTATGGCGAGACCCGGGATTTTCCTGCCATCACGGGCACGTCCGTGCTCTCCCCCTATCTGGCGGCGGGCATCATCAGCCCGCGACAGTGTGTGGCGGCGCTCCAGCAGCGCCTTGGCTATCGGCCCCAGTCCAAGGCCCAGCCCGGCTTTGTCTGGCTCAATGAGCTGGTCTGGCGCGAGTTTTATCGCCACCTGCTGGTGCTGATCCCGACCCTCTCCATGAATCGCCCCTTCAAACCCGAGACGGCAGCCTTGCCGTGGAGCTGGGACCCGGATGCCTTTGCCGCCTGGTGCGAGGGACGTACCGGCTACCCCATTGTCGATGCGGCGATGCGCTGCCTCAACGCCACCGGCTGGATGCACAACCGGCTGCGGATGATAGTGGCGAGTTTTCTCACCAAGGATCTCCATATCCACTGGCGGCTCGGGGAGGATTACTTCATGAGTCGGCTCATCGACGGGGATCTGGCGGCCAACAACGGCGGCTGGCAGTGGGCGGCGGGTACCGGCGCCGATGCGGCGCCCTATTTTCGGGTATTCAACCCCACCACTCAGGGGCAACGATTTGATCCACAAGGGGAGTTTATCCGTAACTGGGTAACTGAACTGGCCGATATTCCCGCCGCTTATGTGCATCAGCCCCACGACTGGCTGCGACTCAAGGGGCGACAGGATTATCCGGCACCCATGGTGGATCACGCCGTAGCCCGGGTGAGAGCCATCGAGATGTTTCGCTCTCTGGAGAAATAGGATGAACGAGCCGCTGGCCCGCTTTATTGGCCTCTATCAGCAACTGGACAAACAGCAGTTGCACCGCTTGCCCGAGGTCTATGCCGAACAGGTGGTCTTTACCGACCCGGCTCACCGCATCGAGGGGCTGGTGGCCCTTGGCGACTATTTTGCGGCCCTCTATCAGCGCCTCGCCTACTGTCGCTTCGTCATCACCAGTCAGCAGCAGCAAGGGCCGCAGGCCTGGCTCGGTTGGACCATGACTTTCTCTCACCCAAGATTGCGTGGTGGTGAGCCGGTGACGGTGGAGGGGGCCACCCGCCTCGAATTCGACGAGGCGGGCAAGGTGTGCCAGCACCGGGACTATTTTGACCTGGGCGCCATGCTCTACGAGCAGTTGCCGCTGCTCGGGCCCGTGGTGCGCACCATCAAGATGAGGCTTGGCGCATGAGCGGCCGGGTGCTGATCACCGGGGCGACCTCCGGCATCGGTCGCCAGTTGGCGCTGGATTACCGGCGCTCAGGCTGGCAGGTGTGGGGTTGTGGCCGCGATGGCGAACGGCTGCAGGCGCTGGGGCTGGATGGCGTCACGCCGCTGCAGTTCGATGCCCGGGAGCTGGCCGCAATGAGCGGGGTAGCTGCTACGCTGCCATCCCTCGATCTGCTGATCCTCAACGCAGGCAACTGCGAGTACATGGATGTCGGCGATGGGTTTGACAGCGAGCTGTTTGCCCGGGTGATTGAGACCAATCTGACCGCTACCGGCCATGCTTTGGCCGCCTTCTTGCCGTTGCTCGGGGCTGGGTCACGGCTGGCCATCGTCAGCTCGTCGGTGAGCTGGCTGCCGCTGCCACGAGCCGAGGCCTATGGCGCCTCCAAGGCGGCCCTCGACTATCTGGCGGATACCTTGCGCCTCGATTTGGCCAGCAAAGGGATCGGGGTGACCCTGATCCGCCCCGGCTTTGTCCAGACGCCGCTCACCGCCAAAAATGATTTTCCCATGCCCTGTCTGGTGACGGTGGAGCAGGCCTCCCGTGCCATCATGGACGGGCTGACCGCTGGTCGTCACCAGATCCACTTTCCCCGCCGTTTCATCTGGTTGCTGCGCCTGCTTGGTGCGCTGCCGGTGGGGCTCTGGCTGCGCCTTGGCCGCGCACTCGTATCGAAAGGAAGCCATTCATGAAGAAAAAGATCGCCATCGTCGGTTCAGGGATCTCGGGGCTCACCGCCGGTTTTCTGCTCCACAAACTCCATGACATAACCCTGTTCGAGGCGGCGCCGACTCTGGGCGGCCATACTGCGACCGTCGATGTGAATCAGGCTGGCTGCAGCTATGCCATCGACACCGGCTTTATCGTCTTCAACGATCGCACCTACCCCAACTTCTTGAAGTTGCTGGCGCGGATCGGCATGGCGCGCCAACCGGCCGAGATGAGCTTCTCGGTGAAGAGCCCGGAGGGGCTGGAGTATAACGGCCACAACCTGGATACCCTGTTTGCCCAGCGCAGCAATCTGCTGAGTCCGCGCTTCTACGGCTTTGTCGCCGAGATTTTGCGGTTCAACCGGGAGGCACGGGCCTGGCTGGCGGATGGTCAACATCAGGGGACGGGTCCCGAGCTGACACTGGGGGATTTTTTGCTGGCGGGGGAGTTTAGCGACTACTTCGCCCGCCACTACATCTTGCCGATGGGGGCGGCAATCTGGTCATCGACCCTGGCCGATATGCGCGCCTTCCCCCTTGGCTTCTTCCTGCGCTTTTTTGCCAACCACGGCCTGCTTGATGTGGCCAATCGCCCCCAGTGGTACGTGATCCCGGGTGGCTCGCGGGAATATATCGGCCCCCTTACCGCGGGTTGGCAGTCGCAGATCCGACTCGCCTGCCCGGTGCAGAGCGTACGGCGGGACGCGGACGGCGTGGTGATCCTGAGCAGTTACGGCGAGGAGCGGTTTGACGAGGTGATCTTCGCCTGCCACAGCGATCAGGCGCTGGCGCTGCTGGCGGATCCCGGCGAGCGGGAGCAGGCCATCCTCGGCGACATGCCCTATCAGGCCAACGATGTCTGGCTCCATACCGATGCTCGCTGCCTGCCCACCCGCCGCAAGGCATGGGCCAGCTGGAACTATCAGCTCGATGGCAATGACGAGGCGCGGCCGCTGGTGAGCTACAACATGAACATCCTGCAGGGGGTGAACTCGCCGGAGCCCTTCTGCGTCAGCCTCAACCCCAAGGGCAAGGTGGATGAGAGCAAGGTGCTGCGCCGCTTCGTCTATCACCATCCGGTGTTCAATCAGGCCTCTATTGCCGCCCAGCAGCGGCGCGCGGAGATCTGCGGCCAGCAGCACACCCATTTCTGTGGCGCCTACTGGTACAACGGCTTCCATGAGGATGGGGTACGCAGCGCGCTGGATGTCGCCAGGCGCTTCGGGGCCGAGCTATGAACGGCGCCACCGTGGCCACCGAACATGAGCGTGCCGACGAACTGGCTGGCGTCACCAGCGCCATCTGGCAGGGCTCGGTGCGCCACCGCCGTTTCGCCCCGCGGGCTCACACCTTCTCCTACAGCCTCTTTATGCTGGGACTGGATCTCGACGAGCTGCCACAGCTCGATCAGGGGCGCTGGTTCGGTGTGGATCGCTCGGGGCTGCTCTCGTTTCACCGCCATGACTATCTCAAGGGGAGTGAGGGAAGCCTCAAGCAGGCTGTGTGGCAGAAGGTGAGCGAGCTGGGTGGCGATGCCGAGCCCGAGGGGCGGGTACTGCTTCTCGGCAATGTGCGCTGTCTGGGGTTCTACTTCAGCCCGGTCAACTTCTACTTCTGCTACCGGCAGGGCGAGGCGCGCTATCTGCTGGCAGAGGTGTCGAACACCCCCTGGAACGAGCGTCACTACTACCTGCTGGATTTGGCGGCGCTGGCACCCCATGACAAGGATTTTCACGTCTCCCCCTTTATGGGGCTGGCGATGCGTTATCACTGGCGGATCAGGCCGCCCGCACAGGAGACCCTGATCCACATCGAGAGTCATCCCGTATCCGGTGAAGCCAAGCTGTTTGACGCAACCCTGGCGCTCACTCGCGAACCCTTGTCGCGCAAGGGGCTGGTGGCCCTGCTGGCCCGCTGGCCCTGGATGACCATGAAGGTGCTGCTCGGGATCTACTGGCAGGCCCTGCGTCTATTTATCAAACGAACCCCGATATTTACCCATCCGGAGAGCCGCTAATGGAACTTGCTCAATCAACCCTCTCTGCCTCTTTCATCGACAAGGGGGCAAGACAAATGCTGCTCAATCTGCTGGGTCGCCTCGAACATGGCCAGCTGCTGCTGCGGGATGGCGGTGAGCGCCACAGCTTTGGCGTCGCGGGCACCGATCTGCATGCCGAACTGGTGGTGCAGGATCCTGCCTTCTATCGTCGCCTGTTGCTGGGGGGCAGCATTGCCGCTGGGGAAACCTGGGTGGAGGGGCTCTGGACCAGCCCGGACCCGGTGGCGCTGGTGCGGCTGCTGGCCCGCAATCTGGCCCTGCTCGACTCCCTCGAGCGGCGCCTTGGCTGGCTCAGTTTCCCCTTCAACAAGGTGCGTCACTGGCTCAACCGCAATACTCTAACCGGTTCGCGCTCCAACATCGCCGCCCACTACGATCTCGGCAATACCCTCTATCAGGGGTTTCTCGACAGCCATATGCAGTACTCGAGCGCCATCTATCCGAGCGCCGAGGCCACTTTGGAAGAGGGGCAGCAGGCCAAGCTGCGCACCATCTGCGAGCGGCTCGAGTTAGGGCCTGACGATCATCTGCTGGAGATCGGCACCGGCTGGGGTGGCCTTGCTGTCTATGCCGCCCGCCACTATGGCTGCCGGGTGACCACCACGACTATCTCCCGGGCCCAGCATGACTATGCCAAGGAGTGGATTGCGCGGGAGGGGCTGGGGGATCGCATCACCTTGCTGCTGGAGGATTACCGCAAGCTGGAGGGCACCTATGACAAGCTGGTCTCCATCGAGATGATCGAGGCGGTGGGCCACGCCTTCCTGCCAGACTATTTCCGCCAGTTGTCACGGCTGCTCAAACCCGGTGGTCGCCTGCTCATCCAGGCCATCACCATCGCCGATCAGCGCCATGCCCAGTATCTGCGCGGGGTTGATTTCATCCAGCGCTACATCTTCCCCGGTGGCTGCCTGCCGAGTGTCTCCCAGATGGCGGGTTTGCTGGCGCGGGAGACCGACATGCAGCTGGTACGGTTGCACGATCACGGCCATCATTATGCGCGCACCCTGGCTCACTGGTGCGATCGCTTTCTGGCGCTGGCGCCCGAGCTGCCCAAGCTCGGTTACAGCCAGGATTTCATCCGGCTGTGGCACTTCTACTTCGCCTATTGCGAGGGGGGATTCTGGGAGCGCAGCATCAGTCTGGTGCAGCTGGAGGCCGCCAAGCCGGGGCCTGCTGGCTGGTCGGGTGATGTGCCAGTAAGCGGTCACTGACCATGTGGCAATGGGCTCACCTGCTGGGGTTCAACCTCTACTGGTTGCTGGCGGTGAAGTGGCAGCAGCCGGGCCCGCTGCTGGCAATGTTGCTGCTGCACTTTATCTTCTCACCCAGCCGCCTGCGTGACTGGCGGCTGCTCCCCATCGCGGTTGCTGGCTGTCTGCTGGATGTCCTGCTCTGGCAGCTCGGCCTGTTCCGGTTCCCGTCCGGTTTTCCCCTCTGGCTGGTGCTGCTCTGGCTCGGTTTTGCCCTGACGCTGGCCCACGGTATGCGCTGGCTGTTGCGCTTGCCTCGCTGGCAGCAGGCGCTGTTTGGCGTATTTGGCGGTGCCTCCTCCTATGTGGCGGGGGCCGCCATGGGGGCAGTACACTTACCCTGGGGCATCTGGATCAGCACGGCACTGCTGGCAGTGATCTGGATGTGGTGGTTACCCGTACTCCTGTGGGTAATGGTCAAGCTGGAGGGTGAGTCATGACAAACACCTTTTCGACCGATTCGTTGCTTTTTTCCAAATGGACCAAAGAGAGCCAGCATGAGCTGACTGATCGCTTCTATCTGGTGGTTGCCTGCCAGCGGGATGCGCAGGGGCGGCTGGTGCAGGTGGTGATGCAGGATATCAACACCTTGCAAGAACAGGAGATGGACTGGCATGAACTGGAAGACCCCAACCACTGGCATATGGGGTGGAATTAACCCGCTGCTGCTGGCGTTTACGCTCTTTGCTGCAACCGCGGTGCAGGCTTCTTCCGCCCACTGGCAGCAGCTGCGCCCGGTCGGGCAGGGGGAGATGAACTGGCTCTGGTTCAAGCTCTACGATGCCACCCTCTACAGTGCGAGCGGGCGCTATCAGCCCGGTCACTATCCGCAGGCCCTGACCCTCACCTATGCCAGATCCATCGAGCGGGAAGATCTGCTGAGCGCCACTGCCGCCGAGTGGCAGCGACTCGGTCTTGGCTCCGACGCCGAACGTCAGCGCTGGCTCGGCCAGCTCGCTGCACTCTGGCCCGATGTGCAGGCAGGCGACAAGCTCACCTTCTATGTCGACAAGGGCGGGGCAGGCCACTTCTGGTGGCAGGAAAAACCCCTCGGCACTCTGGCCGATCCGCAATTCTCGGCCGCTTTTCTCGCCATTTGGCTGGCTGACAACAGCCGCGATCCCGCCCTTACCCGCCGCCTGCGTGGCCAACCCTGAGCATGGAGTTTCCAATGTTTTTCTATCGTGCATACCGCTGGTTGCTGTTGCTCCCTTTTTTGCTGTTGAGCGGCTGTGGTGCCAGTCTCGATGACTATCGGGGGCAGGGGCCAAACTGGGATCTCGCCCGTTTCTTCAACGGTAAATTAGTGGCTCACGGCTTGGTAACCGACCGCAGCGGCGAAGTGACCAGTCGCTTTCGGGTCGAGATGGTGGGTCGTTGGAAGGATGGCAAGGGAGAGCTGTTCGAACAGTTCTACTTTGACGATGGCCGCCAGCAGACCCGTACCTGGTATCTGAGCAAGGGCGATGATGGTCACTGGCGCGGTACTGCTTCCGATGTGGTGGGAGAGGCGGTGGGTAAAAGCGAAGGGTTCGCCCTCAACTGGCGTTATCAACTTGATCTGGCGCTACCGGATGGCGAGGTAGTGCGGGTGAGCTTCGATGACTGGATGTACCTGCTGGACGAAGAACGTCTGATCAATCGTGCCGAGATCAGCAAGTTCGGTATCCATCTTGGCGAGGTGATCCTCTATATCGAACGTCAGCCCTGACCGTTAACGCAAGATAACGACCAGTAAAAAGCGCGCCGATGGCGCGCTTTTGTTTACCGAAAAACCAGAGTCATCAGATGATGCGGTTCTCTTCCAGCATCTTGCGACGGGCCTCTTCCTTGGCCATCTTCTTCTTGCGGTTGTCACAGGGTTCCGGGCAATCGCACTCTTTCTCGATGCCGACACTACCCAGACCGCCACAGGAGCCGGAGATGGTCTTCTTCTGGAAGATGTAACCGATAGCCATGGCGGCTATCACCAGCATGAATACCCCGAAGGTGATCAGAAAAATCTGCATCTCTACCTCTTACTTCTTGACCAGATAGGGCTTGAAGGCATCGGAGTAAGCCTCTTCAAAGCCGTTGTCCGTCTTGGTGATCACGAAGATCGCCAGGCCGCGCTCGTTGGCATAGGCCAGGCTCTTCTCGGTCCCCATCACCATAAACACGGTGGCCAGCCCGTCTGCGGTCATGCAGGAGGGATGGATCACGGTGACCGACACCAGACGGTGCTGGATCGGCTTGCCGCTGCGCGGATCTATGGTGTGGGAGAAGCGCTGACCATCCAGTTCATAGTAGTTGCGGTAATCGCCGGAGGTGGCCACCCCGTTGTCACCGGGCACGATCACCTCTTGCACCGTGCCGGTGCCTGCGGTGGGCTTCTCGATGGCCACGCGCCAGGGGTGACCCTTGCCGTTGACGCCATTGATCCGCAGCTCGCCGCCAATCTCCACCAAATAGTTACGCGCACCCAGTGATTCCAGATACTCGGCTACCTTGTCCACACCAAAGCCCTTGGCGATGGCAGAGAGATCGACGTAAAGATCCGGAATGTCTTTTTGCAGGGTATCGGCATCCACCGAGGTGATGACGTGCAGGTTGCCCAGACCGGTCTTCTGGCGAGTCTGGGTGATCAGCTCGTCGGAAGGGACCTTGGTCGGCTTCTTGTCCGGGCCAAAGCCCCACAGATTGACCAAGGGGCCAACGGTGACGTCCAGCGCCCCCTGGCTCTCACGGCCAATGTGAATAGCCTCTGTGACGACCCGTGCGGTATCGCGGGAGACCACTACCGGTTTGTTGTCACGGCTCTGGTTGAAGCGCGACAGTTCGGAATCGGGGCGATAGGTCGACATCTGATCGTTGACCCGCTCCAGCAAGACATCCACCTCAGCTTGAAGCTTGGCCGGATCGCTGATGGCGCTGTCCGCCACCTTGATGGAGTAGTAAGTGCCCATGGTGCTGCCGGTGATGTGGATCTCCGGTTTGGATTGGACCGTCTCCTGACCGCACCCAGTCAAGAAAAAGGCTAGCCCGAAGGCTAGCCAGGTTTTTACAACACTGTGCATGGATTAACCACCAAAGTCATCCAACAGGATGTTTTCGTCTTCAACGCCCAAGTCTTTGAGCATGTTGATGACGGCAGCGTTCATCACCGGAGGTCCACACATGTAGAACTCGCAATCTTCCGGTGCTTCGTGGTTCTTGAGATAGTTCTCGTAGAGCACGTTGTGGATGAAGCCGGTGTAGCCGTCCCAGTTGTCTTCCGGTTGCGGATCAGACAGGGCGACGTTCCAAGTGAAGTTCTCGTTCTCGGCGGCGAGCATGTCAAAGTCTTCGACATAGAACATTTCGCGCTTGGAACGGGCACCGTACCAGAAGCTCATCTTGCGCTTGGACTTCAGGCGACGCAGCTGGTCGAAGATATGGGAACGCATCGGCGCCATACCTGCACCACCGCCGATGAATACCATTTCGGCATCGGTGTCTTTGGCGAAGAACTCACCGAACGGACCGGAGATAGTCACCTTGTCGCCAGCCTTCAGGCTGAAGATGTAGGAGGACATCTGTCCCGGAGGGGCAGTCCAGTTGCTGGGCGGCGGGGTCGCGATACGCACGTTCAGCATGATGATGCCGAACTCTTCCGGATAGTTGGCCATGGAGTAGGCACGGATGATCGGCTCATCGACCTTGGACTCCAGCTCAAAAATCTTGAAGCGATCCCAGTCCCCGCGATACTCCTCGGGAATATCGAAGTTCTTGTAGTGCACGTGGTGAGCCGGGGCCTCAATCTGGATATAACCACCGGCGCGGAATGGCACGCTCTCGCCATCGGGGATCTGCAGCTTGAGCTCCTTGATGAAGGTGGCCTTGTTATCGTTGGAGATAACAGTACATTCCCACTTCTTCACCCCGAAGATCTCTTCCGGCAGTTCGATATCCATGTCGGAGCGAACGGTAACCTGACAGGCCAGACGCTCGCCATGACGGGCTTCGCCCTTGCTGATGTGATCCAGTTCGGTCGGCAGAATGTCGCCGCCACCGGATTTCACCCGTACCTTGCACTGGCCGCAGGAGCCACCGCCGCCACAGGCGGAGGAGACGAAGATACCGCTGCCAGCCAGCACGCCGAGCAGCTTGCCACCGGCCGGGCTGGTCACAGCCTTGGCCGGGTCACCATTGATGCTGATTGTCACGTCGCCCGCGGTCACCAGCTTGGACTTGGCGAACAGAATGACTGCCACCAGTGCCAGCAGGATCACGGTAAACATGACCACACCCAAAATAATTTCCATCTATCGTTCCTTTCTGATTGCAGGAAAGCCGATTACAGGGAGATACCAGAGAAGGACATGAAGCCCAGCGCCATCAGACCGGCGGTGATGAAGGTGATGCCCAGACCGCGCAGGCCTTCCGGAACATCGGAATACTTCATCTTCTCGCGGATACCAGCCAGCGCAACGATCGCCAGCATCCAGCCTGCCCCTGAACCCACACCGTAGACCACAGACTCCATGAAGTTGTAGTCACGCTGCACCATGAAGGAGACGCCACCGAAGATAGCGCAGTTCACGGTGATGAGCGGCAGGAAGATACCCAGCGCGTTGTAGAGTGCCGGGAAGTACTTGTCCAGCGCCATCTCCAGGATCTGTACCAGTGCTGCAATCACACCGATGAAGGTGATGAAGCTCAGGAAGCTCAGATCCAGACCGGATACCAGAGCGCCATCTTTAAGCACGTAGTTGTAGATCAGGTTGTTGGCAGGAACCGCGATGGTCTGCACCACAATAACGGCAATACCCAGACCCATGGAGGTCTTTACCTTCTTGGACACCGCCAGGAAGGTACACATCCCCAGGAAGAAGGAGAGTGCCAGGTTTTCGATGAAGATCGATTTAATCAACAGACTCAGATAGTGTTCCATACCTTAATCCTTCGCCTCCACCTGCTTGGGATCCTTGGTGCGCACGCCCCAAATGATCAGACCAATGATGAAGAATGCACTCGGCGGCAGCAGCAGCAGACCGTTGGGCACATACCAGCCACCGTTGTTCACCAGCGGCAGCAGCTCGATGCCGAACCAGGTGCCGGAGCCCAGCAGTTCACGCACAGTCGCGACGCTCAGCAGAATGGCGCCATAGCCCAGACCGTTGCCGATACCATCCAGGAAGGAGGGCAGCGGGGCACTCTTCATGGCGTACGCTTCAGCGCGGCCCATTACGATACAGTTGGTGATGATCAGACCCACGAAGACCGACAGTTGCTTGGAGATGTCATAGGCATACGCCTTGAGCACCTGGTCAACCACGATAACCAGTGAGGCGATGATCGCCATCTGCACGATGATCCGGACGCTGTTCGGGATCTGGTTGCGGATCAGGGAGATGAACAGGTTTGAGAAGGCGGTGACCGCCATGACCGCGAGGGTCATTACAAACGCAGTTTTCATCTGGCTGGTAACCGCCAGTGCAGAACAGACGCCCAGCACCTGCAAGGCGATGGGGTTGTTACCCAGCACAGGCGTCAACAGCAACTTCTTCATTTCGCTCTTGTCAGCCATTGTTGATTTCTCCTGCACGAACCTTGGCCAGGAAAGGACCGAAGCCCTTGGGACCCATCCAGAAGTCGAAGGTATGCTGTACGCCGTTACCGGTCAGAGTGGCACCGGAGAGACCATCGATCTCGTGCTCGGAGCCCGCCGGAGCGTGGCCCTTGATGACGCGCAGCGCCGGCATGCCATTTTGGTCGAACAGTTTCTTGTCCTTGAACAGCGCCTGCCAGGCCGGGTTTTCGATCTCGCCACCCAGACCCGGTGTTTCACCGTGGTCATAGTAGGTGATGCCCTTGATGGTCTGGCCATCAGCGGCAACGGCGACGAAGGCATACATGGTCGACCACAGACCCTGACCGTAGATGGGCAGGATGATGCTGTCGATCTTGCCTTCGGCATCCTTGGCGAAGAATACCGGGATCTGCTTGGAGATCTGACGCAGGCTGGCCTTGTCGTCAGCTGCGGCAAGACGGATGCTGCGGGCCGGATCTTTGGCTGCCAGCTTGGTGTCGAAGTTGTCGGCATCGCCGTCAACAAAGTCACCGGTTGCCAGATCCACCAGACGCGCTTCGATCTTCTCGCCATACAGTTTGGCCAGGTCGCGCTTGGCCACTTCGCTTACATCCACACCGGCTACGGCGAGAATGTTGCTCTGCTTGTCCAGCGCCTTGTTTTCCTGCTGGGTAGAACGCAGGCCCACAGCGGCAACGGATACCACGATGGAACAGGCCAGACAGAGGCCGGTGACCACGCTGACGGTGCCGAGGGTTGAATCTTTATTAAACGCCACGAGCAATCCTCCGCTTGATGTTTGCCTGAGCGACGAAGTGGTCAAACAGGGGAGCAAACAGGTTCGCAAACAGAATGGCCAGCATCATGCCTTCCGGGAACGCAGGGTTGACCACGCGAACCAGCACGACCATTACGCCGATCAGGGCGCCATACCACCACTTGCCTTTGTTGGTAAAGGCTGCGGAGACAGGGTCGGTCGCCATGAAGGCCATACCGAAGGCGAAGCCACCCAGTACCAGATGCCAGTGCCACGGCATGTTGAACATGGGGTTGGTATCGGAACCGATGACGTTGAACAGCAGGGAGGTGGCGATCATACCGATCATCACGCCGGCGATGATGCGCCAGGAGGCGATGCGCATGTAGACGATCATGGCGGCACCCAGCAGGATCATCAGGGTAGAGACTTCACCGATGGAACCCGGCAGGTTACCCAGAAAAGCGTCCATCCAGCTGATAGCCTGGCCGGTTGCACCGTTGATCAGCGCCATCTGGCCGCCTTGGGCCCACTGGCTCAGTGCAGTCGCGCCGGAGAAGCCGTCAACGGCAACCCATACGGCGTCACCGGAAATCTGGCCCGGGTAGGCGAAGAACAGGAACGCACGACCAGCAAGCGCCGGGTTCAGGAAGTTCTTGCCGGTACCACCGAACACCTCTTTGGCCATCACCACACCGAAGGTGATACCCAGCGCAGCTTGCCACAGGGGCAGCTCGGGCGGCACGATCAGGGCAAACAGAATGGAGGTCACGAAGAAGCCTTCGTTGATCTCGTGTTTGCGCACCATGGCGAACAGCACTTCCCAGAAACCACCGACAAAGAAGACGGTGATGTAGATCGGGAAGAAGTGGGTGGCGCCGATCAGCATCTTGCTGCCGATACCGGCAACAGCCGGATCGAGGGAGGCGCCCAGCATGGTAGCCAGGGCATATTGCCAGCTGCTGGCACCAGCAGCCGAGCCCATGTGGGCAATGGCGGCAATCGCCTGGTTACCAACGTTGTACATGCCCCAGAACATGGCCGGGAACACGGCCAGCCACACCATGATCATCATGCGCTTCAGATCGAGCGCATCACGAACGTGGGAGGCGTTGCGGGTAACGCTACCCGGGGTGTAGAACAGGGTGTACGCCGCTTCGAACAGGGCATAGTACTTGGCGTACTTTCCACCCGGTTCGAAGTGGTGTTCCATATTTTCAAGAAGTTGCTTGAAACTCATCGCTTAACCTTCCAGTTCAATCTTGGTCAGGCACTCACGCAAGATCGGGCCGTACTCTGTCTTGCCGGGGCAGACAAAGGTACAGAGCGCCAAATCTTCCTCATCCAGCTCCAGGCAGCCCAGTGCTTGCGCACCGTCGGTATCGCCGGAGAGCATGTCCCGCAGCAGCAGGGTTGGCAGGATGTCGAGTGGCATCACCCGCTCATAGTTGCCGATAGGCACCATGGAACGGTCACTACCGTTGGTAGTGGTGGTGAAGTTGATCAGCTTGCCCTTCATCAGATGAGAGAGGGTGGTACGGGTGATAGAGAACTTGTTGGCGCTGGGGTTGATCCAGCCAAGGAACTCTTTCTCGCGACCTTCACCCAGCACGCAAACCTGATTGTGGTAGCGGCCCAGGTAGTCGTGAACACCTTCGGCTTTGGCACCACTCAGGATAGAACCGGAGATGATACGGTTTTCGTCGGCACGCAGCTCATTATTGGTGAGCTGGCTGATGCAGGCGCCCAGACGAGTACGCAGCAGACGCGGCTTGAGCACGTTCGGGCCAGCCAGCGCGATCACCTTGTCAGTGAAGATCTGACCGGTGGTGAACAGCTTGCCGAATGCGATCACATCCTGATAGTTGATGTGCCACTGCACCTTGGTGCTGCTGACCGGATCCAGGAAGTGGATATGGGTACCCGGCAGACCGGCAGGGTGCGGACCAACGAAGATCTCTTCCTTGACCTGAGCCAGCGGAGAGTGGGGCAGACTGCCTTCGCCTTTACAGACGTAGACTGCGCCGTCGGTCAGGCGGGTCAATACGGCCAGACCATCGAGGAAGGCCTGCGGCTGTTCCTTGATAATCAGCTCGGCATCGGCTGCCAGCGGGTTGGTGTCCATTGCAGTCACAAAGATGGCGCGCGGGGCAGACGCTACCGCGGGGACTTTGCTGAACGGACGGGTACGCAACGCAGTCCATTGACCTGATGCGACCAGGATCTCTTGCACCTTGCTGCGCTCGAGCTTGGCCAGCTCGGCAGAGGCAAAATGCTCAAACGTCACCTGTTCATCGGAACCGTCCAGGTCGATGACCACAGACTGGAGAACACGTTTGGCACCACGGTTGATCTCTGAAACCACACCGGTGGCAGGAGCTGTGAATTTAACGCCCGGATTCTTCTTGTCTTCAAAAAGATCCTGACCTTTGATGACGCGATCACCTACTTTGACGAACATAGTAGGTCGCATCCCCACAAACTCCTCGCCCAGTGTCGCAACACGGGTGATGGCGGGGCCATCGTAGATTACTTGCTCTGGCGCACCCAGCACGGGGATGTCCAGTCCTCTTTTGATTGTAATCATACTTACTTGCACTACCGTTACGGGAGAGGTTGGTTAGCGCCGAGAAATACATCACGACGGGTGGTTGAATGAGTCGATGTTGTGGTTGTGCCAGGTGGGCAGGCTCAACAATTATTCAACATGCAGGCTCACTCAAAAGCGCTTGAGTTTACCACTTAAGGTGCATTTTCTGCCATGCCAAATGGGCAAAATCCCCGTGCCATCACAAAATTAACCTGCAATGAATAAGCCCCTGACACCTTGTAAGTAGTGGTTTTAAAGGTTTTTTTATTTCGATACCTCGATGGGGGTATTTGCCGTTGTCTCCACTATCAGCAAAAAGCCTTGATGCCGAAATATACCCCCTTGGATGTAGCCTTTTCGGGGCCAATGGGGGAAATATGTTTAATTTTTGTTGGCAGGTTCTCGAGGGGAATCCTGTGGTACAACCGGTTTCAGGAGAGTGACGGTTTGCCAACGCAGCTCGGGGTGCGCGGGGCGTGGCCTTTTTCCTGCCACTCGGTCTCGGTGTAGGTATGCAACGCCAGTGCATGAACGGCACCGGCCAGCTCGTCGGCCAGAACCGAATTGACCTGACGATGACGGGCCAGCAGCCGCTGCCCTACAAATTGCTCGCTGACGATCACCACCTTGAAGTGGCTCTCAGATCCTGGTTCCACACGGTGCATGTGGCTCTCGTTGATCACCTCCAGCACGGTGGGGGAGAGGGCGGCGGTCAGCTTGGCTTCAATCAGTTGTTGGATGGTCATCGGATCGGCTTCCAGAGTGAATGTCGGGCCATTCTATCGGCAGTCGCGGGATGGAATAAGCCCCCGTAAGAGGGAAATCACCCGTCAGTTGCCCCCTTGATGCGCATCGAACTGGTGAAATTCCTGCTCCTCGCTAGAATAGCGCCACTTTGCGTCGCCCCTGGCGCCTGTATACACGAATCAAGCCGAGGTTGGACTCTTCCTATGCAAACCCTTCTCGACACTCCCCATTGCCAGCTCACGCTCTACCGCTATCCGCGCCAGAGTCAGGAGACCCTGCAAGCCTGGGATGCGGCTGACGAATATCTGATCAATACCCTGGCGGAGTCTCCCCTCGAGCAGCCGGGCCCCGTCATCATCATGAATGATGGCTTTGGCGCGCTGGCGGCCTATCTGCATCCGTACTCCCCCTGCTGCGTCACCGACTCCTACATCAGTGAGCGGGCGACCCTGGCCAATCTGGCCGAAAACGGACTGGATGTGGGTGGTATCCGCTTGCAGGATGCGCTGGCGCCGCTGCCCGATGCCCCTGCGCTGGTGGTGATCAAGGTCTCCAAATATCAGGCTCTATTGGAGCAGCAACTGCTAGCGCTGCGGGAGGTGGTGACACCGGCAACCCGCGTTATCGCTGCCGGCAAGGCGAAGGATATTCATACCTCCACCCTCAAGTTGTTTGAGAAGTATCTGGGGCCTACCCGTACCTCGCTGGCCTGGAAGAAGGCGCGCCTCATTCACTGCGAGCCGCAGGCAGTACGTCCCGCGCTGGCCAACCCCTTCCCGACTGTCTGGCCGCTGGAGGGGAGTGGCATGCTCATCCACAACCATGCCAACCTCTTCTCGCGCACCAGTCTCGATATCGGCGCCCGCTTTATGCTGGACAACCTGCCCATCCACAGTGCCCGCAAGGTGATCGATCTGGGCTGTGGCAACGGGGTGCTGGGTCTGTCGCTGCTCGCCAAAGACAGCGAGGTGGAGGTGACCTTTATCGATGAATCCTATATGGCGGTTGCCTCGGCACAGCTCAACGTCGAGCACAATCTGCCCGATGCACTGCCGCGTGCCCGCTTTATGGTCAATAACTGTCTCGACGGGGTGGCGGTCGGCTCGGCGGATCGGATCCTCTGCAACCCTCCTTTCCATCAGCTGCAGGCGATCACCGATCATATCGCCTGGCAGATGTTCAGTGATGCGCACCGGGTGTTGCCTCAGGGGGGGGAACTCTGGATAGTAGGCAACCGTCATCTGGACTATCACAACAAACTCAAGCGCTTGTTTGCCAACGCACAAGTCGTTGCGTCGAACAGCAAATTCGTTATTTTGAAAGCCATCAAACGCTAAAGCCAAAGGAAACCATGATGAAAAAGTCACTCTTGCTGCTGGCCGCCCTGATGCTGGGCGGGTGTGCCACTCATTGGCCGGAGACGGCGCTGCTCAATCCGCAGGTGATCCCCGCCAACCAGCAATACTACTCTGGCAATCGCATCACCATGGAAGGGGTAGACAAGCGTGAGGCTGCCTACGTCTTCTCCATCAAACATAAAGAGAAAGCCCCCGTCCTGGTCAACAGTGAGCGTCCGCTCAACCTGCTGATGGCCGAGCGGCTGGCCGAAGGGCTGCGCAGCCAGGGTCTGGAAGTGGGCAACAGTGGCACCACCAACCTGACGCTGGTGATCTCCAACGCCGCAGTCAATGTGGAAGAGAAGACCTTTACCTATGTCACCAAGTCCCGCGTCAGCCTGCAGGTGATCGCTGATTTCCAGGGCAACCGTCTGACCAAGCAGTTCAACATGTCCTCCAGCAAGGAGAGCCCGAGCGAGCCA
The DNA here is from genome assembly GCF_051919185.1 of Aeromonas sp. 97A. Classification (NCBI taxonomy): domain Bacteria; kingdom Pseudomonadati; phylum Pseudomonadota; class Gammaproteobacteria; order Aeromonadales; family Aeromonadaceae; genus Aeromonas; species Aeromonas sp. 97A. The sequence continues at coordinate 2,583,022 of NZ_JBQBFF010000001.1, read as the reverse complement.
AGCATGGCCGACCTGGAGTCTACACTGAACCTGCAACTGGGTAGCGTGCTGCAGCAGATCATGGCCGATGATGCGCTGCGCGGTTACCTGAAAGGTCAACCGAACGGTGCAGGGGTCTGATGATGAAAAAACTCTGGTTGCTGGCCATGCTGATCGCCCCGCTGGCGTTCGCTGGCCCGAAAGTCAGAATGGAGACCAACCACGGCAATATCGTGGTGGAGCTGGCGTCCAAGCAGGCGCCCCAGACGGTGAAGAACTTCCTGCGTTACGTGGCTGATGGCAGCTATGACGGCAGCATCTTCCACCGGGTGATCCAGGATTTCGTGGTGCAGGGTGGGGGCTACAACCAGCAGTTCCAGCAACTGCCAACCTATGAGCCTGTGGTCAACGAGTCGCGCGGCGGTCTGCCCAACAAGCGTGGCTCCATCGCCATGGCCCGCACCCAGGCGGTCGACAGCGCTACTCGCCAGTTCTACTTCAATCTGGTCGACAACAATAACCTCAACGCCGGTGGCGCCGCGGGTTATACCGTGTTCGGTCAGGTGGTGCAGGGGATGGAGGTGCTGGACAAGCTGGCTCAGGTACAGACCGGTTACAGCCCCATTTTGCGTGCCAACGATGTGCCGACCAGTCCCATCATTCTGAAGAAGGTGGTCTTGCTGGCAGAAACTCCGGCAGACAAGAAAGTCGACAAGAAAGCGGGCAAGTAACTCTCGCCGGACTCGGTTCGTCACCTCGCCTCGTCAGGTCACAATACAAGGCTCATCCCGTTCGGGATGGGCCTTTTCTCTATCCGGGCTTCTTTGACCTATCTCTTTGCTCGCCTTGGCTATCTGCCATCAACCTGCCAAAATGACGCACTTTTCCAAAGTCGTCAGGTAGTTGAACATGATCCGCAAACCAAGCTGGAGAGAGTCCCTCGCCGTCTATCTCGAATTTCGGGTGTTTATTCTCTTTGCCATGGGTTTTTCATCGGGTCTGCCGCTGCTGCTGGTGTTCGGTACTCTCTCATTCTGGTTGCGTGAGGCCGATGTCAGCCTGACCGATATCGGCTATATGAGCTGGGTGGCGCTCGCCTATGGCTTTAAATGGCTGTGGTCGCCGCTGGTGGATCGCATGCCGCTGCCGTTGCTCTCCACGCTGCTGGGGCGTCGCCGCAGCTGGATGTTCTTCTCCCAGCTGCTGATTGCCGCCGCGTTGGTCGGCATGGCGTTCTGCGATCCCAAGACCGAGCTGGCCCAGCTGGCGATGTTTGCCCTGCTGGTGGCCTTTGCCTCGGCGACTCAGGATATCGTTATCGACGCTTATCGCATCGAATCTGCTCCCGAGCGGCTACAGGCGGCGATGGCGGCCTCCTACATGACCGGTTACCGACTGGCGATGATCATGGCGGGCGCCGGTGCGCTGGCGCTGGCAGCATGGTTTGGTAGCAATAGTGGCTATGACTATCGTGGCTGGCAGATTACCTATCTGGTGATGGCGGGTCTGATGTCACTCGGGGTCATCACCACGCTGTTTTGCCACGAGCCGGATATCGATCTGGCCGAGCAGGGCAAACAACAGGCCGAACGCAAGGCGCAGCTCCTGGGAAAAGGGTGCCCTGCGCTGCTGGCGAGTGCGGGGGCCTGGGGCTATGAGGCCGTCTGGTGTCCGTTTGCCGACTTCTTTCGTCGCTATGGCAGCTCGGCGCTGCTGATCCTGGCTCTGATCGCCTGCTATCGGGTTGCCGATGTGGTGATGGGGGTGATGTCCAACAGCTTCTATGTGGATATGCAGTTCAGCAAGACCGAGGTTGCCACCATTACCAAGGTGTTTGGCGTCATCATGACGCTAGTGGGGGCGGCGCTGGGGGGCGTGCTGGTGATGCGCTTCGGTACGCTGCGCATCCTGTTCTTGGGGGCGCTGCTCACTGCCAGCACCAACTTGCTGTTTGCCCTGCTCAATCAGGTTGGTCACAACCTGGAACTGCTGACCCTGATCATCTCGCTGGATAACCTCAGTGCCGGTATCGCGACCGCGGCCTTCGTGACCTATCTCTCCAGCCTGACCAATGTGGCATTTTCGGCCACTCAGTACGCCCTGTTCAGCTCGGTAATGTTGCTGCTACCCAAGTTGCTGGCCGGTTTTTCCGGGCAGGTTGTGGAGCAGATTGGCTACAGTGCCTTCTTTGTCGGAACCAGTTTATTGGGCTTGCCGGTGTTGTTGTTGATTGTGCTTGTCGCCAGAAAAGGGAGTGAGTTGCTCTCAACGGCTGACAAATAGCAAGCGTTTGCGTAGAATCGGGGGTGATTAGATTCACACTTCCGGATAAAGTTCCCGAGAAGTTGTTTCACCCCCAATTTTATTTGATTAGAATCCCTCTCGCTCCTTGTGGGCAGGCTACGGAAAACCTCAACTAACGCACAAGAGACCAATAAAATGGCCAAATTTACCAAGACTCTGATCGCTGCCGGTCTGCTGGCTGCTGCCGCTACCCCGGCCTTCGCTGCTGATTACAGCGGTGATATCCACAAGAATGATTTCAAATGGATGCAGTTCAACGTAATGCATACCATTGACCAGCGTCCTTACATGGGCAGCGACTACAACGACACCTACCTGGAAATGGAATTCGGTGGTCGTTCCGGTATGTTTGATCTGTATGGCTATGTCGATGTGTTCGATATTTTCCAAAGCAGCCATAGCGACAAACACAATGGCCAGAACATCTTCATGAAGTTCGCCCCGCGTCTTTCTCTGGATGCCCTGACTGGTAAAGATCTCTCCTTCGGCCCGGTACAAGAGCTCTACATCGCTACCCTGAACAACGTTGATGACTCCATGATGGAGAACATGATCGGTCTGGGTGCTGATGTACAGGTGCCTTGGTTCGGTAAAGTTGGCATGAACCTGTATGCTCGCCATGCAACCGAAAGTGGCTTCAAGGCCGAAGAGGGTGACTGGAACGGTTATCAGTTCTCCATGAACTGGTTCAAGCCTTTCTATACCTTCTCCAACGGCAGCTTCGTCTCCTATCAGGGCTACTTGGATTATCTGTTTGATAAAGATATCCATGGTGACAACAACCAGAGTGCTAACGGTTTGGGTACTTTCCACGGTATCTACTGGCACTCCGACCGTTACGCAGTTGGTTACGGTCTGAAGTACTTCAACGAAATCTACGGTATCAACAATGGTGCCTTTGGTGGTCTGAACACTACCGGTTTCGGCCACTACTTCTCTGTTACCTACAAGTTCTAATAAAACTTGGGGTACAAAAAACCGGAGCAGATGCTCCGGTTTTTTTATGGCCGCGATTTAGATAGCGTGGCGCGAGTCATCAAGTGCGCCACGGCTGAGTGGATAAATCAGTCGCGGAAGTTCTGGAACTGCATCGGTTGACCCAGTTCGGCGCCACGGACCAGTGCCATGGTCTCTTGCAGATCGTCACGCTTCTTGCCGGTGACACGTACTTCATCACCCTGGATGGCGACCTGTACCTTGATCTTGGAGTCCTTGATCAGCTTGACCAGCTTCTTGGCGATCTCTTTCTCGATCCCCTGTTTGAACTTGACGGTCAGGTGGAAGCGTTTGCCGGAGTGAACGGAGTCACCCACTTCCATGGAGCTGTTTTCGATGTTGCGCTTGAGCAGGGCACCGCGCAGGATTTCGACCATCTGCTTGAGCTGGAAATCGGCATCGGCTTCCAGTTTTACCTCTTCCTTGTTCAACTCGAAGCTGGCTTCTACCCCACGAAAATCGAAACGGGTGGCCAGTTCACGATTGGCGTTGTCGACTGCGTTCAACACCTCGTTCATTTTGACTTCAGAGACAATATCGAATGACGGCATAGCCAAAGCTCCTCATGTTGCGTTATCGGGGGGCAAATCTACCAGAAAACGGGCAAATTTGCTGATTTTGATGGGGTTGCTCTGCTAGAATCCCCTGCGCACAGGACGGGTGGACCCGTTAGTGTCCACCAGCGACATCTTCACTTATCCCCGGTAACAGGTTGAGAGGATTGCAACCCTTACCCTGACAGAGTCACACCATGCCAAGCGGATTAAAAAATTCCCGACAGCCCGTTATTCCACCCGTTACTCCGAAGTGGTCACTGTTGGGTTGTGGCGCCCTCGGCGGCGTTTTTGCCTCCCTGCTGACCCTGAGTGGTCAATCTACCCGTGTCTTGTTGCGCGAACATCATAAGTCCACGCTCCATCCGGGGATCGATTTCACCTCGCTGGAGGGGCATGTCCAGCTGCTCAATATCGAGCGCGGATTTGTCAGCAAACCCGGCAAGATCCAGCGTCTGCTGGTGATGACCAAGGCCAGTCAGGTGATTGCCGCACTGACACCGCTGGTGAGCAATCTGGATGCCGGCGTGCCAATCGTGCTGCTGCACAACGGGATGGGCATTGCCGAGCAGGTGGTCGAGATGTTCCCGCACAATCCGGTGATTGCCGGAGTCACCAGCCATGGCGCCATGCAGTGCGGCCATTTTGTCTTCCGTCATACTGGCAAGGGGGAAACTTGGCTTGGCCCGATCAACGATGCCGCCAAGGCCCATGCCGCGCTCGCGGACGAGCTGGCGCTGGCACTGGGTCAGGCTGGTTGGGATGAGCAGGTATTGACGCGCCAGTGGCAAAAGCTTGCCATCAACTGTGCCATCAATCCCCTGACGGCCCTCTACAAGCTGAAAAATGGCGAGCTGGCTGGCCCCCGTTTTGCCGATGCCCTGCAGCAGATCTGCGTGGAAGTGGCGGATGTGATGTGTGCCGAAGGAGTTGCGACCACGGCAGAGGAGTTGCAACGTCGGGTGATGACAGTGGTGGAACTGACCGCTGACAATTACTCATCCATGCATCAGGATATGGAGCTGGGACGCGAGACCGAGATTGAGGCCATCACCGGCTTCCTGCTGGCCAAGGCAGCCCGGCATGGCATCGCCGTACCGGTCAATCAGGGTCTCTATCAGGCAATCAAAGAGAAGAGTCAGGCCGTCTGATCTTCTACATGGCAGAGCAAGCTGCAAGGAGGCGAACGTGAGTGTACTGGTGCTGGTGGCCCCCGGGTCGGAAGAGATAGAGACGGTCGCCATTGTCGATACCCTGGTGCGCGCCAGCATCGAGGTGGTGCTGGCCTCTTGCTGCCCTGCCGGATCCCGGCAGGTAAAAGCGTCGCGCGGGGTGCAGCTGGTGGCCGATTGTCATATCGACGAGCTGACCCGTCGGGACTTTGAAGCCATCGTGGTACCCGGTGGTCTGCCCGGCAGCGAAGTGATCCGCGATACCCCGCTGGCCATCGATCTGCTCAAAGAGCAGGCCGCTCTTGGCCGCTGGCGCGCTGCCATATGCGCCGCCCCTGTGGTGCTCTTGCAACATCACGCGCTGCTGGATGGTGCCATCGTCACCTGTCATCCCGGCTTTCAGTCCCGACTACCGACATCGCAGCTGTCACATGAGCGGGTCGTCAGAGATGAGGCTCATCGCCTGATCACCAGCCAGGGGCCGGGCAGCGCCATCGAGTTTGCGCTGGAACTGGTGCGGGTGCTGCGCGGGGATGATGTGGCTACCGCCGTGGCTGGCCCTATGGTGCTGCCTTGAGCGCACTCTGCTGCAGAATCAAGCTGGTCACGCTTTGAAAAACGGGCCCCGATCATCTTGATCGGGGCCCGCTTGTTATTTGCCGTTGTCGGTCACGCCATCTTGTCCGGCTCAGTAGTCGTACTGTTTGCACTTCTTCTTGCGAAACTCTTCACGCCAGCGAGACAACTCTTGCTCTGTGCCGAGTGTGTCCCCTTTCTTGATGGCCTGTTCCAGTATCTCAATCCGGTCGTACAGCCAGCGGCACTCTGCCGTCGGGTTGTTCTTGCCGATGCCGGTCAACGGCAGCAAACAGAGTCCCAGCCAAAGATATTTCATCCCGAACGCTCCTTGTCATTGTGGTAGTAAAGGTCTCCTTGGAGTCTACTATTTTAGCCACAACAAGAGAGATAGAGCTGCGGTTATCCTTGGGGTAAGATGATGCCATGTCTGTTTATTTATACAGTGGTATGCGCAAGATCATCCATATCGACATGGACTGCTTTTTTGCCGCGGTGGAGATGCGGGACAATCCGGCGTTGCGGGAGGTGCCGCTTGCCATCGGTGGGTCCTCCGAGCGGCGCGGCGTCATCTCGACCTGCAACTATGTGGCGCGCCGGTTCGGGGTGCGCTCCGCCATGCCGAGCGCGCTGGCGAAAAAACTCTGCCCGCCGCTGGTACTCATCCCTGGGCGAATGGCGGTGTACAAGGATATCTCCCGTCAGCTCAGGGCCATTTTCCTGCGCTATACCGATCAGGTTGAACCGCTGTCGCTGGATGAGGCTTACCTCGACGTGACCCACAGTCGCTGTTTTGGCGGCAGCGCCACCCTCATGGCGCAAGAGATCCGGCAAGCCATCGTCTCCGAACTGGGATTGACCGCCTCGGCCGGAGTGGCCCCCAACAAGTTTCTCGCCAAGCTCGCCTCGGAGCAGCGCAAGCCTGATGGTCTGTTTGTCATTCTTCCCGACGAAGTGGCTGAATTTGTCTGCCAGTTGCCCCTCGGCAAACTGCCCGGGGTGGGGAGCAAGACTGCCGAGCGGCTGGAGGCGCAGGGGCTTTACACTTGTGAGGATGCGCGGGCCTTGTCGGCACAAGAGCTGTGCAGCCGTTTTGGCAAGCTGGGAGAGATGCTGACGACCCGGATCTGGGGGCTGGATGAACAGCCGGTGCAGGCACACCGGATCCGCAAAACCATCGGGGTGGAGACCACCTTGGCGAGCGATGTTTGTGACGAAGCCGCCTGCCTGACGGTATTGCAGCAACTGTTGCCGGAGCTTGAGCGGCGATTTCAGCTGGCGTGCCCTGCCGAGCAGGTGATGGGGCAGGGGATTAAACTCAAGTTTGCCGACTTCCACCAGACCACCGTCTATCGCAGTCAGGGTGGCTATCAGCCAGCCTTGTTCGTTCCCCTGCTCAAAGAGGGGTTACAGCGGGCGCAAGGGCGTTCGGTTCGCCTGCTGGGCTTGGTGGTGGGTTTGCCAAAAGAGGGTGAAGTTAATCAACTCTCGCTGGATTTGCTGTGAGGGAGTTAAGTTTTTGTTTATAAAGTCGATAATCTATCCATATCTGTATGACGTAGGAATATTGGCATGAGCGCTCTTTCTGTCCAGGGTCGGATTACCCTGATCGCCGGTTGCTGTCTGTTGGTGACAGCCGCCGCTCTGGTTGCCTCTTCGATTTACAACGCGAACAAGATGCAACAGCAGGTGCGGCAAGCCACCATGCACGAGGCGCAGCAGTCTGCCGAAAACTGGATGAAGGCGATGGGCTCGGAGCAGGCGGCCAAGGTAACCAGCTATCTCGATGAGGCCTATTTCCGCGCCAGTTTGCTGGCGGAGAGCGTGTTGTTCCAGCGCAAGAATGCGGCCGAGAACTTTGTCCATTCGGAGGCGCTGCGCAGCGCCGTCAATCAGCAGCTGCACGATGCCGTTGCCTCATCGACCAATCTGCTTGGTGTCTATGCGGTGTTCGAGCCTGACCAGCTGGATGGGGAAGACAGCAATTATCAGGGCTCAACGGCGCTGGGTTCCAACGACAAGGGGCGTTTTTCCAGTTACTGGGCCTATGACAACGGCAAGATAGAGCCGGAAGTGCAGAATGAGGATGTACTGGCCGATGAGAGCCCGACCGAGGCAGGTGGAATCGAAAACGAGTGGTATCGCTGCAGCATTCGCACCCGTGCCCTCTGCCTGCTGGAGCCCTATCTGGACGATGTGGGCGATAAACAGATATTGATGACCTCGGTGACGGTCCCGCTACTGGAGCAGGAGACCTTGCTGGGGATGGTCGGGGTCGATATCTCGCTGGCCACTTTGCAGAGTCTGGTCAGCACCATGGACAAGGAGCTCTATGAGGGCAAGGGCAGAATCTTGCTGGTCAGTCACGAGGGGCGCGTGGCGGGAGCCGATGAGTTCGATGTGACCATGGGGCGTGGGCTGGATCAGAAGTATCAGGGGCTGGCCAGCGAGCTGAAAGGCTGGCTCAGTCAGGGTCAGGAGCTGACTCGTTGGAGCAGCGATGGCACCCTGTTGCAGACCTTTGTCCCGGTATCCATGCGTGGCACCGACCGTAAATGGGGCATCTACATTGAATTGCCACGGGCCGTAGTGCTGGCCTCGGCCCAGCAACTGCAAGATGAGCTGGCCAGTGAGGCCAATCGCAGCGTGGTTTCGCAGTTGTCAATTGGGGTGCTGATCTCGCTGGTGGCCCTGAGTTTTATCTGGTTGATGGCGCGCCAGATTGTGGCGCCCATCCGCGCTGTAGTTGCCCGCCTCAAGGATATCGCCAGTGGTGAGGGGGATTTGACCCAGCGTATCGAGATCCAGCGGCAAGACGAGATCGGCGAGCTGGCCAAGTGGTTCAACAGCTTCCTCAACAAGTTGCAATCCACCATCAGTCAGGTGATTGATACCGTCTCCGGTACGCGCAACAGTGCCGAGCGAGCCGCGCAAGTGGCCGAGCGCACCAGCAGTGGCATGCAGGCCCAGTATCAGGAGATCGATCTGGTGGCGACGGCATTTGAGGAGCTGAGCGCCACGGCGTTGCAGGTCTCCGGTAATGCCGGCTCGGCGGTGGCGGCCGCCAACACCACTGACGCTGCAGCGCAAGAGGGCAAATATGTCGTTGCCGACACCCAGGAGGCGATGCGCAAGCTGATGACCATCATCAACGATGCCCAGCCGGTGGTGGAGCGACTCTCCGCCAACAGCGACAACATCAATGACATCCTCATCGTGATCCAGGGGATTGCCGAGCAGACCAACTTGCTGGCGCTGAATGCGGCTATTGAAGCGGCGCGCAGCAGGGCCGTGGCTTTGCCGTGGTGGCCGATGAGGTGCGCAATCTGGCGGGTCGCACCCAGAATGCCATCGTCGAGATCCAGACCCTGATCAGCCAACTGCAATCCGGTACCGGCGCCGTGGTCAAGGCGATCCGCGATGGTCATGGTCAGGCTGACGAGACCCTCGCCAAGGTGGATCTCTCGGTGCAGGTGCTGGAGCAGATTATCCAGTCGGTCTCCACCATCCATCAGATGAACGAGCAGATTGCCCGGGCGGCGCAGGAGCAGAGCCGGGTGGCGGACGAGATCAACCGCAACGTCAGCAACATTCGCGATGTGAGCCACACCATTCGGGCCGAGGCGGCGACATCCGCCGAAAATGGTCGCGAGCTCTCTGCGCTGGCGGACAAGCAGCAGCAGCTGGTGGGGCAGTTCAAGGTATAGAAGGGATGAAAAAAGGCGCCATCCAGCTGGAGGCGCCAAACACATTCAGATGACAGACTGGGTCAAACCGGTGAGATTTGAGCCCCTCTTCCCGCAGAGGAAGAAACACAACACCACAATCACAGTCGAAAGACTCACTAAAAACACATGTAAACCAACACGTAGTAGAAAATGTGAGCCATATGACGACTGATTGCTGGGCGAATTATGTTTATTCACTGGTCGACCCGCAACCGACAAATTATAATGCGCCCCATTAGAAAAACTCATCGTCGGCTGGTGTCATGTCTCGTCGTTTACCCCCGCTCAATGCCCTCAAGGCCTTTGAAGCAGCGGCTCGTCACTTAAGCTTTACCCGCGCAGCAGAAGAGTTGTTTGTGACTCAGGCTGCCATCAGTCACCAGATCAAGGCGCTGGAGGAGTATCTTGGCATCAAGCTGTTCCGCCGCAAAAACCGCTCCTTGTTGCTGACCGAAGAGGGGCAGGGTTATTTCCTGGATATCAAGGACATCTTTGCCTCCATCTCAGAGGCGACCGACAAGCTGCTGGCCCGCAGTGCCAAGGGAGCGTTGACTGTCAGTTTGCAGCCGAGTTTCGCCATCCAGTGGCTGGTGCCGCGGTTGGTCAAGTTCAGCGAGCGCCACCCCGATATCGACGTGCGGATCAAGGCGGTCGATCTCGACGAAGGGTCGCTTACCGATGATGTGGATGTGGCTATCTATTACGGGCGCGGCAACTGGCCGGGTCTGCGCTCGGACAAGCTGCATACCGAATACCTGATCCCGGTCTGTTCCCCCTTGCTGCTGACCGGGCCCAAACCGCTGCGTACGCCGCAAGATTTGACTCTTCATACCCTGCTGCACGATACCTCCCGCCGCGACTGGAAGGCCTGGTTCCGCCAGCTCGATATCGATGCACCCAACGTCAATCAGGGGCCCATCTTCAGCCACTCAACCATGGTGATCCAGGCGGCGATCCACGGCCAGGGGGTGGCGCTTGGCCACAGCGTGCTGGCACAACCCGAGATTGAGGCCGGCCGCCTTATCTGCCCGTTCGAGCAGGTGCTGGTGAGCAAAAATGCCTTCTATCTGGTGTGCCAGGAGCAACAGTCGGATCAGGGCAAGATCGTTGCCTTCCGCGACTGGATGCTGGAGCTGGTGGAGCAGGAAGAGGCGCGTCGCAGGGCAAGGCTCGCCGATGCCTGATGTGATCCGCGAGGGGGCAATTGATGCCCCCGTTCGCATTTTGCTGGCCCACGGGGCAGGCGCGGGGATGGATCATGTTTTTCTTGCCGAGTTGTCACGCCTGCTGGCTGGCCCCGACATCGAAGTGGTGCGCTTCAACTTTCCCTACATGACCAAGCGTGCACAGGATGGCAAGCGCCGCCCGCCGGACAGAGCGCCTGTGCTGCTCGCCCATTGGCGCGACATGATCCGCGAGTTTGCCCATCCACGGCTGTTTCTGGCGGGCAAGTCGATGGGCGGGCGGATGGCGGCGGAACTGTATAGCGAAGGCGAGGGTGAGATGAATGCTGCAGGATTGCTCATTCTCGGGTATCCTTTCCACCCTCCGGCCAAGCCCGACAGTTGGCGAGGCGAGGTACTCAAGCATATTGCAGTGCCAACTCTGCTGTTGCAGGGGGAGCGCGATACCTTCGGTAGTCGCGCCGAACTGGCCGATTTCCCCTTCTCACCCGCCGTATCGGTCCATTGGTTGACCGATGGTGATCATGGTTTCAAACCGCGTAAAGCCAGTGGCGTGAGTGAGCAGGAGAATATGCAGCATGCAGCGGCGGCCATCAGCCATTTTGTGGCCCGACATGGATAGCACGAGAGGGTTGGTTTGATTGCCAGCCGTGATGAGAGAGGGAGAGTGAGGATGCAGATCCATCGACATTGGCTGATACTGGCCGGTCTCTTCGGGTTGACGGCCACCATGCTGGGGGCTTATGGCGCCCATGGATTGGCGGCGACCGGTATTACGCCCGAGCGTCTGGCGGCATTCAATACCGCCGTGCAATATCAGTTTTTTCACGCATTGGCCCTGCTGGTTCTGGGCTGGTGTGGTGTGCGCAGCAGGGTGATCCACCTGGCTGGCACCGCTTTTGTGCTGGGGATCATCGGATTCTCCGGCAGTATTTACGCCATGGTGCTGCTTGGCAGCAAGGGGCTGGGGTTGATTACCCCGGCCGGTGGCCTCTGTTTTATGTTGGGATGGACGGCCCTGATCTGGGCTGGCTGTCGTCTTGGAGGAAAAAATGAATAATCTGCTGCTTTATTGCCGCCCCGGTTTTGAGAAAGAGGCGGCTGCAGAGATCACCGAGCGTGCCGGTAACATGCAGTGCTACGGTTTCGCCCGGGTCAAGGACGACAGCGGTTATGTGATCTTCGAACTGTATGACGAGGAGCAGGCGGACCTGCTGGCTCGCAAGCTGCCATTCCGGGAGCTCATCTTCATCCGCCAGATGCTGGTGGTCACCCATGAGCTGAAGGATCTGGATGTCGCGGACAGGATCTCCCCGATCCTTGAGGCGGTGAGTGACTACACCATTTGCGGTGATCTGCGGGTCGAAACCGCGGACACCAACGAAGCGAAAGAGCTATCGGCCTTCTGCCGCAAGTTCACCGTGCCGCTGCGTCAGGCGCTGCGCAGCAACGAGATCCTGACCAAGAAGGAGACGCCGAACCGTCCGGTGTTCCACGCCTTCTTCATGGCCAATGATCATGTCTTGCTGGGTTACTCCTACTCGTTCAACAACTCCGGATTCCACATGGGGATCCCGCGCCTGCGCTTCCCGGCCGATGCACCGAGCCGCTCCAGCCTCAAGCTGGAGGAGGCGTTTTACGTGTTTGTACCGCGGGAAGAGTGGGATGTGCGTCTCTGCTCAGGCATGAAGGCGGTGGATCTGGGTGCCTGTCCGGGTGGCTGGACCTATCAGCTGGTGCGTCGTGGCATGATGGTGACTGCGGTCGACAACGGCATGATGGCCCAATCCCTGATGGATACCGGTCAGGTCAAGCATATCCGGGATGACGGTTTCGTCTGGCGTCCGAGCAAGAAAAACACCTACTGGCTGGTGTGCGACATGGTCGATAAACCGGCGCGGGTCGTTCACATGATTGCGGACTGGTTCCGTGAGGGCGACTGCCAGGAGGCGATGTTCAACCTCAAGCTGCCGATGAAGAAGCGTTATGCCGAGTCGGTGCACAATATCGAGGTGCTGCGCGAGATGCTCAAGGAGATCGACAACGCGTTCGTGATCCAGGCCAAGCAGCTCTATCACGATCGAGAAGAGATCACCGTGCATGTTTACAACAAGTACTGGGTCTCCAAACTCGAGCCCAAGGCGTGATGTAGCAGTTCTGCCCGTACGATAAATACCAAGGCCGACAGGGAAACCTGTCGGCCTTTTGCTATTCGGTTGCCGGAAAATATCAGAAACGGTAATCGAGGCGCAGGGAAGATTCGTCGTCGGTCACCTTGATCTCTATCTGCAGCGGGATGGTTTTGTCGACCGGATTGAATTGCATCTTTATCCCGTCCCCTCTCAGCCTGAGGGCGGTGTTCATTCCGCCAGCCTTGAACTTGACCTTGGGTCTGAAGCGTTCGACCGACAGACTGACGCTCTTTTCCGGGGTCAGATTAAGCTGCGGGTAGGAGGTGATCTTTTGATTACCAAAGTTGTCGGTGGAGACTTCAATACCAAACGACAGGGGTTTGGGTGCCTTGAGCAGGTCGTTGGTATCCAGGCTCGAGCGCCATACCTCGGTAGCAGTCCGTTTTTCCTGCTGCGGCAGTTTGGCTGTTTGGGTTAATTGAGCCTGTTCGAAGGCGCTTGCAGTACCACAAACCAGCATCAGACCCGAAACCAGATAGCACCCGTATCCCTTCATGAAAAACACTCCCTGTTCTTCTTCTCTATTGAACATAGTTGCTGTTTGGGGAGTGGCAAAGGATTCGGAAACATAAAAAAGGGAGCCTAGGCTCCCTTTTAAAATCAATTGGTTAGCTTACAGGCGATCGATGATGGCTTGGGTGAATTCGCTGGTGGAAGCCGTGCCACCCAGATCGCGGGTGACCCGATCACCGGATTCGACGGTGGCTCGTACCGCCTCGCGGATCCGCTCTGCTTTATCCTGCATACCGAGGTACTCCAGCATCTGGATGGAGGCGAGGATCACCGAGGTCGGGTTGGCAATGTTCTTGCCTGCGATGTCAGGCGCAGAGCCGTGGACCGCTTCGAAGATGGCCGCGCCATCGCCAATGTTGGCGCCGGGCGCCATGCCAAGGCCGCCGACCAGACCGGCGCAAAGATCCGAGAGGATGTCGCCGAACAGGTTGGTGGTGACCATGACATCGAAACGCTCCGGGTACATCACCAGATTCATGCAGGCGGCATCGACGATCATCTCTTCGCTCTGGATATCCGGGTAGTGGCTGGCGATGTCACGTGCCACTTCGAGGAACAGGCCGGAGGTTGACTTGAGGATGTTCGCCTTGTGGATGATGGTGACCTTCTTGCGCCCTTCCTGACGGGCCAGCTCGAAGGCGAACTTGACGATGCGCTCGGCCCCTTCTCGGGTGATGATGCTCATCGCCTCGGCACTCTTGTTGTCATCGCTGCGCTTCTGACCTGCACCCGAGTACATCCCTTCGGTGTTTTCACGCACCGTGATGATGTCGATGTTGTCGTAACGGCTTCTGGTGCCCTTGAAGGAGATGACCGGTCGCACGTTGGCGTAGAGGTTGAACTTCTTGCGCAGGGAGACGTTGATGGAGGTAAAACCGCCGCCGACCGGTGTGGTCAATGGCCCTTTCAGGCTAACCTTGTTCTTCTCAATCAGATCCAGGGTAGCCTGGGGCAGCAGCTCGCCATGCTTCTCGAGGGCAACCAGACCCGCATCAGCGTATTCGTACTCAAAGTCACAGCCCGCATGGGTCAGGATCTGGATGGCTGATTCAATGATGCTGGGGCCGATGCCGTCGCCGGGGATCACGGTAATTTTTCTTTTGGACATGAGAGGGTTCCACTTCCAGGGTATAGGGGAGGATGGGGCTGCTTTATAGCATTTACTCAGCAAACCAACCACATTCCTTTACATTCTACTCACTTTTATCAACAGCGAGGGTGAGTCTCGTCATGGTTCACGCCCTTGCCTGCATTTTTGTTCGGCACTTTAGTCTGGCTGGGGCGGGTAGCGGATGTCCCGCAGGTTGAATCCCAGCGGAATATCCCGCTGCAAGCGCACCAGCTGCTGGGCCAGCAGGGCCTCATCCTGATGCTGGCGCAGCTTGAGCAGTGGCTTGGCGGCGTCCTCTTGCTGACAGGCTTCGAGCATGGCGGCCATATTGCCATATTGCTGCAACAGCTGGGTGGCGGTCTTGGGGCCAATACCGGGTACACCCTTGATATTGGAACCGCCGATGCCGGTCAGGGCCCAGAAGTCGACCAGCTGAGCAGGGGCTACCCCATATTGCTGCTGGACGAAGGCCGCATCCAGCCAGCGCTTGTTGAAGTAGTCGCGCACCCGGATCTGCGGGCAGATCAGTTGGCAGAACCCCTTGTCGGTGGAGATGATGGTCGCCTGATGGCCATGGCTGGCTATGCCGCGGGCGAGGGTGGCGATAAGGTCATCCGCTTCATCTGTCTCGGAGAGCAGGGCATCGACACCGCACTCCCAGAAGGCATCCTGCAGGGTCGCCAACCCCTCACGCAGTTCAGGGGGCATGGGGGTTCGCCCCTCCTTGTAGGCCGGATAGACCTCTTTGCGCCAGCTATGCACCTCGCCATCAAACACGGCAATGACATGGGTCGGCTCGCTATTGGCCAGCAGCTTGCGGCAGGTATTGATAAGGTTGGCGCGGGTGGCAACCAGCGCCTGGGCAGGGGTCAGTGCCTGCTGGGCCTGTACCGCGTGCAGACGGCGAATGAGGTTGAGGGCATCGATGATGAGCAGGTGTGGCCGGATAGTTGACATGGGGCACTCTTGGCGGTCGGGACGCCCCATTGTAACAAACCGCTCGCCTTATGGGGGATTGATGGCAGTCGGGAAGGCATTGAGCCAATAAAGAGGGGCGCCGATGCGCCCCTCTGTCGATGATGTATCTGTACCCTAGCGGACGATTTCGTAGCAGGGCACATACTGACTGCCCGGCAGCTTCATCCGCTGCTGCTTGACGAAGCTCTCCAGCAGTTTGTCCATCAGGTGCATCAGCTCCTTGTCGCCGTGCAGCTTGAAGGGGCCCTTCTTCTCGATGGCACGAATGCCCCCTTCCTTGACGTTGCCGGCGACGATACCGGAGAAGGCTCGACGCAGGTTGGCGGCCAGCAACTGGGGCGGCTGGTTGCGGTGCAGATCCAGACTGGCCATGCTGGCGTGATCCGGTTCGAAGGGGAGTTGGAACTCCGGCTCAATCTTGAGGGACCAGTTGAAAGAGTAGGCATCACCGACCGATTTGCGGTATTCGCGGATTTTCGGCATCGCCTCTTTCATCACTCGGGCCACTTCCGGCGCATCGCCGACAATGACCCGGTAGAGTTTGGTCGCCGGTTCACCAAGGGTCGCCTTGATGAAGTCGTCGATGGCTCGGAAGTAGTCGGCACTCTCTTTCGGGCCGGTCAGGATGATGGGCATCGGCTGCCGCTCGTTGGCCGGGTGCATCATGATGCCGAGCAGATAGAGCAGCTCTTCGGCGGTGCCGACCCCACCCGGGAAGATGATGATGCCGTGGCCGAGGCGTACGAAGGCTTCAAGTCGCTTCTCGATATCCGGCAGGATCACCAGCTCGTTGACGATGGGGTTGGGCGGTTCTGCCGCAATGATGGAAGGCTCCGTG
Source organism: Aeromonas sp. 97A (assembly GCF_051919185.1). Classification (NCBI taxonomy): domain Bacteria; kingdom Pseudomonadati; phylum Pseudomonadota; class Gammaproteobacteria; order Aeromonadales; family Aeromonadaceae; genus Aeromonas; species Aeromonas sp. 97A. The sequence continues at coordinate 2,566,897 of NZ_JBQBFF010000001.1, read as the reverse complement.
AGGCCGATGTAGCGGCCGTTGCGCACCCGCTGTTTGGCATGGCCGACGGCCGCCCCCTTCATCGGGCCCTCCATGGCACCCGGGCCACAGCCGGTACAGATGTTCAGCTCACGCAAGCCCAGCTCGCTGCCCACGGCGCGGGTGTACTGGTATTCGATCTCGTTGATGGAGTGGCCACCCCAGCAGACGATCAGGTTGGGATCGGCGCCGGGCAGGATCACCTTGGCGTTGCGCAGAATGGCGAACACCACGTTGGAGATGTGAGTGGAGTTGGTCAGATTGACCTGGCGGTTGGACTCGAGCTGATTGGAGACATAGAGAATGTCGCGCAGCACCGAGAAGAGGTGCTCCTGAATGCCGCGAATGATCTCGCCATCGACAAAGGCGTGCTCGGGGGCATTGAACAGTTCCAGCTTGACCCCGCGCTCGCGCCGGATCACATGAATATCGAACGATTTGAAGCGCTCCAGGATCTCCTTGGAGCTGTCGGTATGGCTACCGGAATTGAGCACTGCCAGCGAGCAGTTGCGAAACAGTTGATAGATATCGCTGGAGGCAGTCTGCTTGAGGCGATCCACCTCAAGCTGTGACAGCAAATCCATGCTGCCGACGGGATTGATGTGCGTAATCATAGGTTCCCCTTTACTCACTTGTTATCGTTGTGTTTTTCCCTGGGGAGAAAAGGGGACGCTATGTTGCATCCCCTGAGATCGATAGTAGTGGTAACTGAGGGGGGAGGGAAATAGGGCGACGACTGTTCGCTGTTTTTTTAGCCGCTTGTCAGGCCAGTGTCACTTGATCCCGACCGGTGTGCTTGGAGTGGTAGAGCGCCTTGTCCGCCCGCTCGAACACATCTGACGGGTTGTCCCCATCCTTGAACAGGGTTGCGCCGATGGAGATGGTGATCTCCACCTTGGCATCTCGAAAACGGAACGGGATGCTCTTGATGGTCTGGCGCAGGGTCTCCAGCGGCTTCTGGAACTTGTCCGGGTTGATGTTGGGCAGCAACACCACGAACTCTTCCCCACCAAAACGGGCGATGAAATCAGTGTCACGCAGCGCGCTCTGCAGTGCTTTGGCGACCACTTTCAGTGCCTTGTCACCCGCCATATGGCCGTAGTTGTCATTGATATTCTTGAAGTGATCGATGTCGATGATCGCCATGCAGAGCGGAGTGCGGTAACGAAGCCAACGTTTGTACTCCTGCTCCAGCCGTTCATCGAGGGCGGCCCGGTTGTGTACTTGGGTCAGGCTGTCGAGGAACAGCTTGTGTTTTTGAATGGTCAGCCGCTTCTTGTACTCGGCGGTCTCTTCCTTCATCAAGCGCAGCTTGGACTCCATGGTGGAGAGGCGGGTGAGCAGGTGACGCTCCCGCGCCGCCGTGCTGTCACGCTCTTGCAGCAGCAGGTTGATGGCGCCCATATGGCCGGAGATGGCGCGCTTGAGCGCATCGATGGAGTTATGGCTGGCCAGGGAGTGATCGATCGCCTGCAACTCGTTGACCAGCGCCTCGCGGGTCTCTCGGGTTTCGTTTTGCAGCGCGCGCCCCTCATCGAGGGATTCAGTAAAGCCGACATGTACTGCGGACAGGCTCTCGTTGAGGGAGCTGAGGAAGGCGCGGGAGGCTTTACGCTCCTCACGGGTGCCTTCGATGATGAGCTCGATCACCTGAAGGCAGGTTTCCGCCAGCAGGGCAGGGTTGATCCCGATCAGCAGTTGGCGGCGAATGTCCTCAGGCTCTCGCCAATGGCGCCGGCAAAGTCGAGTTCGGTGATAAGCCGCTGCAGCTCATCGGCGATGCGCGCGTGATCCTTTAGATCAAACGGGTCTACATCGGGCTGGCCATCGTTGCTGGCAGTATCGCTTTCTTGTTGAGTTGCACCTGAAGGTACCAACAGGGGTTGGCTTGGCAGCAGCTGGATCTTGATCGCCTGCTGGTAGAACTCCAGCAGCTTGATCACCTTCTTCTGGTGATCGGCAATGCCGTAACCGGCGGGACTTGCCAGAAATTCCTTGAGGGACTTGCGGGTCTCTTCCGGGAAGCCCTTGATGTTTTTCAGCTGTTTGGAACCAAGTTCGATGGCGGTTTGGGTCAGGGTGATCGACTCTTCCAGCGCATTGCTGTGCTGCTGCAGCAGTTTTTCAATGGCCAGCAGGTCGGCGTCCAGCGAGGTAAATGCGGGATTGTTATCCAGTTTCTGCTTGAGCTTGGCGAAGCGATTGTCCAGCTCGCGGTCGAAGCCACGGCAGGAGAGCATCAACTTGTTGATAAACTGGATACCACGGGCACGCTCTGCATCGGAAAACGACAGTACGCCGTCGAGTTCCAGCTGTTTCTGCTGAAGGGATTCCCTGAGTCTTGCCAATTGTCCTGCTACGGCAGCGATGTCATTCATTATCAGGTCGCCCTGTTGTCATTATTGTTTTTGGTGTTGGATAGCAACAGTGGTCGAACTTGGTTTCGATCCTCGCCTGTTATCTACATTATTTCCTGGTGGTTATCGGCTGCCGGCTTCCTTGCAAGGCTGGGCCAATTAACCCATTGCTTTTCATGAGAAGAATTGACTTTTACCAGTCCCTTGTCAATTGCCATCAGGCCGCATTGCCACACATCTCCATTAAAAAATGCCGCTTGTTGGCAATCGATCGCCGCGAGCTCCAACCAGGCGTTTTGCTGGCATTTTTCACTGAGCTGAATGGCTCCCGACAGGGCGAGATAGCAGAGGTCAAACAGGCCATTGTGATCGAGCGCGGTCGCCGCCTTCGGCAGGAAGGGGTGACTGACAATCCCGAGGCTGATCCGGCGATCCAGCGGATAGTTGCAAGGGAAGGCGGCGATGGCGGTCAGCAGATCTCCCGCCAGTTGATGCAGGTTGGTGACGTGGCGCTGTGGCACCACATAGAGCATGTGTCCTTCACGCAAGTCATAGATACGGCCATCTTGCGGGGTCAGGGTGTCCATATAGGCACCGAAGGCCTGCTCGATTTCTCTGCTGGCCTGATAGCCGTGGCGCTCCAGCGTGTTGACTAGGAAAGGCACCCGGAACAGCAGATAGTGCAGCTTGTCATCGAACTCGCTGGAGGGCTGTTCGCTGAGGTACCAGCGATCTGATTTCAGCTGGCGCTTTGCCATCTCCCGCGGCCAGCGGTTCATCAGCCGCTGCCAGTTGGCCAGCCCCGAGCGTGGCTCGATCAGCAGGGCCTCATTGGTCCGTTTCAGTTGCAGGCGGGCAGTACGCAGCTTGAGCCAGAGGGTGAAGAAGAGGTAGATAAAGAGCGCCAACAGCAGGCTGGTGGTGATACTCGACCAGAGATAGCGCTCCTGCTGATGCTGGCTGTTGTTAAGCCGCTGCTCCAGCTCCTTGATATGTTGCACCCGCTCGACCTGAACATAGTTGTCACGGATCGCCGCCTGCTCCATGGCTTGCTCCTGCTGGCGCACCTCCTCGCCAAGACGGTGGAAGCGCTTGTAGCTGTCGAGAGCCTGACGTAGATACCCCTTCTGCTCGTAGGCAAGCGACAACAGGCGGAATACCTCGTACTGACGGCGGGTATCACCGAGCTGATTGGCCAGCGCGCGGGCGTTCTCCAACTGCAGAATAGCGATGGCGGCCTCCTGCTTCTTCAGATAGAGCTCGCCGAGCAGCAGCAGCGTATCTATCAGTGGCTCTTTGGCATCGTTCAGCTCGTGGGACTGACGGGCCGCATTGAGGTAGTTGCTGGCCAGCGAGAGGTTGCCGCTTTGCAGGTAAGTTTTGCCGATTTCGTATTTGAGCAGGGAGGCTTGCGGTCGGTTGCTCCCCTCATCGAGCAGATCCAGCGCATTGAAGAAGTAGACCAGCGCCATATTGAGGTCGCCCTGCTCGCGGTTGAGTCGCGCCAGCACCATCAGGGAGTCGCACAGTAGGGAGGGGTTGCCGATGGAGTGGAAGTAGTTGGCCGCCTCATTGGCATACTGCAGCGCTTTCTGGGGCTCCTGCTCCTGCTGGTAGAGTTTCACTATCTGGTTCGATAGCAGGCCGAGAAAGAGCGGGTCATTGAGGCTTTTGGCCTGTTGCTGGGCATCGATATATTCCCCCAGTGCCAGCTGTGGCTGCTGCAGCGCGCGATAAAGGTCGCCGCTGATGGCGCTGACCCAGGCACTGGCGAGGGGATTGGGGGTCTTGGCGGCCCAGATCCGCGCATCTGCCAAGTGGGCCTTGGCATCATCGAAGTGCTGGTTCTCGATGTCGTAGCTGGTGCGTTGCAGGCGGCCATAAATCTGGAGCTGGCTCTGCTTGAGCGTGGGGACGGCCAGCTGTTCGTCCAGTTGATCCATCAGGGCGCGGCTGGTGCTCTGGTTATCCGGTTTGAGGGCCTGGCTGCGGATCTTGAGATAGAGGCCGTGGGCCTTGAGTTCCGGTTGCCGCTCTTTGTCTGCCAGCGTCATCGCCTTGTCGAGCGCTTGCTGGGTGGCCTGATATTGACCCAGTTGCAGCAGACACTCCCCTTTGAGCAGATGGGCGCCTATGGTCTGGGCCGCCGTGCTGTAACTCAGGATGGGCTCGCGATAACCGAACTCTTGGCGATTGCTGATGATTTGCTGGGGATTATTGGCTGCGCGCGTCAGGAAGGCGGTGGTGATCTGGACGCATCTGGCAGGATCGGTCAGTACCATCGATTGCGCTTGTTGCAGATCGATAGAGAGTTGCTCCTTGTTCAGATCCAGATTCGGAGCTGACAGGGAGGACATCATCATGGCCAGAAAAAACAGTTGATTCATTGGATTAAGGACGGCGCAGAGGTGTTGGCATGTTATCCAAGCCCCCCCCTGCGAGTCCAGCGTTTACTGTGGTTTGCTGGTGGCCGGCAAGTGGGTTTCGTCTGGATTTTATTATCCAGCCCCCTTATCCCAGCTGCGTAAAGCATCGATTGAAACCTTTTAACCAGTCATGGAGGGCAGTGCGACTGCCCTCTATGTCGCAACTCGACTTTATTGGCGGATCAGACGCAGGTTGGCGGGCACGGCTTCGAAATCGGAGCGGAACGGGTTGATGTCGAGGCCGCCGCGGCGGGTATAGCGGGCATAGACGGTCAACTGTTCAGGCTGGCAATAGTGCTTGAGGTCGATAAAGATCCGCTCGATGCACTGCTCGTGGAACTCGTTGTGCTGGCGAAACGAGATGAGATAGCGCAGCAGCTTCTCCCGATCGAGTTTCTGCCCCTTGTAGCGGATCACCACAGAGCCCCAGTCCGGTTGGCTGGTGACCAGACAGTTGGATTTGAGCAGGTGGCTGTGCAGGGTCTCCTCGACCAGCTCGCTACCGGCTGCCCCTTGCAGCAGGGACGCATCAAACTCGTAATTGTCTACCTCGATATCCTGCTCGTCGATGCACTCGCCGGGCAGTAGGGCAATCTGGTGCGGCGCCTGAGCAAGGGGGAACAGGGTGACCGTGACGGTCTCGCCCGCACAGGCACTCAGATCCTTGGTCAGCATGGCGGCGACTGCCTCGATAGAGTCGCAACGGGTCTGGTTGAAGGAGTTGAGGTAGAGCTTGAAGGATTTGGATTCGATCAGGTTCGCACTGGTGGCCGGGATGGTCACTTCACCCACCGCCACCATCGGCTTGCCCTTGGCATTGAGCCAGGAGAGCTCATAGAGGGTCCAGACATCGCAACCGCTAAAGGGCAGGTCATTGCCCAGCTGGAGATCATTCCGGTTCAGGCTACGTGGAACCGGCTGTAGCAGGGAGGGGGTGTACTGGCTGATGTAATCGGATTGCTGGCCCAGGCTCAGGCCGGTCAGGGCGCTGGCCCCGGCGTATCTATCTTGTTTGCTCACAGGGTTGCTCACGTAATGTGCTCATGATGAGTGGAATGAAACGGGCCATTGCAGGGCCGGATGGTTGCAGCCGTTTGGCTTGGGCGTCGGCCTCTCTGTATCCCGGGTTCTGTTTCCCGGGTCACAAGGTCGGCTGGCAACCTTGTCTGTGACCGGGTTTGGTGGTGCAATAGCGGACTTTGCCAGCAATTGTGGGGATTTTCGATGTCGGATCAAGTTTTGTCTGCCCTGGAGCACTTTTTTGCCCGCTGGCAACGGGATGGCGAGGCCAGACGAGGCCTGCCCCTGTGCGAGTGGGAGGCGGACTGGCGTTCCCCCTGCCAGCTTGGTGAGCCCGCCGATGGTCGGGTGGCCTGGCGCCCTCACCAGCGCTCCGAGCCCGGCGATTTCACCGCCATGAACGAGGCGCTGGATCTGCAGCTTCATCCCGCAGCGACCACCCTGTTTGGCCACTGGTTCAGCCGCCCCATCCCCTGCCTTTTCAAGGGGCTGCGCCTTGAATTGATCCTGCCATGGAACGACGCGGATCTCGACCTGCTCAAGGAGAACCTCATTGGCCATCTGCTGATGTTGCGCAAGCTAAAACGAACCCCCTCCATCTTTATTGCCACCACCCGCAACGAGATGACGCTCATCTCGCTGGATAACGAGAGTGGTCGGGTGTGGCTGGAGTGGCTCGATTCCGGTCGCCGTCTGACGCTGGCGCCCTCTTTGCCGGCGTTTCTGGAACGGCTGGAGACGTTGCCACAATAGCGCCGGTTCGAGCCAAGGTTACCCATCGGAACGAAAAGAGCCTTGCCATGCGGCAAGGCTCTTTTTTATGGCATCGCGTACAGGGAACGCGCTTAATCCTTGAAATCCCAGGAGAGGTTGGAGACCAGACGGCAGCTGTCGCACTTGAAGTCGAAGATCTCGTGCAGTGGCGCTGCCAGTGCCCACTCACCGCCACAGCTGGGGCAGGGGCGCGCCTTCTCCTCGGCAGCGCTCAGCCCGCCCACCCGGTAGAGGTAGTAGTAGGTGGGGATGCCGGTCAGCACTTCCAGTCGCTTGGCCAGATCGGTGCCGCGCCGGTAGAGGCGGCTGCCCACTTCGCCGATTTCGTGCAGCGCCGCGTGTTCGGCGATGGAGCCGTTCATCTGTAACTGATCACACGCCTCCCAATCCTCCTGCCACTTGATGATCTGTTTCTGATCGCCGTTGGCGACCGCGGGCAGTTGGTAGAGCGGAATGGGGGCGAAGTGGTCGCCACAGCGCAGCGGCGAGCAGGTGTGCAGGAAGCTGGTGTAGAGCATCATCCAGCTCGGCCGCTCGCCCTGTGTGCCACAAGGGTCTGTGCTGTCGGAGAGCAGATCCGCCCCCTGCAGCTGGAGTTTGGGCGCCAGCAACCCCGCCTGATTGAGCTGCTGTTCGGCCAGTTTGACCTGCTCGCTCTGGTTGTCGGGGTGCAGGCTATCCTGCTCCGGGCAGACCACCCGACTGACGAAATAACCGTCGTGCATGCTGGTGGGGAACTCCCGCCCGAGGATCTGGCCCTGATAACGCAGCATGTCGAGGTAGTTGACGATGGCCCGCTCGGCGTCGCCAAGGGAGGTATCGCGGTAACACTCAAAGCAGAGTTCGACGATATACATGGTTCAGCCTTGCCCCTGCTGGAGGAGCAGGTCGGTCAGGCGATCCACCTTCTGTTCGATGCGTGCGAGCTGTTCGGCGAGTTGCTGCAGGGTGAGCGCCGGCGCTGGCTGGGGCACGGCCTCTGGCAGGAGCTCGCTCTCGGCGGTCGCGACGGGTTGCTGCTTCCACTGGCTCAGCACTTTCAGCAGCTCGGCCATCGGCACGGGCTGGGTAAGGCGGGCCTTGATCATGGCGGTGGTGGGTGTCAGGCCCTTGGCGGCCAGCTCGTTGGCAATTCGGACGATCTCGTGGGCGGACATAAGCATGCTCTGGGTGAGAAGGAGGGATCGATATCGGGGCGGGATCTTAACCAAAGCTGGCAGGGGAGGAAAGGGGCGGGCGGCTTAGCGGGGCTGGCGCAACATCACATCGAGCTGGTCGATCGCCTCGCACCAGTCGGAGTCGTTCCACAGGGCATCGCGCAGAAAGCTGGCTTGGGCGGCGTTCCAGAAACCGGCCTCCGGCAGCAGGGTCTCATTGTCGAGGTGATGGTCGTGCACAAAGCGGTGCAGGCTCAGCTCGTCGTTGGCCATCCCGAGCTGGGCAAACAGGGCTGGCAGATCGTGGACAAGGGGTTCCATCTCGTCTCTCCCTTTGTTTAATCCCTGAGATTATAGACAGGCACAGCCATCGGGCGCAGAGACGAGATTGGAGATCAGGCTGAGGGGATGCGATGGGGTGGCAGATCAACGCCTACAATGTGCAGCCCCTGCATCTTGAGGGTGCCCTGATAGTGGCTCTCGCCATCGCTGGAGAATTCAAACTGATAGTGGGTCAGCAGCCGCAGGGGATTGTGTGCCAGCTCCCGCCGATGGCGGGCCAGCGACAGCAGTTGCAGGTCATGGTGCTGGCAGTAGCGACGCATGTATTGCCAGGCCACTTCTGCCTGTTGGCGTTGCAGCCAGAACAGGCCGGCAATCGCAATCAGCAACAAAATTCCGAGCATCTCTCCCATAGGCGGGCTTCCTTATCGTGATGTCGATAACCGGGAGTCCTGCTCGGCACTCCCGATCTCCTTTTCTATATTCCCGCCGTGTTGCCTCGTGGCGTGAGGGGGAGGCGAGGGATCAGGCCGAGGCAAACAGACGGCCGATGGCCTTGCCCAGCGCATCGCTGCGGTTGGGGTCACGCAGTCTGGCCAGCATATCATTGCGCAGGGCCGGTAAAGTGACCAACTCGGCAAAAACCTGATTGAAGAACTGGGTCGGTTGCAGTGCCAGTTGTTCCAGATAGTGGCTGAGCAGATTGGCATCTTTCAGGTCGGGCCAGAGCCGGCCGGCGATGGCGAGCAGTAGCGCAGGGCTCGGCTGGGTTTGCAGCAGGGTCAGCAGCTTGTTGGTGCGCAGCGTGCTGCCGGGGCAGGAGGCCATAGCGCGGCAGAGGTAGGCCAGGGTCTCCGGGTTGGGGGCGGCGCACTCCTGCTCCTTGCCGATCCGCTCGAGCAGGGCGCCTTGTACTGCTGGCGGCAGCGGGGCGTTTTCAAGGCTCTGGCAGAGGGCATAGAGCGGCTCTTGCGGCAGTTTGGGCAGCGCCTTGCAGATCAGCGCCAGATTGCGCTCATCATGCAGTCGCTCGGCCAGGTCGGCAAAGCCCTGCAGCCCCAGAGTCTGCCAACCGGTGTCGTTGGGGGCGGCCAGATAGTGGCAGAGGGCATCGTAATAGGCAGAAGGGGCCTGCTCCAGCTGTCGCGCCAGCTTGGCATGCAGACTGGCCATCTTGGCCTCCGCTGGGCGGAAGGTGTAGGGATTGTCGGCCAAGCGCTGGGCTTTCTCTTCATCCAGATCGCCGGTGAGCTTGTAGCCCAGGGTCTCCACCACCTGATCCATGAACAGCTTGGGGCCATTTGACATCAGCAGGCCGCGCTCATCGAGGGCAAACTTGAGGAACCAGAGGTAGTGGCGAGACTCGCTCGGCTGGAAGAAGTGCACACCCAGCCAGGCGTGCTGTTGCAGCGGCAAGGGATAGGGCTCTTGCTGCTGTTCGATGCGCACAAAGGTATCGCTTGCCAGTGGCCGCACCTGGCGGCCCATGTCAAACAGCTGGAACTGGGTGCCAGCCTGAGTCAGAAATTCGGTCAAGGTATTGATGGCAGTAGGCGTCGCAGACATGGTGAGATCCGGCTAATGGTGATGCGGGCCGATTATAAGGCCCTTGCCGAGGATAGCCAGTGGCAGCAGACGTGCGCTGCGGCAGATATCAACATGGCAGCCATGCGGGGGGAGGTGTATAGTATCGCCCTTTTTTAAAGGCGGCAGGCCGCGCTGGTTGCCGTGTATGTCGTTGACTCGGCTGAACCGCCGGTGCTGTGCGACTGAATGTATCGGCATCCTGGCTGACCCTGTCGGGTCGGCGGATCAATTTGTGGTTATGAGGAAGAGAGCGAGATGAATCAATATTTGCTGGTAGCTGGCCTGTTGGGGGAACTCACCGCCGAGTTGCAGCGCCTTGAGCGCTGGCAAGCTGACCATCCCGGTGACGAAGCCCTGGCAAGCACCCTGCCTTTTTGTGTCGATACCCTGAGCTTTGATCAGTGGCTGCAGTTCGTGCTGATCCCGCGCATGGAGCAGCTGGTGATGTTGCAGGCGCCGTTGCCGACCAGCGTCTCCCTCTATCCCATGGCCAGCGAAGTCTACAAAGAGGATCTGGCCGAGGCAGAAGCGCTGCTGCGCCTGATCGCCCGCTTCGATCTGCTGCTTTCCGGCAAAGTGATTGAACAATGATGCCAGATCAAACCCGAGAAGAGAGTGACCTGAAGCTGACCCTGCTCTATCAGGATGAGTGGCTGGTGGCGGTCAACAAGCCGTCAGGTCTGCTGGTGCACCGCAGTTGGCTCGACAAGGGCGAGACCCGTTTTGCCATGCAGATGACCCGGGATCTTATCGGCGGTCGCCATGTCTATCCGGTGCATCGCCTCGACCGACCCACCTCCGGTGTGCTGCTGTTTGCGCTCGATCCGGTGATTGCCCGCGCACTGACCGAAGCCTTTACCCAACGTCAGGTGCACAAGGAGTATCTGGCATTGGTGCGTGGCTGGGCGCCCGAGCAGGGGGTGATCGACTATCCCCTCAAGGAGCAGTTGGACAAGATTGCCGATGCCATGAGCAACCCGGATCGTCCGGCGCAGGATGCCGTCACCACCTTCCGGCGCCTGCATCAGGTCGAGCTGCCCCACGCGGTATCCAAGAAGCACCCCACCAGTCGTTACAGTCTGGTCAGATTGTTCCCGAAGACCGGCCGCAAGCATCAGCTGCGCCGTCATATGGATCACCTGTTCCACCCCATTGTCGGGGATACTACCCACGGGGATGGGCGCCACAACCGTTTCTTTCGCGAGCACTTTGGCTGCGAGCGGCTGCTGCTGGTGGCCCGCACCCTGAGCTTTACCCATCCGGTGCTCAAGGTGCCGATGCGGATTCAGGCGCCGCTCGGTCAGGATGTATTGCGCCTGTTTGCCGAGCTGGGCTGGCCCGCCAGCGAGAGCGACTACTAAGCGCCTGATCCTCAGCCTTGAACCGGTGGCATCTGACGCCAGCTTGCTGATAGAGTTGCTCAAAAGAGTGACTCAAGCAGGGAGAGGAGAATGGCGCAGATCGATATCGTGGTAGGAACTGTCTATGGCGCAGCCATGCTGGTGGCCGAGACCTTGGCAGATGAGCTGGAACGCAAGGGGCATCACTGTGCCCTGCACGAAGAAGCACGGCTGGCGGACATCGACCCCGGCCGTTTTTTATTGCTGGTAAGTGCCACTACAGGGCAGGGGGACATTCCTCCCAATCTGCAGCCCTTTGCCAGCGAGCTGGCTGACAAGGCGCCCTGGCTCAAGGGGCTGCGGTATGCCCTGATTGCCATGGGTGACAGCAGCTATGACCATTTTTGTGGCGCAGGCCGTCGGCTGGACGGATTGCTGCAAGAGCTGGGCGCCACGCGAGTGATTCCCCCGCTGGAACTGGATGCTACCGTGCACGATGAACCCGAACAGGTGGCACTCAGCTGGCTGAAAAAGTGGGATATTCAGCCCTGAATATTCTCTGAAATAGAGCCATATCAATCCCCTGATCCTTAACCGACAGGGGATTGTTATTTGCACAAATGTCATCTCACTCAGCAAGCATATTTCCCACTCTTATTGTCGATAGTGGCGGAGGGATATTTTCCCCTTTTGGCATTCCATCGGCGTAATGGTTTCAAGCGCACCGCAGACCCGTCGTCCAAATAAAAGTTCAATCTTGAAAGCGATCTCAGTCATGTTTTTGTCATTCGAACGTAAAATAATGACTTTGGTTCAGTCGCGAATTAATTGCTGGTAACGCTTTCAGGTTTGCCATAATTGCTTGTTTTGTGGTTTTATTGGTTTACTATTGCTTCTCCGGTCGGTTTTTTGCTGGCTGGTGTTGTGGCGATCGTTTGCCGAGCGATTTGTCGCCATTTTGTGAGTCGCTTCATATTTGTCGTGAAATACGCTCCCTATAATCAACCTCGGTTATCACCAACAGGATTACATGGTGATAAGAAGTTGAATATTCAGGATCACACTCCTCACTGCGGGAAATAAGGAATATGACAATGAAAATGAAGTGGCTCCCGATTGCAGCAGCTGTTACTGCCGCCCTGGCTTCCCAAGCCGCCTTTGCCGTAGATTTCCACGGTTACTTCCGTTCCGGCGTTGGTGTTTCCGGCGACGGCGACATGGTTAAATACAACGTCAATAAAGTTGGCCGTCTGGGTAACGAAAATGATACCTACGGTGAAGTGCAACTGGGTCAGGAAGTATTCAACAAAGATGGCAAGACTTTCTATGTTGATTCCATGTTTGCCATGGCTTCCAACGGTTCAAACGACTGGGAAGGTACCGGTACTGTTTGTAACTTCGATGCCAAGCAGTGCAATGGTGATTCTGACTTCGCTCTGCGTCAGTTCAACGTACAAGCCAAAGGCTTGCTGAACTTTGCTCCTGAAGCAACCCTGTGGGCTGGTAAGCGTTACTATCAACGCCATGACATCCACATCTCCGACTTCTACTACTGGAACATCTCCGGTGCTGGTGCTGGTATCGAAGGCATCCAGGCTGGTCCGGGTAAAGTCTCTTTCGCATGGGTACGTAACGACCGTAGCGCAAAAGACGTGTTCGGCGAGTACACCAATACCGGTACCAGTGCAGCTCCAAACTACGTGAAGAACGAAGATCTGAACGTCAATACTCTGGATCTGCGTTATGCCGGCATCCCGCTGTGGACCGATCCTCTCTGGAACTGGGCGTGGATTACGCTCTGGTCAATGAAACCAATGATCAGAAAGCACTGAAGAAAGATCCGCAAGATGGCGTCATGCTGACTGCTGAACTGACCGCAGGCATCCTCGGTGGTTTCAACAAAACCGTGCTGCAATACGGTACCGAAGGTTACTCCAAGACTATGGCTTTCTATGGCGATGGTTCCTGGTACGGTGCTGAAGCCAAAGACGGTGCCGATGGTTTCCGTATCATCAACTGGGGCGTTGTTCCGATGGGCAACTCCTGGGAGATGGGTCACCAGCTGGTTTACGGTGTAGGCAACGAAATGTGGGATGGTAACGACAAGTACGAAACCATGTCCGCTGTTATCCGCCCGATGTACAAGTGGGATGACTTCAACAAGACCATCTTTGAAGGCGGCTACTTCAAGGACAACAACAAGTCTACCAATGGTAGCGAAGACAAAGATGCTGGCTACAAGCTGACCCTGGCACAAGCCTGGTCTGCCGGTTCCAGCTTCTGGGCCCGTCCGGAAATCCGTGTGTTCGCCTCCTATCTGGCTAACGACGAAGACAAGAAAGTCTTCGAAGGCAATACCTCCAAAGACACCTACCAATTTGGTGTTCAAGCAGAAGCTTGGTGGTAAGCAAAAGTTTAAGTTAAGTTAGTGACTGCCCCCTTATGGGGGCAGTTTTGTTTCGCCGGATCACGGCCACCGGATTATGGAGATAAGAAAAATGAAACGGGTAAAGATGTCTATTGCAGCCGTAATCACTGCGCTATTAACCGGTTGTGCCGGAAACATGGTTGTTCCTCTGCAAGAACATGGCTCGATCTTGAGCGATGCAGATCAAGCCAAGCAAGCGTTGGCCAAAGCCTCAAGCTGCTGTGTGGCGTTTAAAGATTTCAGTTATGCCCCCTTGCCTGAAGGTGAGACCTTGCTGGCCATTGATGGCAAGCAACCCACTTTTCAGTTTGATGAGGGGATGAGTTACTTTGCTGCCTATCGCTTGCCGACCAACACCGGCAATCTGGCGATCAGCCTGGCATCACAGGTGAGTAAAACCGTGATGGTGCCCAAGGTCATTATGCTGGATGCCGAGTTCAAGGTGACTCGGGTCCTAGGTGAGTCAGTATTCAGCTATCAGCCTGCTCACTTGCTCGATAACGACCGTATCGAAGGACGTGTTTTTGTTGACCGCAGCATGCCTGGCAACCCGGCCAGCGAAACATACATGATCGTTTATGCGCCCGCGGATAAGCTCTCAGGCAGCACAACAATCCTGCATCCATCAAAAGCATTTGCTCGCGCTAATGGTACCGTTGAGCCTGATATCAAGGATCCGGTGATCCCGCACTCCCCGTGGGGTTTGGTGCAGATCAAAGTCAAAGATATGGCCCGTGGAAGTGGTCTTGAAGCGGTATTCAAACCCGAATATGCCGACAAGGTGGCCATGAGCCAGGGTCAGCAGGTTGCAGCGATAGCGACTACCACAGCCGTTACCACAACTGCAACAGCTGCGGTCGCAGCCAAACCTGCTCCTGCCATGTTGAGTGAAACTGAAGCCTTCTACCAGAGCCAGATCGAAAAAGCGGTCAAGGCGGGGGATATCGACAAGGCGATGAAGCTGGTGAACGAGGCCGAGCGGGCCGGTTCAACCAAGGCAAAAAGCGTGTTTATTGATGCGGTCAAGCGCTCGCAAAAATAGAATAATACGACCATTTATTGGTCAGATATATTTATTGAGGCCTCCCTTGTTGGAGGCCTTTTTAATCGGTAGACTGTAATAAATAAAAATCAAGCCGTTACGTTTGGTTACAATTGGTTTCTGTTTGATGTGAATGGCATTATTAAAATACAAATTGAAACTACTATTTATATGTCTTTGTAATAAAGTGATAATGCGGATTATTAACTTATATTAGAGGCGTTTTTTAGCCGCTAAACAAGTTGTGATCTTCCCTCCAAATTCAATATTCCCCCGCCTTCGAAAGCAGCAATTTATGACCCGCTGGGTTATATTCTGATGGTCAAAATAAACAAGCCCGACTCGAAGATATCTGAATGAATCAGTGCTTATTTCATCCAGATAGATCGTTCAGGGACGACAATCCATTCAGGAGCGCACACAATGTTCAAAAATGCTTTCTCTAATCTGCAAAAGGTTGGTAAGGCGCTGATGCTGCCAGTATCAGTCTTGCCAGTCGCAGGTATTCTGCTGGGGGTGGGTGCTGCCCACTTCAGCTGGATGCCGGAAATTGTCTCCCAATTGATGGAGCAAGCCGGTGGTTCTGTATTTGGCCAGATGGCCCTGCTGTTTGCAGTGGGTGTTGCTCTGGGCTTTACCAATAACGACGGTGTATCCGGTCTGTCAGCCATCGTTGGCTACGGCATCATGGTCGCAACCCTGAAGGTCATGGCACCTGTGATGGGTGTTGAAACCATCGAAACCGGCGTGCTGGGTGGTATCCTGGCCGGTGGTATCGCTGCCTGGGCGTTCAACCGTTTCTACAAGATCCAGCTGCCAGAGTACCTGGGCTTCTTCGCGGGCAAACGTGCCGTACCCATCATCACCGGTTTCCTCTCCATCGGTCTGGGTGTCATCCTGTCCGTGATTTGGCCGCCAGTGGGTGGCGCCATCGGTGCCTTCTCTGACTGGGCTGCCAACCAGAACCCGGTACTGGCCTTCGGTATCTACGGCGTGGTTGAGCGCTCCCTGATCCCGTTCGGTCTGCACCACATCTGGAACGTACCGTTCTTCTATCAGGCTGGTACCTGTGTCAACGGTGCTGGTGAAACTGTTCACGGTATCATGACCTGCTTCCTGACTGCTGATGACGCGTCCCGCGCTGCCGGTAACGGCTTTGGTCAGCTGGCTGGTGGCTACCTGTTCAAAATGTTCGGTCTGCCTGCTGCTGCGTTCGCCATCGCTCACGCTGCTAAGCCGGAAAACCGCGCCAAGATCGTTGGTATCATGGCCTCTGCTGCCCTGACCTCTTTCCTGACCGGTATCACCGAGCCGATTGAATTCTCCTTCCTGTTCATCGCTCCGGTTCTGTACGCAATCCACGCTGTACTGGCTGGCCTGGCTTATGTGCTGACCAACTCTCTGGGTATCGTACACGGTCACACCTTCTCCAACGGCTTCATCGACTTCGTGGTGCAATCACCGCGTGCCGACAACATGCTGCTGCTGGTAGGTCTGGGTCTGGTTTACGCGGCCATCTACTACGTTGTATTCAGCTTCGTTATCCGTGCCATGAACCTGAAAACCCCGGGTCGTGAAGACGAGACTGCTGAAGAGGCCGTTGGCCAAGGCAAAGACGAAATGTCTGCTGCTCTGGTTGCCGCCTTCGGTGGTAAAGAGAACATCGCTTCTCTGGATGCCTGCATCACCCGTCTGCGTGTTGGCGTGAAAGATGTTGCCAAAGTTGACCAGGCTGGTCTGAAGAAACTGGGTGCTGCTGGTGTGGTAGTGGCTGGTTCCGGCGTTCAAGCCATCTTCGGTACCAAGTCTGACAACCTGAAAACCGACATGGACATCTGGATGAAGAGCAACTAATTCTGTTGCCTGAATATCAGCGTGTTTGAAGAGGGAGGCGAAAGCCTCCCTCTTGCTATTTATGGTTATGGAGCGTGCGAGTCGCTGTAGATCGATCTCGGCAGGAGTCTCGTTGCCCAAGGGGCGATATGTAACAGGATGCCCTATGTTGGCGTTGTGTCTCGCTCGCCTTATCGCACCATCACCAGATCAACCTATCGCCAGATAAAGTCATCCAGTAATCAGCCAATAAAAAGAGCGCCACCTGGGCGCTCTTTTGTCGAGTCGGGGGGATTAGAGTTTCTCCAGATCCCGCTCGATTTCGCTGATCTTGTTCTGCACCACTTTTTCCAGATGGCGCAGGTCGCGCAGGATCTTCTGCTTGATGTCCGGGTCGGCCTGCTGATGAACGCCCTGGGTCAGGTTGTCCAGCTCATCCACCACATACTTGAGGTTGGCGTTGATCTCGGTGACATCCTTGTACTCATGGGTACCGGAGTCGACCAGCATGGTCTTGCGCTGGCGGGGATACTTGAATTTGACACTCTTGGCGAAGAACTCGCCCTTCTGCTTCTTGAAGTAGATCTTGAGGATGTCGTGGTTGGCCTCCTGGCGCAGGGTATAGCTGTCGACGGAGGCGGGATCCTGGATCCCCAGGCTCTTCAGATTCTCGTACATCAGGCTTCCTCGGTTTGAAACGATCCTGTCCCATCCATCTTAACCGATGCCTCATGGCTTGCCTGTGACAGGGGCGCCAAAATCAAAAGGGCGCCATCAGGCGCCCTTTGCATCACCGCAATGCTGATTACTCGTCGATGGAGCGCAGCAGGGCGTTGATGCCGACTTTGGCGCGAGTCTTGGCATCGACCTTCTTGACGATCACCGCCGCGTAGAGGCTGTACTTGCCGCACTTGGAGGGCAGGGAGCCGGAGACGACCACGGAGCCAGCCGGTACGCGGCCGTAGTGGATTTCGCCGGTTTCGCGGTCATAGATGCGGGTGGACTGGCCGATGAAGACGCCCATGGAGATGACGGAACCTTCCTCGACGATGACCCCTTCAACCACTTCGGAGCGGGCACCGATAAAGCAGTTGTCTTCGATGATGGTCGGGTTGGCCTGCAGTGGTTCCAGTACGCCACCGATGCCGACGCCGCCGGAGAGGTGGACGTTTTTACCGATCTGGGCGCAAGAGCCGACAGTGGCCCAGGTATCGACCATGGTACCTTCGTCAACGAAGGCGCCGATGTTGACATAGGAGGGCATCAGCACGGTATTGGAGGCGATAAAGGAGCCTTTGCGGGCGGTCGCCGGCGGCACCACGCGCACACCCGCTTCCTTGAACTGCTCGGCGGTGTAGTTGGAAAACTTGAGGGGAACCTTGTCGTAGTACTGGGCATCGTCGCCCTTGATGATGGCGTTGTCGTTGATGCGGAAGTAGAGCAGTACCGCTTTCTTCAACCACTGATGGACAACCCACTCACCGGCGATCTTCTCGGCAACCCGTGCCTTGCCAGAGTCCAGCAGGTCGATGGCTTGCAGGATGGCGGACTTGGTGGCGCTATCCACGGAGCCCGGAGTAATGGTGTCGCGGCGCTCGAAGGCCGCTTCAATGATCTGTTGCAACTCGGTCATGACAGGTTTCCTTTAAAAAATTCTGTTTGTTGTATCACACTTTTCCGACTGTTTTTAAGGGGTTGACCGGAATTCTTCCGGCCTGCGGCCATTTCTTCATCCGGTGTGCGCCAACCAGTTGTTTGGTATAGCAAAAAACGCCCGACAATCAGCCTCTTTCGAATCACTCTTCGCTTAATCAAGTACCGACTGCTGGGGATTGAGCTGGTGTACCAGTCGCTCTTCCAGCTGTTTTTGCTGCTCGGCGGTCAATGGCTCGCCATCAAGGCTGGTCAGGCTGAAAAAGTCCTCGACCCTCTCACCGAAAGTGGCAATTTTGGCGGCGTGCAGCGATAGTCCGCACTGCTGGAAAACGGCACCGATCCGCGCCAGCAGGCCGGGAGTATCGAGGGCAGTCAGCTCCATCAGGGTGTGACGGCTCTCCCCTTTAGTGGGCGAAGAGCGGGGCAGGAAGACCACCCGGGTCGGCACGCTGAACTGACGGTGGCGCCGCGACAGCGGCTTGTTGCGCAGCACCAGCTTGCCCGGCTCCTGCAGCGCCTTCTCCAGCGCCTTCTTGATGGTGGCGGTACGGTTGGGGCTGATGGGTTCGCCGCTTGGCTCCAGTACCACGAAGGTATCGAGCACATAGTTGCTGCGCGAGTTCATGATCTGGGCGTCGTGGATGTTGAGGTTCTTCTGATCCAGCGCCGAGGCGACGGTGGCAAACAGATTCGGGGTATCGCGGCAGTAGATAAATACCTCGCTGCCGCCGCGGGTCGGATGTTTGCCGATGATCACCAGCGGTGCCGGATTGTCGCCATGCTCGATGATATGGCGGCAGTGCCAGGCGATCTGCTCCGGGCTGTGGCGCAGGAAGTAGTCGGCCTTGAAATCGGCCCAGAGCTGGTTGATCGCCTCTTCCGATACATCCCGTTGTGCCAGCAGTTGCTTGGCCTGACGCTGGTTTTCGCGAATGCGCAGCCGCATGTCGGGCGGGTTCTCCAGCCCCTGGCGCAGCGCCTTCTGGGTCGCGAAGTAGAGCTCCCGCAGCAGGGTGCCCTTCCAGTCGTTCCACAGGGTATCGTTGGTGGCGCAGATATCGGCCACTGTGAGGCAGTAGAGCAAGTCGAGATGCTGCTCGTCGCGCACCTTCTGGGCAAAGTCGGTGACCACGTCGGGATCGTAGATATCGCGGCGCTGGGCGGTGACCGACATCAACAGGTGGTGGCGCACCAGCCAGGCAACCAGCCGACTCTCGTAGCGATCGAGGCCGTGCAGCTGGCAGAACTCCAGCGCATCGACGGCGCCGAGTTCCGAGTGATCGCCGCGCCGTCCCTTGGCGATGTCGTGGAACAGGGCGGCGATGCTGAGCAGCTCTGGTTTGCGCAGCCGGGTGAACACCTCGTGGCAGAGCGGGTGGCTCTGGCGACTGGCCGGATTGGGGAACTGGTGAATGTTCTTGAGCAGCCGGTGGGTGTGTTCATCCACCGTGTAGGCGTGGAACATGTCGAACTGCATCTGGCCGACGATCAGGTTCCACTGGGGCAGATAGGCCGCCAGAATGCCGTACTTGTGCATCAGGGTGAGCGGCAGGCCGATGCCGTTGGGGTGGCGCAGCAGCGCCATAAAGAGGCGACGGCAGTCGGGCAAGTCCTGCAGCCAGCAGTTGAGTTTGCGCCGTGCCTCGCGCAGTTGGCGCAAGGTGGCCGAGTGGATGCCCGCAATCTCGGGATGCTGGGCCATCTGATAGAAGAGGCGCAGGATAGCTGCCGGTTCACGGCTAAACAGCTCCGCATCCACCGCATCGATGAGGCGGCCACGGAGCTGGAACTCGTCGGAGAGGCGGCGCACATCCATGGCGGTGTTGCCGAGGATCGCCTCGTCAAACAGCTGCAGCAGCATCTCGTTGAGCTCGGAGACCCGCCGCACCGTCTGGTAGAAGCGCTTCATCATCTGCTCGACCGGAGTGTTGCCTTCCCCTTCGAACCCCAGCATCTGGGCCACGGTGCGCTGGCGATCGAACAGCAGGCGGTTATCTCCCTTGTTGATGGCCATATGCAGGGCGAAACGCACCTTCCAGAGAAAATTCTGACAGTCGAGCAGTTCGCGATACTCGGCGCGGTTGAGAAAGCCGTGGCTGGTCATCTCGAACAAGGTAGTGGCGCCAAAGTGGCGGCGGGCGACCCAGGCGAGGGTTTGAATATCACGCAGGCCACCCGGATTGCTCTTGAGATCCGGCTCCAGCTTGTAGGCGGTGCCGAGAAACTGCTGGTGACGTTCAGCCTGCTCCTGGCGCTTGGCGCGAAAGAAGGCTTCGCTCGGCCAGAAGTGCTGGGGGCCAGTGGCCTCTTTCAGTTGCCGGAAGCCCTCCTGGCGACCTGTGATGTAGCGGGCCTCAATGAGGTTGGTTGCTACCGTAATATCGGCGCGCCCCTGCTCGAGGCACTCCGCCACGTTGCGCACCGCCTGACCCACCTCCAGCTTGAGATCCCACAGCAAGGTGATGAACTCGCCGATCCGCAGCCCCAGCACCTCGTCCAGCTCGTCGCCGTCATAGAGGATCAGCAGGTCGATATCGGAGTGGGGGTGCAGCTCGCCGCGACCATACCCCCCCACCGCGATGAGGGTGAGGTCGCTCTTGTCGAAGCCGAACTTCTGCCACAGCCGGCAGAGCAGCTGATCCATGTATTCGGAGCGGGTGGCAACCAGCTCGATGATGTTGTCACCGGCATCAAAACGGGCGTGCAGCCAGCCGAGAAAGCGGCTCAGGTACTCTTTGCAGTTGTCGCGAGTGAGCTGATCATCGGGTAACAAATGGGGGGAAAGCAGGCTGGCGTCCATGGCATCTCACACACAGTGGCAGGCAAACGGCTGAAACAGAAGTAAAAACCCCGGCGCTTTGGAAGTTCAGGGCCGGGGTTCGATGTTAGCTGTGTTTGATGAAGCGGTCGATAGTGTCATCGGGGCGCAGGGTAAGCACCTCGCAGCCATCCTCGGTCACCAGCAGGGTGTGTTCCCACTGGGCGGAGTCGCCGCCATCCTTGGTGGTCACGGTCCAGCCATCCTTCGGATTGACCTTGCAGTGATACTTCTTGCTGTTGACCATGGGCTCGATGGTGAAGCACATGCCCGCTTTCAGCTCCAGCTTGCCACTGTTGCGGTAGTGGAGGATCTGCGGCTCTTCGTGGAACTCGGCACCGATGCCGTGGCCGCAGTAGTCACGAACCACGGAGAAACCGGCCTTCTCGACGATGGGCTGGATCACTGCGCCAATCTCGGTAATGCAGGCACCCGGACGCACCTTCTTGATGGCAGCGTAGAGGCTCTCTTGCGCAACCTTGCAGAGCTGGCGGCGCAGCGGGGTGGTCTCACCCACGATGAACATGGCCGAGGTATCGCCGTGGTAGCCATCCTTGATGACGGTGATATCCAGGTTGATGATGTCGCCATCGCGCAGCTTCTTGTGATTCGGGATACCGTGGCAGATCACATCATTCACCGAGGTGCAGATGGATTTGGGGAAGCCATGGTAGTTGAGCGGAGCTGGAATCGCCTGTTGTACGTCGACAATATAGTCGTGGCAGAGGGTGTTCAGTTCGTCAGTGGTGACGCCAGCTTTGACATGGGGCGCAATCATGACCAGCACATCGGCGGCCAATTGGCCGGCAACGCGCATCTTTTCAATCTCTTCCGGTGTCTTGATTTTAATGGACATGGGATCTCTCTTGCGGCCTGCCACTGGGCCTGCGAGGGCAGACAGGACAGGTAATGAAAAATAGATGCGTTTGCAATCAGGGCAAAATTTTATCCGCAACCCCTGCGTACTTCCAGTGTGATTGTCATCACAACGTCAAATCAGCGTCGCAGCATCCTCTGGCGGGATCCATATTTACACCTGTTTAGGGTGTCGGCCGGTGGTGTCCTGAACAAAGTTATGGTATAAAGCGCGCCGGAATGGGGAACTTGCGTCCCGATTTCATCACCCTTACTTAAACAACACACACACATCGACACATATGCCGGGGTGCCTTAACGGGTCGGTTATATGGGATGTGTGGAGGCCTAACCCCAATACAGAGGTATAAAATGGCTAAAGTTTCTATGCGCGACATGCTGCAAGCCGGCGTTCACTTCGGTCACCAGACTCGTTACTGGAACCCGAAAATGAAATCCTACATCTTCGGTGCCCGCAGCAAAGTTCACATCATCAACCTGGAAAAAACCGTTCCGATGTTTGACGATGCCATGAACTTCATCAGCTCCGTAGCTGCCAAGAAAGGCAAGGTACTGTTCGTTGGTACCAAGCGTGCCGCGTCTGAAGCCGTAAAAGAAGCCGCTGAGCGTTGCGACCAGTTCTATGTAAACCACCGCTGGCTGGGCGGTATGCTGACCAACTGGAAAACCGTTCGTCAGTCTATCAAGCGCCTGAAAGATCTGGAAACCCAGAGCCAAGACGGTACCTTCGACAAGCTGACCAAGAAAGAGGCGCTGATGCGTACTCGCGAAATGGAAAAGCTGGAGAAGAGCCTGGGTGGTATCAAGAACATGGGCGGCCTGCCTGACGTTCTGTTCGTTGTCGATGCCGACCACGAGCATATCGCTATCAAAGAAGCCAATAACCTGGGTATCCCGGTAGTTTCCATCGTTGATACCAACTCCAACCCGGACGGCGTTGACTATGTCATCCCGGGTAACGACGACGCTATCCGTGCCGTACAGCTGTACCTGAATGCTGCTGCTGACACCGTACTGGAAGCTCGCGCTCAGGACATCGTTGTTCAAGCCGAACAAGATGGCTTCGTTGAAGCTGAGTAATTGATAAGGACTGTAAAGCCCTTATTAACCAAGCTGATGTAATTGGTTAGCAGGGGCCCTTGTGGCCCCTGTTTCTTGTCAATTCAAGACCGAGGATACTGGACATGGCTAACGTTACTGCCGCCCTGGTAAAAGAACTGCGCGAGCGCACTGCCGCTGGCATGATGGATTGCAAAAAAGCACTGGAAGAAGCTGCTGGTGATATCGAGCTGGCAATTGAGAACATGCGCAAATCCGGTCAGGCCAAAGCCGCCAAGAAAGCTGGCCGTATCGCCGCTGAAGGCGTTATCTTTGCTCGCACCGAAGGCAACGTTGCCGTCATGATCGAGCTGAACAGCGAAACCGACTTCGTCGCCAAAGATGCCAGCTTCATGGCAATGGGCCAGAAGATCGCTGACATCGCTGCGACCCAGAAAATTGCTGACGTTGACGCGCTGAAAGCCGCTGACTTCGGTAACGGCGAATCCGTCGAACTGACCATCACCAACCTGATCGCCAAGATCGGTGAGAACATGAACCTGCGTCGCGTGATGCTGGTTGAAGGTGACAACCTGGGTACCTACGTTCACGGTTCCCGCATTGGTGTTATCACCAAGCTGACCGGTGGTTCTGCCGAGCTGGCCAAAGATCTGGCCATGCACGTTGCTGCCAACAGCCCACAATTCGTCAAGCCTGAAGACGTGTCTGCTGAAGTCGTTGCCAAAGAGCGCGAAATCCAGATCGACATCGCCATCAACTCCGGCAAGCCGAAAGAGATCGCCGAGAAGATGGTTGAAGGCCGCATGAAGAAGTTCACCGGTGAGGTTTCCCTGACTGGTCAACCGTTCGTGAAAGATCCTTCCATGACCGTTGCCGAACTGCTGAAGAAAGAAGGCGCTGACGTTGTCTCCTTCACCCGTTTCGAAGTGGGCGAAGGCATCGAGAAGCAAGAGACCGATTTCGCTGCTGAAGTTGCAGCCCAAATCGCGGCCGCTCAAAAGGCCTAATCGAACCGGTTTTTCCGTTTCCCCAGACCGCGACTTATGTCGCGGTCTTTATATGACCAGGAATCAGTGACATGAGTACCAATCCCAAACCTGCATACAGACGTGTTCTTCTGAAGTTGAGTGGTGAAGCCCTGCAAGGATCCGAGGGTTTCGGCATTGATCCGGCGGTGCTGGAGCGGATGGCCCAAGAGATCAAAGAACTGGTTGAGTTGGGTGTTCAGGTCGGTCTGGTCATCGGTGGCGGCAACCTGTTCCGTGGTGCCGGTCTTGCCAAAGCGGGCATGAACCGCGTGGTGGGCGACCACATGGGTATGCTGGCAACCGTGATGAACGGTCTGGCCATGCGTGATGCCCTGCATCGTGCTTATGTGAATGCCCGTCTGATGTCTGCCATCTCCCTGCAGGGCGTCTGCGACTCCTACAGCTGGGCCGAGGCAATCAGCCAGCTGCGTGCTGGCAAAGTCGTTATCTTCTCTGCCGGTACCGGCAACCCCTTCTTCACTACCGATTCTGCGGCTTGCCTGCGCGGGATCGAGATCGAAGCTGACGTGGTGCTCAAAGCCACCAAGGTTGATGGTGTATACAACGAAGATCCGGTCAAGAATCCGGATGCCGTGCTGTATCATGAACTGAGTTATGATGAAGTTCTTGAAAAAGAGCTCAAGGTGATGGATCTTGCTGCCTTTACCCTGGCACGTGACCATGATCTGCCGATCCGCGTGTTCAACATGAACAAACCGGGTGCCCTGCGCCGGGTTGTCATGGGTGAACCGGAAGGCACTCTGATCCACCACGTTGGTAAATAAGATAAAGTGAGCCACCTGGCGCTCTTATCCTATCCATCACGTCAGTAAATAAGATAGACACGGGCCGTGTAGCGGCTCGTTCGCCAAAAGGAAAACCACTGTGATCAACGAGATTAAAAACGACGCCAAGGACCGTATGGGCAAGAGCGTAGAAGCGCTCAAGACTCAAATGTCCAAGATCCGTACCGGCCGCGCTCACCCGAGCCTGCTCGACGGCATCCAGGTTGAGTATTACGGTGCTGCCACTCCGCTGAAACAGTTGGCCAACGTCGTGGCAGAAGATGCTCGCACCCTCTCCATCTCCATTTTTGACCGCTCCATGATCCAGGCGGTAGAGAAGGCGATCCTGACCTCCGATCTGGGCCTGAACCCGTCCAGCAATGGCCAGACCCTGCGCGTGCCGCTGCCGCCGCTGACCGAAGAGCGTCGTCGTGACCTGACCAAGATCGTCCGTGCCGAAGCGGAAAATGCCCGTGTTGCCGTGCGCAACATCCGTCGTGACGCCAACGCTGATCTGAAAGCGTTGCTGAAGGACAAAGAGATTTCCGAAGACGACGACCGTCGCGCCCAGGAAGAGATCCAGAAACTGACCGACTCCTACATCAAGCTGGTCGATGAGGCCCTTGCCGTAAAGGAGAAGGAGCTAATGGAAATCTAACCGTCTGAAAGGTATATTACGAGCGCCGTGTAGTGCCCCTGCACGGCGCTTTTGTCTTTGTGGGAGAATTACATGTCGCTTTTGGCTGCGTTGGGTGATTGTGCCAACTCGTCTTTACCCCGTCACGTCGCCATCATCATGGATGGTAACGGTCGCTGGGCCCAGAACCGAGGCAAGATGCGGGTTTATGGCCACAAGGCGGGCGTCAAGTCAGTGCGCGAGGCCGTTACCTTTGCTGCGCGTGCCAAGATCGAGGCATTGACCCTGTTTGCATTCTCCAGCGAGAACTGGCGCCGCCCGGAAGGGGAGGTCAGTGCCTTGATGGAACTGTTCATCACAGTGCTGGGTCGTGAGGTGCAGAAACTGCACAACAACGGGATCCGGCTCAAGGTGATTGGCGATACTGCTCGCTTTAGTGAGCGGTTGCAGGCCAAAATCGCCAAGGCGGAAGCCTTGACCGCCAATAACAAGGGGTTGACCCTGAACATTGCGGCCAACTATGGCGGCCAGTGGGATATCGCTCAGGCGGCCCGCAAGCTGGCCAAAGCAGTGGCGGCCGGTGAACTGGCCGCTGACGACATTGATGAATCCATGTTGACCCGCGAGGTTTGCATGGCCGATCTGCCACCCGTGGACCTGTTGATCCGCACCGGTGGCGATCATCGCATCAGCAACTTTGTGTTATGGCAGCTCGCCTATGCCGAGCTCTATTTTACCCCGGTATTGTGGCCCGATTTCAACGAGGCCGAGTTCAGTGAGGCTGTCGCCTCTTTCGTTGCCCGCGAGCGTCGCTTCGGTTGCACGGGTGAACAGATACGGGAATTGATCGCCGAGCAGCAGACCGGCTAAACCCCGCTCCCAAGAGAGAGGTTTCTTTTGCTAAAACAACGAATTATTACTGCTTTGATGTTGATCCCCCTGGTGTTGGGGGCGCTCTTCTTTCTGCCATTGAAATTTTTTGCCCTGTTGGCTGCGTTGGTGTTTTTGTTGGCCAGTCGCGAATGGAGTGGGTTTGTCTCTGCAGCTCCGCAGCAATGGTTACCCATCGTATTTTGTCTGTTGCTCGGTGCCAGCCTCTTTTGGCTGCCGGTAGAGCAACTCTGGACGCCCCATCTGCACCCCCTCGTGATGGGCGTGCTCTGGACCGCGGTAAGCTGGTGGCTGCTGGGTCTGCTGCTGGTGCTGCGCTATCCCCAAAGCGCCAAGCTGTGGAAAGAGTCTATCTGGCTCAAGTCGCTGTTTGGTCTGGTGACTCTGGTTCCCTTCTTCTGGTCGCTGGTCGCCATCCGTGGTTACAACTTTTACCATGACCCCATGATGGGCGCCTGGATCCTGTTGTTCGTGATGGGACTGGTCTGGGCGGCAGATTCTGGCGCGTATTTTTTCGGCAAGGCGTTTGGTAAGCACAAGTTGGCACCGGCTGTGAGTCCGGGCAAAACCATCGAAGGGATGTGCGGCGGCCTCTTTACCGCCAGCCTGCTGGCCATCGGCGTTACCTGGTCGATGGGATTTGTTCCTGCCAAGATGATCACAGTGCTGTTTTGCTCTCTGCTGGCGGTGCTAGCCTCCGTACTCGGCGATCTGACCGAAAGCATGTTCAAGCGCGAAGCGGGCATCAAGGATTCCGGCACCCTGCTGCCGGGTCATGGCGGCATTCTCGACCGGATCGACAGCCTGACCGCCGCCCTGCCGGTGTTTCTGCTCAGTTATCTGCTACTCAGTCAGGAGTTTTGATGCACAAGTCACTGGTTATTCTGGGAGCCTCCGGCTCCATTGGTCAGAGTACCTTGAAAGTGCTGCGCCATAACCCGGGCAGTTGGCAAGTGTTGGCGTTGACCGCCGCCCGCAACGTGGATGCCATGTTGCGGGACTGCCTCGAATTCTCCCCCGTTTTGCCGTGATGGTCGATGAGGATGCCGCCCGTGAACTGGCTGCCCGTCTGAAAGCGCACGGCAGTGCGACCCGGGTCATGTCTGGTGCAGCAGCCCTCTGCGAGGTTGCCGCTCACCCCGACGCCCATAGCGTGATGGCCGCCATCGTCGGTGCGGCCGGACTGGCCCCGACCATGGCCGCGGTACGTGCCGGCAAGCGTATTTTGCTGGCCAACAAGGAGGCGCTGGTGATGTCCGGTGCTTTCTTCATGGAGGCCGTTCGCGAGCATGGTGCCGAGCTGCTGCCCATCGACAGCGAACACAATGCCATCTTCCAGTGTCTGCCGACCGCCGTGCAGCGCCAGCCCGGTTTTTGCGATCTGGCGGCGGCGGGGATCAGCAAGATTTTGCTGACCGGTTCCGGCGGTCCGTTCCGTTACACCGAGATCAGCGAGCTGGCCAAGGTGACGCCGGCGCAGGCCATCGCTCATCCCAACTGGTCGATGGGGGCCAAGATTTCGGTCGACTCCGCCACCATGATCAACAAGGGGCTGGAGTACATCGAGGCGCGCTGGCTGTTCAATGCGGCGCCCGAGCAGATCCAGGTGGTGATCCACCCGCAGTCGGTGATCCACTCCATGGTGCAGTACAAGGATGGCTCCGTGCTGGCTCAGCTTGGCAATCCGGATATGTGTACCCCCATTGCCCATGCGCTGGCTTATCCCAATCGCATCCCCTCCAGTGTGGAACCTTTGGATTTCTTCAGTGTCGGAGAGTTCAGCTTTATCCGGCCTGATTATGATCGCTATCCCTGTCTGGCGCTGGCCATCAATGCCTGCCAGAAGGGACAAGCGGCGACCACTGCGCTCAATGCAGCCAACGAGGAGGCGGTTGCTGCCTTTCTGGCCGGGTGCATCGGCTTTATGGATATTGCCCGGATCAACGAGGCAGTGATGCTGGCGCTGGAGAGCAGCGCAGTCGGCTCGCTCGATGATCTGTTTGCCCTGGACGGTGCGGCAAGAGCCCGTGCTCACACTTTGATTGAGGAGCTTGTCTGATGGGCGGTGTGTTGTGGAATATCGGTGCCTTTGTTGTTGCGCTGGGCCTGCTGGTCGCGGTGCACGAGTTTGGTCACTTCTGGGTGGCCCGTCGTTGTGGCGTCAAGGTTGAGCGCTTCTCCATCGGTTTTGGCAAGGCGATCTGGCGCCGGATGGGTAAAGATGGCACCGAATATGTGCTGGCGCTGATCCCGCTCGGTGGCTACGTCAAGATGCTCGATGGCCGGGTCGATGAACTCAAGCCCGGTGACGAGCAGTATGCCTTCAACCACAAGAGTGTCTGGGCGCGGATGGCGATTGTTGCCGCGGGCCCCATGGCCAACTTCGTCTTTGCCCTGTTTGCCCTCTGGCTGATGTTTATCATCGGGGTGCCGAGCGTCAAGCCGGTGATCGGTGAGGTGCGTCCTGCATCCATCGTTGCCGAGGCGGGTGTGCTGCCGGGGATGGAGATTGTCGGGGTCGGCGATGAGCAGACCGGTGACTGGGAGAGCGTCACCTACGCTCTTATCAGCCATCTGGGTGACGATGCTGTGACTCTCAAGGTGCAGGCACCCAATACCAGCTATGCCACCGATAAAACCTTGTCGCTGACCGGCTGGACCTTCGATCCGGATAAAGAGTCGCCCATCGGCAGCTTGGGAATTGTCCCCCTGAGTGGCAAAGTGCTGCCAGTCGTGGCTGCCGTGGTGGCCAAGAGTGCCAGTGAAAAGGCGGGGTTACAGGTCGGTGACCGTATCAAACAGGTCGGCGATCAGCCTATTACCGCGTGGGCCCAGTTTGTCGAACTGGTGCAGCAGGCTCCGGGCGAACCCCTGCAAGTGGTGGTTGAGCGCAACAACAGTGATCTCAACGTGACCCTGACCCCGGATAGCCGCAAGGTGCAGGGCAAGCTGGTAGGATTTGTCGGTCTCTCGCCGCAACTGGTTCCATTACCGGATGAATATCGAATTCTGTTACAGTATGGGCCTTTGCAGGCGCTGTGGCATGGCGCGGACAAGACCTGGAGCCTGATCACGCTCACCTTTGACATGATTGGCAAGTTGATCGGTGGCATCGTGTCGCTGGACAACCTGAGCGGCCCCATCTCCATTGCCAAGGGCGCCGGCAGCAGTGCCGACTATGGTCTGGTCTATTTCTTGAGTTTTCTGGCGCTGATCAGCGTCAACCTGGGGATTATCAATCTGTTCCCCCTGCCGGTGCTCGATGGTGGCCATCTGGTCTATTTCCTGATCGAAGCGGTCACCGGCAAGCCGGTATCAGAGAAAATACAGGAAGTGGGTTTCAGGATCGGCGCCGCCATTCTGATGTTATTGATGGGCATTGCGCTGTTTAACGATTTCGCTCGCCTCTGAGGCCAGAGCATCAACAAGGACACATAAGAACAAAATGGCTGTTAAAAAAGCATTGGTGTTGAGTTGCCTGCTGGGTGCCAGTTTCCTGGCCCAGGCGGCCCCTGCCTCTTTTGTGGTGCAAGATATCCAGGTCGAAGGTCTGCAACGGGTGACCCTGGGTGCCGCACTGTTGAACCTGCCGATCCGGGTCGGTGATACCGTCGACTCCGTGGCTCTGGCCAGCGCCATCAAAAAGCTCTATGCCTCGGGTAACTTCGAGGATGTGAAGGTTTACCGTGATGGCCAGGTGCTGCAGGTGATGGTCAAGGAGCGTCCAACCATCTCCAGCATCGAGTTTGCCGGCAACAAGGATATCAAAGAGGAGCAACTGACCCAGAGTCTGGAGTCCTCCGGTATCCGTGTGGGCGATCCGCTGGATCGCACCGTACTCACTTCCCTCGAGAAGGGACTGGAAGATTTCTACTATGGCGTGGGTAAATACTCCGCCAAGGTCAAGGCCATCGTCACCCCGTTGCCGCGCAACCGGGTCGACCTCAAGTTCACCTTCGTGGAAGGGGAAGCGGCCAAGATCCAGCAGATCAACATCGTCGGCAACAACGTCTTCCCTGAAGAGAAGCTGATTGCCCAGCTCTCCCTGCGCGACGAAGTGCCCTGGTGGAACTTCACCGCCGATCAGCGCTATCAGAAGCAGAAACTGGCCGGTGATATCGAGACCCTGCGCTCCTACTACATGGACCGCGGCTATATCCGCTTCCAGCAGGAGTCTACCCAGGTCTCTATGACCCCCGACAAGAAGGGCGTCTACGTCACCCTCAACATCAAGGAAGGGGACCAGTTCAAGGTCTCCGGTGTCCAGCTCAAGGGTGACCTGATCGATCGCGGTGGCGAGATGAAGGGATTGATCCCGATCGCTGCCGGCAGCATTTACTCTGCCAGTCAGGTGACTCATACCGAAGAGGTGCTCTCCAAGTTCCTCGGCCGTTACGGCTACGCCTATCCGAAAGTGGTCACCTTCCCACAGGTCAATGACAAGACCAAGGAAGTCGAGCTGATCGTCAACGTTGAGCCGGGCCCCCGTGTCTATGTGCGCAATATCAACTTCAGCGGTAACGCCACTACCGAAGATCAGGTGCTGCGTCGCGAGATGCGCCAGATGGAGGGCACCTGGCTCTCCTCCGACAACATCGAGCAGTCCAAGAGCCGTCTCAACCGCCTTGGCTACTTCGAGAGTGTCGAAGTGGACACCAAGCGGGTACCGGGCAACGATGACCTGGTTGACCTCGACTTCAAGGTCAAGGAGCAGCCTGCTGGCTCCATCAACGCCGGTATTGGTTACGGCACCGAGTCAGGTCTGAGCCTGCAGGCGGGGATCTCCCAGGACAACTTTATGGGTACCGGTAAAAAGGTCTCCATCAACGCCAGCACCAACGACTACTCCAAGAACGTTGACCTGAGCTACAACGACCCCTATTTCACCGTGGATGGTGTCAGCCTGGGTGGTCGGGTCTACTACAACCAGTTCCGCGCCGATGATGCCGATATCGTTGATTACGAGAATGAAACCATCGGTTTCCGTCTCTCCAGCGGCTTCCCGGTCAACGAGTTCAACCGTCTCGACTTCAGTACTGGTATCGAGAGCACCAAGCTGAGCCGTCCGTCATTCAATGCCCAGAACTATCAGGAGTGTCTGAAGGACAATCCGGATACTGATGGCAATACCTACTGCTGGGATCAGTGGAATGATAACCGCCAGTCGGTACAGATGGATCAGTTCTGGAATGCTTACTCACAGGATGGTTCCAACCTCGACTTTGTGACCGTCGATGTCACCGCTGGCTGGACCCGCTCTACCCTGAACAAGGGGATGTTCCCGACTTCTGGCGATCGTCAGCGTATCAACGCCAAGGTGACCGTACCGGGCATGGAGCTGCAGTACTACAAGCTCTCTGCCGAAGATGCCCACTACTTCCCGCTCGATGCGGATCACAGCTGGGTAATGATCGGCAAGGGTCGTGTCTCCTACGGTAACGGCTATGGCGATGACTCCATGCTGCCGTTCTTCGAGAACTACTATGCCGGTGGTTTCGATACGGTACGTGGCTTCAAGAGCAACACCATTGGTCCCAAGGCGATCTACAAGACCTACAACAAGCCGGGTGCTGGCAGTTGCACGGGTTCTCAGCCGTGTGAAACTGGCTACTACGAAGGTTCCGACACCTCGGTGGGTGGCAACGCTCTGGCCGTCGCCTCACTGGAGCTGGTCTTCCCGACCCCGTTCGTCTCCGAGACCTATCGTCCGCAGATCCGTTCAACCGTCTTTATGGACGCAGGTACCGTCTGGAGCACTGATTTTGCCAACGGGGCATATCCTTGCGCCGCCGGTTCTGATTGCAACTATCTGAGCCAGGACTACTCCAACCCGGGCAATATCCGGGTCTCTGCCGGTGTCTCCCTGCAGTGGCTCTCGCCGATGGGCCCGCTGGTGTTTGCCTTGGCCAAGCCGATCAAGAAATACGAAGGGGATCGCACCGAAGTCTTCTCCTTCAACATCGGTCGTACTTTCTAAGCAGAGTTTCGCCCCCACCCATGCGGTGGGGGTCTTCAATGATGGGACGCGCGGTATGCGTGCCTCACCAGGTAACAAGACGGTCCTAACGCCGCTTGCATAATCGGGTAAATCAGGTAGCCCTCGCCATGAGGGAACAAGGAGTAAGTGTGAATAAAGCGTTGAAAGTAGCTGGTTTGAGCTTTGCACTGATGGCTGCCGGCATGGGTTCTGCCTTCGCTGAGACCAAGATCGCCG
The DNA here is from genome assembly GCF_051919185.1 of Aeromonas sp. 97A. NCBI lineage: Bacteria > Pseudomonadati > Pseudomonadota > Gammaproteobacteria > Aeromonadales > Aeromonadaceae > Aeromonas > Aeromonas sp. 97A. The sequence continues at coordinate 2,534,669 of NZ_JBQBFF010000001.1, read as the reverse complement.
TGGTTGATATGGGCGAAGTCTTCCAAAAGCTGCCCCAGCGTGAAGCCGTTGCAGCCAAGCTGAAAGGTGAATTCGAGCCGCGCATGCGTGAGCTGCAGAAGCTGGAACAAGAAGGCCAGAAGCTGGTCGAGAAGTTCCGCAAGGATGAAGCCTTCATGAGCGCCGAGCAGAAGAAGCAGAACCAGGAGAAGCTGGCCAAGCTGCAGATGGAGTTCAACCAGAAGCGTCAAGCCTTTGAGCAGGACAACGGCCGCCGTCAGTCCGAAGAGCGCAACAAGATCCTGACCAAGGTGCAGGCTGCCATCGATTCCATCGCCAAGAGCAATGGTTACGATCTGGTTCTGGAGCGCAATGCCGCCCCGTATGCCGCCAGCAAGCTGGACATCTCCGGCCAGGTTATTTCTCAGGTAAGCAAGAGCAACTAATTGATGGCATTCACTCTCGCACAGCTGGCCCAGCAACTGGGGGCCCAGGTCCATGGCGACGGAACCCTGGAAATCCGCAAGGTAGCGACACTGGAAAAGGCCGGGGAGGGTGAGATTACCTTCCTGTCCAACAAAAAGTACCGGCACTATCTGGAGCAGAGCAAGGCGACTGCCGTGCTCATTACCGAAGCGGATCTGCCATTTTGTCCCACCAATGCCCTGGTGCTCAAAGACCCCTATGTGGGCTTTGCCCGGGTAGCCCAACTGCTGGACACCACCCCGCAGCCGGCCACGGATATCCATCCGAGCGCCGTTATCGCGGCTGACGTACAACTGGGCGAGAGAGTGGCCATCGGCGCCAATGCAGTGATCGAATCCGGCGTCGTGCTGGGTGATGATGTACGCATTGGCCCGGGTTGTTTCGTTGGCAAGAACACCCGGCTGGGAGCGCGCTCCCGGCTGTGGGCCAACGTCACCCTCTATCACAATGTGACCATGGGTACCGACTGTCTGGTTCAATCCGGCACAGTGATCGGCGCCGATGGTTTCGGTTATGCCAACGAGCGTGGCGAGTGGATCAAGATCCCCCAGCTCGGCGGTGTGACCATTGGCAACCGGGTCGAGATCGGTGCCTGTACCACCATTGACCGCGGTGCGCTGGAAGATACCCGCATCGCTGACAACGTCATCATCGACAACCAGTGCCAGATCGCCCACAACGTGGAGATCGGTTACGGCACCGCCGTGGCGGGCTCTACCGTGATGGCTGGTAGTCTCAAGGTCGGCAAATACTGTATCATTGGCGGCGCTTCCGTCTTTAACGGGCATATGGAGATCTGCGACCAGGCCACCGTTACCGGTATGGCCATGGTGATGCGACCCATTACCGAGCCCGGTGTCTACTCTTCCGGCATCCCTCTGCAAACCAATAAAGAGTGGCGCAAGACCGCCGCCCGGGTGATGCGTATCGAAGAGATGCACAAGCGGTTAAGCAAGCTTGAGAAGAAGCTGGATCAAGAATAATCACGATTGGTATAGGGTACTGTTTTGACTACTGAAAAGAAGAGCCTGGGTATCCAGGAAATCATGGATCTGCTGCCCCACCGTTATCCGTTTCTGATGGTGGATCGTGTAGACGACTACGAGATCAGCGATGAGCGCAAAACCCTGCGTGCCATCAAGAACGTCTCGTTCAACGAGCCGATCTTCCAGGGGCACTTCCCGGCCAAGCCGGTGTTCCCGGGCGTACTGATCCTGGAAGCGATGGCACAGGCCACCGGTATCCTGGCCTTTACCATGGTGGGCAAGCCGTCTCCCAACGAACTCTATTATTTTGCCTCAATCGACAACGCTCGCTTCAAGCGCCCGGTCGGCCCCGGTGACCAACTGGTGCTCGACGTGGAGTTCCTGAAAGAGCGTCGCGGTATTGCCAAGTTCACCGGTGTCGCCACCGTCGACGGTGAAGTGGTCTGTACCGCCGAGCTGATGTGCGCCAAACGCGAGGTTTAACACACGTGATCGACCAGACTGCCATCATTCACGATACTGCCATCGTCCATGAGTCTGCCGTGATCGGTAAAGGGGTTGAAATCGGCCCCTTTTCTGTCATCGGCGCCGAGGTGGAAATCGGTGACAACACCTGGGTAGGTTCCCATGTGGTGATCAAGGGCCCGACCAAGATTGGTCGCGGCAACAAGATCTTCCAGCACACCTCCATCGGTGAGGATTGCCAGGACAAGAAGTACGCCGGTGAGCGCACCTTCCTCGAAATTGGCGACAACAACGTCATTCGCGAGAACTGCACCTTCCACCGTGGCACCATTCAGGATCAATCCCTGACCAAGGTCGGCAGCGGCAACCTGTTCATGGTCAACGTTCATGTTGCCCACGACTGCATCATCGGTGACAACTGCATCTTCGCCAACAACGCGACCCTGGCGGGCCACGTGGTGATCGGTGACTTCGTGATCTTCGGTGGTCTCTCCGCCATTCACCAGTTCGGCCGCGTCGGTTCCCACGCCTTCGTCGGTGGCTGCGCCGCACTGAACAAGGACGTGCCGCCCTACGTGATGGCCGCCGGCAACTACGCCAAGCCGTTCGGGGTCAACTCCGAAGGTCTGCGTCGCCGCGGTTTCAGCGCCGAGGCCATCTCTGCCGTCAAGCGTGCCTACAAAGAGATCTTCCGTTCCGGCAAGACCATCGAAGAGGTGCTGCCGGTGCTGATCGAGATGGCGCAAGCCGAACCGGCCGTCCAGCTCTATGTGGACTTCCTCAAAGATAACGAGCGCGGGATCATCCGTGCCTGATCCGGTTCGTATCGGTATCGTCGCCGGAGAAGTCTCCGGCGACATTCTGGCTGCCGGTCTGGTGCGCGAGCTGCAGGCCCGCTACCCGGATGCGCAGTTCGAAGGGATCGCCGGGCCGCGGATGCAGGCCCTCGGCGTCAAGGCGCTGTTCGAGATGGAAGAGCTCTCCGTCATGGGGATCACCGAGGTGCTGGGCCGTCTGCCGCGTATTCTCAAGGTCCGTCGCGAACTGCTGCGCCACTTTATTGCCAATCCGCCCGATATCTTCATCGGCGTGGATGCACCGGATTTCAATATCGGAGTGGAGCTGAAACTGCGCCGCGCCGGTATCAAGACGGTTCACTATGTCAGCCCCTCGGTGTGGGCCTGGCGCCAGAACCGCATTCACAAGATCAAGGCCGCCACCGACATGGTGCTCGCCTTCCTGCCATTCGAGAAAGCCTTCTACGACCGCTTCGACGCCCCTTGCCGTTTTGTCGGTCACACCATGGCGGATGATATTCCGCTGGTGCCGGATCAGGCCGCCGTGCGTCGCAATCTCGGTATCGATGCCAATCGCCGCTGGCTGGCGGTGCTGCCGGGCAGCCGCACCGCAGAAGTGGGCTTTATGTCCCCCCTGTTTCTCGAGGCGTGCAAACACCTGACGGTGCGCTATCCGGATCTCGGCTTCATCGTGCCGCTGGTCAACCAGAAACGGCGCGAGCAGTTTATGGCCATCAAGGCCGAGGTAGCGCCGGGTCTCGACATGGTGCTGCTGGAAGGGCAGGGCCGCGAGGCGATGATCGCCGCTGACGTGGTGATGCTGGCCTCTGGCACCGCGGCGCTCGAAGCCATGCTGGTGAAAAAGCCGATGGTGGTGGGCTACAAGCTCAAGCCCTTCAGCTATTGGCTGGCCCAGCGACTGGTAAAGACCGAATTTGTCTCTCTGCCCAACCTGCTCGCCGGTCGCATGCTGGTGCCGGAACTCATCCAGCACGAGTGCACCCCGGAGAATCTGGTGGAAGAGGTGAGCAAGTACTTCGAGCACGACAACAGTGCGCTGGTCAACACCTTCACCGAGCTGCACCAGCTGATCCGCTGCAATGCCGACTCGCAGGCCGCCGATGCGGTGGTGGATCTGCTTGGCAGATAACGCTATTTCGGACCGTCGATTGCGCCGCGCAGCCCGTTAATCCGTTTTCCGAGCGGTAATGCCGCGCCAGTCGACCCCAGTCAGGCCCCACGGGGCCTGTTTTGATTCAAGGCTACAAGATGATGATCGATATTCCTGACGACAAGCTGGTTGCCGGTGTAGACGAAGTGGGCCGTGGCCCCCTGGTGGGTGACGTGGTCACCGCTGCGGTCATTCTCGATCCCGCCAATCCGATCGCGGGGCTCAACGACTCCAAGAAGCTCTCCGAGAAGAAGCGCCTCGCCCTGTTTGACGAGATCAAAGAGAAGGCGCTCGCCTGGGCCATCGGTCGCGCCACTCCGGAGGAGATCGACGAGCTCAACATCCTGCATGCCACCATGCTGGCGATGCAGCGCGCTGTGGCGGGGTTGAAGGTCACCCCCGAGCTGGTCTTTATCGATGGCAACCGCTGTCCGGCGCTGCCGATGGAGGCGCGCGCCGTGGTCAAGGGCGATAGCCTGGTGGCCGCCATCAGTGCCGCCTCGATCCTCGCCAAGGTGACCCGCGATGCGGAGATGACCGAGCTGGACAGCCGTCATCCCAAATATGGTTTTGCCCGTCACAAGGGTTATCCGACCGCTGAGCACCTCGCCATTCTGGCCGAACGGGGCCCGTTGCCCGAATATCGCAAGAGCTTCAAACCGGTGCGCCGCGCACTGGGGATCGAGTAGACCATGCCATTTAGTTTGAGCAGCGAGAGGAGATGACGATGGCTGACCCCCGTTTTATCCACCTGCGAGTCCACTCCGACTTCTCCATGGTCGATGGCCTGCAGAAGATCAACCCCATCATCGGGGCGGCGGCGGCCAACAACATGCCGGCGCTGGCGCTGACCGATCAGATGAACATGTGCGGTCTGGTGCGCTTCTATGGCGCCGCCCACGGCAAGGGGATCAAGCCCATCGTCGGGGCAGACTTCTGGGTGCAGAGCGATGAGCTCGGCGACGAGCAGTTCCGTCTCACCCTGCTCGCCATGGATAACGACGGCTACCAGAACATCACCCTGCTTATTTCCCGCGGTTACCAGCGCGGCCACGTGCAGGGGCGTCCGGTTATTGACAAGAGCTGGCTCGCCGAGCATGCCAAGGGGGTGATCGTCCTCTCCGGCGGCCGCGAGGGGGATGTGGGCAAGTTCCTGCTCAAGGGCAACCGGCAGATGACCGAGCAGTGCGTCGCCTTCTATCAGACCCACTTCCCCGATGCCTACTACCTCGAGCTGCTGCGCACCGGTCGACCCGACGAAGAGGTCTATCTGCACATGGCGGTGGCCATTGCCACCGAGTTCGAGCTGCCGGTAGTCGCCACCAACGAGGTGGTGTTCCTCAACGCCGATGACTTCGATGCCCACGAGATCCGGGTTGCCATCCACGATGGCTATACCCTGATGGACAAACGCCGCCCCCGTCGCTACAGCCCCCAGCAGTACCTGCGCAGTCAGGAGGAGATGGCGGAGCTGTTTGCCGACATTCCCGAAGCGCTGGAAAACACGGTGGAGATCGCCAAGCGCTGCAACGTGACGGTGCGTCTCGGCGAATACTTCCTGCCCAACTTCCCGACCGGCGACATGACTACCGAAGATTTTCTGGTGGCCAAGTCGAAAGAGGGTCTGGAGGAACGTCTCGAGTTCCTGTTCCCGGATCCGCAAGTGCGTGCCGAGCGTCGTCCCGAGTATGACGAGCGTCTCGACATCGAGCTGAAAGTGATCAACCAGATGGGCTTCCCGGGTTACTTCCTCATCGTGATGGAGTTTATCCAGTGGTCCAAGGACAACGGTATCCCCGTTGGTCCGGGGCGGGGCTCGGGGGCGGGCTCTCTGGTGGCTTATGCCCTCAAGATCACCGACCTCGACCCGCTGGAATTTGACCTGCTGTTCGAACGTTTCCTGAACCCCGAGCGGGTATCCATGCCCGACTTCGACGTCGACTTCTGCATGGACCGACGCGATGAGGTGATCGAGCACGTCTCCGACATGTATGGCCGGGATGCGGTCTCCCAGATCATCACCTTCGGCAGCATGGCGGCCAAGGCGGTGGTGCGGGACGTAGGCCGGGTGCTGGGTCACGCTTACGGATTTGTGGATCGCATCTCCAAGCTGATCCCGCCGGATCCGGGGATGACGCTGGCCAAGGCATTCGAGGCCGAGCCCAAGCTGCCCGAGCTCTACGAGCAGGATGAGGAGGTCAAAGACCTCATCGACATGGCCCGTCGCCTCGAAGGGGTGGTGCGCAACGCCGGTAAACATGCCGGTGGCGTGGTGATCGCACCCACCAAGATCACCGACTTTGCGCCGCTCTACTGCGATGACGAAGGCCATCACCCGGTCACCCAGTTTGACAAGAACGATGTGGAATACGCCGGTCTGGTGAAGTTCGACTTCCTGGGTCTGCGCACCCTCACCATCATCGACTGGGCGCTCGGCATGATCAACCCGCGTCTTGCCAAAGAGGGCAAGCCGCCGGTGGACATTGCCGCCATCCCCATCGATGACAAGAAGTCGTTCGACCTGCTGCAGCGCTACGAGACCACAGCGGTATTCCAGCTGGAATCCCGCGGCATGAAGGATCTCATCAAGCGGCTGCGCCCCGACTGTTTCGAAGACATGATCGCACTGGTGGCCCTGTTCCGACCGGGCCCGCTCCAGTCAGGCATGGTGGATAACTTCATCGACCGCAAGCACGGTAATGAAGCGATCTCCTATCCGGACGAGAAGTGGCAGCACGAGAGCCTGAAACCGATTCTGGAACCGACCTACGGCATCATCCTCTATCAGGAGCAGGTGATGCAGATCGCCCAGACCCTGGCGGGATATACCCTGGGTGGCGCGGACATGCTGCGCCGGGCGATGGGTAAGAAAAAGCCCGAGGAGATGGCCAAGCAGCGGGCCGGTTTCGAGGAGGGCGCCGTCAAGAATGGCGTCGACGGCGAACTGGCGATGAAGATCTTCGATCTGGTGGAGAAGTTTGCCGGCTACGGCTTTAACAAATCCCACTCCGCCGCCTACGCGCTGGTCTCCTACCAGACCCTCTGGCTCAAGACCCACTTCCCGGCCGAGTTTATGGCAGCGGTAATGACCGCCGATATGGACAACACCGACAAGATCGTGACCCTGGTAGACGAGTGCCAGCGGATGGGGCTGACGGTGATCCCGCCGGATGTGAACACCGGTCGCTATCGCTTCTCAGTCAACGAAGATGGTCATATCGTCTACGGCATCGGGGCGGTGAAAGGGGTCGGTGAAGGCCCCATCGACGCTATCCTCAGCGCCCGGGATCAGGACGGCCCGTTCCGCGATCTGTTCGACTTCTGCAACCGGGTCGACATCAAGAAGCTCAACAAGCGGGTGATGGAGAAGCTGATCCTCTCAGGCGCCATGGATCGGCTCGGCCCGCACCGCGCCGCCCTGATGGCGACCCTTGAGGAGGCGATGCGTGCCGCCGAGCAGCACGCCAAGGCGCAGGCGGTGGGGCAGGTCGACATGTTCGGCGTGCTCACCGAAGAGATTGACGACGTCAAGAAGGCGTTTGCCAACGTGCCGCACTGGCCTGACAAGGTGTGGCTGGAAGGGGAGCGCGAGACCCTCGGGCTCTATCTCACCGGCCACCCCATCAACCAGTACAGCAGCGAATTGCGTCGTTATACCTCGGGTCGCCTGTGCGATCTGCATCCCACCTCCCGGGATACCGTGACCACGGCGGCGGGGCTGGTGATTGCGGCCCGCAGCATGGTGACCAAGCGTGGCAACAAGATGGGGATCTTCACTCTGGACGACCGTTCCGGTCGCCTCGATGTGACCCTGTTCAGTGAAGCGCTGGAAAAATATGAAGAATTGATGCAAAAAGACCGCATTTTGGTGGTTTCTGGACAGGTCAGCTTTGATGACTTCTCCGGTGGCCTTAAAATGTCGGCTCGAGAATTACTGGATATCAACGATGCGAGGGAGCGTTTTGCCAGAGCAATCCGCATCTCCCTCGATGAACAGCGGATTGATGATCGCTTTTTCCCGCGTTTGTGCGAGATTTTGGAGCCCGCCCGTGCCGGAGTCTGTCCGGTTCAGGTAAACTATCGTCGCCCCGGCTCCCGGGTGCGATTGACGCTCGGTACCGAGTGGCGGGTGACGCCCACCGATCAACTGATAGATGACTTGCGAGTCCTGCTTGGACGAGAGCGGGTTGAATTGGTTTTTGATTAGAGGTTCTAAGGCCCTATGAGTCTTTTTCTGGATTTTGAACAGCCGATTGCCGAGTTGCAGGCGCAGATTGATGAACTCAAACATGTGAGTGAAGGCAATCACGCCGTGGATCTGAAAGACGAGATCCGCCGGCTGGAGAAGAAAAACGAAGAGCTGACCAAGAAGATCTTCGGTGATCTGGGTGCCTGGCAGGTATCCCAGATGGCGCGTCATCCCCAGCGCCCCTACACCTTTGACTATATCGAGCATATCTTCACCGATTTCGACGAGTTGGCTGGCGATCGCGCCTATGCCGATGACAAGGCTATCGTCGGCGGCATCGCCCGTCTCGACGGTGAGCCGGTGATGGTGATTGGTCACCAGAAGGGTCGCGAGACCAAAGAGAAGATCAAGCGTAACTTCGGCATGCCGCGTCCGGAAGGATACCGCAAGGCCCTGCGTCTGATGGAGATGGCCGAGCGCTTCAAGATGCCGATCATCACCTTTATCGATACCCCGGGCGCTTACCCCGGCGTCGGTGCCGAAGAGCGTGGTCAGTCCGAAGCGATTGCCCGCAACCTGAAAGTGATGGCCGGTTTGACCGTGCCGGTTGTCTGCACCGTGATTGGTGAGGGTGGCTCCGGTGGTGCGCTGGCAATCGGCGTGGGTGACCGGGTCAACATGCTGCAGTACTCCACCTACTCCGTCATCTCGCCGGAAGGGTGTGCCTCCATCCTGTGGAAGAGTGCCGACAAGGCCTCTGTGGCTGCCGAAGCGATGGGTATCACTGCCCAGCGTCTGAAAGAGCTCAAGCTGATCGACCACGTGATCGACGAGCCCCTCGGCGGTGCCCACCGCGATGTGGAGAAGATGGCCAAAAACCTCAAGGCCCGCATCAAGCAGGATCTGGACGCACTGCGTCCGCTCGATACCGAGCAACTGCTGGAGCAGCGTTACCAGCGTCTGCTGGGCTACGGCTACTGCTAAGCGCAGCCGTCAATCCCGAGTATTCAGGCCCCCGTCAGCGACGGGGGCTTTTTATTGCGGTTGATCTGCCATTCAGGTGAGTGCCCCAACACGCCCTGAAACGGCGCAGGTCTACATTCGTGGGTGTGGGGCCGGGTTGGTATGCCACGCTGTTGGTGATGACTGTCATTAGCCTGCAGCATCGTTTGGCATTGCTGGCGGTGGCATGACAAGCCGCTTGATCATCCGATTGCGGCATAAAAAAGCGCCCCGACTGTGCGGAGCGCTTTTACAGGTGTCTGGCGGTATTACAGTTCAATCTCGTCTGTAAGACCTTCATAGGCGATATCGATGGATTGCAGCTCCTTCTGCAGGCGATGTTTGTCTTTCAACGCCTCGATTTCACGCCATTTACGTTTTTTTCCCGTTGTCCCGCGGCTACGCGAACCGAGTTCAACCACCTCGTCATAATCGAAGTTGAACATTTCCATGGCTCCCTCCTTGGTTTTTATCGTTTTCACCACCCGTATAACATAACGAATCTGAAATTAAAACGTTTTCGTGACGACTCTATGACAGCGCTAAAAAAGCCCATGAAAAAAAACCGGGCCCCTTGGTAGGGGCCCGGTTTTTATCAGAAAAAAGAACCGATTACAGGCGGCTTGCCAGCATGGTTTCCAGCTTGCCCTGGTCGATGGCGAACATGCGGATGCCTTCGCCCAGCTTCTCGTGAGCCATGGCGTCCTGGTTCAGTTCCCAGCGGAATTCGGCTTCGGTCATCGGAGTCGGTTTGGCCTTGCGCTCACCGGCGTAGTCCAGTTTGCGTACCACGGCCCCTTCGGCCTTGCTCAGCTCTTCCAGCAGGGCCGGGCCAATGGTCAGGCGGTCGCAACCGGCCAGTTCCAGGATTTCGCCGGTGTTGCGGAAGCTGGCGCCCATCACCACGGTCGGGTAGTCGTGCTGCTTGTAGTAGTTGTAGATGGAGGTAACGGAGACCACACCCGGATCTTCGCTGGCGGTGTAGTCACGGTTGTGCTTGGCCTTGTACCAGTCGAGGATGCGGCCTACGAACGGGGAGATCAGGAAGGCACCGGCTTCGGCACAGGCACGGGCCTGGGCGAAGGAGAACAGCAGGGTCAGGTTGCACTGGATACCCTCTTTCTCCAGTACTTCAGCGGCACGGATCCCTTCCCAGGTGGAGGCCAGCTTGATCAGAATGCGGTCGTTGCTGATGCCGGCTTCGTTGTAAAGACGGATCAGTTTGCGGGCCTTAGCGATGCTGGCTTCGGTATCGAAGGAGAGACGGGCATCCACTTCGGTAGAGATGCGGCCAGGAACGATCTTCAGCACTTCCAGACCGATGTTGACGGCCAGCTTGTCGCCCGCGTCGATGATTTGCTGTGCCTTGTCCTGGCTCTGGGCTTTGGCCCACTTGATGGCGTCTTCGATCAGCGGAACGTACTCGGGGATCTCGGAGGCCTTCAGAACCAGAGAGGGGTTGGTGGTGGCATCGATGGGCTGATAGCGTTTGATGGCTTCGATATCACCGGTGTCGGCAACAACAGTGGTCAGGGCTTTCAGCTGGGTTAATTTATCGGCCATAGCGAATATCATCTCTTAATGAGGGAGTAATCCCTGGGTTGCGGGCTTGAGACGGTGGTTCTGAAATAAAATTACAGGATCTTGGTGCCTCAGGCTCAGAAAAGCGCGATGGGGGCGGCCCATCGTCATTGCCTGCCTAATTAATACTGATGTGGTGCATCCTGCAATAGGGGCGCTTGGTTGTTAAACATTCAAGCTGTTGAGTTATCCCGTTTTATGGCTTGAAACTATATGATTAGTAAGGTTTTTTACATTTCCTTCTGACCTCGATCCAGTTTGCTGTCAGCTGAACTTTTTTAGCCAATATCCATATTTGTGTCGTCGATCACATAAATTATCTCACTACGTACTTGAAATTTAATTACAGCGAAAACGTTTGGCGAAATGTCTCCGTTTGAAAGCCATTTCATGCAAGCGTTTGCGTTTTCGCATAGCTCATCAGGGATATATCAAAATGGTTCTCTTATGGGGCTTAATGATGGCCTGTCTGATTGAATTATTGAGTTTGTTGAAAGTTTGCGATTTAAATGGAGCTTTATGGGCTTTTACCGTTCGTTTTTTGTGTCTCGCGTGACCGGGATCACTATTCCGGGCTCTCCCGCTGTGCTAGATTCCGCCCCTTTAGCGAAACGCTAATTAAACGACAGACAGAAAACGGTCAGCGCAGACTGGCCATGGATGTGAATAACAACGAGAGAATTATGGACACCTTGATTGCGATGCTAAACGACCTGATGTGGGGAGCCGTGCTCATCTACCTGCTCATCGGGGTCGGTATCTTTTTCACCTTCCGCCTGGGTTTTATCCAGATCCGTCACTTTGGCCACATGTTTTCCGTGCTGAAAAACAGCCGTAAATCGGACAATGCAGGCATCTCCTCCTTCCAGGCCCTCTGTACCAGCCTTGCCGCCCGTGTCGGCACCGGCAACCTGGCCGGTGTGGCTGTCGCCATCTATCTGGGCGGCCCCGGCGCCATCTTCTGGATGTGGCTGATTGCCTTTATCGGCATGGCGACCGCCTTCGTCGAAAGCACCCTGGCCCAGCTCTACAAGGTCAAGGATGAGGATGGCAACTACCGTGGTGGCCCGGCCTACTACATGGAGAAAGGCCTTGGCATGCGCTGGATGGGGGTGGTGTTTTCGCTCTGCCTGATCCTGGCATTTGGTCTGGTGTTCAACGCGGTGCAGGCCAACTCCATCAGTCTGGCGATGAAGGTGGCGTTTGGTATTCCTGACTGGGTCAGCGGTCTGGCGCTGGTGGCGCTCTCCGGCCTGATTATCTTCGGCGGCATTCGTGGTATCGCCCGTTTTGCCGAGCTGGTGGTGCCCTTTATGGCGCTGGCCTACATCCTGCTGGCGCTGGTGATCGTGGCGATGAACATCACCGAGTTGCCCCATGTCTTCATGCTGATCATCAAGTCCGCCTTCGGGATTGAGCAGGCTGGCTCGGGTGCGCTGGGTTATGCCATCTCCCAGGCGATGATCAACGGTATCAAGCGTGGTCTCTTCTCCAACGAAGCGGGCATGGGCTCTGCGCCCAACGCTGCAGCGACTGCCACTCCCTATCCGCCGCACCCGGCCTCCCAGGGTTATGTGCAGATGCTGGGGGTCTTTATGGATACCATCGTCATCTGCAGCTGTACCGCCGCCATCATCCTGATGTCAGGTCAGTTTGAGCCGGGCTCCGGCGTGACAGGTGTCGAGCTGACCCAGCGGGCGCTCTCTTCCCAGATTGGCAGCGGTGGCAACATCTTTATCGCGGCGGCCATCTTCTTCTTCGCCTTCACCTCTATCGTGGCGAACTACTCCTATGCCGAAACGAATCTGGTGTTCCTCGAGCACAACCACAAGGGCGGCCTGATGCTGTTCCGGATGTTTGTGCTGGGCATGGTGATGTTCGGCTCTGTGGGCGAGTTGCCGACCGTCTGGGCAATGGCTGATGTCTCCATGGGGTTGATGGCCATCGTCAACCTGGTGGCTATCCTGCTGCTCTCCGGCGTCGCCATCAAGCTGGCCAAGGATTACAACGACCAGCTCAGGCTGGGCAAGGTGCCCACCTTTGATGCCAACAAGTACCCCGAGATCCGCTCCCAGCTGGAAGAGGGGATCTGGGACAATCCGACCAAAAAATAACAAGCGGTGAGTCAAACCTCTTGATTAAAACCTGAAGGGGGAGCCGGTGGCTCCCCCTTCTTTTATGAGCCGCTCTTCGGCGGCTGATCCCAGCGCTGGGCGAGCTGTCTGATACGCCGTTGCAACTGGCGCCAGCAGCGCCCTTGTTGCCGGTCGTTGAGGAGGGCATAACGCCAGCGGCGATAGAGCCACGCACTCTTTAGCAGGGGATGGGCAAGGTCGGGGCGCAGCCGCGCCAGCCGCTCGCACCATGCTCCCATGCTCTCGGCAGGCTCTGGGGAATAGCCGCTGCGTTTGCCCCGTTTGAGCAGGGGTTGCCAGATGCGCCGCTCTGGCGGCAGACGGGCGGGCAACAGCAGGGGCAAGCTCACCAGCAGGGCGACCAGCATCAGGCTGGCGAGGATCAACCAGGGAGTGTATCCCGCCAGTGCAGGCCAGCGCAGACCGATTTGCTGCCAGATCTGGCCCGCATCGTAACCAATCACCCTGCGACTCCACTGGTAGTCGATATTGTTGCCCCACCAGCGCAGCTGATTGAGCAGGGCCCAGTTGCGATAACGCTGCAGAGCTAGGGGATCGGCGGCGGTAAACTCGTCGCTCAGGGCCTCCCTCACGCCGCCTTCAATGCGCTCCGGTGCCACTGCCGCCGTGGGGTCGATTCGCCGCCATAAGCCCCCTTCATCGAGATACTCCACCCAGGCGTGAGCATCGAACTGGTGTACAGCCAGATAGTTGCCCGTGGGATTCCACTCGCCGCCGAGATAACCGGTGACCAGCCGTGCTGGAATACCGGCGGCGCGCAGTACGAAAGCGGTCGCCATGGCGTAGTGGCCGCAAAAGCCGCGCTTGGTATCGAACAGGAACTCATCCACCCCGTCACTGCCAAGTCGTGGTGGTGTCAGGGTGTAGTAATAGGATTGGCTGCGAAACTGCGCGAGTAGGGCGGCGACCAGCGCTGCGCGTTCTGGATAGCGCACAGCCAGCCCTTGGCCGTGAGCTCGCGCTCTCGGGTTGCCTCCGGCTGGCAGTTGCAGGTTGCGCTGGGCGGCTTGGTGGTCATCCTCGGGCAGCGCTTCGTCACGGCTAATGCGATAGCGGATTGCCACCTCGCCGCTCCCCTGACGATAGAGGGTGTTAATGGGGGTGAGCAGCACTGGTCCAGTCAGAATAGTCGGTTCACTCAGGGCAAAGGCCCAGCGGTGGCGCTGGGGCTCGGCGATCACCTCGTAGCTCCCGGCGGGTAACGGACTATCTGCCAGTTGAGTGTTGGCCTGTGAAGAGGATGCCAGAAGGGTGAGCCCGGTTTGCACCGGCACTGTCTGCTGCCATGTTTTGACCTCGGGGCTCAGCAACCAGCGCTGACCATCGAAAACTTCTTGGCGCATCACCGGAAAGTAGCGCTCGCGGGCCGGGGGCGGGCCATCGGCAAAAGTGACCCGAAACGCCAGTTCCGATGAGTTGACCAGTTCGCTGATATCGCCGGGGGCCAGCTCTTCCGAGAGCCCCGACAGGGCGCGGCTGGTGGTGGGCATCTGCCAGAGGGGCGGCAGCCTCGGCAGCAGCAGAAACAGAGTGATAAGCAGGGGAAGCGCCAGCAGAAGTGTGCCACCGGCACTGCGCCACGGCCGTTTCTGTTCGGGGGCGACGGCGGCTACCAGCGTGGTTACTGTCAGCCAGAGTGCTACTGTCATTCCGGCCGTCCAGCCGATGCTCTGTCGCTGCACCAGCGCCAGCGCGATAAGAAAGAAGGCGAGCAGCAGCACCAGCTCGATATCCCGCTCGCGCCGTACCTCGATCATCTTGAGGCTATAGCCGAGCCAGAGCAGATTGATCAGGGCGGGCAGGGTGCCCAAGCCACGCCACTGTAGTCCCAGCAACAGCACAGTGGTGATGGCCAGCAGCGCCAACCAGCGGGTAGGAAGGGGCGGCCAGCCGCGCCACAGCATCATGGCCCGGATGCCGAGGGTTGCGGCGCCCACCGCCACTACCCAGATCTGCAGTTGGGGCCAGAGCGCCGCGACCAGCAGCAGCTGTTGCAGGGCGATGAGTGGCAGCAGGCGGCGGTTATCGAGCAGCATCCTGCGTGCTCTTCTGTGGTGTGGCATCGAACTGGGCCAGTGCCAGCAGGCAGCGCTGCACAAAGGCGGCACCGCTATCGGGCCCCAGCGTCTGGTTTGTCAGCGTCAGGGTAAAGGGGATGCCCCGCTTGCCGTAATCGGCGCACCACCAGGCCAGCACCGCCAGCCGCTGCTCCAGATCCCCGCCTGCGACCCGCTGCAAGGTGAGGTGAGTGTCATCCTGCTGCGGTTCATGGAACTGTTTGGTCAGCAGGCCGCGCCCTTGGGCAAGTTGCTTCCAGGCGACTCGGCTCAGTGGCTCACCAGCCTGATGTGCCCGCAGGGTATCGAAGTCGCCAAGGGGGGCGGGTGCAGGCTGGCCCTGCTGACCTTTGTTGTCACCCGACGCTTCCCCCCTCAGTGCCCCGTACTCCGGTTTGGGGGCGAGCCAGCCTTCCAGTTGCAAGTCCAGCAGGGACCAGCAGCGAAACAGGCCGAGAGGGTAGCGGCTTTCAACCCGCAATCGACCAAGGTGCAATGGCCCGCGGCGCGAGCCCGATACGGGTAGGATAACTGTGCTGGGCACAGCGTCGGCCTGTGCCAGCCAGAGGGTGCCTTCGTTGAGGCTAAACCGGAGCGCCTGCACCGGGCGAGGGCTCTGCACCAAGATACGGATCGGCAGCTGGCTACCCGCTTCCCCCAGCACCAGCGGGCCACCCAGCAGCTCCAGCCCCAGCAGGTTGCTGTGGGTGAGCCACATGGCGGCCATAAACAGGCTGCCGAGGCAGTAGGCCACCAGCAGCACCAGATTGTTCTGGTAGTTGGTGCCGAGCAGATAGATGGCGAGCAGCACCAACAGATAAAGCAGCCCCATGCGGGTGGGGAGGATAAAGAGGCTGCGGGTACCCAGCGTGATCTGGCGGGCCGGCGGAATGCGGCGGTCGAGCCAGCGCCGATGCCAGCGGGCTCGCCACTGCTGCCAACGGCTTAGCAATTTGCTCATCAGGGATTGTCCGGATCGATCCGGGCCAGCAATCGCTGGCTCAGGGGACAGGCTTCGCCGTGCTGTACGCCAAAGCTGCCCCGCAGCCGATGCTCGGCCACATAGGGGAAGACTGCCTGCACATCCTCCACCGTGACAAAGCGCCGCCCGGCTACCAGTGCCCAGGCCCGGCTCACTGCCAGCAAGGTCTGGGCTGCCCGGGGGGAGAGGGGCTGTGGCAGATCCCCATCAAAGCGGCTCTGGTGCACCAGCGCCAGCAGGTAGTCGAGGGTGGCATCGGAAACATGGATAGCATCACCTTCCGCTTGCAGGGCAGCCAGCGCGGCGGCATTCAGCATGGCGGGCAACGGGTCAGTCGGCTGGTTGCCCCGCAGTAGCTGGCGCTCCGCTTCTCGCGGCGGAAAACCCAAAGAGAGTCGCACGGCGAAGCGGTCGAGCTGGGATTCCGGCAGTGGATAAGTGCCCGCCTGATCCGCCGGGTTCTGGGTGGCGATGACGAAAAACGGATCGGGGAGGGGATGCGTATTCCCCTCAATGCTCACCTTGCCCTCTGCCATCGCCTCCAGCAGGGCGCTCTGCACCTTTGGGCTGGCACGGTTGATCTCGTCCGCCAGCAGTACCTGGGTGAAGATGGGGCCGGGGTGAAAGCGAAATGTTCGCTGCTGGGGGTCAAAGATCTGCAACCCCAGCAGGTCGGCGGGAAGCAGATCGGCGGTGAACTGCATCCGCCTGCATGCCAGCCCCAGTACCTGTGCCAGCGCGTGGGCCAGGGTGGTCTTGCCCATGCCGGGCAGATCCTCGATCAGCAGATGACCGCGCGCCAGCAGGGTCACCAGCGCGATTTTCAGCTGTAGCGGCTTGCCCAGAATGACTTGCTCCAGTGCCGCCAGCAGCCCAGCAATCTGCTCTTCTCTCTTCATTCCCTTCATACACATTCCCTGTATTGCGTCGCACCTACAGCTTATACGCCCGCAAGGGCGAAGGCGGATAACAGACGGACGGTAAAAGTGCAGCGCAGGGATGGCAATGAGCGGGAGGTGACCCGGTTTATTGCAGAATCCGCTCGATTCAATATGGCCGCCCAGGCACGCAGCTCAATACAATATTTCCTGATTGGAATGTACCGATCGCCATCTCTTCACTAGGTGAGGGCGGTGGGCACCCATATAGTTGCCCCATTGCGACGCGCTGTGTTGCTACCTTTGTCACCACCTTGGCCCCGCCACTGTTCGCCTGTCGCTGTGATCTGGCAGGCATCGGCACGCCAATCTGCTATGGAGCATCCATGCCTGTATTCCTGTTGTGCACTTTTCTGATGATCATCCTCTATCCGGTCGGGATCGATCTCTATCTGGTCGCCGTGCCCCAGATTGCCGATACCCTGCAGGCGAGCGAGGCGCAGATCCATACCGCCTTCTCCATCTATCTGTTTGGCATGGCGGTGACCGTGCTGCTGGGGGGAATGATTGCCGATCGCTACGGGCGGCGCTGGGTGGTGCTCGGGGGGGCGCTGATTTTTGTCATCGCCTCGCTGGTGGCGGGTCATGCAGAAGGGATCAACCAGTTCTACCTCGGCCGTTTCTGGCAGGGGGTCGGGGCCGGTGCGCTCTATATCATGACCTTTACCGTGCTGCGGGACGTGCTGAGTCAGGAGCGGCTGGCGATGGCGCTCTCGATGATCAACGGGGTGATCTGCGTGATCCCGGTGCTGGCGCCGGTGCTCGGTTACCTCATCCTGTCCCATTTTGACTGGCGCGGGATCTTCGTGGCGATGGCGCTGGTGGCTGTCGTCAGCGGTCTGGTGAACTTGTTGCTGCTCAAGGAGACCCGCCCAGCCCGGCAACCGGACAGTGGCGCAGCGCTGCCTTTTGCCCTGCTGCGCTCCCCGCGCTTTATGCTGCTCTCCCTGCTGACCAGTGCCAGTGTGACCGCCATTCTGGTCTATGTCAGCATCTCGCCGCTGATCCTGATGAAGGAGTTTGGTTTCACCACCGAGCAGTACTCCATCGTGATGATGGTGATGGCCGGCGTGAGTATGTCCACCTCCTTCCTGACGCCCCTGCTGTTGCGCTGGTTGGGCAAACAGAAAGTGCTGGCGGTGTCTCATCTCTCCTATCTGCTGGCGGCGTGCTCACTGATCGGCAACTGGCAGGCGGGGGGCGATATCCATCTGTTGCTGCCGGGGTTTGCGCTGGTCTGTGTCGGCTTCTCCTGTGGCTTCGGGGTGGCGATGGGGGAGGCGCTCGATGGTTGCCAGCACAATGTGGCGTTCGCCAGTGCCGTGCTCTGCATCATGCAGATCAGCCTCTCCGGCCTCTACATCTGGCTGCTGGGCCAACTTGGCTTTGCCCCGACCGAGATGCTGATCTGCGCTCTGCTGCTGACACTGCTCAGTTACCTGGCTGTCAAAGGGCTGTTACCATGGCTCGCGCTTCGTGAAGTGCGGTCGCAGGGCTGATGGAAGATGAGAGGGGATATGCGCAATCTGGGTGAACTCGATTTGAACCTGCTGGTGGTCTTCAAGTACCTGATGCAGGAGCGCAGTGTGGCAGGGGCGGCCAAAAAGCTCTGTGTCACTCCGTCGGCGGTGAGCAAGTCTCTGGCCAAATTGCGGGAGTGGTTTGACGATCCCCTGTTTGTGCGGGTGCGGCAGGGATTGCAGCCCACCAACCTCTCCCTGACCCTGGAGGAGGAGCTGAAGGTCTGGTTCCAGCTCACCGACAGCATCACCTCGCTCAATAGCGAGGCGATCCCCGACGGTGCCCGTTTCACGCTGGTGATGGAGTCCCCCTTTTACATCAGCTTCCTGAGCGATCTGCCCATGACCATCTACCAGAAGTACCCCAACTCGGTGGTCAGGATGCTGGGGTGGGATCACCACTCCCTCAACGACATCGTCAATGGCGATGCTGATCTCGGCTTCTGCGCCCGCGAGACCCATGGCCGCTCCCTGGCCAAGGTCAACCGCTTGCCTTATTACATCGATCACGAGGTGCTGTTCACCGATCGCCCGGTGGTGTTCCTGCGCAAGGATCACCCCCTGCTGGAGCAGAAGTGGTCGCTGGAGAATTTTCTGGCCTGCCCCCAGATCAGCATGGTGTGGGAAGCGAACGATACCTGGGCCCTCGACAGCCTGCTGGAGGACGAGGGGCTGAAGCGGGAGGTACCCATCATGGTCTCCAGTTTTGAGCAGGCGCTGCATATTGCCTCCCAGTCGAGCCACGAACTGATTGCGGTGGCGCCTTCCTACTGCGGTGGTTATGCCAGTCGGCATCATGGCAATCTGATCGCCATGCCGCTGCCGCTACCCGAGAAGCTCTACGCCCAGCTGGAGATCGCCTTCATCCTGCTGTGGCACAAACGGCACAATCAGGATGCCAAGGTGATGTGGCTGCGCAACGAGATCCGGCGACTCTACAACGACGAATCGCCACGCTAATGTGGCCGTGACGGTGCCCATCGATCAGCCGGAGCCATCTGCTCCGGCTTTTTGTTGTCGTATCGCCCGGATGAGTGGGCTTTTGCACGACTTAAGTGCCGAGTTCGGGTTCAAGCTGTGTGCCATTCAACTCTCTTCATGCACAGATTGGCCTTGGTTGCACGTCTCGAGTGAAGCTCTTTTCACGAAAAAAATTCATGTGGTTTCATTAGAAAACTTCACTAATGGTCACTTTTAAAGTGTGATCGACCATTAAGTTCCTGTATTTGCAGTGATATAGCATGACCCACCTTGGAATGGCGGGGTTAGATAGCGCCTGCGTAGGTGACTGCCAGTGGAGCACGGAGTTAGCCACCCCCACAGGTCGTCTGTGGCCGTATCATGCTCCGGCTATCTGGCCACCAGCCATGAGTGACGGAGCAGAGGGGAATAAGCATCAAGGTTGATAAACCGGCTTGAGTGAAGGGATGCAGCAAAAGTAGCGCCTGGCGCCGGTAATCGCATAGCGCGATGTTGTTCACCATCCCCCGATAACCCGTAATTGAAACCGGCTAGATGAAAAACACCTTCATCGAACGGGTTGCGTACGCCCGAAAATAGCCAGATTGGCAGGCTGATTGCGCTTACCGTTATGGCAATGACGGACAAAAAATAGTGCGGTAGCTACCACCAGATGAATAAAAATAAATCTCAGCAAAGGCAGCTTAATATGCATCCAGCAACAGCATCCACAGGGTTGTTACAACAACCAAAACCCTTCTTCATGATATTTTTCGTCGAACTCTGGGAGCGCTTCGGTTATTACGGCGTGCAGGGGATCCTGGCGGTCTTCTTTGTACAGCAACTGGGATTTTCCCAAGAGCAATCCTTTATTACCTTCGGCGCCTTCTCGGCGCTGGTATATGGCCTGATCTCGGTCGGTGGCTATGTCGGTGACCATGTTCTCGGCACCAAGCGCACCATGGTGCTCGGGGCTATCGTGTTAGTGGTCGGTTATTTTATGACCGGCCTGTCGATCTACAATCCCGACCTGATTTTCTATGCGCTAGGCACCATCGCGGTCGGTAACTGCCTGTTCAAGGCCAATCCGGCCAGCCTGCTGTCAAAATGCTACCAGCCAAAAGATCCGCGGCTGGATGGGGCGTTTACCCTGTTTTATATGTCGATTAATATCGGCTCCCTTATCTCCCTCTCGCTCGCGCCGGTGATTGCCGATCACTACGGCTATACCGTGACCTATAACCTGTGCGGGGTGGGGCTGATTATTGCGCTGCTCACCTTCTTTGCCTGCCGCAATATGGTCAAGGATATTGGCTCCGAGCCTGATCACCTGCCGCTCAATTACAGCAAGTTGCTGCTGGTAATCGCAGGCTCGGTGGTTATGGTCTTCTTCTGTGCCTGGCTGATGCACCACGTGGTGATCGCCAACATGGTGTTGATGACGGTGACCATCGCCGTGGTGATCTTCTTCTTCCGCGAGGCATTCAGGCTTGACACAGTGGGTCGCAACAAGATGTATGTGGCCTTCGTGCTAATGCTGGAGGCGGTGCTCTTCTATGTGCTTTACGCCCAGATGCCGACTTCACTGAACTTCTTTGCCATCAACAACATGCATCACGAGATGCTGGGCATGAGCGTCAACCCGGTCAGCTTCCAGGCGCTCAACCCCTTCTGGGTGGTGGTGGGCAGTCCGGTACTCGCGATGATTTATACCCGGATGGGCAGCAAGGGGCGGGATCTCACCATGCCGCTCAAGTTCACCCTCGGGATGTTCTTCTGCTCGCTGGGATTTCTGACGGCGGCGGCATCCGGCTGGTGGTTTGCCGATGAGCAGGGGCTGACCTCCCCCTGGTTTATGGTGCTTATCTACCTGTTCCAGAGTCTGGGAGAGCTGATGATCAGTGCGCTGGGACTGGCGATGGTCGCCGCGCTGGTGCCACAACGCCTGATGGGCTTCATTCTCGGAATGTGGTTCCTGACTCAGGCGATGGCGTCCCTGCTGGGTGGCTATGTGGCGACCTTTACCGCCGTGCCGCAAGGGATGACGGATCCGCTGCAAACCTTGCCCATTTACACCGGTGTGTTTGGCAAGATCGGGATGGCGACTCTGCTGATTGCGGTAGTGATGGGGCTGATGGTGCCCTGGCTCAACCGGATGATGAATGCGACGCCGACCGAAGCCGAAGGGCTGGTCGCGGGTCAATCACAGGCGTAATGAGGGGAGGATAGTGCGAGACAAGGCAAGGGCAAGGCGCCCCTTGCCTTGCTATTGATGGTTTAGTTGTACTGCTCTTCCATCCAGGCTTCGACGATCAGCTGCGCCGAGACGCCATCCACACTGCCTTTTTCCAGCGCGCGATAGCCACCTTGCTCAAACAGCCGGGCACGGGCATCTGTGGTGGTGAGTCGCTCATCCTTGAACTCCACCGGCTTGCCGAAGCGGCCATGCAGCCGGTTGCCAAACTTGCGCGCCCGAACCGTGATCTCCTGATCGGTGCCATCCATGTTCAGCGGTAAACCGACCACCAGCAGGTCCGGTTGCCACTCCTTGAGCAGCTTCTCAATCTCGTCCCAATTGGGGATGCCGTCGTTGGCCTTGAGGGCGCGCAGAGGTTGGGCTGTGCCAGTCAGCTCCTGACCGATGGCGACGCCAATGCTCTTGGTGCCATAGTCAAAGCCCATGATGCTGCGTGATGACATAACTGATAAATCCTCGAAATAGAGAGCGGAGCGGGCCAGCCGATCAGCTGTGGCCGACGTCGCTGGAGAGGTGAACCGGATTCACCCCTATGCTGGCGGCGGCTTGCTGCCAACGTTTGTGAATGGGGGTTTTGAACACCAGATCCGGATTGGGGGGGATCACCAGCCAGGCGCCGTCTACCAATTCCTGCTCCAGCTGACCGGCACTCCAGCCTGCATAGCCAAGGGCCACCAGCCAATGGGCAGGGGCCTCGCTCGTACCCAGAGTTTCCAGAATATCCTTGGAGGTGGTCACCATCATCTCATCCCCCACCTGCAGGGTGGAGTTGAAACCGGGGCGGAAGCTGTGCAGCACGAAGCCGCGATCGGCATGAACCGGCCCTCCTTGCAACACCGGTTGCTTGAGCTCCGGACTGGCGGGTGGGTTCAGTTTGAGCTGGGTCAGCATGGTTTCCAGCGACATCTCGACCGGAATGTTGACCACCAGCCCCATGGCCCCCTCTTCGTTGTGCTCGCACAGATAGACCAGCGAGCGCTCGAAATAGGGATCCGTCAGGCTTGGCATGGCAAGCAGGAAGTGATTTTGCAGTGTTTGCATAGAGGCCAAATAGTGCAAAGGTATTTGAGGTCAATTATGGCAGTTGATCCCCATGGGAAAAACCGCTTTTTGGGGCTGGGTGAGATCCCGCCCCTTGCCGGATTGCCTTGAAACAGAGAGGGGGGCGCCAGCCCTCCCTCTCTGTTTCAAGGCTTGTCAGGGGCGGGTTACCCCCTGAACAGGCCGGTTAGCCTGCCCAGCGATTATTTGCCCAGCCGACGCTCGATGGCATCCATCAACATGCCGGTGATGTGCACATCGAAGGCCGCTTCAATCTCGCGAATGCAGGTCGGGCTGGTGACGTTAATCTCGGTCAGCCGATCGCCGATGATGTCTAGGCCGACGAAGATGAGGCCTTTCTCTTTGAGGGTCGGGCCTACCGCGCGGGCGATGGCCCAGTCCGCTTCGCTCAGGGGACGGGCTTCACCACGGCCACCGGCCGCCAGATTGCCACGGGTCTCCCCTTGCGCCGGAATACGGGCGAGGCAGTAGGGAACAGGTTCACCGTCCACCACCAGCACCCGCTTGTCGCCCTCCTTGATGGCGGGCAGATAGGTCTGCGCCATACAGTACTGGCTGCCGTGGGCGGTCAGGGTCTCGATAATCACGCCGACGTTGGCGTCATCTTCCTTCATGCGGAAGATGGAGGCGCCGCCCATGCCGTCCAGCGGCTTGAGGATGACGTCCTTGTGTTTCGCGTGGAAGGCGCGCAGCTTGTCGGCGCGGCGGGTTACCAGCGTGGTCGGGGTGTGCTCGGCAAACCAGGCGGTGTAGAGCTTCTCGTTGGCGTCACGCAGGCTCTGCGGCTTGTTGACGATAAGGCAACCCTCATCCTCTGCCCGCTCCAGCATGTAGGTGGCATAGATAAATTCGGTGTCGAACGGCGGATCCTTGCGCATCAGGATCACATCGAGGTTGGAGAGGGGCTGATCCACCACCTCGCCCAGCTTGTACCAGTCGGCATAGTCATATTTGACGGTGAGCGGGCGCATGGTGCCAAAGGCGCGACCAGCTTCCATGTAGAGATCCTTCATCTCCAGATAGAAGAGCTCATAGCCGCGCTTTTGCGCCTCTTCGAGCATGGCAAAGCTGGAATCTTTCTTGATGTTGATGGCCGAGATGGGGTCCATCACGATGCCGAGTTTAATGGTCATCCGAATATCCTTCTTGTGGCTCGATTGCTAGTGAGATTCTTAAAACCTGCTTCAGGCCAGATCGCCAAAGCGGCACTGCAGCGCAGTTATCGCCGTCAGGGCGGCGGTTTCGGTGCGCAGCACCCGCGGCCCCAGCAGCATCTCTTTGAAATCTTCCTGCACGGTACGGGCGATCTCGTCGCTCGACAAGCCCCCTTCCGGGCCAATCAGCAGGCGCACGCCGTGCTCGGGAACGGGCAGGGTGTTGATGCTGTACTCGGCGCGCGGGTGCAGGTTGAGCTTGAGCTCCTTGGTCTCTTCCGCCAGCCAGGCGTCCAGCTCCATCGGCATGCGCACCTCTGGTACTACGTTGCGGCCGCACTGTTCGCAGGCGCTGATCACCACCTTCTGCCACTGTTCACGCTTCTTCTCCAGTCGATCGGCTGGCAGCTTGACGCCGCAGCGCTCGGAGAAGAGCGGGGTGATGCAGGTGACGCCCAGCTCCACCGATTTCTGGATGGTGAAGTCCATCTTGTCGCCACGGCTGATCACTTGACCGAGGTGAATGGCCAGCGGTGACTCCACTGATTGGACGTCGCAGCTGTCGATGGTCACTTCCACCGACTTCTTGCCAACGCTGGCGATGGTGGCGGGATATTGATTGCCATCGCCGTTGAACAGCTCGAGCTGCTGGCCTGGCTGCATGCGCAGTACCCGGCCGATATGGTTGGCGCCGTCTTCCGACAGGGCGATGGTCTGGCCAACTTGCAGGGTGGCCGGTTCATAGATACGTGGAATGCGCATGGCTGCTTGTCAGTCTCTTGCTTGGAAACCCTTTATATCCTGCGGCAAGCAAGGCTCACGCGGCAATAGGGAAGGGCTTCATGATAGGAGGGGTGATCCCCTCCCTGGTCAAATGGGGTTATTGGCACTGCTTTTCAATAAAGGGATTGGTATTGCCCTGCAGCTTGCCGATGCGGCGGTTGCGCTCGCACTCCCAGCCTTCTGCAGGGTACTGCCTGTCCCAAGCTTCAAACAGTTTACGCTGTTGCGCTGCCAGACGCAGCCCATACTGCTCGCTCATGTAGAGGTAGGCGCGGGCAATCTGGCCCCGCACCGGCCCCTTGGGCGGCTGTACCCGACGATCCTTGAAATCCACCAGCATCTGGCACTGGCCGTACTGATCCGGCTTGCCGTTCCAGTCGGAGAAGCGGTAGTTGGCCCGATCGCCGTTCACCTCGCCAATTGCGGGGAAGAGGTTGTGCATGTCCCCCTCCATCTTGTTGAACTCGGGGCTCGATTTTTCGCAGTTCTTGCGACCGCCATCCTGCCAGCACTGCAGCTGGTGGCCGAACTCCCAGGCGGGGACCACGTGTTCCCACTCGATGCGGGCGGCGCGCTTGGCCTGCTTGCGTGGCTCATAGCCGCAACTGGCGAGATCCGGGCTCATTTTCTTGCCCTGATAGTCGATGTCACAGCCGCAGTAGAAGGTGGTGACCGCAGGCTGGCTGCGGTAGAGCTTCACCAGATCCTGCTTGGCTTCACGAAAGGTCTGGGCGTGCAGGGGGGCGCTGAGCAGCGGCAAACCGGCCAGCAGGGTCAGGGCGATGGAGGAGATGAAACGCATGGGATTCCTTGCAAACGGGGTGATTGACGAACGATGGCGGGCACCCTACCACAGGGGCGCGACACAAGCTGGCTTACTGCTCTGGCTCCGGCCGTTCCCGCTCCAGCGGCTGCTTGCAGCGACGACAGTGATAGCGGGCTTCGCCACGCACCACCTTGTTGTGGCGGCGAATAGAGAGTTGATGCTGCTGGCAGTGACAGCGATAGGGCACGGTGCGCTGGGCCAATACCGCCAGATCGAAGCTGTGGGTGGTTCTGGGCTCAAGGCCGAATACCTCCCGCATCACCGATTGCCACTGGCGGCCGTGGGGCAAGACCCGGCTTTTGCCACGTCCTTCTCCCCACAGGGCGTGTACCAGCAGATGGGCCACCTCGTGGGGCACCACCTCATCCAGAAACGCCTGCTGGTTGGCCTGATAGAGGGCCGGGTTGAAGCGCAGCTCCCAGGTTTGCAGCCGCGCCGATCCCGCCGCCCGGCCCCGCATATTGCAGTAGATCCGTGGGCGGGGGAAGGTGCGGCCAAGGCGCACCTCGGCCTGCACAAAGCAGGCTTCTAGGCGTTGTTGCAGCAGGGCGACAAGCTGGGCAGGAGTGGCAGACATCAACATCTCGTCAGATAGCGGATAAGCAAAAGGGGAGCCAGGCTCCCCTTTTATCACAACAGCGAGCCTTACAGGCCAGCGGCAGAACGCAGCAGTTCGGCCTTGTCGGTCTGCTCCCACGGGAACTCGTCACGACCGAAGTGACCGTAGGCAGCGGTAGCCTGGTAGATCGGGCGCTTCAGATCCAGCATTTCGATCAGGCCATACGGGCGCAGTTCGAAGTGCTCGCGCACCAGTTTGACCAGCAGCTCTTCGGCGACCTTGGCAGTACCGAAGGTTTCGACGCTGATGGAGGTCGGCTCGGCCACGCCGATGGCGTAGGAGATCTGGATTTCACAGCGATCGGCCAGACCGGCGGCAACGATGTTTTTGGCAACGTAGCGGGCGGCGTAGGCAGCGGAGCGGTCAACCTTGGACGGATCCTTACCGGAGAAGGCGCCACCACCGTGACGAGCCATGCCGCCGTAGGTGTCGACGATGATCTTGCGACCGGTCAGACCGCAGTCACCCATCGGGCCGCCGATAACGAAACGGCCGGTCGGGTTGATGAAGTATTTGGTGTCCTTGTTGACCCACTCGGCCGGCAGCACCGGCTTGATGATCTCTTCGCGTACCGCCTCAACCAGATCCTTGTGGCTGATGGATTCGGCGTGCTGGGTAGACAGCACCACGGCATCCACACCGATGATCTTGCCTGCGTCGTCGTAGGCGAAGGTCAGCTGGCTCTTGGCATCCGGACGCAGCCACGGCAGGGTGCCGTTCTTGCGTACTTCAGCCTGACGTTTCACCAGCAGGTGAGAGTAGGTGATGGGGGCCGGCATCAGCACGTCGGTTTCGTTGGTGGCGTAGCCGAACATCAGGCCCTGGTCGCCCGCGCCCTGCTCCAGCGGATCGCTGCGGTCAACGCCCTGGTTGATGTCCGGGGACTGCTTGCCGATGGCGTTCAGCACGGCGCAGGAGTCAGCGTCGAAGCCCATGTCGGAGTGGGTGTAGCCGATTTCACGTACGGTATCACGCACGATCTCTTCGATATCAACCCAGGCAGAGGTGGTTACTTCGCCGGCCACCATGACCATACCGGTCTTGACCAGGGTCTCGCAGGCAACGCGTGCCTTGGTATCTTGCTTGAGGATGGCGTCCAGTACCGCATCGGAGATCTGGTCCGCAATCTTGTCGGGATGGCCTTCGGAGACCGACTCGGAAGTAAACAGCTTTGCCATGATAAGAGTCTCAGCTTGTCTGGGTTATCGCCACAGCAATAACCGGATGAATAGGATGGTGTAGAGGTATCTACATCTGGACGTCTATTTTAATTAGCGCCCCCCGTGATTGCCAGCACTATTTTGTCGCGCAGTGTCCAATGGGTCACAAGCGGTGCTCTCCTATCCCGAAAGGGATGGAAATCAAACGTTTTTCTCTGGTTGCTTTGGTCAATAGAGGGCAAGAAAAGCGATTGTCCTCCCAAAGCCACTTTATTCATCCAGATAATATTTGCACGCCGCGCGCCCTGCTGGGACAATAACGCGCCTTAATCTTGGCCATCAAATGAAGCAATCGCAGGAGATTCAGATGCCTTCTCGTAAAGAGCTTGCCAATGCCATTCGTGCATTGAGTATGGATGCCGTTCAAAAAGCCAACTCCGGTCACCCGGGCGCCCCCATGGGAATGGCGGATATCGCCGAAGTGCTGTGGCGTAGCCACCTCAGACATAACCCGAACAACCCCAAGTGGGCCGACCGCGACCGTTTCATTCTCTCCAACGGCCACGGCTCCATGCTGCTGTACTCCCTGCTGCACCTCTCCGGTTATGACCTCTCCATCGACGATCTGAAAAACTTCCGCCAACTGCACTCTCGCACCCCGGGTCACCCGGAGTACGGCTATGCACCGGGCGTGGAAACCACCACTGGCCCGCTGGGTCAGGGCATCACCAACGCCGTTGGTATGGCGATCGCCGAAAAAGCCATGGCTGAGCAGTTCAACCAGCCGGGCCACGACATCGTTGACCACTACACCTACGCCTTCATGGGCGATGGCTGCCTGATGGAAGGTATCTCCCACGAGGCTTGCTCTCTGGCCGGTACCCTGCAACTGGGCAAACTGATCGCGTTCTGGGATGACAACGGCATCTCCATCGACGGTCACGTAGAAGGCTGGTTCACCGACGACACCGTCAAGCGCTTCGAAGCCTACGGCTGGCACGTTATCCCGGCTGTTGACGGCCACAGCCCGGAAGCCATCAATGCTGCCATCGAAGCCGCCAAGGCCGAGACCGGCAAGCCGACCCTGATCTGCTGCCGCACCATCATCGGTTACGGCTCCCCGAACAAATCTGGTTCTCACGACTGCCACGGCTCACCGCTGGGCAACGACGAGATCGCTGCTGCACGTGCCTTCCTGAAGTGGGACCACGCTCCGTTCGTTATCCCGGCCGACATCGCTGCCGAGTGGAACGCTCAGGAGAAGGGCGCTGCACTGGAAGCCGACTGGGCTGCCAAGTTCGCCGCCTATGAAGCCGCTCACCCGACGCTGGCTGCCGAATTCAAGCGTCGCACCGCTGGCGAACTGCCGGCCAACTGGGCTGCTGAATCCGCCAAGATCATCGAAACCCTGCAAGCCAACCCGGCCAAGATTGCGACCCGTAAAGCGTCCCAGAACTCTCTGGAAGCGTTCGGCAAGCTGCTGCCGGAGTTCATGGGTGGCTCTGCCGACCTGGCTCCGTCCAACCTGACCATGTGGTCCGGCTCCAAGTCCCTGACCAATGACGATGCCTCCGGCAACTACATCCACTACGGTGTACGCGAGTTCGGCATGTCCGCCATCATGAACGGTATCGCCCTGCACGGTGGTTTCATCCCCTACGGCGCCACCTTCCTGATGTTCATGGAGTATGCCCGCAACGCCCTGCGCATGGCCGCCCTGATGAAGCAGCGCGCCATCTTCGTTTACACCCACGACTCCATCGGTCTGGGTGAAGATGGCCCGACTCACCAGCCGGTTGAGCAGATCGCCTCCCTGCGTCTGACTCCGAACATGAGCACCTGGCGTCCGTGTGACCAGGTTGAATCCGCCATCGCCTGGAAACACGCCATCGAGCGTACCGACGGCCCGACCTCTCTGATCTTCTCTCGTCAGAACCTGGCCCAGATGGACCGTACTGCCCAGCAGCTGGCCGACACCGCCAAGGGTGGCTACGTGCTGAAGGATTGCGCCGGTACTCCGGAGCTGATCCTGATCGCCACCGGTTCCGAAGTGGAACTGGCCGTTGCCGCCTATGAGCAGCTGACTGCCAAGGGCCGTGCCGTGCGCGTGGTCTCTCTGCCGTCTACCGACGTGTTCGACGCCCAGTCTGCCGAGTACAAAGAGTCCGTCCTGCCGTCCTCCGTCACCAAGCGTGTGGCCATCGAAGCCGGCATCGCCGACTACTGGTACAAGTACGTCGGTTTCGGCGGCAAGATCATCGGTATGACCACCTTCGGTGAGTCCGCACCGGCCGAGCTGCTGTTCAAGGAATTCGGCTTTACCGTGGAAAACGTGGTTGCGACCGCAGAGTCCCTGTAATAGCTGACCATTGGGCCACTCTGGCCCAATATCCGGAATAAGAAAACGCCCCCCATCGTAAGATAGGGGGTATTTTTTTAGATTTTTTAAGAGATATTGTGAATATAAATGATTAACTTGAAATATTTTTAGTTATATTATTTATGCGTATGATATATACACTTAAATTGAGTTTGCAAGTGGTGATGTAAATTGATGGTGTTATAGGCCTGATGTATAACACGGTTTTAATAATAGGGGGCGCAATGGCATGTTATCTCAGAGATGAGCGTATTTCTAATATTACAATTGATGCAGATTGTCTTTCTCAATTAGGAGGTGTTTTTCTAGAGCGAACAATGGCTATAAATAATGCTGCCGGGAATAATACTGATGGGAAAAAGGCTATATTTACGTGTATTATCAGGTTTGATAACAAAGGTTATAGAGTTTTTAGTATTGAAGATTTATTGAATTACTTTCAACTTGGCAAGGATGTTGAACGTATATTGTTAACCATCGATACAGGAGAGAGTCTAAGTTCCAACAGGCAAATAGGAACATATTTAGAGTTACGCTTAGATAATCGAGATCAGGCAAACTGTTTTCTCACAGTAACTTCTGATGATAAAGACTTAGTCGATGCATCATTCTCTGCCATACACGATGCTTTGAGTAAATATAAAAACAAAAATGCATGGGTAAGGTCTGTATGGACGCAGCTCTGTATTCAAATAATTGGTGTTAGTCTCGGTTTTATATTGAGTTTATGGGGAGCGAATATTATTTCCCGTCAGATAGAAATGGAAAACCCTTTTGTACTATCTTTTCTGTTTTTAATATTAATATTTTCAAATCTATGGGGGTATATTAATCAAGCCATTTTATGGGGTTTGAATAGTTTGTTTCCAAATTTAAAATTCTATCGGCAAGATAAAGAAACGCTTCATTGGTTAATGCAAACAATTGTGGGTGGCATTGTAGTTGCGATAGTTCTCTTCTTTCTAAATGAAGCATTTTCATTCTTAATGATAATTATGAACAGTATTATACATAAAGGTGGGTGAGCTCGTAGGTTCGATTAGCGAAGCGTAATCGGACGTTCGCGTTCTTTAAGACGATGCCATAAAAATAATACCCCTTCCTGTTACCTAAAAAGAGACCGGCATTTAGCCGGTCTCTTTTTATTTATTGCAACCCTTACGCCTGCGGCGGGGTACTTTCCGTGTTGGATATCACCGCACCCACCTCAACCAAGTCTGCTATGTGCCTTATTTATCTGATGATAACGGCGCCATGGTTAATACCAGCTTGCCGATATGACGGCCTGAATCCAGCAAATGGTGGGCGGCGGCGGCCTCATGCAGCGGGAAGGTCTGGTAAACCTGCGGTTTGACCTCACCGCGTTCGATAAATGGCCAGACATGAGTTTGCAGCTGGGCGATCATGTCGGCTTTTTCCTGCGGAGTACGCGAGCGCAGGGTAGAGCCGATATGGGTCAGCCGCTTTTGCAGCATGGGAAACAGATCGAGATTGGGGGCGGCGCCCGCAATAATGCCGATCTGGACTATGCGGCCATTGATGGCGGCCGCCGCATAGTTGCGCGCGACATACTCCCCGCCAATGATATCGAGAATGATGTCGGCGCCATGGTCATCGGTGGCAGCATGCACTGCCTCGACAAAATCCTCCTCCTTGTAGAGCACGGCCACATCCGCGCCCAGCTTGATGCTGGCGGCCTGCTGCTCGGGTGAGCCGACCGTGGTGATGATTTTGGCGGCGCCAAATGCCTTGGCCAGCATGGTGGCGGTCGTGCCGATGCCGGAGGCACCGCCATGGATCAAGATAATGTCCCCTTTTTTAAACTGACCCCGTTCAAACATATTTGACCAGACCGTCATAAAGGTTTCCGGCAGCGCCGCGGCTTCGACAAAGCTCAATCCGGGTGGCAGGGGCAGGACATTGCTCTGGTGGGCGACGCTGTATTCGGCGTAGCCTCCACCCGAAATCAGCGCGGCGACCTTGTCGCCAATCTTGAGATGGGTCACCCGCTCCCCCTTGGCGACCACGACCCCGGCGACCTCCAGCCCGGGAATATCCGATGCTCCTGCCGGAGGCGGGTAGAGCCCTTTGCGCTGCATCACATCCGGCCCATTGATGCCGGTTGCATAGTGCCGGATCAAGACCTCATCCGGCTTGGGCTTGGGTGTGGCGCGGGTGGTCAGTTGCAAGACATCGGGGCCACCTGGCTGGGTAATCTCTACCGCGCTCATGGTGGCGGGAATGGAATAGGCGTTATGCATCAGCGGCTCCTTGTAACGAGGTGATATGAGGTTCCCCGAGTGGGATGAGCACCAAGATAGTGGAGATTGCTGATGAATAAACGCAGTATTATCCCTCACCTGTAATGCAAAAATGCATTTCAACCGGGAGTCGTGATGAACTGGGATGATGCGAAAATTTTTCTGGCGTTGCATCGGGAAGGGAGCCTGAGGGGCGCCGCCCGTGTGGTCGGGGTCGATCAGGCCACCATTGGCAGACGGATTGCTGCACTGGAGCATCGTCTGGCGGCCACGCTGTTTCTCCGCACATCCAAAGGGTATGTGCTGACTCATGTCGGAGAGATAGTGCTGGCCAGCGCTCAGCAGATGGAGCTGGCGGCCATTGATTTCGTGCGGGCGGCGCAAGGGGTCGACAACCGTCTGGTCGGGGAGGTCAGTGTGGCGACCACAGACACCCTGGGGATGGATTTTCTGATACCGGCCCTGACCGAGCTGCATCAGCGTTATCCCGATATCAGGGTCATCCTCAATACCTCGACCCAGGTGGTCAATCTGTCCCTGCGGGAAGCGGATATAGCGATCCGGACGGTGAAGCCGGACAATCCCGACCTGATTATTCGCAAGCTGGCCTCCTGGCCGGTCGGGTTGTATGCCTCCGCCGACTATCTGGCTCGCCATGGCATTCCCGAAGCGGGCACCGGTTTTGCGGGCCATTCGCTGGTGGTGTATGAGCCCCACTGGCAGAGCGCTCGCTCGCCAATGATGCTCGAAGAGGCGGCCGAGGGGGCCACGGTCGCCGCGGGGGTCAATACCAGCCTGATGCTGCGTCAGGCCCTGTTGATGGGGCTGGGGCTTGGCGAGGTAGCGGTTCCGCTTGCCGAGCAAGCCGGGTTGGTGCGGGTCTGGCCCGAGCGGCAGTTACAGCAATCCTACGATGTGTGGTTGGTGACCCATCAGGATGTGCAGCATGCCGCGCGGGTCAGGGCGGTCATGGATGCCATCGTCAGGGCATTTGCCGCGATGGCCTAAGTCTGGCGGGGATTCTGTTCAGGTTTTGTCGCAGCGTGGTCACACCTCTTGCCATCGTCATGGCGGTTGAGGGAAAACCCTCATTTACTTGGTCTCTGACAGTCAATACTGTGAGACCGAGTCCACCACTACTGGAGCCTGACCCATGACCGACATGCTTGTTGACGATAAACAACCGACCCCGGATCCGGCAGAGCAGAATGCCTTCTTCCCGTCGCCCTACTCCCTGAGCCAGTTCACCTCGCGCAAATCTGACCTTGCCGGGGCCGACTATCCCGCTCCCTATCGGGAGGGGCGCTGGAAGATCCTGCTGATCGGGGCCGATGAGCGTTATCTGCCCACCGACAACGGCACCCTGTTTTCCACCGGCAACCATCCGGTCGAAACCCTGCTGCCCATGTATCACCTCGACAAGGCGGGCTTTGCCTTTGATGTGGCCACCCTCTCCGGCAATCCGGTCAAGTTCGAGTGGTGGGCCATGCCCGGCGAAGATAAAGAGGTGCTGGGGCTCTATGCCAAATATCAGGCGCAGTTCCGCCAACCGGCCAAGCTGGCTGATCTGCTGAAAGATGCGCTGGCTGCTGACTCCGACTATATCGGCGTCTTTATTCCCGGCGGGCACGGCGCCCTGATGGGGCTGCCGGAGAGTGCCGAGGTGAAAGCGCTGCTGGAGTGGGCGATGGCCAACGATCGCTTCATCATCTCCCTCTGTCACGGGCCTGCTGCGCTGCTGGCGGTGGCCAATCCAGAGACCTTCGCGGGCTACAAGATCTGCGCCTTCCCCGACGAGCTGGATGCCCAGACCCCGGCAATTGGCTATATGCCGGGCCACCTCACCTGGAAGTTTGGCGAGAAGCTCAAAGAGATAGGCTTTGAGATCGTCAACAACGGCATCTCGGGAGAGGTGTGCCGGGATCGCAATCTGCTGACCGGTGACAGCCCGCTGGCGGGCAATAACCTCGGCAAGCTGGCTGCTACCACCTTGCTGGAGGCGGTTGCCAAGCGATGAGGTTGTCGTCGTCGCCAGCGAATGCGCTGCAGGTCGCGGTGGCGCTGGAAGGGTGCCAGCGGCTGGAGGAGATCCAGCAGCTGGTGCGCGCTTTTGCCACCCCGCTGGGGTATCACCGCTTTGCGCTCTTCTCCATCAGTGCCAGCGAGGAGGGGGTGGTCGAGCACCTCTATTGGCTGGAGGGGGAGTGGCTGGAGAGCGGCGAGGCGGTCGACCTGCATGCAATATGCGCGAGTGCCCGATGGCGATGCATATCAGGGAGCGAGACCAGCCCTTCTTCTGGAGCAAAACGGTTGGTGCCGTTGGCGAGCAGTACCGTATCGTTCGCCAGCCTGAGGGGCCTGGCCGACATGGCTTGCAGGTTCCCGTCTATGGGCCGTTGGGACTGGAAGGGGCGATGAGCTTTGGCGGCGCTCAGATCGATGCCAGTGCCCACACTCGGGTTGGCCTTGCGCTGATCGCGGCGGCGGCTTTTCATGCAGCTCGTCGCCTGATGGAGATGCCGGTAGCGGGTCACGAGCGTGGCCTCACTGGGCGCGAGCGCGAAGTGCTGGAGTGGGTCTCCCGGGGTTGGCGCCATGCCGATATCGCCACCACCCTGAAGCTTTCGGTGCGCACGGTCGAGAACCATCTGCGCAGTGCTCGCCGTCGACTGGGGGTGGCCACTACCGCAGAGGCGGTCAGAGTGGCGATCAGGAACCGCGATATCGAGGGCTGAGGGGCTATCCCTTTGTCTGGCATGTAAAAAGAGACCGGCCATCAGCCGGTCTCTTTTTTTATTTACCACAACATTACACCTGCGGCGGGGTGCTTTCCGCGTTGGACATCACCGCATCAATTTGCACCAGAGCACCGGCGGGAAGTTCACTGACCCCGATTACGGTGCGGGCAGGCAGATAACCCGGGAAATATTTGGTGTAGACGGCGTTGACCGCATCCAGATCCGCGATATTGGCGAGCTGGATATTGACCTTGACGATATCGTCCATCACATGGCCGATGCTCTCCACAATCGCTTTGATATTGCTCAGGCACTGGGCGGTCTGCTCCTTGATGCAGCCAGCCAGGATCTTGCCGGTGGCGGGGTCTATCGGCAGTTGGGCAGAGAGATGGTTGTAGTGGGAGAAGGCGACGGTCTGGGTGTGCAGCGGGCTTCTCGGCGCTTTGTCGGTATTGCGGGCACGGATCACCAGATTGTGTCTGTCTTCCACCAGTTGCGGCGGGGTGCCGTCACCGTGGGAGATGACCGCATCCATTTGCACTAGCGCCCCCATGGGCAGGGCGGCGGCACTGACCACAGAGCGGGCAGGCAGATAGGCCACGGCGCGGGCGATGGCGGAGTCGGGGAATAAGGTGGTGTAGACCTCGTTGACGGCTTCCAGATCGGCCAGATCGGCCAGATAGACGGTGACCTTGACGATATCGTCAAATGGCACGTCGATACTCTCCAGCACCGCCTTGATATTGCGCAGGCACTGGCCCGCCTGCTCCTTGATGCCACCGGCGACCAGCTGGCCCGAGGCCGCATCGACCGGCTGCTGGGCGCCGATATTGTTGTAGTGGGAGAAGGCCACGGTATGGGTGGAGAGCGGATTGTGTGGCACCTTGTCGCTATTGCGGGCGAGTTTCACCAGCGGGCAAGGATCTTGTGGGAAGGTACCTTCGCCGTTGGAGATGATGGCATCGATCTGCACCAGCGCGCCCAGCGGCAGAGCGGCGACGGCAAGGGTGGTGCGGGTCGGCAGATAGCCCGGGAAGAATTCGCGATAGACAGCGTTGACCGCCTCCAGATCGGCCATCTCTTTCAGGAAGATGGTCGCTTTGACCATATCGTCCATCACATGGCTGATGCTCTCGATGATTGCCTTGAGGTTGCTCAGGCACTGTCTGGCCTGCGCAGTGACATCGCCACTCACCATCTTGCCGGTGGCGGGATCGACCGGCAGCTGGGCGGAGATATTGTTGTAATGAGAAAACGCCACCGTTTGGGTGCAGGGGCCCAGATCCTGGGGTGCATAGGGGGTATTTCTTGCCGACTTGATGATGGTGCCACTCATAGATATGCCTCTTTTTAATATTTGTTGTTTATTCAGGTACAGGTTTACCCCATCTTGTTGTGCGCCACGGCCACTGCGCCAGCGGCGGCATCCCCGGTTATTATTTGTGATCCACTCAATTACTGAGAGGAATAAGGGAGAAGAGAACAGGGTAGATATTTCAGACGCTGCGATTCTATGAGTGGCTATCAGGGGTTGCAAACCGCTGATTGCATTTCTATGAGATGGCTCAATGGGCGCAAATTTAAGCATATTGCTATTCAATTCACCCGAAATAGGAGCCAATTTGTGCGCAAATGGTGCCGAACCGGCGGACAGCCTTGCCCTGACTGGGTTTGCTCACCTCCTCTTCAGGATATTGGCATGTGAATAAAGGGTTAATATTATGCGCCGATGTGCAAATAATGCATATTATGGTGCATGGATATATGTTTTTAGCTCTTTTAAGGGGCTATGAAAATTCCCGTTAATATGCATATCCACCTTATTAAAGATACCTCTGGAATATAATTCACGGCTTTTGCATTCCTCTCTGTTAATGCTGATTCCGGCATACTCGATGACACCTTGCTGGCAGCCGGGATCTGTTATTAACGCCATAAAATTCTATGCCATGAATTTGCACGGCGGATCTGCCCCTGCTGCACAGGAGTGAGGAGCATGGCGTTGGCGTGACGGTGTGCGGGCGCTGTGGTGCTGGATGAGGAAGGGGAGGTGGTGGCAATCCGCTTATCTTCACGACGGTTGCATCCCCTGATGGGGGGGGGTGCCCCGCGTCGTCGATTTTTCCACTTTTTTGCGGCTTTGTCTGATCTCCCTCTTATCTGTGGCTGGTTGTGATGATAGGGATGGTTTTCAGGGCTCGGGAACAGCTCAGGTGATTTCGCAGGAATAAAGTTTAATATATTGTTTTTAAAAGGAAATTCGTCAAAAAATGGATTTATCAACCGCTTCTTATGGTTTCTTGATGAAACTGTTAATTAGTGACGTGATTGCGAGTCAGGTCGCTTTTTTCACTCGCTATTAATCGTATGATTAATAAGGTAATCAAGGAGCCCTGACGGAAAGCATCGATGCACCGGCAGGCCATTGCCCAGGATTGGCAAGCGAGATCGCGTCGCGATCATCATTACCTGACTGTGGAGGATTTATGCTGGGTTTCGTTCTGGGCGATATGTATTGTCAAACATCTGGGCAGCGGTTACCTCCTCGCCTGGGAAAGAGCTTTCCCATTCCTGCCGATTACCGACTGCGCGGCCGGGTATCCGCCGCCATCATGACCATCGAGAGCCTGCTCGATACCCCTTATCCGCAAAAGCAGTTTCGTGATCTGGTCTTTGGCGCCTTTATCGAGCGCCAGCGTCGGCTGTTTGGCGAACATGTGATTGTGGCCCGCATGGAAGGGGAGGAGGGGCTGGAGCTGTCGATTGATCTCTCGTTTGTCAGCACCGCCGTACCTGTGGGCCTCTTGGCTATCTCTGAAGAGCTGGCCCTCGCCACGGCGCCGCGTCCCAAGAAGAGCCATCCCCACTACGAGGCGCTGTGCAAGGCGATCGACTGCATGGTGATGCTGATGTTTTATGGCAAGGTGATCCGCCAGCGGAATACGGTGTTGGAAAATATCGGCCATCAGTTTGGTTATCAGCCAGCGGCGACCCTGACGGCGCGTGTTGGCAAGGGTGGGGAGGATGATTACGACGCCTTCATGGTCAATATCATGACCTGTATTGCCTACTCCAACTCGCTCAAGGAGGCGCTGGAGAATGCCAGCCGGATGGGAATTCAGGAGCCCGCTTTCTTCTGCATCGTCGGGGCGATTGCCAGCACCCTGTGGGGCGTTCCCAGACAGTGGGCGTATCAAGCCTCACAGCTGATCCATCGCTCCCACCACCACTACATCCAGAATTTGCTTCGCTGTGAAACCCGTGCCGGGCTGCGCCATATCAATCTGGAGCCGCCAAAGCCCCCTTTGTTTGCACCGATCCGGCAACAGGTTGTGCGTCTGTTCAAGGGGGCACACTGATCCGCAGCCCCCTTGTCATCACTCAGGCAGGATAAAGCGCCCCCAGCACAGCCGGACGGCTGGCACCGGTGACGGCGGGCAGGTTGCCCGGCTTGCGGTGAACAAAGCACATGGCCAGCCAGGCAAAGGCTGCGCCTTCCACCCAGTCGGGGGCAAGGCCCAGCTCGGCAGTGCTCAGGAGCCCGCTTTCTTCTGCATCGTCGGGGCGATTGCCAGCACCCTGTGGGGCGTGCCCAGACTGTGGGCGTATCAAGCCTCACAGCTGATCCATCGCTCCCACCACCACTACATCCAGAATCTGCTTCGCTGTGAAACCCGTGCCGGGCGGCGCCATATCAATCTGGAGCCGCCAAAGCCCCCGCTGTTTGCACCGATCCGGCAACAGGTTGTGCGTCTGTTCAAGGGGGCACACTGATCCGCAGCCCCCTTGTCATCACTCAGGCGGGATAAAGCGCACCCAGCACAGCCGGACGGCTGGCACCGGTGACGGCGGGCAGGTTACCCGGCTTGTGGTGGACAAAGCACATGGCCAGCCAGGCAAAGGCAGCGCCTTCCACCCAGTCGGGGGCAAGGCCCAGCTCGGCAGTGCTGGCGATGCGCCATGCAGGCAGCAGGCTAGCCAGCTCCTTCAGCAAGGGGGCGTTATGGGCTCCGCCGCCGCAGACAAACAGCTCGGCTTTCGGCTGGCTGGCACCGACTGATTCGGGCCGGGCGGGCAGTTGGCGGGCGATGCTGTGGCAGGTGAGTGCCTGCAGGGTGCGCTGCACATCCACGGGGGCGTATGAAGTGCCTGCCAGCTCCCCATCGAGCCAATCGAGGGTGAACATCTCCCGTCCGGTGCTCTTGGGGGAAGGGGCGGCGAAGTAGGGGTGAGCCAGCAGTTTTTCCTGCAGGGCCGGGATGGGCTTGCCACTGGCGGCCCATTTGCCACCGGCGTCATAGCTGCCGCCGTGGGGCTGATGGCGGCGATACCAGCCATCGAGCAGAGTGTTGGCCGGGCCGGTATCAAAACCATATACCCCGCCCGGATTGCCCGGCAGCACCGAGATATTGGCGATGCCGCCGAGGTTCAGTACCACTCGCAGGGCGCCGGGTTTGGCAAACAGCGCCTGATGGAAGGCGGGCACCAGCGGCGCTCCCTGACCGCCGAGGGCCATATCCATGGTGCGAAAATCGGCGATAACGTCGATGCCGGTCAAGGCGGCCAGCAGGGCGGCGTTGCCGATCTGCAGGGTAAAGCCAAGCTGGGGACGGTGGCGGATGGTCTGGCCATGGCTGCCGATGGCGCGAATATCTTTGGGCTCAAGCTTCGCCTTGGCCAGCAGCGCGTGGGTGGCGGCGGCAAACTCTCGCGCCACCAGATTATCGGCCACCCCCATGCGGTCGATTTCGTTGTCGCCCGGGGTGCAGAGGGCATGCAGCGTGCGGGCGGTCTCTTGCGGCCAGGGGTGACAAAGCGCCGCTTCGACCCGCAGTTCATCCCCGGCGATCATCACCAGCACGGCATCAATGCCGTCCATGCTGGTTCCCGACATCAGACCGATATAGCGCTCAGCCATGGTGTCTCCTTACATTGCTGTTCGAAAATACGGTGTGCAGAGAGGGTGAAGAGGGGAGCGGCTTTCATCCCATGCCACATGGCGTGGTCTTTGACATCAGACCGATATAACGCTCAACCATGTTGCATCCTCAATGCGGACCGGAAAAAGAGTGAGAGAGACAGGATAGATAAGCCCTTGCTTCCGTGCCACATGCCGCTCCCGGTGTTCCATCTCATCTTATGTCCGAAGGTGGACTCATTTCAATCTGATTGCCTGGCGCGGGTTCAATAAAAGGGGCTGGTAGGGCCTTCACCCTGCCAGCCCTGATGGCTTAGTTGCCGCGACTATCCCGCTTGTTCTGGGCCAGCTGCAGCTCGGGGTTGTCGAGCTTGGCCAGTTGTGGCATCGCCAGCTTTTTGAAGTTGGCCAGCTCGCGTCCGCTCAGGGTCTCTGCCTGCGGCAGGGTGAGGGTGCGCGGGTTCTTGTGAATGCCGCCCACCACGAATTCGTAGTGCAGGTGCGGGCCGGTGACGCGGCCGGTGCCACCCAGAGTGCCGATGGTCTGCCCCTGCTTCACCCGCTGTCCCTTGTTGACGGTGCGCTTGGAGAGGTGCAGGTACTTGGTTACATAGTTGCCAGCATGCTTGATAAAGACGTAGTTGCCGTTGAACTGGTTGTAACCGGCGGCCACCACGCTGCCGGAGCCCGCCGCCATGATGGGGGTACCCACCGGCGCTACATAGTCGATGCCGTTATGGGGGCGGATCTTGCCGGTCACCGGATGGAGGCGGCGCGGGTTGAAGTTGGAGCTGATGTATTTGAAGTTGACCGGTGCACGCAGGAAGCTCTTGCGCATCGCCTTCCCTTCCGGGGTGTAGTAGTTGCCATCTTCATTGAGCACGGCGCGGTAGGCGGTGCCCTGGTTGACGAACTCCGCCGCCAGAATATCGCCGGAGGCGACCCGCTCGTCGTCGCGGAACTTGTCTTCATAGACCACCCGGAAGCTGTCACCCGGCTGCAAGTCCTGGGCAAAGTCGATGTCCCAGCCGAAGATGGCGGCCAAGTCCATGATCTGATCTTCGGTCATCCCCGCATCCACCGCGGCGCCCCAGAAGCTGGAACGGATCTCCCCTTTGCTCACCTGTTCGCGGGTGTCGAGGGCGATCTTGACGTTGCGGGCGACAAATGTCTCCTCCTTGCGGCTCACCTTGAGCGCCTGCTCCAGACTGTGGGGGTAATAGAGGCTGTGCAGCTCGCCGTTCTCGGTGAGCTTGAAGGTGAGTTCCTGCCCAGGTTGCAGCATCCGCAGGGGATCGCTGCCCTCGAGCTGATCGATCAGGTGCAGATCCGTGGTGCTCAGGCCAATGCGCTGGAAGATGACTCCCATGTTGTCGCCACGGCGTACCTTCACCTGCTTGGTGATATAGCGCGGCTTGGGCGGGGTAACGGGCTGGGCGGCCTCGGCCGGCAGCTCGTCGTTCAGCGCGTTATCGTTAGCCGGTTCCCGCAGGGCAATCTCGTTGCCGTTTTCATCGACCCGTGTTGCTACTGCCTGTTCGCTTGGCCAGGCAGCCAGCATCATGATCATGATGCTCAAGATCAGCACCATCTTGCGGTGCCAGTGGGGGAGTGCGTTGAAGGCGTGCCAAATAACCATGAGAAGCAGATGAAGTCGGGCAGAATGGACGGATTTTACAGCCTTTCCAATTGGCCCGCCATTCCAGTAATATGTTTGGCCCTGTGGAATCGTGATGGAGAGTCAAAAAATGTCCCAGCTCGAGGTGGCGCTAGCCGAGATCAAGCGCGGAGCGGAAGAAATTCTGGTTGAAGAAGAACTTGTCGCCAAGTTGAAGGAAGGGCGCCCGCTGCGAATCAAGTTGGGCATGGACCCGACCGCCCCCGACATTCACCTGGGTCATACCGTGATCCTCAACAAGCTGAAGACCTTCCAGGATCTGGGCCATGAAGTGATCCTGCTGATCGGTGACTTCACTGCCATGGTGGGTGACCCCTCCGGCAAGAATGCCACCCGTCCGCCGCTCTCCGAAGAGGCCATCAAACACAACGCCCTCACCTATGCGGAGCAGGCGTTCAAGATCCTCGACCCGGCCAAGACCCGCATCGAGTACAACTCGACCTGGCTGTGCGAGCTGGGTGCGACCGGCATGATAAAGCTGGCGGCCAAGCAGACCGTGGCCCGCATGATGGAGCGCGACGACTTTAAAAAGCGCTACACCGGCGGCCAATCCATCGCGATTCACGAATTCCTCTATCCGCTGCTGCAAGGCTATGACTCGGTCGCGCTGAAGGCGGACGTTGAGCTGGGCGGTACCGACCAGAAGTTCAACCTGCTGATGGGCCGCGAGCTGCAAAAAGATGCCGGCATGGCGACCCAGTGCGTGCTGATGATGCCGCTGCTGGTGGGGCTGGATGGCGTCAAGAAGATGTCCAAGTCCGCAGGCAACTACATCGGCGTCCACGACGCTCCGGGCGAGATGTTCGGCAAGATCATGTCCATCACCGACGATCTGATGTGGAACTACTACGAGCTGCTCTCCTTCCGTCCGCTGGCCGAAATCGAAGAGTTCAAGGCAGGCATCGCTGCCGGTACCCTCAACCCGCGCGATGTGAAGATCTGGCTGGCCAAAGAGATCATCGCCCGTTATCACGACGAAGCGGCGGCTGAAGCGGCCCACGAAGATTTCACCCAGCGTTTCTCCAAGAACGCCATTCCGGACGAGATGCCGGAAATCGAGCTGGCACTGGAAGGTGAAGGTCTGGCCATTGCCAACCTGCTGAAAGAGGCCGATCTGGTGGCCACCACCTCCGAAGCGCTGCGGATGATCAAGCAGGGCGCGGTCAAGGTGGATGGCGAGAAGCTGGAAGATGGCAAGGCACTCATCGGTGCCGGTACCGCCGTCTATCAGGTCGGCAAGCGCAAGTTTGCCCGGGTGACTGTCAAATAAGCAGTACCGTCAAATAAGCCGTCGCATCAGGCAAGCTGGTCATCAAACCGGTTCAAGCTTGTTCAACAGGGCCTCCTTCGGGAGGCCTTGTCGTATCTGGGCGGCACGGATCTGGGCGATAAAGTGCCGCAGCACGGCACTGCTTGGGTGTGGCCGTGTCGCCAGACTGATGCTGGTCATCATGCCGTTGCCCTCAATGGGGTGATAACTGACCCCGAGCGGGCGCAGCGCCGCCACCGAGCTGGGCACCAGAGTCACGCCAAAGCCCGCCTGCACCATGCCGACGGTAGAGATCACCTGCGGGCATTCGGGCCCCAGTATCGGTTCGAACCCCGCCTCCCGACAGAGGCCCACGATGCCGTCATAGAGCCCGGGCCCGATGGCGTGGGGAAACAGAATAAAACTCTCGTCCTTCAGGCTGGCCAGTGGCAAGGGGCCCGGCTTGGCCTTGGGATGGCTGGTCGGCAGGGCGATCAGCAGCGGCTCCTGCTCGATAAGGTGATGGGCAAAGCCCTCGCTACCGCGGCAGGGGAGCCGCAAGATGGCGGCGTCCAGCCGATCGTTGCGTAGCGCCTCCACCAGTGCCGGCATGGTGCCCTCCTGCGGGCTGAGAGCCACCTCGGGATAGCGCTCCCGGTAGTCGTGCAGCAGGGTCAGCACCGCGGGGTGGAGCACGGTGGAGCCGGCAAAGCCGATCCGCAGCGCCCCCTGCTCGCCCCGGGCAATCCGCTTTACCTTCAGTTTTGCCGCATCGGCCAGCGCCAGGATCTGCGCCGCATCCCGATAGAGGCTCTCGCCCGCCTCGGTCAGCTCGACACTGCGGGTCAAACGGCGCAGCAGCGGGGTGCCCAGGGTCTCCTCCAGCTTGCGGATCTGCTGGCTCAGCGGCGGCTGGGCCATGTTGAGTGATTCGGCTGCGCGGGTGAAATTCTGCTTTTCAACAACGGCCATGAAGTAGCGAAGCGTACGAAGTTCCATATCGATTGAGTCTCAAAGTCATGGGATCAGCGTATTGGTGTTGAAATGTGAACCAAGTCACCATTGGATCCGAACGCTAACAGGATTCACGGTGGAGGTGAAACCCGAATGGAACATATTGCAACATCTGACAGTGCCGGGTGCAGCTGTGCCCTCGAAGTGAGCCAGCAGTTTTCCCGCTGGCGCAGGCAGCATGACGGC
The DNA here is from genome assembly GCF_051919185.1 of Aeromonas sp. 97A. Classification (NCBI taxonomy): domain Bacteria; kingdom Pseudomonadati; phylum Pseudomonadota; class Gammaproteobacteria; order Aeromonadales; family Aeromonadaceae; genus Aeromonas; species Aeromonas sp. 97A. The sequence continues at coordinate 2,491,115 of NZ_JBQBFF010000001.1, read as the reverse complement.
GGCGAGATCTACCAGAGTTCCCTGATGAGCGCCCTGCTGGCGGGGGTCTACGAAGGGGAGACCACCATGAGCGAGCTGCTGCGCCACGGCGACTTTGGCCTCGGCACCTTCAATCACCTCGATGGTGAGCTGATCGCCTTCGAGCGCCAGATCCACCAGTTGCGCTCCGATGGCTCGGCCCGGCCCGCCCGCGCCGATCAGAAGACCCCCTTTGCGGTGATGACCCATTTTCGCCCCTGTCTGGAGCGTCGCTTCGACCATCCCCTCAGCCGTGACGAGATCCACCAGTGGGTGGATCGGCTGGTGGGATCCGACAACGTCTTTGTCGCCCTGCGCCTCGACGGCCAGTTTGAAACAGCCAAGGTCCGTACCGTGCCGCGTCAGGAGCCCCCCTATCGCCCCATGCTGGAAGCCATCGAACAGCAGCCGCTATTCCGCTTTGCCGCGGTGGCGGGAACCCTGGTGGGCTTTCGCTGCCCGCCGTTCGTGCAGGGGGTCAATGTGGCGGGTTTTCACGAGCACATGATCACCGCCGATCGCAAGGGGGGCGGCCATCTGCTCGACTACACCATGGCCCACGGCACCCTGCGACTTTCTGTGGTGCGTCACCTCAATCTGGCCCTGCCATCGGATCCCGCTTTCCGGCAGGCCGACCTCAACCCCGCCGATCTCGATCGCGCCATTCAGGCCGCCGAAGGCTGATAGACAAGGAGCAATATCATGGAAAACAGACAGTGGAAGTGCGGTGCCGAGTTGGTGGTTCGTCATCTGGAGGCGCAAGGGGTCAAGCAGGTGTTCGGTATTCCCGGTGCCAAGATTGATCGGGTGTTCGATGCGCTGGAGGACTCCCCCATCGAGACCATAGTGGTGCGCCACGAGGCGAACGCCGCCTTTATGGCGGCCGCCGTGGGGCGTCTCACCGGCAAGGCGGGGGTGGCGCTGGTCACCTCGGGCCCCGGCTGCTCCAACCTTATTACCGGGCTGGCGACCGCCACCTCGGAAGGGGACCCCATGGTGGCGCTGGGCGGTGCGGTGCGCCGTGCCGACGGCCTCAAACTCACTCATCAGAGCATGGATACGGTCAACCTCTGCCGTCCGGTCACCAAGTTCAGCGCTCAGGTCAACAGCGGGGCGGCGATCTCCGAAGTGATGGCCAACGCCTTTCGCGCTGCCGAGCTGGGGCGGCCGGGGGCGGCGTTTGTCAGCCTGCCGATGGATATCATCAACAAGCCGGTACAGGGCAATGTGCTGGTGCCCCGCGAGGTGCCGGAGCCGGGCTGTGCCGATGAACAGAATATGGAGCAGGCATTGACCCTGCTGCGCAACGCCGAGAATCCGGTGGTGCTGCTCGGCCTGATGGCGAGCCGGCCGGAAAATGCCGAGGCAGTGCGCGCCTTCCTCGACAAGGCGCGGTTGCCGGTGACCGGTACCTATCAGGCCGCCGGGGTGGTGGACAGCTGCCACTTCGATGACTTTGCCGGACGGGTCGGGCTCTTCAACAACCAGCCGGGGGATCAGCTGCTGGCAGGGGCCGATCTGGTGATCTGCATCGGCTATAGCCCCATCGAGTACGACCCCGTGCTGTGGAATGGCGACAGGGAGCGGCGCATCCTCCATATCGACGTGCTGCCCGCCGATATCGACAGCAGCTACTGCCCGACCGCCGAGCTGGTGGGGTCGATCCGTGCCAACCTGTTGCAGCTGACCCGCATCATGGGCAATCCGAAAATCCGCCCCCCCGAGGTGGATCGGTTGCTGCAAGGGGTACGCCAGCAGCGACTGCGACTGGCGATGCGGGCCGATGAGCTGCACGGCAATCCGGTTCACCCCTTGCGTATCGTGCGCGAACTGCAGGATCTGGTGCGCGACGACATGACACTCTGCGTCGACATGGGCAGCTTCCATATCTGGATTGCCCGCTACCTCTACAGCTTCCGCGCTCGTCAGGTGCTTATCTCCAACGGTCAGCAGACCATGGGGGTGGCACTGCCGTGGGCCATCGGTGCGGCGCTGGTGCGGCCGGGTGAGAAGGTGATCTCGGTATCGGGGGATGGCAGCTTTATGCAGTCGAGCATGGAGCTGGAGACGGCGGTGCGGCTCAAGAGCAATATCGTTCACATCATCTGGGTCGATAACGGCTACAACATGGTGGCGATGCAGGAGCAGCAGAAGTATTGCCGCACCTCCGGCGTCTCTTTTGGCCCTATCGATTTCAAACGCTATGCCGAATCGTTCGGGGCGGCCGGGTTTGCGGTGCGCTCGGCAGACGAGTTGCGCGCAACCCTGCGGGCCGCACTGGCGGTGGAGGGGCCTGCGGTGGTGGCGATCCCGGTGGATTACTCCGACAACCCGGGGCTGATGGCCCAGCTCAGGCCAGAAGTATTGGCATAGTGTGGGAGCAGTGCTGGCCTGAATCCTCGTGTAAGGGCAGGCAGACCCGCCCATATAGCAAAAACCGGCATCAATGGATGCCGGTTTTTTATTGCTACGCGGGATGGGTGGCCTTAACGGGCCAGCTGGACGGCGGCTCGTGCGCGGGCCGGTTGCGGGCGCTGTTTGGCTTTTGGCGCACAGGCCATCTTCAGGCGCAGCCACTCGCGCCACAGCAGCCAGCAGAGTGGCAGGGTGAGCAGCAGCACGGTCGCGGGCTGGGCCATCAGCACCCCATCACGCCCCCACAGTTGCGGCAGCAGGAAGATGAGCGGCAGCAGCAACACGGTTTTGGCGATGGAGATGACCAGCGCCTGACGGGTACGTGCCATGGATTGCAGCAGCACGATGCCGAACATGATGATCCCCTCCAGCGGAATGGCGCCGAGGTTGAGGGTCAGGCTGCTGATGGCGGCGGCCAGCAGTTCGGGATCCTTGTCGCCGGTATAGAGCATGGCGACCTGTCCCGGCAGCAGCTGGATGGTGAGCCACACCAGCATGCCGTAGATAAAGGTGAACTTGAGCCCCATCTCCATCAGGTACTTGAGGTTGCGATGGCGCTTGGCTCCTGCCGCCTTGCTGATGAGCGGCTGAATGCCGAAGGCGAGCCCCTGCAGAATGACGATAAAGACCGCTTCGGTGTAACCGGCCACGGTAAAGCCCGCCAGATCCTTCACATTGCCATACACCATCAGCTGGCTGTTGTGCAGCATCAGCAGCAGGCCGAGGTTGAACTGGGCAATCAGGCTCGGCAGGCCGGTAAAGAGCAGGTGCGGCATGGCGGGAAGGTTGGGCACCAGATCCCGCCAGCTGAGGCGCAGCCGCGCCCAGGGGGTAAAGAAGTAGCCAAGGCCGATCAGGCTCACCGCACCCTCTGCCATCAGGGTGGCTTGCGCAGTACCGATCAGTCCCAGCCCCAACCGCCCCACCATGATGTAGTTGAGGATGATATTGAGCACGGCGCCGCTGCTCACCAGCACCATGGCCAGTTTCGGGCGGCCATCGTTGCGCAGCAGATAGGGCACTGCCAGATTGCTGGCCAGCAGCAGGGTACCGCCGCCAATCCAGGTGAGGTAGTCACTCGCTTGTTTCCAGGTCTCGGTGCCCTGTTCAATCCCTAGCCCCAGCAGGATATCGGTGTGGGTGTAATAGAGCAGCACCGGCGCAACGCCCCCGAGACCGGCCAGCAGCCAGAGGGCGTTGACCAGCGCCTGACGGGCCCGCTTGTCGTTTTTCGCCCCTTGCTGGAAGGAGATTGCGGTGGCTGCCCCCATGCTGATCATGGCGGCCAGGCCGATCAGCACCATGATGACCGGATAGACCAGGTTGATCCCGGCGAGGCCAGCGGCGCCGACATAGTGGCCGACGAAGATGCCGTCGATGAGGTAGTAGGCCCCCGAGACCAGCATGGCAAGAATGGAGGGGAGGGCGTAAGCCCAGAAGCGACGGGTCATGGCCCTTTGCCGCAGTGTTAAATAGGCAGACATATCTGTTCTCTCGGGGAGTTCGATTATCGAACAGCTAGTCTAGATTAATACTTATTTGGTGATAATCAGGGTTTCACTTGATGAATTGCTGAGTATTACTCACTAATCCGGGGTTTTGGTAGTGAGCCTTGAGCATGTCGATCAGGATGCGCAAGCCGCTGCCCAGCTGATGCCGACTGGGATAGAAGAGGTAGAAACCGGCAAAGGTGGGGCACCAGGGCTCCAGCACGGTGAGCAGTTTCCCCTCCGCGACCTTCTGGCTCACCTCCTCTTCCAGACAGTAGGCGAGCCCCAGCCCCGCCTCGGCGGCGCCCAGATAGAGGGCCGGGGTGCTGGTAGTGAGCGGCCCGGTCACTTCGATCTCCAGCATGGTGCCGTCGGCGGCAAAGGCCCAGCGATAGTGGTGGTGCGGAGTGAGGCGATAGCCGATGCAGGCGTGGCGGCTCAGCTCGCTCGGGTGCTCCGGTGTACCGTGCTCCGCCAGATAGGCCGGGGAGCCCACCACCAGATAACGCTGGGGCGGGCCGAGGGGGATGCCGATCATCTCCTTGGGCAGCAGATCCCCATAAAAGAGCGCGGCATCGTAACCATCTTCAATCAGCCGGGGCATCAGCTCCTGCTCCACCACCTCCACCTGCATCCGCGGATAGCGGGCCAGATAGTCGATCAGCACAGGTGCCAGCAGGCTGTCGATGGCGCCGCGCGGAGCGCAGAGCTTGAGTCTCCCTACCGGCTCGTCGCTGTTGCGGGCCAGCTCGGCAAGCGCTTCTTCGAGGGTATTGAGGGTGGGGAGCAGCTGCTTGAGCAGCCGTTGGCCCGCTTCGGTCGGCACCACGGCCCGGGTACTGCGGTTGAGCAACCGCACCCCCAGTCGCTCCTCCATCCCCTTCAGACTGTGGCTGATGGCGGAGGCGGATACGCCGAGTTCGAGGGCGGCCTTGCTGAAACTGCGGTGGCGGGCGACGGCGGCAAACACCGCCAGTTCGGCGAGATCGGTACGGGTAATGGTCATCATCAATCAACAAAAAGGCGTGAGTCACAAGGGTACGCCAAGGCCGTGCTGCACACAATCCGCGCTAAACGGGTGGCTTGTTGCAAATATGTAGCTGCTCGCAGGCCATTGATTCCAGTGAAACTAAGTTGAATTGTTAAAAAAAACTCACAATAAGGCACTTTGAGTGTGATCTTGGTCGTCCGAAAGGCGACCAAAATCAAACTTTGGTTGATTAATTCAAAAAAAACGCTGTGATTAATAAGGGCATTTAATTAAAGTCAGCCCATCAAGAGTGGCGCACGTTAATCGGTTGTTAAGTGAGACGGGCGCCGACCCTCAGGGTCAAAATCTCGCACTGTTGTTTGTTGCAATCCTGTTGTCACAAGGAGTGATGGCCAGGTTGCCGGGGGGCGAGAGGTTAATATCAAGGACGGACAGCAGGCGTTCCAGGGAGATGGAACCGGGCCAAGGCCCGACCAAACAAGAATCCCATTTTCCTAGATGACAGGAACAACGTATGTCTGACATGAATATTGCAGCTGATGGTCGTTTAGCCAGCAACACCTCCCGCGGCGTCAACAAGGCCGATGTGGTCTGGATGCTGGGTCTGTACGGTACCGCGATCGGTGCCGGTGTGCTCTTCCTGCCAATCAACGCCGGTGTAGGTGGCCTGTGGCCGCTGGTTGCCATGTTGATCCTGGCGCTGCCGCTGACTTTCTTTGCTCACCGTGGTCTGACCCGCTTCGTGCTGTCCGGCTCTACCCGTGATGGCGACATCACTGAAGTAGTAGAAGAGCACTTCGGCAAGACCGCAGGCAAATTCATCACCCTGCTCTACTTCTTTGCCATCTACCCGATCGTGCTGATGTATTCAGTCGCCATCACCAACACCGTCGAGAGCGTGATTGTTCACCAGCTGGGCATGTCTGCACCTCCCCGTGCCGTTCTGTCACTGGCCCTGATCCTCGGTCTGATGGCGGTTGTTCGTCTGGGCGGCCAGGTTATCGTCAAAGCGATGAGCGTGCTGGTATTCCCGTTCGTGCTCACCCTGATGGGTCTGGCGTTCTACCTGATCCCGCACTGGAACGGTGCCATCATCACTGAAGCTCCGGCCCTGTCCGACGCCTTCAACGGTGACTTCATCAAGACCCTGTGGCTGGCTATCCCGGTAATGGTGTTCTCCTTCAACCACTCCCCGATCATCTCCTCCTTCGCGGTGGACAACAAAGGTCGTTACGGTGAAGGTGCCGAGAAGAAGTGCAGCAACATCCTGCTGGGCGCCCACGTCATGATGGTGATGACAGTTATGTTCTTCGTATTCAGCTGCGTACTGAGCCTCTCCCCGGCTGACCTGGCTGCTGCCAAAGAACAGAACATCTCCATCCTGTCCTACCTGGCCAACCACTTCGATAACCCGGTTATCGGTACTGTGGCTCCGCTGATCGCCATGGTTGCCATCAGCAAATCCTTCCTGGGTCACTACCTGGGTGCGCAAGAAGGCATGAACGGCCTGATGGCCAAGGCGCTGCGCGAGAAGGGCAAGAACGTTGATACCAAGCAGCTGAACAAAGTCACTGCCGTGTTCATGATCCTGACCACCTGGGCCATCGCTACCATCAACCCGAGTATCCTCGGCATGATTGAAGACCTGGGCGGCCCGATCATCGCAATGCTGCTGTTCCTGATGCCGATGTACGCCATCACCAAGGTTCCGGCCATGCGCAAATACGCTGGCAACATCAGCAACGGCTTCGTGACCATCATCGGCCTGATCGCCATGTCCGGTATCATCTACAAGCTGATTGCCTGATAACTCCGGTTACCAAGTTGAATGAAGAAGCCGCCTCACAAGAGGCGGCTTTTTTATGGCTGTTTGGGGTGGTGAGCGGATGCGGTATCGCTACTTCATCAGCTTCTTCACCTCGTCGCTGGCCAGCGCCTTGTTGAATTTGTCCCGCGCCTTTTTCCCCTTGGCAGAGTTGGTAAAGCAGACGTGGAGGGACTTGTCCTCGAGGATCTTGCCGTTGAAGCCGAGGTTGGCGGCAACGTCCTTGAGTTGGGGATCGCTCTCCAGCAGATAGGTCATCACATTCTGGTCGATGACCGCCAGATCGAGCCGACCGTTGCCGAGCTTGAGCAGGTTCTGGCTGTCCGAGCTGGTGGCGTCAGCCGAGAGCACCTTGCTGGCCACTTTTTCGTCGAACTCGGTGGTATTCACATAGCCGGTGACGACACCAATTTTCTTGCCCTTGAGGTCATCAAGGCTCTGCCAGGTGACCGGCTGATCGGCTCGCTGGGCAAAGCCGAGGGGGCCGTTACCTATGGGGTCAGAGAAGAGGCAGCTGCTCTTGGGGTCGAGATACTCGGGGAAATAACCCAGTACCTCGGGGTTGTTGGTTGCCTCGTCCACGGCCCGTTGCCAGGGATAGAACTTGATAGTCAGCGGGTCGCCAGCCAGGGCAAAGGCTGCGGTCACCACCTGACTGCTCTTGCCCTGCTCAGGGAGGCTGGCGCTGGTGTAAGGGGGCCATTCAAGGCTGGTCAACACTGCCGCCTGAGCGGCCGACATGCCGAACAAGGGAAGAGTGGCCAGGGCGAGGTGCTTCCATTTCAGGCTCATAGGGATAACTCCTTGTGGTCAAACACCCCTTAAAGATAGCCCCCGGTGTCGATTGCGGATGCCGGCCATGGCTGACCGGCATCCGTGCCATCTATTTATTGTCGATATTCTCCGACTGCCAGAGGGCATAACCCTTGCCGGAAGCCGTGGTGGGCAGATCAATCTGCATCAGGTCGTTGCCGATGACGAAGGGGCCCGTGTAGCGGGCGCGCAGATCCTGCGCCAGATCTTTTACCCTGATCTTGCCGTTGAGGCCGATATGGCTGAACACGGTCAGCGCCGGTCTGGCTTCGTTCATTACCCGGGCCGCCTGCTCGGCAGAGGTCATGGAGACGCAGTGCACCAGCAGATCGGCCCCTTTGGCCTGCTTCACTACTTCGGGGCTGTAACGGGTATCGCCGGAGAGCACCACGCTGTGGCCGTGGTAGTCGATGCGATAGCCGAATGACGGCTTGATGTTGACCCCGTGGTCGTTGTCAAAGGCGGTTACCTTGACCCCGTCATGGTTGTAGACCACCCCGGCGGTGACCTCGTGGCTGTTGATCTCCACCCCGTCCAGCGGCGTTCCCTCATCCTTGACCCGGGTGGCGATGTCAGTGGCGTAGGCCTGCTGCAAGCCACGGGCGAGAGCTGTGGTGCCTTTGGGGCCGTAGAGTTCCATCGGCGCGTGGCGCTGGCCATAGGCCGGTTGCAGCCAGCCGGTCAGCCAGAGATCCGCCAGCCCGTTGGTGTGGTCGGAGTGAAAGTGGGTGAGGAAGAAGGCGTTGACCCGGCCGATGGGGATATGCAGCTGCCACAGGCGAGTGGCGGAGTTGCGGCCAAAATCGAACACCAGCTTCTGGTTGCCTGCCTCGACCAGGGTGCTGTAGCCGCCCCGGCTTATCTGGGGCACCGGAGTGCCGGTGCCGAGCAGGCTGACCCGAAAGATATCGGGCCGGGCTTGAGTTGCTGAGGCTGGGGCTTGATCGTGGTTGCTGATAAAGCTGCTCTCGGCGGCCTGACTGGCGCCGCTGGCCAGCAGACCGACCAGCAGGGCGGCCAGATAGGTGCTTTTCATGGGAATTTATCCTGTGGGGAAGGGATGGCATCACTGTATTGGTAACTAAAAGTTGAGTAAATTGGCTAAAATCCATTTCTTACTAAACTTTTGGTTGTGAATTAGGGCTCGGTAGCGGGTCGTGTTACTCAGGAACGAACAAAGGAGCGGTTGTGGACCGATTGACCAGCATGCGTATCTTCACCCGGGTGGTGGATCTCGGCTCCTACAGCGCCGTGGCGAGCGAAGAGGGGATCAGCGCCCAGATGGTGGGCAAGCATGTGCTGGGACTGGAGCAGTGGCTGGGGGGCAAGCTGTTTCACAAGACCACCCGCCAGCAGACTCTCACCGAACTGGGCCAGCTGTTTTTGGCTCGCTGCCAGCGGGTACTGGAGGAGCTGGCATTGACCGAATCGCTCACCCAGAATCTGTTGGCTGAGCCGGCCGGCCGGCTGCGCATCGCCGCCCCCCTCAGTTTTGGCCACCATCGGCTGGTGCCGCTGCTGCCCGCTTTTATCGACCGCTACCCCAAGCTGGATCTGGATCTGCAGCTCACTCCGCGCTGGGTCGATCTGGTGGAGGAGGGGTTCGACGCCGCCATCCGCACCCTGCGCCCGCAGGATGAGGCGCTGATCGCCCGTCCGTTGCTGACCCAGCACTACCGCCTCTGCGCTGCCCCCGACTACCTCAATCGCCACGGCGTGCCCCGTCATCCGGCCGATCTCGCCCGCCACCAGTGTCTGCACGGCAACTGGGGCGAGCACGAGCGTTGGCAATTTGTTGGCGAGGATGGTCAGAGCGAGGAGGTGCGGGTCGCCTCGCGCTTGCGCATCAACCACTGGCCGGCGCTGCTGACGGCGGCACTTTCCGGGGCTGGCATCACCTTGCAGCCCGCCGAACAGGTGAGTGACCATATCGCTGCGGGGCGTTTGCTGCCGCTGCTTGGTCGCTATCAGAGCCCGGCCAAGACCCTCTACTTCATCTATCCGGCGGCGCGGCGGCAGGTGCTCAAGATCACCCTGCTGGGGGATTTTCTGGCCGAATCCCTGCAAGTTGGGCCCGAGCCCGAATAAAAGGCTGCATATTCTCGCCGCCGCGCTTAACCATCGTGCTTAACAAAGGGGCGGAGCAGGCCTAACATGGCGGGATGTTTTTCTAGTCGGGACAAAAGGATATGTCTGGGTTGAAAAAGGATCTCGGGCTCTGGCAGGGAATGGGGCTGCTCGCCACCTCGCTGCTCGGCACCGGGATCTTCGTGGTACCGGCGACCGCCGCCTCGCTGGCGGGTGGGGCCTCGCTCTGGGCCTGGTTGTTGCTGATTGCGCTGGTGCTGCCCATCGCCTTTACCTTCGCTCGCCTCGGCCGTCGCTATCCCCATGCGGGCGGCGCGCCGCACCTGATTGGCCTCGCTTTTGGCAACGGTGCCGAGCGCTTCTCCGCCTTCCTGTTTCTGGCGGTGCTGCCGGTGGGCCTGCCTGCCGCCCTGATGATTGCCGCCGGTTTCTGGCACGCCCTGTTCGATATGGGGGAGTGGACCCTCTGGGCCATCCAGTTGCTGACCCTGCTCGGGGTCTTTCTGCTGGGGCTGCGCGGGGCGCGCTCCTCCGGCAACCTGCAGCTGTTGATAGCTCTGGCTATTCTGGGGCTCACCCTGCTGATCTGGTTCAAGGGGGAGGTGAGCTGGCGCGATGCGGCCCGGCCGCTACCGAGCGCGGATGAGTGGCCCCCTATGGCTACCGCGCTGGCGGTGATGTTCTGGTGTTTCGTCGGGCTGGAAGCCTTCGCCCACATGGGGGAGGAGTTCAAGCGGCCGGAGCGGGACTACCCCATCGCCCTGCTCGGCGGGGTGCTGCTGGCGGGGCTTATCTACTGGATCCACTCGCTGGTGGTGCTCAAATATGGCCTCTACGGCGATGAGGCGAAAAACGCCACCGCCATCCCCTCCCTGCTGGCGCTGCTGTTCGGCCCCACCGCCAAGTGGCTGGTGGCGGTGCTCGGCTACCTCTCCTGCTTTGCCAGCATCAATATCTACATTCAGGGCTTTGCCCGGCTGATCTGGAGCATGGCGCGGGAAGGCAAGCTGCCCGCCTCGCTGGCTGTGCTCACCGCGCGCGGCGCGCCGCTGCGGGCGCTCGGTCTGGTGCTCGCCATCTGCCTGCTCTGTATCACCCTCATCATCTGGCTGCGACTGCCGCTCGATGAGCTGATCCGCTACGCCAACGGCAACTTCGTGCTGGTCTACCTGCTCTGCATGGCGGCGGGCTGGCGTCTGCTCGGCGGGGTGGGCAAGGGGCTGGCGGGGATAAGCGTGCTGCTCTGCGCTCTGGTGCTGGTGGCGCTCGCCACTCAGGTGCTCTATGCGGTGGTGCTGAGTCTTGGCTACGGCGGCTTCTCGTTGTGGCGGCGTCATCTGCGCCGCAGTCGTCAGCAGGATGCGCTTCCGGTAGCGAAGTAACGTCTCCCCGATGGTCGAAGAAATGAGAAAGCCCTGATGTTCAGGGCTTTTTGATTCCGGCATATGGGATGTTCATATGAATACTAGTTGGCACGCTATTTGCCGAAAAGTGCGGTGTCGGATCAACTCAACGGCGATTTATAGCCAAAAAAAGTGGGATCCAGCTCCCGTTTTGCTTAAAGTGATCCCTTCCGATCCCGGTGGTCGGAATGCCCGCAAGGATGCCCTTCAGACGTAAACAGGATGGCCTGGCCAGACTGACTCTCAGAGATGTGATTGCTTCGGTTCTCTTTTTATCTGTCACCTCTGGTGATAGCGCCTTGTTCCGTTCAGTCAGCCCGGGTTTTGCGTCTCTCTCATCGTGCATTGTCACCATCTGCAGCGAGTGAATCATGAGCGAATCGGTTTTTGAGATCCACGACTGGACCCTGAGCGTTGACGACAACATGTTGTGTCGCCCCGACCGCGAGGTCTACCTCGAACCCAGACTGGTCAACCTGTTGCGGTTTCTGGCCCATAATGCCGGCACTGTGTTTGGCCGCGATGCCCTGATCAACGAGGTGTGGGATGGCGCCGAGGTGACCGATCAGGTTGTGACCCAGTCCATCTTCGAACTGCGCAAGATCCTCAAAGATGGTCGCACCGATGCGACCGACTATATCGTCACCGTACCCAAGCGCGGCTACAAGCTGGTGGCACCGGTAAGGCCGCTGCAGGTGGTTTCCGTAGTGATGGCGGACGAGCAGCCATCTCCTGCGGTCAATACCACTCTCTCAGACAACCCGACTCTCTCCGATCTGAGCCCGCCCGCGGCTGAGCAGGATGATGATGCACAGCCCAATGTCGCCCCTTTTCCCGCCGGGCCCCTGACCCGCGCCATCTCCACCCATGCCAAGGATGCCCGCAGCCGCTGGAAGATGGTGAGTTTCGATATCTTCGTGGCCATCGTGCTGATCGCCATTGTCAGCATGCTCAGCTACCAGCACACCAGCCCCCAGGTGCATGCCATGCTGGATCCCAATCTGCTGGTGTTCCGCTTCCACTCCGGCATGGATGACAACAACGAGAACGTGCGCCTCGCTGATGGCATTACCCGAGCCTTGATGGGGGAGGTGGCCGTGGCCACGCCGCTGCGGGTGCAGTACGGCGCCACCACTCTGATGGGGGGTATCATGCCCGGCAAGGAGCTGAGTGTGCGGGTCACCCGCCAGCCCCGTGGCACCTATCTCGATCTGGAGTATCGCAATATCAATACCAACCGGGTGCTGTTCAGCCATCAGTACCAGCTCAGTCGCCACAGTGTGCACGGTGTGTTGCAGGCCAGCAGCCAGGATCTGCTGCGCGCCCTCGACCAACCCGATGCCGAGCCGGGGATGGGCTGGCCGACCGATGATGCCTCCCTGATGGCGATGATGGAGGCGCAGTACTACATCAACAGCCGGGATCCGGTCGCCCTCAAGCGCGGCATCGATCTGCTGGAGCAGGCGCTGATTGCCCATCCGGATCAGCCGCTGCTGTTGGCGGAGCGCTATCTGGCGGGCGAGGCGCTGGCCACCCTTGCGGGCAAATCCGAGAGCGAGCGACTGCAGGGGATTGGCACCCATCTCGCCAGCGTGGTGCAAAACAGCGGCGCCCTGCCAGCCCGGGTGTGGGAGGCGTTGACCCTGCAGGCGATCCTCAACGGCCAGCAACAGCAGGCCAACTATCTGCTGGAGAAGGCGGCGAGTCGCGGCCGCTCGGTGCTCTACTACATACTGCAGGGCAAGCTGGCGGAGCTGGACGGTCGCCCCGAGGCGGCGGGGGATGCCTACAGTCAGGCTTTCCTGATGGAGGCGACCGAGCAGACCTATCTGCTCTGCCAGCAGCTCGGTTTCTACAGCAATATGGAGAGCCTCACCCCGGCTCTGTTCAATGCGCTGGGCCAGAGCAAGGTGAAGCTCTTCTAACACCGCAGTGTTGGTTTTCCCCCGGTCGGTGCGGTTGCCGACCCCATCCACAGGCTGCCTTTGGGCGGCCTGTGCTGTTTCTGCTTGTCTCAATCCTGCTTGTTTGCCACCGGGGATGGTCGCTCTGGTGTGGCCCGATTTATCCCCCGCCGCTCCCCACTATCCCCATTTGCCTTTGTCTTGCACGCAGCATTCGCGGCACTCGAGTTTGCCCGGCTTTGCGCCGCGCGCAGCTTGTGACATCTGCTCATTGTTGGCGGCGGGATAAGCTGTCCGTCACGACCCATTTCTCATTGCTTACCGGTTATCGCCGTTGCGCTTTACCTCTGAGTTTGGATTGTGATGAGCCGAGCGGAGGGTCAAGCAGGAGGTGAGCGGCCACTCAGGGTGATGGTCAGCTGGGCGTTCGGATGGTTACAAGGGGAGGGGGTGCATTGGGAGCTGCTTTATCCCGGGTTTATCTGGCCAAAAATATCAAGGCGGCGAGATAAGGGGTTATCAAGGGACAAGAACGGGGCTGTCTGATATCAAGGTTTTATCAAGATGGTGGTGCGACATGACGTCAAGGTTCTGTTTTTAAATGATTTTTATAAAAAGTGGTGAAGCGGCGAAAAAAGTTGCCTCATATTTTTATCCGTTAGCTGGTCTTTATGTTTTCCGGGGATGAGAGGCCTAGTCTGTGCCCATTCTTTGGCGGGGCGTTCCGCCAAATGTGTATGTGACGACCCGACCTTTTATAGAACCGGAGATCTTATGTCCCTAGATACGAGCAAGAAGATTGGCCTTATCGCCTGTACAGGTGTGGTGGCCGGCAACATGATGGGGAGTGGCATCGCGCTGCTGCCTTCGGCACTGGCCACCATCGGCTCCATCTCTGTCTTTAGCTGGGCAATCTGTCTGGTAGGCGCCATGGGCCTCGCCTTTGTCTTCGCCCGCCTTGCTACCAAGAACCCGCAAGAGGGTGGCCCCATTGCTTACGCTGGCGAGATCTCTCCGGTGTTCGGTTTCCAGACCGGTGTGCTTTATTACCACGCCAACTGGATCGGTAACCTGGCCATCGCCATTACCGGCGTCTCCTACCTCTCGGTCTTCTTCCCCATTCTCAATAGCCCAATTCCGGCCGCCGCAGCCACCATCGCTGCCGTCTGGATCTTCACCTTCGTCAACCTGCTTGGCGGTAGCTGGGTGAGCCGACTCTGTACTCTGGGTCTGGTGCTGATCCTGCTGCCAGTTGTCGGTACAGCGGTGATGGGCTGGGGTCATTTTGATGCCACTGTCTATAGCCAGAACTGGAACACCACCAGCGGCAGCGACCTGCATGCGGTCATCAGCGCCGTGCTGATCTGCCTCTGGTCCTTCGTCGGTGTTGAATCTGCCGCCGTCTCTTCCGGCATGGTAAAGAACCCCAAGCGTACCGTACCGCTCGCTACCATGCTGGGTACCGGTATTGCCGGTGTTATCTACATCCTCTCTACCCAGGTGATCAGCGGCATGTTCCCGGCCGGTGAAGTGGCTGCCTCCGGCGCCCCGTTTGCCATGGCCTCTTCCGCCATCTTCGGTAGCTGGTCTGCGCCATTCGTTTCTGCCTTCACCGCCCTGGCCTGCTTCACCTCGCTCGGTTCCTGGATGATGCTGGTGGGCGAGGCGGGCAAGCGTGCCGCTAACGACGGCAACTTCCCGAAAATCTACGGCGAAGTGGACAAGAACGGTGTGGCCAAGAAGGGTCTGATCCTGGGCTCCCTCAAGATGACTGCCTTGATGGTTGGCCTGACCGCCTTCACCTCCCAGTCCGCTCACGCTGCCGATCTCTTCAACGTGCTGACCACAGATGCGGTGCTGCTGACCATGCTGCCCTACTTCTACTCCAGCATTAACCTGATCCGCTTCGAGGGCATGACCTCCCGCAGCATCGGCGCGATGATCTTCTCCGGTGTTGCCTGTGTCTTCTGTCTGGTGGCCCTGATGGGGGCCAAGGGTTCCAACCTTACCGCTACCTTCGTGGTGTCGCTCATCATCCTGATGTTCTACGCCAAAAAACAGGGTCTGCGTCAGCACGACGCCCTGCTGAACGAACAACCCAGCAACTAATTCCCCCTTTTATCTTCCGAGCGCTCTTCACTCACCATCCCTGATGGAGAGCGCCCCTTTACGTGTGGAGCATTACGATGAATATCATTGCCATCCTCAACCACCTCGGCGTTTTCTTTAAAGAAGAACCCATTCGCCAGCTGCAAGCCTCCCTCGAGCGCAAGGGTTTCGAGGTTGTTTATCCGGTCGATGTGGCCGACCTGCTGAAACTGATCGAGAAGAACCCCCGCGTTTGCGGCGCCATCTTCGACTGGGACAAATACTCTTTGGGCCTGTGCAAGGAGATCCACGATCGCAACGAGAAGCTGCCGATCTTCGCCTTCGCCAACGACCAGTCCACCCTGGATATTCACCTGACCGACCTGCGTCTGAACGTCCACTTCTTCGAGTACCGTCTCGGCATGGCTGACGACATCGCCCTCAAGATGGGCCAGGCCACCCAGGAGTATCAGGACGCCATCCTGCCGCCGTTTACCAAGGCGCTGTTCAAGTACGTGGAAGAGGGTAAATACACCTTCTGTACTCCGGGTCACATGGGCGGTACCGCCTTCCAGATGAGCCCGGCCGGCAGCATCTTCTATGACTTCTACGGCCCGAACGCGTTCAAGGCTGACGTTTCCATCTCCATGCCGGAGCTGGGTTCCCTGCTGGATCACTCAGGTCCGCACAAGGAAGCCGAAGAGTACATCGCCCGTACCTTCAACGCCGATCGTTCCTATATCGTTACCAACGGCACCTCCACTGCCAACAAGATCGTCGGCATGTTCTCCGCACCGGCTGGCAGCACTGTGCTGGTTGACCGCAACTGCCACAAGTCGCTCACTCACCTGATGATGATGAACGACGTGACGCCGATCTACTTCCGTCCGACCCGCAACGCCTACGGCATTCTGGGGGGTATCCCGCAGAGCGAATTCAGCCGCGACACCATCGCTGCCAAGGTTGCCGCGACACCGGGTGCCCAGGCTCCCCGTTACGCCGTCGTCACCAACTCCACCTATGATGGCCTGCTCTACAACACCGGCTTCATCAAGGAGAGTCTGGATACCCCTTACATCCACTTCGACAGTGCCTGGGTGCCTTACACCAACTTCAGCCCGATCTATGAAGGCAAGTGCGGCATGAGCGGCGAAGCGATGCCGGGCAAGGTGTTCTATGAAACCCAGTCCACCCACAAGCTGCTGGCGGCCTTCTCCCAGGCCTCGATGATCCACATCAAGGGTGACGTGGAGGAAGAGACCTTCAACGAAGCCTTCATGATGCACACCTCCACCTCGCCGCAGTACGGCATCGTGGCATCGACCGAGATCTCTGCCGCCATGATGCGTGGCAACACCGGCAAGCGTCTGATCAAGGACTCCATCGATCGCGCCATCTCCTTCCGCAAAGAGATCAAGCGTCTGCGTGATCAGAGCGAAGGCTGGTTCTTCGACGTATGGCAGCCGGACAACATCGACACCGTCGAGTGCTGGAAGCTTGATCCGAAAGATGACTGGCACGGCTTCAAGGACATCGATGACAACCACATGTACCTGGATCCGATCAAGGTCACCCTGCTGACCCCGGGTATGGGTCGTGATGGCAAGCTGCTGGAGAAGGGCATTCCTGCTTCACTGGTCTCCAAGTTCCTGGACGAGCGCGGCATCGTGGTCGAGAAGACCGGCCCTTACAACATGCTGTTCCTCTTCTCCATCGGTATCGATCAGTCCAAGGCGATGCAGCTGCTGCGCGCCCTGACCGAGTTCAAGCGTGGCTACGACCTGAACCTGACCATCAAGAACATCCTGCCGAGCCTCTATCGTGAAGATCCGAGCTTCTACGAAGGGATGCGCATTCAGGAGCTGGCCCAGAGCATCCACGATCTGACCTGCAAATACCGTCTGCCGGAGCTGATGTTCAAGGCGTTCGACGTGCTGCCGGAGATGAAGATGACCCCGCACGCTGCATGGCAGCAAGAGCTGGCGGGCAATCTGGAAGAGGTGCCGTTGCGTGACATGGTTGACCGCATCAGCGCCAACATGATCCTGCCGTACCCGCCGGGAGTTCCGTTGGTACTGCCGGGCGAGATGGTGACCAAGGATTCTCTGCCGGTGCTCGAGTTCCTCGAGATGCTGTGCGAGATCGGTGCTCACTACCCGGGCTTCGAGACCGACATTCACGGCCTCTATCGTCAGGCCGATGGCAGCTACACCGTCAAGGTGCTGCGTTAATCGACAGTGACAACAGTCGAAAGTGACAACAACGGGCCGCAAGGCCCGTTTTTCCCTCCGGAATTCCTGTTCTTATTGCGTGAGTCGCCAACCATGAAGCGAGTGCTCTCCATTCAATCCCACGTAGTCTTTGGCTGTGCCGGCAACAGCGCCGCCGTTTTTCCCATGCGTCGCCTCGGGATCGAGGTGTGGCCGATGAACACGGTGCAGTTCTCCAACCACACCCAATACCGCGAAGGCTGGCAGGGGATGGTGATGCCCGGCGGCCATATCCGTCAGCTGGTAAACGGCCTGGCGGAGATCGGCGTGCTGGCCGAGTGCGATGCGATCTTGAGCGGCTACCTCGGCTCGGCCGAACAGGGGGAGGAGATCCTGGCGGCGGTGGCTCGGCTCAAGGCGATCAATCCGGCCGCCCTCTACTTTTGTGACCCTGTGATGGGTCACCCCGACAAGGGGTGCATAGTGGCACCCGGCGTCGCCGATTTTCTGAAAAACCGGGCACTGGCCTGCGCCGATATGCTGGCCCCCAATCTGCTGGAGCTGGAACAGCTCACCGGCCGCGATATCCGCAATGTGCCGGAGGCCATCGAGGCGTGCCAGCAGCTGCGCGCGCAAGGGGTCAAGCTGGTGATGGTCAAGCATCTGGGCAAGGCCGGCTTTGCCATGGACCGCTTCGAGATGCTGCTTGTGTGCGAGGAGGGAACCTTTCATCTCTCCCGCCCGCTCTACCCTTTTGCTCGCCACCCCATCGGGGTGGGGGATCTGCTGAGCGCCACCATGCTGGCCAATCTGCTGGCCGGTTGTACTCCGGTCGCGGCGTTCGAACTTACCAACGCCAGCGTTGATGCCGTGCTGGCTCGCACCTGGCTGGCGGGGGCCTACGAGCTGCAACTGGTGGCGGCCCAGCACGAGATGGCGCTGCCGCAGGTCTCCATCCGGGCGACCCGCCTCTGAGCTATTTGTACCAACAGCAGAAACAACAAAGCCCTGATCATCAGGGCTTTTTATATTTCAGATTCGGGGAGAGGGCTTAGTCCTGCGGGCTTTTGAGCGCCTTGACCACATCCTCTTTGGGCTCCAGCTCCTTGACCTGATTGAAGATCTCCAGCTCCCCTTGCGGACTGACGGTGTAGGCATCGGCATCCTGATAGCTGCCGCTGCCGGCGCTCTCGATGATGACCACCAGCTCGGGCTGCTTGTCGCCATTCAAATCGACCAGTTTCAGCTCCCGGATAAAGCCGTTGCGAGCCATCACCTTGCCATCCTGAAACTCATCCAGTGGAAATTGGGCGTTCTGGCCCGAATAGAGCCGCACGTCATAGCTGCCGATGGAGGCGGGCTCACCGGCCCCCTGCGCCACCCGGATCACCTGCCCGGAGGGGAGGGTCAGCTGCTTGCTAAATCCCTCTTCGGCTTGTGCCGCCAGCGGCAGGGTCAGCAGCCCTGCCATCATCAATGCTCTGTTCATCTTGCAACCTCTTGCTGTCTCTTGACCGCGGGCTCCCGGGGGAGCCCGCCGTGATGCTGTTACCAGATCTTCACCCGCTTCTGGGGCGGCAGATAGAGCTTGTCCCCCGGCTGGATGTTGAATGCCTCGTAGAAGGCGGGAATGTTCGGCACCACGCCGTTGACCCGGTACTCGGGGGGCGAGTGGGGATCGGAGCGCAGCAGCATCTGCATCAGCTCGGGGCGGATACATCCCCTTCCACACTTGAGCCCAGCCGAGGAAGAAACGCTGTTCGCCGGTAAAGCCATCCAGCACCGGCGCCTCCTTGCCATCCAGCGACAGCTCGTAGGCCTTGTGGGCGATGGTGAGACCGCCCAGATCGCCGATGTTCTCCCCCAGGGTGAACTGGCCGTTGACGAACTGGCCGTTGATGGGCTCGAAGCGGTTGTACTGGGCCACGAGACGGCTGGTGCGAAAGCGAAACTCCTTGAGATCCTGCGGCGTCCACCAGTCGCGCATCATGCCGTCACCGTCGGATTTGGCCCCCTGATCATCAAAACCGTGGCCCATCTCGTGGCCGATCACCCCGCCGATGGCGCCGTAGTTGACCGCATCATCCGCCGTCATGTCGAAGAAGGGGGGCTGCAGAATGGCCGCCGGGAAGACGATCTCGTTGTTGCTCGGGTTGTAGTAGGCGTTCACCGTTTGCGGCGACATGTGCCACTCGTCCCGGTCGACCGGTTTGCCGAGGCGCGCCAGACTGTCTGCGTATTCAAAGGCTTGCGAGCGTTGCAGGTTGCCCACCAGATCATCCGGTTTGATGGCGATGGCGCTGTAATCCTTCCACTTGTCGGGGTAGCCGATCTTGGGGCGGAACTTGGCCAGCTTCTCGAGTGCCTGCGCCTTGGTCTCGGGCGACATCCAGTCGAGCTCCTTGATGCTCTGGCCGTAGGCGGTGCGCAGGTTCTCCACCAGCTGCTCCATCCGCTCCTTGGCCGCCGGCGGGAAGTAGCGGGCCACATAGAGCTGGCCGACCGCTTCACCCAGATGATCGTTCAATACCCCGAGCGCCCGCTCCCAGCTGGCGCGCTGCTTGGGCGTGCCGCTCAATGTGGTGCCGTAGAAGGCAAAGTTGGCGCGGTCGGTCTCGCTGTCGAGATAGGGGGCGTAGTCGGTCAGCAGTTGCCACTTGAGGTAGGCCTGCCAGTCGGCGATGGGGGTCTGGGCCATCACCTGATCCAGCGCGCTCAGATAGGTCGGCTGGCCGATGATGAGATCCGGCTGGCCAGCAATGCCCGCGGCATTGAGATAAGCCTGCCAGTCGAGGTGGGGGGCGAGCTGTGCCAGTTCGCTGGCGGGGCGCTTGTTGTAGTTCTTCTCCCGATCCCGCAGGGCGACGTTGTCCCACTGGATGGTGGCGAGCCGGGTTTCGAGGGCCAGAATCCGTTTGGCTTTGCCGCTCGGGTCAGACTCACCGAGGCGGCTCAGCATGGCGGCGATATGCTGTTGGTACTTCTGGCGCAGGGCCTGACTCTCGGGATCCTGCTTGAGGTAGTAGTCCCGATCCGGCAGCCCCAATCCACCTTGATAGAGGTAGACCGCATAGCGGTCGGGGGACTTGGCATCGGCGTCGATCCAGATGCCAAACGGCGCGCCGCCGCCCATGCGGCCACTTTGGGCAAAGGCGCGGGCCAGCGCGGCCTGATCACCGATCAGGTCGATGTCGGCCAGCGCCGGTGCCAGCGGGGTGAGCCCCTTGGCGTCACGGCCTGCCTGATCCAGATAGCTGGCGTAGAGATCGCGGATCTGCTGGGTCGGCGTGCCGGTGGCGGCCTCCTGCTTGGCCAGCCCCTCGACCAGCACCCGCACATCGGCGAGAGATTTGTCCCGCAGCATGTAGAAGGCGCCATCGGCGGGGCGATCGTCAGGGATCTTGGCGGTGGCGAGCCACTTGCCATTGACGTAGCGGAAGAAGTCATCGCCGGGTTTGACCTGGGTGTCCATATTGGCCAGCGCCAGCCCGGAGTGTTTGGGGGATTCTTGCGGTGCCTGACTGCAGCCAGCCAGCAGGGCCAGTCCAATCAGGCCGGCCAGTAAGCTTTTCTTATTGTTCATCTTGTTTGATTCCAATTCCGATTGTTTGCTTCCCTGCCCATCTTCCTTGCTCCAACCGGTTGTGCGACCGCCTTGCGGCCAGCCTGGTGGAGAGGGCGGGCGAGCCTCACTCTAGCAGCAGGGTTGCAGCTTGATAAGCCCGACTCTGCTAAGATCGGCCGGTCCGTTTTGGGGAAGCCTATGATTTCTCATCTTTATTCTCGCTTTTGTCTGACTATGCCAGCGCCGGAAGGTTCCACCGGTCTGCTGGTGGCCTTCAGTGGCGGCCTCGACTCCACCCTGCTGCTGGTGCTGGCGGCGCAGTATGCCCGCGAGCATGGCCTGCCACTTCGCGCCCTGCACGTGCACCACGGCCTCAGTCCCCATGCCGATGAGTGGGTCGCTCATTGTGAAGCGGTGTGTCAGCAATTGGCGGTGGAGCTGCTGGTCGAGCGGGTAACTCTGGCCCGCGGCAATGGCGAGAGTCTGGAGGCGCAGGCGCGCACCGCCCGTTACCAGCGGCTGACCGCCCGGATGCGGGAGGGGGAGTGGCTGCTCACCGCCCACCATCAGGACGATCAGCTGGAGACTCTGCTGCTGGCCCTCAAGCGCGGCGCCGGTCTGCGAGGGCTGGCGGGGATCTTGCCAAGCCAGCCCTTTGCTGGCGGCCTGTTGCTGCGGCCGCTGCTCGATATGAGTCGCGCCGAGCTGGCCGAGGCGGCGGCAAATCTCCCCTTTGGCTGGGTGGAGGATGAGAGCAATCAGGACGTGAGCTATGACCGCAACTTTTTGCGCCAGATGCTTATCCCCCAGCTCAAGGCGCGCTGGCCCGCCATGGCCCAGACCGCGGCGCGCAGCATGGCCCTGTGCGCCGAGCAGGAGGCGCTGCTGGACGAACTGGCAGAGAGTGACTGGCAGCTGGCGGGCGAGGGGGAGGCGCTCCATATCGGCCCGCTGCACGCCCTTTCACCCACCCGGCGCAACAACCTGCTGCGCTACTGGATCCGCCGTCAGGGGGGGAGATGCCATCCCGTGAGCAGCTTGCCCGGCTCTGGCAGGAGGTAGCGCTGGCGCGCGGCGATGCCAATCCCCAGCTCAACTGGGGGCGCCAGAGCTGCCGCCGTTTTCAGGAGCGACTCTATCTGGTGAGCCCTGATCTGCAACCTTGCCATCAGGTGTTGCCGGTCACAGTGGGTGAGCCGCTGACCCTGCCGGACGGGTTGGGTGAGCTGGTGGTGCGCATGGCGGAGCACGGCGAGGATCTGCTACGTGCCCCCCGGCCGGACGAGCCGCTCTCGGTGCGTTTTCAGGTGGCGCCCGGGATCCCCCTCAAACCGGTGGGGCGGAGCGGTAGTCGGCGGATGAAGAAGCTGCTGCAGGAGTATGGCGTGCCTTCGTGGCAGCGGGGGCGCATCCCCATCCTCTACTATGGCGAGCAGGCGGCGGCGGTGGTGGGGCTCTTTATCTGCGACGGTTTTATGGCGCAGGGGGCTGGGCTGGTCTGTCACTGGCAGGGGGGGGCAGCTCCGGTTTTGCCCGAGCAGGATCTTGCCTGAGGTGATCGGTGTGAGCGGGGACCCCAAAAAAAGAAGCTCCGGTCACATGGCGCGCATGTGCCGGAGCAAAGAAGAGTTCGGGATTATTCGTTAGGGCTGGCCTTGCCTGCTTTCTTGCGGGCGTAGAGGTGACTGTCGGCCGCCTCGTAGAGGCTCGGCACATCGACCCCGGATTGCCAGCTGGCGGCACCAAGGCTGCATCCGACCGAGAAGGTGCTGAGCTCCTTGTTGGTCATCAACATATGCTGCAGTCGCAGCCAGACCGGGCGCCACGCCTCGGGTTCGGCCGGTTGCAGCAGCAGGGCAAATTCATCTCCCCCGAGCCGGAAGGCTTGATCCGTGCTGCGGATACACCCCTTGAGCAGCTGGGCGAAGCGGCTCAGCACCAGATCCCCCACTGGATGGCCCCAGGTATCATTGATCTGCTTGAAGCGATCGAGATCCAGCAGCACCAGCACCAGACCGTGGGGCTCGCGGCTGTGCTGCTCGATGGCGCGACCGATAGCCTCGTCAAAGTAGGAGCGGTTGCCAAGGCCGGTCAGGTGATCGAGCCGGACCAGCTGATCCAGTTTTTCCAGCCGCAGATAGAGGGGCAGCAGCAGGCAGAGCAGCTGATGGTATTGCATCAGTACCCGTTGCTGGCTGCCGCTCAGCGGATGTTCCAGCTCGTAGTGGAGCTGGCCGAGCAGCTGGCCATGTTGACCGCGCAGCTCGAACGGATAGTTGTGCAGGTTGAGGGTGGCCAGCGGCGGGTGCTGGATCAGCACATGGGGCTGGCCACAATCGAGGTAGAGACCGTGGATCCTGACAATTCTTGCCGCACGATCGGCAAAAGTTGTCAGCAGACCGCCGAGATCGCTCTGCCCCAACAACTGCTCGAGCAACTGGTTGCGTTCAACGCTGGGCAACGGCGTGAGCCGCTCCATCTGGCGAACCCACTGCTCGATGCCATGGCTAAAGCCATTAAGTGACGACGTATTTTCCATGGTCTTCCACCTGTAACACCTGACTACTGTCTCCTCCCTGCAATTGGCATGCCCAATATATCTTTCCTGCCCGCCAGATTGGCTGACTAAGCTTAAGTCGATAAAAGGAGAGGAAAATTTGTACACCGACCTGTTGATCCTGCTGTTCGCCGCCGTTCTGCTGGTGGCAACTTTCCGGCGCCTCGGCTTGCCGGTCATCCTCGCCTACCTGATTGCCGGCGTCTTGCTCGGCCCCCACGGGCTGGCGGTGATCACCGGCCAGTCGATCATGCAGACCATTGCCGAGCTCGGGATTGTCTTTCTGATGTTCTCGCTGGGGCTGGAGTTCTCCCTGCCGAAATTGCTGGCGATGCGCCGATTGGTGCTGGGGGTCGGGATGTTGCAGGTGCTGCTCACCTCGTTGCTCTTCTTCGCCATCTGCTGGTGGTGGGGGCTGGGTCTGGCCCAGTCGCTGGTGGTGGCGGGAACGTTGGCACTCTCCTCGACGGCGGTGGTGATCAAGCAGCTCGGCGAGCAGAAGCAGCTCCATACCCGCCGCGCCCAGCTGGGGGTGAGCGTGCTGCTGTTTCAGGATCTGGCGGTGGTGCCCCTGCTGGTGATGATCCCCATCCTCGCCCAGCCGGAAGTGCAGGGGAGCGCTTTGGCCGCCGAGATCGCCTGGGCCACCCTCAAGGGGCTGTTTGCCCTCTTCACTCTGCTGGCGGTCGGTAAGTGGTTGCTGCCGCTGCTGTTTCACGAGGTGGCGCGGGCCCGCTCCGACGAGCTGTTTGTACTGAGTGCCCTGCTTGTGGCGCTGCTGGCTGCCTACATGACCCATTCGCTGGGGCTGTCGATGGCGCTGGGGGCGTTTCTGGCGGGGATGATGCTGGGGGAGTCCCACTACCGTCATCAGCTGGAGGTAGACATCAAGCCCTTTCGCGATGTGCTGATGGGGCTCTTCTTTATCACCATCGGCATGGCCATGGAGTGGGAGCTGGTGGCGCGGGCATGGTGGCAGGTACTGATCTGCGTGGTGCTGCTGGTGCTGTGCAAATCCCTGCTGGTACTGCTGGCCGGGCGGCTGATGGGGGAGCGCAAGCGCGACAGCATGGCCGCCGGCATCATGCTCAGTCAGGTGGGGGAGTTTGGCTTCGTGCTGCTGGCGCTGGCACTGCACCACGGCCTGCTGGATCAGCAACAGGTCTCCCTGCTCATCGGCATCGGCATCATCTCCATCGCCATGACCCCCTGGCTGGTGACCCAGGCCCATTCGCTGGCCCGCAGCCTGACCGATCCGGCGTTGCTGACCCGCTCCGAAGTCGCCCAGTCGGGCCTGAGCAAAAACCAGCATGTCATCATCGCCGGGTTTGGCCGGGCCGGGCAGACCTGTGCCCGTTTCCTCAAAATCGAAGAGATCCCCTTTCTGGCCCTCGATCTCGACCCCGAGCGGGTGAGCGAGGCCAAGCTGGCGGGGGAGCAGGTGGCCTTCGGCGATGCCAGCCGCCGCGATATTCTGCTGGCCGCCGGTCTGCTGCGGGCACGGCTGGTGATCATCACCTTCGATGACCGCAAGCGGGTGGAGGCGATGCTGGCACTGATCCGCGAACTGGCGGGGGATCTCAAGGTGCTGGTGCGTACCCGGGATGACAGTTTTCTGGAGCAGTACAAGCAGGCGGGGGCATTTGAGGTGATCCCTGAATCCCAGGAGGGGGCCCTGATGCTGGTCTCCCACCTGCTGCTCAACTGCGATATTCCCATTGGCCGGGTGATCCGCCGGATGGAGCTCGAGCGCAGCAGCCAGTATCGCTTTCTGCACGGCTTTTACTGGGGGGATCAGAGCGCCAGCAATCTGGAAGCGGATCAGCTGCTCGAACGCCTCCATCCGCTGTTGCTGCACGATCAGGCGTGGGCGGTAGGCCGTGAAGTGCGCGAGTTGCCGCTCGATGAGGTGCGGATCAAGGAGGTGCAGCGCGGGGATCAGAGTCTGGAACCCAGACCCGAGCTGGTGCTGGCGGCTGGCGATCGGCTGATCCTGTTTGGTACCGTGGTGGCGATGGAGCAGGCGGAGCAGCGTTTGCTGGAGGGGCGCTGAGTCCCCTTGCACTCATCGGCCGCGTCCTTTACTCCCGCTCTTTTGGTAGCCCTTCGATATCGAGGAAGGCGACGACCCGCTCCCACTCCCTCAGGGTGTCCTGATAGCCCAGCTTGATCAGCTGTTGGCAGTAACCTGGATAGAACATCAGAAAGCTCGCCAGACTGCTGGTCTCATCCCCCTTCACGCCCAACACCCGCAACAGCCGGCGCAACTTTAGCGGCAGTTTGCGCAGGTAGGCCAGTGCGATGGTGTCGAGATCCTGACTCGGTTTCAGCACGCAGGTCTCCACCCGCTTCAGCTTTAGGCGGTTGCGCTCCCGCTCAGGGATAAGATCCAGAGTCTGGTTGATGCGCCACAGCCGCTCCAGATCGGAGTTGAGGGTGTCGGTAAAGACCGTATCGAGCAGATGGCTGGCGATATTGGAGCTGGTGAGATGACCGTGATGATGGGTCGGCGCCGAGTGGGCTGGCGGATCCAGGGTGATCAGCAGGATCCGCTCCGCCCCCAGATGGATGGCGGGGCTGAGCGGGCTCAGCTGGTGGATGGAGCCGTCGCCGTAGAATTTCTCGCCGATCCGGGTGGCCGGAAAGACAAAGGGCAACGCCGAGGAGGCGAGCAGGTGCTCCGATGTAAGCACGGTGCGTACCCCGCGCCGTCTGGCCCGCTCCCACGGATGGTGGTCGGCCCGCCCCTGAAAGAAGGTGGTGGAGAGACCGTCGTCGTAATCCGATGCCGTGATGGCCAGCGCCTCCAGACTGCCGTAGAGGATGTTGTCATCGATGCGGTGATAGTCGATGAGCTGATCCAGCAGGCGGTGCAGCGGCGCGTTGTCAAAGAGGTGAAAGGCGTGGTTGGTGTGGGGGTTGATCAGCCCCGCCGACCCCTCGTACATCAGCCGCCACAGCAGGCGACCGGGATGAAAATCGAAGATGTGGTGAGTCTCGAAGCGGCGCCATACCCACTCCAGCTTGCGCACCCCCAGATGGAAGCAGGAGGCGTAGCAGGCCAGCGCGGTGACATTGATGGCCCCCGCCGAGGTGCCACACAGGATGGGAAAAGGGATGCCGAGATTGCGCGGGTAGAGCTCCGCAATCGCTTTGAGGGCTCCGACCTGATAGGCGGCGCGAGCACCGCCACCGGTGAGCAACAATGCTGTATTGGGTCTGGCCATATGCTGGCGCCTTATCGTGTTCTGACAAGAATGTTCCCACTGACAAATTAACTATAAGGCGCTGTATCAAATATAAAAACGGGCGCTTGCCCGTTTTTTTCATGGCCCCATGTCAAAGGGCGCGGTGAGGATTTTCCGGTCGCGCCAGCTGATCGAAGGCGGCGAATACCGGGGCGCTGGCGAGGATGCGACCGTGGCCCAGTCCCCGGGTGCTCACCAGCCGGGTATGACCATCCTGACTGGCCCGCAAGGAATCGCCGTGCGGTGCAAATCTGTCCTCCTCGTCGTGCACGATCATCGCCGCGCCGCTGCGACTGGCGAGCCGCCCCAGCGGATCGACCGTGCTCAAGGGGTGCTGGTACTCTTGCTCAATCTCCTTGACCACCGCATCGAACAACCGGATGGAGTAGCCGGAGCGTGCCACCATGCCGTAGAGCTGGGGCACATAGTCGAGCACCGGTGAAATCAACAGCAGCGGCAGGGTATCGATACCCGGCTGACGGCTGGAGAGAGTGACGGCGCCTCCCATGCTGTGGGCGATGACCCCGTGCAGCGGGCCTGCTTCGCTGGCCAGCTTGGTCGCCAGCTCGTCGAAGGCGCGTACGAAGCGGGGCAGGTGGCCAGTGTTGCCTGCGCTCTGGCCGTGGGCCGGATGATCGTAGGCAATGGCGGTGAAACCCTGCGCGGCGATATGGCTCATCAGCGGATAGAACTGGCTGGCGCTGCCGGACCAGCCGTGCATCAGCAGCCACAGCGGCCCCTGACCGAGCCGATAGCTCATCAATACCCCTTCGCTGGTATGGACGGCCTGCTTCACCAGACCGGCTGGTTCGTGGCCACCGCGCTGGTTGCGCTGGGGGGTGAGCAGCAACTTGCTGGCGGTGCGCTTGGCATGGGTGGGGGCGAGTCTGTGGTGCAACCGGGTGCCGATCCCCAGCAGCCATTTGCTCGGGCTGAAGCGGCGGGTGTTGAAGTAGATCTTGCTGCTCATGGTCATCCTGTGGTTTTTATGTGCGAACGGTCGTGCTTTTTTGTCGGTTTTTAAAAAGTCGTGTTGAACGGATGCTAAAACATCAGCGCCAGCTGGCGAGCAGAGCATCCACTTCGGGCCAGAAGTGGCGAGCCGGATCCTGACACAGTTCGAGATCGTTGAACACCTGATCCGCCAGATAGAGGCCATAGAGGCGATAAACGGCGCGCCAGGGATCCATCTCGCGTCGCCACTCGCCTGCGGCCTGACCCTGCACCACCTGACGGGCCAGATAGTCGAGCCAGAAGCGCACCAGTTGCCGGGCGGCTTGCTGCACCTGGCTCTTTTGCTCATGGCCATCCTGCACCGAGGTCCAGGCGTCGAGGAACATGCAGCGTCCGGCGAAGCAGTGGTTCCAAGCCTGCCAGGCACGCAGCAGGGCGATCAGCTTGTCGTGCTGGCTCTGGTGCTCCTGCTGGCGTACCGGCTGGATCACCCGCAGCCGGAACACCTCGGCGGCGTACTCCAGCACGGCTATCTGCAGATTGTCTCGGGATTGAAAGTGGGCAAACAGGCCGCTTTTGGACATCTCGCAGGCGCTGGCCAGCGAGCCGATGGTCAGGCTCTCCAGCCCTTGCTGGCTCGCTTGCTCAAAGGCTGTCTGTAAAATGTTTTCCCGGGTCAGGCGCCCCTTGCTCATCACGATCTCCTCATGGCTGGTGGCAGCATAAAGTACGATCGTGCTAATTGTCGAGCAACAAATAGTCAGCATGGCTGGCTATCTCATCTGGCCTGTGTCGCCGCGTTCGGGGCTCAGCTCTCCTTGATATCGAGCTGTTGCAGGGCGATAACCGCCTGAGTGCGGTTCTTGACGCCCAGTTTTCTGAAGATGGCGGTGATATGGGCCTTGATGGTGGCCTCGGAGACGTTGAGCTCCCAGGCGATCTGCTTGTTGAGGCTGCCATCACGCAGCATGATCAGCACCTTGTATTGCTGGGGGGTGAGGCTGGCCAGCTTGCTGGCGAAATCGGGGCCGTCTTCCGATTCAGGATGTAGCGAGATGCCTTCCGGCACCCAGTTATCCCCCCCGATCACCGTATTGAGGGCATTGACCAACTCCTTCATCGGTACCGATTTGGGAATGAAGCCGAGCGCCCCGAGCCGCAATACCTGCTGGATGATGGCCGCATCTTCCGAGGCGGAGACCACCACGATGGGCAGGTCGGGATACTGGCCGCGCAGGTGGGCCAGCCCCTCGAAGCCATTGGCCCCCGGCATCTTGAGATCGAGCAGCAACAGGTCAACTTCGGGGTGCTCGCCGAGCAGGTTGGTCAGGCTGTCGATGGAGTCCGCTTCCAGCAATTGAGCGTCGTTGATGGCCATGTGCACCGCTTGGTAAAGGGCGCCCCGAAACAGGGGGTGGTCATCTGCGATGACGATGGTAAATTGGTTGTCCATATTTCGGTTAATGGCTCACATTGTTGCTAACTGATTGTTTTGAAAAATCAAACTAGCATCGCTCACCAAGAGGGTCAAACCCGCCGGTGTGCAAATGTGAAGCGACCATCGGATGTTTTGCCATCAAGGGCAGACCGGCCGGTCGCAGGCGACTCATGCAGGAGGCAACAGATGGGTTCCTTGGTATTGGCGGTGGGCACCGGCTCCACCTGGGCGATGCGGGCGGCACTGGTGCTCGCCATGAGCGGGCTGACGTGGCAGGAGCAGGTGTTCGATCTGGAGGATGCCAAGTCGCTGGCGCGGCTCAAGCGGCTGGCACCGGCCGGTCTGGTGCCCTGGCTCGAACACGACGGCGTGCGGGTTCACGACTCGCTGGCCATCGCCGAATATGTTCACGAGCTCTGTCCCGACCGCCAGCTCTATCCGGTTTTGCTGGCCGAGCGGGCACTGGCTCGCAGCCTCTGCGCCGAGTTGCACGCGGGATTTCGGCAGATCCGTTCTCTGCTCCCCTTCTTTCTCGGTGCTCCCACCCGCAGCGAGCCGCCGGTTGAGGCGGTGGGCGAGCTGGCCCGTTTGCAGGAGGTCTGGTCGCAGGCGCGGGGCCCCTTCTACTTTGGCGAGGCGGGTATTGTCGATGCCTTCTATGCCGTGATGGCCTATCGGCTGGCCAGCTACGGCATCCTGTTGCCCGGTCAGGCCGGAGCCTATCAGCAGGCGCTGCTCTCTTGGCCTCTGTGGCAGGAGACCCTGCTCAAGGCGCGGTTGCAGTGGCCGGTGGCGGCGTGCCAGTCACAGTGAGCCTTGGCAGATAGATAAACGAGAGAGGGGAGCCAGTGGCTCCCCTCTCTGTTGCTGGTGAAGGTGGCTTCGGGGTTACTGCTGCCGACCGGCAAAGACCACCACTACCTTGTCATCCCTCTTCTCCCGCACGAAGGCGTAGGGGGCATCCGAGAGTTTCTGGTGACTGCCTGCCGCAATGGCCGGATGGGCGGCGCGGAACTGGCCCAGTTGCTGCCAGTGCTTGACCAGCTCGGCCTTGTCTCCGCTGGCCAGCTCCTGCCAGTTCATATCCGAGCGCAACGCCTGATCGAACACTCCGCCATCCTTGGCAAGCCCCCGGCCGGACTCGTCGCCGTAGTAGAGCTGGATGCCGCCCGGCAACAGCATAAAGCTGTTGGCGACCCGGCGCTGTAGCGGCACATCCTGATAGTCTCCAAAGAACAGCTTGGTGTCGTGGGAGCTGATGTAGCTCAGCACGTTGAACTCGGGATCCTGATTGATACGGCTGGCGTAGCTGGCATAGGTGGGCTCGGCGCTGGCCATGCACTGGGCCTGTGACAGGGCGAACTCACGCTGATAGTCGAAGTTGATCAGGGAATCGAAGCCGTTCTGATACCAGAAATCCTTGGCTACCCCGTGATCCCACACCTCGCCCACCATGTAGAAGGGCAGATCGTCGAGGGCCTTGCCCGGGTTGGCAGTCTTCCACTCCTTGAGTGCAGCACTGCCCGCCTGCTTGAGCTTGGCCCACACTTCGGGCTCCAGATGCTTGACGGTGTCGGCGCGGAAGCCGTCGATGCCAAAGCGGCGCACCCAGTCGGTGTGCCAGGCGATCAGGTAGTCGCTCACAGTAGCGTCGGGCAGCGCCTTGGCGAGGGTATCCTTTTTCGCGGCCAGCAATGGCGGCAGCCCTACCGGTTTGGCCGATTCGGTCAGAAAGTCCGGTAGCCCCGCCACCGAGCCGGTGACATCGTCGGTGCCGGGCTGCGGGTAGCCGGGCAGACCGGCGCGCACCCAGTCACCACTCCACCACTTGTTCCACGCGGGTGATTGATAGTCGATGAACTGGTTGTAACCATGCCAGTTGAGGCCACCGCTCGGACGCCACTGGTTCCAGACGGTCGGCAGTTTGCTGCTGTTCTGAGTTAGCTCGGTGAGCCCCAAATCCTGCAAGTCGGCGAGGGTGGCGTAACCAGCATGGTTCATCACCACGTCGAGGATGATCCGCATGCCGCGCTTGTGGGCCTCATCCACCAGGGTTTTCAGACTCTCCTCGTCGCCGTAGTTGGGGTCAATCTTGGTGAAGTCGAGCGCCCAGTAGCCGTGGTAGGCATAGAAGGGGAAATTGCCCTGCTCGCCGCCACCAATGAAGCCGTGAACCTGCTCCACCATGGGGGTGATCCAGATGGCGTTCATGCCGAGGCTCTTGATGTAGTCGAGCTTCTCGGTCAGCCCCTTGAAGTCACCGCCATGCCAGGTGGCTACCTCATCCTGACCATCCTTCTGGCGGCCGAAGCTGTGGTCGTTGGCGGGGTCGCCGTTGTTGAAGCGATCGGTCAGCAGAAAATAGACGCTCGCCTGATCCCAGCTGAACGGCGCTGACTTGACTGCCTTGACCGGCTCGAGCAGCAGCAGGCCGCCGCTCTCTTTGCTCGGGCAGGGTCAGCTTGCCCTGTTTGACCACCGCCTCCTGTTTCGAGTAGGCATCCCGCAGTCGGGTACCGTCGGGCCAGACCCCTTTCAGGGATACAGTGACCGGGCCGCCATCCCAGCTGATGCAGGGCTCTTCTGGTGGCTGGCGCTTGAACTCGCTCTTCTTGGTCGCCCGCAGCACCTTGAGGCTGGGGGTATCCGGGTTGAAGGTGAACTGATACTCCCCGGCCAGCATCACCCGCAGGGTAAAGCTCTGATCCTTGCTGCATTTGTCCATGGGCTGGGCGGTGCCGAAGGGGAGTGGCTTGCTCTCGCTCGGGCCAAAGCTGGTGCCGCAACTGTTGCCTGCGTCGCTGATGCGGATCTGGTGGCTCCCCTTGGCAAGGGGATGGGTCAGCTCCACCGTGCCCTTGTCCAGCGCGATCGGGGCCGCTACCGGTTGACCATCCACATAGAGGTGAACCTCAGGGGCAGCCATCGCCTGTTGGGTGAACAGAGGGGCGGCCAGCAGGGCGAGCCAGAGAGGGGATAAGTGATGAGCACGACGCATAAGCCATTCCTTGAGCAGGGCAGTTCGGACAAGGGCCCATTCTAGGAGCAGCAAAGCGCGCCTTGGATCGGCAAAATGCCGATTTGTGACTTCAGTTCAAATGGTTACGTTTTCAAGCCGAGGAAAGTGTGACGGAGAGGAGATGGGAGGCTCTGTCGATAAAAATAGCGGCCATAAAAAAATGCCGGTCAGGTGACCGGCATTTGGTGTATCAGGCATCGTCGTCACATCAGACGGTGAAGAACTTGAAGTTGACGAAAGCCACCGCGATGAAGGAGGCCACCATGCCGCTGATGCAGAGCACCGCCGGGCGGATGGCTGGCCAGCGATGGGTCAGCAGAATGATGGCCAGCAGGGTCGGGTAGAGCCCGAACATGTAGCGTGGCATGGCGTTGAGGCCGGTCATCAGCGGGATGGTGCAGCAGATGAACATTAGGGTCGCTTCCGCCCAGCGTTTCTGGCTGAACAGGTAGCCGTTCAGGCACCAGCCGAAGATCACCATGATGGAGAGGTAAGCCTTGCGGCCGCCCAGCTCGAAACCGCTCAGCCACCAGTCCAGCGGGCTGTCCATGTAGCGACCCCATGCCACCTGAATGTGTTTGAAGGCGAAGGCATCGCCGGTCAGGTGATAGAGGTAGACCATGTAGGCAAACAGGCCAAACGGGATCATCCAGAGGGTGAACACCACCTTGAAGGCGCGCTCGGTAAAGCGGAAAAATTCCCGCCAGCCGTAGGCTTGCAGCGCCAGGATCAGCACCGGGAAGACCATCATCACCCCCAGGTTGCGGGTGGCGGAGATACAGACCCCCAGCACGGCCACCATCAGCCACTGCTCCCGATAGGCGAACAGGAACATCCCCAGCATCAGCGCCATAAAGGTCGACTCGGTATAACCGGAGACGAAGTAGGCGGAGAAGGGGGAGAAGGCGAGCAGCCATACGCCAAAGCGGGCGGTATCGTCCCCCAGCTTGAGCTGACGCAACACCAGCAGCATCAGCGGCAAACTGGCGAAGAAGGAGATATTGGTAACAATGATGAGGCCGATCAGGCTCTCGACATTGAACAGGTTGGAGATGGCACCGGAGACCATCGGATAGAGAGGCATAAAGGCCCAGTTGGCCGCATTGCCCTTGCTCAGCCAGCGCGGGTAGAGGTCGTAGCCGTTCTCGATGATGCGCTGGAACCAGACGCAGTCGAACTGGCAATAGGCCTGCAGCGGGCCAATGTCGGGGGAGCCATAGAGCTGGACACCGAAGTAGCCCATGCCATACAGCGCCACCCGGCTCAGCATGAAGGCGGCGATGATCATCAGCCAGTCACGGCCGCTGATGCGCAGTGACGGGCGATAGGGGAGTGCAGCCCCGGTTAGCGGGGCAGTATTGGTCATATCATTCATCAGGCAAAAACCCAGACGCGAGAGAGAACGTAAGTGAGGACGGTAACGGTCAGGGTGGCGATGACCACCGGCAGCAGACCGGAGAGCCCCGCAAACAGCAGACCGCTCAGGATCAGGTTACGCACCGCCAGCGAGAAGAGGGCGACCAGCAGAAACTTGCTGGCGGCTCCCTGCTTCTGGAAGGTGATGTAGCGGTGACCAAAGAAGGAGAACCAGAACGCGATGGCAAAAGCCAGCGTGGTAACCAGGTGCTCCGAGATGGTGGGCCAGGTATGAAACAGTGCGATGGAGGTGCCAAGGTCGACGAGGGTAGCCCCCCCGCCGACAAAACCGAAACGTACCAGCCGCCAGAATTCCTCGCGGGAGATCATTGAGGCGCCTGCTCCTGCTGCTCTTGCGGATTGCTGTCAGCGCTCTGCGGTTTGGCCGCATCCTGCTTGGCATACTGGCCATAGACCCCTTCAATGAGGTAGACCGGGCGCTGTTTCACTTCCACAAACATGCGGCCGATGTACTCGCCGATGATGCCGAGCGACAACAGCTGGATACCACCGAGGAACAGCACTACGGACATCAGTGAGGCGTAACCGGGCACGTCGATGCCGAAGAAGATCACCTGGGTGATGATTTTCAGGATATAGAGGAAGGCTACCAGCGAGACGCTGACCCCCACATAGCTCCAGACCCGAAGCGGCCAGCTGGAGAAGCTGAGCAGGCCGTCGAGGGCGAAGTTCCACAGTTTCCAGTAGTTGAACTTGGTTTCACCGGCGTGACGGGCCGGGCGCTCGTAGGGGACGCCAACGGCACGGAAACCGGCCCAGGCAAACAGCCCCTTCATAAAGCGGTTGCGCTCCGGCAGCAGCTTGATCGCCTCGACCA
This sequence comes from Aeromonas sp. 97A, assembly GCF_051919185.1. Classification (NCBI taxonomy): domain Bacteria; kingdom Pseudomonadati; phylum Pseudomonadota; class Gammaproteobacteria; order Aeromonadales; family Aeromonadaceae; genus Aeromonas; species Aeromonas sp. 97A. The sequence goes on along the minus strand of NZ_JBQBFF010000001.1, from coordinate 2,456,835 downwards.
CGCGACGGTCGATCAGGCGGAAGTCACCGGCGTTCTCCGGCAGCTTGGTGCTGGTGGAGAGGGCGTTGAAGAAACGGTAGAAGCCACCGGCAGTCAGGCGCTTCATCGGGGTATCGGCGCTGCGATCGACGCGGATGCCGTAGACGGTGTCATAGTCACCGGTCTGCCACAGTTTGACGAACTCCAGGATCAGGGCGGGCGGGTCTTGCAGATCCACGTCCATCGGCACGATGGCATCCCCTTTGGCCTGATGCAGACCGGCGGTCAGGGCTGCTTCTTTACCGAAGTTGCGTGCCAGGTTGACCAGGGTCACGCGCGGGTCACGGGCGATGGCCTGCTCGACCACTTCACGGGTGCGGTCACGGCTGCCATCGTTGACGAATACAATTTCAAGCTGGTCTTTCAGCGGGGCCAGTTCGTTGTCTATCGCGTTGATGAAGGCATCGATGCTCTCTTCCTCGTTGTAAACGGGAACGACCAGAGAGAGTCGAAAATCTGGATGCGACATAAGAACGTCCTTATTTGGGATAGTTGTTTTTATAAAATGGTATTCGGGGCAAGGATCACTGGGCTACGGTCAAACGTACCGACTGCACATTGATGGGAGTAGGTGCCGAGAGCGCCAGAAAATTGGGGCGCTTGGGATCTGCCGTGAGCGAGTCGCCGGGCAGACTGAGGCGGATTTCGTTGATACCCGCTTTTGCCAGTTTCACCGTGGTGGTGAAGTCGTGACCCAGCGCCACTTTCAACAGGGCACCGGCTTCCGGACTATTGATGCGGGCCTGTACGGTAAGCTGATCCGGATTGGCTGCCTGCTTGGGCAGCACAAAGTAGAGACCGCCCTGACCGCTGAGCAGGGTACCTTCGTCGCTCGGCTTCTTGGCCCAGCCTTCGCTGGAGAGAAAGCGGCTCGGCTTGGTCAGATTGAGCTCGTTACCCGGCTGATAGGTCATGCTGGAGTTGTGTTCCCAGAAGCGGGTCTTGCCTTCCAGATAATAGAGTTTGTAGGCCAGGCTCACGTTGGGGTGAGCAGCCAGATAGAGGGTGTAAAGATAAAAACCGCTTAACGCCAGAATGGCAGTCACAAAACCGAACTTTTTGTACGTCATATCACTCTCTATGCCTGACAGAATGGGTAGGCCGATGTCGCGCATATGCTAATCCAATTGCAAAAAAAGCATAGTGGATCACAAAAAAATATTTGGTCACATATTAACCCCTTTTTACCCCTGTTCCAAACGTTGCTGTTTCCCGGTTAAACAGGTCTGGCAGGGCGCCGTTTGCCAGTGGCGCTCCGGCAAGGTATTTGGCAAATAGACGTGCTTTGCTGCGTCATTTTCTAGCGGATGCGATAGTCATCTGGCCTCTATCGCCATTTTGCAGGGGGCGATTTATGATGACTCACTTATTCGTCAAGGATGACATATGAAGTGGATCTCTTGCTGTCTGTTGCTTGGATTATGGGCGCCAATGGCATTGGCCAGGGCCCTGTGTCCCGAGCCTATTCAGGTCGGTTACGATAACTGGCCACCCTACCATTATTACGAAGCCGACTCACCGCAAGAGGTGCGCGGTTATGCCGCCGAGGTGCTGACGGCTGTGCTCACTTCCATGCACTGCAAGGTCAACTATGTGGAGCTGCCCTGGAAGCGGGTACTGCACGAGATGGAGCATGGCGAGATAGACATGGCGATGGAGGCGAATATCAATGATGAGCGCGCTCGTTATGCCTGGTTTTCCGACTCCTACAACCCGGGGCGCACCTTGCTGTGGATCCGCAAGGGCAGCTACTACCCCGAGCAGGATCTGGCGAGCTGGCTGGCCAGTGGTTACTCCCTAGGTATCACCAAAGAGTACTTCTATGGTGAGGAAGTGATGTCGCTGCTCGCTCGCTATGCCAAACAGGTGAGTGCGGTGAGCGACCAGCAAAATTTTGAGAAGCTGGCCCGCGGCCGGATCGACGGTTTCCTCGGTGACATGCTGGCTACCCCCAGCGCCCTTAACAAGGAGGGGATGAGCGGTCTGTTCACCAGTCACCCCATGGTGGTATCTGAATCGCCGAGCTTCTTTATGTTGGGCAAACGCAGCTTTTCGCCGCAGTTCTTGCAACAATTTAATCAGGCGTTGGCGCGGTTCAAGGAGACAGATGCGTATGACATTATCTGGCAGCGTTATGCCCCCGGGCGCTAGCAAAGTATTGGCCGTTCACGCATCATGAGCGGCCTGAGCATCGGGTCTGCTTGTCAGGCCTGACAGAGTGAACAAACCGTTTTGAGGTACCCATGGGGATGAAGTATTGGCTGGCCCTTGCCAATTTGGTGTGGCTGGGATGTTTGCCCGCTGGCGCGGTACATGCAACCGAAGCACAAGTCGTGGTGGCGGCCAGTGAAACCGGACACGACTGGTATCAGGGCAGTCAGGCCGAACAGGCCCGTGTCGAGCTGGAGCAGCAGTTGCAAGAGGCTGTGCTTGCCCAGCTGCATCCCGATTTTTTCACGCTGTGGAAGCGTCTGCAGGCCACCCCTGCAGACAAGCGTGGTGCCATCTATGACGACATTTTTACCAAGCTCAGTCGTTTCCAGCACGCCTGGCGGGGGATGGATCTGGTCTCGCGCGAGCAGATGAAGACCCTCAAGCTCGATTTGAACCGCCCTGTAGTGACCCAACCCAGCGATGATGACCTGCTCACCCAGGTGAAATCCCTGCGCCCTCAGGTGGCGGAATACGAGGCGGTGCGGGCTAAAGTGCACAAACTGCTGGCAATGCCGATGGCCAGCAAGTGGCCTACCCTCGATATGCCGACCCTGCGTGCCGGAGAGAGCTCAGCCGAGCTTGGCCAAATCCGCGCCATGCTCAACGAGCTGGGCGACAGTGCCCCGAGCCATGGTGATCAGATTTACGATGGTGATACCGAGCAGGCCATCAAGCAGTTCCAACGTCGTCATGGTCTCACCGCGGACGGCATCATCGGCCGTCAGACCCGCTCCTGGCTCAATACCGGCCCGCAAGTGCGCGCCAGCCTGCTGCTGCGTAACCTGTGGCGTCGCGATCTGGTGGATCAGCTCGCCGGTGGCCGCTACGTGCTGGTCAATATTCCCGACTACCGCCTGAGCGTGGTGGAGTCCGGCAACGAGGTGTTTACCAGCCGAGTCATCGTCGGCAAGGAGCAGCGGGCCACGCCCATTCTGGCCAGCGAAATTCGCTCCATCGTGCTCAATCCCTCCTGGCATGTGCCGCGCTCCATCCTGAGCAAGGACATCCTGCCCAAGCTGGGTCGCGATCCTGCCTATCTGAGTCGCGAGCAGTTCGAGGTGATCGACAGCGAGGGCAATCCGGTCCAGTTCACCGAAGAGGGGTGGCATCAGGCGCTGGCCGCCGGTTTCCCCTATCGCCTGCGGCAAAAGCCGGGGGATCACAATGCTCTGGGGCGCTACAAGTTCTACCTGCCCAACAATGACGCCATCTATCTGCACTCCACCCCGCGCAAGGCGCTGTTCGAGCAGGGGGCGCGCGCCTTCAGTTCGGGCTGCATCCGGGTGGAACATGCGGACGATCTGGCCGAGCTGTTGCTGGCAGATTCCCGCTATCAGCCGGACAAGGTGGCCAATATCCTCAAGGAGAGCCAGACCAAATGGTTGCCGCTCACCACGCCGATCCCGGTCTTTACCGTCTACTGGAGCAGCTGGATCGACGAATATGGTCGCCAGCAACTGCGCAATGACATCTACGGATTTGATCGGGTCAGCTTCCAGAGCCGCCTGCTGTGATCCCTGCCACAGAGTGAAAAGCCCGGCCTGTGTCGGGCTTTTCTATGGGCGATTGAGGTTTGACAGGGCCCCCCGCCGGAGGGTAGTTTCAAGCGCCTGTATCACATTCAATCAGTGATCTTATTCAACTATTTTCGCTTGAATCTGCGATGGACGAACCCCTTATGCTGGAACAAGAGATAAGTCGACGTCGCCTGTTGCTGGGAGCCGGTTGCCTGCTGGGCAGCTCGCTGATCTCCTTCCCTGCACTGGCCAGCCGCAGTACCACCGGGCGTGAACTCAGTTTCTTCAATCTCAATACTGGCGAGCGGGTGCGCGCGAGCTATTGGGAGAACGGCCACTATCTGAGCGACGGGTTGGCCGAGCTCAACCACATCTTCCGCGATTACCGGCGCAATGAAGTGTTCAACATCGACAAGAAGCTGTTTGATCAGCTGTTCCTGTTGCAGCACAAGCTGGGTCGGCGCAGCGAAATCCAGCTGATCTCCGGCTATCGCGCCCCGGCGACCAATCGTCAGAAGCGCCACAAGAGCCGCGGCGTGGCCAAGCACAGCTACCACACCCTGGGGCAGGCGGTGGATGTGCGGATCCCCGGCGTACAGCTGGCCCATCTGCGCAAGGCGGCGCTCCAGCTCAAGGTGGGTGGGGTTGGTTACTATCCCCGTGATAACTTCGTTCACCTCGATACCGGCCCGGTGCGCAGCTGGTAAAGGGGTTGGCAAACTGCCAAGCTCTTCCCACCAGAGAGGAGATTGCGATGAAAAAGATAGTGATTGGCGGCCTGATCGCCCTGTTTTTGACCGGTTGCAGCAAGCTCAACCGTGAAAATTACGACCAGTTGAAGATGGGGATGAGTTACGCCGAGGCCAGCACCATTCTGGGCAAGGCGGAGCGTTGTGATGACGCCTTGGGCACCACCAGCTGCCTCTGGGGCGGAGAAGGGAAGAATATCAAGATCCGCTTTATCGCCGACAAGGCGACCTTCTTTAGCTCGGAAGGGATTAACTGAGTCGCAGACCGTCCATGAAAAAAGCGCCGCTCGGGCGCTTTTTTGTTGCTCGCAATCCAACCCGCCTCGCCAGAAGCTGGCGTACTCAGTGGGTCGCGTACTGGTAGTTGAAGGTGGGCAGACCCCACTTGAAGCGAACCGCCAGCAGTCGTAGTACAAAGCCGATCCCGATGGAACCGAACGCGGCCCAATTGGTCGGCAAGCCCTGATCCAGCGCCAGACAGTAAAGCGCTGCGGTGATCAGCGAAATGGCTGCATAGAGCTCGCGACGAAATACCAGTGGAATTCGCTGACAGAGCAGATCCCGCAGCACCCCGCCAAAGACCCCGGTCACTACCGCCATGATGCAGGCAATACCGGCGCCGTGGCCCATATCCAGCGCTCGGGCCGCACCGAAGATAGAGAAGACCACCAGTCCCAGGGCATCAAGGGCCATGAACAGCTTGCCGAGGTAGCGCATCAGGGGGGCGGAGACCACACCCGCCATCGCGGCTGCGGCAACCAGCAGCACATATTCCGGATGTTCAATCCAGAGCAGCGGATAGTGGCCGAGCAGCACATCGCGAATGGTGCCACCACCGATGGCCGTCGCCGAGGCGATGATCACCACACCAAACAGATCCATCCGTCGCCGACCCGCGGCCAGCGCGCCGGTCATCCCTTCGGCCACCAGGCCAACCAAGAAGAGTGCATGTAACATGAGATATCCCAGGGAACGAGAAAGGCCAGAATCCTACCAACTCGTGTCATATGGGACAAGCTATCGAATGCATGCATTAATTTAATTCATGCTAAATGCGAAAAAGGCACCGTTTCGGGTGCCTTTTTCTAATCAATGTTCAAGGGTTAGCGCCCCAACTGCTCTTGCCGGTAGTGATCGACCCACATGGCGGTGGCACCACAGATGGCGACCGGCATCACGAAGAGGTTCACCACCGGAATGGCGGAGAAGAGGGTCACCAAAGCGCCGAAGCTGAGACACTTGCCACGGCGTTGCTTCAAGGCGTCACGCATGGTGATGAAGTCGATCTTGTGGTTGTCGAACGGATAATCCACATACTGGATCGCCATCATCCAGGCGCTGAACAGGAACCAGAGCACAGGCGCCAGGGTCTGGCCCACCACAGGGATCAGAAACAGGATCAGGCAGCCGATGGCCTTGGGCAGGTAATACTTCAGCTTGGTCCATTCGCGGCCGAAGGTGCGTGGCACATCCTTGACGATATCCAGCATGCCGCTGTCATTGGCGGGCTGACCGGTGAGGATCTGCTCCACCTTCTCCGCCAGCAGGCCGTTGAAGGGAGCGGCTACCCAGTTGGCGACCGAGCTGAAGATAAAGGAGAAGACCACCAGTATGGTGATGAGGGCGATGGGCCACAGCAGGTAGTCCAGCCAGTCGAGCCAGGCGGGGATCTGCTGATGGAGCCAGGCGAACAGGCCGTCCAGTTGCAGCAACAGGGCATAGAAGGCCCCGGCAAACAGCACGAAGTTGACCAGCAGGGGGATCAGCACAAAGGTGCGGATGCCCGGTTGGCGAATGAGGGAAAAACCGCGCAGAAAGTAGTCTGCACCGCTGATTGAATCTTTGACCATATGGGGTGATTGGCTCATGTGAGCTCCATCTATGCATGGGAGAACTGCCAGCATATTACAAACAAGCCTTTGATTTGGTAAAGTCGCCGACTATTCCTTATTTCGTGCCGTGGCGACCAAAAATCGGGCATGAATGGGGATGATGCCTGCATATTACAAACAAAGCCGGGTCTGGATTTGGTAAAGTCACCTGCCCGCATCCTCTTTATTTAGCCACTGATACAGGTCGCCATGCGTCTGAAACTGATCAAACTCGCCGGCTTCAAGTCGTTCGTCGAGCCGACCCGCATCGAACTGTCGGCAGACATGACCGCCGTGGTGGGCCCCAATGGCTGTGGCAAATCCAACGTCATCGACGCGGTGCGCTGGGTGCTGGGGGAGAGCTCCGCTCGCCATCTGCGCGGCGAGAACATGACCGATGTCATCTTCAACGGCTCTATCAATCGCAGTGCGCACGGGCGCGCCTCGGTGGAGCTGGTGTTCGACAATCCCCATAACCGGGTGCCCGGCGAGTTCGGCCGCTTTACCGAGATCTCGGTGCGCCGCGAAGTGCTGCGCGACGGCTCCAACCACTATCAGATCAACGGCCAGAAGTGCCGCCGCAAGGATGTGACCGACCTCTTCCTCGGCACCGGTCTTGGCCCCCGTAGCTACGCCATCATCGAGCAGGGCACCGTCAGCCGACTGGTGGAGTCACGTCCGGCCGATCTCAAGCTCTTTATGGAAGAGGCCGCCGGGGTTTCTCGCTACAAGGAGCGGCGCCGCGAGACCGAGCAGCGTATTCGCCACACCCAGGAGAACCTGGAGCGCCTCGGCGATATTCGCGGCGAGCTGGGTTCGCGCCTTGACCACCTCAAAGCCCAGGCCGAAACGGCCGAGCGCTACAAACAGCTCAAGAGTCGTTCGCGCGCCGCTCGTGCCGAGCTGATTGGCTCCGAGTTGTGGGCGCTGGAGACGCGCCTTGGGGAGGCCAAAACCGAGCTGGCGCAGGCCGAGCAGGCGCTGGCGGCGCTCGATGCCAAGCGTACCGCCGATGAGGGGCGACACGTTACCCTGTCGGTTGCCAGACAAGAGGCGCAGGCCGAGCAGGCGAGCCGCCAGCAACAGATTTTTCTCGGCGGGCAGGCCATCGCCCGTCTCGAGCAACAGCAACTGCACCAGAGTGAACTGGGGCGCGACTGGCAGGCCCGTGCAGAGGCGCTCGGTGAGCGGATCGCCACCCGCAAGGCGCAGCTGGCCAGCCAGCAGGATCAGCTGACCGAAGGGGTATTGCGCACCGAGCAGGAGAGCGCCCGGCTGGAGCAGTGTGAGCAGTTGCTCACCGAGCAGCAGGAGGCCCGCCAGCACGCCAGCGAGCAGCTGGAACAGGCCCGTCTGCGCCAGCAGCAGTGGCAGCAACAGTTGGCTGGGTTGCAGGGCCAGCTCAACCAGACCCGCACCCGGTTGGGTGGCCTGCAGGAGCTGCAAGCCAAGACCCGGCTGGCCCGCCTCAAGCTGGAAGATGAACGCGCTGGCCCCCTCGGCACAGAGGACGATGATCTGCAACCGGTCCTCGATGCCCTGAGTGGTGAGCTGGAGCTGACGCGGGCGGCCAATGACGAGCTGACCGAGCAGCTGGCGCAGGCTGCCCACACCCATGAACAACTCAAGCAGCAGCATGGCCAGCAGTTGAGCCTGCAACGGGAGCTGGAGGCGCGGCTGGCGACCCTGGATCAGATCCTCGGCGAACAGATGGAGGGGGCGACTCTGGCCGACCAGTTGCAGGTGGCCCCCGAGTGGGCACAGGCACTCGATAAAGTGCTGGGTCGCTGGCTCACCGCAACGCCGGCGGACGAGTGCAATCTGGCGCAAGAGGGGCTCTGGATTGGCCCGGCGCAACCGGCGGTTGCCGGTACGCTGGCGGCGCAACTGGGTGGTGAGCATACTCCTGCCTTCCTCAACGCCATCTGGCTGGTGGAGAGCCGGGAAGCCGCATTGGCCCGTCAGCCAAGCCTTGCGGCCGGTGAGTCGGTACTGACTCCTGCTGGCGACTGGCTGGGGCCAAACTGGGCAGATCTGGGGCAGGGCGCGGCGCTCGGCACCATGGCGCTGCTCGGTGAGCGTGAGCGGTTGCATACCGAGCAGGATAAGGTTGCCGCGGGGCTGGCACAGCTGAGCGAGCAACTTGTCTCAGCCGATGCCCGGCGCGCCCAGCTTGCCAGTGCGCAGGAGTTGTCGCAGCGAACCTTGCGTGATCAAGAGCAGAAATGGCAACAACTGCGCGAAGCCTGGAGCCTGCAACAGGGTCAGCGGCAGGAGCGGTTGCAGCGGCTCGGTCAGCTCGGCGAAGAGCTGATCCGGCTCGATCAGGAGCAGGCCGAAGAGGCAGAGCGACTGGCCAGCGCCCGTGAACAAATGGAACTCGATGAGGCGCGCCTTGCCGAGTTGCAGGAGCAGGGGGAGCCGCTGACACAAGGGTTGCAGCTCGCCCAGGAGCTGCTGACCCGCTGCGAGCGGGCGGTCGACGAGGCCCGTGCGCGCCGCGAGCAGCAACAAGCGACCTGCCAGCGTTTGCAACTGGAGTTGGGCAATCTGCACCAACTCATTACCCTGGGCGAAGAGGAGTTGGCGAGGCTCGGACTGGAGCTGGCCGGGTTGAAAGGGCCGGATAGCGAAGCGGTGCCGGATCTGGCGCCCCTGCTGGCCGAGCAGCGCAATCTGGAGGCGCAGCAGCTCGCCTGCCATCAACGGCTTGCGGAGCTGGAGCGCCAGCTCGGTGAGCTGGAACAGGCCAGAAGTGCCGATCACAAGCAGCTGGTGACGTTGCAGGAGAAGCTGGCAACCCTGCGCCTTGAGCGTGAACGCAACCTCACCCGTCGACAGGGGTTGCACGAGCAGTTCGAAGAGCTGGGGGTTCGACTGGTAGATCTCGATCAGGCGGTGTTGATCGCCGCTGATCGCGGCAAGCTGCGGCAGGAGATCCAGACCCTGGAGGCGCAAGTGGAGGCGCTCGGCGCCATCAACCTGGCGGCGCTGGAGGAGTACGAAGAGGCGAAAACCCGGGCAACCTATCTTGAAAATCAGTGCCAGGATCTCGAGCAAGCGCTGGAAACCTTGAGCCAAGCCATTAAAAGAATTGATAAAGAGACACAAATACGGTTCCGGGACACTTTCGATAAGGTCAACGAAGATTTAAAATCCCTGTTTCCAAAAGTGTTCGGTGGGGGCAGTGCCTGGCTTGAGCTTACCTCCGATGATCTTTTGGAGGCCGGAGTGAGCATCATGGCGAGACCTCCGGGTAAGAAGAATGCTACCATTGCCCTGCTTTCCGGGGGGGAGAAGGCGTTAACCGCGCTTGCGCTGGTTTTTGCCATCTTCAGACTCAACCCAGCACCTTTTTGTCTGCTGGATGAGGTGGATGCACCGCTCGATGAAGTGAACGTCGGTCGCTTCTGTTCTCTTGTCAAAGAGATGTCGAGCACAGTACAGTTCGTTTACATCAGTCATAATAAGGTCTCCATGGAGATGGCTGAGCAGCTGGTTGGCGTCACGATGCAAGAGCCCGGGGTTTCTCGCATTGTGTCGGTCGATATCGGTGAAGCCGTCGCTTTGGCTGAGCAAAACTAGAAAGAGAAGCAGCTAATGCAGGAATTGCGTTACATCTTGGTTGCCCTGGGCGGTATTGCTATTGCGGCATTGCTCATTCACGGGTTGTGGAGCAACAAAAAGAATCGTCAGGCACCGATCAAAGAGAAACCGATTGGACGGATGGACTCCAAGTCGCGGGATCGTGATAACGACGCCTTCGACAGCGATGGCATCGGCCAGGTACGTGTGGTCAGTGGTGGCCGTCGTGCCGAGCCCAAGCTGCGCAGTGAAGAGAGCCGCCAGCCGGAACTCGGTCGTCGCCCTGCCGTCCCCGCCTTTGATGATGAAGATGACGAGGACGATCTGCCGCCGCCCGTAGTGCGCAAGCCTGCTGCCCGCCCGGTTCCGCCGCCTCCTGTCTATGAAGAGGAGGAAGCGTTCGACGAACCGCTGCCCGAGGAGATCGACGAGGCGCCCGCCGCGCCGGTGCGCAAACCTGCTCAGGTCAATCGTCGTACCCCGGTTTACCGCTCCCGTCCTCAGCGCGAGCCCATGATGCAGTCGCTGGACGACGAGCCGCTGGTCGAGCCCGCCTATGCGACCGCCCCGACTTTTGGTGCCCGTGCAGAGACAGTCCGTACCGCTGACACCGTTCGTGCCGAACCGGTGCGTGCTCCCGAGCCGGAATATCAGCCGCAGCCCCGTCATGTGGCTCCCGAGCCTGTGTATGAAGAGCCGGCCTACGTGGCACCTGCACCTGTGGTTGAAGAGCCGCGCATGGCGCCCCAGCCGGTCGAGAAGATTTGGCAGGATGTCTATGTCATCAACCTGATGGGCCGTCCGGGTCACGACTTGCAAGGTGCGACCCTGCTCTCGTCCCTGATGGCGCTGGGCTTCAAGTTTGGCGAGATGGATATTTTCCACCGTCACGAAGATCCCAACGGCAAGGGTGAAGTGCTCTTCTCCATGATCAACATGGTCAAGCCAGGCACCTTCAATCCGTACCGGATGGAACAGTTCACCACGCCGGGTGTCTCCCTGTTCATGCAACTGCCGCTGCGCAGCAATGCCGCGTTTGCCTTCGAGGACATGCTGCAGGCTGCCGATCAGCTGGCCAGCGATCTCGATGCCATGCTGACAGATATGGATCGCAGCCCGCTGAGCGACGAGACCATTGCCCGTTACCGTCACGAGCTGGCTGCCTACGAGGCCAGTCGCGACTAATACGCCATGCGGGTCGAGTGAAGAAAAAGTGCGGTACCCAGGTACCGCATTTTTGTTTCTACCCCGGCCGTATGTTCAATCACACTTCGAGACTTTTTCATGAGCGACACTCTCTCCCGCCACCGTCAATTGTGTGAACTGCTTACCGAATATGGTCACCAGTACTATGTGTTGGATAACCCCACAGTGCCGGATGCCGAATACGACCGTCTGATGCGCGAATTGATCGCACTGGAGGCTGACCACCCCGAGCTGAAAACCCCGGCTTCCCCGAGCGTGCGGGTCGGTGGCCAGCCGCTGACTGCCTTCAGGCAGGTGCGTCACGAGATCCCCATGCTGAGTCTGGATAACGTCTTTAGCAGCGAAGAGCTGCTGGCCTTTGAACAGCGCATGAGCGATCGCCTCAAGCGTGAAGTGCGTTTCGAGTTCTGCTGCGAGCCCAAGCTTGATGGCCTGGCGGTGAGCCTGCTCTATGTGAATGGTCAGCTGGTGCAGGCCGCTACCCGGGGCGATGGCGCAACCGGTGAGGAGATCACCGAGAACGTGCGTACCATCAAGGCCATTCCGCTCGCATTGCGGGGCTCTGGTTGGCCCGAGCGGCTTGAGGTGCGTGGCGAAGTCTTTATGCCCAAGGCTGGTTTCGAGGCGATGAATGCCAAGGCACTGGCCGCAGGCGAGAAGGTGTTCGTCAACCCGCGTAACGCCGCCGCCGGCAGCCTGCGTCAGCTCGATTCACGTATCACTGCCAGCCGTCCCCTGAGCTTTTACGCCTACGGCGTCGGTGTCGGCGGCGAGCAGCTCGGTGGCTCTCACTTCGGTCGCCTCAATCAGCTCAAGGAGTGGGGCTTGCCGCTTAGTCCCGAGGTGAAACTCAAAGAGGGGGCTGCCGGTTGTCAGGCGTTCCACGACGACATTCTGGCCCGCCGTGGCGAGCTGCCTTACGAGATCGACGGCGTGGTCTACAAGGTGGATGCCATCGCTCTGCAAGAGGAGCTCGGCTTTGTGGCACGTGCCCCGCGCTGGGCGACCGCCCACAAGTTCCCGGCGCAGGAAGAGATGACTCTGCTTGAGAATGTCGAGTTTCAGGTTGGCCGTACTGGCGCCGTGACGCCGGTGGCCAAGCTTAAACCTGTGTTTGTCGGCGGCGTGACTGTCTCCAACGCCACTTTGCACAACGCCGACGAGATTGAGCGCCTCGGCGTCATGGTCGGTGATACCGTGATCGTGCGCCGGGCAGGGGACGTGATCCCGCAGATCGTGGCCGTGGTAGAGGCGCAGCGCCCAAGCGATGCCCGCGCGATCCTCTTCCCGACCGAGTGTCCTGTCTGTGGTTCTGCGGTGGAGCGGCTGGAAGGGGAAGCGGTTGCCCGCTGCTCCGGCGGCCTGTTCTGCGAGGCGCAGCGCAAGGAGGCGATCAAGCACTTCGCCGCCCGTCGCGCCATGGATGTGGACGGCCTTGGCGACAAGATTGTCGAGCAGCTGGTGGACAAGGGGCTGGTGAAGACCCCCGCCGATCTGTTCAGCCTCAATGCCATCCAGCTGGCCGGTCTTGAGCGGATGGGGCAAAAATCGGCCCTCAATCTGGTAGCCGCCATCGATGCGGCGCGCAGCACCACCCTGCCGCGTTTCCTGTTTGCTCTGGGGATCCGCGAAGTGGGGGAGGCGACTGCGCTCAACCTTGCCAACCACTTCCTCACGCTGGAAGCCCTGCGCGCAGCTTCGGTGGAGCAACTGCTCGAAGTGGCCGATGTGGGCGATGTGGTGGCCAAGCATGTCTACTACTTCCTGCGTCAGCCCCACAACGTGGAGGTGCTGGAAGCCTTGCTGGCTGCCGGCATCCACTGGCCGGCCATCGAGAAGAAAGAGGCCGCGGAGCAACCCTTTGCCGGCAAGACCTTCGTGCTGACCGGCACCCTGACCACCTTGTCGCGTAACGACGCCAAGGCTGCGCTGCAGGCGCTGGGGGCCAAGGTGGCGGGCTCTGTATCTGCCAAGACCGATGTGCTGGTCGCGGGGGAAGCGGCCGGTTCCAAGCTGACCAAGGCACAAGAGCTCGGTATCACCATCTGGACCGAAGAGGAGCTGCAACAGGCGTTGCAGGGCTGATAGCCCTCACCAAGCCTGCTAACCGCAGCACCCGAAAAAAGAGAACCCGGCATGGCCGGGTTCTCTTTTTTTGTTTCGGCGGTTACTCACGCCAGAGGATCTTGTGGCGCCATTTGTCGGGCACGGTGAGCTGCCAGCGGGCCAGCTCGCTCTTGCTGAAGACATATTCGCCGCGCAGGGCCGCGCGCGGGGAGATGGTACGGGGCAGGGTGCCCGCCAGAATGGTATTGATGAGGCTGGCTGCCTGTATCCCCTGATCGTGGCCGTCCAGCACCAGCCCGCCGATGGCCATCCCCTTGCCGACGGTAAACTCCCAGAAACAGAAGAGCGGCACCGGCGTGTTGGCGCTGGTCCACTCCAGCACTGTCTTTTCGCTCACATGCTTGCCATTGTCATCGACCAGCGTGTGGTAGAGGCCGAGGAAGATCGCCTGATAGCCGTTCTTCTTGGCGTTGAGCACCGCCTCCTGCCAGAGGCTGTAATCCCCCATCAACTGGCTGTTGATCCTGGTCTGGCCGACCCGCAGCTCGGTCTGGGTCTTGAATTCATCCTCGATGGCGGTGAGGGCCACATTACTGGAATCAAACAGAACCAGTGCTTTGTCGAGCCCCCCCATCATCTGGCTTATTTCGCTGATGTTGCGCTTGAGCAGGGGGCGCTCCAGCACCCCGGTGATCTTGGGGTGGCCGACAAAGCCCTTGAGGCGGGGATTCTCGTTCATGCCGAGAAAGACCACCGGGGTACCCAGCGAGGCGATCTCGTTGGCCAGATAGTTGATGGCGTTGTCATCCCCCAGTACCACCAGATCCGGTTTGCTCTTGAGATAAAAGGCGATGGCTTGCTGGGCTATTTCGTCGAACTTCTCCCGTGGATGGCGTTTGGTGTCCATGTAGAAGTGAGTGATCTTGTGCTCCCCCTGCAAGCCATCGAGCAGCCCTTTGTTGTAGCTTTGGTCCCACAGGTATTCGGGATGGTAGCTGCTGATCACCAGAATGTTGGCGGCCCAGAGCGGCAGAGAGAGGGTGGATAACAGTAGCAACAGCGGAGAGGTGCGCATGGGTTGTCCCTTGTCGAGGGGGAGAGAGTTCTTGTTCAGTATGGGCGGTTTTGGTTGGCGCTGTCATCTCGAAACCGGTGCTGTGGGGGGCGATTTTTTTTCGGGTGGGCGGATCGGACGCCAGCCCGCACCCTGCTTGAGGTTGGATTTGAATGGGGCTCTTTTAGGTTGGTCGTGAACTGTCCCGCTCGCTGAAAAACCTGTTCTGGATCAAGAAATGAGGCTGCGCTTTGGTGCCTAATAGACACCACATATAGGGACGCATTCGTTTTTAATCCCTATATGTTGTGTTATTAAGCTGTGTATAAGCTGTTCCCCTCCTATCTTCAGCCCAGGCTTGTCAAGCCTCGGCTGAATTTATTTGCGTCCAGGACGAGATGCCGGGAGGGGGGCCCAACAAGGGTGAGCCAGAGGCAAATGCCTGGCCTTTTAACGGGGAAAATTCATGAAACCGGTTGTGATCAAACGTGACGGATGTCGCGCACCATTCAATGCCCAGCTGATTGCAGAGGCGGTCAGCCGTGCGGCGGAAGCGGTCAATCAGGCCAATCCGGCACTGGCCTCCCGCATTGCCAATGCAGTGAGTCAGGAGCTGGAAGGGCGTGGTGAAGTTGATATCCACGAGATCCAGAACCGGGTCGAAAACCACCTGATGGCTTCCGACGACAAGGCCATCGCCCGTGCTTATATCGAATATCGCCACGACAGGGATCAGGCCCGCGAGGCGCGCGGCCGTCTGGCGCAGGAGATCCGCGGTCTGGTTGAGCAGACCAACGCCGCCCTGCTCAACGAGAATGCCAACAAAGACTCCAAGGTGATCCCGACCCAGCGCGACTTGCTGGCCGGTATCGTCGCCAAGCACTATGCCACCAGCCACATGCTGCCCCGTGATGTGGTTCAGGCCCACGAGAGCGGTGATCTGCACTTCCACGATCTCGATTACTCACCTTTCTTCCCGATGTTCAACTGCATGTTGATCGATCTGAAAGGGATGCTGACTCACGGCTTCAAGATGGGCAATGCGGAAATCGATACCCCGAAATCCATCAGCACCGCTACTGCCGTGACCGCCCAGATCATCGCCCAGGTGGCGAGCCACATCTATGGCGGCACCACCATCAACCGCATCGACGAAGTGCTGGCCCCCTATGTGACCATCAGTTGGCAGAAACACCGTGAAGTGGCCGAAGAGTGGGGCATTGCCGACGTAGAAGCCTACGCCATGGCCCGCACCGAGAAAGAGTGCTACGACGCCTTCCAGTCGCTGGAGTACGAGGTCAACACCCTGCACACCGCCAACGGTCAGACCCCGTTTGTCACCTTTGGCTTTGGCTTGGGGGACAGCTGGGAGTCGCGGATGATCCAGCGCGCCATCCTCAGCAACCGTATCGCAGGTCTTGGCAAGAACAAGAAGACCGCTGTGTTCCCGAAACTGGTGTTTGCCATCAAGGATGGCCTCAACCACAAGCAGGGCGATCCCAACTACGACATCAAGCAGCTGGCGCTGGAGTGTGCCTCCAAGCGGATGTATCCGGACATCCTCAACTACGACCAGGTCGTGAAAGTGACCGGCTCCTTCAAGACCCCCATGGGTTGCCGCTCCTTCCTCGGTGCCTACGAGGAGAATGGCGAGCTGATCCACGAAGGTCGCAACAACCTGGGTGTCGTGAGCCTCAACCTGCCGCGCATAGCCCTGAAATCCCGTGACGAAGCGGACTTCTGGGATCGTCTCGATGCCTCCCTGCGGGTTGCCAAGAAGGCGCTGATGTACCGCATCACCCGTCTGGACGGGGTGAAAGCACGGGTTGCTCCGATCCTCTATATGGAAGGGGCTTGCGGCGTGCGCCTCAAGGCGGACGACAACGTCAGCGAGATCTTCAAGAACGGTCGTGCCTCCATTTCCCTCGGTTATATCGGGGTTCACGAGACTATCAACGCCCTGTTTGGTGACAAGGTGCACCTGTTTGACAGCGCCGAGCTGCAACAGAAGGCCATCGCCATTATCGCCCGTCTCAGGGCAGCCATTGACGAGTGGAAAGAGGAGACTGGCTACGGCTTCAGCCTCTACTCCACCCCGAGCGAAAACCTCTGCACCCGTTTCTGCCGCATCGACGCCAAGGAGTTTGGCGTGGTATCCGGCGTGACCGACAAGGGTTACTACACCAACAGCTTCCACCTTGATGTGGAGAAGCAGGTCAACCCGTACGACAAGCTGGACTTCGAGGCGCCCTATCCGCCCATCGCCAGCGGTGGCTTCATCTGCTACGGCGAGTACCCCAACATCCAGCACAACCTGGAAGCGCTCGAAAACGTCTGGGATTACAGCTATGACAAGGTGCCCTACTACGGTACCAACACTCCCATCGACGAGTGCTACGACTGCGGCTTCACCGGTGAGTTCGAATGTACCTCCAAGGGCTTTACCTGCCCGCGCTGCGGCAACCACGACCCGGCCAAGGTGTCGGTGACCCGCCGTGTCTGCGGCTACCTCGGTAGCCCGGATGCACGCCCCTTCAATGCGGGTAAGCAGGAAGAAGTGAAGCGCCGCGTCAAACATATGTAAGCGCACAAGCGATGAAGAGCTGGCCCCTGACTCAAGGGGCCATTTTCATTGGAGGGCGGCAACCATGCCGCCTTCCCGTGAACGAGGCAGGAAACAAGCGATGCACTACCACCAATACTACCCGGTCGATGTGATTAACGGTCCCGGCACCCGTGCCACCCTGTTTGTCTCCGGTTGTGAGCATCAGTGCCCCGGTTGCTACAACCAGAGCACCTGGCGGCTCGATGGCGGCAAGCCGTTCGATGAGGCGATGAGCGATCGCGTCATTGCGGATCTCAACGACAGCCGCATCAAACGGCGAGGTCTGTCGCTCTCCGGCGGCGATCCGCTCCACCCTGCCAACGTGCCCCACGTGCTGGCGCTGGTGAAACGGGTGCGCGCCGAGTGTCCGGGCAAGGATATCTGGTGCTGGACCGGCTATCTGCTCGGCGAACTGTCAGAGGCCCAGCGCGAGCTGGTGGCCTTGCTGGATGTGCTGGTGGATGGCAAGTATGAAAAGGAGTTGGCAGACCCCGGCCTGCTCTGGCGTGGCAGCAGCAATCAGCAGATCCACGACCTCAACGCCTGGCGTGATGCGGGTGAGCGAATTCCCTGTCTGGTTTGCAGTTGAAGCCCGGGATGTTTATGGTTAGCCCATTCCAATCCTGACGACATTGATGAAGAGGAGGGCCGAGATGAACAATCTGCTCAAGATCCTGCTGGCCATTTTCCTGCCCCCGGTGTGCGCGTTTATCCAAGTGGGCTTTAGCCTGCACTTTTTAATCAACATAGTGCTGACCCTGATGGGCGGTCTGCCGGGCATGGTGCATGCGCTCTGGCTGGTGGTGAGCGACAAGCGCGGCTGATGCCAGCGTATGGTTAGTGAGCTTATTGACGATAAAAGGGCCAACCTCTCGGGGTTGGCCCTTTTGTTCATGTTCATACGAATACTTTTTCGTTAGGATGGGTGACTGACCAAGCGGGCCGCGTTGAGCGGCCCGCAGTCCGGCAACAAGCACCGGCAAAGAACAAGGAGCGTTACATGAAGTGGAAAGTCGCAGTATGGTCAGGTCTGGCAGTGACACTGTTGCTGGGGTGCTCATCCCGTCAGGAGGTGGCGCACGAGCGCGCTCCGATCGCTATCCCTCTCGAGCAGTTGTCCAGCTACTGGGTTCAGGAGAAGCAGTGGTCATGGCTTGGTAATGACGAGCCCGCCCTGCCGGCAAAACCGGTCAAGGGGTATGTGGAAGTTCGCTATCAAATCGACGCCAGCGGCACGCCGGTCAAGCCGGAAGTGGTGGCGGCCGAGCCCCCCGGCGAGCTGGAGCAGAGCGCGCTGGCAACCCTCTCGCGGATCCGCTACAGCCCGGCAGAGGGCAACCCGGATGCCATTCCGGTCGAGGTGACCAACCGCTTCGAAATCGAGATCAACTGATCCCCCACCACTCTGATGCCAGAGAAAAAGAGACCCCGGCCAGGCCGGGGTCACGTTTATTGCTGTTTGCAGTCGTTGTAGGCGGTCTGCCACTCGCCATCCTGATCCCGAAGCTCGACAAAGCCCTCATCCCCCTTGTTCCACCAGACGGCCTCATGTTCGTCCGTATAGCGGGCGCCGGAGGCCGAGACGGCTTGGGGCAGGGTGTAATCCTTGCCATCCGGCAGCGACAGCTTGATAAAGCTGAGGCTCTCATCGGAGAGGGAGAAGTAGCGCACCTGCACCTTTTTGCCTTGCTCGCACTGGTAACTGACCGGTTCGCCACCAGTGACTGAGAGGGTATTGCCCTGATTGCAGCCAGCGAGCAGGCCGAGGGCCAGCGCACCAGCGGCCATCATATGTACCTTATTCATGATTACAGCTCCATTGGTGTCATACGGGCGTGAGCCTAACAGGTTGCCGTGATTGTGCAATCAGCGGGGCCATTCGGTGCGTCGCTGGCTGTCCGGCATACCGCGCGAGTATGAGGGGGCGCTATCAGGAAGGAATCGTCAATCAGTAGAGGCCAAGTCTGGTTTCAAACTGGCGGATCAGCGTCTCATAGATGCCGTTGTTCTTGATCTTCTGCAGCCCCTGTTCGAACTGTTTGGCCAGCGCTTCCCCTTGCGGGTGGTGGCGGGAGAATGCGAGCCAGAAGCCATCGGTGGAGAGTTTGCCAACCTTGACCACCTTGCCGGTCAGCTGCTTCTGCTGGATCTTGAGGTAGCCCGGCATGCCGTTCATCAGGATGTAGTCGACCCGGCCACGTACCAGCATCTCGAGGATCTGGGCATCGGATTTGGCCTGAAAGCGGGTGATCCTGGGGTTCTCCATAAAATCGGTAGGGTAGGTGTAGCCGAGGGTGATGCCCACCCGCTTGCCTTCCAGCGAGGTGAGCTTGAGATCCCGTTGCGGGTCGCTGGCAAGGGCGAAGATGGCAAGATCCTCCTCGAACATGGGGGTATCGTGCCAGTGGTACTGGTACCGGTTCTCTTCGGTGATGGTAGCGTTGAAGCACCCCGCAAGTTTGCCGCTTTTCGCATCGTGCATGCAGCGGGCAAAGGGGAGGGTGCGAAAGACAATCTCGATCCCTTCGGCGGCGAACACCGCCTTGACCAGCTCAGGCGCCAGTCCGTGGGGCTGGTCATCCTCATTGTCCTTGTCGCGCTCGCAGTAGGGGGCCCAGTCATCTTCGGCACCAATGACAAGCGGGGTGGCCCCGAGCGGGCTGGTAGCCAACAGTACCAAACAAACCAGCCATTTTTTTAACAACGGAACCATAGGTACACCTCATCGACAGCAGCCTTACAAGCATAGCCACACTTCTGCGCTGACTTGTAGTGGCAGGAGTATTGGTGAGGGAGGTAAACGAGGGCGAGAAAAAAACGCCCCGGCAGGCGACGGGGCGAAAGAGAGCTCATCCATGGGCTGACAACAGCGCTTACAACAGGAAATCAATAACCGAAGCGGGTCGCCTCGAAGCGATTGAGCAGCCGGTGGACGAGGTAGCAGGCCAACAGGGTGACTACGATGGCAAACAGGATGCTGCTCACCCGGTAGAGGGCGCTGAACACCAGATCGTTGCCCGGGGTGAGGTACTGGCCAAACAGGATGCCGAGGGTGGTGAGGGCGCCAAAGCCAACCCCGGAGCCGCCTGCCTCCTTGACGTGGGCATGGCTGAACAGCATGGCGCCGAGCCACAGCAGTGGAGCGACCAGCAGCAGTTGCCCTGACCAGTCATAGAGCAGCAGCTGGCCGAGCAAGCCGAAGGTGACCCCCAGCAAGGTACCCATCGCCCGTTTGCGGGCATAACTCAGCGCACCGTTCCAGTGCATGGGGAACAGCACCAGCAAGGTCGTGGCCTGGGCAGACATGGAGTCGCGCAGGTCAAACACCTGAAATACCAGAAACGACAGGGTGGCCACAGTGGCACCCAGCAGGGCTTCATGGCGCATCCGGTGCGGAGCCTTTGGAGCTGAGGCGGGCTTGGGTCTGGCCTCCACATCCGGGATCAGCATGGTCATCAGGTAGGCGATCAGCACCGACAGCATGCTCGCCCAGATATTGTTGAGGATCAGGTCGTTGAGGTCAGTCTGCGGATAGCTGGCAAAGTGCAGCATGATGCTGAGGCTCAGCACCCCGTTGGCCCCGAACAGAAACAGGCTGCCCCGCGACATGGCGGCGAAACGGTAGAGAAACAGCAGAAAGGCAATGGGGGTCATCAGTGCCGGATGGCTGCCAAACAGCCCCCCCAACAGACCCACCTCCACCCCGCAGATGGCTGCCGCAGCGATCAGCTGGCGCGCGGCATGACCATTCATCACCGGCACCATTCCCAGCAGCAGCACCGGCGTGACCGTATAGAAGACCCCGTAATTCCAGCCACACAGCTTGCAGAGCAGAAAGCCGGTGGTGCAGCCAAAGGCGATACGCAGGCACTGGCGCAGCTCGTTGCCGGTGAGGGGCCGGTACCAGAGGTGAGCGGCAGCACCACCGACGGGGTGGGCTGGGGCAGTATTGGCCGACGGGTGAGTGGCGTGGTTAGTAGACATAATGGAGCAGGCTGAGCAGGTGGATCTGGCCTCGTGCCAGCATGGCGGTCAGGGCATTGTCCGGCAGCAGTTGCACCGTGGCTCGCGCCCCGGCTGGCAGATGATCGGGGAGCTGGTCCAGCTCGAGGTGCAGCCGCATCCGCTGGGCATCCCGTACCCAGCGATCAGACTCCACCGGTGCGGCCAGTCGACCGTTGGCATCAAATTGACCGGCACTCACCCCGGCATCCAGACTGCTCACCCGAGCAGGATAGAGCTGACCCGGCTCGCCATCGAAGGCGACCAGTGCGCGGGTTTGCTCGCCAACATGGCGCAGGCTCTTCTCCCGAAAATCGGCTATGACATCTACCTGTTCCGACACCAGTGCCAGCAGCGGGCTGCCAGCGCTGGCGATACTGCCCGGCTTGAGCTGCAGGTTGGTGATGGTGCCATCCTGATCCGCGTGGACCCGGCTGTAAGAGAGGGCCAGCTGCGCTTGCGCCAGCTTGTTGCGGGCCTGGCGCAGCAACAGATTATCCTCACCGGTCACGCCACGACTGGCCTTGAGCTGGGCCAGTTTGGCCTGACTGGCGCGCAGGTTGGCCTGGGCGCTGCGCAGGGCGCTGTCAGCCTCATCTTTTTGTTGCACTGAGACCATGTGGCGCTGGAACAGCGCATCGATCCGCTCAGCCTCGCGCCACTTCTGGCTGGCCAGGGTCTCCTTGGCGTTGATCTCGGCAACGGCGGCGGTCAGGGCGGCATCCAGTTCACTGTTCTGCTGCTCTGCCTGCGCCAGCGCAAGGCGGGCCTGCTCCACTGCCAGTTCAAAAGGGGCCGGATCCAGCCTGAACAGCAGATCCCCCTTCTTGACCTGCTGGTTGTTGTGAACGGCGACCTCGATCACCTTGCCGCTCACCTGGGGGGCCAGCTTGGTGACCACCCGGGTCGCCATCGCCTGAGGAGTGAGAGGCATCAGCAGGTCGGCTATCAGAAAATAGGCAAACAGGGTGGCAAAGCCAGCCATGGACCATTTGATCCAGCGGGTAAATTGTTGATCCGGAGTCATCTTATTCTCTCTCTGTGTCGGTCTCGGGAGGGCTTGTATCGCCTCCGGCTTGTCGGTCGTGGTGTTGTTCAATTTTGCTGAGGGCGTTGGCCGAGATCCGTTGCACCGTGGTTTCAAACAGTTGCAGGGTCTGCTCGTCAATGCCCCCCAGCAGCTCGCGGCGGATATTCATGATGCGGTCGGCGATCTGATCGAGCAGGGTCTGGCCAGCCGGGGTCACACAGACGATGCGGGCCCGCTTGTCCTGACTGCAGCAGTGGCGCTCAATCAGTCCCTGCTCTTCCAACTGGCCCAGGGTGCGCATCAGGGAGGGGAGTTCTATTTCGAGGGCTTCGGCCAGGGTCTTCTGGCTGACATGGTTCCCCATGCGGGAGAGTTTCCACAGCGCGGTCCAGCGGGGATGGGTGAGGCCAAGAGGAGCCAGCTCCAGATCGGCGGCAGTACGCCATAGCCGGTGCATCCGCGCTATCTGCTCGGCGAGCGACAGCTCGCGCAACCTTTCCAGATCCGTCATCTTCTCATCCTCAATGTACTTAGCCTGCTAACTATCATACTTGTTTAGCAGGCTAAGTAAATAGTGTGATGCGGATCATGTTTCTGGTCGGATCTTTCGTTGGTGAGGGCGAGCAGCATTCGAGCCCCTGATATTATTCTCGGGGCTGATCCACTCGAGGCTCTCTTGCCGATTCGGATATTGCGCCGTGAATGGAGGATATCCGGTGGTTATTTTCATGAAATTTTCAGCTTCGGCGAGCAGCTCTTTTTTTATCCGCTAATATTGATGGGGTTATAAAACAAGGGGGAAACGGGTTGTGGATGGATATGACAGTGGATGTGTGTATCTGGCAATTGAAGCGCTGTTGAGTGATGGAGAATATGGTGCAGAGTCACACCATGGCGTGAATCGGGAAGGCGCAATCAGAAGTACCGATATCAGTCATGATTTTGACCCCGCCAATATTCCATTGTTGTTGGCAGAATAGACCTGACCGTGTGTGATCCTTGTGAGTTCAAGCCAGTGCTCTGGTATTCGCTGGCTTGACTCATCACTATTTCAATCTCCCCTTTTTACATCTTTCTCCTCACCATTTTTCATCGTGCCTGCTTCCTGCACGCCGACTCAAACCCTGGTGTAGCATGCCGTGGCACTCGCGTTATGGCGATGACATAGCCCGCTGATTATCACTCACAGGAGCTGTGGCGATAAAGGGTCGCAGAGCTTGTCATCTGGCTCTGTTATTTCCCCGAAGGGGGAGAGATCATCGCATCGTTATTACTGCTGATCACCCAAATATCCATCATTGGGTTCGCTCGTTTTATCGCCCTATTTCCTGGTCGAGCAGGGCATCGATGGTCTGGTGTTCTATTGTGCAGCACGCGTTGGCGACACCATGATGTTTAAGTTTTTAATGTTTTTATATGGCTTTGCAATCTGGCTAACCGACAGGGGCGAGGGGGATCAATAAAGTAGCGGCCACAATCACACGCAGAGTACATAACAATGAAAAACCTCTCCCCCCTACAAACCACACAAGAAAAGGCCGCCTTTATGGGCGGCCAACAAATTGCCGGTATGCCGCTCTTTATATTTCTGGGGCTGGCGACCTGCGTTCTCTTTTCCGGCTGGAATGGCTCGTTGCCGCTCGGCATGGTCGGTGCGCTGGCACTGATGTTTGTGCTGGGCACCCTGCTGACCGAGCTGGGGGAGCGGATCATGCCGATCCGTGAATATCTGGGGGGCGGCACCATCCTCGCCATCTTTGGCGGCGCCGCTCTGTTCGAATACCAGCTGCTGCCGGTGCAGGCGGGGCAGGTCATCACCAACTTCATGAAGGAGGGTGGCTTTCTCAACTTCTTTATCGCCAGTCTGGTGACTGGCTCCGTGTTTGGCATGAGCGGCGCTTTGCTGAAAAATGCCGCCATGCGCTATCTGCCGGTCATTCTTGGCGGCGTAGCGCTGGCATTGCTGAGCGTGGGGCTGGTCGGCTCCCTGATGGGGTATGGCTTCAAGAATGCGGTGTTGCTGATCGGCCTGCCGATCATGGGCGGCGGCATGGGGGCTGGCGCGGTGCCTCTGGTGGAGATCCTCTCCGGCCCGATGCAGATGTCCAGTGCGGATCTCTTGTCGCGCATGGTACCGGCGGTGGTGATCGCCAATACCCTGGCCATTCTGGTGGGCTCCCTGCTGGCGCGGCTCGGTCGCCGTTACCCCTCCCTGACTGGCAACGGCAAGCTGATGGTTAAAGAGAGTAGCCAGAGCATTGCCGATGAGCAGGCCGAAGCGCCGACCCTGCAGAGTCTGGGTATGGGGCTTTTTATCAGCTCCAGCATGTTTGTGCTGGGTTCCCTGCTTGGCAACTTTATCCCCATGCACCCCTTCGCCCTGATGATTTTGGCGGTCGCCTTTATCAAGGTGAGCGGCCTGCTGCCGCGCCGTTATGAGCAGGCGGCGGCCGACTGGTATCAGTTTGTGGTGAGCAACCTCACTCCCTCCCTGCTGGTGGGGATCGGCGTCGCCTACACCAGTATTCCGGAACTGATCAGCGCCTTCTCCATCAGCTACTTCGTGCTGGTCATGGTCACCGTGATCGGTGGCGCCCTCGGCGCGGCGCTGGTGGGCCGGATGATCGGTTTCTATCCCATCGAGGCGGCCATCACCGGCGGACTTTGTATGGCCAACATGGGCGGCACCGGCGACGTAGCCGTGCTCTCGGCGGCCCAGCGGATGAAGCTGATGCCCTTTGCCCAGATCTCCTCTCGCCTTGGCGGCGCCGTGATGCTGATCTTGGCCACCGCCCTTATCTCCCTGCTCGCCTGATACCGGATTGAGGAACAAACAAGATGAACGACATCATGATGGGCACCAGCCTGCCCTATGCCGAGCGCAAGCGTCAGGGCGTGCGGGGCCGTATGCCCCACAAGGAGGAGTCCCTCTCCCAGCAGCGGCGCCGGATCTACCGACTGGTCAGCGCCATGCAGAGTCCGTTTGACCAGCATCTGCTGCTGCGCCAGCTGCAGGAGGACAACCCTGTGCTCTTCTACGATCTGGTGCGCCACCACCTGCCGGAGCTGCTGCCGATCATCTACACCCCGGTGGTGGGGGAGGCGTGTCAGCGCCACAGCGACCTCTATTTGCGCAGCCACGGGCTCTATCTCTCCTGGCATGACAGGGACGATCTCGATGACATCCTCGAGTCAGTGGAGCAGGAGGTGGACGTGATCGTCATCTCCGACGGCGAGCGGGTGCTGGGGCTTGGCGATCTCGGTATCGGCGGCATGGGGATCTGTATCGGCAAGCTGGCGCTTTACTCCGCCGCGGGTGGCATCAACCCGGCCCGTACCCTGCCGCTCTGCGTCGATGTGGGCACCAACAATCCCGAGCTGCTGGAGGATGACTCCTACCTCGGCTGGCAATCCCCGCGCATCGATGGCGAGAGCTATTACCACTTCATGGACAAGGTGGTGGTCGCCATTCGCAAGCGCTGGCCTCAGGTGGTGCTGCAGTTTGAAGACTTTGCCGGCAAGCACGCCGCCAATCTGCTGGCCCGTTATCGGGACGAGCTCTGCATGTTCAACGACGATATTCAGGGCACGGCGGCAGTCGCCTCCGCCTGCGTGCTGGCCGGGTTGCAGCAGGCGGGTACCGCCTTGTGCGATGCCCCGGTACTGATCGTCGGCGCGGGTTCTGCCGGTTGCGGCATCGCCGCCATGCTGGCCCAGTTGGCGGGGAGCCACAACGGCGTCTGGCTGTTTGATCAGGACGGGGTGGTCTGCAGCGATCGTCCCAACCTGACTCGTGCCCAGCAGCCATTTGCCCGTGCCGTGGAGGAGGGGGGCAGTTCGCTGCTGGAGACCATCCGGCAGGTGCGTCCGGCGGTCTTGATTGGCGTGAGCGGTCAGGGTGGCCTCTTTACCTGCGAGGTGTTGCAGGCGATGGGGGATGTGTGTGCGCAGCCGGTGATCCTGCCACTCTCCAACCCGACCCGCAGCGCCGAGGCCACCCCCGAGCAGGTGTGGGCCGCCACAGATGGCCGCGCCCTGCTGGCCACCGGCAGCCCGTTTGCACCGGTGACGGTGGCAGGGGAGCGGCGGGTGGTCTCCCAGTGCAACAATGTCTATGTCTTCCCGGGGATCGGTCTCGGAGCCTGCGCCGTCAAGGCGCGCCGCATCAGCGATGGCATGTTGCTGGCCGCGGTGCGGGCTGTCGGCGCCTATCCGCTGGTGGCGGGCCGGCTGTTGCCCCCCATCGAGCAGGTGGGAGAGGTGGCCCGCGCCGTCGCCAGAGCG
The DNA here is from genome assembly GCF_051919185.1 of Aeromonas sp. 97A. Taxonomy (NCBI): domain Bacteria; kingdom Pseudomonadati; phylum Pseudomonadota; class Gammaproteobacteria; order Aeromonadales; family Aeromonadaceae; genus Aeromonas; species Aeromonas sp. 97A. Next base: position 2,430,612 of record NZ_JBQBFF010000001.1, on the reverse strand, counting down.
GTCGCGCTCTGTGCTCGCGAGGAAGGATTGGCCGATTTTGTCGGCGATCCGGCACCTTTGATTGACCAGACCTGGTGGCATCCGCACTATTGGGCAGCGTCCTGACGTTTTAAGGTATGTGCATGAAACTTCGTCACCAGTTGGTCACCCTCTCTCTCGGGCTCTCCCTGCTGCTGATCCTCATTCTGGGCAGCCTACTGGCCCTCTTTATCCGCCATCTGCTGGAGAGCAATCTGCAGGATAAGGGGAGCGATCTGGCACGGGTGATGGCGGCGGATACCCGGGTGGTCGAAGCTCTGCGTCAGGGGAGTGATCCTACCCTGCGCGACTACGTGGAGGCGGTCTGCAACCGCACCGACGCCACCTATATGGTGGTGACCGATGAGCATGGTCGCCGCCTCAGCCACCCCAACCCCGAGCTGGTGGGGCAGAAGTTCCGCGGCGAGGATATCTGGCCCGCGCTGCAGGAGCGGCGCAGCTACTGCTCCAAGGATCGGGGCACCATGGGGCCGGCGATCCGCTGCTTCTCCCCGGTGGTGGGCGGGGATGGGCGCGTCATGGGGGCCGTGGTGGTGGGCTACCTGATGCAGCAGGTGGAGGGCATCTATATGGAGCGGGTGGCCCTGCTCATCAGCGCCATCGTTGCAGTGCTGGGGTGTGGTCTGCTGCTGGCACTCTGGGTGCAATATCTGCTGCGCAAGACCCTGCTCGATCTGGAGCCGGAGGCAATCGTGCGCCGTTTCACCCTGCAGGATCTGGTGCTGGAGCACATCACCGAAGGGGTGATTGCCCTCGATGGCCGCGGCAACATCAACATGATCAACAGCACCGCCAGCTATCAGCTGCGGCTGCCGGTTACCGGGCGCCATGCCCTGCAGGGGCAGTCGCTGGCGGAGCTGGTGCCGCCCCTTGCTCCCTGTCTGGAGCAGGAGGGTGGGGAAGTGAGCTTCACCATTCAGGGGGAGTCCTTTGTCGGTCGCTGGCAGGCGGTGCAGGGCAAGGCGCCGGGGCGGCTGCTGATCTTCAGCCGTCCGGAGGTGGCCGCCAGTCTGGGGGTGCAAGTGACCCATCTGCGCCAGTATGCCGAGATGCTGCGGATGCAGAGCCACGAGTTTGCGAACAAGCTGAGCAGCCTCTCCGGCTTGTTGCAGCTGGGCCATGTGGATCAGGCGGTGGAGCTTATCCAGCAGGAGAACGAAGCGTGCCAGACCATGCTGCAGGAGCTGCTGCGGCTGATCGACAACAAGCCGGTGGCGGGGCTTATTCTCGGCAAGTTCAGCCGGGCCCGCGAGCTGGGGGTGACCCTGGAGCTCGATCCTGACTCGGCGCTGGCGGAGTATCCGGCCTCGGTCTCGGCCGATCTCATTACCCTCATTGGCAACCTGCTGGACAACGGCCTGCAGGCGGCCTGGCGCAACCGCCAGCAGCGGCCGCCCCGGGTGCTGCTCTCTCTGTGCGATGTGGGGCGGCGACTGGTGATCGAGGTGGAGGATAGCGGCGAGGGGGTCGACGAGGAGCTGGCCGATCATCTGTTCGATTACGGGGTGAGTCGCCAGAGCGGCGATCACGGGGTGGGTCTGTTCCTGGTCAAGGAGACCGTGGGTCGGCACGAGGGTGTGATAGAATGGCGGCGAACCGCCGAGCAGACCACCCTGTTTGGTATCTATTTGAATAAAAACCAATTAATGTGAGCCATGGACCCAATAATCACGCTTGTTATTGAAGATGACGATCGGATCGGAGCCATCTTGTCAGAACTGGTGGCGGCGACACCCGGTTTCTCCCTGCTGGGGCGGGCCGGCACCCTGGCCCAAGCCGATGCCATGATGGCCGGTGTGGTGCCCCAGCTGCTGCTGGTGGATGTCTCCCTGCCCGATGGCTCCGGCCTTGAGTGGGTGAGCCGCCTGCGCAGCCACAACCGCGAAGCCTATGTCATCATGGTGACCGCCTCGCGGGATGTGGAGACCATCCAGCAGGCCCTCAATCTGGGGGTTCATGACTACGTCATCAAACCATTGCGGCTGTTTCGCATCCAGCAGAGTCTGGATGAGATCCTGCAACTGCACAGCCGCCTCTGCGAGCGGGGTCGGCTGGAGCAGGAAGATCTCGACAAGCTGCTGGGCAAGGGGGGACGCTCCCAGATCAAGGAGATGCGTGTCACTCCCAAGGGGATCGACAGCATCACCCTGCGTCAGGTGCTGGATCTGCTGGCGGGCGAGCCGGAGAACGTCTTCTCCACCGACACGGTGGCGCTGCGACTCTCCCTCAGCCGCACCACGGCGCGCCGCTATCTGGAGTATCTGGAGTCGGAAGACAGGGTCGATGTGGATCTCAACTATGGTCAGCGGGGGCGGCCGGAGCGGCGCTACCGCTGGCGCCGGGCCGGTTGAGATGCTCACTGGCGTGCATTGCAGAAACAACAAGGGAGCCATGGGCTCCCTTGTTGTTTCCGGACGATGTTGGTTCTCAGGCGGTTTCCCGTTCGGCTATCGGCGCACGCCCCTTCAGCTGGGAGGTCATCACCCCGCCCAGGATCAGCCCGCCACCCAGCAGGTGGTAGCCATGGATCGGCTCGCCCAGACCGACGACGGCGATCAGCGCCGTACAGAGCGGCATCAGGTTCATAAAGACCGAGGTGCGCTCTGCCCCCATGCAGGCGAGGCCGCGCATCCAGCAGTAAGCCGCCAGCAGGGAGGAGGCGAGCCCGGCGAAGAGCACCAGTCCCCACCCTTCGGCTGGCACCGCCATCGAGTCGGCGCTGAGAGCGAGCGGCACCAGCAGTAGCACCGCCAGCAGGATCTGCATATAGAGGTTGAGCCAGGGGCCAAATGGCAGGTGCCAGCGGCGGATCAAGAGGCCGTAAAGGGCGTAGCTGGCGGAGCCCAGCAACATCATGCCATCCCCCGGGTTGATGCCGTTGTGGAGCAGGGCCAGTGGTTCGCCCTTGCCAAGCAGCCAGAACACCCCGAACAGGGAGATGCTCATGCCGAGCAGTGCCTGTTTGCCGGGACGCTGGCCGAAGAAGAGCGCCCCTTGCAGCAGGGTGAGCAGCGGAATGAGGGAGCCGATCACCCCCATATTGGTAGCCGAGGTGCTGTGGGCGGCGTAATAGGCCAGACACTGGTAGAGCACCATACCGAGCGCCGCCAGCACCAGCAGCTTGCCGAGCCAGGGGCGAACCTCACTGCGTCGCCGCCATAGGGTGGGCAGACAGAAGGGGGTCAGTGCCAGAGCGGCGATCACCCAGCGATAGAAGGAGATAGCCGCGGGGTCGAGCACACTGGCGGCCGCCTTGGACACCACGGTATTGGTAGCCCAGATCAGCACCGCCATCAGCGGAAAGAGAAGAGGGGAAAAGATTCGCATCAGAGGCTCCTTATTAACAGGGGGCCAAGTCTACCCTTGTCTTTATATTATCAAGTAGCGTAAAACAGACAGATGACCCAGCAGAAAAGACAACTCTTTCTGATGCACCTTATTCCGGCCCACACGGGCTGCGTCTGCCCGCAACTGATGGCTGCTTTTGACCTGTGCCGGAGACCGAGCCAACAGGGCGTTGCATCACGCCTGCTCCTCTCTCTCGCTGACAAGGGGCGCTGATGGCCACTCACCACTTTCAGCCGGTAGATGTCGTTCTGCCCGCTCCCAATCCGCTCTATTTCAGTTACCAGCAGATGCTGGCCGACAGCGCAACCGTGCTGCACTCCCACCCCTGGGGCCAGCTCAACATGATCAGTCTGGGGATCATGGAGATAGAGCTGGGGGATCAGCGACTGGTGGCCCCTGCCGACTATCTTATCTGGGTACCGGCGGGTCTCGACCACACCTCCTACAACGAGCAGACCCTCGACTACACCTCCATCTACGTCAGCCACGAGCTGGCGGCCAAGCTGCCGTCTGAGCCCAGATTGCTGCTGCTCACCCCGCTGATCCGCGCCCTGCTGAGCGACTTTTGCGAACGGCGGGTAAGCCATATGGCGGATGAGTGGGATCAGCGTCAGGCCGAGTTGCTGGTGGAGCGACTTGCGCGCACCCGTTGTCAGGAGAGCTACCTGCCGATGAGTCAGGACAAGCTGCTGGCTCCCATGCTGGCGGCGTTGCACAGCGATCCTGCCGATCCCCGTACTCTGGCCCAGTGGGCCGGACAACTGCACACCACAGAGCGCACCCTAGCGCGGCGCTGCCTGCGGGAGTTGGGGATGAGCTTCGGTCAGTGGCGGGCGCGGCTGCGGTTGCTCAAGGCGCTGGCCTGGCTCAAGGGGGACATGCCCATTCAGGAGATCAGCTGGCGGCTCGGTTACGGCTCCACCTCGGCCTTTATCGCCATGTTCAACCGGGAGCTGGGCTGCTCCCCCCAGCGTTATCGCCAGCAGTCGGCAATTCGGGTTGGCACTGCGCTTTAAAAACGTGACAGAGAGCGGTGAACTCCTTGATAAGTGGCATGTTTTTTGTGATTCACGGGGTTATCATGGTGGCTTGTTATCGCGTGCTATCCGGTGCCACCGCCTGTTCCAGTTGCACGGGTATTCCTATTGACGCGATGGGGTCAGCATGATCGCTTCCAGTTCCCGTTTTGCCGAGTTGCTGTTCTGGTATTTGCTGGCGCTGACTGGCTGCTCCATCCTGCTGTTCGAGTTTGGCCCCGAGCGGGTGCTTGATATCAAGGAGTGGCCGCTCTCGGTAAGCGTGTTGAAGGCGGAGGATGCGGCACCGGGAGCGGTGAGTTACCGTCCCTCGGCCGATGGTAATCCCGGCGTAGAGTGTGTACTGACTGCGAGCCCCGACAGCTATCCCAGCTGTGGTCTGGTTCTCACCCTGACCGTGCGCGAAAAGGGTATCAATCTTGCCCGATTTAATACTCTCCATATCCGCTTGAGCGTGACGGGTGGCGAGGAGCAGGATTGGCGTTTCTACCTGCGTAACTACAATCCACTTTTCGACAAGATGGATGACACGTTGCAATCCAAATTCAACGAAATCATCTTTCGTCCTGCCGATTACGGCAAGGACCACGAGGTGCCTCTCGACGTTTTTACCCCGGCAACATGGTGGATCAAGCGCTACAAGGTGCCGTTACAGTTACAGGGGCCTGATCTGAGCCGGGTCTACGCCATCGAGATTGCTGCGGGGTCATATATGTCGCCGGGTGAGTATGGCGTGGTGATCGAGGAGCTGCAGTTTCATGGCAACTGGCTTGAGCCTACCCTTTTCTACCGGTTGATCCTGTTTGTCTGGTTTATCTATGGCTGTGCAGTCTTTCTGGTTAACCACCTCGCCATGAAGCAGCGTTTGTTGCATGCCCATCAGGCCAAGCTTGAGGTGGAGGTGCTGAACCGTACCCTGAGCGAAGAGAATCGCCGCACCCGTGAGGAGGCCTGTTATGATCCACTGACCGGTGCTTTCAACCGGCTTGGTGGTGAGCGACTGCTGGCCGATATCGCTGATCTGTCGTTTTCCTTCATCTATATCGACGTTGACCACTTCAAACAAATCAACGACATCCACGGTCACCCGGTGGGTGATGAGGTGCTCAAGCATCTGGTCAGCGAGATCCTGCGCCATTGTGATGCGCTCTGCCATCTGGTGCGCTGGGGCGGTGAGGAGTTCGTGCTGGTCTGCCTTCACTACGATGAGCTGCGGGCCTGTGCGCTGGCCGAGCGGTTGCGCGCTACCCTGGAGGCTGATATCCATTGGCCGTCCGGATTGCGGGTGACCGCCTCGTTCGGGGTGGCTGAGCGTGCGGGTGAGTCGCCGGAGCAGGTGCTCAAACGTGCCGACGAGGCGCTCTATCAAGCCAAGACGCAGGGTCGCAACCGGGTTGCGAGCCACTGACTGCGATGCGTCGAGATGCCGTGTGCTTTATTCCAATATCGCTTTCAACATGAGCAAGCAGTTATGACACAACACATAGGGGCGCTGACTCTGCTGGTGGCTGATTACGATCAGGCCATTCGCTTTTTTACCGAGGGACTGGGTTTCGCGCTGTTGGAAGACACCCGGCTCGATGAACCGGGCAAACCGGGCAAGCGCTGGGTGCGGGTTGCCCCCAAAGGCGCCTCCGGTTCTGCACTGCTGCTGGCACAAGCGGCCAATGCGCAGCAGCAGGCCGCCATCGGCCAGCAGGGCGGTGGCCGGGTATTTCTGTTCCTCGAGACCACTGATTTCTGGGGGGATTACCAGCGCATGCAGGCGTACGGTGTTCATTTTTGTGAACAGCCCCGTGACGAGCCTTATGGCACCGTGGTGGTGTTTGAGGATATCAGTGGCAACCGGTGGGACTTGTTGCAACGTACTGCTGCCAACTGAATCTGAAAACGTTTATCATCCCGCCTGTCATAAAGTCATAAAAGTGTCACAGAAAATTCTAATAATTGGCGCACCCATCTTCACAGAGGAGAGAGAAGGGAATGGCTAAGCGAATTCTGGTGGTCGAGGACGAAGCACCGATCCGCGAAATGCTCTGCTTCGTGTTGGAGCAGAAGGGATATGAGACGATTGAAGCGGAAGATTACGCCGATGGACTGGCGAAGGTGCGCGAACCCTACCCCGAACTCATCGTGCTCGACTGGATGATGCCGGGCGGCAGTGGCATCCAGTTTATCAAGCAGCTCAAGCAGGATGAGGTGACGCGCCAGATCCCGGTGGTGATGCTCACCGCTCGCGGTGAAGAGGAGGACAAGGTGCGTGGTCTGGAGGCTGGTGCCGACGACTACATTACCAAGCCGTTCTCGCCCAAGGAGTTGACCGCTCGCCTCCATGCGGTGATGCGCCGCGTGTCGCCCACCTCGGTGGACGAGGTGATCGAGGTGCAGGGGCTGAAACTCGATCCTGTCTCCCACCGGGTCAGTGCCGAAGAGAAGGCGCTCGACATGGGGCCGACCGAATTCAAGCTGCTTCACTTCTTTATGACTCACCCCGAGCGGGTCTACAGCCGTGAACAGCTGCTCAATAATGTCTGGGGTACCAATGTGTACGTCGAGGACAGAACCGTGGATGTGCATATTCGTCGCCTGCGCAAGGCGATTGAAGAGACAGGGCACGACAGATTGATCCAGACGGTGCGTGGAGCCGGATACCGCTTCTCAACCCGTCTCTAGAGGCAGTTATGTTGCAACCTTACGCCTGGCGGCGACAGTTGTGGCGAATGGCGTTTTTTTACGCCCCCTTCGCATTGGTTGGCTGGTTGATTGATCATCTTGCCCTCAGCCTGTTGGTGGCGGCCGTGTTGCATCTGGGCTGGCACTATCGCTTCCAGAAGCGGCTCTCTGACTGGTTGTGGCACGACCGCAGCCTGGTGCCCCCCAGCGGCAATGGCAGCTGGGAGTACATCTTCAACGGAATCTACAAGCTGCAGCAGCGTCACCGCGCCCGTCGGCGCGAGCTGGCGGGGCTGATCCGCCGCTTCCGGGAGGGGGCCGAGGCGCTGCCCGATGCCGCCGTGGTGTTTCGCACCGATGGCAGCATCCTCTGGTGCAACCGGCTGGCGGAGCAACTGCTCGGTTTTCGCTGGCCGGAGGATGCCGGCCAGCATATCGGCAACCTCATTCGCAATCCTGCCTTTAACGCCTATCTGGGTAAGGGGGCGTATGACGAGCCCCTCGAGATGCACTCCCCGGTCAATGAGGAGAAGTTTCTCGAGTTTCGTATCATGCCCTATGCCTCTGATCAGGCGATGCTGGTGGTGCGGGATGTCACTCGCTTGCGCAGTCTAGAGAAGACCCGCAAGCACTTCGTCTCCAACGTCTCTCACGAACTGCGCACCCCGCTGACCGTGCTCAAGGGCTATCTGGAGATGACCGAGGAGCCGCCCCCGCCCGCCATGTGGGCCAAGGCGCATCGGGTGATGATGGAGCAGACCATCCGGATGGATAATCTGGTCAATCAGCTGCTTACCCTCTCCCGTATCGAGGCGGCCCCGACCGTGGATCTCTCCCATCTGGTGGACATGCCTGCCATGCTGGGGCTGCTGGAGCAGGAGGCGCGGGCGCTCTCGGGCGAACGGGCCCACCAGCTCGAATTTGTGGTGCAGCCCAATCTGCTGGTGCGCGGGGATCAGGAGCAGCTGCGCAGTGCCGTCTCCAACCTGGTCTACAACGCCATTCACTACACCCCGGCGGGGCGAAAAATTACCGTGGAGTGGCGCAAGCAGGGGGCGATGGCGCTGTTTGCCGTGAGTGATGAAGGGGAGGGGATTGCCCCCGAGCATCTGGCGCGGCTGACCGAGCGGTTCTATCGGGTCGACAAGGCACGCTCGCGCCACACCGGCGGCTCAGGCTTGGGCCTTGCCATCGTCAAGCATGCCCTCAGTCATCATGACTGCCAGCTCGATATCGAGAGTCGGGTCGGCCTTGGCAGCCGCTTCAGCTTTCTCATTCCGAGCCGGATGGTGGTGATTAAATAGTCTTTTATGGCAATGGGTTAGCTGCAAAAAGAGGGCCTTTCAACGGGCCCTCTTTTCATTTGTTCAAATCTGTCGCCATGTCATTAAAGTGTCACATTAAATCCATAAATTTGTCACTGCCAGGTCAGATACTGGCGCCGTCTTAAGAACGGACCTTCTGTAACTTTGGAGAGATTGGATGAAACTCAACAAACTGGCTGGTGTAATCGGATTCACCGCAGCAACCCTGTTTTCTGTCAGCGCCCTGGCTGCCGGTGTGGATAAAGACCTGCCGGATTACACACCGACCAGCGGCATTTCGGGCAACCTGTCCTCTGTCGGCTCGGACACCCTGGCCAACATGATGACCCTGTGGGCCGAAGAATTTAAGCGCTTGTACCCCAACGTCAACGTGCAGATCCAGGCCGCCGGTTCTTCTACCGCCCCGACTGCCCTGACCGAAGGTGTTGCCCAGTTCGGTCCGATGAGCCGTGCCATGAAGGCCGGTGAAGAGGAAGCATTCGAGAAGCGTTACGGCTACAAGCCGACTGCCATCCGCGTTGCAGTCGATGCCCTGGCGGTGTTCGTCAACAAGGACAACCCCATCAAGGGGCTGACCATGCCGCAGATCGACGCCATCTTCTCCAGCACCCTCAAGTGCGGCGAAGCCAAGGCTGCCACCAAGTGGTCTGATCTGGGTCTGGATGGCAACTGGTCCAGCAAGGATCTGCAACTGTTCGGTCGCAACTCCGTATCCGGTACCTACGGTTACTTCAAGGAGCACGCCCTGTGTAACGGCGACTTCAAGAGCGGCGTGAACGAGCAGCCGGGTTCTGCCTCCGTGGTGCAGTCTGTCTCTGCCTCCCTGAACGGCATCGGCTACTCCGGTATCGGTTATGTCACCTCCGGCGTGCGTGCGGTACCGCTCTCCAAGGATGGCAAGACCTTCATCGAAGCGACCTCCGATAACGCCATCACCGGCAAGTATCCGCTGTCACGCTTCCTGTACGTTTACGTGAACAAGCATCCGAACAAGCCGCTCTCCCCGATGGAGCAAGAGTTCGTCAAGATGATGCTCTCCAAAGCAGGCCAGAACATCGTTGCCAAAGATGGCTACGTGCCGGTGCCGGCCAAGGTGGTACAGGCTGACCTGAAAAAGCTGGGTATCATGTAACTGCCTGCAGTCAGCATGCCCTGATAAAACGAGCCCCAAGCGGGCTCGTTTTGTTTTTGTCGGCTGTCAGTTTTGTTAATAGCGCTGGATGGATATTTTTCCGCCAGCCGGGGGCTGGCTCCCTTGCTTAGCAGGGCGGCATTTCCGAGAATAGGGCAACGTTATGGCAAAGGATCCCTTCATGATTGCGTCCCTCACCAAGTTTGGCCTGGTAGCCCTCTGTAGTTCCCTGCTGGTCGCCTGCGCCCAGTCGCCGACCGGCCGCAGCCAGATGCTGCTCTACTCTCCCCAGCAGATGAACCAGCTGGGCGCTGACTCCTTCGAGCAGATGAAAAAGCAGGAGAAGGTGAGCAAGGATGCCAAACTCAACGCCTATGTCTCCTGTGTTGCCAAGGCGGTGACCGCCCAGGTGCCGGCCAGCTATGGCATCACCAACTGGGAAGTGGTGGTGTTTGACTCCAAACAGGTCAACGCCTTCGCCCTGCCCGGCGGCAAGATCGGGGTCTACAGCGGCCTGCTCAAGGTGGCCAAGAATCAGGATCAGCTGGCGACCGTCATCGGTCACGAGTTGACTCACGTACTGGCCCAGCACTCCAACGAGCGACTCTCACGCAGCCAGTTGGCGGGGATCGGTCTGGCGGCTGCGGACATTGCCATGGGCACCAGCGAGTATCGCGGCGCCACCATGGCCGCCCTTGGCCTCGGGGTCGAGGTGGGGGTGATGTTGCCCTACGGCCGAACTCAGGAGAGCGAAGCGGATCGGCTCGGACTTGAGCTGATGGCGCGCGCCGGGTTCAATCCGGCCGAGGCAATCCCCCTGTGGCAAAACATGAGCGCAGCCTCCGGTGGCAACACGCCGCCGCAACTGCTCTCCACCCACCCGAGCAACGAGAACCGGATCGCCGAGTTGCAGGCGCAACAGGCGCAAGTGCTGCCGCTCTATGAGCAGGCCCGCGCCAACGGTCTGGTGCCCCAATGCAAGGCTTAAGCCTGCGCATGGCGCGCAGCGACGATGCCGCCGCCATGACGGTGATGCAGCGAGCCAGCTGGCTCGCTGCCTATGGCCAGGTGCTCGGTGCCGACTTGCTGGAGCAGCTGGACGTCACCGCCCATCTGCAGATTTGGCAGAGCCGTCTGGCCGAGCCGGGCCCAAGGCCCATGCTGCTTTGTCTCGATGAAGTGGTGATTGGCCTGCTCTACTGGCAACCACTGCAGGAAGCGGGACAGAGCCATGCCCTGATCCGCGCTTTTTACCTCCATCCCGACCACTGGCGACAAGGCTATGGCAAACGGCTGTGGCAGGCGGTGGCGATGCAGATGCGCCGCGCCGGTTGCCATAGCGTCAAATTGTGGCTGCTTGATGGCAACCACATCGGCGAGGGATTCTACCTGCGCCGCGGCTTCGTCTTTGATGGTGCAGAGCGCACCCTGATAAGCCTCGGGCAGCCCTGCCTGCAGCGACAAATGAGCCGTTTGCTCTGATCACTCTCCCGTTTTTCGCCTTCGGTCACTTTATTTTTTTTGCGAATTAATACAATGTCCCCCTTGGAACAGAGTTGGATAAACACGGGCTGACAAGGGAGTGCTGGCATGTATTACGGCTTTGATATCGGTGGCACCAAGATCGCTTTTGCGGTCTATGACGGTGCATTGAACCTCTGCCACGAGGAGCGCATGAGCACCCCTGGCAACGATTACGAGGGGCTGCAGCAGCTGATCCGCTCCCGGGTCGAGCAGGCGGATGCCCGCTTCGGCGCGCGGGGCTCGGTCGGCATCGGTTTCCCCGGTGTCATCAACAGCCAGGATCACAGCATAGTGGCGGCTAATCTGCCCTCCATCAATGGTCGCCATCTGGGCGCCGATCTGGCCGAGCTGCTGGAGCGGCCGGTCAAGGTGGATAACGACGCCAACTGCTTCCTCTGGTCCGAAGTGCATCAAGGGGCAGCCGACGGCGCAGGCAGTGCGCTCGGCGTCACCATCGGCACCGGCATCGGCGGCGCTGTTTATCTGGCGGGCAAGCTTATTCAGGGGCGCAACTGGCTGGCTGGCGAGATTGGTCACTACCCCTTGCCCGCGACCATGCTGATGAAGTACCCCGAGTTGCCCCGTCCCCGTTGCGGCTGCGGCCGTCTGGTCTGTTTTGAAACCTATGCCTCCGGCACCGGTCTGGAGCGTCTCTATCACCATTTCCATGGCCAGCGCGCCACGGGTCACCAGATTGTGGGGCGCTTCGAGGCCCATGAACCCCATGCGGTCGAGACGGTCGACTGCTGGCTGGAGATCATGGCCGCCGGGCTTGCCACCGCCATTTCGGTGATTGATCCCGAGGTGGTGGTATTGGGGGGCGGCCTGAGCGGCCTGCCCGCCCTCTATGAACAGCTGCCGCTGCGTCTGCCTGGTCACTTGCTGCCCGGGGTCGCCCTGCCCGAGATCCGCCAGGCCCGCTTCGGCGGTGCCGGCGGTGTGCGCGGCGCAGCCTTGCTCAATCTATGAGATCAGATGTGGGGTCTGATCTCCCCGAAAAAGGAGTCCTCATGACCCGTCTTGAAATCTGTATCGACAACCTGGAATCCCTCTTCACCGCCCAGCAATCCGGGGCGGATCGCATCGAGCTCTGCTCTGCGCTGGGTCTGGGCGGCCTGACCCCCTCCTACGGTTTTATGCAGCAGGCGGCCCGCCATGCCACAGTGCCGGTTTATGCCATGATCCGCCCGCGCGCCGGGGATTTTTGTTTCAACGACGGCGAGTTCGAGATGATGCTGCAAGATATCGCGGCGGCCCGCTCTGCCGGTCTGCAAGGGGTGGTGGTCGGTTTGCTGGATGAGGAAGGACGGGTGCCTGCCGCCAAACTCAAACAGCTGGTGGATGCTGCAGGACCGTTGGGGGTCACTTTCCATCGCGCCATAGACCTCTCTTCCGACTGGCGCCTCGATCTGGAGACCATAGTCGCTGCCGGTTGCGAGCGCATTCTGAGCTCGGGCCATGCGCCGACCGCGCTGGCGGGGCTGGAAACCCTGCAGGAGATGCAACAAGCGCTGGCGGGACGTGCCAGCCTGATGCCGGGGGCCGGGGTCAATGCCGACAACGTGCGTACCATCATCGAGTTCACCGGGGTGAGCGAAGTGCATATGTCCGGCATGGGCTGGCGCGGTGGCATGGTACCCCATGGCGTCAATATGGGCACTTCGGATGATGGTCGGGTCAATATCACCGATGGCGCCAAGGTGGCTGCGGTCAGAGCCTTGCTGGATCGCGGTTAAGCAGATCGCCGCCGTTGGGCGGCGTTCATCCGCATCTTGTGTGAAGTTCCTCCCACTGACGGGGAAATCAAGGGTGCCCCCGGCAGCACCCCGGCCAAAAGTCTGATATTATCCCGCCTCTTTACTACATGGATCTGGAGCAACATCTCAATGTCCCAATACGACTCTATCGAACAGAAGGCCAGCTATGGCATCGGCCGCAACATGGGTGATCAGCTGGCGCAGCAAGCTTTCGCCGGTCTGGATATCCCGGCCCTGCAACAAGGTCTGGCAGATGCCCTGAATGGTCTGGAGTTCGCGGTCAGCCGTGACGATATCAATGATGCCTTCCAGGTGATCACTGCGCGTATGCAAGAAGAGCAGGAAGCCGCCGCCAAGGCCGCCGCTGCTGACGGCGAAGCCTTCCTGGCTGATAACGCCAAGCGCGCTGAAGTGAAGGTGACCGACTCCGGTCTGCAGTACGAAGTGCTGGTAGAAGGCAACGGTGCCGTTCCGGTAGCCGGTCAGTCCGTGCGTGTGCACTACCACGGTACCTTCACCCACGGTGGTGTATTCGACAGCTCCGTTGCTCGCGGCCAGCCGGCTGAATTCCCGGTGACCGGCGTGATCGCTGGCTGGGTTGAAGCGCTGCAGCTGATGCCGGTTGGTTCCAAGTGGAAGCTCTACATCCCCCACGATCTGGCCTACGGTGCCCGTGGCGCGGGCTCCATCCCGCCTTACTCTGCACTGGTATTTGAAGTCGAGCTGCTGGACATCCTGTGATCCTGCTGGCTTGATGCAAACGGCGACCCTCGGGTCGCCGTTTGTTTTTGGGCTATGTGATAGACAGCATTTGTCGCGACCAGCAGGCTGGAGAGCAGAAAAGGGCGGCACTTTTGCGCTTTTTACTGGTTTTTTCAGAAACGGGAACAGGCATACTGCGACTCATTAGAGAGGATAAGGAGAACCCGATGAGCAAGAAGATGAAGAAAGTAGCGGGGCTTGCTCTGTTGCTGCTGAGCATTCCGGCCAGTGCTGATGCCATGCGCTGCAAGAACGCCCTGATCACCGAGGGAGACACCACCGCCGAGATGCTGCTCAAGTGCGGTGAGCCGATGTTGCGTGAAGAGCTCAACCGCAACGAGGAGAACCAGTTTGGCAACATGGTGCAGGTCAAATATGGTGAACGCTGGACCTACAACTTCGGCAAGAACGAGTTCATGCGCTTTGTGACGGTGCGCAACGGCATCATTACCGATATCGAAAACGGCCCGCGCGGCCAGTAGCCGGCGGGCAAAGCATGGATGCACAACAGACAGTAGGGCAAGACCCTTTGGCTCACATGTCCGGCAAGGGGTCGCGGTGACCAAGTTGTCTGACAGCCAGATTGATCTGGCGAGCCAGTCTTAGCCGCTGGCGGCAGGTCAGGCCATGGAGGCTGATCCTGCCCGCGTTGAATTCAAATGTCCCCAGCGACTCGATGGCAAAATAGCCTCGATGAAAGCTCTTGATGTAGCGAGCGATCTGCCGTGGGGATAACTGCTTGAATACCTTCATCACACGGTTCCCTGATTGCCTGGACAGGGCACACTATGGTGTCGGTCGATGACACTGATATGACGGTTTATAAAGATTTGCATGAATCCTTATTTTGCCAGTGAGCTCGGCAAATTGACGGCATCATCGAAAAAGTTGTGCCATGGCAAACCACAGCACCGATATACTGCGGGCTTGAATGGAACAAATAAAAGGGCCTGTGCGTGGAATGGGTTGATGTGGTGGACGAGGATAACCGGGTGATTGGCGTGGCCGAGCGAGCCAAGGTGCGGCGGGAGAATCTCTGCCATCGCGCCAGCTATATTCTGGTGCTCGACGACGCGGATCGGATCCTGGTGCAGCGACGCACCCTCAGCAAGGATTTCTGCCCCGGTATGCTGGATGCTTGCGCCGGTGGTGTGGTCACCACCGGTGAGGAGATGGAGCCCTCCGCCCGCCGCGAGCTGGCCGAAGAGCTGGGGATTATGGATGTTCCACTGCAGGGCTTTGGCAGCTTTTATGCAGAAGGGGAGGGCTACCGGGTCTGGGGCGGCCTCTTCAGTTGCCGTTATCAGGGGCCGTTGCAGTTGCAGGCCGAAGAGGTGAGCGCGGTGCACTGGATGAGCCTGGCCGAGATCGCCGAGCGTGCCAGCGAGTTTACCCCCGACTCCCTGCTCGCCATCGCCACCTGGCAGGCGAGGCGTTAACGTCTCTCTATAGAGATTTTCTTTTCCAGTTCAGAGACAAAACGGGCAGCCTGATGGCTGCCCGTTTGCATGTGTGCATTTACTTGGCCTGCTACACCAGCTTGAGGCGCCGGTTGGTGCGCCCGCAAGCGCTCGGTTTGGCGAGCCAGTGACCTTGCCAGTCGGTGACCAGCCGCAGCAGCGGATACTCCAGATCGAGCCGGGTCACCACTAGCTGGCCTGTTTCATCGCCACTCACGGGATTGCCGCTGGCGGGATCGATGATTTCAACGATGCAGCTCTCATTGACGATAAAGCCCTGACCGGGCTGACTCTCGTAGGCCACCACCCCCACATCCTGCCACACCAGACAGTTGAGGGCCGCAATGCCGTGAATGGCGTGCAGTGGTGCCGTTTCGGGATGGGTGGCTTCGCACAATAGGGCGCGGCGCAGCGAGTCGCTCGGGATCTCCGCCGCTTCGGCCGCCTCCAGCAGGTCGAGCAGGGTCACCAGCGGGCCGACATAGCCGGTGGGTTGATAGCGCAGCAGTGCCTCCAGCTGGCGCTGGGTATCGTGTGGCCCGCAGGGCACCACGGGGGCGCCCAGCTGGCGGGCGCCGTTATCGAAAATAAAGGCGGTGGGGCCGGCGTGATAGTCGTGGCCGTTGAGCATCACTTCCCCCGCCTTGAAACCGGCGGCAAACAGCGCTCGGGCGGCGCCCCACCAGTCAGCACCCGCATACTCGGGGATGGCCAGCTGGCCCGGACAGGAGAAGACCCGCAGCGCCTGACTGGCCGGACGGCCGGTGAGACCGGCAAAGGGGGGATGAGCCTGCTGGGCGGCAAAGAGTTCTTTGCTGTCGAGCAGTGGCAGGGTGGCCAGCTCTGCCAGATCCTCGAGGCGGCACTGGCGATAGGCGCTGGAGTAACCGGCGCAATATTGACTGACATGGGTAAGCTGATGATTGAGCTGGTCCAGTTGCTGCTGTTCGCGCATGGCGGGGGGACGAATTTCCAGACCATCGTAATAGTGTTGCATGGGGCCTCCTGGCGCCGTGAAACCAGCTCAAGAGTAGTCTGCCCAAGGGGAAAATGCCTGCCGCTATCCATGGTCAGGCTCAGAGCCGCTGTTAGGCGGCATCGTCACTCTGGGATAAACTGGCGACTTCCCATCACGACTCAGGACGAGAAATCATGATTGCTGTAGGACAACCCCTGCCTGCGGGCGAATTTACCTTTATCACCGCCGAGGGCAAGCAGCTGCGGGATAGCAAGACACTGTTCGCCGGTAAAAAAGTGGTGCTGTTTGCGGTACCCGGCGCTTTTACTCCTACCTGCTCCAATGCTCATCTGCCCGGCTATGTGGTGCTGGCCGATCAGTTTATGGCCAAAGGGGTGGATGCCATCTGTTGTCTGTCGGTCAACGACGCTTTCGTGATGCGGGCCTGGCAGACGGCCCAGAATGCCGAGGCGATCACCATGCTGGCGGATGGCGACGGCAGCTGGACCCGGGCGCTGGATCTGGCCAAGGATACCGGTGCCTTTGGCGGCATCCGCGCCCAGCGCTTTGCGTTGATCGCCAACGATGGTGTGGTCGAGCAGCTGTTTGTGGAGGCGCCGGGCAAGTTCGAGGTCTCCGATGCCGCGAGCCTGCTGGCTGCACTGTGAAATGTTAATCACGGTTTGATTTCCCCTTGAAATGGGAGGTGGCACAGCTACACTGGCGCCACTTTCCCATGGTGCCTGCCCGTTTGGGCTGGCGCTTCGTTGCAGATAACAAGAGATGAAGATCCTATGACCCTGGCTTTTGTTGCCCTGATTGCCGGACTGGCGCTGCTGGTCTGGAGTGCAGACAAGTTTGTCGACGGTGCTGCCGCCACTGCCCGTTATGCGGGGATGCCGCCGTTGCTGATCGGCATGGTGATCATCGGTTTTGGTACCTCGGCCCCGGAGATGGTGGTCTCGGCGCTGGCGGCGTCCCAGGGCAATCCCGGGTTGGCACTTGGTAATGCCTATGGCTCCAACATCACTAATATCGCGCTGATCCTGGGTCTGACGGCACTGATCAGCCCTATCGCGGTGGCCTCTCAGGTAGTGCGCAAGGAGATCCCGATCCTGCTTGGTATTACCCTGCTCTCCGGCGCCCTGCTGATCGATGGCCATCTGGGCAGGATGGATGCGGTCATTCTGGGGGCTGTCTTCGTTGCCCTGATGGGCTGGTCCATCTGGGCTGGCATGAATGGCAAGGGAGATGCGCTGGATACCGAGACCGCCGAGGATATCGAGAGCGAGGGGATGTCCCTCAAGAGCGCCATCTTCTGGCTGGTGGTCGGGCTGGTGCTGCTGATCGGCGCTTCCCGCCTGTTGGTCTGGGGGGCGGTGACCATCGCCCAGGCGCTCGGCATCAGCGATCTGGTTATTGGCCTCACCATAGTCGCGGTGGGAACCTCCCTGCCGGAGCTGGCCTCGTCCCTCATCGCCATTCGCAAGAACGAGCATGATCTGGCCCTTGGCAACGTGCTCGGCTCCAACCTGTTCAACACCCTGGCGGTGGTGGGGATTGCGGCGGGCATCCACCCGCTCGATGTGGCGCCGGAGGTGCTCACCCGTGACTGGAGCATCATGATGGGGCTGACCCTGCTGCTGCTGGTGATGTGTCTGGGCCGCAAGGGCCAAGGCCGCATCAACCGGCTGGAGGGGGGCGTGCTGCTCACCTGCTTCGTCGCCTACACCGGCTGGCTGCTGACCAGTCAGTTTATCTGATAGGGGTTGGTGAAATGAGAGAGGGGGAAGCTCAAGCTTCCCCCTCTTGTTTTTGCCCAGTGAACCTGTTGGCGAGCGAGCGGTGTGCTCAGGCTACTGCCACCAGCTTCTGCCCCTTCTGGCTGCTGTCCAGAATGAGGATGCTGGCCTTGGGGAAGAAGTTGAAGGTGGAGGCGGAGGCCCAGGTGTAGGCGCCCATCACCTTGCCAACCACCAACTCGCCGATAGCCAGATCCGGCAGCATGATGCCATCGCGGATCACATCCACACTGTCGCAGGTGGGGCCGGAGAGCACCGAGTTGTGCTGATCGCCACAGGCATAAGGCGTGCTCACCGGATAGGTAACGTGGTCATAGAGCTGGCCGTTGTAGCTGCCGTAGAGGCCGTCATCCAGGTAGTACCAGATCTTGTCGCCGCGGTGGGCCTTGCCCATCACGCTGGATACCGAAGTCATGGCCGGTGCGCTGATAAAGCGGCCCGGTTCGGCAATCTTCTGCACGGTAGCGGGCAACTTGGCCAGCGCTTCGCGGATCGGCGCGCAGAAGCCGTCGATATCGAACTCGCCCCCCTCATAATCGACCGGGAAACCGCCGCCGATATCCAGCACCCAGGGCTTGAGCCCGAGCGCCCAGGCCTGCTCCATGATCTCGCGGCAGGCGTCGATGGCCTGCACATGGCGACGGGCATGAGGTACCTGGGAGCCGACGTGGAACGACAGCCCCATCACCTTGATCCCCTTGGCGTGGGCCAGTTGCAGCAGCGGAAGCGCCTGCTCCGGAGTGCAGCCGAACTTTTTGGAGAGATCGACCTTGGTCTCGGGGTTGGGGAAGCTGACCCGCAGCAGCAGTTTCACTTCGTCCTTGTAGGGAATGAACTTTTCCAGCTCCAGCGGGTTGTCGTAGACAAACACGGTGCAGCCGAACTCCAGCGCATAACGGATATCGCTGTCGCGCTTGATGGGATGGGTATGAATGCAACGTCCCGGGCGAACCCCCTGACTACGCACCAGATCCACTTCGCCATTGGTGGCCAGATCGAAACAGGCCCCCTCTTCCTTCAAGACAGAGACCACCGCCTCATGGGGCAGGGGTTTGAGTGCATAGTGCAATCGTACATCGGGCAGGGCGGCGGCCAGGGCCCGATACTGTTTGCGGACGGCTGCCTTGTCGAGCAGCAGCAGGGGGGAGCCGAATTGTTCAACCAGCTGACGGTAATCTTGTGCGACCACATCTTTTGCAACCAGGGCGTCGTTCATTCTCTTTTGGTCATCCTTAGGGGGCGTGATATGCCCAAGCCATATGCGATTGAACCGGCGACGGCCGGGTCAGGCGAGCGGTCCGGTGGGACCAACCGAACACAGTGCATAAATTGATGGCAAAGTGCTTGGTTATGCAGCGGATTATCGGCTTATTGATTCTGTGTGCAAGCATTTTGATTGGATATGTCGGCAAGATTTTCTTGGCGAAACGAGAGGGATCACTGTTCTCTATCCGCCATTTTTCTCGTTTGGGCCACATTTGATCCGTGAGAGCCTAACTTGTTGATATTTAACTAACATTTAACATTCTTGCCGCGGTTCTGGCGGTCACTAAAAAAATATAAATGGGGGCGGCCAAGTGCGAGACAGCTCACATTTTTTGGATTAACATGCCGACTTCCTAATCCAAACTAGTTCGGATGAAGGTAGCAGGAGAGCGATGGGCAACCATCCACCGAAGAAGTGAATCTTTCAGGTACCGGGCAACCGGTGTGGACTGCTACTGGACGATACTCTGGAGAGACCCGTTAAATCGGGCGCCGAAGGAGCAAGGCACCATGACTACCCGCAAGGGCAGGCTGGCGCCGGAAACTCTCAGGCAAAAGGACAGAGGGGATGGGATGGTTGTACCTGGGCTTGGCCCGCATCCGATCGCCTCTGGGGATCGCGACACCTATGGGAAGATCATCCTTCTCCTCCTTAATTTCTGTTTCTTAAGGAGGATGCATGTCATCAATTCAATCGGCGTTAACCGCCATCGATAGTTTTATCTGGGGGCCACCCCTGCTGATCCTGCTGGTCGGGACCGGTATCTATCTCACCCTGCGTCTGGGTCTGCTTCAGGTGGTGCGCTTGCCGCTCGCTCTGCGGCTGGTCTTTGGCCGCGATCAGGGGCAGGGCAAGCAGGGGGATGTCTCCAGCTTCGGCGCCCTCTGTACCGCCCTCTCTGCCACCATTGGTACCGGCAACATCGTCGGGGTGGCCACCGCCATCAAGCTGGGGGGCCCGGGTGCCCTGTTCTGGATGTGGATGGCGGCGCTGTTCGGCATGGCCACCAAGTACGCAGAGTGTCTGCTGGCGGTGAAATATCGCGAGCAGGATGCCAACGGCCAGATGGCGGGCGGTCCCATGTATTATCTGGAGAAGGGGCTCGGTTCCAAACCGCTCGCCAAGTTGTTTGCCCTGTTCGGCATCGGCGTGGCTTTCTTCGGTATCGGTACCTTCCCGCAGGTCAATGCCATCTCCGACGCCATGAGCCTCTCCTTCTCGGTGCCCCGTGAAGCGACCGCCGTAGTGCTGACCCTGATCGTGGCGCTGGTGACCCTGGGAGGGATCAAGTCGATCTCCAGCGTGTCGAGCAAGGTGGTGCCCTTCATGGCCATCTTCTACATCGTCGCCTGTCTGGGTGTGCTGGTGAACAACGCCAGCGCCCTGCCCGATGCCGTCATGCTGGTTATCGAGAGTGCCTTCACCGGCCATGCGGCGACCGGCGGCTTCGTCGGTGCCAGCATCATGCTGGCCATTCAGTCCGGGGTGGCGCGCGGGGTCTTCTCCAACGAGTCAGGTCTGGGCTCTGCACCCATCGCGGCGGCGGCGGCCAAGACCGACTCTTGCGTGGAGCAGGGGCTGGTCTCCATGACAGGTACCTTCATCGACACCATCATCATCTGCACCATGACCGGCCTGACCCTGGTGGTCACAGGCGTGTGGAGCGGCGATGCAAGCGGCGCGGCCATGACCAGTCTGGCCTTTGCCCAGGGGCTCGATGCCCATGTTGGCCAGTATCTGGTGAGCATTGGCCTGCTGTTCTTCGCCTTTACCACCATCCTTGGCTGGAACTACTACGGCGAGCGCTGCACCGAATACCTGTTCGGGGTGAAGGCGATCAAGCCCTATCGTCTGGTCTATCTGGCGCTGGTTGCGAGCGGTGCTTTCCTCCATCTGGACATGATTTGGCTGCTGGCCGATATCGTTAACGGCCTGATGGCGGTGCCCAACCTCATCGGCCTGATTGGTCTGCGCCATGTGGTGATCGCCGAGACCCGCGCCTACTTTAGCCGGGATCTGGATAGCGAAGCCGAGCCGGAGCCGCAGACGGCCTGAATGCCTCAGCCCATTTCACGTTCCCATTGAAAAGAACAAGCCACGACTCCGGTCGTGGCTTTTTTTGTGCGCTGTGTCTATGGACGGGGACTTTCCCTCTCCCTTCGGGATAAGGTCAGGATGAGGGGGATAGCCCCTCGCTCAGCAGGTTATCCAGACGTGCTCGCACTTTCTCCACCAGTGCCTGATCGCTACCGCGCCAATCGATGCAGCTTGCCAGCGTGGTGGAGGTTCCCGTTATAAAACGCAGCTCGCCGCCCGCCAGCTCGTAGAAGCGGCTCGCCATCCGGGTGCCTTCATCCACATCACCCGCCACCAGCAGCATGGCTTGCGCCAGCACGGCGCCCTGGTGATCCTGCCCCGGCGCCAGCCAGCGCTGGGCAGTGCCGGTGATCTTGCGTCCCCCGATCACCAGATTGTACTGACCATCGCAAAAGGATCCGGGCACGAAGTCATAGCTTCCCTCAAGGCCGTACTCCGCCAACAGGGTCAGCAGCGGCGCCCCCAGCAGCCGGTAGTAGTGGGCGAGATCTGTGGTGGTGCGGGGCAGCAGCAGGGATAGGTTGAGGATCCCCGCCCCGTGGGGCACGGCGGTACCGCCACTGTCGCGCACATGTACCGGCCAGCCTTCAGCTGCAAGTTGCTGGCAGGCGGCTTCGTAATGGGGGAGGCGGGTATCTTTGCGAGTGACAATCAGGCATTGGGGCGCCTGCCACAGGTGAGCGCGGGGCTGGCCGTCATGGGCACAGTCGCGCAGCCAGTGCTGCTCTTGCGCCAGTATCTGTGCGGGTGAAGCGTTATTGGAGAGGGGGGAGAGCAGGCGATAGGGCATGGCGGCATCCTCAAAAAAGGCTGCCCAGCACACTACCCGTGGCGACTGGCAAGGTAAAGCCCCGCAAGTGCGGGGCTGTTAGCTATCGGTAGGCGAGCTCTTAGGAGTGACGCGCTTCGCGCTTGGGCAGCAGCAGGTTGAGCACGATGGCGGTAATGCCACCGGTGGCGACGCCGTAGGAGAGTACGCTCTTGGCCAGCTCCGGCAGGTGTTGCAGCACTTCTGGCACCTGCGCGACTCCTAGCCCCATGGCCAGCGACACCGCCAGGATCATCAGGGCGCGGCGATCCAGCTCCTCGCGGGCAATGATGCGCACGCCAGCGGCGGCGATGGTGCCGAACATCACTATAGTGGCGCCCCCCAGCACGGGCTCGGGGATCTGCTGTACCAGGCTGGCGACCGCCGGGAACAGGCCGAGCAGCGCCAGCATGGCGGCGATAAAGAGACCGACGTGACGGCTGGCGACGCCGGTCAGCTGGATGACGCCGTTATTCTGGGCGAAGGTGGACATGGGGAAGGTGGAGAAAACTGCCGCCAGCATGGAGTTGGCGCCATCGGCCAGCACGCCGCCTTTGATCCGCTCCATATAGACAGGCCCTTCCAGTGGCTCGCCGGAGATATCCGAGGTGGCGGTCATGTCGCCGATCGCTTCGAGCGCCGTCACCACGAAGATGATGGCGAGCGGCACGAACAACTGCCAGTCAAAGCCGAGACCGTAGTGGAGCGGAATGGGCACCATCACCAGCGGGCCGTCGAAGGTGGGGGCGCTCACTTTGCCCAGCAGCAGGGCCACGGCATAGCCCGCCAGCATGGCGATCATGATGGCGGAGAGGCGCAACCAGGGGTTGCGACTGCGTTGCAGCAACACGATCAGGCCGAGCACCAGCAGGGAGAGGAAGAGGTTGGTGTGACTGGCGAAGCTGCCATCAGAGAGGGCCGCATAACCGCCCCCCATGCTGATGAGGCCCACCTTGATCAAGGTCAGGCCGATCAGCAGCACCACGATGCCGGTCACCAGCGGGGTGATGATCCGTTTCACCAGATGGAGGAAGCGGCTCATCACCACGATAGTGAGTGCTGCAACCATCATGGTGCCGAACAATGTGCCCAACAGATCCTCGGTGGGCATGGCCGCCTGTTTGAGGGCGAGGCCGGAGGCGATGATGGGGCCGAGGAAGTTGAAGCTGGTGCCCTGTACCGAGAGCAGGCCGGAACCGATGGGGCCGAAGCGGCGGGTTTGAATGAAGGAGGCGATGCCGGACATGACCAGCGACATGGAGACGATATAACGGGTGTCGGCGGCGGGGAGGCCGAGGGCATTGGCGATAATCAGGGGCGGGGTAATGATGGCGACAAACATGGCGAGCATATGCTGCAGGGCGGCGAACAGCGTCTGGGGCAGAGGCGGGACATCCTCTATGCCATAGACCAGTTCGCTATGGGCTCGCCTGGGTGGATGTGCCTCTCGATTGGCGCGTGTGACAGCAGCCTGTTCCATAAGTACCTCGAATTGTGTGGGGAGGGGGAGAAAATTGGGCGCTATTGTAGTGATTGAAATGAGGCTGACCAGCGCTAATTATGCAAAAAAAGGTTTATTTTTTGATGGGTTGAAACGTTTGCGCGCTGCGATTATCATCTGTCGGTTTGTGTGACCGACCTCTCCTTTTTATTCTCCCCGCTAATGACAATTTTACCACTTTGTAGGTGTAGAATGAGCCCTCGGTATTCATCGTGGAGACTCTGGATGCTCAAGTTGTCAGAGTTCTGGAGTGCGAGGGTTCACTCCGAAGACTTTACTCGTACTCGCATGGGCTTTATGACGGTGCGTTTGCGCCTGCTGACCTGCTTGCTGATGCTCGGATTGCCCGCCTGGGCCGTGGTGGATTGGCTGACCTTGCCCGCCGTTCATTTCGAGCAGCTGTTCCAAGCCAGGATCTTCTGCACTCTGGCGCTCTCGCCACTTATTCCGCTCTCGTACCTCATCCACTTCAAGCGGGAACGGATGAAGCTGGCCCTTGGCTACCTGATGGCCGTGATGATGCTCTTCTCCCTCTTCTGCCTGAACAGCTTTGGCGCCGGACAGGAGTTGCAGGCGGGCTATGCGGCTTTTCCCTATCTGCTGATCACCCTGTTTGCCATCTTCCCCATCCCCCTCTCCCTCGGCTTGCAACTGGCAGGCGTGGTACTGGTGACCATGCTGCTGGGCCACTGGCTGTTGGTGGGCCAGAGCATCTGGAGTCAGGCCACCCTGAATCAGGTGTGGGTGCTCGGCATGTTTACCATGGCCAGTTGCTGGGTGCAGTGCGGCCAGCTCAACATGCTGCTGCGGCTATATCGGGAATCGACCACCGATGAGCTGACCGGCATGATGAACCGCCGCCTGCTGATGAAGCAGCTGGAGCAGGCCAGAATCCGGCTGCAACTCAAGAAGAAGCCCTTTGCGGTGATGCTGCTGGATCTCGATCGCTTCAAGCGGATCAACGATATCTACGGCCATCTGGCGGGGGATGCGGTGCTCAAGGAGGTGGCGACCACCCTGGGGGAGCAGCTGGAGCCTGATATGGTGCTGGGGCGCTATGGCGGCGAAGAGTTTGCCATCCTGATGCACAACTGCGCCGATCCGGCGCTGGCGAGCAAAATGGCCGAGCGGCTGCGCATTGCCGTCGAGGCGCGGCTGGTGAAGAGCCCCACCTCGGACGAATTGCTGGAGGTGACGGTGAGTATCGGGATTGCCATGGCTCGTTCCGATGACACCATCGATATTCTGATCAACCGTGCCGACGAGTGTCTCTATCAGGCCAAGATGGCGGGACGCAACTGCGTGGTGGTCGAGGGGCAGAACCGGGCAAAAACAGATGCCGCCTGAGGGCGGCATCCTGTTGGCAATGAGCTGGTGCGATCAGGCCAGCTTGTACTTGCCGGAGAGCTGCTGGGCCAGCAGCTTGAACATGTTGAAGACCGCCATGGTCTTGCCGGTCGGGGTGCCATCTTCGGCCAGGAAATACTCCCCCTTGAACACCAGAATATCCCCCTTCTGCTCCACCGAATCGGCGCGCATACCGTGGATGAAGTCTTCATGCTCCTTGATGATCTTGTTGGCCATCTCAAGCAGGGCCGTCTCGGTGATCAGCTCTTTCTGTGGTTGCATGCTCGTCTCCTTAAACGACTACTGGACAGGGAAATCGTGGATCCCTGCCTCTGATTGAAGAGACGCCCAGCATACTGCAAACAGGGTTTTTCTGTCATTGATATGACCCCGATTTATGGCTGTTTATCCGATCACCAGATTCTTCAACCAGCAGCGCTGGCGAATACGGCGCTGCACCAGCAACACCTTGCTGAGCTCCTCCAGCAAGACCACCGCCACCACCCAGGAGAGGGGCCAGCCGAGCAGCGTGACCGCCACCCAGGCGAGCGGGATGCCGATGCACCACATGCCGACGATGTCGATAAAGATGCTGTAGTTCACATCACCGCCAGAGCGCAGCACCCCGATGATCCCCACCATGTTGAACACCTTGAGCAGCATCCCGAGACACATGATGCCGAGCACCTGACCCGCTTCCGTCATCAGATCGGGGGGCAGGTTGCCGACCCACTGCAGCAGGTTGGCTTGCAGCAGCCAGACGATGATCCCCACCAGCAGCGCGCCAATCGGTGCCAGCAGCAGGAACAGCTGGGAGTGCTGCCAGGCAATCTCGTACTCCTCGGCCCCGAGCCGGTGGCCGAGCAGGGTGGAGCAGGCCACCGCCAGTCCGAAGAAGAGGGAGATAAGGATGCTCTCCAGGGTGCCGAGTGTGGTCATGATGGCCAGCGAATCGGTGCCAAGATGGGCATAGAGAAAGCCGTAAATCAGCATGCCGAAGGCCCAAAGGCCGTCATGGAACAGCAGCGGCAGGGCGATCAGGGTAAAGCGCACCACCTCCTTGCGCTTGAAGGCGGCCAGCCAGTCTGGTGCGCGCGGGATCAGGCGCGCCTCATAACGCTTTACGTAGAGCAGCAGCAGGGCTGTCTGCAGCAGTCGGGAAATGGTGGTGCCCCAGGCCGAGCCAGCCACCCCCATCGCCTCGAAGCCGAAGTGACCGAAGATGAGGGCGTAATTGAGGATGACGTTGGCGATGATGGCGATAATGCCGATGCGGGTTGGCGCAGCTGCATTGCCGACCGAGCGCAGGGCTGACTCCAGCGGCACCACGATGGCGGTACAGAGGATGGTGGCGCCGGTGATCATCAAGAATTGATCCGCCAGAGCTCGCAGTGCCGGATCCTGACTGGCAAAGCCGAGTACGCTGCCCGGTGATAACACATAGATGAAGGCAAAGGGCAGGGTGACCAGCAGGGCGCCCACTATGGCCAGCGCCAGGGAGCGGCGCACCCCGGCCATCTCCCCGCGCCCGAAGTATTGTGCTGCCAATACCGAGACCCCGCCCGCGAGGCCCGCTGTCACCAGCAGATTGAAGAAGAAGACCCGGTTACCCAAGCCGACCGCCGCCACAGCCGTGGTGCCAAGCTGGCTCACCATCATGATATCGATGAGACCGAGCAGGGAGAACATCATGGATTGCAGCGAAACCGGCAGGGCCAGCCGCCACAATCGGGTCATGAACTCGCGATCGGTGGTTTGTTTTAAAATCGCTTGCCAATAATTCATTAGTGTTAACCGGGTATGAGAAAAGCAAGGTTTGTCATGGGTATGATAGGGGGAGTAGCGAGCGGCTTCACTGTGAGGCTCTCTCGGGTTTATTGTGTGAAACTATCCTGTTGAGGTGTTATGCCCTTTGTCAGCGAGTGTCTGGAGATCGCGCCCTCCTGCGATGAGCGAATGCTGGGGCGCGAAGGGCTGCCCCTGCTCGGCGAGGCCGGTATCTTTCTGACCGGCCTCTCGACCATTCGGGAGCACTACCTCATTCGCCGCAATCGGCCCGAGTTTCACATTCTGATGGCGAGCCACAGCGAGGGGGGGGCGCTGCTCACAGACCGGGGCGAGCAGCCTGTCCCGAACGGTTCGCTCATCTTTTTGCCCGCCGCCGTCCCCGGCGGTCTCAAGCTGATTGGCGAAAGCTGGCAGATCAGCTGGATTTTGCTCGATGACGTGCCGCGCTGGCAGCATCTGCACCGCCTTGGTCACCGTATCTGGCAAGGGGATGGCGGTGATCAGCTTCATCATCTGCTCAGCCTGATCCAGCTCGAAGGGGTTCGTTCCCCACTCCAGCCCCAGTTGCTCACTCTGCTGCTGGCACTGCTGGAGCGCACCCTGCAAGGGGAAGTGCGTGGCACGCCGGAGCTGCGCCTGCAGGCGCTGTTTCGCCGGGTGGAGGCGCGTCTCGACGAGCCCTGGAGTGTGGCCCAGCTCGCTGACCAGATGGCCTGCTCGGTGCCCCATCTGCACCGGCTCTGTCAGCAGCACTTTGGCATGGGGCCGATGGCGAGAGTGACCGAGCTCAGAATGAACAAGGCGCGTCAGCTGCTGCTCTACACCAACTGGCCACTGGGCGAGCTGGCGGCCCGGGTCGGTTACAGCGATGGGGCCAACTTTGCTAACCGCTTTCGCCGTCTGACTGGTCAGACCCCCGGCGCCTTTCGTCGACTGGGTCGCAAACCTTTTGCAACGGATGTGCAAACTCTTTGAAATTAATGAGACAAGCCCCTAGGATCGGCGGGTCCCTGCGTCTAGCTAACCGTTTAGGTACCAAGATCCATGTTTGAAGATAATAACCAGAAACGTCCTCTCTACATTCCCTACGCCGGTCCCGCCCTGCTGGAAACCCCGTTGCTCAACAAGGGCAGCGCCTTCACCAGCGAAGAGCGCAGCAACTTCAACCTCGAAGGGCTGCTGCCCCAGAATATCGAAACCATCGAAGAGCAGGCCGAACGGGCCTACCGCCAGTTCATGGCGTTTGGTAACGACATGGACAAGCACATCTATCTGCGCAACATCCAGGATACCAACGAGACGCTCTTCTACCGTCTGCTGCACAACCACCTGACCGAGATGCTGCCGATCATCTATACCCCGACCGTGGGCAAGGCGTGTGAGGAGTTTTCCAACATCTATCGCCGTGCCCGTGGCCTGTTCATCTCCTATCCGGATATGGACCGGATCGATGACATGCTGCAGAACGCCACCAAGCAGAACGTCAAGGTGATCGTGGTGACCGATGGCGAGCGCATCCTGGGTCTGGGCGATCAGGGCATCGGCGGTATGGGTATCCCTATCGGCAAGCTGTCGCTCTACACCGCCTGTGGCGGCATCTCGCCCGCCTACTGCCTGCCGGTGGTGCTGGATGTGGGCACCAACAACCAGCAACTGCTGAACGACCCCTTCTATATGGGCTGGCGCAATCCGCGCATCTCCGGTGAAGAGTATGCCGAGTTCGTTGACGCCTTCATTCAGGCAGTCAAGCGCCGCTGGCCCGATATCCTGCTGCAGTTCGAGGATTTCGCCCAGAACAACGCCATGCCGCTGCTCAACCGCTACAAGAATGAGCTCTGCTGCTTCAACGACGATATTCAGGGCACCGCTGCGGTGACCCTGGGTAGCCTGATTGCCGCTTGCAAGGCCTCCGGCGCCAAGCTCTCCGAGAAGCGGGTTGCCTTCCTCGGGGCAGGCAGCGCGGGCTGCGGCATTGCCGAGCAGATCGTGGCGCAGATGAAGGCCGAAGGGCTGACCGATGCGCAAGCTCGTGGCCGGGTCTTTATGGTGGACCGCTTCGGTCTCATCACCGACAAGATCCCCAACCAGCTCGACTTCCAGCGCCGTCTCTCCCAACCGGTGGAGCGCATCGCCGACTGGCCGGTGGGGGATAACATCTCCCTGCTGGAGGTGATGGAGCACGGTCGCCCGGACATCCTGATCGGGGTCTCCGGCCAGCCGGGGCTGTTTACCGAAGAGGTGGTGAAGACCATGCACAAGCATTGTGCTCGTCCCATCATCTTCCCGCTCTCCAACCCCACCTCCCGGGTCGAGGCGACCCCTGCTGATTTGATCCGCTGGACCGACGGTCAGGCGCTGGTGGCCACCGGCAGTCCGTTTGCACCGGTGGAGCACAAGGGCAAGCGCTACGTCATCGCTCAGTGCAACAACTCCTTCATCTTCCCGGGGATCGGTTTGGGTGTTATCGCCTCCGGCGCCACCCGGGTGACCGACGCCATGCTGATGTCGGCCAGTCGCGCGCTGGCGGAGTGCTCGCCGCTGGTGAAAGGTAAAGAGGGGTCGCTGCTGCCGGATCTGGCGGATATTCACGAGGTCTCCCGCTACATCGCCAAGATGGTGGCCAAGACCGCCATGCTGCAGGGCAAGGCGGTGCAGACCCCGGACGAGGTGATCGATCAGGCCATCGACGCCAACTTCTGGCATCCGGAATATCGCCGCTACCGCCGCACCTCGTTCTGATTTCTGCGAAAAGACGCAAAGCAAAAGGGATGCCTCGGCATCCCTTTTTACTGCACGTCTGACATGGTTATCGCCTCAAGATCAACTACTCGCTGCCGCCCTGTACGCCGGTGACGCGCACCTCTACCCGGCGATCCGGCCCAAGGCAGTCGATGAGCGCCGCCTTCGCCTTGATGGCATCACACTGGTTGCCGGTGACCGGATTGCTCGCACCATTGCCCTGGATGCTCACCTTGTCGGCAGGCAGCCCTTTGCTGATCAGAAAGTCTGCAACGGTTTGGGCCCGAGCTTCTGACAACTTCTGATTGTTGGCATCCGAGCCGATACGGTCGGTATACCCCATCACGACCGCACTGCCATCCTTGGGCTGCACGTCGACGATCTGCTGGTAGAGATCGTCCAGCGCACTCATCCCCTCCTGTTTGAGGTCCGCTTTGCCAAAGGCGAACAACACATCGGAACTGAGGTTGAAGGTCTGATCCACCACCTCCGGTTCGGCCGGTGGCGGGGGAACCACGACCGGGGCGGGCGTGGGGGCTGCTTCTTTGGGTTGGCTGCGGTTCGGGTGGATCACCAGCTCCAGCGTGGCGGTGCTGATGTCGCTGACCCAGCGCTGGGTGCCGCTGTTGGCTTTGCCGTTATCCGGATCATCGCCAACGCGCACTATGTAACGGTAGCGTGCCTGCAGATCGATCCAGTCATGGAGCCGGGCCGTCACTCCCAGACCCGCCAGCGGCGCCAGGTTGTCGTCCCCGCCATTGACCGACTCGACGTGATAGATATAGCCACCGCCCTCGGCAAAGAGCGAGAACATCTCGCTGAGCGGCAGGCGGCCAATGACTGACAGCGTGGCTCCCTTGCTGTTGAAGTCATGGCCGCTGATATCCCAGTCACCGGTGGAGAGATAGCCAATCTCGGCCCCCAGATTTTCCGTGAAGTTGTAGCCGGCAAATAGGGAGAGCGCAGTCGCATCCTTGCCGACATCCTGACTGAAATCATTCAGATTGTGGGCAATGGCCCAGCCACCGCCAACCCCGGCATACCAGTCGTGAACCGGTTCCGCTTGTGCGCCTGTGCTCGCCAATGCCAGTGCAATCCACACAGGTTTTACTCTTATGTTCATCGCGTATCCTCGTCGATGTTTGGTGTAATGGGGTTGCCTGCTGCTCAAACCCCACACTTATGTATAGGTGACGGGCTGTTTTTAACCACCAAAGAGGTATGGGGGGCGACACGCCGTGAACTAGGGCGCGACACGGGAAGAGGAAGAGCAAAAGAGGGTTACAAGGTGGGCGAATAAGCGGCAAGAAAAAGGAGGCCAGGTGGCCTCCTTGTTATGTCGGACTGCAGGATTACTGTTGTACTTGCTGCACGCCGGTGACGCGTACTTCTACGCGGCGATCCGGTGCCAGGCAGGAGATCAGCTGAGCCTTGCCCTTGACGCTGTTGCACTGGGTACCGGTGACCGGATTGGCTTCACCGCGACCTTCGATGGCAACTTTGCCAGCCGGCAGACCTTTGCCAACCAGGAAGTCGGCTACGGTACGGGCACGCGCTTCGGAGAGTTTCAGGTTGTAGGCATCAGAACCGATACGGTCGGTGTACCCGATGACCACGGCGCTGCCATCTTTCGGCTGAACATCAACGATCTGCTGATACAGCGTATTCAGCGCTGCGACACCTTCTGGCTTGAGGGTGGATTTGCCAAAGGCAAACAGCACGTCAGAGCTCAGGGCAAAGTTCTTGTCGACCAGTACCGGCTCGGGAACCGGCTCAGGTGCAGGGGCGGCCACCGGGGCAACATAAGAGGTGCGGTTCGGGTGCATCACCAGCTCCAGGGTCGCGACGCTCATGTCGCTCTCCCAGGTTTTCTGCTCGTCACCCAGATTCCACAGATAGCGGTAGCGTGCTTGCACATCGATAAGGTCGGAGAGCTTGGCAGTCAGGCCCAGACCCGCCAGCGGCGCAGTGCCGTTGTCGCTGTTGCCATTGCCGTTGACGTGATTGAAGTAGGCACCACCTTCAGCAAACACCGAGAAGATGTCGCCCAGCGGCAGGCGGGCGATACCGGAGAGGGTGGCACCCTGGGTTTTGAAATCGGCACCGTCAACGCCCGCTTTACCGGAGTAGAGGTAGCCCAGTTCAGCTGCGTAGTAGTCGTTGAAGTTGTAACCGCCGAACAGGCTCAGCGCAGTGGCATCTTTGTCAGTGTCTTTGCCAAAATCATCCAGACCGTGGGCATATGCCCAACCTGCACCAACACCGGTGTACCAGTCATCGGCAGCCTGAGCTGTGGTGCCTGCGGCGGCGAGCGCCAGTGCAATCAGGGTAGGAGCCATTTTGAGTTTCATCGGTTTATCCTCGTTGTGTTAGCCCATATCGGGCAATGCACTTGTTTTTATTGCTGCGAAAAATCGCCAGCAAAGTGGATAGCGAAGGCTTTGGACTCTCATGATGCATTGGCGTCATGGACAACAGACCGGACAAGAAGCGCTTTTTAGTGCTTATCCAATACCTTACAGGCGCAACTACTTTATGCTTTCGAGACGGGGCAGGCAAGGGCAGGGAGGCGAGAGTGAGGGATGCAAGCGAGAAAAGAGACAAACAAAAAGGGATGCCGCAGCATCCCTTTTTTTCGCACTATCTGAACGAGGTCAGATTATTGCTGAACTTCTTGTACGCCAGATACGCGAACTTCTACGCGACGATCCGGAGCCAGGCAGGAGATCAGTTGAGCTTTAGCAGTTACGCCATTGCACTTGGTGCCGGTAACCGGGTTGGCTTCGCCACGACCTTCGATGGCAACTTTGCTGGCAGCCATACCTTTGCTCACCAGGAAGTTGGCAACGGTACGGGCACGGGCTTCAGACAGCTTCTGGTTGTAAGCGTCGGAACCGATACGGTCGGTGTAACCAACAACAACAGCGTTGCCATCTTTCGGCTGGAACTCAACGATTTGCTGATACAGACCGTTCAGGGCTGCAACGCCTTCCGGCTTCAGGGTGTCTTTGCCGAAGGCAAACAGCACGTCTGAGTTCAGGGCGAAGTTCTTCTCTACCACTTGCGGAGCAGGAGCCGGCGCTTCTTCAACAACCGGAGCAGCTACCGGAGCTACGTAGGAAGTACGGAACGGGTGGTATACCGCTTCCAGAGTAGCGATGCTCTGGTTGGCTTTGTAACGCTCACCGTTGGCGTGCAGGTCAGCCACGTCCCACATGTAGCGGTAGCGAGCTTGCAGATCCAGCGCGTCATTTACCTTGTAAGTCACACCAGCACCGGCCAGCGGGGAAACTTTAGTGTCGCTGGTGCCCAGACCGTCGGTGTGACCCCAGTAGGCGCCGCCTTCAGCGAACAGGGAGAAGTCGTTGCCAACCGGCAGACGGGCGATACCGGAAAGGGTGGCACCCTGGCTCTCGTAACGGTTGCCGTTGGTGTTGCCACGACCGGTGTACTGGTAGCCCAGTTCGGTACCGAAGTTTTCGGTGAAGTTGTAACCCATGAAGGCGTTGGCGGCAGCCGCGTCTTCTTGGCCTACATTGGTGTTTTCCAGCTTGTTCAGGCCGTTGAAGTGAGTAGCACCGACACCGGCACCGAAGTAGATGTCGTCAGCGGCGTGAGCAGCGGTAGCACCCAGAGCAGCCATGGCGATGGCGATCATGGAAGGAGCCATTTTCATCATAAAAAAATCCTCGTTGAGATCGCACGTTATTCACGTGCTTCACACTTTGTAATTTATGTAAGCTGCAGGCTCCGCCGTACGGCTGGCGTCGAGTCTGGCAGATGACCCGGTATAACCGGGTTGCACACTCTCCTGGTGTGTCGAGTGCGCTGGCATGGCACGCAATGCGTGAGAAACCACTGCCAGGCAACTGATGTCATTCCGATGACGAGGCGCACTCTATGCCGATTTTAAAACATGATCAAGCTCACAAATGAGCCTTGTGGCAAATTGTGTCGTGCTCTTAACTGGCTGTTTATCCAGATTAATTAGTGATCCAGATAGGCCCTGTGCAGTTTCTTCTCCAGCTTCATATAGGCCTGAACCCAGTCGCTATGCGGGTTGGCTTGATTCGCTCTGGCGGCAAAGACCGCAAGGTAATCTGCCTGGGTTGCGCTCTGCAGCAGGGGGGTAAATGTCATCAAGAAATGTCGGGCCAGATAGGGGTCAAGGGGCCAGATGTTGAGGATGGCGCGAGCCACAGGCTGAACCGCAGCTGAACAGATGAAGTGGCGATGTCCCGCTTCCAGCCAGTCGGCCATCTCGCACATGCCCGATTCGGGCACCAGACCACCATCACCCGTGGTGGTTGCCAGAGCAATTGCCTGATTATTTACCGTGATGAGCTGCTCATTGTTATGCAGGGTGCCGTCGTGGCTGCGCAAGGCCAGGTCCGGGCATGCCTGTTCAAGAAACAGGCTGCAGCTCTCCGGCAGGGCGGCCAGCAGTTCGCTGGCGTGGCTGGACATCAAGGCCGGAAGCCAGAATGCTTCGGCGCGATATTGTTCACCTTGCAGGCGCTGTTGTGCCAGTTCTTCTGTGCTGGATACGGGGTGCAGGCGAGAGATAATGCCGGGAAACGCCATACTTATTCCTCTTAATGGGTATCCGGCGGATTATACGAGTTATTGGGGGGGCCACAATAAAGGTTTCTTTTCGAGACTGTTTACCTGAGGCGGCTGAGCGATTACCATCCCCCCTTGAAGGCAAGGGTTGTCGCCGAAAGGCGCTCATAAGATAGAGGCTCGACCATAACGAGTCCGAACAAAACTGATACACTTGACTACGAGTCGTCGCGAAAAATAAAAGGCGGAGTAAATCCGCCAAACGGAGTATGGAACATTATGAATTCAAATATCGTCACTGTTGGCAAGAAGATCCGTCAGATCCGTGAAGCGGTCGGTTTGAGCCGTCCGAAGTTTGCAGATTTGCTGGGTGTTCCTCCCACCACGCTGAAAAACTACGAGCTGGGTTACCGTGAAGTTGGGGGCGCCTTCCTGGTTGCCCTGGCGCACCACCCGGATCTGCACAAGTTCACCCTCTGGCTGCTGGCAGACAAGAAAGTCGCCGAAATCGGCCAGATTGGCCCGGATGACCTCGCCAAGGCGTGATCATCGATGTGAATAGAAATGCCGCCTTCGGGCGGTATTTTTTTTGGGTCGCCGATCGATATTTTGATCTAACGCGCTTTGAATTATCCATGCAGGCCAACGAGAATAAGCGGCCCCGAAAAGTGGGCCCCTGGTGGTATCTGGCCACCCGAACACTATTACATTCAGGATGATATGAGCAATCGTATGGAGTATGGGTATGAGCAGTAACGAGTTGGATAAACGCTATGGCCTGATGACTGCCATTGCGATGGTAGTCGGCGTGGTGATCGGCTCCGGTGTCTTCTTCAAGGCCGATGATGTACTGCGTCTGACTGGCGGTAATCTGGCCATTGCGCTGCTGGCATGGGCGCTGGGGGCATTTTCGATGATCTTCGGCGCGCTGGTGTTTGCCGAGTTTGCCCAGCGGATCGAAAAGTCCAACGGTATCGTCGATTATGCCGAAGCGGCATACGGCAAAATGTTTGGTTATCTGGTGGGGTGGTTTAAAGGCGTACTCTATTACGCCCCTCTTTCCGCCATCCTTGCCTGGGTCGCTGCTCTGTACACCATGATCTTGCTCGGTAGTGATAATCCGACCAACTCTGGTGCGACCTGGATACTGGCGGCTGTCTATATGACGGTCACCTATCTGATCAACTTCTACACCCCGGTCCTGGCGGGCAAGCTGCAAGTGGGTTCTACCCTGATCAAGTTGATCCCGCTGATCCTGGTTGCCATTGTGGGCACCATTTCAGGCTTGCTCAATGGTGTCACCGTGACCAACTTTGTGCAGGCAATGGATGGGATAGGAAGCACCGGAGGCACTCTGGCCACGGCTGTGGTTGCCACCGCCTTCGCTTATGAGGGGTGGATCGCCGCCGTGACCATCAACAGCGAAATTCGCGATTCCAAGAAGAATCTGCCCAGAGCGCTGGTGATTGGCACCCTGATAGTCTTTGTGGTCTATGTCACCTATTTTCTGGGGATCGCCAGCGTCTTGCCGACGGACGAGATAGTGGCGCAAGGGGATAACGCGGTAAATCTCGCGACAACCAGCCTGTTTGGCGGGACTGCCTCGACCATTTTGACCGTGTTCGTGATTATCTCCTGCCTCGGCACCCTCAATGGTCTGGTGTTGGCGACCATGCGCATTCCCTACTCGCTGGCGATCCGCAATCAGGGGCCTGCCCCCAAGTGGATGAGCCGTATCGAACCGCATCACCACATGCCAATCAACTCGGCCCTCGCGGCAGCCTTGTTGTCGGTGATCTACTCAGTGCTGTGGTACTGCAGCATCAACGAGACATTCGGTCGTTACATCGCCCTGGACGAGATGCCGATCGTGCTGATTTATGGCCTCTATCTGTTCCTCTATGTCTGGTACATGCGCACCTTTACCGAGTTGGGCTGGATAAAGCGGTTTGTGATCCCGACCTGTGCCACCCTGGGCGCGCTCATCATTCTGTATGGCGGTATCACCAATCCCAGTCTGGGGCTCTATCTGCTGGTCTCTGTGGGGGTGATTCTGCTCGGGTTGCTCTTCTACCGTAAGGAGTGACCGGGTAAGTGAGTTGAAAAAAAGCGCCGAATGGCGCTTTTTTCATGTGTAAACCACAGCATGTCGACAACTAACTGCCCAGCAACCCGAGGCGGCCCAGTTCATCCTTGAGCTGATCGAGATTGCGCTCGACACAGGCTTCCCCCTCGTTGATGGCATCGTTGGCGCGATGAAAATCCATGATGGAGAAGCTGCCCAGGCGCGGGCAGAGCTGGATCTCCGGCGGGTCACCGGCCATCCGGGCGCGGGTGATCCGCTCCTGCATGATGTTGATGGAGCCACTCATCACGCTCCACAGACCCGGGGTGGCTGGCGCGGATTCACCGCGATTGAGCCACTGGCTGAGCAGGCCGCCGCTGCCGGGTTGATCCGGCTCGTCGGTCCAGGGTTGGTGCATATCGGTGTTGAGGTTGACCGCAATCACCACCTCGGCCCCCATGGCGCGGGCCAGCGAGATGGGCACCGGATTGACCACGGCGCCATCGACCAGCCAGCGGTCGTTGATCCGGGTCGGGGTGAGGATCCCCGGCATGCCGCAGGAGGCGCGCACCGACTGGCGCAGCGGGCCCTGTTGCAGCCAGATCTCGCGGCCGGTATCGAGTTCGGTGGCGATGCAGGCGAAGGGGATGGGCAGATTCTCGAGATCGGGGTCCCCCAGATGGCTGGCGGCAAGGCCAAATACCTTTTCGCCGCGAAACAGACCGCCGGAGAGGGCCGGGTCGAGCAGGCTGACCACCTGCAGGCGGGTAAAGCCGCGCACCCAGGTTTCCAGTCGATCCAGTTCACCGGCGGCATAGGCGGCACCGACAAAGCTGCCGATGGAGCAGCCAGCGATCAAATCCGGTTTGATGCCGAGACGTTCAAGGGCGCGGATGACGCCGATATGGGCCCATCCTCTGGCGGCGCCGCTCCCGAGAGCGAGCCCTACGCGGGGTTTACGTGGCACGACAGTCCTCCAAAAAGGGGTTGAGGGGTCAGCTTACTCCGAGAGTCAGGAGGCGTCACCCTGCCATCTTTCGCTGCGGTTGCGACCGTTGGCCTTGGCCTGATAGAGCGCCACATCGGCGCGGCGCACCGCTTCGTGCAGGGGAAGGTTCTCCTGGTGGGGCAGATAGCCGAGGCTGATGGTGACTTCCAGCCCGGGTTCGATGGCGGCCCAGTCGTGATCCGCCACCGCCTTTCTCAGCCGCTCCGCCAGCTCGCCGAGCTGCGTTGCATCAGCGCGGCCAATCAGCAGCAGAAACTCTTCGCCCCCCCAGCGGATCAGGTGATCTGTGGGTCTAAGCTGTTGCTGGCAGATCTGCACCAGCCGGATCAGCACGATGTCGCCGACGGCATGGCCGAAGTTGTCATTGACCCGTTTGAAGTGATCCGCATCGAACATTAGGATCCCCGCTTGCAACCGGGACAGCTCTCCCGCCTGTTCCAGTAGCACCAGATAGTGGCGGTTGAAGGCGCCGGTGAGGGCATCGTGGCAGGAGAGGTAATTGAGCCGCTGGTTGAGGCGGTGGGATCTCAGGTTGGAGAGGGCGGCCAGCAGCATAAAGAGGATGGCGAGCAGGGTCGGCGTGGACTGGCAGAGCATGGCCCACACCAGCGGCAGCAGGGTGACGTTGTGCACCAGTCGCAACGGGGTATCTGGGATTGCCATGGTCAGCTGCAATGCCCCTTGTTGCCACTGGTATTCGTCGGTCGGCTCGGGGTCTTGCGGCACCACGGGTTGGCGCGCGCTGCTGGCCAGCACCTGATGGTACTGATTGAGCAGCAGATACTCACCCAGCGCCGGCGCCAATTGATTGAGCTGCGATTGCAAGCGTGAGAGCAGGATGTCCATGCTGATCATCCCTACCAGCGAGCCTTCCTTGTAGAGAGGCTGGGACATGGTGACCATGGTGCCCAGTCCGGCAAAATCTTCGTAGGGGCGGGAGAGAATGGTGTCCCGGCTTGGGTTGGGTGACATCAGCGCATCCTGCCAGTAGTGCTTGTCATAGATGCTGCGGGCAAAACGAAATTGGCTGGAGGGGATCCAGGGATAGAGGTAGATAAAGTTGTCCACGCCGGTGAAGTAGGCCCAGGCGATCTCGCTGCCTAGGCGCTGGCTGGCAGTGGCCAGCAAGGGCGAGAGGCTCAGGGCCAAATGAAGTTGCGCTTCCCGCGCACTGCCGGGGGGCGGCAGCGGGCCGTCACCGGTGAGGTTGCCCGCCAGTCCGGCCGGTAAATCCCCGGGGAGCTTGTCGAGGGCCAGCCCCTCTGGCAGTGCCTCGATATGGCCATAGAGCTGGCGGGTGAGCACCGACTGGGGGTCGCTGCGCAGTCGCTCTTCGGCCTGCCCGCGCATCGCCTCCAGAAACACTTCGGTCTGTTTGAACCGATCTCGCAGGTAGATGGCGCTGTTGAGGGTATCGCTCTGGTAGAGGCGTTCTATCTGTTTCAGGCTTTGCCGCAAGGTCAGACCAATCAGCAGGATGACCACGGCAAACAGGAGCCAGGTCAGGCGTGTGAGAAAGCGGTGGTCAGACATTTTGGGCATAGGCAGTCAGTCGGGTTGCGAAGGAAATTGTCGTTAGTGTATGCGATGTGGCGTGAAAACAAACGGCGCGACCTGAAACAGAGTGAGCTTATCCCGCTCTTGTTACGTTTTGTCACATTTATACATAGTCACGGCATAGTCTGGGGCTAAAATGGCCCCAATCTGGATTTTCCCTCTCACTCTTCATGGACTGTTCGATGAAAATGCGTATCTGGCTCGGCTTGGGCCTTCTTCTAATCGTGGTTGCCGGCGTCTGGGCGCTGCGTCACAGCGAACCCGCCTCCAAAGCACCGACCAGACAGGTCAATATCCGCACTCAAACCGTCAAACAGAGTCTGGCCGAGCCGACCCTCAAGCTGGTGGGCAAGCTGGCAGCCAATCGCTCCGTCATCATCAGCCCCGAAGTGACCGGTCGCATCGTCAAGATTGCGGTGCAATCTGGCCAGAGCGTGGCGAAGGGGGAGACCCTGATCGCACTCGATGCGGGCAAGCAGCAGGCGGAGCTGGCCGAGCAGAGCGCCAGTCTGCGCGACGAGAACCGCAAGCTGAGTGATATGCGCAAGCTGGTGGCCCGTGGCGCCGTGACCCAATCCGAGCTGGAGGGGCAGGAGGCCACCGTGGCCCAGGTGCAGGCACGCCTCGATGCTGCCCGCTACGAGCTCTCCCTGCGTACCCTGCAGGCGCCCTTTGCCGGTACCGTGAGCCTGATTGACTTGAGCGAAGGGGCGCTGGTCAACAGCGGCGATACCCTGTTGCATCTGGATGAGCTCGACAAACTGCGCCTCGATCTGGCGGTGCCGGAGCGTTACCTCTCCCTGCTGCGACCGGGCATGGCGGTTACCGCCACCAGTACCGCCTGGCCGGATCAGCAATTCAACGGCACCCTGACCACCCTCGACAGCCGCATTTCCAACGATACCCAGAACATCAAGGCGCGGGTGATGATCCCCAATGGCAACGGCCAGTTGCGCCCGGGCATGCTGCTCAATGTGGAGCTGGCGCTGCCTGCCCAGCAGCTCACCCTGATCCCTGCCCAGTCGGTAGAGTATGCCGGTGAGCAGCGCTTTGTTTACCGTCTCGAGGCCGATGGCCGGGTCAAGCGGGTGCCTGTAGTGCTAGGCGAGACCGAAGGGGAGACCGTCTGGGTCACCGAGGGGCTCAAAGTCGGCGACCGCATCGTGGTCGAGGGGCTGGTCAATCTGCGTGATGGGGTGCAGGTGCGTGATCTGGCCGAGGTGAACGGCTGATGTGGTTCTCCGATATCTCAGTTCGCCGCCCGCTGGTGGCGGTGGTGCTCAGCGCCCTGCTCACCGTGTTTGGTCTGGTCGCGTTCAGCAAATTGACGGTGCGGGAGATGCCCGATGTGCAGATCCCCTCGGTCTCCATCACCACCACCTATGAGGGGGCTGCCCCCTCGGTGATGGAGAGTCAGGTCACCAAGCCCATCGAGGATCAGCTCTCCGGCATCAGCGGCATCAAGAACATCAACTCCATGACCCGCAAGGGGCGCTCGATGATCACGGTCGAGTTCAAGCTCGGCTGGAACATGGTGGAGGGGATCTCCGATGTGCGCGATGCCCTTTCCCGCGCACGGCCACGGCTGCCCGATGATGTGGACGAGCCGCTGGTGACCAAGGACAGCGGCAACGGCGATGTGGCGATCTGGCTCAACTTCAGCAGCAGCCAGATGGATCGCACCGCCATGACCGACTACGCCAACCGGGTGCTGGTCGACCCCCTGAGTCTGGTGGACGGGGTGAGCGAAGTGGCGCTCTCCGGCGATCTCACCCAGGTGATGTATGTACGGCTGCGCCCTGCGGATATGGCGGCCCGTGGCATCACGGTGAGCGATGTGGAAGATGCCCTCAAGCGGGAGAATATCGAGCTGCCGGGGGGCGAGATCCGCAACAACTCCATGACCATGGCAGTGCAGATCGCCCGGCTATACCACACAGCGGACGATTTCCAGCAACTGCAAGTCACCACCGCCGCCAACGGCCAGAGCGTCTATCTGGCCGATATCGCCGACGTGGAAGTGGGAGCCAAGAACGAAGACAGCGCCTATCAGCGCAACGGCAAAGAGAGTCTGGGTATCGGCATCGTCGCCCAGTCCACCGCCAACCCGCTGGCAGTGGCACAGGGGATCGAGAAGAAACTCGGCGAGATGCAGCGCTTCCTGCCGGAGGGGGCCAAGCTCGAGGTGGATTACGACTCCACCATCTTTATCAAGCAGGCCATCGACGAGGTGTACGAGACCCTGGCCATCTGCGCCGTGCTGGTGGTGGCGGTGCTCTATCTGTTCCTCGGGCAGGGGCGCACCACGTTCATTCCAGCCATTACGGTGCCGGTGTCGCTCATCTCTGCCTTTATCGGCGCCTGGTATTTCGGCTTTTCCATCAACCTCATCACCCTGCTGGCCCTTATTCTCGCCATCGGCCTGGTGGTGGATGACGCTATCGTGGTGGTGGAGAACATCCACCACCATCTGCAGCGGGGTGAACCGCCGCTGCTGGCCGCCTGGCACGGCACCCGCGAAGTGGGCTTTGCGGTCATCGCCACCACCGCCGTGCTGGTGATGGTGTTCGTCCCCATCGCCTTTATGGATGGCATGGTGGGGCGGCTCTTTACCGAGTTTGCCATCCTGCTCTCGCTTGCGGTGCTCTGCTCCTCGCTGGTGGCGCTGACCCTGACCCCGGCCATGGGCTCCTGGCTGATGCGTCCGCTCGATAAACCGAACCGGCTCACCGCCGGGCTCGATCGCGGGCTCGGCTGGCTGGAGGGGCACTATCGCCACCTGCTGGCGTGGGTGCTGCGCCGCTCCCGCTGGACGCCGCTGGTGCTGCTGCTCTGTCTGGGCGGTATCGGTGCCCTCTTTACCCAGCTGCCGACCAGCCTTACCCCGACCGAGGATCGCGGTGCTCATCTATGTCTTCGTCAAGGGGGCAGAGGGGACCAGCATCGAGCGGATGAAGCGCAACATGCAGCAGGTGGAGTCCGCCATCATGCCGATGCTGGGCAAAGGGGTGGTGCAGGCGCTGAGCTTCAGTACCCCCGCCTTTGGCCGTGGCGGCGATCAGACCGGTATGGTGATCATCCAGCTCACCGACTGGGCCGAGCGCGACGTCACTGCCACCGAGTTCTCCCGCTCGCTGGCTGCCAAGCTCTCCGGCATTCCCGATGTGATGATCCGCACCTTCCAGCCCGGTTTCCGCGGCGGCTCCACCGCACCGGTGCAGTTCGTGCTGCAGGGTAACGACTATGCCGAGCTCTACCAGCAAGGGTTGGCGCTGCAACAGGCAGCGCAGGGCTGCGGCCTGATGCTGAGCCCGGATCTCGACTACGCCGAGAAGACCCCCGAGCTGCAGGTGACCATCAATCGCGACAGCGCCAGCCAGCTCGGCATTCCGGTCTCCACCGTGGCCAACAGCTTGCAGACCCTGCTGGGCGGGGCGAGCAAGACCACCTATGTGGACAGGGGGGAGGAGTATGACGTCTACCTGCGCGGCAACCAGACCGAGTTCAACGGCATCTCGGATCTCGGTCGCATCTACCTGAAGGCCGCCAACGGCGAGATGGTCAGTCTCTCGACTCTGGCCACCGTCAAGCAGGTGGCGACCGCCAACCGCCTCAACCACTACCAGCGGCAAAAAGCGATTACCCTGACCGCCGATGTGCACCCCGACCACACCCTGGGTGAGGCCCTCGATTTCCTCGATGGTTGGGCCAACGCCAACCTGCCCACCGGCATGACGGTGGATTACGCCGGTGATTCCAAGGATTACCGCGACAATCAGGGGGAGATGGTGCTGGTCTTTGGCCTCGCCCTGCTGGTGGTCTATCTGGTGCTGGTGGCCCAGTTCGAGAGCACCCTGACCCCGGCGGTGGTGATGGTGACGGTGCCGCTCGGCATCTTCGGCGGCCTGCTTGGCCTCTGGCTGACGGGGCAGGAGATGAGCATCTACAGCCAGATCGGCATGATCATGCTGATCGGCATGGTGACCAAGAACGGCATCCTGATCGTCGAGTTCATCAACCAGCTGCGCCAGCGGGGTGAAGGGTTCGAGGAGGCGATCATCGCAGGCTCGGTGCGCCGCTTGCGCCCCATCCTGATGACCTCGCTCACCGCCATTATCGGTGCGGTGCCGCTGATGCTCTCCATGGGAGCAGGCTACGAGAGCCGGATGGCGGTGGGGACTGTGGTCTTCTTCGGGTTGTCATTGGCAACCCTGGTGACCCTGCTGGTGGTGCCCGCCATCTACCATCTGATCGCCCGCCATGCCGGCATGACAGGGGCGCGGGATCAGCAGGTAGACGAAGCGCTGGCCGCCAGGGGGGCAGGGGAGTCGCACCCTCCGGCGCCCTGATCAGTGCCTTGGTCTGAACCCTGACCTGCGCGCTCAAGCGGGGCCAGTTATCAGCCTCATCATCACAAGGGCGCCTGCGGGCGCCCTTGCTATTGCGGGCGGCGGCCTATTCCGCGGGATCTATAGGGACAAAAAGCCATCGCTCCCCTTGGCCGCAACCGGTATAATGCGCGACCCGAATTGTTCCAGGTGGTTAAAATGCAGCCGGTACCCAACCTTTTCTCCTATCCCCGCTATTGGGCCGAGTGCTACGGCACGGCGCCCTTCCTGCCCATGTCCCGCAAAGAGATGGACAAGCTCGGTTGGGACAGCTGCGATGTCATTCTGGTGACTGGGGATGCTTACGTGGATCACCCGAGCTTCGGCATGGCGGTCATCGGCCGCATGCTTGAGGCGCAGGGCTTTCGGGTCGGCATCATCGCCCAGCCGGACTGGTCATCGAAGGATGACTTTATGCGTCTGGGCAAACCGAACCTCTTCTTCGGGGTGACCGCGGGCAACATGGACTCCATGATCAACCGCTACACCTCCGACAAAAAGCTGCGCCACGACGACGCCTACACCCCGGGGGATGTGGGCGGCAAGCGGCCGGATCGCGCGACTCTGGTCTATACCCAGCGCTGTAAAGAAGCCTTCAAAGAGGTGCCGGTGGTCATCGGCGGTATCGAGGCGTCGCTGCGCCGTATCGCCCACTACGACTACTGGTCCGAGACCATCCGCCGCTCCATCCTGCTCGATGCCAAGGCCGATATCCTCATCTACGGCAACGCCGAGCGGCCGCTGGTGGAAGTGGCCCACCGCATCGCGGCGGGGGAGAGCATCGACACCATGCAGGATATTCGCGGCACCGCCGTCATCCGCAAGGAGCCACTGCCGGGCTGGAAAGGGGTGGATTCGAGCAAGCTCGACCAGATTGGCCGTATCGATCCCATCATGAACCCCTATATGGAAGGGGCCCCATGCTCGGATGACGCCAGCGAAACGGCACCTGCCGCGCAGGAAGCCCAACCCGTGTTGGTGCAGCCGCCCAAGCCCAAGCCGTGGGAAAAAACCTATGTGAAGCTGCCGGCGTTCGAGCGTGTGAAAGAGGACAAGGTGCTCTACGCCCACGCCTCGCGCATTCTGCACCACGAGACCAACCCCGGCTGCGCTCGCGCCCTGTCACAGGCTCACGGCGATCGCATCGTCTGGGTCAACCCGCCCGCCTTCCCGCTGGAAACCGAGGAGATGGACGGCGTATTCGGCCTGCCCTACCAGCGGGTGCCGCACCCGGCCTATGGCAACGAGAAGATCCCCGCCTTCGAGATGATCAAGACCTCGGTCAACATCATGCGCGGCTGCTTTGGCGGCTGCTCCTTCTGCTCCATCACCGAGCACGAAGGGCGCATCATCCAGAGCCGCTCGGAAGAGTCGATCCTCAAAGAAATCGAAGATATCCGCGACAAGGTGCCGGGCTTTACCGGTGTCATCTCGGATCTGGGCGGCCCTACCGCCAACATGTACAAGCTGCGCTGCAAGAGCCCCAAGGCCGAGCAGACCTGCCGTCGCGCCTCCTGTGTCTGGCCCACCATCTGCCCGCATATGGACACCGACCACAGCCCGACCATCAACCTCTATCGCAAGGCGCGCGACCTCAAGGGGATCAAGAAGATCCTCATCGCTTCCGGCGTGCGCTACGATATCGCGGTGGAAGATCCCCGCTATATCAAGGAGCTGGCCAAGTACCACGTCGGCGGCTACCTCAAGATCGCGCCAGAACACACCGAGGAGGGGCCGCTCTCCAAGATGATGAAGCCGGGCATGGGCAGCTACTACCAGTTCAAGGAGCTGTTCGACAAATACTCCAAAGAGGCGGGCAAGCAGCAGTACCTGATCCCCTACTTCATCTCCGCCCACCCGGGCACCACCGATGAAGACATGATCAATCTGGCGCTCTGGGTCAAAGAGAACCGCTTCAAGCTCGATCAGGTGCAGAACTTCTACCCGTCGCCGCTCGCCAACGCCACCACCATGTATTACACGGAGAAAAATCCGTTAAACAAGGTGAGCCGCACCGGTGGCGATGTCTTTGT
Source organism: Aeromonas sp. 97A (assembly GCF_051919185.1). Lineage (NCBI taxonomy): Bacteria > Pseudomonadati > Pseudomonadota > Gammaproteobacteria > Aeromonadales > Aeromonadaceae > Aeromonas > Aeromonas sp. 97A. The sequence continues at coordinate 2,385,633 of NZ_JBQBFF010000001.1, read as the reverse complement.
CGCCAAGGGCGAGCGCCGTCGCCGCCTGCACAAGGCACTGCTGCGCTACCACGATCCCGCTGGCTGGCCGATGATCCGCGAAGCATTGCTCGCCATGGGCAAGGGCCACCTGATTGGCAATGGCCCGGGTTGTCTGGTGCCGCCGGAAGGGCGCAACGAGCGCGCCGCCAGCGGCAAGGGCATGAAACCGGCCCTGACTCGCCACAGTAACATTGCCCATCAGCGCGGCAATGGCGCAGGCAACAAGGCCGCCCGCAGCGAGACTGGAGCAGGCAATGCCCCGTCAACCAGCAGAAATGGCGGCAAGGTGGGCAATGGCAAACCGGTCGGCTCTCAGCTCCAGAAAGGCTCGGGCAACGGCAAGCCCGCCGCGCAGGGCACTGGTCAGGGTAAACCTGCCGGAAAACCCGCCCATAAGGGTAAAACCCCGACCCGCGCTGGCTCTGCCAAGCCGGGCGCCAAACCCGCTACTCAGGGTGGCAAGCCTGCGGCTAAAGGGAATGGCGCCAAGCGACCGGCTCGGTGAGAGTTCTGATTGGAAAACGATAGAAATAAAAAAGGCGACCGGATGGTCGCCTTTTTACAATTAATAGGGATAAAGCAATCTTATATGAAGTGGACTCTAATTGTATTTATGAGTTTAAAATCAAGCCAAACATAACTCTTGATCCTCTTTATGAAATATATTCTGAGTTATAAATTTATTCGGGATAATCGGCCATCGTAGATATGAGTATATTGTTAGATAATTCCTGTCTATAGCTTCGCATATTAATCTCTGAGCATCCCGATCATTGTCAAGTATGCAAAACGCGCAAATTCTAATATCTCTGCTTTGAGATGTTGTGGTTAAGTTTCTTAGATAAACCTTGTCTACAGATTTTGTTTTTAATTGCTTCGCTGCAAAATAATAATTTATTGAAAATCCCTCAAACCCTTTTGCCTTTAATATGTTTGGATAGTTGTTGTTTAATGAAATAACATCCTCGTATTGTTGGCTACACAATAATAAATATGAATGATGGGTCAGATATGAGTCAACGGACATACCATTTTTATAAGCTTCATCGAGAGCTTTAATCGCTAAAGAAAATTCTTTTCTTGCTGTATGAATTTCTGACATTGATTCATAGTAGTAAGCATCGCTTAGCCGTTCTTTATTGTTTTTTGCAATGTCCTCAATACGTTCAAGCATGAAATTGTCAAGACTTGCTGAAATTGATATGGCATCATCAATATTTTTGAAGGCGTCAGTGCAGGATAAAATATCATCGAATCTTGTTTTTATAGAATCTTTATCAAAGTATTTATTGCAAAGTTCTAATCTTAATTTGGATAAAGCTATATTTGGATGTTCTTTGTAATCATCTTCGCCTATGTGATTGTTATAAAACTCGTCGTAAATATCAATGACATCTTTCATATTGAAGCTATCATTTCTCATACTGTTTTGTAGACAGTTATCTATGATGTTGTTTATTGATGATCTCTTTGGAAATGATGATTTCTTAAATGTGTTGTATAGTTCAGAAGTGAACAGTCTAAGTGATTCAGGGTTATAATCTGTTGTAATTACTCGATTTTTAAGTCTAAAATAATTGGTGTGCTCAGGATTGGTTGATTTAGCTTTTTCTAGATGCTTATCCAGTTTTTCATCAATTTCTCGTATACATTCAATGGACAAGTCAATCATTTCTTTTGCTAACAAGTATACGGTTATTTTCAGATTCCATGCTTCATTTGAAAGACTCGGGTCTAATGAAAGGCTTTTATCTGTATAACCAAGTAATGTTGTGTAGTCAAATTTATGCGAGTTTGGTTCAGTTTTGAACATCTCAACTCTAGACTTTACTAGTGAATTATATATATCACAACTGCATTCATACTGAATTAATAGTTCTGAGAGATATTTTGCTTTTTCTTTTGCTGATGATAATGCATCTACTTTAGCCAAGTGATAGCCAATGTTATTTGTATCAAGCTCAATTAACTTATCAGCCCAGAATAGTTTTTGTGTCGGTTGCTCCATTAATTCAGATATATTTATTAATTTTGTTATATAATGGGACTTGCTTTTTTTACTGAGAGTTTTTTGGTAAAAATCAAAGCAAAGTTCATATGCAATATTATACTCTTTGCTTGATATTAGAGCCTCAATTTGAAGTATGTTCTTTAGTTCTGCGGGGCTTATTTTTAGTGCATCTTCACCATCTTTTATTATTGAGTTGAAAAATGAAGAAAAGTCATGAGACTCTCGACTTGATTTAAGTTTATTTATTTGCGATAAAATTATCTGGTTTGACGATAAGTTGTGTTTGTCTTCTATGATACTATTTATAGTGTTTTGAAGCTTGGAGTGCTTAATATTTACCTCTATTCCTAGAGGCTTGCTAGATAGCTTTTCATGTAATTCAGCAAAGAGAGAATCAAAGCCATCAATAATAACCGGATAGATTTTTTCTTTCCATAGTAGGTTTCTTAGTGCGTGTGGAACTTCATCATCAGGCCTTAAGCACCAGTACACGCCATTTTTAAGATAATTTTCTTGCTTTGATATAAAGTCTAATACATCCATGATTGAGCGGTCTCGCCCTGAGTAACCAACGACTATAAGACCATACTCTTTGCAAAACTCTATTAATTTTTCTTTTGTATTTTGTTCTAATGATTCAGTTTCTCTCAAAGTGCTTTTAATATCATCAAATAAATAGTCACCATGGAGTTTAATAATTTTAGGTCTTTTAGATGCAATGGACACTGAATGTATTGATGAGTCGTGAGCACACAAAATTGGCCTTTGATTTGAAAATTGATAGAATGCTTCGTTAATTAAATCATCAAAGTTTGTGGTAAATATGGAATTGAAATATAGGTCATCTACTAACGAAGTTAGATATGCATAGCCTATAGATGGTAGTTTCTTATCTACTTGGCTCTCAACAAATCTCCGGCGTTGAGATGGAAGATCATATTTTTTCTCAAATAGTGACGAGTAAGGATTGGCTGGATTATACCAACTAGCATGTTCCTTCTCAAAGTATTGTCTCGCTTTGGTTATGTCTGTTTCTTGACGAGAATTAAAACGTTCATATAGCTCAATTAGCCATGTGTCAATTAATTCGACAGCAGATGATATACCCGAGGTGACAGAGGCTCCTGCACCCAATAGGACACTATAGTTAGCAGTCTTATCCTCTCGAGTACCAATATGTCTCACTATATCATTGATGGTTCTCAATTTGTGTGAAAGTTCACCTTTGTCTCTTAGTAACTCACTTGCTTTCATTTTTTTGGCCTCTTTTTAAATTGATAAAATTGCTCTCTGAGAGCAATTTCGAAAATGAAATTTTATATTGAGCGGTGTAAAATAAAATTTTTATCGAAAAGCATATTTAATTATTATTAGAGCAGCTTTAGCAGTAATTTAATCTGCTTGAATTGGAGCCAAATATTGATTGTTTTGCATATTTGCGGCTGAATATTAAGCCAGACAAATGCTACCGCCCGTGGATTACAGCTTCCAATATGCTCCCTAGACCTGCGCTGGCAGCAACCCATCGCAGTTCAATAGGTTCCAGATAGCCACTGTAAGCCAAACGAAACTGCCGATGCGAGCCTTAAAGTGACTCAACTATCAGAAATTAATCATTTTTTGAGCTTGATCAGCAAATGGAGCCGGAAGGCGGCTTTGTAGCCATATCCCGCTTTGGCAAGCAGGGAAGGGAGTGAATTGGGGCGACCTGCTGGTCGCCCTTGTCATTGTCATATAAAGCGTGCGAAGGGTTAGCCGTTATAGCTGTAGCAGCGCTTGAGCTCCTCGAAGTCGTAGTAGTGGCTGCCGCTTTGGTAGGGCTGGCAGCCCGTTTTAAAGGCGATCTCCTTTTCGTTGTAGAGCATCTTGACCAGCACCTGCCGCTGCCCGTTCTGATAGATATCCCACTGAATATTGGCGGTATAGGGGGAGACCCAGCCGCCGCGCCACTCGTTGTTCTGCTGGCTGAACAGCTGATCCGCGCTGGCTCCCTGACGGCTCCCTTCCAGCTTCATCAGGGCGGCGAGGGGGATAATGGCTTCGGCATGGGCAAAGCGCAGGGTGGCCAGTCGGCTCTGCTCGCCCTCCACCACCTGACGCTGCACCTCGTCAAACAGGCCGTCGAGCAGCGGCTGGGCAATGGCGTAGGGGGCATTCTGGTTGGCAAAGCTCGGCCCCTTTTCGTAGAAATCTTCCGCATCGGAGAGGTAGGAGAACCAGGCAGACTCCTCCGGGGTGAGGAACTGCTCCAGCGCCCAGGGTTCGCTGCCCTGTGCCTGCGCTTCGCGGATCATGCCGGGGCCGATGATAAAGAGGTTGTAGAGCATCAGGGCGGCATCCACTTCGTCGCGCACATAGGTCATGCCGCCATCTTCCGGGTTGACGGCGACAAACTCGACGCCGCCCGCCAGATAGTCGACAAAGCCCTTGCTGTAGATACGCTCCAGCATGCTGCGGGCCATCTCTTTGGTCTTGCTCAGGTTTTTAAGCTGATCCAGCGCCCTGGCCAGCTCGGGGGCCGGAGCGATTCCGGCATCTTCGTCACCGATAAAGCGCTGGTAGCTCTCATAGGCGGGCAGGTAGCGGGCGTAATCCCCCTCGGGCGTGGTCTTGTGGAAGTAGAGCTCGAACTTGTTGACCAGCTTTTTGTCGATCTTCGAGGGGTCATCTTGCGTGAGGTAGCACTGCGCCGAGTCGCTGACATAGTTCACGTCGCGCTTGAGGCTCTCCATAAAGTAGAAGGCGCTTTCGTTGGCCCTGTCCTTGCCCGAGGTGACCACCTTGATGCAGTGGGGCTCGCTGCTGTTGAGCAGGGTCGGCAGCCGCGCCGCCAGCCGGGTAGCGAGGTTGGCGTGCTCCTCCTTGCCCAGCGCCGAGAGCAGGCCGTAGCCCAGTTTCTGGTTGGCGGCCGTCACCAGATCGACCTTGCCTCCCAGCCCCTGCCCGAGGGGGGTGAGCGCCCCCTGACGCTGCGCCTCTTCCCATACCAGCTTGGTCAGCACGTCATATTTCGGGCTGGAGAGGGAGCGCGAGCCGTGGCGCGCCACCATCTCGGTAAAGACCGGGCTGAACCCCTGAGGCGCTGGCTCGTAACTCTCCGCCTGCTGCTGCGGGCTGTAGACCGCTTTGGTGCTGTATTGATAGGCGGTTTTGCCCTGGCTGTCGGCAGACGATTCGTTCTCTGACTGGCAGCCGCCAAGCAAGACCAGCGAGACGGCCACAGCCACATAAGAAGAGCGCGGGAAAGTCATGATGTTCCTTATCTATCCATATGAAAAATAAGTGAAAAACTCTATGGCTTGAAAATGACCGCGGGATGTCAGCCAGATGACAGGCTGATGACTTCTGATAAAGCAGTAAGCAAGGGGAGGGGATAGAGGATGGCTACAGGGAGAGCAATAGAGGCTCAACCAACCACTGCGCCGGTCACGGCTGAGTGGTCAGTGAGCGTTGTTGGGATGGTGCCCTATTGCCTTACCTCCTGCCCCGCCATCTTGATCCAAAGGGGGGGGCAATTAAAGGTTGCCAATTAAGGGTTGCTTAATACCACGCCAATATGGCATCGAACATGCGGGTATGGGTCACTTGCAGGTTTGCCGCTTTGGTAGAAATGGCTGCGCTATAGAGCTGGACGCCGGGTTCGTTATGACTCTGCACCAGATAGTTTTTATGGCTACAGGTCCCGTAGAGGGAGAGGCTTTTTCTCGCGCAGTGGCCAAGAAACAGTACCCCACCAAGGCCGAGCATCAGGCCACATATATCCAGCTGATTGATATCCATCAGATTGACGGCGGGCAGGGCAAATTGTGCCTCGGCCTGCTGCGCGAGTTCATAGAGTGACACGGCAAACATGGCGCCGCAGAGCAGCAGTTTGAGGCGGGCGAGGCTGGTGAGTTTGGTCTGCATCACGTCCGGCGAGACAAAATAGAGGTTCTCCAGATGTCGTCTCTGCTCCTTGATAAGGATCCCGCGCACATTGACATCAACCTCGACCTGGGTTGATTCGCGATAGACCAGCCCCTGTTTTTCCCACTCGTCCGCCAGCATGGCAACCAGCACCGGATAGACGACAATGGCCAGGCCGCAATAGATCGGCAGCGCATGATATCCGCTGGATATCAGCCCAACTGACAATATTGCGAATATATAGGGCGACAAGGCTTTGAGTGCAATTGATGATTTCATCGTTATACATCCATAAATAACGCGTTTTATAAGTGCCGATAGCGCACAGGCAATAGTGGCCGCGCCAATAAGCTGCGGCCAAACAGGGCGTTGGTCAGCGGTAATCCATTCCGGCAAATAGCCTGAAATAGTCCCTTTGCTCGGTAACAGGGAGAAGAGCGCCATAGTAAGCCAAACGAGGCCACTCTGACAGTGACTCGGATGACATAAATCTGTGGGTTATCGTCGAAATGAAATCATATTCTGTCGCTACTCCGGTTCCTCTATGCAAAAAGCCCCGAGAGCAGAGCTTTCGGGGAAGAGGAAAAACATCGACAAGGAATTACAAAGGCATTGGGGTCACACCTGAACCGGATCAGGCATCGACATAGAGCACCTGGCCGCTAATAAAGCCATCGACGGAGCGCTCAAACGCCTTGCCGACCAAGGCACCCGGCACCGGCTGGAAGCCCGGCATCATCTCGCCATATACGTCCCACGCCTCTTCCAGTACGGTCGGGTTGACCACATTGATGCGAATGCCACGGGGCAGCTCGTGGGCCACGCACTGGACAAAGGTATCGATGGCGCCGCTGGTGGTGGCATCGGCAATGGCCAGCGGGATCGGCTTGATATTGAGGATGCCGGAGATCAGGGTGAAGGAGCCCCCCTGATTGATGTAGTTGAGGCCGACATTGACCAGATTGATCTGCCCCATCAGCTTGCTCTGGATGGTGGTTTGCCACTGCTCGTCGCTCATCTCGCCAAAGGGGGCGTATTCGCAAAATCCTGCGGTATTGACCACCGCATCGAAGGAACCCACGTTTTGGTAGAGCCGCTCGATAGACTCTCTGCTGGTGATATCCACCTGAAAATCACATCCCTCGCCGGATCGGCTGGCGGTAATGACCTTGTGCTTGCCCAGACCACTGAGGGCGGCTTGCCCCATTTTCCCCTGAGCACCAATCAGAATGACAGTTTTCATCGTTAACCTCGCTTTGCTGGAAGAGCTGCAAGGTTAGAGAGCCACTGATACAATGTAAATCACGGGTGGTTTGTATGTGATATAACTTTAATTAGTGAGGTAAGGGTGGAGAAGATCGATATCAGGCAGATGCGGGTGCTGGTGCTGCTGGTGAGATACAAGAGTGTGTCGCGGGTGGCCGAGCAGCTGGAGATCTCCCAACAGGGGGTGAGCAGCCATCTGAAAAAGCTGCGAGATCTCTTTCCCGCCGAGCTGTTTATCCGCCAGAGCGCCGGATTGCAGCCGACCGACTACGCCTGCGAGCTGGCCGACAGATTTGAGCAGATCCTGGCCGATATTGACGGGGTCTTTGTGGCAACCCCCTTCGATCCCGCCAGCAGTCAGCGTACCTTCAGGGTGATGGCCAACGAATATGCCCAGCTCGCCATTATTCCAAGGCTGGCGAGCGCCCTGGGTACTCAGGCGCCCTCCATCCGGCTCGATGTGGTGGACTTTCAGGCCGAGCTGCATCTGGACGCACTGGCCAGCGGCGAGGTCGATCTGGTGATTGGTTTTGATGCCTATCTCGACCCGGGGTTGCTGCGCGCCACCCTGCGCCGGGATCACTACTGCTGTGTGCTGCGCCAGGACTCCCGATATCTTTCGGACAACGCCCCGCAGGATCTGGCGGCCATCCCCTTTGTGCAGTTCGCCAACAGCGTCGGTAATTTCGAAGGGCAGATGAGCCCGCAGCAGGTCGCCAGCGCGGCGGTGGCGACGCTCCCCTGTTACACCTCGCTGCAAGCCTTTATGTCGGTCAATGACGTGGCGGCCTGCATTCCGTCGGCCATCGCCGCCCTCGGCGATTTTCGCGTACTGGAGCTGGCCGGGGCGCCGCAGCAGTTCGAGGTGGTGGTCGGCAGGCATCGCAAAAGCCAGGGCAATCTCGCTATCGAGTGGCTGGCCGAGGTGATCAAGTCAGTCTGCGATCTTGCCATGCCCGGATAACGCCGCCGTTTGCACAGAGCGGCCGCCACCAGCCAACGCGCTAACGGCAGGCTGGATCTGCGGGACAAATCCTGCGATGGTGCGGGCAGTTATCCGCTTGTCCCGTTATCGAGTGAAAAGGAGTTGAGATGCGCATTGCCATGATTGGTCTGGGGGATATCGCCCAGAAAGCCTATCTGCCGCTGCTGGCGAGCGACGAGCGGGTCACCCCGCTGCTCTGCACCCGGAGTCCAGCGGTGCTGGAGAAGCTCGCCCGCCAGTATCGGGTCGCCGAGTGCTTTACCGATGTGGCGGCCCTGCTGGCCAGTCGCCCCGACGCCGTGATGATCCACGCCGCGACCGCCGTTCACCGCGAGCTGGCCGAGCAGTGCCTGCGCGCAGGGATCCCCACCTTTGTCGACAAGCCCCTGTGCGACAATCTGGCCGAAGCCGAGGCGTTGGCCAACCTCGCCATCGCGCAAGATTGCGCCCTCTTTACCGGCTTTAACCGCCGCTATCTGCCCGCCATGGCCGAGGCGCGGGCCCAGCCGCTCACCGAGCTCAACTGGCAGAAACACCGCTTCGCTCTGCCCGGCAAGGCGCGGGATTTTATGTTTGACGACTTTATCCATGTGCTCGACAGCCTCTGCTTCTATGGCGGCGTGCCGGATGGGGAGGTCCATGCGGTATTGCGCCCCTGTGCGCAGGATAACAGCCTGCTGGCCGGGGTGAGCGTCAGCTGGCAGAGCGGCGATCGCGCCATCAGCGGCAGCATGAACCGCAGCGCCGGGATCACCGAGGAGCGCATCGATGCCTATGGCGACAATCTCTCCCTGCACCTTGAGAACTGCACCCGCGGCATCATCGCCCGCGACAAACAGGCGCAGATGCTTAGCCCCAACGACTGGCAGCCGGTACTGGCCCAGCGCGGCTTTGCCGCCATGCTGGATCACTGGTATCAACAGATTGAAATCGGCAAGGCGGATAGCGAGCTGATCGCCTCCTACCTGCATGGTCACCGGCTGGCAGAGCAGCTGGTGGCGCTGGCCGACAAGCGGGGATAAGGCTGGCCGAGTCTGTGCGAGGGATATGAATGGACGGTGCGCGAAGATAGCGCACCAAACACAACGGGGGCCGCAGTTGCAGCCCCCGTTGTTATGGGATGAGATGCATGGGATCAGATGCACTTCACCGGTTTGGGCAGGCCGCCAATCTTGGTCGCCTGCTTGGCGGGCCCTTCCGGGAACAGCTTGTAGAGGTAGCGGCTGTTGCCCTTCTCGGGGCCGTACTGTTTCTCCATCGCCTTGACCAGCGCGCGGATGGCGGGGGAGGTGTTGAACTCCAGATAGAAGGCGCGCACAAAGCGCACCACTTCCCAGTGCGGCTCCTCAAGTGTGATCCCCTCCTGCGCGGCCAGCACCAGCGCCAGCTCCTCGCTCCAGTCGTTGCTGTTGAGCAGGTAGCCCTTGGCATCGGTCTCGATGAGTTGGCCGTTGAATTCCAGCTGATGTTTTTCGGACGCAGACATGAGGGCTCCTCGCTAATGGGGCTATCAGGATTGGGCGGGCATGGTAGCGCCTTGATCCCCGGTGAGCAACCGGCTCTCGTTAGCCAGATGCAGCAGCTGATCCGCCAGCTCGCTGATCAGGTTGAGCTGCTGGGTCAGCATCAGCTGCTCCTCGCTGCTGTCCGGACTTATCACCGGGCACTGACCCCCGATGGAGCTGGAGGGGTTGCCCGCCAGATGACCGGCGGCCTGCTCAAGGGTGTGGCAGATGTGGTGGCGCACCTCATCCAGCCCGCTGATGGCCTCCAGTTTGTCGCGATGGGCCCCCAGCGCCGAGATGTAGGAGAGCAGGGCGTGGTTGCGCCAGGTGAGGGTAAAGCAGAGATCGAGGAAGCGGCGGCGCTTTTGCGGCTCCACCAGCATGCTCTGCCAGGCGGTGGCCAGCTCGCTGTCTGCCAGATGGGCGCTCTTGCGCGCCACCCGATAGTCGATGGACTCGTCCCGCTGCTGCTTGAGGCTCGCCAGCACCGCCGAGAGGTAGCGGGCGTTGGCCGAGAGCGAATTGGCGATCAGGGTCGGCAGCCGTTTGTACTGCCAGTCCGGCCAGAGCCAGGCCACCAGCCCGTAGGAGATCAGGCAGCCGAGCAGGGTATCGAGCAGCCGCGGCCCGAGAATGGCAAAGCCGATGCCATCGAGCAGGTTGAAGGCCATCAGCACGTAGAGGGTGATAAAGCAGACCGCGGCGCTGTAGTTGTTGCGCACCTGAGTAAAGAAGAGGAAGGCGGCCAGCCCCATCACCACCAGCTGAACGTGCAGCTCGGGGAAGAGCCAGAGCACCGGAATGCCCACCAGAATACCCGCGAAGGTGCCGAGCATCCGCTGCACCAGTCGGCGGCGGGTGGCGCTGTAGCTGGGCTGGCAGACAAACAGCACGGTCAGCAAAATCCAGTAGCCCTTTTCCAGATCAAAGGCTTGCAGTATGCCGTAGCCAATCACCAGCCCCAAGGATAGGCGCAGCGCGTGGCGAAACACCATGGAGTGCAAGGTGAGGTGCTGCTTGAGCTGGGTCAGCAGCGGCAGGCGGGGAGGGCGCGCCAGCGCGGGCAGCTCCTGTTCCGGCTGCTCGGGGTTTTGCAGCACTTCGGCGCTGCCGAGCAGCTGGTTGATGCTGGCCAGATTGCGGCGCAGGAACTTCATCGGCGTCAGCAGGGTTTTCGGGTAGTGCTGTTTGAGATTGGTGAACTCCAGCTGATCGCCAAGGGCTTCCAGTGTCCAGTGAATGCGCTTGTTGTGAGCGTAGGGCTTGTGCACCAGAATGGCGTAACCGAGCCGCTGGCACGCCTCGGAGAGCTGCAGGAACACCTCCTGAAATCCTTCCAGCACTATGCCCTGCTTGAGCTCCGCTTCCAGCCGGCTGTAGGGGTAGTGGCTGGAGGTGGCGCGCTCGTGAATTTCCAGCGCCAGCAGGTAGAGACGCAGCAGGCTGGCCAGCTCCGGGCTCGCCGGATGGCGGCGGCTCAGGCGGGCGTTGAGGGCCGACTTGGTGAGGGTCAGCGCGCTCACCAGATTGATGTTGAGCTGGGCCAGATTGTGGCGAATGGCCTGAGCGCCGTGCTCGTCTGCCGGGAAGAAGCGGGATTTTTCCAGCAGGTAGCGGCCAAGGGCGAAGTAGCTCTGGGCCAGCTGCTCGTGCAGGGTCTTGTAGGGCAGCAGCCAGAGCCAGATAAACGAGACCAGCCCGTACCAGAGGGCGCCGGCGCCGAGGGCCAGCGGCTGGTAGAAGAGATCCGGCGCCTTGGCGGCACCCAGCATGGTGTAGATAGCGATCAGCAGCGAGCCGAAGCTGATGGTGGCGTAGCGGGCACCGAGCGCCCCCACCATCACGAAGATAAAGGTGGAGCTGGCAAGCCCGATGGCAAACAGCCAGGGGGTGGGGTAGAGATACTGCACACACAGGGACGCAAACATGAAGCAAATCAGCGTCATGGCGAGGTTTTTGAGGCGCCCCCACAGGCTGTCATCGGTTTCGGCGATGGCGCCCGCCACGACCCCGAGGGAGAGCAGCACGGTGAGCTGGATATTGCCGGTGGCCAGGGTGAAGGCGAGCAGACCGAGAATGGCCAGCAGCACCTTGAGGGCGAAGTAGATGTGACTATCGGTCAGCAGTCGGCGCAGCAGGCCAGAGAGATCCATCGGCATGAGACAGGTGAAACCCTTGATCGAAACGAGAGCGAGATAGTAACCCGCCAAGCGCGAAGTGGCCCTGATCCAAATCAGGGCCACTTCGCTTCATATCCTTGATTTACAACTTATCCTGACAAAAATCGGCGCCAATAAAAACCCCGCCGAAGCGGGGTTTCTGATTAGTTGCGGTTGCCGCCAAGCAGGCTCAGCAAGCTCAGGAAGATGTTGTAGATGGAGACATACAGGGTGACGGTGGCAGAGATGTAGTTGGTCTCGCCGCCGCGCACGATCTGCTGGGTAGTCAGCAGGATGGCCCCGGAGGAGAAGAGCATGAACATGGCGGACAGAGCCAGGCTCAGGGCGCTCATCTGCAGGAAGATGTTGGCAATCATGGCTACCAGCAGTACCCAGAAACCGACGAACAGCATGCCGCCAATGAAAGAGAGGTCACGCTTGGTAGTCAGGGCATAAGCCGACAGACCGAAGAAGGTAAGCGCGGTGCCGCCAAGGGCGGTCATCACGATCTCGCCACCACCATTGTTCATGTACATGTTGATGATGGGGCCCAGGCTATAGCCCAGCAGACCGGTCAGGGCGAAGGTGAAGACCAGCCCCATGCCGTTGTTGCGATTCTTCTCGGTCAGGAACATCAGACCGTAGACACCGATCAGGAACACGGCCCAGTGCAGCGGCGGCATGTTCATCACGGTAGCGACCCCCGCCACCACGGCAGAGAAGCCCAGAGTGAGGGAGAGCAGCATATAGGTGTTACGCAGTACCTTGTTGGTATCGCGTACGGCACTTTGGGTGCCAGTGTAGATAGAACGGGTATCCATCTTGGGTGTCCTCTTGATGTCCGGGTGAGACGGCGAGCAGCCGCCTCGTGATCGCTGTTTGTTACTGCATGTTTACGCATTGTATGTAGAACAAATAGGGATGACGAGGAACAATTTCAAGCCACCTGCCATTTTGCTCCCGCACACTATCCCACAGGAAATATGTATTGCATATGAACAAGGGCTTAGCGTAGTATGCACGCCGTTCGGAGGGGTGGCAGAGCGGCTGAATGCACCGGTCTTGAAAACCGGCGATGGGCGACCATCCGTGGGTTCAAATCCCACCTCCTCCGCCATATTCAAAGAGAAAGCCCAAGCGGTCACCCGCTTGGGCTTTTTTGTATCTGCGGTTTCTGGCCGAAAATGGCCTTGAATGAAGGCGCCGACAAAGCGCCCCGGCACTTTATGTCCTAGACCAGAATGACCTGCACATTTTTGGCTTTGATCTGCTCGATGACCTCTTTATCCGCATCCTTGCCGGTGATCAGAATGTCGATCTTGCTGGCGGCGCAAAACAGCATGCCTGCCCGTTGTCCCACCTTGCTGCTGTCAGCCAGTACCACCAGCCGGCCGACGTGGTTGAGCATCTTCTGCTCCGCCATGGCGGTCAGCATATCCATCTTGTAGAGACCATCTGTGGTGACACCCTTGCCGCTGGTAAACATCCAGTGCCCGGCATAGAGGGAGGAGATCTCGTCCTGCGGTGCTAGGGTGATGGATTGCGACTTGTTGTATTGACCGCCGATGATCACCACGCCGTCATGGTCATTCTCGATCAGGTAGTTGGCGAGCGGGAAGTAGTTGGTGATGACCTGAACATCCTGTCCGCAGATCTCCTGACCCAGCACGAAGGCGGTGGAGCCACAGTTGATGACCGCGCTTTCCCCCGGTTTGATCAGGGCTGCTGCCGCCTGGGCGATGCGCACCTTTTCGCTGTGAGTGAGGCTTTCATTGCTGTCGAGCGGAGACCAGTGGGCCTTTCTGGCCTGCATCAGGGCTTCGGCCCCGTTGCGCACCTTGCGCAGCTTGCCGGAGTCATTGAGCTTGTTGATATCGCGGCGCGCGGTGGCCGGAGAGATATCAAAGGCTTGCATTATGCTGTTGACCGACAGATGACGTTTCTGATTGAGCAGTTCCAAAATGGCGTTATGGCGATGTGCTTCTGTCATATCATGCCTGATGATGATTGAATCTGATTGGGTGGTGATTATATCGCGCATAGGTGTCGATGACAGCAACCTTGTTAACTCTTCTGATAACGGGCGTTCAGGCGATCGCCAGACCGGCTTGCCGAGCGTGTTCGACCAGTCGCGCCTTGGCCTTTTTCAGGTTGCTGACCCACTCTTCATCCTTGGCCCACATCTCCAGCACCAGGGGGCCGTGGTAACCGATTTTTGCCAGAGTGTGGAAAATGGCGGCAAAGTCGACCTCTCCTTCGCCAATGACCAGATCACGGAACTGCCCGCTGCAATTGGCCGTTACCTTGCGGGTGTCTTTGAGGTGGATCTGCACGATATGGTCCGCACTCAATTGCAGCTCGGTGCAGGTGTCATAGTTCCAGCCGGTGATATTGCCGACATCCGGGTAGGCCATGAAGTAGGGGGAGGGGATCTGCTTTTTCAGCACCTCGAATTTGCTGAGGGAGTTGAGATAGGGGGTATCCATGATCTCCACACCCAGCATGATGCCTGCCCGTTCCGCCATTTTGGCTGCCGCCTTCATCCCGTCGATGAAGTGGCGGTGGGTATCGTCGCTTTGCGGTTCGTAATAGACGTCGTAGCCCGCCAGCTGGATGCAGCGAATGCCGAGCTTGTACGCCAGATTGATCGCTTTTTCCATGATGATGGCCGCCTGTGCGCGGATGGCCGGATCCTGCGAACCAAACGGAAAGCGGCGATGGGCGCTCAGGCACATGGAGTGCAACGGCAAGCTGTGCTGCTCGCACAGTCGTCTGAGCCGATAGATTTCGCTATCTGACCAGTCGAGCCGTTGCAGTTTTTCATCTGATTCATCAATGGATATCTCGATGAAATCAAAGCCAAGCTCCTTGGCCGACAGAATTTTCTCTTGCCACTCCAGTGTAGGGGGCATGGCTTTTTCATAAAGGCCGAGGCGTAAGGCATGGTCAAAGTGGTGCATACAAGCTCCTGCAGTCAGATAGGGAAATAGCGGTTCAATACCTCGAGGATCCCGCCCTCGTCGTTGCTCTCGCGGGTGACCCGGTTGGCCATCTGTTTGACCTCCTGCTCAGCATTGGCCATGGCGATGCCCATCCCTGCGAGGCAGAGCATGGAGGTGTCGTTGTGGTTGTCGCCGATTGCGACCAGTCGCGCCGGGCTGATCCCTTGCTGGTCCAGATACTCCTGCAGTCGCGATCCCTTGCTGTTGCCACGGCGGGCAAAATCAACCCGATTGGCCCAGGACTGTTCACCACTGAAGTGTTCGCGTACCCAAGGGTGATGTGAGAAGGCCTGAATGGCGGTGATCTCTCCCTCGGCCACGAACTTCCAGACATGGCTGCTGTTGGCCAACTCCTCTTCAAACGAGTCAACACTGGCTACCTGCGGCTGGATAGGCGGCGCAAAGCTGCTGGCCCACTGCTGCAGGGCCGCCACGTAGCGTACCGGCTGATGAGCGGAGTAGACCATGCGGTCAGTGACATACATGACGAGGTTGAGCCGGTGCTCCTTTGCCAGCGCGATAAAGCGTTGTGCCAGTTCATGGGGAATGGCGTTCTCTGCCAGCACGGCGCGCCGGTCGTAGTCGTAAACGTAGGTGCCGTTACAGCAGATGATGGGAGTAGTCAGTCCCAATTCGTGGTGATAGGGGTGGGCGGCCGTGTGGTGTCTGCCGGTGACCAGCATGACGGTGGTCTGCTCCTTGATCCTCATAATGGCCTCTTTGATGGCCGGCATGATGGTGTGAGCACTGGTCAGGGTGGTGCCATCGAGATCGAGGGCCAGGGCGTGATAGCGCATCGTCTGATCTTCTTGTTATCCGGTGAGGTGGGGGCAATAGAGGGGGTGATTGAGATGACGCCTTGCTGGCTCATCTCCATCACCCTCCCTCGTATTACCCGGCGTCTGACAGGTCGTGCTTACAGGAAAGATTTGTAAGGCAGCTCCGGCTCGTCGATGAAGATGTCATCGAACCCGCGCGGGTGCTGGTAGTGCAGCTTGCTCTGGTCGGTCGGGAAGATGTATTTGCCACCGACTTGCCAGAAGAAGGGGCTGAAGCGATAGCCGAGGCGATCTTTTTTCATGTTCCAGAGCACTTCGATCTCGCGGGGATCGCTTTGGAAGTTGGCCCAGATATCGTGGTGGAACGGGATCACCACCTTGGTGTTGAGGGACTCCCCGGCCCGCAAGATGTCTGATGAGGTCATCTTGTCGGTCACGCCGCGGGGGTTCTCGCCATAAGAGAGCAGCGCCACATCGATCTGGTAGTCATTGCCATGCTTGGCGTAGTAGTTGGAGTAGTGAGAATCACCCGAGTGGTAGAGGTTGCCCCCGGATGTCTTGACCAGATAGTTCACTGCCCGATCATCCATGCCATCCAGAATGCTCTTGTCGGTGGAGGAGACCCCCGCCGGCAGGGTGACCAGCGCGGTACGGTCAAAGGCATCGAGTACCTGGATCACGATATCGCCCACCGGGATCTCGTCACCTACGCGGGCCACCACGCAACGCTCGGCAGGCACCCCCCAGCGCAACCAGAGGTCGACACAGGCTTTCGGGCCGATGAACTTCACATGCTCACCACAGTTTTGCAGCACGGCAGCCGCCACATTGACGTCGATATGGTCGGCATGATCGTGGGTAGCGAGCACTGCATCGATATCTTTAATCCCGAAAGGATCGAGCACGAAAGGTGAGGTTCTCAGGTTGGGTTGCAGCTTGCGCACGCCCCCCATCCGCATCATCTGGTGCTGCTTGTTCATGTAGGGATTACCATGGGTTCGCTTGCCCGTGCCGCACCAGAAGTCGATGGAGATGTTGGTATTGCCGGCAGACTTCAGCCAGATACCGGTGCAACCCAGCCACCACATGGCGAAGGTATTCGGTTTGACCTCTTCCTGCTCAATCTCTTCATTCAGCCAGGTGCCCCACTCGGGGAAGGTGCTGAGGATCCACGATTCACGGGTGATTTCTTCAATCTTGCTCATCTCACATACCTTTCTGATTTGGATGGTTCACACAGTGGTGATTCATCGGGTGATGACATGACTTGCATGGTTGCGAGTCAGTGATTTGCTTTGATTGGTTATGACTATATTACCCGTCTTTGTGATTATCAATGATTATGGCGATTGTTTTGTGAGATTAATTGCGGCATATCACAATCAAGAGATGAGTACCTTTTTAAGTGATTGTATCTATTGGTTTTACTTGTTTTTTGTCTATTTATAGGGGTTGTTTGAATCCTTTTGTGCGGCTTTGAGTACCCTTTTAACCGAAATTTTACATCCAGATGGTGGAAAAAAGAGATTCTCCCGACCTCGATCTTCATCACAATAAATCACGGCGTGACTATGTATGATTATTTTGAATTTGATAGTGAGTGGTGGCATTTGAATCTGCTCGCGGGGCGTCAGGTAAAGCAATGCCCATATGAATGGTGAGATGTCCGCACCAATCCAATAGCCATGAGTTGTCCTCATCTGGACGGAGCATAAATATGGAAACCCTCTACAACGCTTTTTACATCTTTTACAGTCAGGTGATGACCAAGGCACCCCTGCTGTTGGGGCTGGTGACCTGTATTGGCTACCTGTTGCTCAAGCAGGATGGCACGACGGTCGTCAAGGGGACGGTGAAGACCATCGTCGGTTTCATGCTGGTGCAGGTGGGCGCCAGTACGCTGGTGGCCGGCTTCAAGCCGGTGGTGGACAAGATTGCGGAATATCATCACCTCACCGGTTCAGTGATTGATCCCTACACCACCATGATGGCGACCATGGAAACCATGGGAGAGAACTACTCCTGGGTCGGATATGCGGTATTGCTGGCCCTTGCCCTCAATATTCTGCTGGTGTTGCTGCGGCGCTATACCGGGATCCGCACCATCATGCTGACCGGCCACATCATGTTTCAGCAGGTAGGTCTGATCGCGGTCTTCTATATGGTGATGGGGGCCTCGATGTGGGAAACCATCCTCTATTCCGCCGTCATCATGGCGCTCTATTGGGGGATCTCCTCCAACATCATGTTCAAGCCGACTCAGGAAGTGACAGGCGGGGCGGGGTTCTCCATCGGCCACCAGCAACAGGTCGCTTCCTGGATTGCCACCAAGGTGGCTCCGAAACTGGGCAATAAAGAAGAGAGCGTCGATCACCTGAAGCTGCCAAAGTGGCTGCACATCTTCCACGACAGCATCACGGCGACCGCTATCGTGATGACCATCTTCTTCGGTATCATCCTGCTCTCGTTTGGCCTCGATAATCTGCAACAGATGGCGGGCCAGACTCACTGGTCCATCTACATTCTCGAAACCGGTCTCAAGTTTGCGGTCGCCATTCAGGTCATCGTGGTGGGGGTGCGGATGTTCGTTGCCGAACTCTCCGAGGCCTTCAAGGGGATCTCCGAACGGGTCATTCCCAACGCCGTCCTGGCAATCGATTGCGCCGCTATCTACGCCTACTCGCCGAATGCCATGGTCTTTGGCTTCATGTGGGGGGCTATCGGTCAGTTCCTTGCTGTGCTTGCCCTGCTGGCATTCCAAGCGCCCATCATGATTATCCCGGGCTTCATTCCCATGTTCTTCTCCAACGCCACCATAGGGGTGTTCGCCAACCACTTTGGCGGCTGGCGCGCAGTGATGAAGATCTGCTTCGTGATGGGGATCATCGAGGTGCTGGGCTCTGCCTGGGCAATCCACCTGTTCACGGTCAATGGCACCAGCTTCAATGGCTGGATGGGGATGGCTGACTGGGCGCTGGTGTTCCCGGTGATCATGCAGGGACTCTCCTTCTCTTCCCTGTTCTTCGTGGTATTGCTGGCCGGTGCCGGGCTTTATATGTACTTCGCTTCCCGCACCCTGCGGATGGAAGAGGATATGGCTGTCCCGAGTGCTGCTGTGGCAGAAGACGCAGCCGATCTGCCAGCCTCGCCAGTCGAGAGTGCCAAAGGGGGGCATGCAGTGCGGATCCTGGCGGTATGCGGCAACGGTCAGGGTTCCTCCATGATGATGAAGATGAAGATAGGCAAGTTTCTCGAACAGCGTGGCGTGCCCCATGTCATGGACTCCTGCGCCGTTGCTGATTACAAAACCAAGCTGCAGACCACCGACATCATCGTCTCTTCCAAGCATCTGGCCGGCGAGATGAGCCCCGGTGAGGGCAAATTCGTGCTGGGCGTGCAGAACATGCTCAACCCCAATTCGTTTGGTGATGAACTGCTGGGCATCATCAAGAACAACTTTGCAAATTAAGCCGATGATCCTCGCTGCACTCGGCAGCGTGCAAGGAGAACAAGATGAAATTCAAACAATCGCTGATGGAAAACAACTCTGTATTGCTCAACTCGGCCGCCAGCGACTGGCGCAGCGCCATCAAGCTGGGTACTGACATGCTGATCCGCTCCGGCGCCGTGGAGCCGCGTTACCACGATGCGATCATCGGCAGCATTGAAAAGATGGGGCCCTATATCGTGATTGCCCCCCAATTCGCGATGCCCCATGCGAGGCCGGAGGATGGAGTCAATCGCACGGCGTTTGCACTGGTCACCCTGACCACGCCGGTGAAATTTGAAGGGGAAGAGGAGCCGGTGGACGTGCTGGTAACGCTGGCGGGCAGCACCTCGGATGAACACATGGAGGGGCTGATGGAGGTGACTCAGGTGCTGGAGGATGAATGCAGCGAGAGCGGGATCAACCTCGACAAGCTGCGAGCGTGCCAGAGCACAGCAGATGTATTCAACGTCATTGATCAGGCGCTGGCGCAAGTGGTCTGAGGCACCCAACGGGGTTCCGCAAGGGGCCCAGGAGAACGAAATGTACAACTCATTGAAAGAGGCGGTACTGGAGGCCAACCTGCTGTTGCCCCGGTACGGTCTGGTTACCCTGACTTGGGGCAATGTATCCCAGATTGATCGCAGCTTGGGCGTGGTGGCCATCAAGCCATCGGGGGTCTCTTACGACAATATGACTGTTGATGATATCGTGGTCGTTAATTTGGAAGGCCAGATCGTTGATGGGCATTTATCCCCGTCCAGTGATACCGCAACTCATCTGGTTTTATATAAAGCGTTTAAAGGCATTTCCGGTATTGTGCACACCCATTCCCGTCATGGCACTATTTGGGCACAAGCAGGAATGGATATTCCCGCCTTGGGTACCACCCATGCCGATTATTTCTATGGCGATATTCCCTGCACCCGTCCGCTGACCGAAGATGAAATTCGCGTTGATTATGAAAAAAATACCGGCAAGGTCATTGTCGAAGAATTTCAACGACGGGCGCTGGATCCGCAGGCCTTGCCTGGCGTGGTCATTACTGGCCATGCCCCGTTTTGCTGGGGCAAGAGTGCGGTGGATGCGGTGCACAATGCGCTGGTGCTGGAGGAGGTCGCCACCATGGCGCTGGCAACCAGAGCGTTGAATCCGGCCATCCATATTGCGCAAGAGTTGTCTGACAAACACTATTTCAGAAAACATGGTGAGAATGCCTATTACGGCCAGCGATAATTAGTCGACCCGTTATTTAAATTGCCCATCTTTTTATGTTAGTGACGTCAGGTTACGGCCCTTTATCGACTTTAAATAAATGGGCCCATTCATTCTGCCAAGGTTTTAAATTGAGGAAATATAGTATGACCAAACCCATGTTACAGATTGCTCTGGATTCTACCGATCTTGCTACCGCCGTGGATATTGCCGATCGCGTCGCCGGTTATGTCGAAGTGATCGAGGTCGGCACTATTCTGGCTTTTGCAGAAGGGATGTCTGCGGTACGCACCATGCGCGAGCGTCATCCTGATCACATTATCGTGTGTGATATGAAGACCACAGATGGTGGTGCCATTCTGGCTCGCATGGCCTTCTCGGCCGGGGCTGACTGGATCACGGTATCGGCCGCCGCGCACGTCGCCACCATTGCTGCCTGCAAGAAAGTCGCGGATGAGTTTGGCGGGGAGATCCAGATCGAGATTTACGGTAACTGGACGCTGGATGATGCCAAACAGTGGGCCGATATGGGGATCACCCAGGCTATCTATCACCGCTCGCGGGATGCCGAGCTGGCCGGGGTCAGCTGGACGCAGGCCGATTTGAGCAAGATGCGGGCGCTCTCCGAGCTGGGGCTGGAGCTGTCGATCACCGGCGGTATCGTGCCGGAAGATATCCATCTGTTTGAAGGGATTAGGGCCAAGACCTTTATCGCCGGACGGGCACTGGCATCGGAAAGCGGTCAGGCAACCGCCGAAGCGTTGCGCCGAGAGATAAGCAAATATTGGTAACAGGAGCAGGTTATTAGCGGATAAAGGCCCCGGAAATACTCCGGGGCCTTGTCACAGCAGGGGTTAGATCCGCCCCTGATAGCGCAGGGGGAAGCGGCCCTGACTGTCGGGCTGGCCGAGGAAGGGGAGCCCTTGCTGCATCTGCGGTGGCAGTTCTGGGCCCGGTTTCAGGGTGCCCTGGAACAGGTATTGGCCATTGGGTTGCAGCTCGAGGCGACCCATGGTCTGCACCGCATCGGAGCCCTGCTTGAGTTCGGTCACCAGTTTGGAGTCGAGGCAGGTGAGCCTCAGCTCAGGATCGGCCAGATCCAGCTTGCCCGCCGGGGTATCGGCGCTGGCGTTGTACCAGTCGAGGTTGCCGTAGAGGTTGTCACACCAGGGGTTGCCCTGGGCAAACTGCTCCACTTTGAGCTGCAGCTGACCGCTGACGGTGATCGGGATCGGCAGGCGCATCGGCACCCGGCTCAGCAACCAGGGGGCGGGGGCATTAAGGGTCAGGTCCCGGCCGAAGGCGGCGCCATTCCAGCCGACAACGCCCTGACCATTGAGTCCGTTGCGATCGCCAAAGCGTATGGCCACTTCGGGGGCGAAGCGTAGCAGCGACCAGCCGTTGAGATCCCAGCGCAGCTGGTTCACCGATTCGCTGGCATATTGCAACCGGGCAATCTGGCCATTCCAGAGGGTGCCGCTCACCCCTTCCAGTTTCAGCAGGTTGGCAACATTGGCAGGCAGCGGCAGATGGCGAGCCACCAGTGCCGCGGGCAGGGTGGCCAGCAGGAAGAGCAGATAGGCGGCCAGAAACAGGCTGGCAATCAGGATGCGTTTTTTCATTGTGGACGACTCAACTGCAAACGTCTGACCTTGACCAGACCCGGGGCCAGATCCTCGCGGGCGATCTCGATGATTTGAACCTGAATGCCGTGCTGCTCCACCAGCGTGGAGAGCCAGAGCAGCAAGTCATCGAACTGGACTGTGTCGATCCACACTTGCAGCTCCTGCGCCTGGGGTTGCAGCCGGGCAATCTTGATCTTGTGGTTGAAGGCGGTGCGGTTGACCACCCCTTCCAGGGTGCCGCTGGTGTCGATCTGGCGGCCCGATCCACCCTGCATGGCCAGCACCTCTTCCCCCTTCTCCTTGAGCCAGGCGAGGGTCTGCTGCTGGTTTTGCACCTGCCGCTCCCGCTCTGCGATGCGGTTGGCGATGGGCTGCCAGACGCTCCAGTAGAAGAGACCGACCAGCAACAGAACGCCGCCTGCGACCACCAGCCGCTGTTCCCGTGCGGTGATGCCGTGCCACCAGCCCTGCAATTTTTCCATCATGATGATTTACCTTTGAGCACCAGTGCGCCCTCTACCTTGCCCTCGGTGCTGCGCACCTCGCCTTGCTGTACCTCGAATTGCTTGCCAGCCAGCTCACGGAACCGCTCGATCTCGGCAAAGCCGGGGGCGGTCACCTGCAGCCGCAGCTCGCGGCGACTGGCATCAAAGCGCATCACCTGCGGCTTGAGGCCGGGGACTTCGGCAAAGGTGGGGGCCAGCTCGGTGAGCATCAGCAGTACGCCGTTTTGCGGGGCTTGTCCCATCTGTTGCAGATGCTGGTTCATCTGGCTGCGCACGTTCACGATGCGGCTCTCACCCGGGAAGATGCGGGTATAGACGGCGCGGATCTCCGCTTTCAGCGCCTTGTCCTGCTCGGTGAGCTGATAAAGCTGCACCCCGCGCTGGCCGAGGGCCACCAGCAGCAACAGACCCGCGGTGATGGCTACCTTGCGCCACTGCAACCAGTAGCGGGCATATTCGGTCTGAGGGCGGTAGGGGCCGGTCAGCAGGTTGGCGCGGCAGGTGAGTGCCCCCTTGGCCAGCAGCAGCATGGGGAGTTCAGGCTCCGCCGCCTGCCAGTTGGCGGCGGCAATGGCGGGCACCGGTGTGTGGCTGTGGATGGTGACCGGCTCCGCTTCGGTTGCCAGCAAGATGGCCAGCAGCGGCTCGTCGGCGACGATCCCCTGACAGGGGCCCTGGCGTACCAGCCACTCGCTGCCGAGTTGCAGCGCAGACCAGCCATCAGCGGCCTGTGGCAGCGCCAGCACATCGGGCAGCAGTTGCAGGCTCTTGAGGCCAGCGGCATCGAGCCAGCCGAGCCACTCGGCCATCTTCTGCCGATCCACCGCCATCAGGTCGACCTGTTGCCCTTCGTGGGCCAGCACCACCAGATGGAGCTCGTCCACATCGGAGGCGATCTGCTCCTCCAGCAGGTAGGGGAGGGCCGCCGCCGACTGGCGGTTGTAGCGACCAGGCAGGGTGACGCGCCGGAAGATCAGATCGCTGCCCGGCACCAGGGTGACCACGGGGCGGCCACCGGCCCGCTCCTGCAGCTCGCCCAGGGCATCGGCCGAGGGCAGGGTGCCGGAGGCGATGATCTCCTGCTCCTGACCGGACCAGACCAGCCAGGCCACGGGTTGTTGTTTATTGGTCCCCAGTCGGATGACCAGACTTTCGCTCACGCATCTCTCTCCTGCGATACCGGTTTGCAAAGGGCGTTGTGCGCCCTGGCAACCGGTGCGCAGCCCGCAGGCTGCATCCAACATCTCTCGTACCCGCGGGCGATGGCCTGCAGGTGCGCTGTTTATTCGGCGCCGCTACTGAGGCGGCGCAGCATCACCAGTTTATTGTCCTTGCCCCGCTGGAACAGTGTTTCGAGCCAGGCCCGGTTGTCGCCGACCTCGGCCACGACTCGGGCTTCGAAGAAGTCGCTCTTGACCACCAGCGCATCTTTCAGTCCTTTCACCGAATCGACCGGAGCGAGCATGTCTGTCATCAGCTTGCTCTCTTTCCACCCCTTCTGTGGCCGCTCATTCAGTACTCGCTTGGCATCATCCAGCCCGATAGTGCCCAGATAGAGGGCAACCAGCAGCTCGGGGCGCTGGGGGGCAAGGGTATTGATATTGATCTTCAACTTGTCGTTGGGCAGGGTGCAGACATAGGGGGCCAGTTTGGCATAGACCCGGGCAGTCACCCCGCGCACCGCCCTCAGCTCATCCTTGCCCAGCATCCACTGGTTGGCGGTCAGATAGGGTGGCTTGAGCCCCTCGTAATAGGCGTCCTCGGCGCCAAGGCTGGAGACCAGCACCGTATCCTTGTCAGTCCAGTCACGGATGGCGTCGGTGAGCTGGGCCGCCTCGTAATCATCCATCGCCAGCTGCTTGAGCAGTTCGCGAAACACCTGCACCGGATAGGGCTGCTGCGCCAGCTCCTCGCCGCTCCCCGCCTTGGAGGCCACGCTCAGGCTGTTGAGGTTGAAGCAGGATTGCAGGTCGGTCACCTCGCCCTTGAGCTGGCCATCGTCCACCGGAAACACAGTGTTCTTGCGGGCCCAGTTCTGGCTGAGGTTGACCACCTCGGGGTTGTCCTTGAAATCCTGCGTCAGCACCTTGCTCACCAGCGCTTCCGCCGAGAGGGCATACCACCATGCCTGTTTGCCGGTGGTGATGTTGGCGGTGCGGCGCAGCTCAAGCTGCAGGCGGCCGCTCATATTGCTGGCGATGATCACCATCACCGAGAGGATCAGCAGCACCACCAGCAACGCCATACCGCGCTGGTGACCGGGGGCGGCGAGATTAGCCCGCATTGGCGCCCCCTCCGTTCTGGCTGTCACCATTACCGCCATTGGTATTGCCGTTGCCGCCGTTGTTCCCGTTATTGCTGTTGTTGCCGCCCCCCTGGTCGGGGTTGCTGCTCTGGCTGTTTTCTTCGGCGCGCTGGCCACCGGCGCCAATCAGGAACTGACGGCGAATGGTGCCGTAATCCTCCAGATCCAGCTCCACTGCCAGTCCGTGGGGCAGCACGCTGCGCTGGCTCCACTCCTCTTTCCAGTTGCCCTTGTCGAAGAAGTAGAGGCGAAACGCCGTGACCCCCGTCAGCACCGGCTGGATGCGCGGCTCGGTGCCGATCACTGGATCCGGATAGAGGTAGCTCAGGCGCTCCAGCTTCTGATCCTTGAGGCGCCAACCGACTCGTTGCAGATGGGAGCGGGGCAGCATGCCGTCCGGATTGAGCCAGCCGCTGCGCATAAAGGCCATGCCCCAGTCATCGCTCTGCTGGCCGAAGCGGGAAGCCGCCAGCAGTACCTTGTTGTTCTCCCCCTCGATGCGACCGCTGCGCGGCACCATCTGGGTGATGTCTCGCTCCAGCAGGGTGAAGGCGAGCTGCAATTCGTTGAGGCGGGCCTCCTTGCGCTTGGCCACCTCGTCGCTGGTGAGTACCCCTTGCAGCACCTGATAGGCGCCCATGCTGAGAGTGGCGAAGATGGCGATCGCCACCAGCATCTCCAGCAGGGTAAAACCACGGTGACGGGAAGGGCGGGTGTTGCTCGGGATCATCGGTTGATATAGGTCCGCATCATGGCGACCGGGTTCTCGGCCTTGGCCTCGGTGCGCACTTCCATATCGAGCGCCCGGAAGTTGTTGTCGGCGGTGGCGACGCCGCGATAGCGCCAGTACCAGGTGCTGCCCGCCATCTGCTCATCCCCTTCCACCCAGCTGTCGCCGGGCCACTTGTTCTCGAGCTTCTGCTGCACCAGCTGGTTCTCTACCACCCAGGTGGCGAGTGTCTTCTGCTCCAGATAGTTGAGGGCCGAGAGGTGTTCGCTGGCGGTTTTCATTACCGCGAGACCCGCGATGGCAAAGACCGCCAGTGCGACCATGACTTCGAGTAGTGTCATGCCCCGGGCTTTCATTCGCTCACCTCTTCATCTTCATCGCCGGTGAGCAGGGTGAGGCGGCCGAACTCGTCCCCCTTGACGATGCGGGTGTAGCGGGCATCGTCATCCTGCTGGGTGAAGGTGAGCACGAACGGGCTCAGCTCGCCGCCCGGGAAGATGAGCAACTGCGGCGTGCGCTCCTTCTCGTCGCGCTTCTGTTCGGTTTTCTCGTCGGAGTCCGGCTGCCAGCCAAAGCCTTCCAGCTCCAGTGCCAGCGTCATGTTCTCGGCCAGTTGTACCGGCCCCAGCTGCTTGTCGCCAGTCAGGGCCTGCCACTTGCGATCCTTGGCCTGACGCTGCATAAACTGCCAGCCGTTATCCTCGATGCGAATGCCTACCAGCCGACCATCCATCACCGCATACTCCTGCGCCAGCTGCAGCGTCGCCATCAGGCGACGCGCCTGCTTGTCCAGCTCCCTATCCCCTCTGGCGCCACCCATGCTGAGGGTGACGGCGGTGGCCACCAGCCCCATCAGCATGGCGACCAGCAACACTTCCAGCAGGGTAAAGCCGGATTGGCGATGAAAGGAGAGAGAGCGCTTCATGCAGTCAGCTCACAAGGAGTGCGGTGGCGACATATCACTTATTGGAAATCCTTCAGGTTCCAGTTGCCGATGTCGTCATCGGTACCGGCTTCACCATCCAGACCCATGGAGAAGATGTCGATCTTGCCGAACTGGCCCGGGCTCAGCAGCTGGTACGGGTTGCCCCAGGGATCTTGCGGCAGGCGCTTGATGTAGCCGCCATCGCGGTAGCTGCGCGGCGCCGGATCGATGGAGGGCTTGGTCACCAGCGCGTCCAGACCCTGTTCGGTGGTCGGGTAGCGGTTGTTGTCCAGCTTGTACATGTCGAGGGCATTTTCCAGCGCCACGATATCGGAGACCGCTTTCTGCTGGTCAGCTTTCTCCTTGTTGCCCATCAGGTTGGGCACCACCAGACTGGCCAGAATGCCGAGGATCACGATGACCACCATGACTTCCAGCAGGGTAAAACCGGATTGACGACGTTTGTTCATGAGTTGCTCCGTAACGAATGAGATGGGATGGCCCATCAGAGAGTGATCACTGGGTGGGTTCGACGGGCCGCCAGCGGCGCCACCGAACGCCGGAAACTTACATATTCACCATATTGTTGAGCTCAAGGATCGGCTGCAGGATCGACATCACGATAAACAGCACCACCCCGGCCATGGAGACCACCAGCATGGGTTCGAACACCCCGAGGGCGATGTTGACCTGAGATTCAAACTCCCGATCCTGGTTGTCCGCCGCCCGCTCCAGCATGCTGTCGAGCTCGCCGCTCTGCTCGCCGGAGGCGATCATGTGCAGCATCATGGGCGGGAAAATCTTGGTCTCGGTCAGCGACTTGCGCAGACTGGTCCCCTCGCGCACCCGTTCGGCGGCCTCGAGAATGCGCATTCTGGCAAAGTCGTTGGAGAGCACTTCGCCGGAGATCTTCATCCCCTCCAGCAGCGGCACCGCGCTGGCGTTGAGGATGCTTAACGTGCGAGCGAAGCGGGCGGTGTTGAGACCGCGACTGACACGGCCAATCACCGGCAGGCCGAGCAGCACCTGATGCCAGCGTCGGCGACGCTTTTCATCGGTGAGCCACCAGCGCCAGACAAAGCTGCCAAGGAAGATCAGCAGCAGGAACCAGAGGCCGTAGGCCTGCATCAGTTCGCTGGTACCGATGAGAAAGCGGGTGGTGCCCGGCAGCTGCTGGCCCATGTGTTCAAACTGGGCCACCACCTTGGGCACCACGGCGGTGAGCAGGATCGAGATAACCCCGATGGCGACACAGGTGAGCACGATGGGGTAGATCATCGCCTGCAGCAGCTTGGTGCGCATATGCTGGCGCTGCTCGGTGTAGTCGGCGAGGCGGTTGAGCACTTTTTCCAGATGGCCCGATTTTTCACCGGCCGCCACCATGGAGCGAAACAGCTGGTCGAATACATGGGGAAAGGCCCCCAGCGAGTCGGCCAGCGAATAACCTTCCACCACCTTGCTGCGCACGGTCGCCACCAGAGAGCGCAAGTGGGCTTTTTCGCACTGCTCGGCCACCGCTTTGAGCGCCTCTTCGATGGTGAGACCGGCGCCCACCAGAGTGGCCAGCTGGCGAGTGATCAGAGCCAGCTCGGCAGTGCTGGCACCGCGCCGAAACAGGGCGAAGCGGGTCGCTTCCCGTTTCGCCTTCTCGGTGGTCTCGTTCACCTCGAGGGGAGTGAGCCCCTGCTCGCGCAGCAACTGGCGTACCTGACGGGCGGAATCCCCCTCCATCACGCCGCTCTTGCTGCGCCCCTTGTTGTCGAGGGCCTTGTATTCGAATGCCGCCATCTCAATCTTCCCGGGTCACGCGCAGCACCTCTTCGAGACTGGTCTGCCCCTTGAGGACCTTGTCGATGCCGTCACGGCGGATGCTGGGGGTGTGGCCGCGGATCAGCCGCTCGATGGCGAGCTCGCCGCTGGCACTGTGAATGGCTTCACGCACCGCTTCATCGATCACCACCAGCTCGTGGATGCCGGTCCGGCCACGGTAGCCGGTGTGATTGCACAGCTCGCAGCCGACCGGGCGCCACACCTGCTGATCGGGAGCCAGCTCGATGCCCATGGCGAGGCGCTCCTGCTCGGTGATGGGGCGAGGGGCACGGCAATCGGGGCAGAGGGTGCGCACCAGCCGCTGGGCCAGCACCGCCAACAGCGACGAGGAGAGCAGGAAGGGCTCGATCCCCATGTCCCGCATCCGGGTGATGGCGCCGATGGCGGTGTTGGTGTGCAGGGTCGACATCACCAGGTGACCGGTCAGCGATGCTTGCACCGCGATCTGGGCGGTTTCAAGGTCTCGAATTTCCCCCACCATCACCACATCCGGATCCTGACGCAGGATGGCGCGCAGGCCGCGGGCGAAGGTCATGTCCACCTTGGTGTTGACCTGGGTCTGGCCCACCCCTTCGAGGTCATATTCGATGGGGTCTTCCACCGTCAGGATGTTGCGATCCCGCGAGTTGATTTCGGAGAGCGCCGCATAGAGGGTGGTGGATTTACCGGAACCGGTCGGGCCGGTGACCAGAATAATACCGTGGGGCTTGCGAATGAGCTCGCTGATGATGGTGCGGTTGGCCGCGGTCATCCCCAGCTGCTTGAGCTCGAGGCGCACGTTGTTCTTGTCCAAGAGACGCAATACCACCCGCTCGCCGTAGCTGGACGGCATGGTGGAGACCCGCACATCGACGGCGCGACCGCCGATACGCAACGAGATACGGCCATCCTGCGGTACCCGCTTCTCGGCGATATCCATTCGTGACATGACCTTGATCCGCGAGACCAGCAGTGAGGCCAGCTTGCGATGGGGGCGCAGGATCTCCCGCAGCACCCCGTCGATGCGAAACCGGATCACCAGTGCCCGCTCGAAGGTCTCGATATGGATATCGGAGGCCTCCTCCTTGATCGCCTCGCTCAACATGGCGTTGATGAGGCGAATGATGGGGGCGTCGTCATCGGCATCCAGCAGATCTTCGCTCTGGGGCAGCTCTTCGGCCAGGGCGAAGAAGTCCATCTCGTTGCCGAGATCTTCCATCAGCTGGCGTGCCTCGGAGGAGTCTCGCTGGTAGTGGGCCATCAGCAGCTCTTCGAAGGTCTCGTTGTCGAGCTGCTCCACCGCGAAGCTGCAACCCGCTACCCGCCGCACCTCCAGCAGGGCCTGCGGGGTGACGCCAGGGCGGCACTGCAGCACGGGGGCGCCGTCACGCTCAATCAGGATCACCCCGAAATTGCGGGCAAAGACAAAGGGGAGCTCGGGCAGTGGCGCAGGCCCAACGCTTCCATCCAGATGGTAGGCACTCATCAGGGCTTACTCTGCACAAACGGGGTGGTGGTTTCGACAGTGCTTTGCTGTCTGCTCCGCATCTCGTTGATCTGCTTCTGGATCTCTTTTTGCAGCTCGGGCGACACCATCACATCCTGGCCATAGGCAGGCAATACCTGACGGGCGGGGGAGGTGAGATACCCCTCCTGCGAAGCGGCATTGAGCTGCTCGGCGCGGAACAGGGAGTACTTGTTGCTGGATACTCCGGTATAGACGTCCGCATCACGCAAGATGGTTGGCCGGATAAAGACCATCAGGTTGCGCTTGGAGGTGGTGTTGGAGGTTGAGCGGAACAGATAGCCCAGCACCGGGATATCGCCCAGCAAGGGCACCTTGGAGACCTGCTCCTTGGTCTGTTCGTCCATCAAACCGCCGAGCACCACGGTTTCGCCGCTTTTGACCAGCACCGCGTTCTTGACGGTACGGGTATCGAAAGTGGGGCCAAGGTTGGCAGTACCGGTCGCCTGGGTCTGGGCGACGCTGGAGACCTCCTGCTCGATATTGAGCAGCACCGAATCTCCTTCGTTGATCTGCGGGGTCACCACCAGCTTGGTACCCACCGTCTTGCGCTCGATGGTGTTGAACACCTGATCGCTGGTGGTGGAGCTTTGCGAACCGCTCTGGACCGGGACCTCCTGACCGACGTTGAAAGAGGCCTCCTTGTTGTCCATGGTGACGATACTGGGGGTGGAGAGAATATCGTTCTTGGTATTGGAGGCCAGCGCCGTGGCCAGCATGGCCCAGTCGCCGTGATAGAAACCGGCGGCCATGCCGTTGAACTCTTTCAGCAGACCGGCAGCGGTGTCGGTCTTGCCATTCTGGTAATCCTTGCCCGCCGCAATGGCGCTGCCGAGGGGCAGACCTGAGTTGGTGAACTGGGTGCCACCGCCGTTGGCATTGCCCCACTGGACGCCAAGGGTGAGGCCGTCGCCATCCTGCATCTCGACGATGATAGCCTCCACCAGCACCTGGGCGCGGCGGATATCGAGCTTGGCCACCACCTGCTCAAGTTCGGACATCACGTCCGGCTGGGCGGTGATGACCAGCGCATTGGTGGTCTCGTCGGCTGAGATGGCCAGCTTGCCACCGCCGATGCTGGCGCCACCTGTGGTTGCGCCGCCGCCCTTCTTGTCGGCCTCGATGCTGGAGCTGACGCCCTTGAGCACCTCGACCATGTCTTTGGCCTTGCCATATTTGAGGTAGAAGACCCGGGTGTTGCCCTGGCTCTGCAGGTCGCGGTCGAGCTGGCGCACCATCTGGATGATGCGGGCGCGCGCTTTCGGCTCACCACTCACCACCACAGAGTTGGTGCGCTCGTCGGCCACCACCTTGGGGGATAGCAGCAGGGAGGCGGTGCCGCCCTGGGGGTTGCCATCCTTGTTGAGGTTGGTCACCAGCCGCACCATTTCACCTGCCGAGGCGAACTTGAGCTTGATGATGTCCACATCCTGATCGCCTGCGCGGTCGACCCGGTTCACCACTTCCACCAGGCGGTTGACCACGGCGGCGCGCCCCGTAATGAGCAGCACGTTGGAGGGCTCGTAGTGCACCACGTTGCCACCACCGGCGTTGTCGTTGAGTTGGCGCAGCAACGGCGCCAGTTCACGGACCGAGACGTTGCGCACCGGCACGACCCGGGTCACCATCTCGTCGCCCATGCCCGGGTTGCTGCCATCTACCACCGGAATGGCGGAGGTCTTGGCATCCCGCGAGCGCAGCACCTTGAGCACCCCGTTGTCCATCGGCACCACGGCAAAGCCGTAGACGTCGAGCACGCTCAGGAAGAACTGGTAGTACTGCTCCTCATTGAGCAGGTCGTAGCTGCGCACGTTGATCTTGCCGCGCACCGATGGCTCTATGATGATGGTTTTATTGAGGTTCTTGCCCACCGTATTGATGAACTCTTCAATGTCGGCGTTCTTGAAACTGGCAGAGTATTCGGTGGCCCAGGCTGAGCCCGCCATCATCAGTGCCGCTGCGATAGTGGCCAGACGCCAGCCTTTCCCTTTAGTGGTCATTATTGGTACGACTCCAAATCATTATTCTGACAAGCGCACATAGATGTCGAACTGTTCGCCCTGTCGCTCGACGGTCACTGTCATTTCCGTTGCGCCAGCCATCTGCTGCATCGCCTGCATGGCTTGCATGTTGTCCCGTAAATCCAGCCCGTTGATGCTGATGGCTAGGTCATTGGCCTGCAGCCCGCTCTGGTTGAAAAACTCAGGATTGCTGCCCGGATTAAGGCGATAACCGGTCATGCGGCCATCCACCTGAACCGGTGAAATATTGAGGTAATCGGTGATCTTGCCCGGATCGGCCATCAGCTCGCTGCGCAGGGAGCCAAGGGGGGCGGCGTTGGTCTGCGGCAGCGGCTTGCCATACTCCTCGCCATCCAGCATCAGGGTCTCGTCGCGGCCATCCCGCTCGATGATCACCCGATCCGGATAGACCTGCCGGATCCGCGCCTGGGTGCCGTCAATCATGTCACCGACCCCGTAGGAGTTCTGGATGCCGGACATGGCGATGATGGCGATGGATTTGGCGGGATCCGAGCTGGCCAACACTCCGTTGAGCTGGGCATTGAGCTGGGTACGCGGCGCATTGGCGGCCACGGCGGCTTTGGCCTGCGCCTTGGGGATCGCCTTGCCAAACAGCGCCAGTCGGCTCACCTCACCCAGTTCAAGGCGCGGGTTGCTCTGGCCGTTGACCGCCACGGCGGAGGGTTGCCACGGTTGGCTGGTTTGCGGACTTGCCAGGGTGAGCAGACGCCAGGTGAGGGCGGCGCTCTGCTGGGCCAGCATGATCAGTAGCGCCAGAAAGGCCACCTGGGTGACTCTGGTCATGGGAAGCCGCCGGCACTGGGCCAGCAGCATGGTCAAGATGTCATCCCTGAATCGTAGCGTCATATTAATCAACAAATTCCAGGCTCTGGGGCGGCTGCGTATTGTGTACGGCGGAGTGCTGTGACACAACGGGTCGGGGCGCGCCAAACCGTAAAAATGGATATTTCATCACACCGTAAACCTTTGAATGCTCACAAAAGTGGCACTCAGGTGAGGTGTATCGCTGCTTGCCAGCGAACATCAGGGTACGGTGCGTACTCATCCTCGCCAATCCTGCAGTGCCTTGAGGGTCACGCTCTGTCCGGCGACCTGCAGCACTATGTATTGCTGGTCGATGGTAGCGAGCACGACCCCCGGGGCGATTTCGCTCCCTTCCCGGTATTCCCGGCCATTGAGCACCACGGCGCGCTTGGCGGGGTTGGAGGAGAACACATGAGAGCCGTAGCTCAGCTGCGGTACCTGCTGGCGCACCGACTGGGGCGCCGAGCCCAGCGCCATCAACTGGGCCGGTTGCACGTTCTGGCCGGTGGCGTGTGGCGTCTCCTGCAATGGGGTCTCATTGAGGGCTTTCATCAGCTGCTCGGCCAGACTCAGCGCGGGGGTATTCCCCTGACTGGTCCCCTCGTTTTTGGCCACTGCTCTGGGTTGGACCACCGGCTCCGGCAGGGGCGGGGGCAGCGGACGGGTCACCATCGCCTTGGGTTCGACCCGCACGAAGGGTGGAGTGATCACCTCTTTCACCTCCACCTTCTCCTCGATGGGGCGCAGGTGGAGCAGATGCCAGCCATAGTTGGCGCCCGCCCCCAGCAACAGGGCAAGGGGAGCCAGCAGCCAGCCGATGCGGCGTGGGCTGCGCTCCTCTTCCCGGGGCATGGGCAAGCCCATAGCCGGAATATGGGCGGAGAGTTGCGGTTGCTGCGCACGGCGCAGCGCCTTGAGCAGGGTAGACATCAGGAGGCCTCCTCCAGTCTGGGCATGGGTTCACCGGAGAGGGCGTTGAGACGCAGCAGGGTGTTGCTGCCCGCGATGCCATCAGGGGTCAGCCCCTGATCCCGCTGGAACTGCTGCAGCTTGTTCTTGAGCTCGCCATCGAAGCGGCGCACCTTGCGTTCGGGTTGTTGCAGCGCACGGCTCAGGGCGTTGTCGAGCCACTGGATCTGGGTCTGACCGGCATTGCTGGCGATCAGGCTCACCCCCCCTTTCGGCATACGCCAGAGCAGGGTGTAGCTGCCGCCCCAGTTGTCGCTGAGCCACTGGCGATCCACCTGCCAGCTTTGGTCACCGATCATCAGGCTGGCCTTGTTCGGCCCCAGATTGACCAGGGTCGCATAGTAGAGGCCGCCAGTCTGGTCAGTGAGCGTGATCATGGCGGGATACTGCAGGGCGCGCAGCTCGTCGAGGCTTGCCTCTCCCTCCTGACAGCGCAGACCGGCACGGGGCGCATTGTCACAGGTTGCCTCGAACGGTTCCGGTTCATAACCCCAGACCCGATAGAGATTCTGCATGGCGCTGTCGGGGTCGATGGCCTGATTGATCGCCTCGGTCAGCTGCTCCTGCTGCTCGGCGGTCTCGTCGATGGTGACCGGCACCTCGACCTTGACTACCGGACGGGTGGGGAACACGCCGAAAAATTGCCAGCCCCACCAGCCTGCGGCCACCAGCAGGGCGCCCGCCAGCGTCACCATCAGACCGGAGGCCCAGCTCCCTTCGTCCCGAACGCCATTGACCTCGAAGGCGGCCTGGCTGATATCGCTGTGGACAATCTTGTAGCTGCCACGGGCGAAAGCAGCGATCAGGGCGCGGTCGCAGATGAGGTTGATGAAACGGGGGATGCCGCCACTCAGGCGATGAAGCGTCTTGATGGCGCGCGGGGTGAAGATGGGTTGTACGCAGCCTGCAACTTGCAGCCGGAAGCGGACGTAGGCATCCACATCGCTGTGGGAGAGCGGCAGCAGGTGATAGCGGGCGGTAATGCGCTGGGCCAGCTGACGCAGCAGGGGTTGGCGCAGCATCTGTTGCAGCTCGGGCTGACCGATCAGCACCACCTGCAGCAGTTTTCGTTCGTCGGTTTCGAGGTTGGTGAGCAGGCGCAGCTGCTCCAGTACGCCGGGCAGCAGATGCTGCGCCTCATCCACCAGTACCACGCTGCGCTTGCCTGCCGCCAGGTTGGCCAGCAGGTGATCGCGAATAAGGTCGAACAGCCGCTTGATCCCGGCATCTTCGGGATAGGTGAGTTGAAACTCGTCGCAGATGGCAGCCAGCAGATCCCGTTCGGTCAGAGAGGGGTTGAGGATATAGGCGATCTCGGTCTCGGCGGGCAGCTGTTGCAGCAGGCAGCGGGAGACGGTGGTTTTGCCGGTGCCCACTTCGCCGGTCAGCAGCACAAAGCCGCCGCCATCCTGCAATCCATAGTTGAGATGAGCAAGGGCTTCGCCGTGGCGCTCGCTCATATAGAGGTACTTGGGATTGGGCGAGATGGAAAACGGGTGTTCCGAGAGGCCGAAGAACTGTGTGTACATGAGGGTATTCTTTTGTAGCCGGCGACAGATGAAAAATGTCTCCGGATGATAGCAAACCTCGCTTTCATTGGAAGCCATCATTGGCGCCGAAGGGCAAATTGCGGCCTTTTCCTGCCATCTTGTGATCCCGGTTGCGTCATTGGCACGAATCCGGATCACAAAATGACAAAAAACAGCTGTAAATAAAGGGAAATATCAATATAGGCGCGGCCTGGCAAATACCGTCAGCATGGCGCTGAACCGGCAATAATCGGACCTGTTTGTGTGCAATTTATGACGCCGGTTGCCCTGTCAGCCATCAGGGCAAGCTGGTCGGGATGTACTTGCTCAGTGGTGATCCTGAAACTGCGCGGCAATCTCCCTGAACTGCGCCTCACAGGTGAGAAACGCCGCGACGATGCCGGGATCAAAATGGCTGCCGCTCCCCTTCACGATGATCTCCTTCGCTTCCTCATGGCTGAAAGCAGGTTTGTAGACCCGTTTCGAGATGAGGGCATCGTAGACATCCGCTACCGCCATCAAACGCCCGGAGAGGGGAATGTCCTCACCCGCCAGCCCAGCCGGATAGCCGCTGCCATCCCACTTTTCGTGGTGGGTGAGGGAGATCTCCCGGGCCAGCCGCAAGAAGGAGTTGGAGCCCAGCTGCGCCTCGGCACTCGCCAGCGCATCGGCGCCGATCTGCGGGTGGCGCTTCATGATGGCGAACTCCTCGTCGGTCAGCTTGCCCGGTTTGAGCAGGATGGCGTCTGGAATGCCCACCTTGCCCACATCGTGCAGAGGGGCCGACTTGAACAGCAGGTCGATGGTGGCGTCATCGAGCGGATAGCGATCCCAATCGCTGCGACTGAGGTATTGCGCCAGCGCCTTCACATAGTGCTGGGTGCGGATGATATGGGCGCCGGTCTCGTTGTCACGGGTCTCTGCCAGCGAGGCGAGGCCGAGGATGGCCACATCGCGGGTCAGGTTGAGCTCGTCACTGCGGGATTTCAGCTCGCCGATCATCTGATTGGTGCTGGCGGCGATAAGACCGAACTCGTCATCCCGGGTGACCGGCACCCGGGCGTCGAAGTCACCGCACTGTACTCTGGCCATGGTGCTGGTCTGCTGGCGCAGGGATAGGCCGAGATTACGACCATAACCGTGAATAATGAGGGTGAGATAACAGAAGGTCACCGTCATCACGAAGGCGATCTCCCACAGGATGTAGTGCTGGGCATCGACCCTCGGCAGGCTGCGCTCCACCGTCACCAGCCACTCCAGATCCTTGTTGAACAGCAAGAAGAAGACGCCTCCCAGCAGGGTGAGGGTCGCCAGGGTAAAGAGGGTGAACTTGCGTGGCATCGGCATGGCCAGCGGGTGGCTCAGTGTCAGGCTCTGCTCGGCTTGCCGTGTTCTGGCCCGATTCCAATCCCGCTCCAGGGTCAGATCGGCCGCCACCAGAAAGCCGAGGGTGGTCATCCCCAGCAGCACCTTGAGGTGACTCTCCAGCGGAAAGTCGTGGGCCAGGGCGTTGTAGCCCGAGAGCAGCAGTGCTCCCAGCAGGTAGAAACCGACCTCCAGTCCAAACCCGTCCAGCCCGTTGCGCGGCAGGGGCCGCCTTGAGAGCAGCCAATTGCGCACGGCGAACATGATGGCGAAGGTCACCAGGGTTGGCCCCAGCAACTGGGGCAGGGTGAGACTCTCGAGAAACGGGCAAACCTGCCAGCCATAGAGACAAAATAGTGACAGGGTTACCCCGTAGTGCAGGGCGCAGCGCCCCGTGATCCTCTGCATATTCCCACCCATGTTGCTGGTTATTGTTATGTCGGCGGGAGGCCCGCCATTACAGGCGCCGTAGCAGCAAGCTACCGATGGAGTAACCTGCACCAAAGGAGCACAGTACGCCGCGAGCCCCCGAAGGAAGGTCGCGATTGTACAGATGAAACGCGATGATGGAACCCGCCGAGCTGGTATTACCATAGCTATCAAGAATGACCGGCGCCTCCTGCTGGCTGGCATCGTGGCCGAGCAGCTTGCGACCGATGAACTGGTTCATGGTGAGGTTGGCCTGATGGAGCCAGAGCCGGTTCAGGCTCTCGGCGGGCCAGCCTTGCTCATCGAGCTGGTTGGCAATCTGGTCGCACACCAGCGGCAATACCTCCTTGAACACCTTGCGCCCCTGCTGGCGAAACAACTTGTCGTCGCTGTAGCGGGTACGCGGGCTCAGCCGGTTCAGAAAGCCGAAGTTGTTGCGGATGTTGTTGGAGTATTGGGTCACCAGCTTGCTGGCCACCAATTGCCACGGATTGGCCATCTTGCAATCGGCCTCCCGCTCCAGCAGCACAGCGGTGCAGGCATCGCCGAAGATAAAGTGACTGTCTCTGTCCCGGAAATTGAGGTGGCCCGAGCAGATCTCCGGATTGACCACCAGCGCCAGTTTGGCGCTGCCTGCCGCCAGCATGTCGGCGGCTGTCTTGATGCCGAAGGTGGCAGATGAGCAGGCCACGTTCATGTCAAAGGCCATGCCGCTCGCCCCCAGATAGTGCTGCAGCTCGATGGCCAGCGCTGGATAGGGGCGTGGCATGTTGGAGGCGGCGACGATGACCAGGTCGATCTCCCCCGGCTCGCGGCCGGCGGCGATCAGCGCCTGTTCGGCGGCGGCCACCGCCATCTCCACCATGATGGAGGGCATCTCATCGGGCCGCTCCGCCAGCAGCGGCTGCATGATGTCGGGGTTGAGCACCCCCTCGCGGCTCACCAGATAACGGCTCTTGATGCCGGAGGCCTTCTCGATGAACTCGCAGCTGGAGTGCTGCTTGGCAGGGAGCTGGCCAGCGTCGATGGCGGAGGCGTTCTCCTCGTTGTAGAGATCCACATACTGGTTGAAGGCGGCCACCAGCTCTTCATTGCTGACGGCAAAGGGGGGGGTATAGAGGCCTGAGCCACTGATCACGATAGAGGTCATCTTTGCTCCTCGCCGGGTGCGTTCCCGGCTTGTCGGTTTATAGGGGTGAGAGGGTTACAGCTGGTCGATCGCCGCAGCGAGACCCGCCAGGGTCAGCGGATGCATCCGCCCGCCAACCACGTCATTCATCAGTTTGATGGAGGGATGCCAGAGCCACTCCCGCCGCGGGGTGGGATTGATCCACACCAGTTTGGGAAAGTGCTGCTGCAATCGGGTAAGCCACACCTGACCCGACTCCTCGTTCCACTGCTCGACACTGCCGCCCGGCCAAGTGATCTCGTAGGGGCCCATGGTGGCATCCCCCACCAGGATCACCCGGTAGTCGCTGCCATAGGTGCGCAGCAGCCGCAGGGTGTCGAACCGCTCCTCAAAGCGGCGGGCGTTATCCTTCCAGACGAAGTCGTAGAGGCAGTTGTGAAAATAGAAGTACTCCAGATGCTTGAACTCGTGGCGCAGCGCGGAGAAGAGGCGCTGCACCTCGGCCACGTGGGCATCCATGGAGCCTCCCACATCGAAAAAGACCAATAGCTTCACCCCGTTGTGGCGCTCGGGTCGCAGCTTCACATCGAGCCACCCTTGGCGGGCAGAGCTTTTTATGGTGTCGTCGAGATCCAGCTCGTCCGGGTTGCCCTTGCGCACCCAGCGCCTGAGTTTGCGCAGCGCCAGCTGAATGGCACGCTGGCCGAGCGGTGAGTCGTCGCTGAAGTTGCGATAGTGACGGGCCTCCCACACCTTGGCCGCCTTGCCGTGCTGCCCCTCTCCCCCCATGCGCACCCCCTCGGGGTGAAAACCGCCGTGGCCAAACGGGCTGCTGCCACCGGTTCCCACCCACTTGTTGCCACCGGCGTGGCGCTCTTTCTGCTCGTTCAGCCGTTGGTTAAGGGTCTCCAGCAGCTTGTCGAGTCCGCCGAGGGATTTGAGCAGCGCCTTCTCCTCTGGGCTCAACAGTCGCTCGAACTCCTTGCGCAACCACTCCTCGGGCAGGCTTTCCGGCAGCAGGGGGATGGCGTCCAGCCCCTCATAGTATTCGGCGAAGGCGCGATCGAAGCGATCGTAGTGGGCCTCGTCTTTTACCAGCAGGCAGCGGGAGAGCTGGTAGAACTCGTCCATATCGACAGCGACCAGCCGGGCAGCCAGTGCGGCGTGCAAGTCCAGCAGCTCACGCAGGCTGCACGGCAGCTTGTGGCGGCGCAGGTGGGTAAAAAAGTCGATCAGCATGGGTCAGCTGCCGCGCCGGGCCAGAAAGGCGAGCTTCTCGAAGAGATGCAGATCCTGCTCGGTCTTGAGCAGGGCACCATATAGCGCGGGCACCAGCTTGCCCGGCTCGCGGGCACGCATTGCCTCGGGGGCGATATCGTCGGCCAAGAGCAGACGGATCCAGTCCAGCAGCTCCGAGGTGGAGGGTTTCTTGCGCAGTCCCTCTACCTC
The DNA here is from genome assembly GCF_051919185.1 of Aeromonas sp. 97A. Taxonomy (NCBI): domain Bacteria; kingdom Pseudomonadati; phylum Pseudomonadota; class Gammaproteobacteria; order Aeromonadales; family Aeromonadaceae; genus Aeromonas; species Aeromonas sp. 97A. The sequence continues at coordinate 2,346,156 of NZ_JBQBFF010000001.1, read as the reverse complement.
GCGCAACTCGAAGAAGAGATCCATTGCCTCGCCAAGCAGGCTCTCCTTGAGGTCGGGGTAGTGGAGCTTGACGATGGCCTGCATCTCGGCCTTGTCGGGGAAGCGGATGTAGTGGAAGAAACAGCGGCGCAGGAAGGCATCCGGCAGCTCTTTTTCGTTGTTGGAGGTGATGATAACCACCGGCCGCTGGCGCGCCCTGACTCGCTCGCCGGTCTCGTAGACGTCGAACTCCATCCGATCCAGCTCCAGCAGCAGATCGTTGGGGAATTCGATGTCGGCTTTGTCGATCTCGTCGATCAGCAGCACAGGTCGCTGCTCGGCGCTGAAGGCCTGCCACAACTTGCCTTGACGAATGTAGTGGCTGATATCGGCCACTCTGGGATCGCCGAGCTGGGAGTCGCGCAGCCGGGCCACCGCATCATATTCGTAGAGTCCCTGCTGGGCCTTGGTGGTGGACTTGATATGCCAGGCAATGAGGTCTGTGCCGAGATGGTCGGCGACCGCTTCTGCCAGTACCGTCTTGCCGGTGCCCGGCTCCCCTTTGATCAGCAGCGGTTTTTCGAGGGTGATGGCGGCATTGACCGCCATCTTCAATGCATCGGAGGCGAGATACTGGCTGCTTCCTGAAAATCCCATAACGTCGGTTCCTTTGACGATTGGCTCCCGGAGTCAGGAGCCAGAGAGAATAAGCTCTATATGTTGTAATACCATATGGTTATAACGAATAGTCACTTCTCATTCAGAAACCACAGGGTAATCTTGTTTCATCGTCGTAACAAACACAGGGATAGCACCATGAGCAAAATTTTTGAGGACAACAGCCAGACTATCGGTCACACCCCGCTGGTTCGTCTCAACCGTGTTACCAAAGGCCGCGTGCTGGCCAAGATCGAGAGCCGCAACCCCAGCTTCAGTGTCAAGTGCCGCATCGGTGCCAACCTGATCTGGGATGCCGAGAAGCGCGGTATCCTGACCAAGGGTAAGGAGATCATCGAGCCCACCAGCGGCAACACGGGTATTGCTCTGGCCTTTGTCGCGGCAGCTCGCGGCTATCCCATCACCCTGACCATGCCGGCCACCATGAGCCTGGAGCGCCGCAAGTTGCTCAAGGCGCTCGGTGCCAATCTGGTGCTGACCGAAGGGCCCCTCGGCATGAAGGGGGCCATTGCCAAGGCCAACGAGATCCTCGAGTCCGAGCCGGGCAAGTATGTGTTGCTGCAACAGTTTGAAAACCCGGCCAACCCGGAGATCCACGAAAAGACCACAGGCCCCGAGATTTGGGATGCCACTGACGGCGAAGTGGATGTGTTCGTGGCCGGGGTCGGTACCGGCGGCACCATTACCGGGGTTTCCCGCTATCTGAAGCAGACTAAAGGCAAGGCGGTGGTCTCTGTCGCGGTCGAACCGGCCGAGTCGCCGGTCATCAGCCAGAAGCTGGCCGGGGAAGAGATCAAACCGGGCCCCCACAAGATCCAGGGGATCGGCGCCGGTTTCATTCCGGGCAACCTGGACCTCTCCCTCATCGACCGGGTGGAGAAGGTGACCAGCGATGAAGCCATCGAGATGGCTCGCCGCCTGATGGAGGAGGAGGGGATCCTGGCCGGTATCAGCTCCGGTGCTGCGGTGGTGGCTGCCAGCCGTCTGGCCGAGCTGCCGGAATTTGCGGGCAAAACCATAGTGGTCATCCTGCCGAGCGCGGCGGAGCGTTACCTCTCCAGCGCCCTGTTTGCCGGGGTGTTCAGCGAGCAGGAGCTGCAGCAGTAACTGATCGGAATCTTTCAAAACAGCGGCGCTCCCAGGAGCGCCGCTTCTTTATGGGCTAGACTCAACCCCTGTTAGTGTCACTTGATCCTTATTTTTTGGGGTAAAATAACAAGTTCCGGAGTGAGAAAAAAAGCAGACATTCCGCTCTAAATCTCATATCCTGTGCGGCGTCACGCGGTGTTTGCTGGCTGGGTATCACAAAGTAACAAAGTGTTATTTTTCGTTATAAAATAATTTCAGGCCAGTCCTGATGCGGCTTGTAGCCCAATAACTGAAAATTGCCAACCAGCGCGCCGATTACTGCACAGAAACTTGACCTGGATTAAACCATTGCGGGTCTGCTTTCGTTACTTTACAACATATCCATACTGACACGGTGGGTCAGGTTGCTTCAAAAACGACCAATCCACCAAAAAATATCAATAATATGGGGTGAAACCATGTACGAGAAGTCTGTTGTTATTACTGCTGAAAACGGCCTGCACACCCGTCCGGCAGCTCAGTTCGTGAAAGAAGCCAAAGAATTCCAAAGCGAGATCACTGTGGTCTCCGGTGGCAAGTCCGCCAGCGCCAAGAGCCTGTTCAAGCTGCAGACCCTAGGCCTGACCAAGGGTACCAACGTAACTATCCAGGCTGATGGCCCGGATGCTCAGCAAGCTGTTGAGAAGCTGGTTGCCCTGATGGACGAGCTGGAGTAATCCAGCTTTAGATTCCTCCCCCACAGTCGTTTTAATAGGAAGGATTATGATATCTGGCATTCTTGCGTCCCCCGGTATCGCATTCGGTAAGGCGCTTCTTCTGAAAGAAGATGAAATCGTTATCAATCAGGGCAAAATCTCTGCTGACCAGATTGATGCCGAGATCAACCGTTTCCTCGAAGCTCGTACCAAGTCAGCTACCCAGCTGGAAGCCATCAAAGAGATGGCCGGTCGCACCTTCGGTGAGGAAAAAGAGGCCATCTTCGAAGGCCACATCATGCTGCTCGAAGATGAGGAGCTGGAAGGGGATATCAAATCCTTCATCAAAGAGAACAAGGCTTCCGCTGACAAAGCCATCTATGAGGTGATCGAACAGTACGCCAAGATGATGGCCGAGCTGGATGACCCTTATCTGCGCGAACGCGCTACCGACTTCCGTGACATCGGTACCCGTCTGGTCAAGAACGTACTGGGCATCGCCGTTGTCAACCTGAGCACCATCGACGAAGAGGTGATCCTGGTCGCCAAAGACCTGACCCCGTCTGAAACCGCTCAGATCAACCTGAAATATGTGCTGGGTTTCGTTACCGACATCGGTGGCCGTACCTCTCACACCTCCATCATGGCCCGCTCCCTGGAGCTGCCGGCCGTGGTAGGCACCAACGACATCACCGAGCGCGTCAAGAACGGTGACATGCTGGTGCTGGATGCGATCAACAACCAGATCATCATCAATCCGACCGCTGAACAGCTGACCGAAGCCAAGAAGTTCCAGGCTCAGTTCCAGGCCGAGAAAGATGAGCTGGCCAAGCTGAAAGATCTGCCTGCCATCACGCTGGATGGTCACCAGGTCGAAGTGTGCGCCAACATCGGTACCGTCAAGGATACCGAAGGTGCCATCCGCAATGGCGCCGAAGGCGTGGGTCTGTACCGTACCGAGTTCCTGTTCATGGACCGTGACGCGCTGCCGACCGAAGAAGAGCAGTTCAAAGCCTACAAAGAAGTGGCCGAAGCGATGCCGGATCAGCCGATCATCGTGCGTACATGGACATTGGCGGCGACAAAGAGCTGCCGTACATGAATTTCCCGAAAGAGATGAACCCCTTCCTGGGCTGGCGTGCCGTGCGTATTTTCTTCGACCGCGAAGACATCATGCACGCTCAGCTGCGGGCCATTCTGCGCGCCTCTGCCTTCGGCAAACTGCGCATCATGTTCCCGATGATCATCTCTGTCGAAGAGTTCCGTAGCCTGAAAGCCACCGTAGAGACGCTGAAAGCCGAACTGCGTGCCGAAGGCAAAGCCTTTGATGAATCCATCGAAGTGGGTATCATGATCGAGACCCCGGCCGCTGCCGTGATGGCTTATCATCTGGCCAAGGAAGTGGATTTCTTCAGTATCGGTACCAACGACCTGACCCAGTACACTCTGGCTGTCGATCGTGGTAACGAGATGATCTCCGCCATGTACAACCCGCTGTCACCCTCCGTCCTGACCCTGATCAAGATGGTTATCGATGCGTCCCACGCCGAAGGCAAGTGGACCGGTATGTGTGGTGAACTGGCTGGTGACGAGCGCGCTACCCTGCTGCTGCTGGGTATGGGTCTGGATGAGTTCTCCATGAGCGCCATCTCTGTACCGCGTATCAAGAAGCTTATCCGCAACACCAACTTCGAAGATGTGAAGGCAATGGCTGATCAAGCACTGAGCTTTGCCACCGCCGCTGAAATCGAAGCATGCGTAGATAACTTTATTAAGCAGAAAGCAGTCTGCTAAGATCGGCTGCAAACAGCGACAAATCATCTCTAGGAGCTTTATATGGGTCTGTTTGATAAACTGAAGAAACTGGTTTCCGACGATAGCTCTGACACCGGCGGCATCGAAATCTTTGCTCCGCTGTCTGGCGAAATCGTGCCGATCGAAGATGTGCCTGACGTTGTCTTCGCCGAGAAGATCGTTGGTGACGGTATCGCCATCAAGCCGGCTGGCAACAAGATGGTTGCGCCGTGCGATGGTACCATCGGCAAGATTTTCGAGACCAACCACGCGTTCTCTCTGGAATCCGACTCCGGTATCGAGCTGTTCGTTCACTTCGGTATCGACACCGTTGAACTGAAAGGCGAAGGCTTCAAGCGTATCGCTCAGGAAGGTCAACAGGTCAAGCGCGGCGACACCATTATCGAGTTCGATCTGGCCGTTCTGGAAGCGAAAGCCAAGTCTACCCTGACTCCGGTTGTCATCTCCAACATGGACGAGATCAAAGAGCTGATCAAAATGACTGGTGCCGTGACTGTGGGCGAGACCCCGGTTATCCGTATCAAGAAGTAATGCCCGGCTGGCTCACGCCAGTTGCGCAGTAAAAAAACCGAAGCCTTGTGCTTCGGTTTTTTTATGGCTGCGAGTCGGCTTTCCGTTCTGATTACCACTCTATTCTGTCGAGATGACAACCCGGTTACGGCCCTGATCCTTTGCCTGATAAAGGGCCCGGTCTGCCATCATCAGCAGATAGTCGATGCTCTCCTGCCCCTTCATGCTGGCACACCCCAGACTGATGGTGAGAGATAGCTGCGTCCCCTGCCATGGCAAGCGGGTGGAACTGACATGCTGGCGCAGCTGTTCGGCGCGCCGTGCCGCCTGTTCAATATCGCAACCAGGCAGGATCAGCAGGAACTCCTCCCCGCCCCAACGGGCCAGACTCTCCCCCGGCAACAGCTGGCCCGCCATGGCGTGGGCGACGGCGCAGAGCGCGGCATCGCCCGCAGGATGGCCGTAGCGGTCATTGACCTGTTTGAAATGGTCGATATCTCCCAGCACTACCGAGAGGGGCTCCCCCTGCAACCAAAGGGCCTGCAGCTGTTGCTGGGCGCCGCGCCGGTTGGTCAGTTCGGTAAGCGGATCGGTGCAGGAGAGGCGGCTCACCTCTTCCACCATGCACTGCAGGTCGTGGATATCGCGAAAGGTGACGATATGGCCATCCGGGATGGCATCGGCTCCCAGCTGAGCAGTGACGATAAACCAGCGCGACTGACCGCTCTTGCAGCGGATCAGCGCAGGCATCTCGGCAACCTCCAGCCCTTGCGACAAGCTCTGTTCCACCTGGGAGTGCCAGGAGTCGATGATGGAGCGGCGATACCCTTCATCCGGGTAGGCGACCTGAAACCAGGAAGCCATGTCCGGCAGATCGTCAAGGTTGTAGCCCAGCTGCTCAATAAAGGCTTTATTCAGGAAGCGGTGGCGCCGCTGCGGGATCATGTCGGGTGAGCAGCCATCGTGACGGGCAATGGATTCGGACACCAGAATAGGCAGCGGGATCACATCGAAGGAGCGAAACAGGATCTGTTGCAGTTCTCGGTCATTCATAGGAAAAGCAGCTCCACGATGCATCTTTTATATGCTTTACCATAGGTCAGACCAGTGTGGTGGTAAACCGATTTATGGCGGTTACGCCGCCGGTTTTTCAGCCAATGGCAAAGGCGAGAAAATGGCGGGGTGGTTTGCCGTGGCCGTATCGGGTGAAAGCTGGGCAGGCTGAGGAGAAGCGGCGGGGCAAAAGGGTCAAAAAAACCCACATGGTCAGGCACATGTGGGTCGGGAAAAACCAGGCTGGGTAAAACAGACACTCCCTGTGTCGGTCATCTTCAGCTCAGGTGGAGGTGGTCCATCTGCTGGAGCTTTTCGGGCCAGGGCCCCTGCTGGTGGTCACCAAATCTTCACACGCTCGGAAGGTGGCAGATAGAGCTTGTCTCCCGGCTTGATGGCAAAGGCGCGATAGAAGGCCGGCATATTCGCGACGACGCCATTGACCCGGTACTCCAGCGGCGAGTGGGGATCTGTCTTGAGCAGAACGGCAGCGAGCTCGGGCCGGTACTTCCCTTTCCACACCTGCGCCCAGCCGATAAAGAAACGCTGCTCGCCAGTGAAGCCATCGAGCACCGCTGGCTGGCGGTTGCCCAGGGCGAGCCGGTACGCCTTGTGGGCGATGGTCAGGCCGCCGAGATCGCCGATATTCTCGCCAAGGGTCAGCTGGCCGTTGACATGCTCCCCCTTGATGGGCTCGAAACGGTCGTACTGTTTCGCCAGTTTTTGCGCTCTGGCGGTGAACTCCTTGAGATCGGCCGGAGCCCACCAGTTGTGCAAGGCACCGTTGCCATCGAATTTGGCCCCCTGATCATCGAAACCATGGCTCAACTCGTGACCGATGACCGCGCCGATGGCGCCATAGTTGACCGCATCATCCGCCTTCAGATCGAAGTAGGGCGGTTGCAGTATGGCTGCCGGGAAGACGATCTCGTTGTTGTTCGGGTTGTAGTAGGCGTTCACCGTCTGCGGATTGTCGAACCACTCCTCCCGATCCACCGGTTGATGGAGGCGGGCAAGGTGCTCGTTGTAACGCACCGTGGCCGCGCGCTGGGCATTGCCGACCAGATCATCGGGACGGATCTCGATTGCGCTGTAATCCTGCCACTGGTCGGGATAGCCGATCTTGACCCGTACCTTCTCCAGTTTCGCCAGCGCCTGCTGTTTGGTCGGGGCAGACATCCAGTCGAGCTCGCCGATCTCCTGGCGATAGGCGGCGATCAGATTGCGCACCATGGTCGCCATCTGTGCCTTGGCTTCGGTCGGGAAGTAGCGTTCCACGTAGAGTTTGCCCACCGCCTGGCCCAGATAGTCATCCAGCACCTCCATGGCCTGCTTCCAGGGCTGCCGCTGCCGAGGGATGCCGCTTAGGGTCGTACCGTAAAAAGCGAAGTGCAGGGCATTGCTCTGGCTGTCGAGATAGGGCGCATAAGTGCGTAGCAGATGGAACAGGCAGTAGGATTGCCACTGCGCGATGCTGGTCTCTTGCATCACGGCGGTCAGCTTCTCCAGATAGTCCGGCTCACTGACGATGATCTCCGTTTCCCCGGCGATACCGGCCTCTGTCAGGTAGCGTTGCCAATCCAGGGTGGGCAGCAACTGACTGAGGCGGGCGATGGGCAGTTTGTTGTAGGTGAGGTTGTCATCCCGCCGGTTGACTCTGTCCCACTGCAGGCTGGCGAGCCGGGTCTCCAGCGCCAGAATGCGATGGGCCTGTTCGCTCGCCCCCTCGACGCCGGCATGGTTGAGCAGGGCGGTAATGAACTGCTCGTAGCTGGCCCGCAGAGCCTTGCTGGCGGCATCTGCTTTCAGGTAGTACTCCCGATCCGGCAGACCGAGACCGGATTGCTGCAGGTAGATCCCGTAGCTGTCAGGCTGCTTCTTGTCGGCCATGATCCCGATACCAAAGGGAGCGCCGCCCCCCAGCTTGTTAACACGGGCAAAGTAGGTGGCCAGCGAGGTGCCATCATGGATGGCCATGATCTCGTCGCGCAGCGGCTGAATGGGGGTCAGCCCTTTGGCATCCCGCCCGGCCTGATCCAGATAGCTGGCGTAGAGATCGGCGATCTGCTGGCGAGGGGTTCCGGACTGTTGCGGGCGCTTGAGCAGCTCCTCCAGCAACACCTTGCGATCCTCCAGCGACTTGTCCGCCAGCAGATTGCCGATGGTCTGCCCCGGCATGTCATCCGGATTTGGGTCTGGGCCAGCCAGTTGCCGTTGACGTGGCGAAACAGATCGTCCGCCGCGCGCACGCTGTTATCCATGCTGGCCAGATCCACCCCGGAGTGGCCGCTGGTGGCACCGGCGCATGGAGCGAGGCCAAGCAGGGCCAGCGCAATGAGGCTGGCGATCATGCTGCGTTGCTGTTTCATCGTGCGTGTCCTGTATGGGGTGCCAGTAGTGAATTGGCTGTAACCGGTGGTCAATCAGCTGCGAACGACCGAGAGGAAGCGACCGTCGTGATTGAAGGTGCAGGTAAAGTCGACTGCATCATCATCGGTCTCGTACTGGCCATAAACCTTGTATCTGTGGCCACTCTCTTCTGCCGACTCGGTGGTGATATCGCGCGGGGAGACATGGAATTTGCTGGCTGCTTCCCCCGAGCAGTAACGGGGCATCTTGCTGGTGGCCATATGCTGGTCATCGCTATCGTCATGCTGGCCATCATGCTCGTGTTTTTTATCGCTGTGCTTTTTCCCGGCGTAATAGCCAGCGGCGCCGATGGCACCCAGCGCAGCTGCACCTATCAGGACTTTCTTGGTATCCATATTCTGGCAGCCGCTCAATGCCAGACTGGCGGCCAACCCCATTACCATCAAGGAGTGTTTCATCTCTCGGATCCTTTCAATTATCAAATGAGCAAGTCGGTGTCAGCCGGACGGTGGTCACAGGGCCCGGCGCTGGAATGGCGCCACTTTGCAATGGTCAGGATGAAGAGGACACTCAAATAAAATTAAAAAAAGTTATAAAAATCCGGGGGCCGGAGCGAGCGCGGTATGGGGTAAGCAGTGAGGGGAGAAGGGCACGGGGTTCATCCATGCGGTAAGTAGTGGTGTGGGGCAAGTGTTTGTTTTTAGACTTTTATTTCTCTTTATATTTTATCAAGGGTGATGGCGGTCTGTTGTGCGGCGGCCAGCCATGTTGGCAATGGATAACTGTCTCTATCGTCATAAACTGGCATGAAAAAGCCGCTCACCTGGGTGAGCGGCTGTTGTCATCAGAACCGTGCAGTTCGCTATCAGGCTGGCTGCTTGCCATCTTCCGCGGGCGGCGGCAGAGCGGCGGAGTTGGACTCCACCTTCTGCTCTTCGCCCTGCATATTCTTGATGTAGACATCCATCTGGTTGAAGGCGATCTCGATGCCGTTCTCGCGGAACAGCTGGTCGATCTTGCGGTTCAACTCGTCCACCGCCGGGTTGCGATCCCCCAGTTCGCTCACGAAGAAGCGCAATTCGTGATCCAGAGTACTGGCGCCAAAGGTGAGGAAGTAGACGATGGGGGCTGGGTCTTTCAGCACGCGGCTGTTTTCGTCGGCCGCCTGTTTGAGCAGGGTGCGGGTCAGCTCCAGATCCGAGCCGTACGCCACGCCCACCCGCACGATCACCCGGGTGACGGTGTCACTCAGCGACCAGTTGATGAGCCGTTCTGTCATCAGCTGCTGGTTGGGGATGATCACCTCTTTGCGGTCGAAGTCGGTCAGGGTGGTGGCGCGAATGCGGATCCGCGAGACGGTACCGGAGAAGGAGCCGATGGTGACGGTGTCACCGATCCGCACCGGACGCTCGAACAGGATGATGATGCCGGAGACGAAGTTGGAGAGGATCTCCTTCATGCCGAAACCGATACCGACTGACAGACCACCCGCTACCCACTGCAGCTTGTCCCACTGTACGCCCATCATGGAGAGAGCGGTGAGGGAGCCAAAGCCGATCAGCACGTAGTTGAGCATGGTGGTGATGGCGTAGGCGGTCCCCTGAGCCAGATTGAGCTTGGAGAGCACCAGCACCTCCAGCAAGCCCGGCAGGTTGCGCGCCAGTGACCATGCACCGCCGAGCAGCAGGAAGCCGATCAGCACGTCACTCAGGCTGATGGGGAAGAGCACGGCGTTGGCGCCGGTGCCTTCACTGCGGTGCCACAGCACCATGCTGTCGAGGTAGGAGAAGACCGCGACCAGATCGGACCAGAGCCAGTAGAAGGCGACGCCGAAGATCAGCATCAGCACGGTACGGGTCAGACGCAGGGACTGCTGGCTGACATCCTCCAGATCCATGGGTTGCTCTTCGATGGACTCGCCACCTTCCGCATCTTCCGAAGATTTGTGCTCACGCTTGGCCACCGCACGACGGTAGGCCAGACGACGGGCAGCCAGCTCAAGACCACGCAGGGCGGTGCGGTAGACCAGGCTCCAGATGATGATGAGGTAGAAGGATTCGATCAGGCGACCGGTCAGCTTCAGCGCGGTGTAGTAGTAACCGAGCACGGCCAGCACGATCAGCGCCACCGGTGCCAGCGCCAGGGCGATGGCGATCAGCGACTTCTGCATGCTCGCCTCGCCCTTGATGCGGGCGCGGGAGATGGGGAACACCAGATAGGCGGCCAGCCCCAGCAGTGTCAGGGTCATGGCCTGACCGATCACGTCGTTGCCCAGGGTGGAGGGTTCAACCACCGCCTTGGTTGCGAGCATGATGAGCGGCAGCAGTGGCAACCAGATGTAGCGCATGCTGTTGCGCTTGGCCTGCAGCTCTGCTTTCGGGATCCGGAAGTGGGTCTCGGCGATGCCGCCCGGGCGCATCACCGCCAGATAGACGCTGAACACCAGATAACCGAGGGCGAGGTTCAGGGTGATCTGGAACATCAGCTTGGGACTGAGCAGACCGCAGTAGGTCAGCAGCAGACCGCCAGCCAGAATGAACATGCTGCCCGGCAGGCGTTGCAGTACGGTATAGAGCAGGGCGCGCGGGGTGTGCCACTGGCTGTCCTGACGGAAACGGCCAAGGTCCTTGGTGATCTTCTTCTCGCGCTCAACCAGCGCCGGACGTTTCCAGACCAGCAGGCCGCCGATCAGCAGCAGCGGGAAGGCGAGCAGGGAGATCCCCAGCAGCTCTTCGCGCCAGCGTTTCCAGTCCGGTTTCAATACCCAGTCGGAGGCCTGTTTGTAGGCCTGGGCGGGCCAGCTGATAAACCACTTGCTGTCGATGGGCTTGTTGCTGCTTACCCAGAAGATGTGTTGCTGCAGGGTAAATTCGATAGAGGCATAGACCCGCGCCAGCTGCTGCTGGGTCAGCTGCAGGCTGATGGCGTTGGTGAGCTGGCTGTCGAGTTGGCGGTTGAGCTGATCGAGCAGATTGATACGGGTATCGAGCAGCTTGGCAAGGCTCTCCTTGTCCTCCTCGCTCACCGGATCCTTGCTGCCGGCGATCAGATTGTCCAGATAGAGGTTCTTCTGGAACAGCTGGTCACGCTGCTGGCTCAGTTCAAACTGGGCCAGATGCAGATCGGCAATCTGCTCTTCCAGATTTTTGACGGCGATAGTGGGTGCCGCTTCCAGCTGCTGGTAGAGCTGATAGAGGATGCGCGACAGCAGCAGATTGCCCTTGAGCATCTGCACCTGTTCATTGAGGTTGCGCTCGGTCTGGATGCCGCGCTCCAGCCAGCTCTTGGCTTGCAGGTTTTTCTGTACCAGCGAGTTGAGGCTGGTGGTGGCTCCGATCAGCTGCTGGCTGAGCTGGTGGTTGAGCTCCTGCTCTTTTTGCACCAGCGGGCTGTCTTCGGTCGCCACCAGTTCACCGGTCTGCTCGGCGGTTTTTTCGGTGTCGCCGAGGCGCTTGGCGCTGCTCTGATCCTGCAACAGCTGCAGTTTCTGCTCTTCGCTGGCGAGACGGGCACTCTGGTAGTCGCGCTGCTTGATCGCCAGATCCTGCATGCTGGTACGGTTATCCAGCTCCTTTTGCAGGTGGGCCAGTTGCAGGTCGAGCAGGGCCAGCTCGGCACCGAGCTTCATCTTCTCGGCGCTGGAGACGCTTTCACCGGCGTTGAGGCGGGTACGGATCTCCTGACTGCGCTGGTAGGCGCGGCTCATGCTGGCCTGGGCCCGCTCCGGCAGGGTCTGCAAGCTGGTGAGCTGGCTGCCGATGGCGCCGAGGGCCTCCTGGGCCGCCTGCATGTTGGCCAGCACTTCCGGCTGACGGCTGTCGAGCTCTGCCAGACTCATGCTGGCGTATTCGCTCTTGATCTGCTCGGCACTCTTGCCCTTGGTCAGGGCATCGAGCTTGGCGCTGATCTCTCTGAGTTCGGTGGGCAGGTTGCGGATCCGCTGAGCCTGGGTCTTGGCCTTCGCCTCTTCCTTGTCGATGCTGTCGAGCAGGCCGAGGGTTTCGGTCAGCAACTTCTGATCCGCTTGCTGACTGACGGTCAGGGTCTCTGATTTACCCAGACCATCCAGCGCTCGCTGAACTGCGTTGCGAGAGGGGACATCTTGCGCCATGGCTTGCGGCACGCAGAGGCTGGCGAGGAGACAGAGCAGCGGCAACAGGGTGGCCGAGACTCTTTTAAAACGTATTGAGGGCATATAACTTCCGGGTTATTACGCGATATTCGGGAGATTTCCCGCATAGATTAAATTCGCGTGGATTCTAACACCGGGCTTGTCAGGTAAGCAGGGGGGAGGGACAAAAAAAACGGCGCCCGCAGGCGCCGTTTTCAACTCGTTCAGCTCTGATTAAAGAACGTGAACAGAAGCGGTGTTGGTGGTGCCGCTCGGTACCAGAGCACCGGAGACCATCACAACTACGTCACCTTTCAGACCCATGCCGATTTCCAGCGCGGCTTCTTTACCGATGCGATAGAAATCGTCGGTAGAGGCGATGCTGTCAACCACGTGAGCAACCACACCCTTGGTCAGAACCAGCTGGGCAGCAGTTTTCTTGTTGGTGGTGATAGCCAGGATCCAGGCTTTCGGGAAGTACTTGCGAATGGCCTTGGCAGACTTGCCGCCTTCGGTAGCGACCACGATCAGCGGGGCGTCCAGCTTCTCGGAGGTCTCTACGGCGCCTTTACATACGGCTTCGGTGATGCGCAGCTTGTTGCTGTCGTTTGCAGCAGACAGGTTGGACGGCATCACGGCATCGGTACGCTCGCAGATGGTGGCCATGATGGTCACGGCTTCCAGCGGGTACTTACCCTTGGCGGATTCACCGGACAGCATCACTGCGTCGGTACCGTCCAGGATGGCGTTGGCCACGTCACCAGCTTCGGCGCGGGTCGGACGCGGGTTCTTGATCATGGAGTCCAGCATCTGGGTGGCAGTGATAACCACTTTGCGGGCTTTGTTGCACTTGGCGATGATCATCTTCTGGGCGAAGATAACTTCTTCAACCGGGATCTCTACACCCATGTCTCCACGAGCAACCATGATGCCGTCGGAAACAGCCAGGATCTCGTCGAAGTTGTCCAGACCTTCCTGGTTTTCGATCTTGGAGATGATCTGGATGTTCTCGCCACCGTGGGCTTTCAGGTGCTCACGGATTTCCAGTACGTCTTCTTTCTTGCGGATGAAAGAAGCAGCAACGAAATCAACGCCTTGCTCGCAACCGAAGATCAGGTCGCGCTTGTCTTTCTCGGCCAGGGCCGGCAGCTTGATGGAGACGCCCGGCAGGTTAACGCCTTTGTTCTCGCCCAGGTCACCGTTGTTCAGCACTTTACAGATAACTTCGCGCTCGGTGATTTCGATAACGTCCAGACCGATCAGGCCGTCATCAACCAGGATACGGTTGCCGACGCGCAGATCGTTGGCGAAACCTGCATAGGTCACGGCCACTTTGTCTTTGTTGCCAACCACAGTCTGGTCGGTGGTGAAGGTGAAAGTCTGGCCAGCGACCAGTGCGACGTCGTTGCCGCCTTCCAGCTTCATGGTACGGATTTCCGGACCCTTGGTGTCCAGCAGGATAGCTGCGTGCTTGCCGGTCTCGGCCATTACAGCGCGCAGGTTGCTGATGCGGCTGCCGTGCTCGGCGTAGTCACCGTGGGAGAAGTTCAGGCGCATGACGTTCATGCCGGCGTCCAGCATTTTGGCCAGCATTTCTTTGGATTCGGTCTTCGGACCGATGGTGCAGACAATTTTGGTCTTTTTCATGTCAATCTTCATGGTTAAGGAATTTCCGCCGAGCAATATACACCAGTTTTTGGAATCTTTTTATGATCCAGAAACAACGTTTTGACCAGATAACGTTTTCTTTTCAGGGATAACGTTTTCCTGTGAGTCACATTTTAGAGCATACGGCCACAGGTTCGGGCTGAAGGGATACAAATGTTGCCATCTGTGGTTGTTTGGCCGGGTTGAGGTTCAGATGTTGTAAAATGACCACCCGTCCGCTGTCACCGTCTTGTCACCGGCTTGCGCAAAAATGTTAGTTCATTGGCGCACGGGTGAAGGAGGTCGGGATGAAAAACAGCCATGAAACCGGATGGGCTCTGCTCTTGCTGGGCGCCGCCCTGCTGCTGGTTCAGACACTGCCAGCCCGCTACTGGCCTGACAATGCGCGACTGCTGGCGATCTTCTCCCATCCAGTGAAAGGGGAGGCGGCCGCCGAGGGATTGGCGTGGCGAGAGTGGCAGGATCACAGTGCAGCGACCCGGATGGCGCTTCGCGTAGCCCGACCGCTGCCGGATGCGCCTCAGCCTTGATATCTATTGCTGTTTACCTGTCGTGAAGGCGTGAAATTATCAACCATTGGTTGATAGTGCTTATATATCTCGCTGGATTGTCCACTTTTCATGGCAGGGGGATAATCGATTCCAACAGCGATATCCCCTCCGGTATCGCCCCTGATACTTTGTTGGAGTCTGCTTTATGTCCCTCGCCCCCGTCTGGTTTATCTCTCACGGCGCACCGGATCTGGTGCTGCGTGAGCAACCCGCCACCCGCTTTCTGCGAAACCTGCGTCTGGGTGAGCTCAAGGGGCTGGTGGTCATCTCCGCCCACTGGTTCAGCCGCGAGCTGCAGATCAACGTCGAGCCCAAACCGGCCTTGATGTACGACTTTTACGGTTTTCCCGAGCCCCTCTACCGAATGCGCTGGCCTGCCAGCAGCCCCGAGTGGCTGCAACAAGGGGTGAGCGACCAGCTGGCACTGGCCGGACTGACCGCCACCCCGGTGCGACGCGAGCTGGATCACGGGGTCTGGTCGCCGCTCTCCCTGATCGACCCAAACAGCGAGCTCCCACTGGTGCAGATCTCCATTCCCGCGAGCTTCACCCCGGCCCAGTTGTGGCAGTTGGGAGAGGTGTTGGGGGCACTGCGCAGTCAGGGGATTGGCATCCTTGCCTCTGGGGCCATCACCCACAACCTGCGGGCGCTGGCGCCGGAAGGCTCGCCAGTGCCGGAGTGGGCCAGCCAGTTTGTCGACTGGCTGGAGCAGAAGATGGCCGACGAGGATCGTCTGGCGTTGCTCGACTATCGCCAGCAGGCTCCCGGAGCGGTGGAGTCCCATCCCCACGACGATCATCTGCGCCCGCTCTTTGTGGCGTTGGGGGCGGCCGATGGTGTGGCGCCCACCCGGCTGCACGAGAGCTGGGATGGCGGCAGCCTCTATATGGGCGCCTACCGCTTCGGCTGATAGCCTCTCAACAAGACCCCGCCAATTGGCGGGGTCTTGTTATTTACGGCGTGGTGGATCGATGGTAGTGGTGATTGAGCCGAAGGCCCTCAGGGAACCACTACCCGGCTCTCGCCGCCGCCGAGGGCTTCGACCCTGATCTGCACGCCAATCCGCTCCACCAGCGTCTGGACGTGGGAGATGACTCCGATCTGGCGGCCGGCGGCCTGCAGGGAGTCGAGGCTGGCGAGCGCCAGATCCAGGCTGTCCGGATCCAGGGTGCCAAACCCCTCGTCGATAAAGAGCGATTCGACCTGGGTCTGCCGCGACGAGAGGCTGGAGAGGGCCAGCGCCAGCGCCAGCGACACCAGAAAACTCTCGCCGCCGGAGAGGGAGTCCACCGAACGCACCTCGTCCCCCATGTCGAGATCCACCACCTGCAGCGCCAGATCGGTGCCGGGTACCCGCTCCAGCCGGTAGCGCGGTGATAGTTCGGCGAGCTGGGCGTTGGCCTCCAGCAACAGGCGCTCAAGGGTGAGGCTCTGGGCGAAGGTGCGGAACTTGGCGCCGTTGGCCTGCCCAATCAGATCGCACAGCTGCTGCCAGTGGTCGGCCACCGCCTGCTGGGCGGCCAGCTCCTGTTGCAGGCTGCCTGCTTTGAGAGCGGCGGCTTCGGCCTGTGCCAGCTTGCTCTTGCACTCGAACAGCTGCTCTTCAAGGGCGCGGCAGCGGGCATCGAGTGCCGCCAGTTGATCGCTCAGCTCTGCATCCGGCAGGGCGGCCAGCTCGGGGTGGTGCTCGCGATAGCGATCCCGCTTGCTCTCCTCCAGTGCCAGCGCCCGCTGCCGCTCGGCAAGACGGGTACGCGCCTCGCCAACCGCATCCTCCAGCCCTTGCAGGGCAGTGCGGCGAGCCTTGAGTTCATCGGGGCTGATGGCGAGCAGACGGCGCAGGTCGTACTCGGCAATGCCGAGGGTACTGGCGTGGGCAGCCCAGCGCCCCAGCACCTCCCGCTTGCGGCGACTGCTGGTCTGCTTTTCCTGCTCCACATGGGTGAGACGGGTCTTGAGTTCGGTCTGCCGCTCGCGCAGAACGCGGGCGCTGCTTTGCATCAGCTCCAGTTCGCTGGCGAGCTGTTGCAGCCGCTGTTGCCAGCGGCTCTCGACCAGCGGGATCTCCTCGCCACCGAGACAACCGCTGCGGCTGGTGAGCAGCCCCTGCCGCTGCTGCTCGTGTTCTTTGTAGTCCCGCTCGAGTTTGTGCAGCAGCTCGCGCTGGGTCTGCAGGCGTGCCTCCTGCGCACTTAGTGCCGGGGTGAGGCTGGCGATCTCGCTGGCCAGCCGCTCCCACTCGCTCTGGCCGTGCAGCCAGGCTTCGCAGGCTCGCTGCCACTCGTGCCACTGCTGGCTGCCGAGCCACTGGCGCCACGGTTGGCCGCCCATCTGCTCGTCGAGGCGGTGGGAGCCCTGTTCGAGGCGCTGGCGCAGGGTCGCCTCCTGCTCGCCCATCCCCTTCACTTCCCCTTCCAGTGCGATGCGCTGGCGGTCGGCCTCCTGCCACTGCTGGTCAAACTGCTGGTGCTGGGCAGCCAGTTGGCTCAGTTGCTGACGCACCCCTTGCAGCTGTTGTTGGCCAAGCTGGGCCTGACGCAGCTGCTGCTGGCTTTGGGCCAACCCCTGCTCCAGCGCCTGGCCACGGCCAAGCAATGTGCTCATCAGCTCGTTCCACTCAATGGGGCTTTGGCGGAGCGGCAGCGAATGGCCGAGCAGGGTATCGCCCCCCAGCTGTTGCCAGCGCTGGGTCAGCTGCTCGGCGCGGTTTTCCAGCTCTGGCAGGTGCTGCTGGCGTACCGCCAGCTGGCGGGCCAGCTCCTGACGCTCGCTCTCGCACTGGATGTATTGATGATTGAGGCGATCCCATTCGAGTTCGAGGCTTCTGACCCGCTCCGCCAGCTGACCCAGGATCCCCGCCACCTGTGGCTGGCTCTGTCTGTAGGGGTGCTCCCCGGAACCGCACAGCGGGCAAGGTTCGCCATCACTCAGGATATGGCGATACTGCTCGAAGCTGGCGATGGCGCGGGACTGCTCCAGCGCGTGGCGCGCCTCATCCCGCTGCAGGGCGAGCCGCTCGCGGGCGGGCGCCAGCTCTTCGCCTATGGTGGCCAGCTTGCCCAGCGCCTGCTCCAGCTGGGCAATCTCCTGTTGCAAGCGGGTATGCTGCTCGCCGTGGTTGCGGCCATAGTCGGCCAGCTCCAGCAGCTGGCGCAGCTGACCCAGCTGTTCGGTCTGCTGCTGCCACTGCTCCTGCGCCTTGGTGAGGCGGCTCTCCCACTGCTGCTCCTGCAGCTCGTTCTGTTGCTGTTGCAGCCGAGCTTGTTCATGTTGCCAGTAGTCTCGCTCCTGCTGACCTTGCTCCAGCTGGCGCTGCAACTGTTGCAGGGCGCGCAGCTTGTGATCCCGCAGGGTGAGCAGTTGCTGCAGCTTGTCGGCATCCTCGGCCCAATCCTGCATGGCGGTGAGCAGGGGCTGCCACTGGCGGGCAACCGGTGCCAGCTCCTTGTGCTCTTCGAGCCAAAGGCCCCACTGCTGGTGCTGCTGCTTGAGCAGTTCCACCTGTCGGCTCTGCTCGCGCCAGCCCTGCTCCAGGGTGAGCTGCACTTCTCGCTCCTGTGCCCCCTCCTGCTGGATCTTCTGCAACTGCTGCACTTTCTCCCGGATGCGGGTATCGAGCTCTTGTGCCCGCTTGAGTTCGGGTTGCAGGGCACCCCATTCCCGCTCGGCGGCGATCTTCTCCGCCAGCAGCTGCTGCTCGGTCAGCGCGCTCTGCTGGGTCTGCTCCTCGAGCTTGGCCAGCTCCGGCCCAAGCTCGGCGATCACCTTCTCCTGCTGCTGCACTTCCAGAGTGAGACGGGCCAGCTCGTCGTGATCGGCGCGGGCCACCTGGGCCTGTTCGGCACGGGCAAACTCCTCGCGCTCGGGGGCCGCGGCGCCGTGGGCCTGCAGGGCGGCATCGAGCGCCGCTTGCCCCTCGGCGCAGCCCTGCAGCTGGGCGGCAATGCGGCTGTTGAGATCGCGCAAGTCCTGCATCAGCTGCTGCTGTTGCTGTTCATGCTTGAGGGTGGTGGAGAGGCTCACCTGCTGGCTTACCCAATGCTCGCGGGTCGCTTCGTCCATCAGCGCCACGTCGCCGAGGCGCTGGGCGATGGTGGCCAGCTTCTGCTGCTCTTCCCGTGCCCGTTCATAGGTCTGGATGGAGATGGCGGAGTAGAGCTCGGTGCCGGTCATCCGTTCGAGCAGGGCGGAGCGCTCGTTGGCGTCCGATTTGAGGAAGGCGGCAAACTCCCCCTGCGGCAGGATCACCGCGCGGCGGAACTGCTCCCAGGAGAGACCCACCAGCTCGTCGATGCGCTCCTGCAGCTCCCGCTTGCTGCCGGAGAAAACCTGCCCTGACTCCACATCGGTCAGGGTGCGCTCTTGCGCCTGAAAACGCCCCTCTGAGCGGTTTCGCGCCCGGCGCACCGCCCAGCGGGCCAGCCAGATGCGGCCATCGCAGCCACGAAACTGCACCTCGGCAAAACCACTGGCGTGGCCGCGACTGAGGATGCCTCGTACGTCGTTGGCCTTGAGTTTCTCCTCGTCATCCATGCGGCCCACTTCGGCCACGTTCTTGCGATTGGCGATAAAGCGTGGCATCTCGTCGTATAAGGCCAGACAAATGGCGTCGAGCAATGTGCTCTTGCCGGCGCCGGTGTTGCCGGTGATGGCAAACAGACCGGCGGCGCCGAGCGCCCCCCTGGTAAAGTCGATGGTGAAGGGGCCGGTCAGACTGGCCAGATTCTCACCTGACAGAGACAAGATTTTCATTGGTTTGACTCCTTCACCTGCTCCAGGATCTCTTCAAACGAGGCAACCAACTTGGCCTCGGGTTCCCCCTCGAACTGGCGCTGATAGCAGAGGCGAAACACCTCGGTGGGGGAGAGTTCATCGAGCCTGTGCCGCTCGCGACCATCGGCCAGCCCTTCCCCCGAGCCCTGATACTGGGTGCTGATGCGGGCCAGACGCACCGGTTTGTCTGCGATGGCGGTGAGAATGCGCTCGCGGATGCGGGCCTCGGGCTTGGGCAGCAGCAGCCGCACTTCGAGGAAGGGTTGTGCCTCTTGTGGACAATCAGGTAGCTTGAGCGATGCGATGGCTTTGAGTGCGTCGTCGAGGGTGCTCTGGGGCAGGCGGATCATCTCCACCGCGCGGGGCACCGGGATCCGCTCCAGCCCGGCCAGTTTCCCCTCCGCAAAGGTCACTTCCAGCACCTGATGGTTGTAGTTCGCTTCGGCAAGCGAGAGCGGCAGCGGCGAGCCGCTGTAGTGCACCCCCTCGGCCGGGCTCTGGGCCAGATGGAGGTGGCCGAGCGCCGTGTAGTCTGCACCGGCAAAGAGTTCGGCAGGCAGGGCGTGCTGGTTGCCGCCAAGCACCCGCCGCTCCGACAGTTCCGAGAGCTGGCCCGCTGCCAGATAGGCGTGGCCCATGGCGATCAGTGGCAGCGCCTCCCCGCAGCGAGCGCGCCCTTCGGCCAGTACCTCGGCGTAGACCTGTCGAACCCCTTCGATCAGCCTGTCTTGTCCTTCTTCCAACGACTCTACCCGCAGATCGCTGCTGCGCAGGAACGGCACGGCGGCGCACCAGGCGGCAATGTTGCCCTCCCGGTCTTGCAGCGGTACCAGCAGACGGTCGGTCTCGAGCTTGCCCTCACTGTCGCGGCTGATGCTGCCCACCAGATGCAGATCAAAGGCGCGCAGCAGCTCGTGGGGGGCATCGAGCTTGGAGGGGGAGTCGTGGTTGCCGCCGATCAGCACCATGTTGAGGCGGGGCATTTCGGCGCGCAGTCTGGCCAGAAAGCGGTAGAGTTGCTGCCAGGCGCTGGCGGGGGGATTGGCGGTATCAAACAGATCGCCCGCCACCAGCAGAGCGTCGATCTCGCGCGCCTTGAGGGTGTCGCTCAGCCAGTCGAGAAAGGCATCGTGTTCAAAACGGCGGTCATGACCATGGAGTTGATGGCCAAGGTGCCAGTCGGCGGTATGGAGGATTTTCATTGGAAAGCAGCCCGGTTGCAGGGACGGTGCCGGTGGCACCCGATGAAGACAAGATGAGGATGCCCCATGCTTTTTTCAAGTAAAACAGGGGGCTGGCATCGATTCAGGCAGGTTCGCAGCACATCCGGTATTGGGGGTGGCCGGTGAGGAGATCGGACTCCTCGGCCTCGATGACGAAGCCGTGGCGGCGATAGAAACGCACCGCCTGATCGTTCTCGACAAAGACTCGGGCGTGGAGCGACGCTCCCTGACGCTTGGCCTCCTGCAGCAGGGCGTGGCCGACGCCGCGGCCCTGACGATCAGGGCGCACGAACAGGGCGGCGAGATAGTTGTCCACCAGCGCCATGAAACCGAGCAGATCGCCGCGCTCCTCGAACACCCAGATGGCGGCGCGATCGAGATAGCGGGTACGCAGATCCTCCTGGGCCTGCCACCAGCATGAGGCATCGACGAAATCGTGGGCCTGCAGGGAGGCCAGCAACCAGATTTCGACGATCTCTTCCATGTCTTCCGGGCGACTGGGCCGCAACATACCTTCATCCTTATTAACAATTTACTTTCGCAGTCTAGGAGAACTTGATGAACAAACTGGTGACATAAATGAGACCCTGTGAGGTCGATCGCCCTTTATTTAGCGAGAATGATTGGCTGATCACAAAGCGCCTCTCTAGTACAATGCCCGCCGGACAATCTAGAGACCGAGGACGCCATGTGGTTTAAAAACCTGCAGATTTATCGCTTTACCCGCCCCTTTGACCTGACCGTTGATCAGCTGGAAACCCAGCTGGAAGCTTGTGCCTTCACCCCTTGCGGCAGTCAGGACATCTCCCGTTTCGGGTGGGTCAAGCCCCTTGGCAAATTCGGCTCAACCCTGACCCACTCTGCCTCCGGCCACATCCTCATCTGCGCCCGCAAAGAGGAGAAGATGCTGCCCGGTACCGTGGTCAAGGAGATGCTGGCCGAGAAGGTAGAGGCGATCGAGTTCGAACAGGGACGCGCCCTCAAGAAGAAAGAGAAGGAGGCGCTGAAAGAGGAGATCCTCCACGCCCTGCTGCCTCGTGCCTTTAGTCGTACCAGCCAGACCTTCGCCTGGATCAATCCGGCCGACAATTTGATGGTGGTGGACGCAGGTTCTGCCAAGAAGGCAGACGATCTGCTGGCGCTGCTGCGCAAATCCATCGGCTCCCTGCCGGTGGTGCCGGTGGCCCTCAAGAACCCGCCCGAGATCACCATGACCGAGTGGCTGAACGAGGGCAATCTGCCAGCCTCCTTCACGCTGGAAGATGAAGCCGAGCTGCGCAGTGCTATGGAGCACGGCGGCATCATCCGCTGCAAGCAGCAGGATCTGATGACGGATGAAATCAAGAACCACCTGGCCAATGACAAGCTGGTGACCAAGCTGGCCCTCAACTGGGGCGAGACCGTCAGCTTCGTGCTGGGGGATGATCTTTCCATCAAGCGTCTGAAATTCAGCGAAGAGCTGCGCGAGCAGAACGACGACGTCACCAGCGAAGATCCGGCCGCCCGTCTGGATGCCGATTTCGCGCTGGTCACCGCCGAGCTGTCCCAGTTTATCCCGGCGCTGTTTGCCGCCCTGGGTGGCGAAGAGCAGTCCATCTAACCGGACTTGCGCCTGTTTGGCCTCTGCCATCCCATCATAAAAGCCGCCTTCGGGCGGTTTTTTTATATCTATTGCGGATTGCCATTATTGATAGATGAGTAAGATATTGATCTGGTTCAATAACTTGAGCTGTCAGCGCCAATCGTGACATAGTCCCTCTTCATGGTCATAAAACAGACAAGGAGAGTGTCATGTTGCGCAAACCTCTGGGGCTGGCTGTCGCCCTTGCCCTGCTGGCCGGTTGTGCCAGTGACAATGGCTTTCACTACACCCCGCCAGCCCAGACCCTGATCGCGCCGGAAGCCGCCAGTGGCTGGACCGACAAACAGGGCTGGCAGGGCCATGACTTCATGGTGGCGGCCGCCAACCCACTGGCGGTGGATGCGGGCTACCAGATCATCAAGGCCGGTGGCAGTGCCGTCGATGCCGCCATTGCGGTACAGCTGGTATTGACGCTGGTGGAGCCGCAATCCTCCGGGATCGGTGGCGGGACGCTGCTGCTGGTGTGGGATGGCCGCAAGGTGAGTGCGGTGGATGGCCGCGAGACGGCGCCGGCTGCCGCCACCGACCAGCTGTTCATGCAAGATGGCAAGCCGCTGGCGTTTTATGACGGGGTGGTCGGGGGCCGCTCGGTCGGCGTTCCCGGCACCTTGCGCGCCCTGGCGCTGGCCCATCAGCGTTATGGCAAGCTGCCCTGGGCTGCGCTGTTCGAGCCCGCCATCACGCTGGCAGAACAAGGATTTGTAATAAGTCCACGGCTGGCCACATTGCTGGCCAAGGATCCCTATCTGGCACGGGATCCGGAGGCGCAAGCCTACTTCTATCAGGCGGATAGTCGCCCCAAAACGGCAGGCACCCGGCTGACCAACCCGGCGCTGGCCAAGGTGTTGCGCACTCTGGCCACAGAGGGGGCGGATGCCTTCTATCGGGGGCCGCTGGCGGATGCCATGGTGGCCAAGGTACGCCAACATCCCACCAATCCCGGGGTACTGGCGGCCACCGATCTGGCCAGCTATCAGGCCAAAGTGCGGGATGGCCTCTGCTTTGACTATCGCCAAAGCAAGATCTGCGGCTTTCCCACTCCCTCGTCCGGCACCCTGGCGCTCGGCCAGATCTTCGGCATGCTGGAGAACCGCGATATGGCAGCCCTCAAGCCGATCACCACGAAGGAGGGGGGACTGGCTGCTTCCAGCGAGGCCATCCACCTCTACAGTGAAGCGGCGCGTCTGGCCTTCGCCGATCGCAACCAGTACGTCGCCGACAGCGATTTTGTCAGCGTGCCGGTGAAGGGGCTGCTGGACAAGGGCTATCTGGCCGAGCGGGGCAAGCTTGTCGGTCAGCACTCCATGGGGATTGCCAAGCCCGGCACGCCGCCACTGGCGCTGGCGCGGGGCCAGGATGCGACTCCGGAACTCCCCTCTACCAGCCATGTCTCGATTGTCGACAAGGCGGGGATGGCCATCTCCATGACCAGCTCTATCGAGGATGGTTTCGGATCGCGTCAGATGGTCAACGGCTACCTGCTCAACAACCAGCTCACCGATTTCTCTTTCACCTCGGTGGATGCCGCCGGTCTGCCGGTGGCAAATCGGGTGGAGCCGGGCAAGCGGCCCCGCTCCTCCATGTCACCCCTGCTGGTGTTTGACAAGCCAAGCGGCGAGCTGACCATGACGCTGGGCTCGCCGGGGGGCTCCGCCATCATCAACTACGTGGGCAAGACCCTGCTCGGCACTCAGGATTGGGGCCTGAACCTGCAACAGGCTATCAACCTGCCCAACTTTGGCAGCCGCAACGGCCCCACCGAGCTGGAAGCGGGACGCACCCCCATGTCGGTGGTCGAGGAATTGAAGGTGAGGGGACACGAGGTGGTACTGAACGAGCAGACCTCCGGCCTGCAAGGGGTTGAGCGCAACGCTGGTGGCTGGTTTGGCGCAGCGGATCCGCGCCGGGAAGGGATCGCCAAGGGGGAGTGAGGTTCCCATAGCAACAAGGCCAGCATGATGCTGGCCTTGTTGCTGATGGAGCGTGACGGAGCGGTTACTGGATACCCAGCAGCTCCACGTCAAAGATCAGGACTGATCCCGGCGGGATTTTGCCAGCGGCACGGTCGCCGTAGGCGAGGTTGGCGGGGATGTAGAAACGGGTCTTCTCACCTTCCACCATCAGCTGCACCCCTTCGGTCCAGCCAGCGATCACCTGATTGAGGCCAAACTCGATGGGCTCGCCACGGGCGACCGAGCTGTCAAAGACGGTGCCGTCCAGCAGCTTGCCCTCGTAGTGCACCTTCACCTTGCTGGTGGCGGTGGGGTGAACGGTGCCGGTGCCCGGGGTCAGCACTTCGTACTGCAGGCCGGAGGCGGTGGTGGTCACCAGCGGCTTCTCCTTGTTGCTGGCGAGGAACTCGGCGCCAATCCGCACGTTGTCGGCCGCCAGCTTCTTGTTGTTGCTGCTGGAGTAGAAGTAGTAGGCCACACCGGCGATGAGCAGCGCGATCAGTATGAATTTCATCGGTTTTTCCTGTTCCATGAAATGTAAAAAGTGCAATGAGGGCGCCATCTTATCGCGCACCGCCCCTGATGGCGAGCCACAGGGCGGGAGGATGTGAGCGGGCAGGCAAAGCCCGGCGAGCTGGACGCAAAAAGGGGCGAGTCAGTGACTCGCCCCTCGTCATGGCGGCGGTGCTTACTTGGCGGCCACCATCATCAGGGCGGGCAGGGCGAAGAAGAGACCCGTCACATAACCCAGAGCCAGCAGCTTGTTCTCGCTGCCGACCCGGGCCAGCCCCTCGGCGGCGCGCACCGGCAGGTCACGCAGGAAGGGGATGCCATAGATGATGACCACGGCAAAGAGGTTGAACAGCACGTGGACCAGCGCGATGGTCAGGGCCAGCTGGGCACCGGCTCCGCTGATGGCGGTGGCAGCCAGCAGGGCGGTGATGGTGGTCCCGATATTGGCCCCCAGGGTGAAGGGGTAGAGCTGACGGGTGCTGAACACGCCGCCGCCGGCCAGCGGGATCATCAGGCTGGTGGTGGTGGAGGAGGATTGCACCATGATGGTCACCAGCGCACCGGAGGTAATGCCGGTCAGCGGGCCACGGCCCAGCGCCTTGTGCAGCACCTCTTTGGCACGGCCAACCAGTACTTGTTGCAGCACTTTGCCGAGATAAGTGACGCAGGCGAGGATCAGCAGGATACCGATGACGATGGTCGCGATGGCGGCACCCTTGCCCGGCAGGAAGGCAACAGCGCTGTCAATCAGCTGCTGGGCCGGTGCGGTCAGCGGCTTCATGAAATCCATGCCCTTCATCGACATGTTGGCGGAGCCTACCAGCAGGTTGGCCAGCCACTCGGCGCTATGTTGCAGCAGGCCGAACATCAGTTCCAGCGGCAGGAAGATGAACACCGCCAGCAGGTTGAAAAAGTCGTGCACGGTGGCGGCGGCGAAAGCGCGGCGGAACTCGGCGCGATCCCGCACATGGCCCATGGAGACAATGGTGTTGGTGATGGTGGTGCCGAGGTTGGCACCCATGACCATGGGGATGGCCATGCTGATGGGCAGGCCGCCAGCCACCAGACCGACGATGACCGAGGTGACGGTGCTGGAGGATTGCACCAGCGCGGTAGCGAGAATACCCAGCAGCAGGGCGACAAAGGGGTTGTTGGCAAAGGCGAAGATCTGGGCTGCGCCCTCGGCGCCGCCGGAGAAATCTTTGAAGCCGTGGGAGATGGCGCCCACGGCAACCAGGATCAGGTAGACCAGTACGATGACACTCATCCAGTTGAACAGGGCGCGGGTCGCGGGCGGCTGTGACAAGGAGTGATGGTGTTGCATAAAGCCTCTTGAGACGGTCGTTCCGTCTTGGGTTGTTGATGACCCGCGCATTTAATCAATGGTTAATGACAGAAATATGACAACGTGACATTTCGATGATGTTTTTATGACGACGAACTGCGGCGACAGGCGCTGACCGAGCCGGTTGGCTCTGGGGTGGCAAAAGGGGGGGGACGAAAGCACTGCCGCCTTGTCAGCCGGAATGTGATCGCTACACTGCGCCCCTTTATTGGCAAGCAGGAGTAAACAAGATGATGCGTGCATGGATCCTCTCTCTGTCGCTGGGGCTGCTCTCGGCAGGGGCACAGGCCAGCCTGTTGAAAACCGACTGCAACCTCGACAAGGCCCTCAAAAACGAAGCGGTGAATGCCACTCTGGGGGTCAAGGGCAACTGTGATACCAGCAAGCTGGTGAAGCAGGAGAAAGAGAAGGTGAAAGCTGAGGTGCAAAAAGGCCGCAACGACCTGCTGGGCGAGAAGCGTGCCGACCTCAAGGAGAGCGGCAACGGTATGCAGCAGAAGATGGACAAGGCAAACCAGCAGTTGCACAAGGCGGAGCAGGATGCCAAGACCATCGCTCGCGATCCGCTCAAGGCTGCGGCGACCGCCGTACTGGATAAGCAGTAAGCAGACCGGGCCCAAGCCCGTGTGACCGGCCACAGACCGGCAGCAAAAAGGGGAGCCATGGCTCCCCTTCTGTCTATCCATTATCCGCAAAGGATCAGGCGTCAGCCGCTTCCTCGTATTGACGGAACGGGATACGGAACACCGCCAGACGCAGGAACAGATAGGTTGCACCGAGGCCCGCCCAGATCAGGCCCAGCTCCAGCGAGCTCTGCTCCAGGTTGATCCACAGAGCACCGATGGTGGCGGCACCGAGCAGCGGCATCAACAGGTAGATGACGTGATCCTTGAGGGTCTTGTTGCGCTTCTCGCGCACCCAGAACTGACCGATCACCGACAGGTTGACGAAGCTGAACGCCACCAGTGCGCCGAAGTTGACCAGCGCCAGTGCGGTATCCAGATCAAACGACACGGCGGAGAGGGCCAGACCGCCCACCATCAGCACGTTGATGGCCGGAGTGCGGTATTTCGGGTGGATGTAGCCAAACACCCGCTCCGGGATCATGCGGTCACGCCCCATCACGTAGAGGATGCGCGAGACACCGGCGTGAGCCGCCATGCCGGAGGCCAGTACCGCGACCGTGGTGCAGACCAGCACCACGGACTGGAAGAAGGTGCCGCCAACGTAGAGGGCGATCTCCGGCAGTACCGCATCCGGATGCTGGAAGCGGGCGAGGCTCGGGAAGTAGAGCTGCAGGCAGTAAGAGACCACCACGAAGATGATGCCGCCGATAAGGGCAGTCAGCACGATCGCCTTGGGGATCACCTTGCCGGCGTTCGGGGTCTCTTCGGAGAGGGAACTCAGACCGTCAAAGCCCAGGAACGAGAAGCAGAGAATGGTCGCACCGGTAAAGAGAGGCACCAGCTGTGCTGACTCGAAGTGGAAGGGACGGCTGCTCATCAGGGTGCCAGCCCCTTCGCCGTGGTAGATGCCCCACGCCATCAGGCCGATAAAGAGGGTGATGATGGCCAGCTGGATCACCACGATCAGACCATTGAAGTTGGCCACCAGATTGATGCCGCGCAGGTTCAGGAAGGTCATCACGGTCACCAGACCGAAGATGAACACCCAGGGCTCGACGCCCGGGAACATGGCGGTCAGGTAGATCTTGGCCAGCAGAATATTGATCATCGGCATGAACATGTAGTCGAGCAGGGATGACCAGCCGACCATGAAACCGACGTAGGGGTTGAACACCTTCTGGGCATAGGTATAGGCAGAGCCCGCAGAGGGGAACTTGCGTACCAGATGTCCGTAGCTGAGAGCGGTGAGCAGGATGCCACCCAGAGCCAGCAGATAGGCGGTGGCGACCCGGCCATCTGTGATGTCACCGACGATGGCGAAGGTGTCGAAGACAGCCATGGGGGTCAGATAGGCCAGACCCATCACAATCACTTGTGTCAGGGTAAGGGTCTTGAGCAGCTTGGCGTTTTGCGATGCCATTACGCTTTCTCCTCAATCAGTGCCGCAGCACGTGCTTGCAACGAGCGCAGGGATACGATGGATTCGCAAGCCTGTACATCAAGGGCGCCGGGGAGGCGCATACCGGGCTGTACCGGCAGGAAAGCATTAAAACGCCCCATTGTTATCCTCTCAACGTCGGGAGATTGTTTGGCAATCTCGAATATCACTTCCGGAAACGTTCCGGCCTCTTGTGGTGGGTTTGTACTGCACTTCAAAAATACAAAAACCGATGTCGCAGTGAACATCGGTCCTTTATTGGCGGCGTATTGTGCATTCGGTCAGCCCCCTTGACAAGCAAAAAAGGGCGGATTAACGCATTTTTTTGCATACGCACGGAGCAGGTAAGTGGTCACTCGCCCCCTGCCGCCGTCCCCGAGCCGCTCCCCCTTTTTCGGGGGGAAGAGAACCCTGTCATGGCGTATGAAAAATCGGCAAATCGGGGCTGCAGGGTGCATAGCGCCTCAACATTGATCCTGATCATATTTGCCGGCGTTACCCCGGGCTCGAGTCCTGCGAGCTTATCGGCTGGCGGGGGATGGGAGGGGGTTAAGTGGAAAAAGATCTATTGCATATCCATTCACATTAATGACTGAGGATGGAAGGCGACGTGGCTCGGGCCATGGCACGGCGAGCAGCCCGGCTGGGTAGTTATTTGAAATTAGTCACACTTCCTGCAGAAACCGCATTTCTGGCAACCCGTGCTGTTGGCCACCAGATCGCCGCAAAAACAACAAGGAGCCCGCAGGCTCCTTGTTTTGTATGGCGGTATGGTTGAGCCGCGATTACTGGGCGATCTCCACCTTGTCGGCGGTATGCAGCGGGATGCGGAACACGGTGAGGCGCAGGAACAGGTAGATGGCCCCCAGCGCCGCCCAGATCAGCCCCAGCTCGAAGGAGGAGGGCTCGAGGTTGAGCCACAGTACCCCGATGCAGGCGGCGCCACAGAGCGGCAGCAGCAGGTACATCAGGTGATCCTTGAGACACTTGTTGCGACCGAGCTTCACATAGAAGTGGGCAATCACCGCCAGATTGACGAAGGTGAAGGCCACCAGGGCGCCAAAGTTGATCAGCGCCAGCGCCATCTCCAGATCCAGCGACACCGCAGAGAGGGCCAGCAGGCCGACCAGCAGCACGTTGAACGCTGGGGTTTGCCACTTCGGATGGATGTAGCCGAAGAAGCGGGCAGGCAGGGCGCGATCACGACCCATCACGTAGAGCAGGCGCGATACACCGGCGTGGGAGGCGAGCCCGGAGGCCAGCACCGCCACAGTAGTGCAGACCAGCACCACCGCCTGGAACAGCTTGCCGCCGACATAGAGGGCGATCTCCGGCAGTACCGCATCCGGATGCTGGAAGCGGGAGATGTCCGGGAAGTAGAGTTGCAGGAAGTAGGAGGTGGTGACGAACAGCACACCGCCGATCAGCGCCGTCAGCACGATGGCGCGGGGGATCACCCGATCGGCGTCCTGGGTCTTTCCGACAGGGTACTGATGGCGTCAAAACCGAGGAACGACAGACAGAGGATGGAGGCCCCCATCAGCAGCGGTGACACCTGGATCTGCTCGGAGAAGAAGGGACGGCTGCTGGCCACGGTCCCCAGCCCTTCACCATTGTGAACGCCCCAGGCGATCAGGCCGATGAAGATGGCGATGATGCTGAACTGCATCACCACGATCAGGCTGTTGAAGTTGGCCACCAGCTTGATGCCGCGCAGGTTGAGGGCGGTCATCACCGCCGCCAGACCGAAGATATAGGTCCAGGGCTCTACGTTCGGGAAGAGGGCTTCCAGATAGATCTTGGCCAGCAGCATGTTGATCATCGGCATGAACATGTAGTCGAGCAGGGAGGTCCAGCCCACCATAAAGCCAACATAGGGGTGAAACACCTTCTGGGCATAGGTATAGGCGGAGCCGGCTGACGGGAACTTGCGTACCAGATGGCCGTAGCTCAGGGCAGTGAACAGCATGCCGATGAGGGCAAACAGGTAGGCGGTCGGCACATGGCCTTCGGTGATCTCGGTAACGATGCCGAAGGTGTCGAACACCGCCATGGGGGTGAGGTACGCCAGTCCCATAACCACGACCTGCCACAGTTTGAGGGTCTTTTTCAGACCAACCTGCTGGGCCGCCATTATGCATGTTCCTCATGCAGTGCCAGAGTGGCACGGTCCATCAACGAAACCGGGAGAGAGGCCCGGGAATCAAGGGCGCCAGGGCGGCGCACACCGGCCATGGCCGGTTGGAAAGCATTGAGATGCCCCATGTTGTTCCTCACTAGACTTGGTGTCGGGAGACTGCTGCCAATCTCGCTATCTTTTCCGGGGGTGATCCGGCCTCGTTTATGGGTGTGTTCACTGTCTAAAAAAGAACCGATGCCATTGTTTTACATCGGTTCTTTCAGTGGCGGCGCATTGTGCATTTGCAGGGCCCCCTTGACAAGAAAAAAAGGGGGCAAAATTGCATTTATTTGCACAGGTAAGTGGTCACTTTCCTGCTGGTCAGGCCAGCACGGCCTCCAGTGATTTTTCAAGGAGTTGCAGCCCCTCGTCAATCACTGCCGCAGGGGCTGTCAGGGGGGCGAGAAAACGGATGACATTTGCGCGTACCCCGCATGAGAGTAGGACCAGACCTCGTTTGCCTGCCTCGGCCACCAGTCGCTTGGTAAGGTCGGGATCGGGCTGACTGGCATCACGCCGTTTCACCAGCTCCATGGCCACCATGGCACCGGGGCCGCGAATTTGACCTATGCAGTCAAAACGCTCGGCTATGCGTTCCAGCCCCGCCTTGATCTGCTCCCCCTGATCCAGCGCTTTCTGGTTGAGTTTCTCCTCGTCGATCACCTGCAAGACCGCCAGCGCGGCGGCGCAGGCGATGGGGGAACCGGCATAGGTACCACCCAGGCCCCCCGGCTTGGCCGAGTTCATGATCTCCGCCTTGCCCACCACGGCTGATAGGGGGAAGCCCCCCGCCAGACTCTTGGCCAGGGTCATGATGTCCGGCTCGATGCCGGCATACTCGGTTGCGAAGGTCTTGCCGGTGCGGCAGAAACCGCTCTGGATCTCGTCACAAATCAGCAGAATGCCGTGCTGGTCGCAGACGCTGCGCAGCTTCTGCATAAAGCTCGCGGAGGCGGGATAGAAGCCCCCTTCGCCCTGTACCGGCTCGATAATGATGGCGGCAACGCGGGAGGGTTCTATGTCGGCGCTGAAGCAGAGCTCGAGGGCGTGCAGGGCATCCTCTTCACTTACCCCGAGATAATCGGCGGGGAAGGGGATGTGGTAGACCTCCCCCGGGAAGGGGCCAAAGCCGGTCTTGTAGGGCACCACCTTGCCGGTGAGCGCCATTCCCATCATGGTGCGGCCGTGAAAGCCCCCCTTGAAGGCGATGGTGCCGCTGCGGCCGGTGTGGGCGCGGGCAATCTTGATGGCGTTCTCGACCGCCTCGGCGCCGGTGGAGAGAAACAGGGTGCGTTTCGGGGTCGGGCCGGGCACCAGGGCGTTGAGCTTCTCGGCAAGCTCGATATAGCCCGGGTAGGGGGTGACCTGAAAGCAGGTGTGGCTGAATTTTTCCAGTTGATCGCGCACTGCCGCCACCACTTTGGGGTGGTTGTGGCCGGTGTTGAGCACGGCGATGCCGGAGGCAAAGTCGATGTAGCGGTTGCCCTCCACATCCCACAGCTCGGCGTTTTGCGCCCGGTCGATAAAGACCGGCAGCAGGGTGCCGACGCCGTTGACCACGGCCGCTTCGCGGCGCGCTTGCCACGCCTTGTTTGATTCTGACTGACTCATCTTTCCTCCCTGAGGGGCCATGGCCCCCGATATTCCCTGAAAATGTGGCAGGCGTTTTGGCGCCCATCACCGCCGATCAGCCCATCGGGCCAGATCGGCGGCGCCTTGTCTCTCTGTTGCTGCCCTAGCGGATAGAGCCAAAGCAGAGGTATTTGGTCTCCAGATACTCCTCCAGCCCCTCGGCTGCCCCCTCCCGACCCAGACCCGACTCCTTGATGCCGCCAAAGGGGGCCAATTCGGTCGAGATGATCCCCTCGTTGATGCCGACCATGCCGTACTCCAGCTGCTCGGCGACGCGCCACACCCGGGCGATATCGCGGCCATAGAAGTAGGCGGCCAGGCCATAAGGGGTGTCGTTGGCAATGGCGATGGCCTCGGCTTCGCTCTCGAAGCGTACCAGCGGCGCCACCGGGCCGAAGATCTCCTCCTGCAGGATGGGGTTGGTTTTATCCACCTTGCCCAAAATGGTGGGGCGGTAGAAGAGGGGGCCAGCGGGGTGAGCTTCGCCCCCCAGCAGCACTTCGGCACCGGCGGCGACCGATTGCTGCACCAGCTCGGCCACCTTGCTGGCGGCGGCCGG
Organism: Aeromonas sp. 97A; assembly: GCF_051919185.1. Classification (NCBI taxonomy): domain Bacteria; kingdom Pseudomonadati; phylum Pseudomonadota; class Gammaproteobacteria; order Aeromonadales; family Aeromonadaceae; genus Aeromonas; species Aeromonas sp. 97A. Next base: position 2,313,755 of record NZ_JBQBFF010000001.1, on the reverse strand, counting down.
GTTGATGAGCGGGCCGATCTGGGTGCCCTCCGCCATGCCATCTCCCACCTTGAAGGTGGCAACGGCGGCAGTCAGCTTCTCGGCGAAGGCGTCATAGACGCTGGCCTGTACCAGAATCCGGTTGGCGCAGACGCAGGTCTGCCCGGCGTTGCGGTATTTGGAGGCGAGCGCCCCGGCCACCGCGGCATCGAGGTCGGCGTCGTCAAAGACGATAAAGGGGGCGTTGCCACCCAGCTCCAGCGACAGCTTCTTCATGGTGTCGGCACACTGGCGCATCAGCAGCTTGCCGATACGGGTGGAGCCGGTGAAGGAGAGCTTGCGCACCACCGGATTGCTGCACAGCTCGTTGCCCACCGCGCTCGCCTGATGGCTGGTGACGATATTGATGACACCGGCGGGGATGCCTGCCTGCTCGGCAAGCAGCGCCAGTGCCAGCGCGCAGAGCGGGGTCTCGGCGGCGGGCTTGATGACGATGGTGCAACCGGCGGCCAGCGCCGGGCCCGCCTTGCGGGTGATCATGGCAATGGGGAAGTTCCACGGAGTGATGGCGGCGACCACGCCCACTGGCTGCTTGATGGTGGCCAACCGGCGATCGCCGCTAAAGCCCGGGATGGTGCGGCCATAGGCGCGCTTGCCCTCCTCGGCGAACCACTGGATAAAGCTGGCGCCATAGGCCACCTCGCCCTTTGCTTCCGCCAGTGGCTTGCCCTGCTCGCAGGTCATGATGCGGGCCAGCTCGTCGCTGTGGGCGGTGATGGCGGCAAACCAGGCGTAGAGCTTGTTGCTGCGCTCCTTGGCGGTCAGCGCAGCCCAAGCGGGTTGCGCCGCGTGGGCGGCCGCGATGGCGCGGCGGGTATCCTCGGCATCCATGTCGGGTACCTGGGTAATGACGGCCCCGCTGGCGGGGTTGGTGACCTCGAAGGTGCGGCCGCTGGCGGCCTCGCACCACTGTCCATCTATATAGGCGCGGGATGTGATCAAGCTGGAGTGGGATGTTGTTCCTGACATGAGAAGCCTCGAGTGTGGGTCAGAGCAGCTGGTTGCCGGAGTGAGCCGACCCTTCCTGTGCCGCTGCCGTATAAAATAATAAGCACAGGAAGACCATAATTTGAGCTGAAATGTTTTTCAAGTGTTAAATATATTTGAATTGCTGGGGGGCGCCATGCTAGAAAATGGGCTGTGTAGCGCGCTTTCTGCGGTTCGCTTGCAGGCTGTAAGTGGGCAAACGACCGGGAGATGGTAAATCAGGTGTGCAAAATAATGAACGGTTTTGCTGTGTAACATAGTGAACGGCAAGGGAAAGCTGGTCGGCTATTTTAACCAGCAGGGTAAACAGGCTGCGCCTGATCCGATGCGATCACGCGCAAGCAGGAGAGGCTGATGATGCAAGGATGCAGAGATAGCGCAGCAAGAGGAGGCTTGTGGTGAGCGGGCCACAGAGCCGGGAGGGCGTGGCTCGACCGGTGAGTGGGACTGACGCCGGGGCGCGCACCATGGGGGAACGGCTGGCGGCGGTACGCCATCAGCTGGGGCTCTCCCAGCGGCGGGCGGCCGAGTTGAGTGGCCTGACTCATGGCGCCATCTGCATGATCGAGCAGGACAAGGTGAGCCCCTCGGTCGCCTCCCTGCAAAAGCTGCTCACCATCTACGGCCTGCCGCTGTCGCGGTTTTTCGCCGAGGAGGAGAGCCGCACTCCGGAGGTGGTGATCAAGGCGGATCAGCTGATCGAGCTAGGCAGTCAGGGGGTCTCCCTCAAGTTGGTGCACAACGGCAACAACCGTCGCCAGCTCGGCTTTATGCTGGAAACCTATCCCCCCGGCACCGACACCGGCGGTCAGGTGACCCATCAGGGGGAGGAGGTCGGCACTGTGCTGGAGGGGTCGGTGATCCTGACGGTGGCGGGCCAGAGTTATCAGCTGGAGGCGGGCGACAGCTATGTGATCGACACCGGCGAGCCCCACAGCTTCAGCAATCCGTCGGGGGAGACCTGTCGCATCGTCAGCGCACACACCCCGGCGAGCTTTTAATCCTGACAGTAGTTTGGCAACCGAACCGGTAAGGAAACAGGGATCATGACCGAACATGTAAACAGTTACTACGCAGCCAGCGCCAATAAACACGCGCCCTATCCGACATTGACCGAGCAGCTGGAGTGCGATGTCTGCGTCATCGGTGCGGGCTATACCGGCCTCTCCAGCGCCCTGCATCTGGTAGAGAAGGGCTACAAGGTGGTGGTGCTGGAGGCCGCACGAGTCGGCTTTGGCGCCAGCGGCCGCAACGGCGGCCAGATCGTCAACTCCTACAGCCGCGACATCGACACCATAGAAGCGAACTGCCCGCCGGATCAGGCCAGGCTGCTCGGTTCCATGTTGTTTGAGGGGGGCCAGATCATCCGCGAGCGGATCAAGCGCTACAACATTCAGTGCGATCTGCAGGAGGGGGGGGTCTTTGCCGCCGAGACCGAGAAGCAGCTGCACGAGCTCAAGGCGCAGAAGGCGCGCTGGGAGAAGTGGGGCAACGACCAGCTGGAGCTGCTCGATGCCAAGGGGGTGCGCGAGGTGGTCGCGAGCGATCGCTACGTCGGCGCCCTGCTCGACAAGAGCGGCGGCCATATCCACCCCCTCAATCTGGCGTTGGGGGAGGCGGAAGCCATCCGCATCCAGGGGGGGCTGATCTTCGAACAATCCGCCGTCACCAGCATCACCCCGGGGCAGCCAGCCTTGGTCAAGACCGCCAAGGGGGCGGTGAAGGCGCGCTTTGTGGTGGTGGCGGGCAACGCTTACCTCGGTAATCTGGTGCCGGAACTGGCCAGCAAGAGCATGCCTTGCGGCACCCAGGTGATCGCCACCGAAGTGCTGGGAGAGGAGCGGGCCCGTTCACTGCTGCCGCAAAACTACTGTCTGGAGGATTGCAATTACCTGCTCGACTACTACCGCACCTCCGGCGATCACCGGCTGCTCTATGGCGGCGGTGTGGTTTATGGCGCGCGGGATCCGGCGGATATCGAGCGGCTGATCATCCCCAAGATGCTCAAAACCTTCCCGCAACTGGCTGACGTCAAGGTGGAGTACACCTGGACCGGCAACTTCCTGCTCACCCTGTCGCGGCTGCCGCAGTTTGGTCGCATCGGCCCCAACATCTACTACATGCAGGGCTACAGCGGCCACGGCGTCACCTGTACCCATCTGGCGGGCAAACTGCTCTCCGAGGTGCTGAGCGGTCAGGCGGAGCGCTTCGATGCATTCGCTAAACTGCCGCACTACCCCTTCCCGGGTGGCCGCCTGTTCCGTATACCCTTTACCGCCGCGGGCGCCGCCTGGTACACCCTGCGCGATCGGCTGGGGGTATAAGAGCCGCTCTGCGAGAAATATGGGCTGGTGGGTGCCGCTTAGATAACGCTGACGCCAGCACCAATACCGGAAACAACAAGGCCACCGCGAGGGTGGCCTTGTTGTTTATCAAGCAGTAGCGCGCTGATTAGCTGTAGAAGGCTTCAACGGTGCCCTTGAGTTTGATCAGGATGGGCTGACCACGGCGATCCAGCGCTTTGGGGGAGGGGATCTTCACCCAACCTTCGCTGATGCAGTACTCCTCGACATCGGTGCGCTCTTTGCCGTTCAGGCGAATACCGATCGGGTGCTCGAAGCAGGCGGCCACATAGTGAGGGCTGCGGGGATTGCAGGAGAGGTGATCCGGCAGAGCCGGTTTGGTGCTGGTATCGCTCATCGATATAACCCGAAATGAATAAAAAGTGGGTCATTGTAGAGAATGCCGCCATGGCATTCAAGGCGGCCACAAAACAGGCAAAGCGTGCTCGCCATCGCTATGGGCGACCCGCTTATCCTCGTTGCCAATGCATCACCAGCTCGGGGCGACCGCTATGCTCGCACAGCTGCTGCTCACCCTCTTTGAAACCGTTGCGGCAATAGAAGCGCCGCGCCTGCTCATTTTCGGCGTAGACCGTCAACTCGAGTCGATCATATTGGGCTTTGAGGTGTTTGAGCAGTTGGCGACCCAACCCGTGTGATTGGTGATCAGGGGAAATAAACAGCGCGGCAACAGACCCCTGATACCAGGAGATAAAGCCCAGTAGCTGTCCATCCTCCTCATAGACCCAGCTCTGGCTGGCGGGCAGATAGATGTCCCGCATCGCTGCCCGTTGCTTATGCCAAAAGGCGGCGGGAATAAAGTCGTGGGCCTGCACCGATGCCTGATACCAGAGCTCGACGGCGGCATCCAGATCGGTTGTTAATAATGGACGGATCATAGTGGCCTCGACTGTGAAGAGTGGTCGCACGATATGCCCGATCCATGTCGTGTTATCGGGCATATCGTCTATCGCAGGCTGGCTACTATTTGCGGGTCAGCTTGTCGAGGTAGCCCATGGCGAAGGCCGAGAGGACAAAGGTGATGTGGATCAGCAGGTACCACTTGATCTTGTCGTTGGGGAGGTTTTCGGCATTCATAAACACCTTGAGCAGGTGAATGGAGGAGATGGCGACAATGGAGGCGGCGACCTTGTTTTTCAGGGAGCCGGCATCGAGCTTGCCGAGCCACACCAGTTTGTCGCTCTCATCCCCGACATCGAGGCGCGAGACGAAGTTCTCATAGCCGGAAAACATCACCATCACGATAAGTCCCCCCACCAGGGTGATATCGATCAGCGACAGTGTGACCAGCACCAGATCCACCTCTTTCATCTCCAGTATGTTGGGCAGGATATGGAGGATCTCCTGAAAGAATTTCACTCCCAGTGCCAGCAGTATGAGGCTGAGCCCAAGATAAATGGGGGCCATGATCCAGCGGGATGCGTACATCAATCTTTCAAACATGTTTTCCATAGTGCGATTACAGGTCCATCAAATGGTTAACAAACGAGTCGGCCATAGCTTAACCGAGATGCCTCACATCTCAAGCATCTCGATAGCATATTGCTGAATTGGGTGGTGTCAGGCAGGAGTTTTTAACCCTGGGTAGGGCAGTGCTGCGGGTGGCAGAGGGCCCGTGGTCGGGCCTATCCGCTGTCAGGGAAGGTCCAGGGTAAAGCGGGCGCCGCCGAGGGGGGATTCATCGACCCGGATCTGGCCGCCGTAGCTGTGGACGATTTCGGTCACCACCGCCAGTCCGATGCCCTGACCCGGCGAGCTGTCAGCCCGCACGCCGCGCTGGAAGATCTGTTCCGATTTGGCCGGATCGATTCCCGGGCCATCATCTTCCACTTCGATACGCAGCCGCTCGAGATGGCGGCGCACCGTCACCTTCACTTCGCTGATGGCAAACTTGCAGGCGTTGTCGAGCAGGTTGCCCATCAGCTCCATCAGGTCGCCCTGTTCGCCGTGAAAGAGGGCGTCATCATCGAACTTGAAGTGGGTTTGCAGCTTTTTGTGGCGATAGACCTTGGTCAGGCTGGCCAGCAGTTTCTCGATCAGCGGCACCGGCTCGGTGCCCTTGCTGGCAAGGCGCTGGCGGCCGGTAACGGCCCGTCTGAGCTGATACTGGATCATCTGATCCATGGTGAGGATCTGCTCGTTGATGTTGTCGTGGATCTCCCGCCCCAGCTTCACTTCGCGGGTAGTGATCTGGATCAGCGCCAGCCGGGTTTTCAGGCTGTGGGCGAGATCGTTGAGGGCGTGCTGGTAGCGCTGGGTCTGCTGGCGTTCGTTCTCCAGCAACTGGTTGATGGAGTCGGTCAGCGGGGCCAGCTCCCGCTCAAAATCGCTCGAGAGGTCATCGCGCTTGCCGGCCCGGATATCGTCGATCTGACGGGCGATGGTGCGCAGGGAGCTGAGGCTCCAGAAGGTGGTGAGCAGCAGCAGCCCGGCCAGCAGCATATAGGCGAGCAGCGCCTGTTTGGCGGTCTGGTAGAGGTAGGTGCGTGACTCTTCGTGATAGCGTTTGGCCGAGTCGATCATCACCACGTAGTAGGCGGTGGTGCCGCTACCGGGATTGCGGATAAACCGCAGGCTGTAGACGAAGTAGCTCTCGCCGTTCTTGATGGTGTGCTTCTTGAAGAAGTAGTCGAGATCCATCCCCCCCAGATACTTCATCAGATCGCCGCAGATGGTCTGTTTGGCCTTGATCACCTCCGGCATATGGAGGCTCGACCAGACCAGATCGCCATCGGCGCGGCAGATCAGGGTATCGAGGTTGCGATCCCCCGCACCACGGGATATCCGCCCCAGCTCGACGTTCGATCCCTTGTCATCCGGTTCGGTGGAGGAAAACAGCTTGGCCAGGTTCTCCTGCATCCGGGCGCTGGCCTTCTGGGTCTGCTCTTCGACGTGGCCAAGATAGAGGGCGTAGACGGCAAACCCCATGCTCAGCGCGATGACCAGCAGCGAGCTGAGCAGCAGTTTGATGTGCAGTGAGCTGCGGATCATCTTGATGGGGCGCGGCAGATGAAACTGCATCAGTTACAGGAGAGGTTGAAGATATAACCCTGACGCCGGATGGTGGAGATGGGTTGAATCGTCCCCTCCGGATCCAGCTTCTTGCGCAGGCGGCTCACCATCACCTCGATGGTGTTGGGGTCCCCTTCGCCGTCGCCGTAGAGCTGGTCGAGCAGTTGCTGCTTGGAGACCACCTGACGGGCATTACGCATCAGGTACTCCAGAATGAGGTATTCAAAGCTGGTGAGCACTGCCACTTCACCGGCGATGGTCAGCTCCTTGCGGGAGAGATCCAGCTCGTAATCACCGGCCTTCACCTTGGGCGAGATAAAACCAGCGCTGCGGCGCACCAGCGCATTGAGTCGGGCCAGCAGCTCATCTTTCTGGAACGGTTTGACCAGATAGTCATCAGCACCTGCTTCCAGTCCTTCGACCTTGTCCTGCCAGTTGCCACGGGCGGTCAGCACAATGATGGGGAAGGGGATCTGCCGTTCACGCAGTTGCCGGATCAGTTGCAGGCCGTCCATATCGGGCAGACCGAGGTCGATGATGGCCACATCAATGGGATAGTCGGCGGCGTAGTGCAGTGCAATCCCGGCCTGGTCGGTGCTGTAGACCTGATTGTCGGCTTCGGTCAGCAGAGAGGAGAGGTGGTGATTGAGCAGCTTGTCGTCTTCGACCAACAGAATTTTCATGATGTGAGCGGTCATAGGGATCCAGGCTGTCAATTAGAAAGTGTATGTCGCTTCGAGTCAATTCGAATCCTAATGCATCCCGGCTGTATCGGGACTGAATCAGCGGGACTTCAGAGTTCGCGCCAACTGGTCGTTTAACCATGGTCCGGGTTGTCGATGGCCTGCTGGTCGGCAGTCATGTTGCGAAAGGTTTGATGCGATGAGAGAGATGGCCGGAAGGCTGCTGGCGCGACTGCAACAGCGTGAGCGCAGCGACCTCCTCTATATTGTCTGGCTCTGCTGGGGGGCAGCCTTGCTGCTCTACGTGCTGGGGTCGCCCTGTTTTCTGTGGCCAGTGGCGCCGATGCCGCTGGTTCTGCTTGTGTGGTTGGTGGAGAGAGTACGGATGTTTGGAAGAAACAAAGGTGGTGCGGCTACTGCGTCGGCCGGGGCTACTGTGATTGCAGCCGGTGCCCGCTTCAAGGGCGAGTTGCAGGTGGAGGGGGATCTGGAGGTGCGCGGTCAGATCAATGGCACCATCCAGCTCACCGGTGGTGTGCTGCGCATCATGCAGGGCGGTAGCGTTGAGGGGGAGGTGAGTGCGCCCCACGTGATCATCAATGGTCTGCTGGAAGGCACCTGTACCTCCGCCGAGGTGGAGATCCTGGAGAGCGGCAAGATGCAGGGGATCTTCAAGGGGGGCAGTCTCTCCATCTGCAAGGGCGGCAACTTTGTTGGCCAGTCCCAGCCCACAGTGGCCGGCAAGGCCGATCCCGTGTTGCAAGCCTTGTCTGAAAACAGTTCGTCCGGGAGCAAGCAGCCGGAGAGCAAGAACAATGTGAAAAAGCTGCCGCACGAGCCGAAAGGCAAGCCGACTGAGGAGCTGGCCAAGCAGGCGTGATGCCGTTTGCCAGTAGTGCAGATGACGGTTGTTCAGGAAAACAGAGAGGGGGCCACGATGGCCCCCTCTGCATTTCCCCGTTACCCGTTAGCTGCGGCGTGGCGGCAGCATATTGGTGAGGGTGTTGTCTTTGAGAATATGGTGGTGATAGAGGGCCGCCACCGTGTGCAGGCCGATCAGGGCGTAACCGATATTGCCCAGCGTCTCGTGTACCTCCTTGATCTGCCCCTTGAGGTCTGGACTTGGGGAGAGCAGGGCAGGCAGCTCAAGCCCGAAGAAGGGGATGGGCTTGCCCGCGGCGCTCAGCAGCAGCCAGCCAAACAGCGGGGTGAGAATCAGAAAACCGTAGAGGGCGAGGTGGGCCAGTTTTGCCAGCTTGTGCATGATCGGGGAGAGCTCGGGCACGATACGCGGCGTCGGGCTCATCCAGCGCAGGGCCAGTCTGACAAACACCAGGGCAAAGATAAGCAGCCCCAGCATAAAGTGCCACTCCTTCATCAGATCCCGGCCAGGGTCCCCTTTGGGGAAAATATCGCGAAATTCGATCAGGGCGTAGACGGCGATCATGGCCCACAGGGTCAGCCAGTGCAGCCCGATATTCAGGGTGCCATAACGTTGTTCACTGTTCATCAGCATAGGTTTGTTCCTTCGAAGTGTTGTCACATCCGTGTGGCATCCCCGCACTCAAACGTGTCGGAGCGAGGCCAGATCCTTTGGCGGCAACAGCCGGGCTACCATGCTTGCCATACATCGATAGCCTGCTGCTGGCATCAGTCAGAGAGGAGATGCCCTCTGCTGTCTGCATGGTATCACTGGCAACCGGGTGGATAGTCTGATCAATGCCACACAATTTACAGGCTCATTAAGCCCCTTGTGACGTGAAGAAGGCGTGAAATAGCATCAGTGATGTCGGCCCGCCCAGGTTCAGGCGGGCTCGATGGCCAGCACCACGCAATCCGGCTCGCTGATGCGAAAACGGACGTTGCAGTCAAACAGCCGCACCCCGTACTCCTTCTCATCCGGCTTGCCCTTCTTGTAGGCGGGGCGCGGATCTTGCGCCAGCACTTCGCTCACCAGCTGGCGCAGCTCGGGGTGAGCCTTGAGCCAGGGTTGTAGTTGTTGCTCGGCCGCGGCACTGAAGCTCACCGCCAGCGGCGGGGTGGGGGCGTCGGGGGCAAAGCCGCCACGGGCATCCGGCAGGCTGTCGGCATAGGGAATATAAGGCTTGATATCGACGATGGGGGTGCCATCGAGCAGATCCACCGCCCCCAGCTCCAGCCACAGCTTGCCCCGCTCACGACCAACCCCGTGCAGCTCGACCACCGAGAGGCCTAGTGGATTGGGGCGGAAGGTGGAGCGAGTGGCAAAAACCCCGACCCGCTCGTTGCCGCCAAGGCGCGGCGGCCGCACCGTCGGGTGCCAGCCCTGCGCCATGGTCTGGTGAAAGACGAAGCTGAGCCACAGATGGGAGAACTGCTCGATGCCGCGCAGCACATCCGGCTGATCGTAAGGGGGGAGCAGCTCGAGGCGGGCGCGGGCCGATTTGACCAGACCGGGCTGGCGGGGGATGGCGAACTTCTCCTTGTAGGGAGAGCGGATGATCCCGAGGGTGTCGATTTCGAACTTCATGGCGGATCCTGACTGAAAACCCCGGCAATTTAGCACAGGCGGCCCCAAAACGCAGGCTTGGCCTCAGTACGCCCTTTTCTGCGGCGCTGCCGTGATCCCTGTCCCATCCCGGCCAGTCGGGGGCTGTGCCCGCGCGCCAAGTTGCGTAGGGTGGAGGCAACTGGCGTGTCAGGATGAAATGTGCGCACTCGCGCCGAAGGGGGAGGGAGAGGGATGAAACTGCTGATTATCGGTGGCACCGGCTTTTTGGGGCGCCACCTCACCGCGCTGGCGCTGAATTGGGGCCATGAAGTGACGCTGTTCAACCGTGGCCTGCACCAGCATCCGGACTGGCGCGATCTGGTGCAGCTCACCGGCGACAGGGACAAGAGCCTGAGAGCCCTGCAAGGGGCCGGGTTGCAGTGGGATCTCGTCATCGATACCTGCTGCTATCGCCCCGAGCAGGCGGCAAGCCTCTCGGCAGCCTTGCTAGGGTGCTGCGCACGGCTCATCTTTATCTCCACCATCAGTGTCTATCGCGATTTCTCACTGCCCGGGATGGATGAGTCTGCGCCGCTGCACCCTATCCCCGAAGGGGAAATGCCCACTGACTATGGCCCCCTCAAGGTGTTGTGCGAGCAGGCGTATCGCGCCCGCTGGGGCGAGCGGCTTTGCATCCTGCGCCCGGGCGTGCTGTGCGGCCCCCATGATCCCACCGGTCGCATGGCCTGGTGGATTAAGCGGGTGCAGCAGGGCGGGCCCTGGTTGCTGCCGGGCAGTGGCGAGGATCGCTTGCAGTATCTCGATGTGCGCGACTGTGCCGAGTTTGTGCTGCGTGCGGCCGAGCAGCAGTTGGGGGGCATATTCAACCTGCTCAAACCCGGTATTACCCTGAGTGACTGGCTGGAGCGGCTGAGCGCCCGGTTGCAGCCCGCTAGCCCCATCCAGCCCGAGTGGCAGCCCTGGTCCACCCTGATTGCGGCCGGTATCGAGCCCTGGCAGAGCTATCCCACCTTGCTGCCCTGCGCGCAGGCGGAGTTTGCCGGTTACGGCTCTATAAGCGCCGAGGCGGCCATCGTCCACGGGTTGAATTTCCGACCGCTGGAAGAGACCGCCGCCGACCTTGCCCACTGGCTGGCCATCGAGCCTGCCGCCGGGGTAGCGGAACATGCCATGACTCAGGCCGAGGAGATTTCGCTGCGGCAGCAGTTGCTGGAGCCCAGTCTGCAATAGGAGAGGGGGCATCGAGCCGCTGCTGCCGAAAATTGCTGCAATAGCGCGAACATAACGAGAGAGGGCATCCCGCGGGATGCCCTCTCTGTCTATCCAATGTCTGATGGTTGCCGAATACAGGCTGACGCGATTTCCCATCCCATCGCTGTCGCTCGCCGAGTTAGCGGATGGCGGCCCCCGCGGCTACCAGCAGCTCTTTCAAGATGGCGCGATGGCAGCGGGACTCCTGCTCGCAGTAGCAACCCACCGACAGATTGGTGGTGTGGGAGAGGGCGGCCAGCAGCGCCAGATCGTGCCTGGCGGCAGGTTGCGCCATCTCGGTCTTGTACTGCTTGCCAAACGCCGCCCACTGGGCGGGCGTCTCGGCTGCCTGCCCCAGCTTCATGGTCTCGCTGCTGGGGGCCAAGTTGGGAAACCAGACATCGTACCAATGCTGGCTGGCAAATTCGCTCTTGGGTACGCCGCGGGGCGGGCGGCGCACCGTGCCGATCCGCAGCCCCTCATCGGGCAGGCGCGGGCTGCCAAGGCGAACGATAGCGAGGGCCATGACAGCGGGTTACTTCTCTTCGGCCACTTTCAGCGCCTGCCCGTAGCAGATCACCTGTTTCAGGCAGCCCGGGGTGTCGCTGAACTCGGCGCACTTGTCGATGGTGACGCCGTTGCCACCCATGTCGGCGGCACGGCGGCGGGCCAGGGTGCGCGCTTCACCGGCATTGGGCACCGGCTGGTTGGCATCGGCCTGGCAGGATTCACCCTCGATGGTGCCGAGGTAGAGGTAGTTGAGGTCAGCCAGCTCATCCTGTTCATAGATGCGCACGCTACCAGGTTTGAAGTATTCGTCGAAGTTCTCTTTATCCAGATTGCTGTTGAAGGCGTAGTTGGCACAGCCGGAGGCAATCAGGGGCATCATCAGGATCAGGCGTTTCATCGTCTCGTATCTTGTGTCGGTGATGAGGACAGTAGAAATGCGCAGGCGCTCCATGTCGGCATCTTGTTGAATAATGAGGGGGACATTATAGGGGCCAGCCGCCTGCGGCGACCAGCCCCGTTTTGCGCCCGGTTGTCGGGGTGTGACCCCCATCAGGCTGATATCAGCCTGATATCAAACAGGAGCCAGTCGCTGATAGAGGCTGCGGTAGTAATCATCCCCCAGCAGCTCGTTGTGCGGGGCGCAGAGGCGGATCTGTCCCTCTTCCATCAGGGCAATCCGGTCCATCTGCTCCATCCCCAGCAGGCGGTGGGAGATAAGCAGCAAGGTGCGATCAGCCCCGAGCCGGAACAGCAGATCCATGATCTCCCGCTCGGTCTGGCTATCGAGCCCTTCGGTCGGTTCGTCCAGCAGCCAGAGCGTCGCATCGTGCAGCAGGGCGCGGGCAATGCCGATACGGCGACGCTCGCCACCGGAGAGGGGGCGGCCGCCGTCACCGAGCCAGGCGTCGAGGCCCGCCTCATCTTCCAGCAGATTGGCCAGTCCGACCTGAGTCAGTACCGCAATCAGCTGCTCGTCAGTGGCGGTCGGGGCGGCCAGTTTGAGGTTGCCCCTCAGGGTATCGGCAAACAGATGCACCCGCTGGCTCACCACTGAGATGGAGGCGCGCAGCGCCCCTTCGCTGTAGTCGGTGAGCGGCTTGCCACCCAGCAGGATCTTGCCAGCCTGCGGGCTCCACTCCCGGGTCAGCAGCCCCATCAGGGTCGATTTGCCGCAGCCGGTCTGACCCAGCAGCGCCAGCTTCTCACCGGCGTGCAGCTGCAGGGTGCAGCCACGCAGCACAGGTTGGGGGTTGCCGGGGTAGCCAAAATAGAGGTCATTGATCTGAAGCGCGCCAGCGGTAGCGTGGGTCTGCTCGTCGCCCCACACGGGGGCTTTGGCCTCTTGCAGGATCTCGTTCAGGCGGCGTGCCGAGGTGAGGCTGGTGGAGAGGTGCTGGAAAGCCCCCGCCAGCGGCATCAGTGCCTCGAAGCTTGCCAGGGTGGCAAAGACCATCAGTGCGGTAATGGGGTCGGGCGCAGCACCCGCCACCCCATGACCGGCCAGCCAGAGCATCAGGGTCAGGGTCCAGCCGCTTAGCAGTTGCACCGAGAAGTTGGCCAGCCCGCTCACCTTGGCCATCCGGGCCTGCGCGACGAGCAGCGCCTGTTCGGCCTGTTGCAGCTCAACCAGCGCCTTGGGGGCGGCGGCAAACATCTGCAGCTCGGCCTGACCATCCAGATAGTCCACCATCCGGGTGCGCAGGGTCGATTTTTCGGCAATCAGCGCCTGACCGGGGCGACGGCCGAGGAAATAGAACACCAGCGGCAGGGCAATCATGCCAAACAGCAGAATGGCTCCCAGGGTAAGGGCGAGGCGACTGTCGAAAAACGACAGGAAGAAGACCAGTCCGGCAGTGCTGAGCAGGGCCGCGCCTATGGGGGTGATCAGCCGCAGATAGACGTGGTCCATCGCATCGATGTCTGCCACCAGTCGGTTGAGCAGATCCGCCTGACGGAAACCGGCCAGGGTACCGGTGGAGAGCGGCGAGAGTTTCTGCCAGAACCAGACCCGCAACCGGGTCAGTACCCGGAAGGTGGCGTCGTGACTCACGACCCGCTCACCCCAACGACCGGCAGTGCGGACGATGGAGAAGAAGCGCACCCCGCCTGCAGGGGTCATGTAGTTAAAGGCATGGGTAGTCGCAATGGTCATCCCTGCCACGGCGGCGGCGGAGAGGAACCAGCCGGAGAGGGAGAGCAGCCCCATGCCGGCGGCCAGGGTCACCAGCGCCAGCAGCAAACCAATGGTGAGGCTGAGCCAGTGTTGGCGATAGAGACGCAGAAACGGCAACAGATCACTCATCGAGAGAACCTCCGGAACGTTGGGAGAGCAGGCGGGCAAAAAGCCCCTGCCCAGAACTAAGTTGCTGGAAGCTGCCTTGCTCCACCAGCTGGCCGCGGGCCAGCACCATTATCTTGTCCATCTTGGTGAGTTGGTCGAGGCGGTGGGTGATCATCAGCAGGGTCTGGCCAGCCATCACTTGCTCAATGGTGGTCATGATGGCGCGTTCGGAGTGGCGATCCAGACTGGCGGTCGGTTCGTCTAGCACCATCAGCTGGGTTGATTTGAGCAGGGTTCGCGCCAGGGCGAGGCGCTGAGCCTGACCGACCGAGAGGCCGCCTGCCTGATCGCCGACCGGATAGTCGAGCCCCTTCTCCATGGAAAATTCCCACGCCTGCGCCCGTTTCAGGGCATCTTCCAGTTCTGCATCGCTGGCCGTTGGCTTGGCCAGCAGCAGGTTGTCACGCAAGGAGGCGTGGAACAGCTGCGGGTTTTGCGAGAGCCAGCCCAGTTGCAGGCGCCACTGGCTCATGTCGAGGGTGGCAAGCTCCTGCCCGTTTACCTTGAGCTCACCGCGATAGGGGGCAAAGCCGAGCAGGGCGTTGACCAGCGAGCTCTTGCCGGCGCCGCTGACGCCGATGAGGGCGGTGCGCGAACCGGCTTCCAGGGTGAAATCGATAGGGCCGACCAGCACCTTGCCTTCGGCGCTCAGCACTTCAAGCCCTTTGGCTTCGACCTTGACCGGGCTGTCGGCATGGAACGGCGCCGTGCCAGCAGCCGGTTCGCTCACCTCGGCTTCGAGGAATTCAAGCAGCTGCTCGGCAGCGCCGATAGCCTGCGCTTTGGCGTGGTAGTGGGCACCCAGTTCCCGCAGCGGGGCGTAGAACTCTGGGGCGAGAAACAGCACGAACAGGCCGGTAAAGAGGGTGACCTTGACCCCATAGCTACCAAAGTTCAGATGGTCGATATAAGAGAAGCCGAAGTAGACGGCGACCAGCGCCACTGAAATGGCGGCGAAGAACTCCAGCACGGCGGTGCTCAAAAATGCCAGGCGCAGCACTTCCATGGTGCGCTCGCGAAAATCTTCTGAGGCGTCGCGAATGGCGTCACCTTCTGCCTGGGTACGCATAAAGAGTTGCAGGGTACGCAGCCCCTTCAGGCGATCGAGGAAGTGGCCGGAGAGACGGGCCAGCGCCTGGAAGTTGCGGCGGTTGGCATCGGCGGCGCCCACACCTACCAAGATCATAAAGATAGGGATGAGGGGGGCAGTGCCCAGCAGGATCAGACCTGCCGCCCAGTTGACCGGGAACACGGCCACCAGAATGACCACCGGAATAAAGACGGCGATGGCCATCTGCGGCAGATAGCGGGAGAAGAAATCCTGCATGTTTTCAATCTGTTCCAGCAGCAGACTGGCCCAGCTACCGGCCGGACGGCGCTGGATATAGGCAGGGCCGAGACGGCTAAGGCGAGTGAGCACCAGCTGGCGGATGGTCTGGCGCACCGCGCTGCCCGCCTTGAAACTGGCCACTTCGCGGCCATAGGCCAGCGCCGCTTTGCCAAGCGTCACCAGCAGCAGGGTAATAAAGAACGTGATGGATTGCTCAGGCGTTGAGCCTTCGATGATAAAGCCGTGCAACAGGGTCGCCAGCAGCCAGGCTTGCGCCACCATCAGAATGCCCTGGCCAAGGCCAAAAGCGATGGATATCGTGATCCAGCGGCGACCGTGACTCGATTGCTTGCGCAACCAGCCATAGAGACGTTTTTGCGTTTTTTTATCCATTACCACCATCCTCGCGTCGAGTGGCGCAAGACTATCCTTGCCGTTTGGCCTTGGCAACCTTGTAAATTATCTGTGTTGAAAATGTTTGATTGAAAAAGCAACCGTCTGTTCAATCCTTGTCCGAACAGATTGATTTATTGAAAAAAGTGGCAAAGGCGCCATTGCGCTCGGCGGCAAAATGCATATAGTAGGAGCCCTGACGCGGGTGTAGTTCAATGGTAGAACGGTAGCTTCCCAAGCTGCATACGTGGGTTCGATTCCCATCACCCGCTCCAAATTTCAGATGCCAGGCGGGCATCGTATAATGGCTATTACCTCAGCCTTCCAAGCTGATGATGCGGGTTCGATTCCCGCTGCCCGCTCCAGCTTCAAAACAAAAAGCCCACTCCTGCGAGTGGGCTTTTTGTTTTTCATCTGTCTTGTGAACCGTTCGACGTCACGCCACGGTTTCTCAGCTTTAAGGCAAACCGCAGAGACAGAAAAGGCGCCCGAGGCGCCTTTTCAGATCAACAGTGTAGCGGGAGCTTATTCCTGCTCCAGCTCACCACAGAAACGATAGCCTTCGCCGTGGATGGTGGCGATGATCTCCGGAGTATCGTTGACGCTTTCGAAGTGCTTGCGAATGCGACGGATGGTCACATCGACGGTACGGTCGTGGGGTTTGAGCTCACGGCCGGTCATCTTCTTCAGCAGCTCGGCACGGGTCTGGATCTGGCCCGGGTTTTCGCAGAAGTGCAGCATGGCGCGGAACTCGGAGCGCGGCAGCTTGAACATGTCGCCAGTCGGGCTGACCAGTGCGCGGCTGTTGATATCCAGCGCCCAGCCGTTGAAGAGGTAGCGCTCAACCAGCTTCTTCTCTTCGCCACCGGCAGCCACGTTCATGGTGCGGCTCAGCAGGTTGCGGGCACGGATAGTCAGCTCGCGCGGGTTGAACGGCTTGGTGATGTAATCATCGGCGCCGATCTCCAGACCCAGGATCTTGTCCACTTCGTTGTCACGACCGGTCAGGAACATCAGAGCGATGTTGTCGTTCTCACGCAGCTCACGGGCCAGCAGCAGGCCGTTCTTGCCCGGCAGGTTGATGTCCATGATCACCAGATTGATGGTGTGGGAAGTGAGGGCCTGGTGCATTTCGTCGCCGTTGTTGGCTTCGAGCACGATGTAGCCTTCGGCTTCAAAAATGCTTTTCAGGGTATTGCGTGTGACCAGCTCGTCTTCGACGATCAGAATGTGTGGTGTTTGCATGAGTATTCCCAGATTCTTATCAGTTAATTATCTTAAATTTAACACTCTTTGGCGTTTCAAACCGATTTCCTGACTGATCCTGAAAATTTATTACGTCATCCTGGGTATGAGAGTCAGGTCGGAATATCGCGAATTAGGCATCAGTACCGGCAAGTATCCCTGTGCCACTTATAGGTTCCCGACAAGTCTGGTCGAGCAGAGCCTGGAAAGGTCGTCCATTACGAAAGTGGCCGCATTTTATCAGTTAACAGGAGCATAACAACACCCTTTGCCGTCAGATAGCAACTTTTTAACTCTGATTTGATATAGGTCAAACCCTGGTACAGCAGCATCATACTTGGCCTGAACCGGGTTTTCGCCCCTACAAAATGTAATGGAATGTAACATGTGATTGACATGAATTTGTGGGAAAACTACAAGAAAATCTGCTTTATCGCGCCATTTGAGCCACCAGATTGGTCTGCTTTTGCCATCATCACAGCCTGGAATCCGGCCAGCCAGTGGGTCACAGAACGAAGCAATATACGGCGGGAACGGGCGCTGTGGCGCCATCTGACCGTGGATTTGCAGGTGCCAGTGGTGGGGCCGTTTTGGGGATCTGACCCGGACGAACGCTGGCAGGAGTCATCGCTGGCGGTGGCGCTATCTCTGCCACAAGCCCGTCAGCTGGCTGCCCGTTTTGGCCAGAATGCTCTCTACTGGGTGGAGGATGGCCAGCTCTGGCTGGTGCCAGTATTGACGGATAAATCAGCAGTTTATCTGGGCAATATTGAATCCTTCTGGATTGCCAGAAACCTTGCCTGATGAAAGAATGAACACCTTCATGTATCTGAAAGGAATCAAATCATGCTGGATCTCCTGCCCGACCTCTGCGATCAACATGGCGACTTGCTGCAAGTGGCCGACCCGGTGTTTCAGGATTTTGGCGGCAAGGCCCTCTTTTATGGTCGCGCCGTAACGCTCTCCTGTTATGAAGACAACAGTCTGGTGCGGGATCTGGTGACCCGCCCCGGTCACGGCAAGGTGATGGTGATCGACGGTGGCGGCTCGCTGCGCCGTGCGCTGCTTGGCGATCAACTGGCGGTCAAGGCGGTGGAGCAGGGGTGGGAGGGGATCCTGATCCACGGCGCGGCGCGGGATGTGGGCACCCTGGCGACATTGGCGCTCGGGGTCAAGGCGCTGGCGGCCTGTCCGGTCAAGACCGAGAAGCGGGGATTGGGAGAGCTGGGGGCTGTGGTCAGCTTTGCCGGGGTGACCATCCACGAAGGGGATTATGTCTATGCGGATCGCAACGGCGTGGTGGTGAGCGCCACGCCGCTGTTGTGATCATCAGAAGTTGAAGCCGACGCCCAGACTCAGTGCCTGATCGGCAGTGATGGCGCTGACGCCGTAGTTGGCGGTGAGGGAGAGTCTGGGGGTCAGCAGCAGGCTGGAGTTGAGCTCCAGCAGAGTGCTGGCCTTGTTGAGATCAAGATGCTTGATCTGGCTGCCGATATTGAATGCCGGAGAGAGCTGGTAGCGTATCCCCGAACTCATATTGAAACCGGATGTGCGATTCTGATCCGCTACCGCCGGGCCCGCTTCCATAAAGAGGGTCACATCATCCACCACCGGATATTGATAGCCGCTATTGACCAGCCAGAGATCAAAACTGTCGCTGTGATGGCTATGGCCATTGAGCAACACACCCGAGTAACTTTTGACATAGAGAGACGGGTTGGATTGCGGCTGAACCACTGCCCAGTCGGCGGCCTGAACAGCCATGCTGGCGCAGGTTGCAAGCAGTGTGATGATGAGCGATTTGACCATTCGTTTCCCCTCCCTGGGTCCGGAACTGAGCCTAAGCATGGCACATGCCAGCTGGTAGTAAAGTGAAGGGAGATCACAATAAAATCCTTTGGCATGGGCGTCAGCCATGTTAAACAGGCTGCCGTATTGATGGCTCTAATCATTAAGAGGTGAATCCATGAACAAGAAACTGACTCTGCTGGCCGCGCTGGCACTGGGAGGCTGCGCAATGGCAACAGGTTCCAGCATGGCTCAACTGCAAGCATCCAGCTGGCAGCTGCAAGGCGCCACCGGCGATACCTTCACCCTGCAAGTGGTCGACGGCAAGGTGGCGGGCAAGGGCGGCTGCAACCGCTATTTTGGCGGTATCACCAAGCAGGGTGACGGTGTCTTGACGCTGGGCGCCATGGGCTCCACTCGCATGATGTGCATCGGCGACGCCATGAACAAAGAGACCGAGTTCCTGCAAAAGCTGGAGAAGGTGGCAACCTACTCCATCAACGGCAACCAGCTGACTCTGAGCGATGCCAACAAGGCGGCCCTGCTCACCTTTAACGCGGTGCCTGCTGCCAAATAAGGCACGCGTTTGTCTGATTGCCTTGACAGCGCTGACTGTGCTGGCGGGTCAAACGCTCTGATACGCCCTCCCTCTGGAGGGCGTCTGTTTATCTGCGATGAACCCTGTGTGGCCGTCCGCACCGGTTGTTCACTCGTCGATTCCCCTTTCTGCCCGGTTTGATGCCAGAATCTCGTATCTTTGCTTCGGTACGCATCTTGATCATTTCAATAATTCTTGTATAGTTGAAATGAAAGGTCACACCAAGGGGAGTGAAGATGAACAAAGAGATGGCCACCAAGGTCTTTGAATCGCTGGCATCCGGCATCCGGCTCGATGTATGGCGGCTGCTGGTGAAGGCCGGGCTGGAGGGGCGGGTCGCCGGTGAACTGGCCAGCGAGCTCGATATTGCCCCCAATACCCTCTCGTTTCACCTCAAGGCGATGCTCAACACCGGTCTGCTGTCGGTGGAGCAGGAGGGGCGCTTTCTTCGCTACCGCGCCAATATTCCCCTGATGCTGGATGTGATCGCCTACCTTACCGAGGAGTGCTGCGCCGGTCATCCCGAGGCGTGCGGCGTGATGCGTGCCGAGTCAGCCTGCTCCCCCCATGTTCTGCCTGCGCAGCCCTGCTGCAACAAGGAGTAATGCCATGTCCTCCATTCAGATTTTTGATCCCGCCCTCTGCTGCTCCAGCGGTGTCTGCGGTACCGAGGTTGATCAGGCACTGGTCACCTTCGCTGCCGACCTTGCCTGGGCCAAGGAGCAGGGGGTGGCCATCGAGCGTTTCAATCTGGCCCAGCAGCCGATGCAGTTTGCCGAGACTCCTGCCGTCAGCGCTTTTCTGACCCACGCCGGGGAGGAGGGGTTGCCGCTGGTGCTGGTGGAGGGACAGGTGGTGTTGACCGGCCGTTATCCGAGCCGCAGCGAGCTGGCCCGTTATGCCGGGCTGCCTGCGCCGCAAGCGGCCATCAAGGGGATCGTCAAAGGCGGCTGCTGCTCTGGCAGCGGTTGCTGCTGAGTCGTGACGCACCATTCGGGAGAGGCTATGTACCATTTTCTGACCAATCCACCGCCGTTTCTCTTTTTCACCGGCAAGGGCGGGGTGGGCAAGACCTCGCTGGCTTGCGCCAGTGCGGTGGCTCTCTGTGATATTGGCAAGCGGGTGCTGCTGGTGAGCACAGATCCTGCCTCCAACGTGGGGCAGGTGTTTGCCACCGAGATCGGCAATCGCGTCACCACCATCGCCGCTGTGCCCGGTTTGTCGGCGCTGGAGATAGATCCCCCCGCGGCGGCCAAAGCTTATCGGGAGCGGATCGTCGGGCCGGTGCGCGGCAAGTTGCCCGAGAGCGTGGTACGCAGCATCGAGGAGCAGCTCTCCGGCGCCTGCACCACCGAGATCGCGGCTTTTGACGAATTCACCGCGTTGCTGACCGACCAAACGCTGCTGGCCGAGTATGACCACATCGTCTTTGATACGGCCCCAACCGGCCACACCATCCGGCTGCTGCAACTGCCGGGCGCCTGGAGCGAATTTCTGGAGCAAGGCAAGGGGGATGCCTCCTGCCTTGGCCCGTTGGCGGGGCTGGAGAAGCAGCGCAGCCAGTATGGCGAGGCGGTCGCCGCCCTGGCAGATGCCGCTCTCACCCGGTTGGTGCTGGTGGCGCGGGCCCAGCAATCCACTCTGCGGGAAGTGGCTCGCACCCATGAGGAGCTGGCGGCCATCGGCCTAGCAAACCAGCAGTTGGTGATTAATGGCCTCTTCCCCGAAGGCGCCATTGCCGGAGATCCGCTGGCAATGGCGCTCTGGCAGCGCGAGCAACAGGCTCTCGCCCAGATGCCGCAGGGGATCAAGGAGCTGGCGCAGGATCATATCCCGCTGCTGGCCACCAATCTGGTGGGGGTCGACAGTTTGCGCCAGCTGCTGCAATCAGAGGGAAGCGCCGCCCAATCTCCGGCAGTACAGTCCACTGTCAAGCCAGCCCAGCCCGAGTTGAGTTCGTTGGTGGACGAGCTGGCCGCCGATGGTCACGGCCTCATCATGCTGATGGGCAAGGGCGGGGTGGGCAAAACCACTCTGGCTGCCGCCGTGGCGGTGGAGCTGGCGAGCCGCGGTTTGCCGGTGCACCTTACCACCTCGGATCCCGCCGCGCACCTGAACGAGACGCTGGCAGGGAGTTTGCCCCATCTGGAGGTGAGCCGCATTGACCCCCACGCCGAGACCGAGCGTTACCGCGCCCAGGTGCTGGCCACCAAGGGGGCGGCCCTGGATGAGCAGGGGCGGGCACTGCTGGAGGAGGACTTGCGCTCCCCCTGTACCGAGGAGATCGCCGTGTTTCAGGCCTTCTCGCGCATCATTCGCGAGGCGGGCAAGCGATTCGTGGTGATGGATACTGCCCCTACCGGCCACACCCTGCTGCTGCTCGACGCCACTGGCGCCTACCACAGGGAGATCGCTCGCCAGATGGGAAATAAGGGGCTGCACTTCACCACCCCCATGATGCAGTTGCAGGACCCCAAGCAGACCAAGGTGCTGATTGTGACGCTGCCCGAGCCGACGCCAGTGCAGGAGGCGGCCAATCTGCAATCCGATCTGCGCCGGGCCGGTATCGAGCCCTGGGGCTGGCTCATCAACCACAGCTTGCAGCAAGCCGCGGTCAGCTCACCGCTGCTGCAACTGCGGGCCGAGCGCCAGTTGCCCCATATCGAAGCGGTCGAGCAGCAACATGCCAGCCGCTACGCCGTGGTGCCGCTGCTCGCCGAGGAGCCGGTGGGGCCCGATGCCCTGCGCCGTCTCTGCCAGCACCATTGAGTCGCCGCCCCGGCCTGCTGCCGGGGCGGCTTGAATATGCCGTTACTTGTTATAAACCCGTGTTTTGAACCAATAGAAGATGCGAAATTGCGTCGCATCGGGAGCTGTGATGTCTGCAACATGTGATGCCAAGGCCGTGCCTGCTATCGGCTTTTTTGAACGTTATCTGACCGCCTGGGTCGCCCTCTGCATTCTGGTGGGGATTGGGCTCGGGCAGGGGGTGCCGGATCTCTTCAAGGCGATCGGTGCCATGGAGGTGGCCAAGGTCAACCTGCCGGTGGGGCTGCTGATCTGGGTGATGATCATCCCCATGCTGCTCAAGATCGATTTTGGCGCCCTGCATCAGGTGAAGGGGCACATGAAGGGCATTGGGGTCACCCTCTTTATCAACTGGCTGGTCAAGCCCTTCTCCATGGCCTTCCTCGGTTGGCTCTTTATCCGCGTGCTGTTTGCCGACTGGCTGCCGGCTGATCAGCTCGACAGTTACGTAGCGGGCCTGATCCTGCTGGCGGCGGCCCCCTGCACCGCCATGGTGTTTGTCTGGAGTCGCCTCACCAACGGTGATCCCTACTTCACCCTGTCGCAGGTGGCGGTGAACGACCTCATCATGGTGTTTGCTTTCGCCCCGCTGGTGGCGCTGCTGCTCGGGGTCTCCAGCATCATAGTGCCGTGGGATACCCTGCTCACCTCTGTGGTGCTCTATATCGTCATCCCGGTCATCATCGCCCAGCTGCTGCGCAAGGCTTTGCTGAAAAAGGGAGAGGCCCATTTTGACGGCGTCATGACCCGCATCCAGCCCTGGTCGGTGGCGGCCCTGCTGCTCACTCTGGTGCTGCTGTTTGCCTTTCAGGGCAACGCCATCATCGAGCAGCCGCTGGTTATCGCCCTGTTGGCGGTGCCCATTCTGATCCAGGTGCTGTTCAACTCCGGGCTGGCTTACTGGCTCAACCGCAAGGTGGGGGAGAAGCACTCGGTCGCCTGTCCTTCCGCCCTGATCGGAGCCTCCAACTTCTTCGAGCTGGCGGTGGCCGCCGCCATCAGCCTGTTCGGCTTTCACTCCGGCGCGGCGCTCGCCACCGTGGTCGGGGTACTGATCGAGGTGCCGGTCATGCTGCTGGTGGTGCGGGTGGTTAACGCCAGCAAACCCTGGTACGAAGCGGGGCTGAGCCGTTAACTGATGGCCGCTAACAGCTGGCCGCGAACTAGATGCTATCCATTTTCTATTCACTTGATTAATGAGAGACACGCAAATGAGTGCAATCACCATCTATCACAACCCGGAATGTGGTACCTCCCGCAACACTCTGGAGCTGATCCGCAACAGCGGCGTCGAGCCCACCGTGATCCACTATCTGGAGACGCCCCCCTCCCGCGACCAGCTGGTGGCGCTGATCGCCGCTATGGCCATGCCGGTGCGCGATCTGCTGCGCAAGAACGTGCCCCCCTACGAGGCGCTCGGGCTGGCGGAAGATCGTTTCAACGATGATGAGCTTATCGATGCCATGCTGGCCCACCCCATCCTCATCAACCGTCCCATTGTCGTCACGCCGCTTGGCACCAAGTTGTGCCGTCCGTCGGAAGTGGTGCTCGATATATTGCCCGATCAGCAAAAAGGGGCCTTCGCCAAGGAAGATGGCGAGCAGGTGGTGGATGCGAGCGGCAAGCGCCTCAAGTAATCATCTGAGTACTCAAGTACGGATTGAAACAGGGCCAGCTTCACGCTGGCCCTGTTTCGTTGTGTGAACAAGTTGAAAAAGTTACTCCGGCCAATCGTTTTACCGCTTTTTCTGTGACGATGATCACTGTACATCGCCGCCCGACCTGCCACCCGGCCGCATCTCCCCCTGCGACGGCGCTGGCGTCACCCGATACATGCTGTCACCCGGAACGTGAATGACCCCAGGATGGGACCCGCCACTAACCTGTAGGTTTGTGGTCTGCGTGTCGCGTGGGTCGGCACCTCTCCCGCCGGATCGCCCGCGACGCCTGTCTGCAGACTTGCCATATGAAACTCCTCTCTTCATAGGTGCAAGATGACACTGTTATTGAGTCTGGTCGGTATGCTGGCCCTGATGTTTATCGCCTGGCTGGCGAGTGAAAACCGCCGAGCCATCCGCTGGCGAACCGTGCTGGGTGCGCTCGCCCTGCAAACCGGTTTTGCTGCCCTGGTGCTCTATTTCCCCCCCGGACAAATCATGCTCGGTGCCATGAGCAATGGCGTCTCCGCCCTGCTCGGCTTTGCCGACAGCGGCATCCGTTTCGTGTTTGGCGATCTGGCCAGCAACGGCTTTATCTTCGCCGTGCGGGTGCTGCCGCTGGTGATCTTTATCAGCGCGTTGATCGCCGTGCTCTACCACTTCGGCATCATGCAGTGGGTGATCCGGGTGCTGGGCGGCGCCATTCACCGCCTGCTCGGCACCAGCCGCGCCGAATCCCTGGTGGCCACTGGCAATATCTTCCTGTCGCAAGGGGAGTCGCCGCTGCTTATTCGCCCCTTCCTCGCCGGTATGACCCGCTCCGAACTCTTTGCGGTGATGACCTGCGGCATGGCCTCGGTGGCGGGCTCGGTGCTGGGCGGTTACGCAGGTCTGGGTGTGGATCTGAAATACCTCATCGCCGCCTCCTTTATGGCGGCGCCGGGTGGCCTGCTGATGGCCAAACTGCTGGTGCCGGAGCAGCAGCAGGTGAGAGATCAGACCGAGATCACCCTCGACAAGAGCGACTACAGCAACGCCATCGACGCACTGGCGGGCGGCGCCATGGGCGGTATGAAGATCGCCGTGGCCATCGGCACCATCCTGCTGGCCTTTGTCAGCGTCATCACCATGATCAACGCCGGTCTCACCACTGTCGGCGAGTGGTTCGGCTGGGCCGATCTCTCCCTGCAGCAGCTGCTGGGCTATCTGTTTGCTCCGGTGGCTTGGCTGATTGGCGTGCCCGCCAGCGAGATGATGGCGGCAGGCTCCCTGATCGGTCAGAAGGTGATCATGAACGAGTTCGTCGCCTATCTGGACTTTGCCAATATCAAGGCAGATCTGAGTGCCCACACCCAGATCATCATCACCTTCGCGCTGTGTGGTTTTGCCAATCTGGGCTCCATTGCGGTGCAGCTTGGCTCCATCGGCACCATGGCGCCGGAGCGCCGCCACGATGTGGCCAATATGGGCTTCAAGGCGGTGTTGGCGGCGACCCTCGCCAACCTGATGAGCGCAACCCTGGCCGGGATCTTTGTCTCGCTCTGATGAGATAAAACCAGGCTGCGCCAGTAAAAAAAGCGCCCGCCCCATGTGGGGCTGGCGCTTTGCTTATGGGCAGGGTGCTAGCGAGCATTCGGTTCCCCCAGCCGTGGATTGAGGGAGAGAATGCGGGTCTTGCTGACCCGGTGGCGATAGATCTCCCGCAGATAGAGCAGCGCCTTTTTCACAGATTCGCGGCTGAGGCGAATATCGTTGATGGAGACGAACTTCTCTTTCTCGCGGATAAGCTCCCTATATTTCTTCTCATACATGGGCTTGATGGCGTACCAGTTGGTATCGAGGATCTTGGCCGGGTTCTCGAACTCGTTGAGCATGCTGTCGAGCAGCGCATCGTTCCACTCTTCATTGCAGATCATCTCGATCACCGCCTTGTCCAGATGCTCATCGAAGCGATAGTGATCCTTGGCAAAGCAGCGCTTGATAAAGGCCACGATCAGGGTCAGGAAGTCATCGCTCAGGCAGGGGCTCTTGACGATCAGGGTGGTGAGGGAGATGTTGGCCGACGCCCCGATGACCAGCGCATAGCGCTTGAGGGTGGTATTGGGGAAGAGCCCGTTGAGGTGAGACTTGAGCCGGTTGAGATCCATATAGGAGAGTTTGTACTCCTTGGGCAGGGAGATGATCGACACCACAGAGGAGCAGTTCTTGAAGAAGTGCAGCTCGTTGAGGTGGGCCGGGTCATGGCCGCTTTTCACATAGTCGTCCAGATACTCCCGATAGTTGCCCGCCTCGATGGGCAGCAGACTGATCCCCTCGATGGCCTGGGTCATCTTGTTGAAGTGGGGCAGCTCGATGGAACGGGTGAAGAGATCGTCCACATTGAGCCCGTCCTCCTTGTCAAACAGGCCGCCGGGGGGCGAGATGGACTCGGCATACGCCACCGCCACCGGCCCCGCCAGACTCATAAAGAGGTCGTTGGCATCGAGTCGAATGGTCTCGCTGATATCGATGCCCGCCCGGCGAAAGTAGTTCTCGTCGTAGTCGGTGGTGACGGCCTGAGCGGTAAGAATGTTGAAGATCTGTTGGGAGATGTACTGGTTGGCGTACTTCTCCATGGTGTTGACATCAACATGCTGGATCTCGCCATCGTCGCTCTCTTCGGCGTAGCGCATGATGTCGTTGGAGATCAGCATCATGGCATTCCAGGGCCTGATCCGCTTGAGCATGCTGGCATCGCACGCCTGCTCGTTGTCGAAGTGATAGGAGAAGTCCCACTCTTCGGCCAGATACTTGCACAGCAGGCGCCCCGCGTTGATGTGCAGCGCTTCCGAGATCTCGATACCCCGATCACAGATATTGGGCAGGATGCAGATACCGCTGGTGAAGATGGGATCGAACATGAAGTGCTCCCCGAGGGAGAGGTGCTCCTCCTCTTCTGACGGGGGCGAAAAAGTCTTGCTCATGTAGGAGTACTGTTGGGCCAGTCCGAACTCGGAGGCCATGCCGGAGCCGGTGCCGCCCCCGGCACTGAAGATGTAGAAATAGAGGCGGGACTGGTTGGCCTTGATGCCGCAGGAGTCCACCAGATAGGTATGAATGGCCTGCCACTCGGAGTTGGCGAAGTAGTGGGGACTCTTGTTGAGGATGATCTTGGCCAGATACTGGCCAAGGATAGGGGCGTTACCTGCGCCCCCCGCATGGATCTCCGACAAGTCCATCACCCGCATCTTGGCGTAGTCACGCAAGGAGCCACCTTCGCCGCTGCGATTGGAGTGGCGGATGCGGCCATCAATGTCCTTGTCCAGATCCCCCAGCATCACCATGGGCTCGATCAGAAAGACCGGTCGAGCCCCGTTGCTTGGCAGCCGAAGATTGCGCCGGATCCAGCTTACCGGACCAAACTCCTTCTCCCGCTTGCGTTGCTCTTCACTATTGAACTCATTGAGATAAAAGCTGCGGGCGTTGTAGACCAGCGAGGCCACATCCTGCGCGATGTTGGAGCCGCAGCGCCCCAGCCCCACCAGACAGACGGAGGGAAAGTTGTGGGGCACGGTGGCGCCCGTTTCGCTCTCTCCGATGGCGGCCGGAAACACCGCGTGGCGCAGCTGCTCCAGATTGGCGAGAATGCGGGCCAGATCCCCTTCGGTGTAGTAGAGGTAACGGTTGCCTGCGTCCTGCTCATCATCCGTGTTGATAGGTAGCAGATCGATATGCTCGGTCATGAAAAAAGATCCCTCTTGGCGGCGAATGTATATAAATCAGCAGCTTTGCACTGCCCGCTAACTCTAGATGATAAAAAGCGGGGGCGCGGTGAGAGGAGGGCGAGAGTTGTGACTGTGTGATCATGGGCACAGCAACACCCCGAAAATCTGCCGTTACCCCTCACTGGGTGGATTGGGTGACGGCGCCTCATTCCCCTGAAAAGAGGGGCGACCACACTCAACAACGTGTTGGCCGCGTGCCGGATCATCCCGCTCTGAGCGGCCTGTTTCCCTCGCGCTGGCGTGGTGGAATAAACACGAAAAAGAATTTTTAGATAGGTTTTCCTATTTCCAATCGATTATTTGATTGGGCAGTAACGGCATTAGCGGTGTCAGATTAGGGGAGCAGGTTGGCCAACGCGCCGTCAGCCAGTCTTTACGCGGTCACACAAGGAGACACTCTGATGGAAACACTTGACCAGAAAATCGACACCATGCGAGAAGCATTTATGCAGCAGGAGCGCAAACAGGCCCACGACAAGTGGCAAGCCAGGGTCGAGGAGCTGCTACAGATACGGGGTGAGGAGAGACAACCGGAGGAGCAGGAAGAGTAGTGCTCGCTCCCGGGCGAAGGTTGAGGTAGCGAACGCTTCGTATCGGCTACCCGTTATCTACCACCGATAAAAAAACCACCGACCTTTTGCAGGTCGGTGGTTTTTTTATGGATTGCGGCTGATTGGACGGCCTGGCTTCCGGGCCGAGCAATGGGGTCACATCCAGGGGCGTAGGGACGCGCCTACTTCGAATGGGTGACGGGCTCTTCGGAGAGCAACTCGTTAACGAGTCCTGCTGCTAGATGAATATTCGACTCCATCTTGTCGCCATCCACCGCGTTCGCTTTCCACGATTCAGGGGCTTCGGGGTGTGGCCCGGAAACGGCCACCTTGCCTTTGCCGTATGAGCTGATCAGCGCGGCAATATGATGGTTTTGAAAATGGGCGATAACCTTGACCTGCTCTGGGCTTGGCACCGGCGTAAACTGCGGGCCAGCCTGGTAATACATCTGGCGCTCTTCACCAAGCCAGCTGATCGGGAAGATCCTGGCGCTAAAGTCGCCGTCATAATCATCGGATGTCGCAGGGACAAGGCCCAGCGCCGGCACAAAGCCCTCTTCTTCAGACCAGCCGCTGGATGCCACAAAGGCACCCCCACAGATCCCGAGGTATCGGCCACCGCTTAGCAAATAGGTTTTTAATGCCGAACGCGCGTCCGCGGTGAAGGCGTTGAGGAGCGGCTCAACATCGTCCTCAGTGCCGCCAACGATAAACACTCTGGCATTATCGAGCTCTGCAGGCAGCGCCCCGATATTGGAAAGATACCTGACCGGCAAGCCCACCTGCTTGACCACATCCGCAATCGCTCTGGTGCTATCCCCATCAGAAACAGGCCCGTTATAGATCAGCGCGTACGGCTCTTGCTGCAGCTGCGCAGAGGCGGCCTCTGCCATGCCCCCTGTCATTAACCAGAGGCTGATAACGCTCGCAATCTGCATGACGCTTTTTGATACATTCATCGCTGCCACTATCCCTGTGATGTGAATCGAAGAGACTACTTATCACGATCCCGCTCTGTATGTCAGCCGCAGTTAAATGAACATTTCAAGTTAACGTGCCAAGGCTGATTGGCGCTGCGTTTATCTAACTGCGAGCCAATACAGAGGAAACAAAGGAAAGAAGCTCAGCCCCGGCTTTGGGGACGCGCGCAACAGCCGTTTTCATCACTTCCTGAGTGACGCCTCTTATGGCTGATGGATAAGGATTCGAGGGAGGAATCAAGCAACATAAGAGGGTGCACTTCACCTTCACTTCACCGAGCGGGGATAAGGTAGGCCAACGTTTTCAGTTGGAGCTTCACCCTATGCCCACCATCATCACCCACGCCGCCGTCCCTCTCTGCCTTGGACTAGGGCTTGGCAGCCGGATTATCCCGCCCCGCCTGCTGTTGGCCGGTGTCGCCATCGCTATGCTGCCCGATGCCGATGTGCTCGCCTTTAAACTGGGGGTCGCCTACGGCCATGTCTTTGGCCACCGCGGCTTTACTCACTCACTGCTGTTCGCCCTTGCCCTGCCCACACTGGCCATGCTGTTTCACCGCCAATTTCGGGCCCGTGTCGCCACCGTCTGGTCGTTTCTGCTGGTCTCTCTGCTCTCTCACAGCCTGCTCGATTCCCTCACCTCCGGCGGCAAGGGGGTTGGCTGGCTCTGGCCGTGGCGGGATGAGCGCTTCTTTGCCCCCTGGCAGGTGATCCGGGTTGCCCCCTTCAAGCTGGAGGCCTATCTCACCGCCCGGGGTGAAGCGGTGATCCTCTCCGAACTCTACTGGGTCTGGCTGCCGGGAGGTCTATTGATGCTGGTATTGATGGGATGGCGGGTGTGGGGCAGGGGCCCTAGGGGATGCTGAGACTGGTGGCCAAGTGATGAAGATAGTCATAACTGTGCCACTGTATGGCACAGAGAGCGAGCAGGGCTGAGGCCACCAAGGCACCCTGATCCCGGTGTCGGAGTAATATCCACAGGGTATGTAGTATGCAGAGACCCAGACTCACCAGATATATGAGGGCTAACGCCACTTCAATCAAATCCGATATACCGTAGGGATCATTCGGATTGTGATAAAGCAGGTCATAGCCAAAGGCGCGAAATCCGAGTCTTAACAGAAACAGGGAAAAGCAGATGATGGCCAGTCGTTTTGTTTTTCGGCTGATTTCTATCATGCAACTTCTCAAATCTTCCAACGTTTACTTATGGGGAGAGAAGCCTAAGCCTCCATTGTTGGCATCCCAATCTCACAATTCTAGCCATACAACATTTTGCTCAGATAGGCGGGGGGCTGAAATCTTTGGCTGTGTAGGTATTTGGTCAAAAACATGAATATCAAGATTCCTCCTTAAACTATAAATCGACCAAAAAACTTGTGTGAAAATTAGATTTAAAATATATCTTATATTTCACTTATGATTTTTTGTAGGTCATCAATATGAACCAGGGACCTTTGATAATAATAACTTTGTTTTCCATCTAGTTCCCCTATTACTAGAGGGGTATGAGAGTTTTTATCTACAGTATGGCATATTGTAACCGTAGTATTTTTGCTCATAGAAATAGACTGGTGAAAAATTCCTGCCTCAATTTTATATTTCTCACCCGAGCTTATCTCTTGGGTTTTTTCTATCTTCAAATCATGGACTTCGTCCAGCTTGGTTAGAATTGAACCTGTGGAGTTATAAGTGACAGAATATAGCTGGTGAGTTTTTGACGAGGCTGAATTTTTGTACTCTATATTCTGGATTGTCCCACTAAGAACCCAACTGGTTAAATCAAACTTATGATCGTGTACTAACCAAGTGGGTTTCTGTGCTTTGTCAAAGCTCTTTGACCATAAATGAATGCGAACTTTTTCACTGCCTTCATCAAGTAAAGTTGCCATTACGAACCCTAGAGGGTGCCATGAGAACTTTATATTTTTCTTGATGGCAAGCTCGCAAATCTCCTTGGCTTCAATTTCTCTATTATTACAGGCTGAAATGAGTGTAGATATGTTCTTTAAATATTCATTCATTAGCTATATGGTTCCTTGGGGTTGGTTATATAGTTTAGTATGTTCTCTAAACTGAGCAACTCTATTTCTTTGTCTTTTAATATTCCTGCATCGATGATTATTTTTATCAAATCATCAAGTGGTGTGTGTTTATTTATATTAACTGGTTTGTCAAAGATAACTTTTTTTGATTGTCTTTCGATAAGGCGAGTTTCATCCTTGTAAGAGTTATAGAAATAAGTTCCAGAGTCGGCTCTTAGGCCTGCAGCTTCTTTGTCCTCTTTTGTGACTATCACATAAGAATCTGAAATATCTACCTAAATGCAGAGAAATTTGACGTTAGATGAATTTCAATAGTAAGTAGTGGCTCTTTACTCTTAAATTGCAATGCTGTTAAAATAGTGGCAATAATTTCCTCTTGAACCTTTTCTTTAGTCCAAGGCCCTCTCGTATCCGCAGATTTTAAACTACGCCTATAGTTTGCATACTCTTCACATGTATCCATCTCTGCGGGGTCTAACAGAATTATTCGTATATCTCGACCTATTCCTTCATGTCTTGCAGATTGAGCTAATGATGGAAGAGTAACAGCTCTTGTATAACGTCCACATGCACCTTTGTTTATCCATGTTTTTGTTTCGGTCGCTGCTTTTTTAAATAGTGGATTAATTTCTTTTGGCTCAATGACCTCCATTACAGACTTTTTAACTATCTCAGGTGTAAGCCAAAAAATGAAAGCACCAATAAATACAGTAATAATTAAAGATGTAGAAAGGGTATCTAGAATAGTTACGTAAAATTGAATTAGATTAACCTTTTCTGTTGGTTCAAAAAAAGGAATGGCAATGAACCTAGTTAAGAATGACAATGCCAAAATTAAGGCTACAACTAGAAAAAATGATCGCCTGTAATGTTTTTTACTTAAAATGACGTCCATTATCTCTCCAATAAATTAACGATTAAAATTACAGTTTTAAAAATACTATCTGAGCCGCTCAGTGAACGAAGTAAGTAATAGTTAAATGTTTTATTATATGCTGCATACAATAGGAGATATTTTTGGCCAAGCGATGAATAGGCTGTACAAGATTGTGATTACAATTATAGTTATATGTAGATTTTTATGAAGGTTTGGGCGCTTGTATAAATCATTATCACTATTTATTTTTTCTATTTTTGAAATTGTTTTATTCGCTTCGGGAAGATGCTCATTTAGGATTGCGTGAGCTCGAGCCTGGTGATGTTTTATCCAAAAACGTGATTTCGCTATGAATTGTATGGCTGTGATATTAATAATTACGAGCAATGCAATTAGTAGAAAAAAAGATACTGGATTGGATTGCAAACTTGTTTCTGTTGCAAATGCCAATGCCGTAGTGGTAATCGCGATAACTAGGTTGCTAAATGCTAATCTTTGATTCTCGTGCTGAGCAATTCTTTCATATTGTAATTTATATATTTCAACGAAATCTGGCACTGAAGTTTCCTTTATATGAAGAAAGGTGATTAGATGGATGGTGGAATTAGTAAGATAACAAATCCTTTCCTATTAAATATCATTCTCCTAATGAATGCCGAAAAAATTAAATCATGACCTTACTCGTATACTTCATCTATCGCTCTCTAAAAATTTAATTCACTAAGACTTTGAACAACAAATATGGAGTCGGCTTTATTCAGCAATGCTTATCGATGTCGTTTTGAACAGGGCAGGCTACCGCCCCTGAGTGACAGCCCCCAGTTCGCTGCTGTTAACCTGCGAGATAGCAACAATCGCTTTCATGGCGTTCTTCCGAGAGGTTGATTGTCATTCGGGTATCTTAAGGGGGAGGGGGGGCTTTGAGAAGCATGTTTTGGTGGAATCTGTGTTGGATCAATACATTAGTCATTAAGGCGTGGGCTGATTGAGCATCTTGCTTCGCAGAGTATGTACAATCCCCCTCACCCCCAGCCCTCTCCCGGGGGGAGAGGGGGCAAGACGCCCAGAGCTGCAAGCGGGTGCGAGCGAGATAAAAAGAAAGGGAGCCGGTCAGACTCCCTTTGATATGGTGATGCAACGATGGCTGCTATGCGTAATGTGGATACGCAGCCGGATCACTCACGGCTAATGGCATTTGACCCATGCCGTCCCTTATCGATTGGTCGCGGCCTTCATCCCTTCCACAAACTCTTTCAGACGAGTGAGCATATGCTCCGGATTCTGGTGGTGGGTCTCGATGATCTTCACCACTGCGGAGCCGGAGATGGCACCAGCGGCGCCCGCGGCGATGGCTTCACGCACCTGAGCCGGTTCGCTGATGCCAAAGCCGAGCAGGGCGGGGGGGGCGTTGAACTCGCGCAGGGTATTGATGAGACCTTCCACCGGCATGCCGGCCTTGGTCTCGGCACCGGTGACGCCGGCGCGGCTCACCAGATAGGTGTAACCATTGCCGAGCTCCGCCACCTGCTGCAGGGTCTCGGCGTCGCCATTGGGCGGGGCGATAAAGATGCTGTCGATACCAAACTTGTCGGCGGCCGCCTTGTAGGGGGCGCACATCTGTACCGGCACGTCGGCGACCAGCACCGAATCCACGCCCGCCTGCTGGCACTTCTCGTAGAAGCCGTCGATTTTGCGCACATAGACCAGGTTGGCGTAGACCAGCAGGCCAATGGGCAACTGCGGGTACTTGGCGCGGATGCGGCCAAGCAGCTCGAAGCAGTCATCCGGGGTGGTGTGGCTGGCAAACGCCCGCAGGGCGGCGCCCTGAATGGTGGGGCCATCCGCCACCGGATCGGAGAAGGGAATGCCGAGCTCGAGGGCATCGGCGCCCCCTGCGACCAGCGCATCGACGATGGCCAAGGAGAGTTCAGGAGTGGGGTCACCCAGCATCACGAACGGCACAAAGGCGCCCTGATTGGCCGCGTCCAGACGGGAGAAGAGTTGTGCGTAACGGTTCATGACAAGGTTCCTTCTTTCTCGAAAATGTCAGCGACGGTGAAGATATCTTTGTCGCCACGGCCGGAGAGGTTGACGATGAGCACCTGCTCTTTTTCCGGTTCACTGCGGGCCATCTTGAGGGCGTGAGCCAGCGCGTGGGAGGACTCCAGCGCCGGTATGATGCCTTCGGATTTGGCCAGCTCCTGGAAGGCGTCCAGCGCCTCCTTGTCGGTCACCGAGGGGTACTCGGCGCGGCCGATGGCGGCCAGATGGGCGTGCTGCGGGCCGACGGAGGGGAAGTCGAGCCCTGCCGAGACGGAGTAGGACTCCTGAATTTGGCCCTGATTGTCCTGCATCAGGTAGGAGTGCATGCCAAAGAAGACCCCCTTGCTGCCGTGACCGAGCGGCGCGCCGTGCTCGCCACTCTCGATGCCGTGACCGCCCGGCTCGACCCCGATAAGGCGCACTGAAGGCTCATCGATAAAGTCGGCAAACATGCCGATGGCATTCGACCCGCCGCCGACACAGGCGATCACTGCATCGGGCAGCCGCTCCTCCTTCTCGAAGCACTGGGCCTTGGCCTCTTCGCCGATCATCTTCTGGAACTCCCGCACGATAGTGGGGAAGGGGTGCGGGCCGGCGGCGGTGCCGAGCAGGTAGTGGGCCGACTCGTAGTTGGCGGCCCAGTCACGCAGCGCCTCGTTGCAGGCATCTTTCAGGGTGGACGAGCCTGAGTGCACCGGAATGACGGTGGCGCCCATCAGCTTCATGCGAAATACGTTCGGTTTCTGGCGCTCGCAATCCTTGGCGCCCATATAGACCCGGCACTTGAGGCCGAGCAGGGCGCAGGCCAGTGCAGTCGCCACGCCGTGCTGACCGGCGCCGGTCTCGGCGATGATCTCGTTCTTGCCCATCCGCTTGGCGAGCAGCGCCTGCCCCAGCACCTGGTTGGTCTTGTGGGCGCCGCCGTGCAGCAGATCTTCACGCTTCAGATAGAGGCGGGTCTTGGTGCCCTTGGTCAGATTGCGGGTCAGGGTGAGCGGGGTCGGGCGGCCGGCATACTCGGTCAGCAGGGTCTGAAACTCGGCGATAAAGGCCGGGTCATCCTTGGCATCGACGAAGGCTTTCTCCAGCTGGAGCAGGGCGGGGATAAGGATTTGGGGTACATACATACCGCCAAATTCACCGAAAAACGGGTTGAGCAGGGTCATGGCTTCTTCCTTGTATTAGCTAAATCGAAATATCAAAAAGGGTTGCGTTACAGGTTGCGCAGTGCGCCGAAGGCGGCTGCAATCTTGTGCGCATCCTTCTGGCCCGGGGCACTCTCCACCCCGGAGTTGAAATCAAGGCCGAGGCAGCCCACTTGTGCCGCTTGCAGGGCGTTGTCGGGATTAAGGCCGCCCGCCAGCATCAACTTGGCTTTATCGAGATTTACCAACAGGGCCCAGTCGAACGCCTGACCGGTGCCACCGCTCTGGCTGCCGACTTTTGTATCCAGCAGCAGGCGATCGGCCGGGTAGTCGAGGGCGGGCAGCGGCTCGCCGCTTGTGATGCCAATTGCTTTCCAGATCTGGCAGCCAGCGGGCAGCAGCGGCCGCAGTTCCTCGATATAGGCGGCATCTTCATCCCCATGCAGTTGCACGGCGGCGAGCCCCAGCGCATCCACCGTCTTGGCGATGGTGGCGGGCTGGGCGTTGCGAAATACCCCGACATAGGCGAGCGGCGCGCCCGCCATCACGGCGCGGGCGGCGGGGATGTCCACATAGCGCGGACTCTTTGCCACAAAGATAAGACCCCCGAACACCGCACCCGCCTGATGGGCGGCGGCGGCATCCTCGGCGCGGGTCAGGCCGCACACCTTGTTCTGGCCCAGTACCAGCTTGCGCACAGCCGCTTCCAGATCCGGCTCGGCCATCAATGACGAGCCCACCAGAAAGCCTTTGGCGTGGTGGCGCAGATCCGCTACCTGAGCGCGGTGGTTGATGCCGGACTCGCTGATCACCACCCGATCGCTCGGAATATCTTTGGCCAGCTGTTTGGTGCGGTTGAGATCGACGCTCAAGTCGCGCAGATCCCGGTTATTGATGCCAATCACCGGCGCGCCCAGCGCGATGACGCGGGTCAGCTCCTCCTCGTTGCTCACCTCGGTGAGCACGCCCAGACCCAGCTCTTTGGCGACCGCGAACAGGGCGCGATAGCCCTCGTCGGTGAGCACCGAGAGCATCAGCAGGATGGCATCCGCCTGATAGTGGCGGGCCAGATAGACCTGATAGGGGTCAATCATGAAATCCTTGCAGAGCACCGGCTGCGATACGCGGCTGCGCACCCGCGGCAAAAAGGCGAAATCCCCCTGAAAGAACTTCTCGTCGGTCAGCACCGAGATGGCGGTGGCGTATTTGCCATAGATGTCGGCGATCGCCTCCGGGCTGAAATCGTCGCGGATCAACCCCTTGGAGGGGGAGGCCTTCTTGCACTCCAGAATAAAGCGGGTGGAGCCCGCCTTGAGCGCGCCAACGAAATCCCGATCGCTTGGGGTCAGCGCGCTCTGGAAGCTCTCCAGCGGCTGGGTCAGTTTGCGGGCGGCGACCCACTCCTGCTTGGCCGCCACGATCTTGCCGAGAATGGTCTGGCTGATGGAGGCCATGTTCAGAAATGCATGGGGGGCAATAAGGTCTGACATCTCGTTATCCTTGCGAAACTGGCTCTTGCCCTGTGGGCGTTCTGAATGACTGTTGTGCAATGTGGTGGCTGACATCATGCCTCCTGATGGCCCGCTTCCTGATGGCTCAAAGTGGCGAGCCGAGCAGCCAGATCCGCTGCCTTGCCGCTCGCCAGCACCGCCAGCACCTCGGCCGCCGCGCTCTTGAGATCGGTCGCCTTGCCCGCCATCAGCAGCAGCGGCGCCACATTGGCGGCAATGGCGGCGTTGTGAGCCGGAGTGCCAAGCCCTTCCAGAATAGCGGCTGTGATGGCGCGGTTCTCTTCAGGCTCCCCACCCTGAATGGCGCTGACCGGATAGGTCTCAAGGCCAAAGTCAGCCGGGGTGAGCAGAAACTCGCGGATCTCGCCGTCACGGATCTGGGCCACCTGGGTCGGGCCGTGAATGGCAATCTCGTCGAGCCCGGCGCCGTGAACCACCATACCGGTTTTCAGCCCCAGTGCCAGCAGGGTTTCTGCGATGGGGCGCACCAGCTCGGGGGCATAGACTCCCATCAGCTGATAGGTGGGGCGAGCGGGGTTGATAAGCGGCCCCAGCACGTTGAACAGGGTGCGGGTCTTGAGGGCCTGACGCACCGGCATGGCGTGGCGCACCCCGGCGTGGTACTGGGGGGCGAACAGGAAGCAGATGCCGAGCTCGTCCAGGCAGTGGCGCGCCTGCGCCGGGCTCATGTCGAGCTTGATGCCCATTTTGTCGAGCAGATCGCTCGAACCCGACTTGCTCGAGACCGAGCGGTTGCCGTGCTTGGCCACTTTCAGGCCGCAGGCGGCGGCGACCAGTGCCGAAGTGGTGGAGACGTTGATGGTGTTGAGGCCATCGCCACCGGTGCCGACGATGTCGCAGAAGGCATAGTCCGGACGCGGGAAGTCGCGCGCTTCTGCCAGCAGCGCCTCGGCGGCGCCGGCGATCTCCTCCGGGGTCTCTCCCTTGATCTTGAGGGCAGTCAGCAGGCTTGCGAGCACGATGGGATCCACTTCGCCACGTACCACCTGACCGAAGGCGTCGCGGGTACTTTCACGGCTCAGAGACTGACCCTGATAGAGGGTGTTGAGATGTTGATGCATGTTGGTCTCCTTACCTTACCGCACGCTGCTTTCTGGACGGGTGATATGGGCGAGCGCCTGAGTCAGCAGACGGGCCCCTTCCGAGGTCATGATGGATTCCGGGTGGAACTGGAAGCCCAGTACCCGCTCATCCTGCTGCTCGATGGCCATGGGCATGCCCTGATAGTGGGCAATCACCGTCAGCTCTTCCGGTACATAGGTGGCGACCAGCGAGTGGTAGCGGGCCACCGGCAGCGGGCTCGGCAGACCAGCGAAGGCACCGTGGCCGTTGTGCTCAATCAGGGAGCGCTTGCCGTGGACAATTTCGCCTGCCGCGCCGACGGTGCCGCCGTAGGCTTCGCACAGAGCCTGATGGCCGAGACAGATGCCCAGGATGGGCACCTGACCGCGGGCCAGTTTGATCAGATCAATCAGGCAACCCGCTTCGTGGGGGGCACCCGGGCCCGGCGAGAGCACCAGCACGGCGTCCCCTTCGCAGGCGGCGATCTCGCTCATGATGCGGCTCGCCGGCAGGCTGTTGCGGTAGATCCGCACCGGATAACCGAGGGAGCGGAACTGATCGACGAGGTTGTAGGTAAATGAATCGAAGTTGTCGAGCAGGAAGATATTAGTGGCTGTTGATCCGGTACTCATTGGCTCACGTCCTTATGTTGCTCCTGCTGGGCGCTCAGGGCTTGCAGGGAGGTGCCATGGCTGGCTGCGATGGCGGCCAGTACGGCGGCCGCCTTGGCGCGGGTTTCGTCCGCTTCGGCCTGGGGCTTGGAGTCATAGACCACCCCTGCACCGGCCTGTACGTGGGCCACGCCATCTTTCACGAAAGCGGAGCGGATGACGATGCAGGTATCCATCTCGCCTGCGCCGTTGATGTAGCCAACCGCGCCGCCGTAGCTGCCGCGGCGCTTGCCTTCCACCATGCGAATAAGCTCGCTGGCGCGGATCTTGGGGGCGCCGGTGAGGGTGCCCATGTTCATGCAGGCCTGATAGGCGTGCAGGGCGTCAAGGTCAGAGCGCAAGGTGCCGACCACCTTTGAGACCAGGTGCATCACGTGGCTGTAGCGATCCACTTTCAGCAGCTCCTTGACGTAGCGGGTACCGGGCTCGGAGATGCGGGCGATGTCGTTGCGCCCCAGATCCACCAGCATCAGGTGCTCGGCCACCTCTTTCTCGTCCTGACGCAGTTCCAGCTCGATACGGCCATCGAGATCCCGGTTGATGCTGCCATCGGGGTTGAAGCCGCGGCGGCGGGTACCGGCGATGGGGTACATCTCCACATCGCGGCTGGCGGCGCAGAATTTCACCGCGCTCTCGGGGGAGGCGCCAAACAGGGTGAAGCCCTCATCCTGCACGTAGAACATGTAGGGGCTGGGATTGGTCTGCTTGAGGCGGCGATAGGCGGCCAGGGGGCTCGGGCAGGGCAGGGAGAAGCAGCGGGACGGCACCACCTGGAAGATATCGCCACGGCGGATAAAGCCCTTGAGCTTCTCCACCTCGGCGCAGAACTGTTTGTCGCTCTTGTCCACGCTCATGCCACCGGTCAGGGGCTGGGTGGTCAGCTCGGCGCTTAGAGGTTGCTGGCAAATCTGTTTGAAGTCGGTGAGCCGTTCGGTCAGGCGGGTGTATCTGTCTTCCACCTGGCTCTCGTCGCTGTCGCCGCCAAAGATGCATGCCAGCAGTTGAGTGGTGCGTTCGATATGGTCGATGGTGATCAGGGTCTCGGCCACATAGAAGCAGTAGTCGGGGCAGTCGTTGCTCCCTTCCGGCACGTCGGGCAGATCTTCAAAAGAGGCGATGAGGTCGTAGGCGAAGCTGCCTGCCATAAAGAGGGCTTCTTTGCCGAGCTGGCAATCAAGCTCCCGCTGCAGGGTACGCAGCACGTCCAGCACGCTGCTCCCCTTGAGGCGGGAATCTTCGTCCAGCTCCCGATCGGAGGCCGGGAAATCGAGCTGCAATTCGCCATCTACCAGCGAACGAGCCACCACCGCAGGCAGACGGTCAGCCAGCAGGCTTTGCAACTGGGCGCCGTTGTCGTTCAGGCTGCGCACCCGCACGGTGCGGCCACGGCACTCGATGCGCAGGCAGGCATCGACCAGCAGCAGGCTCTGTTTACCCGCCTTGGAGTCGATCTCGACCGATTCCAGCAGCAGGTTGTTGGGGCGGCCCTGACAGAGACGGGTATAGAGCGCCAGCGGATCGGCCACATAGGGGGCGTTGAGCTTGAGGGTATCGAATTCACCCAGAGGAAGGCGATGTGTGGCTGTCATAGTGCGTTCCCTTGCGTGTGATGCGTGTTACCGATGTTCATGACGTTGAATTCCTTGAAAATTTAATTGGTCCGGGGTGGCTGGCTCAGGGGCGCCATCGCCAGGTCAGCTTGCTTGTCTGAATTCTCGGTTTCATCACAGGTCCATTTGCCGGATAATAAAAAAGCCCGCTGGGGTCAGCGGGCTTTTTCTTTGGGTTCTTAATTTGCTGTCAGATTACAGGTACAGCAACGACCACACGCCCGCATGTCAGGGAGTGTGCCACCACCAGATGGTCAGGATGGAAGTCGTTTGCATGATAAAGTCCTGTAAAAAGATGTTTGCAATGAAGTGCCTACAGAAAACGATAAAGCCGCGGCCAAGTCAAGTCGCTTTTTAGCCTTCTTTCACCGATTTGCCATGAATGGTGACCTGACCACGAGAGCGGAATAACCTGATGAGATTCGATCTTCACTGCCATACCACTGCCTCCGACGGGGTGCTGAGCCCAGCCGAACTGGTGCGCCGCGCCGCCGAGAAACAGGTCGAGGTGTTAGCAGTTACTGACCACGACACCCTCGCCGGGCTTGATGAGGTGCGCCGTACCATCGACGCCGAGCAACTGCCGCTGCGATTGGTGAGCGGGGTCGAGATCTCCACCGGCTGGGAGCATCACGAAATTCATATCGTGGCGCTGGGGGTGGATGAAAAAAATCCGCAGCTGACCGACTTTCTGGCTGGTCAGCTGGCCCGTCGCGAGGCGCGCGCGCTGGAAATCGGGCGTCGTCTGGAGAAGTGCCTCATCCCCGGCACCTATGAAGAGGCCAAGGCGCTCGCCGGTGACGCCGCTGTGACCCGCGCCCACTTTGCCCGAGTGCTGGTGGCACGCGGGGTGGCCGACAACATGCAAAAGGTATTCAAAAAGTACCTGAGCCGTGGCAATAAAGGGTATGCCCCGGCCGAGTGGCCCGAGATGAGCGAAGCTATCGCTGCCATTCACGCCGCCGGTGGGCTGGCGGTGCTGGCCCACCCCAGCCGTTACGATCTCACCGCCAAGTGGATCAAGCGGCTGCTGGTGGCCTTCAAGGCGGCCGGTGGCGATGCCATGGAGGTGTCATTGCCCCAGCAGAGCCCGCAGGAGCGGGCCAATTTGGGCCAGTGGGCCAAGGATCACGACCTCTATATCTCGGTGGGATCGGATTTTCACTTCCCCTCCAACTGGACCGAGCTGGGCCGCCACCTCTGGCTGCCCAAAGAGGGGATGCCCGTCTGGTTGGCCTATCCCGGTCACTTCGGGCTCACCACCGAACAGCATGCCGAGCTGCTGGCAAGCCGGTAACGGCGCCAGCGAAATAGGGAACAAGCCGGGCAAGAGGGGATTCCCATAGTGTGGCTTGCCTATCCCGGTCACTTTGGGCTCACCACCGAGCAACATGCCGAGCTGCTGGCGAGCCGGTAACGGCGCCAGCGAAGCGGCCACAAACAGGTTAAGGTAGTGTCATGGGTCTTTGGCCCGTGACCATACGAGCGGGCAGGTATTGCTGCCCCCATTGCGAGAACAAGCTATGAGTCAGCATTTTTACGTACATCCTGAAAACCCCCAGGCCCGTCTGATCGGTCAGGCGGTACAGATCATCCAGAACGGCGGCGTCATCGTCTATCCGACCGACTCCGGTTATGCGCTGGGTTGCCAGATGGGTGACAAGGGCGCGCTGGAGCGCATCTGCCGCATCCGTCGCCTCGACGCCAACCACGATTTCACCCTGGTGTGCCGCGATCTCTCCGAGATCTCCACCTACGCCAAGGTCGACAACAGCGCATTTCGCCTGATCAAGAACAACACCCCGGGCGCCTACACCTTCATCTTCAAGGCGACCAAAGAGGTGCCGCGCCGCCTGATGAACGAGAAGAAGAAGAGCATCGGCATCCGGGTGCCGGACAACAAGATTGCCCAGGCGCTCTTGGAAGCCCTCGGCGAGCCGCTGCTCTCCACCACATTGATCCTGCCGGAGTCCGAGATGGCCGAGTTTGACCCGGAAGAGATCTTCGACAAGCTGGGCAAGCAGATTGATCTGGTGGTCAACGGTGGTTATCTGGGCGAGCAGCCCACCACAGTGGTCGATTTCTCTGACGACGAGCCGGTATTGCGTCGTCGCGGCGCCGGAGATCCAACCCCGTTTGAGTGATGTCGCTGAACCGGTGACAGTCCCTTCCGCCGAGACGGGGGCTGGCGCCGCGCTACCCATCGCGAAAGTCCTGGGGCAGCCCTATCACGAGCTGCCTCAGGACCTGTTCATCCCGCCCGATGCGCTGGAGGTGTTCCTCGATACCTTCGAGGGGCCGCTCGATCTGCTGCTCTACCTTATCCGGCGCCAGCAGCTCGATATTCTCAACCTGCCGATCCTGCAGATCACCGCCCAGTACATGGAGTACGTGGAGCTGATGCAGGGACTCAACCTTGAGCTGGCGGCCGAATATCTGCTGATGGCGGCCTGGCTGGCGGAGATAAAATCCCGCCTGCTGCTGCCCAAGGCGCCGGAGCTGGAGGATGAAGAGGAGGGAGAAGACCCGCGGGTGACCCTTATTCGCCGCCTGCAGGAGTACGAGCGCTACAAGGTAGGTGCAGAGAGGGTCAATGAGCTGCCACGGGTGGAGCGGGAGATTTATATCGCCGCTGCCTTGCCCCCCGATTTTGGCGCCCTCAAGCCACTGGCGCCCGATGTTTCGCTGGTTGAGCTCGCCCTTTACATGCAAAGTGTGGTAAAACGCGCGACTCATTTCGAACATCACCAGATCCGTCGCGAACAGATCCCGACCCGGGTGCGCATGGCGGAGATCCTCGCCATGCTCACGCTGGGGCAGACCCTGCGCCTTGAGCAGGTGCTGCGTGCCGAAGAGGGGCGGATGGGCGTGCTGGTGACCTTTCTGGCGCTGCTGGAGCTGTGCAAGGAGCAGCTGATCTGGATTTTGCAGGCCGAGCCTCTGGGTCCGATCCATTTTGCCCTGGCCAGCCAGAGCGAGGAGGGGGAGCGTGGTCTTGCCCATTGAGATGGCTTTTGCGAGGAACGCCCAATGGCACTGCCAGCCGAACGATTAAAGACGCTGATCGAGGCGGCGCTGTTTGTGGCCGGTCGTCCGCTCAATGTCAGCGAGCTGAAAAGCAGCGTGCTGGCGGATTATCCGGTGACCAGTCGCTATGTTCAGCTGCTGTTGGCCGAGATCAGGCAAGATTACAGCTCGCGGGGCGTCGAGCTCAAAGAGGTCGCCTCCGGCTGGCGCTTTCAGGCGCGTCAGGAGTATGCCGAAGAGCTCTCGCGGCTCTGGAGCGAGCGGGCGCCGCGCTATTCCCGCGCCGTGATGGAGACTCTGACCCTGATTGCCTATCGCCAACCCATCACCCGGGCCGAGATCGAAGCGATCCGCGGGGTGGCGGTGTCGAGCCAGATAGTGAATACCCTGAAAGAGCGTGGCTGGGTGCGTAGCATCGGCCACAAAGAGGTGGCCGGTCGCCCCGAACTGCTCGCCACCACCAGAGAGTTTCTGGATTACTTTAATCTGCAGAGTCTGGAGCAGCTCCCCGAGCTGGATCCGGAGCTGCAACCCCTGTTGCCCTCTGCGGTGGACGGGGAGAGCGATGCCCGGTGATTGGCGCCCAAGCGTGCCGATTTCACCGAGATATACATTTTTCAACTGTGGTGAGTGCTCCAACCAGCGTTTGTTACAGTTAACCCCGTTGCCCCTTTTACCAGTGGGCAGCGATCAACAATCAGGTAACCCCGATGAGTGAAAAACTGCAAAAAGTGTTGGCCCGCGCGGGTCACGGCTCCCGTCGTGAGATGGAGGCCCTGATCACCGCAGGTCGGGTCAGTGTGGATGGCAAGGTCGCCACACTGGGGGATCGCGTCGAAGTGAACGCCGTGATCCGGGTGGATGGTCACCAGGTCAAGACCCGTGCCGCAGAGGAAGTTATCTGCCGCGTACTGGCTTACCACAAGCCGGAAGGGGAGATGTGTACCCGTCACGATCCGGAAGGTCGTCCCACCGTGTTTGATCGTCTGCCCAAGATGGAAGGTGCCCGCTGGATCGCGGTCGGCCGCCTCGACGTCAACACCTCAGGTCTGCTGCTGTTCACTACAGACGGTGAGCTGGCCAATCGCCTGATGCACCCGAGCCACGAAGTGGAGCGGGAATACGCGGTCCGTGTCTTTGGCGAGATCACCGAAGCCATGCTGCAGCGTCTGCGCAAGGGCGTGCAGCTGGAAGATGGCACCGCCAAGTTCAACAAGATCAAACCGGCTGGCGGTGAGGGTCTGAACCAGTGGTTCAACGTCACCCTGACCGAAGGTCGCAACCGCGAAGTGCGCCGCCTGTGGGAATCCCAGGAAGTGCAGGTGAGCCGCCTGATGCGTATCCGCTACGGCGATGTCAAGCTGGACCGCGGCATCCCGCGCGGCGGCTGGCAAGAGCTGAAACTGCCGGAAGTGAACTACCTGCGCGGTCTGGTCAACCTGCCGCCGGAGACCGAATCCAAGGTCGATCTGCAGCAGGATGGCAAAACCAGCCGTCACAAGCAGGCCGCCCAGATCCGTCGCGCTGTGCAGCGTCACAAAGAGATGCAGGGCAAAGAGCCGCGCGCTCGCGCCACCACCGCCCGTCGCAAGCCGCAAGCCTCTACCCGCAACTCAGGCACCGGCAGCAAGTAAGCCGATAGCCCGTTGCGAACTGCGTGCCGTTCAAGTGCGCAGTC
Organism: Aeromonas sp. 97A; assembly: GCF_051919185.1. Taxonomy (NCBI): domain Bacteria; kingdom Pseudomonadati; phylum Pseudomonadota; class Gammaproteobacteria; order Aeromonadales; family Aeromonadaceae; genus Aeromonas; species Aeromonas sp. 97A. The sequence goes on along the minus strand of NZ_JBQBFF010000001.1, from coordinate 2,269,273 downwards.
GGCCAAGTAAAGGCCCGCATCAACAGATACGGGCTTTTTTATTTTCATTGTCCTGTAGTGGTCAACTAAATCCGGACACTTGGTTAGGCCGATCTTCGGCTTTTGCTGGCGGTATCCCGTCATTGTATTGATGTGGACGTCGCCAGTTGTAGTGATCCATCAGGTAATAACTGATATCCCGCTTTGCTTCCCGCAGGCTCATATATCCCCTTGCCGGGAGCCACTCTGACTTCAGGCTTCTGAACAACCGTTCCATCGGGGCGTTATCCCAGCAGTTGCCACGCCGACTCATACTCTGGGTCATGCGATAGCGCCACAGTCGTTGCCGAAATGCCCGGCTGCCATATTGGCTGCCCTGGTCAGAGTGAAACAGCACGCCTGACGGACAACCCCGCTGCTGATACGCCATCTCAAGTGCTTTGATGGCCAGCTCGGCATCTGGTTTATCTGACATCGCCCACCCCACAACCCGCCGGGTATGCAGGTCAAGCACCGCTGCCAGGTAATGCCAACGACCACCTGCCCAGACGTAGGTGATATCGCCACACCACACCTGATTGGGTTGTTGGACATCAAATTCGCGGGCCAGCAGATTGGGAATGTCCGGTCGTTCAGACCGTGCCACCTTATAGCGGTGTGCGCCCGGCTGTTTGGATGCCAGGCCGGCTTCCTTCATCAGGTTACGTACTTTGAATCGACCAATCTGATACCCCAACTCTCGCATCATCGACATCAAGGCGCGGCTGCCAGCCGAATCCCTGCTCTCTTTGAACAAACGGCGCAACTCAGAGCGCTGTTGCATGCGCTCACGGTTAATCGTCCGCCTGCGAGCCAGATAATCGTAAAAACAGGAGGTGGGAACATCGAAGGCGCAGCAGACCAGAGTGATGGGGGCTTGCTCCCTTAATCGGTCTATCAGCGCGTACGTGTGAACTCGTCCGTCATCAAGAGAGCAGTAGCCTTTTTTAGAATGTCCTTCTCACGTTCGAGCCGGTTGATGCGGGCTTCCAGTTCCTGAATTTTTTGCTGCTCCAGAGTCAGTGCTTTGCTGATTGGGGTAGTGCCACTGCGTTCGGATTGCAGTTGCCGAACCCAGCGGCGAAGTATGGTTTCACCGATATCCAGTGAACGACTGGCTTCGGGGACAGAATATCCCTGGTCGAGCACCAGGGATGCGGCTTCGAGTTTGAATTCGGCAGTAAATGAGCGACGTAATCTTGTCATTGAACACCTCAGGTCATGGTGGCGACTGTACCACCTAAAATGGTGTCCGGGATGATTAGACCACTACAAATGGGACATCAAAATAACTCAATTGTCTCTCATATACTTTTGCAAAGTTTTTTGATCCACCTTCAATGCTTCTGCGGCTTTAACCCATGTACCGAATTGCTTTTTGGCAGCTGTTGCAAATTCCTTATGAAACGCTTTCGTTAACTCATCCTTAGTTGTCTTGGATAAATCACCAAATGCAAACCTTGTGTCAGGACTATCCTCCTGGATAACAGGCTCGCCCAACGAAGCTAATGAGCTAGAGATTGCCAACTCTGTAGTTTGAGAGCTCAAAAAAGCACAAGACATGTATGCCAGCTTTTTTAGGTCACGCAAGTTACCTGGTAAATATGCCGAGTTAAAAAACTGGATTAACTCATTTGACACTGGAGCTTCCGCAGGCAGATTGGGGTTAACATTAACTTCCTGCCAGATTCTTTGCCAATCCGAAAAAATATCTTCTCTGCATGCACGAAGTGGAGGTATTGTTATTGTTAGCATGGATACACGATCAAAGAAATCAGCATCGAGTATCGTTGCCAATTGCTCAAGTGATTTATTACTCGCACAAACTAGCTCGAAGTCAGATGCTTCCTCAATGTCACTTCCAACAGGGCGAAAACTGTGATGGTTATCTTGAAGCACTCGAACCAGCTTTCGCTGAACCGAAGTTGGTAAATCTTGTATCTCATCCAAGAACAATACTTTTCCATTTGCTTCTTTCAAAAGCCCATTGCGATTCTTTTCCGCCCCAGTGAACGCCCCTTTTACGTGGCCAAACAACATACTATCAACCACTTGAGAATCTAGTCCTCCACATGCGAGCGTAACAACCTGCTTTTGCTTTACCCTACCGACAACGGTTTCAATTAGTCTCGTTTTCCCTGTACCACGTTCACCCAGTACAAGTAACGGAGCTTTGGGAACGCAAGAGAACTGCTTTAACGTTTGTAATGCATTCTGCCTTGCTTTTGATTTAGGGTCTAAATCGTAAAGGGCGTAACCGCTCTCTGAACTTGAAATAGCAGAGATCTCTGCCAGATACGTGTTTACACTGAAATCAACTTTGACAATGCTGGTTCTTTTGGTATCGGGGTTATATTGTGATGACCAGAGGATTGTTTCGCGTGGAAAATGCCCCCGAGCATGAAGAATCAACCAAACAGCATGCATCGCCGGAGTTCCCGGCGATACATTGATATGAAGATGTTGTTCAAGCTTTAGCTCTGGAATAATCTCAGATTCTATTGCGTGATAAATTTCGTTGTGATCAGCTGGGTTCTCGATAGCTACAGTTCGAAAGGTAATCTGTATATCGCCAAATTCATGCTCTTTGTACAGACTGTTATCCCCAGCTGACTGAGTAAGCACAATTACTTTGCCAACATAAACTTTACGATTCTTAAGCCGCTTTAACGCTTCGTCTAATACCTCAACCCCAGCTCTTTTTGAGTGCCAACAAAGCAGCGTGTTTTTGTTATCCAAAGTTACGCCTCCAATACAATTAGGGCGTTTGGCAATTCACTTTGCTTCAGCCTTGTTGCCATGGCAAGTTCGGATTCTTGACGAACCGTAATAGCTAACTGTTTTTTTGTCAGTCGAACAACCTTTGGCTCATAACTTTCTCTAGGCGATCCTGAATCCTGCTTCTTAGAAGTTTCATCCTTAGCCGTTAAAGGTTTGAAATACTCTGGACTGGCGTTAGTGATAACTGGTGGCTCTATACGCCATTTATACTCAATCTTGTGCGAGGTTTTTTCCCGCCAGTTTGCATTGGGTATTTTTTGGTGCTTATCCATATCAGACAAACAATCTGCTTTTATAGGAGATAACTCAACAATGTCTACTTCGCTGACAGAGTACCTCTTGAATATATTACTTTCCCAAGCTTCAAAACCACCAGAAATCATCCCTAGACTCATATCTATGTGCAATTGATTATGGCTATTAGTTAAAAACACATCGAAGCAATTCATCAGCTCTTTTACCTGAGTACCTGTGAGCTTTACGCCTAACTCAAAGCCTTGATCCATACCATGCGCTTGAAAATTGGCCGACATCACCATGCCATGCATTCCATCTACTACAATCGCTTTGGCATGTAGCCATTTAAAACACATCACCGATGCACCAGCCTGTTTCATAGCCAACAACGCTGGCATGGCTGCGGGTCTTTGGCGAGATAGTATGGTGACTTTTAGCCCCGACTTCGCACGTTCACATATTGATTTTACAAGCTGATGGTCCTCTTGCCATCCAAAACTCGATATGATGAGTTCATTTTCCGCTTGATTTATCAACGCTAATGCGTGTTCCCTAATTCGAGCGTCTTCACTCGATGTGACCAGTATTTCAGTTAATTCCCTTGGATATCTGACATTGCCCGGCGACTTATATGCTGAGAATTCACCACGGCTTGTCATATGGTGCTGCGCACTCTCGAAGATTGCCCAACGGAACACATTCACGATCTCAGCTATTTGATGGCGTGAAAGCGAGACCCCCAACTCTTCATTTCGTAAAAGAGCTTCTTCTGTAAGGTTTGCCGTTAAAAGCAACCCTTTCGCATTACCAGTTTCATGTAATGCATCTATAACAACGGCTTTTGCGTGGAAATGCGGCGCAGATGCAAAGTGAACATGTCCAGACAATTTATTTAACATTTCCTTATGTTGCACAAGACACTTCTTGCCAAAGTCATCGTCAGGCACATCGCCATCAAGACGAGTCTCACATGCCAATAGTATGTACACACTAACTTTGCGCTTTGCAGCTTTTAGGACAGCAGATTCGACATTCTCATCAGCAAGCAAAAACGTACTAAGAATAACCGAGTGCTCGGCATTATCGATTAATTCGACAACTCTTGATTGGAGCTCATTGCAGAACAAAGAGCTATTAATAGGTTGCGGAGCAGATACCTGTTTAGGTAAAACAGGCAAAAGCACAGGGGGCAACTTGGTATTTGATTGATCAACAATCTTGGTTTCTGTCTTAGTAAACTTTTCAATTAGATTCATCACTATTATTCCTTATAGGTTCCAATCATGGGCAGCAATTACATGCCAGGTACGCTGATTTTGCTGGTCTTCCTCAATCCAAAACTGATTTGCCAGTTCAGCCCTATCAGGTAGTGTAAAATTCCAATCTCTAAAAGGTTCGAGTGCTTTCTCTCTCCAAATTTGGTATTTGCTATTAGTGGCGTACATATTGATATTTTTCTCTAATCTCCATTCAGACCACTTTCTAGCATCCAATTCAGTCAATGATGATATAGAAATATTGTGTAACTTCATCGCATCAAACGAGCCCAACTTGTGAACAGATGGTCTTTTTACACTTACCGAGCGTTTCATATTGATTCGCTCAGATTCAGTAGTATTTTCGAAAACCACTGACAAGATTTCAGTTTGCTCATCCCATTGTTCAAGCAAGCCCTCACTATGCAGAAGTACTTTCAAAACTTGCTGACGGTTGATTGGTTCAACCCGACGTGAAAATATAAGATCCTTTCCGCGCTTCACATCGACATTGCCATCAGTCACATTCCACTCGATGTAATACGGTTTTCCTTGAGGTGAGATGCGCTCACCTTTGAGTTCAATTTTGTCAACGCGTACTTCCGAACCACCACCTATTGGTTCAACCTTCAGGCCACAAACGTCTTTGACTAGTTGAGGAACCTCAACTAGTCGCTTTGCTCTTTCATTTAGCTGGTTTCTGTTTTTTCCAAGTCCGATTGACACTGCACTAGGCTCTGTGTGCGCTTCAATAGTAAGAAGTGGATGAGGCAATAAAGGCTCATGACAAACGCAAAGGCTCCAACATCCATCTTCTGGTACTAGGATTTGATCTTTCTCAAGAGCAATCGATCCTGATTCAGTGAGCCTGTATTGGTCTCGACTAGACTCAGCAAGTCCATATAACCGACATATATTTAGTAACCTATCAGCAACGACACGACGTCCAATTTTATCTCCAAATAAATGCTCAGAGCACTCTGCTGAACTCGCATCTGGATAGTCGTGAAGGAATTGCAGCACGCAGTTAATTTCTGGACGGCTATCTGCCAGCGCGATTTCACCCTGTATGAGCCAAGTTTCAGTCTTAATTTCTCGTTTTAGTATGATGTCTTGGCTCATAGTGCCTCCTGTGATTCAGTCTCAATGGTTGTAGACCAGTATGAATTGCTTGCAAAAGTACCTAACACACCCGATGCCTTTTGCATTGCAGATCGGTTTCCGTACACAATGAGCTGATGCTTGGCCCTCGTAATTGCCACATTCAAGCGATTTGGGCTTTCGAGAAAACTCGTGGGATGATTATTTGCGAAACTAAGCATGACAAAGTCAGCCTCATGCCCCTGAAAACGGTCTACGGTACATATCTGAATATCAATATACGGTGAGGATTTTTCACCTCGATAGAAATGCCTTACTCCGTGATGATTTCCCGTCCACTTTCGTAAAGCTCTACGTATAGCTCGCTCTTGCGCCCGATAGAAAGCCAAAACAGCAACTTCCCAAGGCTTTTGTTGGTTTTTATCAACATGTAGGTTTGATTTTGCCCAAGAATCAAAGCGACTTAACTCTTTTAATATTTCTTCTACTTCAGCGGTAATTTCACCTTCTTTTCCTTTTCGACCTTTAACATCGTGCCATATACAACGATGTGAGCCGTTTCGATATCCCCAGTCCCGCTTTTCAGCCTGGCCATCAGGGCTTTGCAGTGCTTTTTCATTGTATATATGTACTCGGGAAAACTCGGCAATGTCTGGATGCATCCTGTGCTGGTAACTAAGCCGTATTTGTCGTTGATCCAAAACACTGGCTGGAAGTCCATCAGACAGAGCGGTGCCTTGATTCTGATACTCTGTTCGTTCAAATCCAACTTGCAGTGATTCAAGAATAGAAGGCAGTGCGATCCTACGTACCCTGTCTATTGCAGTGAACGTATCTTTTTCTGAGTCAAATGGTAGTAGCGCTTTGATATCTTCCTCTAACTTGTTAGCAGTTTTAGAACTTCCGTTAGATTCTGTATTTAGGCGCTGTTCGTACATACGAGCCAGTCGCCACGCTAACTGAGATTCCCAGCTATCTGACTCGGTCTTGATTTTTGTACGAGTTAATCTCGAATGCGCTGCAAGTCGCATTTCTAACTTTTTCGGTAACGCAGGTAGCCCCCTTATGGTCGTCAAATCTAGGGGAAGGTGATTAGCATTCTGAGCGATGAATGCTGACGAACCAAGGACTACTGATGCGTAAGGGATAGCTGTCTTAGGTCCTTTAGATGATGCAACCAATACATTTTTGGCCTTTGCTTGCTGATGATAAAATTCAATTGTCTTTTCATCGTCAGTGCAAACCAAGGATACTTCTCGTTTCTGAAAATTAATTTGTCGAGCAGAGAAAACATCTGCGCATGCTTCTCGCTGATAACTATCCTGTAAACATGGCTTCAAATTTACTTCGGTAGCTTCATCATCAACATAAGGCGAAAGCTGTTTTGGGTCTCCCACCATGATCCAACGCTTGGCAAGTACTGCTGGCACCAAAAACTCTTGAAACGTTGTTTTTGATGCTTCGTCAACAATCATCACATCGAAGATTGGCGATGTTGATTGTTTATTTTTGATATCAGGATGCTGAAGCAAACCAATGGTTGTCCCGCAAACTAAATTCGCTGCTTCAAGAACAAGACGTTCAACAATATGTTTACCTTCACCGACCTTACTTTTAAGTAACTTCTGACTAACTGAAATGTGTGGTTGTTGCTGAAGATGTTTTAGCAATCTTGTGCGTTCAGTTTTAACGAACTCTTCCAATTGCCATGGCTTTGCCTTTTGAACGCTTGATTTATCTCCAATCCGCACAGGTAACACCATGTCGCGATAAATATTTTCCTCAGACATCATTCTCTCAAGAACATTGTCAACAGCAACGTGAGTTGATGCACAAAGTAAGATCCGCTTACCTCGCTTTATGAATTGAAGAATCAGTTCGCAAATGGCTGTAGTTTTACCAGATCCTGGGGGGCCCTCAAGGAAGGCAAAGTCTGGTGTATTGAGTGCAATATTTACAAACTCACGCTGCTGAGATGTTCCCTCCCTCGCACCATCAGCAAGAACGTAGTAGTCATCGTTAAATAAGTGCTCATCATAAGGAACATTCGGCCACTTAGCATGATCCTTACCTTCAAACAGCCTCAATAGCGGAAGATGGTGAATAGAAGGTGTGTCTTGTAAGCTTTGTAATGCATTAATCTGACACTTTAACTGGTATGTGTTTGGACGAATAACCAAATAGTCGTGGTCAGGTAAACGATCCAATAACAAGCTGTCATTTTCTACATTTCTGTCTAGGACTGAAATTGCGTTGGATTTATTGAATCCAACATTGCTTTGTGATTTCCCAGTCAAATGCCAACCATAACCGTCTGGACACTCATACGACGACAGCCCATTACCTAATTCACTCGCAATTTCGTCCGCATGCTCCTCAGTTGCATAAGCCATTTTAGGTTTACCGTGACTTTTACAATTTGGGCATTCTCTAGCAGCACTACCCACGGCTTTCCATCTCGCGGGGCTTGCTTCGTATACCGTGTCGGTACTTTCATCTAAAAAGAGCTTTAAGTTCTTTTCGAAATCACCGCAGTTATCAGCTGGCTCAACTAATTGTATCCATACTCCACGTTGAGCATCGTCCAGCTTCTCCCAAGCTATCGCTTTAACAGCCTTCGTACTTTCTAGGTATTTTCGAGTGGTGACTAAATACTTATAAAAGTCACCAAGACCACTCACTGCTTTACTAAGCAGGATGTCTGGCCGGTGAATTCCTAAGTTTGCGTATCTCAATAACGCCATGTTTCGTCCTTTGATCGAATAAGTTGTTTTTCCTAAATATCAAGCATCGTGCCAACAACCTTCGGCATCAAAGACCCCAATGAAATCGTACAGTAAAAAAATAAAGGTATTTCGAAGGGGGTGTTTTTACACCATTGAGTATTTTTTATAACCTTTTTGTGTCGCTTTGTACATCATATTGTAGTGGTCTAATCATCCCGGACACCATTTTTAGGTGGTACAGTCGCCACCATGACCGGAGGTGTCCTAAGCCGACAACCCGTTGCGTACTGCGCGCCGTCAAATAGCGCGTAGTCGGCCAAGCAAAAGGCCCGCACCAGATGGTGCGGGCTTTTTTGTATCCAATGTTTACATCCAATACCCGCCCTGCACAGGCCAAAGGGCGGTGGGTAAGGGGGGGGCGGGGCGTTTCTGTCGTCAGCTTGCCCGCTAAGACGTGGCCGAGGTTGCTCTGCTCCGGTGAGCTTGTTAGCCTGTGCGGCTCTGACAGAGGAGTGAACAATGAGCAAGGTACTTGATGGGCTGCTGGCGTTGCTGGCGCTGGAAAAAATCGAGGAGGGCCTGTTTCGGGGCCAGAGCCAGGATCTCGGTCTGCGGGCCGTGTTTGGCGGACAGGTAATGGGGCAGGCCTTGTCAGCCGCCAAGCAGACGGTCGAGACCGGTCGTCAGGTTCACAGTTTTCACTCCTACTTCCTGCGTCCGGGGGATGTGACCCGTCCCATCGTCTATGACGTGGAGAATATCCGCGACGGCCAGACCGTCTCCACCCGCCGGGTCAAGGCGATTCAGGGCGGCAAGCCCATCTTCTATCTCAACGCCTCGTTTCAGGTGCCGGCCGATGGCTTCGAGCATCAGGCGCAGATGCCCACCGGCATCACCCCGCCGGAGGAGCTCAAGAGCGAGCTGGAGCTGGTGCGCCCCTACGAGAACCTGATCCCGGCCTCCCTGCGTGACAAGATCCTCTGCGAGCAGCCCATCGAGATGCGCCCGGTGACCCTGGTCGACCCTATTCGGCCGACGGTGCAGGATCCGGTGCGTCACGTCTGGTTCAAGGCCAACGGCCAGATGCCGGACGATCTGCGAGTGCACAAATACCTGCTGGCCTACGCCTCCGACTTCAACTTCCTGCTCACTTCGCTGCAGCCCCACGGGGTGTCGTACTGGGAGCCGGATATGCAGGTGGCGACCATCGATCACTCCATGTGGTTCCACCGGGATTTCCGCTTCGACGACTGGCTGCTCTACGTGGTAGACAGCCCGAGCGCCAGCAGCGGTCGCGGTCTGGTACGCGGCCAGTTCTTCACCCGTGACGGGGTGCTGGTGGCGAGCACCATGCAGGAGGGGGTGATCCGCCGTCGCGGCAGTTAAGGCGCAAAGCGGATAGCAAAACGGGGTGGCTTGGGTCACCCCGTTTTCGTTGCTGCCATTCGCGCTGGGCCAGCGGGATCAGCCGCCGCGTTGGTACTTGAAGCGTTTCTTGCGCCGGTAGGGGTAGACATCCTCGAACACTCCCACCTTGATGTTGCTCTGCAGCATCTTCCAGTAGTTGGCGTCGAACATCTCCTTGTGCAGTTGCAGCATGATCTCCCGCACCTGCGGCTTTTGCAGCAGGAAGGTGGCGAACTCCTCTGGGAAGATGTCGTTGGGGGCGACCGAGTACCAGGGCTCGGCGCTCCACTCATCCTCGGGGTAGCGGGGCGGCGGGATCTGGCGGAAGTTGCACTCCGTCATGTAGCAGATCTCGTCGTAGTCGTAGAAGACCACCCGGCCGTGACGGGTGACGCCAAAGTTCTTGAACAGCATGTCCCCTGGGAAGATGTTGGCCGCCGCCAGCTGCTTGATGGCGTTGCCGTACTCCTCCAGCGCGAGCCGGGTTTGCTGCTCGTCCGCCTTGTCCAGATAGAGGTTGAGGGGGATCATCTTGCGCTCGGTGTAGAGGTGCTTGATCACCAGCTTGTCGTCCGTGATGGTGAGGGCCGAGGGCGCCACCGTCTTGAGCTCGGCCAGCAGTTCCGGCGAGATGCGATCCAGCGGAAACTCGAAGTTGGTGAACTCCTGGGTATCGGCCATCCGGCCAACCCGATCGTGCTGTTTTACCAGCCGATACTTCGCCTTCACCTGCTCGTGGCTCACATCCTTGGGGGGCGTGAACTCGTCTTTTATCACCTTGAACACCACATCGTAGGAGGGGAGGGTGAACACGCTCATCACCATCCCCTTGATGCCCGGCGCGATGATGAACTGATCCCGACTCTGGGCCAGATGGTGACGGTAGTGGCGATAGAGCTCGGTCTTGCCATGTTTTTGGCAGCCGATGGCGTTGTAGATCTCGTAATCGGGCTTGTGGGGCATGATCTGGCGCAGGAAGGCGACAAACAGCGCCGGTTCGCGGGCATAGACCATGAAATAGGCGCGGGCGAAACCAAACACGATGGAGGCGAGGTCCGGCTCGAAGATAACTGTATCCACATAGATGCTGTGGCCGGTGCTGAGCAGGGGCAGGATAAAGGGGAACACCTGATCCCGGGCCCGGATCAGCCCCACCAGATAGGCCCCCTTGTTGCGGTAGAACACCTCTTTCAATAGCTCGATGGCAAACGGTTCGTCATGTAGTATTTGTGGGCCGTTCTCCGCAAGATGGCGGTGGATGTCGACAATATCCCGCTGCTTGTCCTCGTAGGGGAGGGTGAAGCTGTAATCCCCCAAAAGCTGGCTCAGGGTCTGCGGCAGGTGGGCGAGATCGGTGCGATAGATGCGCAGCAGGGCGCTCAGGTCCGGTTTTTCGCCACGGCTGACAAAGGGGTGGATATAGAGGTTTTCGTCGCGGATATTGCGATGGCGAAAGATCCGGCGATAGACGGAGTTGAAGAAGGACTCCGCCACCTCGAAGTTGTCACAACGGGGCAGCAGATCGCTGAAGGCGCTTTTGACCCGCTTGAGCAGCTCCTGAGTGGCGTGGTGCTCCCCCATCATCTGGCGGATGGAGCTGGCGGTGGCCCCCACATGGTGGTCATAGAGGCGAATACGCTCGCGCCCGGCGAGCTGTACCCCCAGCCAGTCACTGTTCTCGAAGCGGCTCTTGCTGCCCTGGGTTATCTCGAGAAACCGGCTGTAAAACGACTCGAAGCGTTGCAAGATAGTCTCGGCGACGGCCTGTTCCAATGGCTGCTGCATCTCTCTCTTCCTTGTGATCTGTCGGGCCGATAGCGCGAAGGATTGGGTGTAATTTGTTCACACGTCAGGCCACTATCGCAACATTCAAACGTCTGTTCAAGTGGCAATTTTCGGGGATAAACGGTAGATTGCGCCCCTGTTTTGGTGATGGTTTAGCGACTGTTTGCTGTCTGTTTGAGAGGCCGTCCGGCCTGTGAGGAAACCCGATGAAGCTCTATTTTGTCCTGGTGGCACCTGCCCGACCTGCGAATGTGGGGGCGGCTGCCCGCGCCATGAAAACCATGGGATTCGATGCCATGCGACTGGTGGCGAGCCGGGTACACGAAGAGGAGGAGGCGAGCTGGGTAGCTCACGGCGCCCAGGAGATCCTGACTCAGGCCGAAGCGTTCGATACCCTGCCCGAGGCGCTGGCCGACATGGATCTGGTGATCGCCACCACCGCCCGTGAGCGCGGTCGCTACCAGCACTACCTCACCCCGGGGGAGATCCGCGAGCAGATCCGCAGCAAACCTTCACTCAACAAGGTCGCGATCGTCTTTGGCTGCGAGGAATCGGGGCTCTCCAACGAGCAGCTGGCCGAGGTCGATCTCATCAGTTATCTGCCGCTCAAGGTGAGCTACCCCTCCCTTAATCTGGGGCAGGCGATCATGCTCTACGCCTACGAGATGAGTCAGCTGATGGATGAGCTGAACGCCGACGGCGGCGCTGCGGTAGCAGAAAATTTTGATAACGCCGGGCAGGTTCGGGTGCTGAAAAGCAAAACAGCAGAATTGCTTGGTGAACTCGGAGTTTCGCAGGATGAAAAACTGCATCAATGGGTGATGGACCGAGTACCCATGCTGCCGCAGCGGGATTTGAACATGCTCCACCTGCTCTGCAAAGACCTTGCGCGCAAACTTGGCAAAGAGGTTTAAGTTGACAGCCCATCGCCCGCCGCGGTATTGCTAAAAGCCAGCTTCGTCAACGAGTGTTCGTCATGCAGTTATTCACCAACGTCATCACCACCACCATTATTACCGGTACCACCACAGGTGGCACTGGGGCCGGTTGATGCGCTGACGAACAAGCACAGAAATCTAAAAAGGCCCGTACCCACCCAGTACGGGCCTTTTTGTTGGATTGGTTTTTAGATTGAATTTCATAGATTTACAGGGAGAGAAAGCGATGAGAGTGTTGAAATTTGGCGGGTCTTCACTGGCCGATGCAGAGCGTTTTTTACGGGTGGCCGATATCGCGGTCAACACCCACGGCCAATCTCAGGTAGCCCTGGTGCTCTCTGCACCTGCCAAGGTGACCAATCATCTGGTGGCGCTGGTGGAGCAGACCAGTCGCGGCATGGATGCCAGTTCCACCCTGTTTGAAGTGAACGGCATCTTCTCCCGCCTGCTGGCCGGGTTGAAGGCGGCCTATCCGGCGCTCGATGACAAGGCGCTGCTGGCCCGTCTCACCGCCGAGCTGGATCAGGTGGAGCGGCTGATGCAGGGCATTCGTCTGCTGGGCCTCTGCCCGGACAACGTGCAGGCGCGCATTCTGAGCCGTGGCGAGAACCTCTCCATCGCCTTTATGCACGAACTGCTGCGGGTGCGCGGTCTGGATCTGGAGCTGATCGTACCGGAAGAGCTGCTGGTCACCGACGGCGGCTATCTGGAAGCCCATGTCGATATCGAAGCCTCCCGCCTGCGCTTTGCCGCCAAGGGGCTGCGTAGCGACTGTCTTTACCTGATGCCGGGCTTTACCGGTGGCAGCGACAAGGGCGAGACCGTGCTGCTGGGTCGCAACGGCTCCGACTACTCCGCAGCCGTTTTGGCCGCCTGCGTCGATGCCGAGTGCTGCGAGATCTGGACTGACGTCGAGGGTTGCTACAGCTGCGATCCCCGTCTGGTGCCGGATGCCTACCTGCTGAAAACCCTCTCCTACAAGGAGGCGATGGAGCTCTCCTACTTCGGTGCCAAGGTGCTGCACCCGAAAACCATCGCGCCGGTGGCCCAGTTCCATATTCCCTGCCTCATCAAGAACAGCTTCAACCCGCAGGGGCCGGGCACCCTGATCGGCCCGGAGAGCGGCGACGATGACCTGAAAGTGAAGGCCATCTCGGATCTCTCCGGCATGTGCATGTTCAACGTCTCCGGCCCCGGCATGAAGGGGATGGTCGGCATGGCCGGTCGCATCTTCTCAGCCGTCTCCCGCGCCGGGGTCAGTATCGTGCTGATCACCCAGTCATCTTCCGAGTACAGCGTCAGCTTCTGTATCCACAGCTACGACAGTGAGAAGACCCGCAAGGTGCTGGAGCGCGAGTTCGAGCTCGAATTCAAAAACCAGCTGCTGGAGCCGCTGGATATCATCAGCGATCTGGCGATCATCTCCCTCATCGGTGACGGCATGCGCACCAGCAAGGGGATGGCGGCCCGCTTCTTCACCTCGCTGGCGCAAGCCTCCATCAACATCGTCGCCATCGCGCAGGGCTCTAGCGAGCGCTCAATCTCGGCGGTGGTGCGGGATCGCAAGGTGGCGGAAGCCATCAAGGCGTGTCACCAGAACTTCTTTGGCAGCCAGCAGTTTATCGATCTCTTTGTGGTCGGTGTCGGTGGCGTCGGTGCCGCGCTGGTGGATCAGATCGCCCGCCAGCAACCGGTTCTGGCCGAGCAGGGCACTGGCCTGCGGGTGGTCGGCATCGCCAACAGCCGCCAGATGGCGGTCAACAAGGATGGTCTGAACCTCGCCAACTGGCGTGAACAGCTGGTGGAAGCCCGCGACAGCTTCTCGCTGGAAGGGGTGAAAAAGCTGGTGGAAGATAGCCACATCATCAACCCGGTGATCGTCGACTGCACCTCCTCCGAGGCGGTGGCCGTCCAGTATGCGGACTTCCTCGCCGCCGGTTTCCATGTGGTTACCCCGAACAAGAAGGCCAACACCGGCTCGCTCGATTACTACAAGGCGCTGCGCCGCACCGCCCGCCAGACTCGCCGCAAGTTCCTGTACGAGACCAACGTGGGCGCCGGTTTGCCGGTTATCGAGAACCTGCAGAACCTCATCAAGGCCGGTGACAAGCTGCGTGCCTTCGATGGCATTCTGTCCGGTTCCCTCTCCTTTATCTTCGGCAAGCTGGATGAGGGGATGGCCTTCTCTGAAGCCACCAAGATTGCTCGCAGCAACGGCTTTACTGAGCCGGATCCCCGCGACGATCTCAACGGCATGGATGTGGCGCGCAAGCTGCTCATTCTGGCTCGTGAGGCTGGCATGGCGCTGGAGCTCTCCGATGTCGAGGTGGAGCAGGCACTGCCACCCGGCTTTGACGTCAGTGGCGACGTGGAAGCCTTTATGGCCCGCCTGCCCGAAGCCGATGGCTGGTTCCGCGACCAGTTCGCCGCCGCCCAGCGTGAAGGCAAGGTGCTGCGCTATGTGGGTTCCATCGAGGGTGGCAAGTGCAAGGTGGCCATCAAGGCGGTCGGTGGCGACGAGCCGCTGTTCAAGGTCAAAGACGGGGAGAACGCGCTCGCCTTCTTCTCCACCTACTACCAGCCGATCCCGCTGGTGCTGCGTGGCTATGGCGCCGGTACCGAAGTGACCGCGGCGGGCGTCTTTGCCGACGTGCTGCGCACCCAGAACTGGAAGCAGGAGCTATAAGCATGAGTTCAGACATGTACCCCTCTTATATGACTGAAGGCGGCAGCGTCGTCGCCTATGCCCCCGCCTCCAGCGCCAACCTGAGCGTGGGATTCGATGTACTGGGGGCGGCGCTCGCCCCCGTTGATGGCTCCCTCTTGGGCGATCGGGTGCAGGTAAAAGCGGCTGACGTGCCGTTCGCCCTCTCATCCGTGGGCCGCTACGCCCACAAGCTGCCGGACGATCCGAAAAAGAATATCCTCCATGACTGCTGGGTCGCCTATGGCGAGGCGCTGGAGAAGCGCGGCCTTAAACTCAAGCCCCTCGAAATGGTGCTGGAGAAGAACTTGCCAGTGGGCTCGGGGCTGGGTTCCAGCGCCTGTAGCGTGGTGGCGGCGCTGGAGGGGCTCAACGCCTTTCACGGCGAGCCGCTCGACGAGCACGACATGCTGCTGCTGATGGGGGAGATGGAAGGCAAGATCTCCGGCTCCGTCCACTACGACAACGTGGCACCCTGTTATCTCGGCGGCATGCAGCTGGTGCTGGAAGAGCACGGCGTTATCAGTCAGGGTATTCCGGTGTTCGATCAGTGGTACTGGGTGGTCTGCTACCCGGGGACCGTGGTTTCGACCGCGGCTGCCCGCGCCATCTTGCCGGCCCAATATCGCCGTCAGGATTGCCTCACCTACGGTCGTCGCCTGGCTGCCTTTGTTCACGCCAGCTACACCGGACAGGAGGGGCTGGCCGCCAGCGTTTTGAAAGACGTGATTGCCGAACCCTACCGCGCGGCGCTGATCGAAGGCTTTGCCGAGGTGCGGGCGCAGGCGGCCCAGAACGGGGCGCTGGCTACCGGCATCTCCGGCTCCGGCCCCACCGTGTTTGTGGTGATGAAGGATCTAGCGCAGGCCGAGCGGATGAAGGATTGGATGGAAGCACATTTTGTGCAGAACGAAGATGGATTTGCCCGGGTCTGTAAACTGGACATGGCCGGGGCACGGGTAACAGGAAGCGAGCTATGAATCTCTACAACATCAAGGACAACAGCGAACAGGTGAGCTTCGCGCAGGCGGTGCGTCAGGGCTTGGGTCGCGAACAGGGGCTCTTCTTCCCCGAACAACTCGAACCGCTCGCCGATGTGGATGCCCTGCTGGATCTGCCGCTGGCCGAACGCTCTGCTCGCATCCTGAGCCACCTGCTGGGGGACGAAGTGCCCGCAGCGAAAGTGAGCGAGCTGATTAACGCCGCCTTCACCTTCCCGGCGCCGCTGGTGAAACTCAAGGATGGCACTTATGCCCTCGAACTGTTCCACGGCCCGACTCTGGCGTTCAAGGATTTCGGCGGCCGCTTTATGGCCCAGTGCCTCGCCGCCTTTAGAACCAACGACAAAATTACTATCCTCACCGCCACCTCCGGCGACACCGGCGCCGCCGTGGCCCACGCCTTCTACGGGCTGGAGGGGATCGAGGTGGTGATCCTCTATCCCAAGGGCAAGATCAGCCCCTTGCAGGAGAAGCTCTTCTGCACCCTCGGCGGCAATATCCGCACCATCGCCATCGACGGTGACTTCGATGCCTGTCAGGCGCTGGTAAAACAGGCCTTTGACGACGAAGCGCTGAAAAAGGCCATTGGCCTCAACTCCGCCAACTCCATCAATATCAGTCGTCTGCTGGCGCAGGTTTGCTACTACTTCGAGGCGGTGGCCCAGTTGCCGAAAGCCGATCGCGCCAAGGCGGTGATCAGCGTGCCGTCCGGCAACTTTGGCAACCTCACCGCAGGCCTTATCGCCAAGGCGCTGGGGCTGCCGGTGAAGCGCTTTATCGCTGCCACCAACGCCAACGACACCGTGCCGCGCTACCTGAAAACCGGTCAGTGGGAGCCGCACCAGACAGTGGCAACCCTGTCGAACGCCATGGATGTCAGCCGCCCCAACAACTGGCCGCGGGTAGAAGAGCTCTGCCGTCGCAAAGGCTGGGCGCTGGAGACCCTGGGTTCTGGCATGCGTGACGATGCCCAGACCCGCGCTGCGCTCAAACGGCTGCACCAGCTGGATTACCTCTGCGAACCCCACGGCGCCATTGCCTGGGATCTGTTGGGTGAACAGCTGGCCGGGGATGAAGTCGGCGTGTTCCTCTGCACCGCCCATCCCGCCAAGTTCAAGGAGTCGGTGGACGAAATCCTGAATCTGGATGTGCCGCTGCCCGGCCCGCTTGCCAAGCACGCCGAGCTGCCGCTGCTCTCCGTTAATTTGCCAGCGGAGTTTGCCCGGTTAAGGGAGTTTTTGGTGGGGTAAGCCGCCGAGCTGAGATAACCGATAGAAATAAAAATCCCCCAGTAACGGGGGATTTTTGTGGGTGAAAGTCGGAATCTAAAGGCAACTGGCAATATCACGAAATATTTGTATCGCGAGCGTCCGATTACGCTTCGCTAATCGAGCCTACGTGCTGCTCCTCTTGAAGCATTTGTTAGGCCATAGCAAGACTTGAAACTCTTGTATATTCAGCTTTCACCAGCTCAAAGCCATACTTATTTTCAAGCCGTTTAATAATAAAATGACCACGAGCCATATCTTGGTAATAGTCGGTGAACATTGCGTTTAATGTAGCTCCTGCAACAGCACCTATAATCGGTACTGCTTGTGCTGCCGCCTTTTCTGTGATGACCACACCGAACCTTGCAGCAATTTTTTCTATTAAAGAAGCTAGCCACTTCCCTGTTTGTGCTGGTGTTAATTTTTTAAATGCATTTGCTGATGCTTGTCTTGCAGCGATCTCTGCAAGTTCTTTGGACAGTATCTGCATAGCCTCAGCGGTAAAGCTTCTTGTTGCATAGTATGCAGTTTCGACAGCATCATCTCCCTCAGATGGCCCACCTAAGGCAAACACCTCTAGACAAGCCTGCTTCGTCTCTACTTTTTCTAAATCAAAACCTTCACTTCTCGCTATGTCAGCAACTGAACGAAGCATGATTGTCGTTGAAATTGGTAGTTCAATAGCTAGTGCAGTAAAGCCGAAAGCTCCACCTACAGCCCCAGAAACAGCAGCAAAAAGCTTATTTGTTTTAGTTGATGCTTCGCGATTTGGCTCATTGTTTAAGCTCCCCAGAGCCGCGTCTGCAGCCTTGTGAAGTGCTTTTTCTACTAGGTTATGAATTTGTTTTTCAGCACCTTTAGGAAGCTTACTCATCAAGTAATCTATTGGTTTTCCAACAACCTGAGTCATTTTTTCTGTGATTGTATCTTGCTCCAATAAATTTACTGCTTTCTCCAAATCTCTCATATCTTTTTCTTCAAAAATCATTTTAATAATCCTTATTTATATTAACCGAAATTTGGAACCGAAATTTTAAATTTGGGACACCCATCTTTTGGGTGAGGCGTAACGCCACCAAAACCCACGCTACTGCTCGTGGATTACAGCTTCCAATATGCTCCATAACCAGCGGGGGGCAGCAGCCCATCACTGATG
Source organism: Aeromonas sp. 97A (assembly GCF_051919185.1). Taxonomy (NCBI): domain Bacteria; kingdom Pseudomonadati; phylum Pseudomonadota; class Gammaproteobacteria; order Aeromonadales; family Aeromonadaceae; genus Aeromonas; species Aeromonas sp. 97A. The sequence goes on along the minus strand of NZ_JBQBFF010000001.1, from coordinate 2,250,895 downwards.
AATAGGCACCTGATGGCTATGTTAAGCCAATCGAATCTGCTCTCACCAGTCAAAAAATGACGTAACTATCAGAAAAATCGCCTTTTTTGCGCTGGCTCAACAAATCGCACGGATCGGGCACTGGATTCCCATGGCCCTTGATTTTATTGGGGTTGGTGGGTGTGGGGTGGAATAGGGTAGCGGGCTTACCGTTGAAGAGGGGCTGGCGGGGGCAGTCCCGCTCCGGCAATCGGCGCTATAGTGCGGGCGATGGTTGCCCTGTGCTCCGTCTCCCAAGCTGGCGAGGTGGGGGGTCTGCGGCAACAATCAGCTGTTGCAATCACAGCCATTTGCAACACATCGTCATGCAAATATGACCATGCAAACACATCACCAGATAGAGAGGAGATCTCCCATGAAGCGTACCATCCTGTTCGGCCTGCTCTGCGGCAGCGTGCTGCTGGCCAATCCGGTCTTTGCCAACGACGCAGCCCAGTTGCAGTGCGAGGCGCAGGCCGCGGCCAAAAAGCTTAACGGTGCCGCCAAGACCAGCTTTGTCGGCAAGTGCGTGAAAGATGCTGCTGGCGCTGCGACCGGCGAGTGCGAGAAGGCGGCCGCCGACAAGAAGCTGGCCGGTGCGGCCAAGAACAGCTTTATCCAGAAGTGCGTGAAGACGGGCGCGGCAGTGGATCCGGCGGCCAAGTGCGAGAAGGCGGCGGCCGACAAGAAGCTGGCTGGCGCGGCCAAGAACAGCTTTGTCCAGAAGTGCGTGAAGGATAGCGCCGCCAAGTAAGGCATTTTCTCATCCGGTGTGTTTGCGGGGGGCCATCAGGCCCCCCGCGCTTTTTGGGGCGCACTGATGGCGCAACGCACAAACCTTGTATCGGGGCGGCAATAGCGACACTATTGACTCCTTTTATGGGTTCCGCAGAGGCGCAGCCATGACCAGTCGTGACCGGACGAGGCGTTGGCGAGCCCCATTTTTGCGGGATTATGCGCGATAAGGGAGCAAAGCAGGAATGATGGAAGGGATGGAATGGCGCTGGCTCAATGAGCCGGCCGAGTGGCACCAGACCAGCGATGGCTTGCAGGTGGTGACAGACCAGCAGACCGATTTTTGGCGCAGTACCTGGTATGGCTTCGAGCGCCACAGCGGCCATCTCTATGGTTGCGAGGTGGCGGGGGAGTTTACCTTTCAGGTCTGCGTCGAGGGGGAGTTCACCACCCTCTACGATCAGGCGGGGATGATGCTGCTACTAGACGAGGCGCACTGGCTGAAAGCGGGCATCGAGTACAACGATGCCCAGCCGATGATCGGCAGCGTGCTGACCAATCCGCGCTCTGACTGGGCCACCGGTATTTTCCCCGGCAATCCGCGCCGCTTCTGGCTGCGGCTGACCCGGCTGGCCGATTGCCTGCGTTTGCAATACTCCACCGATGGCAAGGTGTGGCCGCTGCTGCGCCTCGCCTCGTTCCCGCCAAGCGAGCGCTGTTTTATCGGGGTGATGTGCTGCACGCCGGAGCGGCAGGGGCTGGCGGTGCGCTTCTCTGACTTGCGCCTCACGCCGCCCCTTGGCAAGGCGCTCCATGATTTGAGCTAGGCCAGCGGTTTTGCCTGCGACATTCAGCCAATAAAAAAGCGCCCGCAGGCGCTTTTTTCATTTGGCTGGTAAGGCCTCAATTAGCTGATCAGGCTGGCCCACAGGTCATATTCGTCAGATTCGTCGATCCGCACCTTGACCATGTCCCCCGGCTTGAGGCTGGTTTCGCCGTTGAGGTAGACCAGACCGTCGATCTCCGGCGCATCGGCAAAAGAGCGGCCAGTGGCGCCCTCTTCGTCCACTTCGTCGATGATAACAGTCATCTCCTGACCCACTTTGCGAGCCAGTTTGCGGATGGAGACCTGCTGTTGCAGCTCCATAAAGCGCTGGAAGCGCTCTTCCTGAATCTCTTCCGGTACCGGATCCGGCAGCTCGTTGGCCAGCGCCCCTTCGACCGGGCTGTATTTGAAGCAGCCGACGCGATCCAGCTCCGCCTTGTCGATAAAGTCCAGCAGCATCTGGAAATCTTCCTCGGTCTCGCCCGGGAAGCCGACGATAAAGGTAGAGCGCAGGGTGATCTGTGGGCAGATCTCGCGCCACTTCTGGATCCGCTCCAGGGTGCGCTCGACGGTACCCGGGCGCTTCATCAGTTTCAGGATGCGCGGGCTGGCGTGCTGCAACGGAATATCGAGGTAGGGCAGTACCTTGCCATCGCGCATCAGCGGGATGACGTCATCCACGTGCGGGTAGGGGTAGACGTAGTGCAGGCGCACCCAGATGTCGAGCTTGGCCAGCTCTTCGCACAGGGCGACCATGCTGGTCTTGACCGGCATGCCGTCGTAGAAACCGGTGCGGTGCTTCACATCGACGCCGTAGGCGGAGGTGTCCTGGGAGATCACCAGCAGCTCCTTCACGCCCGCCTCTTTCAGGCGCTTGGCTTCTGCCAGCACGTCGCCGATGGGGCGGCTCACCAGATCACCACGCATGGAGGGGATGATGCAGAAGGTGCAGCGGTGGTTGCAGCCTTCGGAAATCTTCAGATAGGCGTAGTGGCGCGGGGTCAGCTTGACGCCGTGGGCCGGAACCAGACTGGTGAAGGGGTTGTGCTGCGGCTTCTCCACATATTTGTGGACGTGACCCAGCACCTCTTCATAGGCGTGGGGGCCGGTGATCTCGAGCACCTTGGGGTGGATCTCGCGGATCTGATTCTCTTTGGCGCCAAGGCAGCCAGTGACGATGACCTTGCCGTTCTCAGCCAGCGCTTCGCCGATCGCTTCCAGCGACTCTTGCACCGCGCTGTCGATAAAGCCGCAGGTGTTGACGACGACCAGCTCGGCATCGTCATAGCTGGGCACCACATCGTACCCTTCGGTACGCAGCTGGGTCAGGATGCGTTCTGAATCGACCAGGTTTTTGGGGCAACCCAAGGAGACGAATCCTACTTTGGGGGCCTGTTTTGTGTTGGACATCGCTCAATCACTCTTAGGTGGCTCTTCTTTAAGGGCGCGGATTTTACCGGAATGGTTAACCAAAAACTATACAGCCAGCATGGCAGAACCGAACAATATCTCCGACCAGGCAAGATTGGGCTGTACCAGCAGTCGTTGATGACGCGCCCTTGGTAGGGCTATTGCCTCTGCCATGCAGGCTTGTTGTGGGGAAGCTGCTTTGTTGATTTTTCTGTCAATTTTGACGCTGTGGCGGGGAGAGCGTCAAAGGGAGTTACTATACTTCCATCACGGGGTCCCGTTGGAGAAGGCGATGGAAAGTTCATTTGGCGAAAAAATGCAGAGCGTACATGCCACGCTCAGGCAGCGCTTTGACAAGCTGAGTCGGGTGGCCATCGCGATTTACGATCCCCATACCGATCAGCTCAAGACCTTTGCCCACAGCACCGAGGGGCCCTCGCCACTGGTGCAGTATGAGGTGAAGCTGAGCGATGTTCCCTCCCTGAGTTATCTGGCGGAGCACAAGCAGCCCCGGGTGCTCGGCAATCTGGATGCCCTGCGTGGCTCGGCGTCGGAGCACAGCCGCAAGGTACTGGAGGCGGGTTATGCCTCCAGCTATACCGAGCCGCTGCTCTTCAACAGCAAGCTGTTTGGTTTTCTGTTTTGCGATGCCATGGAGCCGGGATACTTCGAGGAGCCGATCCGCAGCGAGCTGCCGGCCTATGCCCAGGCGCTCTCGGCCATCATTGCGGTGGAGTTTTTCTCCATCCAGACCCTTGGCGGCGCGCTGACCACGGCGCGGGAGTTCAGCCGTTATCGGGATGAGGAGACCGCCAACCATCTGCACCGGATGTCGGCCTACTCCCGGCTGATCGCCAAGACGCTGGCCCCGACTTGCGGGCTGAGCGATGAGGAGGTGGAGTTTATCTACCTCTTCTCCGAGCTGCACGACATCGGCAAGATCGCGGTGCCGGACGCCATTTTACTCAAGCCGGGCAAGCTGACGCCGGAAGAGTTCGAGATCATGAAGATCCACCCCGGCAAGGGGCGGGAGATGATCAGCCTGATGATCAACGAGTTTGGTCTCGATGGCATTCATCACACTGACATGCTGACCAATATCATCGCCAGCCATCACGAACGCTTTGACGGCACCGGCTATCCGCTGGGGCTGGCGGGGGAGGCGATCCCGCTGGCGGCGCGCATCGTGACGGTGGCCGATGTGTTTGATGCCCTTACCAGCGAGCGCCCCTACAAGAAGGCATGGCCGTTCGAGACGGCGTTTGCCTATCTGGAGGAGCATGCCGGCAGCCAGTTTGATCCCGCCTGTGTCGCCGCAGCCCTGCACAACAAGGCCGAGTTTTATGCCATCTATCAGCAGTATCAGGATCCGGCCTGCTCTGCGAGTGTGCCGGCCAGCGGCGCAGAGCCGGGTTGAGCGTGTGTGATGAGCTTAAGGGGCAATACGGCGGATCATGCATGAATGGAAAGCGTAACAAGGGAGGGGGCACCAGCAGGTGCCCCCTCCCTTTTATGCGCCTTTTCTATTTCACGCGCCCTTATTTTGCCGACCTTATCTCTGCGGCTATGGCGGCTGCGGTCAGGTTACTTTTTGGGCGTCGGCTCGCTGATCTGATAGAGGTGATCCGCGCAGGCACTGGAGCAGCCACAGGGGCGCACCTCTTTATCTTCCCGTTTCTGGGCAAGCTGATATTGGCGCCACCAGATGATGGTGCCCATGGCCAGGATCAGCACAAACGAGGCGAGCAGGCTCAACAACCAGATGGACATGATCTCTTCTCCTTGATGGTGATGACATGCACGGCGATGGCATCAGTGATGATGGCAGCAACCGCCCTGCTGGTTGGCGCCTTCACTGCCGTGGCAACAAGTATGGCCTTGTCGTGAGCTCTCTGCCTGATTGCCACTACTGGCGCAACAGTGATCGGAGCCACTGTTGCAACCACCATGACAATGGCTATGACTCTGACTCTGACTCTGACTCTGACTCTGACTCTGACTCTGACTCTGGCCTGCGCCGACGGGCTGGATGGCACGGATCGCAGATTTGCTCTGATGACGGCGAGACGGACGCCCCTGACTGGCCTCGGTTAGAGGTTGCAGATTAGCGGGGGCCAGCAGCGCGGGCAGCGGCAGGCGGGCAGAGCGGCACTGCAGCACCCGGATATTGACCGCCAGCAGGCGACCCAGCATCCGCTCGCCGATATTGCGCACCACCACCTGACCCACCTGATGATGGGTGAGGGCGTCGAGCAGCGCTTGCTTGCCGTGGCAGCCTTCGGCGGCGGCCGGGTTAGCCAGGGTGGCGATAACGTTCCCTTCGGGGTTAAGAATTTGCAGCTGCTCGGCACGGGTAAAGTGGCCAGCCAGCAACCCCTGACTCAGCATCAGGGCGCTGTTGCTGGGGTTGGTGGTCATGGTTGTGACAGCATTCATGTCGGCTCTTCTCCACTGGTTGGGTGGTCGGGCTCGGCGGGTTGCATCATCAATGCCTTGCCCAGACTCAGGCACTCCACCACCTTGTAGCGCCCATTTTTCAGGATATTGGCCAGGGTCTGGCGGGAGACCCCCATCACCTGGGCGGCCTCCTGCTGCTGCATTCCTTGAAGGTCGACGAGGCGCAGTGCCTCGAACTCGTCAGGGGCCAGCGTGACCTGTTCCAGCTGATGCATGGGGCGGCCGTTGGGTTTGAAGCAGCTGTTGGCGGGGCGGCCACAGATCTGGCGGGCAATCTTGGGTCTTGGCATGGTGGCTCCTAATTGGCATAAGCCATTTATACGCTCATATGTGGCATATGCCAATAATTTTGTCGGGTGTAGAGAGCTGCGCGAATGCTGTTTACGGCAGAGAGGGGTAAAGAGGGGGAGGAGGAATACTAACAAAAGCAGTGAAGGGGACAGAAACGATGCAGGCCCGAACATGGTTCGGGCCTGCGGTTTTGCAGAGGATGGTCGGGCTATCCCGGCGAGCTTACGCCTGTTCGGCCTCGGCCACTGGAGCTGCGCTCTCGCTACCGTTGGCGAAGCGATCCGCCCACAGGGCAATCACGCCGTCACCGGTGACGTTGCAGGCGGTGCCGAAGCTGTCTTGCGCCAGATAGAGGGCGATCATCAGGGCGATGGAGGCTTCACCAAACCCCAGCATGGAGGTGAGCAGGCCCAGCGCCGACATCACGCCACCACCCGGCGCGCCCGGTGCGGCGATCATGATCACCCCCAGCATCATGATGAAGGGGAGCATGGTCTCGATGCCCGGAATGGCCAGATGCTCGGAGAGGAACATCACCGCGGTGGCACAGGTGACCAGGGTAATGGTGGAGCCACAGAGGTGAATGGTGGCACACAGGGGCACGGTAAAGTTGGCGATGCCGTCGCTCACCCCGTTGTTCTTGCTCGATTGCAGGGCTACCGGAATGGTGGCTGCGCTCGACATGGTACCCAGCGCGGTGAAGTAGGCGGGCAGCATGTTCTTGATGAGCTGGGTCGGTGAGCGGCCAAGGGCCAGACCGGTGCCGATAAACAGCACGGAGAGCCAGATCCAGTGCATCAGGATCGCCATCACCAGCACCACGCCAAAGGTTTTCAGGGTAGCGAATACGGTGCCTTCCACCGTCATCTCGACAAAGACGCCCGCGATATAGAACGGCAGCAGCGGGATGATCACCTTGGCCAGCAGGCGGTCGATGATGTCACGGCCCTGATCGGCGACCCGGCGAAGATCGGTGGCCTGGGTGGCGCTGATCCCGATGCCGAACACGAAGGCAGCGGCCAGTGCCGACATCACGCCAAACAGCGGCGGGATCTCCAGATTGACGTAGGAAGCAAGCTTGATAGCCGTGGCCGTGGTGGGCTCGGCGGCGGTGGTGAACTGCGGGATCAGGTGGCTCGCCACGGTAAAGGCGAACAGCCCCGCCAGAATGGTGGAGCAGTAGGAGAGGGCCACGGTTTTGCCCAGCAGCTTGCCGGAGTTTTTCGGCAGGCTGGCGATGCCGCTCATGATAAAGAACAGAATGATGAGCGGAATGGTGAAGGTGATCAGCTGACCTATCACTGTCTTGGCCGTAAACAGCACGCGCGCCACCCACTCAGGGGCGTAGAGACCGAGCAAGAGACCGGCAAGGATGCCAGCAATGAGTTTCAGGACAAGTTTCATAAGGAAATCCGGAGTTGGTTGTATTGTCTGTTTTGTTATTAAAATTTGATATTAATCACACTTTTTAACACGTAAGCCGTGTTATGTCTGCCTTTTCTGCGTTAACGCCGAGTTAAATATTGTAGAAAGCCAGGATCGCCGACTAGCTGCCGGCTTGGCGTTGAACGGGAAAATCCGTGATGAATTAGCCCGTTAGGTGGCCTGATGATCGCCACGCAGTAACATGACGTACTGGCTGGCGTGTTGACTTGAGGAATCTGATGTACTGGCTGATACGGCTTCCATCGGCGCCAGTTGCAGCGCTATCCCGGATGTGGTGACCAGTTGCTGTAGCTGATGGTGACTTATCTTGCCGCTTGGGGGCAGGGGGAAGCAGAGCGGAGCACCCGCTTTGAGCAGGGTCGCCAGCTGTTGCAACTGGGGGGCAAGGGTGGCCACGTCGCTATCAAGCGGGCGGCTCAGCCAGATGCCATCGTAAGGGAGCACCGAGTGCATTTTCGCCAGCGGGCAGACCCGCACCGCTTGTCCGGATTGCTGTGAGGCAACTCTGGCGTCAGCCAGCACAGCTTCACAGGCGGTGACCACATACCCTTCTGCACGCAGCCAGCACAGATCCTCCCCCGTACCGCATTGACCATTGAGCAGGTGAGCACCGGGTTTGAGACGTGCCACAAAGGCCGCTCGAGCGCGGGCATGCTGGTCGTTCAAGGGCCGGGAAGCGGGGATGGCGTCAGAGTGTGGCACAGGGGTTACCTCAAGCAGGGGGTGCACAGGGTAACAAATCGGGGCCTGACTGCCAAAACGCGCGGTCAGGCCCCGATTTGGATGGGTGGGAGTTGCCGGAGCCGGTTAGCGGCCGCAGGCAGGCCCGTGGGGCTGGGCCAGCATGGTGAACATGCTCTCTATCATAAAGGCGGATTCGCCCTGCAGGTCGATCCGCCCCGGAAAGTGGAGCCAGTTGATGATGTAGCCATCCAGGGTGCAGTGGAGCAGGGTGGCGGCGCGCTGCAGGTTGAGGTTGGCGGGCAGTTGGCCCCGCCGTACCGCATTGGCCAGGGTGGTCTCCAGGTCCCGAAAGAAGTTGGCGGACTGGCTGCGGATATGTTCGCGCAGTGAGATGGCTTCCCCCTCCAGCGATTCGAGATTGAACAAGATGGTGAACATCTGCCGCTGGGCCGGATTGTGAATGAAGCTGTGGAGCACCCCTTCGAAGAAGAGGCGCAGTTGCCCCAGCGGATCCGGCTCATCTGGATTGAGGCAGGCATCGAGCTGGTGGGCGAGGGGGCTGCAGAGCTCCTGCCAGAGCGAAATGAAGAGTTCATCCTTGTTCTTGAAGTGCCAATAGATGGCCCCGCGGGTCAGGTCTGCCGCCCTGGCGATGTCGGTCAGGCTGGTCTTGGCCAGGCCCTGAGAGCAGAACAGATCCAGCGCCGTGCTCATGATGTGGCAGCGGGTTTGCTGCGCCTCTTCTTTGGTTCGTCTGGCCATCGAAATTTGTGCCTCATGCAAGCAAAAAGTCACTTACATACATTTATGAATGTATGTATATTGCCTCATCTTTCGACTATTTACCAACAGGGCCCATGCGGCCCTGATTGTTCATTGACTGGCAAAGGCTCAGGTGTTTCATGCATAAACATATTCTTGCTCGTTCAGTTGGTCTTGCCTTGCTGGCTACAGGCTTGCTGGCAGGTTGTGGTGACAAGGGGGGCGCACCCCAGGGACAGGGCGACATGCCCCCCGCGGCGGTCAACGTGGTGACCCTGCAGAGCGGTCCGCTGATGTTGACCACCGAGTTGACCGGCCGCAGCGCCCCGTTGCGGGTGGCCGAAGTGCGTCCGCAGGTGAGCGGCATCATCCTAAAGCGCCTCTTTACCGAGGGAAGCGATGTGAAGGCGGGCGACCTGCTCTATCAGATCGACCCGGCTGTCTATCAGGCGGCAGTCGCCAGCGCCAAGGCCAATCTGGCCAAGGCCGAGGCCAACGAGCAGAGTGCCCGCCTCAAGGCGCAGCGCTATCAGGAGCTGCTCAAGGTCAAATCCATCAGCCGTCAGGACTATGACGACGCCGACGCCAGCTGGAAGCAGGCCAAGGCCGAGATCATGGCGAGCAAGGCGGCCCTGCGCACTGCCGAGATCAATCTCGGTTACACCCGCATCACCGCCCCCATCAGTGGCCGCATCGGTAAATCCGCGGTGACCGAGGGGGCGCTGGTGACTGCCCAGCAGGCTGACAGCTTGACTGCCATTCAGCAGCTCGATCCCATGTATGTGGATGTGCGTCAGTCCACGGCCGATCTGCTGCGCCTCAAGCGACTGGTCGCCGAGGGCAAGCTGACTCAGGACGAGCAGAAGGGGGCCAAGGTGACCTTCCAGCTGGAAGATGGCTCCACTTATGGCGAAGAGGGCTCGCTGCAGTTCTCCGATGTGACCGTGGACGAGACCTCCGGCATGGTGACCCTGCGGGTGATTGTACCCAACCCTCACCAGCTGCTGCTGCCCGGCATGTTTATGCGCGCCACCCTGCAAGAGGGTGAGCGGGCGCAAGGGCTGCTGGTGCCGCAAACTGCCGTGACTCGCACCCCCAACGGCGGCGCCACCGTGATGGTGGTAACCGCTGACAATAAGGTGGAGCTGCGCAACGTGCAACTGAGCCGGGTCGTCGGCAGCAACTGGGTGGTGGAGTCAGGGCTCACCTCCGGCGAGCGGGTGATCGTGGCTGGTTTGCAGAAAGTACGACCGGGCGCCGTGGTTAATCCCGCTGAGCAGGGCGCCGATGCGCAGTCTGCTCAGGCTGCGTCCAGCACCCCGGCCAACAAGTAGGATGGAGTAATCGCCTCATGGCTCGATTTTTTATAGACAGACCCATTTTTGCCTGGGTGATCGCGCTGGTGATCATGCTGGCGGGCAGCCTGGCCATCATCAAATTGCCGGTCGCCCAGTATCCGAGCATTGCGCCGCCTGCTGTCGGTATTTCCGCCAGCTATCCGGGCGCATCCGCCAAAACGGTGGAAGATTCGGTGACCCAGATCATCGAACAGAACATGACCGGGCTGGATCACCTGCTCTACATGTCCTCCCAGTCTGACTCCGCGGGTCGGGTGTCGGTGACCCTCACCTTCCAGCCGGGGACCGATCCCGATATCGCCCAGGTGCAGGTGCAGAACAAGCTGCAGCAAGCGATGTCACTGCTGCCGCAAGAAGTTCAGCAGCAGGGGATCCGGGTACAGAAGACCTCTAGCAGCTTCCTGATGGTCGCGGCGTTCATCTCCAGCGATGGCAGCATGAACAACGACGACCTGGCGGATTATGTGGTCTCCAACATCAAGGAGCCCCTGAGTCGTCTGGACGGGGTAGGGGATATCACCTTGTTCGGCAGCCAGTACTCGATGCGGGTGTGGCTCGATCCCAACAAGCTCAACCGGGTGCAGATGACCCCGGGTGATGTGCAGGCGGCCATCAAGGCGCAGAACGCCCAGGTGGCGTTCGGCAAGCTGGGTGGCACACCGTCGGTGGAAGATCAGCAGTTCACCGCCACCATCATGGGTCAGACCCGCCTATCTACCGTGGAGCAGTTCAACGACATTCTGCTGCGGGTGAATCAGGATGGCTCCAAGGTACGACTGAAAGATGTGGCCCGGGTCGAGCTGGCGGGCGAAAGCTATGACGCCGATGCGCTCTACAACGGCCAGTCTACCGCCGCGGTCGCCATCAAGCTGGCTACCGGCGCCAATGCGCTGGATACCGCCGAGAAGGTGCGTGCCAAGCTCAATGAGCTGTCGGATTACTTCCCGGCCAATATGGAGATCGTCTACCCCTACGACACCACGCCGTTCGTGAAGATCTCCATCGAGGAGGTGGTGCAGACCCTGATCGAGGCGATCTTCCTGGTGTTCTGCGTCATGTATCTGTTCCTGCAGAACTTCCGCGCCACCCTGATCCCGACCATTGCGGTGCCTGTGGTGCTGCTCGGTACCTTCGGGGTGATGGCGGCGTTCGGCTTCTCCATCAACACCCTCACCATGTTCGGTATGGTGCTGGCCATCGGCCTGCTGGTGGATGACGCCATCGTGGTGGTGGAGAACGTGGAGCGGCTGATGAGTGAGGAGGATCTCTCCCCGCTGGAAGCCACCCGCAAGTCGATGACCCAGATCACCGGCGCACTGGTGGGGATCGCCTTGGTGCTCTCCGCCGTGTTCGTGCCGATGGCTTTCTTCGGCGGCTCGACCGGTGCCATCTATCGCCAGTTCTCGCTGACCATCGTCTCGGCCATGGTGCTGTCGGTGCTGGTGGCGTTGATCCTGACACCGGCCCTTTGTGCCACCCTGCTCAAGCCGATGAAACATGGCGAATTTGGTGCCAAGCGCGGCTTCTTTGGCTGGTTCAACCGTGCCTTTGATGCCGGTACCAACCGTTATCAGCGCGGTGTACGCAAGGTGATCAAGCAGGGCGTGCGTTACAGCCTGATCTACGGCGCCATGCTGGCGGTGTTGGCGGTGCTGTTTATGCGGATGCCCACCTCCTTCCTGCCTGAAGAGGATCAGGGGGTCATCATGTCGATGGTGCAACTGCCGGTGGGTGCGACCAAGCAGCGCACCGAGGTGGTGCTGGCGGACATGCGCGACTACTTCCTGAAAAACGAGAAGGATAACGTCGACTCTGTACTGACCGTGTCGGGATTCAGCTTCGCCGGTAGTGGCCAGAACGCGGGCATGGCCTTTATCAAGCTCAAGGACTGGAGCGAGCGCAAGAGCCCGGATCGAAGCGCCAATGCCATTATCGGCCGCGCCATGGGCTATCTGTTCAGTATCAAGGAGGCGCAAGTGTTCGCCTTCAACCTGCCTCCGATCCCGGAGCTGGGTACGGCGACCGGTTTTGACTTCTTCCTGCAGGATCGCGGCGGCATCGGTCACGACAAGCTGATGGCGGCGCGCAACCAGCTGCTCGGCATGGCGGCGCAGGATCCCAATCTGGTGCGGGTGCGCCCGAACGGGATGGAAGATACGCCGCAGCTCGATATCAAGATCGACTACGAGAAGGCGCTGGCGCAGGGGCTCTCCATCGCGGACATCAACAACACCCTGGCCGCAGCCTGGGGTTCGTCCTACGTCAATGATTTCGTCGACCGGGGCCGGATCAAGAAGGTCTACCTGCAGGCGGATGCTCCCTTCCGGATGAACCCGGAAGATCTCAAGCTCTGGTATGTGCGCAACGCCGCTGGCCAGATGGTGCCCTTCTCCGCCTTTGCCAGCAGCGAGTGGAGCTTCGGTTCGCCCCGTCTGGAGCGTTATAACGGCGTGCCGGCGATGGAGATCGTCGGTGAGGCGGCGCCCGGCAAGAGTACCGGTGATGCGATGGCTGCCATCGAACAGATGGTGAAACAGCTACCGGAAGGGGTAGGCATCGAGTGGACCGGGCTCTCCTTCCAGGAGCGTCAGGCCGGTTCACAGGCACCCGCGCTCTACGCCATCTCCTTGTTGGTGGTGTTCCTCTGTCTGGCGGCCCTCTACGAGAGCTGGAGCATTCCGTTCTCGGTGATGCTGGTGGTGCCGCTCGGGGTGTTGGGGGCAATTCTGGCTGCCACCCTGCGCGGGTTGGAAAACGACGTCTACTTCCAGGTAGGCTTGCTCACCACCATAGGCTTGTCGGCGAAGAACGCGATTTTGATCGTGGAATTTGCCAAAGAGCTCTACGACAAAGGGATGGGCTTGGGTGAGGCGGTGGTGGAGGCGGCACGCCTGCGTCTGCGTCCGATCCTGATGACCTCGCTCGCCTTTATCCTCGGGGTGCTGCCGCTGGTGATCAGCTCCGGCGCAGGTGCAAGTAGCCGCAACGCCATCGGTACCGGCGTGATGGGGGGGATGATCAGCGCTACCGTACTGGCCATCTTCTTCGTACCCCTCTTCTTCGTGTTGGTGATGCGTTACTTCACCAAAAACAGCACCAAAGAAGAGCGCCTGACCCATGCCCATGAGTCAAAACATGACTGATGGCAGTGTTTTTCTCAGTTAACTTGCACTATCAGAAGATGAAGATTGTGTCAGGCCAAATCTGACCAGTAATGCAAATGGGGCAACCAGCATGGTTGCCCCATTTTTGTTCCAATCAGTACGCTCAGGTTGATTTTTGATCGCATTTGGGGTGGGGTCATACAGCTCTTCTGGTTTTCTATCGAATCTTGGTTGAAAACGAGATACTGAAACATTTTTTGGTGTGCAGTCTTGTTGGAATCGAGATAGAATCTGCCGTTCTATCGGGCTGGTTCTGTGCGTTTTTTGCCATGAAAAGTTCTGTTTCGTAGTTTTACTCGAAAGAAAACATGGTTATACGCCATCAAAACATAACAATGCTGGAGGACACGATGACCAACAGCAAGCACAATCAGGTTAAAAGCAGCAAATTGGGGGCTGTAACTCAGGGGCGGTAGCCATAGCATTTTTCGCTAACTTGATTGAATAGCACTCATCAATACACATTCTGATGATGTTAAAAGACCCCCATACGCGGTCTTGTATTTCTGGGTCAGTCCGCAACCGCATTCATATCAACACCTCGCAAGAGAGCATATATCTATGAAAATTCTCGTTACCGGTGGCGCAGGCTTTATCGGCTCTGCTGTAGTGCGTCATATCATCCGTGATACCCAAGATTCCGTTGTTAACCTCGATAAGCTCACCTATGCCGGCAATCTGGAATCCCTAGCTGATGTATCGTCAAGCGAGCGTTATGCGTTTGAGCAGGTGGATATCTGCAACCGCGCCGAGCTGGATCGGGTATTTGCCCTGCACCAGCCGGACGCCGTGATGCATCTGGCCGCCGAGAGCCATGTTGACCGCTCCATCACCGGCCCGGCTGACTTTATCGAGACCAATATCGTCGGCACCTATATGTTGCTGGAAGCGGCTCGTGCCTACTGGAACGGTCTGGACGAGGTGCGCAAGGCGGCTTTCCGCTTCCACCATATCTCCACCGATGAGGTGTATGGCGATCTGCCCCACCCAGATGAAGTGGCTGCCGGTGAGGCATTGCCGCTCTTTACCGAAACCACCCCCTATGCCCCCAGCAGTCCCTATTCTGCCTCCAAAGCTTCCAGCGACCATCTGGTGCGCGCCTGGCGTCGTACTTACGGTCTGCCGACCATCGTCACCAACTGCTCCAACAACTACGGGCCATATCACTTCCCCGAGAAGCTGATCCCGTTGGTGATCCTCAATGCGCTGGATGGCAAGCCACTGCCGGTGTACGGCAAGGGTGACCAGATCCGTGACTGGCTCTATGTGGAAGATCACGCACGCGCGCTTTATACCGTGGTCACCACAGGTGTCATCGGCGAGACCTACAACATCGGCGGTCATAACGAGAAACAGAATCTGGAAGTCGTTCATACCATCTGCGATCTGCTGGATGAAATGGTGCCCAAGGCTGGCTCCTACCGCGATCAAATCACCTACGTGGCTGACCGCCCTGGTCATGACCGCCGTTATGCTATTGACGCCAGCAAGATGAGCGCCGAGCTCGCCTGGCAACCGCAAGAAACCTTTGAATCCGGTATCCGCAAGACAGTGCAGTGGTATCTGGATAACCAGCAGTGGGTCAACAACGTGAAGAGTGGATCCTATCAGTCCTGGATCGATCAGCAGTACGGGGAGAAGAAGTAATGAAAGGTATTATTCTGGCAGGTGGTTCAGGCTCTCGTCTTCACCCGATCACGCGTGGCATTTCCAAGCAACTGCTGCCGATTTATGACAAGCCGATGATTTACTATCCCCTCTCGGTGCTCATGTTGGCTGGCATCAAGGATATCTTGATCATCACGACGCCCGAGGATTTAGAAAGTTTCCAGCGCCTGCTTGGCAACGGTGAGCAGTTCGGCATCAATCTGCAATACACGGTTCAACCGTCACCGGACGGACTCGCCCAAGCGTTTATTCTGGGTGAGGAATTCATTGGCCAGGATAGCGTCTGCCTGGTACTTGGCGACAATATCTTTTTTGGTCAGGCCTTCGGCAAGCAGTTGCAAAAGGCGATTGCCAATCAGGAAGGGGCCACCGTGTTCGGTTACAAGGTCATGGATCCCGAGCGTTTTGGCGTCGTTGAATTCGATGAAGAATTCCGTGCCAAGTCCATTGAGGAAAAACCGGTAAAACCGAAATCGAACTGGGCTGTCACAGGTTTGTATTTCTATGACAATTCCGTCATCGAGATCGCCAAGAGCATCAAGCCGTCTGAGCGTGGTGAGCTCGAAATCACCAGCATTAACCAAGCATATCTGGATCGTAGTCAGCTGAAGGTAGAACAGTTGGGCCGTGGCTTCGCATGGCTTGATACCGGCACCCATGATTCTCTGATTGAAGCTTCTCAGTTCGTACAAACCGTTGAAAAGCGTCAAGGATTCAAGATCGCTTGTCTGGAAGAGATTGCGCTTAACAATGGCTGGTTGAACCGTGACCAAATCAAGGCTATTGGCAGCAGCATGGTGAAAACCGGTTATGGCAAGTATTTGTTGAGTCTGATCAAATAAGAGATGCCGACATGAATGTAATCAAAACAAAAATTGCAGACCTGCTGATTATTGAGCCGAAAGTGTTTGGTGATGAGCGTGGTTTCTTTTATGAAACCTACCAGGAAGCGCGTTACAAGGCCGCCGGAATCACGCCGGATTTTGTCCAGGACAATCGCTCGCGTTCTACACAAAATGTACTGCGCGGTCTGCATTTCCAGAAAACCAAGCCACAGGGAAAACTGGTTACCCTGACCCAGGGGCGTGTATTTGATGTTGCCGTCGATTTGCGGCCAGACTCTCCTACCTTTGGTCAGCATGAATCTGTCTTGCTGACGGGAGAAAACAAGGTTCAGTTTTACATTCCGCCTGGATTTGCCCATGGTTTCTGCGTACTGAGTGAAACGGCCGATTTCCAATACAAATGTACCGATTACTATGACCCGACCGATGAAAGCGGGTTGCTATGGAATGATCCCGCATTGGGGATCGAGTGGCCGTTGACGGCGCCGCTGTTGTCACCGAAAGACAGGGTGCAACCCACGCTGGCCCAGGTCCGTGACAACCTGGTGAATGGGTGGTGAGCATGAAACGTTACACAGTTTTTGGCGGGCGGGGCTTTATCGGCAGCGAGATCGTCAGCATGCTGGAAGCTGCAGGCCAAAATGTCTGGGTGCCGCAGCGCGACGATGAAAGTGTATTCGATACCGATCTGGGGATTGTGATCTACAGTGCGGGACAGGGTGACTGCAAGAATGCTCCGCTGGGTGTGTTTGACGCCAATTGTCGTTTGCTGGCAGATCTGCTGGCACGAGGTAAGTTTGAGCGTCTCCTTTATGTCTCTTCCACCCGCGTATACATGAACCAGGATTCTGCGGCAGAAGGAGATGACCTGAAGGTATGTTCTGATGATCAGCGCCGGTTGTTCAACCTGACCAAGTTGGTATCAGAAGAACTATGTCTGAAGAGTGGTCGCGCTATTACCATTGTTAGACCGAGCAATGTCTATGGTGTTGCCCTACACAGTCCGCTTTTCCTGCCGGCGA
Source organism: Aeromonas sp. 97A (assembly GCF_051919185.1). NCBI lineage: Bacteria > Pseudomonadati > Pseudomonadota > Gammaproteobacteria > Aeromonadales > Aeromonadaceae > Aeromonas > Aeromonas sp. 97A. Next base: position 2,234,209 of record NZ_JBQBFF010000001.1, on the reverse strand, counting down.
TCACCCGTAATGCAATCAATCACGGCAAGGTTGACATGTATATTGACCATGATTATGCCAAAGACTATGTTTCCGTGATGGATGTGGCAACTACATGCATATATTTATCTGAGCATCCAGCTAGCCTTGGTAAAATAATAAATATTGCTTCTGGATATAATGTTACGGCACAACAAATTGCAGATGTATTGCAAGAACATACAGGATGTATCATTAATTGGAACAAAATTGAATATCCCAATGAAGTATTTCCTGTGACAAACATAAGTTCTCTACTTTCTATTTTACCTGACTACTCTCCAAGAAATGTTCTTTCCGACATCGAAAGTATGATTGTAGAATTTAAAGATAAACTGATGGATCTTTAAATGAGTGGTTTTAATCGACTTATTAAGAATTCAATTTCTAACATTATAAATGGGTTTTCAAATGTCATTTTAGGAATAGTGGTTTCTCCATTTATATTAAATAATCTTACATTAGAACAGTTTTCTGTTTGGTCGCTAATTTTACAATTTGGACTTTTCATTAGTTTCCTTGGATTTGGTGCTCAAATTGCTGTTGGTCGATTTACATCTCTTGCTAAGTTCAATAATGATTATGCATTATTTAGAAATACAATGTCTAATTCATTGGTTATTTGTTTTTTAAGCATGAGCATTGCATTTTTTGCAATAGTATGCGCAGTGATAAATTTTGATTTTTTTATTCCTCTTACGAAAAATGATGGTAGTCTGGAATATGAGATCTCTTTTATTGTCGTATGTGTATCATTTACTCTCGGATTGTTGTCATCTATATTTTCTGGGTATTTCACGGGTATAGAAAGAAATGATATAATAGCAACAATTAATTTGTTTTCTAGAGTTTTTCTTGGCTTTGCTATCATCCTTTCTTCAAGATATGGTCTTCTACCGATGGCCGTATCTTATTTTGTGGTGAATTTCATTTCATATACAATTATTTTTTTGGAGTTCAAAAAGAGAGAAAAATCAAGAATCCTCTTAAAAATATCTGATGGAATGAAAGCTCTATTATCATTTTGTGGCGGATTGGCTATATGGAATTTAGCACAATTTTTTATATCAGGCACAGGGGCGTTTATTGTTGGAAAATATGATTTCCAAAATCTAGCATATTATATATTAGCGCTTACGTTAATTAATGCAGTTGTGGGTATAGCTGGTGCAATTATCAATCCAATAATACAACCCGTTGTAAAATTAAATGCTAAAGGGTTACATAATGAGGTAGATAATTTAGTTGTAAAGCTATCATTGCTGTTGTCAGTTATTATTTTCGTTGGACTGAATATATCTCACAATGTATCTGAATTTGTATTAAATTTATGGGTTGGGGCCGACAAAGCTGGGCCAACAAATCAAATTTTCAATTTTCTTCTGGCTGCTTTTTCGATAAGGATCGTTGTGTCACCTTATGGCATGAAACTTGTGGCTGAAGGCAAACAGCTTAGAATTTCTCATTATCCACTTTTGGAGGGAATTATTAACTTATTACTATCCATCTTCTTTGTAAAAGAATTTGGGGCGATAGGTATTGCATATTCAACAATGTGTTCAGCTCTTTTATTAATGATTGCATATGCATATAAATTTTCATCAGAAAGTGCTCTTAGATATAGCATGGTGAAAATATCAATGCCGTTCTTTATAATACCAATGCTTTCTCTATCTAGTGTTTTTTTCTTGGGGTATTTCCCCATGTCAGAAATAGTATTATTTAGTCAATTGTTGAGCCTCATTCCAGCAGTATTTATTTTGCGAAGGATCATGTATGATATTCGAAAGATTATTAACATTATTTAAAATAAAAGTTAGAAGGATAAAGATAATAATTAAATCTGATTTTTATAAAATAAAAAATAAAACATCCATTTTTGACTGTAAAAGTATACTTTTTGGTCGCGCAAATATATTACACTCTGAAGTGGGTCGATACACATATTTAGCTGGTAGTGGTTTTATCAGTCATACCCGTATTGGCGCATTTTGTTCCATCGCTGATGGTGTGAAAATAGGACTAGGCTCACATCCTATAGACTATATATCAACACATCCGGTGTTTTATTCCATTGGGACTATATTTCCCTATCAGTTAGTTGATAAATCAATTTTGGAAAAAGTGAAATTCTCTGATGAACTAAAGCCAGTAGATATTGGGAACAATGTCTGGATTGGTACCAATGCTATTATTTTGAACGGTATTTCAATAGGTAATGGTGCTGTTATTGGGGCTGGTGCAGTTGTCACAAGGAATGTCCCTGATTACGCTATTGTGGGGGGGGTTCCTGCTAAAGTTATTAAATATCGAAATGTCTCAGAGAAAATAGATGGTAAAGATTGGTGGGAGCTGGATGACATAAAACTAAAGGAATATATTGAAACTCATTATAATGCTTTACAATTCATGCTATGAAAATATAAATTTTTATATTGTAATATCAAGTCGATATGTGTCATTTTGTGCCTAAGTGCTATAGAGGGAGGGGGGATGAGAATTTCACATAAAATAAAAATGTTTTTCCTTATGAGTCCATTCAAGAGATATCAGTATATAGAAAACTTATATTTCAAACTGAAGATGCGATTTTTCTATCGATTGTTTTTTTTACAGAGCGGACGAGGAAGTTTGATTAGAAAACCACTTCTCCTGACGCCAGAATTCATTCATTTAGGTAGCAATGTATTTATTTGGGATGCTGCAAGGATAGAAGGCATAAAAAATCATGGAAATCAAGAGTTAAATCCTAAAATAATAATTGGCGATGGTGTAACTATTCAACAGCGATGCCATATTACAGCTGCTGGTGAACTATTTATTGGTGATAATTGCTTGATCTCTTTTGATGTCATGATACAAGATACTGATCATGTATATTCAGATATTACCATTCCCGTAGGCTTACAGCCTTTATCTGTAAATCAAACTATAATTGAAGAACAATGCTTCATTGGGAGTGGTTCGAAGATCATGGCTGGTAGCCATTTAGGGAAGCACTGTATTGTTGGGTGTAATTCCGTTGTTCGGGGTCATTATCCTGATTATTCTGTCCTAGTTGGTAACCCAGCAAAGATAATAAAGAGATTTAGTATCAAAAATTCTCAATGGGAGCGAAATATTTAGCATTTTTCATTTATGTGGAGGCAAGATTGAGACTGTTATTTATAGCTCCAGAATTCAATATATATCACCTGGAAATTATCAAAAGATTAGAAAAGCATGGCTACCGTGTAGACTATTTAAAAGAAAAGAAGGTGGGCCCCCTATGGGATATTTTGCATAAAATTAGCTATAGAGTTTATGAAGTTTTACAAAAAATAATTTTATTAAATAGTTTGAGAGAATTAAAATCGAAAAATGAGAATTATAAAGTGCTTTTCGTTATAAGAGGGGAGTTTGTAGATCAGAGAGTAATTGATTATATAAATCGAGCATTTTTTTTTGAAAAAAAAATATCTTATCAATGGGATTCAGTAAAGAATAATCCGCAAGCAGTTACTCATCTTAGAAATGATTTTTCGGTGTATTCATTTGACCCAGACGATTGTAGCGTATTTGGATTTCACTACCAACCTCTCTTTTACATAAAAGAAGGTAGCCATGAAATTGTACATTTGTACGACTTAAGTTTTGTTGGTGTTTATACAGAAGAAAGATTGAATATAATAAAAAAAATACATCACTTGTACTCAAAAAAGATAAAGATAAAGATAAAGATAAAGATAAACCCCCTCAAGTATCTTTCATTAAAATTTTTTGAGAAAAAATTAAATTATGTTCCTAATGATTATTTCACATTTTCCAACATAAAATATTATAATGTTTTGTCAATAATGGAAAAAAGTTCTATTGTGCTAGATATCTCACATGTCACTCAGTCAGGTCTAACAATGAGGACAATTGAAGCGATAGGTTGTGGGAGTAAACTATTGACAAATAATTATATGATCCGCAAGGAAAAATTTTATGATGAAAATATGATATTTTTATACGATATAAATAATTTTTCATTAGACATAGATTCTATTATTAAAGAAAAGTAAGCCCTTATGAGAAAAAGGATTATTCCATAGATGCTTGGTTAGGTAGTCTATTGAGGTCGGATTGAATGCTAATTAATAAACGAGCTCTAGTTATTAACTTAGTTTTTGTTATAACCGTCTTATCTTTATTTATACTCAATAATAACAGACAAGATCCATCTAATTTGTTTTTTTTGAATTCACTATTATCATTCTTTACTTTTATATTTGTATTAATTATTCCGGTTTATATTTATGCTAATTTCTTATCTAAAGTAAGAATTGTTGATTTTTTTCTATTCTTATTAATGCTCATTAGTGTAGTGTTAGCCTTCATATATAGAGGGTATTTAGTTATACATTGGGTATACTTGTCTATATTTTATATTATAATATCAGAGCGATATTATTCTATCTCGTATAAACTGAAGTTGACTTTTGTCGGTGTCGGCATAATATCAGTGTGCCTTCAGTTACTAATGTTTGATCTAGATGGGCGTCCCGTTCTCAGCTATCTTGACTCTAACTATTCATCGATGATGATTTTTTTGTTCTCTGTGTATGTTTATTACAACATTGGGCGAAAATATTCTATAGCTCCATTTATTCTTGGTGTTGTTACACTAAGTCGGGCATATGTATTAGTTTGTTTATGTTTTTTCATACTCAATGCTCTTATAAAATATAGTTTTTTTAAAAAAATAATGTTATTTTTGAGCCGCACTTGGGTTTCGTTCATCATCATTCTATTTCTACCATTAGCTATTAATTTTTTCTTTGTTTTGTATGTACCTCCAGAGGCTGCGCATGTTACTACAGTCGATGATAAATTTTCTGGAAGTTTGATTGACCGGTCTAATCTTGATCAATCTCTAGCTTCGGTTCTTTTTATTGAACAGTTAATTACAAAGCCAATGGACTACATATTCGGCATTGATATTGATTGGTATTTGGATAATATTTTTAAAAATTCACCTCATCACTCAGTGTTTCAGATGGTATTAAACTATGGATGGTTTTTTTCTATTCCTTATATATGCATTTTTTTATCATGTTGCAGAAGAGTTCTTGTGAACAATAGTGAAATACTGCCATTCTACTTGTCTTTCCTTATCTATATTATGACTCTGGGTGGTGGGATTTTTGGGATGACATTAGTCTTTATAGCATTTATTTTCAGATCACAAAGAGGAGGGATGGGGGGGTGAACAGCAAAGAGCCAAAAGGGAAGATAATATTTATCACTCTTGATATAACCTTACTAGGTGGTATTGAGAGAGTTATTTCTGTTTTGACTGAGCAATTTGTTCAAGATGGTTATGATGTAGACATCTATTCTATTTTCAAAGTTGGGGATAAGCCATCATATAAATTCCCCCAAAATGTAAACATAACGTATCTTAACCAGAGACGATATTTAGGTAAGCTAGAATTATACTACAATATCGTTCGCTCGGTAATAAAAATCAGACAGTTAGTTGAGGGACATTGTGTTATCAGTACACTGACAAATATAAGCTGTATTTATGGTGTTCTTAATTATTTTAAGTATGCTGAGTTTATTGCTGCTGAACACTCGCAATACAATGCACATTCATTTTTAGTAAGGCTGTTAAGATTACTTGCATACAAAAAATCAAAATATATAGTATCGCTTACAGAACATGATGTTGATATTTTCTCTAAGTTTATTAGTTTTGATAAAATAAAACTAATTCACAATCCATCTTCATTTAAAGCAATATCGATATCAAGCTCACTCGCTTCAAAACGTCTCGTTTCAATTGGCCGGTTGGTCGATGTAAAAAATTATTCTTTTATGCTGCAACAGATAGCCCCTTTTTTATTGAAGAATACTGACTGGTGTTTGGAGATTTATGGGGATGGAGAATTAAAGTCTGTTCTATCAGCGTATGCCAATGTATTAGGTATTTCTCAGAATGTTAAATTTAACGGTTTTGTTGAAAACGTGAATGAATGCATAGCCGGCTCTTCATTCTATTTATGTTCTTCAAAAACTGAAGCATTCCCAATGGCATTTTTAGAGGCCTTATCACTTGGCATTCCAATTATCTCAGTGAACTGTCCATTTGGGCCAAGAGAAATAATAAACGATGGCTTTAATGGTTATTTACTTGATTCCGACACTACATATAGTGACTTTTACTCATGCCTACAGTCAATAAAAGAAGATGAACTTATTTATAATGGCCTGCAGAAAGAGGCTTTTGCGTCAGCCAAAAAATATGAGGTTAGTTCAATAGTTTCAAAGTGGTATGAGTTAATATCCATTTAAAATATAGGTGGTTTCAGCGTGAAGTTGAGCATAATAATACCGTTATATAATTCCGAACGCACAATTTTATCTGCGCTCGATTCAGTTTATCTACAAGATGTCAATAATGATGACTTCGAGGTTATAATCATTAATGATGGGTCTACAGATAACTCGCTTGAAGTTATAGAATCATTTATCAACATTAGAACCATCAAAAATATAAAGGTTATTACTCAAGAAAATGGTGGTGTTGCGTCTGCTAGAAATGCTGGTATTCGTATATCAACTGGACAATATATTGCTTTTCTAGATTCAGATGATGTTTGGTTGCCTGGTAAGATAAGATATCAGATGGATTTGATGGATTCTGATGGTTCAATTTTTCTTTGTGGTGGAAGGTTTAACTCTACAGGGTTAGATGTTTCAAAGTTCTCCAAGGTAGTAGATGATGTATATGTGATAGACTTTAAAAGCCTAATTATTCGGAACTATTTTCAGCCATCAACAGTTATGTTTAGAAGTAGTATATTACCTAGTGTTGGACTCTTTAAAGAGGGGATGAGACATGCGGAGGAGGGATTGTTTTTTTATAATATAGCATACTCTTACCGATGTGTTTTCATTGATAAACTCCAAATAAACTTTGGTGGTGGGAAGTGTATGTTTGGAGAAAGTGGCCTAAGTGGAAATTTGCTCTCAATGGAAAGAGGAGAGCTTCATAACTACTTATCGATCTATCGAGATGGTAAAATATCATTTATTAAATACATCTTCTTGGTCACGTTCTCACTGTTAAAATTTATAAGAAGGCTCATCATATCTAGTCTTATAAAGCTGAGAAAACAAAAATGAACTATTATAACCATTATGGTTTTTGGGGGGGTGTTAACTTATTTATATGTAAGTTATACACAATGGTATTTTTTAGTCGGTCCAAAATAATAAGATTACCATTTGAGTGTCGGGGGGGGAAGCGGATAGATTTCGGCGTTGGTTTGAGTACGGGGCGATACTGCAGAATAGAGGCTTATGATAGTTCAGAAAATCACAATAAACGTACCAAGTTATCTTTCGGCAGTGACTGTCAGATTAATGACTCAGTGCATATTGTCGCTGCAGATAGAGTCGAGATTGGTAATAATGTTTTGATCGCAAGCCGAGTTTTTATTTCTGACCTTAATCATGGTTCTTATTCAGGTGATTTACATTCACACCCTGATTCTTGTGCTGCTCAGCGACCTCTGAGTACATCTCCTGTTATTATTAATGATAATGTTTGGATTGGGGAAGGAGTGGTAATTCTACCCGGGGTTAAAATTGGCCAGTCATCAATCATTGGTGCGAATTCCGTTGTGACAAAAGATATTCCTGATTACTCTATTGCTGTTGGTAACCCTGCAAAAATTATAAAAAAATATAATTTCTCCTCCTTGAAATGGGAGGTGGTTTTTAATGGCAAATAATTGTATTTTTATCTGCCCAGACTTTTTTAATTACAAGGAGATAATTGAGAAAGAGCTATCTTTTAGGTATGACAAAGTATACTCTTTTTCTGACAGGCCAGAGTGTAGCTCATTACATAAGGCACTTATAAAATATAATATCCTTAATTTTCAAAAAGTGTATGCAAGAAAGCATTCAAAGCATATTCTTGATTATATATCTAATGGGATAAATGATATATCTACAGTTTTAATTGTAAAAGGAACCTGTATAGATAGAAATTTTCTTTCTCATCTTAAAATCGTCAACCCAAAAATAAATATTGTTATTTATTCATGGGACTCCGTAAAAAATGCACCAAATTTTTTAGAATTATCAAAGTTTGCAGACTCAGTTTTTAGCTTCGACCCTGAAGACTGCCTTAAATATGAGTTTTCTTACACGCCATTATTTTTCTATAATGATATGGAGAAAAAAAGACATATAAATGTCAAAAAATATGATTTTTCTTTTGTTGGTAGTTATCATAGCGATCGAGTTGCTGTATTAAATCGTTTCTTATTAAATCACCCTAATGCTAATTCTTTCATAAAAATATTCTTCCAAAGTAGATTGCAGTATTTATTTTATTTTTTGTATGATAGAGAGTTAAGATGCATGCCAGCATCTTGGTTGACTTTTAATATACTATCCAATGCAGATATAGAAGATGTTTATAGAGAATCTACATACGTTATAGACATACACCATCCATCACAGTCGGGATTGACGATGCGTACGTGGGAAGCACTATCATTAACAACAGCACTTTACACTACCAACATATTTACTTTATTACATGACATGTCAGGAAATGTTAGGTTTATTGAGCGTTGTAGTGGCTTAGAATTAAACCGAAATATTGTTTTAGATAGGGTGGGAAAGTATCAATGTTTATTGGGGGATGCTACATCTTCATTTGATATCGAAACATGGATTAATCATTTGTTAGACAATGTTCGTCAGATATAAATTCTGTAAAGTATTCGCTACGGTTTTAAATGTCCAGCAATGAACATAATTAAACTTAATTGCTAGTGCGAAATATAGTTATGATAATGGATTGTGAGGTTATAATTGAGCTATCTCAGACGTCATTCACGCTGGTATGAGCGCATGTTGTTTAGCGCCACTTCTCTTTTTTTCATTGGGGGGGTGCTTTCTGTTTGTTTACCTGCAATCGAGCGCTGGGGCTGGGAATTTTGGCGTCATCTTGATGCGGTTAGAGTTAATACTTTGTGCGGGGCCTTTCTTGCATTCTTGCTGACGGGGATTGTTCTTCATCGCGTTCTACGTTATCCAGGTGCCAGTCCGGTTGCCTATATGCTCCCCACAGTGACTACCCTCTACGGTGCGCTGGTCGGACTCCTCTTCTTTTTACGCTTACCTTACAGTCGGCAGGTACTGTTCGAGTCGTATGTGGTGGCACTGATCTGCTGCTGGCTGGCTTACTTCATCGGGCGTCGCTACCGGACTCCTAAGTATGCCTTATTGCCCTTTGGTGACTACCAGGCCTTAACTCGGCACTCTTGCGTAGAGTGGCGCCTGCTGGATGAGCCGGATTTGGGATCCATTCGCTATGACGCCGTGGTGGCAGATCTACGGGATGAAAAGTTGGCGGGTGAGTGGGAGCGTTTCTTGGCTCGGTGCGCCTTGGCCCACATTCCCGTCTATCACATCAAGCAGGTCAGCGAGAGCCTGACCGGACGCGTGAAGATCGATCATCTCCACGAGAACCAACTTGGCTCCCTTTTGCCTTCGTCCGTCTATGCCTTCATCAAACGGGGGATGGACATCCTCGCTGCGTTGATCGCGATTCCGCTCTTCTCGCCATTGATGCTGGTGACGGCCATCCTTATTAGGCTGGAGAGCCCGGGCCCCGTGATGTTCCTGCAAAACCGGGTGGGGAAGGGCAACAAGGATTTTCGTATCTACAAGTTCCGCAGCATGTGCAAGGATTCGGAGAAGGCTGGTGCTCAGTTCGCCCAAGATGGTGACATGCGCGTAACTCGGGTGGGAAAAGTGATCCGCAAGCTGCGCATTGATGAGCTACCACAGTTCTTCAACGTCCTCAAAGGAGATATGAGTCTGATAGGGCCGAGGCCAGAACAACGCACCTTCGTCGATCAGTTCGAGCGGGAGATCCCCTTCTACATGTATCGCCATATCGTGCGCCCCGGTATCAGTGGTTGGGCACAGGTTGTTCATGGTTATGCTGCCGATGCTGATGATACGCGCATCAAGATCAACACGATTTCTACTACATCAAGCATTTCTCCCTCTGGCTGGATGTGCTCATCGTCTTTAAAACGATTAAGACCATTTTGACCGGGTTTGGTGCTCGTTAAATGAGTCAACTCTTGCTAGGTGCGGGCCAGTTGGCCCGCGCTTTGCTTTCTGCCACTCACCTAGCCGCGCAACCCGCTATTTCTCTGCCAAGAGAGTGCTACCCAGTGGACAATGACACGTTGATGCATGCATCAACGCTGCGTTATCGCCCAGCAGTCATTCTTAACGCTGCCGCATACACGGATGTGGCAGGGGCCGAGTTTTCCCCTGCGCAGGCGATGCGAGTCAATGGGGAGGGGGTCGCACGACTGGCCGCATTGGCGAGGCAGCATGATGCCTTGCTGGTGCATTTCTCGACGGACTATGTCTTCGATGGCTCCGGTCATTGCCCCTGGCGGGAAGCCGATACCCCGGCCCCTTTAAATGCCTATGGTCAGAGTAAATGGGCGGGGGAGCAAGCGATCATCGCCAGTGGTTGTCGCTATCTGATCATCCGTACCAGCTGGTTACATAGCCCATGGCGCACTAATTTCCTCAAGACCATGCTGCAGCTCGCGCGCGATCGCGATGAGCTGCAGGTGGTGAGCGATCAAGTTGGAGCCCCCACCTCGGCGATGATGTTGGCAGAGGTTACGCTGATGGCCATCGACAGGGTCTTGGCCAAGTCGGAACTGATGGGCCTCTATCATGTGGCGGCTTCCGGGGCCGTCAGTTGGTTCGATTATGCCCGCTTCATTTTCAGCAAGGCGCATGAGTTGGGTCTGATAGAGAAGGTACCGCGAATCAAGCCCATCACCAGTGTGGATTATGGTGGTGTGGTCAACCGCCCCCTTAATTCCCGGCTCGATACGCAGCTGTTTTCGCAGCGTTTTAGCGTGCACTTGCCAAATTGGCGAGTGGGGGTTAGCGCAACGTTGCAGGCATTATGTGAGGAGCTGCGATGACGCCTTTTTTGTGTAACAGAACCTCTCGCAAAAAGGGGTTATTTTGGCAGGAGGAACGGCGACACGTCTTTATCCCGCCATGCTGGCCGTGAGCAAACAGTTGTTGCCTGTCTATGACAAGCCGATGATCTATTACCCCTTGTCAGTGCTGATGTCGGCAGAGATCCGCGAGATCCTGATCATCAGTACGCCCCCGCTTTCACCAGTTGTTTGCGGATGACAGTCAATGGGGGTTAATGTTCTATTATGCCTAGCCCTTCTTAACGGGGGAGGCCGGTCTGTTTGAACCTGGGTGACAATCTGTTTTATGGCGCCGAATTGCCTACGCAGTTACGTCCGGCGATGACAGATGATCAGGGGCCAGAGTGCTTGCCTATCGGGTCGATGATTCGGCCCGCTATGGTGTATTAACGCTCAATGAGCAGGGCAAGGCCTTGGCGATCACCGAGAAGCCGGTCAATCCTGCCAGTCATTATGCGGTGACCGGCCTCTATTCCTTGGCTGGCGCACTGGAAGAAGATATCGGGGTTTCACCGTTGCTCACTGGCAGAGACGGCGATGTATCGGTTCAAGCAGTTATTGGCGGGGAAAATCAGCCTGCGTAACTACAATGGCCAGGTGGGAGAAGTCATGACTTGTTGGCTGATTTGGGCAACAATGCCGTGCTCAGCATCAGCGCAGATTTTTTTATAAATGTACCGATTATTATCTGCCGGGTGATGAAGCGGCCATGCCATGGGATAATGCGCATCTGACGATAACATGGCCGTTATCTGAGCAATTCCCCTTGCTGCTATCTGATAAAGATCGTCAGGCTCCCGATTTCATCGATATGCTTTAGTACTATCTACTGTTGTCAGCCATTTTAATATGGATATTCGAGAGAGAGAAAAAATGAGCAAGAAAACGCCAATCACTCCTAATCAATTGGTACAAACACCTACATCAGATGAGATAGATCTGCGAGAGCTGCTGCTGGTGCTGTGGTGTCAAAAAGTATTGATATTGTTGGTAACCGGTGCGTTTGCTGTTGCGGGTATTGTTTACGCCATGACTGCGCGCCAGGTGTGGACCAGTCAGGCGGTGATTTCTGAACCATCAGTGTCCCAAGTTGAGGCCTTACAGCTAGCTGTAGATAAATTACAAGCAATCATGTCCAGCAATAGCTCTCCTCTGACGACAGCTGAATTTTCCTCGCTTGAGCAACCTGCTATTTTCCAGAGCTTTATCTCAGCCTTTAACAGTATGAATAATAAGCGGGATTTTTTGGTTCGAGAAGGTATCTATGCCGCAGAAATGGAAAAATTTGAGATCTCTGATAAGCGCGATGGCCGTGCGCTAATGAGCAAGTTAGCTGAGTCAGTATCAGCCAAGATTCAGGATAAAACCAGTCAAGAGATGACGTTAAGTTTTTCTGCTGAAACGCCTGAACTTGCTCTGCAGCGACTGGGAAAATATATAGACTTTGTCCAGCAGCAGCAACTAAAAAGCAAAAATGCAGAGTTACAATCTATATGGCAAAATAGAATAAAAGCGCTGACTGCACAATATTACAGTGCCAAAGCTGATACATTGCTAAAAAGGCAGGAAGAGCTTCAGCGGGTTGGATACAGTTTGCGTATCAGTAAGGCGGCTGGAGTTGATGCTCCTCTTGAACGGATTGATAGCCAAGAGGTTTTCAATATTCAGTTAGGGACGAAAGGCCTTGCGGAAAAATTGAAAATATTGAATGAAATTAAAGATCCTGAACTTCTTAATCCTGAATTAGGAAAGATTCGTTTGCAATTAAGTAGTTTAAAAGCATTGAAACTTAAAAATGCTGATTTTCAGTCATTTAATATGATCGATTCACCGGAGGAACCGTTTACCCGTGATAAGCCCAAACGCCCACTAATTGTTGTACTGGCTACCCTGCTGGGGGGCATGTTGGGTGTTGCGATTGTGCTGGTACGGCATGCCTTTCATCGATCAGAAGGGGCGTGATGTTTTTGTTTGAGTATAGAGTTTGAATGCTATTCACTTGGATATGACTTCGTTAGAGCTTAATGCTACCATGCAGCCGTTTTTGCTCATGGTTATCATGGTGTTTATTTTTATGAGTATTGGGTGGAATAACTAAAATGAAACAAAAGGGATTGCTTCTCTCACTGGCTTTGATGGGCTTGCCAGTTATGGCTGCACCACAAATCACGCCTGAGATGATGGCAAAATTTAAACAATTATCTCCTGCCCAGCAGCAGGCACTGGCTGCTCAGTATGGTATCGACCCATCCCAATTGGGAGGGAGTAACAAGCAAAGCAGTGTTACTCCGGTCCATACTGCGCCTGTGGCTGCTCCACGTGAAGTGGATTACAGCCAAGAGTCTCAGCGGCCTTTGGTCGCTGGTGTAGCGCAAGAGGGGGTATTACAGCCTTTTGGTTATAGCGTTTTTGCCGGGGAACCTTTGACAGATGCGCCCGTGGTGGATATGCCGGTTGCAGACGATTATGTGATGGGGCCGGGTGACGAAATCCGGGTTCAACTCTATGGCAAGGAGAATGCGAGTTATACCCTGGCGATTGGCCGTGAGGGATTTATCGATTTTCCTTCTCTTGGCCCTATTGCTGCCAGTGGTCAGACTTTTCAGCAACTGCGCAGTGAACTGGAAAACCGGATCAAAGAGCAAAAAATTGGTGTAGAGGCGTTTATCAGTTTTGGCGCTCTGCGCACTATGCAGGTTTTTGTGATGGGTGATGCCTATCGCCCCGGTGCTTACAACGTCAATGGTATGGCTACTGTGACCCAGGCTTTGCAAGCCGCTGGCGGTATCGATACTGTGGGGTCGCTGCGCAAGATCCAGGTCAAGCGTGCAGGGCAGAAAGTGATCGATGTCGACCTCTACAAAATGTTGGTATGGGGCGATACCAGCCAGGATATCCGTCTGCGCTCCGGTGATACGGTATTTATCCCTGCTAAAGGCAGCGAAGTGAGTATCGATGGTTTGGTTAAACGTCCCGCTATTTATGAATTGAGTGGACCTGCAGCCCTGGTTAATGTGCTTGGGTTGGCGGGCGGCATGAAGGCCGCTGCACTCAAAGAGGTTGCGGTGACCCGTTATGGTGAAACCGGGATGCGGGTATTTAACCTGAACTTGTCAAATCAGCATGATCGTCAGTTTGTCGTGCGTGATGGTGACAAGGTCACGGTCAAGCCGAGCAGCACCGAATATAGCCAGGCGATTGTGGTAAAAGGTGCCGTAGTTCGTGAAGGTGTCTTCAGCTTTCAGCCGGGAATGCGGATCAGTCGTGTGTTGCAAAGTGCCGACCGCGATCTGACATCGGTCACTGACTTGAATTATGCCTTGGTTGTGCGTGAGGTGGATGCGCAACGTAATATCAAGGTGTTGCAATTCAATCTGGGCCGAGTGTTGCAAATGCCGGGTGGGGAAGACGACATTCGTTTGCAGCCGAGGGATCAGGTGCTTATTTTCAGCAATCATGCAACCGATCGACTGAAGCAGCTGGCGAGCACTCAGAGCTCGTCGACAAGTATTGACAATCAGGCTAACCAACGCATGGAGCAACAAGTCAACGCTGTAGACGACAGTACAGGTGCCGATGTTAGTCGTGCTCAGCTGGCTAAAGAAGATAAAATGACTTTGGCTAGTGTGTCTAATACGACCAAGACTGGGGCGTTAGTTGGTGCCTCTCGTCAAGCTTTGCTCGCTCCGGTTATTGAACGTTTGAAAGCTCAAGCAGCACAAGGTAAACCGGTACAGATTGCTGAAGTGCGTGGTGAGGTTAAATATCCGGGGGTTTATCCCTTAACGCCTTATAGTCGAACCCATGATTTGATCATGGCTGCTGGCGGGTTTAACGAACAGGCAAATGTGATTGAGTTATCTCGCGTGAGTGAGCGAGGGAATGATATTGCAATTGAAAATCAACGTCTGGATTTGGCAACTGCAAATCGGGTAACCGGTTCGCCATTGGTGCAATCAAAAGACAGTTTGAACGTATTGCCTCATCCTCAGTGGCGTGAAGAAGCAACTGTACAGGTGTTTGGCGAGGTGAAGTATCCGGGAACTTATACGGTTCGTCGTGGAGAAAGTTTGCATGATCTGATCCAGCGTGTTGGTGGTATTACCCCCTATGCCAATCCGAATGGTTCTGTCTTTGCCCGTGAAGCGCTGCGTAAACAGGAAGCAGAACGAATCGCGTTGCTGCGTGATGAGCTAAAGCAAGAGATCGCGACGATGACACTGCGTCGTCAATCCAGTATCGCTAACTACAACAGCTCGCCTGCAGAGGCGATGACGGTGGTTAATCAACTGGAAAACAGCAAGGCTGTCGGTCGCATGACCATCGATATGCCGGCGATTTTGTCTGGAGACAAGCAGGCTGACGTGATGCTGCAAGATGGCGACAAGCTGTATGTGCCTGCGTTACAAAATGTGGTCTCTATTCAGGGGATGGTGCAATTCCCCTCCTCGCACGTTTACGACGGTAACCTGAGTGTTAATGATTACTTGAGCCGTGCCGGGGGAACCAAGAAACAGGCTGATACCGACCGTATCTACGTGATCAAAGCAAATGGTAGTGTAATGCTGCCTGGTGATAGCTGGTTTGGTAGTCGCAAAGGCCTGGAGCCAGGGGATACCATCGTAGTACCAGTTGATTCTGATTATCTGGATAACCTGAGTATCATGACCTCTGCAACACAGGTCCTCTATCAACTGGGTGTCGCGTGGAGTGCAATCAAGTAATTGCATCGTTTATTTGGTCACCCATTCAGTCAGGTGGTGAAGGTCACCTGACTCTTCTGAGATCTGGTTTGTTATGGCACAAGTAAAAGAATATTCTCCTTTAACCTTGGCAATGAACGGAGGGAAGGAAGATGAAATCGATTTGCGTGAATTATTCGCGGCGCTTTGGCGTGGTAAGTGGTGGGTAGTCGCCAGTACCTTGGTTGGTGCGGTTATTGCTGTCATTTTTGCACTCTCACTGCCAAATATTTATCGTTCAGAGGCTTTGCTTGCCCCATCTACGGAGCAGCAAGGAGGTGGACTTGCTGCTATGGCTGCCCAATTTGGCGGTCTTGCTAGCTTGGCTGGTGTCAATCTCAGTGGTGGCGGTGGTCAGGACAAGACGGCTATTGCGGTCGAAATTGGGAAATCCCGTCAATTCTTAAGTCACTTTATCCGCCAACATCAGTTGGAAGTGCCGTTGATGGCTGTTACCAAAACAGACAAGGCGACCGGTGAATTGGTGATTGATGAAGATGTCTACGATGTCGCCGGCAAAAAGTGGGTGCGTGAAATGCCTCTTGGCAAGTCCGTGGAACCAACAGATTGGGAGCTAGTTAAGGCATTTCGTGAACTTGCCAGTATTAATAAGGATGCCAAATCAGGGTTGGTGACGGTGGCGGTGGAGTACTACTCCCCCGAGTCTGCGAAGCAATGGGTTGACTGGTTGGTGGCCGACCTCAATGAGGCCATGAAGCTGCGTGAGCAAGTTGATGCGACGCGTAACATTGCTTATCTCAAAGCACAGCTTGAGAAAACCCCGGTCGCAGATATGCAGAAGGTGTTTTATCAACTGATAGAGGATCAGACCAAAACCTTGATGTTGACTGAAGTGAATCAAGAGTACGTGTTTAAAACCCTTGATCCTGCCGTGGTTGCCGAGGAAAAGGCAAAACCCAAACGTGCGTTGATTGCAGTATTGGGGACGCTGCTTGGCGGAATGCTAGGCGTTATGATTGTACTGGTTCGCCATGGAATCGGTCGTTCACCTCATCATTGATGAGAGGGCTCATCTGAGCGACTCACACTGGCTAATTGCTCTGTTTCAAGATATCCTGTTAGTACTTTAAGTCATGTTTAAATAAGGAAATTTGTAATGAAAAAATCAGCGTTGACTCTGGCTGCTATGTTGGTTCTCTCTTCAAATGCATTTGCAGCTGAAGAAGTTGCAGGTACTGCGGCTGGTTCCACTGGCGTAGCAGGTACTGCCGCTGTAGGTACTACCACTCTGGTTGCTGTGGGCGTTGGTGCAGCGGCTCTGGCTGCTGTTGTTGTTGCTAATGCCAATGACGACTCCACCAGTACCAGCACTAACACAACAACTGCTACTAAATAAGTTGTTTGATATTGTAATAAGGCTGCCACATTGGCAGCCTTATTTTTGTCGCTTTGCAATTATTTTCCCATTCCACTGAGTAACCCATCTATGTTTTCTCTTCGTTTGTTTATGTCTTTGGGGTTATTACTCTTGAGTGGCTGTTCCGCCACCAGTTCAGATACCTATGCAACTCTCCGCTATGCCCTTTTGGGAATGGATGATGTGGAGGTTACGTCTGAAAAAATACGTGAATTACCTTATGCGAGCGCCTATCTGCGAGTAGGTGATAATCCACAGGCATTGGTTGTGCTTGCGTTTGCAGATCCTGATGGTTCATTGAGCTGGGTGAGCTCTGATAATAAGCTTTTTGTTACCAAATCAGGTCGGCTACACAAGACGGTGGGTTTGGAAAATGATCTCTATTTAGTGGCATCATCCTGGCCTGATCCATTGAAAAAAATGGTAAATGTACCCGATATATCTTTGAACCTGGATGCTATGTCTTGGCAGTATACTGCCGAATGGGAAAAGGATTATCTGAGTGGATATGACATGCGGGCTAAGTTTATATCTGCTGTTCCAGAAAAGTTGTTAATCCTTGATAAAACACATGATGTTATGTTGATTGATGAGTTGGTCAGTGTCGGACATGACCAGAACTCTTGGCATAACTACTATTGGTTTGAGCCTAGTACGAGCAGAGTATTAAAAAGCCAGCAGCAATTGGGGCCGGAATTACCGGTGATTGAAATGACAATATTAAAGCCGTACGCATTATGAAAAGATACCTGACGATCGGTCTCATACCATTTTTTGCTTTGGCTCAAGCTGATGTAAACGTGATTTTTGAGCGTCATGCTACAGCGAAGATTGAGTTGCATGATGGTGCCAGACTTGCAGACCTGTTATTTAATGTTCAATTACCAGATGATATCTATTGGCGTACTGCACAAATTGCGAATGAAAAGACCATAGCGGAATTTCAGATGACTAAAGAGCAATTGCTCAAGGATATTAAAGCACTTCAAGTACTTTGGATGCGAGCAGGTGACAAAGGTTCATTGATCCAGTCAACGCAACAGTTACTACAAGAGCTGGACAAAGTTCCTGTCAGTGGCCGTTTGTCAATCGCATTAGATCCTGCCAAGTCCAGAATTGACCCGCATGGTAATCCACTATTAAAAGGGCAGTACACCCTTTTCCTTGCTTCAAGGCCCGATTTTATCTACTTCGTGGGACTGATTAACGGTCGCAGTAAACAGCCACTTCAGCCTGGTGCCAGTTTGGCAAGCTATTGGCAGGATTACCGCTTGTTGGCTGGCGCTGCGCAGTATGAAGCATTTCTGATCCAGCCTGACGGTTCTATCAGCCAGGTTCCTGTTGCGAATTGGAACAAACTGCATCGTGAACCTATGGCGGGTGCTACGCTCTTTGTCGGTTTTGATCCCCAAATCCTTCCAGAGCAATATAAAGATATCAATATTCGTATTGCCAGTCTGCTTGCTAATCGAGTACCAGAATAATGCTGCCTAAATTGAAATATATTGCGATCTTTGTTTCAGGAGCTGTTTGTGCTGCAGAGTCTGTTATTGATCCTTATGGTCCTTCACAAGGTGATTTCGGTGGTGTGGGTCTGCTTCAAATGCCTACCGCACGAATGGCTAAAACAGGTGAGTTCAGTGCCAACTATGTTGATAATGACCAATATCGTCGATGGTCTATCTCTGCGCAGCCATTCGACTGGTTTGAAGCAACACTGAGATATACTGATGTAAGAACAAAAAAGTACAGTCCCTACGAAGATTTTAGTGGTGATCAAACCTACAAAGACAAAGGGATGGATTTCAAGTTTCGTCTTTGGCAAGAATCTAACTATCTGCCACAGGTTTCAGTTGGCTTTAGAGATCTAATGGGGACCGGTCTCTTTGATAGTGAATTTGTGACGGCCAGCAAGCGGTATGGACCATTTGATTTTACTATCGGTATCGGCTGGGGAAATATGGCCGAAAGTGGTAATGTTAAAAACCCATTTTGTGAGTATAAAGATAGCTGGTGTCAAAGAAATAATAGCTTCTCTGGTAATGGTGGTAAGTTTGAGTTTGATAGCCTGTTTCATGGGCCAGCAGCACTCTTTGGCGGTGTTGAGTATCAAACACCATGGCAGCCACTCAGGTTGAAGCTGGAATATGATGGCAATGATTATAGCAAGGAGTTCGCTGGCCATATTTATCAAGATTCACCTTGGAATGTCGGGGCTGTGTACCGAGTTTTCGAGAATATGGATAGCCATCTAAGCTGGCAGAGAGGAAACACCTTGATGTGGGGGGTGACTTTTCGGACTAACTTTAATGATATGAAACCCGCTCATATTGATCAGCCGAGACCCATTTATCAGCCTGACCAAGTTCCAGCCACTATGACTGATGTGAAGTGGAAGGCGCTAACTGACGATTTGAAAGAGAATGCTGGTTGGCAGGATACAGAATTTTACACAACCACCAATTCTGTGACTGTCATCGGCACGCAGAGCAAGTATCGCGATCAGAATGAGGCGATGAAGAGAACCTCTTTGTTAGCCGCAAATTATTTGCCGGGTACGGTCGATCAGCTGAATGTTGTTGAGCGTAAGGCGAATTTCCAGTTGCAAGAAACCCGCATCGATCTCCCATCTGTTCGTCATGCCAATGTGGTACAGGTGTTGGGAGAAGAACAACATGAAAAATCGATGGTTCAGGCTGCAGGAAAAATTCAGGGAGAATCTATCTACTCATCTGAGCGCAAGTCATTTTCATACTCTTTTGATCCAGACCTAACGCAATCATTTGGTGGTGCTGAGTCTTTCTATATGTATCAGTTAGGCATTAATGCAAATGCTGATTGGCATATAAATGAAAACAACAGTTTGCAAAGTACGCTGTTTGTTAATCTGGTTAATAACTACGATGAGTTCAATTATAAAGCTCCTCCTCCAGATGGCGCTGCCTTACCACGGGTTCGGACGTGGATTCGTGAGTATGTCGATTCTTCTAATGTATTACTCAACAACTTGCAGTTAACCCATATGCAACCACTTGCTCAAGATTGGTACGGGCAAGCTTATGGGGGATATCTGGAGATGATGTATGCCGGTGTTGGCAGTGAGGTACTCTATCGTCCATATGGCAAAACTTGGGCCATTGGCGTTGATGCCAACTGGGTAAAACAACGAGACTGGCACAACACCCTGAAAATGGCTGATTACGATGTAATGACAGGACATGTTACTGCGTATTGGCAGTTACCATTCATGAGTAATGTCACCGCTAAAGTCTCCGTAGGTCAGTATTTGGCTGGTGACAAAGGCGCTACATTCGACTTCTCCAAACGGTTTGATTCGGGTGTTGTCTTGGGGGGGTATGCAACATTTACCAATGTTTCTGCAGACGAGTATGGTGAAGGTAGCTTTACCAAAGGCATTTATGTCACGATACCGTTTGATTTGATGCTGCTCAAGCCAACAACCGCGAAAGGAAGCATTGGATGGGTTCCTTTGACACGGGATGGAGGCCAGATGTTGAGCCGCAAGAATGGTCTTTACGGCTTGACAGAGCTATAGTAATCAAAAGTTGCATAGAGCCTATCTTTTTTCATCAAACAGGGCGAGCAGTTGTAAACTGCTCGCCCTTTTATTACCTACCCAAGAGATATGGCAATCTGCAGAATTATGCTAGGAATGCATGATGATTAAATACTTACGTGTTTTGTTTGGCGTACTTTGTATCGCTTATTGGTTGTTGGGCATGCATTTTTTTATGCATAACCCTGGAGGTGCAGGGCTGTATCTGCCCTTTAACGCATGGGGATGGGTGTTTGCCTCGTTGGCTATTGGATTGGGATTGTGGCAGGTGACGTTACGTCAGCGCCTGCTCTTCTCTCCATTACAAGCGGGTTTATGGATAGGGTCACTCTTGCTGTTGCTCCCGATGCTCTATCCTGGTTTTGCATTCAAGGATTATGCTATTCCCCGATTGCTGGGACTTTTTGCTGGCCTACTGTTTTTGTTTGGACTCTATCAATGGCGTTTTGATAAGGCGCAGCGTGATCGCTTGCTCTATCTCATCCTGATTGCGATCGCGATGGAGGCAGTGCTGGGGCTGGTGCAGTTCTACCTGTTAACGCCAGGTAACTGGATTGGCTATGACACCAAGGCCAATCGCCCTTACGGGATCTTTCAACAGCCAAACGTGATGGCGACGTTTATGGCAACTGGCCTTGCCCTTGCTATCTGGCTGGAATTACGCCGAGAGGGTGGTCGATTGCTGATGGCGTTGCGCTATGGCGTCATTCTATCTGCGGCACTTCTGCTCGTTGTTTTGCAATCCCGAGTGGGGCAGTTAGGCGGCCTGCTAGCCCTGTTCTTACTGATGCCTCAGCTTTATCGACAGCGGCTGCTATGGCGTATATTAGGTCTGGTTATCTTGGCTGTAGCGATTGGCCTGTTATCACAATATTGGATTGTTGGAGCCAAGCGTGGGCTGGAGATCTATCAGTCTGGTGGTATGCGCTCTATTTACTGGCCTTATGCGGCAAAACTGATTGCTCAGGCTCTCTGGAGTGGTTGGGGATACGGTAGTTTTGAATCTATTTTTCTCCATCACTACATGGCTGATAAAGCACTGAATCCGTCCATGGTGCAGATTGAGTACAATTTTGACCACCCCCACAACGAGTTTCTCTATTGGGCTGTTGAGGGCGGTATTGCACCCATGGTCGGCATGGTGATCATGGGAGGTGCATTATTATGGCGTCTGGCGAGTGTGCGCTGGGTGCATGCCATGGGGCTGCTTGCCTTGGTTACCCCAATATTGCTTCATACCCAGACGGAATACCCTCTCTACCATGCGATCGTGTTATGGTGGCTGTTGCTGACGCTGATTTATATCATCGATACCGAAATTGAAGAGACCAACCTGGCGAGTCAGGGTTTCTCATCATGGTGGGATATGGAGTGCCGCCCATGGCTGTTACTGCGATTTATGGCGATCGCTATCCCGCTGCTGGTCGTTCCCTTTATGCTCACAGTAATTCACACCGCATGGGTAGTCACCAAATATGAACGGGGTGGGTATAAAGAGCCTGCTTTGCTACTTGATATCGTCAATCCCATGGCTTGGTTGACCCGAGTGGAATTTGATGTGAACTCAGTTCGTCTGATGGTGGGCTTGCAGACAAATAACAAGACCGAACTGGAAGCTTATCTGGAGTGGGGGCAGGCATTCGTACGCCATACACCGCGTGCCAACATATACGCCAATATGGTGATCGCGCTTAATGCATTGGGTCGTACAGAGGAAGCCAATGCGATGCGAGCTGAAGCACTTAAGCTCTATCCAACCGAGCCCCTTTTAACTGGGTCTGCTTCACAGGCAGTGATTACCGGTGTTGACCAATCAGGCAAGAATATAACCAAAAATAAATAGTGCTATTTGGATACATAGAAAGCCAGCCCTTAAAAACGGCTGGCTTTTTTATTTTTTCCCTTCTGGACAACCAGTATCTGAACAGTCTGTTTTCGGACACATGCGTCTGTCAAACGGGCTATGAAAGGCATATTTGAAATGTCATGTGGCGATCCCAACCAATTGATTAATATGTAATTTTGTCGATGGCGTTGAAGGGGTTGATAGTCAATTGGGAGTATCCCCTTCATCATCGGGTGAAGGGACAGGTTCTAGACGTGTTCATTGCTAAACAGATAGGCATAGTCTTGTCACATGATGTTGAACGTATGGTAGAAATGTTCGCTCAGGCTTATAAAGCAGGTTACCGAGTTAGTTTTGTTGGATGCTGAACTGGAAATTAATGAGTCTTGAAATACCGATGTTTCTTGAACACAAGATGGTAATCACCTCTCTACCCAGAAGATCTGCATTCCAGCCAGTTTGTTATTGATAGTGGCAAGCATTCGATCTTGATGGTGAAATTTAAGAAAAAAAGAACGTTAATATAGAAAAACTGTATGTTCTCGCGAATTGTCCATGCTATTCTGAAACGGTATCCCTGTAACCGACTTTTTTGTGAGGAAATAATGAACGAGTTTCTGAAAGTTCTGCTGAACATTCGCAGTTTGCGTGCGGCTATTCGTGAGCTGCCGTTTGAGCAACTGCTGGAAGCTAAAGAGAAGTTTGACCTGGTTTACCAAGAGCGCGCAGATTCTGTTGAACAGGAGCGTGCTGAACAGGAAGAGCGTCAGCGCAAGCTGAATGAATTCACCGAAATGCTGCAGCAGGCTGGTATTGATCCTCGCGAGCTGTTGGCGACTGCCGCTGCTCCGGCTGCTGCGACTGGCGCTGCCAAGAGCAAGCGTGCTCCGCGTCCGGCTAAATACAAGTACGAAGAAGATGGCCAGGAAAAAACCTGGACCGGTCAAGGCCGTATGCCGAAAGCCATTGCTGCTCAAGTAGCACTGGGTAAAGACCTGAACGATTTCCTGATCTAATTCGTCAGGTTCAGAGATTGAATAATGCCGCCCTTGAGCGGCATTATTTTTGCCGTTTTACTCGTGGTTATCCAATCCGCCTTCCGCCCCACTGCTATCTACATCCTCGCTTGTATCCTTTTTAACGTCGTTTCACTTTACTGTCACTTTGCTCAATATCACTCTGTGTTTGCGATTAATTTCGTCGTGCAGAATTAACTACGTGATATCACTATTTGTATGCGTCGTGCAGATATGCGCTTCGGATATGTCTCTCATGATTCACGGAGCGCCGCTCGGCAAGAGCCAAGCTCTCTGCTGATTGAATATCCGATAATCGTTATCTCCGTTCAGGGAGCGTGAGGGATAGAGAGAGTCGCAAAGTATGGCCGGGATTTTCTGGGTCACCGATGCATGTAATTGGCTGCGCTGCCGTAACTGCCCCTGATGATGAGCAATGGCGTTTGTCTGCCGTGTGGGCGAGGGAATTCGGTGCGGTCGATGGCGATGGTATTCCCCACTCTATAGGCAGAGTGGGGAATATTGGGGGGAGGCGTTATCGGGGCGCCACGCTATCGCTGCCACCCAGGGCGCGATAGATTTTGGCAGTGGTGGTGAGCTGCTCCTTTTGCTGGGCCAACAGGCTCTGCTGGGCATCCCACAGCCGGTTCTGCTCATCGAGCCAGGCTTGCACGCCGGTCGCTCCCGCCTGGAAGCGAGCCTTGGCCAGGCGTTCGGCCTCCTGGGCATAACTCAGTTGTTCCTGCAGATAATCGAGTCGCTGCTGGCCATAGTGGCGGGCGGCCAGATTGTCTTCAACCTCCACCATTGCGGTGTAGAGCTGTTTGCGAAACTCGGTTTCAGCGATCTGGTAATCCAGCTCTGAGCTTTCGATGGCAAGCTGGGTGCGGTTGTATTCAAGGAAAGGGAGGGCAAGGCTGGCCCCTAGTGTACCGACCGGATTTTGCAGCACCTGCGCCAATCTATCGGATGCGGTGCTGGCACTGCCGGTCAGGGTCAGGCTGGGGTAGAAGCTGGTGCGGATCTCATCCCCTTTAGCCAGCGTCTTGCGCAGCCGCAATTCGGCCGCTTTGACGTCGGGGCGGCGTGCCAGCACATCGGCCGGAATACCCACCGCAAGTTCAGGAATGGTCTGCTTTGCAAGGGAAGCGGGTGCATACTCCAGCGGCCCGCTGCTGCGGCCCAGCAACAGACGCAGGGCATTGCGAGCTTGCTCCTGCTGCGCCTTGAGGGAGGCCTGCTCAGCCTGTTTTCCGGCCAACTGTTGGCGTGCCTGCGCCAGATCGAGTCGGGTAATGGCGCCTGCCTGGTATTTGGTCTGGGTCAGCTGCTCGGTACGGGTCAGGTTGGCCAGCTGCTGTTCTCCGAGTGCGATGGCAGAGCCGAGATAGCCGAGCTGCCAATACTGCTCCAGGGTATTGCCGATCAGCAGCAGTCGGGTGCTGGCGAGATCCTGCTCGCTTGCCGCTGCTTCCCAGCTTGCCTGATCTCGCACCGAGGCGAGCTTGCCCCACAAATCTACTTCGTAACTGAAGCTCAGCGAGGGACCCAGACTGTTGGTGCCTTTGCCGGTTTTCAGATCCTTGTTGCCGCTGGCGGCGATAGTGCCATTGACCGAAGGCGTGAGGTTGGTATCGGCCTGCTCGGCGCCCAGTCGGGCGCTTTTGAGCTTGAGGGCCGCCACACGCATGTCCGGGTTGGCGGCCAGTACCGCCTCGACCAGTTTGTCGAGCTGGGGATCATGAAATTCCCGCCACCAGGGGCCAGCCTGCGCAGCCAGTTGGGCGCCCTCTGCCTGTTGCCATACGGGGGCGATCGCCAGCTCGGGTCTTTGATAGGTGCTGTGCTGACTACAGCCGCTGAGGGTCATGCAGAGAGCCAGCCAGGAGAGTTTGTGCATTGTTATTCCCTCGCCAGTGCGACAACAGGGTCGAGCCGCGCCGCATTGCGTGCCGGCAGGTAACCAAACAGGATCCCGATGAGTGACGAGCAGCCAAAGGCCATCAGGATGGAGAAGAGCGAAAACTGCATCTTGATGGAGTTCACCAACAGTGAAAAGAGCGCGCCAATGCCTAGCGAGAGGCCGACGCCGAAGATCCCCCCCAGCAGGCTCACCATCACAGCCTCAATCAGGAATTGCTGCAGAATATCCGACTGGCGGGCACCCACGGCCATGCGAATGCCGATCTCGCGAGTGCGCTCCACCACCGACACCAGCATGATGTTCATCACGCCCACCCCGCCGACGATCAGCGAGATCACTGCGATGGCCGATACCATCAGGGTCATGGTGGCGGTGGTTTTCTCCACCGATTTGATGATGCTGTCGCTGCTGAAGGTGAAGAAATCCTTCACCCCGTGGCGCTTGGTGATCAACTCGATCACCGCCTGCTCGGCCAGTGCCGGTTGTACCCCGTCCTTGACCCGGATAGTGATTTGGCTGAAGTGGTGCTGCGAGATGAGGCGACTCATCACCGCGCTGTAGGGCAGCCAGATATTGACTGACTGGCTGGTGGGGCCGAAGCCGGTCTCCTGCGAAACCACACCGACAATCCGCACCGGCAAGGTGCCGACCAGTACCACCTTGCCGACCGGATCCTCCTTGCCAAGCAGGCTGGTGATGCTCTTCTTGTCCACTACGGCAACGGCGGCACGCTGCTGGATATCTTGCCACTCCAGTAAGCGACCACTGACCAGCGTCATTCCCTTCACCTTGAAATAGTCGTTACCAACCCCGGTCACATTGCCGCTGTTGGTCTTGTTGCGATAGCGCAACTGGCCGGAGCTGCCGATCTCGGGGCTGGCGCCCGCAAGATAAGGTTGTCCCAGCAGAGCATCGAGATCCCCCTTGTTGAGGGTCTGGATGCTGGCCATCTTCTCATCGCCCCATCCCTTGCCCGGGAAGATTTCGATGGTGTTGGTGCCCATCGCATTGATCTGGTCGATCACCTTGGCGCGCGCCCCTTGACCAAGAGCGACCACGCTCACCACGGCGGCGATGCCGATGATGATGCCGAGCATGGTGAGGAAGGTGCGCATCCGGTGGGCGAGCATGGCATGCATCGCCATCCGTCCCGCTTCCCGATAACGATCCCAGTCGTGGCCCATGGCACCTTTAGTGGGCACTATTTTTTGAGGGGTTGTGGCGGTGGCTGGAGCCAACACGGCCGTTTGGCTGGGGCCGCTATCTTGTTCAATCCGACCATCCTTGAGAGTGATGATCCGGTCGGCATGGCTGGCCACGTTCATATCGTGGGTGACCAGAATGATGGTATGGCCCTGAGCGTGCAGCTCCTTGAGGATCGCCATCACCTCCTTGCCGCTCTGGCTATCCAGTGCGCCGGTCGGTTCATCGGCGAGGATCACTTCGCCGCCATTGGCCAGCGCCCGGGCGATACTGACCCGCTGCTGCTGACCGCCGGAGAGTTGGCCCGGGGTATGGTGGCTGCGATCGGCCAGACCCAGTCTGCCCAGCAGCTGACCCGCGCGCGCCTGGCGATCCGGGCGACTGGTGCCAGCATAGACGGCCGGGATCTCCACGTTGGCTGCGGCATCGAGATGGGGCAGTAGATGGTAGCGCTGAAAGATAAAGCCGAAGTGGTGGCAGCGCAGCCGGGCCAGCGCCAACGCATCCATGGTCGCGGTGTCCTGACCGCGAAACAGATACTGGCCGCTGCTTGGGCTATCGAGACAACCCAACAGGTTCATCAGGGTCGACTTGCCAGAGCCGGACGCGCCGACAATGGCGATCATCTCTCCTGCCGTGATGGTGAGGTCAAGAGGGTGGAGCACGGTGACTTCGCTGTCGCCGCTCTGGTAGCGTCGCTCGACCCCTTTCAGCTGGATCAACGGCAGCTGGTTCAGGGGCTCACTCATAGCATCACCGCCATCTCATCATTGTCGGCGGGGGCACCGTGATTGAGCTGCACCTCCTCCTTCTCGCTCAGCCCGCTGATCACCTCAATGCGGATCTCGTCCTTCATACCGGTCTTGATATGACGGGTTTCGGTTGTCTCATCGTCCTTGATCACGGTGACTTCATACTCGTTGTCACCCAACGACTTGCCGAGGGCGGTTTGCGGCACAGTGAGCACCTGCTTGCGCTCGCCGAGCACTATGGTCACCTGGGTGGTCATTGCGACCCGCAGGGTATGAGCGGGATTGGGTACATCGAACAAGGCGTAGTAGTAGACAGCCGCATTGCTGGTGGTGGTGCCGGTGGTGGCCTGATCGTTGATGTTGGTGGGCGCTAACTCCACGGCGCGAAGCGTACCCTGATAGCGGGTATCCGGATCGCCGATCAAGGTGAAATAGACCGGCATGCCGGCTTTGACCTTGGTGACATCGGCTTCGGAGATCTGCGCCTTGACCGTCATGGTCTCGAGGTTGGCCAACTTGAGCACGGTCGGCACCGTCTGGCTGGCAGCCAGGGTCTGGCCCTGACGGGTCACAATGCTGATGACGGTGCCATCCATCGGCGCCAGGATCTTGGTGTAGCCCAGCTCGGTTTTGGCCCGCTCCACCTTGATGATGGCGTTGGCGATGTTGGCCTGACTGTTTTGCAGTTCGGCGCGGGTGACCGCCAGCAGGGCCTCGGCATTCTCCAGATCGGCCCGTGAGCTCGCCTCCTGCTTGAACATCTGCTGCTGGCGCCGCCAGGCGAGCTCGTTCTGTTTGAGTTGTGCCTGCTTGATCTTGAGCTGGGCGCGGTTGCTGGCAAGCTCCGCCTCGGCCGTCTTGAGGTTGTTCTGGGCAATCAGGGGATCGATCTCGGCCAGCAGGTCTCCCTGTTTGACCTGATCACCGGCCTCGACGGCCAGCTTGGTGACCTGACCGGAGACCTGGGCCCCCACATCCACCTGCTCAACGGCCTGCAGCACACCACTGGCCAGTACGGTCTGGGCAATATCCTCGCGGGTCACCTGAGCGGTCAGCATCGCCTTGGGTGGTTGACTGGGCCAGAGCAGCCAGCCGAGGAGCACCACGGCGATCAGCATGGTGATGGCCAGGGTTCTCTGCTTGGGGGTTATGTTCATCGATCACCTGAATGGAAACGGAAAAGGTTGTGCGCGGCGAATATCCTGCAGCAAAGCCCTGATAAAGAACAGCCGCAAATATGTAAGCAAAGTTATGGCGTTAACTGTCAATAAGCCGTGAAAGGAGTAAGCGAGAGGCCGCAGTGGTGAGCAACATGATCAGCAAGAGGGGGGAGTGTGGCTGGCGGTGGCGATGAGAAAGCCCTGCGCAGAGGCAGGGCTTTGGAATAGGTTATGGCGAGTGAGGATTAGGCCTTGGCCAGCAGATCCATCACCCAGGGCAGACCCTGCTTCTTGCGGCTGACAAAGCCCGGGTGGTAGCTGGACTCTGCCGGTACTTTGGCGTGCTCGGTAAAGTAGATACGGCTCGCAGCCGCAGTCAGGTCAGTCACCATCAGCACGAAGAAGTCGAGCCCTTCGCTCGCCACGCGCTGGGCCATCTCCTGCAGCAGGGCTGGCAGGTGCTCGGCCAGTTGCTGTTCGCTGCCCACTTCAATCTGGCTCATGATGAAGTTCAGACCTTCGGCCTGGAATGCCTTCTCATCCTGCTGCAGCAGTTGAGCCGGAGTCAGGCCGCTCAGGTCGGTTTTCGCCATCAGCAGCTGTTGGCCGAATTCGGCCAGCGATACTTCGGCCAGCGGTGCCAGACGCTCACAGGCGATCTTGTCCTGTTCGGTGGTGGTCGGCGAGGTGAGACAGAGGGTGTCGCTCATGATGGCACCCAGCATCAGGCGAGCCTGGCTGCGGGTCACGGTACCTTGCTGGCTCAGCAGATCGAAGGCGATGGTGCAGGTGCAGCCGACGGCACGGATCCAGGCATCCAGCGGAGATTGGGTGACCAGAGTGCCGAGACGGTGGTGATCCACCAGGCCCAGTACATTGGCTTGTGCCAGTGTGGCAGGGCCCTGTTCCAGATCACTGAAATCCACCAGCCAGACATCTTCACCGGTCAGATCTTTGGTCAGCAACTCGGGTTCGCTGACGCCTGCCTGCTCCAGAATAAAACGGGTTTCGGTGCGCAGGTCACCCAGACGCCATGGGGTGGCCTGACGGCCCTGGCCATTGAGCCAGTCGGTGATAACCTGCGCACTGCAGATACTGTCGCTATCAGGATTCTTGTGACCAAAAACGTGGATCATAGACAAAGCCTCACAATTGGATACCCATAAAGGGGGGCAACACTATGCGAAATCCGCTACATGAAGGCAACCGGATCCACGCCCATGTTGCTGCCAGCTTCGCCTAACTCGCCATTTTATTGATCTGGGTCGGTAATCCTGATGCGTCTGTTGTTCTCACAATTGGCTATTGGCTATTGGCTATTGGCTATTGGCTATTGGCTATTGGCTATTGGCTATTGGCTATTGCTGACTGTGCAGGCTATGGCACTCGTCCGTGCCTGCGCAGTCAGCATGTTCTGTCAGCCCTGTCAGTCGCCATCCTGCAAATCGGCGTTTTGGCCTGATTCAACGGCGCAGCAGCTCGCGAGCATTGGCCAGGGTGTTGTCGGTGATCTGGTCGCCACCGAGCAGGCGTGCCAGCTCATTGAGACGGGCATTCTGGTCGAGCGCATCCATCCGGGTTTCGGTGGTTTTGCCATCGGTATGCTTGCTCACCACCATATGCTGGTGGCCGTTGCCTGCCACCTGAGGCAAGTGAGTGACCACCATCACCTGAGTGGACTCGCCGAGCTGGCGCAGCAGGCGACCCACCACGGCGGCAGTCGGGCCGCTGATCCCCACATCCACTTCGTCGAAAATCAGGGTCGGGGTGGAGATCTTGCGGGCGCTGATCACCACGATGGCGAGGCTGATGCGTGACAGTTCACCGCCTGAGGCCACCTTGCCAAGCGGTTGGATCGGTTGGCCCGGGTTGGTGGTGACCATAAACTCCACCCGATCGATACCCAGCGGAGAGAGGCTGCTCTGGGCGTCGGGGCGCACCTCGATGGCGAAACGGCCATCAGGCATCGCCAGTTCGTGCATGCTGCTGGTCACCTTGGCGCCCAGCTCCTGGGCGTAACGCTGACGGCTCTGACTCAGGGCTTCGGCGGCCTGGACAAAAGCCTGACGGGCATCGGCCAGCTCATCTTCCATCCCCTCTAACCGCTCCTCATCGGAGTTGAGGCGAGCGAGATCCGAGGCAAGCTCCTGATGGTGTTGGGCCAGATCCGCCGGTTTGACGTGGTGCTTGCGTGCCAGATTGATGGCTTTGGAGAGGCGGGCTTCCAGCTCGTTGAAACGTTCGGGATCCAGCTCCAGCCGATCGAGGTAGCTGCGAAGTTCGCTGTGGCTCTCCTGCACCCCGATCAGCGCTTCGTTCAGCATCTCCAGTACCGGGGTGAGGCGGCTGTCCATGCTGACCAGCCCCTCGGCCCGATCGACGGCCGATTGCAGCAGCCCTGCGATAGTGGTCTCTTCGTTGTCATAGAGCAGATCGAGGCAAGCCCCGCACTCTTGCATCAGCTCTGTGCCGTTGGCGAGACGCTGGTGCTCCTCTTCTATCTCTTCGAACTCCCCTAGTTGCAGGGCAAATTCGTCCAGCTCCTGCACCTGATACTCGATCAGTTGGCGACGGGCCTCCCGCTGCTGCTGCTCGGCTTTGAGCCGGTTGAGCTCGTTTTGCAGTTGGCGCCACTGCTGATAGTGCTGGCGCACCTCGTCGAGCAGCAGATGGTGACCGGCATAACCGTCGAGCAGAGCGAGCTGGTAGTCGGGTTTGAGCAGCATCTGGTGGGCATGCTGACCGTGTACGTTGACCAGCAGCTGACCCAGATTCTTGAGCTGGGTGAGGGGAACAGGCACGCCGTTGATATAGCTGCGTGAGCGCCCCTCGGCGGAGATGACTCGCCGCACGATACATTCACCTTCGTTTTCCAGTTCGTTGGTGGCGAGCCAGGCGCGAGCGGCCGGGTTGTTGTCCAGCAGGAAGCGGGCGCTGACCTCGCTTTTGTCGCTATCGGGTCGCACCATGCCGGCTTCGGCCCGCTCTCCAAGGCAGAGACCGAGAGCATCGATGGCGATGGATTTACCGGCACCGGTCTCACCTGTGATGCAGGTCATGCCCGGTTGCAGATCGAGTTCGAGAAACTTGACGATGGCGAAGTTGTTGACAGTCAGCTGGGTCAGCATGGTCTCATCCTGTATAGGTCAACATTACTGTGTATGCATCCAGTATATACTGGTCTTATATACAGTAAAGAGGGCACCGTCATTTTTAACAAAGGAAAGCCGCGCCAGTGCGCTATGGCTATGAGAATGCGGGACTGACTATTGGTACGCAGTACGGATATGAAGTGCAGGGGGCGTTGCCACGACAGAAAACAGAGAAGGGCGCCAATTCAGGCACCCTCTGTGGCAATGTTGCTGTCGGTCAGCGCCGATTAAAACAGCTTGCTGCCCCAGCCGAGCTTGTTGCGCAGCACGTGGAAGTAGCTGTAGTCGAGGGGATGCACCAGATGAAGCTGGTGGTGGCTCTTCTTGATCAGGATCTCGTCCCCCGGGTGGACCGCCAGCGTCACCTGGCCATCACAGCTGACCTGCATGGCATCGTCCTGATTATCCGGCGAGACCAGCAGCCGCACTTCGCTGTCGGCATCGAGCACGATGGGGCGACTGCTCAGGGTATGCGGGAACATGGGCACCAGCGTGATGGCGTTGAGTTTGGGGGTGAGGATGGCGCCGCCCGCTGACAGGGAGTAGGCGGTGGAGCCGGTCGGGGTGGCGACTATGATGCCGTCCGAGCGCTGGCTATACATAAAGCTGCCATCGATATAGACCTCGAACTCGATCATATGGGCGATCTTGCCCGGGTGCAGCACTGCTTCATTCACCGCCAGATTGCTCGACTTGCGCTCGCCGTGGCGATAGACCGAGGCCTCCAGCAGGAAGCGGTGTTCGCTCTTGTAGTGGCCGGAGAGCACCTGCTCCAGCGGCAGCAGATAATCCTGCGGCGAGAGATCGGTCAGAAAGCCGAGGTTGCCCCGGTTGACCCCGATCACCGCCACATCGAAGCGCGACAGCACCCGCGCCGCTCCCAGCATGTTGCCGTCGCCGCCGACCACGATGGCGAGATCGGCCTGCTGGCCCAGTTGTACCAGATCCATCACGTTTTCATCGAGGATGCTCAGGGTCTGGGCGACCCGGCTCTCCACCAGTACCCGAAAGCCGCGGGCGGTCAGGTATTGATGCAGGCCGGTCAGCGTCTGGTTGGCACCCTCATGGTGGGGTTTGCCAATCA
Source organism: Aeromonas sp. 97A (assembly GCF_051919185.1). Taxonomy (NCBI): domain Bacteria; kingdom Pseudomonadati; phylum Pseudomonadota; class Gammaproteobacteria; order Aeromonadales; family Aeromonadaceae; genus Aeromonas; species Aeromonas sp. 97A. The sequence continues at coordinate 2,201,318 of NZ_JBQBFF010000001.1, read as the reverse complement.
GGGCGATGGTTTTGAACGGAGAATCCATAGTCAGTCAGATCTGGGATGGGTATTGCGGGCCAGTATACAGTGCTTTGCTCCGCTTGTGACGCTCTCCCGTGTGACGGGGGTGGCTATCCCCTTGAGGTTACTGGTTAAACGGTGAGCTGTAACCCGGATAAACCGACGGTTGCGGCTATTCAGCAACCCTGATTACCCTTTACCCCTTGAAAGCCGGGGATGCATCCCCATAATAGCGCCAACATAGTCGGTCTGTTGTCGTCCGGTCGCTCAACCGGACGTCAGGGCCCTCATAAGTAACCCCGGAATTGGAGATGTCATGAACCACGAAGAGCAAAAGGTTGAAGCGATGGAGCAAGTGGAAGCCCAGCCAGTCGAGCCGACCGATGTAGACAGTGAAGTGACAGCCGAGCAGGCCCGCATTGCCGAACTGGAAGCGCAGCTGGAAACCGCCATCCAAAAAGCGGCGGAAGAGCGTGAACGCGCCCTGCGTACCGCCGCCGAGATGGAGAACCTGCGCCGTCGTACCGAGCTGGATGTGGAGAAGGCGCACAAATTCGCTCTGGAGAAGTTCGCCAATGAACTGCTGCCGGTGCTGGACAACCTTGAGCGTGCCATCGAACTGGCCGACAAGGAGAACGAAGCCCTCAAGCCGATGATCGAAGGTGTCGAGCTGACCCTGAAATCCATGCAGAGCGGCGTGGCCAAGTTTGGTCTGGTGGCGCTCGACCCGATCAACCAGCCGTTTGACCCCAATGCCCATCAGGCGATGAGCATGGTGCCGAGTGCCGATGTGGCCCCGAACACCGTCATTGCAGTGATGCAGAAGGGCTATGACCTCAACGGTCGGGTGATCCGTCCGGCCATGGTGATGATCGCCAAAGCGGTCGACTGATTGGCTGTGGGTGCCCGAGCCCGCCCTGTGGCGGGCTTTTTGTTTCGCAGTGCAGCCCCTGCTCATCTTGCCCGGTTTTACGGCTCAACGTGACCGCGCAACCATGACAAAGGGTGTGGTTTTTTAGGGTTGGGGCTTGAAGCTGCGTCTGGCGACCCCATATAGGTAGCAAGGCCACGGCGGCACAAAAAATTTGATGCCGGGAGCTTGAAAGCCAGATTGGCAGCCCCCACCTAGCCGTTAACGCATTAAGGCGAGTTCCTCGCCAGTTTATTCAAAGTATTTGGAGATTCGTCAAATGGGTAAAATCATCGGTATTGACCTGGGTACTACCAACTCCTGCGTCGCTATTCTGGATGGCGACACTGCTCGCGTGATCGAGAACGCAGAAGGCGATCGTACTACTCCGTCCATCATTGCCTATGCCGATGATGGCGAGATCCTGGTTGGTCAGCCGGCCAAGCGTCAGGCCATCACCAACCCGAAAAACACCCTGTTCGCCATCAAGCGTCTGATCGGTCGTCGTTTTGAAGATGAAGAAGTGCAGCGTGACCTGAAAATCATGCCGTACGCCATCGCCAAAGCTGACAACGGCGACGCCTGGGTTGAAGTGAAGGGCAAGAAAATGGCACCGCCGCAGATCTCTGCCGAAGTGCTGAAAAAGATGAAGAAGACCGCTGAAGACTACCTGGGTGAGCCGGTAACCGAAGCCGTTATCACTGTTCCGGCCTACTTCAACGACGCCCAGCGTCAGGCTACCAAGGATGCCGGTCGCATCGCCGGTCTGGATGTAAAACGCATCATCAACGAACCGACTGCGGCTGCATTCGCTTACGGCGTGAACAAGGTTAAGGGCGAGCGCAAGGTTGCCGTATATGACCTGGGTGGCGGTACTTTCGATATCTCCATCATCGAGATCGACGAAGTGGAAGGCGAAACCACCTTCGAAGTACTGGCGACCAACGGTAACACCCACCTGGGTGGTGAAGACTTCGACAACCGCGTCATCAACTATCTGGTAGACGAGTTCAAGCGTGAGCAGGGCATCGACCTGCGCAACGACCAGCTGGCTCTGCAGCGTCTGAAAGATGCCGCCGAGAAAGCCAAAATCGAGCTCTCTTCTGCCCAGCAGACCGACGTCAACCTGCCGTACATCACTGCAGATGCCACCGGTCCGAAGCACATGAACATCAAGGTAACCCGCGCCAAGCTGGAATCCCTGGTGGAAGACATGGTGAAAGACTCTCTGGAGCCGGTTCGTGTCGCCCTGAAAGACTCCGGTCTGGCAGTTGGCGAGATCGACGACGTGATCCTGGTTGGTGGTCAGACCCGTATGCCGCTGGTTCAGAAGACCGTTGCCGAGTTCTTTGGCAAAGAGCCGCGTAAAGACGTCAACCCGGACGAAGCCGTGGCCATGGGTGCTGCCATCCAGGGCGCCGTACTGTCCGGTGACAAGACCGACGTACTGCTGCTGGACGTGACCCCGCTCTCCCTGGGTATCGAAACCATGGGTAGTGTGATGACTGCGCTGATCGAGAAGAACACCACTATCCCGACCAAGAAGTCCCAGGTGTTCTCCACTGCCGAAGACAACCAGTCTGCCGTGACCATTCACGTGCTGCAGGGTGAGCGCAAGCGCGCCAGCGACAACAAGTCTCTGGGACAGTTCAACTTGGAAGGCATCCGTCCGGCACCGCGTGGTCTGCCGCAGATCGAAGTGACCTTCGACATCGATGCCAACGGTATCCTGCACGTCTCTGCGAAAGACAAAGAGACCAACAAAGAGCAGAAGATCACCATCCAGGCCTCCTCCGGTCTGTCTGATGACGAGATCGAGCGCATGGTACGCGAAGCCGAAGCCAACGCGGCCGAGGACAAGAAGTTTGAAGAGCTGGTACAGGCTCGCAACCAGGCTGATGGTCTGGTCCACTCCGTGCGCAAGCAGATCACCGAAGCCGGTGAAGCCCTGCCTGCCGACGACAAGACCAAGATCGAAGCTGCTCTGAGCGAGCTGGAAGCGGCCATCAAGGGTGACGACAAGGCTGCTATCGAAGCCAAACAGCAGGCTCTGCTGGAAGCGTCCCAGAAGCTGATGGAAATTGCCCAGCAGCAGGCTCAGGCCCAGGGTGCAGCCGGTGCTGATGCCGGTCAGTCCTCCTCTTCTGCCAAGGCTGACGACGACGTAGTCGACGCCGAGTTCGAAGAAGTGAAAGACGACAAGAAGTAAGCCCTACCCAGATGGGCGGAGTCCGCTTCGCCCATCGGCTTGGTCAATGAATTCACGGGCGTTGGGTAACCAACGCCCGTCTGCGTAACCACAGGATGAGTATGTCGAAGCGCGATTTCTACGAAGTACTGGGTGTGGCGAAAGATGCCGACGATCGCGAGATCAAGAAGGCGTACAAGCGCCTGGCCATGAAGTATCACCCGGATCGTAATCAGGGTGATGCCGCATCCGAAGAGAAGTTCAAAGAGGTCAAGGAAGCCTACGAGGTCCTGACCGATGCCAACCTGCGTGCCCGTTACGACCAGTACGGCCATGCTGGTGTCGACCCGAGCCAGGGTGGCGGTGGCCACGGTGGCTTTGGCGGCGGTGCCGACTTCGCCGACATGTTTGGTGACGTATTCGGTGACATCTTCGGCGGTGGCCGTGGTGGTGCTCGTCGTGGCCCGGCCCGTGGCTCCGACCTGCGTTACACCATGGAGCTGACGCTGGAAGAGGCGGTACGCGGGGTCTCCAAGGAGATCAAGGTGCCGACTCTGGTTCACTGCGAAGTCTGTAACGGCTCCGGTGCCCACACCGGCAGCAGTGCCCAGACCTGCCCGACCTGCCACGGCTCCGGCCAGGTGCAGATGCGTCAGGGCTTCTTTGCGGTGCAGCAGGCGTGTCCGCACTGTCACGGTCGCGGCAAGATCATCAAGGATCCGTGCCGCAAGTGTCACGGTGAAGGTCGCTACCAGCGCACCAAGACCCTGTCGGTGAAAATTCCGGCGGGCGTCGATACCGGCGATCGCATCCGTCTCTCCGGCGAAGGGGAGGCAGGGGAGGCAGGGGCTCCGGCAGGGGATCTCTACGTACAGGTGCACGTCAAAGAGCACGAGATCTTCGTGCGTGACGGCAACAACCTCTACTGCGAAGTGCCCATCAGCTTCACCGCAGCTGCGCTGGGTGGCGAGATTGAAGTGCCGACCCTGGATGGCCGCGTCAAGCTCAAGGTCACTCCGGAGACCCAGACTGGCAAGATGTTCCGCATGCGCGGCAAGGGCGTCAAGTCCGTGCGCTCCGGTCAGGTAGGGGATCTGATGTGCAAGGTGGTGATCGAGACTCCGGTCAACCTCACCGAGCAGCAGAAAGAGCTGTTGCGCCAGCTGGACGAGTCGTTCAGCGGTGCCGCTGCCAAGACCCACAAGCCGAAATCGGAAGGCTTCTTCGAAGGGGTGAAACGCTTCTTCGACGATCTGACCAGCTGATTTCAGCGACCCGAATAAACAGAGCCGGCCTTGTGCCGGCTCTTTTTTTGCCCGCCGTTTAGCCAGGATCCGCCCTATTGAGTGGATCCTGATGAGGGATCCTCCTCACAACTCCCGCCAATTCCTGCTGTACAAATGTTATCCCGCTCACACTGTTGCTGAAACGGTTTAGTTGTCATATTGAGTTAGCTAAATTGGTTTAGCTATGCTCTGGCTGTCGATAACAACAGCGCCCGTCCGGGCCACAGATGACAGGTGAGGAAGATGATGATGTTCAAGAGCAAGTTGGCGCTGGCGGTAGCGCTGGGATTGGGGATGAGCAGCCCGCTGTGGGCGGCGCAGGCGAGTATTGCAGGTGAGAGTGTCGAGGCCAGATTGGCGGCGCTGGAGGCGCGGGTACAGGCAGCCGAAGCGAGAGCCGAGGCGGCAGAGAGCCGTGCCAGTCAGGCGGAAGTGAAGGCGAGCGCGGCGAGCGAGCAGGCTCAGGTGGCCGACAACCGCAGCCAGCAGGTGGATGAAAAGACCGCTGGTGCCCAGGGCTTCGAGTTTCACGGCTACGCCCGCTCGGGCCTCCTGGTCAACAGCAATGGCAACGGCGGGCGCGGCGGCCCCTACATCACGCCAGCCGGTTCGGTGGGCGGGGCCGTCGGTCGCCTTGGCAATGAGGATGACACCTATATGGAGGCCAACCTGCTGAAAACCCAGACCTTCGAGGATGGCAGCTGGGCCCGCTACAAGCTGATGCTGGCAGACGGGGTGGAGACCAGCAACGACTGGACTGCCAGCGATTCGAGCCTCAATACCCGTCAGGTGTTTGCCGAGATCGGCAATCTGGCGAGCTTCGACGGCCCCTTCAAGAATGCGGTACTGTGGGCGGGCAAGCGCTTTGATCGGGACAACTTTGACATCCACTGGCTCGATTCCGACGTGGTGTTCCTGGCCGGTACCGGCGGCGGCGTCTACGACGTGCAGCTGGCCGATAGCTGGAAGGCCAACTTCTCCCTCTATGGCCGCGATTACGGCGACATCAGCGCCAGCAGTCTCTCCGATATCGAGAGCTACATCCTCACCATGAACAACCGTGTCGGTAACTGGCAGTGGATGGTGAACGGCCTCTCGGCCAAGGACAATGACGCCCGCATCAATGACAAGGGGGCGGGCAGCGAGGCGGCGGACAAGGGGGCACACACCCTGCTGGCCTACCACGGCGAGAGCTTCTTTGGCTTCAACCCCGGTTTTGCCAAGGCGGCGGTGCTGTATGGTCATGGGCTGGGGGCCGAGGTCAAGGGGCTGGGCTCTGACAGCGAGCTGTTGCCGGACGCCGATGCGGTGCGGGTCGCCGTGTTTGGCGCCACCGATCTTAATCCGCGCTGGCGTTTTGCCCCGGCCCTGCTGGCCGAGCAGAGTCAGGATCGCTACGTGAAAGGGGACGAGTACCGTTGGCTCACCTTCAATACCCGGGTGGCGCAGGTGCTGAGCCAGAACGTCGAGCTGGTCTACGAGGCAGCCTGGCAGTACATGGATCTCGATCCCAAGGGCTACAAGGGACGCCAGGCGGTGAACGGCAACTTCACCAAGCTCACCTTCGCCCCCACCTTCAAGGCGCAGACCGCCGGTTTCTTCGAGCGGCCCGAACTGCGGGTGTTCGCCACTTGGATGGACTGGTCCTCCGAGCTTGACAACTACGCCAGCGACGATGCCATGGGCCAGAGCAACTTCACCGCCGGTGGCGAGTGGAACTTTGGCGTGCAGATGGAAACCTGGTTCTAGTTCGTTATCCCGATCACAAAAATGGCAGTCGGTGCCGAGATCTGTTGGTTGGCTAAAACGGTTTAGCTGATAATGCCAGCCAACAGAACAGAGTTCGGGTTTGACCGTGGATCCGATGCAGCAGTGGAGTAGCAAGGTGACGAATCGTGTGTGGGTAATGGGGGATGCGGTGGTGGACTTGATCCCGGAAGGGGCGTTGCACTACCTCAAGTGTCCGGGTGGCGCACCCGCCAATGTGGCGGTTGGCGTGGCACGGCTGGGTGGCGATGCGGCCTTTATCGGCCGGGTTGGTGCCGATCCGTTCGGCCGCTTTATGGCCGAGACCCTGAGCGGGGAGGGGGTGGATATCGGTGCGCTGCGGCTCGATCCAGACCATCGCACCTCTACCGTGTTGGTGGCACTGGATGACGAGGGGGAGCGCAGCTTCACCTTTATGGTGCGCCCCAGTGCCGACCAGTTCCTCACCCCGGATGAGTTGCCCCGCTTCAAGGCCGGTCAGTGGCTGCTCACCTGCTCCATTGCGCTCGCCAACGAGCCGGTGCGCACCAGTTGCCTGCAGGCCATGGCGGCCATCAAGACGGCAGGCGGGCGGGTCTGCTTCGACCCCAACCTGCGCCCCGAGGTGTGGGGCAACCCCGCCGAGATGCTGCCGCTGGTGCGTCAGGCCATTGCACAGGCGGATGTGGTCAAGCTCTCCATTGAGGAGCTGCAACTGCTGAGTGGCGAGGATGAACTGGTCTCCGGGCTTGCAACTCTCTCTGGCCCGGCGCTGGTGCTGGTGACCAGAGGGGCGGCCGGGGTGGTGGCTCGCCTTGATGGCGAGTTGCTGGAGTGGGTGGGGCAGAAAGTGACGCCCATCGACACCACGGGGGCGGGGGATGCCTTCGTCGCCGGTCTGCTGGCGGCGCTGGCCGGGCGCTCGTCGCTGCCGACTCTGGCCGAGCTACCCGCCATCCTGGCTCAGGCCCACGGCTGCGGGGCGCTCGCCACCACCGCCAAGGGGGCGATGACGGCGCTGCCGACCCGCACCGAACTGGATGCCTTTTTGCGATCAGGTGCAAGCGGCTGTTGAGCTGAGGCTAGAAGCCCGGCTCGACAGCCCCTACTCTCATGTGACAAGGGCCCGCCAGCGTGGCGGGTCATAAGAGGAAGAATATGAATATCAGTGCGATAGCCAAGGATCTGGTGCCCCTGCTCGGGGGCAAGGAGAACATTGTCAGCGCTGCCCACTGCGCCACCCGGCTGCGGTTGGTGCTGGCCGATGACAGCAAGGTAAACAAGGCCGCCATCGACAAGCTGGAGGGGGTCAAGGGGTGCTTTAGCAACGCGGGCCAAATTCAGGTGATCTTCGGCACCGGTCTGGTCAACAAGGTCTATGCGGAGTTTGTGGCGCTGACCGGTACCGGCACCGCCAGCAAGGCTGAGCTGACCGACATGGCGGCGGCCAAGCTCAACGTGGCCCAGCGGTTGGCGCGAACCCTTTCCAACATCTTCGTGCCGATCATTCCGGCCATCGTCGCCTCGGGCCTGCTGATGGGGCTGCTCGGCATGGTGCGCACCTACGGCTGGGCCAATGCCGACAGCGCTCTGTTTGTGATGCTCGACATGTTCAGCTCGGCTGCCTTTATCATACTGCCGATCCTCATCGGCTTTACGGCGGCGCGGGAGTTTGGCGGCAATCCGTACCTCGGGGCGACCCTTGGCGGCATCCTCACCCACCCGGCGCTAACCAACGCCTGGGGCGTGGCCGGTGGCTTCAAGACCATGGATTTCTTCGGGCTCGATGTCGCCATGATCGGCTATCAGGGCACCGTCTTCCCGGTGCTGTTGGCGGTCTGGTTTATGTCCCATCTGGAGAAACAGCTGCGCAAGCGCATTCCGGATGCGCTGGATCTGATCCTCACGCCGTTCCTCACCGTCATCATCACCGGCTTTGTGGCGCTGCTCTTTATCGGCCCGGCGGGTCGGGTGCTGGGGGATGGCATCTCGTTTGGTCTGAGCGCCCTCTATGAGCAGGCAGGCTGGCTGGCGGGGCTGGTATTTGGCGGCACCTACTCGCTTATCGTCATCACCGGCATCCATCACAGCTTCCACGCCATCGAGGCGGGGCTGCTGGCCAATCCGCAAATTGGCGTCAACTTCCTGCTGCCCATCTGGGCCATGGCCAACGTGGCACAGGGCGGGGCTTGCCTCGCGGTCTACTTCAAGACTCGCGATGTGAAGATCAAGGCCATTACCGTGCCGGCGGCCATGTCCTGCCTGCTGGGTATCACGGAAGCGGCGATCTTTGGCGTCAACCTGCGCTACATCAAACCCTTCCTCGCCGGTCTGTTTGGCGGGGCCTGCGGCGGCGCCTACGTGGTGGCGGCCAAGGTGGGGATGACGGCGGTGGGGCTGACCGGTATTCCCGGTATGGCCATCGTCCAGCCCATGAGCCTGATTCACTACATCATCGGGTTGGTGATCGCCTTTGGCGCCGCTTTCGCCGCATCCTACCTGCTCAAGTACAAGGTGGAGTGATGAAGGAAAGCGATCTTCTCAACCAGATTGTCCGGTCGCTGCTGGCCGGACAGCTCAAGGCGGCGGCCGATCCCCATCGGCCCCGCTGGCATCTGGCAGCCCCGGTGGGGCTGCTTAACGATCCCAACGGCTTTATCGAGCACAACGGGCGCTACCACCTCTTCTACCAGTGGAACCCGCTTGGCTGCGAGCACCGCAACAAGGGCTGGGGCCATGTCACCTCCACCGATCTGCTGCATTGGCAGCACGAGCAGGTGGCGCTGTTGCCCACCGAAGCCTATGAGAGCCACGGCTGCTATTCGGGCTCTGCGGTGAGCGACGAGCAGGGGCGTTTGACCCTCATCTACACCGGCAATGTCAAATACCCGGATGGCGGCCGCACCGCCTATCAGTGTCTGGCCCGCGCCGACGGTGAGGGTAGTTTTGCCAAGCTGGGGCCCGTGCTGGATCAGCCCGAAGGCTACAGCGGCCATGTGCGCGATCCCAAGGTGTGGCACGACGGCCAGCAGTGGCTGATGGTGCTGGGTGCTCGCACCCTGGATGACAAGGGCGAAGTGCTGCTCTATCGCGGCGAGACCCTGCAAAGCTGGCAGCGGGTGGGCCCCATCGCCGGTAGCGGGCGAGGGGGGCTGGGTGAGTTTGGCTATATGTGGGAGTGCCCGGATCTCTTCCCGCTGGGGGAGCACCATGTGCTGATCAGCTGCCCGCAGGGGATTGCCCCGGTGGGCGAGGATTATCGCAACCTCTACCAGTGCGGCTGGCTGGCGGGCAACTTCGACGGCAAGCGCTTCGAGCACGGGGCTTTCCACGAGCTGGACCGGGGCTTCGAGTTCTATGCGCCGCAAACTACCCTGGACAGTCAGGGGCGCCGCCTCTTGTTCGGCTGGCTGGGGCTGCCGGAGGAGAACGAGATGAGCCAGCCCACTGTCGCTCACGGCTGGATCCACCAGATGAGCTGCCCGCGGGAGCTGTTCTGGCAGGATGAGTGGCTCTGCCAGCGGCCGGTGGTGGAGCTTGCGGCGCTCAAGGGAGAACTGACCTGCTTCGAGGGGACGCTTGGCGAGTTTCCGGGGTTGGCCATCGACTCGGCCTGGCTCGATCTGGATCTCTGCGGTGAGGGGAGTCTCTGGTTCGGCGCCGTGGCCGAGCTGGTGTGGCAGCCGGGGCGCATCACCTTGCGGCGCCAGAACTGGCAGAGCGGAGCGTGGGAGACCCGCAGCAGCCTATGGGCTGGCGGGCGGATCACCGTCCTGTGCGATCGCTCCAGTCTGGAGTGCTTCATCGATGAGGGGCGACACAGTCTGTCGGCGCGCTACTTCCCCGGGGAAAAGCCGCAACTATCATCAGGTAACGGCGATGATGGCTGCAAAATTTGCCTCAATCACTGGCCGCTGTCGGCGTGCCTAGTACAATAGCCCGGTTCTAGTCAGCCGGGAGGCCAGGTGGAGAAGAAGAAACGGATCACGATTGCCCAGATCGCCGAACTGGCGGGGGTGTCCAAGGCGACCGCCAGTCTGGTGCTCAACGGGAAGAGTGCGGAGTACCGCATTGCCGACGATACCCGCAAGCGCATTCAGGCGGTGGCGGAGGAGTGTCACTACCTGCCGAGCTTTCATGCCCGCTCCCTGCGCGAGACCCGCAGCTACACTTGGGGGTTGGTGATCCCCGATCTCACCAACTTCGGTTTTGCCCGCATCGCCCGCGCCCTCGAGGCGCACTGCTGGGAGGCGGGCATCCAGCTGCTGATCGCCTGCTCCGAGGATGATCCCGCCCTTGAGCAGCGGGTGGTGGACAACCTCATCAGCCGTCAGGTGGATGGGCTGATTGTCGCCTCCAGCGGCCACAGCGATGACATCTATGCCCGCATTCACGACCGCCTGCCGGTGGTGCAGCTCGACCGCCACATCGGCGAGTCGCGCCTGCCCATGGTGATCTCCGATGCCTGCAAGGCGACCGCCGAGCTGGTGCGGGACATGGCCAGCGAGTGCGGCGAGCAGATCTACTACTTCGGCGGCCTGCTGGATCTCTCCCCCAGCCGTCACCGGCTGGCGGGCTATGAGCTGGGGCTCCATCGCGCCGGTTTTGAAGCCGATGCCGCCCGGGTGCGCCATCGCGACTACCAGCCGAGCTCCGGTTATCAGCTGATGGCCGAGCTGGTGGCCGAGCTGGGAGCGCCTCCCAGGGGGCTCTTTACCGCCTCCTTTACCCTGCTGGAAGGGGTACTGCGCTACCTCAACGAGGCGGGGTTGATGGAAACAGGCATGCGCCTGTGCACCTTCGATGATCACGACCTGCTCGACTGCATTCCCATGCGCATCGACTCGGTGGCGCAGGATTGTCCGGCGCTGGCTCTCGCCGCTTTCGAGCTGATGCAGCAACTGATTGCGGGCAATCCTCCGGCTCAGACCGCCCAGGTGATTACCCCCAGGGTGCGCTGGCGCAGTCGCCGCTAGCCACGCCGTGTCACCCATCCCATATGAGAAAGCCCCGCCATTGCTGGCGGGGCTTTTTGCTGCGGGCGGATGGCTCGTTCCTCTGACCGGCAGCTCAGTCGGTGGTACTGGTGCGCCAGAACACCTGCTTGATATGGGGGTGGATGGCCAGCTTTTGCATCAGGGCATCCAGCTCGTCGCCATCGATGGAGGTGGCGAGCAGCACCGCCGAGATCTCCAGATCCCCCGCGCCAAACGGCTCGATGTCGAGCTCGCTCAGGGGGTAGTTGGCCTGCTCCAGCATCTCCTCGAGCCAGTGCAGCACCTCTTTTTGATGTTCGCGCTGGGTCAGCGCCGTCACCTTGTAGGTCACTTCGGTGTCGGTATTGTCCACCGGGCGACGGTTGATCTGGTTGACCAGCGGTCGCAGCAGGGTGTTGGCGGCCAGCACGAACAGGGCGCCCAGAATTGCCTCCATGGCGAGCCCGGCACCACAGGCGGCGCCGACAGCAGCGACGCCCCAGAGGGTGGCGGCGGTGTTGATGCCGCGGATATTGCCCGACTCGCGCATGATGACGCCAGCGCCGAGAAAGCCGATGCCGGAGACGATATAGGCCAACACATGGACCACGTTGTAGTTGCCGCCGTGCAGGTCATAGATGCGCTGGGCCAGACTGACGAACAGGGCGGCCCCCACGGCGACCAGCACGTTGGTGCGAAGACCCGCGGTACGTTGGCGGTACTGGCGCTCCAGCCCGACCAGACTGCCGAGCACAAAGGCGAGCAGCAGGCTGGCCAGGGTGTCGAGCAGGGAGATCATGTCAATTTGTTGCCACATCTTCATGGCGTACTCCTTCTGATAAGCGCTGGCTTGGCGCAATCCATGATGAAACGCCGGGAGGCGGATGGATCAGGGGATGATTGCGCGGATGGCCAGCAGACAAACAAAACGCGGCGTCCCGGGGCGTGAGCATCATCGGATGCCCTGACGCTCGGAGAGGACGCAACAAGCGGGGCCAGCGTGGCTGGCCCCTTTCACTGTGGTTAACGCAGGTGTGCGGTCAGTTGAGCTCGGGATCGCAGTCGATGCGCGGGCGCAGTTGCCAGCGCACCGGATGTGCTACTCCGACCTGATGAACGAACTGCACCAGATAGCGTCGCTGGGGCGGGGTGCACTGCAGGTTGAGCACCAGCTCTCGCCCGCCGCCGCGACCCGGCTTCATCGATTGCATTGGTTGCAGCCCCGCCGGTTGCAGGGTGTGGTTCACCATATCCAGCACCTGTTCCATATCGGCGCGATCCTCACAGCGGATCTGCAGCCGGTAGTGGTGCTGACGCTGTTTGCCGCCCAGCCAGCGTGGCAGCATGCCACGGCCGAGCCGGCTCAACAGGGGGTGAGCCCGGGTAGCAACAGAACCTGTTGCGACCGCGCGATCCGCAGCCGGTTTGATTGAGATAAAACGCATAGCAGCCTCCTTGTGGGAAGCAGAAACTATGCAGGCATGGCGACCGTGGCGGTTGGCCACTGGTTGCCAGACGTCAAGTGTAAAAAGGGAGAAGAGGGGAGTGGATTTCCGCTTCTCGCAGGGTTGCGAGTTGCGGCAGAGAAAGACCTGCGGCTAGCTCGCGACCTTGGTACCGACGATGAGGGTCGGTGTACAACTGTCACTTGATGAGTTGCCCACTGATGGTCTCCGCTATTGATAAGAGGCTCGAATGATAGCCGAGGCGGCAGGCAGGGTAAACTCCGCGCCGCCCGCAGCAACATCTTGAAACATAATCGAAAGCCCCGTTTTGCCGAGCAGGGCCGTAAAAAGAGACCCGGCGAGGGCCGGGTCTGCGGGGTCATTCGGTCTTGTCGATGCCGAGGTATTTGAGCATCAGTTTCTCGTAGATGGGCTCGGTATCCCCCACCTGCATCTTGTGCAGGAAGTACTTCTCAAAGGCGATCTTGGCCAGATGGACCCACTTTCCTTTCTTGAACCAGGCGACGTTGCGCGGCGGGATCTGCGGCATGGCGACGAAGGCGGCACCTGTGTCCCCCATGTCTGCCAGACAGATGGCATTCCACACTGCCTTGGTCACCGGCGGCTGGCCGCTGAGCTCCGCCTTGATGTTGTGACTCAGGGTGCGCACCATCGCTTCAATCATATAGCCGGTCTTGGGCACCCCGGTTGGTACCGGCGTCTTGTGCGGCGGTGCAATGGCGATGCAGACCCCGGCGGCGTAAATCTGCGGGAAGGCAGGGTTGCGCTGGTGCTCGTCGACGATGACAAAGCCGCGGGGATTGACCAGCCCCTCGATGCCCCGCAGTGGCGCAATGCCGACAAAGGCGGGCAGCATCATGGCGTGTTTGTAGGGCAGGGTGTGGGTGCGCTTGAGGTTGCCCTCATCGTCCAGCTCCTCCACCGTCATCTGGCCATCTTGCGCCGCCACGGTGCGGGCATTGCAGATCCACTGCACGTCGCGCATCCGCAGTTCGCTCTCCAGCATCCCCTTGGAGTCCCCCACACCATTGAGACCCAGATGGCCGATGTAGGGCTCGCTGGTGACAAAGGTCATGGGCACATTTTTTCTCACCTTCTTGTCGCGCAGGTGGCGATCGAGGATGAACGCATACTCGTAGGCGGGGCCGAAGCAGGAGGCGCCCGGCATGGCGCCGACAATCACCGGGCCGGGCTCATCGACCAGTGCGCTGACGCTGTGACGGCACTCTTCGGCGTGGGAGAGGGTACAGACGCTGGTGGTGCCACCGGATTCGGGGCCAGCCCCCGCTACCTCGTCAAAGGCGAGGGCCGGGCCGGTGCAGATCGCCAGAAAGTCGTAACGCAGGGTCTGGCCATCGGAGAGGGTGAGCTGCTGCGCCGACGGTTGCAGCTCGGTCAGGGCGGCATGGATAAAGCGGATCCCCTTTTTCTTCACATGGGGTTCGATGGCGATCGAGGTCTCCTTGCGCTCCCGCCACTGGACGGCAATCCAGGGGTTGGAGGGGGTAAATTCAAAGTCCGGTTTGTCATTGATGAGGATCACCTCATGCTGCTTGCCCAGTTCGGCCTTGAGTTCGTAGGCGGCAGACATGCCCCCGAGACCCGCGCCGATGACGATTACCGTTGCCATGTTCAGCCTCCTGCGTTTATTACACGCTCATGTGAGCCGGGTCATCCGACCCTGTTATTTAAATCCTATCCGTTTGAGGATCATCGCTGCCGGGCAGAAACCGGTGAATGCGCTCTGGATCAGGTTGACCCCGACAAAGGCACTCAACCAGACAAAGCCCGGATGAACCCAGGTGGTAAGGATCAGCGAGAGCAGCAACATGCAACCCGCGACGATTCTGACTCCGTTATCTACTGTCATGGTCTTTCTCCTTATTTACTTTAGATATTGCTAATTTAGTGTTGTTTTATACAATAGAACAAATATCAGCAATTGCTAATTTACTCTTATGAGCCAATTCGACGAGATGAACAGACATGCGACAGCCGCCGCCTCCCTGCTCAAGGCGTTGGCTCATCCCGAACGCCTGATGGTGCTCTGCCAGCTGGTGGAGGGGGAGAAGGGGGTCGGGGAGCTGCTGGCCCATAGCCAACTCGGGCAGTCGGCCTTCTCCCAGCAACTTTCGGTATTGAAGCGCTACGGCCTGATCCGTTCGCGCAAGGTCTCCCAGCAGATCTACTACTCGCTGGTGAGCGAGGCGGCGGCCGATGTGCTGGGGGCGCTGCAAACCCATTTTTGTCACTCGGAAAATAAGGAATCTTGATGATGGAAAGCCAATGGCTGCTCTCTTTGGGCGGTGGCATGCTGGCGGGGCTGTCGGCCCTGATCCTGATGTTGTTCAACGGCCGGGTGGCCGGGATCAGCGGCATTCTGGCCGGTGCGCTGCAACACCGTGCACCGTGGCGGGTGCTGTTTCTGCTGGGGCTCGGGGCGGGTGCCTGGTTGGCGCTGACCCTGGGCTGGGCCACCATGCCTGCATTCACCACGCTGCCCGGCTGGCCTGTAGTGCTGCTGGCCGGTCTGCTGGTCGGGGTCGGTACCCGTCTTGGCAATGGCTGCACCAGCGGCCACGGCATCTGTGGCATGGGGCGGCTCTCCCTGCGCTCCATCGTCGCCACCCTGACCTTTATGGCGGCTGGCTTTATCACCGTCTTCGTCACTCATCATCTGCTGTAAGGGGCTGATTGCCATGAAGTTGCTGACAAGTTTGTTTGCGGGTGTGTTGTTCGGACTGGGGATGGCCATCTCCGGCATGGTGGATCCCGCCCGGGTCACCGGTTTTCTCGATCTGGCCGGCGCCTGGGATCCTAGCCTCGCCTTTGTGATGGGGGGCGCTCTGCTGGTCTTTATGCCGGGTTATTTTCTGCTGGTGAAACCCCGTCGCCAGAGTGTGCTGGGGGAGCCCATCGTCGCCGTACCGGCTCCTCGTCTGGATCGTCGTCTGATCGGCGGGGCCGCGCTGTTTGGCATCGGCTGGGGATTGGTCGGTATCTGCCCGGGGCCTGCTCTGAGTCTCATTTCCAGCGGGCAGCCCATGATAATGTTGTTTATAGCGGCCATGGTGGCCGGGATCTTGCTGTTTGACCGAGGGCTGGCCAGGGTGCTGACCAAGGCGCCAGTTCGGGGAGTGGATAAGGTGCGCCAGTCCCATACCGCCTGATCCCGTGAAGTGACAGATTACGCCAGGGAAGGAGAGTAATGATGGAAAAGATCCGGTTGCTGGGGATCACATTGATGGTGATGACATCGCAGGCCATGACATCCCCCTGGGCCTTTGCCGCGGACGGGGAGCCAGAGCCCCCGCTGACAGTGGCGCCACAGCCGGTGACCGACTGGCTGACGCTGGATGGCACCATCAGTGCCATCAATCAGGGGACGGTGGCGGCCCAGACCAGCGGCCGGGTCTCCCGCATGCTGGTGGATGTGAACGATCAGGTGCAGGCGGGGCAACCGCTGCTGGAGATCAGCGGCAAAGAGCAGTTTGCCGCCGTCACGGGGGCCGAGGCGCGGCTGGCGCGGGCACAGGCCCAGCAGGTGGAAGCCGAGCGCCAGCTTGCCCGCTTTCAGGCACTTATCGCCAAGGGCGTGATCACCCGCGCCCAGCTCGACAATGCCCAGGCGACGGATCGCGCCGCCCGCGCCGAGGTGAACGCTGCCGATGCGGCTCTCACTCAGGCCCGCGAGGCCTACGGTTATACCCGCATTCTGGCTCCCTACGCCGGAGTGGTGACCAAGCGGCTGGTGGAGTTGGGGGAGACGGTGGCCCCCGGTACCCCGCTGCTCTCCGGCTTCTCTCTCGACACCTTGCGGGTGGAGGTGGAGTTGCCCCAATCCGCCCTGACGCTGGCTCGTGAGCCTGCGGATGTGCAGGTGCTGCTGCCGGATGGCAAGTCTGTTACCCCGGTCAAACTGACCCGCTTCAACTATGCCGACAGCCAGAGCCACGCCTTCAGGTTGCGCCTCGACTTGCCGCCGCAAACCGCCGGGGTATTGCCCGGCATGTGGCTCAAGGTGCAGCTCAAGCAGGGTGAGCGTCAGGTGTTGCAGGTGCCGGATCGCGCCCTGCTGCGGCAAGGGGAGTTCAACGGCGTCTATCTGCAGCAACCCGCTGGCTGGGCCCTGACGCCGGTGCGGGTCGGCCATTGCTTTGAAGGGCAGTGCGAGATCCTGGCAGGGCTGCAAGCCGGTGACAAGCTGGCCCCTGATGCCTGGGTGCAGCAGGAGGTGGCTCATGAGTAGCGAGCTGAACGGCAACAAGGAGAGGCTGGGGCCTGCCGGTCGGCTGGCTGCGCTGTTTCAGGGCTCGGCCATCACCCCGCTGCTGGCGCTGGTGGGGCTGTTGCTCGGCCTGTTTGCAGTGCTGGTGACTCCCAAGGAGGAGGAGCCGCAGATCGATGTCACTTTCGCCGATGTCTACATTCCCTTCCCGGGAGCCACTCCGGCTGAAGTGGCCTCTCTCGTCACCACCCCTGCCGAGCAGGTTGTCTCCCAGATAAAGGGCATTGATACCCTCTACTCTTTTTCCCAACCCGATGGCGCCCTGCTGGTGGTAGTGTTCAAGGTGGGGGTAAGCCGCGAGCAGGCCATCGTCGATCTCAACAACCAGCTCGACTCCAACCGCGATTGGCTGCCGCAGGGGATTGGAGTCGGTCAGCCGCTGGTAAAACCCCGGGGGATCGATGATGTCCCCATCGTCAGTTTGACCTTATGGAGCAAAGAGGGGAGCAAGCAACTGGGAGCACCCGAGCTGACCCGGGTCGCCCATGAGTTGGAGACCGAACTCAAGCGCATTCCCGGTACCCGCGATATCTACACGCTGGGCAGCCAGAGCGCCGTGCTGCGGGTGATGCCGGATCCGGCGGCCCTCAGTGCCCACGGCATCAGCTGGGGCGAGCTGAGCCAGCGACTTGCGGCCGCCAATCAGGTGGGCACGACACAGGCTATCGAGCAGAGCAACAGTGAGATTAAGGTGCAGGTGGGGCAGTTTCTGCAAAGTGAGCAGGAGGCTAGAGAGCTGGTGGTGGGGCTGCACGACGGCAAGCCGGTCTATCTGGGGGATGTGGCCAGGGTCTCTCTGGGTCAGGAGACCCCGACCAAGCGCAGCTGGATGGGGCTGGGACAGGCCAGTTATCCGGCGGTGACCCTGGCCATCGGCAAGCAGCCGGGCCAGAATGCGGTCGATGTGGCCAAGCGGGTGGAGGCGCGGGTCGAAAGTTTGCAGAACCGACTGATCCCTGCCGGGGTCGAGGTGACGGTGACCCGGGACTACGGCGTCACCGCCGAGACCAAATCCAACACCTTGATCGGCAAGCTGATTTTTGCCACCACAGCGGTGGTGCTTCTGGTGCTGGTGAGCATGGGTTGGCGAGAGGCGCTGGTGGTGGGCGTTGCCATCGTTATCACCCTGGCACTGACCCTGTTTGCCAGCTGGGCCTGGGGCTTTACCCTCAACCGGGTGTCGCTGTTTGCGCTGATCTTCTCCATCGGCATTCTGGTGGATGACGCCATAGTCGTGGTGGAGAACATCCACCGCCATCGCGGTTTGGGCAAGGGGGCGCTCAAGGATCTGATACCGGGGGCGGTGGATGAGGTGGGAGGGCCGACCATACTGGCGACCCTGACCGTTATCGCGGCCCTGCTGCCGATGGCCTTTGTCAGTGGCCTGATGGGCCCCTACATGAGCCCCATCCCCATCAATGCCAGCATGGGGATGCTCATCTCCCTGCTGGTGGCCTTTGTCTTCTCCCCCTGGCTGGCGAGCCATTTGCTCAAGGGTGAGGTGCACGGTGCCCACGGCGAGGCCAAGGCTGGTCTTTTTCACCGGCTGATGACTCCTTTCCTGATTGGTGATGGCGCCAAGCGCGCCAGACGCAAACTCTGGCTGGTGGTGTTGCTGCTGGTCGGGGCCGCCACCGCCATGCCGGTGGTGCAGTGGGTGGTGCTCAAGATGCTTCCCTTTGACAACAAGTCGGAATTTCAGCTGGTGCTCGATATGCCGGAGGGGGCGACCCTGGAGCAGACCGAGCGCACCCTGCTGGCGGTCGGACGAGAGCTTGCCAAAGTGCCTGAGGTGAAGGATTACCAGATCTACGCCGGCACCGCCGCCCCCATCAATTTCAACGGGCTGGTGCGCCACTACTTTATCCGCAGCGGCGCCAACGTGGGGGATATTCAGGTCAATCTGGTGGACAAGCATGAGCGGGATCGCAGCAGTCACCAGATTGCCCAGTCGGTTCGGGAGCCGCTGCAGGCCATCGCCAGTGCGGCAGGGGGCAACCTGAAAGTCGTTGAGGTGCCCCCCGGCCCGCCGGTCTGGTCTCCCATCGTTGCCGAGATCTATGGCCCGACTCAGGCCGCCCGCGAAGCGGCCGCTCGCGCCGTACAGGCCCGTTTTGTGGCTACGGCGGATCTGGTGGATGTGGATATCTATCTGACCGACCCGCAGCCCAAGTGGCGGCTGGTGGTGGATCGCAGCAAGGCGGCCCTGCTCGGGGTCGATCTCGGGGATCTGGTGAACACCCTCAATGGCGGGGTGGGTTATCAGGATGCCAGCTGGCTGCAGGGTCACGGCGCCAAGTATCCGGTGCCGATCCGCATCGAACTGGCTCCCGGTGACAAACGGGATCTGGCGGGCGTACTGGCCCTCAAGGTGCGCAGCCAGAGCGGCCAGTTGGTGCGGGTCTCCGAGCTGGTGAGTCGCCGTGATGAGGTGGCCCCCAGCTATATCATGCACAAGAACATGCAGCCCATGGTGATGGTGGTGGCCGACATGGGTGGCCATACCGACAGCCCGCTCTACGGCATGTTTGCCGCCGGTGCCGACATCGATCTGCCCCAGTATTACGTGCAGCAGCCCGACAAGCTGGGGGAGGTGGCGCTGTTGTGGGACGGGGAGTGGAAGATCACCTACGAGACCTTCCGCGATATGGGCATCGCCTACGGGGTGGGGATGATCCTCATCTATCTGCTGGTGGTGGCCCAGTTCCGATCCTATCTGGTGCCACTCATCATCATGGCTCCTATTCCGCTCACCATCATAGGGGTGATGCCGGGCCACGCCCTGCTGGGAGCCCAGTTTACCGCCACCTCGATGATCGGGATGATCGCCCTGGCCGGGATCATCGTACGCAATAGCATCCTGCTGGTGGACTTTATCGAGCAGCAGCGCAGCGCCGGAGTGGCGTTCGAGCAGGCGGTGATCGAAGCGGCGCAGGTACGGGCCAAACCCATCATGCTGACGGCACTGGCGGCGATGATCGGAGCCCTGTTTATCCTCGATGATCCCATCTTCAACGGACTGGCCATCAGCCTGATTTTCGGGATCCTGGTCTCCACTTTGCTCACCCTGGTGGTGATACCCTTGCTCTATTATGCCCTGCTCTCCCGACGCACATGACGGGAGTCACTAGCGAAAGGATGCGCGATGAAGAGAGGTTGGTTGTGGTGGGGAAGTGGCGCTGTGGTAGCGGTGGCTGCGGCAGCATGGTGGTGGCGACCGCAGCCGGCGCCGATCAGGCTGGCAGAGGTCGGGCGGGGGGATGTGCTGGTCACCGTGGTCAACACCCGGGCTGGCACCATCAAGTCGTGCCAGCGGGCCGGACTCAGTCTGCCCGGTGGCGGCGTGGTGGAGCAGATCGCCGTCAAGGCCGGGGAGCGTGTAGCCCGGGGAGATCTGCTGCTGACCCTCTGGAGTGACGATATTCACGCCGATCTCGCCCGGGCCCGCGCCCAGCAGGCCCTTGGCAAGACCCAGCGCGAGGAGCGTTGCAGCGAGGCGGCCTACTACGAGCGGGAGGCCAACCGGCTGGCCACCTTGCTGGCCAAAAACCTCACCTCCCGCACCCTCGCCGAGCAGGCCCAGAATCTGGCCGATACCCGCCGCTATGTCTGTCAGGCATCCCGTCAGCAGGAGCGGGTTGACGAGGCGCAGGTCGCCCAGGTGGAGGCACGCTTGAGCGAGCGCCGCTTGCTGGCGCCGTTTGCCGGAGTGGTGGCGGAGGTCAACAGCAAGCTGGGCGAATACATGACCCCCTCACCGCCCGGAGTGGCCATGCCCCCCGTTATCGATCTCATCGACGATCGCTGTCTGTATGTCTCAGCCCCCATCGATGAGGTGGATGCCGCCCGCCTCAAGGTGGGCCAGTCTGCCCGGGTACTGCTCGATGCCATGCCCGGGCGCGATTTTGCCGCCACCGTCACCCGCATCGCCCCCTATGTGAAGGAGCTGGAGAAGCAGGCCCGCACCGTCGAGGTGGAGGCAGCGCTCACTGCCCTGCCCACCGATGTGCCCCTGCTTATTGGCTACAGTGCCGACCTTGAGGTCGAGGTGACCCGCGCCACCGATGTGCTGCGGGTAGCGGCCAGCAGCCGGGCCGACGATGGCAGTGTGCTGCGGCTGGAAGGGGATAAGCTGGTGCGGGTGGTGCCCCGCTGGGGCGTGGAGAACTGGAACTGGATTGAAGTGGCCGAGGGGCTCGCCGCCGGTGATCGGCTGGCAGCCCAGCCCGGACAGATTGTCGGGGAGGGCCCTTTCAGCGCCGCCACGGAACAAACGGATGAGTGATCTCATTCGCCTTGATGCCGTCAGCCGTCGTTTCACTCTGGGGGGGAGCGAGGTGGCTGCCCTCGATCGCGTCTCCCTGCGGGTTGCCGAGGGGGAGTATCTGGCGGTGATGGGCCCCTCTGGCTCCGGTAAATCGACCCTGCTCAATGTGCTGGGGCTGCTGGATCGGCCCGATGAGGGGCGCTACTGGCTGGGAGGGGAGGACACCGCCACCCTGTCGGAACCTGCGCTGGCCCAGCTGCGCGGTCATCGCATCGGCTTTGTGTTCCAGTCGTTTCACCTCATCTCCCGCCTCACCGCTCGTGAAAATGTCGAGCTGCCGCTGATGCTGTGCGGGATCGCCCCCGCCGAGCGCCATCGCCGAAGCCAGCAGTTGCTGGGGGAGCTGGGGCTGGAGAACCGGGCCGGACACCGGCCCGCAGAGCTCTCCGGCGGTCAGCGTCAGCGGGTAGCCATCGCCCGGGCCATGGCGATGGCGCCGCGGCTGATCCTGGCCGACGAGCCCACCGGCAATCTCGACTCCCGCTCCGGGGAGGAGGTGATTACCCTGCTGGAGGGGCTCAACCGGGAGCAGGGGATCACGCTGGTGGTGGTGACTCACGACCCGCGCCTCGGTGAGCGGGCAGGCAGGCGGATCCTGATGAACGATGGCCGTATCAGCACCGATAGTATTGACAGTACTAATAGTGATGGGGGCTGAATGCGGCGCCCCGATGTGATCCGCTTTGCCGCCGTGGCCCTGCTGCGCCAGCGCTCACGGGCGCTGGTCTTGATCCTGGCGGTGAGTCTGAGCGTCACCTCCGTGCTGCTGCTCACCGCGCTGGGGGAGGGGGCGAGGCGCTATGTGGCCGACCAGTTCAGCTCCCTTGGCAAGGATCTGCTGGTGATGTTCCCCGGCCGCAAGGAGACCACCGGTGGGCTGCCGCCGGTCACCGGAAACAGTCTGCGGCAGATCACTCTCGATGACATGCACTACCTTGGCCAGCACCAGCCAAACGTGCGGCTGGTGCCGCTGGTGATGGGCTTTGCCGAGGCCAAACTGGGGGCGCGGCTGCGCCAGACCATGCTGCTTGGCAGCAGCAACGGGCTGCGCGATACCCACGGGCTGGAGCTGCTCTCCGGCCGCTGGCTGCCGGGGGATGCCGCAGAGGATCGACCGGCCGTCCTGCTCGGGGCCAAGGTAGCCCGTGAGCTGTTCGGTCAGGCCGATCCGGTCGGTCAGTGGCTGCGTTTTGACAATCGCCGCTTTCGGGTGGTGGGGGTCTTCACCAGCCAGAGCAGCAATCTGGGGATGGACATGGCCGAAGCCGCGCTGATCCCGGTCGGTAGCGCCATGCGGCTGTTCAATACCGAGGGGCTGTTTCGGCTGCTGATCCAGCCGCTGGCGGGGCAAGCGGGGCCGCCGCTGGTCAAGCGACTGGAGCAGCTGATGCAGGCGCGCCACGGGGGGCTCGATGTGACCGTGGTGCGCCGCGACGCCATGCTGGCCACCTTCTCCACCATTCTCTCGACCCTCACCCTGGCGGTTGCCGGCATCGGCGCCATCAGCCTGCTGGTCTCCGGCATCATGATGATGAATCTGGCGCTGATCAGCACCCGCCAGCGCACCGGCGAGATCGGCCTGCTCAAGGCGCTGGGGGCCGACAGCCGCCAGATCCGCCAGCTGTTTTTGTGGGAGGCGCTGCTGCTGAGCGGCAGTGGCGCGCTGTTTGGCACTGTCTTGGGCTATGCCCTGGTGGCCCTCGCCGGAGTGATTTGGCCCGGATTTCCGGCGGCGGTCCCTCTGCTCGCGACCCTCTGCACCATACCGGCGGCCCTGCTGACCGGGCTGTTTTTTAGCTGGCTGCCCGCCTCCCGTGCAGCACGGCAAGATCCGGTCAGCAGCCTGCGCAGCGGGCAGTGGAGCGGTGGCTGATGCGTGCTGTCGATCTGCTGTTCTGGCTCTGGCGCGCCTTGCTGGCAGGGCGCAGTCGCAGCCTGCTGTCGGCGCTCGGCATTGCCATCGGGATCGCCTCGGTGACCCTGCTCACCGGCATCGGCGAGGGGCTCAGGCTCTATCTGCTCGACAGTTTCTCCCAATTTGGCACCCGGTTGATCGCCGTGACCCCGGGCAAGACCGAAACCGCAGGCGGCCCGCCCGGCATCCTCTCCAGCAGCCGTCCCCTGCTGCTGGAGGATGCCGATGCCCTCGCCAGATTGGCAGGGGTAGAGGCGGCGCTCCCTGTAGTGCAGGGGCAGGGGGAGGTGCGCAGCCGCGGGCTCACCCGCAGCACCGCTATTTTGGGCACAGGCTCGGCGGCGCTCTCAGGCTGGCGACTCACCCTGGTGCAGGGGCGTTTTCTGCCCGCGGACGACAGTGCCATGCCCCGCGCCTATGCGGTGCTGGGGGCCAAGGTGGCGGCTGAGTTGTTTCCCGGCGGCGATGCGCCGGGCAGTCTGCTGCGGGCCGGTGATCGCCGTTTTCGGGTGGCCGGGGTGCTGGCTCCCAAAGGGCAATTTCTCGGCTTTGATCTGGACGACATGATCTATCTGCCCGCCGCCCATGCCCAGGCGCTGTTCAACAAGGAGGGGCTGCAGGAGATCGATGTCATCTATCGCGCCGGACAGACGGAGGCCGATATCACCGCCCAGATCCGGCGGGTGCTGATCGCCCGCCACGGCGCCGAGGACTTCACCCTCACCTCCCAGCAGGACATGCTGACCAGCCTCGACAAGATCCTCTCCATCATCAAGCTGGCGGTTGGCGGGCTCGGCATTATCTCGCTGCTGATCGGGGCGGTCGGCATCTTCAGCATCATGAGCATCGCCCAGCAGGAGCGGATCCCCGAAGTGGGCTTGCTGATGGCGTTGGGTTGTCCACGGCGGCGCATTCTATTGCTGTTCCTGCTCGAAGCCGTGGTGCTGGCGCTGCTGGGCGGAGCCATGGGGCTGGCCCTGCTCGGCGGGCTCAAGCTGCTGCTCACCCTGCTGGCGGCCGGGTTGCCGCTCACCCTCCATCCTCTCTATCTGCTGCTGGCGCTCGGTTGCAGCGCCCTGGTTGGCCTGCTAGCCGGGGTCGCTCCTGCGCTGCGGGCTGTGCGTCTCGACCCAGTAGTTGCCCTGCGCGGTGACTAGGTTGCCCCTTTCGCAAGAGGCGCGTTACGCTCGGGGCTGAACAGGGGGGACTAGGTGACCACCTCCGCAACCGGCACGCAGCGCTCAGATCTGAACAGAGGGAAGTAGCGGCGATCCGCCTGACTCATGTGGCCGACTACCAGCTCCTGAATGATGAAGTTGAGCAACTCGTCGTTGCCCAGTGTTCCCGCCTTGGCGGCGTGCAGCAGCTGGCCAGCCTTGTTGAGCAGGCGCTGGTGATCCTGACGGTGGCTGACGAGTTCCTGATAGTCGATCTCCGCCAGCATCTGCTCTTCAAAGGCGAAGTGATGGCGGGCCATGTCGAACAGGCTCTCCAGACTCTCCAGAAACGGGGCCGGCTCCTCGTGCTGATCTTTCATCCGCTCCAGCAGCCGGTTAGTCAATACGAAGAGCTGGCGATGCTCGGCATCGATGCGCGGGTGACCGCACTCGTGGCCGGGTTGCCACAGCAGGGCGCCCTGCTCGGGATCAAGGCCCTCGGTAAAGAGGCAGACCCGGCCGCGGCCGCGATTCTTCGCCTGATACATGGCTTGATCGGCGTGGTGCATCAGGGTTTTGGCATCCTCCCCGTGCTCGGGATAGAGCGCCAGCCCGATACTGCTGGAGATGAGCAGCTCCTGCCCCTCCAGCTGGAACGGATGGCGCAGCTGCTGGTGCAGCTTGTCGGCCACCGCCAGCACTTCGTCGCCACTCTCCGGCAGCAAGATAACGAACTCGTCGCCCCCCAGCCGTGCCACCAGATCCTGTTTGCGCACGCAGTGGCTCATCCGCTCGGCCACCATATTGAGCAGAATATCCCCGGTCTCATGGCCGAAGGTGTCATTGATCGGTTTGAAGTGATCGAGATCGATAAACATCAATGCCAGCGGACGGGGCGTCTCCTGCTCCATCAGCTCCTTGAGCCGTTGCTGCAGCAAGCGGCGATTGGGCAGCCCGGTGAGGGGGTCGTAGAAGGCGAGGCGGCGCATCATCTCCTCTCGCGCTGCCCGCTCGGTGATATCCCGGGTGACCCCGAGGATCGCCTCCGGCTGGGCATTGTGGTTGCCATGGAGGGTGGTGATGGTCTCGGTCGCCACCAGATGGCCATCCTTGTGGCGCAGCTGGGTGCGAATGACCCGGCGAGTCTGGTCATGTTCCCCCCGCTGCCAGGCCTCCAGGGTGGCGGAGATCTCCTCGCGCAGCAGTTGCCTTGAGGCATCGGGCAGCAGCTGTTTGAGGGGCAGGGCAAAAAGCTCGGGGGCCTCGTAGCCGCTCAGAGGGGCGATGGCCGGGCTGACATAGCGAAAGCGCAAGCTGGCGGCATCCATGGTCCAGATCACATCGGCGCTGTTCTCCGCCACGAAGCGATAGTGTTGCTCGCTCTGGGCCAGTTCACGGGTCAGCCGCTGGCGATCCCGCGCCTCCTGGCGCAGGCGCAGATAGAGGTGCAAGAAGATGCCGAGCAGGGTCATCAGGGTAAAGGTGATGAGCATGGCCACCGCCACGCTCTTGTCGAGCAGTTGCCGTTGCTGGCGTAGCCGCTCCTGCGCAGGGTCGTAGATAAAGCGGTCGAGGTTGGGCAATACCGTGAGCATGCCTGCCTCCAGATAGGTTTTGGCGATCTGCAGCCAGCGCTCCTGCTGCATGTAGCCAGGTTCGATCAGGTCCGGTTGCATCAGCTCTCTGGTTTCGCGCGCCTCGAACTCCAACTGTTCACGGCCAGCCCCGGTCGGGTACTGCTCCATGATGAGGTTGATCATCTCTTCGGGGTGGTCCATCGCATAGCGCCACCCCTTGAGGCTGGCCTGCTGGAAGGCGTAGACCCGATCCTGTCGGGTGATCAGCTCCCGCTCGGAGGTAAACAGGTTGTCGCCGTAGAAGTCGAAGTCGATGGTGCGCGGACTGAAGACCCGATAGGGGATGCCTCTTTGCTGCAGATAGAAGGGCTCGGTAGTGCTGTAGGCGCTGATGGCATCCACCTTGCCCGCCAGCAGTGCCTGTATCCCCTGTTTGTAGGGGAGGGTGACCCAGTCGCGGCTGCGGGTCTGGTGAGAAAGGTAGGTCAGCAGCTCGTTGGAGCCCGGCTCCAGCATCAGTCGCTTGTTGGCCAGATCGGCCGGGTTGCGGATATCTGGCCGATCCAGCGTGAGCAGAACCAGCGGCGAGTGCTGCAGCAGGGCGGCGAGCACCACCACCGGACGACCGGCAGCCCGATCCAGCAGCAGATCACTGCCGCTGATGCCAAACTGGGCCTTTCCCGAGATCACCTCGCTGACCACATCGGTGCGGGAGTCCGCTTCACGCAAGGTGACATGCAGACCGGCCTCCCGATAAAACCCTTTGGCGATGGCCGCGTAGTAACCGGCAAACTGGAACTGGTGCTGCCACGGCAACTGGACGATGACCTGCTCGCCGGCTCGCACGGGGGGAGAGGTCAGGGTCGCGATGACCATACTGACCAGCATTGGCATAAACCAGCTGAGGGGCTGGCGGGGGGCTGCGTTCTCCGTCATACAACGTTTCTCTCGGGAGCGGTGTCTAGGCTAGATTCAAGCAATTTTGTGTCACCTGCAAGGGGAGAAAAGGCGTTTGCAATGGGGTATAGGGGGGTTGGAAAGTCATTTTTGTGTCATTCATCACACGGGATGGATACATGCCGTTTTTTTGCAAGTTATGTGACCAATAAGAGAGTCATATGGCCTATCGAAGTGGTCGCATTCTAGCCACTTTTTCCCGTTTTTATTGCTGTCATTGTGGCTTGACTGCATTTTTTTCGTGGTTGCACGTCAAGCTGTGTCGTTATATCAATAGATACTTTTATGGGGCAGTCAGGTGTGACACAAATGTATCGCGGCTGCTGCGCACCGGTTAATGTGCGACAGCTCAGTGATGGTACCCCGTCAGTGTTATCATGCTGCCCCCAGTTCCGGATAAGGTCTTTTTATGTCCCGCTTGCGTCTGCTTGTCTCCGACTCTCACGATCCCCTGTTCAATCTGGCCGTCGAGGAGTGCATCTTCCGCCAGATGGACCCCGGCCAGCGGGTGCTGTTCCTCTGGCGCAATGCCAATACCGTGGTGATTGGCCGTGCCCAGAACCCGTGGAAGGAGTGCAATACCCGCCGCATGGAAGAGGACGGGGTGACCCTGGCGCGTCGCAGCAGCGGTGGCGGCGCCGTGTTCCACGACCTTGGCAACAGCTGCTTCACCTTCATGGCGGGCAAGCCGGAGTATGACAAGAGCGTCTCCACCGCCATCGTGCTGGACGGGCTCAAGCGATTGGGGATCGAGGCGTTTGCCTCTGGTCGCAACGATCTGCTGGTGGCCACCCCGGACGGGGAGCGCAAGGTATCGGGGTCGGCCTATCGGGAGACTCTGGATCGCGGTTTTCACCACGGCACCCTGCTGCGGGATGCCGATCTCGGCCGCCTTGCCAACTATCTCAACCCCGACCCCAAGAAGCTGGCGGCCAAGGGGATCACCTCGGTGCGCAGCCGGGTGGCCAATCTGTGCGAACTGCTGCCGGGGATCGACCATCAACAGGTGAGCGAGGCGCTGCAGGAGGCCTTCTTCCACCATTACGGCGCGCGAGTTGAGCCCGAGCATATCTCCCCGGAGCAGATGCCGGATCTGCCGGGCTTTGCCGAGACCTTCGCCCGCCAGCGCAGCTGGGAGTGGAACTATGGCCATGCCCCGGCGTTCAGCCATCTGCTGGAGGAGCGGTTCAGCTGGGGCGGGGTGGAGCTGCACTTTGATGTGGAGAAAGGGGTCATCACCCGGGCGCAGCTCTTTAGCGATACTCTGGAGCCGGCCCCGTTTGATCTGCTGGCGGCCGAACTGGCGGGTTGCGGCTATCGGCCGGACGCTGTTGCCGCGCGCCTGCAGCCCTGGCTGGCGGCCTTCCCGCAGCAGCAGAGCGAGCTGGCGGAGTTTGCCGAGTGGCTGTTGGCCTCCCTGCGTTGAGGTGGACGCTGCGCTGATGGTGGTCTGGTAGTAAGGACTCTGTCAGCCAGGATGGGAGCAAGATCACGAAATATAAAGAGGCGCCTCAAAGGCGCCTTTTTGCCAGCCCTTGTGATGGCTGATACATGACAAAAAGTAGGGTAGGCCATTAGATATTGTCACTGTCGGCCCCGCTGGTACAGGGGTATAACGGCCGCACATTTGCTGTACTAATGGTATAAAAATGAGTGACTTAGTTTATCTGCAAGACGAAAGCGTCAATGCCGTCCATCCCGATTTCTCCGCCCGTTTCGCCACCGTCAAAGCCAACTTTTTCTCGCGCAATCCCGATCTCTGGCCCGTTTTTCGCGAACCCGGATTTGCCACCCTCAACGAATTTCGGGCCCGTGGCCTGGCTCCCGATGCCCGTTTGAATGCCTGGCCTGATGGCCGCGCCCGCCTGGCCGATCTCTGCGAGACCATGCCGGTGCCCGCCACCATGCGCACCCCGGGCGAGCCGATGGCCGAGCTGCTGTTTGCCGCCGCTCTATCGAAGGATTGGGAGAACCCCTCCAGCGTCGAGAACGTCATCACTATGTCAGCGGATCCCGCCATCTACGGCGCCCAGCTGGGCATTCTGGCCAACCCCAATCTGGTCTACTCCGAATACGCCGGAGTGGCCGAGGAGCTGGAGAAGAAGGTGGTGCGCCAGATTGCGCTGCTGGCAGGCTATGACCCCGAGCGGGCCACCGGCATCTTCACCCAGGGAGGGACCTTCTGTAACCTCTATGGCTACTTGCTCGGCATTCGCAAAACCTTGCCGGAGGCCAAGCACAAGGGGCTAGGCCACTATCAGGATTACCGCATCATCAACTCCCAGGGCGGTCACTACTCCAACATCACCAACCTCTCCCTGCTTGGGGTCGACATCGAGAACAAGACCATCCGGATTCAGGTCGGCGAGAACAATGACATCGATCTTGACCACCTTGAGCGCACCCTGACCGCCTGTTTTGCCCTGAAACACGTGGTGCCGACCATCATGCTCACCATGGGCACCACCGACACTTTCGGGGTGGATCAGGTGAAACCCGTGTTCGAGCTGCGCAATCGCCTCTGCGAGCAGTTCGAGGTGACGGTCAAGCCCCATATCCACGTCGATGCCGCCATCGGCTGGTCGATGATCTTCTTCCTGGGTTACGACTTTGCCGTCAACCCGCTCGCCATCAACAGCGCAACTCTTGCGGGGATTGAGCGCAACGTGGCGCGCTTTGCCGAGCTCAAATATGCCGACTCCTTCACCGTCGACTTCCAGAAGTGGGGCTATGTGCCCTACACCTCCAGTCTGGTGATGATCAAGGAGCAGGATGACCTCAAGGCGATGGAGAATGACCCGGAGAACTTCTCCTACTTCGAGCGGGACATTCAGGGCCAGACCCACCTGCAATCCACCATCGAGTGCTCCCGTGGCGCGAGCGGCCTGTTCGGTGCCTATGCGGCGCTCAACTACATGGGGGTCGAGGGGTATCGCACCGTGCTGGCCCACTGCCTGCAAAATGCCAACTACTTCCGCTATCGCCTGAGTCAGCTTGGCAACGTCAAGCTGGTGGCGCAGGAGAATCAGGGGCCGAGCGTCGGCTTCAAGATCTACAACCCCGAGTGGGTGAGCGATCCGGAAGCCGAATTCGCCTTCGAGCTGGCCCGCTCCAGCGATCCCGTCTACAAGGCGCGACTGCAGCGCAACACTGACTACCACCGCAGCCTGTTCAAGGGGCGCGGCAAGGTGGGGCTCTACACCAACTGGGTGGAGGCGGTGGCCCATTCCGACTATGACGCACGGGGCAAATATTCCTACATCGCAGGGGAGAAGGCCGTCTTTATGAACCCCGCCTGCACCCGCGAGCAGATCGACGCCTTTATCGACCATATTCGCGGTTGATGGCGGTTGCCCTGACTGCCGAGCGCGGTCAATGGTGGCAAAAGATGGTTGGGGTGTATCACGCCAACAGATAGACAAAGGGCAAGCCAATTGGCTTGCCCTGCTGTTTTTACGGCATAGAGCTTAAGTAGTGGGGAAGGTCGGGTTCAGAGAGCCAGCAGTTGCTCGTTTTCGACAATCTCGCACCCGGCGGGCAGTTTCGAGAGGGCGATCATGGCGCGGGCCACCTGACGGGCCTCGATGGCGCGCCAGCGGGCGAGCTTGCCCACCAGCAGCGGCCGAAACAGCGGGTAGATGGTCTGAAAGATCTGCTCGGAGAGGCGCGGTGGCTGGCGATCTCCGAGCAGCATGGCGGGCCGCACGATGGCGAGCCGTGGCCAGGATTGGGCCAGCAGGGCCTGCTCCATCTCTCCCTTGGTACGCGGATAGAGAGCCGGGGACGATGCGCTGGCTCCCATGCTCGAGACCACGATCAGCCGTTGACAACCGTGGCGGCGGGCCAGTTCGGCAAAGGCGATCACATAGTCGAGATCGACCCGGCGAAACGCCTCGGCAGAGCCCGCTTCCTTGCGGGTGGTACCAAGGGCACAGAAGGCGATATCGACCGGGCGGGAGAGGGTGACGCTGGCCAGATTATCAAAATTGACCGGCAGCCAGTGGTGCGCCTCCTTGCCCGGCTTGCGACAGAGCAGGGTCAGTTCATGTTCGGCAGGCAGTTGCTGCACCAGTTCGCGACCGATCAGGCCGCTGGCTCCGGCAATCAGGATCCGGCTCATGGGGATTCTCCCTGTGTCATTCGATGGTGTTGATGCCATGGTGGCTGCTCATCAGCATCAGGCAATTTGCGGGTAGCTGCAATGGGGAGAAATGACTCAGTGTTGTCGGGCAGGATGAATTACGCGGGGCTTGATAAAACAAAACCGGCGCGAGGCCGGTTTTGCGGGATATCAGAGCGGGGTATTGAAGGCTGCTGGCAGCGGGAAGTCACCCGTCACTGTGGTCAGCCTGTCGTTGGCGAAGGTGACGGTGAGCTCTTTGCGCTCCTTGTCGCCGTGGCCCGGCTGGAATTCATAGAGGTAGTACCAGGTGTTGGGGTCAAAGCCGTCACGCAGCATGGGGGTTCCCAGTACATAGCTGACCTGCTCGCGGGTCATCCCCTGGCGCAGTTTGTCGACCTGTTTTTGTTCCACATAGTTGCCCTGGGGAATATCGATACGATAGACCAGGCTGCAACCGGAGAGGGTGAGGGCGGTCAAAGCCGCGGCAATCAGGTGTTTCATCCGCATATCGAGTTCAGATCATCCATACAGTCTTTTTTGGCTCGGCAAATCATACCGACTCCCTCCACGGAAGTAAAAAGCCATTGATCCATCAGCCAATAAAAAGGGCCGCACTGCGACCCTTTCTGGCAATCCGGTGGCCTTTACATCGCCGCGCGGAAGATGGCGACGATCTCTTCGTGGCTCGCCTGTTTCGGGTTGGTGAAGCCGCAGGCATCTTTCAGGGCGTTGCTGGCCAGGGTATCGAAGTCATCGGCCTTGACGCCGAGTTGCTCCAGACCCGCTGGGATCTTCACATCCAGCGCCAGCTGCTTGATGGCGGCAATGGCCGCGGCGGCGCCTTGTTCGTCGCTCATGGCGCTCACGTCTACCCCCATGTAGCGGGCCACATCCTTCAGACGAGCCGCGCTCACCTGGGCGTTGAACGCCTGAACGTGGGGCAGCAGCACGGCGTTGCAGACACCGTGGGGCAGGTCATAGAAACCGCCCAGCTGGTGGGCCATGGCGTGCACGTAGCCCAGGCTTGCGTTGTTGAAGGCCATGCCGGCCAGGAACTGGGCGTAGGCCATCTGCTCGCGGGCATGCAGGTCATCGCCGTGGTGAACGGCGGTGCGCAGGTGCTTGGCAATCAGCTCGATGGCCATCACGGCGCTGGCATCGGTCACCGGGGTGGCGATGGTGGAGACATAGGCCTCGATGGCGTGGGTCAGGGCATCCATGCCGGTGGCGGCGGTCAGACCAGCCGGCTTGGCCAACATCAGCTCGGGATCGTTGACTGACATCAGCGGGGTAACGTGCTTGTCGATGATGGCCATTTTCACGTGGCGCGCTTCGTCGGTGATGATGCAGAAGCGGGTCATCTCGGAGGCGGTACCGGCGGTGGTGTTGATGGCGATAAGCGGCAGTTGCGGTTTGGCGGAGCGATCCACCCCTTCGTAATCCTTGATGCTGCCACCGTTGGCGGCGACCAGCGCGATGCCCTTGGCGCAGTCGTGGGGCGAGCCGCCACCCAGCGAGATGACGCAGTCGCAGCCGTTGGCCTTGATCATCGCCAGACCCGCTTCGACGTTGCTGGTAGTGGGGTTGGGTTTGGTCTCATCGAAAACAGCGCTTTCAATGCCATGTTCAGCCAACAGGGTAGTGAGCTTGGCGACCACGCCGATCTGGTTGAGAATTTTGTCGGTGACGATCAACGCCTTGCGATAGCCGTAACCCTTGATATCGGCGGCAGCCTCTTGCAGACAGCCGGCACCCATCAGGTTGATAGCGGGAATATAGAACTTGAATGTAGCCATGATGGACTTCCTATAGTTAGCCATTAAGTGGTAGTTAAGAGCTAGGCTACCATCTAGAAAGGGATACAAAAGCATCTTGTTTACAACTTTACGGGGTCGATCACGAGTCGTTAATTAAGCGCTGAACCAGGCTTGACTTTCCCGCATCTGACTCGATTTGCAGAAAAACGTTTGTCAATTATTTCATTGAGTTAGCAAACGTTTTGCACAATGTTTGTCACTGTCAATGCGTGGAAGTGTGAGGCGCTTCAAGGAATTGGAAAGCGCTTTCGACCATAGTTGGCGCCTCCCCGAAGAGGGGGGTAAAGGCTTGAAAGTATCATAAAGAATCATCTTAACTTGTGCCCTGACCATGCTGGCAGGGGGCAACCAGGAGTCCAATATGTCTGATGTATTTCACTTGGGTTTGAAGAAAGCGGATCTGCAAGGCGCCACCCTGGCGATCGTCCCCGGTGACCCCGAGCGCGTGAAGCGTATCGCAGAGCTGTTGGATAACCCGGTGCACCTGGCCAGCCATCGTGAATTCACTACCTGGCGCGGCGAGATGGACGGCAAGGCCGTGATCATCTGCTCTACCGGTATCGGTGGCCCGTCCACCTCCATCGCAGTGGAAGAGCTGGCCCAGCTGGGTATCCGCACCTTCCTGCGTATCGGCACCACCGGCGCCATCCAGCCGCACCTGAACGTGGGTGACGTGATCGTGACCACCGGTTCCGTGCGCCTCGACGGTGCCAGCCTGCACTTCGCACCGATGGAGTTCCCGGCTGTTGCCGACTTCGACTGCACCACCGCGCTGGTGAACACCGCCAAAGAGATGGGCTCCAAGCTGCACATCGGTGTGACTGCATCCTCTGACACCTTCTACCCGGGTCAGGAGCGTTACGACACCGTATCCGGCCGCGTAGTGAGCCGTTTCCAGGGTTCCATGAAAGAGTGGCAAGCCATGGGCGTGCTGAACTATGAGATGGAGTCCGCAACCCTGCTGACCATGTGCTCCAGCCAGGGCCTGCGTGCCGGTATGGTGGCCGGCGTTATCGTCAACCGTACCCAGCAAGAGATCCCGAACGCCGAGACCATGGCGAAGACCGAATCTGATGCCATCAAGATCGTACTGGGCGCTGCCCGCAAGCTGATCTGATAGCACCACAAAGAGTGGGGGGTGGGGGCCGTTGCGAAAGCGCGGCCCCTATCTTTATCCGCCGTTTGCCGCTTTTCCTCTCCCGTCACGCCTTTCACTGATCCCGTCGCACTTGCGCTGGTTGTCTCTCCCTATTGGCTCTAAAACGGCGCTGGACAGCGCACTTGCATCGGCTCGCCGCTCACCGGATGAGTAAAATCCAGCTCGCTGGCATGCAGCATCAGCCGCGGTGCCTGTTCGCAGCCGGGCGGCAGCAGGCCACCATAGAGATCGCAACCGAGGATGGGGTGGCCCAGCAGCTGGCTGTGAATGCGCGCAGCTGATGGGTGCGGCCGGTCTCCGGCGCCAGTCGTACCCGGGTCAAAGGCACGGTTTGTCCCTGCATCTGTTGCTCCAGCCGTTCAACCACCTGATAGCGGGAGCGGGCGGGTTTGCCGCTGGTGGCGCAGATCTTCATCAGCGGGAAAATGGCCGGATCCTTGGCGATGGGGGCGTCAATAACCCCTTCGTCGTTAGCCAGATGGCCGCAGAGCAGGGCGCTGTAGGCCTTGCTCACCGCCCGCAGACTGAACTGCTGACAGAGCAGGGCATTGATGGCCTTGTTTTTGGCCACCACCATGAGACCCGAGGTGCCAAAATCTAGGCGGTGCACCAGGGTGCAGCCGGGGTAATCCTGCACCAGGCGATAGTGAACCGAGTCGAGGTTCTGCGGATTCTTGCCCGAGAGGCTCAGCAGGCCGCTCGGCTTGTTGATGAGCAGCAGGTGTTCATCCTCGAACAGGATCTCGATGGCGGCACTGCAAGGTGGGGCGATAAAGGTGTCGACGATAACGGACATAGGGCACACGGGCAGAAAACGGGGGGCCATCATACCCAAGTGGCGGGTAAGGCGCGAATCGGCGTAGCGGATACGCTCGCCACACCATTCCCTCATTGCGGCCTGCTGCTGGCCGGCTGTGACAGTGCGAAGGTAACTGATTGAAAAAAATCAGGAACCGTTTTGTGACCCCCTCCCGAGTTCAGCCGCCGCGAGCTTGCTAAGGTAGGGCTCCCTTTGATGTTGTAAGGAGTCTCTCCATGGCACTGCCCGTTATTCTCGATTGTGATCCCGGCCACGACGACGCCATCGCCCTGATTCTGGCGCTGGCCAGTCCTGAACTGAAGGTGCTGGCGGTCACCACCAGCGCGGGCAACCAGACACCGGACAAGACCCTCAACAATGCCCTGCGCATCCTCACCTTGCTGGGATGGGACGATATTCCGGTGGCGGCCGGGGCGCCGAAACCGCTGGCCCGCGAGTTGATCATCGCCGACAACGTCCACGGCGAGTCGGGCCTCGATGGCCCCAAGTTGCCGGATCCCGCCTTTGCGCCGCAGGGGATGACGGGGATCGAGCTGATGGCCAAATGTCTGCGCGAGAGCCTAGAACCTGTGACCCTGGTGCCGACTGGGCCGCTCACCAATATCGCCCTGCTGTTGGCGGCTCACCCCGAGCTCAAACCCAAGATTGCCCGCATCGTATTGATGGGGGGCGCCGCAGGGGCTGGCAACTGGACGCCGGCGGCGGAATTCAATATTTATGTGGACCCGGAAGCTGCCGATATGGTCTTCAAGTCGGGCATTCCCATCACCATGTGCGGCCTCGATGTGACTCATGAGGCGCAGGTGATGGATGCGGATATCGAACGGGTACGCGCCATCACCAATCCGGTGGCCCAGTGTGTGGCCGGTCTGCTCGATTTTTTCATGATCTACCATCGGGATCCCAAGTGGGGATTTGCTGGCGCGCCGCTGCACGACCCCTGTACCATTGCCTGGTTGCTGGCTCCCGAGCTGTTCCACGGGGTTGAGTGCCGGGTCGATATCGAGACCAGCGGGGTGCATTCCGTGGGGATGACGGTGGTGGATCGTTATGGTCTGACCGGCAAGCCAGCCAATGCGCTGGTATTGTTGGGGCTGGATCGTCCGGGCTTTATCGATCTGCTGGTGACGCGGCTGCGGGCGTTTGACTGAGCGCCGGTTCATTTTTGCAAGAAGGGGCGGGGAATGTGGAAGAGAGGCTTGGTGCTGCTGGCCGGGTTGCAACTGACAGGCTGTGCGACGCCATTCGAGCGGATGTGGCAGGGGCTGGCGACCTGTGAATTTACCGATCTCTATGTGGATGAGACGGGCAGGGCCGCCAATCTACAACTGGCCAACTACACCCCCTACAAGGTGAGCGACGGCTTTGCCTGGTACAAGGTGCACGAGGAGCTACACGGCTTGCCGGTGGTCGGCTTTATCGTGCCCGCTTCCAGCTTCGAAGTGCATGCTCTCTTTGTCGATACCCCCATCGCCAATGCCCGCCGGTTGACCCACAACGCCTACGGCAGCGAGTTTGGCGACGAGCAGAAGCATGACGAGGGCTCAGCCCCTCTGCTTTTGCGCGATCCCAACAACCCCAAGCGCTCCATCATCGACTGCACCCGCGGCGAGTCTGACGGGGAGCTTGAGGATTCGGCCATGCCCGAGTAGGGCCACCTGTCACGCCATTGGCCTGAAAAAAGAGGGGCCAGCCTTGCCGGCTGGCCCCTCTTTTTTATTGTTGCTTAGCGCCCTGATCAGGGATAGCTCAGCGTCTTCTTGATAAGCGGCAGTTGAGCCTTGATCCACGCCGGATTGATGGGCCCCCAGTCGCTGATGCGGTAGTGCCCCTGCAGGTGGCGAGCCCCCTCGGTCTGCTCGAAGGCGCAGCTGATATCGAGTTCGGCCAGCGCCGTCAGGGTATCCTGCGCGGTGCGGCGCGGCATGCCGGTTGCCTCCATGATGGCAGGCACCGTATCTGTGCCCTGACTGATCAGCCAGGCCACGTAGAGCCGCCGGTAGAAGCTGGTGCGGGTCTTGCTCGGCTCACTCATAGCTCGTCCTCAAGACGATCGAAGTAGCGCCAGGTCGCAATGGCTGCCTTGCCCATCACCAGCGCCCAGAGGCCGAACCAGAACCAGCGGAAGAAGCTCCAGGTGGAGGCGTCAGGCTCTGTGCTCTCGATCTTGGTGACGTTGGGGAACATGGAGAACATGTTCACGCGCCAGCCGTAGGAGGTGATGATGGCCAGGCGTTTCTCGAACTCCATCGACTTGGCCTTGGCCTGGACGTCGGCGGCGTTGAATTTGAAGTAGAAGGGCCAGCCCCACTCGGTATCTTCATTGCGAAACACCCGGATCTTCTCGCCGGGGCGCTCGGTGTAGATGTAGTAGACATCGGTGGTGGGGCCGTCAGCCGGGTTCTTCTGGCTGATGGGGCCATCCTTGTCGGTGCGCTTCACCTCGACCCCGGTGATGGTAGCGATGGTGTGCTCCGGCAGGTAGTAGTCGAGCCAGGCGGCGGAAATGAGGGCGATGAGCCCCAAGGCGATAAAAGCGGGTTTCTTGAATCTCAGGCTCATGGTGTGCTCACGTGAGGGGGAGTAACGTGCCTCTACCATACTCACATTTGCCCCCTCAGCCCAGCCCCTTATGGCACCAACGGCCAAAAAATGGCGTTTAAAACAGAGACAAAGCCATTGCTCCATCAACAAGAAAGGCCCTTGCGGGCCTTTTTGTCTGGTTCACTTTGTGCGCTTACAGCTGGAATTGGGCCAGCTGCTTGCGTTGCTGCTCGGCGAGCTGGGAGAGCTCGTTGCTGGCACTGGCGCTCTGGCTGATGCCGGCGGAGCTCTGGCTCACGATCTCGTGAATATTGGTGATGTTGCGGTTGATGTCGGCGGTAACGCAGGACTGCTCCTCGGCGGCGGTGGCGACCTGGGCGTTGGCGTCGTTGATCTGGCGCACGGCACCGGTAATGCCGCTTAGCAGATCCTGCACCTGAGCGGACAAGCGCTGGTTATGGCTGAGGATCTCCAGAGTCTCCTGTACGCCGTTGTTGGCGGATTGGGACTGGCTCTGCAGCCGCTCGATGATGGCCTGGATCTCCTTGGTGGAGTCCTGGGTACGGGCCGCCAGCATTCTTACCTCGTCGGCCACCACCGCAAAGCCACGACCCGTTTCACCGGCACGGGCCGCTTCGATGGCGGCATTGAGCGCCAGCAGGTTGGTCTGCTCGGAGATCCCTTGGATCACTTCAATTACCTTGCCGATCTGCTCGGACTGGGATTTGAGCTGAGCCACGATGGCGGCGGCATCTTCCAGACTGCCCGCCATCCGGCTGTTGGCGGCGATGCTTTCGGTAAAGAGGGCGAGCCCCTGTTCGACCCGGCCATTGGCATCCCGCGCCAGCTCGTCGGCGATGGCGGCGTTGTGGTTGACGTTGTCAGCGGTGCTGGAGAGTTCGGTCACGGCGGAGGCGACCTGTTCGATCTCGCTGTGCTGCTGCTTTGCATTGGCCTCGGACTGGGTCATCACGGCGGCCAGCTCGGTGGCGGCGGAGGCGACGCTGTTGCTGATTCCGGTCAGGCTCTCGATGGTGCTACCAAGTTGCCCCAGAGTGAGATTGATATCTTTGGCCAGACGGGTCAGCTCGTTGTTGCCCTCCGCTTTGGCGCGCACGTTGAAGCGCCCTTGCGCCACGGCGTGCATCACCTCTTGCAACTGACCGATGGGGCTGACGATGCGCCCGGAGAGGACCCAGCCACAGATCAGCGCCGCTAGCAGGGTACCGGCGGTGAGCAGCAGGGTACGCAGCAGGGTGGCGTCGTAGTGGGCCTGCTCTTCGGCCAGCTCTTGCTGGATCAGCTGGTTGATGTGGGCGGACATGCTGTCGATCTGTTTGATCAGCTGTTCACCCAGCTCGCGGAAATGGAGGCGAGCCGCCTCGTAGGCGACCGGATCGCCGCCACCCTGATGTTTTTGCGCAAGCAGCGGCAGCATGTTGCTGCGGGTATGGCTGAGGTAGGCCTGCAGGGCGGCAGCGACCTGACGGTTATCCTGCTCGGCACCGGGAAGCACCAGACGGCCGAGGATGGCGTTGATCTCCTGCTCGGCGCTGTTGAGGTTTGCGGGCAGAGCGGCAAACAGCTTGGCATCGTAGAGGCCATAGATGGCGCTGGTGCGCAGCCGGTAGGTGGCGTGGATCAGTTTGGCAATATCGTCCTTGTGCTGGACCACGCTCTGGGTCGTCTCATCTATGTCATTGATGGCTTCATCCAGACCCTGTTTGCTGATGGCGATCATCACCATCATCAGCAGGCTGGCCAGCAGCAAAGGTATCAAGACCTGGACACGTATTGATAGATTATTCAATGACATAAATGGCTCTAATCCGGAATTGGAGGAGCCGACATCTTACACATGCACGTCAGGAGCTGTCACAGGCTTTTATTGCTGAAATGTGCTGAAGAAAAGGTTTTTTCTTGTGAGAAAGGAGCCATTTAGGCATGATTGAGCGCTTTATCCCCTGAATATGTTGTACAACTGGCTGGGTTGTGTCAATCCTGTCCCGTTTTCGTGATTTCCCGCTATCGTCATATGGAGGTGTGTTGTGTCCAGCTGGATCGATCCGGCCATTCTGGCTCTGTTTATCCCGACCTTTTTCTTTGTCTCGGTGACCCCCGGCATGTGCATGACCCTGTCGATGACGCTGGGGATGAGCCTGGGGGTGCGCCGAACCCTGCACATGATGTGGGGGGAGCTGATCGGGGTCGGGCTGGTCTCGGTGCTGTCGGTGATCGGGGTGGCAGCCATCATGCTCAACTATCCGGGGATCTTCGCCGCCTTCAAATATGTGGGGGGCGCCTATCTGGTGTGGCTTGGCATCCAGATGTGGCAGGCTAAAGGGAAGATGGCCATTCCGGCGGATCTCTCGGCCGGTCAACAGACCAGCGCCATGGGGTTGGCGCTGCAGGGCTTTGTCACCGCCATCGCCAACCCCAAAGGGTGGGCCTTCATGATCTCCCTGCTGCCCCCCTTTATCTCTGCCGACAAGCCGATGGCGCCGCAGATCAGCGCGCTGGTGGCGCTGATCCTGGTCATCGAGTTCTCCTGCCTGTTGCTCTACGCCAGCGGTGGCCGTACTCTGCGCCACTTCCTCGCCAAGAGCGGCAATGTCACCCTGATGAACCGCATCGCCGGTACCCTGATGCTGGGGGTGGGGGTCTGGCTGGCGCTCGGGTAAGAGCTGTCAGTGACTCTCGCCAGACAAGAAAAATGCCACCGGTCGGTGGCATTTTTAATGGGCGCAGGGTGGCTCAGCGAGGCTTGAAACGCTCGACCCAGGGGTTGGCGGTGAGGCCGTGCAGGATGACGCTCAATATGATGGTGCAGAGCACGGTGGCGATGATGGGGCGCTGACCAATCAGGGCTGGCTCGTTTTGCAGCACCATCACCGCAAAGACGATGCTGGCAAGGCCCCGCGGGCCGAACCAGCCGATAAAGAGCTTGAGCTCGGGCTTGAGGCCGGTACCGATGAGGCTCAGCCAAACCGGCACCATCCGCAGCAAGGTAAGGCTGGCAATGGCATAGAGCCAGTATTGCCAGTGCAGCAGCTCGGGCAGGATGGGCATCAGGGTCGCGCCAAACACCATCCAGATCACCACGGAGAGCAGGTCGCCGTAGCCTTCGCAGCTGTCCATATAGGCGTGCTTGTGCTCGCCGAGGCGGCGTCCCATTAGCAGGCCACCAACGAAGGCGGCGATAAAGCCGCTGCCACCGAGAGTCTGGGCCAGTGCAAAGCAGAGCAGGGCCAGCCCCGGCATGGTGAGCTGACGCCAGAGCGGCAGTTGCCAGCCATTGAGATAGGAGATTTTCAACAGCCGGATGGTGAGGCTGGTCAGCACAAAGGCGACCAGCAGGCCAATGCCGATCTCCTCCAGCATCAGGGTGATGGCCAGAGTGGCGGTGCCTGCGTGTTGCTCGGTGGGGGCGATAAGGGCCAGCAGCAGAAGCAGCACCGGTACGCAGATGCCGTCGTTGAGGCCGCTCTCCTGATTGAGCCCTTCACGCACAGGTGCAGGCACCGCGGGGTTGCTCACCACCGCCTTGCCGAGCGCCGCATCGGTGGGCGCGAGAATGGTGGAGAGGATAGCCATCTCCAGCAGTGGCAGGTCGGGGAAGATCCAGTGGCCAAACAGGGCGCCACAAAGCAGGGTGAGGGGCAGGCCAATCAGCAGCAGCCGGATGGGGAGCTGGCGGTTGGCCAGCAATACCTGCCAGTTGGTGTTGGCGGCATCGTTGAACAGCACGATAACCAGCGTCAGCTCGGCCAGCAGCTTGATGCCAGCGCTGTCGATAGAGAGGGAGAGCAGCTCCAGCCCTCCCGGCCCCAGTAGCCAGCCGGTCAGCAGAAATAGCAGGGGGCCGTTGACCAGTTTTGATTCAAAGCGCCCCGCGATCAGGCTGTAGATCAGCAAGAAGGCGGCGATCACCGCCAGATTCTGGTAAAGCAGGTGTGCATCCATACAACCTCCTTCCAGCCCCGCGGGGCGGTTTAATCGGTCAGGCAGTCGGGGTCGAACACATACTCCCCGTCCAGCCAGCGCACGATTTCGTCGACGCAGGATTGGTCACGAAACGGCAGATAGCGCGCCTTGAGGGCGGCAATCTGCTCGGGGGTGAGCTGTGCCAGCCCCAGATCCTGAAACAGCGGTAGGTCGGCCTCGATCATCGCCGAGATCTGCGGGCCGCAGGTGGCGTTGAGGGCGGCATGCAGCGCCTTGTCGGGGTCGTACTGCTTGCCGAGCCGGTAGCTCATTGGCAGGGTAGCGAGGGGCAGGGCGGAGAGTGCTGCCTGTTTCATCGGGTTGACCGCGTGGCCAGAGACCAGCTCTGCCAGCTCGGCAGGGCGATTCTCGAAGGCGCGCAGATGCAGGTAGCTGCTCGCCTTGCTGCCATCGTTAACCGGGTAGTTGTCCCACAGGAAGGGCTTGCGGCCGAGCAGATCGGTCACCTGCTTGAGGTGACTGGCTGGATATTCGCTGGAGCAGACCTTGGGGCCGGTCCAGAAGATCTCGAAACGGCGGTCGAGCTGTTCGCCAAGCTCCTCCAGATAGCGGGGAGGCATGGCGCCAAACACCTTCTCCAGCACCGGATCGGTCGAGTAGTAGCTGGGGCAGAAGATGAGGCGGCTTGCCTTGCTGTGGGCCGCGATATCGTGGGCGATGGTGAGCTGGTGACGGGCCAGGTCCGGGGTATCCCCCTTCATATCGTCAAACAGTACCGCCAGAATATCGGGCTGGAGCATCTCGTCGATGAGGCGCACTTTCTCAAGCAGCGCCGAGCGTTTGCGATCGTAGTCGTGATGCGCCCCCATGGGGCTCAAGCCCACCCCGAAGGCGAGCCCGTTGGCGCGGCACTGGCGCGCCAGTTCGGCGAGATCGGCCAACTGCTGCTCGGGCCAGGGGAGGGCCCAGTGCTTGCGCAGATAGCCATCCTCTTTCGGGGCGTAGATATAGAAACCGTAGCCGTGGCGTGGCAGCCACTGGGCGTAGCGGGCGCGGGCCTGCCAGCTCCATCCCTTGCCAAAAAAGCCTTCAATGACCCCCAGATTGGCAGCGGGGGGCAGGGGGCCGGACAGCAAACTTTGATATGGCATAACTCTCTCCCTTCTTGCTGGGGACTTGATACGGGACGGTCAGTCAGACCGGGTCCTCTTCCTGAAAGCGCACCCCGATCTTGCTCGGCACGCTCTCGTCCATTTCGGCCACGGTCCAGATCAGGCCCTGCCATTCGATGTTGTCACCGACCACCAGATTATCGCCCAACTGACTGGCAATAAAATCGCCCAGTGTCTGATCCGCCACTTCGCTCACATCCAGCCCGTAAAGAGGGGCGAGATCCTCCAGCCGCGCGGCTGCTTCCAGCAGGAAGTCACCGAAGAAGCGGGGGCCGAGATCCTGCTCCGGCGCCTGACTGAACAGCTGGCCGAGGGCGGGGAGGTCACGTTCGTGACCGATGACGCAAAGGATATCGTCCGCCTGCAGACAGGTACTGCCCGAGGGGTGGAGCAGCTCGCGGCCACGAAACAGGGCGCAGATCCGGGTGCCGGTAGGCATCTGCAGATCCCGCAGCGGCGAGCCGATGCACCACTTCTCCTCCCCCAGCTGGTAGACGAAGGTCTCCCACTGGCTGTCGAGATCGATCTCGAGCCCGGAGCGGTTGATGGGCGACGGTGGTGCCGGCACCTCCACCCGCGCCAGTTTTGAGGCCAGCGGCAGCGAGCTGCCCTGCAAAATCAGCGAAACCAGCACCACGAAGAAGGCGACGTTGAAGTAGAGCTGGGCGTTGGGCAGCCCTGCCATCATGGGGAACACCGCCAGAATGATGGGCACGGCGCCGCGCAGGCCAACCCAGGAGATAAACCAGCGCTCGCGGGGGGCGAAGTTCTTGAACGGCAGCAGCCCGATCCAGACCGACACCGGGCGGGCAAACAGGATCATCCACATCGCCAGCGCCAGCGCGGGCAGGGCGATGGGCAGCAGCTTGTGGGGTGAGGCGAGCAGCCCCAGCACCAGAAACATGCCGATTTGGCTGAGCCAGGTCAGACCGTCCAGCACCGACAATGTGGTGCTGCGACTGCGCAGGGCGAGGTTACCGAGCAAGAGACCAGTGAGATAGATGGCGAGAATGCCGCTGCCACCCACCGCCGTGGTGAGGGCGAAGATCAGCAGACCGCCGCTGACGGTGAGTAGCGGATAGAGCCCCGGCGCCAGGCGGGCGGTGTTGATGAGGCGCCACAGCAGCCAGCCGCCGCCAAGGCCAATCCCGGCGCCAAGGCCAAACTGCTTGACCAGTTGCAGCAGCAGGAAGCCCCCATCCAGCCCTTGCTGGGCGGTGGCGAGCACCTCGATCAGGGTGACGGTAAGAAACACTGCCATGGGGTCGTTGCTGCCTGACTCTATCTCCAGCGTCGCGCTTACCCGCTCGTTGAGACTGCGTCCGCCAAGCAGGGAGAAGACCGCTGCCGCATCTGTGGAGCCGACAATGGCGCCGATCAGCATCCCCTGCATCAGGTTGAGGTCAAACAACCAGGCAGCGGCGAGCCCCGTCAGGCCGGTGGTGATAGCCACCCCGACCGTCGCCAGCGACAAGGCAGGCCAGAGTGCCACCCGGAACGAGGAGACCCGGGTGCGCATGCCGCCGTCGAGCAGGATGATGGCAAGCGCCAGGTTGCCCACCAGATAGGCGATGGAGTAGTCAGCGAAGTGGATGCCACCTGGGCCATCCTCACCGGCCAGCATGCCGACGGCGAGGAAGATAACCAGAATGGGAATACCGAGGCGGGAAGAGAGGGCGCTCAACAGTACGCTGGCTCCCACCAACAGGGCAGCGACAAAAAAGAAACTGTTGATGGTAGCGGCATCCAAGGGCGAACTCCTTCCTGGTAATGTGCAAAGTAGGCACATTATATGCAGTTAGGCCCCCCTTGTGTGGCTTATTTGTGCATCAATTTGCACTTTCTTACATTTTTCATCCCTTTTTTCTGCATGGCCGCGCCATATTCTGACAGTGACGGGGTTAACGAAAGCGGAGTCAAAGGAGCGTCGATTTCAGGATGCGCAGGGAGGAGAGGGCGGGGAAAAGCGAAACGGCACAGCAGAGGGAGAGGGGAGCACAAGGGCGCTCCCCACGGGATGGGGGCGGGATTCAGTCGTCCTCGTCATCCTTCACTTCGCGGATCTTGTCCTTGTAGTTGGGCAACTGCTTCTCCAGCCGTTTCATGTCTTTGATGGCATTGAGAAACAGCCCGAGCAGGAACAGCAGCGGCAACCCTATCCACAGCCAGAGATTCATGGGATTTTCCTTTCGTCAGGACAGGTGGTGACATAACGGGCCAAAATTTCATCAAGGTTGGCCAATATGGTCGACTTGCCTTCAATATCCACCTGTTGCAGACAAAGCGCCAGTGCCGCGGGATCGAGTCGCTGCTCGTCGGACTCCAGCGAAAAGCTGATATGCCAGGGCTCGTAGGCGACCCCGCTCTCTGCCCCGACCGGTTTGGCATAAGGGAGGAAGAAGCCGAAGTCGCTCATATGGTCGCTGAGCCACTCGCTGAGATCCGCAAACCAGCCCCCGGCTTCATACTCCCAGGGCTCCAGCGCCAGTTTGGTATCGGCTGGCAGGCAGTCCGGGTCGTAGATATCGAGATCTGTCCCCCAGTGGTGACGGCTGGTGCCGGGCAGGGCACTCCAGCGCAGGATGGCG
The DNA here is from genome assembly GCF_051919185.1 of Aeromonas sp. 97A. Lineage (NCBI taxonomy): Bacteria > Pseudomonadati > Pseudomonadota > Gammaproteobacteria > Aeromonadales > Aeromonadaceae > Aeromonas > Aeromonas sp. 97A. The sequence goes on along the minus strand of NZ_JBQBFF010000001.1, from coordinate 2,156,354 downwards.
TGCAGCCGCTCCTCATCGCCGAGTTGCAGGGCATCGATGGGCTGGCTGTTGGCATCGAGCAGTGGTCGTTCGCCGCGCCACTTGCCATTCCAGATGGCGAGCTGGCGCTCGAAGCTGCGCCAGCTGGAAGCCGCCTGCAGGTTGAACCCCTCATAGGCGGCTGCCACCTGCATGTCGTTGAAGGCCGCGGCGGTGGCAGCGGTCAGACGATGGGGGCCGCGCCCCACCAGAATAAGGTGGCTCTCGTCGAGCCCCAGCAGTTGTTCCTGCGTCATGCCAGCAATCTCTCGAGCACCCCTTGGTACATGTCCGCCAGCAGATCCAGATCGTCCGCCTTCACGCACTCGTTCACCTTGTGAATGGTGGCGTTGACGGGGCCAAGCTCAATCACCTCGGCGCCAGTGGGGGCGATAAAGCGCCCGTCGGAGGTGCCGCCGGTGGTGAGTAGGGCCGGTCGCTGACCGTTCACCGCCTCGATGGCCGCCACGGCCGCATCGAGCAGCGCGCCGGTGTCGGTGAGGAACGGCTGGCCGGAGAGGGTCCAGCTCAGCTGATAATCGAGGCCATGTTTATCCAGCAGCGCTTCGACCCGCTCGCGGATATCCAGGTCGGTCAGTTCGGTACTGAAGCGGAAGTTGAACTGTACCTGCAGCTCGCCCGGAATGACGTTGGAGGCGCCGGTGCCGGCCGAGATGTTGGCGATCTGGAAGCTGGTGGGGGGGAAGTAGGCGTTGCCCTCATCCCACACGGTGGCGGCGAGTTCCGCCAGCGCTGGCGCGGCTTTGTGAATGGGGTTGTCAGCCAGATGGGGATAGGCGACATGGCCCTGCACCCCGCGCACCAGCAGATCGCCGGTGATGGAGCCGCGGCGGCCGTTCTTCACCACATCCCCGACCACGGCGGTGGAGGAGGGTTCGCCGACGATGCACCAGCGGATCTTCTCGTTACGGGCCTCCAGGGTGTCGATCACCCGGGTGGTGCCATTGATAAAGGGCCCCTCCTCATCGGAGGTGATGAGAAAGGCGATGGACCCTGTGTGATCCGGATGCTCGGCCACGAAGCGCTCGACCGCCACCACCATGGAAGCCAGCGAGCCCTTCATGTCGGCGGCGCCACGGCCGTAGAGCACGCCATCCTTGATGGTCGGCTCGAACGGCGGGGTGTGCCATTTGTCCAGCGGTCCGGCGGGCACCACGTCGGTGTGGCCAGCGAAGCAGAACAGCGGCCCCTCGCTGCCGCGGCGGGCCCAGAGGTTGGTGGTGTCCTCAAACACCATGGGCTCGATGACAAACCCGATCCTGGCGAGGCGCTCCGCCATCAGGGTCTGGCATCCTTCATCGAGGGGGGTAACGGAGGGGCGGCGGATCAGATCCTTGGCCAGTGCGATGACATCCGACATCAGTTGTCCTTAGTTGTCCTTAACGGGAAAAGAGGGATTGGTAGTGATCAGCCTTGAAACCCAGGGTCAGTTCGCCTTCACGGTCGAGCAGCGGGCGCTTGATCATGGCCGGCTGCTCCAGCAGCAGGGCGCGCGCCTTGGCGGTGTCGAGCCCCTGTTTGGCCTCATCCGGCAGGGCGCGGAAGGTGGTACCGCGACTATTGAGCAGGGCTTCCCAGCCGAGTTTTGCCAGCCAGCTGTCCAGATCGTCCGGATTCAGGCCGTCGGCGCGGTGGTCGTGAAAGCGGTAGTCGATACCGGCCTCATCCAGCCACTTGCGGGCTTTCTTGATGGTGTCGCAGTTCTTGATGCCATAGAGGGTGATGGCCATGGGGAGTCCTTCTCTTGTGGGCGCTGGCCGTGGCCGTGCCCGAAAATCCGAATCAACAGAATGCAAGGGCCCGATTCTGGCATTGTGGCAATCCCATGGCAACGCCGATGGTCCGGCTCGCGGGTTTTACAGGAACTGGTCACACCTGAACGGCGATTTTGAGCCCAAGGTCAGAAGCAGTGCGGCGGGTATGCCCGATGGGGTTGGGTATTGCGGGAGAAGAGCCGCTATTGCAGGAGAAAAAGAGAAAGGGCAAACGCCAGATAGCCAAAACGCGCCAGCGGGCGCGTTTTGGTCGGCATCATCAAGCACCTCAATCAGTGCAGGGTGGTCCACTCATGGTCAAAGACCCGGGCCCGTTCCCAGGGTGCATCAGGCAGGCTGGAAGAGAGGCCAGTGTATTTGCCCACGTCGTCCACCACGATGGCGGAGAGGATCGGCAGGTTGTTTTCGGTGCAGTACATGCGGATGCGTTGCAGCAGGGTGCGCAGTTCATCCTGGCACTGCTCCAGCCCGGCCTGCTTGGCCAGTTTGGAGTAACGAATGGTAGTGCGTTCCTTTGCAGACTCGACGAGGATGTCCCACAGCTTGTAGTCGCAGGTCGAAGCACCTGCGGTGGCTTGGCTTGTCATAACTCTCTCCGGCGCGAAATGGTCGCTATATGTCGAAGCGCATCTTCGCCAGTTCGGCGCCGTCATATGTTGATCCAACGCAAAAAAGAGGGGAGTCGCGTCACACAATTCCCGGATATGGGGTGATAAAGGTTTTCCGACAGTTGAAATAACGAAAAATTGTTACATGGCCGACATATTATGCTAATGAATCACGGTGACGGCACCTTTATTGATAGGGATCAAAGGCAAACAGTGGTCAGATCACTAGATTTCGCTCTTCGATAAATTTATCAGGAGTGAATATTGGAACTTTTATTCGTCTTGCTCGTTCTGGTCGCCGTGGTCTACGGCATTATCAAGGATTACAACCCGCAGGCGGTGTTGGCGCTGGCGGGCATGGCCATTTTTGCAGTGGCCTACTGGTTGGGGCTGCACCCCATTCTCCCCGCTGACAAGAGCACCGGCTTCGCCCTGTTCGACCTGTTCGAAGTGTTCAAGGGGATCTTCTCCTACCGCGCGGCGGGCCTCGGCCTCACCATTATGGCGGTGGCGGGTTTTGCCACCTACATGTCCCATATCGGGGCCTCCCAGGCGCTGGTGCGGGTGGCGGTCAAACCGGTGGCGGGCATCCAGTCCAGCTACCTGATGCTCTCCATCTGTTATCTGGTGGCGGTATTCGTCTCTCTGTTCGTCACCTCCGCCACCGGCCTTGGCCTGCTGTTGATGGTCACCATGTATCCGGTGATGCGCAACCTCGGCATCAGCCCGGCCTCCGCCTGTGGCGTCATCGCCACCTCCCAGGCGTTTGAAATTGGCCCGACCCAGACCAACGCCATCTTCTCCGCCGGTCAATCCGGCATGGATCCGACCAGCTATTTCGTCGACTACCAGATCTGGCTGGTGGCCCCCATGCTGCTGGTGACCATGGTGCTGCACTTCTTCTGGCAGCGTCACTGCGATCGCAAGGATGGCTGGGATCCTGCGCTCCATCGCGGCGATCACGCCGAGCTGGACGAACAGGGCACCGAGAGCGTGCAGGCGCCCACCTGGTATGCCCTGCTGCCAATCATCCCCTTCGTGCTGATGATGACCTTCTCCAAGCTGCTGGTGAGCGACATCAAGATGAGCGTGGAGGTGGCCATGCTGCTGTCGGTCTTTATCGGCATGCTGTGCGAGCTGCTGCGTAGCCGCTCTGTGCGTACCGCATTCGCGGGGCTGTCGAGCTTCCTCGATGGTATGGGCAAGGTGTTTGGCCCCGTGGTGGCGCTCATCGTCTGTGCCGAGCTGTTTGCCGAATCCCTCAAGGCCATCGGCGCCATCGATACCCTGCTGCACTCTGCCAGCAATGCCGGTATCGGCAGCGGTCTGATGACCCTGGTGATGGTGGCGCTGATCATGGTGGCGGCGGTCATCATGGGCTCCGGCAACGCGGCGTTCCTCAGCTTCTCGACCCTGGCACCGGCGGTGGCAGCCAAGTTTGGCGTACCGGCGGTGACCATGCTGCTGCCGATGCAGCTTGCTTCCAGTATCGGCCGCACCGTCTCCCCCATCGCTGCGGTACTGATCGCCTGTGCGGGGATTGCCAAGGTATCGCCCTTTACCGTGGTCAAGCGCACCAGCGTGCCGATGGCGGGGGCGCTGGTGACGGCGTTGACCCTCAACTATCTGCTGTTCATGTAGTGATGTGGGTTATGTAGTGGTGTTTGGAATTTACCGGTCGGGCGGGTGGCATGGCTGCCCGCCTTTTTCTCACTGTGTCGCATTGTTGCAATAGACGATCGGCCATCAACGCTGATTGTTGCATGGAGAAGATAATGACAGTTGTAAAGAGCCCGTTTTCCCTCGATAGCTATCTGGCCGATCTGGCCCCGCTCATCAACCTCGATTGCGGTACTCGCACCCCGGCCGGGGTGGCGAAAGTGGCCGACATCATGACCGAGAAATATGAGGCCATCGGCTGGCAGGTGACTCGCCACCAGTTTGCTGCCGAGTGCGGCCCCTGCCTCGAGATCACCAATGCGCCGGGTGCCGATCACTACGACGTGATGCTGTGCGGCCACATGGATACCGTCTTCCCCGAGGGGACGGCGGCCAAGCGCCCGCTGAAAATCGAAGGCAATCAAGCCTTTGGCCCCGGTATCTCGGACATGAAGAGCGGCCTGCTCTCTATCTGGTATGCACTCAAAGAGATGGATCCGGCATTGCTTGCCAAGCTCAAGGTGCTGGTCTGCTACAACTGCGACGAAGAGATTGGCTCCCCTTGGTCCAAGGATTGGCTGGTGGAGAAGGCCAAGCAGAGCGGCTGCGTGCTGGTGGCCGAGGCGGCGCGTCCCAACGGGGATCTCATCAGCGCCCGCAAGGGCAATGCCAAGTACCGCATCACCTTCCACGGCAAGGCGTCCCACGCGGGTTCGGCCCTGACCGAAGGGATCTCTGCCATCACCGAGCTGGCGCACTGGGTATTGGCCATCAACGAGCAGGTCAACATGACCACGGGCACCACCATGAACGTCGGCGTCGTACAGGGCGGCACCGGTGTCAATGTGGTGCCGGACTTTGCCGAGGCGATCGTCGATCTGCGCTTCTGGAGCAACGAAGAAGCCGCTGCGGTGCACGACCGGCTCACCTTTATGGCCAATAACCCCTTCCTCGCCGGTTGTCGGGTCGAGGTGGATCGCCAGACCTTCAAGCCGGCGATGCGCCCGAGCGGTGACACTGAGGCGCTGATGGCACTGGTGGAGGCGGCAGCCAAGGAGGAGGGGATCCCCTTCAACTGGCTGGAGGCCGGTGGCGGCTCGGATGCCAACTTTACCGCCGCCGCGGGTGTGCCATCGCTGGATGGCTTCGGCCCCATGGGCGGTGGTTTCCACTCGGAGGCGGAATTCCTGCTGCTGGAGAGCATCGAGCCGCGGATCCGCCTGCTGCAGCGGGTACTGGGCAAGCTGGCGAAATAAGCCGGTTTATCCCTTGTTCGGGTCGTCATGGCCCGCTCAAAACTGGTCCGCTAAAATCCAAACGGGAGGCTGTTGCCTCCCGTTTTTTTATCTCGATTTTTCGCGCGCTGAGTGAGTGGGCCAGATGGCCTGCGGCCGTTACCCCTGTGGCTCGGCCAGATAGGCCAGATGATCCTGCCGCGCCACCTGCCAGCCATCGAGGCGCAGCGGGGCGGCAAAGCCCGGGCCGTAGGTCACCATGGTGTGGTACTCCCCCTGCTCGCCGCAGGCATCGAAGCCTTGGGTTGCTGCCAGTTGCTGCAACTCGGCGAGAGTGGCGACATCGAGGGGGCGCCCAGTCCACTCGGGAGCCAGTACCCGGGTATCGACGCAGGAGAGGTGGGCGACGATGCCGCGGGCCAGCATATCCGCCAGCAAGGCTTGACGAGATTGCTGCCAGAGCGGGGTGTGGACGGTGAGGCCCAGCGGCTGGCAGCGTTCGCGGATCCAGTTAGGCGCACCGCCCACGCTGTCGATATCGCCGGTGACCACCCCATCGAGTTGCCACTCCTCCTTGAGCCGTGCCAGTGCCCGCTCATAACCGAGATCGAACGGCGCTTCTATGGTGACCAGCAGATGGGGCAGCCCGAGGGCTTCCGCCTGACGGCGCACCAGCGGCAAGGGGTGAGCGAGAAATCGGGGCTCTGGCGGGGCAAAGGTGGCCAGTGCCACCACCTGATGGCCCGCTTGACGGGCATGACAGAGGGCCAGCATGGCATCTTTGCCACCGCTCCAGAGCAGGATGACGCGAGACATGGATGAGATTCCAATGGTGAACGAGGGGGCATGCTACCCAGCGGCGGGGGTAGAGGTAAAGGCATAGTGTCCGGAAATGGCGGCGGGGAAATGGTTGGGGTCACAGAGCGGGGAAAAAGCAGGCCCCCGAAGCGGGGGCCTGTATTGCAATAGCGTGGTAAACGCCGCTGCGATTAGAGCAGGATGCTGGTGAGGATAAAGCCCAGCGAGCAGGAGGTCACCACCCCGATCAGCCCCGGAATGATGAAGCTGTGGTTGATGATGAACTTGCCGATGCGGGTGGTACCGGAGCGGTCGAAACCGATACAGGCCAGATCGCTCGGGTAGGTCGGCAGCACGAAGTAGCCGTAGCTCGCCGGCAGGAAGGCGATCAGCAGCTTCGGCTCCACACCCAGCGCCAGACCCATGGGGGCGATGGCGGTGAGGGCGGCGGCCTGGCTGTTTACCAGCTTGGAGATAAGGAACAGCACCAGGGCGTAGGTCCAGGGTTGGGCCTGTACCACATGGGCCAGGGTCTCTTTGAGCAGGGGCATGTGGGCCTGGAAGAAGGTCTCACTCATCCAGGCAACCCCGAATACGGAGAAGATGGCGACCATGCCTGCCTTGAAGACGGCACCGTTGGCGATCTCGCCCGGCTTGACCTTGCAGCGCATCAGGATGATGGCACCGGCGATCAGCATCATCATCTGGATCACCAGGTTCATGGAGAGCGGGCCGGTTTTGTCCTTGATGGTGAACACCGGACGCAGACCTTCGTTGGCGCCGAGCAATACCACGGCAGCGATGGCGGCGAAGAAGATCCAGGTAGACCAGTAGGCTTCTTTCGGGAACTTGGTGTTGAGCAGGGTTTCACCGCCGCCGTAGATGAAGGCGCGCTGTTCCGGGTCTTTGATCTTGGCCTGGAACTCTTCGTCCTTGTCCAGATCCTTGCCGCGACGCAGGCTCCACAGGGCTGCCACGATGACACCGGTCAGGGAGGAGGGGATGGCGATCATCAGGATGTCGAGTAGGCCGTAAGCCTGACCGATACCGTGACCGGCCGCCAGAATGGAGACCATGGAGACCACGGCAACGGAGACCGGGGAGGCGCAGATGGCCATCTGGGAGGCAACGGAGGCCACGGCCATCGGACGCTCGGGACGGATGTTCTTCTGCAGCGCGATGTCAGCGATGATGGGGAACATGGTGTAGACCACGTGGCCGGTACCGCACAGGAAGGTGAGGGTCCAGGTCGTGAGCGGCGCCAGGATAGTGATGTATTGCGGGTGACGGCGCAGCAGACGCTCGGCCACTTGCATCATCAGGTTGAGGCCACCGGCAGTCTGCAGGGTGGCGGCACAGCCGATCACCGCCAGAATGGTCAGCATCACCTGAACAGGCGGTTCGCCCGGCACCAGGCCGAAGACGAAGGTCAGCAGGAAGAGACCGATACCACTGATGAGACCGAGTCCCATGCCCCCAAAGCGGGTACCCAGCAGCAAGCAGCCGAGTACCACTAAAAATTCCATCAAGATCATTCCGTTACCTCGTGTGATTCAACCCATATTGCCGCGGGTAGCCTGAACCATGAATTGTCATTGTCTGTTTTATTTAGCCCAAAAGGGTTAGTTGCTATTCTGCTCCCCTGAAAAAGTGAAAAAATTGAGTTACTTCAATAACTCGATGAATTTTTGATTAAACCACTTAAAAACCACGTACTAACAAAAACATTATTTTTGTCACCAAGTGGTATCACTCGGGGCCAAGCCATCCGGTGGTCATGGTGGCAGCACAGAGCGGCAACAGGGCTGCAGGGGAGGGGCATAAAAAGGGCTCGATGGCGGCAGAATAGGGTGAAAAAGCCAGCGCTCAGGCTATTTTTGCCAGCAAGGGCTGACTTCAGCGGGTTGGCTCACTTGGCCGCAGGTGCTTGCTGCAGATAGCGGCGCTGATAATCCTCGCTCAGCCTGGCAATATCCAATCTGGCAATGGCCTGCGCCACCCGTTGCTGCAACGCCTGCTGATCGGGGCGAAACATGATGTGCAGGCTCTTGTGTTCGAGGATCTTCGGGTGAAATTGCAATCCGGCGCTGCTCAGCTTGCGATCATGGTTGATGAGCCAGTGAAAGACATCCCGATCGATCACCGCCAGATCGAGCCGGTCGCGCTGCAATTTGCGCAGGTTGAGCAGGTCTGCATCGACGGCGGCAGTGTTGAGGCGCTTGCTGGCCATCAGAGCATCGAATTCACGGGTGTTGACGTACCCCTCCACCACGCCGATCCGGTAGTGGGCGAGATCCGTGAGCTGCTGCCAGGGGATGGGGGAGCCTGAGCGCTGCGCCATGCCCAGCACGCTGTCGCCCACGCTGGGGGAGCTGCGCCACAGGGTCGGCAGGGTGTCGGAGAGGTACTCGGGAAAATAGCCGCTATAAGGTTGGGTCGGGTCTGCCGCCAGGCGCACTGCCCGCTGCCAGGGATAGAAGTCGAACGTCACTTCCAGTCCCGCTTCGGCAAAGGCGCGTTTGACGATATGACCGGTGAGGCCGCCATCTGGCAGGCTCTGGCTGGTGTAGGGGGGCCACTCCAGGGTGGTCAGCCGAACAGGCTCGGCCCACAGTTGAACAGGCATGCAGGACAGTAGTAGCGAGAGCAGCAGGCGATATCCCATAGGCGACGAGTTCCTTGTGCCGGTTGATCCTGAGTATCACCCATAACGGTGACAATAAAAAAGCCGACCCACAGGTCGGCTTTTGCAATGCAGTGGCAAGATGCCGCTGATCAGAACTCGGCGGTACGCGGAGTACGCGGGAACGGGATCACGTCGCGGACGTTGCCCATGCCGGTCACGTAGACCACCAGACGCTCGAAGCCCAGACCGAAGCCGGAGTGCGGCACGGTACCGAAGCGGCGCAGGTCGCGATACCACCAGTAATCTTCCTTGTTCAGGCCCATCTCGGCCAGACGGGCATCCAGCACGTCCAGACGCTCTTCACGCTGGGAACCACCGATGATCTCGCCGATGCCCGGTGCCAGTACGTCCATCGCGGCAACGGTCTTGCCGTCGTCGTTGAGGCGCATGTAGAAGGCTTTGATATCTTTCGGGTAGTTCTTCACCACCACCGGAGACTTGAAGTGCTCCTCGGCCAGATAGCGCTCGTGCTCGGAGGAGAGATCGATACCCCAGGAGACCGGGAACTCGAACTTCTTGCCGCAATTTTTCAGCACTTCGATGGCGTCGGTGTAGTCGATCTGGGCGAAGTCGGAGGAGACGAAACGCTCCAGACGGCCGATGGCATCCTTGTCCACGTGCTGGGCGAAGAACTCCAGATCGTCGCGACGCTCGGTCAGTACGGCGTTGAAGACATACTTCAGCATGGCTTCGGCCAGTGCGGCGTTATCTTCCAGATCGTTGAAGGCCACTTCCGGCTCAACCATCCAGAACTCGGCCAGGTGGCGGCTGGTGTTGGAGTTTTCAGCGCGGAAGGTCGGGCCGAAGGTGTAGACCTTGGAGAGGGCGCAGGCATAGGTTTCGGCGTTCAGCTGGCCGGATACGGTCAGGAAAGCCTCTTTGCCGAAGAAATCTTCGTTGTAGTCCACCTTGCCGGCGTCGGTGCGCGGCAGGTTTTCCATATCCAGAGTGGAGACGCGGAACATCTCGCCGGCACCTTCGGTGTCAGAGGCGGTGATGAGCGGGGTCGCAACCCAGAGGAAACCCTCTTCGTGGAAGAAGCGGTGGATGGCTTGCGCCAGGCAGTGACGAACGCGGGTCACGGCGCCAACGATGTTGGTGCGCGGGCGCAGGTGGGCCTGTTCACGCAGGTATTCGATGCTGTGGCGCTTGGCGGCCATCGGGTAGGTGTCCGGATCTTCGACCCAGCCGACTACCTTCACCTCGGTCGCCTGCAGTTCGAAAGCCTGGCCGCTGCCCTGAGAGGCGGCAACCACGCCGGTCACTTCCACGGAGCAGGCAGTGGTCAGACGCAGCACTTCATTCTCGTAATTGGCCAGGGTATTGGGGACAACTGCCTGTACCGGATGGAAACAGGAGCCATCGGAAATGGCCAAAAATGAGATCCCCGCCTTGGAATCACGGCGAGTCCGGATCCACCCTTTGACAGTTTGGGTGGTGCCGACCGGATACTTACCGGCCAGCACATCTACTACGGATGCGTGCGTCATCGAAATATTGTCTCCAGCTTGTTCTTGCAGCGCTATTTGCAACACTAGGGAGTCTGGCCCGGGCACAGATGGCCCACCATGGCAGACTAAGCCGTCAATCTTACCCGCGCGGGTTTGATAAACAAGCAAAAATGTCGGACTCTGGTGGGGTTTTCGGCATGGTTCACTCAACAAGAGTGTCACGGGCGCAGGAGAGGTGGGTGAAAGATCGGCGGCATGGGCCAGATTGGCTGACACGGGTGTTACAGGGGCTGGTGATGCTCTGCTGGGGCGGCTTTATCGTGCTGCTCTCCCTTTACCACTATGCCCGTCCCGAAATTGCCTACGGTTTTCTGGTCTATGGCGGGATCGAGGTGCGCGATTATTGGGACCCGGCCCTTACCCCATGGCTGGTCTACGGGCTCTGGAGCTGCTGCGCCCTGACGCTGGTGGTGTTGCTGCTGGAGCGCAAGCGCAGCCGCCGTCAGGATGACTCCCGGCATGTCAATCTGGCCATCCTGCTACTGGTGCTGATCGCCAGCTTGCTCTTCTACTACGTCGGTTAAGCGTTCGTCTTAGCGGGGCTGATCCGGCTCCTGCCTGCTGGCCTTGGTGCGTTTGCCGAGCTGGCGCTCCACGCTGTCGAGCATCTGGTTGTAGGCCACCGCCACCCGGCCAATCTCGTCGCCGTCATCCCCCTCCAGCCGGTGGCCGAAGTCGTGCAAGTCGGTGGCCTCTTCCATGGAGCGGGTCAACTGGTTGAGGGGGCGCACGATCCAGGTGCGGATGACCCAGAGGGTCAGCAGCAGTCCCATCCCGAAGATGCCGGTGAGGATCAGCGCCGAGGTGAGGATATTCTGCTCGACCCGGGTAAACAGCGAATCGAGGGAGTAGTCAAAGCGCACGGCCCCTAACACAGTGTTCTCCGGCACCAGATGACAGCTGGTGCAGTCGGTGCCGCGAAAATCCTTCTTGGCCAGTAGCGGTCGGGTGACCACCAGACGGCTGTGCATGCCGTTGTGCACCACCTCCAGACTCCCTTTGCCCGCCAGAGCCAGCTCATCAAACTCATCTTTTACCTGCTCTGTCTCCCGTCCCGGCCCGAACTGTTTGCTCACCGCATCGCCACGGACGATGCGGGCATCCTCCACATGGGCGTGGTCGAGAAACTTACCGCGCAGGGTATCGCGGGCATCCATCTTGCCGGTCAGCATCAGCATGTTGAGGCCATCGAAATAGGCTTCGGTCTGCTCGCGGCTCTGCTCTTTGATGAGCGTCAGGATGAGATCGCGCTCGCGCACCGCCTGATAGGCTGCGGAGAAGACCAGTACCATGGAGAAGATGAAGAGCAGGAAAAAGTTGATTTTGGCAGCAATGGAGAGGCGCATGAGCAGTCTTTCTTGATGGTAAAACCGCAGCAGTTTACCCCTCTTGGGGCCTCAGGTCTGGTGTTTTGCTCACATTACGGCAAGTGAAACTGCACTGAAGCGGATAAAGTTGCCCTCTTTATATATCAAATGCCGGTAGTCAAACGGGCGGCTGCGATGGCCGCCCGCTGCATGCATTAAAACTCGCCTTCGGCGATGGCCTGACGAATGGCGCCGGTCAATACCCGCAGCTCTTCGGGGGTGATGACGAACGGGGGCATCAGGTAGACCAGCTTGCCAAAGGGGCGGATCCAGGCGCCCAGTTCGACAAACTTGCGCTGGATGCGCGCCACATCCACCCGCTCTTTCATCTCCACCACCCCGATGGCGCCGAGCACTCGCACATCCGCGACCGCCGGGTGCAGGGTCAGCTCCACCAGCTCGGTACGCAGCTGATGCTCGATGGCGCGCACCCGCTCCTGCCAAGGTGAGGCCAGCAGCAACTCGATGGAGGCGTTGGCCACCGCGCAGGCGAGCGGGTTGCCCATAAAGGTGGGGCCGTGCATAAAGACGCCCGCCTTGCCGTCACAGATGGTGCGGGCGACATGCTCGGTGGTCAGGGTCGCAGAGAGGGTGAGGTAGCCGCCGGTAAGCGCCTTGCCCAGACACATGATGTCGGGGCTGATCCCCGCCCAGTCGCAGGCAAACAGCTGGCCGGTGCGGCCAAAGCCGGTGGCAATCTCGTCAGCTATGAGCAGCACGCCGAACTCGTCGCACAGGGCGCGTACCCACTGCAGATAGCGGGGGTGATAGAAGCGCATGCCGCCAGCGCCTTGCACTATGGGCTCAAGCACGATGGCGGCGATCTCCTCGTGATGATCGGCCATGAGCGTCGCCAGCTCCACCACGCACTGTTCATCCCACTCGGCGTGGAAGCGGCAGCTGGGCGCGTCGACAAAATGGTGCTCCGGCAGGAATCCCTTGTAGAGCTCGTGCATGCCGCCATCGGGATCGCAGACGCTCATGGCGCCAAAGGTGTCGCCGTGATAGCCGCTGCGCAGGGCGACAAATTTGGCTCTGGGCGTCCCCCTGGCGTGCCAGTACTGCTGCGCCATTTTGAGCGCCACTTCCACTGCTACCGAGCCGGAATCGGCCAGAAATACCCGATCAAGTCCCTTCGGAGTGATCTCCACCAGCTTGCGGCAGAGCTCGACCGCCGGGGCGTGGGTGAGGCCGCCAAACATCACGTGGGACATCTTGCCGAGCTGGGCGGTGGCGGCAGCATCCAGCTCCGGCACCTGATAGCCGTGCACGCAAGCCCACCAGGAGCTCATGCCATCCACCAGTTTGCGGCCATCGCTGAGGGTGATGGTCACCCCTTTGGCGCTGGCCACTTCATAGCAGGGTAGGGGGTGAGTGAGGGAGGTATAGGGGTGCCAGATGTGGTGCAGGTCGAATTCTTGGTTGGTCATTTGTTGTTCTGTTGTCAATTGGTTTGATCTGGTCGGTGTTGACAGTCTACGCGTGCTCTCTACACTAGCCAACAATTTCAGCCACTTGGCACTGCGCATCACCCTGAGCGCGCGGGCCCGGCGGCGGGTTTTGTGGCCATCCATCCCAAGATGGCGGGCGCAGGATCCCACTAATAACAACCGGAAGCCATGTATGAATGCTCTCACCGCGGGCGGTCACGCCCTTCGTCATGACTGGACCCTCGCCGAGGTTCAGGCCCTGTTTGCCCTGCCGTTCAACGATCTGCTGTTTCAGGCCCAGACCGTCCACCGCGCCCACTTTGACCCGAATGAAGTGCAGGTGAGCACCTTGCTCTCCATCAAGACCGGCGCCTGCCCGGAAGATTGCAAATACTGCCCCCAGAGCGCCCGTTACCACACCGGTCTTGAGGCCGAGCGGCTGATGGAGGTGGAAAAGGTGCTGGAGCGGGCCCGCGAAGCTAAGGCCAACGGCTCGTCCCGCTTTTGCATGGGGGCCGCCTGGCGCAACCCCAAAGAGAAGGACATGCCCTACATCATCCGGATGATTGAGGAGGTGCGCGGGCTGGGGATGGAGACCTGCATGACGCTGGGGATGCTCACCGCAGATCAGGCGGCGCGTCTTGGCGCTGCGGGGCTTGATTACTACAACCACAACCTCGACACCTCGCCGGAGTTCTACGGCGAGGTCATCTCCACCCGCACCTATCAGGATCGGCTCGATACCCTTGAGCATGTGCGCGGTGCCGGCATGAAGGTCTGCTCCGGCGGTATCGTCGGCATGGGCGAGCAGGCGAAAGATCGGGCGGGCCTCTTGATGGCGCTGGCCAACCTGCCCCGTCACCCCGAAAGTGTGCCCATCAACATGCTGGTCAAGGTAAAGGGGACGCCGCTGGAGAACGAAGAGAACCTCGATCCGTTCGAATTTATCCGCACCATCGCCGTGGCGCGGATCATGATGCCCACCTCCCATGTGCGCCTCTCTGCCGGACGGGAGAAGATGAACGAGCAGATGCAGGCGATGTGCTTTATGGCGGGGGCCAACTCCATCTTCTACGGGTGCAAGTTGCTGACCACCCCCAACCCGGACGAGAACAGCGATATGCAGCTGTTCAAGCGACTCGGTATTCGTCCCGCCCAGCGGGCCCAGAAACCGGATCAGGTTCAAGAAGAGGAGCTGCTGGCCGAGGTGAGCCGCCAGAGCGAACCTGCCGAGATGTTTTATGACGCCACCCGCCCCCGTGCAGGGGCTGCGCGGTTATGACGGGCCCTGCAGTAACGGGCCCCTTTGTGTTGGGCACGGCGCTGGCCGAGCGCGAGCAGGTGGGTCTGCTGCGCAACCGCATCGCGACCGACGGGGCGAGTGGCGGGCGGCTCAGGGTTGCAGGGCGCGACTACCTCAACTTTTCCGCCAACGACTATCTGGGACTGGCAGATCACGGCGCCATCAAGGCCGCCTTCAACGCGGGGATTGAGCGCTATGGTGCGGGCTCCGGCGCCTCGCCACTGGTGACCGGTTACAGCGGTGCCCACCAACAGCTTGAGGAGACCCTGGCCGAGTGGCTCGGGGTGGAGGCGGTGCTGCTGTTCAACTGCGGTTTTTCGGCCAATCAGGCGGTGCTCAAAGCGCTGCTCGGCAAGGAACATCTGCTGTGGCAGGACAAACTCAACCACGCCTCTTTGCAGGAGATGGGCAGCCAGCTCCCTTGCAAGATGAAGCGTTTTGCCCACAACGATATGGCGGCCCTTGAACGGCAGCTTGAGCCAAATCGCGGGCTCATCGTCTCGGAGGGGGTGTTCAGCATGGACGGGGATCAGGCCCCCTGGCGCGAGCTCGCAACCCTCGCCGCCCAGAGCGGCAACTGGTTGATGATCGACGATGCCCACGGTCTTGGTGTGCTGGGAGCCGAGGGGCGCGGCACTCTGGCGGCGCAGGGGGTTCCTTCTGCCAGCGTACACATCCAGATGGGCACTTTTGGTAAGGCGCTTGGCGTCGCCGGTGCCTTTGTCGGCGGCAGCCGCGAGCTGGTGGAGTATCTGGTCAACTTTGCCCGCCACTATGTCTACAGCACCCATATGCCGGCCGCCCAGGCCTGCGCGGTCAGCAAGAGTATCGAATTGGTACGTGCCGCCGATGAGGCCCGCGCCCATCTTGGCCAGCTGATCGCCCGTTTCCGACAAGGGGCAAAGGCGCAGGGCTGGCAGTTGGGGGCGAGCGACACCCCGATCCAGCCGCTGCTGGTGGGGGAGAGCTTTGCTGCTTTGCAACTGGCCGAACGGCTGCGGGAGCGCGGCGTCTGGGTGAGCGCCATCCGCCCGCCCACTGTGCCGGTCGGTACGGCCCGGCTGCGTATTACCCTGAGTGCGGCTCACCGCGAGCAGGATGTGGATCGCCTGCTCGATGCCTTGGGGGTCTGCCCTGCAGCTACAACGCTTGGGGAGACTCATCATGGCTGAGCGTTTTCAAACGGTCGACAAGGCGCAGCTTGCTCGCCGTTTCGGCGCCGCCGCTCGTCATTACGATGCCCATGCCCGCTTTCAACAGGAGGTGGGTCAGGCGCTGCTGGAATGGATGCCGAGCAGTCCGGTTGGCACTGATCTGACGGTGAGCGGGCTGGATCTGGGCTGCGGCACCGGCTTTTTCTTGCCCCAACTGGCGAACCGTTGTCACCAGCTGGTGGGGCTTGATCTCGCCCCCGGCATGCTGGTGCAGGCCGCCTTGCGTGGCAGCGGTGCTCGCCTGCTCTGCGGCGATGCGGAGCAGCTTCCTTTCGCCGATAACGCGTTCGACTGGGTTTTCTCCAGTCTGGCGCTGCAGTGGTGCGAGCGTCCGGCCCAGGCTTTTGGCGAGCTGCTGCGGGTGGTCAAACCGGGCGGCCAGATCTTTTTCTCGACCCTGCTCGATGAGTCGCTCTGGCAGTTGCGAGCCGCCTGGCAGCAGCTTGATGGTCGCGCCCATGTCAATCGCTTCCTCAGCCTGCCACAATTGGAGCAGGCGCTGGCGAGCGCCGGGGTATCTGCTCCCGAGCTGCGTTGTATCACCTGGGATCTCGCCTATCTTGAATTGCCGCAGTTGTTGCGTGATCTCAAGGGGATTGGGGCCAATCAGGTCAATGACAATCAGGGGAGTGCCGCCCCGGCCGGTCTGAGCGGTCGCGCCAGATTGCAGCAGCTGGCGCAGGCATATGAGGCGTTTCGCCAGCCCGATGGCAGGCTGGTCGCCAGTTATCGGGTGTGCCTCGGCTGCCTCAGCAAGCCTCGTTGAGCGCCGGGAACCACAGAGTTTGCAGGGCAGTGTGCCACCCCCTGCCAAGGAGAGAACCGTATGAAATCATTCTTTATCACCGGCACCGATACCGATGTGGGCAAGACGCTGGTGGCGCGCACCCTGCTGCGCGAATTCAGCGCACAGGGAATCAAGTGCGCGGGTTACAAGCCGGTCTCGGCCGGATGTGCTCGCACTCCGGACGGGCTGCGCAACCTGGATGCCGTTCTGTTGCAGGAGGCGGCGAGTCTGCCGCTGCCCTATGAGGTGGTCAATCCGTTCGCCTATGAGCCGCCGATTGCACCCCACATTGCCGCCAGCGAGGCGCACCAGCCTATCACCATGCAGGGGGTGAGCGAGGGGCTACGCAAGATTGAACAGGCCGGAGCCGAGCTGGCGGTAGTAGAAGGGGCGGGGGGCTGGTATCTGCCGCTCGATCGCAAGCATCTGCTGTCGGACTGGGTCAAGCAGGAGAACATGGCGGTGATCATGGTGGTGGGGGTCAAGCTGGGTTGCCTCAACCATGCGCTGCTCACCTTTGCCGCCATTCGCAATGATCAGTTGCCGGTAGCGGGGTGGGTAATTAATCGGCTCCATGGTTCCATGAGCCATTATCAGGAAAATCTGGACACCCTGAGGGGCTTGCTGCCAGCCCCCTTCCTCGGCGAAATTCCGTTTATAAACAATCCGCTTGAAGCCGATTTGCAGGGGCGTCTTGATATCTCGCCGCTACTTTGACGGCATATTCAGCGAACATTCATCGAATCTCCCTAGAATGTCGACATTAACATGATCAGGTGGGGATCCCGAGTGATCCCCGGTCATGTCCCTTATCTTCACAAGGAGTCTATATGAAGCGAATTATGCTATTCCTGGTGACCAACCTGGCCGTCATGCTGGTGCTGGGGGTGGTACTCAATATCCTGTTCTCGGTTCTGGGGATCAACAAGTCCAGCATTTCCGGGCTGTTGGTGTTCTGTGCCGTGTTCGGTTTTGGGGGTTCCTTTATCTCCTTGCTGATGTCCAAGTGGATGGCCAAGCGCAGCTATGGCGTCCAGGTCATCGAGCAACCCCGTAACGAGACCGAGCACTGGCTGGTGAGCACTGTGGCGCGTCAGGCCCGCGAAGCGGGTATCAAGATGCCGGAAGTGGGGATCTACGACTCTCCCGAGATGAACGCCTTTGCGACCGGTGCTCGCCGCGATGATTCGCTGGTGGCGGTCTCCTCCGGCCTGCTCTACAGCATGAGCCGTGACGAGGCGGAAGCGGTACTGGCCCACGAGGTGAGCCACGTGGCCAATGGCGACATGGTGACCCTGACCCTGATCCAGGGTGTAGTGAACACCTTCGTGATGTTCTTCGCCCGGATCGTGGCTGGCGTGATCAGCAACTTCTTCAGCTCCAACAACGAGGAAGAGAGCAGCAGCACCGGCGGTTTTGCTTACATGATCACCGTGTTCGTGCTGGAGATGCTGTTCGGCATTCTGGCCTCCATCATCGTCATGTGGTTCAGCCGTCAGCGCGAGTTCCGTGCCGATGCCGGTGCCGCCAAGCTGGCCGGTCGCGACAAGATGATTGCCGCCCTTGAGCGCCTCTCCCGCGGTGTCGAGCCGCAGCTGGAAGGCTCCATGATGGCCTTTGGCATCAACGGCAAGCGCTCCATGAGCGAGCTGTTCATGAGCCACCCGCCCATCGAGCAGCGTATCGCCGCCCTGCGTGGTTGATAGATACTGAATGACGGGAGATGACCCCGAATAAAAAACGGCTGCCTTCGGGCAGCCGTTTTGCTTTTCAGCGTTCTTTAAAGCTTGAAGTGTCCCATCTCCTGACGCAGTACCCGTGACAGCTGTTTGAGCTTGGCCGCCTCTTGGGATACGTGACGGGCGGCATCCCCCGATTGCTCGGAGAGGGAGGTGATGTTGCCGACGGTGGAGACTACCTCGTTGGCGGCGGTCGACTGCTCGCGCAGGGTGTGGCTGATCTCTCCCATCAAGCCGGTGAGGTTGGAGGCGTGGCTCTGGATGCTGGCGATCGCCTCGCCGGTCTGGTTGGCCAGCGTGACCCCGCGAGAGACGTTGTTGACCGTGTTCTCCATGCTGCGGATGGAGGCATCCGCCCCGCTCTGGATTTTGCTAATCATCCCGGTGATCTGTTGGGTTGAGGCCGCCGAGCGGCTGGCCAGATTGCGCACCTCGTCGGCCACCACCGCAAAGCCGCGACCCTGTTCACCGGCCCGCGCCGCCTCGATGGCCGCGTTGAGGGCCAGCAGGTTGGTCTGATCGGCGATGCCGCGGATCACCCCGATGATCTCCGAAATCTGCTGGGTATGGCCGTTGAGCTCGGAGATAGTGCTGGCCGCATCCCCCACAGTGGTGGAGATATTCTCGATGCTGCCAAGCGTCTCTTTAATGACCCCCGAACCCTCCTCCAGGGTATTGGCGGAGACCTTGCTCAGCTCGTCGGCATGGGTGGCATTGTCGGAGAGGTGGCTGATGCTCACTACCAGCTCCTCGATGGCGGCGGCCATGGTCTGGGTGCTGGTTTGCTGATCGGTGGCAAACTGGGCGGTCTGCTCGGCGATCTGGGCGATGCTGTCGGCAGAATGGGATAGTTCCTCGGTGGAGTGAGAGACCTTGGCGATGATCCCCTTGAGGGTGGTCTGCATACCGCCGAGCAGGCCGATCAGGCTCTCTTTCGATCCTGGCGGCACCTTGATGGGGCGCGAGAAGTCCCCTTCCGCCATCATATGGAGGTCGGTCTTGAGCTGCTCGACCGAGGTGCCCACCAGATCGAGCAGGGAGCGATAGGTGCGCCAGAGGAAGAACATCAACACCAGACCGAGGGCGATAAAGAGATAGCGCAGCATGTCGGTATTGGCGATGGCGCTCTCGACTGCCTCATGGTTGCGCTGCTCCATCATCACGTAGAAGTCATCGATGGGGGACATGATGCGCCCCTTGTTCTGGTGATAGGCCTTGTCATGCATCATGGCGATGGCTTTTTGCTGGTTGGCAACCGGGTCGCCATCGGTCTGCTGCACCAGTTTGAAGGCGGCGACCTCGGTGTTGACCAAGGCATCCGAGTTGTTTTTGGCCTCGTTCAGTTTGGCGAGCTCACCGTCGGTGAAACCGGCATCCTTCATCAGGTCGATCAGGCCACGGCGAACATTGCTGTCGGGGCGGGGATTCTGGCCGTTGGCGGCGACAAAGTCCCAGTAGATACGGTTGTAGCCATCCGGCCTCGGCTGTTCGCCGTTGCGAATGGCCAGGATCCGCATGTACTGCTGCTCGTAGGCTGGATCCTTGGTGATGACATAGGTGCGACCGAGTCGGGTCAGATCATCGGAGGATTGGCGCAGTTCGTCGGCCAGCAGGTAGGAGACATATTGTTGTCGATAACTCTCTTCCAGTTGTTTACCCGCCCAGCTGTAGGCGAAAAACACAAGTGACAGCAGGATCAGGGTGATGACGGATAGCAGCAGGTTGAGCTGAAAGGCGGGCTTGTTCTGTTCCATGGTATGGGCGTCCTTTCCCTATGGCTGAGTGTCGTATGGAGCATCGCCAAGTCAATGGCTGGCAAGGCTTTTTGCTCTGAGAGTATAGGAAGGGAAACTCACTGATGAAGGCCGTGGGGACAAATTAAGGGCGGATCAGGTGAACAAGTGTGGATAAAGATGACCGGGGTCAATTCCCCGGTCATCTGGGGGGGGGCGTGAGTTAATGCGGCTCGATCACCCGATCATAGGATTTCAAGGTCAGTGAGCGGCACGGCGCAGCAGGCAAGGATCTTGCCCTCCGCCCGCTCGGCGGCGGTGATGGCGGGGGCGTCGGGGTGATCCAC
The DNA here is from genome assembly GCF_051919185.1 of Aeromonas sp. 97A. NCBI lineage: Bacteria > Pseudomonadati > Pseudomonadota > Gammaproteobacteria > Aeromonadales > Aeromonadaceae > Aeromonas > Aeromonas sp. 97A. The sequence continues at coordinate 2,136,123 of NZ_JBQBFF010000001.1, read as the reverse complement.
CTCGCCCGAGAGCAGCGTCTGTTTGCAACTGCCGCAGATGCCGGCGCGGCAGCTCCATGGCAGCTCTACGCCTTGCTTGTTGGCCTGATCCAGCACTGTGCCCTGATTGTTGCCGGTAAAGGCTTGGGCGCCGATACGCAGTTGTACCGCCTGATGGGGGCGGGCCACCGAGATAATGGCGCCGCCAAAACTCTCCTGTTTGATCCGTGCGGCTGGAACGCCGAGGGCCGCAACTTTGGCGGCAGCATCGGCCATAAAGCCGTGGGGGCCGCAGATAAAGACCTCTTTTTCGGCCAGACCTTTGATCAGTTGCAGATGCTCATCATTGAGTCGCCCTTGCAGCCCCTGCCAGTGATTGTCCGGCTGGCTCAGGATAATGGTGAGGGTCATCCCCTGCTGCGCCATGGCGTGCAGTTCGCTGGCGGCGGGAATGTCCGCTTCACTGCGGCACAGGTGCATAAAGTGAACCTCTTCCAGCTCCCCGCGTAGCGCCAGGGTGCGGGCTATCGCCAGCATGGGGGTGACGCCGGAGCCTGCGGAGAGCAACAGGAGGTTGCGCTCGCGGCCCAGGTGAAACTCGCCAGCGGGGTTGGCGGCCAGCAGCCGATCACCCACCTGCAACTGCTGGTGCAGCCAGTGGGAGATGCGGCCACCCTCCACCTTTTTGACGCTGATGCTGTAACGCTCCGGGTGATCCGGTGTGGAGCTCAGGGTATAGCGGCGCTGGATCCGCTCATTTTTGATATCGAGGCTGATGGGAAGATGCTGGCCCGGCAGGTAGTCGGGCAGGGGCTCGCCATCGGCGGCTTCGAACCAGAAGGTCTCCAGAGCCCGCGCCAGCGGTTCGCGGGCCACGCAGACCAGCTCCCGCTTCTTCGGCGCGGCGGCGGGATAGACCACCGGACGGGTGCGCTCCAGCACTTCTATCTCGCTACCTGCCTCAATCCATCCCTCGTTCAGCGCCACCAGATTCTGGCCGAAGTAGACCTCGCCATCCTCGCCACGGCGGTAGCGGGTGAGGGTGGCCAGCGGCTCTTTCAGGGCGTTGAAACGATCGGTGCCCGCTTCCACCGTGGTCATGATGCAGCGGCTGCAGGGTTTGACCACCTTGAATTCCACCTCACCGATGCGGATGCGCACCCAGCTGTCCTCCTCGAAGGGCAGGGTATTGCTTGCCACCAGATTGGTGCGGAACTGGCTCATCTGATGCAGCGCATCGGAGCGCAGATTGAGATCCTCAAGGGAAGCCTGGCTTATCAGCAGTAGCGGATAACCGTCGGCAAAGCTGACCCGGGTGCCAGTCTTTTCACGAAAGCGATCCGAGGTTTCACCCAGCCAGAGCAGTTGCACCGTTTCCCCTGCCACCCGGCTCAGCCATCCATCGGCTTTGGGGTCGGTGTGCAGGGCGGTGAAGCGGTCGCTCCAGACTCCGGTAGCTTGCGGGGCGCGGCTGAAGTCGGCCTCTTGCAGGGTGAGCGGTTCAAAGCCCGGAGAGCGCAGTTGCAAGCCCCCTTCGATGGGGGTGGCCACGACCTGTTGCAGCTGGGGATGGGTACGGGCGGTGATAAAGGTGCCGTCCGGTTTGACCACCATGTAGCGGCGATCCCCTGCCAGTCCCTCTTCGGTCACCCGGGCGCGAGCCAGCGGCATACCTGCAGTCGATTTGATGGGGTAGAGGTGAATGCTGTCTAGCCTGGGCATCTTCATATCCTTGTGACGCGGCGCGATCGCCTGGAAAAAGGGGAACATAACGGTTCCCCGGCGATCCGGCAATCCTTTCAAGGGGGCGGTCTATAGTTGGGAAAACAGAACAAGAGGGCATCGGGATGAAAATAAGCTGGTTGCTGGCGGGGAGCCTTTTTTGCCACGGGCTCTGGGCGCAGGAGCTGACCCTGACCACGGGAGAGTATCCCCCTTACTGCTCCGAGACGCTGAAATATCAGGGGCTTATCCCTCATGTGGTGAGCGAGGCATTCAAGAGTGAAGGGGTGAGCGTCAAGTTTCAGTTTCTGCCATGGAAGCGGGCCTTTCGCTTGTCGGAGGAGGGAGTGGTGGATGGCACTGTCCACTGGTATGAGTCGAGCGAGCGGCGCAAAACCCATCTCTACAGCGATCCCATCCTGAGCGAAACCTACGTCTGGTTCTATCTCAAGTCAGATCCGCTGGAATGGCGCAGCTATCAGGATCTGGCGGATCGCAAGCTGGCTGCGGTCAGTGGTTATACCTACAATGCAGATTTTTTTGCAGCCATCGCGCAGGTGCCGCTGCAGGTGCAGTTCGTCACCCGGCTGCGCCAGAGCTTCGATCTGCTGCTCTCCGGCCGCGCCGACCTGACGCTGGAGAACATAGATGTCGGCTACTACTCCCTGCGTCAGTTCTACCCGGCCAGCACGGTCGATCTCTTTGCAACCCATTCAAAACCCGTGATGAAAGTTGAAGGTCACCTGTTGATCAGCCGCAAGCGTGCCAACGCTGACGAACTGATCAAAACCTTTAATCGGGGGCTCGCCAAACTGAAAGCCAGCGGTCAGCTGGAGAAGATGTTACTTGAGTCACGTTCTGGTCTCTATGAACCATAAAGTGCAACATTTTTTGATCCTGATTCGCTAATCAGTACAAAAAAGCGGCCATTATCGACTCAGTTCCCAGTTTCTAACGCTTTCGCTTCTTCCCCATCCGGCCACCGTCCGCCTCGGCTACACGGTATCAAGCGCCATCGGGTGGGGCCTGTCACACAAAAAGAAGAAAGCAATGTATGAGCAAACAACTGGACATGACCCCATTGCCGGATCTCTCCCTGAAAACGGGAACAGGCCCGGTGCGTACCCGGCTACCCGTTTGGCGGCCGGCCCTGCCACCCTGCAATCACGCCTGCCCGGCCGGAGAAAATATCCAGGCCTGGCTCTCTTTGGCGCAGGCCGGCCGTTTTGAGGCGGCCTGGCAGACTCTGATCGAAGAGAACCCCTTGCCCGCCATTCATGGCCGGGTCTGCTATCACCCCTGCGAGAGTGCCTGCAACCGCGGGCAGGTGGATGAATCCGTCTCCATCCATGCCATCGAGCGTTTCCTCGGCGACGAGGCGCTGGCCCGTGGCTGGCAGCCTGCGCCACCTGCCCCTGCCAGCGGCAAGAAGGTGCTGGTCATTGGCGCCGGTCCCTCCGGCCTCTCCTGCGCCTGGCACCTCAACCGGCTCGGCCATCAGGTGGAGATCCGCGAAGCGGGGCCGCTTGCTGGCGGCATGCTGCGCTTCGGTATTCCCGCTTACCGTCTGCCCCGCGACGTGCTGGATCGGGAGGTGGCCCGCATCGTGGCGGCCGGGGTGACGCTGACCCTCAACTACAAGGTGGAGGATGTGCTGCGCGAGCGCGACGAGGGGGGCTTTGATGCCGTCTTTATGGCCATCGGCGCCCATCTGGCCAAGCGGGTCGATATTCCGGCCCGGGAAGCGGGCAAGATCCTCGATGCGGTGAGTTTCCTCGAGCAGGCCAGTCTGGCCGAAGAGCAGGGCTTACCACCCCCTAAACTGGGACGGCGGGTAGCGATTTATGGGGGGGGCAACACCGCCATGGATGCGGCCCGTACCGCCCGCCGTTTGGGCGTTGAAGAGGCAATGATCATCTACCGCCGCGACCGGGACCATATGCCTGCCCATGCCTTCGAGGCCGACGAGGCCGAGGAGGAGGGGATCAAGATCAACTGGCTGCGCAGCATCCGCCAGCTCGACAACACCAATATCGAGGTGGAGGTGATGGCGCTGGATGCCGAGGGCAAGCCGGTGCCCACCGGCAAGTTTGAAACCCTCGAAGCAGACTCCCTTATTCTGGCGCTCGGTCAGGAGGTCGATCTCTCGGTGCTGGAGAGCATTCCCGGCGTGCGGGTCAACAAGGAGGGGGTAGTGCAGGTGGCAGGCAACCTGATGACGGATGTGCCGGGTCTGTTTGCGGGCGGCGACATGGTGCCCTCCGAGCGCACCGTCACCATCGCCACCGGCCATGGCAAGAAGGCGGCGCGCCATATGGATGCCTGGCTGCGCGGTCGCCACTACCAAAAGATGGTCTCCTACCCGCTGGTGGGGCCAGAGCAGTTGCAACTCTGGTTCCAGACCCACGCCCCGGCCAGCAGTCAGCCGGTCAAACCGGCGTGGGCGCGGGATGACTTTGGCGAGATCATCGGTGGGCTGGATGAGGTGGCCGCCCGCTACGAGGCGGCGCGCTGCTACTCCTGCGGCAACTGCTTCGAGTGCGACGGCTGCTATGGCAGCTGCCCCGAGCAGGCCATCGCCAAGCTGGGGCTGGGCAAAGGTTATCAGGTGGATGCCGAGCGCTGCACCGGCTGCGGTGCCTGCCACGACCAGTGCCCTTGTCACGCCATCGAGCTGCGCCAACCGGAGGAGTCCCAATGAAACATGAACTGATCATGGTCGACGGTAACGAAGCCGCGGCCTGGGTGGCGTACCAGCTGAGTGAAGTGTGTGCCATCTACCCCATTACCCCGAGCTCGACCATGGCCGAACTGGCCGATGCCTGGGCGGCGGAGGGGCAGACCAACCTGTGGGGCAACATTCCCACAGTGGTGGAGATGCAAAGCGAAGGGGGGGCGGCCGGCACGGTACACGGCGCCCTGCAGGCGGGGGCGCTCGCCACCACCTTCACCGCCAGTCAGGGGCTGATGCTGATGCTGCCCAACATGTACAAGATCGCCGGTGAACTGACTTCGGCGGTGTTCCATGTGGCGGCCCGCTCTCTGGCGGCGCAGGGGCTGTCGATTTTTGGCGACCATCAGGATGTGATGGCTGCGCGCAGTACCGGCTTTGCCATGCTCGTCTCCGGCTCGGTGCAGGAGGCGCAGGACCTGGCCTTGGTCGCCCATAGCGTCACCTTGCAATGCCGGGTGCCCTTTATCCACTTCTTCGACGGGTTCCGTACCTCCCACGAGGTGAACAAGATCACCGCCCTGCATCGGGATGAAATTCGCGCCCTTATCGACAACGACTGGGTACGCGCCCACCGTGCGCGGGCGCTTAACCCGGATCATCCGGTGATGCGCGGCACCGCCCAGAACCCGGATACCTATTTCCAGTCCCGCGAGAGCGTCAACCCCTTCTACGAGGCGGTACCGGCCCGGGTGCAGCAGTGCATGGACAATCTCGGCGAGCTGACCGGCCGCCACTACCGGCTGGTGGAGTACCACGGTGCATCGGATGCCACCGACGTCATCGTGCTGATGGGCTCGGGGGCGGCCACCGCCCGCACCACTGTGGATTGGCTCAACCGGCAGGATCGCAAGACCGGGGTGCTGGTCATTCGCCTCTATCGCCCTTTCCCGGTACAGGCGCTGCTCGACGCGCTGCCGCAGAGCGTGCGGCGCATCGCCGTGCTGGATCGCACCAAGGAGCCTGGGGCGGGCGGCGAGCCGCTGCTGCTGGATGTGCAGAGCGCGCTGATCGACGGTTTGCAGCGCGGTCTTATCAAGCGGCTGCCCTGGCTCAGTGGCGGTCGCTATGGCCTCTCCTCCAAAGAGTTCACCCCCGCCATGTGCGCGGCGGTGTTTGAGGAGCTCTCTTCCGATGCGCCGCGCCCCCGCTTTACCGTGGGGATTGTCGATGACGTCTCGGGCCTCAGTCTGGCCTGGCACCCCATCGGCGATCTGGAGCCTGCCAGCCGGGTGCGGGCGCTCTTCTTCGGCCTCGGCGCCGACGGTACCGTCGGCGCCAACAAGAACAGCATCAAGATCATCGGCGAGCTGGAGGGGTTCCACGCTCAGGGCTACTTCGTCTACGACTCCAAAAAGTCGGGCTCGCGCACCGTCTCCCACCTGCGCTTTGGCCCCGAACCCATCGACGCCCCCTGGCTTATCGAGCAGGCGAGCTTTATCGGCTGCCACCAGTGGGGCTTTGTTGAATCGGTGGACCTGCTGGAACATGCCGCGGAAGGGGCAACCCTGCTGCTCAATGCCCCCTATGAGGCGGACAAGGTGTGGGGTCAGCTGCCCGAGCGGCTGCGTGCCCGTATTCGCGCCCTCAATATCCAGCTCTACTGCATCGATGGGGATCGGGTGGCCGAGCAAAACGGCATGGGCAATCGCATCAACACCATTATGCAGACCTGCTTCTTCGCCCTGGCTGGGGTGTTACCACGGGACGAGGCCATTGCCCTTATCAAGGAGAGCATCGAGAAGAGCTATGCCCGCAAGGGGCCCGAGGTGGTCGAGCGCAACTTCGCGGCGGTGGACGACACTCTGGCTCATCTCCATCAGGTGGCCATCCCGGCCGGTGAAGAGCAGATCAGCGACTATCCGCTGCCATTGGCGCCGGGTGGCAGCGAGTTTGTCCAGCGCGTCACCGGCGAGATGCTGGCGGGGCGTGGCGATCTGATCCCCGTTTCCATGCTGCCAGTGGATGGCACTTACCCCACCGCCACCAGCCGCTTCGAGAAGCGCGATATCGCCCGCGAGATCCCGATCTGGCACTCCGATATCTGCATCCAGTGCGGCAACTGCGTCTTTGTCTGCCCCCACGCGGCGCTGCGGGCCAAGTTCTACCATCAGGACTGGTTGGCGACCGCCCCCGAGGCCGCTCAGTCGGTGCCGGTCACCGCCAAGGGCTTCCCCGACAGCCGCTACACATTGCAGCTCTATCCGGAAGATTGCACCGGCTGCGGCCAGTGCGTGCAAGCCTGTCCGGTGCGGGTCGGTGCAGATGAGAGCCATGAGGGCGAGCGCGCCATCACCATGATGGACAAGGCGCCGCATCTGGCTGGCCAGAAGCAGGCGCTGCGCTGGTTCGAGAGCCTGCCCTGGCCTGCCCGCGAGCGGGTGGATTTCTCCACGGTGCGCGGTGCCCAGTTCCTCGAACCCCTGTTCGAGTTCTCCGGTGCCTGCGCCGGCTGTGGCGAGACTCCGTATCTCAAGCTGCTGACCCAGCTGTTTGGCGACCGCATGCTGGTGGCCAACGCCACCGGTTGCTCCTCCATCTATGGCGGCAATCTGCCGACCACGCCGTGGGCCAAGAACGCGGAAGGGAAGGGGCCGGCCTGGTCCAACTCCCTGTTTGAGGACAACGCCGAGTTCGGCTTTGGTTTTCGTCTCACCGCCGATCAGCATCACGGGCAGGCGGTGGCGGCCCTCGAAGCGATGAAGGGGGAGTTGGGGGAGGCATTGGTCGATACCCTGATTAGCGCCCCGCAGCGGCTGGAGTCGGAGATCCGCGCCCAGCGTACCCGGGTGGCGCAAGTGCGCGAGCGGCTGGAAGAGGTGAAGTCCGGCAAGGCCCGCGAGCTGCTATCGCTTATCGATCAACTGGTGCGCCGCTCGGTCTGGATCATCGGCGGCGATGGCTGGGCTTATGACATCGGCTCGGCGGGGCTCGATCATGTGCTCGCCTCCGGACGCGATGTGAACGTGCTGGTGATGGATACTGAGGTCTACTCCAACACTGGCGGCCAGATGTCGAAATCGACCCCGCTCGGCGCCGTCGCCAAGTTCGCGGCGGGGGGCAAGACGCTGGCCAAGAAGGATGTGGCGTTGCAAGCCATCTCCTACGGCAACGTCTATGTTGCCCGCATCGCCTTTGGTGCCAACCCGCAGCAGGCGCTGCAAGCCTTGCGTGAGGCGGAGGCCTATCCGGGGCCGTCGCTTATCATCGCCTACAGCCACTGTATCGCCCACGGCATCGATATGGAGTTTGGCCTGACCCAGCAAAAACGCGCCGTCGCCTCCGGCCACTGGCCGCTGATGCGCTACAACCCGGTACTGCGCAGATCGGGGCAGAACCCCTTCAGTCTCGACAGCCTGCGCCCCTCCATCCCCCTCGCTGAATACCGGCAGGAGGAGACCCGTTATCGGGTGCTGGCCCAGAGCCATCCGGAGGAGGCCGAACGGCTGATGCAGGTGGCGCAACAAGTGGCGTGGCAGAAGTGGGCTACCTACGAGGAGATGGCCACCCGCGAGGCCAGCCATTTCCATCCGCCGGTGTGAGAATAGGTGAGTGAAATATAACCAAGCGGGCCAATGGCCCGCTTTTTTCATGTAGGGAAACCATGATAGTTCGATAGAGGTTAATGACTTTTTAATCTATAGCAAGAGAAGTGGTTATGTTGATAATACTGGCAAGAAAACTAAAAGTCATTGATATGTAAATAGTTATTGTGCAAGATGTACGTGGTCGTATTTATATAAGTTACATTATTCAGAATTAATTGGTTTGTTTGTGAAAGGAGGAGATCTTGAGCAATACTAATGAAATTAGCGGAAAGGGGTGGGTCTCGATAAGTAATGGACCATTAACAGCTGAAGTCAAATGCCAGTCATGGGATGCTTTCATTGATTTTCTTCATAGTGAAAAGGCATTAAATTTAAGTGACTCTTACTGTTTTAGAGGGCATGCTTCTGAAAGTTGGGCGTTAAAATCCACCTTAAAAAGGACACTTGGACTTAGGTCCTCAATGGATAGTTTTAATGCAGAAAAAAGTATATTAGAGAACTTTAAAAATTATTGTCTAGGAAGAAGAGGCCATCATCCAATACAGTTATCAGAAGGTGAGTGGTGGGCATTGGGGCAACATTTTGGTCTTAAAACGCCATTGCTTGATTGGAGTGATTCTCCCTACATAGCCGCCTATTTTGCGTTCAATGCTGAGAGCCATGAAACTGAAAATGTTGCTATATGGATTTTAGCTAAAAACATTAATGAATATCCGGAGGTAGCCAGATTAGCAAAACATCATCATCTAGAATTCTTACGCCCATATTTAGATGAAAATGCTCGATTGCTTAATCAACGAGGACTCTTTGTTCGTACTCCGGAAATGATGTGTGTATCTGAGTGGATTAAGCAATTTAAAAACTATGGGAGTGTAGCTCTTGCAAAGGTGTTGATTCCTTCGAGTGAAAAGAAAAGAGCATTACGTTCACTAGATAAAATGAACATTAATCACTTGACTTTATTTCCTGATATCATGGGGGCGGCAGAATATTCTAATTATAAATTGAGAGATTTACTAACTTATCCTCCTGTTCGTGCTGAAACAACATAAATTTATGTATTGTAAATACTGCGCGGGGTAAGATATTACATGTCAGGATGTAGGGTGAGATGAAATAGGTAATGAGATTTTGAATGATTGAAGGTGTAATTTTAATGTAAGTGTTTATTGGATAGTTTGGTGTGCCTCTAGTGGAGCTACATCGCAATCATCCTAATTAGATATATGCCACCTTAATTTACATGCTTTGTTTTTCGCAGCGATTTTCATTTATTACATAACGTCGGATGTGAGGGCGTCAAGGCCTAGGTCTTAGGACAAATATCGCTTCCCAATAAAATAAGAGGCCACCATCTTGGCGGTATATTGCAGGCTAAATCTTCCCTTTCTTACCAAGGCAGGTAAGCTGCGGGGCACATAGCGTCAAGCAGGAGAAGGGACGATGACAGAACAACATATCGCCGGGACGATCGGCATTCTGGGGGCGGGGTGGCTGGGGCTGCCGCTGGCGCGGGCCCTGCTGGCGGCAGGCAAGCAGGTGGCGGTGACGGTCAGCAGCGCCGAGAAGGCGGCCCGTTTGCAGGGGGAGGGGATCAATGCCTATCCGCTGACGATTTCTGCCCATATGTCGGATGCGTGGCCTATCCCCTGCGAATCGCTGGTTATCTGCGTACCGCCCAGCAAGACCGATGACTATCCGCAGGCGGTGGCAAAGGCCTGTCAGCTTGCCAAAGCGAGCGGCACCCGGCGAGTGCTGTTTGTCAGCGCCACCTCGGTATGGGGCGCAGGGCAGCAGGAGGGGGAAGAACCCCAACCCCGCCATGCCCGTGGCGAGCGGATGCTGGCGGCGGAGCAGGCGGTGCTGGCGGCCGGTTTCGAGACGGTGATGATAGTGCGCCCCTCCGGCCTTTATGGCCCGGATCGCCATCCCGGCCGTTTCCTCGCGGGAAAGATTCTGGATGGCGGCGCCCAGTCGGTCAATCTGGTCCATCTGGACGATGTGGTGGCGGCTTGCATGTTGCTGCTGGAGCGGGGCAAGGACGGGGATGTTTTCAACCTAAGCGCGCCTGTGCATCCGCGCCGCGAGCAGTTCTACCCCTTTGCGGCGCGCCAGCAGGGGCTGCCCGTGCCGGTCTTTATCGAGCCTGCCGGTGAATTTCAGCCCATCGACGGTCAGCTGATTTGCCAGCAGATGGGATTCAACTATCGCTGGCCCGATCCGGCCCACTGGTTTGCAGAGCTCGCCGCCTCGGGCAATTGAGGTTTGCCAAGGGGGTGATCGCCCCCTATCATGCCGCCATCCATGAGAGAGAGGCGGTAATGATGGTAGATACAAAACGTCACCCCGATGGGGAGTTGTTGCTGAGAACCCTGGCAATGCCAGCCGATACCAACCCCAATGGCGACATCTTTGGTGGCTGGATCATGTCCCAGATGGATATAGGTGGGGGCATTATGGCCAAGGAGCTGGCAAAAGGACGTATTTGTACCGTATCCGTCGAAGGCATGACGTTTCACAGTCCGGTCAAGGTGGGCGATGTGGTCTGCTGCTACGGCCGCTGCATGAAGATCGGCCGCAGCTCCATGAAGCTCAAGCTGGAGGTGTGGGTCAAGCCGGTACTGCGGGAAAACGATGCCCAGCGTTACTGCGTGACCGAGGGGATCTTCACCTATGTCGCCATCGACGAACATGGCAAATCCCGCCCGGTTCCGGTGAGTGTCTGATTAAATCAGCCGGGCATTGATGATGGATATTTCCTGCTCAAGCCCGGTTTTTTGCCGTATCATGCGTTCCAGCATCTCTTCCGAGCCCACATATTGCAGGGTGTCGAACAGGCAGAGATCGCATTGAGGGTCCCGTCTTATCTGGTAGACGGTGGACAGCTCCACTTGATGACAATTTCCTTGTTGATCATAAAACGTCACGTTGTACCGAAGTTCTTTCGCCATGAGACAAGGTCCTTCTGGTTGGGTGGAACAGGGACTATCAGCTTAGTCGGCGTGGATGACGTTTGTGATGGTCGCAACAAAAAGCAAAGGCGGGCGGTTGTTAGCCAATGAAAAATAGTTATCGCATTCTTGGCACCTCCCTGCTGACCCTGGGGTTGGTAGGCTGTTTTGAGGTGCCGGATCAGAACCATCTGGTCACAGCTCAAGGGATTGTGCCGGGACTCGACTGCCAGCGTCCGCCGCTGGTAGCGTTGGCGACCACGGCGCTGCCCCGTGAATTCGGGGTGACGGTGTGGAATCTCTACAAGGGCCAGCGCAAAAACTGGCGCGAAGGGATGGACAGTTATGCCAAGGGGCAGGATCTGGTGCTGCTGCAAGAGTCGGCCACCCGTCCCGATATGCTCGACTGGCTGCGCGCCGGTGATTTCCAGTGGCAACAGCTGCAAGCCTTCACCCAGGGCGGCGTCTCGTTCGGGGTGATGACGGTGGCCAAGACCCCGCAGGCGTTCGTCTGTGGCGTGCGCTCCCCCGAACCTTTGCTGCGCATCCCCAAATCCGGGCTGGTCAGCCTCTATCCGCTGCAGGGCGATCCTGATGGCGTCATGGTCATCAATATCCATGCGGTCAACTTCGAACTGGGGATGGCTACCTTCCGCGAGCAGCTCAACGATCTGACTGCGCTGATGCGCCGCCATCAGGGGCCGGTGATCCTGGCCGGTGATTTCAACACCTGGAGCGACAAGCGCCAGTTCTGGCTGAATAAATTGGTGGACGAGCTGGGTCTGCAAGAGGCCGTGCCGATGCCTGACTTGCGCCGAACCGCCTTCGGTCGCCCGCTTGATCACCTCTACTACCGCAATCTGGATTTGGTCGAGGTGAGCTCACCGGCGACCGACAGTTCGGATCACAACCCCATCATTGCGCGCTTTGCCGCCCAGTCTGTGACTCCCTGACCCCAGTCTGTGACTTCCTGACAAGGGATGGTGCGAGTTCCGCTAATAAAAAATCCGGCGCCTGATGGCGCCGGATTTTTTATACGTTCTGGCGGTCAACCCGCTCGGGATGACCCGCAGGCATTACTGGTAGAGACCCAGATTCGCTTTGGCGTAGGCTTCGAAATCGGTGCAGCCGCCGATGTGCTGCTCATCCAGGAAGATCTGCGGCACGGTATTGACCGGCTTGCCGGCGCTCTTGGCCAGATCTTCTTTGGTGATCCCTTCGGCATGGATATCCACGTAGCGGAATTTGAAGTCATCGCGCTGTTCGGTCAGCTGCTCGGCGATCTGTACGGCACGGACACAGTAGGGGCAACCCGGGCGACCAAAAATCACTGCAAACATATTTTCTCTCCGTTTTTTAAGCCGTTTATGTATGGCCGTTGATATGAGGCAGGCAACAGCATAGCCCTGCCTCGTGGCGACTTGAAGCCGAAATTATCGATACCCTGATTCGAGTGGGCCTATTGGCTCAGCTCTCATCGGCGATCTGGATCGGCTGCTGCTGATAGATGCTCTCCAGCACCCCCTTCTCGAATACAGTCCAGGGCCACGGCGCCTTGCTGGCACGGTAGCGCTCATGGGTGGCCGGATCTTGGGACAGGCCGCGCTGGAACATCACGAACGCCTTGCGCTGGCCGCCCGCAGTGTCGATAAAGCCCACCAGATTGGAGGTGCCGGTGATGGTGCCGGTCTTGGCGTGGACCTTGTTCTTCATCATGGGGGCGGTGACACTGCGGCGCCACGCCAGGGTGCCATCTACCTGAGAGCTCGGCAGCAGCTTGATCAGGCCAAGCTCGGCATCATTTTTCTGGATGAAGTTCAGCACCGACATCATCTGACGGGCGCTGATGAGATTGTGAGCGGAGAGACCGGAGCCGTCAGCCAGAGTGGCGTTGCCCAGATCGATACCGTTCTTGGTCAGAATGGCGCGCACCGCCATGGTGCCGCTGCGATAGCTGCCCGGCTTGTTGTAGTAGTGACGGCCCACGGTTTTGAGGAAGGTATCGGCGTAGAGGTTGTCCGATTTCTTCAGCATCTTGGCGAGCATCACCGGCAGGGAGACCGAGTAGTGGGTGCCCAGCGTCTCTGCCCCTTCAGGGGCCTTGTGGGTGACCCGCAGCAGGCCATCATGCTTGATACCGGCCCGGTTCATCGCCCAGCGGATATTGTCCCAGCCCCAGGCTTCCACGTCGTGGATGGCGAAACGCAGCCCCTGCGGCTCTTTATTCGGGGTGATGCAGCCCTTGAGCTCGTAGAAGTTGCCCTTGGCCATGTCCACTTCCAGTGCGCAGAACTGGCGCGCCATGTCGCCATAGCTCATCACCTCCACGTTGTCGGCACCGATGCCGATGGGGACGCCGGTGGCCACATTGCCCACCGCCGGTTTGCCGATCTGGGTGGCGGTGATGGTGGCGTAGGCGCAGTTCTTGTCGATGATGACCGAGGAGACAGGTGCTGCGAAGCAGAGGGTCTGATCTCCCCACGACCAGCCGTTGCCGCGCTCGTAGCCGTTGTAGGCGCCAGTGTTAACGTAGACATTGCCCTTGATGCTGGTGACGCCGAGCTGCTTGAACAGGGCCAGCAGATCCATCCGGGAGAGGGTGGGGTCGCCGACGAAGTTAATCCAGATATCGCCGTTGATGGTGTCACCCTGTTTGGCGCCCGGCTGGGACTGAATATCGGTGGCGAAGCGGAAATCGGCACCCAGCTCGAGGCGGGCCGCCAGCGCGGTGAGCACCTTCATGGTGGAGGCGGGGGCGATCATCTGATCCGCATGGCGGGCGAACTCGACGCCGTTATTGCCCTGCACCATGATGGCGTACTGGCCACCCTGAGGGGGCGTCAGCGGGGCGGCATGAGCCGCCAGAGAAGAAAAGAGAGCACAAAAACCAATCAACAGCCGCTGCATAACATCCTCTAACGTGACGAAGGGCCCGGCAGTGGTGCCGACCCTGATAATTCAACCCGCCGATGCGGGATCGACGGGATAACGCAATTCATGCCATGTATGCCGGTCGCCATCATGTCATCGAGTTGGCGGTACGATAGCGACCCTCATAATCAAAAATTTTCTCTTTTATCTGCCAGAAGCGACCCGATTTGCGGGCGATGACAAAATCCGGATGACGGAACTGGCTTTGCGCGGCCAGCACGCTCGCCAGGGTGGCAAATTCGGGCTCCAGCCCCGGGGCGGGCCAATGATGACGCACAAAGTGCTGTTGAAACAAGCGCCGTGCGCCCGGGGAGTGAAATCCGAAGTATTCACTGAGGGTCAATCCATCCTCATCGTGGTAGGTCACCTCCAGCCGCTCCCCCTGTTTGCCGCGCCCTGCTGTGAGGGTTAGCCCCGCACAGCGGATCACCATACAATCCTTGAGATTGAGCGCCTCTTTGAGCTTGTCGTCAGGGTCCACCAGCAGCTGATCGCAGCTCTGGCAGCGGCGGGCGGCGATGTCGTTCTCCGCGCCACAGCCGGGGCAGATCTTGGCGCGAAAGCGGTAGTCGCACTCTTCACGGTTGCCCTCGTCATCTTCAAACAGCCCCTGACAGCGGCGTCCGTAGTGCTCGATCACCTTGCCATCCTCGTCGGTCTTGCCCCAGAAGGTGTTGGCAAAACCGCAGGCGGGGCAGGGTACTTGTACCGGCTCGGTACCGGCGTGGGGGCGAGGCTCCCCCACTTCGGGGGCGAACAGGTTGAAGTTGTTGCCCGCATAGTCGAGCACCAGACAATCCTTCTTGCCCGGCGAGAGACGCAGGCCACGCCCGACGATCTGCTGATAGAGCGAGACCGACTCGGTGGGTCTGAGCATCACGATAAGATCGACGTGGGGGGCGTCGAAGCCGGTGGTGAGCACCGCTACGTTGACCAGAAACTTGAGCTCGCGCGCCTTGAAGGCGTTGATGAGGGTATCGCGCTCCGGCCCCGGCGTTTCGCCGGTGATAAGGGCTGCCTGCTGGCCTCTGGCGCCCAGCAGGCCGTGAATTTCACGGGCATGCTCGACAGTGGCGGCGAAGATCATCACCCCCTGCCGGTCGGCGGCATACTCCAGTACCTGACTCAGGATATGGGGGGTGACCCGCTCCTGCCGCTTGAGCTCGCCGTTGAGTTCCGCCTCGCTGAAGAGGCCATTCTCCCGCGGCACCAGCTTGCTGAAGTCGTAGTGAACGATGGGGGCATCCACCATGCGCGGCGGCGTCAGGTAGCCGTTTTTGACCATAAAGCGCAGCGGCAGCTCGAACACGCAGTCGCCGAACAGCCGCTCGCCGTGGCTTTTGACCATGCCGTGGTAGTGGCGCCGGTAGATCCAGCCTAACCCGAGGCGATAGGGGGTCGCGGTGAGGCCGAGGATCTTGAGGGCCGGATTGGCAGCCTTGAGATGGTCGATCACCTGATGGTACTGGCTGTCGTCATCGAGCGAGACCCGGTGGCATTCGTCGATGATGAGCAGCGAAAACGCCCCGTCGAAGGCCGCCAGATTGCGGGCGACCGACTGCACCGAGCCAAACACCACCTGGGCGCTTGCCTCCTTGCGATCCAGCCCTGGGCGGCGAAGATGTCGGCCCTGAGCCCCCACGCCTCGTATTTGGCGTGGTTCTGCTCCACCAGCTCCTTGACGTGGGCCAGCACCAGCACCCGACCGCGTGCTTTGCGGGCCAGTTCGGCGATCACCAGACTCTTGCCGGCCCCGGTGGGCAGCACCACCACGGCGGGATCCGGGTGTTTGCGAAAGTGGTTGATCACGGCGTTGACGGCGTCGGTCTGATAGGGTCTGAGAACGAACATGCAGGTTTGGCGCGGGGCAGGGCAGGATGGCGCCATTATAGGGATCTTGCCGCCAAAAAACAGCGGGCCGGCATGATGCCGGCCCGTTGAATAGATTGTGTGCTTAGTGGAAGGGGAAGAGGTAGTTCATCCAGCTTGCCATGCGCAGCAGCACTTTGCGCATTACAGAAACATGGTGGAAATACTCGGTATAGACAGCGGCTTGCCCGCTGGCACCGGCAATCACCTGATACTTGGCCCACTCGGGGTCGGTGATGGAGATGAGCACCGGCATGCGGCCCGGGCGGATAGCGCTGGTCTGATCCAGCAGCATAGCGTTGGCCTGCACGTTACCGGCGGCAATGGCCGGGATCACGGCGGTCACCTTGCCCTTGAAGATCTTGCCGGGAATACCGTCGATCACCACTTCGGCCTCATCACCCACCGCCAGACGCTGCATGCTGTTCTGCCAGAACCAGCCAACATAGGCAGTCTCATCTTTGTGGATGAAGGTCATCACCGGACGGTACATAAACGGGGTGGCGATCATGCCTGGACGCAGGGCAAGCTGCACCACATGGCCATCGCTCGGGGCATAGACCACGGTCTGGGCCAGCTGATATTTGGCTTCATCGAGCTGGGCCTGCAGATCTTCCAGCGTGGCGCGTTGCTGATCCATCTGGGCGGCGATCTCGTCTACGCTCGCCTGAGTCACGTCGAGGTCACGCTGCTTGCCGACGCCGCGGCGCATCAGGTCACTGGCGCGATCTCTGTCCAGTTTGGCGGAGCGTAGTCTGGCGTCAATGGACTTGAGTTGATCCTTGTTGGCATCAAGTCGGGCGCTCAGGCTCTCCACTTTCAGTCTGAAAGGCTCGTCATCGAGGCGAAACAGCACATCGCCCTTCTTGACCGGCTGGTTGGCTTGCACCGGCACCTCGACCACCCGGCCCTTGACCAGCGGCACAATGGGGGTGGAAAGGTAGTAGTTGCGCGCCATCTCGGAGTAGGGGTGGTTGTAGTTCATCAGCATGATGAGGGTGCCGATGAGCACCACACCACCCAGCGCGGCAGTCGGAACAGTCCACTTGTTGAGCGGGATGCGGAAGATTTTGAAAATGGCTACACAGAGTGCCGTATAGGTCAGGATCAGTAGCAGGTCCATGATTTATCCCTGTTGCTCTTGCTGTTCGATATGGTTGAGACGGCCCTTCAGTTCAGCCAGCTCTTCTCTGAGGGCCGCGATATCATCTTCATCTTTTTGCAGGCGCTGGTTAAAGCCCCAGCCGCGATCGGGGCGATAGATGGTTGCCCAGATCCAGAGGAAAGGCCACAACACATGCAGGGTGAAGAGACTGACCCAGCCGGCAACATGGATGGCATCCTGATGGGGATGATTGCGATGTTTGGCGATTTCGTAAGGAATATCGTGGATCACGATGATTCCGTAGAAGATGACCAGCGCGACAAAGACGAGCAGGCCAAGGGCAAAGTAATCAAGGAACATGTATAACCTCCACTGGCTTTAAGCACAGCTTTATCATTGATTCATATATTCGGAAAAGCAATTTAAAATCACATATTTATCGTCAGGTCGCACGGAATCTTAAGGGCTTGTGCTGTATAGGAGCTTAAGGGAATAACGAGTTGTTTTATTGGTTTTTTTGTCAATTAAAAAGGGGCCTTTTGGCCCCTTTTTTACCACCTCAAGTCAGACATCATCCTTCACTTGGATTGCTAACCAGTGGTTGGCGGAACTTCATCAGGAAGGCCACGGTAATGGCCGCCGTTGCAGTCAGGCCGATGATGGTGGAGGTCCCCATCTCCAGACCGAACCCGATGGGGGCGTTGGCCAGATAGGTGATCACCACAGCGGTCATGAACATGGCGGGAATGGTGCAGATCCAGTGCAGCTTGCCCTCTTTGATGAGGTAGGCAGCCGCAGCCCACAGCATGATGACGGCGGTGGTCTGGTTGGCCCAGCCGAAGTAGCGCCAGATCACCCCGAACTCAGCCTTGGAGATGATGAAACCAAGGATAAACATGGGGATGGCGATCAGCAGACGCTTGGCCAGCGGCTTCTGGGTCATCTTCAGGAAGTCCGCCACGATCAGGCGAGCACTGCGAAACGCGGTGTCACCGGAGGTGATGGGCAGGATCACCACGCCGAGGATGGCCAGAATGCCGCCGACTGTGCCGAGCAGGCTGGTGGAGACTTCGTGTACCACGGCTGCCGGGCCGCCGTTGGCCATGGTGGCGTTGAGCGCTTCGGTGCTGTCGTAGAAGGAGAGACCCAGAGTGCACCAGATAAGGGCGATGATCCCTTCACCGATCATTGCGCCGTAGAAGATGAAGCGGCCGGATTTTTCGTTCTGCATGCAGCGCGCCATCAGCGGTGACTGGGTGGCGTGGAAGCCGGATACCGCGCCACAGGCGATGGTGATGAAGAGCAGCGGCCACAGTGGCAGCTCGGTCGGGTGCAGGTTGGAGAAGTCCATCCCGGTGTTGTAGAAGCCTTTGCCGGAGGCGATCAGGCCAACGATGAGGCCGACCGACATGAAGACCAGCAGGGCGCCGAAGATGGGGTAGAAGCGGCCGATGATCTTGTCGATGGGGACTATGGTCGCGAGGATGTAGTAGGCAAAGATTGCCACGATCCAGTAGACCAGATCGGTGGAGGTGAGGTTGGCGAGCAGCCCTGCCGGGCTCAGCACGAATACCACGCCCACCAGCATCAGCAGCACCACGGCAAACAGGTTCATGAAGTGCTTGGCGGCGGTGCCCAGATGCTCACCGACCACGGTTGGCACCGAGGCACCCTTGGCGCGCACCGACAGCATGCCGGAGAAGTAGTCATGTACCGCACCGGCGAAGATGCAGCCAAAGACGATCCACAGCATGGCGACCGGGCCGTAGAGGGCACCCAGGATGGGGCCGAAGATGGGGCCGACGCCTGCGATGTTGAGCAGTTGAACCAGATAGACTTTCTTGTCCGACATCGGGACATAGTCCACCCCGTCAGCCATTGTGATGGCGGGGGTTTTCAGCTCGGGTTTCGGGCTGAATATCCGTTCGATGAATTTGCCGTATATGAAGTAGCCGGCCACAAGTAAGCCGACACAGAGGAAGAACCAGATCATTGCTACGCTCCTGCATTGTTATTTTTTAGTGTGCAGAACGAGTCTAAAACGATTGCGCCTGACTGGCAGGTGAAACTCCCCGAGCGGCGCTTTGGCGCGCCGAGCGGTCGGCGGCTGTGATCAGGCGCACACTCCGCGGCTCAGTCCAGCCCCAGCTGATCTTTGAGCTCCTTGAGATAGCGACGACTGACCGGTACCCGGGCGCCGCTCGGGGTGACAATCTCTGCCAGCTGGTTATCCAGCAACCGGATCTCGAAGATGGCGTTGGGGGAGACCAGATACTGGCGGTGGCAGCGCAGCAGCGGGCTCTTTTCTTCCAGCGATTTGAGGGTGAGCTGGGTGTGGAACAGCTCGCCCTGACAGGCCACATGGACCCCGCCCAGATCGGAGAAGGCATACTCCACCTGCGCGATGGGCAGCAGCCTGACCCGATTGTGCAGATAGCCCGGAATGTGTTCGATGGTGGGGGCCAGCCGATCTATGGGCTGCGGGGAGATATCCTGCTTGAGGCGAGCCAGCGTCTTAGCGAGCCGAGCGGGCTCCACCGGCTTGAGCAGGTAGTCGAAGGCGTTCTCTTCAAACGCCTGAATTGCATACTCGTCAAAGGCGGTGACAAAGACGATGCGGGGCAGGGGGTCGAGCATGGCGACCAGCTCCATGCCGCTCAGCTTGGGCATCTGGATATCGAGGAACACCACATCAGGCTTGAGGCGCTGAATAAGTGGCAGCGCCTCGATGGCGTTGGCCGCTTCCCCCACGATCTCGATGGCAGGATCGCAGGCCAGCTGCTGCCTCAGCTCTTCGCGGGCGTAGTGTTCGTCATCGACTATAAGGGTGCGGATCATGGTAGCTCCTTGGGGATGGTGAACGACACCCGGGTCCACTGCTCAGGCTCGCAGGCAATAGTCACGCCATAGCGCTCGCCAAAGGCGCTTTTCAGTCGCCGATCGACAATGGTCATGCCCAGACCGTCGCCAGCGGGATGCGCTTGCCAAGTGCCTGCATTATCTTCCACATGGATGGTGACGCAGGTGGGATGCTCTTCGGTCCAGAGGCGAATGCGCCCCTGCTCCAGCAGAGTCGAGATGCCGTGCTTGATGGCATTCTCGATCAGCGGTTGCAGGGTGAAGCTGGGCAGTCGCAGTGTGGCCAGATGGGGCGGGATTTCGTTTATCACCGTCAGCCGATCGCCAAAGCGGGCAAGCTCGATCTCCAGATAGGATTGGCAGTGCTCCTGCTCCTCCTGCAGGGTCGCAAGGCCGCTCTGGCGCTTGAGGTTCTTGCGAAAGAACAGCGAAAGATGCAGCAGCAGATCCCGCGCCTTGTCCGGATCGCGCCGGGTGATGGCACTGATGGTGTTGAGGGTGTTGAACAGAAAGTGGGGGTTGATCTGGGCCTGGATCAGCTTGAGTTCGGACTGTACCAGCAGCCGCTGATGCTGCTCCAGCCGACCGGCCAGCAACTGCTGTGACAGCAGGTTGGCAATCCCTTCCCCCAGGGTGTGGTTGATCTTGAGAAACAGCCGCTTCTTCGGCTCGTAGAGCTTGATGGTGCCGATCACCCCCTTGTCCCCCTGCAGCGGGATCACCAGCACCGAGCCCAGCTGGCATGCGGAGGAGAGGCTGCAGCGATAGGGCTGGCTGTTGCCATCGGCAAACAGCACCTTGTTCTGGGCGATGGCCTGCATGGTGATGGCTGACGCAATGGGGGTACCCGGTAGGTGGTGATCTTCGCCGGTGCCGATAAAGGCGAGGATCTGCTCGGTGTCCGTGATGGCGACCGCCCCCACGCCGGTCTCCTCCTGAATGATGCGGGCAATCTTGTTGCTCGCTTCCGGGGTAAAGCCCTGACTCATGATCCCCACTGTGCGGTTGGCGATATTGAGCGCCTTGGCGGAGAAGACCCGGGAGAACTTCTCATACATCCGCTGCTGGTCGCGGATCATGCTGATAAAGAGCGCCGCGCCGCAGGAGTTGGCCAGAATCATCGGGGTGGTGATGGTGCGCACCAGCAGCAGGGATTTGTCGAACGGGGTCGCCACCAGCAGGATGATCACCATCTGCATGATCTCGGCATAGAGGGTGGTAAAGAAGGCGATGCGTGGTTCAAACAGGGCATCCGTTCGTCCCGAGCGCATCAGTCGCCAGTGCACTATGCCCCCGAGCAACCCCTCGCAGGTGGTGGAGATGGCGCAGGCGAGATCGGTAAATCCCCCCAGCGTATAGCGTTGCAGGCCGCCAGTCAGCCCCACCAGAAAGCCCACCAGCGGCCCCCCCAATAATCCCCCCAAGACGGCGCCGACCGCCCGGGTGTTGGCGATGGCATCATCGATATCGAGGCCCACATAGGTGCCGAGGATACAAAAGCTAGAAAAGATGATGTATATCAGTATCTTGTGAGGTAGTCTCACGGAATAGTTGGCAAGCGGGCGCAGCAGCGGGCTTTTCGAGAAGAGATAGGCGATCACCAGGCTGACGCTCATCTGTTGCAGCAAGGAGAGGACCAACTGCATAAAAAACGCTCCTCATAAGCCAGCTGAAAAAATAGCCAGCCCGTGAATAAGTGTGATCAGGATCTTGTTCTGTTGGCCCAACTGGGCGCAACGGGCCGTCAGTTTGCCAGAACAAGTGGATAAAACCATATTAAATCAGCATGTTAAATTGATATTTGTGTAAGCGGCAGCGGGTTGATATTGATGGATGGAGCATGAATGTATCCGCTGGATACGCCACACGGAGGTGGCATGCTCCGCCCGGCCCCTTGGCTGGGCGTTTTTTATACATGGTCAGTTGACAACCTTCTGATGGGGGTTTGAGCAATTATTCCGGTTTGTCCAATGAGTTATCCCCAGCTTCTGGGGATAACTCAGAATGCAAAGTAGTAGCAGAAGCGGCGGGTCAGGTTGAAGAACTGCCGTTGTCCCTCATCGAGCTCTTCCTGTTTGATAAAAGCAGTGATGGTGCGTTCATCTTCCCGCAGATCGATCATGGCGACCGCTTCCGGCCGCTGTGCCTTGATATAGGGCAGGATCTTCGGCTTGAGGGGCATGGTGGGCTCGGTGGAGAGCACCAGCGCAATGCTCTCGTCGGAAAGTTTCACCAGTGAACCCGGCGGATAGACCCCCAGCACCTTGACCAGCAACTTGACCAGATTCTGGTCGAACTTCTTCTGGGATAACTTGTAGAGCTGGCTGATGGCCTGACTCGGCGCGGCCGGGTTACCGCTGTTGCGGGGATGGAGCAGCTCGTCGTAGAAGTCGACCAGCCCGATCAATCGCGCCAGCGGCGGGATCTCCCCGCCCTTGATCCCGAGCGGATAACCGCTGCCGTCGAGCCGTTCGTGGTGCAGATGGGCGACCTGACGGATTTTCGGTTCAAAGGCGTTGAGCTGGGTCAGCATGTCAAATCCGTACTGGGGATGCATATTGAGGAAGTTCTGCTCGGCCTTGTTGAGATCCCCCCGTTTTTGGGTGATCTGGCTCGGGATTTTCAGTTCGCCGATGTCGTGGATAAGTCCCGCAAGTCCCGTCTCCTCAATCTCGATGGGGTTCATGCCGAGTTCGCGTGCCATCAGCATGGCGATAAAGGCGACGTTGAGGCTGTGTTGCAGCAGGATATCGGTGTGGGGGCTGCGAATAAGGTGGAGCCCGAGAGGCCCTTCGTGCTGACTGAGGGTGAAGGCGGCATTGCGGACAATCTGGGCGGTATTGGCCAGCCCCTCATCCGGTTTGAGGTTCAGCGCCCCGAGTGCATCGCGCAGCTCGCTCATGGATTGGCCAAAGGCTTTGTCAGCGGCGCGCATGGAGCGGCGAAAGGCCTTTTCGTCAAAGGGGGGCGGGCCCGAGGCAATCAGCTCTTCCAGCTCGTCAAGGTCGGGCCCGGCATCCGGGATATCGCCGCGCAGCAGCGGCTCGATGGGCAGATCGCTCTTGTCGGGGTCGACCATTAGCAAGGTGAGATCAAGATGACGGAGAATGTCGAGTTGCTGCTGATCCTTGATCTTGAAGGTATTGAACATAAACGGGTGGTTGGTCCATCCCGTGGGGAGATGGATATAGTGGCCTACTCTCAATTGCTCTATCGAGGCTTGGATCAGTGCCATCGGTTAACCTGCATTTCGTGAATGCCTACTCAACAAGCTAGCAAAATCCGATGGATAGACAACTAAAAATCCATTTCGGGGCTGCGGAGTACCCCGTGCTGTGATGGTGCGCACGAGCGCCATGCTTCTCCTCTTAATTCGCGCTTAAGTTTTACTTCCTACGCTGGCCCCGTCGTTTTTGTTGGCTTGGCCGGCCCGCTGCGCTGCAGGCCGGTATGTAGGAGTTGTTTATGCGTGTAACTCTCGGTGTACTGCAGACCAATCTGTTGCTGGTGCTCTTTTTCGCCCTAGTACTGAACTGGCCAATCTTTTTGCATTTCTATACGGTGCTCAGCGCCCTGACCCATGTCAAAGCCGGATTTGCCATCTCGATCCCGCTGGTGCTGATCGCGGCGCTCAATGCCGTGTTTATTCCCTTCACGTTCCGGTTTGTGCTCAAGCCCTTTTTTACCGTGCTCATTCTGACTGGCTCCATCGTCAGCTACGCCATGCTCAAATACGGCGTCATCTTTGATGCAGGCATGATCCAGAACATAGTGGAGACCAACAGTGGTGAGGCGGGGGCCTATTTGAATGGCTCGGTTGCGCTCTGGTTTCTGCTGACCGGGCTGCTGCCTGTTCTGGTGCTCTGGTCACTGCGGATCCGCTATCCGGCTCGCTGGTATCAGGGGTTGGCGTTGCGGGCTGGTGCACTGGCTATCTCTCTGCTGTTTATCGGGGGCGTCGCGTCACTTTACTATCAGGATTACGCCTCGGTAGGGCGCAACAACAAGTCGCTGGCCAAAGAGATTGTGCCCGCCAACTATGTGCACGGCCTCTACAAATATGGGCGGGATGTGCTGTTTGCCACGCCGATCCCCTACCAACACTTGGGGACCGATGCCAAGGTGGTGGCACGGGGAAGCAAGCCGACTTTGATGTTCCTGGTGGTGGGGGAGACGGCGCGCAGCCAGAACTACTCCCTTAACGGGTATGGCAAGGCGACCAACAGCTTTACGGCCAAAGAGCAGGGAGTGGTGTCGTTCAAAGATGTGCGCTCCTGCGGCACGGCCACCGCTGTCTCGGTGCCCTGCATGTTCTCCAACCTCACACGCCGTGGCTACGATGACCAGCTTGCCAGCTCCCGTGACGGTCTGCTCGATGTGCTGCAACATGCCGGAGTCTCGGTGTTGTGGAAAGAGAACGATGGCGGCTGCAAAGGGGTGTGCCGCAATGTGCCGACCATCGAGATCCTTCCCAAATCCTATCCTGCGCTCTGTCAGGGGGAGTCTTGTTATGACGAGGTACTGCTGGAGGGGCTGGATCAGCAGATTGCCGGCATGAAGGGCAACAAGCTGGTGGCTTTTCACCTGATGGGCAGCCATGGCCCGACCTATTTTCGTCGTTACCCTGCCAGCGAGCGCGCCTTTATGCCGGACTGCCCGCGCAGCGACATTGAAAACTGCAGCAACGAAGAGCTGGTCAACACCTATGACAACACCATCCGCTACACCGACAAGGTGGTGGGGCTGCTGATCGACAAGCTCAAGTCGCTGGAGAGCCAGTACGATGTGGGGCTGGTCTATCTCTCCGATCACGGCGAATCCCTCGGGGCCATGGGGCTCTATCTGCACGGCACACCATACAAGTTCGCGCCGGATGATCAGACCCGGGTGCCGCTGCTGACCTGGTTCTCTCCTCAGTTACAGGCCGATCGCCAGCTTGATATGGGTTGCCTGGCGGCGGAGGCGAGCAGCCAGCGCTTCTCCCATGACAACCTCTTTCACTCCATGCTGGGGATCATGGATGTGCAGACCCGTGTTTACGACAACAAGCTGGATCTGTTCAAGCCATGTCGGGCGGGTTAAACCGCTAGCAAGCACACAATTGAAAACGGCAGCCAGTGGCTGCCGTTTTGTTATCTCGCAAGGTCAGTGCCTTACTTCTGCTCCATGATGATCTGCAGCAGATCCCCTTCCAGCAGGGCGCGCTTGACCAGCGCAAAGCCGCCATAGGTCGGCTGGTTCTGGAAGCGGGCTTTCACGATGGGCAGGCCACGGTGGAAGCTCGGCAGGGATTGATGCTCGACGCAGCGACGGATGGCCGGGAAGAGGATCTCTTCGGCGGCGGTGATTTCTCCGGCGATCAGCACCTTCTGCGGGTTGAACAGGTTGACCGTAATAGCCACCGCTCGTCCCAGATGCTCACCCACGTTCTCGATCACGCTGCGGGCCAGTTCATCGCCCGCCAGCGCCGCCTTGCACACCTCCTGAATGGTGATGTGCTTCTCCTGCAGCGAGCTCTGGTGACCGCGGCTGATGAGCTCCTTCACCTTGTCGATGATCGCTTCGTTGGAGGCGATGGTCTCGAGGCAGCCGAAGTTGCCACAGTGGCAGCGCTTGCCGAGTGGCTCGACCTGAATATGGCCGATCTCGCCGACGTTGCGGTTCTGACCGAGGAACACCTGACCCTTGGTAATGATCCCGGAGCCCGTCCCCTGGTGGACGCTCACCAGAATGGAGTCCATGCAGTCGCGGGACTCGCCGAAGAAGTGTTCGGCCAGTGCCAGCGAGCGGGTGTCGTTGCCCACGTAGCAGGGGAGGTTGAAGTGGTTCTCAAGCAGCTTCGCCAGTCCCAGATTGCGGATCTGGTACTTGGGGGTGTAGATGACCATACCGGATTCCGGGTTGACCAGACCCGGCATGGTCAGCGCGATGCTGATGAGGTTGCGACAGCGTTCGCGGTTGGCATCGATAAAGGCGCCAATCTCCCGCAGCAGCATGTCGACCACGGGTTGCTGGTCGATCTCGGTCACCTGAATGACGTGCTGGTCGAGCTCCTTGCCATCTAGGTCATAGAGACTCAGTTGCAGGTAGCCGCGGCCCAGCTTGGCAGAGACAAACTGAAAGCGATGTTTGATGGTGGTCAGGGAGATGGCACGCCGCCCGCCGGTTGAGGCTTGCGGAGAGGTCTCCTTGATCAGGCCATGCTCGATCAGTTGCCGGGTTATTTTGGTCACGCTGGCCGGGGCCAGCTGACTCAACTCGGCAATCTTGACCCGGGAGATGGGGCCTTGCAGGTCGATGAGCCGATACACGGCTGCACTGTTGACCTGCTTGATAAGATCTACGTTTGCTATTTGTCCGCCAGTCATGATGTCACTGTTGTGTGTAGTGTCCGTTAACCACGGTCCCACGGACCGTGAAGTCCTGATCGAAGACAGTGAGGTTGGCTACTTTACCGACCTGGATACTACCGAGACGTGAGTCCCATCCAATGGCGCGAGCGGGGTAGAGGCTGGCCATTCTCAGTGCTTCATCGAGCGGTAATCCGACCTGCTTGACCAGATTTTCCACCCCCTCAATCATGGTGAGGGAGGAACCGCCGAGTGTACCATTCTCGTCGACACACTGACCATCGCGTAAAAAGACGGTGGTGCCACAAAAATCAAATTTCTCAAAGCCTTCCGGTGCACCGGCTGCCGCGGTGGCATCGGTGACCAGCACCAGTCGCTCCCCCAGCGCCTTGTGAGCCAGACGCACGTTGGCCCAGTGCACATGGTGCCCATCGACGATGATGCCCGCGTAGACATCTTTGCGATCGTAGATGGCGCCCACAACACCCGGCTCGCGACCGTTGAGGGTCGGGGTCATGGCGTTGTAGAGGTGGGTCGCAAAGCGAATACCGTTATCAAACCCGGCCATGGCCTGATCGTAACTGGCGGCAGTGTGACCGGCCGAGACCAGAATGCCCGCTTCCACCAGACGGCGGATATGGGCCGGCTCGTTGCGCTCCGGAGCCAGGGTGATTTTGGTGATGGCATCCGCGTTGGCGCAGAAGAAGTCGATCATCTCGTCCGCTGGCTGGCGGATTTGCGCGGCAGGGTGGATACCCTTGCGCTTGAGGTTGGTGTAGGGACCTTCCAGATGGACACCCAGCACCTCGTTGGGGTGGGCGGCCATGTAGTCACGGGTGACGGCAACGGCCTGCTTCATGTCGGCATCCGGACTGGTGATCAGGGTCGGCAGGAAGCTGGTGGTACCGGATTTGAGGTTGGCCGCCTGCATGGTTGCCAGGGTCTCGACCGTGATGTCGGTGTTGAACATCACCCCGCCACAGCCGTTGAGCTGCACGTCGATAAAACCGGCGGTCAGGTTGGCGCCTTTGAGGTCAATCTGCTCGATGTCCGCAGGTAGTTCGGCCAGGTGAGAGATGGCGACAATCTTGTCGCCCTCGATAAGCACCCCGTAGCCGGTCAGCACGCAGCTGCCGGTGTAGAGGGTGCAGTTGGTCAATCCGTACATGACGACTCCTTACAGACGGCCGATGTTGGCGGCTTCCAGCTGCTGGAAGTAGCGAACGGTCTTGACCTTGAGCTCCATGGTAGAGGGCTCGTCGCACACCATCATTCCCTTCGGATGCAGTTGCAGGGTGGAGATGGTCCACATGTGGTTGACGCTGCCTTCCACGGCGGCCTGCAGGGCCAGTGCCTTGCCGTGACCGGTGACCAGGATCATGATCTCTTCCGCATCCATCAGGGTGCCTACACCCACGGTCAGGGCCAGCTTGGGCACCTGCTCCATGTCGCCACCGAAGAAGCGGGAGTTGGCGATGCGGGTGTCTTCGGTCAGGGTCTTGACCCGGGTGCGGGAGGAGAGGGAAGAGGCCGGCTCGTTGAACGCGATGTGGCCGTCGTTACCCACGCCACCCATGAACAGGTGGATCTTGCCGTAGGACTTGATCTTCTCTTCGTAGCGCTTGCACTCGGCCACCAGATCCTCGGCATTGCCGTTGAGGATGTTGATGTTTTCGGGACGAATGTCGATGTGGCTGAAGAAGTTGTTGTGCATGAAGCTGTGGTAGCTCTCCGGGTGATCTTCCGGCAGGCCGACGTACTCGTCCATGTTGAAGGTGACCACGTTCTGGAAGCTCACTTCACCGGCTTTGTGCAACTCGATCAGGCGCTTGTAGGTGTTGAGCGGGGTGCCACCGGTAGGCAGGCCCAGTACGAAAGGGCGATCGCTGGTCGGCTTGAACGCGTTGATGCGGTCAACGATGTAACGAGCAGACCACAGGCCTACTTGGCTGGCAGATTTCAACGGGATCAGGCGCATATGGGATACCTCTGTGTCGGGTTGCGACCGGTTTGGCGGTGGCAATTGGCTAAGACGGATTCAAGTTGTTTTATAGCGTAAATAAAGATTGCGAACTAAGCCACATCTATCCACCACCTTTATCTTGTTTGGGTGATAACGATCACGATTATCGGTTTATTAATTTGCGCAGCGAAATAAAAGCCCTAGACTGCCAATCAAGCCTTGATGGCTTATGCGTCAAACGTGATAAGCACTTAATTTCTAGAAAAACATTAACTAAGGAGAGGAACCGTGAACATTCTCGGTTATTTGCAAAAGATCGGCCGTGCCCTGATGGTGCCGGTAGCGGTATTGCCTGCCGCCGCGATCCTGATGGGGGTTGGCTACTGGATTGACCCGAATGGTTGGGGTGGTGACAGTGCGCTGGCTGCCTTCCTGATTAAAGCGGGCGCAGCCATTATCGATAACATGTCCGTACTGTTTGCAGTCGGTGTCGCTTACGGTATGTCCAAGGATAAAGACGGTTCTGCTGCTCTGGCAGGTCTGGTCGGCTTCCTGGTCGTTACCACCCTGCTGAGCCCGGGCGCTGTGGCCCAGATCAAGAGCATCCCGGTGGAGCAGGTTCCTGCCGCGTTTGCCAAGATCAGCAACCAGTTCGTGGGTATCCTGTGTGGTGTTATCGCCGCTGAGCTGTACAACCGCTTCAGCAGCGTCGAGCTGCACAAGGCACTCTCCTTCTTCTCCGGTCGTCGTCTGGTACCGATCGTAACCTCCGTAGTGATGATCGTCGTATCTTTCATCCTGATGGCCGTATGGCCGGCAATCTACGGTGGTCTGGTCTCCTTCGGTGAGTCCATCGTGAGCCTGGGCTCTACCGGTGCCGGTATCTACGCCTTCTTCAACCGTCTGCTGATCCCGATCGGTCTGCACCACGCCCTGAACTCAGTGTTCTGGTTCAACGTGGCCGGTATCAACGACATCCCGAACTTCCTGGGTGGTCAGGCTACCATCGATGCCGCTCTGGCCGCTGGCAAGAGCCTGGATCAGGTGAAAGGCGTGGTCGGTATGTACCAGGCTGGCTTCTTCCCCATCATGATGTTCGGTCTGCCGGGTGCCGCTCTGGCCATCTACCACTCCGCCAAGAAAGAGAACAAAGAGAAAGTTGCTTCCATCATGATCGCAGCTGCCTTTGCTTCCTTCTTCACCGGTGTAACCGAGCCGCTCGAGTTCTCCTTCATGTTCGTGGCGCCGGTACTGTATGTCATCCACGCCGTACTGACTGGTATCTCCGTGTTCATCGCTGCCTCCATGCAGTGGATGGCCGGTTTCGGTTTCAGTGCCGGTCTGGTGGATATGGTGCTCTCCAGCCGTAACCCGCTGGCGACCAACTGGTACATGCTGATCCCTCAGGGTCTGGTCTTCTTCGGCCTCTACTACACCGTGTTCCGCGTAGTGATTGCCAAGCTGAACCTGAAAACCCCGGGTCGTGAAGATGACGAAGAGAGTGCTCCGGCTGCCGCTCAATCTACCAACCGTACCGAGCTGGCCAAGCAATACCTGGAAGTGCTGGGTGGTCAAGAGAACCTGGTCTCCATCGATGCCTGCATCACCCGTCTGCGTCTGACTCTGAAAGACCGCAGCATCGTCGATGAGCGCAAGCTGAAAGCCCTGGGTGCGGCCGGTGTGGTCAAACTCGGTGAGCAGAACCTGCAGGTGATTCTGGGCCCATTGGCCGAAATCATCGCCGGTGAGATGAAAGCCCTGCGTTAATCGAGCGACTCGCTCACCTCAAGTCTAAGTCCATTGTTGACATAACTAAGGGCCCCGCTCAGGGGCTCCATATAAAAAAGCCAAGAAAATCCAACCTTTACTTCAAATGAGAGCAGCAGTTATGAACTTGAAACATTCTCTGTTAGCCATTGCCATGTCTACCGTTTTTGTCAGCCAGGTCCAGGCAGCCGATGCCGCCAGCAGCAGGCTGTAGTCGACTCCCTCGCCAACAACCTGGTGGTCAAGTATGAAGTGGTCACCAACGACGGTGCCGGTGCCGGCCTCGATTGCCAGGCGCTTGGTTCCGAGTGGGCGAGCTGTGGCGTTGCCAAGCTGCACCTGACCAATACCGGTGCTGACGTCACCTCCAAAGACTGGAGCATCTACGTCTCCTCCATCCGTCGTATCCAGCGTGTGGATAACGACCAGTTCACCATCACTCACCTGACCGGCGATCTCTATCGTTTGACGCCAAGCGAGACGTTCCAGGGCTTTGCCAAGGATGCCACGGTCGAAGTGCCGCTGGTGGTGGAATACTGGGTACTGTTCGAATCTGACATCATGCCGAACTGGTATGTCGCCAGCGAAGGTGCCGAGCCGAAAGTACTGGCCAGCATGAGCAACATCAATGATGCCAGCACCTACGAGAAGCCGATGCCGGCTGATGGCTGGAAGCGCACCAAGGATGACAAAAACATCCTGATGAACAGCGAAACCCGTTTCGCGGCCAACCAGACCAGCACCCTGCTGCCGGCTGGCAAGATTGACAACCAGATCCTGCCGACCCCGATGAAGCAGGTGGTCAAGGCTGGTCCGCAAATCGACTTCTCTACCATCAAGCTCAATGCCCTGGACTTGCCGAGCGATCGCGCCGAGGCCCTGAAGGCTCAACTGACCAAGCTGGGTGTTACCCTCTCCGACACCGGCTACCCGGTGACCATCAAGCTCGGCAGCAAGCTCAAGCAGGCTGAAGGCTATGACATGACCATCGGTCAGAAGGGCACAGTGATCCAGGGTCGCGACATCGACGGGGCATTCTGGGGTGCACAATCCCTGATCTCCCTGCTGGGTGTTGATGACAAGCTGGTGAGCCCGATGACCGTCGAGGATGCGC
Source organism: Aeromonas sp. 97A (assembly GCF_051919185.1). Classification (NCBI taxonomy): domain Bacteria; kingdom Pseudomonadati; phylum Pseudomonadota; class Gammaproteobacteria; order Aeromonadales; family Aeromonadaceae; genus Aeromonas; species Aeromonas sp. 97A. Next base: position 2,105,234 of record NZ_JBQBFF010000001.1, on the reverse strand, counting down.
CGCGCTTTGAATACCGTGGCATGCAGACCGACGTGGCCCGCCACTTCCGCAGTCTGGATACCATGAAGAAGCTGGTTGACCAGATGTCTGCCATGAAGCTCAACGTGCTGCACCTTGGCCTGACCAACGATGAAGGCTGGCGTCTGGAGATCCCGGGTCTGCCGGAGCTGACCCAGGTCGGTAGCCAGCGTTGCCACGACGAGTCCGAAACCAAGTGCCTGATGCCGCAACTGGGTTCCGGCCCGACCAGCGACAACCAGGGTTCCGGTTTCTACAGCAAGTCTGACTACGTGGATCTGGTGCGTTATGCCAAGGCCCGCGGTGTGACCGTGATCCCCGAGATCAACATGCCGGCTCACGCCCGTGCTGCCGTGGTCTCCATGGAAGCGCGCTACAAGCGTCTGATGGCGGAAGGCAAAGAAGCGGAAGCCAACCAGTTCCGTCTGACTGATCCGGCTGACACCTCCAACGTCACCTCCGTCCAGTTCTACGACAAGATGTCCTTCATCAACCCTTGCCAGCCGGGTGCTGCCACCTTCGTGGCCAAGGTAATGGATGAAGTTGCCCAGATGCACCAGGCCGCCGGTCAGCCGCTGACCGCATGGCACTACGGTGGTGATGAGGCGAAGAACATCATGCAGGGCGGTGGCTATCAGGATCCGGCCGTCACCAAGAAAGAAGAGCTGGTCGCCTGGAAAGGCAACGTCGACTCCAGCAAGCAGGACAAGCCGTTTGGCAAGTCCCCGATGTGCCAGAAGATGATCGACGAAGGCAAGATCAAGGAAGTGGGCGAGCTGCCGGTTTACTTCGCCAAGGAAGTGGGCCAGATGGTCAAAGACCGCGGCTTCTCTACCCTGCAGGCGTGGGAAGATGGTCTGAAGTATGCCAGCGGTGCCAAGGATTTCGCCACCGACAACACCCGTGTCAACTTCTGGGAAACCCTCTACTGGGGTGGCTTCAACGAAGCGATGAAGTGGGCCCACAAGGGTTACCAAGTGGTGCTGTCCAACCCGGATTACCTCTACTTCGACTTCCCGAACGAAGTACACCCGGCCGAGCGTGGCTACTACTGGGCAACCCGTTTCAACGACACTCGCAAGGTGTTTGCCTTCGCCCCGGAAAACCTGCCGCAGAACGCCGAGACCTCGGTTGACCGCGATGGCAACGCCTTCGTGGCCAAGGGTGACCAGGATCCGGTCAAGTTCAAGGGGATCTCCGGTCAGAAGTGGAGTGAAACTGTGCGTACCGATGCTCAGTACGAGTACATGGTCTACCCGCGTATCTTCTCCGTGGCCGAGCGTGCCTGGCACAAAGGTGGCTTCGAGCTGAACTATGTGAAGGGTCGCGAGTTCTCCGGCGAGACCAAGTTCGTTAACAAGGCCACCCTCAACAAAGAGTGGAACCAGTTTGCCAACGTACTGGGTCAGCGCGTGCTGCCGAAACTGGAGCAGGCCGGTGTTGAATACCGCCTCTCCGTACCGGGTGCCAAGGTAGTGAACGGTGTGCTGGAAGCGAACGTGGATCTGCCGGGTCTGCCTATCCAGTACAGCCTGGACGGTACCAACTGGAGTGCCTATGACGCCGCGGCCAAGCCGAGCGTGAATGGCAAGGTCTACCTGCGTACCACCAGCTTCGATGGCAAGCGCACCAGCCGCGTCACCGAACTGAACTGATAGCAGTCAACCGTTAACATGAGGTGGGTCGCAAGACCCGCCTTTCCCAAGGGCGATGGCGCATCGGGTTTGGGAAAGGTTGACTGTGCGTGTGAGCCTTTGTTGTGTGTAATTGTCTGTTTTGTGTTTTTCATCACTTTCAGCCCCGCCTAGTGCGGGGCTTTTTTATGCATTTGGTGTGCAATGTGCCAAGCCACGCCGTTTTTAGCGGTGCAATGGCCGGGAAATGGCCCGGAAGTGCCAAATTCAGGTTGAGACAGCGCCCGTAATAAGGGATCATACCCGGCTTGACGGCGGGGGGATGAGGGTGCCAGCCGGCACAACTTCCGCCAGTGACGCTTTTTTGAGGTGAGCCATGAGTCAGGCGAACAGCCCAACTAACTTTATTCGTCAGATCATTGATGAAGATCTGGCCAGCGGTAAGCACAGCAGCGTGCATACCCGTTTTCCGCCCGAGCCGAACGGTTATCTCCATATCGGCCACGCCAAATCTATCTGCCTGAACTTCGGCATCGCCCGCGACTATCAGGGCCAGTGCAACCTGCGTTTCGATGACACCAACCCGGTGAAGGAAGATATCGAGTACGTAGAGTCCATCAAGCAGGACGTACAGTGGCTCGGCTTCCAGTGGAACGGCGAGATCTGCTACTCCTCCGACTATTTCGACAAGCTGCACGGCTACGCCATCGAGCTGATTGAAAAGGGTCTGGCCTATGTGGATGAGCTGACGCCCGAGCAGATGCGTGAGTACCGTGGCACCCTGACTGAAGCTGGCAAGAACAGTCCGTTCCGCGATCGCAGCGTGGAAGAGAACCTGGCGCTGTTTGCCAAGATGAAGAACGGCGAGTTCGCCGAAGGCACCGCCTGCCTGCGCGCCAAGATCGACATGGCATCCCCCTTCATGGTGATGCGTGATCCGGTTATCTACCGCATCAAGTTTGCCCACCACCACCAGACCGGTGACAAGTGGTGCATCTACCCGATGTATGACTTCACCCACTGCATCTCGGACGCGCTGGAAGGGATCACCCACTCCATCTGCACTCTGGAGTTCCAGGACAACCGTCGTCTGTACGACTGGGTGCTGGACAACATCACCATCGACTGCCACCCCCGTCAGTACGAGTTTTCTCGTCTGAACCTCGAATACACCGTCATGTCCAAGCGCAAGCTGAACCTGCTGGTGACCGAGAAGCACGTCGATGGTTGGGACGACCCGCGCATGCTGACCGTCTCCGGTCTGCGTCGTCGTGGTTACACCCCGGCCTCCATCCGCGAGTTCTGCAAGCGCATCGGTGTGACCAAGCAGGACAACATCGTCGAGATGAGCATGCTGGAAGCCTGCATCCGCGAAGACCTCAACGAGCATGCACCGCGCGCCATGGCCGTGCTGCACCCGGTGAAAGTGGTCATCGAGAACCTGGCTGCCGACGAAGTGCTGACTGCCCCGGCCCACCCGAGCAATGCCGAGATGGGTACCCGCGAGCTGAATTTCACCCGTGAAATCTTCATCGACGAAGCGGACTTCAAAGAAGAGGCGAACAAGCAGTTCAAGCGTCTGGTGCTGGGCAAGGAAGTGCGTCTGCGCAATGCCTATGTGATCAAGGCCGAGCGCATCGAGAAAGATGCCGATGGCAAGGTCACCTGCATCTACTGCTCCTACGACCCCGAGACTCTGGGCAAGGATCCGGCCGATGGCCGCAAGGTGAAAGGGGTGATCCACTGGGTCAGCGCCACTCACTCCCTGCCAGCGGAAGTGCGTCTCTACGATCGTCTGTTCAAGGTGCCGAACCCGGGCGCCGAGGATGACTTTGAAGCTGCGCTGAACCCGGAATCCCTGGTGATCATCGAGGGTGCCCGTGTCGAGGCATCCCTGAAGAACGCCAAGCCGGAGCAAGCTTACCAGTTCGAGCGTGAAGGTTATTTCTGCGCCGACAACAAGCTCTCCAGCCCGGAGCATCTGGTGTTTAACCGCACCGTTGCCCTGCGCGACTCCTGGGGCAAGGTAGAAGGCTAAGCCGATGGGGCAGGGGAGACCCTGCCCTGTGCGATGCCACGGCCTGCGCCGGACAATAAAAAAGCCAGCTGATGCTGGCTTTTTTATTGTCCGTTATCTGCAAGTCGCGGGCGACTTATTCGTCGTGCTTGCACTCACCGGTAGCACAGTGACCGTAGAGGTAGAGGCTGTGGTTGGTGAGACGGATATTGAATTTCTTGGCGATCTCGCGCTGACGCTGTTCGATCACTTCGTCGGAGAACTCGATCACCTTGCCGCAGTCAAGGCAAACCAGGTGGTCGTGGTGCTCCTGAGTGGCCAGCTCGAATACCGACTTGCCACCTTCGAAGTGGTGACGGGTAACGATACCGGCATCATCAAACTGGTTGAGAACGCGATAGACGGTAGCGAGACCAATCTCTTCACCCAGGTCGATCAGTCGTTTATAGAGATCTTCGGCGCTGGTGTGCTGGCAATCCGGCTGTTGCAGGATTTCCAGGATTTTGACCCGGGGCAAGGTGATCTTGAGCCCGGCCTTTTTTAACGCTTGGTTGTTGTCTGCCATATTCTACTTATTCGCATTCTCGAAGGTGGGGTTATTCTGATGGACTGCCGCAGGAATGGCAACCTTGAACTCGCTTGGCCTGTCATTATAGGTCGTAGCCTCCCTAAAAATAAACCCAGCAATTCAAGGGGTTTAGCCATAAATGGCCGGTTGGATTGAAATAATCAATCGTGTCGTCCGACTTGCTGGCATGGCAGATGTTGATAAGATGTAACTTTCATATTTCTGGTCGGATGAGATCCATGGATTGGCTTTTTGACAATGCGGCCTGGGTGCGCCGCGCACTCAACGCCTGGCCCCCTTTCTGGGGTGCCGGTATCAAGATAGAGACCCTGAGCGATGACTTTCGCTACTGCCGGGTGACCCTCAAATCCCGCTGGTGGAACAAGAACGCCAACCGCACCCAGTTTGGCGGCAGCATGTTTGCCATGACGGACCCCATCTATCCGCTGATGCTGATGGGCTACTTCAAGAATCGCTACTACGTCTGGGACAAGGCGGGCAGCATCAACTACATCAAGCCGGGCAAGGGCAAGCTGGTGGCCGAGTTCAACCTGACCGAGGGCAAGCTGGCCGAAATCGTGGCGGCGACCGAAGGTGGCAACAAACACTTCCCCGAATTCGAGGTGACGGTACAGGACAAGAGCGGCGAGCTGGTGGCGCAGGTCAAGCGCACCCTCTATGTGCGAGCCAAACCGGAGCACAGAGGTGAATAACAGGGGAGAATGAAGGCAGGCATCGCCACTTGCAGATACAACAAGGGCCCGTCAGGGCCCTTGTTGTCAGAGGTATGAGGGGGAGGTGGATTACTCCAGCTCGCCCAGGCACATCTCTTCGTGCAGCTGCTTGCACCAGCCCTTGACGCGCTCGGCAGTCAGCTCCGGCTGGCGATCTTCATCGATACCCAGACCGACAAAGTGCTTGTCATCGACCAGTGCCTTTGAGGCTTCAAACTCGTAGCCTGCAGTCGGCCAGTGACCGATGATGATGGCGCCTTTGGCTTCGACGATGTCACGCAAGGTGCCCATGGCGTCGAGGAAGTACTCGGAATAGTCTTCCTGATCACCGCAACCGAAGATGGCGACCAGCTTGTTGGTGAAGTCGATTTCGCCCAGATCGGGGAAGAAGTCGTCCCAGTCGGCCTGGGCTTCGCCGTAGTACCAAGTCGGGATGCCGAACATCAGCAGATCAAAGCTCTCGATGTCGGCCTTGCTGCTCTTGGCGATGTCACGGACTTCAATCAGGTTTTTGCCCAGCTCTTTCTGGATCATCTTGGCGACAGCTTCGGTGTTACCGGTATCGCTGCCAAAAAACAGACCTACACTTGCCATAGTGTTTAGTTACCCGTATTTGGTGTTAATGCTCAACGCTCAGACTGCAATGTCCACCGCAAAGGCGGACTCAATCTGTTGTTTCAGGATAGATTGGATCAGCTCGGCTCGGCTGATGTTCTGTTGTAACGCAAGTTGGTTCAGGCGCTCCAGCAACTCGGCCTCCACCTTTAACTCTACCCGCTTCAGCCCATTTTCCCGATCGCGCTTAAGCTGGTTACGCTTGTTGATCTTGAGCTGGGTCTCGCGGGGGAGTGGATTGGTCTTTGGCCTGCCGGGGCGCTTCTCATTTGCGAACAGATCCAGTGTTGTTCGATCAGTTTGCTGTTTGGCCATACATCACAGATGAAAATAAGTTAGCCGAGTCCTGAGCCTTCCCAGCCCAGTTCGATCAGCCCCTTGGCGACAAAACCCGCACAACCCAGAAACAGTACCAACCAGACGATAAAACGACCGAAACGGGGCACGTTGCCGCGCTTGAGCACGTCCTGAATGGCCAGGCCAATCAATATGAAAATGGCCACAAAGAATAACTTGAGGCCCAAACTTTCGATCAGGTCGATATGTTCACTTAGCATGGATTGCGCACACTCCTTATGACGGGCGCACTATATCACAAAGGATTTGAAACTGTTAACCGCCTGTCGACAGGAAATCCACAACCAATTTGTTGAACAGAGCAGGTTTTTCCGCATGCAGCCAGTGGCCGGTACCCGCGATGACACGCACCTTTGCCGCCGGGAATTGGGCCAGTGCCGTCTCGCTGTATTGGGGCTGCATATAGTCAGAATCCCCCCCTTTGATAAAGAGCACCGGCCCTTCGAAGCGGCGGTCATCCTCTGGCCAGCCCATGATGTTGGCGTAGTTTTGCTCAAGGGCGGGCACATCGAAGCGCCAACCCCAGCCATGCTCGCCTCTGGCGAAGGATTTGAGCAGAAACTGGCGCACCCCGGCGAGCTCGATATGCTGCGCCAGCATGGCTTCCGCTTCACTGCGGCTTTGCGGCGGCGTGCGCAGTGTGGCGTTGAGTCCGGCAAAGACATTCTGGTGGCGGGAGTGGGGATAGGCGACCGGCGCCATGTCGGCTACCACCAGCCGGCTGACCCGCGCGGGCGCCAGCTTGGCGAGCTGCATCGCCACCTTGCCCCCCATCGAGTGGCCAATCAGGGTCGCTTCGGCAATATTCAGCCGATCCATCAGGGTCAGGATGTCGGCCGCTTGCGCCGGATAGCTCATCTCGCTGCTATGAAAGGAGGCGCCGTGGTTGCGCAGATCGACGCTGATGACCCGGCACTGTTCGCAGAGGGCTCGGGCCAGCAGGCCGAGGTTGTCGAGGCTGCCAAACAGGCCGTGGATCAGAATGACCGCCGGCCCCTGACCTTGCTCCTTGAAGTTCAATATGCTGTTTTGTTGCAAAATGACACCTTGTCGGTCGTGGGTGCGTATCGCTGTTTTATTTAACGCACTGGAAAGAAAAGGATTTCGTCCAATGGATTGGGATTTTATGTGGTTTTTTTTCTAAAAAATCCTGTCCGGATCGGCTATCAGTGCGGCTGATCACACACTTGGCCCGCTATTATGCCGTATTCTCGATGAGATTCATGTACATCTGCCAGCCCCTTGCTTGGGCTGTCGGGTTTGCCTATGTATAATCGCCGCATCCGAATTTCGACGAGTCCAGCGCATCCCTATGAAAACCATCGAGCTTGATGACGATCTCTACTTCTATATCGCCAGCCAGACCCGGCACATTGGTGAAAGTGCCTCCGATATCCTGCGCCGTCTGCTGGAACAGCCTGCTCACCAACGTGTGTCGGTTGCCGAGCCAGCTGCCGTCGCGCAGCCCAGTGCGATAGCCACCCGGCAAGGGCTGCAAGCCCTGCTCGATTCAGGTGAGCTGCAAAAAGAAGAGAAGTCCATCAACCGCTTTATGCTGGTGCTGAGTACCCTCTACCGGGATAACCCGGAAGGCTTTACCCAGGCCACCGAAATCAAGGGGCGCAAGCGCGTCTATTTCTCGCAGGATCCCGAGGCTCTGCGTGCCAGTGGCAGCACTACCAAGCCCAAGCCGGTACCGGAGACCCCGTTCTGGGTGATCACCAACACCAACACCAGCCGCAAGCAGAATATGGTGGCCCAGCTGATGGCCAGCATGGACTATGGCGAAGAGGTGATCGCGCAGGTGTGTGGCGCCATTTAACGATTCTTCAAGACTCAGGCCTTGCCCGGCAAGGCCGCCATTACGCAAGGAAAACGCCATGGCTCAGCATTCCCACGCCGGTCAACCGGCCCGTTTAAGCGATCTGACCAACATCCCCCGTCTGGTCAGCTCCTACTACCTCAACAAGCCGGACATGAGCCGCCCCGAGCAGCGGGTGGCCTTCGGTACCTCCGGCCACCGTGGCAGCGCCCTGCACAATGCTTTTACCGAATCCCATATTCTGGCGGTGACCCAGGCACTGGTGGAGTATCGCCAGCAGGCCGGCATCACTGGCCCGCTGTTTGTCGGCATGGATACCCACGCCCTGTCCGAATCCGCCTTTGCCAGCGCCGTCGAAGTGCTGGCTGCCAACGGCGTTGAAACTCGCATTCAAGCCGGTATGGGCTTTACCCCGACCCCGGTCATCTCTCATGCCATCCTGCGCTACAACTCTGGCAAAGAAGGGGCCAGCAAGCCTGCTGCCCGCGCCGACGGCGTGGTGATCACTCCGTCCCACAACCCGCCGGAAGATGGTGGCTTCAAGTACAACCCGCCCCACGGTGGCCCCGCGGAAGGGGAGATCACCAAGTGGGTCGAGGATCGTGCTAACGCCATTCTGGAAGCGGGTCTGGCGGGCGTGAAGCGGATGCCGTTCGCCGAGGCCCTCAAGAGCCCGTTCGTGGTCGAGCACGACTATGTCACCCCCTATGTGGATGATCTGAAGAATGTGCTGGACATGGACGCCATCGAGAACGCGGGCGTCAAGATCGGTGTCGATCCGCTGGGTGGATCCGGCGTCGCCTACTGGGACGTCATCGCCAAGACCTATGGTCTGAACATCGAGGTGGTGAACTACAAGGTCGACCCTACCTTCTCCTTCATGACCCTGGATAAAGACGGCAAGATCCGTATGGACTGCTCCAGCCCGTTCGCCATGGCGAGCCTGATTGCCCTCAAGGACAAGTTCGATATCGCCCTTGGCAACGACCCTGACTACGACCGTCACGGTATCGTTACCAAGTCCGGCCTGATGAACCCGAACCACTATCTGGCGGTGGCGATCCAGTATCTGTTTACCCATCGCACCGGCTGGTCTGCCGATGCAGCCGTCGGCAAGACGCTGGTCTCCTCCTCCATGATCGACCGGGTTGCCGGCGAGATTGGCCGTACCCTCAAAGAGGTGCCGGTCGGCTTCAAGTGGTTCGTGGATGGCCTCTACAGCGGCGAGTTCGGTTTTGGTGGCGAGGAGAGCGCGGGCGCCTCCTTCCTGCGTAAAGATGGCACCGTCTGGACCACTGACAAGGATGGCTTCATTCTGGCGCTGCTGGCGGCAGAAATTCTGGCGGTCACCGGCAAGGATCCGCAGGCTCATTACGACGCACTGGAAGCCAAGTTTGGCCGCTCCAGCTATCGCCGTATCGACGCCCCGGCCAACAGCACCCAGAAAGCCGTGCTCTCCAAGCTGGATCCGGCACTGGTGGAAGCCTCAACGCTCGCCGGTGAGCCCATCATCGCCAAGCTGACCAAGGCGCCGGGCAACGATGCCGCCATCGGCGGCCTCAAGGTGGTGACCGAGAACGGCTGGTTCGCGGCGCGCCCCTCCGGCACCGAGTCCATCTACAAGATCTACATGGAGAGCTTCAAGGGCGAAGCGCACCTAGATCTGATCCAGCAAGAGGCCCAGCAGATCGTCTCCGCGGCACTGGCCAAGGCCGGCGTCTAAATCAGGTAGGAGCCCCTGATGGGGTGGAACGTTGGATATAACAAAGGAGCCATAATGGCTCCTTTTTCATTGTCTGTTTTATGCCAGCGAGTGAGCCATCGGCGGCCTCAAGGTGGTGACCGGCAACTGGCCAAGGCCGGCGTCTAAATCAGGTAGCCATCCTTGAGCCCCTGATGGGGTGGAACGTTGGATATAACAAAGGAGCCATAATGGCTCCTTTTTCATTGTCTGTTTTATGCCAGCGAGTTGTCAGCGCGCCGCCTTCACCGCCAGCCCCAGCTGCCATACCGCCATGGCATAGTGGGTGCTGTGGTTGTAGCGGGTGATGGTGTAGAAGTTGGGCAGACCGTACCAGTATTGGTAGCCGGTGCCGACATCGAGGCGCAGCAGGCTCGACTCGCTGTGGTTGCCGAGGGTGCTGGTGGGGGTCAGCCCTGCGCGGCGCAGGGTGGCGACCGGGTAGCGGGTCTGGAAGCCGTGCTCGTATCCGGGCAGTTGGCCCTGACCGCGCACCGCCACCGGTTGGCCTTTCTCCCAGCCGTGGGCCTTGAAGTAGTTGGCGACGCTGCCGATGGCATCCACCGGATCCCACAGGTTGGTGTGGCCGTTGCCGTCAAAGTCCACCGCATAGCGCTGGAAGCTGGAGGGCATAAACTGGCCGTAGCCCATGGCGCCCGCATAGGAGCCCTTGGGTTCGGTGGGGTCCATCCCCTCATCGCGGGTCATCACTAGGAAGGCTTCCAGCTCGCTGGTGAAGAACTCGGCGCGACGCGGATAATCAAACGCCAGGGTGGCCAGCGCATCCAGAATGCGGGTCTTGCCCATCACTCGGCCCCAGCGGGTCTCGACCCCGATAATGCCGACGATGATCTCCGGCGGCACCCCGTAGACCTGCTCCGCCCGGTTCAGCTCGCTTGCGTATTCACGCCAGAAGTTGACGCCGTTCTGTACGTTGTCGGGGGTGATGAACTTGGCGCGATAGCGGTTCCAGGCACCGGTCGGGCCGGTGGGCTTGGCGGTGGTCGGTGCCTGGGCATCCATCAGGCGGATGATCCAGTCGTAACGCTCTGCCTGTGCCAGCACCTGATGCAGCTGGGCGTTGTCAAAACCGTGCTTCTCGACCATTTTCTGGACGAACCTGTCCACGTTGGGGCGATTGGCGAAGTCCCCCTTGCTAACCCCTTGTGTATAAACGGGTTTGCTGGATGGCGCCTGATTGATAAAGGCGCTCTTGGGTTGGGGGACGACCACGGGCTTTGGCGCTGGGGCGCTGCTGCAGCCACCGAGCAGGGGGAATAACGACAGAGTGAGAAGAGAGGCAAGGCGACGCATAGGGTTCTCAAAGAGACTGATAAAAGTGTCGCAATGGTAAAACATTGTCATCCCCGTGCAAGTGTTCCGTGCGCCTTGTTTGCCGCCAATTCATCGTGCGATGGATTAGCCCTTCTGTGAGGGCTGTGCTGTTTCGCGCTGGGGGTGACGCAGGGTGTGGTAGCCGCTCCAGAGCCGGGTCAGGGTGGTGATGGCGCAGAGCAGGGCAAAGCCGTAGGCGAGCGGGGTAAAAGCGGCGGGCCACAGGCACATCAGCACAAAGAGGGCGATGGTTTCGCTCCCCTCGGTGAGGCCGCCCAGATAGTAGAGGGATTTGTGGTGGTAGACCGGATTGTCGATGCCCCGCTTGCCCGCCATGATGGCAAACGCCAGAAAGCTCGACCCTGTGCCCATAAAGGCAAACAGCAGGGTGGCGGCGGGCAGTGCATTGGCGGGGGCGGCGAGGGCAAAGCCCAGCACCACGGCAGCGTAGAAGATAAAATCCAGCGTGATGTCGAGAAAGCCGCCGCAATCGGTGATGCCGGTTTCCCTCGCCACGGCGCCATCGAGCCCGTCCAGCAGCCGGTTGAGCAGGATGGCCGCCAGCGCCCATGAATAGCAGCCAAAGGCCAGCAGCGGCAGCGCCAGCATGCCGATGGCAAAGCCGGTGAGGCTCACCTGATTGGCACTGACCCCGGCGCGGCTGAGCGGTTTGGCAAGCTGGGTGAGAGGGCTGCGGATCACGGGGATCAGATGGCGATCAAACAAGGTGAACACTCCTCGGTTAACAGTGGCATTCGGTGAGGTTGAGTATGGTGCCCGGCGCGTCTTCCGCATCGTGGGTCACCAGAATAGCGGGGATGGCCAGCGCCTTGATCTGCGCGAACACCAGTTCGCGAAAGGCGGCCCGCAGCGGCTTGTCGAGACGGGAAAAGGGCTCGTCCAGCAGCAGGGCATCGGGTTCGGCCAACAGCGCCCGCAGCAGACTGACCCGCGCCCGCTGACCCCCTGACAGCAGCTGCGGCAGCTTGTCAGCCTGATCCGCCAGCGCGACCTGCGTTAACGCTGTCAGTGCCTTTTCCCGCCGCGCACGTTTTCCCTTGATGGTCGCTGGCATGCCGAACATCAGGTTCTCCACCACCGTCAGATGGTCAAACAGCAGGTCATCCTGAAACAGCATGCCGATGCGCCGTGCCTGCGGTGGCAAGGCGTTGAGTGGCCGCTCGCCGAGCCTTACCTCCCCCTCCAGCCGGATCGGGCCGCTATCTGTCTGCGCGCCGGGCAGTACTCCAGCCAGCCCCGCTAGCAGGGAGCTTTTACCGCAGCCGCTTGGGCCCATCAGGGTCAATACCTCGCCGGGGGCCACTTGCAGGGCGGGCAGCGAAAGCAGCAGATTTTCATCAAGGTAAAGCCGAAGAGGCGTGGTGCTCAGCATATGGCTGTTTCCATCGTGAGAGTTCATCGTGAGCCGCCCCCCTTGAGCGCCGGATTGATCCGCGTCGGCAGCCAGAATGCCAGCAGATAGATAACGAGCGGCAGCAGCAGTTGCAGCAGGCCGTAGAGCCCCGCCAGCCGCCGGTTGAGGCCGCTGCCGATGGCCACCGCTTCGGTGGTGATGGTGACCACTCTGCCTGCGCCAAAGAGCAGGGTCGGCAGATACTGGGCCAAACTCACCGCCGCCCCGACGCCGAAGGCAAACAGCAGCGGGCGCGCCAGCAGCGGCACTTTGACCTGCCACCAGGCTCGCCATGGCGTAGCCCCCAGCAGCAGAGCGCTCTGGGTGATCCGAGGATCGAACTGGCGATAGGGGCCATGCAGACACAAATAGACATAAGGAAAGACAAACAGCAGCTGGCTCCAGAGCACCCAGCCCCAGCCAATGCCGCTGCTTATCGAGTCATGTGCAAGCCAGTCCAGCCCGAGCCGGATACCAAACAGCAGGCTTGCTTGCGGCAGCAACAGCGGCAGGCAGATAAGCCAGAGCGGCCAGGGGCGGCGGCCGGCTTGTGCCTCCAGACTGCACACCGCCATCATCAGTGCCAGCAAGCCGCTCGTCAGCGCCAGCAGCGCGCTGGTTGCCAGCAGCGGCAGCAGGGTTGGCAGCAGATCCAGCCAGTAATGACTGCTCCACTGGCTGGGCCAGAGGGCGGGAAAGGGCCAGCGGCGCGCCAGTGACCAGAGTAGCAGGGCCACCAGCACCGCCAGATTGAGGGTGATCAAAGTGAATGCAGAGCCTGCAGCGAGCCGGTTGGCAAAGGAGTGGGGCGCCGCCCTTTTGCCATCGAGCCAGCAGCCTTTGCCCACCTCTTGATGAAGCCACTCCAGTAATCTGAACAGGGCGATGAGCAGTGCCGTGATGGCAAGCAGCAGCAGGGCGCCGCTGGCGGTGGCACCGCGCCAGAGCAGGTCCGGATCCTGATACCAGAGCCACAACCGCACCGCCAGCGGGGAGGGGGCATCGGGCCCGAGCAGCTGGGCGAGATCCACCACCGCCACTCCATAGGCTGCCACCGCATAGATGGGCAGGCGCAGGGCGGGCCAGAGGGCGGGCAGCAGCAGGCGCCACCAGATCTGGGGGGCGCTGAAGCCAAGGCTCGCCCCCAGCCACTGCTGGCGTGCCAGCTGGATGGGTTGCTGTGCGGCCATCGCCATCAGCAGCAAAAAGGGGGTCTCCTTGAAAACGAGCAGTGCAATCAGCCCGAGCCCCCAAGGGTCGCGGATGGTCTGCCAATCGGGAGGCAGTTCAAACCCGGTCAGAGCTGGCGAGACGAGCCGCAGCAGCCAGCCGGAGGGGGCGAGCAGAAAGGCAAAGCCGATGGCAAAGGCGACGTGAGGCATGGCCAGCATGGGCGAGAGCAGGCGGCGGAGCAGGCCGAAAGCCCGGCTGTCGCTGTGGGCCAGCAGCAGGGCGGTCATCAGCAGGCTGCCAAGGGTGGAGGCAGCGCCAATCCACAGGCTCAGCGCTGCTGAGTACCAAAGACCGGGTTGGGCCAGCAGCAAGGCAAGATGAGAGGCGGTCATCCCCTCCGCCAGCAGTTGCCACAGCCCCGCCAGCAATGGGATGACGAAGAGCGCCAGATAAATGACCGCCATCCCCGTACTCATACTGGGGTGGCGTGTCAACCGGCGCCACGGTCGGGAGCGGGAAAGTGGGTGACCAGCGGCACTCATCAGTGACCGTAACGCTCGGCCCAGGCCGCTTCCAGTTTGAGCTGCCAGCTGGGGTGAGGCTCGGCTACCGATTTGAAGCGCAGTGCCGGTTGCCCCTTGGCTGAATCAGGCAGCGCATCGGCCCGCAGCACGCTGGGATCACCCCAGAAGGCCGGATTGGCTTTTCGTGCCTGCGCCGCCGGGCTCAGCAGGAAGTTGGCCACCACCTTGGCACCCGCACGGGCACTGGCGTTGAAGGGGATGGCGAGAAAATGGCTGTTGGTGAGCGCCCCTTTCTCCATGGCGACGGTTTCCACACTGGGGGGCAGGGCGCCAATCTGGGCGGCGCTTTGCGCCTCCTGCGGATTGAAGCTGATAGCCATGGCCAGTTCGCCATCATCGAGCAGCTGGCGGGTTTCGGCGGCACTGGTGGGGAACAGTTTACCCTTGCGCCAGAGTGCCGGATGCAGCTCATCGAGCCAGGCCCAGAGCGGGGCGGTGAGTTGGGTAAACTCGCTCTCGGTCGCTTCCCGATAGAGGGGGGCGGGGTTTGGCGTCAATTCCAGCAGGATCTGCTTGAGAAAGCTGGAGCCATGGAACTGGGGCGGCTTGGGATAGGTGAAGCGGCCGGGATGGGCCTTGGCCCACGCCAGCAGAGCTGCTGCCGAGGTGGGCGGGCTGGCGACCTCTTCGGTGTCGACCATCAGATTGAGCTGGCCGATGCCCCAGGGGGCTTCCAGCCCTTCCACCGGCAGGGTGAAGTCCTCACTCACCGGCAGGGTGCTGTCTACCAACGCCATGTTGGGCAGCTCGGCGGTAAAGGGGGCGCCGAGCAGCCCCTGCTCCTTGAGCGCCTTGAAGTTCTCGCCGTTGACCCAGAGCAGGTCGATGGGGCCGCCAGCTTGCTTGCCCGCCTGCTTGTTGGCCAACAACTGGCTGACGCTCTGGGCGATGTCATCCACCTTCACCTGCACCAGTTTGACCTGATAGTCGCGTGCCAGCTCCTGCCCGGCCCACACCAGATAGGCGTTGATCTCCGGGCTGCCGCCCCAGGCGTTGAAGTAGACGGTCTGCCCCTTCGCCTCCTCAAGGGTCCGTTGCCAGTTGTCATCAGGGTTGGCTAACAGCGGGCCGCTGGCCAGCAGTGGCAGGGCGCACAGCAGGGCGTTTAGCCGCTGTTTGAGCTGTGAGTTGAGTTGTGAGAATGGCTTGAGCATAAATGTTTCCCTGATTGTCAGGCGCCACGGCGCCAGCGGTGATAACGAGCCAGCAACGCCAGCACCCGGGTGGGCTGGTGGGCCCGTTTCCATTCACCTGCCACGTATTTGTTCCCCTCCATCAGGGTGGGATAGGCGTGAATGGTGCCGAGGATCTTGCCTAGGCCGAGGCGGTGACGCATGGCGAGCACGAACTCGGCAATCCGTTCACCGGCGTGAGTGCCCACTATGGTGGCGCCAAGGATAGTATCCTTGCCCGGCACGGTCAGCACCTCGACAAAACCGTGGCGCTCCCCATCGGCAATGGCTCTGTCCAGCTCAGCCAGCTCGAAGCGGGTCGCCTCGCAGGGAATCCCCTGCGCCTCGGCCTCCTTGCGATTGAGGCCGACCCGGGCAATCTCCGGCGTGGTGTAGGTGGCCGCCGGAATGACCCGATAGTCGGCCCGAAAGCGCTTGAACTGGCCAAACAGGGCATTGACCGCCGCATACCAGGCCTGATGGGCGGCAAAGTGGGTGAACTGGTAAGGGCCGGCTACGTCTCCCACTGCCAGTATGCTGGGGAAGTTGGTGGCAAGGAAGCTATCGACCGCTATGGTGCCGCGGGGGGCAAGCTCGACCCCCAACGCTTCGAGCCCGAAGCCGCTCACATTGGCGACCCGACCCAGTGCCAGCAGCAGTTGATCCCCTTCAACCACTTGTGTCTCATCGCCTCGGCGCAGTTGCAGCCGGATGGGGAGATCCCCCTCGGCTGCGGGCAGATAGTCGGCTCGTTCGGCGCGCCAGCCGGTGAGTAGCTGCACGCCATCTTGGCTCATCTGCCCGGCCAGGGCGTCGGCTACCTCTCTATCTTCGCGGGGCAGCAGTTGCTCCGAGAGTTCCACCAAGGTCACGGGAATGCCGAGCAGGGCGAAGCTCTGGGCCAGCTCGCAGCCGATGGGGCCACCGCCCAGCACCAGCAGCCGGCGCGGCGGGGTGCGCAGCTGCCAGAGGCTATCCGAGGTGAGGTAAGGCACCTGATCCAGCCCCGGCAGCTTGGGCACCAACGGTCGGGCGCCGGTGGCGATGACGATATGGCGGCTGACAAGGCGCTTGCCGTTCACCTCCACCTCCCAGGGAGAGACCAGCCGCGCCTCCCCTTCGATGCATTCCACTCCAAGCCCCTGATAACGTGCGATGGAGTCGTGTGGCTCGACCTCCTTGATCACCTCAGCCACCCGCGCCATCACCGCCGCAAAATCAGCGCGGGAGTGGCTTGGGCTAAAGCCCAGCTCGTCGGCTTTACGCTGCTCTGCGGCAAAGCGGGCGCTTCGGATCAATGCCTTGGAGGGGACGCAACCGCTGTTGAGGCAATCGCCCCCCATCTTGTGTTTCTCGATGAGCGCCACCTTGGCCTTCACCGCTGCCGCGATATAGCTGGTGACCAACCCACCTGCACCGGCACCTATCACCAGCAGGTTGTAGTCGTAGCGAGCGGGTTTGTGGTAGGGGGAGAGCAGGCGCCGTTGGGCAAGGTGTGCGGTCAATTTCTTGACCAGCCAGGGCATCAGCCCCAGCAGGGTCAGCGCGACCATCAGGCCGGGGGAGAGGATATTGCCGGTGCTGGTTAACTGGCCAAGCTCGCTGCCCGCCAGCACATAAACGAAGGTGCCGGGCAGCATGCCAAGCTGGCTGACCCAGTAGTAGGTGCTGACTTTGATGGGGGTGAGCCCCATCAGCAGATTGACCAAAAAGAAGGGGAAGATGGGGATGAGGCGCAGGCTCAGCAGATAGAAGGCCCCCTCCTTCGCCATGCCAGACTGAAAGGTGGCCAGCTTGTCGCCAAAGCGGGCGGTGACCCAGTCGCGCAGCAGAAAACGGGCGCTGAGAAAGGCCAGGGTCGCACCAATGGAGCTGGCAAAAGAGACCAGCAGCAGCCCCCAGGCGACGCCAAACACAGCGCTGCCACCCAGGGTGAGCAAGCTGGCGCCGGGCAGGGAGAGGGCGGTGCTCAGCACATAGATAAGCACGAACAGCAGGCAGGCCGAGACAAAGTGGTTGTCGACCCATTGCGCCACTGCCGCCTGCTGGGCCTGCAAGGCGTCCAGAGTGAGGTAACGACCAAGATCGAGGGCAAAAAAGGCGCCGATAAGGCCCCCCATCACCAGCGCAAGCAGCAGGCGGGTCCGGTTCATCAGGCGTCCTTGCTGTCATGCTTGGCAGGGCGTTCCGGTTGCACCGGCAGCTGGCAGAAGCCCTGCGGCGCGATATCGAGGGCGGCGTTGAACTTGGCCGACATGTTCTGGAATGCGATAAGGCCGGTCAGCTCCACCATGGCATCGTCGTCGAACCAGGGCTTGAGGCGGGCCGCCTGTTCATCGCTCACCCCATCGAGGCCAGTCATCGCTTCGGTATAGTCGAGCACCGCTTTTTCCCGCTCGTCAAACAAGGGGCTTTCGCGCCAGTTGGCCAGCGCCTCCACCTTCTCGCTTGAACCTGCTCTCTTTACCAGGGTCATGGCGTTGATGTCGACACAAAAACGACACCAGTTGAGCTGGGATACCCGCACCGTCACCAGCGAGCGCAGCACGGGATCGATGGGGGAGCGTTTGCGGTTGATGACCCCGTAGAGGGTAGCGACGGCGGCAAAGAGGCGCGGCGAGCGGCCCCAGCACTTGCCCGGAATAAGCACCTGGCCATAGTTGCGCTTTTGCAGCCAGAAAAAGGGGCGGATAAACCAGGCATATTCCCGGTCGGGTTTGACCTCAACGCGCATCAGTTACCTTCTTGTTGTTTCACACTTACGGTTTCAAATTGGGTTTGTAGGCCTGACCGAGGCGCTCGTTCAGGCGGGTCAGGAAATCCTCGATCCGCGCCCGGTTGGTGCCCAGATCGCTTTGCCCCTGACGGGAGGCTGATCGCATATCGATGCGGGTCTCTTTGGGGCCAGCAAAGACCCGCAGCGCCACATCATCCTGAAAGCCGAACCAGCCGGTGGTGACCACTGCATCCAGACCGTCGGGGCTGGGTCGCACCTGCCAGCCCAGCTCCTGCATCAGTTCGCTGGCTTCAATCAACACTTCGGCAGGAGAAGCCCTGGTAAAGAGAGGACCGGGTTTTGCCTCAACTGCTTTCAGCGGGGCGCTATTAATTGGCAGATCCTGCGCGGT
This sequence comes from Aeromonas sp. 97A, assembly GCF_051919185.1. NCBI lineage: Bacteria > Pseudomonadati > Pseudomonadota > Gammaproteobacteria > Aeromonadales > Aeromonadaceae > Aeromonas > Aeromonas sp. 97A. Next base: position 2,086,922 of record NZ_JBQBFF010000001.1, on the reverse strand, counting down.
TCTGAGCTCTGCCGCCCAGCGTAGCTGGGGGGGATTGTAGGGATCTGTGCTCACATCATTGATCAGCGGCATCCGCAGCGCCTGTGCCACAAAGGTCAGCGGCAGCAGCAGCGGCAAGGCGCCGAGGACGCTGGCGTAGCGGTTGCGGCTCCAGGGCAGGCGTACCAGCAAGATCAGGGAGACAAGGGCTCCGATGAGACAGATCGCAAAACCGATCCACCAGGGCCAGAGATGAAAGCGGCTGCCGAGGGCGCCAGCGAGCGGGAGTAACCAGGCCAGCAGGGGCCACAAGCAAGAGCGGGGCATAGCACGGGATCCATCGTCGAATGTGGACAATGCCGAGAAGGATAAACTTAATTGCCTGATAACGTTAGTAAATTGATGAGAGTTTGGCGTGGTTTTGGTCAGTTTTGCGAGGGAGATGCAGAGGTCGGTGAAGCCCGCCTGACGGGAGCTTCACCGAGAAAATGGTCAGTTGCGATGACTTAGTTGCGATAGAGCACTTTGATCAGATGGAAGCCGAACTTGGTGCGCACCGGTCCCAGCACCTTGAGCAGTTCGCCCTTGAAGACGGCATCGTCAAAGGGCTTGACCATATCCCCTTTATTGAACTCCCCCAGATCGCCGCTGCGTTTTGCAGAAGCGCAGGTGGAAAAGCGCTTGGCCATCTGGCCGAAGTCGGCTCCCTTCTCGATCTTCTCCTTGATCTCCAGACACTGTTTTTCGGTCTTGACCAGAATGTGCTGGGCACAGGCTTTTTTCATCGGGGCGCTCCTGGGAGTGATGGCGAAGGTTGTTAATGCCAAGGGTGGTAGCAAATCGGGGCGCAAGAGTACCCCAATTTGCCACCGGCGTCAGCCATCACAGCCTGCCATTTACCGGCGATCGTCAGCCCTGTTACTGGCGAGCGCGGGTGGCCAGCACGGCGCGGGGACGCGCTTGCCAGATGATCTCCAGCCCGAGCAGGGCGTAGAGGCTCCAGATGGCCAGCGGATTGAGCCATTCGCCCCCCAGTTGCAGGGTCATCAGGGCGCAACCTGCCAGCAGCAAGGTGATCCCCGGCAGCCGCCAGTGGGCGGGCAGGGGGGCCAGCAGCGCCATCGCCAGCAGAATGCCGAGGCCAAACGGCAGGTTCAGGGCGGTAAAGGCCAGCGCCTGTTGGCCACTCATGCCGGTCAGCAGGGCCAGCAGGGCGCTGCAACAGGCGAGAAAGGTGATGAACTCGAGACGATCGGCAATATAGTCAGCCATCTGTTCGCTACGTGCATGCATGATGTGTCTCCTTCAGTTGATGGTTCAAGTGTGAGGGAGGGACGTTCGCAAAGGCAGCGGGATAATTCGATTGCGCTGAACGAGCAATTCTTAATCACCCGCTACGGCGGGCTTTAGGGTGTGCCGGGCCGGTTAAACGGTGAGGGTGGGGTGATGCCGACAAACTCTGTCGTGGTGGGTTTCTGGTTGCAAAGAGAGGAGGAGAGGTGACAAATGGTGCCTGATGGTGGGGTGAGCCTTATTCAGGGCAGGTCAATACGCTTCCATCGGGAAAGCGGGCGTCGTCATTGTCACCAAAATGTGTGATTTGTGGTCAACCTCTTAAAAGATATGGCTAATTTGCCAATGGCACCGCGCTGTCGCTGGCCGATGCCTATGTTAGGATAAGGTTCGCCATTTTTCTGGCGCGCATTTTTGTGTCACGGCCATGCACGGCATGGCGTGCTGCGCCGCATTCGGGGTTGGCCCGAAAGGGCGCTGGTTTCCTTCACCACAGATTCAGGAATATTGACCTTTGACAGGATGCATTTCATCCCTGCTGGCAGGGCGTTTACTGTCCGGCCCTGCGTTTCGCCGCGGCCTGCGGGTACTAGGGGTGGGCCTGTTGCTGTCGCTGCTGGCTTCGCCCGCGTTTGCCGCCAAGCTCACCTATCAGGTCAAGGGGTTGAAAGGGGAGAACAAGGATAACGTTGAAGCCTACCTCAATGCCCTGCCGGTCTATCAGGAGCGGCAATACCGTCCGGCCCGCGCCAAAATCACCGAGAGCGTGCAAAAGGCGCTGCAGGTTTATGGCTACTACCAGCCGAAAATCACCCTGAGCCGCGACAAGAAGACTCCGTCCAAAGTGGTGATTGAGGTGGACAAGGGGGAGCCGGTCATCGTCTCCCGCCTCGATATTCTGCTGGAGGGGGATGCGGGCAGCGACGAGCTTTACAGCGCCCTGCTGGACAAGTTGCCCCTCAAAGAGGGCGAGCCCCTCAACCACGCCAAATATGAATCCATCAAGGCGGATCTGGGCAGTCTCGGGCTGGCCCGCGGTTACTTTGATGCCAAGCTGAGCAAGAGTCAGGTCAAGGTGTTCCCGGACAAGGGGACGGCGGAGATCTTTATTCTGTTCGAATCGGGCCATCGCTACCGTTTTGGCGAGATCCGCTACGATGCCACCCCCGAAGCGCTTCACCTTATTCGCCCGCTTATCAACATCAAGAGCGGCGACCCCTATCTCGCCATCCGTCTGGCCGAGATGTCGCAGGATGTCTCCTCCACCAAGCTGTTCCGTCAGGTAGATATCAAGCCGGTATTGAGCGAGGCGAGCAACTATCGGGTTCCCATCGCGGTGACGCTGGATAACCGGGTCGATCACGAAATCGAGACCGGTATCGGTTATGCCACCGACGTAGGCCCGCGGATGAGTGCCACCTGGGAGAAGCCCTGGGTCAACCGCTATGGTCATCGTCTGTTTGCCACCGCCAAGGTGTCGGCGCCGGAGGCAGAGCTCAGCTTCGACTATCAGATCCCGGTGGGCAACCCGCTGCGGGACTACTACTCCATCCAGACCGGCTACCAGTACAAGGACAACAACGATACCCGCTCCGATCTCACCACTATCGGTGTGCACCGCTGGACGCGGCGGCCGGAGAGCTGGGATCGGGACGTCTTTATCCGGCTGGAGAACGAGATCTATACCCAGGGCGCCGACGAGGGGAACAGCTTGCTGTTGATCCCCGGGGTCTCTTGGTCCCGACTGCGGGTGCGCGGCACTCTGGTGCCCGACTGGGGGGATCGCCAGCAGTTGACGCTGGAGTTCTCCGATCCCAGATGGGGCTCCGACATCAGCTTTATGCGGGTGTGGGGGCGCAGCAAGTGGCTGCGAACTCTTGGCGATAACCACAGATTCCTGATGCGGGCCGAGCAGGGGGCCATCATAGGTGACAGCTTCTCGCTGGTGCCGCCGTCTTTGCGCTTCTTTACCGGTGGCGATCAGACGGTGCGCGGCTTTGGTTACGAGAGCATCTCTCCCACCGGGCCGGATGGCAAGCTGACCGGTGGCCGCTACACCAGCGTGGCCAGTCTGGAATACAACTACCGCTTCAGCGAGAAGTGGCTGGGGGCCATGTTTGTGGATGGCGGCACCTCCACCACCGATTACAGCGAGCCCTGGAAAATAGGTACCGGCGTCGGTGTGCGCTGGGTCACTCCCATCGGTCAGGTCAGACTGGATCTGGCGGTCGGGGTATCGGAAGAGGACAAGCCCTTGCGGCTGCATTTCGCATTGGGGCCTGAATTATGATGTTGTCTAAACGCTTTTTTCTTTGGCCGCTGCGGCTGTATCTTGCGCGGGGGTCTGCATTGTGATCTGGCTAAAACGCATCTTTCTCTGGCTGATGGGGCTGGTGTTCCTGCTGCTCATCGGCGTCAGCCTGTTGGGATTCACCCATCATGGCAACAAGTGGTTGTGGCAACAGGCCAAGGGGGCGCTACCTTCCCTCAAGGGGGAGCTGGTGGCGGGTCAGCTTGGCTATGGCTGGACCCTGGAAGGGGCGGGCTGGCAGGATGAGCTGGTGGATGTGACGGTGGATCGCGCCGTGCTCGACTGGGATCTCGGCAAGTTGCTGCAGGGCAAACTCTGGATCAAATCGCTTGAAGTGACTCATCCGGTGGTGAAGGTGGCTGACTCGGAGCCTGCACCGGAAGAGCCGTCGGAGCCTTTTGTCTGGCATCCGCTCCCCCTCAAAATTCAGGTCGACAGTCTCAAGGTGGCCGATCTCGATCTGGCAGTGCCCGGTGTGGCCGTGACTCTGGGGTCCCTCGATATCGGCGCTACCCTCAACCGCAAGGGGCTGATCGTGCGTGGTCCGGTGCTCGATAACCTGAAGGTGACGCTGGATGACGCTGCACCCGCCAGCGCAGTCAAATCCGCCAAGCAGCCGGTCGCTAACGAGAAGCAAGCCGGGGCTGCGGTGGCGCGCAACGACAAGGCCAGCGCCGAGACAGCCAAACAGGGTAAAGGGACGCCTGCTGCGAACACGGCAAAGGCTGCCCCCATTCTCCTGCCCGCCATTCATCTTCCTTTCCCCATCCAGCTGGAAGGGATCAGCGCGACTCGCGTGAAATATAAGCAGGGCGAGCTGATTGAAGGGCTCGACAAGCTGCTGCTGTCGGCCACTGCTGCCGATGATCGCATCGAGGTGCGCGAGCTCTCGCTGCGCCACGCCATGGCCGATCTGGCGCTCAAGGGCCACATCCAGCTCAGTGAAGACTACCCGCTGGCGGTGACCCTGGATGCCAAGGCCCGCAAGGGGCTGCTGGATGGCGAGCTGCAAGGGGAGCAGGCCACGCTGGCGCTGAGCGGTTCGGTCGGCAAGCTGGGGCTGGCGTTGTCGGCCAAAGGACAGGTCGCCGCCAATCTCAAAGGTTCTCTGGCCGCCCTCGACCCGGATCTCCCTTTTGATGTGACCCTCGACTGGAAGAGCCTCGGTTGGCCATTTCATAAGCCTACCAAAGATGAGCCGAGCTATCGGCTGGACAAGGGGAGTCTGACCGCCAAGGGCAAGCTCTCCGGCTACCAGTTTGCCCTCAATACCTCCGGCAAGGGGACCGATGTCCCCCCCTTCAAGCTTGCGCTGGACGGCAAGGGGGATCTGGAGCGGCTCAGCAAGATAGCCTTGCAGCTCAACGCCCTAAAGGGGGAGCTCAAACTCGATGGCAAGCTCGCCTGGAACAAGGGGGTTGAGTGGCAGGGGACCACCCTGTTCAAGGGGATCAATCCGGCCGAGCTGCTGCCTGAGCTGAAAGGGACGCTGGCCGGTGAGCTGGAGAGCCGTTTCGTGATGAACGACGCGGGTCACTGGGAGCTGAAACTGCCCAAGCTCAAGGTGGATGGCAAGCTCAACCAATACCCGCTGGCCCTCAAGGGGGAGCTTAGCGGCAACGACAAGATGGAGTGGCAGATCCCGGCGCTCTCGTTGCAAAGTGGCCCCAACCAGTTGCAGGCCAAGGGCAGTATCAGCAGCGCCCAGTGGAGGCTTGATGCCAACCTGCAGGCTCCCCAGCTGGGGGGCATCTATCCCGGCCTGAAAGGGGATATCAAGGGACTGGTGAAGGTCAGTGGCAATCAGCAGACGCCAAAAATCGATGCGGATCTCGCCTCCGACCGGCTCTACTATGCCGGCACCGACCTGAAGGGCATTAGCCTCAAGGGCAATGCGGTGATCGGCGCCAAACCGGCCGGTGAGCTCTCGCTGTTGGTGGCGCAGCTGAAACAGGGCGAAACCAAGCTCAGCCAGCTGGCCCTGAACCTCAGCGGCGATATCAGTCAGCATCTGTTGACCCTGACCATGAAGGGGGACCCTGTTGCGGCTAACCTCAAACTGGGTGGCGGCGTGCGCGGGGATCACTGGCGCGGGGCACTTTCCGAGTTGCGGCTGAAAACCCCGCTGCGCCGTTGGGACTTGAGCTCCCCTTGGGCACTGGATCTCGATCTGCCGCGTCAGCGGCTGGCGATGGGGGATCTCTGCCTCGGCTCCCAGGGGGCCAGCCTCTGCGTCAAGGGGAGTCAGGTTTCCGCTGCCCAGGGCACTCTGGAGTTTGCCCTGAGCGAGTTTGATCTCAAGCGGCTGCGCCCCTGGTTGCCGGACAACTTCCGCTGGCAGGCGATGCTCTCGGCCGATGGCCGCGCCAGCTGGCGTGGCAATCAGCCTACCTTGCATGCGGTGGTGCGTACCACACCAGGCACTTTTGTGGCCGATGGCCTCAAGACCGACTATCAGCAGCTGGCTCTGGCCCTTGATTTCGAGCGGCAGCAGGCGGCCATTCGCCTCGATTTTGCCTCCAAGCAGATCGGCAATATCGATACCGACCTGCTGATCAAGGAGCCCGCCGGTCGCGGTCTGCTCGGCGGTCAGCTCAAGTTTGACGACCTCAAGCTTAATACCTTCGCGCCACTGATCCCTGAGGTGCGCTCCTTGCAAGGGATCATCTCCGCTGACGCCCGTTTCGACGGCACGCTGGCGGCGCCCCTGCTGTTTGGCCAGCTCAACCTGCGTGACGGTGAAGTGCAGACCCACTCCGACATGGTGACCCTGACCAAGCTGGTGACCCGCCTCAAGATCGAAGGCAACCGCGCCGAGCTCGATGGCTCCATGCTGGTTGGCAAGGGGCCGCTGGCGTTGGGCGGCTGGCTCAGCTGGGCCAAGATGCCGGTCAGCGGCAGCCTCACCATTCAGGGCAAGGATCTGGAGGCGCAATATCCGGGCATGGGCCGGGTCAGAGTCTCGCCCGATATCGCGGTGTCGCTGGGTGAGGAGACCCGGATTACCGGTCAGGTGGATATTCCCTGGGCACGTATTCTGGTCAAGAGCCTGCCGGATTCGGCGGTGGCGGTCTCTGATGACGTGACCGTGGTCTATGACGAGCTGCCCCCGGCTCCCAAGCAGGCAACTCTGCCGCTGGCGATGAAGGTGGCGATCCGCCTTGGCAACGATGTGAAGCTCGATGCCATGGGGCTGAAGACCGATGTCTCCGGCGGTCTCAATATTCGTCAGGATCCCGAGAAGCCGCTGGCAGGTAACGGCCAGCTGGTGCTGACCAACGGCCGCTTCAAGGCCTATGGTCAGAACCTCATCATCAAGGAGGGGCGGATCCTCTTCTCCGGTCCGCTGGATCGGCCCTTCCTCAACATCGAGGCCAACCGGGATCCCGATACCATCGAGGGTCAGGTGACGGTCGGGGTGCGGGTGACCGGCCCTGCCAGCAAGCCTGAGATCACTGTCTACTCCGAACCGCAGATGGCGCAGTCGGAACAGCTCTCCTATCTGCTGCGCGGCAAAGGGTTGCAGACCGGCGGTGAGGATGGCGGTTTCAATGGTCTGCTGGTGGCCGGTGCGGTGAGTCAGGCCAATGGCGTTGTGTCGAGCATCGGCGAGTCGCTCGGGATGAGCGATGTCTCCCTCGATACCGCCGGCAGTGGCGACAACACCCAGGTGACGTTGTCGGCTTATCTACTGCCGGGCTTGCAGTTCCAGTACGGGGTCGGGGTCTTCAGCCCCATCGCCGAATTCAAGCTGCGCTACGAGGTATTGCCACGGCTCTATCTGCAGGCGATGAGCGGGGTGGCTCAGGCGGTTGATATCTTCTATCGCTTTACTCTGTAACGCTTCATCCCGTAACAGGGCTGATATGAACGTAAACGGGAGGCGCAGGCCTCCCGTTTTTTTATTGCGCGATCGGCTGCAGGTAAATGGCGATAAGGGACTGGAGTGCAGAGGGAGAATGGATTGAGGCGGGCTATAATGCGAAAACCCGGCGCTAGGCCGGGTTTTCTGAATGATGGTGGAGGGAGAAGGATTCGAACCTTCGAAGGCAGAGCCGTCAGATTTACAGTCTGATCCCTTTGGCCGCTCGGGAACCCCTCCACGGGGTATTGCTTTCAAATTGTCGCACTTGAAATGGTGGAGGGAGAAGGATTCGAACCTTCGAAGGCAGAGCCGTCAGATTTACAGTCTGATCCCTTTGGCCGCTCGGGAACCCCTCCACAAGTGCGAGGCGCATACTAACAGATCTTCCGGTTTTGTGAACCCCCAAGCAGGATTTTTCCATTAAAAGAATTGGATTTGTGGCCGATAACCAGTGAAATCGCCATTTTCGAGAGTTATCTCATGCTGCCCAGTTCAATTCGTAATCACCTGCTCGTTGATGAGGGCCAGTTGGGGCAGCGCCTCAACCGTGACCTGCAGCATGGCGATCGCGCTGATTTCCGGTTGCATCTGGCCCTGCTGACCGACGCGGTGGAGGTGCAGCCCTGGTTTGATGCCAAACCGGCGGCCACTCCCCAGAGCAGTGACTGGCGTCTGCACTTTGAGCTGAGACCGGCAGAGGTGCTGGTGGCTGAAGGGGCGGGGAGTGACTGCAGTGCCATCAATGAGCGGCTGCAACAGGGGGGAAGCATGGTGGATGTGCGGCTCTGGCTGGCGCTGCAAACACCGCCGTTGGCGGTCAAACAGCCGCTGCTGGATGAGGCTGTCTACGACAACCTGTCGCCGCTGGCGCGGGAGCGGTTGCAAGGAAAGCTGGCCGATGTGCCGAGGCAGGAGGATCCGCTGGTATTGCTGCCGATCCTCGATCGTTTGCAAGAGGGGGTGGATACCCGGTTGCACTGGCTCAGTTGATGGCGCCTGTTCACTGACGTAATGCTGTGCTTGTGGGGTAAATCACAGGCAACAAAAAGGCGGGTAACCCCGCCTTTATGCTCTTTAGAATTTTTAGCCTTGCAGCATGCTATCAAGCGTCAGCTTCATCCGGTTGCGGCTGCTCTTTGAGTGCGGCATTGGCACGACGGGCAATCGGCTTTTCGGTGTGACGGTTGAGTTGGCGCTCCAGTTTTTGCCCCAGTTCGTTGATGGCGGCGTAGAGATCCTCATGCTCTGCCTGGGCAAACAGTTTGCCGTTGGGGATGCCAGCACTGGCTTCGACAGTGAACATCAGACGCTCTTTGGAAACAATCACATGAGGTGTGATGAGAGGCACCTGAAGACGTTCGAGCTTTTCAAAACGGGATTCGATGCGCTCGCGGATAGCCGGGGTGATGTCGATGATTTTGCTGGTAATTTCGATTTTCATATTGGCCCCCTTCGGGTCGTCTTGCTTGTGTCTTCACCTTCAGATTACTCATTGGTAAAGATTGAAATGTGATCCATGTCACATAACCTTCCCTTGGCTATTCAGCAACTTATAAATTGTGATCTTTTCCGGTTTCGTGCCAAAAACAGCTTGAGCTCCATGAAACTGGCAGGCAGTATGACGGGAATAGGATCGTTTCTGTCCCTTCTTGGCAGCACTTCGTGTCGACCTCATGTCCGGTTTCCACTGCTTGATATCGCATGTTTGTACTCTTCCCTCGCAACCTCTGATCTGATGAGCGGATGCAGGGGGCGTTGTTATGCCTGATTGGACATCAAACGTGGTTGGTTGTTGTGTTGGAGTGGTAAATGAAGCAGCAGGCCACGCAAGTCATGTGGTTTTTCGATCGGCAACATGATCAGTGGAGTCTCTCTGATCAGGGGGCCTACCAGCAGTGGCAAGGGGAGGGCAATCATCCCTGGGCCGCTCGCCTGTTACCGGAAGATGAGGCAGGCTTTGCCGACTTTCTCGTCCGGCTTCATGAATCACATCTGCCGGAGCAGTTTATCGGTCATCTGAAAGATGATCAGGGGCAGCTTAACCATGTGCTCTGGAGCGGTCAGTTTGTGCCCACCCAGCAGATCTGCTGTGGCTGGCTGGCCCCTCTTGATACCGCCAACAGTGCGGTCTCCTCTCTCAACCTCTCTTTGCCGTTGCTGCAAACCACCCTGCTCACCCAGTTGGCGCAGGCGCTCTCTGCCCGCACCGGGCTCGATTTCTTCAATACCCTGGTCAGCCAGCTGGCTCATATTCTCAAGGTGGATGCGGTCTGGGTGGGGGAGTTGTGCGGTGCCGACCGGGTCAAAGTGCTGGCTGCCGACGGGCTGGCGCAGAAGGACTATCTGCTGACGGGATCCCCCTGTCAGGAGCTCTACAAGCAAGGGGCCATCTGTTTCGAGGTGATCGACGAGTCGCAGGAGTATCAATCCTGGCTGGCGGCCGGGCAGACTTATTATGGTCAGCCGCTGTTTGATGCCAGAGGCCAACTTCTAGGCCATCTGGCGCTGCTCTATTCGGCCCCGGCAGATACCAGCAATCTCACCTCGGTGCTCAATACCTTTTCGGTACGGATGGTGGCCGAGCTGGAGCGATTGCAATCAGATGCCCAGATGCGCCTCTCTGCCGTTGCATTCGAGACCCACGAAGGGATCATCATTACGGATCCGGGGTTCAAGATCCTGCGGGTCAACAACGCCTTCAGCCAGATCACCGGCTTTGACAGCCAGTCGGTGCTGGGTCTGCATCTGGAAGAGGATCTCTGGCCCAATCTGGGTGGGCTCGGCTACGAGCTCAATACCCTCAGCCGCTGGCAGGGGGAGACCCTGCGTCGCCACGTCGATGGCCACACCTATCCCCAGTGGGAGATAGTGACGCCGGTGCAGGATGAAAAAGGGGTGATCAGCCACTTTGTCATCTGCTTCGAGGATATCTCCGAGCGCAAGGCGGCCGAGCGACGCATTCAGGATCTCGCCTATTACGACGAGCTGACCGGATTGCCCAATCGCCGTCAGCTCCACGAGACCTTGGTGCAGACCTTCAATGAGGCGACCCGTGATGGCTTGATTGGCGCGCTGCTCTTTATCGATCTCGATCACTTCAAGACCATCAACGACTCCCTCGGCCACGCCACCGGTGACTGGCTGCTCAAGGAGGTCGCCGCCCGTCTCAAACGGTTGGTGCGGCAAGGTGATTGCCTGGCCCGCCTCGGCGGTGACGAGTTTGTGTTGCTGCTGCCATCGCTCTCGGCCAGCCCGCCCCAGGCGGAGATGCAGGCCGATATCATTGCCGAACGGCTTATCACCGAGATTGCCGCTCCTTATACCTATGTCGGGCAGGTGCTGCACATCGGCGCCAGCGTCGGTATTACCCTGTTTCCGGATCGGGAGCAGGGGGTCGATGATCTGCTCAAGCAGGCGGATACCGCCATGTATCAGGCCAAGTCCGCTGGCCGCAAGACCCGCCGCTTCTTCGATGCCTCGATGCAGCAGCAGGCGGATCGCCGTCTGCTCATTCACAACGAACTGCGCAACGCCCTCAGCCAGCAAGAGCTGACCCTCTACTATCAGCCCCAGCATATGGTCGATGGCGGCGATATCATTGGTGTCGAGGCGCTCATTCGCTGGCAGCCGGCCGGTCGCTCGCTGGTCTCGCCAGCAGAATTTATCCCCATCGCCGAGGAGACCGATCTGATTGTCGATATCGGCAACTGGGTGCTGCACGAGGCGTGCGCCCAGTATGTGCTGTGGGAGGAGAACGGCATCCACATTCCGCAGATCTCGGTCAACGTCAGTGCCAAGCAGTTCCATGCCACCGATTTTGTCGAGCGGATCCACGATGTGTTGGCGCAAACCGGCATGGATCCGGCCTGCCTCAATCTGGAGATCACCGAGTCCGTGGTGCTGGGTCATGCCGAGGACACCATCAGCAAGATGACCGAGCTCAAGGAGCTCGGCATCAGCTTTGCCATCGACGATTTTGGCGCCGGCTACTCCTCCCTGAGCTACCTCAAGCGGCTGCCTGCCGATGAGCTCAAGATCGACCGCTCCTTCATTCAGGACATCCCGAAAGATGGTGACAACATGGCCATCGTCGAGGCGGTGATCGCCATGGCGCGACATATGGGGTTCAACGTCACGGCGGAAGGGGTGGAGTCCCGTCAGCAACTGGAGTTTCTCAAGGCGCAGGGGTGCAGTTTCTATCAGGGCTATCTCGCCTCCAAGCCGCTGCCGGTGCCCTATCTGGAGAAATATGTACAGCGGCTGACCAGACCGGAGCAACTGCGCGAAATACAGCTGAGTGAGGCAGAAAAATAGTCCCTGCTCCCCGCTGTAGCGCTGCCCGGCAACGGGTAGAATGAGAGGCAGTAGACCCACCGCCACCGGGCGGTGTATTGCCCTCAATGGAGATGTTCAGTGAAAGCTGTATGGGGAATTGTTTTGTCGGCGCTGTTTGTGCCGACCCTGATGGCGCAGACTGCCGACCAGACGCTCTACCGTCAGGCGTATGACGCCGTACGGGCCAATGATCAGGCCCGTTTCCAGCAAATTCGTGCCCGTTTGACCCATTACCCCCTGCTCCCTTACCTCGATTACTATCAGCTCGCCTTTCGTCCGGGGGCGGCGGATTACAACGATGTGACCCGCTTTATCCGCCAGCATGGAGATACCCCCCAGTCCAACCGGCTGGAGCGCAGCTATCTGACCTATCTGGCCCAGAGCCAGCAGTGGTCGCAGTTCCTGCGCTTCTATCCGGCCAAGCCGAGCTCCACCGACCTGCTCTGCATGCACTATCAGGCGCTCTATTACACCGGCAAGCCGAAAGAGGCGTTGCAGGGGGCGGGCAAGATCTGGATGAGCGGTCAATCGCGCCCTGATGCCTGCTCCCCGCTGTTCCAGCTGTGGCAGGCATCCGGTCAGCGTACCCAGGAGAAGATCTGGCAGCGGATGACGCTGGCGTTCGAGGCGGAAAACCCCAATCTTATCCGCCATCTTGGCGCGACCCTGGGTAGCGGCTTGCAAAGCTATGGCGATCAGATGGTGACCCTGTTCGAGCAGCCAGCCAAGGCGATGAACCCGGCCTATTTCAGCAGCAATCCCTATTCCCGCAAGCTGCTCTCCCTCGGCTTGACCCGCTATGCCAATCAGGAGCCTGAGTCGGTGCTGCGCCAGCTTGCGCTGTTTCGCAGCCGTTTCGGCCTGACCCAGGCCGAGGTGAAACCGGTAGAGCGTGCCATTGCCCGCCGCCTGCTGCTGGATCGCTCCATAGCCCAGCGCAGTTGGGTCGACAGCACGGTGAAAAAACTGGCGGATCCCGATATCACCGAGCTGCGGGCACGACTGGCCATCTGGGAGCAGGATTGGCGTGGCCTCTCCGGCTGGGTGAAGATGATGCCGATGGCCCGTCAGAAAGAGGATCGCTGGCGCTACTGGATGGCGCGCTCCCTTGAGGTGCAGGGGCAGCAAAAACCGGCGCGGGATCTCTATCTGGAGACCGCCAACCTGCGCGGTTTCTACGGCTTTATGGCCGCCCAACGCACCGGCGTGCCCTATCGCATCAAGAACCAGAGCGTCAAGCATGTACCGGACTGGCGCACGGCCAGCCAGCGCTGGCCCTTCCTGTTGCGGGTGCGCGAGCTGCTGTCGATGAACGAGATTGCAGCGGCCCGTTCGGAGTGGATCCACAATATGGATCGCAATCCGGTGGCCCAGCGCATCGAGTTTGGTCATATCGCCCTCAATCAGGGCTGGCACGAGCTGGCCATTCTCGCCAGCATTCGCGCCGAAGCGTGGGATGCCCTCGACCTGCGCTTCCCGCTGCCGCTCAAACGCACCTTCTCCCAGATGGCGCAAGAGCGTACCATGAACACCAGTTTGCTCTATGCCATATCCCGTCAGGAGAGTGCCCTCTATCCGCTGGCCCAGTCGCCGGTGGGGGCGCGCGGTCTGATGCAGTTGATGCCTGCCACCGCCAAAGAGACTGCCGGCAAGCTGGGGGTGCCCTATCGCAACGAGCAGCAACTGTTTGATCCGACGATGAATATTCGTCTGGGGAGCGCCTATCTCAAGCGCTTGCTGGATGTCTATGACGGCAACCGGATCCTGGCGGCGGCCGCCTACAACGCCGGACCGGGACGGGTAAAACGCTGGCGAGAGCAGAGTGACAACAAGCCGATGGACGTGTGGGTCGAGAGTATTCCCTACAAGGAGACCCGCAACTACGTACAAAACGTGTTGTCGTTCGATCTCATTTATCAGCACAAGCTGCAGCAGCCGCTGCGCTTCATGTCAGAGCGGGAGCTCAATCACGCCTATTGAGTCGGGGGCCGCCAGCCGGCCCCTGTTTTCAAATTTCCCTGCTGCCGGGTATCATCGGGTAAGGTTTTGTTACCAAAGGAAACATGCCTGGTGACCTGGCTCCGGGAATTGCATCAGGCCGCAGGATATACTCGGGCGTCGGCATCGACAGGTTCCCCCACAATAAAGGAATGGATAGTGGCAACGATTAAAGACGTTTCTCAGCTGGCAAATGTGTCTATCTCCACCGTGTCGCGGGTTATCAACAACACGGCACAGGTAGCACCGGAAAAGCGTGAGGCCGTACTGGCGGCCATGAAGGAACTGAATTTTCGACCCAACAGTTTTGCCCAGGCACTGGTCAGCAAGCGTTCCAACTGCATTGGCGTGCTGGTTGGCGACCTCTGCGGCGGCCCCTTCTTTGCCCAGATGATGCGTGGCATCGAAACCATGGTCGATCAGGCCAACAAGTTCACCATCGTCATGTCTGGCAATCACGATATCGCACGCGAGCGTCATGCCATTCAGGCGCTGCTGCAGCGCCAGTGCGATGCGCTGATCCTCCATAGCAAGGCGCTCCCGGATGAGGAGCTCAGCGAGCTGGCGGCAGGCTCTACCCCCATCGTTTTCATCAACCGTCAGGTGCCGGGCTTTGAGGATCGCTGCGTCTGGCTCGATAACCAGGCGGGGATCACCACCGCGTGCCAGCACTTGCTGGATGCCGGTCATCGCAACATCGCCTTTATCACCTCCGATGATGAAGAGTTTGTCGATGGTCAGCAGCGGATGGCCGGTTACACCCAGACCCTGGCCAGGGCCGGGATCGCCTTTGATCCTGCACTCGTCAGCCGCGCCTTTGCCGACGAAAATGGCGGCTATGTGGCGATGAGTGAACTGCTGGCCCGTGGTGTCGAGTTCACTGCCGTGCTCGGTTTCAACGACGGCATGGTGGCGGGGGCGATCTCTTGCCTGCTGGAGCGGGGTTACAAGATCCCGCAGCAGGTGTCGGTGGTGGGGTTCGACGATATCCCCTACGCCCGCTACATCTATCCCAAGCTCACCACGGTGCGCTACCCCATCGAGGAGATGGGCAGCCGCGCTGCCGAGCTGGCGCTGCGCCTGCTCGATCACAAGCCGGTAGACGGCCTGGCGCTCAAGTTTGAAGCCCAGCTGGTGGAGCGTGAGTCAGTCGCCTGACGTGCGTCAAACAGTGAACAACAGTGTGGCCCCATCGGGGCCACACTGTTTTCTGAGTTATCTCTCTAATCCGCCATTTATCCCGCCAGGGCGATCCGCTGCTGGCGGCGTGCCTCCACCCCTTCTGCCACCATATCGAGCAGCTGCCTTGTCTGTTCCCAGCCGATGCAGCTATCGGTGATCGACTGGCCGTAGCGCAGCGGTTTGCTGCCAATCTCCTGACGCCCTTCGCAGATAAAACTTTCCACCATGATGGCGGCGATGGCATGGCTACCAGCACCCAGCTGGTCGGCAATGTCACGGGCAACCAGCAGCTGGCGGGCATGTTGTTTCTGGCTGTTGCCGTGGCTGCAATCGATCATCAGCCGGGGTGACAGATGATGCTGGCGCAGCAAGTCTCCAGCCTCTGCAACATGACAGCTCTGATAGTTGGGCTGCTGGCCACCGCGCAGGATCAGGTGGCAGTCGGGGTTGCCATGGCTGCGCACCAGTGCCAGCTGGCCATCACCGGAAGGTTGGGTATAGAGGTGGGCTGCCCGGCTGGCGAGGATCGCCTCTACCGCGATCCGGATATTGCCGTCGGTCCCGTTTTTAAAACCGATGGGGCAGGGAAGGGCCGAGGCCAGCTGACGGTGGAGCTGGGATTCGGTGGTGCGGGCGCCAATGGCACCCCAGCTGATGAGATCCCCCAGATAGAGCATGCTGGTGAGATCGAGAAATTCGGTGGCACAGGCGAGCCCTTCCTGTCCAAGCATCAGGAGTAACTCTCGGGCCTGGGATAGGCCCTTTTCCAGTCGATCGCTGCCATCGAGGTCGGGATCGAAGATAAATCCTTTCCAGCCGAGCGTCGTGCGCGGCTTTTCGAAATAGGTGCGCATCACCAGTTGCAGCTGCTCCCCGTATTGGCCCTGCAGTTCAGCCAGCCGGCCACCATAGTCACGGGCGGCTGCCGGATCGTGAATGGAGCAGGGGCCGATCACCAGCAGCAGGCGGTCGTCCTCTCCCTGCAGAATATGGCGGGCTTGCTGGCGGCTGTGTGCGATTTGGCGAGCGAGCCGTGCCGGACAGGGTCTGGCCTTTAACATCTCGTCAGGGGTGGGCAGGGTGGCAAGGGGTGAAGCATTCAGAAGTGAGGTGAACATGAGCGATCCTGATGAAAATGGAAATCTGCATGCTCTTTGCTGTCCAGTGGGGATCTTCCCCTTATTCTCTTGGTTAACAGAGCGCGGGCATGGGCCCGCGCTCTGTTATATCGGCCTTGGCTACCTTAGAAGCGGGCTGAGCCGCTGACGTAGTAGCTGCGACCCGGTTCGACGTTCTGGAAGACGGTGTCTTTCTCTTGCAGGCGCACGTCGGTCAGGTTGTTGATCCCCAGTCGCAGGTCAAAGTTCTCGGTGACCTTGAAGCCGGTGCCGAGATCGAAGGTCTGATAGCTGGGCAGCTTGTGCAGTACGACAACCTTGTTGACGGTCTGCTCGGCAAACTGGGTGCCGGTGTAGGTGGTGCCGACAAAGGCATTGACCCGCTCGGTGGCCTGCCAGGTGATCTTGGCGTTGGCCTTGTGCTCCGGCCGCTCGGGCAGAGCCTGACCCTGATCGCCTTCCGCCTTGAGGTAGGTGTAGTTGGCGCCAAGGTTGATATCGTCGGTCAGATCGAGTTTGCCGGTCAGCTCCAACCCCTTGGTGGTGGCTTTCTCCAGGTTGTACCAGGTGCGGTCAGTGGAGTTCGGCAACTGCTTGAAGGTGAGCATGTCGTCGATGTCGGAGTAGAAGAGGGTGGCGCTGGTTTCCCAGATCCCTTCTCCTGCGATGACACCCAGCTCGTAGTTGGTGCTGGTTTCAGGCTTGACCTTGTCACTGCCATAGATGCGGCAGCTGCCGCCGCAGCTCTCGATGCTGTAACCGTTGGAGTACTGGTGTGGTGCCGGTGCCTTGAAGGCCTGGCTGACACCGCCTTTCACTGTCACCACATCGTTCATCTCATAGACCAGATAGCCGCGCGGGGTGAAGTGGCTGCCGTAGATCTCGTGGTGATCGTAACGGCCGCCCAGGGTGAAGGTCAGGCTGTCGGTCAGGCCGATCTCGTCCTGAGCGAACAGCGCCTCCTGGGAGTGACTCTCTTTGCCGCCGATATCCTTGTAGCTCACCGCATCCACCAGCTCCCGATCCAGATATTCACCACCCAGGGTCAGGTAGTGGTTGGCCAGCGCCAGGTTGGTATAGCCCTTGAGGGTCAAGGTGTTCTCTTCCAGCTCCCGCTGCTGCGGGGCAGAGTAGCTGGTGTTGAAGTCGTCGATCTGGGAGGTCTCGTAGTTGGCCATGACGGTGGTGTCACCCCAACTCCAGTTCCCCTTGTGGGTCAGACCAAACAGGTTGCGATCGTTTTGCTGCTGGCGGCTGTGCACCTTGTTGCCGGTTTTGCGGAAGATATCGAGAGGCCGCTCATCCTGGTTGTAGAGGTAATCCAGCTCGAAGCGTTGCTGCTCATCCACCAGCCAGCTGAGGGTGGAGGCGAAGTTGCGGGTCTGTTTGGCTTCGATAAGAGGGATGCCGTCAGCAGCTTCGGTGGGGGTCCAGGCTTGACGGTCATACACCTCGCCGTTCATCCGGATCAGCAGGTTGTCGGTCAGCGGGCCGGTAAAGCCCAGGTTGGTCCTGTGCTGATCGCCGCCATCCTTGCCCTCGATGGCCTTGAAGTCGGCATCGGCCGCCCCTTGCCAGGTTTTGCCCGGCTGCTTGGTGATGATGTTGATGACACCACCGATGGCATCGGAGCCGTAAAGTGCCGACATGGGGCCACGGATCACCTCGACCCGCTGGATCATGCCAAGGGGCACGGGAGTGTTGTCGAAGTTGCCGCCGCGCCACAGGGCATTGGAGGAGGAGAGGCGTTTGCCATCCACCAGTACCAGGGTGTACTTGCCGGACATGCCGCGAATACCGATATCGCTGCGGCCATTGGTGTCAGCTTCAGCCTGAATGCCCACTTCGTGGCGCAGCAGGTCGGCAAGGTCATTGACTGGCGCGGCGGCGATCTGTTCGGCCGTGATGACAGAGATAGAGGCCGGTGCCGAGCGGGTATTGTGCGCCGTGGTGGTGACGGTGATCACCTCATCGGCTTGAGGGGCGTTGCTGGCGGCGATCGCTTGCTGGGTCAGCAGAGTGACGATGGTGGTGGCCAGCAGGCTGGGAGTAATAAAACGGGAGGTTGAGGATTTCATTATTTACATCTTCCATAACATTCAAATGATAAGCGTTATCATTATCAAATTGAATTTGCTCCGATCGCAACTCTTTTTTATCGGCGAAGTTCAGTTTCGTTCGTCACCTTCTTTTGACTAAAAAGAAGTTAATGAAATTGATTCTCATTTGTATTGATCGCTTTGTCGCTCCTTGTTAGGATGCCGTTCACCCTGATATCTGGTGAGTCAAATGACTCACTTTAAGTCCTGTCAGGCAGTGATTCATTCCAAGGAGTAGCACCGTCATGTGTGACCATGCACTGGAAGGAGAGTGGCCCGCCACAGCGGTCGGGTTGGATAAAGTGTGCTGTTTTGCCAGCGGTGACAGGGTTCTGGTCGCCTCCGGTATTCACGACAGTTTTACCGGCATCCCGCCGGAGAAGCTCCTCGCCCATCTGCGTCAGTTGCGCCAGCAGGGGATGGTCAATCCCATCGCCATCGGCGCCATCCCGTTTGATACCCAATCTCCCTGGCATCTGGTGATCCCGGCGCAATCGCAGTGGGTCGCAAGGGATGCCCTGTTGCCCGCCCGCTGTTGCCAGCTCCATGGTGAGGTGAGTGAAGTGACCGGCGCTGCCCACTATCAGGGGGCGGTGCGGGCGGCACTGCAGCAGTTCAGCGAGGGCCAGCTTGAGAAGGTGGTGCTGTCGCGCGCCATCGATGTGCAGAGCGCAGAGCAGACCTCCCCCGCACACGCCTTTGGCTCTCTGCTGACCCAGAATCCGGGCGCCTATGTGTTCCAGATCCCGCTGCCGGAGGGAGAGACCCTGCTTGGCGCGAGCCCCGAGCTGCTGGTATCGCGCAGCGATATGGTGGTGGTGAGCAATCCGTTGGCGGGCTCCCGTCCGCGCCACGCTTTTCCTGATCAACAGGCGGCCAGTGCCGAACTGCTGGGGGCCCAGAAAGATCGCTATGAACATGCGCTGGTGGCAGATGCGGTCGCTGAGGCCCTCGCTCCCTTCTGCCGCGAGCTGGATGTCCCTCTGGAGCCGCAGGTGATCGCCACTCCTACCATGTGGCACCTCTCGACCCGCATCGCCGGGCGGCTCCATGAACCCTCTCCCGTGCTGGCACTGGCGTTGGCGCTACACCCGACACCGGCGGTATGCGGCACGCCGCTCTCGGCAGCACGTCAGGCCATCTCCCGGCTTGAGGGGTACGATCGCCGCTTCTACTGCGGCGCCGTCGGCTGGATGGATGCCGACGGCAATGGCGAGTGGGTGGTCACCATCCGCTGTGGTGTGCTGGCCGGCAAGCAGCTGCGGCTCTATGCCGGCGCCGGGGTAGTGGTGGGCTCTTCGCCGGAAGCGGAGTGGCAAGAGACCGCCGCCAAGCTCGGCACCATGTTGCGTGCCTTCGGCCTCGAAAGCCGGGAGCCGGAGGTAACCGCATGAAGCCGCTGGTGCCCTTTACCCCCTGGCCTGCCGAGCTGGCAGCCCACTACCGGGCACAAGGGTGGTGGCGTGGACAACCGCTCACCGCCCTGCTCGATGAATCTGCCGAACGTTATCCCGAGAGCACGGCCCTGATCTGCGGCGAGCGAACCCTCAGTTATGGCCAGTTAAAGCGTGAGGTTGATGCGCTGGCGGCGCGGCTGGCCGCGCGCGGGCTGGGCCATGGCGATACTGCTCTGGTGCAGTTGCCCAACTGCGCCGAATTCTATATCTGCTGGTTTGCCCTGATCCGCTGCGGCGTAGTGGCGGTGCATGCCCTCTACAGCCATCAGCGGCGCGAGCTGGTGGCCTTTGCCCGCCAGATTGAGCCCGCCTTGCTGGTACTCAGCCCCTCCCATCCCGGCTTTGCCGGTGAAGCGGGGAGCTTGGCGGCCCTTGATGAGCGGGTATCGCCTTCTTGCCAGACACTGCTGTTCGAGCAGGCTGAAGGCTCCGATCTTCAGTCAGGATTTGCATGGCGTCAGCCTGACCCGATAGCCCGTGCTGATGGTTCGCCGTTGGCGGCCACAGCGCCAACCCCTACACCTACACCAACCCCGGCCGATCAGGTCGCCTTTTTCCAGCTCTCCGGCGGCAGTACCGGCACTCCCAAACTGATCCCCCGTACCCACGATGACTATGGCTACAGCGTGCGCCAGAGCGTGGCGGTGTGCGGTTGGGATGAACGGGTGATCTATCTCTGTGCCCTGCCGGCGCCCCACAACTTTCCCCTGAGCTCCCCCGGTGCACTCGGGGTGTTTTATGCCGGTGGCTGTGTGGTGCTGGCAAAGGATCCTTCCGCTGCAACCTGTCTGCCGCTGGTGCAGCGCCATCAGGTCAACTGGGCGGCACTGGTGCCACCGGCTCTGGCGCTCTGGCTGGAGGCGGCCAGCCACTATCCGCAGACCTCTCTGGAGTGTGTGCAGGTGGGAGGGGCGCGCCTCAGCCCGGCTCATGCCGAGGCGGTAGCGAGCCGCCTTGGTTGCCGCTTGCAGCAGGTGTTCGGCATGGCCGAGGGGCTGGTCAACTACACCCGCATCGAGGATGACCAGTGGCACATCGTCAATACCCAGGGCCGCCCGATGAGCCCGGGTGACGAGGTGGAGGTACGAGATAGCGACGGGCGCCCCTTGCCGGATGGCGAGTGCGGCGAGCTCTGGACGCGTGGCCCCTACACCTTTCGCGGCTACTTCAAGACCGATGCCCACAATCAGCGGGCTTTCGACCGGGACGGTTTCTACTGCACCGGCGATCTGGTCTGCCGCTTGCCCGGCGGTCATCTGATGGTGGTGGGACGCAATAAGGATCAGATCAACCGGGGTGGGGAGAAGATCGACGCCCTCGAGATTGAAGAGCTGTTGCTGACCCACCCGGAGGTGCGACAGGCGGCGCTGGTCGCCATGCCGGATCCCATGCTCGGGGAGCGCAGCTGCGCCTTTTTGATGTGCCGCGAGCCCCTCAATCTGCCCCGCTTGCGCCGTTTCCTGCGCGAGCAGGGGGTGGCCGATTACAAACTGCCCGATCGCCTGGTGCTGGTGGAGCAACTGCCCCACACCCCGGTCGGCAAGATAGACAAACAGACGCTGCGCGAGCAGCTCGCCAAGGAGTGTGCATGACCATTCAATCCCTCGCCGCCTATCCGCTGCCTACCGCTGAGGAGCTGCCTATCGGGCGGGTGAACTGGCCTTTCGAACCGGGCCGCGCCGCCTTGCTGGTCCACGATATGCAGCACTATTTCGTCGATTTCTACGGGGCGGACAATCCGCTGATCAATCAGGTCATCGACCATATCGCCACCTTGATCCGTCAGGCGCGAGCTCTTGGCATGCCGGTGGTCTATACCGCCCAGCCCGCCGAGCAGAGTCAGGCCGATCGGGCGCTGCTCAACGACATGTGGGGGCCGGGGTTGACCCGAGCGCCGGAGCGTCAGCCGATTGTTTCGGCGCTGGCGCCCGAGCCGCAGGATACGGTGCTGACCAAGTGGCGCTACAGCGCTTTTTGCCGTTCACCGCTGGCGGAGCTGATGGCCGGATGGGGGCGGGATCAGCTGGTGATCTGCGGCATCTACGGCCATATCGGGGTGATGCAGACGGCGGTCGATGCCTTTATGCGGGATATCCGCCCCTTCCTGGTGGCAGATGCCATTGCCGACTTCTCCCGCGAGGATCATCTGCTGGCGCTCTCCTACGTCAGCCGCAATGCCGGTCGGGTGATTACCGTGGCCGAGGTGATGGCGGCCAGCAAACGCCCCCTGACTCGCGAGTCGCTGCGTGCTCAGGTGTTGGCGCGGCTGCCCGCCGAGATGCAGCAGGAGCAGCCCACCGAGGATGACAACCTGCTCGATTACGGTCTCGATTCGCTGGCGGTGATGGGGCTGGTGGAGGAGTGGCGCCAGCAGGGAGTGGTGGTGGAGCTGGCCGAGCTGGCCCGCACGCCGACCCTGGCTCACTGGTGGGCGCTCCTCTCCCGTCAGCTGAATGTCAGTCAGGACACGGCTTATCAGGTCAACGAAGAGCACGTCAGCGAACCGGAGTGCACCCCATGAGCGAGTGGCAAGGCAGAACCGTCTGGGTAACCGGTGCGGCACAGGGAATTGGCCATGCGGTGGCGCGCACCTTTGCCGAGGCGGGGGCCAGCGTGGTGGCGTTCGATCTGCAACTGGCCGAGGCACTGCCCGGCAACGTGAAGAGGGTGGTGATCGATGTCAGCGACAGCGAGGCCGTGACCCGCTGCTGCGAACGGCTGCTGGACGGGGGGCTGGGGCCCGATGTGCTGGTCAATGTCGCTGGCGTACTGGCGACCGGCAGGATCGATGAGGTGGATGACGCTCTTTTGCAGCGCACCTTCGCCATCAACACTTTCGCCCCCTTCTATCTGATGCGGGCCCTGACCCCCTGGTTTCAGGGACGGCGCAGGGGCGCCATCGTTAATGTCTCCTCCAATGCCGGTCGGGTGCCGCGAGTGGGGATGGGCATCTATGGCGCCTCCAAGGCGGCGCTGACCAGTCTCACCCAAACGGCAGGGCTGGAACTCGCCCCCTATGGGGTGCGCTGCAATCTGGTGTCGCCGGGCTCGACCCGTACCCCGATGTTATGCGGCATGTGGCAGGAGGGGGAGGCGGCGCAGCAGGAAGGAGAGATGCGCACCATCGCGGGTTTGCCCGGGCAGTTCAAGCTGGGGATCCCCCTTGGCAAACTTGGGACCCCCGACGAGGTGGCCGCCTGCGTGCTGTTTCTCGCCTCCGATGCGGCCAGCCATATCACCCTGCAGGATCTGGTGGTCGATGGCGGTGCCACCCTGGGGGTCTAGCCCGCGCGCTGCCGATCTGGCAGGCGTAACACTCTCTTATGGAGGAGGTCTGGCCTCCTCGCTTTTCAGCCATGCGGGCAGAGGCAAGTCACTGCTCGCTCGATGTTTGCGCAAGGACATTCCCATGGAACAGACAATGGCGATGCGCGCCACTCACCAGCGTGGTGAGCAGCCGCGCTGGCCGCTAACCACAGCTCAGGCAGGCATCTGGTTTGCCCAGCATAAATATCCACAGAGCCCCGCCTGCAATACCGGCGAGTACTGGCTGCTGGAGGGGGCGCTGGCTCCCCATCACTTCACCCGCGCGGTGCGCCAGACCATCGACGAGATCCCCGGTCTGCACTGCGCCTTTGTGGCCACTGCCGATGGCCCGCAGATGGTGGCCAATCCCGCCTGCTGGCAGCTGAGCGAGCGGGATCTGCGCAGCGAAGCCGACCCGCTTGCAGCCGCGCAGGCCGAGATGCGTGCGCAGCTGGCCGTTCCCTTCAATCTGGCCGGGGGGCCGCTGTTTGCCACTACCCTCTATCGCCTTGGCGAGGGGTTGTGGGCCTGGTTTATCGCCGTGCACCATATCGCCATCGACGGCTTTGGCCTGAGCCTGCTCTGCCAGCGAGTAGCGAGCTGGTATGAGGCGCTCTGCGCAGGTGAGCAGCCAGCCCCCTGCCGTTATGCGACCCAGCAGGAGTTGCTGGCCGAGGAGGCGGCCTATCAGGACTCACCGCGCGCCGCGCGGGATCGCGATTTCTTCTTGCAGCAGCTGGCCGGGGTGGAGAACCCGGCGTCGCTCTCCCGACGTCCGGCGCAAGGGCCGGGTTCCACATATCGTCTTGAGCAGCGGCTGGCTGGCCGCCAGTGGCAGGCATTGGTGGCGCGGGCGACTCGCTCGGCCTGCCACCCCTACAGCCTGCTGCTGGCGGCGGTGGCCAGCTATGTGCAGCGGATGAGCGGCGCTGGCGAGGTGGTGCTGGGTATTCCGCTGATGGGGCGGCTGGGCTCAGCGGCGGCCGATACCCCCTGCATGAAGGTCAATGTGGTGCCCCTGCCCATCGAGCTGAGCGGCACCAGCCAGGTAGGGGAGTTGCTGGTACAGGTCGAGCGGCAATTTGCCGCCCTGCGCCGTCATCAGGGCTGCCGTCAGGAGTGGTTGCAACAGCGCCAGCCGGGCCAGCCGCTGTTTGGTCCTCAGGTCAATTTGATGCCCTTTGCCCGTACCCTCAGCGTTGGTGAAGGGCACAACCAGGTTCGTGGCGAGGTGCAGGTGCTGGCGGCGGGGCCGGTGGAGGAGTGCGCCTTCTACTTTGCCGAGGAGGCTGGCGCGATGACCCTGACCCTAGAAGCACATCAGGGGCGCTTCAGCCAACAGGAGAGTGAACGTCATCTGGCCCGGCTGGTAGCTTATCTGGCGGCCTGGAGTGAGGCGGGTGACGAGGCCCTGGCAGTGCGTTTGCCGCTGCTGCTGCCCTGCGAGCAGGCTGAGCTGGCGCGCTGGAACCAAACCGACCATCCGTTGCCGACCACCACCCTGAGTGCACTGCTGGCCGGGGGGCTGGCGGCCGCGGATCAGAGTGCCATCGCGCTGGAGTGTGGCGCCGAACGCTGGAGTGTGGCCGAGCTGCGCCAGCGTACCCGCCAGCTGGCCTGCTATCTGGCGGGGAGGGGCGTGGGCCCCGGTTGCCAGGTGGCTGTGGTGATCCCGCGCTCTCCCGAGCTTATTCTCGCCCAGCAGGCCATCATGTCGGTGGGGGCCGTCTATGTACCCGTTGATCCGGACTATCCGGCGGAGCGGATCGGCTACATTCTCGCCAGCAGCGACCCTGCGCTGGTGCTGACCAGTCGCACCTTGAGTATGCCGCTCGATGTGGCCGCGCCACTTGTCTGCCTCGATGCCCCCGGTGTGGCAGAGCAGCTGGCGACGATAGACGTGGCGGCGATAGCACCTTGTGAGCTGCCAGCCCCCAGGCCGGAAGATGCGGCCTACATCATTTACACATCAGGTTCGACCGGTCGGCCCAAAGGGGTGGTGGTGAGCCATGGCGCCATCGTCAACCGGCTGCTCTGGATGCAGCACATGTATCCCATCGGCCCGGCGGATCGGGTGCTGCAAAAGACCCCGGCCGGTTTCGATGTCTCCATCTGGGAGTTTTTCTGGCCCTTTATGACCGGGGCGCGGCTGGTGCTCGCCAAACCGGGCGGCCACAAGGATCCCGCCTACCTTGCCGAGCTGATTGAGCAGGCCGGGATCACCACCTTGCACTTTGTCCCCTCCATGCTGCAGGTCTTTGTCACTCAGGCCGAGCCTGCGCGTTGCCGCGCCCTGCGGCAGGTCTTCTGCTCCGGTGAGGCGCTGCCCGCGGATCTAGTGCAGCGCTGGTATGGGGTATTTTCAGCCCCCCTGCACAACCTCTATGGCCCGACCGAGGCGGCGGTGGATGTCACCTGGTATCCCTGCCGGGCAGACGAGGCGGTGACCAGCGTGCCCATCGGCTATCCGGTCTGGAATACCAGCATCCACATTCTCGACCCCTGGTTGCAGCCGGTGCCCCCCGGTGTGGCGGGGGAGCTCTGGATCGGCGGCGTACAGGTGGCGGAGGGCTACTTTGGCCAGCCCGAGCTCACCGCCGAGCGCTTTATTGCCAACCCCTTCGGGGCGGGACGGCTCTATCGCAGTGGCGATCTGGCCGCCTGGCGCGAGGATGGCGCCATCGAGTATCTGGGGCGCCTCGATTTTCAGGTGAAGATCCGTGGTCAACGCATCGAACTGGAGGAGATCGAGCAGGTGCTGCTGCGCCATCCCCGGGTGGCGCAGGCGGTGGTGCTGGCCCCCGAATTTTCCCCCGGCGATCGCCGTCTGGTGGCCTATGTGGTGGCCGCAGATAGCAGCGAGTTGACGCTGGCCGAGTTGGTACCCACCCTTGGCGCTGCCTTGCCTGACTACATGGTGCCGGGGCTCCTGGTAAACCTGGCTGAGCTGCCGCTTACCCCCAATGGCAAGCTGGATCGCAAGGGGTTGCCTCTGCCCGATATGGCGTCGGCAGTGGGTCAGTCGCTGCCGAAAACCCTGCTGGAGGAGCGGCTCTGTCGCCTCTTCGCCGAGGTTCTGGGGCTGGCGCGGGTCGGCGCCGACGATAACTTCTTTGCCCTCGGTGGCCACTCCCTGCTGGCGGCGCAGCTGGTGGTGCGTATTGAGGAATCAATCGGACAGGATCTCACTCTGGCCAGCCTGTTCGAAGCGCCGAGCCCCGCCCAGCTTGCGCGCCGTCTTGGCGGCGAGCGGGAGGCGATGCCCATGCTGTTGCCCCTGCGGGCGCCCGGTTCGCAGTCCGGCGTATCAGGCCCCACCCTCTTTTGCGTCCATCCCGCAGGGGGGCTCGGCTGGTGTTATGCGCCACTGGTGCCCCATCTGCCGGCCGACATGGCGGTCTATGCCCTGCAGGCGCGGGCGCTCTGTCAGCCGGATGCCCCGCAGCCTGCCAGCTTCGACGAGCTGGCCCTCGACTATGTGACCGAGCTGCGTCGTCAGCAGAGCGAGGGGCCCTACTGGCTGCTCGGCTGGTCTCTCGGGGGCATGCTGGTGCACCGGATGGCCGCCATGCTGCAAGAGCAGGGACAGGAGGTGGCCATGGTGCTGCTGCTCGACGCCTACCCCTGCCAGCAGTGGCAAACCCAGCCGTTACCCGACGAGCAGCGGATGCTCGATGCATTGCTGCGGATGGGAGGCATTGCGGTTGCGGACGATGCGCTCGACTCCCTCACTCGCGACGACGTGGTGGCCCGACTGGGGGCAGAGGGGAGTGCGCTAGCCATGCTCGACGAGCAGGTGGTGAGCGCCATGATTGAGCTGGTGGGCCACAACAACCGGCTGATCCGTGAGCCGGTCGACTACTGCTACCACGGGGAGGTGATCTTTATCGAGGCGTCAGCCTCCCGCCAGCCCTGGCTGGATGGACGTGGTTGGGAGCCGCTGACAAAAGGCGAAATCCGCTATGAGCGTTTCCCCTGTCTGCATCAGGAGATGGTGCATCCCGACTGGTTGGCGAAGATCGGCGCTTTTATTTGTGAGCGGGTCGATGGGGTCGGGCAACAGCCGCACATCCGGCAGGAAGGGGACGCATGACCCCTGTTGCCGCCATCCGGGAAGCCTTGCAGGCGGGCAAGCTGGTGGGGCTGGGGGAGCCGCACTGGCACCCGGATTTTATCCGGCGCCAACACGCCTGGCTGTGTGATCCGGTGCTCTGGGGAGTCATGACCGATCTGGTGCTGGAGTGCGGCAATCGCCGCCATCAGGGCTTGCTCGATGCCTGGCTGGCGGGGGAGGAAAGCTGGCAGGGGGAGCCGCTGACGCTGGCACGACTCTATCCGGTCTGGCTCGACTCCTGCGCCTTTCCTGCCTGGATGGCCCCCGAGTTTCCTGCTCTCTTCACCACTCTGCGCCAGAGCAATCTGGTGCGCCCTGAACATGTGCGGCTGCGGGTGCATCTCTGCGAGCCCTTATTCGAGTGGCAGGAGATGAGCCCGGAGCTGTGGCAGCAGCACAACAGGGGGCGGGATCAGGCGCTGGCCGACTATCTTCTTGCACTTCCCGCCCGCGGCGTGGTGGTGCTGGCGGGGGCGCGTCATCTGCTCAAAGTCGCAGGAGATCCCCACTTTGCGCAGCCGACGCTGGGCCAGTTGCTGGAGGCAGCACGGCCGGGTTGGCTACAGGTGCTTCACCCCTGGCCAATGGCTGATGAGAAGGGAGATGAGAAAGAGGAGCGGGTGTGCGAGTTGGCCGATATCACAACTGCTGACCTCTATCCTCACTGGCCGGTGCATCCGCCGCTGGAGACCCTCATCGATCGGTTGGTGCGCGTGGCTGACCGGGGACGGGAGATGCGAATTTGCCCCACCTTGCAGGCCGAGCCCTGGCGCAGCCGCTTGTTGAGTCGCGCTCAATTGCTGCCAGTTGGCATGGCCCGCCAGCTACAACAGTGGCTGGCGTAACTGCTGGTTGGAGTAACCACTGACAGAAGTAACAGTTAACTGAAACAACTCAATGGGGGAGCCAGGCACCCCTTTTCAATATTTGGCATCCTGCATTCAGCGCTGCAAAGTTGCACCATTTACGGCATACCTTGCCACTCATCGCCGAAAATTCAACTCCTTCGCTACTTTAAAGAAGTTTCTACTGGTCTTACCTGAGTAAATCTCTTTGCTTTTTATTTAACAAGGTATTTACATCTAGGTGTCACCAGCATCGGTGACGCTCACAACGGCAAGGAGCCAGTTATGACCCATGTCGACATCCCTTTCCTTCGTTACCTCGATGCGGAAGGGTGCCCGGTCGCCACCTTACCGACCTGGCTGGACAAGGCGATACTGCACACCTTCTACCGCAATATGGTGATGGTGCGCAGCTATGACAAAAAAGCGATTGCGCTGCAACGAACCGGCAAACTCGGTACTTTTCCCTCCCATCTCGGCGCAGAAGCCGTGGGGATTGGCATTGGTCTCGCCATGCAGCCGCAGGATGTCTACGTTCCCTACTATCGGGACATGCCCACCCTCTATGTGCGGGGCGTGCCGATGGAGAAAAACCTGCAATATTGGGGTGGTGACGAGCGGGGCAGTTATTTTCTCAAACCCGATGGGACTCCCTCAGAAGATCTCCCCATCTGCGTCCCCATCGCTACCCAGATCACCCACGCCTGCGGTATTGCCTCAGCCTTCAAACTGCGTAATCAACCGCGTGTCGCCGTAGTCACTATCGGCGACGGTGGCACCTCCAAGGGGGATTTTCTGGAGGGGCTGAACTGCGCCGGTGTCTGGCACCTGCCGATGGTCATCATCGTCAACAACAACCAGTGGGCCATCTCGGTGCCACGCAAGCTGCAATCGAGCGCTCCTACGCTGGCCCAAAAGGGGATTGGTGCAGGGGTGCGCAGCCTGCAGGTGGATGGCAACGATGTGGTGGCGGTCTACGATGCCGCCCGCAGTGCCGTCGAACGGGCTCGCAGCGGCAAGGGGCCGACCCTGATCGAGGCGGTCAGTTATCGCCTCGGCGATCACACCACGGCCGACGATGCCACTCGATATCGCGATGGGGCCGAGGTCGAGGCCGCCTGGGCGAAAGAGCCGGTCAAGCGGCTGCGCCAGTTTATGCACAGCCAGGGCTGGTGGGATGAAGAACAGGAGCAGAGCCTGCTGGCGGAGGCTACCCGAGAGGTCGAACAGGCTGTCGCCCGTTATGAGGCGATGGCGCCCCAGCCGCCGGAGGCGATGCTCGATTATCACTACGCCAGCCTGCCCGCCGAACTCTTGCCCCAGCGCGAGCGAGTGATTGCCAAGGGGATGAAGCAGGAGGTTGGCCATGAGTGAGATCAGTTTGCTGGAAGCGGTCAACATGGCTCTTCACTACGAGATGGAGCACGACCCGGATGTGGTGGTACTGGGCGAGGATGTGGGGGTCAACGGCGGGGTGTTTCGCGCCACCGTGGGCCTGCGCGACAAGTTCGGTTTCAAGCGGGTGATCGACACGCCGCTGGCCGAGGGGCTGATCGCCGGGGTGGCGGTCGGCATGGCCACCCAGGGGCTCAAGCCGGTGGCTGAGTTCCAGTTTCAGGGCTTCATCTTCCCCGGGATGGAGCAGATCATCTGTCAGGCGGCGCGGATGCGAAACCGCACCCGTGGCCGCCTCTCCTGTCCCCTCGTCTATCGCTCCCCGTATGGCGCGGGCATTCATTCGCCTGAACATCACAGCGAGAGCGTCGAGGCGCTGTTTGCCCATATTCCGGGGCTACGGGTGGTGATCCCCTCCAGCCCGAGGCGCGCTTATGGTTTGCTGCTCTCGGCCATCCGCGATCCGGATCCCGTGATGTTTTTCGAACCGGATCGCATCTATCGCTCGATGAAATCCGAGGTGGTGGATGATGGTGTCGGCTTGCCGCTGGACGTCTGTTTCACCCTGCGCCCGGGCCGGGATATCACAGTAGTGGCCTGGGGAGCCTGCATTCAGGAGGTGATGCGGGCGGCGAACCTGTTGGCCGAGCAGGATATCCAGTGCGAGGTGCTGGATCTGGCCACCATCAAGCCGCTGGATATGGAGACCATCCTCACCTCGGTGCGCAAGACCGGCCGCTTGCTGGTGGTACACGAAGCGTGTGGCAGCTTCGGGGCCGGGGCCGAAATTGTGGCGCGGGTGACCGAGCAGGCACTTCCCAGCCTCAAGGCGCCACCCAAACGGTTGACCGGGGTGGATGCCGCCGTCCCCTACTATCGCAACGAGGCGTATTACCTCATCACCGAGCAGGATATCGCCGATGCCGCTCACCAGCTGATGGAGAACCAGTGGCTATGAAATTTTTCAAATTACCGGATCTGGGTGAAGGGTTGGCCGAAGCCGAGATCGTCGAGTGGAAGGTGAGTGCCGGTGATACCGTCGCGGTCGATCAGGTGCTCTTGTCGGTGGAAACGGCCAAGGCGCTGGTGGATGTGCCCTCTCCGGTGGCCGGGGTGATTGCCCGTCTCTGCGGCGCCGAAGGGGATATCCTCCATATCGGTGCGCCGCTGGTGGAGTTCGAGGGGGGGAGGATGATGGCACTGTGGTGGGCAAGGTGAGCGCCCATCAGCAACATATCGAGGATCACTTCGTGGTGGGGGCCATTGCCCCGGGGGGATCGCTGGTGCAAGCCATGCCTGCCGTGCGCCTGCTGGCGCAGAAGCTGGGTCTGGAAATCGACCGGCTCAAGGGAAGTGGCAGCGGCGGCATGGTGACTGAGCTGGATGTGCAGCAGGCATTCGAGGCCCAGCAGAGCAGTGGCAACGAATTCCTCAAAGGGTCACGGCGGGCCATGGCCAAGGCGATGGAGCTCTCTCATCAGACTGTGGTGCCGGTCAGCATCACCGATGAGGTGGATTTGCGTCACTGGCGGCCTGATGAGGATGTGACGGTGCGCCTTATCAAGGCCATTGGCGTGGCGTGCCGCGCCGAGCCCTCGATGAATGCCTGGTTTGATGGCGACACCCTGTCACGGCGGCTGTTCAAAGAGGTCAATGTGGCCATCGCGGTGGATTCAAAGCATGGCCTCTATGTGCCGGTGATGGAGAACGTGGCCGAGCGGGAGGGGGCTGATATCCGGCAGGGGCTGGATCGGATGATCGCCGATGTGAAGGCACGCGCCGTGCCGCGCGAGATGTTGCAGGGGGCGACCATTACGCTCACCAACTTCGGTGCCATCGCAGGCCGTTATGCCAGCCCTATCGTCACGCCGCCGCAGGTAGCCATCATAGGAGCAGGCAAACTGTTCGAAAAAGTGGTGTTCATACATGGTGAAGCGCGTCCCGTCAGGGCATTGCCGCTGTCGATGACATTTGACCACAGAGCCTGCACCGGCGGCGAGGCGGCTCGTTTTCTCAGAGCGCTGGTCGAAGCGTTGGAAGCGGCCACCTTATAACGGATTGTGCCCTGCCGTTGGCAGGGCACAAATTTGTTTGCGTAATCTACAAAGCCACGTATAATCCAAACCAGCTTGAAAGGGCGATAGTTATGTCAATGAATACGATGTTTCACATCTTGTCCTGTTGTTCATAAGTTAATCCCGTTTTTTGAGCTTTACCCGCTGAAAAGCATAAGTAATTATTTTGAATACAGGTTTAAAAGATATGTCTAACATGATCACCGGTACCGTTAAGTTTTTCAACGAAACCAAAGGTTTTGGCTTCATCCAGCAAGAAAACGGCCCGGACGTTTTCGTTCACTTCAGCGCCATTCAAGGTAACGGTTTCCGTACCCTGGCTGAAGGTCAGCGCGTACAGTTCTCTGTGACCCAAGGTCAGAAAGGCCCGCAGGCTGAGAACGTAACCGCTCTGTAATTCTTACAGAATTTAAGAAAGCCGTGGTACCTCTGGTGCCACGGCTTTTTGTTTATCTGGCTTCTGCTACTGACTCCCATGTGCTGAATCATGCTGCTATCGCTCCTGCTTGCTGCCACCTTGAATTCGACGTCCGATGCGCCGGTACCGGTTCAATCCGCGATGGAAGCGCAGGTGATCTGCCAGCAATTTGTCCAGGTCCGGGTGGGCGCGGCGCTGCAACCCGATGAGGTAAATGCGCGACTGGTACCTGAAAGGGAGGGGGAGTGGCTGGTGGATGGCAAAGTAAAAGGACCCGAAGGTCCTTTGCTGTTTGCCTGTCATCTTCACCAAGGGGAGCGCTGGGAGCTACTCAACTTTTCACTCTGGGCACCACAGCCGCTCAAAGCGGTTTGAGTGCGACCAGCAGATGTTGCAGGTGTTCAACCATGGTCATGCCAAACGGGGTGAGATAGCCGCCATCTTCTGCGCTGATGAGCCCCTGTTGATGCAGACGGGCTGCCGCCTGGCACAACTCTTCAGACATATCGCTGCGTAATTTAATCCCCAGGCTCATGTTGGCCGGATCAAAGCATGCCAGTATTTTCAAATCGTTCACGAATTCGTTAGAAACCTGGTCGATCCCAATCATGGATTTACTCCTTACGCTAAAGATGTATGCAAACTAGCATCCTCAGATCCACTTTAGTGGGCGCTGGCTCAAATTATTGACCTTTGACTGGATGCTGCGTTTCAAATGCTGTTTTTTTCGGCGTAATCAGATGGTTGGCTGACAGCTTCGCCAAGGGCCGAGCCGGACCAAACGTGGTAGGATAGGGCACTTCTTTATATCGGACGGTCTATTGGTGGCTGTTCGCCCTGTTCAAGGTATCGCTCATGGTCAAGATCACTCTGGTATCCCTGCTGCATTCACTTTGTACCCGCTTTCCGGTTTACCCCGCTGCTTCGTTGACGTCCCTGCTGGATGTCCATCAGGGCGAGGTGTGGTTGCCTGCACGCAAGGGGGCCGACATTGCACTGTTGCGCAAGCATGCCAAGGGGGCTCATGAGCTGGCGTCACTCGATGCGGGCTGGTGTGATTTTGCCGCCAGCGACAGCGGTGATACGCCAGAGCTGGATGCACTGGCCAACTACGACAGCGAGATGATGGATAACCTGCTGATGTACTGGCACACCGCCGCCAAGATCAACAGCCCGATCACCGATAACCTGTTCGAGCTGCGTCGCGAAGTGGTGGATGAGGCCCACGGTGTCAAACTCGCAGCCGCCTGGGAGCAGCAACAACAGCTGCGTTTTGAGCAGCTGATGGCGATGGCGGCCAATGGCCGGGATCTGCTCTGCTTTGTCGAAGTGGAGTCCGCCTACTGGCTGCGGCAAAAGCTGAGCGAGCAGCCTGATGTGGAGCTGATCACCCCTGCGCTGTAAAAGGGGCAATATGATGGCTGGCGGTCTCGCTATCGAGGAGGCTGCTCTATCCTTATTGGCGTCATTGTCCTCCCCATCCGGTGCCAAGGGGCTGCAAGCTGGACAAGCTGACGACAAGATGTGAACATGGCGCCCTTTATCGAGAGAGAGACTTGGCCAATGAGCTATGAACTGAGCGACACCGAGCGCAATGCCGCGCTGCAACTGAACGCTGATTACCGTTACGATCACTTCATCAGCAAGCTGGTCGAGCATGAAGAGCTGTTCGTCCTGACTGACGAGCATGGCGTCATGATGCTGACCACCGACGATGAAGATTGCATCCCCGTATGGCCGCACCCGGAGTACGCCAAGGCGTGGGCTGAAGGCGAGTGGGCCGATTGCAAGCCGCAGTCCATCACCCTGAAGGTGTGGCTGGAGCGCTGGGTTGACGGTATGGAGCAGGACGAGCTGTGTGTTGCCGTGTTCCCGACCCCGGATCAGGAAGGCATCGTACTGGAGCCGGCTGACGTGGCTGACGCCATTGCCGAGAAGCAGGCCAAACGCGGCTGATCACCGAGCTATTCGCAACACCGGTTGCCAACAAAGACCCCGCTATCTGGCGGGGTCTTTTGTTTTAAGGACTTTTGCCGATGGGCTGATGCAATCAGGGCTGGCGATAAGTGGTGTCGATGATGGGCTCGGCCGGGAAGATCTTGCCACTCTTGATGGCTGCCCTGGTCTCGGATTTTAGCTCTTCATCAATCCATAGCAGACCGCCATAGCTGTAACCGCTGTTGTCGCCACCGAGGGGCCAGTAAAGTTGCTCGCTCTTGGGGGTTGCAGGTACTTTTGGCAGTTTGATCCAGCGCCATGCGCCTTCCCGGGTGTAGGGCACCTGATACGCAGGCACGAAGCTGGCCAGTTCATAGAGCCGCTGCTGGATCTGCCGTGACAGGGCCGCCTTTTTGGCAAAGTCGAACTCCTTGTCATACTGCTCCACCAAGGCTGTGATGGCGTCGTCATCGATGTTCATGATGTTGTTGGTCTGGGGTTTGTTGGCGTTGACCTTGTGGAAGAACTCCCAATAGGCGGGATAGCGGCTGCCCGCCCAGGCCATCCAGGCACTTTGGTGCTTTTTCTCCAGCATCGATTTGAACCCGGCCGAGGCATCCATCAGGTTTAGCTCCAGATTAAGCCCCGCCTTCTTGGCCTCTTCCCGCAACAGCGTGAGCCGCTGGGCATGCTCTGCGGTGGTGTAGGTGATGGCGAGGGTCAGTGACTGCCCCTTGTCGTTTTGCAAAATCCCCTGCGGCCCCACTTTGTTAAAGCCTGCCTTGGCAAAGTATTCCCGCGCCAGTTTGGGATCGAACGGACGGGCCTTGATCTCGCTGTTGGTAAACTCACCCTGACCTGAGCCATAACTGTTGAGTCGCTGGTAATCCCCCCGCAGCAGGGTGGTGAGCATCTTGTCGAGGTTGAGGGCATGCTGGATCCCGAGCCGCATATCGAGATTATTCAGCAGCGGATCGGCGGTGTTGAGATAGAGCCCCATTGGCGATTGCGGGGTCTGGTTGTAGAACCAGGTACGCGCGATATAACCCTTCTCGAACTCGGCGGTTTTGGTCTTGTCGTGCCACCAGTTGGGCATCACCAGCGGGAAGGTGTCGAGATCGCCGCGCAGGAAGTGCTGCCAGGCGATGTTCAGATCCCTGAGCACCTTGATCTCGATCCGTGCAGGATTGAAGCGATGCTGGAAGTAGCGCTCGTCATCCCCCCACCAGTTTTCAATCCTTTTGAAGGTGACCGATTTGCCCTTTTTCACCTGATCGATCTGATAGGGGCCGGTGACCGGCAACACCTTCCAGTTGTACTCCTTGACCCAGTTGGCGGTGAGCTTGATGGCGTGGCTCGGCTCCGGGCTGATGGGCAGTGATTCGAGCAGATCCTGGCGGCTCTTTTCGGTGCCGCTGGTGATGGCCAGGGTGTGATCATCAAACTTGGTAATGTCTGCTATCTGGGTGCTGTAGTAGTTGTTGTACCAGGGGTCGTTGATCTCCTTGCTGCGCATCATCTTGAGGGTAAATAGCCAGTCATCGGCGGTGACCGGCTGGCCGTCTGACCAGCGCGCCTTGGGATTGATGCGAAAATAGAGGGTCTTGTTGTCGGCGCCGAAGGCCCACTCGTTTGCCAGCATCGGCATGGGGTTGCCGGTGACGGGATGAGTGCTCAGCAGTGGCAGGTTGGTTTCCCGCACGTAACCGGCAAAGCCGCCGTTGGAGTCGGGGCCATATTTGCGCAGGGTCAGGGGGAAGCTGGTCATAAAGGTGCGAAAGGTGCCGCCGCGTTTGGCGGCCGGATCGGCATAGAGAGGATCCTGGTTGTTGCTCTCCCACTTCAAGTCGGCGGGCAGCGTGGCACTCCAGCCAAACGGGCTCCAGCACAGGGTCAGGGTGATGGCGGTGGCGCGAATGATAGGGGAGAGTCGGCGCTCCCCGGCGGTGATGGTCGATGGCATGTCCTTGCTCTCCTGAAGTCTGCTTCCTGCAGATCACACACTGGTGATGTCAGTCCCGATGGGGACTGGCTCATCATGGAAATTTTATCCTGTCAGGTCAATGAAATAGCGTGAATTAGCGGGCGGCCTAGGCCGCAACGCAGTGCAGGGTGATCCCCTTGGCCGCGATGGCTGCCCGCATGGGGGCGGGCAGGGCATCGTCGGTAACCAGCACGTTGATCTGGCCCGGCGCGCCAAGCTGGCTCGGGTGGATGGCGCCGAACTTGCTGCTGTCGGTGATGACCACATTGGTCATCCCCTTGGCCAGCACGCTGTTGACCACGTCGGCCCGCATCATGTCGCGGCCGGTGAACCCCATCTCGGGATGAAAACCGTCGACCCCGATAAAGGCCTTGGAGAAGTGCACCTGCTCGATGCAGAGGCGCGTGAGCGGCCCCACCACGCTTTCGCTCTGATGCTGGAACAGCCCGCCGAGCAGCACCACCTGAGCCGGGGTATCTTTGAGCTGATGGGCGATATAGCTGCTGATGGTGATGATGGTGACCCGTTTGTGCAGGGCCAGATGGCGCGCCAGCATGGCGTTGGCGCTGCCCCCTTCGATAAAGACCGTCTCGCCATCTTCCACCAGCTGGGCGGCCC
This sequence comes from Aeromonas sp. 97A, assembly GCF_051919185.1. NCBI lineage: Bacteria > Pseudomonadati > Pseudomonadota > Gammaproteobacteria > Aeromonadales > Aeromonadaceae > Aeromonas > Aeromonas sp. 97A. The sequence goes on along the minus strand of NZ_JBQBFF010000001.1, from coordinate 2,050,592 downwards.
GCTCGGCGAGGCGCTCCTTGAGCAGGTAATTGATGTTCATCCGGGCATCCGGGTCATCGGTTTCCAGCGCCATGGCCGAGCCGTGTACCCGTCTGAGCAGCCCCTGCTTCTCCAGCGCGGTGAGGTCGTTGCGCACCGTCACCTCAGACACGCCGGTATGTCGGGAGAGTTCACTCACGCTCATCTTGCGAGCCTGATGGACCAGAGTGAGGATCAGTTGGTGGCGTGGATTCATGGTGCGCTCACATGCAAGGTGGTGGATAGCGGCAAGCCACCCGTGGGGTGGCTTGCCAATCATATGACGTCACTGGCGCCATGGGTGCGCCCCGTCAGAGACTGTGCTCGGTGCGGGCGATGATATCATCTTGCGCATCCGGGGATAAGGCGGTGAAGAAGGCTGAATAGCCCGCCACCCGTACCACCAGATCCCGGTATTGATCTGGATTGGCTTTGGCTGCCAGCAGGGTCTCGCGCGAGACAATGTTGTACTGCACGTGCCACCCCTTGTGCACCTCGAAGAAGGTGCGCAGCAGGCTCATCAGCTTGGCCTTGTCCCGCTCATTCTCAAGGCTCGCCGGACTCAGCTTCTGGTTGAGCAGCACCCCGCCGAGAATGGCCGCCGTGGGCAGCTTGCCGATGGAGTTGAACACCGCCGTCGGGCCGAGACGATCCGAACCCGAGGAGGGGCTGGCCCCTTCTGCCAGCGGCGTGCGGGCACGGCGACCATCCGGGGTGGCCATGGTGGCGGCACCGAAGGGCACGTTGGCGGAGATGGAGGAGGTGCCCGCATAGTAGGTACCGCCGATGGGGCCGCGGCCGAAGCGGGTGTTGTGCAGTCCCTTGAGCTCGTCGATGTAGCTCTGGTAGGCCTGCACCAGTAGCAGGTCAACCTCGTCCAGATCGTTGCCATATTTGGGGGCGGCGTTGGTGAGGCGCTGGCGCAGCTGCTCCCCCGCCAGTCCGGCAAAATCTTGCTCGAGTGCTTCGGCCAGCTCTTGCTGATCCACAATCCCCTGCTCGAACACCAGTTTCTTCAGGGCTGCCAGGCTGTTGCCGAGGTTGGCGATCCCCACCTGCAGACCGGAGACCCAGTCATAGACGGCGCCCCCCTCCTTGATGGTCTTGCCGCGCTCGATGCAGTCATCTACCAGGGTGCAGCAGAGGATGTCATGGGCTTGGGCTTCCAGCACGCTGTCGACCACGCAGTCGATCTCGATGGATTTGCGGGTGAAGTAGCGCACCTGCTCATCCCAGCGGGCCATCACCTCGTCAAAGTTGCCAAAACTCCCGTCTCGCAGCGACTGGGGCTGGGGCAGGAATACCTTGCCTGTGGTGGCATCGCGGCCGCCATCGAGCGCCGCCAGCAGGATGCGGGCGAAGTTGATAAAGCTCATGCCGGTGCAGCGGTAGCCCCATTTGCCGGGTACGGCGGTCTCGATGCAGCCGATGGCGGCGTAGTGGTGGGCATCCTCCACGCTCACCCCGAGCTTGATGAACTCGGGGATCACCACCTCGTCGTTGTTGAAGGCGGGCATGCCAAAGCCGCAGCGGATCACCTGAATGCAGGCGTCGAGGAAATCCTCACTCATCCCGGCGTGGTAGCGCACCGAGAGGTTGGGCTGGGTGGATCTCAGCTGGCCGCAGGACTCCAGAATCGCGTAGGAGAGGCCGTTGACCCCGTCATGGGCACTGCCATCCCGCCAGTTCTGGCCGCCGATGGTGACGTTTTGATAGAGCGGGCTGCCGGCGGAGGCCTTGGAGTGGGTGCCGGAGCGGATCTTGTTCACCTCCAGCAACTTGAGCCAGCACCCTTGCAGCAGTTCGATGGCGCGCGTCCGAGGCAGGGATTCCGACAATTCCACCTCGCGGCGATACCAGGGGTAGAGGTACTGATCCATCCGGCCAAACGACACCGAGTGACCGTTGGATTCGATCTGCAGGATGAGCTGGATAAAGTAGCAGAGCTGCAGCGCCTGCCAGAAGGTCTCGGGGGGCTGGTGGGCGATGTGGGCGCAGTTGCGCGCAATGGTCTCAAGCTCGTTTCGGCGCTCGGGGCGAGATTCTTGTGCTGCCATATCATGGGCAAGTGCGGCGTAGCGCGAGATGTGAGCGCTGACCGCATCCAGGGTGATGGCGACGGCGTGCAGGAACTGCTCGCGCTGCAGATCGGCCCAATCCGCGAAATCTAGCCGACTGCGGCGCTCGGCCACCTTGGCCTTGAAGCCATCGAGACCCAGCGTGAGCAGCTCCTCATAGTTGACCGCGAGGTGGGCATCCCCCGAGGTCATGTTGCCCTCGGCCTTGATGATGCCGCTCTCCAGCAGCGCTTTCTGCTCGTCGGTAAAGAGGCCGAAGCAGCGATCCTGCACCGTCTGGCCGCGCCAGAAGGGGGTGAGGGCGTGGATGATCGCCTTGTCGGTTTCGCTGACTGCAAAACCGGCGCCGGGACGGTCAGCCAGCTCGTCGATCTCCTTCTCAATCCAGCTCACCGTGTACTCAGGAAACAGTGGCGCCGCCCGTACCTGACTGGCCTGATTGCCAACGATGAGCTCGTCGTGCTTGATCCAGATGGTGCGCGCCTTGAGGTGATGAGCCAGTGCAAGAGCGCGGCGCACCGGCAGCGGCCGGGCGAGATGAGCCCGATAGGCCTCGGTGTAGTGGCGGGCACGCTCGGTGCAGACCGGTGGCTGAACGATGTGGATCAGGCTCTCTTTGTGGGCGCGGATCCGCGGGCTGAGGGTATTGAGGTCGAGCTGGGTCATGATCTTATCCTCTGGTCACAGGGGTCAGCCCCTGACGTTGGGCGTATGCGTGGGCAAAGCTGAGTAAATCGGGATCGTCGAGCGGTGTCTCCGGCGCCTGATAGGGCAGATCCAGCAGGGCATATTTGCCCACGCCTAAGGTGTGGTAGGGGAGGAAGTGGATCTCCTGCACCGTGCCGAGGCTGGCGGCGGTGTCGGTGATGGCTTCGATCGATGCGCGGTCGGCATTGAAGCCGGGAATGAGCGGCACCCGGATCTGCATGGGCACGCCGTGCTCGGCGAGGCGTTTGAGGTTTGCGATGGGCAGCTCCACCTTGCCGCGGGTCCAGTGGAAGAAACGTTCTTTATCAACGTGTTTGAGATCCGCCAGCACCAGATCCAGTGAGGGGAGGCTTGGCTCAATCTGGTGCCAGGGCACATGGAGGCAGCTCTCGACCGCGGTGTGCAGCCCTTTGGCCTTGCAACGGGCCAGCAGGGCAGCGGTAAAGTCGGGCTGCATAAACGGCTCGCCGCCGGAGAGGGTGACGCCACCGCCGCTGCGCTCGAAGAAGGGACGATCCCGCAAGATGGTGTCCATCAGGGTGTCCAGGCTCTCCTCCCGACCGCACACCTGCAGCGCTTCGCTGGGGCAGAGGCCGCGCAGCCGTTCCACATCCTGACTGCCGAGGGCTGAGCGGACGAGCTGGACACCCTGGCTGTCACGCAAGATTGCCGGACAAGCCTGGCAGCAGAGCTGGCATCCCTCGATGCACTGGCGCCGGTCGAGTAGTATGTCCGGCTTGGGAGAGCGGCTTTCCGGGTTTTGACACCAGCGACAGGCCAGCGAGCACCCCTTGAGAAACACCAGGGTGCGAATGCCGGGGCCATCGTGAGTTGAATATCGTTGCAGGTCAAAAATCATACCGCCTCCTTTTGTATTTGCATTCTATTTGCTTTCATTCGAAAGTTGATTTGATTTCGATCAAGCTATTTGCAGATGTTTTATCGCTAGAATGGCGACATATTGAACATCCCGTTAAGGAGTTAGAGATGGAGCTGTATCTCGATACCGCCGATGTGGCGGCAGTGCGTCGCTGGTCACGGATCCTGCCGTTGGCCGGTGTCACCACCAATCCTTCCATTACCGCCGCCGGGGGATTGCCGCTCTGTGAGCTGCTGCCCGTCCTGCGCGACGTACTGGGGCCCAAGGCACGCCTGTTTGCCCAGGTGATGGCCAAAACCGAAACCGAGATGGTGCGCGAGGCGTTCGCCCTGCGTGAGCTGGACCCGGATCTGGTGATCAAGATCCCGGTATGCGCAGAGGGGCTGGCTGCCATCAAGAGCCTGACCGCCAACGGTGTGCCGACTTTGGGCACCGCTGTCTATACCCCGCTGCAGGGTTGGCTGGCGGCGGTGGCGGGGGCGGAATATGTCGCGCCCTACGTTAACCGGCTGGATGCCCAGGGTGGCGATGGCATTGCTACCGTGCAGGAGTTGCAACAGCTGCTTGTGCTGCACGCGCCGAACAGCAAGGTGCTGGCAGCGTCATTCCGCACTCCCCGTCAGGCGCTCGACTGCCTGCTGGCCGGTTGCCAATCGATCACCTTGCCGCTTGATGTGGCCGAGCAGTTGCTGAATGTGCCTGCGGTGGATGCGGCATTGGCGAAGTTTGATCAGGATTGGCAGCGCGCCTTCGGTCGCTGATCCCGGTGACAAGCTGATTGCCGTGATTGAGAGGGGGAGGGTGAAGAAGCGCGGGTGATGGGGATTGACCGACTAGACTGGAAAGAGGTGGCTACATTCGCGGGCCGCCCTGCAGTCTACCGGAGGTATCCCATGAGCGACCATCTGCTACTCCCCCATGGTGAAGATTTGCGTCGTGCGGTGCGTTGGCTCAGTGAGCATCACCAGCACGATATCTCTGCCATTGAAGAGGCCAGCCTGCGTTTTGATCTCTCGCCGTTGGATGAGGAGTTTCTGATCCGGCACTGGCTCGACAGCCAGCGCCAATCATGAAGCTCCGAGGTGAGGGATTAGAAGAAGTTGGCGAGGTTGATGCCGAACTCTTTGGGGTCGACCGTGTTTTCGATGCTCTCCTGCACCCCTGACTTGGCCAGATCCAGCCACTGTACCTCGAGGTAGTGACGCTGGGTGGCGTGATAGATCACCTTGACCACCGGCTTGAGCGGCTGCTGCTCGTTGCGCTGCATCACGATAGCCAGGCGCTGGTTTGAGAGCTGTACCAGAGTGCCCACCGGATAGACCCCCATGCACTTGATGAACTTGGTGACCAGTTCGGCATCGAAGTGCTGATTGATCCCCTTGAGCAGAATGCGGAAGGCCTGGGTCGGCTGCATACCCGCTTTGTAGACTCGATCTGCAGTGATGGCATCATAGACATCGACGATGCCGCTCATCCGGGTATAGAGGGAGAGCTGCTCCCCCTTCAGTCGTTGCGGGTAGCCGGAGCCATCGAGCCGCTCGTGGTGGTTGGCGGCCACCTCCAGCATGGTGGGGGTGATGCCCGGGGTATTGCTGAGGATCTCGTAACTGTGCACCACATGCTGGCGCATGATGGCGAACTCCTCATCGGTCAGCTTGCCCGGTTTGTGGAGCACCTCGTCCGGGGTCATGATCTTGCCCACGTCGTGCAGCAGGCCACCCAGGGTCAGCTCCTTGAGCACGCTGCGCTCCAGTCCCAGATAGCGGCCGAAGTTGGCCAGCAGAATGGCCACATTCATGGAGTGCTCCATCAGGTAGGCATCCTTGGCGCGAATACGGGCCAGACAGAGCATGGCATCGCCGTGGGTGAACATGGTGTCCACCATCTCTTCGGCGACTTCTGCCAGCGGGGTGATGTCGATGGGCTCACCCGCTTTAAGGTGGCGAATGAACTTGCCTTGCAGCTCGCGCGCTTCCTGATAGAGGCGGCGGATTTTAAGCTCCCGTCCTTCGCCGTTGGAACTGGCACGGCGCCCTACCTGGGCGCTGTTGGCATTGAGATCGGGGGAGGTAACGGCGTCACTCTCGGCACTGCCCAGCTTGCTGCGGGCCAGATCGATGCGTACCGTGAGCACCCCCTGACGCACCAGATTGGCAATTTGCGCCACGCTGGTCACCAAGCCCATCTGGGCGATCTCCATCCCACCTGTCTGGCTGGCGATAGCAATGACATACATGCCGGGTTTCAGCTGGTTGACGGGAATGACGGGATAGGATGCTTGAGACTTCATGAGGGCTTCCTGACTCTTATTATTATGAGTATCGTTCGGATGGGTCACACCGGAGAAGTGTAACATCGGATGACCAGTTCGTCATAATTGGCAACCCCTTAACAGTGGCGTTGTCGCCCCCGCCCGATATAATGACGCCCCTTTACTTGTTGGACTCCGAGGTTGTGAATGCGGCTTGATAAATTTCTGTGCGATTGTTCCGATTTGACCCGCTCGCTGGCAGGCAAACTGATCCGTCAGGGCGAGGTCATGGTGGATGGCATTGTGGTCAAGCAGCCCGCCTTTCATATCAATGAGCAGAGCCAGATCGAGTTTGACGGCGTGCTGCTGACGCTGGAGCAGCGCAACCGCTATTTCATGCTGCACAAGCCGGAAGGTTACGTCTGCTCCAACGAGGATCCGGATCACCCGACTGTCTTCTTCCTGATGGATGAACCGGCGATGGGCAAGCTGCATGTAGTGGGGCGCCTCGACCTCGATACCACGGGTCTGGTGCTGGTGACCGACGACGGTCAATGGTCCCACCGCATCACCTCGCCGCGCCACGAGTGTGCCAAGACCTATCACGTCTGGTTGGCCGATCCGGTGAGCCCGGATGCGATCGCGCTGTTCGCCGAAGGGGTCTACCTGCGTAACGAGACCGATAAAACCCGTCCTGCCCAGCTGGAAATTCTCGGCGAGTGCGAGGCCCGTCTTACCATCCACGAAGGCAAGTACCATCAGGTCAAGCGGATGTTTGCCTCCATCGGCAACAAGGTCGTTGGCTTGCATCGCGAGCGGGTGGGTGGCCTGACGCTGGATGAAGAGTTGGCACTAGGTGAATACCGCGAGCTGACCGCTGAGGAGATTGCCCTGTTCTGATCTGGGATGGTGCTGGGTGTCAGTGAGTGCTGAAACCCAGCACCAGCGCCGTGCCCAAGGTGGCAATCAGTGCACCCGCCCAGGCGGCAATGGATGGCCGCTCCCCCGAGTGCCACCACAACAGCGGCAGCAGCAGTACCGGCGTGGTAGAGGAGAGAATGGCCACCATGCCCACCTCGCCCTGCCGCAGCGCCATCAGGATCAGCGTCATCCCCAGCCCCATCGCCAGAAAACCGTTGGTGGCAATCATGGCGAGTATATGGCGATTGACCGGTTTGAGCGGCATGGCCAGCGGCAAGCGCCCCAGCCGCAGGACGCAGTGGGCCAGCAGGGCACTGCCCATCCGGATACCCGATGCACTCACCGCATCCACCTCACCACTCATCATCACCGGCTTGGCGATGATGGCTCCCACGCTCTGACACAGTGCCGCCGTCAGGCCAAGGCCAATTCCCAGCGCCAGATTGCCACGGATCTGCTCCCACTCGTTGCTGCTACTGCGTCTGCCAAACAGGATTGCCAGCATCACGCCGGCAAAGACCAGCATGGCCCCCAGCAGTCGCCAGCCCGTCAGCTGTTCATTAAAGAGCCATAGCCCAAGCAGGGCGGAAAACAGCGCATGGCAAGAGAAGAGCAGGGCACTGCGTCTTGGCCCCAACCGGTTCATGCAGGCAAACAGCGCGGTATCGCCCACGAAGATGCCGACCAGCCCCGAGATGGCGAGCAGGGGCAGGGCGCTTGCGGTGAGGGTTTGCCAGCCACCGGTGAGCAGACTCATGGTGCCGAGCATCAGGCTGACCAGAAACATGCGCCAGCGGCTGTAGGCAAATGCGCCGAGATGACGGGCCGGTTTGACCGAAATTAGCGCTGCAATTGCCCATAAACTGGCCGACGCGAGGGCCAGCCACTCATAACCCATAAAAACTCCTGAAAAAATTAACCCGAAAGACTCCATCTCCCGGGCAAGCCCGATACAATACGGGGCGTTTTCGGGGATAACAAGAGCGGCATCAGGCATTCATCAGGCGCGCCGTCGGCCTTCCCCTCCTGTAGTGGTTTTATTCGAGGTTTTGTCATGAGGTCTGGTTTCTTCCCCAAGCTGGCGCAACGCTGGCTCTCCCCGCTATTGCTTGCCGTGCTGGCTGGGCCCCTGGCCCATGCCACCACCGTTGAGCAGCAGCCTTTGCTTGCCGATCGGCAAACCCTGGTCAAGGGCAACGGTGCCGAGCCGGAGTCACTGGATCCGGCGCTGGTGCGATCCGGTTTTCCGGGGGAGGCCGTGCTGGTCGATCTGTTTGAAGGGCTTGTCAGCGAAGATGGTCAGGGGCATATCGTCCCTGCTCAGGCACAGCGCTGGGAGGTGAGTGAAGATGGGCTGGAGTGGCGATTCTTCCTGCGCCCTCAACTGAAATGGTCCAATGGCGAGCCGCTGGTGGCCGCTGATTTCGTCTATGCATGGCGCCGTCTGCTCGATCCGGCCATCAACTCCCCTTCTGCCGGATTGCTGCTGGCCACGGGGATCAACAATGCGCAATCCATCTATGCCGGCGCGCTGGAGCTCGGCAATCTGGGCATTGAAGCGCAAAGCGATCAGATCCTGAAAATCACCCTGGAGCGGCCGGCTCCCTATTTCCTGCAGCTCATCAGTCAGCGCCCCTTTGTGCCAGTCAACCAGAAGGCGATAGCCAAATTTGGCAAACAATGGACCGAGCCCGGCAAGCTGGTGAGCAATGGTGCTTACCGGCTGGCAAGCTGGACGCCAAACGAGCAGATAGAAGCCGAGCGCAATATCCACTACTGGGATGACCTTCACACCCGTATCGGACGGGTCACCTATTTGCCTATCACCTCGCAACATGCCGAACGGCTGCGCTATGAGGCTGGTGAAATACAGCTCACCAACAAGGTCTCCCTCGGCTATTACCAGAAGATGAAGCGCGAATCTCCGGAGCGGCTCTGGGGCTTGCCGCTGTTTGGCACCTATCTCTATGCGTTCAATCTGAAGCGCCCCGAACTGCAGGATGTGCGGGTGCGTCAGGCGCTCTCGATGGCGGTTGATCGGCAGCAGCTCATTGGATCGGTGAGCGGGCAGGATGAACAGGCGGCATGGTCGCTGTTGCCGGAGATGCCGGGTTACCCCCGGGTGATATTGCCTGTGGCACTTGAAGATATGCCAACCCGCCAGGCCAAAGCGGCAGCGTTGTTGTCAGCGGCCGGGTATAACAGTGCGAATCCACTCAAGCTGAGCATTACCTACAACAGCGCAGAAACCCACAAGCAGATGGCGATGGCCATTGCCGCCATGTGGCAGAAGCTGGGGGTACAGGTCACCCTCAACAGTCTGGAGTGGGGTGCCTATCAGGTGGCCAAGGATAGCGGTGATTTCCAGGTTGCCAGAAGCTTCCTGTTTGGCGATTACGTGGAGCCATCAGCCATGCTGGGCAGCTTCCGTTGTCAGGATCTGCGTAACGAGAGCGGCTACTGCAATCCCGACTTTGATCTGTTGCTGGAGCAGGCTGCCAATACGCTGGACAGCGCGAGCCGGGTTGAACTCTACCGGCATGCCGAACAGTTGCTGCTTGAGGAGGCGCCGATCCTCCCCGTGTATCATTACAATCAGATGAGACTGGTCGATCCCGCGCTGCGGGGACTGCCCAGCCAGAATTTGAAAGGGACGATTGCCACCAAGGATCTCTATTTCAGCCCGCAGTGAGGAGCATTTCATGAAACTTGCCATCATTTCCGACATACACGGCAGCATCATTGCGCTGGAGCGGGTGCTGACCCAACTTGAGCCCTGGCAGCCGGGTCACTATCTACTGCTCGGCGATCTGCTCAACCATGGCCCGCGCAATCCTCTGCCGGAGGGATATAACCCGGCCGCCGTGGCTGATCGGCTCAACGAGCTGGCTCCGCAAATCATCGCGGTGCGGGGCAATTGTGATTCCGAAGTGGATCAGATGCTGTTGCGCTTTCCCATCACAGCCCCCTACAACCAGTTGCTGGTCGATGAGCGGCGCTGGTTTGTCAGCCATGGCCATCTTTATCGCCCGGACGAGGTACAGCTACCGCCGGGTAGTCTGTTCCTGAGCGGCCACACCCATGTGCCTGTGCTGGAGTGGCAGGGGGAACGGATCTTGATGAACCCGGGATCGATTTGTTTCCCGCGCGGCGAGTTGCCTGCCAGTTACGGGAGCTATGAGGGCGGGGTACTGCGCGTCAATGCGTGTGAGGACGGGCGAGAGTTGTTGCGACTGGTGCTTTAAAACGGACAGTAAAAATGCAAGGCCTGATAAGAGATGTCAGGCCTTGATACCGTAGGAGCGGGTGCCAGAGCGAGTGTTGCCCTTGGCGTCATAGGTCAGGCTGTTGCGATCGCGCAGCTGACTCAGAAAGGTTGCCAGACGACGGTTTGATACGATGCTCAATTCAAGCAAGCGACCGTTGATATCATTTTGTGCCTGGCAAGCATCCAGTTTTGCACGAAGCTGCGCCATCTCGTCGGGATAGGCTGCCAGCTGCAGTGCCAGTTCCGGTATCTCTGCCAGTGTCTTGTCCAGAGTTTCTATCGCAGCAAGCATCTGCTGTTTGCGCTCGGTCAGTGCGGGCAGGGCCAGTGCCTGATGCTGTTCGAGCAAGCTGAACTCCTCTTCCAGAATGCCTTGCATCTGGCTGAGGTAATCATCTTGGGTGTGCAGTAACGAAGGTAAGTCCATCATCCCAGAACTTTGTCCAGATTGGCCTCAAAACTGAACATCTTCTTGGCCACAGCGTCGCTGTTAACCTGATATTCGCCACTCGCGACGGCTTTTTTCAGCCGTTCGACCTTGCTCTCATTGCCGGTCGAGGCGGTATTGAGGTTTTGTTGCATCTTTTGCAATTGTTGCGCCTCACTGGTCAAGGAGACGGAGTCCAGCTTGACAGTAGCCGCTTTGTTTTCGGGCGATGAGGTGACTGACTTGCTGCCTGTCCCCTGGCTATTAGCGGTATTTTGCAACCGATTATTCGCCAAGTTGTTGATATTGTTGATGGCCATTTTAGTTACCTTCGTCTGCTTTAAGGTTTGCTTACCTGTTTATCGGTGCGGCAGATCAAAACTTTAGAAAAAAGTTGTCAAGGATCCGGATTTAAAAAGTGACCGATACGGCACCTACCGCACTGACTTTACCCTCAACGGTTTTGCCGGAGCGAATATTGACGAGTTTGATGATCTCTCCGAAGCTGCCATCTTGCAAGGCTCGGGCCATGGTTTTGATCTGGAAGTTGCTATTTTCTGCCGTCAGGGTGACCTGATCCCCTTTGCACACGACACAAACCTGGCTCAAACGGATGGGTTGCCCCGGTTTTAGCTCCCGCTTGCTGCGTACTCCGATAAGAGGGGCGGTGTCAGTTAGGTAGTCGCCGCGGATGAGGGTCTGATCTTGATAGGCCAACACCAGCTGGCTTTCACTCAGCAGGTCCCCCTTGGCGATGGGGTTGGTCACAGTGACATAGGGCTTTTGAATGCTGACCCGCACCGGGAGATAGACGTCCCAGGGCCTCTCTGCCTCACATTTAAGGTAAACTGTTGTATTACGGCGAATTTCCATTTTTGCTGGTAAGCTGATAGTGAGCAGATCTTCGCAGCGGGTCAGTGGGAGCCGTTCATCCAGCGTGGCAGAGGTGACCTCAGCTCTGGCATCCAACGGAATATCCAGCTGGCTGTAAACGAACTCTTGTGCCTTTTCTTGCAGATAAGTAGTGACGTCCGAGGCGTAGCTGGAAGATATGCTGCCAAAAAAGAGGCTGATGAGTAAAAGTCGGTTAATCATTTTCGCTCGTTGGTCGATAAGTTGTTCACGCATATCACCATATTTAACTATGATTGCTTCAGAATCTGTTCGTTGTCACATCGATAGTCTGACGCAATCCATCACGCATGCATGATTAATGCCAAGCGTTTTTAGGGAGTGTTTATGGCCAGTATCCTGGACTCGGTCAACCAACGTACCCAGCTAGTGGGGCAAAACCGGCTGGAGTTGTTGTTGTTTCGTCTCAATGGACGTCAAAGATTTGGCATCAACGTATTCAAAGTGCGTGAAGTGTTGCAGTGTCCCCCCTTGACCGTGATGCCCAAATTGAACTCCTGCATTCGCGGAGTGGCTCATATTCGTGGCCAGACTATCTCGGTCATCGACCTCAGCATGGCGGTTGGTAAACGCCCGATTGATGATCTGAGTAAATGCTTCATTATCATCTCCGAGTACAACCGCTCTATTCAGGGTTTTCTGGTGCATTCGGTCGAGCGCATCATCAATATGAACTGGGAATCCATCCTGCCTCCGCCTAAAGGTGCGGGTCGCATCAACTACATGACAGCCGTGACTGAAGTCGATGGCGAGTTGGTCGAAATCCTTGATGTTGAGCGGATATTGAACGAAATTTCGCCGGTTGCAACGGATGTGAGTGAGGAGCTGGTCCAGGCCAGTGTCGACCATCCGACTCTGGGGCGTCCTGTTCTTGTTGCGGATGACTCCTCAGTGGCACGCAAACAGGTACAACGTGCGCTTGAGGCTATCGGTGTCGAGTGCGTGTTGGCAAAAGATGGCCGCGAAGCATTGAACATGCTGCTGGAAATGACCAAAAATGGTCCTATCAAGGATCAGGTTGCGCTGGTTATTTCGGATATCGAAATGCCGGAAATGGATGGCTATACCTTCACTGCCGAGATCCGGAATAATCCCAATCTCAAGGATTTGCATGTTATTCTGCATACCTCGCTCAGTGGAGTATTCAACCAGGCAATGGTGCAGAAAGTTGGTGCGAACAATTTTATCGCCAAGTTCCAGCCTGATGAATTGGCCAAGGCCGTACAAAACGCACTCTAATAAAGAAGAACAGCTGCATGAAGACACTTTCGGACGACTTATACAAACAGTTCAGCAACTTTCTGGCGGTACAGAGCGGAATTGTGCTGGGGGATAACAAACAGTATCTGGTGAAGAGCCGTCTTTCACCTTTGATGGCTCAGTTTGGCATCGAGAGTCTGTCTGATCTGGTTACCCGTGCAATGAGTGTGCGAGAGCGTGACCTGAAAATGGCCGTGGTGGATGCCATGACGACCAACGAGACCCTCTGGTTTCGTGATACCTATCCGTTTCAGCTTCTTACCGACAAGATTTTCCCCGAGTTGGGGAAAAGTGGCCGCCCCATCAAGATCTGGTCGGCTGCATCCTCGTCAGGTCAGGAGCCCTATTCCATTGCCATGACGGCACTGGAGCAGCAGATGAAAAAGCCGGGGACCTTGCCTGGTGGCGTGCAGATTGTCGGGACGGATATTTCGACGACCATGCTCAATCAGTGTAAGGAAGGCGTTTACGATAGCCTTGCTCTGGCCCGCGGTTTGTCACCGGAGCGCAAGAAGATGTTTTTTGAGCCTTACGGTGACAACAAGATGCGGGTTGCCGAGCGAGTCAGAAAATTGACCACCTTCCGGCCACTCAACTTGCTGGAGAGTTATAGTCTGCTCGGCAAGTTTGACATTATCTTTTGCCGTAACGTGCTCATCTATTTTGCGCCGGAAGTGAAGTCGAAGATCCTCAACCAGTTTGCAGCCAGTCTCAATCCCGGTGGATATCTGATGCTGGGAGCGTCGGAGTCACTGGCCGGGTTGACCGATCGGTTTGAGATGATCCGCTGCAATCCGGGGATTGTCTACAAGGTCAAATAGGCCTGATGGCCATGATATTCGAGGTTTTACCGGATATAACCAGTTCATGTAAAGAGGGAAGCAGCGAGCTTCCCTCTGTCTTTATCTACAGCTCAGTCTTTCTATTTACCTACCATATCTCGCCATCGCAAAAGTGGTTGAAGCCTTAAGGTGGCCAAATGATGCCGTCTGACTCAATGCGCGAGATGCTCCTGCCGTTTTCGGTCTGAAATGTGCTCATACCCAAACCATCGAACTGAGAGATTTGCTTATGGCACACCTCTTGCAAACAAAATATACCAAGCAGGAGGTGTGCTATGGCTCTTTCATTTGACAAGGCATTCGGTGTGCATCAACACACCATAAGCGTTCGCGCCAAGCGTGCAGAGGTGCTTTCCAGCAATATTGCCAACGCAGATACCCCGGGCTTCAAAGCCAGGGATATCAATTTTGCTCAGGCATTGCAGGAGGCCCAGTCGCATCAGGGGTTTGGTTTGGCAACGACCAGCGAAAAGCACTTTGCCTTGAATATGGACGCTCCGGGTACCGTGCAATATCGCAACCCGCTGCAACCGGATACCGGTGACGGCAATACAGTCGATGTGCAGCAGGAGCGCAGCGAATTTCTGCGCAATAGCCTCGAGTATCAAACCTCCCTTGAATTTATGAATAGCAAGATCAGTGGCCTGCTCAAGGCCCTGAAAGGAGAGCAGTGATGAGTTTGTTCAAGGTCTTTGACATAGCAGGCTCGGCTATGAGTGCACAGTCAGTGCGCCTCAACACAGTTGCCAGCAACATGGCCAACGCGGACAGCGTCAGCTCCAGTGTGGAAAATACTTACCACGCCAGGCGGCCAGTCTTTGCCGCCCAGCTCGATCAGGCGATGTCTGACAAGCAGGGCTCGGTCGGGGTTGAGGTGAAGGGGATTGTCGAGAGCAAAGCGCCACTGCTCAAGGAGTACAACCCCAACCACCCGATAGCGGACAAAGACGGTTTTATCTTCAAGCCAAACGTCAACATGGTTGAAGAGATGGCCGACATGATCAACGCCTCGCGCAGCTACCAGACCAACGTACAGGTTGCTGATTCGGCCAAGAAGATGCTGCAGCAGACGCTCCAGCTTGGCAAGTCCTGATAGGAGGGATGCAGCATGGTCGATACAACCAATAATGTGAACGGCATCAGCCGTACCACGACCCAGACGACAGGCAGCACAACGGCGCCGAAGAAAGAGCTGGATCAGGCTTCATTTATGAAGCTGCTAACAATGCAATTATCGTATCAAGACCCCTTCAAGCCTGTCGACAATGCCCAGATGCTTTCCCAAATGGCGTCCATGTCAACTTCGGAGGGGATCAGTAGTTTGTCTACCCAGATGGGGAAACTCAATGACCAGATGATTTCCAGTCAAGCCCTGCAAGCATCCTCTTTGGTAGGTCAAAATGTGCTACTGCCAAGCAATATAAGCTATTTAGACAAAGAGGGGCCACTATCAGCAGTCGTAGCGGTTGGTACTACTAATAAATATGCGAATATCAAAATCACTATCGAAGACGAAAAAGGACAAGTTATCAAAGAGTTTCCTCTGGAAGGAGAGCAAAAAGGTAACGTTGAAGTTGCTTGGGATGGTACAGACAAGGCTGGTAACCGAGTTTCTGCAGGCAAGTATGTCGTCAAAGCTAGCGGTACTCTTGATGGCAAGTCGGAAAATATTGCTTCATACGCTTATGCAAAAGTGGATAGCGTTGCCTTGGGCAATGCAACTAACCCGACTCGCCTCAACTTGAGAGGGCTGGGGAGCGAATATCTGAACAATATTCTGCAAATTTCAGGCACCAATTCAAATCCGACGGTTGCACCGTCAAAAACCACGTCGACAGCATCGATCTAAGGAGCTGGATATGTCATTTAACAATGCCTTGAGCGGTGTCAACGCGGCACAAAAAGACTTGAACGTCACCGCCAACAACATTGCCAACGTTAACACCATGGGCTTTAAAGAGTCCCGTGCCGAGTTTGCGGATGTCTACGCCAACTCCATCTTTGTCAATGCCAAGACCCAGGTCGGTAATGGTGTGGCGACTGGCGCGGTTGCCCAGCAGTTCCACCAGGGGGCGCTGCAATTTACCAATAACGCACTGGACTTGGCGATTCAGGGGAATGGCTTCTTTGTGACCTCCGATGGATTGACCAACCTGGATCGCACCTATACCCGTGCCGGCGCCTTCAAGCTCAATGAAAACAGCTATATGGTCAATAATCAGGGCCATTACCTGCAAGGCTATGAAATTAATCCTGATGGTACGCCCAAGGCAGTCAGTATTAATGCGACCAAGCCTATTCAAATACCTGATAGGGCTGGTGAGCCTAAAATGACTTCATTGGTGGAGGCAAGTTTTAACTTGAGTATTGATAGTAAAACAAAGCCTACTTTGCCCGCTAATTTTGATCGTACTAACTCGTCAACATATGCTCATTCAACATCTGTGACTATTTATGATTCGCTTGGCGCTCCCCATACAATCACGAAGTATTTTGTCCGCCATGAAGATCCGGCCAATGCGGGGCAGCCTCTGAACCCGGGAACTTGGAGTATGTTCATGTATGAAGGGGACAAGCCTATAAATATTAATGGTGGTACGGCGAGTCCAGGAGCAGGTATTCCCACTGGTCTGCAGATGACATTTACTCCTTCGGGTAAGCTGGATACAACAATACCGGTTGCACCTATCAAGACTGTTGCGTTGGGCAATGGCGCTGGTGGTGCAGGGATTATCAACAATGGTGCAGATCCGACCCAGACGTTGGAAATTCGTCTTGGGACTGTTACCCAATACAACTCACCTTTTGAAGTCAACAAATTGACTCAGGATGGTGCGACAGTAGGCCGTCTAACAAAGGTTGAAATTACGCCGGACGGTGTTGTGTCTGCCACGTACAGTAATGCTACGACGTTAAAAGTGGCTATGGTTGCGCTGGCCAAGTTTGCGAACTCGCAAGGATTGACTCAGGTTGGTGATACATCCTGGCGGCAGTCCCTGCTCTCAGGGGATGCATTGCCTGGTACTCCTAATTCAGGTACGTTTGGTAGCATAAAATCTTCAGCGCTGGAGCAGTCCAACGTGGATTTGACCTCGGAGCTAGTGGACTTGATCACTGCCCAGCGTAACTTCCAGGCCAACTCCCGTTCTCTGGAGGTCAACAGTTCGCTGCAGCAGACCATCCTGCAGATCCGTTAATTGCGCAATACATGATAATGAGAGGGGGCTTGGCCCCCTCTCTGTTTCTGTCTCATTCCCATCCTACTTCTCCCCCCCATATTTCTGCTGTTGGCACTCTAATTGCATTTCTCCTGTCAGAGTCATCTGTTTGACGGAGAATTCCATGGATCACCTGCTTTATATCGCCATGTCCGGGGCTAAAGAGACCATGAACAGCTTGGCTGTTCGCGGCAACAACCTCGCCAATGCCAATACCACCGGCTTCAAGTCCGATTTTGAGCAGGCCAGAAGCATGCAGGCGTTCGGAGAGGGCTTGCCAAGCCGGGTGTTTGCCATGGCTGAGCGCCCGGGTCAGAACCTGCAGCATGGCATGCTGATGACCACCGGACGGGATCTGGACGTGGCGGTGGATGGGCCGGGCTGGATTGCCGTGCAGGATCCAAAGGGCGGCGAGGCCTATACCCGCATGGGGAATTTGCAGGTCAATGCGACCGGCAACTTGCAGACCTCGACCGGCCTGAATGTAGTGGATGACGGTGGTCAGCCAATCGTGTTGCCGATGCCGATGGAGAAACTCGAGATTAATCGGGATGGCACCATCAGCGGTCGACCGGAAGGGGCAGCCGCCAACTTGCCGGAAGATTTTCAGCGGATCAAGCTGGTCAACCCGGCCGCCGATGCGGTGGAGAAGGGCCAAGATGGTCTGTTTCGCCGCAAAGATGGCCAGAATGAACCCGCCTCTGCCAATGTCGGCCTGATTGCCGGCTCCCTTGAGGGGAGCAACGTCAATGTGGTGGATGAGATGACCAACCTGATCCGGCTGCAACGCCAGTTCGAAACCCAGGTCAAAATCATGAAGACGGCCGAAGAGAATGATGAAGCTCAAACCCAACTGCTGCGAATCAGCTAATCAAGGAGTTACCTATGAATCCCGCACTCTGGATCAGCAAGACCGGGTTGGATGCACAGCAGACCAATATTTCGGTCACTTCGAACAACCTGGCGAACGCCAGCACCGTGGGCTTCAAAAAGTCACGGGCCATCTTTGAAGATCTGCTGTATCAAAACATCAACCAGCCCGGTGGCCGCTCCTCTGCCGATACCGAGCTCCCCTCCGGCCTGATGCTGGGGGCGGGTGCCAAGGTGGTGGCGACCCAGAAAAACCACAGCCAGGGCAACGTGCAAACCACCGACAACTCGCTGGACCTGATGATCAGTGGTCGTGGTTACTTTGAAATTCAGCTGCCGGATGGTAGTGCGGCCTATACCCGCAACGGTCAGTTCACCCTCAACGATGAAGGGACCATAGTGACCCCGGGTAATGGCTACCCGCTGCAACCGGAAATCCAGATCCCGGAAAACGCCCAGAGCGTTACGGTGGGTGAAGATGGTCAGGTCTCGGTGCAGCTCAAGGGTGATGGCGCTTCTCAGGTCGTCGGTCAGATCAACATCTCCGACTTCGTCAACGCCAGCGGCTTGCAGCCGATGGGGGAGAACATGTTTGTCGAGACCCAATCCAGTGGTGCTGCCGCTCAGGGGACTGCCGGTGCCGATGGCTTGGGGGTGATCAAGCAGGGGATGCTGGAGACTTCCAACGTCAACGTGACCGAAGAGCTGGTGAACCTCATTCAGGCTCAGCGGGTCTACGAGATGAACTCCAAGGTGCTCTCCGCCGTGGACGGCATGATGTCCTTCCTGATCCAGCGTACCTAATTAGGAGGTGCATGATGAAAGCCGTATGGATGCTGGGATTGTTGGTGCTGGGAGGGTGTAGCAGCACTCCCAATACGCCCAAGCCTGATGATCCCGAGTTTTCCCCCGTCTACGGGGAGTCGGAGCCGGTGTCGGTGCGGCCGACAGGGGCTATTTTCCAGCCGGATCAGGTCAATGGCATCTATTCGGATATCAAGGCGCACAAAGTCGGCGACATCATTACCATCGAGTTGTCGGAGTCGACCTCCGCCTCGAAAAAGGCCAATACCCAGAGTGGCAAGGACAATAAATTCAATCTGGACCCGGTCAAGCTGGGTGGCATGCCCGTGACCGCCAGTCCCTATGATCTTTCGGCTTCCATTGGTCAGAACAGTGCGTTCAAGGGGCAGGCCAAAGCGGACCAGAGCAACAGCCTGCAGGGCAATATTTCGGTCAGCGTGGCCAAGGTGCTGCCCAATGGCAATCTGGTGGTGCGCGGCGAGAAGTGGATCATGCTCAACAATGGCAATGAATATATCCGGATCACCGGCCTTATTCGCCCGGAGGATGTGACGTCTGATAACAGCGTTTCGTCCCAGAAAGTGGCCAATGCCCGCATTTACTACGGTGGTACCGGCGATCTGGCCAATAGCCAGGAGCAAGGGTGGCTTACCAGCTTTTTCAATGGTCCCTGGTGGCCGCTCTAGGAGATGTTATGAAGTCACTCCGTCTTGTCACACTGCTCTGCTGTCTGCTGCCCTTGGGTGTGGCCAATGCGGCCCGGATCAAGGACATCAGCTCGGTTGAAGGGGTGCGTAACAACCAGCTGATTGGTTACGGTCTGGTGGTGGGGTTGCCCGGTACTGGCGAGAAGAACAACGCCTTCACCGAGCAGACCTTCCGTACCATGCTCAACAATTTTGGCATCAAGGTGCCGGATAACATCAAGCCCAAGATCAAGGATGTGGCGCCGGTGGCGATCCATGCCGACCTGCCCCCCTTCTCCAAGCCGGGTCAAACCATCGACGTGACGGTCTCTGCCATTGGCGAGGCCAAGAGCCTGCGGGGCGGCACCCTGTTGCAAAGCTTCCTGAAAGGGCTCGATGGGCGGGTCTATGCGGTCGCGCAGGGCAGTCTGGTGGTTGGTGGTCTGGGGGCCGAGGGGGCTGATGGCTCCAAGGTAGTGATCAATACCCCGACCGTCGGGCGGATTGCCAACGGTGCGACCGTGGAGCGGGAGGTGCCCAACTCCTTCAGTCAGGGTGACACTATCACCTTCAACCTTAACCGACCCGACTTTACTACTGCGCGCCGTCTGGCCGATGTCGTCAACGACCTGGTGGGGCCAAATACCGCTCAGGCGCTCGATGCCACCTCGGTCAAGGTCTATGCCCCGCGGGATCCGGGTCAGCGCGTCTCCTATCTCGCCACCATCGAGAATCTGGAGGTGGATCCGGCCAACGAGGCGGCCAAGATCATCGTTAACTCCCGCACTGGCACCATAGTGATCGGCAGTCAGGTCAAGCTCAAACCGGCGGCCATCAGCCACGGCGGGTTGACGGTGACCATCGCCGAAAACCAGCAGGTCTCCCAGCCCAACCCGTTGGCGGGAGGAGAGACGACGGTGACCAACAACTCGACCATCAATGTCCAGCAGGAGCCGGGGCGGATGTTCAAGTTTGATACCGGTGCGACCCTGGACGATCTGGTCCGGGCGGTCAATCAGGTCGGGGTCGCCCCCGGTGATTTGATGGCCATCCTTGAGGCGCTGCAGCAGGCAGGCGCCATCGAGGGGCAACTGGTCATATTGTAACAAGCGGCAAGTGGTTGCCACGGGTGGCAATGAGGTAAGCAAAATGGCGGAGTTTGACAGCAACAGCGGCATGAATCTCGGGATGGTACAGGACATCAAGAACCTGGACCGTCTGCGCCAGATGAGCCAAAGCAAAGAAGGGCAGGCCGAAGCGCTCAAGAGTGCGTCACGCCAGTTCGAGTCAATCTTTACCCAGATGCTGTTTCAGAGCATGCGTCAGGCCAACGGGGTGTTGACTCAGGACAACCCGATGAATAGCAGCTATACCCAGTTCTATGAAGGGATGCTGGATGAGCAGCGGGTTGCCGACATGTCCAGCAAGGGGGGGCTGGGATTGGCTGACATGGTGGCCAAACAGATCTCTCCCGAGACCTTTACCCATCAGGATGGGCGAGTGCTCAAGATGCCGCAGCGCACCGAACGGACCTACAAACCCTATCAGCCACCCACTGCGGCTGCAGATGATTTGATCGCGGCATCAAAAGTTGGCAAAGATTTTGCTGAAAGAGAGATGACCGAGGGGGTCAAGGAGAGCCACGCACTCACTATGCCCCGTCGACCGCACCGCAGCATTCCGCCCATGGGACGCATGGCCAGCGAAGAGGGCAGTGCTACCGGTAGTGGGGGCAAAGAGTTCGATACACCGGAAGAGTTCGTTAATCGCCTTATGCCGCTGGCCAAGAAAGCGGCCGACAAGCTGGGGTTAAGCCCGGCGGTACTGGTCGCCCAGGCGGCACTGGAGAGCGGTTGGGGCAAGCGGGTGATCAAGGATGGCGAGGGGCAGGTGACCCATAACCTGTTTGGCATCAAGGCCGATCCGCGCTGGGAAGGGCCCAAGGCGGTGGTCAGCACGCTCGAGTATGAGCAAGGCGTTGCCTCCCGCCAGAAAGCGGCATTTCGCTCCTATGAGTCGTTTGAAGAGAGCTTCAACGACTATGTGGACTTCCTCACTTCCGGCTCTCGCTACAAGGGAGCCCTGGCGAAGGTGGATAGTCCCGATCGCTACTTTGAGGCGCTGCAACAGGCGGGTTATGCCACCGACCCGCACTACGCCAGAAAATTGAAACAGGTATTGCGCAGTGACGCCATTGCCCAATACAACGAGATGGAGCTGTAACGTATGGCAAGCGACCTGCTTGGGATTGGTTCATCGGGCGTGCTGGCACAGCAACGCCTGCTGCAGACCACCAGTAACAACATAGTGAACGTCAATAGCCAGGGCTATGTGCGTGAGCGTACGCTGGTGTATACCAATACCATCGGTCTGGGGACCGGTGACATCAAGACCCAGCGGGTAATCAACGACTATATGCAGGGGGAGGTGCGCCGTGATACCTCTGCCTATCATGCCTCCCTGACCCATTATGAACAGTTGGCTGGCGTTGACAGCTTGCTGGGGAATACCAGCAACAGCGTGGGGGCGGCCATCACCTCCTACTTCAAGTCATTTCACTCAGCCAATGAATCGCCTGCCGAGATCGGTGGGCGCAAGGTGGTGATGACGGAGTTGAGTGGCATGGTCAACCGTTTTCATACCCTTTCGGCGCAGCTCGACAAGCAGAGCGATACCCTCAACACCCGTATTGAAGATGAAACCAAGCAGGTCAACAGCCTGCTCACCAGCATCAATGATCTTAATCAGGCCATCATCCGCACCCAGGGGTCACCCGAAGAGAACCTGATGCTGTTTGATCAGCGGGATGAGGCGATCCGCCAGCTGTCGGAGAAGATGGATATTCGCACCGTAGCCCAACCCAACGGCAGCATGCTGGTCAATATGAGCACTGGCCATTCGTTGATCCTTGATGGGGGCGTCGCCCAGTTCAAGGTGATTGCAGGAGATCCTGACTCCCGGGATCAGGAGCTGCAGCTGACCCTAGGGGCGAACAAGGCAACCATCGATCACGATACGTTTGGTGGTGCCATGGGGGGGCTGTTCAAGGCGCGTACCGACCTTGAGCCTACCAAGCGCGAACTGGGGCAGCTGGCCGTGGCGATGGCCGATGCGATGAACCAGCAGAACCGCCTCGGGATGGATCTGGATAACGAGATTGGCGGCGATATCTTCACCCTGCCTACCAGCAAGGGCTTACCCTACGGCAATAACACCGGGACGGTCGGGGCGAATGTCAGCTTCGTACCGGGCAAGGGGACATCAGTGACCCCGTTTGATTACGAAGTGCGCTTTAGCAGCGCTACCGGTTATGAGGTGTTCTCGCTCGACAAGTCTGGCAATCGTACCTCTGTGAGCACGGGGACCATGCCGCCAGCGACCTTTGAGCTGCCCGGGCACGGGATCTCGATCGATCTTACCGGCACGTCGGCTGCGGGTGACAGACTGTTGCTGCAACCGACCAAAAGTGCGGCCGCCGGTCTGGGTCAGCTGATCACCCGACCGGAAGATTTGGCCCTGGCCTCTCCGCTTAAAGCGGAAAAGACCACCAATAATGGCGGCGGGGCAGATATCAAACTGGGTGGCGTATTCAATACAGGTGCAGGGTCAGGTTTTGGTACCAATAGTCTGAGCCCGACAGCGCCTCAGGTCGTCAAGATTGACGCCAACGGTAACTATCAGGTGTTTCAAGCCGATGGCACTACCCTGATTGGCACTGCCCCTGCGAGCAGCAAAGGGCAAAACCTGATGTCTGCGATCGTCAACCCTTTCCCCGCCGGAGCCGCAGTCTATGCCAACCCGAAACAGGCGCCAGGCTACGAGTTCAGCATCACCGGAACGGTGGATGCCGGTGACAGCTTCAAGCTCAGTTACAACAGCAATGGCTTTGCCGATAACAGCAATGGCCTGGTTCTGGCCGAACTGCAAAACAAGGATCTGGTGCGCAAGAGCACCAATGGTGGGACGACCAACGACAAGATGACCTTCAATCAGGCCTATTCCGGGCTGGTGATGGAAGTGGGTAACAATACCAGTCAGGCAAAAACGCTGCTCAAGGCCAATGAGTCCAAGCTTATCCAGAGCACCGGCATCTTTGAAAGCGTGTCTGGGGTCAATCTGGAGGAGGAGGCAGCCAATCTGATCCGCTTCCAGCAATCCTATGCGGCATCGGCGCAAATCGTCAGCACGGCCAAAACCATTTTCGATACACTGCTCTCTTCCGTGAGGTAACGTCATGCGCATCACCACCAACATGATCTACGACCGGAATATCTATTCCCTCAACAGTGCCAACGAGCGGTTGAATACTGCCTATCAACAGCTGCAAACCGGCAATAAATTTCAGACTGCCGGCGAAGATCCTGCGGGGATGAGCCAGAAGATGGCACTGACCAAGGAGATTGACCTGTTCAAGCAGTACAGTGTCAATGGCAGCTTGCTGGAAAACAGCCTGGGGCATGAGGAGACGGTATTAACGTCGATTAATAATGCGATGCTTAGTGCCCAGACCCTGATCCAGAAGTCAAATAATGGCGCTATCAGCATGGATGATCGCAAGGCTATTGCCAGCGAGCTGGAAGGGTTGCAGCAGCAGATGTTTGACCTGATGAATAGCAAAAACTCCTCGGGTGAATTTATATTTGGCGGTAATCAGAGCAAGACCCAGCCATATATCAAAGACGCTAACGGAAAATATATTTATCAGGGAGACCCTGGTCAGCGAAATATTCAGGTCTCACCCACAGTACAAATTGCTGCCAATGATTCCGGGCAGGATCTGTTTGAAATCGTGGCGACCAGAAGAACTGCCAGTGCAACCACCGCAAATATCAAGGTCGGAGTCGGCGATCAGGGCAACTTTGATAATTTCTATAAGTCCAATTATAACTCGGCACTGCCCAGCAACACCTATACCGTATCAACCACCATAGGTCCGCCTGATACCTATGATATCAAGGATGCCGGTGGCACTACCCTGCAAACGGGTAACTACACTGCTGGTACCAAGATCCCCTTCAATGGTCTGGAGTTGACCCTTGATTTGCCTGCAGGTGGTGCGGCTCAGCAGTTTGACCTTAACCCACCAAAAAATGACAACGTGCTGAACGGGATGTCGGATTTTATTACCGCCTTGCGTGATCCCGCTATTACCGCTGACAACTTTGCGCTGGAAGTGGCAGATGCCACCGTTCATATGAAAAATGCCCGCCTGAATATCGATCATGGGTTGGGTGAGTTGGGCGGCCGGATGAACAGTCTGGAACAGGCTATGGGCTCCAATGAGGGATTGAGTACCCTCAACGCCGAGGCGAGAGCCAAGGTGTCGGAAGCGGATCTCTATGAAGTGATTTCCGCGCTGTCAAAAGAGGATGCGGCATTGAGTGCCTCGCAACTCTCTTTCAGTAAAATAAGCCGTCTGACGCTATTTGACTATATTCGCTAATTAAAGAAGGGCCCCTTTGGGGCCTTTGCTTTTGTCCAGACTATGAAAATTGGTTCCGTGTCATCTCCTGCCAATTGTAACAAGCTGTTGCCGTTGCCCATTTAATGGTGGTTGCGGGGTTGACCTCCCTGCGGGATTGGATAATCATGCCGCCCGCACAACAGAGGGTTGTGCGAATTATTTGCAGCATCTCGTTAGGCGAGGCTCCTGTATAAACACAGGCCACTGATCTCACGACGTCCAGAGACGCCCAAGATCAGGACAGTTTTCATCGGATTAAGGTGTAAACCCAAGTGGCTTCCGGCATGCCGGATACGTTATACAGTGCTAAAGCTGGTACGTGGGGATGATGACACGCCGAACGGCGTCATTTCCTGCCTATTACTCGTCAATCAAATTGCTGTTTTCTTGTCGTTGCATCCGGCTATTTCCGGAGGCATTCAGGCTCGCCTGAAATCACATGAGGATATCTGTGATGAAGAAAACACATACCATTCTTAACCGTCACCAACTGTTCGATCTGGCCGCCCTGCAGGGTTGGCTGGAACATAATCTGGATCCGGTTCAGCGCGCCGATCAACTGCTGACCCTGCGTCCGGAAGAGCTCAACTGCATCTTTGATACCCTGCCAATTCCACAAGGTGCCGAACTGCTCGGCTCACTCTCGGCCGAGAGTGCCGGGCGCCTGTTGCAGCGGCTCCATGGCAGCATCGTCAGCGTGTTGCAGGAGGCCATTCCCCGCCGCGAGATGGTCGCCATCCTTCGCAAACTGAGTCGTCAGGATCGCACCATGTTGCTGGCTCGCTTCCCGACCCAGGCGCAGGCCATGTATTACTCCCTGCTGGATTGGCCCACCGAGTCGGTGGGGGCCAACATGCGCCACGAATATCTGGCGGTGCGGGAGGAGGACACGGTCGGTCACGCTAAACAGCTGATCCACGATGCCTGGGATAATGCCCAGCTGTTTCGCCATATCTATGTGGTCAACGGGGATGGTCGTCTGCAAGGAAGCCTCTCCCTCAAGACCTTGCTGATCGCCGACCCGCTGGCCAGTGTCGCGACCCTGATGGATCGGGAGACGGTGCGGATCAATGCCCGTGCGGATCAGGAGCTGGCAGCGCGCCTACTCATCGACCGCGACCTGTCGGTATTGCCGGTCGAGGATCAGGGGCGACTGGTCGGTATTTTCCACGTCGATGATGCGGCGGATATTCTGGAGCTCGAATCCACCGAGGATGCCGAGATGCAGGGTGGCTCCTCGCCACTCGATACTCCCTATCTGCAGGCGACCCCCTGGCAGCTGTGGCGCAAACGGGTGGGCTGGCTGCTTATCCTGTTTGTGGCGGAAGCTTACACCGGCACCGTGTTGCGGGCATTCGAGGAGCAGCTGGAAGCGGCGATTGCGCTGGCCTTCTTTATTCCGCTCCTGATCGGTACTGGCGGTAACAGCGGCACCCAGATCACCACCACCATAGTACGTGCCATGGCGGTCGGGGAGGTGAGCTTGCGCAATCTCGGCACAGTGCTGAAAAAGGAGCTCTCCACCGGTCTGCTCATCTCGGGGGCCATTGCCATGGCGGCCTGGGTGCGGGCATGGAGTCTTGGCGTCGGTCCCCAGATTGGCATGGTGGTGACCTTTACCATCATCGCTATCGTGCTCTGGAGTGCCACTGTCGCGTCCATTATTCCCATGGTGCTGCGCCGTTTCCGCATCGATCCGGCGGTGGTCTCTGCGCCATTCATCGCGACACTGGTGGATGGCACCGGCCTTATCATCTACTTCGAGATGGCCAAGTGGTTGTTGCCCGAGTTGCAGTAACGGGTAGATTGATATGCAAAAGGCAGCCTGTGGGCTGCCTTTTTTATTTATCTTTCCGGTTTAGCCGAGCTGGAACAGCAGTGGCCAGCCCTGCTCCTGACAGTAGCGGTGCTCCTTCTCCAGATTCTGCATCAGGAGACGGTTCTCTTCGCACCAGTCGATCGGCAGGGTCACGACCAGCTGATCCCCTTGTACCGCGACTTTCCACTCAGGCAGCAGGTCGTCCTGGCGCTTGTGATGAGCGGCGACCGCGAGGCGCAGGATGCGGATGCAGCGCAGCACCGTCTGCATGTCGTGGTTGGGCAGGGGCGGCAGCTCGGAGAGCTTGAGCCCCTTGCGCTGAAAGCGTACCAGCGCCGCCAGCAGGGCCTGATCGTCCTGGTTGAAGCCGGGCAGGTCGGTGTGTTGCAGGATATAGGCGGAGTGGCGGTGAATGCCGCTGTAGTTGATGGCAAGGCCAATCTCGTGCAGCCGCGCCGCCCAGCCTAGGATGGCGCGATAGGGCTCTATCTCCATCTGCCAGGGCTCTTGCAAGGCGTCGAACAGCGTCAGCACGCTCTGCTCCACCCGGGCGGCTTGTTTGCGGTCCATCCGGTAGTGGGTGCCGAGCGCCTGTGCGGTACGCTCGCGAATATCGTGGTGCTGCAAGCGCTCCTCGAATTCATAAAGCAACCCTTCGCGCAGGGCACCGTCGGAGTAGTCGAGCCGCTCGATGGGCAGCGAGGTAAACAGCCCGAGCAGGATGGCGACCGCAGCGGCAAACACCTCCTGGCGCTCCTCGGTCAGCCCTGTCAGCTTGAGGTTATCGACTCGCTTGCGCTCAATCATCAGCGCCTTGAGCCGCTCCAGCGCCTCCAGCGTAATGCTGCCGTCAGTCAGCCCTTCACCCTGCAGTACATCCCGTACCGTACGAATGGAACCTGAGCTGCCAAGGCAGCTCTGCCAGCCCAGCTTGCGGTACTGGTTGACGATGGGGGCGAGCTGGTGCTGCGCCTCCAGCACGGCATTGGTGAAGTGCTTGTCGCTCAGCTTGCCGCTGGCGAAGAAGCTCTGGGTAAAGCTGACGCAGCCCATCTTGCGGCTGGTGAGGGCCTTGTGTTCAAACCCTTCACCGATGATGAGCTCGGTGCTGCCGCCGCCGATATCGATCACCAGTACCTGGCCCTCGATATGCTGGGTATGGGCAACCCCCTGATAGATGAGGCGTGCTTCTTCCTGCCCGCTGATGATCTCGATGGGGTGGTTGAGCACCTTGGCCGCTTCACTCACAAATTCGCGGGCGTTGCTGGCGCGGCGCAATGTGTAGGTACCGGCGATGCGGATCTGATCCGGTTTGATGTTGGTGAGCCGCTCGGCAAAGAGTGACAGACAGGCGAGGCCGCGTTCCATCGCCTCCGGGCTCATTCGTTTCTGCTCATCCATCCCTTCCGCCAGCCGCACGCGCTCCTTGATGCGATCGACGATACGAAAACGCCCTTCGCTCAGATGGGCGATCACCATGTGAAAACTGTTGGAGCCGAGATCCACGGCGGCATAGAGACTATTGTCCATTGTTTGACTCGATACGTTTGAGATAGTCGTAAATCGCCACCTGAGAGCGGATCTTGCGGCGGTTGCCCCGCTTCACATATTCGTTCTGCTGGTCGGCATCAATGACCCGCGCCTTGCAGGTATCACTCAGTTGTAGTTCGAGAATGTCCATGATGCGCTGCTTGAGGCGCTCATCATAAATGGGGGTGCCCACCTCAATACGGCCGTCGATATTGCGGCTCATCCAGTCGGCGCTGGAGATATAGAGCTGGGGGTTGCCCTTGTTGTGGAACACCATCACCCGAGGGTGCTCGAGGAAGCGGTCGATGATGCTGATCACCTTGATGTTGTCACTGAGACCTGGCACACCCGGGCGCAGGGCGCACATGCCACGGATGATCATCTGGATCGGCACCCCGGCCTGACCGGCGGCATAGAGCCGGTTGATGAGATCCTTGTCCACCAGATTGTTGATCTTGAGGATGATACCGCTCGGCTGGCCCGCCTTGGCGTTGGAGAGCTCGTTGTCGATGAGACGATAGAGCTGACGGCGGCTGTTGATGGGGGAGACCAGCAGGTGGTTGAATTTGTAACGCTTATAGGGGTACTCGATGTATTCAAACACCCCTTCCACTTCGGCGGTGATGTCCGGATTGCGGGTCAGCAGCGAGAAGTCGGTGTAGATCTTGGCGGTCTTCTCGTTGAAGTTGCCGGTACCGATATGGGCATAGCGCACCGCCTCGCCATTTTCGTGGCGGGTGATGAGGCAGAGCTTGGAGTGGATCTTGAGGCTCGGCACCCCGAACACCACCTTGACCCCGGCATCGGTAAGGATGTTGGCCCAGTCGATGTTGGCCGCCTCGTCGAAACGGGCGCGCAGCTCGACCACCACGGTCACCTTCTTGCCGTTGTTGGCGGCATCGATGAGGGAGTGGATGATCCGCGACTTCTTGGCCACCCGATAAATGTTGATGCGAATGGCGCTGACCGCCGGATCGAACGCCGCCTGGCGCACCAGCTCGGTGAAATGGTGGAACTTGTGGTACGGGTAGTAGAGCAGGATATCCTGCTTGGTAATCGCATCGAAGGCGTTGACGAAGCCGTCAAAATCGCGGCAATCGAGGGCCGGCAGCTTGGGGTTTTCCAGATAGTCACGGCCCACGTTGGGGAAGCCAATGAAATCCTTGAAGTTGTGGTAACGCCCGCCCGGCATGATGGCATCGTAGGAGCTGATCTGCAGCTTGAGCTTGAGGAAGCTGATCATGGCAGCGGGCATCTCCCGCTCGTAGACGAAGCGCACCGGCATGGCGGTAAGACGCTGCTTCAAGCCGTCACTCATCTTGTCCACCAGGCTCAAGTCCAGCTGGTCGGAGAGATCATATTCGGCATCCCGGGTCAGCTTCACCGCATAGGCAGCAATCTCGTCGTAGTCGAAGAAGCCTTTGAAGATCTCGTCGAGACAGAAGCGGATGACGTTATCCAGAATGATGATCTGCTTCTTGCGGCGGGTCCCTTCCGGCGGCAGCTGGAAGAAGCGGGGCAGGTCGTCGGTCGGCACTTCCACCAGGGCGTACTGGATCACCTGACCGTTCTTCTTCATCTCGATGGCCAGATAGGTGTACTCATCCTTGAGGAATTTGACCGGATTGACCTCTTTGTTGAGCAGGATCGGGATGATGTGGCGCAGCACCTTCTCCTTGAAGAAGACCCGCAGCCATTTCTGAATGGCATCGGAGAGCTGGTTCTCGTTGACCAGAAAGATGTTGTGGCGGGCCAGCGCAATCAACAGCTCTTTATAGGTGTTGTCGAACGCTTCACCGAGCGCCATCACTTTTTGCTGGATGGCGCGCAGCAGCACTTTCGCTTCATCGTCGCCACCATGTACTTCATTGATGAGGATGCGACGCTTGACGTCCGATACCCGTACCTTGAAGAACTCATCCTGGTTGGAGGAGAAGATCCCCAGAAAACGAACCCGCTCGATGAGGGGCACCGTCTTGTCCATTGCCTCTTGCAACACCCGTTCATTGAATGAGAGCCAGCTAAGCTCTTTCTCTTCATACTGCTTGTCGGTGCTCATCTTGTGCCTCTGTTTCAGGTCGCGTCTGCGCGGCAGTTATGGCGTTAATATATGACAAATAAATGACAGTATTGTTACTGTTCGCTGAACGCTTCGTCGATGTCGACCACCAGATCGTCGGAGAGGGATTCCAGCGCGGTGATAAGCGTATCCATCGCGAGCCCGTCGGGCAGGGCAACCAGCGCATGGGCATAGAAGAGCGGGGCGCCGGAGTGGGGAGCCGGTTCACAGCCGGTGGTGAGATCGGCCACGTTGATCTCGAGCTGGCGCAGGATGCTGGCTACTTCATGGACGATGCCGGGGCGGTCGTTGCCGGTCACCGTCATCATGACTTGATGGGCTGGCTCGGCGGTCGGTGTCCCTTCGGCAAAGCTGATGGTCAGACCCGGTAGCAGGGCCAGTGCTTCGCACAGGCTGCGATAGTGCTCATCGGGGACAGAGACATGGAGGATACCGGCAAACTGGCCCGCCAGTTCGCTCATGGCGCTGCCCAGCCAGTTGCCCTGCTCGCGGTTGATGACAGCTGCCAGACTTTCGACGATCCCGGGTTTGTCTGCACCGATCACGGTGACCACCAATTGCTTTTGCATCCTGCTCTCCTTGAAATGGGATTTCTTGCTATATCCCTATTGTGCCTGCTGGGGCTGGTCATATGAACCCCCGCCTGCTGACAAATAGATAAAAAGACGGGACTTTTCACTTTCTATACACGGGTCTGCTGCCTTGCCCCATGGCGGCTGTGGTAAAGTGATCCCCCTTTCGTGTTGTGAACTGGATCGTGCTCTCATGAATACCCTTGTCCTATCGGGATTGTTGTTGCTAGCGCTGCTTGTGCTGGCGATCTTCTGGAGCAGAGGCAGACAGCAAAAGCGCCTGCCCTATGATGTGCAGGAGACCCTGTTCAGTCCCGCCGAGCGATCCTTCCTCGGGGTGCTGGATTTGGCGGTGGGTGACAAGGCCCGGGTCTTTGCCAAGGTACGGGTGGCCGATGTGCTGACGCCGCAGGCCGGGATCGGCAAAAGCAAATGGCAGCAGCACTTCAACAAGATCAGCGCCAAGCATTTCGACTATCTGCTTTGCCCCCCGCGGATCTCTCCTTTATCTGCGCCATCGAACTCGATGACAGCTCCCATCGTCATCAGAAGCGCAAGGCGCGGGATCTCTTTCTGAAAACCGCCTGCGACAGTGCCGGTCTGCCGTTGCTGCAGATCCCGGCAAGTGCCAGCTATCTGGTGGAAGAGCTGCGCGAACAGATCCTGCCGCTGCTGGTCAAAACCAGCGAACCGGTGATCGACGATCTGCCGCACGGGGCGCGCCGCGAGCCGACGTTCAACCCTCTGTTGCTGGACGGAGTGGATGTCGGTGCCGGGATGCGTGGCCGCACTCCCCATGCCGAGGCTGTCTCGCACTCGTCATTTCACGAACCAGTCATCCAGTCCAAGGGGGGAGAGACGCCGCAGAGTGAGGGTGAACTGGTCGATGGCTTGTTCGCCGATGTGGAGGATGATGAAGAGCACGAGGTGCAGCACTGCCCCCGCTGCGATGCGCCGCTGGTGGAGCGGGAGGCGAAAAAAGGCCCCCATGCCGGTCGACTCTTTCTGGCTTGCAGCCGTTTTCCCGAATGTCGTTACGCGGCGCCGCACCACCATAATCGCCACTGAATGCGCTTCACCATGTCCCATGCTGCCCTCTGACGAGGGCAGTTTTCTTTCCGCTATTGGCGGCGTTTGTTAACGGCGCCAATGCAGAAAATTCCTCGGCAAAATTTATCTAATCTCCCGTTTCTGTCGATACACTTAGCCTGAATACGACAATTTTTGACAATGTGTCGGAATTTTGGCACTTTGTGTGCCAGCAAAAAGACAGTCGGTAGCTGTTTTATCATCAAATAAAACAATAAGTTAGTTCAGGACATCGCGAGGAATGGATATGGTGGAGATGGGCGTGTTGATTGTTGATGCCGATGCGCAGCGGCGCCAACAGTTGGGAACCGTGCTCTCGTTTATGGGGATCCCGTGGCAGGAGGTGGCACAAAGCGATCTGGATGTGGCCATCGAATCCTCCGGACCGCTGCAAGGGGTGCTGGTAGGTGAGCTGACCGACCGCCCCTTGTCAGAGCTGCTGGCAGCCTTCCCCCGTACCCCCTTCCTCTCGCTGGTTGAGGCCGATCTGCCCAACAGCAACTTTATCGGGGTCGCGCTCTCGCCCTTTACTTATGAATCCCTTACCCGTCATCTGCACTTCTGTCAGGCATTCGTCTCCTTGCATCCCCGTCAGCAGACCCATGACAAGGGGCAGGCCCTGCTGCGCTTGCTGGTGGGTAAAGGGAAGGGGATCCAGGAGGTACGCCGCCTCATCAGCCAGGTGGCCGAGACCGATGCCAACGTGCTGATCCTTGGGGAGTCTGGCACTGGTAAAGAGGTGGTGGCTCGCGCCATCCACGAACTCTCTTCCCGCAGCAGTGGCCCCTTCGTGCCCATCAACTGCGGCGCCATTCCAGCCGAATTGCTGGAGAGCGAACTGTTCGGTCACGAGAAGGGGGCGTTTACCGGCGCCATCGCGGCTCGTCGCGGTCGCTTCGAGCTGGCGCAGGGGGGCACCCTGTTCCTCGACGAGATCGGCGACATGCCGATGCCGATGCAGGTCAAACTGCTGCGGGTATTGCAGGAGCGGTTGTTCGACCGGGTCGGTGGCGGCAAGCCCATTCAGGCCGATGTGCGCATCATAGCGGCGACCCACCGGGATCTGGAGGCGATGATCCGCACTCAGGGTTTTCGTGAAGATCTCTACTACCGCCTCAACGTTTTCCCCATAGAGACGCCGCCGCTGCGGGATCGCATCGATGACATTCCGCTGCTGCTGCAGGAGCTGCTCAACCGCCATGCCGAGCAGCACCATGGCTTTATCCGGCTGACCCAGCGGGCGCTGGAGTCGCTGATGCAGTACCCCTGGCCCGGTAACGTACGCGAGCTATCCAACCTGCTGGAGCGGCTGCTGATCCTCTACCCGCACCAGATCGTCGATGTGGCCGATCTGCCGAGCCGTTATCGCCTGCTGCCGAGCGAGCCGCGGGATGAGCGGCTGACCGAGATGGATGAACGGGATGCGCTGGCGGCGGTGTTCCAGGATCCGCCCGAGCTGGATCACTCCCTCGCCTCGGCCCGCACCATGCAGCTGCCGGAGGAGGGGGTCAACCTCAAAGAGATGCTGGCCGACCTTGAAGTGGAGCTGATCCGTCAGGCGCTGGAGTCTCAGGACGGGGTCGTGGCCCGCGCCGCCGATCTGCTTGGCATGCGGCGTACTACCCTGGTGGAGAAGATGAAAAAGTACGGGATGAGCAAGGACCTCTAAGGGTCAAAGCCTTGACGCCAATACGCAATCCATTGTTTTAGTTAATATAATTTAGTGGCATGGAAATTGAATAACCTGACCCAATAGCCAGTTTGAGGTCAGGTTTATGACAATCCAGCAGCAGGACATGCCACTCCAGTCCCACGAAGTGAGCCAGCTCTATGCCATCTTCAAGGCGCTCCCCACCGGGGTGTTGCTGCTTGACGGGGCAGGGGTGGTCACCCGCGCGAATCCGGCGGCCATCTCCCTGCTGGGGGAGCCGTTGGAAGGGGAGCTCTGGCGCCACATCATTGCGCGCTGCTTCGAGCCGCGCGAGGATGATGGCCACGAGATCTCCCTGCGCGACGGGCGCCGGGTGCAGCTCTCGACCCAACCGCTGCCGGATCAGCCCGGCCAGCTGGTTTTTATCAATGACCTGACCGAAACCCGTAAACTGCAAGACCGCATCAATCACATGAAGCGGCTGTCGGCGCTCGGCAATATGGCGGCCTCGCTCGCCCACCAGATCCGCACACCGCTCTCCGCTGCCATGCTTTATGCCGCAAACCTGGCCAACCGCACCCTCAAGCCGGAATCCCGCACTCAGTTTCAGCAAAAGCTGATGGCCCGTTTGCAGGATCTGGAGAAGCAGATCAACGACATCCTGCTGTTCGCCCGCAACGGTGACAATCAGGTGGTCACCCCGATCTCGGTACAAGGGCTGCTGGCCGAAGTGCAGGCCGGTGCCGAGGCCTTCTGTCAGCAACAGGGCTGCGAGCTGCACATGGAGGCGCCAGAGCCCGATCTCTGTCTGCTGGCCAACAGCAGCGCGTTGGCGGGAGCCATCAACAATCTGATTGCCAATGCCCAGCAGGCGGGGGCCACCTCACTCTTGGTCAGCGCGGTGCGCAGCGGTGCCCGGGTGGAGATGCGGGTCATCGATAATGGCAAGGGGATCCCTTCCCATCAGCTCGGTCAGGTATTCGAACCCTTCTTTACCACTCGCTCCCAAGGCACTGGTCTCGGACTGGCGGTGGTGCAATCTGTAGTGCGTGCCCATCAGGGGGAGGTCGGTGTGGCCTCGGTTCCCGGTGAAGGCACCTGCTTTACTCTGTCGTTCCCCCTGCACCAGCAAACGGTGCAGCTTGGAGGTGTAGCATGACACAGGCCAGGATCCTGGTAGTTGAAGATGACAATGGCCTGCGCGAAGCGCTGGTGGATACCTTGTTGCTCGGCGGTTATGAGTGCCGTGAAGCGGACAGCGGCGAGCGGGCTCTGCTGGCCCTCTCCCGTCAGCCGTTTGACATGGTGATCTCCGATATCCAGATGGGGGGGATGGACGGCCTCACCCTGTTGGCTACCATCCGCCAGCAATATCCACAGATACCTGTGCTGCTGATGACCGCCTACGCCAATATCGATGGCGCGGTGCGCGCCATGCGTGAAGGGGCCATCGACTATCTGGCCAAGCCATTTTCGCCAGAGGTGCTGCTCAATCAGGTCAGCCGCTATGTGCCCGCCCAGAAGGTGGAGAAGCGCGCCGTGGTCTACGGGGATCCCAAAACTGCCGAGCTGTTCCAGCTGGCGACCCGGGTGGCCAGAAGCGAAGCGACCGTGATGGTGACCGGCCCGAGCGGGACGGGTAAAGAGGTGCTGGCCCGTTACATTCACGATAACTCCAGCCGCGCCGAGCAGCCCTTCGTCGCCATCAACTGTGCCGCCATTCCGGAAAACATGCTGGAGGCGACCCTGTTTGGCTACGAGAAGGGGGCCTTCACCGGTGCGGTGCAGGGGTGCCCGGGCAAGTTCGAGCAGGCGCAGGGAGGCACCCTGCTGCTTGACGAGATCACCGAGATGGATCAGGGGCTGCAAGCCAAATTGCTGCGGGTGTTGCAGGAGAAAGAGGTGGAGCGGCTCGGCAGTCGCAAGATGATCCCGCTGGATGTGCGGGTCATCGCCACCAGCAACCGGGATTTGAAAAAAGCGGTGCAGGATGGCCAGTTCCGCGAAGATCTCTACTATCGCCTCAACGTTTTTCCGCTGCGCTGGTCTGCCCTCTGTGAGCGGCCCGGCGACATTCTGCCGCTGGCGGAGCACCTGCTGGCACTTCATGCCAGTCAGCAGGGGCTGCCGACACCGCAGTTGACGGACGCCTCGCGGGAGCGGCTGCTGGCCCACCCCTGGCCCGGCAACGTGCGGGAGTTGGATAACGTGGTACAGCGTGCCCTGATCCTCAGCCCCGACGGGATCTTGATTGTGACCACCTCATTCTGGAAGAGCTGGACGAGCAGGAGATGGAGTTTGTCAGCGTCGAGCGCAGCTATGGTGGCGACCGCCTCGGCAGCGAGCTCAAGCAGCAGGAGCACCAGATCATCCTCGACACCCTGCAAGATTGTAACGGCAGCCGCAAGGCGGTGGCCGACCGACTCGGCATCAGCCCGCGCACCCTGCGCTACAAGCTGGCTCAGATGCGGGAGGCGGGGATCGACCTGCCAGCCTAAGGATGTAGGGAAACCGCACTGTGTGGGGGCTGTCATGGTCTTGACGGCCCGGCTCGATTATCATGGGGCCCTTGGCGCTTTGAGCCTGGGCCCTGTTTTTATTGGTAAAGCAGGGGACCGAGCCTTAATAAGGGACCCCTATGATCTCTCATCGAAAACTCGAAACCGTACTGAATCATCTGCTCGAACCGCACGCCATCAAGGATTACTGCCCCAACGGCTTGCAAGTGGAGGGGCGCGAGCGCATTCGCAAGGTGGTGACCGGTGTCACCGCCAGTCAGGCGCTTATCGACGCGGCGGTGGCTGCCGAGGCCGATGCCATTCTGGTCCATCACGGCTACTTCTGGAGCGGTGAACCGGCCCAGATCACCGGCATGAAGCAGCGTCGTCTCAAGACCCTGCTGACCCACGATATCAATCTGTTTGCCTACCATTTGCCGCTGGATGTCCATCCCGAGGTGGGTAACAACGCCCAGCTCGCCAAGCTGCTCGACATCAAGGTACGCCGCGGTCTGGAGCCGTGGAACAGCAAGAGCGTCGCCATGGTGGGCAAGCTGGAAGAGCCGATGAGTGGCGCCGACTTTGCCAAGCTGATTGCCGAGCGCCTTGGCCGCGAACCACTCTATTGTGGCGATACAGGCCCCGAGCTTATCCGCTCCGTGGCCTGGTGCACCGGTGGCGGTCAGAGCTACATCAATCTGGCTGCGGAGCAGGGAATCGATGCCTTTATCTCCGGTGAAGCCTCCGAGCAGACCATTCACACCGCCCGCGAGATGGGGATGCACTTCTACGCCGCGGGCCATCACGCCACCGAGCGTTACGGCGTCAAGGCGCTGGGGGAGTGGCTGGCGACTGTGCATGGGCTGGATGTGACCTTTATCGATATCGACAATCCGGTCTAAACCTGTCCACGATCTGGCTACGAAACCGTGATCAAGGCTCATGTGCTGCTCGCTTATGTATACAGCAAAGAGTGCTCACGTATGTCCATACGCTCCGGTTCCTGGGCAGCTTGTAACCTTGTTGACGGTTTCTCGCTGCAGGTCGTGAACAGGTTTAAGCCTGTGCCTGTGGTGGGAAATTTCAGGAAATAAAAAGGAGGCCATCGGCCTCCTTTTTCACATTTCGACAAGACGTCTGCTTACTCGCAGGCGTAACCAGCGGGGCCCAGCAGGGCGCCATCCAGTTGCACAGCGCCGTCCACCATCTGCAGCCTGCCTTCGCAGAACCAGCGCACCACCAGCGGGTAGATGCTGTGCTCCTGCGCCTGTACCCGTGCCGCTACCTCGTCCGCCGTGTCCCCTTCAAAGATGGGCACGCGGGCCTGCAGGATCACCGGGCCACCGTCCAGCTCTTCGGTGACGAAGTGGACGCTGGCGCCATGCTCACTATCACCGGCATCGATAGCGCGCTGGTGGGTGTGCAGGCCCTGATACTTGGGCAGCAGGGAGGGGTGGATATTGATCATCTTCCCAGCGAAATGGCGCACCAGATCGCCGCTCAATATCCGCATAAACCCCGCCAGCACCACCAAGTCCGGCTGATAATCTGCCATCAGCGCCAGCAGGGCGGCGTCATACTCTTCCCGGCTGGCAAACTGCTGCTGGGCCAGAATGGAGGTCGCCACGCCTGCCTCTTTAGCGCGAACCAGACCATAGGCATCGGCCTTGTTGCTGATGACACCGACCACTTCACCGGCAATCTTGCCGCTGGCGCAGTGGTCGAGGATCGCCTGCAGGTTGCTGCCGCTGCCGGAGATTAGGACGAGGATCCGCATCATTTGATGACGACCTGCCCCTCACCGTCTGCTGCCTTGGCGATATGACCGATGTGCCATGCGTTCTCGCCTTCCGCCTTGAGCAGGGTCAGCGCCTTCTCCAGCTGGTTGGCGGGCAGGGCGATGATCATGCCGACGCCGCAGTTGAAGGTGCGATACATCTCGTGACGGGTGACGTTGCCAGCCTGCTGCAGCCAGCTGAACACTGCCGGCCACTGCCAGCTCTGCTCGTCGATCACCGCTTGGGTGTTGGCGGGCAGGACACGGGGGATGTTCTCCCAGAAGCCACCGCCGGTGATGTGGGATAGGGCGTGGATTTCGCACTCCTTGATGAGCTTGAGCACAGGTTTCACATAGATGCGGGTCGGCTCCAGCAGGGCGTTGGCCAGGGTGGTGTCACCCAGCGGCTGATGCACGTCGGCTTTGGAGACTTCCAGAATTTTACGGATCAGGGAGAAGCCGTTGGAGTGAGGGCCGCTGGCGGCCAGCGCGATCAGGGCATCCCCTTCACCGACCTTACTGCCGTCGATGATTTCGCTCTTCTCCACCACACCGACGCAGAAACCGGCGATGTCGTAGTCTTCCCCTTCATACATACCCGGCATCTCGGCGGTCTCGCCGCCCACCAGGGCACAGCCTGACTGCTCGCAACCGGCACCGATCCCGGTGACCACCGCGGCCGCGGTGTCCACGTCCAGCTTGCCGGTTGCATAGTAGTCGAGGAAGAACAGCGGCTCGGCGCCCTGTACGATCAGGTCATTGACGCACATGGCCACCAGATCGATGCCAACGGTGTCGTGCTTCTTCAGGTCGATGGCCAGCCGTAGCTTGGTGCCCACACCATCGGTACCGGAGACCAGTACCGGCTCCTTGTAGCCCGCAGGGATTTGACACAAGGCCCCAAAGCCGCCAAGACCACCAAGGACTTCAGGACGACGAGTGCGCTTTGACACGCCCTTGATACGTTCAACCAGTGCATTGCCGGCATCGATATCTACGCCAGCATCCTTGTAGCTCAGTGAGGTTTTGTCAGTCACGAGTATTCCCCGTCATGTAAAGAAGTGGAGGGTAAAATTCGGGGCGTATTCTAACAGTGGCGGTGAAAAACCAGAAAGGAAATCGTTTGCGCGTTTTTGCGCGGAAATGCTCTACAAGCGGCGGCTTTTGTTGTATGATTCCGCGATTTTTTTTGCGGCAGGTTAGAGGAGATAATAATGAAAGTCGTTGAAGTCAAACACCCCCTGGTCAAACACAAGATCGGTCTGATGCGTGAAGGCGATATCAGCACCAAGCGTTTCCGTGAACTGGCCAAAGAAGTGGGCAGTTTGTTGACCTATGAAGCGACCTCTGACTTCGAAACCGAGAAGGTTATCATCGATGGCTGGAATGGGCCAGTAGAAGTTGACCAGATCAAAGGCAAGAAGGTAACCGTCGTACCCATCCTGCGTGCCGGCCTTGGCATGATGGATGGCGTGCTGGAGCACATGCCGAGTGCCCGCGTCAGCGTGGTCGGTATCTACCGCGATGAAGAGACCCTGCAACCGGTT
Source organism: Aeromonas sp. 97A (assembly GCF_051919185.1). Classification (NCBI taxonomy): domain Bacteria; kingdom Pseudomonadati; phylum Pseudomonadota; class Gammaproteobacteria; order Aeromonadales; family Aeromonadaceae; genus Aeromonas; species Aeromonas sp. 97A. The sequence goes on along the minus strand of NZ_JBQBFF010000001.1, from coordinate 2,011,422 downwards.
CCCTATTTCGAGAAGATCGTCAGCAACATCGAAGAGCGTCTGGCGCTGGTCATCGATCCGATGCTGGCCACCGGTGGTTCCATGATCGCTACCATCGATCTGCTGAAGAAGAAAGGCTGCCAATCCATCAAGGTGCTGGTACTGGTTGCCGCGCCGGAAGGGATCAAGGCGCTGGAAGCCGCTCACCCCGACGTAGAGCTCTACTGCGCTTCTGTCGACCAGGGGCTGAACGAGAAAGGCTACATCGTGCCGGGTCTGGGCGATGCAGGCGACAAGATCTTCGGTACCAAATAAGTTTATGCCTTGACCTGCTTCCCATATGGAAGGGGTGATCGGAGCCGGCGCATCGCCGGCTCTGCTGTTTGTGGCCGCTTGTGCCAGCCTTGCCGCAGGACGCGCCTTGCCGCTACCATAAGCACACTCTCCCATTTCGAGACTCTGTTCATGTTCAAACGTGTTGTGACCGCCCTCTGCTGCGGCTTGTCATTCATGGCCTCGGCCGCTCAGGTGACCGACCTCTATCAGGGCAAGGCCCCGACCAGTGGTGACATGGTGGCCGCTCAGGGGCAGGCACTGGGTCAGGTGCTGATCAAGGTGACCGGCAAGCGCGACATCCTCACCCAGCCGGTGGTGGTCAAGGCGCTGGCGGCGCCGGGCGACTATATCAAAAGCTATGGCTATCAGGATCAGGACTCCGTCAAGTATCTGAAAGCCGAGTTCAAGAGTGACAAGGTCAACAGCCTGGTCTCCGAGAGCCAGTTTGCCCTGCTTGGCCCGGCGCGTCCCCAAATGGCCATCTGGCTGGTGGTGGATCAGGGTGAGCGTCGCTTGCTGGCGGATCAATCCAGCGATGGTTGGGCGCAAGCCTTGCGCGAGCAGGCCCAGACGCTGGGGCTACCCATCAGCATTCCGCTGATGGATCTCGATGACAACATGGCTGTCAGTGCCACCGACGTCTGGGGACGCTTTGCCGACCCGATTTTGCAGGCAAGCCAGCGCTATGGCGCCGAGATGGTGGTGTTGGGCAAGCTGACTCCTGAAGGTGACAAGTGGAGCATCGATTGGGGACTCTACGGCCCCAAAGCGGCCGGTGAAGTGGCCGAGCTGACCCGTGGCAATAACACCGGCACTCAGGCCGAAGTGGCGCAAGGGTTTGCCGATACCTTGGCGGCCTGGCTAGTGAAAAACTACGGTGCCCGCATTTCTGGTCCGGCAACCAGCCAGACCCTGGTGGTAGATGGCCTCTCCGAAGTGGACAGCATGATCGCCGTGCAGAAGATGCTGCAGGGGATGGCCAACGTCAGCAAGGTCGAGATCGGCAAGCTGGAGGGCAATCAGGTCACCTTCAATTTCACCCTGCAGGGGGATCAGAGCGAGTTGGTGCGCGCCCTGCAGCTGGAGAGCCGCTTGCACAAGGTTGACGATAATGGCAGCAATCTGCGTTACCAATGGTCGCAGCCCTGATTTCACAAGGCTTTTGTCTACCGCCCGGCTTGTCCGGGCGGTTCTCTATCTGCCATTGCGATGGTACACTTAGCCACAAATATCACAGTCAAAGCCCAACGAGTGAAGCAACCGGCCCAACTGTCCCTAGCCGTACAACTACCGGATGATGAAACCTTCGTCAGTTTTTATCCCGGCACCAATGCTCATCTGATCACCGCCCTCAAGAATGCGGCCATCGGTCAGGGGTCGCCTTTCCTCTATTTCTGGGGAGCCAAGGGCTCCGGGCGCTCCCACCTGCTCCATGCCACCTGTGCCGAGGTCAATGCCCGCGATGCAGCGGCGGCCTATCTCTCCCTCGATCAGTTTGAACAGCTCGACCCCAGCATGCTTGATGCCCTCGAAAGTCTGCCGCTGGTCTGCCTCGACAGCATTGAGGCCATCGCCGGCAATGCTGTTTGGGAGCGGGCGCTGTTTGATTTTTACAATCGCTGGCAGGAGAAAGGGGAAGGGACGCTGATCGTCACCGGTTGCAGCGCGCCGCGCAAGCTGGGGCTGCAGCTGCCGGATCTCGCCTCGCGACTTGACTGGGGGGTGAGTTTCCATCTCGAAGAGCTGGATGATGAAGGCAAGCTCAGTGCCCTGCAGCTGCGAGCCGAGCTGCGGGGCTTCAAACTGCCCATCGATGTGGGCCGCTTCCTGCTCAACCGTCTCTCGCGCGATATGCGCACTCTGCTTACCACTCTCAATCAGCTCGACAACGCCTCATTTCGCGCCAAGCGCAAGCTGACCATTCCCTTTGTCAAAGAGATCCTCGAGCTCTGATCCTCTCGGCGGTGTGCGGTTGTGCACCTGACTTTCGTTTGAGTGGCAGATAAAAAGAAACCCCAGCTTCAGGCTGGGGTTTTGCTATCTCAAGGACTATCTCAAGGGACTAGGCCTATCAGTGGAACTGATCTTCTTCGGTCGAACCGGTCAGCGCAGTGACCGAGGATTGGCCGCCTTGGATCACGGTAGTCACCTTGTCGAAGTAACCGGTACCGACCTCCTGCTGGTGGGCCACGAAGGTGTAGCCACGGCTGGCGGCGGCAAATTCCGGCTCCTGCACCATCTCGACGTAGTGCTTCATCCCTTCGCCACGGGCGTACTGGTAAGCCAGTTCGTACATGTGGAACCACATGTTGTGGATACCCGCGAGGGTGATGAACTGGTACTTGTAGCCCATGTCGGACAGCTCCTGCTGGAAGCGGGCGATGGTGGCATCGTCCAGATTTTTCTTCCAGTTGAAGCTCGGTGAGCAGTTGTAGGCCAGGATGCGATCCGGGAACTTGGCCTTGATCGCTTCGGCAAATTTACGCGCTTCGTCCAGATCCGGCTTGGCTGTTTCACACCACACCATGTCGGCGTAGGGGGCGTAAGCCAGACCGCGAGCGATGGCCTGATCGATACCGGCACGAACCTTGTAGAACCCTTCGGCTGTGCGCTCGCCAGTCAGGAAGTCTGCATCGTACGGGTCGGCGTCGGTGGTCAGCAGGTCAGCAGCGTTGGCGTCGGTACGGGCTATCACCAGGGTGGTGGTGCCGCACACATCGGCTGCCAGACGGGCGGCAACCAGCTTCTGCACCGCTTCCTGAGTCGGTACCAGCACCTTGCCGCCCATATGGCCGCACTTCTTGACTGATGCCAGCTGATCTTCGAAATGCACGCCAGCGGCACCTGCTTCAATCATCCCTTTCATCAGTTCGAAGGCGTTCAGCACGCCGCCGAAGCCAGCTTCCGCATCGGCCACGATGGGCAGGAAGTAGTCGATAAAGCCCTCATCCTGCGGTCCGACCTTGTTGGCCCACTGGATCTGGTCGGCACGGGCGAAGGAGTTGTTAATGCGCTCCACCACGGACGGTACGGAGTTGGCCGGGTAGAGGGACTGATCCGGATACATGGTGGAGGACAAGTTGTTGTCCGCCGCCACCTGCCAGCCGGAGAGGTAGATCGCCTCGATCCCCGCCTTGGCCTGCTGCACCGCCTGACCACCGGTCAGGGCACCGAGGCAGTTGACGTAGCCTTTCTTGGCGTCGCCGTGGATCAGACCCCACAGCTTGTCGGCACCGCGCTGGGCCAGGGTGTGCACCGGCTGCAAGCTGCCGCGCAGGTTTACCACATCTTCGGCGCTGTAGCCGCGCTTGATCCCTTTCCAGCGGGGGTTTTCCGCCCAGTCTTTCTCGATAGCCTGGATCTGTTGCTCACGGGTCAGTGCCATATCAGTTCCCTCTTTCATTGATTTCACGTTTCCATTGACTTGTTATTGGCGAGCCCCGCCCGGGGCCCGGAGTTCAGAGCCGCTCGTAACCGGGCAGCGTCAGAAAATCGATCAGGGTATCGGCGCAGGTGATCTCTTCCATCAGCTCGCTGGCCTCGGCAAAGCGACCCGATTGCCAGCGGGCGGCGCCCACCTCGGCTTTGACCACCTCCAGCTCCTCGGCCAGCATCTGGCGGAACAGCTCTTTGGTCACTACCTTGCCATTAGACAGGCTCTTGCCGTGGCGGATCCACTGCCAGATGGAGGTACGGGAGATCTCGGCGGTGGCGGCATCTTCCATCAGACCGTAGATGGGCACGCAGCCGTTGCCATTGATCCAGGCCTCCAGATATTGCAGGGCAACCCGGATATTGGTGCGCATCCCTGCCTCGGTGCGCTCGCCCTCACAGGGTGCCAGCAGGTCGGCGGCGGTGATGGGGGCATCCTGCTCGCGCAGCACGCCGATCTGGTTCTTGGCACCAGCCGCAATGGTGGCGTTGAACACCGCCATGGCGGTGTCGGCAAGGCCGGGGTGGGCGACCCAGGTACCGTCGTGGCCGTTGTTGGCTTCGCGCTCCTTGTCGGCCTTGACCTTGGCGAAGACCTGCTCGTTGGCGGCAGCGTCCTTGGCCGGAATAAAGGCGGCCATGCCACCCATCGCCAGCGCACCGCGCTTGTGACAGGTCTTGATCAGCAGCCGCGAGTAGGCGGAGAGGAACGGCTTGTCCATGGTCACCACCTGACGATCAGGCAGTACCCGATCCGGATGGTTCTTCAAGGTTTTGATATAGCTGAAGATGTAGTCCCAGCGACCGCAGTTCAGCGCAACGATGTGATCCTTCATCTGATAGAGCAGCTCATCCATCTCGAATACGGCTGGCAGGGTTTCAATCAGCACGGTGGCCTTAATGGTGCCACGGGGCAGACCGAACTTGTCCTCGGTCCAGGCGAATACTTCGCTCCACCAGCGCCCTTCCAGATGGCTCTGCAACTTGGGCACGTAGAAGTAGGGGCCCGAGCCTTTGGCCAGCAGCGCCTGATAGTTGTGCAGGAAGTAGAGGGCAAAATCGAACAGGCCTCCGGGGATGGGCTCGCCATCGAAGGTGACATGTTTTTCCGGCAGGTGCAGACCGCGCACCCGGCAGATGAGCACCGCCGGATTGGGGGTCAGGGTGTAGGCCTTTCCTTCCGGGCTGGTGTAAGAGATGGTGCCGTTGACCGCATCTCGCAGGTTGATTTGGCCCTCGATCACCTTATTCCAGGCGGGAGCCAGTGAGTCCTCGAAGTCCGCCATGAACACCTTGACGTTGGCGTTGAGGGCGTTGATCACCATCTTGCGCTCGACCGGGCCGGTGATCTCCACACGGCGGTCTTGCAGGTCGGCGGGAATGCCGCGAATGGTCCAGTCACCTTCACGGATGTGGGCGGTTTCCGGCAGGAAGTCCGGCAGCTCGCCGCCATCGATACGGGCCTGACGTGCCACACGTTGTTTCAGCAATTCCCCTCTTTGGGGAGCAAAACGTTCCACCAGTTCGGAGACCAGAGCCACCGCGTCCGGCGTCAGAATTTGCGCGTATTCGGGTTGCATCTCGCCCTGGATGCGAAGGCGGGCGCTGCAGTGGGTCTGAGCCGGTGCCGACATAAGGTTCACTCCTTTGAGAATTACATTTTGAACTTACTAACTACGACTAAAGTCGAATCCCTGTTCCTGAAACGTTCCCGCAACAACGGGATAACACGATTGATAAGGTGCGAAATATTGTTGAGTACGTCAACAGTTTTTTTTAAACACTTGTTTTTTGGATATGGTTAAGTTGATGTTTTTTATTACTTTATTGGGTTGGTATAAAAGCTCTACGCAGATGGTTATGCTCCTGCTTTTTCCCATCGGACAACGGCTAATTTGGGCCGTTACCCTGCCCCTCATTTTGTAACTTATTACGTAATAAAATTACAAATGCAAAAACAAATCCCGACCTAACTCCAGGCTTTGCCAAAACAGCCGTATAAATTGCGTTTGAATGTGGCAATGAATGTTTTGCTATTGCTAGACCTATTTGGTGAACGTGCGTTTTAAACTTGATGTGGTGACGCAGGCTCTGTTGGCACCAGCGGTTGCAACGATGGAAAGTGAAGCGCAATAACGTAGGTTTGTATCAATTGTCGGGGGGGATGCCGGGGAGGGAAGAGGGAGACGCATCAGTCAATAATACTGCCATCCTTGATATAATTAGCAGTTTGTCGTTTTTTGCAGATTTCTCGCCAAGGGTGTGAAACTGAGTGTGTTGAACAGGCGATGCCCCAGTGATTGAGCGGCCATCTGGCCGGGCTCAATAGTCATCATCCGGTTCGGCAAGATCGATCACATCCAGCTGGATGACCTGTTCATTTTCGCTTTCGGTGTGGCAAGGGGTGTCGTGAGGAACGGAATAAAGCGTAATGGCGGGTGCGAAATCGGTGTTCTGGTTCATGCCTGGTCCTGTGTTGCACGCAAGCCGGACAGTGATCCCTTCACTCGTGTTTCCACCTCCCTGTGTTGTCTACCGGCGGAAAGTTGCGCATCTTAATGAGTTCGGCAAAAAGATTCAAGTGGTTCTGAGTATTTTTTGTTCTTGGTAGGCTGGCGTTGTCAGGAGGATAAATCGGAGGCAAAAAAATAGCCCAGTCGTTTGACTGGGCTATTCTGGGGAAAATGGTCGGTGTGAGAGGATTCGAACCTCCGACCCTCTACACCCCATGCAGATGCGCTACCTGGCTGCGCTACACACCGACGGAGTCAGACTCGGCTGACGGGGAGGAAGTCTAATAGCATGGCCAAACGGGTGCAACTCCTTTTTTATCATAGAGATGCCGATTGCTTCTTTATTGCTCAGTCGGGATGCGGCTTGGGTCTGACGTGCAGATTTGGCATAATCGCCGCCCTGTCACTGCGAGCTATCATGCCTGCTATCTATGGAATCATCTGACAGGTATGGATAGCTGGAATGCAAAAAGCACAATTGAACAATATAAAGAGGGGATGGGCGTGAAACCATCAGAGGTCCCAGAAATACCGAGTCAAACCGAGCAGGACGAACAGTGGATGCGCCATGCCATGGCATTGGCCGCCCGGGCCGAAGGGATTGGCGAGATCCCGGTCGGTGCCGTACTGGTGCTTGATGGTCAGGTGGTGGGCGAGGGGTGGAACCGCTCCATCAGTGAACACGATGCCTGTGCCCATGCCGAGGTGATGGCAATCCGGGCTGCGGGCAAGCAGCTGGCGAACTACCGCCTGCTCGACACCACTCTTTATGTGACGCTGGAGCCCTGCTGTATGTGTGCTGGTGCGCTGATCCATAGCCGGGTCAAGCGGGTGGTTTACGGCGCCCGAGATCTCAAGACCGGTGCCGCGGGGTCGGTGTTCGAGATCTTGCAGGACCCGCGCCACAATCATAGCGTCGAGCTGACCGGCGGCGTGCTGGCCGATGCCTGCTCGGCTCAGTTGTCGGCCTTCTTCAAGCGCCGCCGCGCCGAGAAAAAGGCAGCCAAACTGGCGCTGCAACAATCAAACGATACCCTTTCCTGAATCATTCGGGGGCAGCGCAGGCTGCCCTTGCTGATCACCAGCATAAATATCCCTTTATAAACAATATATTGCGCTCACCCGCCTTCGAAAGGATCCCCGCCCATTCTTCCGTTAACAACCTCAGTTAAAGCGTTCTCGATGTAACAAAACTGTCATGCAACCGCCATATAATGCCGCGAAGCCTAGCTTACATTGAGGTCTTGCATGTCATCGGAATCGTTAAACCTGGTCATGGCGGGCAGTAGAAAACGCCGGATCAAGGATAAATTGGCCAAATATGGCGTCACCACAGGCGGAGCCCTGGTACTGGTGGCGCTGCTGCTTATCTTCTTTTATCTGCTCTATGTGGTGAAACCCATCTTCAATGGCGCCTCCATGGAGCCGACAGCCTCGTTTACCCTGCCCGTCGCAGGGAAGACCGCCTGGCTCGGCGTGGAAGAGCAGAACGAGATCGGCTATCGCTTCAGCGATAAAGGGCAGGTCAACTTCTTTGCGGTGCAGGGAGATGACAAGATCAAGGTCGGCCAGTCACTGGGTCAGGCTCAGGTTGCTGGTGACATCACCACGGTAGCGACCCCGGCACCGGGCCAGCGGCTGATCGCTTACGGCTTTGCCGATGGCAAGGCGCAGGTCGTCCAGCCAGCGTTCAAGGTCTCCTATCCCAACGATGTGCGGGTGATTGAACCCAGCCTGCAATATCCCTTCGGCGAAGAGCCTGTGGTGATCGACCCGCAAGGGAAGGCACTGCAACTGATGGTGTTCGAAGCCACCAAGGACAAGATGGCGACCGCCGCCGTGACCGAAGATGGTCGTGGCGTGATGACGGTGATGAGCGGTGAGGAGAACTTCATCTCCGGGGAGATTGAGTGGAGCAGTGAAAACTACACGATTCCCTCCCTGCCGCGCCATGTGGATCAGATGTTGCTGACCCCCAATCTGCGGATCCTGTTCGTGCGCGAGGGTAATCGCCTCTCCGTCTATGACATTCATAACCTGAGCGAAATCTCCCTGCGCAACGTGTTGGAGATCAATGCCCCCAACGCCAATGTGACCCGGGTTCAGCTGCTCTCCGGCGCCTCTTCACTGCTGGTGGGTAATGACAACGGCGTGATTTCCCAGTGGTTCGAAGTGGCGAAGGATGGCAAACGCCAGTTCACCCAAATTCGTGACTTCAAGGGTGATGGCGCGGTAGATCTGCTGACTCCCGAGCACTTTCGCAAAGGCTTCATCAGTGCCGACAAGGACGGCATCATCAGCTTCTTCCACGCCACCGGCGAGACCAAGCTGCTGACCGAGACGGTGGAAGGGGGTGAACTCTCTGCCCTGGCCATCTCCCCCCGTCACAACCTGTTGCTGATGCAGCAAGGGAATACCTTCAAGCTCTTCTCGGTGGAGAACGAACACCCCGAAGTGACCTGGTCTGCCCTCTGGCAACAGGTGTGGTATGAAGGGTATCCGGAGCCCCAGTATGTGTGGCAATCCACCTCCGCCAGCAACGACTTTGAAGCCAAGCTGAGTTTGGTGCCGCTGGTATTCGGTACGCTGAAAGCCTCTTTCTACGCCATGGTGTTTGCTGTGCCGCTCGGCGTGGCTGGTGCCATCTATACCGCCTACTTCATGTCGGCGGGGCTGCGCAAATACGTCAAGCCGACGGTCGAGATCATGGCGGCGCTGCCGACCGTTATCCTGGGCTTCCTGGCGGGTCTGTGGCTGGCGCCCATCATCGAGGGTGCGTTGCCCGGGGTGATCCTGCTGCTGGTATTGCTGCCGATGGGGATGCTGCTGACTGCACTGCTCTGGAACTATCTGCCGGAGCGCGGCAAGTCCTTGCTGCCGGAGGGGTGGCACGCCATCCTGCTGATCCCGGTGCTGCTGCTGATTGGCTGGGGGGCCTTCGCCCTGAGCCCGCTCATCGAGAATGCCTTTATGCACGGCGATTCGCGCATCTGGCTGACTCACGAAATGGGCATCAAGTTTGACCAGCGTAACTCGCTGGTGGTCGGTATCGCCATGGGCTTTGCGGTCATCCCCACCATCTTCTCCATCGCTGAAGATGCCGTCTTCTCTGTGCCCAAGCACCTGACCCAGGGCTCGCTGGCACTGGGGGCCACCCCGTGGCAGACCCTGAGCCGGGTGGTGATCCTCACCGCGAGCCCGGGCATCTTCTCTGCGGTGATGATGGGTCTTGGCCGCGCCGTGGGCGAGACCATGATCGTGCTGATGGCTACCGGCAACACCCCCATCATGGACTTCTCCATGTTCCAGGGGCTGCGCACCCTCGCCGCCAACATCGCGGTGGAGATGCCGGAATCGGAAGTGGGCAGCTCCCACTATCGGGTACTGTTCCTCGCGGCCTTCGTCCTGTTTGTGTTCACCTTTTTGTTCAACACCCTGGCCGAGTTTGTCCGTCAGCGGTTGCGTGAAAAATACAGCTCGATGTAAGGGGCGACTCTGTAATGGACAAGGAATCGACAATGGGTAAGTGGTTTAAATCAGGGGCCCCCTGGATCTGGATGACCGGCGGTGCCGTCAGCCTGAGTCTGGTGGCGGTACTGGGTCTGCTGCTGCTGATCGGCTGGCGTGGTCTGGTCTACTTCTGGCCGCACCCCATCTATGAGTGGCAGCTGGAAGATGCCAGCGGCAACAAGAGCGTACTGATCGGCGAAATCAACGATCGTGAGCAGGTACCGGTGGAGCGACTGCGCGCTGCAGGTCTGGCGCTGGAAGGGGAAGAGCGCGAGCTGCTGACCCGCTATCTGGTCAAGACCGGCAACCGCGAGTTCGTTGACCTCGATTTTCGCTGGGTGCTGGAGACGGACATCAAGTCCCAGAGCCAGCCGGCTGAGCTGGCCATGGTTGAGCGTGCCACCAACGGCAACTTCTATGGCTATATCGTCGGGGTGAAAGAGGATGGCCGCGAGCTCACCTCTGATCTGCATCCTGCCCTGCAGCGGGTGCTGGCGCGAGCCAATGCCCTCTCCGAACAGGCCAACGATCTGCAAAAAGGGGACATCGGCAGCATCAACTATCAACTGGAGCGGCTGCGCCTGAAAGAGCGCAAGGCCGAGCTGGACGACAAGCTGACCGATCAGCTCAAAGCCGAACTGGCCAGCGAGCGTCAGGCCCTCAACGATCGCTATCAGGTGCTGGAAAAAGAGCTCTTCTCACTGCGTAGCCAAGCGGACCGTGACGCCATCACCGTCAAGGATATGCGTGGCGAGCTGGTGACCATGCCGATGTCCAAGGTACTGGACGTGGTATGGCCCAACGACATGAGCCTGCTGGCCAAGGTGGGTCACTGGTTCCACCAGATCGGCAAGTTCGTCTCTGACGATCCCCGTGAAGCCAACACCGAGGGCGGGGTGTTCCCGGCCATCTTCGGCACTGTGTTCATGGTGTTCCTGATGGCGATCATCGTGACCCCGCTGGGGGTGGTAGCGGCAGTCTACCTGCACGAATATGCGGGCAAGAACAGCCTGACCAAGATCATCCGCATTGCGGTGATCAACCTGGCGGGCGTGCCATCCATCGTTTACGGCGTGTTTGGTCTGGGCTTCTTCGTCTACACACTCGGCGGTTCGTTAGACCAGCTGTTCTACCCGGAAGCGCTGCCGAGCCCGACCTTTGGCTCACCCGGTGTGATCTGGTCGGCGCTGACCCTGGCCATCCTGACCCTGCCGGTGGTGATCGTCTCCACCGAAGAGGGGCTGGCGCGGATCCCGAGCACCATCCGTCAGGGCTCGCTGGCACTGGGCGCCACCCAGGCCGAGACCCTGTGGCGCATCGTGCTGCCGATGGCGAGCCCGGCCATCATGACCGGCCTTATTCTGGCGATTGCCCGTGCAGCCGGTGAAGTGGCGCCGCTGATGCTGGTGGGGGTGGTAAAACTGGCACCGACCCTGCCGATGGATGGCAACTTCCCGTATCTGCATGTGGAGCGCAAGTTCATGCACCTGGGCTTCCACATCTATGACGTCGGCTTCCAGAGCCCCAACGTCGAGGCGGCCCGCCCGCTGGTCTACGCCACCTCCTTCCTGCTGGTGACGGTGATCGTGGGTCTGAACCTGACCGCTATCGGTATTCGTAACCACTTGCGCGAGAAATTCCGGTCGCTGGAGCATTAATCCGGCGCCGCATGAGTGATACAAGAGTGAGATAACAGAGGGGCGGCCGAGCGCGAGTCGCCATCTCTCTGCACCAATACGTGAGGGGCGCCGGCAGCTGTCCGGCCACTCCAGATTGATTTTGAGGTAACAGATGATCAACGTAACGACCACGTCTACCCAGCACACCGCGCTGGACCTGCTCAACCTGACCCCGGAGCAGACCGCGCTGGAGGTGAAGGATCTCAACCTGTACTACGGCAGCAAACAGGCGTTGTTCAACGTCAACATGAAGATCCCCAAAGGGCAGGTGACCGCCTTTATCGGCCCGTCAGGCTGTGGCAAATCGACCCTGCTGCGCTGCATCAACCGGATGAACGATCTGGTGGAGATCTGCCGCATCGAGGGGGAGATCCAGCTGCACGGCCACAACATCTATGACAAGAGCGTCGATGTTTCCGCCCTGCGCCGTCAGGTGGGCATGGTGTTCCAGCGCCCGAACCCGTTCCCCAAGTCCATCTACGAGAACGTGGTCTATGGTCTGCGCCTGCAGGGGATCAACGATCGTCGCACTCTGGATGAAGCGGCCGAGCGCTCCCTGCGCGGTGCGGCCCTGTGGGACGAGGTGAAGGATCGTCTGCACGACAACGCCTTCGGTCTCTCCGGTGGTCAGCAGCAGCGTTTGGTGATTGCCCGTGCCATTGCCATCGAGCCGGAAGTGTTGCTGCTCGATGAACCGACCTCGGCGCTCGACCCCATCTCCACCCTCACCATCGAGGAGCTGATCAACGAGCTCAAGAGCCAGTTCACCGTGGTGATCGTGACCCACAACATGCAACAGGCTGCGCGCGTGTCGGATCAGACCGCCTTCATGTATATGGGCGAGCTTATCGAGTACTCGGATACCAACACCATTTTCACCACCCCGGCCAAGAAAAAGACCGAAGATTACATTACCGGTCGTTACGGCTAAGGAGAGGAGAGGATGAATCTCAGCAAACAGATTGGCAGTCGGTTCAACGGCTAAGGCATAATCGGAGCAATCAAGGATTATTTGTATGGACAATATGAACCTCAATAAACACATCTCCGGTCAGTTCAATGCCGAGCTAGAGAGCGTGCGCAACCAGGTGCTGGTGATGGGCGGTCTGGTGGAGCAGCAGCTCACCGACGCCATCGCGGCGATCCACGATCAGGATCTCGATGCGGCGCGTAAAATCGTGGCTAACGACCACAAGGTCAACGCGATGGAAGTGGCGATCGACGAGGAGTGCACCCGCATCATCGCCAAGCGTCAGCCGACTGCCTCCGACCTGCGACTGGTGATGGCCATCATCAAGACCATCACCGATCTGGAGCGCATTGGCGACGTGGCTGACAAGATCGCCCGCATGCTGACCGACAACGCCAACAAGCCGCAGCCGCCGCTGGTGTCGCTGGAGAACATGGGCCGTCGCACCATCAAGATGTTGCACGATGTGCTCGACGCTTTCGCCCGCATGGATCTGGATGCGGCGCTGGCGGTCTACAAGGAAGATGACAAGGTAGACCGTGAGTACGAGTCCATCATCCGTGAGCTGATGACCTATATGATGGAAGATCCCCGCACCATCCCCCAGGTTCTCAACGTCCTGTGGGCGGCGCGTGCCATCGAGCGGGTCGGCGATCGCTGCCAGCACATCTGCGAGTACATCGTCTACTACGTGAAAGGCAAGGATGTGCGCCACACCAAGGCGGATGATCTGGGCACCTTGCTGGGCAAGGGCTAACCGGAAGTGAATAAAAAGGCGCGTGAAGCGCCTTTTTTGTTGCATAACTGGTCGGAGTAAGATAAAGCCCCCAACTGGCTGTTTTCTGATAGAATACTCCCCCTGTGTGAGTCCCGGATGGGCTCACGGTCCGGTCTCCCGGGCCCAGTTTGCCGTCTTGTGCTAAGGCGGGTGTAGCAATAGGTTAATCATGAGTTTTGCCGATAGTTTGTTCTTTTTAATGCTGCTGGTTGGCGGCAGTGTGTTTCTCCCTCTCCGAGATCTCTCTCGCCGCGTCTCGCAAAATCAAATTGCAGGTGATGGCGGATGAAGGTAATCGCCAGGCCGAAAAGGTGCTGGCCCTGCAGGCCCAACCGGGCAACTTTTTCACCGTGGTGCAGATTGGCCTCAATACCGTCGCCATTCTGGGCGGTATCCTGGGTGAGTCTGCCCTCAACCCCGCCATCAAGGGGATTGTCTCTCAGTTCTACCAGGGCCCCTGGCTTGGCGAGATCAGCTCCGGTGCCTCCTTCGTGTTCGTCACCGGCATGTTTATCCTGATCGCCGATCTGATGCCCAAGCGTCTGGCCATGACCATGCCCGAGCAGATTGCCGTGGTGGTGGTGCGCCCCATGCTCTTCTTCGTCACCGTGTTGATGCCGCTGGTGTGGGTCTTCAACGGATTGGCCAACTCCCTGTTCCGTCTGATGCGCGTCTCCACGGTGCGTAACGACGAGATCACCTCCGACGATATCTATGCGGTGATGGATGCTGGTGCCGAGGCGGGGGTTATCCAGCGCGAGGAGCATCAGCTCATCGAGAACGTGTTCGAGTTGCAGTCCCTTGGTGTCACCTCTGCCATGACGGCCCGCGAGAGCCTCATCTACTTTACCCTGCAAGAGAGTGAAGAGAGCATCAAGGCGAAGATCGCCGAGCATCCCCACAACAAGTTTCTGGTCTGTGACCACAACCTCGACAGCATCAAGGGCTTTGTCGATGCCAAAGAGCTGCTGATCCGCGTTATCGGCGGCCAGAGCATCGACCTGATCGGTGGCAACCTGGTGCAGAACGTCATCATCATCCCCGATACCCTGAACCTCTATGAAGCGATGGAGTACTTCAAAAATCATCGTGGCGACTTTGCCGTGGTGATGAACGAGTACGCGCTGGTGGTGGGGATCGTCACCATGAACGACCTGATGAGCACCGTCATGGGCGAGTGGGCGACCCACGTGGTGGAAGAGCAGATCGTCCAGCGCGACGAGAACTCCTGGCTGGTGGACGGGGTCACCCCCATCTCCGACGTGATGCGCGCCTTCGATATCGAAGAGTTCCCCGAGAACCAGAACTACGAGACCATCGCCGGCTTTATCATGTATATGCTGCGCAAGATCCCCAAGCGCACTGATTCGGTCAAATACGCCGGTTACAAGTTCGAAGTGGTAGATATCGACAGTTACAAGATTGATCAGCTGCTGGTTACCCGGGTCGAACCGGCGGTGGCCGAGAAGCCAGCTCAGGAATCGTAAAAGGAGCGACATAAGAGTCATGAAGATGCAGTCTCATTTCCGTGCGCTGGCCTGTGTCGCGCTCGCCCTGGCACTGGGTGCCTGTAGTCAGAGTGCGCCGCGCAAAGCCACAGTAGCAGCCAAGCCGGTAGCCCCCAAGCCTGCCGTGGTCGTGCCGCAGCCGGATCCCGACGCGGTGGTACAAAGTGGCATGGCCGAGCCGAGCCCGGTCTTTGACGAGCAGTATCACGGCCCGGATCAGGGGTCGCTGGAGTCGGTGACCGCCCTGTTTGCCCGTGGCTACATCGAGTCCGCCATGCGCGAGACCATGCTGGCGGCGGTGCACAACGACTATCCGCTGCTCGGCATGCGGGATGTGCGGTTGACCGATCCGGTCTCCAAATTCCTCACCTCCGAGCATGCGGCCACCACGGCCCATGACTACCTCTATGCGGGTGTGCAACGTCGCCTCGGTCGTCCGCTCAGCCCTGCCCAGTGGGAGCAGATCTGGCGCGGTTTGCCGCAGCAGGGTCGGGTCTCCGACTGGGTCAAACAGATTAAGCGAGTGCTGGCCGGGCGTTAAGTTACCAGCGGATCAAGATTGTGATGAGGCCACCTTCGGGTGGCCTCTTGCATTTCTGCGTTTGCCTCGCCGTTTGCACGCTGATTTCTGCTGATACTGATTGCCGCCCGTGGCGCTTTGCTTTATCTTGTTTTGGCCATCTAAACATCCATATGTTTTTATGGCTGTGTAATAAAAGGGCTTCCCAGGATGAAGCAGGACGATCTGCAGCGATTCGATGTGAAACCGCAGATCAACAAAACAAACAGAAAAATACGCAAATAAACAACGCACATAACTAAGAGACACGACAGATGGAAACCAGGAAATTGTGGGTGCTGGATGGGGGCATGGGGCGCGAGTTGGCACGGCGGGGGGCACCGTTTCGTCAACCCGAGTGGTCGGCGCTGGCCTTGATGGAGGCGCCAGAGACTGTGCGTGACGTGCATCAGGCCTATGTGGCGAGCGGTGCCCGGGTCATCACCACCAACAGCTATGCGCTGGTGCCATTTCATATCGGCGATGAGCGTTTCTTTGCCGACGGTGAGGGGTTGGCGGCGCTGGCCGGGCAACTGGCCCGCGAGGTGGCTGACGAGCAGAAGGGCGCCGTGCAGGTGGCGGGTTCCCTACCTCCGCTGTTTGGCTCCTACCGTGCCGATCTGTTCAAGGCGGACAAGGTGAGCGAGCTGGCTATCCCGCTTATCCGGGCACTATCCCCCCATGTGGATATCTGGCTGGCCGAGACCATGAGCCTCATCGCCGAGCCACTGGCCCTCAAAGCGCTGCTGCCTGATGACGGCAAGCCGTTCTGGGTCTCTTTCACCCTGGAAGATGAGGCGCCGGGCAACGAGCCGCTACTGCGTTCCGGTGAGCGGGTAGCCGATGCTGTGACTGCGCTGGTGGCGGCTGGAGTGGACGCCATCCTGTTCAACTGCTGTCAGCCCGAGGTGATCGAAGGGGCCCTCGAGGTTGCCCGCACCCGATTGCAGACGCTGGGCCGCGCTGACATTCGCCTCGGTGCCTATGCCAACGCCTTCCCGCCGCAACCCAAGGAGGCCACCGCCAACGACGGGCTGGACGAGATCCGCACCGACCTGAGACCGCTGGATTACCTTGGCTGGGCCGAACGCTGGCGTGCGGCCGGGGCGAATCTTATCGGTGGTTGCTGCGGTATCGGCCCCGAGCATATTCAGGCGCTGAGCAGCCGGTTGCGCTAAGGAGTCCCCATGAAAGAGAACAAGATTGGGCTCTGGTCTCTCACCGCGCTGGTGTTCAGCTCCATGGTGGGGGCGGGGATCTTCAGCCTGCCGCAGAACATGGCCGAGGTGGCAGGCGCGCGCGCCGTGCTGATCGGTTGGGGCGTGACCGGGGTGGGCATAGTGGCGCTCGCCATGAGTTTTCTCTATCTGTCGCGGTTAAGGCCGGATCTCGATGGCGGCATCTACAGCTATGCCCGCGCCGGTTTCGGCGATCTGGTGGGCTTCTTCTCCGCCTGGGGTTATTGGCTCTGCGCCACCATCGGCGTGGTGGGTTATCTGGTCATCGCTTTTGCGGCGCTGGGCAGTTTTATCGATACCCCCGAGCAGATCTGGTTTGGTGACGGCAATACCCTGGCGGCGTTTGTCGGCGAGTCCTGCATCCTCTGGGCGGTGCACCTGCTGGTGGCCCGCGGCGTGCAGCAGGCGGCGCTGTTCAATCTGGTGGCGACCCTGGCCAAGAGCCTGCCGCTGCTGCTGTTTATTCTGTTTGCCTGCTACTGGTTCGACCCTGTTACCTTCGCGGCGGATCAGCAGGGCAGCACCCTGGCTGTGCCGGTTTCCGAGCAGGTGCGCAATACCATGCTGATCACTCTCTGGGTCTTCACCGGTATCGAGGGGGCAGCGGTGCTGTCGGCCCGCGCCCGAAACCGGCGGGATGTGGGCACGGCCACCGTGCTTGGGGTGCTATTGGCGCTGCTGCTCTATGTGCTTATCTCGGTTCTGGCGCTGGGGATATTGAGTCGGCCCGAGCTGGCGGCGCTGCCCAACCCCTCCATGGCAGGGCTGATGGCCCAGATGACCGGCTCCTGGGGAAAGCTGCTCATCAGCGTCGGCCTTATCGTCTCGGTGCTTGCCTCCTACGTGAGCTGGACCCTCTTCTCGGCCGAGGTGCCCTTCAGCGCGGCCAGACACGGCGCGTTTCCCGCCACCTTCCGGCGCCAGAACCGCAACGGGACGCCTATCGCATCGCTCTGGCTCACCAGCCTGACGGTGCAAACATGCCTGCTGCTGGTTTGGCTGCTCGGCAAGGGCTACACAAGCCTGCTGCTTATCTCCACCTCGATGATCCTTGTGCCTTACCTGCTGATCGGGCTGTTTCTGCTCAAGCTTTCGTTCAGCAGGAAGGGGAGAGCGGGCAGGGCCGAGGCCTGATGCGGGCGGTGGCACTGGTGTCGAGCGGTTACGGCTTCTGGCTGCTCTATGCCGCCGGGGTGGAGTATCTGCTGCTCTCTTTGCTGCTCTACGGGCCGGGTTTGCTGCTGTTTCTCTACAGCCGTCGTCAGCTGGGCACAGATCTTTGCCTGAGTGGTCGCGAGCGGCTGTTGGCCGGAGTGACCTTGCTGAGCCTGATCCCCGCCGTCTGGTCGTTCGCCCATCTCTGACATCGAAGAGGTGACTGAGCATAAAAGAGAGCGCCACAGTGGCGCTCTCTTGTTATCAGGGACTGGTTATCAGGGGCTTGCTATCCGGGAGTTGCGATTCGGGGCGAAGGCTCAGCGGCTGGCAGGCCCGGCCGGTTTGCCAAACAGCACCGCGAGTTTTTGTCGCCACGGCAGGCCACGGGCGTCACGCAGCATATCGTGCCACTCGTGGAAGGTGAGAGTGAGGGGGTTGAAGCTGTGGATCGGCTTGGTGATGCCAAAGCGACACGGCTCGGCCGGGTCCTCCTCGACAAAGGTGCCGAACAGCCGATCCCAGATGATCAGCACCCCGGCAAAGTTACGGTCTATGTATTTGGCGTTGCTGGCGTGGTGCACCCTGTGGTGGGAGGGGGTGTTGAAGATCCACTCAAGCCAGCCGAGTTTGCCCACCACCTGAGTGTGGACGAAGAACTGGAAACCGAGGCTGAGCAGCACGGTGGCGACCACCGCCTCGGGCGGGAAGCCGATGACAATCATCGGGATCCAGAACAGCCACATGCCGGAGATGGGATACATCAGGCTCTGGCGAAAAGCGGTGGAGAGGTTGAGCCGCTCCGAGCTGTGGTGCACCACGTGGGAGGCCCACAGCCAGCGAACATGGTGGCTGGTGAAGTGGAACAGCCAGTAGCAGAGATCCTGCAACAGGAACAGCAGTAGCACACTCCAGAGATTCAGCTCGATATCGAACAGCCGCCAGCCCCAGAGGGTATCGTAGAGGTAAGCGATGGCGATGGCTGCCAATGCATCGCCCCCCTGATGCATCAGGGCCAGCGCGGCGTTGGCCAGCAGATCTTTCCACTGGTAGGTGGCGGTTGGAAAAGCTGCGCCATGCTTGCGCAGATAGGCCATCTCCCAGCCGATAAAGGCCAGAAAGAGGGGGGATAGGTAGAGCAGGATCAGTTGCACATCCATGAGCAGATATCCATTCAGAGCAATTGCTCTCCAGCATAAAGGATGAAAGCAATATTTCATTAACATTTTCGAGCCTCTTGCCCGATGGCTCTGGTGAGTTTGCAGTGAGGCCGCAATTCAATCCGATGGATGGTGACCGCTGACTATGCTTGATGCAGATTGAGCGTCAGAGGATTGGTTAATGCGTATCTGTGTTTATCTGTTGCTGGGATTCTGCCTGCTGGCACAGGCCAAAACCCGGGTGGAGATAGTGGCGGATGCCAGCTATCCCCCCTACTCCTGGCAGGAGGGCAAAGAGGTGCGGGGGATCTATGCCGATATCATCCGTGAGGTAACCACCGCCATGCCCGACTATGAGGTGGTGCTCAAACCGATGCCATGGCGCCGCGGTCTGAGCATGGTGGAGCAGGGCAGCGCATTTGCCATTTTCCCTCCCTACTATATGCCGGATACTCGCCCCTATATCTGGCCCTACTCCCAGCCGCTGCTTGATGAAGAGCTGGTAGTGATGTGTGGCGCCAGTGTGGCTGCCAATACCCCGCAGGCAAGGTTTCCGCTCGACTATCAAGGTTTGCGCTTTGGCATGAATGCCGGTTTTGCGGTCGCGGCGATGCCTTCTGGCAGGCGGTGAAGGAGAAGAAAATCGATGTGGAGGAGGTGAAGAGCAACCGGGAGAACCTGCTCAAGATTGTGCGGGGGCGGGTGGATTGCACCATCAACGATCGCCTCTCTCTGCTCTATGAACTGCTCGCCATGATCAAGGGGGATCAGCTGGCGGTGACCGATATCTCGTTGCTCAAACAGGGGCCCGTGCTCAGCCGGGAACAGGGTTTTCTCGGTTACAGTCGCAAGGGGGATTTTCCCTACAAGGAGAGCGTTATCGAGCAGTTTGACAAGGGGCTCTATCAGCTCAAAAAGCGCGACGGGATCAAGCCCATCGTCGAGCGCTATTTGGGAAAGTCCCCGCGCTGAGCCGGTAACCGCGGGAGCGGCTTCAGCAGCGAGTAGTGTTGTGTCATCCGAACCGCCAAGAAAAAGAGAGAGGAACCATGGTTCCTCTCTCTTTTTTACTGGCCATTTTAACTGGCTGTGGGTCGGCGTTTACAGCACCTGGCTCAGGAACTGGCGCAGGCGCGGGGAGGGGGGATTGTCGAAAAACGCCGTTGGCTTCTCATCCACCAGCAGTTCGCCGCTCTCCATAAAGAGCACCCGATCCGCCACTTCCCGGGCAAAGCCCATCTCGTGGGTCACCACTACCATGGTCATCCCTTCGCGGGCGAGCCCCTTCATGACGTCCAGTACTTCGCCCACCATCTCGGGGTCGAGCGCGCTGGTGGGTTCGTCGAAGAGCATGATGCGTGGCTGCATGGCGAGCGCCCGGGCGATGGCCACCCGCTGCTGCTGACCACCGGAGAGCTGGGAGGGGTAGCTGCCCGCCTTGGCCGAAAGCCCCACTTTCAGCAACAGGGCCTTGGCGCGATCTTCGGCCTCCTTGCGCGACAGTCCCCGCACTTTTTGCGGGGCGAGGCAGATGTTCTCCAGCACCGTCAGGTGGGGAAAGAGGTTGAAGGACTGGAACACCATGCCCACCTCTTCCCGCAGCTTGTTGACATCGCCCGGCTGGGTGAGGCAGATGCCGTCCACCACGATATCGCCATCGTTGATGGTCTCCAGCTGGTTGAGGGTGCGCAGAAAGGTGGACTTGCCGGAGCCGCTGGGGCCGACGATCACTACCACTTCCCCTTCGGCGACCTCGGTGGTGACGTTTTTCAGGGCATGTACTTCGCTGCCGTAGAACTTCTCTACACCGGTCGCCTTGATGATGGGATCAGTTGCTTTTCGCATATTTCACCTCGAGACGGCGCACCAGAAAGGAGAGGGTACCGGTCAGTACCAGATAGAGCAGCGCCACGGTGAACCACACCTCGAACGGGCTGAAGGTGGAGCTGACCACCTCGCGCCCCGCCTTGGTCAGATCGGTGATGGAGATGACCGACACCAGCGAGGAGTCCTTGATCAGGTTGATGAACTGACCCGCCAGTGGCGGCAGTACCCGCTTGAACGCCTGCGGCAAGATGACGTAGAGCATGGTCTGGGCTGAGGTGAGACCCAGACTGCGGCCTGCCTCCATCTGTCCCTTGTGGATGGAGCTGATGCCGGCGCGGACAATCTCCGCCACATAGGCGCCGGTAAAGACGGCCAGTGCCGCGACCCCGGCAGTGAAGCGATCGAGGTTTAGCACGGTGCCGATAAAGAAGTAGACGATGAAGATCTGCACCAGCAGCGGGGTGCCGCGAATGAGCTCCACATAGGTGACGGCCAGATTGCGCAGGGCCGGGTTGGGGGAGAGTCGGGCCAGCCCGGCCAGGGTGCCGAGCAAAATGGCGAAGATGCCCGCCACCAGCGAGAGCTTGATGGTCATCCAGACGCCCCAGGCGATGGGGCCGGCGGTCCAGCTCAGCTGGATATCGAGGGCATCGCCACGAAAGACGGTATCCCCTTCGCTGACCTGCACACCGCTGGTCGCGATGGGCTGGCGCTGGTTGGGGTCGAGATCGTCTTGCAGGAACAGTTTGCCTTTCTCTGCGGCAGTGGTGCCGGCCACCACGGTGCCGTCAAACTCGGCGTAATTCTTCTGTTCGGCCTGATAGGCGATGTACTGGGGAATGCGTTCCCAGCGCCAGGTGTAGTCAACGGATTGCACCGCCTTGTAGATGCCGAACACGGCCACCAGCAGCATCAGCAAAAAGACGCCGTGCCAGAGCAGCGGGTTGGGCTGTTTTTCCATCTGTCTTGTCGGTTTGGGTGTGTGCACAGTCACAACCTCTTCTCGTTATTGTGTGGGGTGTTGCGAGAGGGGGCGGCAAGGCGCCCCCTTTTGAGGTTATTTGAGCTGACTCAGCCAGGCGTTGGATTCGAACCACTTCTTGTAGAGGCGGTCGTAGCTGCCATCGCCCTTGATTTGGCGCAGGTAGTTGTTGAACCAGTTGAGGGTGTCCTGATCTCCTTTGCGGATGGCCCAGGCCAGCGGCTCGAAGGTGAACGGCTTGTCGAGGTGTACCACGGCGCCCTTGTTCTGGGAGGCGAAGATGGCGTTGTAGGGCAGGTCGTAGACGAAGGCATCGACCTTGCCGTTGATCACTTCCAGCTTGGCGTCATCCTGGGTTTCAAACTGCAGCAGGGTGGCTTTCGGGATGAGGCGCTTGACCGCCTGCTCGCCGGTGGTGCCGAGCTTGACCGCAATCTTGTATTTCGGGTCGTTGAGGTCGGTGAAGGATTTGATCTCGGCTGCCTTGTCCTTGCGCACAACGATGGTCTGGCCGACCACGATGTAGGGATCGGCAAAGTTGACCCGCAGGTTGCGCTGCGGAGTGACGGTCATGCCGCCCATGATGACGTCGAACTTGTTGGTCAGGAGCGCCGGAATGATGCCGTCCCACGCGGTGTTGACGAACTCGACCTTCACGCCCATCTCCTTGGCGACCATCTTGGCGAGATCGACGTCAAAGCCGATGTACTGGCCCTGTTTGTTGGTCATCTCGAAAGGTTGATAGCCGGCGTCGAAGCCAACCCGCAGCACACCGCGCTCCAGCACGGCATCCAGGGTTGAGGTGGGGGTAGTGGCGGGGGCGGCGGTCGCCAGCCCGCAGAAGAGCAGGGTAGAAAGAATCAGTTTTTTGATCATGGGTGACGTCTCTGTCGATGTTGTGTTCGGCCTTGAACCTGATCCCGTGCGACTCCGTGGCACAAGAGACTGCTGCATCCGGCAACAGGCAAGACAGGATGAATGTCTTGGGTCGGGGGAAAGCCCCATATGGGATGCTATGAATCGAAATTGAGCGAAAAATGTACCAAAAACCAATTGTGTCAGAATACTCAATAGGTTAGAGGCACTTTTTGCTCACCGCTTCACTCATAAAATCACACGAAAACAACATATCTATCTAACGTGGCCGGTTCAAGCCCAAATTGTGTTCAATACCTTTTGTTACATATGGTGGGATTCGATTGTGACTTGTTTTGTGCTCTGACGTTTTCTGTACCTGCGGTGGTGCGATCCCGACAGGGCAAGCAGTCTACAGAGACAGTAAACAATATGTTTTTATTGTGAAAACAGTCAGTCCCCTCTGGGTCTTGGCAAACGCTTCTCATATACTCAGTTACCTTCTGAAACTGGTTCTTGTATGGCGCTCTCACTGCTGCTGAAACTGGACGTTTTTACCCTGATGCTGATGGCGCTGGGTGGCTACAGTCTTGGCTTTATTACCCTCTCCATCATCTGGTCTACCCACAGGGAGATCCCCGGTATCGGTTACTGGTGGTGGTCTGCACTCTGTGCGCTGGTGGCCCAGACGCTCTTCTCGTTGCAGGCATTTTTCCCCAGCCCATCCGGCATCTGGCTGGCTAACACCCTGATCACGCTCTGCATCGCGCTGATGCCGCTGGCGCTGCAGCGCTTTTTCGGCCAGCCCCCGAACTGGCGTGCCGGTGTGCTCTTTATGCTGGTCTATCTGCTGATCCTGAGCTGGTGCATCGTGAAGGGGGGGATGGAGTCCAGGGTGATGCTGGCTTGCCTGAGCTACATGGTGCTGGGGGCGGTGATCGTCTATCTGGTCTGGCGTCACGGCTACCCCGACTATTTGCCGGCGGTGATGGTCTTTACCGTGGTCAATATCCTGCTCTACGCCTTCTACCTGATGCGGCTCTGGTTCCTGTGGCAGGACAACGTGCAGATGCTGATGGATAAGAGCGGGGTCAATGTGCTGCCCTTCCTCTCCATGCTGATGGGGAGCTATCTCTCCACCTTCGGGGTGCTGCTGCTCTGTACCCAGTACCGGGCGCTGGCGCTGCACCAGCAGGCGAGCCACGACCCTCTCACCGGCCTGCTCAACCGGCGTGGCTTTATGGATCAGCTGAAGCAGCAGAAGTTGGGTGACGGCGGCGCGCTGGCCGTGCTCGATATCGACGATTTCAAGCAGATCAATGACCAGCATGGCCACGAGGTAGGTGATCGGGTGCTGGCCGAGCTCGGCGCCTATCTGGGTAGCCAGCCCGATTTGGTGTGCAGCCGTTTCGGTGGCGAGGAGTTTGTGCTGCTCTTCTCGCAGCCCGGTGTGCTGGCGCTGCAGCGCTGCGAGGGATTGCTGGAGGCGGTCGCGAACCGTGACATGGGCGGCCTCTCCATCACGGTCAGCATGGGGCTCTCCCACTGGCACGGGGAGTGGCACTTTGATCCTCTGTTCACTCAGGCCGATCATGCGCTCTATTGCGCCAAGCGGCAGGGCAAGAACCGGGTCTGTCAGGCTGGCCGGGAGGCGTAACTCCCGCTCAGTCCGGTATCACATAGTGTCGGCAGGTTGGGGGCGCGGTGCCTGCGCCTTGAGAAAGGGAAGCAGCAGCAGGGCCGAGACGCCCGCCGCCACCGAGATCACCACGAAGAAGCCGTTCCAGTGCCAGATCTCCATCACCTTGGCCAGCGGATAGCCCGACAGCGCAGCCCCCATATAGGCGAACAGCCCGACAAAGCCGGTGGCCGCCCCCGCCGAGTTCTTGTGGGAGCACTCCGCCGCCGCCATGCCGATCAGCATCTGGGGGCCAAACACGAAAAAGCCGATGGTGAAGAAGCAGGCCGCCTGCATCACATAGCTGAAGAAGGGCATCAGCCAGAGCGATCCCACCGCCAGCAGGATCCCCACCGCAAAGATGAGGTTCATCGGGCCACGGTTGCCGTTGAACAGCTTGTCCGATCCCCAGCCCGCCACCAGAGCACCGATAAAGCCTCCCACCTCGAACATGGAAATGGCCGAGTTGGCGCTCATCAGATTGAAGCCGCGCTGCTCGGTCATATAGAGATTGCCCCAGTCATTGATGGCGGTGCGCACCACATAGACCAACACGTAACAGCAGGCGAGCAGCCAGATATAGGGGTTGCCCAGCACATATTTGCGCAGGATCTGGCGGTGGGAGAGCCCCGCATCCTGGGTCTGCTGGGCCAGCTCCATGGCATCCTTGCGCCACTCGCCCACTGTTGGCAATCCCATGGCGCTCGGGGTATCCCGCAGTCGCCAGCAGAGGAACAATCCCGCGATGATGGCGATAAGGCCGGGCACTATCATGCCGTAGCGCCAGCCATGTTGCAGGGCGATGGTGCTGACGATAAGGGGGATGAGCGCGCCGCCGACGTTGTGGGCAGTGTTCCAGGCCGACCACCAGACGCCGCGCTCGGTGCGCGAATACCAGCTGGTAAGCAGCTTGGAGCAGGGGGGCCAGCCCCAGCCCTGGAAGAAGGCGTTGGCGACCCAAAGGGCGGCAAACATCCAGAGTGCCGACGAGAGGCCGAACAGTATGTTGATAACGCCGGTGGCCATCAGTCCGACACCCATAAAGTAGCGCGGGTTGGCGCGGTCACTGATGATGCCGGAGAAGAACTTGGAGCAGCCGTAGGTGATGTAGAACAGAGTCCAGAGCATGCCGATGTCGGACTTGTCCAGCATGCCGCTCGCCAGCATGTCTGGCATGGCGAAGTTGAAGCTCTTGCGGGTGAAGTAGAAGACCGCGTAGCCCAGATACATGGTCAGCAGCAGGTGCAGCCGCCAGTGGCGATAGGTGGCATCGATCTCGGCCTGATCCCGGATAAGGGGCCGGGGCGGCGCGCTTCTCATAAAACTCAGCACAGGCAGGCCCTCTGGTGGTGATTAGCCATGACTCTCCTCCCGTCTGCGACTGGGCAGGTTGACCGTCAGCTGGGTGCCGTGGATGCAGGAGAGCTGCAAGCTGCCCCCGAGGGCCTGTACCCGCTCGCGAATACCGAGCAGGCCATAGCCCTGTTGCGGGCGGCTTTCCGGCAGACCGCGGCCATCATCTTCCAGCACCAGTTGCAACTGCTCGCCGCTGGCCCGGGCGCGAATGGTGACCGAGTGGGCGTTGGCATGTTTGACCACGTTGTTGAGCCCCTCCTGACAGACCCGAAACAGGGTGACCCGCTGGGCATCGGAGAGATCCCCATCCGCCAACTGCCACTCCAGCCGGGTGACGATGCCGTGGCGCTCCAGCTCCAGTTCTCTGAGCAGCGCCCGTACCGCCTGCTCCAGGGTCATGTCGTCGAGCTGGCGCGGGCGCAGCCGCCCGAGCAGACCGCGTACCGCGTCGTAGATCCCGAGCGATAGGGTGTCGATCAGGGCGCTGCTCTGGCCCACCCCGGCATTGTCGGGGGCGAGGCGGCGCACGATCCCGGCTTGGGTGCGAATGGCGGTAATGGTCTGGCCGATGTCGTCGTGCAGCTCGCGCGCCACCTCCTTGCGGATACTCTCCTCGGTCTCCAGCAGCCGCTCGGTGAGCTGGCGATTATGGGCGAGCTGGCGGGTCAGCGCCTGATTGAGCTCGCGCTGGCGCTGGATCCCGGCGCCGAGCAGCAGGCCGGTGAGGCTCTGGGCCAGCAATGAGAGCAGCAAGTCGAGGGGGTGATCGTGCCAGGCCTGACTGGCCAGCAGGGCGATGGTGTTCATCAGGGTGGCGAGCAGCGCCCCCTGCCAGCCGTAGCGCCACGCCATGGCGATGATGGGGATGGCCAGACAAAACGGGGTGAAGCGCACCAGCGAGTTGGGCAATCCCAGTTGCAGCCAGAGGCTCAATATGAACAGCAGCAGATACCAGACCAGATGGCGAAAGCGCCACTCCACCGGCTGATCCACCAGCGCAGGCCCGAGCGGCACCCAGGTGGCGCGGGTGAGGTAGTGCCAGATCAGCATGCAGGTGGAGGTCAGGGTCAGCCCGCCGGTCAGGCTGAGCAGCAGGGCCGAGAGGCCATCTTCCCCGGCCAGATGCCAGAGCAGGGCTTGCAGCAGCGCCGCCGCCGTGACGGTGGCGAGCAGCAGCAACAGTTGCTGCCAGTCGTTGCGCACCTGTTGGCGACGGGCAATCAGCAGCGGTAGCAGGGTCAGCAGACTGCCCGCGACCAGCCACGGCCAGTGGGGGAGCCCCACCTCCAGATTGAGCCAGTAGAGCAGCAGCCCTTCGCACAGCAACAGTGGCGGCCAGTAGTGGCCGGGACTTTGCAACAACAAGCCAAGGCGAAGGCCGAAGGGGAATAGCAGCACCGCCAGCGCCGGGCCACCCGCCAGATGCAGGCTGATGCTCCAGAGGCAAAACCAGCCGGCGGCAAAAATGAAGCAGGCCGCCAGCGCGATGGCGACATAGCTGGCAAAACGGGAGATCACCAGCTATCCAGCATGCGGTGGGCCAGCTCGACGTTGTTGCTGACCTTGAGCTTGTCCATCAGGTTGGCGCGATGGACGTGGACGGTTTTGGGGGAGAGGCCGAGCTGCTCGGCGATGGCCTTCACCTCCAGCCCCTGTGCCAGCAACTGGGCAATCTCCCGCTCCCGATTGGTGAGGGGATCCCGGCTGCTGCTGGCCAGTTTCTGGGCGATGTCCGGCGTAAGATAACACCCCCCCTGGGCGGCGGTACGCACCGCGGCGATCAGCTCGTCCGGACTGCACCGCTTGGAGAGAAACCCCTTGGCGCCGGTTTGCAGCGCCTGCTCGATGAGGGCCGGGCTGTCGTGCACCGAGAGCATCACCACTGCCAGGCCGGAGGGGAGCTGCTTGAGCAGCTCCAGCCCCGATTGGTCGGGCATCGAGATGTCGCAGACGCAGACGCGCGCCCCGCTGCCGGGCAGGCCGGCAAGGGCGTCGCTGGCGGAGCCGAATTCGGCGACCACCTGCAGGTCGGGCTCCAGATTGAGCAGTTGGGCAAAACCGGATCGGACGATCTGGTGATCGTCGATGAGGGCAATTTTTATCATGATGTCAGCCTGAAATTCGGTGCGTCATGACCATGACGCGGCCAACAAGATACCTGCCCCCCGAGTCAGGCTCAAGCAGCAGCAGGAAAAGGGGCTAAAAACCGGGGAGCAAGGTGCGCAAAGCTTGATCGGGATCAGCTGGCAAGGGCGAACAAGCGGGCTGATCAACAGGGGGATGACCAGCCCGGGGGACTCAGCGGTGCAGCTCGCCGGCGCGTTCGGGCTGATAGACCACTTCCAGAATTTCTACCTCGATGGTGCGACCGGCCGGGCCCGGCCAGGCGATGCTGTCGCCCACTTTCAGGCCGAGCAGGGCGCTACCCACCGGCGCCAGTACCGAGATGTTGCTCTCGTCGCCCTTGGCATCGCGCGGGTAGACCAGGGTGAGGCAGAACTCGTTGCCGCTGCTCTGCATCTTGAAGCGCACCTTGCTGTTCATGGTGACCACGTCCGGCGGCATGTCGGCCGGTTCGCGGATCTCGGCGCGGTCCAGCTCCTCTTGCAGGGCCAGATGCTGCGGGTGGTTGCCGAGCAGTTGTTCGATACGGTCCAGATCAAGGCTGGAGATAACCAGATGAGGTTGTTTCATAAGATATTCCTTATCAATAGCGGATAGGCCCATACCGGCTGGTGCAGGTTGGCCATCACGCAAAGTGTTACAAAAATGGATTCAACAGGTTCAATCGATTGAAAATGCCATGCCCCCAAGCGACTCGCGGCCGAAGGAGCGAGGCGGGGGCTCAGCAGGGTGTGAGCAAATGCGAGGAAATAGCGAGTATTTTCATGGGGCTACCATAACCATTCTGGCCGGCCTTGGCAACCGCGATTGAGTGACTACTCAGGAGCCTGATAGTTGTACTGACGGATGATCCGCGCCAGTGTGCCATCATGGCGCATCTCGTCGATTACGGCTTGCCAGCGACGTCCCTCGGTGAAGGGGAACTCCTTGCTGGCGGCGACATAAAATTGGGTACGCATCAGAGTCTCCCCACGTACCAGCCGGTCGGTTGGCAAATCACCAAGGCGCTGGTTGTAGAGGATGGCGTTCCAGGCGGCCACCCAGGCATCGATACGGCCCCGATGCAATTTCTGGGCATTGAGCTTCTCGGTGGCCACGGTATCACTTTCAAGCTTAAGTCGTTGTCTGAGCAGATGCTGACCGAAGGAGTAGCGCAAGGTGCCGATCTGCAGCGGTGGGAGATCTGTCACTTTGAGGGGAGAAGGATGAAAGCGGCGATCGCTGACGATGACAAAATCGTCATCGAGTATCGGTGTTACCCAGTAGTAGAGGTGTTCCCGTTGAGTGCTGCGTACCGGCGGGATCAGCAGCACATCCTTGCGGTGGATAGCCTGAGTCAGGGCTCTGGCCAGTGGCATCAGCTCGATGGTGAGCGGTTCTTTAAGGCGTCGAGCAGCTTCTTCCATTATTTCGATACCCACCCCGCTGGGTTTACCATGGGAGGACTGAATGACGTAAGGGGGCAGCTCGGCCGCCACCAGCACAATAGCCTGTGCACCGGTGTTCACCAGCAATAACAGCAGGGTAAAAAAGGGCAGGCAGAGAGCGCGCATCAAGGTCGTGAGCCAGAGTCGAATATGCAGAGTGTAACATTCCTGCCTGCGTTGTCGTTGTGCCTGCTGAGGGGTTGGGATCTCAGTCGAAGAAATCCCGCAGATCGCGCACTTCGTAATCAGCGAGTTGCTGCCAGGGGAGCTGAGCAGGCAGCTTGCGCAGGGTTACCTCCATCCGGTAGCTGCGATAGCCGTCGAGACTGGCCGATTCGACTACCAGCGGGATCTGCCACTGACTCGACCAGAGAATGCGGGTTCGTTGCTGCCCTTCGCGCTTTTCATACCAGCGGGCCTGCTCGGGGGCGGCCTCATCCAGCGGGGTCATCCCCTCGATCAGCACCGGGTTGACGAGATGGCGGATCCGCAGCCAGTCGGGCTTGAAGGCCACCTGGCCATACTCTTCCACCGGTACTTCAACCAGCTGGTTGTGCCAGCTGTCGGCATAACGCAGCTGAAGTTCACCCTCATCACTGCGACTGACCCAGCGGGCCGCCATCTGGTGGGTAAAGTGCTTGTGGCCGGGCGTGGCGTCGTGAGTGGCGTGATAGGCACGGGCAAGGGGGAGGGGAATGAGCCGCTGGCTCCATACCTGATTGCCCACGCGCAGCCACTTCTCTTGCCAGAGACTCTCTCTGGCGATGCCATCGCTGCCGGTGTTCCGGTCGTGATAGCTGATCCGGGCGGCGAGATCCGGGGGCGTGTCGTCAGCATGCAGGGGGAAGGCGAGGGGGCTGCCAAGCAGCCATAACGAAAGCAAAAGTCGCATCATCATCTGTCGCTCGAAAGAGCCGGGGCCCGGGCCGCTGAGTCGATTGCTCAGATGCACCCGGGCCCCTGCTGCTTACAGGCCGAGCGCCTCCCGCAGTTTGCCAAACACCTTGGTGTTATCCAGCGTGCCTTTGAAGCGGTTGCTGCCGGCGCCATCGGCAAACAGCATCACATCGCCGCCGCCGTGGGTTTCCGATGTCAGTTTGACGCCGGTCTCCTGCAGGTAGTCATTGGCCATCACCTGATCGCTGGTGAGGACGGGGCGCACATCGGGGCGGTTGGGGCCGTTACCGAACACCAGGGTGGTGAAGGGCTTGCCATCCACGTCGTTCTGGGTCGAGCCATCGCCATTTTTCACCAGGTCCAGCACCGGATTGCCCTTGGCGGAGTAGCCGTTAATGGTCATGGTGTGGTCATGGTCGGCGGTGACCACGATCAGGGTATTGCTGAGATCCACTTTACCCAGCGCCGTCTTGACCGCCTCATCCAGTGCCACCGCGTCGGTGAGCGAGCGCTTGGCGTTGGTGCCGTGCAGGGCATGATCGATCCGGCCGCCTTCTACCATCAGGAAGTAACCCTGACTGTTCTTGCTCAGCAGGTCGATCGCCTTGGCGGTCATTTCGGAGAGGGACGGCTGGGTATTGGCTGCCCCCTTGGCGACCCGATCCAGCTCGTAGTCGAGGTGGGATTTGCTGCTGAATAGACCGAGCACCTTGCCGCTGGTGACCTTGGCCAGTTCACTTTGAGTGGTGACATAGCTGTATCCCTGCGCCTTCATCTCGGCGGTCAGGTCGCGGTTGTCATTGCGACCGCCCTTGTTGCTGGCGCTGTAGGGGGTCCAGTGGTTGGCACCACCGCCCATCAGTACATCGACCCCATCCCCCAGCGCCTGGTTGAAACCAGTTCCTCCCGGAACAGCTTGTGCGGCGATGTCATAAGCGGCATCCCGATGGCAGATGTGGGCGTAGGTAGCCGCCGGGGTAGCGTGGGTCAGCTCGGTAGTGGTGACGGCCCCGACCGATTTGCCTGCCGCCTTGGCCAGCTCCAGGATGGTGGGCACCGGCTTGCCGTTGTCGCTGCTGCAATTGTTGACGGTTTTGTTGCCATTGACGTCTTTGCCGGGGGCGACGGCTTTGGTGTCGCTGCTCATGGCGATCACCTCGTTGTTCATCTTGACCCCGGTGGTGTAGGCCGCCATGGAGGGGGCCGAGTCGGTGGTCTGGGCATCGTTGGAGAAGGTCTTGATGCGGGCACTGCGCGGCAGTTTCATCATCTCCAGATTGCCCTCTTCTCCCACCTTGAACAGGCGGGTGGCGGTGAGCACGGTAGGCCCCATGCCATCACCGATAAAGAGAATGACGTTTTTGGCATCACCGGCCTGTGCCTGGGAGGTTGCGCCCAGCGCACTGAACAGGGCGGCGCAGACCAGCGTGTGCTTGATGGATGTGTTCATCTGTTTGCTCATGAAAGTGCTCCTTACAGCTTGGCCGCAGCCTTGATCTTGCCGAACACGGCGGTGTTATCGAGTGAGCCATGGAAGCTGTCAGCCCCCTTGCCGATGGCGCCGAGGAAGACATCGGTGCCGCCGTGGGTCTCGTTGCCGATCTCGCCTACCTTGACCACCACTTCCTGGTGGTAGTCATTGGCGGAGACGGTGGCATCGTCGAGCGGGGCGACGCTGCTGCGCGGGCCATCCACCCGGTTGTAGCCGTTGCCAAAACCGATGATGGTGTAGGGCATGCCCTCGCTATCCTTGCTTGGCTCGCCAGTCTCGTAGTTCTTCACCAGCCCGAGTACGCCGGGGTTGTCGGCGGTGGTCTTGCCGGTGCGCTTGGCATAGCCGTTGAGCACTAGCGTGTGGTCGTGGTCGGCGGTGACCACGATCAGGGTGTTTTTCAGCTCGGGGTCGCTCTTTTTCACCTCGTCGATGGCGGCTTTGATGGCGTTGTCGAAGGCGATGGTGTCCTGCAGCGCCCGCTTGGCGTTGGTGTCGTGCAGGGCGTGGTCGATGCGGCCCCCTTCCACCATCAGGAAGTAACCCTTCTCTTTGCCCTTGAGCTGTTTGATGGCGGCCAGGGTCATCTGGGCCAGTGACGGCTCGCTGGCGGGACGGTCCAGGTCATATTTCATGTGGCTGGAACCAAACAGGCCCAGCAGTGGCTTGCCCGCATCGGCCTTGTTCAGCTCATCCAGATTGCTGGCAAACTGGTAGCCCTTGGCCTGCATTTCACTGATGAGGTTGCGGCCATCTTCCCGCTTGCCCTTGTCAGCTTTGGGCAGGAAGAAGCTGCTGCCGCCACCGAGCACCACATCCAGCCCCTCCTTGAGGGCGCTGTTGTAGCCTTTGCCGCCCGGTACCAGCTGGACGGCGATATCCGCCTCCAGATCCCGGTTGCAGATATGGGCATAGGTAGCCGCCGGGGTGGCGTGGGTTACCCGGGTGCTGGTTACCACACCTGTACCGCGGCCATCGGCTTTGGCCAGCTCCAGCAGGGTTGTCACCGGCTGGCCGGCGCTCTTGCTGCAGTCGCTCTCATAGGTGGCGTCGCCGTCCATGCTGATGACGCCGTTGTTGCTCTTGACCCCGGTCATGTAGGCCGCCATGGAGGGGGCCGAGTCAGTGACCTGGGCATCGTGGGAGAAGGTCTTGATAAAGGCCGTCTCTGGCAGGGTATCGATGGTGAGATCACCCTCTTCGCCGACACCGTAGATGCGGGCCGCCGTCAGGGTGTTGAGGCCCATGCCGTCACCGAGGAAGAAGATGACGTTGGTGGGTTGGGCTGCGGGCTTGGTCGCCACCGTGTCATTGTCTGATTTGCAGCCGGCAGCCAGGGCGGCGCCGATCATCACTGCAAGTCCTGCCATTTTTCTCATTGGGGTTCGCTCCTTGTAAAACCTGAGCGCAGCCTAGAGGGGGCAGATGACACTTTTACTGACTATCGGTGACGGTTGTGTGAAAAAGTGATGAAAATGTTACACTATATCAATATGTTATCTATCAATTGAGCCAGTTGGTCCGGTCGCTTCCGGCAAGGTTGCTCCGCCTCGGCGGTTTGCTGATTTGATGAGGTGATGGTTAGAATGACCTGTCAAAAGAGGCCCGCAGCAGGTAAAATGCGCCCCCTTCGTTCGATGCCCGCGGCAGAGCGCCTGTTGTTCCATGCGCGCGCCCGCAGCCCCCACAGAGAGTAACGGATATGTCCATCAACTGGTTCCCCGGTCACATGCACAAGGCCCGCAAAGAGATTGCCGAGGTCATGCCCCAGGTCGATGTGATCATCGAGATGCTCGATGCCCGCATCCCCTTCTCCAGCGAAAACCCGCTGGTGCCCGAGCTGCGTGGTGATACCCCGGTGATCAAGGTGCTGAACAAGGCGGACCTAGCCGATCCGGCGATCACCGATCTGTGGGTGGCGCACATGGAAAAAGAGAAGGGGATCAAGGCGCTGCCGCTGACGCAACAAGAGCCGGAGAAGATCAAGCAACTGCTGACCCTCTGCCACGAGATGCTGCCGGAGCGCAATTTTGAGCTGCGCGGCGTGCGGGCCATGATCATGGGGATCCCCAACGTGGGCAAGTCCACTCTGATCAATACTCTGGCGGGGCGCATCATCGCCCGCACCGGCAACGAGGCGGGGGTGACCAAGTCCCAGCAGCGGATCAAGCTGGATAACAACGTTATCCTGACCGATACCCCGGGTTTTCTCTGGCCCAAGCTCAACCCGCCCTCCTGCGGTTATCGTCTGGCCATCACCGCGGCCATCAAGGACACGGTGTTCGACTATGCCGATATCGCCATGTTCGCCGCTGACTACTTCATCAAGGCCTATCCGGAGCGGATCAAGGCGCGCTACCAGATTGACGAGTTGCCCGAGACCGAGATCGAGCTGCTGGAGATGATCGCCCGCCAGCGGGCGTTTATGCGCAAAGGGGGGCTGGCCGACCTGCACAAGGCGTCCGAGATCCTGATCAACGAGTTCCGCTCCGGCTTGCTTGGCCGCATCTCGCTGGAGACGCCGGAGATGGTGAGCGTCGAGATTGTCGAAGCCGCCGCAGAAGCCGAGGAAAAAGCCAAAGAGAAGGCCGAGCGGGAAGAGGAGCGTCAGGCCCGCGCCCGTCGAAAGTACGCCCGCAAGCGGCAGAAATAATTATCCTCAGATGTCCCGAGCTTGCCTGACAACGAGCGAGCTTGTGTGAGCGAGATGACGGAACACGAAGAGGCGACCCCAGGGGTCGCCTCTTCTGTTTTATCTGGTGAAATGCCGCCCACTTCTCATGGCGTGTCCGCGCTATCAAGCCATGCCATCAGCCAAAACGGTGGCGCGCTGTTTCAAACAGCGACATATGAAGCGGGATCAGCTGTTGCCAGTCGCGGCGATAGCCGCCACCGGGCACAGCGGCGACAGGTAACCCATGCTTGATTGCACAGTCAAATACCATGGCATCGCGCAGGCGAACCCCTTCATCGCTCAGGGAGAGATAGCCAAGCTCGTCAGCATGATGCACATCGACGCCCGCCTGATAGAGGATGAGATCCGGCGAATAGAGCCGCAGCGCCAGCGAGAGTGCCTGTTGCAGTGTGGTGAGATAGGCATCGTCCGTCATGCCGCTTGGCAGCGGAAAGTCGAGGTGAGAGGTGGCTTTGTGATGGGGAAAGTTGTGCTCCCCATGGAGGGATAGGGTGATGATATCGCGCCGTCCGGCGCACAGGGTCGCACTGCCATCCCCCTGATGCACATCGAGATCGACGATCAGCACCTGTTCACAGCGCCCCTCGTCAA
The DNA here is from genome assembly GCF_051919185.1 of Aeromonas sp. 97A. Taxonomy (NCBI): domain Bacteria; kingdom Pseudomonadati; phylum Pseudomonadota; class Gammaproteobacteria; order Aeromonadales; family Aeromonadaceae; genus Aeromonas; species Aeromonas sp. 97A. Next base: position 1,976,681 of record NZ_JBQBFF010000001.1, on the reverse strand, counting down.
GGCAAGCCTGGGCGGCAATCCCCAAATCGTTGAACAGACAAAAACCGCTGCCGTGATCCCGATGGGCGTGGTGGTAGCCGCCGGAGATCTGCAAGCCGCATCCCTGCTCAAGAGCATGGCGGCTGGCGGCAATAGTGGCTCCGACTGAGCGCAAGGTGCGCTCCATCAGCATGGGTGACCAGGGAAAACCGATTTTGCGGATGGCGCGCTCTTCAAGCTGGCCGCTCAGGGCCGCCGCGACATAATCGGCATCGTGAATGCGACAGATTTGCTCACAGGTTGCGGCCGGTGCTTCGCCAAGGGGGTAACCCTGCACCTGCAGGCGTTCAAACAGCCCTTGATACTTGGCCAGCGGGAAGCGATGGTGCTCGGGTAGCGTCAGGGAGGAGTAGAGGGGGTGATAGAAAATGCGCAACGACATGGTGCCATTCTCCCTGGCAAGGTGGCGCTTTCTATATATGAAATCAGCAGATGAATCCATATATGTACTCCCTATATAAAGGGGAAGTGGCAGCGCATAAATCAAGACGCGTCGTGAGTGAGACCGCAGGATATGGAAAAGGGGAGCTTGGCTCCCCTTTCAGTCAATCACTCAGCCCGGCTTATTGCTGCTGGATAACCCAGATCTGGAAGGCTTTGCGGGTTTCCGCATCGGCCTTGTTGTACCAGTTTTGCAACTGGGTCAGCGCTTCCGGATTGCTTTGAGCCTTGCTGGGGGCAACCTGAACCGGTGCGCTGGCGGCAGCCATCACGGCAGCAGAAGAGACGGCCACTGCTTTGGGCTGGTTGAAGGCTTTCCCCATGTTGATCAGCTCTTGCTGATAGTCACGGGTCAGCTGGAAGCCCTCTACTTTCGGCATCACGAACTGTTCGCTACTCACTTGCTGACCACTGACCTTGTCTTTCAGCGCCACTTTCTGTTCTTTGACAAACTGCTTGGCTTCGGCTTCGTTGCGGGGCTTTTTATAGTCCAGCACCAGCTGTTGGTTGTCGGCGGCAGTGAAGTTCAGCACCAGCGGCTCGGCGGTCACCAGCTTGATTTCGTTACGGCTGGAGTAGTTGCCTTCAAAGGCGACGACCAACTGGTGTTTGCCGGCAGAGAGGGGGAAGGTGCTGGTTTTGTCGAGCAGCTTGGGGTTGATGGATTGACCATCGATCAGCTGGACTACATACGGGGTGGTCACTTCCAATTGGGCATCAGCAAGGGCGCTACCGGCCCACAACAGACCAGCCAGCGCCGGTACCAGAACAGTCAGTTTCATTTCATCTCCTTGAACAGTCAGGCGATTGCCCACTGAAAACAGGGGCTCATTTTTACAGGTTTGGCCTACTGCGGCAATGGCTCTTTCTGGTGGTCGATGTTCGCGCTGCTGTCAGTTTGTTTATCAATAGCGACCGACTTATTTATTCGATCCGCCGTGTAAACGGGGGGAGGGCATCAAGTAACCCCTTGCCATAACGCTTGGTCAGCAGACGCCGGTCAAGAATGGTGACCCGCCCCCGATCGGCCTCCTTGCGGATGAGGCGGCCACAGGCCTGGATCAGTTTGCGCGATGCCTCCGGCACTGTCAGTTGCAGGAACGGGTTCCCCCCTCGCTGCTCCACCCATTCGGCGGTAGCCTCCTCGACCGGTGAGTTGGGTACCGCAAAGGGGAGTTTGGTGATCACCAGATTGGTGAGATAGTGACCCGGCAGATCCAGCCCCTCCGAGAAGCTGCCGGTACCAAACAGGATGCTTGCCTGACCGCCATCACATTTTTGTTTGTGCAGGGTGAGCAGGGCATTGCGGGAGGCTTCCCCCTGCACCAGCAGTGACAGTCCCTTGGCTCGCAAGCCAACAGCCACCTCATTCATCTGGCGGTAGGAGGAGAAGAGCACCAGACTCGCCTCCTTGCCCGCCAAAATACGTGGCAGCACGCTGATGAGTTCGTTGGTAAAGGCCGGCGAGTTGGGTTCGTGCTCCATCTTGGGCAGATAGAGCTCGGCTTTCTGATAATCAAAGGGGGAGCGCAGGCGTAGATAGCGAGTGCCGTCGTGCTCCTTGAGCCCCACCTGATGGCGAAAATAGCTAAAAGAAGAGAGGGCGGTGAGGGTTGCGGAGACCAGCACGGCCCCCAAACATTTCGACCAGAGCCACTCCTCAAGCAGATACCCCACCTCTATCGGTGAAGCGTGCAGCCAGATATCGCCGTCATCGCTCTTGGCCATCCAGCGGGCGAGCGGGGTTTTGCCGGTCGGCACATGGCGCCCCAGCATCTCCCAGAGGGCGCAGAAACTCTCCAACCGCTGCAGATGAAAACCGCTCTCTGCCAGCAGAGGTTCGGCCTCCTTGCGGCGGATCTCGCCATCTTTCAGCGCTTCACCGATGGCCCCTTGCATCCGATCCAGCGCTCGCAGCGCCTTCTTGCTCGACTCCTTGAGATTCTCCGCCAGCATGGGCAGGGGATCAGGCAATACCCCTTCGGCGAAGCGGTAGTGAGGTTCCGTGCCAAACAGCCGATCGTTGGCGCTGAGCCACTGCTCGACCGCCTTCAGATCGGGCTGGATGGAGGCCAGTGCATCCTGCAGTTTGAGTTGGGGGTCGAGCAGGCTCTCCTTATTAAGCGTCCGCGCCAGCTTGCCTGCACTTTGTACCAGCTTCTCCAGCCAGCGGCGCGAGCCTTTGACGCTGGCCGAAGCAGCGCCGTGATCCCGGGCAATGGTGGGCAGGTGATGGGCCTCATCCAGCACATAGATGCACTCATCAGGGGGCGGCAGAATGATGCCGCCGCCCATGGTGAGATCGGAGAGCAGCAGCGCATGGTTGACGACCAGCACATCGGCGCTCTCCATGTCGTTGCGGGCGCGATGAAAGGGGCAGTGCTGGTGATGGCTCAGCGCCTTGTTGCAGGTGTGGCGGTCTGCGGCGATGCGATCCCAGCAAGTGTCGGGAATGGGCTCTGGCCAGTTGTCCCGATCCCCGTCCCATTTGCCATTGGTGTAGGCCTGCCACAGGGCCTGGTAGCGATCTTTGTCGCTGTCAGATGGTTTGGATTTGCTCAGACTGCCAAAGTCGAGCTCGAAGTTGGCCATCTCGGCGCCACTGGCTGCCTGTTCCAGTAGATGTTCGCAGCAGTAGCGCTGACGCCCCTTGACCAGCATAAAACGAAACGGCAGCTCGCTGTGGCTGTGGTAAAAAGGGAGGTCTTTGTGGATCAGCTGCTCTTGCAGGGCCACGGTGGCGGTGGAGATCACCAGCTTCTTCTGGGTGAGCCGCGCCACCGGGATGGCGCCCTGCGCATAAGAAAGAGATTTGCCGATACCGGTTCCTGCTTCGGCCACCAGGATCCGGCGTTGTTTGTCGTACTCGCCGGTCAGGGTTTTGGCTATCTCGGCCACCAGAAAGTTCTGCTCTTTGCGCGGCACAAAACCGGGTAATCCATCCGAAATCTGGCGATAGGTTTGACGAATGGTGGCTTTAAGGCGAGTAGAGAGCATGAAGAGAAGGCCGGTTAGGTGTTAATCGAAGGACAAGGATACCCGCAACCCCTTGGTGAGGTCGAGGCAACTGCCATTATCACGGCTGTTTTACGCTGATCAGACCACTTTGGTTGTTTATCAGGTAGTTAGCGTTATTTGCATGCAAAACAGACTATTTGAGTCCAAATAATCAGCAGGATTCATTGTAAACGTTTTCCTTTTGCCTTGCCGTTAGGTGAGACTTGGCTCACATTTTTGCCTCCATGACTATGGTTTCCGTAAAAAGTTCCAAGTTTTTTCATTGCGGTTCAAAAAATCCGGTGCTAGTCTCGGCGGCATAGTGATGCAAAGAACATCGCTAACACAGGGAATAACAACAACTTAGTGTTTAATTACAGTAGGCATTGGAAACTATGAAAAAGACAATTCTGGCTATTGCTATTCCGGCTCTGTTTGCATCCGCCGCTAACGCCGCAGTGATCTATGACAAAGACGGTACCAACTTTGACGTTTACGGCCGTGTACAGGCTAACTACTACGGTGAAAGTGATAACCCCAATGGGCTGACTGAAGCTCACAAAGGTGATGCAGAACTGGTTGGTACTTCTCGTCTGGGTTGGTCAGGCAAAGTTGCGCTGAACAACACGTGGTCTGCCATTGCCAAAACTGAATGGCAAGTTTCTGCCGAAAACACCGACGGTAGCACTTTCAAAGCGCGTCACATCTACGCAGGCTTCGATGGCTCCCAAAACGGTAAAGTAATTTTTGGTCAGACTGACACTGCCTTCTACGACGCTATCGCTTCAACTGATATTTTCAATGAGTGGGGCTCCAACGGTAACTACTATGATGGTCGCCAAGAAGGTCAGGTGATCTACTCCAACTCTTTCGGTGGTTTCACCGGTAAATTGTCATATCAGACCAACGATGAAACAGCCGTCGTAATCAAAGACGTAGGCGGTAAAATTAAGACTGAATCATTCAAGGACGTTAAGCGCAAAGCTGGTTATGCAGCATCTGCTGGTTACGCATTTGACTTCGGTTTGGGTCTGAATGCCGGTTATGCATACTCCGATCTGGAAACCAACAACAACGCAGCCACCTACAACAGTGGTGAGAAGTCAGAGTGGGCACTGTCTGCTAACTACGCCATCAACGGCTTCTACTTCGCTGGTATGTACACTCAGGGTACTCTGAAGAACGATACCACTGGTCACAAAGACGAAGGTCGTGGTTACGAGCTGGCTGCTTCTTACAACGTAGACGCTTGGACCTTCTTGGCTGGCTACAATTTCAAAGAAGGCAAGAAAGGCGCTCAACTTTCTGGTGCCAGCTATCAGGATCAGGTTGATGAAACCCTGTTGGGTGTTCAGTACGCCTTTACTCCGAAGCTGAAAGCTTACACCGAGTACAAGATTCAGGGTATGTCCAAAATGGACGACGAGTATACCGTTGCCCTGCAGTACAACTTCTAATAAGTTGAACAAGAGTAATATCCTGGCTTGAGTCTTTGACCAAGCTACGAATGGCCGAGATGAACTCTCGGCCATTTTTCTTTTTGGCGGTATAGCTGCTAGCACCATGGTGAATCGCCGGATTGCTGTTTCATGGTGATATTTGGCGAACCGTCTGTCTCGGCTAATCTATCCTGCTCCCTGCTCCCTGCTCCCTGCTCCCTGCTCCCTGCTCCCTGCTCCCTGCTCCCTGCTCCCTGCTCCCTGCTCCCTGCTTCCTGCTTCCTGCTTATCTCTTTGATGGGGAGGGCACTGCTCTCCTTTACGCCATACAGTCGTTGCTCGCAGCAGCTTGGTTTGACCGTGAGAATCTGGCTGCCCTTGCAAGGGGCGGTGCTATTTGCGCGGATTGTGCGGATATTGAGGGGGCATACTTGGGATGTGATGCAGCACAGGGGGAGGGGATTGTGAGGCCAATCAGCGGTAGGTACTTGATGTGTAGCCGCTCGCGACTGAGTTAGCGTTGAAATCGGTAATAAACAAAAAAAGGGAAGATGCCTGAGTATCTTCCCTTTCTGGCGATATGAGGTGGTTGCTTTTGCAGGATCAGCCGTGTTGGCGGCGGTCGTTGGCCTGGGCCAGTAGCATGCGGCTTTCACGCAGGAACTGGTCGGCATGTTCGCCGAAGAAACCGGAGACTTGCGAGAAGGCCTCGATGAAACCGTCCCTGTCTCCCCGATCCAGCAGCCCCAGCGCTTCGCCGAAGTTTTGGTAGTAGCGGCGGATCATCGCCAGATTCTGCGGTGACGACAAAATGATGTCGGCATAGAGGTGGGGATCCTGAGCGAACAGCCGCCCCACCATTGCGAGCTCCAGCCGGTAGATGGGGGAGCTCAAACTCAGCAGGCGATCCAGATTGGCCTGCTCCCGGGAGAGGTGCCAGCCATAGGCAAAGGTGGCGAAGTGACGCAGTGCCTGAATGAGGGTCATCGCCTCATCGTGGGCCTTGGCTTCCACCTGTTGCAAGCGGGCGCCCCAGATGGTCATCTGATCCAGCAGCCATTGGCTGGCGGCGGGGTCACGACCCTGGCAGCAGACGATCACCTGCTTGGCGAGGCTCGCCACATCAGGTCCGAACATGGGGTGCAGCCCCAGCACAGGCCCTTGGTGTACTGCCAGCATATGTTCGAGCGGAGCCGCTTTCACGCTGGTGACATCCACCAGCAGGCTGTGGGCGTGCAGGTTGCCGAGGCGGTCGATGATCTGGCAGGTGATATCGATGGGCACCGCCACCATCACCAGACCGGCTCCGGCGAGGATCTCGTCAGCGCGCGGCCAGTCGGCTTGTTCCAGCGTCTCGACCCGATAGCCTGAGAGGCTGAACATATGGCCGAACAAGCGGCCAAGCTGGCCCTGACCACCGATGATGACCACCTTGCCAAGATCCGGCTTTATGCATTTGAAGCCGGTATCTTTCTCGCTGGCATAAGATTCACGCATCACCCGGCGCAGCACGTCTTCGATGAGATCGCCGGGCACTCCCAACTGCTCGGCCTCGGCGCGGCGGCGGGCCAGCATGCTCGCCTCCCTGTCCGGTGCATAGATGGGCAGGCCGTGGCGGCTCTTTACCTCACCCACTTCTCCCACCAGGGCCAGACGGGCGGCCAGCAGATCGATCAGCTGCTTGTCCACCGCATCTATCTTGTCCCTGAGTACATTCAACTCTTCAGCCATATCCAGTCCCTGCTGGCGCCGCGAGCGGCGGCGCCCTGAAATTCAAGATGCAACAAGGTATCACGGCGTGAGCGGCTTGATGCCACCAGCAGTGATACCTCGATTGTTCAATAGGTTACGCCAAGATACCACGGCTTACCGTGCAGTTCTGCCCTTGAGGGGGTCAGCCAGCTGGTTGTGGCAGCGGGCCAGCAGGGTGGCGGTGGTGTCCCAGTCGATGCAGGCATCTGTGATGGAGACCCCGTAGCGCATCTGCTCCTTGGGCTGCTCGCTGGACTGGTTTCCCTCGAACAGGTTGGATTCGAGCATCACCCCGATGATGGAGCGGTTGCCCTCCTGGATCTGGTGGATGACGTTGTCGGCCACCTTGGGCTGCAAACGGTGATCCTTGCTGGAGTTGCCGTGGCTGCAATCCACCACAAGGCTCGGCAGCAGGCCCGCTTTCTCCAGCGCCTCTTCCGCCAGCGACACGTTGACCGAGTCATAGTTGGGATGTTTGCCGCCGCGCAGGATCACGTGGCCATCCGGGTTGCCCTGGGTCTGCAGCAGAGCAACCTGGCCCTGCTGGTTGATCCCCATAAAGGCGTGAGGGGAGGAGGCCGCCTGCAACGCATTAATGGCAGTCCCCAGGTTGCCGTCGGTGCCGTTCTTGAAGCCGACCGGCATGGAGAGACCTGACGCCATCTCCCTGTGGGTCTGGGATTCGGTGGTGCGGGCGCCGATGGCTGACCAGGAGAAGAGCTCGGCCAGGTATTGCGGGCTGATGGGGTCGAGCGCTTCGGTGGCCAGCGGCAACTCCAGCTCCGCCAGCCAGCAGAGCAGCTCGCGGGCACGGTTCAGCCCCAGCTCCACATCGAAGGTGCCATCCAGATTGGGGTCGTTGATAAAGCCTTTCCAGCCGACTGTGGTGCGCGGCTTCTCAAAGTAGACCCGCATGACAATGTAGAGAGAGTCCTGATAGGCATCATGCAGCGCTTTGAGTCTGGTTGCGTACTCTTTGGCGGCGTCCATGTTGTGGATGGAGCAGGGACCACAGATCACCAGCAGCCGGTGATCGCGGCGGTGAATGATATCGGCGATGGTATTGCGGGCCCCTTGCACGAATGCCAGCGCCTTGTCGGAGATGGGTAACTTCTCCTTGAGCTGGGCAGGCGTGATCATCACTTGTTCGGACTGGATATGGATGTTGTTCAGGGGGTCTCTTTGCATGATTTCATTCTCTCTACTGTATTAAGCTAAAAGCGATTGTACCGATATGTTTACGTTGGTACCTGCTTTGTTACGCAACCGCCCTCACCTTACCAAGGAAAAACAAACAATCAAGTGAAACTAGCGGGTTTACCGCTAAAAAGTCAGATAAAGGAGCTGCTATATAGCGCAAACAGGAATAATACAGAGGATTTTTCGGAGGATTGATGGTTTTTGTGTAATTTAATGTTTACGGTTTGTGGGCGTAAAGGTTGCATTGTCCAGCTGTTTACCCACAGTAAATGGTATCTCTGGGAGACTGCAACGCGATGGCAATGATGGTGTGAGGTGGCTATCTGGTCAGCCATAGAAAGAGGGAGCCATGATGGCTCCCTTTGCGGTAGGAAGGGGGATCCCGTCTGGCTGCGGATCAGCGCTTCTGTTTTCCCTGCAGCTCTTTGTTCAGGCGAGTGAGCATCCCCTGAGTGACCAGCACTATGCCCTGCTCGGAGCGGTGGAAGCGACGTGCATCTTCATCGGCGTTTTCACCGATCACCGTGCCTTCCGGCAGTTTGCACCCCTTGTCGATCACCACCCGGCGCAGTCGGCAACCGGCACCTATCTCCACTCCCGGGAAGATAACGGCCTGATCCAGGGTGCAGAAGGAGTCGACCCGCACATTGGTAAAGAGCACCGAACTCAGGATGAAAGAGCCACTGACGATGGTGCCCCCGGCAAACATGGAGTTGATGGTCATGCCGTGCTGGCCGTTTCGGTCCTGCACGAACTTGGCGGGAGGAGTCATGTTCTGACTGGTCCAGATGGGCCAGTCCTGATCGTAGATATCCAGCTCAGGCGTGACGGAAGCGAGATCCATATTGGCCTCCCAGAAGGAGTCCACGGTGCCCACATCGCGCCAGTAGGGGCGGCGATCCGCACAGCAGCCGACACAGGACATGCCAAACGGGTGAGCGAATGCGGTGCCCTCTTTCACCACGCGGGGGATCACGTCCATGCCGAAATCGTGATGGGACTGCTCGTTGGCAATGTCCTCTTCCAGCAGCTGATAGAGATACTCCGCATCGAAGATATAGACGCCCATGGAGGCCAGCGCGGTGTCGGCCTTGCCCGGCATGGCGGGCGGGTTGGCAGGCTTTTCGACGAAGGCATTGATCTTGCGATCATCATCCACCGCCATTACCCCGAAGGCGCTTGCTTCACTGCGTGGCACCTCGATGCAGGCAACGGTCACCTTGGCACCCATATTGACGTGGTCGAGCAGCATGGCGGCGTAATCCATCTTGTAGATGTGATCGCCTGCCAGCACCACCACATATTTGGGGGCGTGATCGCGGATGATATCCAGATTCTGGTAGACCGCATCGGCGGTACCCCGATACCAGTTCACCTCATCCACCCGCTGCTGGGCCGGGAGCAGATCGATAAACTCGTTCATCTGGTAGCGCAGGAAAGACCAGCCCGATTGGAGATGGCGCAACAGGCTGTGGGATTTGTACTGGGTCACGACACCTACCCGACGAATGCCGGAGTTGATGCAGTTGGAGAGCACGAAATCGATGATGCGGAATTTGCCGCCGAAATGAACGGCAGGTTTTGCACGGTTGTCGGTTAACTGTTTGAGGCGACTACCCCGCCCTCCTGCGAGTACCAAAGCCATGGTCTCGTTCAGCAACTGTCTGGATTTTGCTGTATTGGCAGGTTGTAACAACATCTCATATCCCTTTGTAGATAAATCACTACAATGTTGCCTCCTTTGAGCCCTCAAGAAAGTGCTTTCAGTCACATTTTATGGTTTCTGACGTAATAAAATGACCTTTTTGTTATTAAAAATGACGGGTTGATCCGTCATTGCTTTCAATATGGTCAGTTGTCAATTGAAGCGAGCCGAGTACCAAAAGGGGCGGCGAGAGACCGAGAGGAGGGATGGAAAAAGCCCCTGCCAATGGTTGGCAGGGGCCCGGTTCGCTGAGAACCGGTGAGCCGGGCCTAATTAACAAGATTCAGGCTGCGTTGGCCAGTGGCTCCTCGCTCTTTTTCTGATAGGCCTGCGGGGTGAGCCCAAGCAGCTCCTGCACGGTCGAGGCGACGGTAATGGAGGAGACGGTGCCCACCAGGATCCCGGCAAACAGGGTGAAGGAGAAGCCGTAGAGGGCGTCACCACCAAACAGCAGCAGAGCGCCCACGGTAAACAGGGTGGTGCCCGAGGTGATCATGGTGCGACTGAAGGTCGCCTTGATGGCCACATCGGAGCACTCGTGGATGCCCATCTGGGTACGCGAGCTCAGCAGATCCCGCAGCCTGTCCGAGATGACGATGCTGTCGTTGAGGGAGTAGCCGATCACCGCCATTAAACCGGCGATGATGTTCAGATCGAATTCGATCTGAAAGAGTGACAGCAGCCCCAGCGCCACGATGGCGTCATGGACCACCGAGAGCAGGATGCCGATGGCCTGACGCCACTCGAAGCGAAACGCCAGATAGGCCGACATCGCCAGCGAAGCGACCAGCACCGCCAGCATACCCTGCTGGAACAGTTCGGCCCCCACCTGAGGGCCGACGATGGTGGTGCGCAGCAACTCGACCGGCATCCCCAACTGCTGGGTCAGCATGGTGGCGAGATCCGCCGCGGGCCAGGGCAGTTCGTGGGGGGGCAGCTTGATCAGCCACTCGCCGGGAATTCCGGCCGAGCTCAGCTCAACGGCTCCCGCCAGCGGGGAAACCAGCATGGCATTGAGCTCATGGGCCTCTTTCAGGGTCTGGATATGAAACTCCAGCAGGATCCCGCCGGTAAAATCGAGCCCCAATGTCAGGCCGTTCACCAGCAAGATAGCGACGCTGGCCACGGTCAGCAGGATGGAAGCCCACAGGCCGATATAGCGCCAACGGGTCAGCCCCATGGCAACGATCATTCTCAACATAATTCTCTCCTTGGCCAGCCAGCATCAGGCTGTTGGCCCATCACGACGTGTCGCGACACGCCGGGAAAATAGTGTTCTGCTTTGGCCGCTCCGGCCATATCCATAGCCGATGGCGCAGTCAAAGCCGCTCATCAGAGGGACTGCTGTCCCGTTACACCTTCAGCGTGCGCTCGCTGCTGCGTCCCCACAGGGGGTTGATGATGGCGCGCGTCCCCCAGATCCCGGTGATCATGCTGGAGAGCAGACCCAGAATGAGGGTGATGGAGAAGCCCTGCAGCGGCCCGGAGCCGATGGAGTAGAGCACCACGGCGCAGATGAGCGTAGTGATGTTGGCATCGAAAATGGTGTGGAAGGCCGAGCGATAGCCAAAGTCGATGGCGTTGGCCAGTGAGCCCCCTTCTCGCAGACGGTCCCTGATCCGCTCGAAGATCAGCACATGGGTATCCACCGCCATGCCCACCGTCAGCACCAGACCGGCGATCCCCGGCAGGGTCAGCACGGCGCCCGGCAGTACCGCCAGCATGCCGACCTGCATCAACAAGTTGGCGACCAGCGCCGTGATGGCAACCCAGCCGAATTTGCGGTACCAGGCCATCATGAACAGCATCATGCCCGCCATGCCGAAGGCCAGTGCGGTGAAGCCCGCCTCGATATTCTGCATCCCCAGCGTCGGGCCAATACTGCGTTCTTCCAGGATCTTGAGCGGGGCGGTGAGGGCACCGGCGCGCAGCAGCATGGCCAGCTCTTGCGCCTCCGGCAGACTGCCAATGCCGGTGATGCGGAACTGGTTGCCAAGGGCGGTCTGGATGGTGGCGACGTTGATCACCTCGCTCTGGGCGCGCAGTTTGCCCTGAGCGTTGGTCTTGTACTCGGTGAAGACGGTTGCCATCGGCTTGCCCACATGCTGGCGGCTGAATTGGTTCATCTTGCTGCCACCCAGAGTGTCGAGCACGATATTGACCTGGGGTTGACCCATCTCGCCCATGTTGGCGCGGGCATCGACGATGTGCTCGCCGGTGAGTACCGGCTTGCGCGCCATGCCGACGGCCTGACCGTTGCGATCGGCGATGTAGAAGTGGCTGTCGGCTTTGGCCTCGTAGAAGGCCAGCGAGGCGGTGGCGCCGATCACCTCTTTCGCCTGCTTGGGGTTATGTACCCCGGGCAGTTCGATACGGATACCATCCTGCCCCTGACGCACCACCGAGGCCTCGACGATGCCGAGCTCATTGATCCGTTTTTTCAGGATCGACAGGTTCTGGGTCACGGCGTTGTTGACCAGCAGGGTACGCTCCGCCTCGCTCAGCACCAGTTTCAGATCATTGCCGGAGCGGGTCAGCTTCCACTGATCCTGACGGGTACCGGCACTCTCCTTGATGATAGAGAGCCAGCTCTCCTGTTCGGCGACCTCCGGCAGGGTGACGGCTACGGCGCCCTGTGCCGTGCGAGTGACGCTGGCGCCGCGCAGATTGGCTTCACGGAAGCGGGTGCGCAGGGTATCCACCAGATTCTTGGTCTGATTGTCGATGACAAAGTCCACGTCCACCCCGATCAGCAGCTGGGAGCCGCCACGCAGATCGAGCCCCAACTTGATGGGGTCGGCGCCGAGGCGGGTGATCCAGGCCGGTGCGTTGGAGTGAAACTCCAGGGTCAGGGCGGCACTGTCGACCCCTTGCTGCTCCAGCAACTGCTTGGCGCGCTGCTGTTCACCCTGGCTGGCAAAGACCAGCTCGACTCGCTCAGGTTGCTCAATTACCTTGAGCGGGGTCAGGTGTTTGTCGCTCAGCAGCATCTGTTGCTGGGTGGTCAGGCGCTGCTGTCCGTGCAGGCCGAGGGAGGGCTGCTCACCGAAAAAGGTGGGCAGGGAGTAAAAGGTAAAGGTCAACAGCATCAACAGCAGTAGTGCGTACTGCCACTTGCTCATGCGGTTGAGAACGGTGCGATAGCTCTTTCTCATGGCAAACAAGCCTCTGTCAGGAGAATGGTGCCTAGGCCGATAGCAACAAGGCTCGGCAAGGCGCAAAAAATGGGATGCATCAGATGCGGATCAGGCAGTTGCCGGATCCGTCAGGAAGAGGAGATGAGCAAACAGTGGATGTGCCAGCCCCTCCGGGGTCAGGCGTTCAGATAGCTCTGGGTGAAGCGGTACTGCAGATGTTGGCGCTGTAGATGGCGCCGATGGATCGCACCGAAGCGATCGCGAAAACTCTGTTTGTGATAGAGCTCGGGTGCCAGCATCAGCCAGCCGAGCAGCAACAGCAGGATGGCTTGGGCCGACCAGCTCTGGATCAGCTCGTAGACCACACTCTTGGGCTGGTTGTCACTGCGCAGGGATTGTTCGAGACGCAGCAGGTGATTCTGATGGCTGCCAACAAACTTGATGATGCCATCATCGCTGTCGCTAAGCTGATTGAACACCTGAGTCTGCTGCTGTTCACTGTGGGGAGATGCGGGTAGCAGCGGGCCTTCCATTCGGGCGATGGAACAAAGCAGGGTGAGGGCGATAACCAGAGTTACCAGCACCAGTTTTACTTTGTCGATAAGGCGCAAAAAGTTAATTCCCGATAAATAGAAAGGGAAAACTACCATAAGCGCCCGGTTTGAACAAGGTTGCCCGTGTGCATGGCACCATTCGGTGCCGCTCGTCAGCTGCCGCTCATCTGCTTGAAGTCGCGGGCGTAGCCCTTGAGCAGGGAGTAGAGATGGGCCCGCTGGGAGATATCCAGCGACTGGCTCATGGCGCTCAGCCAGTTGACGGTACGCTGGCGCGACTGTTCGGTATAGCCGGTAAAGCGGCCATCCATCAGCCCATCCCCCTCGGCCAGCAGGTCAGTCAGCTCGCGGGTAAAGTCGGGACTCTGGCGCTGCTTCATCAGCCTGTCCAGCTCCTGGGTCCAGGACTCCTGAAACTCGAGCCAGGGGGGCATCAGCTCGTATTGCCATTCGGCCCACTGGGCCACCAGTGGCGCCTGTGCCGGTTTCACCTCGCCAATCCAGAATTCGAGCCGCTTGTTCATCTTGTCGCGAAACTCCGCCAGCATCTGCTCTTTGGGCTCAGTGGCAAAGTCCTTTTGCCGCTCCTGTTGCCGCTTGACCCGATCGGTCATAAAGCGGGCCACCTGCTCGTCGGTCAGGGTGCGCGCCAGCCTGACCGCGCGGGGGATAGTATTTTCCAGCGTGCGGGTCAGGCTCTGCTGCACCGCATCTAGGTTGGTCGAGATCTGCTCCGGCGTCATGGGGCTGGCCACCGCCTTGGCCAGCGCATCGAGATCCTTGGCGTAGCGCGGCAGCTCGTGTTGGCGATGCCAGGCCATCAGCCCCTTCACTTCGCGGCTGAGCAGATCCTTCTGCGAATAGGAGAGGGCAAAGTAGTCATCCAGCTGCCAGATGATGGCGGTATCGAGCCAGTAGTAGATCACCCGAGTGGAGCAGCCGGTCAGCAGCAGGCCGATCAGCAGCAGACCCCAGGTTTTCGGCTTGTGCCAGCGCACCTTGTTTATCATCTGTTACTCCAGTCGTTGCCGGTTGATGGCGATCAGGGTGTCATAGTCGAGTGAGGGCTGTTGCTCTGCCATCAGCAGGGCCCAGAGCAGGCCGATATAGTCGACCCAGGGTAAAAAAGCCTCGCTCTGAAAATCGGGCCACTGGTGGCGCGGCACGGCCTGCAGATAGTGCACTTCCAGCTCGTCGCGCCGCTCGGCGGGCCACTCATGGGTGCGCTGGATGCTGGCGAGCTCAAAGCCGGGGTGACCTGCCGCGCCATACTCCCAGTCGATGACCCAGGGTTTGCTTCCCAACAAGTTAGCCGGATTGAGATCATGGTGGCAAGGGTGCCAGCAATCATTTGGCTCACTGCTGACGAGCAAGCTCCGCTCCAGGGCGGGCAGCCAGGAGGGGATGTGGGCCAGTCTGGCGCGATAGCCCGCGGCGTGGGCTCGCACCGCCATCACCACCGCAGGCAGCGGCAGGCGATGGAGCTTGCGCAGCACCTCAGCCAGCAGACGGGGCTGATCGACTGCTGGTGGCGCCGCGTGTACCCAGTTTGGCTCATCGCACCATTCGAGCAGCATCAGACCGCTGGCGGGATCGCCATAGTGGCAGGGCAGCGCCAACCCTTCTGCCATCGCTCCCTGATAAAGCTGCCACTCGGTGGGACGGTCGATGCCAAGGCGCACCGGGTCGGAGTGGCCCTGACGCAAAAAGTAACTGCGCCCCGAGGGGAGGCGCAGTCGATAGTTGCAGTTGGTCAGACCTAACCCGAGTGGTTCCAGCTGCCCCTCCCGCCAGGGGGCGGGCAGGCGGGCCAGTAGCGGGTCACGGTTGCCTGTCACCGGGAGCTTGTTACCAGCCAAAGGTGGATTTCTTCGCCTGTTTGCGGATCTCTTTCTGATCGGCCCAGAGCAGTTCGCCGTTTTGCAGATCCATCAGGTTCATGGTCATCTGGTAGTAGACATCTTTCACCTTGCCATTGTCCTTGACGATGCTGGCGAGGTTGCCATAGACCATGTAGCGGGCACCGGTCTGCTTGCCCAGACGCACCATGGAGGCAGGATCTACCATGCCGCTGCTCTGCTGGTATTCGAGCTGCTGCTTGACGGCGGCCACCTTGCTCATGTCGACGAAGCGGAACTTGCCGGCCCGCAGCAACTTGGTGCGGATGGTATCGGTGATGGCCTCGGTATCGATGTGCTCGGAGGTCTTGTTGCGGATAGAGTCCATAAACATCACCGGACGACCGCCTGCGGTGATCTCGCTGGTGGCAGGGGAGGCGAGCATGGAGTCCGCCATCTTGTCGGCGATGGCCTGCAGGTCGCTTGAGCCGTAATCGACGGTGACGGTTTCGGTTTCAGTGGGATCGCCATAGCTGACGGTGGTGCTGGAGCAGCCGCCCAAGAGCAATGCAGAGGTCAATATCAGCAGGGCATGATTCATTTTCATCAGTAGGATTCCTCAATCACTTCGCGTACGTAAATCCGGTAACCCTGCGCCGCCGGGCTGGGCGCCAGGGCCGAGAGGGTGCGGGTCTGATAACCATGCAGCTTGATGGGGATCCAGCCGCGGCCATCGCTGGCGACCTCCTGACCGGCCTCATCATACCAATAGAAGATATATTGCAGCTTGTTATCGCCGCGCTGGGTGCTGGCGGCGGCCACATTGACCTGCAGCAGGCCATTTTGCTGGCGGCGGCTCAGCTCGGTCAGGGTGACGTTGACGTTTTGATGCTGCTCCGCCACTGGTGCACCGCCCGCCGGGCCATAGAGCGCCACGCCGGAGGTGTTGGTGGCGCAGCCGGTCAGCAGCAGTGCGAGCCCGAGGGCCAACCCGTATGCTTTCATCTTGCTCTCCTTAATCGGGGTGAGTGGGGCCGCGTGTGAGCCTGCCCGGTTAATTGTCTTGCTCATCTCCTTCGCCATCAGCTCAGAGCGGCATCACCCGGGTGGTCAGACCGGCGCCGAGGCGCTGTACCCAGACCAGGGTGGTGCGTCCCTTGTGGATGGTGAGCGGCAATTGCCGCTGCGCTGCCCCTGCGCCCAGAGTGAGATTGATGTCACCTGCCGGCACCATCCCCTGCCAGCTCGATGCCTGAGCTGGCAGCGTCAGCCAGCTGCGGGTATCGGCCCGCTCCGAGAGAGTGTTGAAGATCCCCACCAGAATATTGCCCACATCCCCCCCCTCTTTGGCGGCGGTGCGGCGCATCTGCTCCTTGGCCACCAGTCGCAGCGCCTGGCGGGTCAGCATGCCGGGCAGCCGCTCCTGCAGATCTTTGGCGGCCAGCGCTTCCAGCCTGACCAGCTCGCTGGTCTGCTCGACCCGCTTGCCGACCTCCACCGTCAGCGGGCCGGTGTCGCTGGCCCGATTATCGTAATAGGGGATGGCGACGGTAAAGGTGCGAAAATCACCGCGGGAGGTGGAGATGGGCAGCGGCAGGAACAGTTCGCGCCGTGCCGGGATCAAACCATCTTCAAACAGCACCACCAATTGGCCTTGATCTTTTGCAAGCGGCGGTGCTTTGCGGCCTATCTTTTTCTCGGTCTCGCGGATCTCGTCCGGTGAGCCACGCAGCCGCGCCAGACGCAGCAAGGCATCTTGCAGGCTGCGGTTTTCCGGCGCTATCTGGTAGCCGCGCTGATAGTCGACCCAGGCATCGTTGAGATCCCCGGCCGCCTCATAGAGCACGGCGGAAAAATAGAAGGTGTAGGCGTTCTGAAAACCATTTTTGACCTTGCCGATCAACCGGTCGAGATCCGGTGCGCCGCGCGACATCAGCTGGCGCATCTCGCCTTCTGCTTCGGCCTCTTCGCTCTCATCCTTCGCCTTGCGCACCTCATCGGCTCGCCGTTTCAGGGCCTGCTCCTGCACCTGATTGGCCCGGCGCACCTCCACCAGGGCACCATCGGCATCACCCCGTTGCAGGTAGTTGAGGGCCAGATAGTGGTGCAGCATGGTGCGTTCGTAATCGGGAGTACGATAGGCCATCGACTGATCGTTGGTGAGCAGACTGCCCACCTGATCCAGACCGTGACTCAGCCGGTATTCGGCCTGATTGTCTTCCCACTGAAGGCGACTGTCGGCGGCGGTGAACGCCTGCTTGCTGCCCGCATCCTGACCGGCGAGCCAGGCAATGCGCCCCTGTTCGAGCCGATCCAGCACAAAGGTGTCATCCCCAAGGGTGGAGTCGCGCACCTCGGGCAGCGCCTCGGCGGCATGGCCCAACAGCAGTTGGTTGCGCAGGGGCACCATCTGATCGGAGTAGGAGACGAACATATCCTGCCAGCGGGAGGCACAGCCTCCCAGCAACAGCAGGGCGCCGCAGAGCAACAGGGCGCTGCGGCAGGTTGAGGCGTGGCGATTCATTACAGGCTGAGCAGCGGTCCCAGCGGCTGGCCACCGACCAGATGCATGTGGATGTGGTAGACCTCCTGCCCGCCGTGGCGGTTGCAGTTCATGATGAGGCGGTAGCCATCTTCGGCGATGCCAGCCTCGGCGGCCAGTTTGCGGGCCACGGTGAACATCCGGCCAAGGGCCAGTTCATGTTCGGCTTCCACGTCATTGACGGTGGGGATCAGTACATTGGGGATGATCAGAATATGGGTCTTGGCCTTGGGCTGGATATCCCGGAATGCGGTGACCAGATCGTCTTGATAAAGGATGTCGGCGGGGATCTCTTTACGGATGATTTTGCTGAAAATGGTTTCTTGCGCCATGGCTAACTCCCTTATATGAAACAGAAAATTGAACTAGAACCCCAAGCGGCTCCCGAAAGGGGGGCGAGCAGCACGCCAAGTGTGACACAAGCCGACATTTGACACAGCTGATGTCCCATTCCCTTCAGTTATTGTTAAAAATACCGATAGCCAGAGGGACGTCATCTGCAGCGCCTGTTCAGGGTGGTCTGCAGGGTATCAAAAGGACGGGGTACTCAGGCAAGGGACTTTTGCATATACAGCGGGACAATAATGAAACAAACAATGTCGGATCTCTCCATCTTGCAGCGAGTCTACCTTGGCTTCGCGATCCTGGTGGCCGTGATGGTGGCCAGTTCACTGCTCACATTTCGTAGTCAGGAGACCCTGGGGAACGCACTGGAGCAGGTGACCCAGCAGTCTATGCCGCTGGTGATTGCCAGCAGCCAGACCCAGATCACCCTGCTCAGCGCCAACAAGTGGCTGGGGGATGTGCTCACCGAGCAGGACCCCAAACAGCTGCCAGCCGAAGTGGCCGAACTGAAACAGGCCAAAGCTGCGGTGGGCAAGAGCCTCGACGTCTTGCGCCAGCAGGTGGCCCACCACCCCGAACTGCAAGGGGAGATGAGCAGCCTCAGCCAGCAGGTCGACAGCTATCTGCAACTGACCGATACCCTGCCCGGCGAACACGAGGCGCTGCTCACCCGGCTGCACAAGGTCAATCTGGCCAAGGGGCAGTTTCAGGTCAGTCTGCCCCAGTTCAAGAAGAGTCTGGGTGACATGATGGTCACCATCGACGACAGCTTTATCAAGATGCTCTCCGAGACCCTGACCACCAAGCTCTCCGCCATCGAACTCTCCACCATGGACGCCCTCAACCAGAGCA
This sequence comes from Aeromonas sp. 97A, assembly GCF_051919185.1. NCBI lineage: Bacteria > Pseudomonadati > Pseudomonadota > Gammaproteobacteria > Aeromonadales > Aeromonadaceae > Aeromonas > Aeromonas sp. 97A. Next base: position 1,957,840 of record NZ_JBQBFF010000001.1, on the reverse strand, counting down.
TTCCGGCTCCCATCGAAGGGGCGCTCAAGCGCAACAAGATGCAGATCGAGGGGTTCAACAGCACCATCAAGGATCTGCAGGGGGAGCTGAAGAACTTCGAGAACGACATGGGCCACTATGTTCATGGCTTTGTGCGCGACACTACCGCAAGCGAAGGCGTGCTCTCCCAGTATCTGGCGCTGATGAAGCAGCAGGAACAGATGCGGGAGAAGAGCAAGCAGGCGAGCGCCCTGATCGTCGAGATCCAGAACCGGCTTGAGCGGATCACCGGCCAGAGTCAGCAGCTGATGAGTCAAAGCATTCAGCACGCCAAAGCCACACAGAGCCAGAGCACCCTGACCCAGGGAACCAGCATCGTCGTCGCCATCCTGATCGCCATGCTGGTGGCTTATACCCTGGGCAAGGCCATTCGCCGTCCGCTCAGGGAGTTGCTGCGGGTGCTGACCGAAGTGACCCAGGGCGACATGACCCAGCGCATCGGTTTTCAGAGCAAGAACGAATTCGGCCAGCTGGGCAGCCAGATCAACCTGTTGATTGCCCAGATGGGGGAGGTGCTGGCACAGCTTTCACAAGCGTCTGCCCAGCTTAACGATGCCGCCCACGGCAACCGCCACACTACCGAATCAGTGCGGGCGGATCTGGAGAAACAGCGGCAGGAGACCGCCTCGGTCGCCGCCGCCATGACCCAGATGGAGGCCTCGGTGCGGGAGGTGGCGCAGGCTGCCAACCAGACCCTGGAGCGGGTGCAGGATGTGGAGAAGGCCTCCGAGATGGGGCGCAAGGTGATGGCCGGCAATATCACCACCACTCATCAGCTGGCGGGCAAGCTGCAACAGACTGGCAAGGTGATTGGCGATGTGAGCGCCATGAGCAGCCAGATCGGCAATATCCTCGATGTCATTCGAGGCATCGCCGAGCAGACCAATCTGCTGGCCCTCAACGCCGCCATCGAAGCGGCGCGGGCCGGCGAGCAGGGGCGCGGATTTGCGGTGGTGGCGGATGAGGTGCGCAGTCTGGCGGGCCGTACCGCCCAGTCCACCAGCGAGATCCAGACCATGATCGAAAACCTGCAGCAGGGAGTTGCCAAGGCGGTGACCGTGATGCAGGAGTGCTCCCGCGAGATGGACAGCTGCGTGGATCAGAGTTCTCACGCCAACAACGCCATGGAGGAGGTGCAGGGGATTGTGGTGCTGATCAGCGACATGTCGAGCCAGATCGCCTCTGCCGCCGAGCAGCAACAGGCCACCAGCGCCGATATCGCCACCAACCTCAACCGCATCTCCGATATCTCGGATCTCAACTATCAGGGGATTGAGCGGGTAGCCGAGACCAGCCAGCAGCTGGACTCCCTTGCCGAGCAGCAGGAGAGCCTGGTCAAGCGCTTCCGCCTCAGCGCCTGATGGTCGAGAGTTGAAACAACAAGGCCCCGCAGATGCGGGGCCTTCTCTTTATTACGGTAGTGACAAGGGGATCAGGCGTAGGCAATCGCGCCCTTGCCGACCCCTTCATAGGCGACAATCTTGACGAACTTGTCGCCCACCATCTTCTTCACTTCGCGGGCAATATAGCAGGCCAGCAGCTCGACCGTGGTGTCGGTGTCGATCATCTCCACCTCGGTGCTGGGGATGGCCAGCTGGAACAGCCCTTGCGGCGCCACATATTTGAAGCCGCAGTGATGCTCGCCAAGCTGGGCATTGGCGCGAGGGCTCAAAGCGAGCTCGGTCAGCGCCACCTTGTCCTCCTCGGTGCCGAGGTAGATATCCCCCCAGCGTTCGGCCCAGTTGAGCTCAAGCTCCTGGTCGCGCTCGCCATCGACGTGGATCTCGATGGGAGAGCGGTGGCCGTGGGCGATGCGCTGGCAGTTGCCATCGTGCTTTTTCAGGCCGTGGCTGTAGTGGTAGAAGGCGCCGGTGATCGCCTCCTGACGCAGGGTCAGGGAGAGATCCTTGATATTGCCCGGCAGCCGTTTGGCCAGTACCGCCAGCAGGTAGCGGGTCACCGACTCTTTATCAACTTGCGGGGCCGGGATAAAGGCAAAGCCCTGGGATGGGCAGCGCAGATGGATGGAGCGACCCGGGCGCAGCAGATCCACTGTGCTTTCGTCACCATCCAGTGTCTCGACGTGGATCAGTGGGCACTCGGTCGGCACCAGCAGCTTGTGGTCCACCTCTTCATCAATGATCGACTTGATCAGCTTCTTTACCCGGCCAAAGTCCAGCAGCATGCTCATTTCGTTGAGCTCACCGCTCATTTCGATATCTACCAGCCAGCTCTCGCCCACCATGCCGCGGCGTTCGCACAGGTAGCTGGAGTCGATCACGGTCAAATCTCTTACAAATAACTTCATCAGTCAGGCCTTGCTACAGAGAAAGGGCAGTTTTGCGCTATTATGACCCGCGATTATCGGCAAAGGAACTGGAACCCCCCATGAACAAACTGCTTATCAAGAATGCCACCTTGGTCAACGAAGGCCGCATCTATGCCTCCGATGTGTTGATCGAGGGGGAACGGATTGCCCGCATCGCCCCGGATATCGAGGCGCCCGATGCGCTGGTGATCGATGCCGCAGGTCGCCATCTCATCCCCGGAATGATCGATGATCAGGTCCACTTCCGGGAGCCGGGATTGACCCACAAGGGGACTATTGCCAGCGAATCCCGCGCCGCCGTCGCCGGTGGCACCACCAGTTTCATGGAAATGCCCAACGTCAATCCCCAGACCACCACCCTCGACGCCCTCGAAGCCAAATACCAGATCGCCGCCAACTCCTCCGTCGCCAACTACAGCTTCTATCTCGGTGCCACCAACGACAACCTTGAAGAGATCAAGCGTCTCGACCCCAAGCAGTCCTGCGGGGTCAAGGTGTTTATGGGCTCCTCGACCGGCAACATGCTGGTGGACAATCAGGAGACCCTGGCGGCCATCTTCCGCGAAAGTCCGGTGATGATTGTCACCCACTGCGAAGACACCCCGACCATCGCCAAGGCGGAAGAGGCGGCACGGGCCAAGTGGGGCGAGAATGTGCCGATGGGCGAGCACGGCCGTATTCGCAGCGACGAAGCGTGCTACAAATCCTCCAGCATGGCGGTGGCGTTGGCCAAGCAGTACGGTGCCAAGCTGCACGTGCTGCATCTGACCTCGGCCAAGGAGCTGTCGCTCTTTACCGCCAGCCACGACCTGAGCGAGCTGAAGGACAAGAACATCACCGCCGAGGTGTGCGTTCACCACCTCTTCTTCAATGAAGCCGATTACGAGACACAGGGCAGCCTGATCAAGTGCAACCCTGCGGTGAAGAGTGCCGCCGACCAGCAGGCACTGCTGGATGCGGTACGTAACGACGTGCTCGACATCATCGCCACCGACCACGCGCCCCACACCTGGGAAGAGAAGCAGAACAGCTACTTCAAGGCGCCGTCCGGTGTGCCGCTGGTGCAGCACTCTTTGCAGGCGCTGCTGGAGCTCTACCACAACGGCGTGTTTACCCTGGAGACTATCGTCAAGAAGACCTCCCATGCGGTGGCCGAGCGCTTCCAGGTGCAGGATCGCGGTTATATCCGCGAGGGCTACTTCGCCGATCTGGTGCTGCTGGATCTGGGCAAGCCCTATGTGGTCAACGATGACAACATCCTCTACCACTGTGGCTGGTCGCCCTTCAACGGCTACCGCTTCCACAGCACGGTGGAGATGACGCTGGTGAATGGCCAGATCGCCTGGCAAAACGGGCAGGTGACTGACCAGATCCTGGGCAAGCGGCTGACCTTTAACCGCTGATTGTTCGCAAAGCAGGCGAACGCACCGTGGCCGAGGAATTGGCGGCGTTTCCCTGTTGACAGGGCAGGGTCATCTCCATAAACTCTGCCCCCGTCAGCCGAGCTGACTCCGTCGGTGTGTAGCGCAGCCAGGTAGCGCATCTGCATGGGGTGTAGAGGGTCGGAGGTTCGAATCCTCTCACACCGACCAAATTCCCCGGTAAAGGCCTTGTCAAACGACAAGGCCTTTTCTTTTGCCTGCGATTTGCCGCACAGGCGTGAAGCCAGTGGTGATGCATGCGGGTCTCTGTTGGCGTGAGTCGATTGTGCAGCCATCGCGCTTTATGGTGTAGTAACGATTCTGTTGCTCATTTGCCTGGCGAGGCCTCTCGTGTCTGCATCCGTATCTAAACCCTGTTGTCTGCTGATGCTCACCCTGCTGCTGGTGGGCTGCGCCACCCCTTACGAGAGTGAAAAGTCATTCTGGAACGGCCAGACCGGTTTTTCCCAGACCCGGCTTGGCCCGGACAAGTGGCAACTGGAGTTTGTCGGCAACGATCTGGTGGACAGGGAGACCGCCCGCAAATATGTGCTCAAGCGGGCAGGGGAGCTGGCACTGGCAGAGGGTTACTCCTGGCTCAAGGTCGATGAGCTGACCATTAACCGCGATGCCGTCAGGGTGACCCCATCACGGCCGATCTTTGGCTTTGACGAGGATGAACCGGATCTCTTTATGGCCCAGATGCAGGTGCAGCATACCATCTCGGCGCTGCTCACTTTTCGCCTGTTGCCACGGGCACTCGATGAGCGAACTCTGAATGCGAAATATCTCGCCGAAATCAAAATAAACAGTGATTAATATTGGTGGTTTGCAAGATCCATATCACATACACCTAATGGCAGGATAAAATTCTGGATAAAGCCTCTAGATTTACCCCCTGCTTTTAGGCATTCTCCCAGCATACCAGCCGCCAGGAATCAACGGCTCGGATCACAAAAACGGACTGTAGTGGCTCCCACGCCACTGTTTACGGCTTGCACCAATCAAAACCGGGACTCCCCCATGAAAATGAATAAACTGACGGTCGCCATCCTCATCTCCATGATGTTTGGCATCCTCACCGGCCAGGGCTATCGGATGTTTGCCGCAGATCAGGCTGCGGATTTCGCCAATAACATCACGATCCTGACCGATATCTTCCTGCGCCTGATCAAGATGATCATCGCTCCCCTGGTCTTCACTACCCTGGTGGTCGGTATCGCCAAGATGGGCGACACCCGCACCGTGGGGCGTATCGGTGCCAAGACCCTCGGCTGGTTCATGCTGGCCTCCCTGATGTCCCTGAGCCTGGGTCTGGTGATGGTGACCCTGATGCAGCCGGGTGTGGGTCTCTCGCTCTCCCTGCCCAATGACACCGCCAGCTCGGGCATTGCTGCCGGTGCCATTACCCTGAAAGATTTTGTGACCCACGCCATCCCCAAGAGCGTGGTCGAGGCGATGGCCACCAACGAGATCCTGCAGATCGTGGTCTTCTCCCTCTTCTTCGGTCTGGCTGCCGCCGCGCTCGGCGATCTGGCCAAGCCGGTGGTGGTGCTGATGGCCAGCGCTGCCGAGATCATGCTGAAAGTGACCGGTTATGTGATGAACTTTGCACCGTTCGCGGTGTTTGGCGCCATCGCCGCCATGGTGGCCAAAGAGGGGCTGGGTATTCTGGTTACCTACGGCAGCTTTATGGCTCAGTTTTATATCGCGCTGGCCTGCCTCTGGCTGCTGCTGATCGCCATGGGCAGCGTCTTCCTGCGTAGTCGCGTCATCAAGTTGCTGGCGATGATCCGCGAACCCATCCTGCTCGCCTTCTCGACTGCCAGCTCCGAAGCCGCCTATCCGAAGACTCTGGATCGTCTGGAGAAGTTCGGTTGTGACAAGCGCATCGCCAGCTTCGTGCTGCCGATGGGTTACTCCTTCAACCTCGATGGCTCCATGATGTACTGCACCTTCGCGGTGATGTTCATCGCCCAGGCGTATGGTATCGAGCTCTCCATGGCCCAGCAGATCACCATGCTGCTGCTGCTGATGGTCACCTCCAAGGGGATGGCCGGGGTACCGCGCGCCTCTCTGGTGGTGATTGCCGCTACCCTGAACCAGTTCCATATTCCGGAAGCGGGCATCCTGCTGCTGCTGGGGATCGATCACTTCCTCGATATGGGCCGCTCTGCCACCAACGTGCTGGGCAACGCCATCGCCGCCAGCGTGGTCGCCAAGACCGAAGACAGTCTGGGTGAAACCGTCGCGCTGGGCGAGAGTGAGCCAGCCAAAGCCTGATCACAAAGCCATGAAAAATAAACAACAACGGCCCGCCAATGCGGGCCGTTATTGTTTATGGCTCGTCTACACTGCTAGATAGTTTCCATCTGGAGTGTACGGTTATGAATATTGCTCGTCGACTGCAACTGATAGCGCTGCTGGTGATGCTGACGCTCATTTTTCTCAGTTGGTTCAGTATCAATCGCCTTGGGGCAGGCAACCGTGATTTGAGCTATGTGACGGACAATACGGTGCCCAGTATTTCGCTGATTAAGGAAGTACAGGCCGATTTCTATGAATTGCACTCGCTGGTGCAAACACATGTGCTCAATACCGACTCAAGCAAGATGCAGCAGATTGAAACGGGTATCACCGAGATACGGGGACAAATCAATTCGCTGCTCGACAAATATAAGGCAGAGATGCTCTCCAATGACGAAGATCGGCGCCTGACCGACGATGATCAGCGCATTGTCGCGCAATATTATCAGGAGATAGACAAGGTTCTGCAGCTCTCTCGCCAAAACAAGAATGATGAAGCCAGAGACATGCTGGCGGGAGAGGCATACGGACTGTTCAAGCAATTTGCCAAGGCCATCGAACTTCACGTCAACTTCAATATGGATTTGGGACTGGCGCTCAAGAAGCAGGGTCAGGAGAATTATGACAACAGCCTGCAAACCCTGTTGTTGATCGCCGGTGGTGCCACCGTGCTGACGATGGGGCTGTTTGTCTGGTTGTTCAATCAGGTGGCCAATCCCCTTCGCACCGCCATGGATACCCTGACCCGGATCCAGCGCGACCTCAACTTTACCCTGAGAGCTGATGTGAAACAGCAGGATGAGATTGGCCTGACCCTCAATGCGGTCAACCGGCTGCTCGATACGCTGCAACAGACATTTACCGAATTTTCCGTCGGCAGCTTGCAGATCAAGAGCACTGCCGAATCCCTCTCTCAGGCAGCGCAACACTTGGCCAGCTCGGCTAATCAGGCCAATGATGCCACCAGTCTGATAGCCGCCGGTGTGGAAGAGATGACGGTCAGCATCACAGATATCTCCCAGCGCACTCAGGAGACGAGCCGCATCACCAACGAGTCGGGGCAACTGGCGACCGAGGGGGGCCGGACCATCGAGCGCACCGTTCATGCCATCAACGAGATCGCCGACTCCATTCGGCAGGCCTCGGCCGAGGTCATTGCGCTGGGTGAGGGCATTTCGCGCATTGGCGGTGTGGTCAACGTGATCCGTGATGTGGCGGGGCAGACCAACTTGCTGGCCTTGAACGCGGCCATTGAGGCGGCGAGGGCCGGAGAGTCCGGCCGTGGCTTTGCGGTGGTGGCAGATGAAGTGCGCAAACTGGCTGAGCGCACAGCCCAATCCACCCAGGAGATCTCCGCCACGGTAGAGGCGATCCAGCAGGAGTCGAACAATACGGTCTCCCGCATGCATCTGGTGGAGGAGAAGGTGAGCCAGGGGGTCACCATGGCGACAGAGAGTGGTGCCATTATTGCCGAGATCCGCAGTGCGTCGCACCGGGTGATGGATCAGGTGGGCGAGATCACCAATGCCATCCGCGAGCAGAGTTCGGCTGCCGAGTCGATCGCTCATCAGGTAGAGCAGATTGCTCAGGTCGTGCAGCAAACCAGCAGCACAGCGGAAGAGACCTCAGCCGCCGCCGAGGAGCTTAATGTCACCACCGAGAGCATCCACCAGCAGATATCCCGCTATCGCATTCAGTAACGCCGACGGTTGTTATCCATCTGCTATCCCCGCCAGCTGGCGGGGATTTTTTATATGGCTTGCTTAGAAGCCTGAGCCCGGTTGCTGCAAAAATGTCGCCTCTTCCGGTGTGCTGGTGCGACCCAGAATGTCGTTGCGGTGGGGGAAGCGGCCAAAGCGTTCGATGATCACCTGATGACGGCGGGCAAAGTCGGCAAATCCGGCAAAGGTCGCCTGCGCCGGTGTGCCAGCCTGCTCGGCAGCCAGTGCCTCGAACAGCGCCACACTTCTGGCCTGTTGTTCGCGGGATTCGGCATGCTCTAGCGGCAGATAGAAGAAGACCCGCTCCAGTGGCGAGAGGGATTTGTCAGCCCCGATGGATAGCCCTTTTAGGCAGAGATCCCGTGCCAGCGGATCCTGGGCAAAGGCCGCAGGCGTGCCGCGATGGATATTGCGGGGCAGCTGGTCAAGCAGCAGGAGCAGCGCCAGCCGACCGCTGGGAGCATCGGCCCAGTGGGCGAGGCTGCCCTTGGCTGCCGCCTCTGCCAGCTCGCCAAAGCGGCTGGCCAGCAGGGCATCCGTTTCGCTGCTTTTTCCCCACCAGAGGGGGGCTTGCCGTGTGGCCCGCAGGACGTCATCGGCTTCGTCGCCAAACCAGAGAGCGAGCAGAGGTTGCCAGGGTTGCATGGGAACTCCTTGAGGTGATTCAGAGGGAACCAGGAACAAATGGCTCAAGGGTGCTGCCGAAACGGCGGCTTCTCGTTACACTGTGCCATCTTTTGCCCGAAAGACGTAACCCCCTGATGGCGAGCGCCGAATTCTTGGCTCGGCCGATGATGGCCTGCGATCGCCATGAGGTGGTCCTGTTGACCCAGGTGGTTATCGGGACGTAAACCTCTCTCCCGGGGGCTGTTCTCACTGATATAAGGAATCTTTGATATGGCCGGAACCAGTTTGTTGGCCCTGCTCGATGATATCGCCAGCGTGCTTGATGATGTGGCGCTGATGACCAAGTTCGTGGTGAACAAGCGCGAGACATTTTTCGGGAAGACGTTTCTCACTGATATAAGGGATCTTTGATATGGCTGGAACCAGTTTGTTGGCCCTGCTCGACGATATCGCCAGCGTGCTTGATGACGTGGCGCTGATGACCAAGATGGCGGCGAAGAAGACTGCTGGGGTGTTGGGGGATGATCTGGCCCTCAACGCGGAGCAGGTTTCCGGAGTGCGTGCCGAGCGGGAGCTGCCGGTGGTGTGGGCGGTGGCCAAGGGCTCATTTCGCAACAAGCTGATTCTGGTGCCTGCCGCCATCGCCATCAGTGCGCTGGTGCCCTGGCTTATCACGCCACTCTTGATGCTGGGAGGTGCCTACCTCTGCTTTGAGGGGGCCGAGAAGCTGGCCCACAAGTTCCTGCCCCATGAGGCGAGTGAGGGTGAGGCACACACAGCTTCTATTCCCGATGATCTGGTGGCGTTTGAGCAGCAGAAGGTGAAGGGAGCGATCCGCACCGATTTTATTCTCTCTGCCGAGATCATCGTCATCGCTCTTGGCACGGTACAGGGAGCAAGCCTCGCGCTGCAGCTCTCGGTAGTGGCGGGGATCGCCCTGCTGATGACCATCGGGGTCTACGGGTTGGTGGGGCTGATCGTCAAGCTCGATGACATCGGTCTGCATCTGCTGCAAAAGCACGATGGCAGCGCCCTGCGCCGCGCGGTGGGGCAGGGACTGTTGGTAACGGCTCCTCGTCTGATGCACCTGCTGGCACTGGTCGGCACCATCGCCATGTTTATGGTGGGCGGCGGCATTCTGGTGCATGGCTGGCCTTTTGCCCATCACCTGATTGAAGGCGCAACCGCTGTTGTCGCCACCCTGCCCACAGTAGGGGCCGTACTGGCGGCGGTGACGCCGACTCTGCTCAACGCCGTGGCCGGTGTGGTGGCGGGTCTGCTGTTGGTTGTCTTGATGACGCTGGTGAGCCGTATTGCCCCGGCCAAGGGATAAGCGAGCTTGCGGGCCATTGTCTCTTTTTTCCTCTCTTCATTTTTTGGCCAGCGGGACGCTCGGTCTCTGGCTTGCTGCCCGCAGGTCTGTTGCGCCTCCCGATAAAGGCCTTTGCGAGAAGCTATGTATCAACAGCAGTGGAATAACGACCATATCTACCCGGGCCTCGACAGCACCGAGCTGGAAGCGGACATGCGCGCCGCCCGCCACGCGCTGGAAGAGCTGGCCAGCTATATGGCGGGTCTGGACGGGGTGCGCGACGCTGACGCTGCGCTGCTGGATTTCTTGCGGGAAGTGCGGCTGCGCGCCCGTGATATTCGCCATATCGGCTGGAACGTCGCCATTCTGGCCGCGTGCCGCGGCAGTCAGGATGCGCGGGATCCGCAGGCCAAACAGCTGGCGTCCCGTGCCCGCGCCCTCAACGCCGATCTGTTCAAGACCCTGGCGCCGGTGGAAGATCTGATGCTGGCGCTGCCGGAAGATGAATTTGCCGCGCTGATGAGTGATCCGCTGCTCGGTGAGGAGGCGTACCGCCTGCGCCACGAGCGTCGTTTGCAGGATCAGCGCCTGCCGGTGGCGGCGGAGCAACTGGTGATCGGTCTGGGCACCGATGGCCTGCACGCCTGGGGCAACCTCTACAACGATCTGGTGGGCAAGATCCGCTTGACCATTGATGGCCGCGAGATGGGGCTGGCCGAGGCGAGCAATCTGCTCTCCAGCCCGGTGCGGGCATTGCGCCTTGAGGCGTTCGATGCCATCAGCGCCGCTTGGGAAGGTGAGCAGGAGACGGTTGCCGCTATCCTCAATGCCCTCAACGGCTGGCGGCTGGAACTGGCCCGTCAGCGCGGTAAAACCCGTGTGCTCGATGCGCTGGATCTCTCCTGCCACCAGAGTCATATCGAGCGAGCCACCCTCGATGCCCTGATGAGCGAAACCTGGCGAGCCCGTGGGTTGGGTCAGCGCGCCCTGGGGCTGATGGCCGAGCGCCTTGGTCTCGACGATCTGGGGCCGGAGGATCTCTTTGCACCGCCGCCAGCTTCCAGCAGCCGTGACATTCCTTTTGATGAGGCGATCGAGTTGATTGCCGATGCCTTTAGCCGATTCGATCCCGAGATGGGGGCATTTGCCCGCATGATGGCCGAGAAGGGGTGGATTGATGCGGCGCCCACGCCAAATCGCCGCACCGGCGCCTACTGCACCAAGTTTGCCGAACCGGTCGAACCGCGGGTCTTCGTCACCTATGCCGGCACCATGGACAATGTCATCACTCTGGCCCATGAGCTGGGCCACGCCTGGCACAACTGGGTGATCCGCGATCTGCCGATGAGTCAACGCAGCTACCCCATGACGCTGGCGGAGACCGCCTCCATCTTCGCCGAAACCCTAGTGCGCAGCGCCCTGTTCGAGCAGGCGCAAAGCCCGGAAGAGCAGTTGGCGATCGCCTGGGCCGAGGCCGATGGCGCAGCTACCTTCCTGGTCAATATCCCGGCTCGCTTCGATTTCGAGCAGGCCTTGGTGGCCGAGCGGGCGCAGGGTTATGTGTCGGCAGCGCGGCTCAAGGCGTTGACCGACGAGGCGTGGGGACGCTGGTATGAGGGGAGCCTGACCCGCTATCACCCCATGTTCTGGGCGGCCAAGGCGCACTTCTCCATCGCGGGGCTGGGCTTTTACAACTACCCCTATCTATTCGGTTATCTGTTCAGCCTCGGGGTCTATCAGCAGTTGATGAGCCGCAAGGCGGCGGGGGAAGAGGGCGTGGCCGAGGCGTATCGCGCCTTGTTGCGCGATACCGGCCGGATGAGCGCCGAAGATCTGGTAGCCAAGCATCTGGGGCAGGATATCCGTGAGGCCGCCTTCTGGCAGGGGAGTCTGGCACAAGTAGCGCAGGCAGTAGAGCGCTTCGCGCAGTTGCCTGCCTGATTGGGTCAGCGGTGATATTAACAACAGGCCCCCGGACAGTCTCGCAGTCCGGGGGCCTGTTTGTTATGCCTGCTCTTGCTGCGGTTTGATGGGACCAACGAACAGAGGACGGGTCTGGTGACTCAGATCCGGCTGATAGCCGTTGAAGAAGAGGTTGAGCAGCACCGAACTGATGGTGGCCAGCAGGATACCGCTATGAAAAAGCGGTTGTAGCTGCGCCGGAAGTTGTTGGAAAAAATTCCCGGAGACCGTCGGGATCATGCCAATTCCGAGACTGATGGCGACGATATAGAGGTTGTGGCGGTTGCTGTTGTAATCGGTGCGCGCCAGGATACGAATACCGGTGGCCAGCACCATACCGAACATGACGATACCGGCGCCCCCCAGCACGAAGGGCGGTATGGAGGCGACCAGCACCGACATCTTGGGGATGAGGCCAAAGGCGAGCAGGATCCCCCCGACATCACGCAGACCCAGCGACTAGATACTCCGGTCACGCTCACCAGACCGATATTCTGGGAGAAGGAGGTGTGGGGGAAGCTGTTGAATATCCCACCAATAATGGTGCCGATGCCATCCACCCGCAGCCCGCGCACGATATCACCGCGCCTGGCCGGATGGCCGACGATGTCGCCAAGGGCCAGAAACATCCCCATGGATTCGATAAAGGTGATGAGCATGATCACCGTCAGGGTGGCGATGGAGATGGGATCGAAGGTGGGCCAGCCGAAGGCGAAGGGCACTATGGGGGCAAACCAGGCTGCCTCGCCGAGGCCATCGAGGCTCACTTCGCCCATGGCGATGGCCACCACGAAACCGAAGATGATCCCGAGCAGCACCGAGATATTGCTGAAAAAGCCCTTGGTGAAGCGGGTCACCAGCAGGATAAAGACGAGCACCAGAAAGCTGGTGCCGATATAGCGCAGGCTGCCATATTCCGGATTGCCCTTGCCTCCCGCCATCCAGTCGATCCCCACCTGCATAATGCTGATCCCGATGGAGGTGATAACCACCCCGGTGACAACGGTGGGGAAGAGTGGCATCAGCCTACCTATCAGCGGCACCAGCAGGGTCGAGATGATACCGGCGGCGATGGTGGCACCGAAGATGCCCGTCAGCCCCAGATCCGGGTTGGCTCCGATGGCCAGCATCGGCATCACGGCGGCAAAGGTGACCGACATGATGACCGGCAGCCGGATCCCGGCAAAGCGGCCAATCCCGACACATTGCAGCAGGGTGACGATGCCGCAGCAGAAGAGATCCGAACTGATAAGGTAGGAGATCTGCTCCTTGGGCAGCCCCAGACTGCCGCCAATCACCAGTGGCACCGCCACGGCGCCAGCGTACATCACCAGCACATGTTGCAGGCCCAGGGTAAAGAGTTGGCCCATGGGGAGCATGCGCTCCACTTCATCCACCGGGCGCTTGCGCGTACTCGGTCGGGGGGAGGGGGGATTGGTCTCGTTCATGAACAGATCACTCCTTGAAGCCCGCGCAACTGCTACAGGCAAGATAGTGAAAGCCGCAGCTTTCCCGGTCATTGATCTCGTGTATTGACAGAGGAGCCAGATCCCTTTGCAGTGGTGAGAGGGAGCCGGTGCAGCACGGGTCAGTGCACAAAACATGCACAACGCCGCTCACGAGAGAAAACGTTTGGCGATAACGCCTTGTTTTTGCGGGATGAGTCACATACCGGCCAGATAAGTGTCCGGCTGCTGGCAGGGGAAGGAGGTGAGGGCATCTCAGATTGGTAAGGGGTTTATCATTATCGGTCTGGCGATCTCACTTTGATAGCCAGGCACCAGAGGGTTGCTCGCAATGCGCCCCTCTGCATGTGACGGCGCTCGCGGGCTGCTGGGCGCAATCGGGGGCGGGGGCGTGATCCAAAGCAAGAAAGTTGGATGTTTTGGTGGCGCACGGGGCCGCCGCTGGGGTAGTTTCGATAAAACCGACACAGATCCTGAGGTCTTATCCATGATCATCTATCTGCATGGCTTTGATGCCACCAGCCCAGGCAATCACGAGAAAGTGCTGCAGTTGCAGTTTATTGATGATGATGTGCGTTTCGTGCACTACAGCACGGTTCACCCCCGTCATGATATGAGCCATCTGCTCAAGGAAGTGAAAAAACAGCTCGATATGAGTACCGATCCCAAGCCGCTGATCTGCGGCGTGGGTCTTGGCGGCTACTGGAGCGAGCGGATCGGCTTTTTGTGCGGCATTCGCCAGGTGATCTTCAACCCCAACCTCCATCCGGAAGAGAACATGCAGGGCAAGATCGACCGGCCGGAAGAATATGACGATATCGGTACCAAGTGTGTAACTGAATTTCGTAAGAAAAATTCAGGAAACTGCCTGTGCATCCTTTCCGTTCAGGATGAAGTGCGCGATAATCGGGACACTGAACGTGAATTGAAGAACTATTACGACATCGTGTGGGATGAGCGCGAGACTCATAAGTTCAAAAATATCTCGCATCATCTGCAGCGGATGAAGGCCTTCAAAGAAGCCTGAACCATCACGTCGACCGATTTCGTTTTAGGGAGCCAATGGCTCCCTTTCGTTTTGAGGAACCGAGGAAAATCATCATGATGAATATTGTCGTTGTAGGCGGCGGCGCCGGTGGCCTGGAGCTGGCCACCAGTCTGGGTCGCAAGCTTGGCAAGAAGAACAAGGCCAAGATCACTCTGGTCGATCGCAACCGCACCCACCTGTGGAAACCCCTGCTGCACGAAGTAGCCACCGGCTCCATGGATGCGGGCATCGATGCCCTGAGCTACCAGTCTCACGCCAAGAACCACGGTTTCGACTTCCAGCTCGGCACCCTGACCGACATCAAGCGTGACGATAAACGCATCGTGCTGGCCCCGATCCACGACGACAATGGCGATATCGTGGTCAACGAGCGCGAACTGCCCTACGACTATCTGGTGATGGCCATCGGTTCTGTCTCCAACGACTTCAACACCAAGGGCATCAAGGATAACTGTATTTTCCTCGATAGCCCCTCCCAGGCGCACCGCTTCCACAACAGCATGATGAACCGCTTCCTGCAGTTCGCCACCGAATATAAGCCGGGCGACAAGGTGAAGATTGCCATCGTCGGCGGCGGCGCCACCGGCGTCGAGCTCTCTGCCGAGCTCTACAACGCGGTCGAGCAGCTCTACGCCTACGGCTTCAAGAACCTCACCACCGACAGCCTGAAGGTGACCCTGGTGGAAGCGGGCCCGCGCATTCTGCCGGCTCTGCCGGAGCGCATCAGCGGCGCCGCCCATCAGGAGCTGGTCAAGCTGGGTGTGGACGTGCGTACCGCCACCATGATCACCGAAGCGACCAGCGACGGTCTGCACACCAAGGATGGCGAGCTGATTGAAGCTGACCTGATGGTGTGGGCGGCCGGTATCAAGGCGCCGGATTTCATGAAGGATATCGCTGGTCTTGAGACCAACCGCATCAACCAGCTGGTGGTGAAAGAGACCCTGCAGACTACCCGTGACGAGAACATCTTCGTTATCGGTGACTGCGCAGCCTGCCCGCAGCCGGATGGCAAGTTTGTGCCGCCGCGCGCCCAGTCTGCCCACCAGATGGCCAGCCAGGCATTCAAGAACATTCTGGCCAAGATGAACGGCGGCGAGATGAAGCCCTACCTCTACCACGACCACGGTTCGCTGGTCTCCCTCAGCCGCTTCTCCACCGTGGGCAGCCTGATGGGTAACCTGATGCGCGGCTCCATGATGGTGGAGGGCTACATTGCCCGTCTGGTTTACATCTCCCTCTACCGGATGCACCAGATCGCCCTGCACGGTTACGTCAAGACCGGCCTCATCATGCTGGTGGGTCGCATCAACCGGGTACTTCGCCCGACCCTGAAGCTGCACTAAGCCGGGATTTGGCAACATGTTGAATACCAAAAGGAGAGGCGATGACCTCTCCTTTTTTATGGGCGCAGATCAGGAAAGAGAGAGCTACTTGCCCAGATAAGTGCGGTCGAAGAAGGTATTGACCCAGTGGGGGCGGTAGATGGCCAGCACCGTCATCGCCATGCCGTTGAGCAGGGCTTCGGGGAATAGCAGCAGTGGCCAGATGGAGAGGTAATCCGCCGTGATGGTGTGCCAGGGGTAGCTGTGACTCAGCCCCATCAGCAACGCGCTGGCGGCCACCTTGACCGAGATGGTGATGGCGCCGCCGAGAAAGGCGGCAACGAAGATATAGACAAAGAGATGGCGCGGCAGCCAGGCCCAGCTGGCCAGAAACAGCAGCCAGCTGGTGGCTACCGGCAGGGCGATGCCCACCAGTGCCTGCCAGCCAAAATCGGCCAGATTGGTGACGCCGAAGTAACCGAGCACCAGCAGGGTCAGGCAGGGGGCGAGCAACGCCAGCCGCCAGCCAAGCAGCAGGGTGAGGGAGGTGAGCCCGAGAAAATGGACCTCCAGCCCCTCATGCAGACCGGCCCTTAGATACCAGAGCGGCACCAGCGCGATGGCACTGCCCAGCAACAGGTGCTGATAGAGGGGGTTGTCATGGAGGGTCTGCCACAGGGAGCGGCGCAGGCTGAAGGCCAGCAGTACCAGCCAGATCAGGAGGGCGGCGAGTTGTCCTTCACTCATCTTGTCGTCCATTCATGCAGTAGAGTCCGGGCGGCCTTCCCGACCGCCCATAGCAGAGCAGGCTGACGAGTCAGCCTGCTTTTACCATCAATATTTGACGTTGTTGTGGTACTTGCCGAGGATGCCCTTGACCCGTTCCATGGTCTCCTTGCTGGGGGGCTTGATCCCGCTCAGCTCGTACGGGTCGCCCAGCACATCCCACTTGTGTTTGCCGAGCTCATGGTAGGGGAGCAGCTCCACCTTCTCCACGCTCTCGCCCAGCTCGGCGATAAACTGACCCAGCCCTTCGGCGCTCTCGTCGTCGTCGCTCCAGGTCGGCACCACCACGTAGCGGATCCACATGGTCTTGCCTTTGGCTGCCAGATAGCGGGCAAACTCCAGGGTGTATCTGTTGCTGACGTGAGTCAGCGGAATGTGTTTCTCGTCATTGATCTGTTTGATGTCGAGCAGCACCAGATCGGTCTGGTCGAGCAGCTTGTCCACCTGTTCGTCGAGATGGCGGACGAAGCCGTTGGTGTCGAGACAGGTGTGGATCCCTTTCTCTTTGCAGGCGGTAAAGAGTTCGGTAATGAAAGCCGGTTGCAGCATGGCTTCACCGCCGGACGCTGTCACGCCACCGCCGGAGGCATTCATGAAGTGGCGATAGCTGGTGATGTCACTCATCAACTCCGGTACGGTCACTTCGCGGCCACCTTCGGTATCCCAGGTATCGCGGTTGTGGCAGTACTTGCAGCGCATCAGGCAGCCTTGCATGAATACGATAAAGCGTATTCCCGGGCCATCGACAGTGCCGCAGGTTTCGACGGAATGGATCCGGCCAACGGTGCCGTGAGCTCCGGCTGGCTGGCTGATTTCAACGGCAGGGATCCGATTAATGACAGACATAAACAACTCCAACGATTCGAGCAGGCCGTTATTTTATTACATAAACCCCTATTGATCCTACACCTTTAGTCCGGTGCCCGGCTGCCAAGCAGCTGCTCCAGCCCCTTGACTGTGAGCGGCCGACTGGTGAGAAACCCTTGATAATGCTGGCATCCCAGCGCTTTGAGGATGGCCAGCTGCGCCTCCTCTTCCACCCCTTCGGCGGTGACGGTAAAACGGAAGACCTGGGCCAGATCGAGTATCGCCTTGACGATGGCTCTGTCCTGTTCGCTGTGTACCAGGGTCTGAATGAAGCTTCTGTCCAGCTTCACCTCATCGGCGGGCAGATCCCGCAGATAGGCCAGCGACGAGTAGCCGGTACCGAAGTCATCGATGGAGATGAGGATGCCGAGCTCCTTGAGCTGGCGCATTCTGGCGATACTCTCCTGCCGATTCTCCAATACTACCGATTCGGTCACCTCCAGCAGCAGGCGGGAGGGGGGCACACCGGTATCGCGCAAGATGTACTCCACCTGTTGTACGAAGCCCTGGGTGTGGAACTGGCGGGCACTGACGTTGACCGATAGATGGGGGATCTGCAGGCCACGGTTGAGCCAGAAGCTGTATTGGGCGCAGGCGGTCTTCATCACCCAGTAGCCGATTTCGAGGATCAGGCTGGTCTCTTCGGCGATGGGGATAAACTCCCCGGGCGGCACCATGGTGCCGTCGCTGCGCTGCCAGCGCAGCAGCGCCTCGATGCCCGACAGCGAGCCATTGTCGACCCGGTATTGCGGTTGATAGTGGAGTTGCAATTCGTGGTGACGCAGGGCATCGCGCAGCTCATTGGTGAGGGTCAGCCGGTTCTTCTCATGCTGGGCCATCGCCTCGGTAAAGAAGACGTAGTGGCCCTGACCGGCGCGCTTGGCCATGTGGGTCGCGGTGTCGGCCTGTTGCATCAGGACCAGATGATCCGTCTCGTTGCCGGAGAAGAGGCTGATCCCCACCGAGGCGCTGCAGTGCAGTTTGTGATCGCCGATGTCGAACGGGGTGCGAAACAGCCCCATCAGCTCGCGGGCGAAGTGCTCTGCCAGAATTTTGGCGGTGACCTCGCCTTGTCCGAGCTGGGTAAAGAGCAGGGCAAACTCGTCCCCCGAGATGCGCGCCTGCACCAGATTGTCCTGGGGCAGCTCCCTGAAACGCTGCACCACGGCCTGCAGCAACAGATCGCCGCAGGCGTGACCGAGGGAGTCGTTGATCGACTTGAAGTTGTCGAGATCCACCAGCAGCAGGGCGCCCCACTGGCCGTTGGTGGCGCTCAGGGTCTGCTGCAAAATATGGTTGAGGCTGCGGCGGTTGTGCAGACCGCAGAGATCGTCGTAATAGGCGAGTTGCTCGATATGTCTGGCCGCCTCTTTTTCCTGGGTGATGTCGTAGAAGCTGCAGATGAAGTGGCTGAGCTCCCCCTGCTCATCCTTGACGCCGTTCACCATCAAGCGCACCGGAAAGAGGTGGCCATCCTTGTGCAGGCAGCGCTCTTCCCCGAGCCAGAACTCCTGCTCGTTGACGGTGCGGCTGACATCTTCCTTGAGATGATCCCCGTAGTAGGTGGGACGCAGCTTGCGAATGGAGTGACCGATCACCTCTACCTCGCCAAATCCGGTGATCCGGCTGAAGGAGTGGTTGACCTTGAGGATGATGCCGTTGTGATCCATCACGATCAGCCCATCGTGGGTATTGAAGGCTACTTCCGCCAGCCGCAGGGCATCGTCGGTGGCGAGGCGCTTGAGCTCGATGGCGGCCCGCTCGTGCTGGCTGCTCAATAGATCCAGAAGCTGTTCGGGCTCCTCAAGGGGGGTATCGAGCAGCAGGGTGATCTGGCCAATGGGGGCGCCGCTTTGACCATGGAGCGGAATGCCGATGTAGGCGCTGGCATTGAGGGCAAGCAGCCGGGTCGCCTTGGGATAGCGCACGGGCAGATCTTCCACATAGATGGCCTGACCATGCTGGAACAGCTCCTGAGCGGGGCCGGGGTCGAGCTGGATGGGCTTGAGGGTGGAGCAGATCTCCTCGTTGATGACGCAGCGGGGGATGATCCAGAGATCCTGACCGCGGGGCTGGAACTCGCCGATCCAGCCCACCCGGGCACCGCTGGCGCTCATGGCCCAGCTTACCAGCGTCTTGCAGTAGTCGATGCCGGTCTGCTGGTGCAGCTCGGGCGGGAGGGCCAGCTCGGCGCGGTGCTCTTCCGGTTGAGGTTGCCAGTGGCCGAGCAGCTGGGCGCTGCTGCGCACCAGTTGCAACATCTCCTCGCTAAGCGGGGTGGGATCGAGATACTCCAGACTCAGCACCCCGAACAGCTTGTCCTGCTCCAGCAGGGCACCATCGAGGCGTGAGCGCACACCGGCACTGGTCAGATAGAGGTGATTGCTCAGCATCGGCTGGTGGGCCGCCTCCGAGAAACTCAACGATTTGCGGGTACGCAGGGCGCGGATATAGCGGCTGTCACCACGAATGGGGTAGAGCGCCTCGACCCCCAGGGTGAACACCGGGGTGAGTTGCTCGCTGCCGAGATCGCCGTTGGCCTGATAGTGCCAGAGGATGAGCCGATCGGCCCCCAAGCTCTCTTTAAGGGCCTCGAGCAGGGGCGCATACTGTTGCTGGCTCGCCATCTGGCTGAGGCGCGGCAGTTGCAATGCCAGATCGGCGATGGGCTCCTGACGAAGGTTCTGCAGACAGATGAGCCAGAAGCCATCCTGCTCGTGAGCGAGTGCGATATGCCAGAGCTGGCTGGCAAAGCGCACGGTGATCTTGCCGCCATGGCCGTTGGCCAGCAGTTGTTCGATGGGCAGGCGCAGGGCATCGGGCAGCTGGGCAGGCCAGGGGGCGCGCGGTTCGTCGAGCCAGTAGAGCGGGGTTTGCATCACGTCGGTCAGGGCGACCAGCCGTTGACTGCGCAGGTCCAGACGGAAAAAGAGCGGCGTCTGGAGGGCAGGAGGAAGATGACTGAGTGCGGTAGACGACATGAACAAACAACATCCTGTTAAGCAACCGTCGGGGTTGCAAGAATACTGCAAAATGGTGTGAAACAAAATTTCATTGAATTCTAAATTAGAAAAGTCTAATTTATTACCCATTATCATGTATGAGGAGTCTTGCAGATGAAACGGATCCTGATTATCGGTGGTGTCGCGGGGGGCGCATCGGCGGCGGCTCGTGCTCGTCGTTTGAGTGAAGAGGCAGAGATCGTGATGTTCGAGCGGGGCGAGTTTGTCAGCTTCGCCAACTGCGGTCTGCCCTATCACATCGGGGGCGATATCCCCGACCGGGATGCCTTGCTGCTGCAGACTCCCCAGAGTTTCAAGCGCCGTTTCAACGTCGATGTGCGGGTCTTCCACGATGTGATTGAGATCGACAAGGCAGGCAAGACCTTGCTGGTGCGCAACCTGCAAACCGGTGAAGAGCAGCGCGAGCATTACGATGTGCTGCTGCTGAGTCCGGGGGCGGCGCCGATCCGTCCTCCCTTCCCCGGTATCGACAGCCCCCATGTCTATACCCTGCGCAACATCCCGGACATGGATCGCATTCTGGCGGCCCTGCATCACGATCAGCCGCGCCACGTCACAGTGGTGGGCGGCGGCTTTATCGGGCTGGAGATGATGGAGGCGCTGCATCAGCGCAAGCTGGATGTCACCCTGCTGGAGCTGGCCGATCAGGTGATGGCGCCGGTGGACAAGGAGATGGCCAACATGCTCCATGCCCGCATCCGGGAAGAGGGGATCGACCTGCGCCTGCGCACCGGCCTCACCGCCATCGAGAGTCTGGATCTGCCTGCCGAGAAAACCTCCGCCGTGCCGACCGCCAAAAGCGGTGGCCTGCGCCTGACCCTCAATGACGGCTCCCATCTTGATACCGGTCTCTTGATCCTCGCCATCGGCGTCAAGCCGGAAACCCTGCTCGCCGCCAAAGCGGGGCTGGAGCTGAGCCCACGGGGCGGCATCAAGGTCGATGCCGGGATGCGTACCTCGGATCCCTTTATCTACGCGGTGGGGGATGCGGTGGAAGAGATAGATTTCGTCACCGGCGAATCTGTGCTGATCCCGCTGGCGGGCCCGGCCAACCGGCAGGGGCGCATCGCCGCCGACAATATGCTGGGCCGAAGCGAAACCTAAGAAGACCCAAGGCACCGCCATCTGCAAGCTGTTCGATCTGGCGGTGGCCAGCACCGGGCTCAACGAAAAACGGCTGGTACAGCTGGGGTTACCGTTCGAGAAGGTTTATGTCCATCCGGGCAGCCACGCCGGTTACTACCCGGGCGCCCATCCGGTCAGCCTCAAGCTGCTGTTTGCCCCGGATGGCAAGATTTATGGCGCCCAGGCCATCGGCAAGGATGGCATCGACAAGCGCATCGACGTGCTGGCGGTGGCCCAGCGCGCCGGTCTCACCGTGTTTGACCTGCAGGATCTGGAGCTCACTTATGCGCCGCCGTTCGGCTCGGCCAAGGATGTGATCAACATGGCGGGCTTTGTGGCGAGCAACCACCTGAAGGGGGACACCCTGCTCTGCCATGTGGCCGAGGTGCAGGCTCGTAACCCCCATCAGCTGGTGGTGGATGTGCGCAATGGCCCGGAGCTCGACAAGCTGGGCCGCATTCCGGGGGCACTGCATATCCCCCTCGACGAGTTGCGTGGTCGCCTCCATGAGTTGCCCAAAGAGAAAGAGCTGCTGATCAGCTGTCAGGTCGGGCTGCGCGGCCATGTCGCCTGCCGCTTGCTGAGCCAGCACGGCTTTAAAGTGAAGAATCTCTCCGGCGGCTTCAAAACCTGGCAGATGGCCACCGCCGAGTAACCGTTTTATTTCTGTGCCTGTTTGCCCCTCTCCCTTGTGCGTGCAAGATGAGGGGCTTTTTGTTTCTGCTTTTCGCCCTTCTTGCATTCCCCTCGTTGCTGCAATATTTCGACACACTTTATTTCCTGTGCCGGACAAAATTAACGTTTTGTTCAGGGGATGGGTGCTATAACCCCTGCCTCGTTCATGATGAACCGTGTAGTAGGGAGAGTGACATGCTGGATATGCTGATGGCCATTTGGCATCAGGATTTTGACGCCCTGGTTCAGATGCAGGCGGTACCCCTGCTGATCAGTTGCCTGATGCTGGTACTGCTGCTGGAGTCCGCATTCGTCTTCCTGCCCCTGCCGGGGGACAGCCTGGTATTGCTGGCCGGTGGGTTGGTTGGCATGGGGGTGTTTGGCCCCGAAGTGACTCTTGTCTATCTGCCGTTGGCTGCTGGCATAGGTTCCGTGCTCGCCTACTGGCAGGGACGGGCGCTGCAGCGCACCCGCTTTATGGAACATATCGAGCGGATGTTGCCGCCAGACAGTTTGCCCAAAGCGACCCGGCTGCTGAACCGGTATGGTTTTCTGGCTATGTTTGCCTCCCGCTTTATTCCGTTCGTCCGGGTGCTGACCCCCATGCTGATGGGGATAGGTCGCCTGAGCGTGCTGCGCATGTGCGTGGCGAGTTTCGCCAGCGCCGTGCTCTGGTCACTTTGTCTGAGTCTGGTGGGCAAGTTGGCGATGACGGTGCCTTTTTTTGTTGCCCATAGCGAACTGCTGACCCGCATGCTGCTCATTACCTCTCTGGTGCTCTTCCTTATCGCCGTCACGGCCATCCTCTTTCGCTGGTTCAAGGGCGGCGCCAAAAGAGAGCAATCCCCCCTCCGTTGATTTCGGTCTGCTGAGTGTTCGGCCGCTCTGAAAGGGCGGCCATTGTCGCAGCCCGGTGGCTTCTGCCTGTTGCCGCGAGAATCCTCTTTGTGTCAGGGGCGCTCGATGCTTTATCCTGTTTGCTGCCTCGCTGCTGTTGCAGCGGATCCCAGCCAGGATGGAATCTATGCGCCTCTTTCACGCTCGCCCGGTTTCCCGTCGCTCTGTCCAAGGAGCACACCCTCTGAATCGTCGCCGCTGGTCGGCCCTGTTGCTATCCGGGTTGGCAGGTTTGCTGCTGGCCGGTTGCGGCCCCGACAAGCCTGTCGCCAATGGGCCGACTACAAAGCCTGCCGCGCAGCAGGAAGCGGGCGCCCCAAGCGCCGTGGTACAAGCCAATGCCCGCCAATATCGGGATGCCCCGGCACTGGCGCTGGTCTTCTCCGGCCAATTGGCGCCCAAGGCGAACTGGCAGAGCTGGCTTTCGGTGAGCGAGGGGGGCAAGCAGGTGCAGGGGGAGTGGATCCTCGCCGACGATGGTCGCACCCTCTATTTCCCTAACGTCCAGCCCGACAAGAGCTATGAGGTGAGTCTCAAGACGGGGCTAGGCCCATCCTCCCAGAGCTGGACTCTCAAGACCCGGCCGCTGGAGGCGGGGGCCTCCTTTACCGCCAGCGGCATGGTATTGCCGCTGCGCGATGAGCTGCGCCTGCCCATCAGCGCGGTCAATGTGGATGAGGTCAATATCGACTTCTTCCGGGTCGATGCCGAATACCTGCCCCGTTTCCTGGCCGAGTATCGCCCCGGTGCCGGCATGGGCAACTGGGAGCTCGAGCAGATCACCAAGCGGGCCAAGCGGGTGTTCAGCGGCCGCTATGCGCTGGAGCTTGATGCCAACCGGCGCGAGACCCGCCTCATCAATGTGAAGGAGCCGCAGCTGGCGGAGGCCGGCGTCTACTTTGCGGTGATGTCGCCCCTTGGCAACTACGACTGGCGCAAGGAGACCACCTACTTCGCTGTGAGCGACATGGGGCTCAGTGCCCGCCGTTACCGCGATCAGCTGGAGGTGTTCGTGAGCTCCTTGGCCAGCGCCGATCCGCTCAAGGATGTGCAACTCTCCCTGCTCGACGAGAAGGGCAACCGGCTACAGGTGCAAACCACCGATCCCCAGGGTCATCGCCGCTTCGATCAGGTGCAGGGGGCTCGCCTGCTGCTGGCCGAGCAGGGCAGCCATCTGGCGGTGCTGCGCCTCGACGGGGCGGCGCTCGATCTCTCCACCTTCGATCTCGGCACCCAGCCCTGGCAGGCCCAGCAGTTGTATCTCTTTAGCGGGCGCGACCTCTATCGCCCCGGCGAGCGGCTCGACAGCGAGATCCTGCTCAAGGGCCAAGATGGCCAGCTGCTTCCCGGCATGGCGGTGGAGCTGGAGGTGAAGCAGCCGGACGGTCAATTGCTCGAACAGAAACGGCTGCTACCCGATAGCCTTGGCGCCGCCCACTACGGTCTGCGCCTGCCGGACGATGCGCCGCTCGGGCGCTGGACCATTAACCTCAAGACCGCCGCTGGTAGTCGTTTCGAGTGGCCCTTTTTGGTGGAGGAGTTTTTGCCGGAGCGGCTCAAACTGCAGCTTGGCAAGGGGCCGGATGGTGAAGTGACGGATCTGGGCGCCTCCCTCACCCTGCCGCTGCAAGGGGACTATCTCTACGGTGCACCGGCGAGCGCCACCAAGGCCAAGGCGGAGGTAAAGATCAGCCGCGCCACCATGCCTTTTACCCAGTGGCAGGAGTTCACTCTGGGTGACGTGCTGCTTGCCGAGCAGGCCAAGGATCTCGAGCCGCTGAATCTCACCCTCGATGCGCAGGGGCAGGGGACTTTTTCGCTTGCTGATGAACTCGATGGGGTGCGCGCCCTCGGGCCGCTGGAGGTGGCCTATCGGGTGTCGCTCGCCGAGCCCGGTGGCCGCGCCGTCAATCGCAGCCGCACCCAGTATGGCTGGCCCGCGGGCAGCCAGTGGCCGGCGCTCAAGGCCGACTTCGTGGCGGATCGGGTAGAGGGGGGTAAGCCGCTCCCCTTCCAGATCCTCAACCTTGATGAGCAAGGCCAGCCGGTGGCGGGGGCGGTGAAGGTGCGCCTTATCAACGAGTACCGCGACTACTACTGGCATTACGCCGATGGGGAGGGGTGGAAGTACGAGTTCAACAGCCAGCCCTATCTGGAACAGGAGCAGACCCTGCAGCTGGATGGCAAGGGGCCGACCCCGCTCACGCTTCAACTGGCGGCGGGCTGGTATCGATTGGAGGTGGAGAACAGTCAGGGCCATCAATCGAGCCTGCGGGTGGAAATAGGCAGTTATGCCTGGGGCGGTGGTGGCGAGCAGGCACGGCCTGACAAGATTGCCATCACCCTCGACAAGCGCGCCTATCAGGCGGGTGACAAGGCCAAAGTGACGCTGGTGGCCCCGCGCCCCGGCAAGGGCTTGCTGCTGGTGGAAGATGGCGACGGTCTGCGCTGGTGGCAGCGTATTGAACTCAAGGGGGCCGGTGGCGATGCCAAGGATGCCCGCGGCGAGTTCGAGATCCCGGTCAGTCCCGAGTGGCAGCGCCATGACTTGCATATCTCGGCCCAGATCGCCGCGCCAGACAGCGCCTCCAAACCGGCTGGCAAGCAGCAGGGGCAGAGCCTGCGCTCGGTCGGACTGGTGCCGCTCACCCTGGACCGGGAAACGCGTCGTCTGCCGCTTACCCTGAGCGCACCGGATAAAGCGGTGCCGCTCACCCGGCTGGAAGTGACCGCCACCTCCACCCCCAACAGTCAGGGGCGCGTGGTGCTGGCGGCTGTGGATCGGGGCGTGCTCAATATCAGCGACTACCAGCCGCTCGACCCGTTCGAGATCTTCTTTGGTCGCAAGCGCTTCGCTCAAGATTTGTTCGACAACTACGGCCAGGTGATCCCGCCGCAGGATGGCAAGCTGGCCCGCCTCAACTATGGGGGCGATCGGGCGCCGCTGAAAAAGGGAGGCGCGCTGGAGAGCCGGGTCGAGATAGCTGCGCTCTGGAGCGGCGAGGTGAGTTTTGACCAGCAGGGCAAAGCGGTGATCCCGCTCGGTCTGCCCAACTTCAACGGCGAGCTGGCACTGATGGCGCTGGCCTGGAATGAACAGCAGGTCGGGGAGGCCGAGCGCGCCGTCAAGGTAGTGGCGCCCTTGGTGGCCGAGATCGGCTGGCCGCGCTTTGGCGCCAGAGGGGATGAGACCCGGGCGCTGGTGCAGCTGCGCAACATGAGCGGCGAGGATCAGACCCTATCCCTTGCCTGGACCCTCAATGGCGGGCTCAAGGCAAATGGCGAGCTGCCCGGCACCCTGGCTCTTAAAAACGGCGAAGAGCAGTGGTTGACCCTGCCGCTCACCGTGACCGGGGCAAGCGGCGTGGCAAGCCTGCAGTTGGCGGCCAGCGGCAAGGATTTTGCCATCAGCCGTGACTGGACTCTGCCGCTGCGCTCCCCCTGGCCGGCCGAAACTCGCCAGCGCTATCAGATGCTGGCCCCCGGCCAGCAGATGAGCTTTGCGCCAGCTGAGCTGGCCGGGCTGGATCGCGCCAACCTGCAGGGGCTGCTCAGCCTCTCCGGCACCCCGCCCTGGGATCCGGCAGTCCAGTGGCAGGCGCTGGCCGACTACCCCTACGCCTGTCTGGAGCAGACCCTGTCACGGGCCTGGCCTTACTTGCTGACCACGGCCGATGAGCGGGCCGCCTGGAGCAAACCCGCAGAGGGCAAGAAAGCGGCGAGTGAGGCGGATGTGCAGCGCGCCCTGCTGCAACGGCTGCAGCGATTGCAACTGCCAAGCGGTGGCTTTGGTCTGTGGGATGGTCGCTCCGACGAGGAGCAGTGGCTCACCGCCTATGCCGCCGACTACCTGCTGGCGCGCAAGGAGGCGGGTGACGCCGTGCCGGAGGCGATGCTCAATCAGGCGCTGAACCGGTTGCAAAGCTATCTCACCGACAGCCAGTACGGCGAGCGCTGGAGCAGTGCCCCCGAGCACAGCCGGCTGGCCTATCAGGCCTACAGCGCCTATGTGCTGGCCCGGGTGGGCAAGGCGCCGCTCGCTACCCTGCGACTTATCTGGGAGCAGCAGGCCGATCACGCTCGCTCCGGTTTGCCGCTCTTGCACCTCTCGCTGGCGCTCTCGGCCATGGGGGATGAGCAGAACGCCGCCAAGGCCCTCCGCCGGGCATTGGCGACCGAGCGTGGGGATGACTATCTGGGTGATTACGGCTCACCGCTGCGCGATGAAGCCCTTGAGCTCTCCTTGCTGCGTCAGCACAAGCTGGCTGCGGAGCGCTGGCCGGCCCTCAGCGCCAAGGTGGCTGATACCCTGGCTCACCGTCAGTGGCTCAGCACCCAAGAGCGGCTCGCCCTGTTGCGACTCGCCCGCTTCGATCCTGCCGTCGACTGGCAGGCCAGGGTAACTTCCTCTCTTGGCAGTGGGTCCCTGAGCGGTTCGGCTTCGCTGCAGCAGGGCACCCTCGAGGCACTGGCCGCCAGCGCCGTTACCAACGAGGGCAAGGGCTCGCTTTATGTGCAGCGCACTCTGGTCGGCTACCCCGAACAGGTGCCAGCACGGATTAGCAAAGGGATGAGTGTGACCCGCAGCTGGTTCAACAGCGACGGTCAGCCGTTTGATCCCGCCAAGGTGAAGGTGGGCGATCTGGTGGTGGTACGGCTCAATGTCAGCAGTGAATCGGCCGTGCCCGATGCCCTGCTGGTGGAGATGGTGCCCGCTGGCTTCGAGCTGGAGAACCCGGCCCTTGGCAACAGCATCAAGCTCGAAGAGCTCTCCATCGAGGGGAAACCGGCGTGGCAGAGTGAGTGGAACGACTATCTCAAGCATCAGGAGTTTCGCGATGACCGCTACACGGCAGCGCTGGATCTGAGCGAGGGGAGCAACCAGCAGCTGGTCTACCTGATGCGGGCGGTGACGCCGGGTCGCTATCAGGTGCCACCGACCCAGGTGGAGGATATGTACCGGCCCGAGCTGCGGGCTGTGGGTGAGGATATCCACGAGGTGCGTATCTCTGAGTAACAAACCCTCCCTTGAGCGGGTTCGCCCGCTCACTTTCTGGCAGCGCGGCTGGCTGAAATTGGGTCGCTGTGGCCACGCTGGCTGGCGCTGGCTTGGCCGTCTACCACGCTGGCTGCGTGTCTCGGTGCTGGGGGTTGTCGCACTGCTGCTGTCATTGCTGGCGCTGGATCGACTCTTCCCGCCGCCGCCACTCGACCCAGCCTACGCACGGGTGGTGCTCGACATGAAAGGGCGGCCGCTGCGCGCCTTTGCCGATACCAGCGGCGTGTGGCGCTACCCCGTGACCCTGGAGCAGGTCTCCCCCCGCTATATCGAGGCGCTACTGGGCTACGAGGATCGCTACTTCTGGCGTCATCCCGGGGTCAATCCGGTGGCCATGGTGCGCGGGGTCTGGCAGTGGCTGCGTTACGGGCGCGCCGTGTCGGGCGGCTCGACTCTTACCATGCAGGTGGCCCGCCTCATCGAGCCCTACCACAGGAGCGTGCCCGGCAAGCTGCGTCAGATGGCCCGTGCGCTGCAACTGGAGTGGCACTACGACAAGCGCACCTTGCTCACCGTCTACCTCAACCGGGCGCCGTTTGGCGGCAACCTGGAGGGGGTGCAGGCGGCAAGTTTTGCCTATCTCGGCAAGAGCGCCGCCAAGCTCACCTATGCCGAGGCGGCGCTGTTGGCGGTGCTGCCGCAGGCTCCCAGCCGCAACCGGCCGGACCGGCATCCCGAGCGGGCCCGCGCCGCCCGCGACAAGGTGATGCAGCGACTGGTGGCGCAAGGGGTCTGGCCCGAGCCGGTGTGGTTGGAGGGACGCATCGAGCCGGTGCTGGTTCGCGGCCATTTCACCCCGATGGAGGCGCCGCTGTTTGCTCGTCTGGCCGCCGACAGCCATCCGGGCGCCCTGGTGCACACCACCATAGACGGCGATCTGCAGCGCTGGCTGGAGACGCGGGTGGCGAGTTATATCCGCCGCTTCCCCGAGCAGACCTCTGCTGCGCTGCTGCTGGTGGACAACAAAACCATGGCGGTGCGCGCCTATGTGGGTAGCGCCGAGTATGGCAATTTGCGCCGCCACGGTTATCTCGACATGGTGCAGGCAATCCGCTCTCCCGGCTCCACCCTCAAGCCCTTTATCTACGGTCTGGCCATGGATGAAGGGTTGGTGCACTCGGCCTCCCTGCTTTCCGATGCGCCGAGGCTGGGCTCGGATTACAGACCCGCCAACTTTTCCGGCGCCTTTCAGGGGCCGGTGACGCTCGCTCAGGCACTGCAGCAATCCCTCAACGTGCCGGCGGTGCAGGTGCTGGAGGCGCTCGGGCCCGACAAGCTGGTCAGCCGCCTCGACAACGCTGGGGTGCGGCTGGCGCTCTCCGACAAACCCAATCCGGCCATCGCGCTGGGGGCGGCGGGCATTCGACTCGAGCAGCTGGTGGCGCTCTACAGTGCGCTGACCCGGCAGGGGCAGGTGGCGATGCCGGTCTGGCTGGCGGGGCAGCAGGCGGTGTCACGCCCCTTGCTGAGCCCGGGATCGGCCTGGATCATCTGGCAGATCCTGAGCGCGCAGGGACGGGCTGATCAGCCCTTTGCCAGCGAGGCGACTGGCCGGGTCAACAGGCTGGCTTGGAAGACCGGCACCAGCTACGGCTATCGCGACAGCTGGGCGATGGGAGTCTCCGGTCGCTGGACCATCGGCGTCTGGCTTGGGCGCCCCGATGGTACCCCCTTGCCCGGTTTTTATGGCCAGAGCGCGGCGGTGCCGCTGCTGCTCTCGGTCTACTCGCGGCTGGCTGACAACAGCCCCTTGCCGGCACAACCCAACACGGTGAGTGAGGCCGAGATCTGCTGGCCGCTGGGGCGCAAAATGAGCGCGACCCTGCCTGAAGCCTGTTTGCAGCGCCAGAGCGCCTGGTTGCTGGAAGGGCGCGATCCCCCCACCTTGCCGGATCCCATGGACTGGCCCTCGTCGCTGCGCCAAGTAGCGCTGACCGCCGAGGGCAAGCCGACCCTGGCACGCTGCCAGGATGCGGCGCAATCCGGTTTTCGGGCGCTCTGGCCATTGTCACTGGAGCCGTGGCGAACGCCCGGCGAGCGACGACAGGCGCTGTTGGCAAGTGGTTGTGCTGGGGAAGGGCAGAGCGCCGAGCAGCAAGCTCCAATTCGCATCATGGCGCTGGGGGAGGGCAACCTTATCCGCAGTCAGCGTTACCGGTTGCAGCCCAAGGTGCTGGGCGGTGTTGGCAAGCCAGCCTGGTTTCTCAACGGCCAGCGGCTGCGCTGGGACGGGGATCAGGTGTTGAGCGTGGCGGGGCGCTATCAGCTGGTGGTGGTGGATGAAGCAGGCAACAGCGATCGCATCGAGTTTCGCGTGGTGCATCCTGACGGTGATGCCGGCACCATCACCCGTTGAGCGTTTTGCCGACAGTCATTGAGGCGAATGTAATTAACTATTTGAAATGCATCAATATTTGATTGGATGAATTAACTTGTGAATAATTACGAATTCATTCAAATCCAATCGGGAGTTCTCTTTTGCTGCGTGTTCTGTGTCCCTTGCTGGTGCTGATGAGTTCGGGCTGTGCCACTACCAATCATGGTGATCACCATGTTTCTCCTGAACGTACCGGGTTCTATTCACCTTTCGAACCCGTTTCCGAGAGTTTTGTACGTTGTTATCAGAAACAGTTTGCCTGTACCCCTGCCAATATCCGCCGTGACAGGGCGATGGAGGCGCGCAGGCAGGCGCAAGAGCGGGCCAATCACCGGGGTGATGATTGGTAGGCCGCAGAAAACGAGAGGGGTTGGCAGATGCCAACCCCTTTTTCATTCCGCCAATTCAGCCCGGTTGGCGCAGATGACCGAGCCGGGTGAAGAAGTGCTGGCTCTTGCGCTGGTGAAAGTGGCTCTTTTTGATGGGATGGAAGATGAGGTTGCTTTCGGGGTGGCTCGCCTTTAACTGGTGGAGCATGGCTACGGCGGGCAGGCTGGTGCTGACCAGGGTGGTGAGTGGCATGCTGAGGGTCTCGGGCCCGAGCAGTTGATTGAGCCCTTGCTGAGCCTGCTCAAAGCGGGTCAGGGCCGCCGGGTCGGCATAGCCGCTACCCAGCATGGCGAGCAGGTTGTCGATGGCCAGATGAAATTCGGCCAGCTGCTGGCGAAAGCCGCTGCGCCCGCGCAGGGCAATCAGCTCTGCAAACGGAATGTCGGCCAGGTGAGTGGGCACTTGCAACGGGATTTCGAGGTGGAAGCAATCCTGACCGCCGCGATTGTGGTAGCGGGATTCGAGCAGATGGAGCAGGCGGTCGAGATAGTCGTGATCGGTAATGAGCGCCCCGTCATTGGCGAGTGCCCACTCACGGGCAAGGCGCATGGAGATCAGGTTGGCAAAGCGCCGCGCCATTCTGATCCCACCCTCATCCCGGGTCGCAAAGCCGTGAGTCAGGCAAAAGCCGTGCAGTCGCTCCAGTCCCGCCTGATCCGGGCAGAAGCAGTCGTGGTTGGCCTCCTGACGCCAGCGACCAATCAGCTCCTTGTTGCCAAACACCTTGTGGCGGACGAAATCGGGGGCCACAAGGCCGCTTATCTGGCTCTCCAATTGCGGGGTAATGGCGGCAAAAAAGGCTGCATCGGGCCGCTTGGCCAGCAGATCGGTCTGCTGTTGAAGGGTATCGAGCAGGGCGGTGAGACCGCTCTTTTCGCTGACGGTGAAGACAAAGGCAAGCCGCTCCAGATAGAGCAAGGCAAATTTGAGCCAGAGCTCGTCGCGTACCTCCATGCCGGGGTAGTAGATATAGGTCTTCATCGGATCAGTCTGTTATCAAAAATCTGGCGAGGCGCAGGGTCGGGAATATACGCAAGATTGGCGCTGCACGGCAAACACTGCGTGGGGGAATGTGAGCAAACGCTCATCCAGTAGGCGCTGGCCACAAAGTTCTGATATAATTCGCGCCCTTAAATCAAGGTCACCCGAGTCATTACCATGAAGTTCATTATCAAGCTGTTCCCGGAAATCACCATCAAGAGCAAGTCGGTTCGCCAGCGCTTTATCAAGATCCTGCAGGGCAATATCCGCAATGTCCTGCGCCGCTTCGACGACGATGCCCGCGTACGGATGGATTGGGACAAGCTGATCGTGAGCTCCCGCAATGACCAGTTCCGCGAGCAGGCTATCGAAGCTTTGGCTTGTATTCCGGGCATTCAGGCCTTCCTAGAGGTGCAGGCCAGCAAGTTCACCGACCTGCACGACATCTTCGAGCAGGTGAAAGCCGTGTGGGGCGACCAGCTCAAGGGCAAAACCTTCTGCGTGCGCGCCAAGCGCCACGGTAAGCATGAGTTCTCTTCCCTCGAGGTTGAGCGTTACGTGGGCGGTGGATTGAATCAGCACTGCGAAAGCAATGGTGTGCGCCTCAAGAACCCGGATGTGAAGATCAACCTCGAGATCGACGGCGAAGAGCTCTTTATTGTCAGCGCCATCCATCAGGGCCTGAGCGGCATGCCCATCGCGACCCAGGAAGATGTACTGAGCCTGCTCTCCGGCGGTTTTGACTCCGGCGTGGCGTCGTTCCAGTTCATCAAGCGCGGCTGCCGCGTGCACTACTGCTTCTTCAATCTGGGCGGTGCTGCCCACGAAATCGGCGTCAAGCAGGTGGCCTACCACCTGTGGAACCGTTTCGGCTCCTCCCACCGGGTACGTTTCACCGCTGTGGACTTCGAGCCGGTGGTTGCCGAGATCCTCGAGAAGATCGACAACGGTCAGATGGGCGTGGTGCTCAAGCGGATGATGATGCGTGCTGCCGCCAAGGTGGCCGATGAATTCCAGATCCCGGCGCTGGTGACTGGTGAGTGTGTGGGTCAGGTCTCCAGCCAGACTCTCACCAACCTGAACGTGATCGACCGGGTGACCGACAAGGTGATCCTGCGCCCGCTCATTACTTGGGACAAGCCGGATATCATCAGTGAAGCCCGCCGCATCGGCACTTTGGAGTTTGCCGAGACCATGCCGGAGTACTGTGGCGTCATCTCCAAAAAGCCGACCGTGAAGGCCGAGCTCTCCCGCATTGAAGAGGAAGAGGCCAATTTTGACTTCTCCATTCTGGACAAGGTGGTCTCCGAGGCCCGTTACCTCGATATCCGCCGTATCGGTGAAGAGACTGCCGCTGAAGTGCAAGAGGTGGAAACCACCCAGGTGCTGGGCGCTGACGAGGTGATCCTGGATATCCGCTCTGCCGATGAACACGACGAGAAGCCGCTGGTGGTGGAAGATCGTGAAGTACTGCATATCCCCTTCTTCAAGCTGGCCACCGCCTTTGGCGATCTGCCCAAAGAGAAGACCTACCTGCTCTACTGCGATCGCGGTGTGATGAGCAAGCTGCAGGCGCTCTATCTGAAAGAGAAGGGCTTTGACAACGTCAAGGTGTATCGCCCGTAAGCGTGTTTTTTACCTTCAATAAAAAAATCCGGCCAATGTGCCGGATTTTTTTATTTCGCAGAGTGAGCAATGACTATCAGGGACAGGGAACCGGAGTGAAGGAGTCTTGCCCCTGACAACGCCAGCCCATTTCCGCCTCCCGCATCTGCCACAGGTTGTTGCTGCGATAGAGGGTCAGGATGTAGATCATGTCGCTCTTGCTGCCGTCGAGGGCGACCGAGAGCACCAGATCATTGTCCAGCTGCTGGGCATGGATGCGGCTGGGTATGTCACCATGACCGACGAATCGTAAAGCTACCTCACGGTAGTCATTAACCCAGTTTTGCTGTTGATGGCTTGCCTGGCGTATCTGCTGGTTGAACTGCTGCACCGGCGCCGAGGCCAGTCGTCCAAATACCACTTGTGCTTCGGCGTGGGCGGCCGTCACGTTCGCCAGGAGGAGGGTGGTAAGCATACCGATTTTTCGCATGAGAGTTCCGGCTAACAACGACTGCTTCTATGACAACAGAAAAGCCTATTTGGTTCAACGCGCGGCCCACAGCGACATGATGACGCTGTGGGCCTGCTCTCAATTGCGTTGCAGCGAGAAGGTGGGCAGCGACAGATGCCAGTAGATAGCCGCGACCCGCAGGCCAAACACGGCCGTCATGCAGATGAGCATGGCCGTTACCCGGTCCATGTTGGCCTCAAGCGCCAGGGTATAGAGAATGCCGCCAAGGATACAGGCGGTGGCATAGATCTCTTTTTGCAGCACCATGGGCACCTCCCGCGCCAGTACATCGCGGATCATGCCACCGGCTACCCCGGTCATGGTGCCCATGATCACGGCAATCAGCCCCGGGGTGCCGAAGTTGAGGGCCTTCTGGGCACCGATCACGGTAAAGAGGGCCAGTCCGAAGGCATCCGCTACCGGCAGTACATACCAGGGCATCCTGCGGGGCAGTTTGACCATCCACATACCGATCAGCGCCGTCGCGATGACCACCCAGATATAGAGCGGATCGCGCACCCAGAATACGGGGGTGGCTCCCAGGATCATGTCACGGATGGTGCCGCCGCCGATGGCAGTGACCGCCGCCAAAACCATGACGCCAAACCCGTCCATCCTGAGTCGGCCAGCCACCAATACCCCTGAAAACGCGAATACCGCAGTACCAAACATGTCGCTGATGTAAACAATCTGCTCAACCAGTGTCTGCATGGAGAACAACTCACGCCAAATTGTTGATGGGGCCGCGATTTTAGGGGCTGGTGAGCCCAATCGCCAACAGTGCTCGACAAAATTGAGAGTCGGGACGGATTTTTTCTCGCGGCATGAACCGGGTGAGGCTCGTGCGTGCCTGTAGCCGTTGGCGGGGCGTTGTTTCCCAAATCAACCATCAAGCCACACCTGCCCCAGCCCCAAGTGACCGCTACACGCGGGGCTTTCTGACAGGTAGGCCAAGGGTATTCAGTTTGTTTAGGCGCTTACATACGCCATGACTTCTCCCACTTGGCCGTTGTAGTTACGCAGACGGATTTTCCCCGCCAGCAATTGCTTGAACCGATACATTGCCGTCTCTGCCAGCGAGCGACGGTGATAGCCCGACATCTTCTTCCAGTGCGCCAGCCCTCCTTTGCGCATCACTAGCACCGCCTCATTTCTCGGATGTCCCTTTTCCCATAACCCCGCGCTTTTGCGAGGCGGGACACAGGCTGTCGCCCCTTTGCGCGAGATAAGTTGATGGCTGGCTTTGCTGTCATAGGCGCCATCCGCATAAGCACGTCCCAGCTTGCGCCGCAGTGGGTTGAGCAAGGTCGGCAACATCTCGGCATCATAGACATTTTCCAGCGAGACTTCCGCCGCCACGATATCGTGAGTGACCGGGTCCACAGCCAGATGCAACTTGCGCCAGACTCGCTGTTTTTCGGCGCCGTGCTTTCTGACTTTCCACTCGCCCTCCCCAAATACCTTGAGGCCAGTCGAGTCGATAACCAGGTCGGTGATACGCCCCTTACTAGGCTGCCGATAGGCAACTGTCACCGTGCGGACGCGCTTGCTGACACAACTGTAATAGGGGTCACAAAGCGGTACGTTCATCAACTCGAACAGGGAGTCGAGTAGTCCCTGAGTGGCCCGTAAAGTGAGGTTGAAAATCCCCTTGAGCATCAGGAAGGTGGCGATGGTCTGGTCAGTGTAAAGCTGGCTGCGACCCCGGTGCCCATGATGGTCGTCGTGAAACTGTAGTGGTCAACTAAATCCGGACACTTGGTTAGGCCGATCCTCGGCTTTTGCTGGCGGTATCCCGTCATTGTATTGATGTGGACGTCGCCAGTTGTAGTGATCCATCAGGTAATAACTGATATCCCGCTTTGCTTCCCGCAGGCTCATATATCCCCTTGCCGGGAGCCACTCTGACTTCAGGCTTCTGAACAACCGTTCCATCGGGGCGTTATCCCAGCAGTTGCCACGCCGACTCATACTCTGGGTCATGCGATAGCGCCACAGTCGTTGCCGAAATGCCCGGCTGCCATATTGGCTGCCCTGGTCAGAGTGAAACAGCACGCCTGACGGACAACCCCGCTGCTGATACGCCATCTCAAGTGCTTTGATGGCCAGTTCGGCATCTGGTTTATCTGACATCGCCCAGCCCACGACCCGCCGAGTGTGCAGGTCAAGCACCGCTGCCAGGTAATGCCAGCGACCACCGGCCCAGACGTAGGTGATATCGCCACACCACACCTGATTGGGTTGCTGGACATCAAATTCGCGGGCCAGCAGATTGGGTATGTCCGGTCGTTCAGACTGTGCCACCTGATAGCGATGAGCGCCCGGTTGCTTGGATACCAGACCGGCTTCCTTCATCAGGTTACGTACTTTGAATCGACCAATCTGATACCCCAACTCCCGCATCATCGACATCAAGGCGCGGCTGCCCGTTGAGTTCCGGCTCGCTTTGAACAAACGGCGCAACTCAGAGCGCTGTTGCATACGTTCACGGTTAATCGTCCGCCTGCGAGCCAGATAATCGTAAAAACAGGAGGTGGGAACATCGAAGGCGCAGCAGACCAAAGTGATGGGGGCTTGCTCCCTTAATCGGTCTATCAGCGCGTACGTGTGAACTCGTCCGTCATCAAGAGAGCAGTAGCCTTTTTTAGAATGTCCTTCTCACGTTCGAGCCGGTTGATGCGGGCTTCCAGTTCCTGAATTTTTTGCTGCTCCAGAGTCAGTGCTTTGCTGATTGGGGTAGTGCCACTGCGTTCGGATTGCAGTTGCCGAACCCAGCGGCGAAGTATGGTTTCACCGATATCCAGTGAACGACTGGCTTCGGGGACAGAATATCCCTGGTCGAGCACCAGGGATGCGGCTTCGAGTTTGAATTCGGCAGTAAATGAGCGACGTAATCTTGTCATTGAACACCTCAGGTCATGGTGGCGACTGTACCACCTAAAATGGTGTCCGGGATGATTAGACCACTACACCAGTTACTCATGGCCTCGGCATCAACCCAGAAGGTGAGTGAACCACGGTTAATCAATGATTTGTTGTATTGAGGCCAGTTGGTGATGGGTTGAAGCTGCGTGCCCATGATGCAGATTTGAAGAGGATGGTGGTGATCAGATCACCGAGTCCTCAGTTAGTTCCATTCAAGCTGCATCTATTTGGGAAACAACGTCCGTTGGCGGGCTTCAGAAGGTTGAGTCTGTCACTGGTTTAGGCCCCATCTTTTCCTTAAGTTTTCCCTTGACCCGCCGATATATAAGGTAAGCGGCGTTAATGCGATGAAGCGTTGAAAAAAATGCTAAAGACATCCAAAAACGAGCCGTTAAATAAGATGCATCGGGCATAGAAAATAATAAAGCCAGAGCAAATAGAAGAGTAAATTTAATAGCTTAGGAGAATAGTCATGGGCCTTTATATCAACACAAACGTTTCATCACTCAACGCTCAGCGTAACTTGATGAATACGACCAAATCACTGGATACTTCCTACACTCGACTGGCATCTGGTTTGCGTATCAACAGCGCCAAAGATGATGCCGCGGGTCTGCAAATTTCCAACCGTTTGACCTCTCAGATCAACGGTTTGGATCAGGGTAACCGTAACGCCAATGACGGTATTTCTGTAGCGCAAACAGCTGAAGGTGCAATGGAGGAAGTGACCTCTATGCTGCAGCGTATGCGTACACTGGCTCAGCAATCAGCCAACGGTTCTAACAACTCAGATGACCGTACCGCCTTGCAACAAGAGTACACCCAGTTAATTACAGAAATTAACCGCGTAGCTAAAGATACCACATTCGGCGGACAGAATCTGCTCAATGGTGGCTATGTGGGCTCCTTTCAAGTCGGAGCAGATGCCGGGCAAA
This sequence comes from Aeromonas sp. 97A, assembly GCF_051919185.1. Classification (NCBI taxonomy): domain Bacteria; kingdom Pseudomonadati; phylum Pseudomonadota; class Gammaproteobacteria; order Aeromonadales; family Aeromonadaceae; genus Aeromonas; species Aeromonas sp. 97A. The sequence goes on along the minus strand of NZ_JBQBFF010000001.1, from coordinate 1,920,127 downwards.
CAATTACATTCAGAATGACATCGGCTTTTACTATTAAAGGAATGGCTTCGGCTACGAAGGGGAATGCTACAGTCGCGACTACGACAACAGGTGAACCTTACACTGTGACTAAAAGCAACACTGGTAATGTCTCAACAACAAGCATCAGCACTATTACCACAGCCAAAGATGCTCAAACGGCTATGGCAAACTTGGATTACATGATTAAAGTTGTGGACAGTAAACGTGCTGAGCTGGGTGCAGTGCAAAACCGCTTCGATTCGACCATTCGCAATCAGGCGAACGTATCTGAGAACGTTAGTGCTGCTCGCTCACGGATCCGTGATGCTGACTTTGCGACTGAAACCGCCAACCTGACCAAGCAGAACATTCTGCAGCAAGCAGCATCGACCATTCTGTCTCAGGCAAATCAGCGCCCGCAGTCTGCACTGTCACTTCTGCAAGGCTAACAAAAGAAAACAGGGCGGTTGTTCAGGCCGCCCTGATCAAGAGATGGAACAAAGGGGTGTTCGGGTCGCACTCTGTTCTATCGGGAGAGATATAAATCTCTACTAGTAATGCCAAGTGTTGTCCAGTTGTTCAGTTCTGTCACGCTTGGTCATATTCTCCTGAGCATATGCTCATCTTTAGGCCGGTTTACCGGCCTCTTTTTATTGTGCCGCCAAATTGACGTCACTCTCTCAGTACCTAGCAGGAACCGTGCCAACATACTTATTCCTGTAAACAGGGTCATCATCAGTAGTGAGTTGTATGGTGATGCTGCTCAATTCATATTCAGCTGCCGCTTCCCGGAGAAAACTTGCCGCTTTAGGCAACAATTTTCCTAAAGCTTGCCTCTGTGCTGCCGTTAAATAAAGTGAAGCAATCGAGGGGTGTTCGGAATCCAACGTTTGCACTACTGCGGGTGACCTGTTCGTTCAAACAGACACCCGCCTGAAGAGACAGGCATGTTCAACCTGTTCTTCAAACGGTGGGCCGTCGTTTTGTTTGGACGACGCAACCTGCAGTTGCATGTTCTTCGGGAGAATATTTTATGGCTATGTACATTAACACCAACGTTTCATCACTGAACGCCCAGCGTAACTTGATGAATACCAACAAGTCGCTGGATACCTCCTATACCAGGTTGGCATCCGGCCTTCGTATCAACACCGCCAAAGACGATGCTGCCGGCTTGCAGATCTCCAACCGTTTGACTTCACAGGTTAACGGTTTAGATCAAGGCAACCGTAACGCTAACGATGGTATTTCTGTGGCACAAACTGCAGAAGGTGCGATGGATGAAGTGACCTCCATGTTGCAACGGATGCGCACTTTGGCTCAGCAATCAGCGAACGGTTCCAACAACTCGGATGATCGTGTGGCTTTGCAGCAGGAATATGACCAACTGACGACAGAGATAAATCGTATCTCTGGCGATACCACTTTTGGTGGTCAAAAGCTGCTTGATGGTACTTATAAGGGCTCCTTCCAAGTCGGTGCAGATGCAGGGCAAACAATTACCTTCAAGATGACATCTGCTTTCACGATCAAGGGTATTGCATCTGCGACAAAAGGGAGTGCAACAGTAACTACCACCACCACAGGTGAACCTTATACGATTGGCAAAACAACTACAGCGGTTACTACAACTAGTGTCAGCAGTATCAAAACCGCTAAAGATGCCCAGACAGCCATGGCCAACCTTGATTTCATGATAAAGGCCGTGGATAGCAAACGGGCAGAGCTGGGTGCGGTGCAGAACCGGTTTGACTCGACCATTCGCAACCAGTCCAACGTGTCTGAGAACCTGAGTGCCGCACGTTCTCGTATCCGTGATGCGGACTTCGCGACAGAAACCGCCAACCTGACCAAGCAGAACATCCTGCAGCAGGCTGCTTCAAGTATCCTGGCGCAAGCCAACCAAAGACCGCAATCTGCTCTGTCCCTGTTGGGTTAACGGGCAGTGATGAGATAGAAAAGGAGCGACGATATGGCCAATGACATTGGAATTCCCTCATCGGTCACTCCTTCTTCTCTTCAGTCAAGTAGCAAGAGCGGCCAATCGGCCGCTCAAGTGCTATCTGGCATGGCGGAAGAGCAGCGGGTGATGACACAGGATGTGGAAAAGCAACAAGCGGAGCGAGCCAAAGAGAAGGTTCGCAAATCCGATGTCTCAGATAAGGACATTGAAAAAGAGGTACAAAACTTGCAGGAGTTCAGCAAGTTGCAGGGATGGACCGTCAACTTCAGCGTCGAAAAGGATCTCGAGCAAGTTGTTATCAAGGTGATGGACGCTAATACCAAGTCAATGATCCGTCAGATCCCAAGTGAAGAGTTGCTGTCTATCAGTAAACGGCTCAAGGATCTGCGTGAAGGTGATGTAATAGGTGGTGGCTCAAGAGTCGGATTATTGCTTGATAAAGAGATTTAATACGTAAGTTTTACGAGGAGAGTGAGAATGGCCACTATTACGTCTGCTGGTGCGGGTTCACAGCTGGATCTGGAGTCTGTTATTGCTGCGAGCGTCAATGCCAAGAAAGCACAACTGATGCAGCCCATAACCACCAAAAAGACCAATGCCCAGATCACTCTCTCAGGGGTTGGACAGTTGAAATCGGCTATCGCCTCTTTTGTGACGACACTCCAGGCCATGTCCAAGGATGATGCGTTTAATAAACGCGCCATAAACATCACCCAAGACAAAGATAATCCGGTGCTCAAGGTGGAGAGCAAAACGGGTTCCTCTAACGGGCAATACGATATAACTGTCGAAAAATTGGCGAAGGCCAGCAAATTTGAAGGTAGTTTTGACTCTTCGACTACTCCAATGATCACTCAAGATGGAACCTTGACTTTTAAGGCTGGTGATAAGACCTTTGATGTGGATGTGAAGGCGGGGGATTCGCTACAGTCCATTCGTAAACGCATCAATAATGATGGTAATAATTTTGGTCTTAATGTCAACATCATGAACACATCTGATGGTAAATCTAAACTTGTGATTGACTCTGGGGTTAGCGGGAGTGGCAAGGATCTGGTGATCACCGGAAGTACCACTGAGTTGGCAGATAACTTCACTTCTAAATTGTCAAAAACTCAATCCGCGCAAGATGCTCAAATCAAGGTAGATGGAAACACGCTGACCAGTGCTACCAACACATTTGATGGCACTATAGTTGGCCTCAAACTGACAGTTTTGAGGGAATCTGATAGTACGAGTACGACTGCAAGCGATGGTTCTGTGACCAAGACTTACAAGTCCAACAAAGTTGACGTGACCACCGACAAAGCTGGCATCAAGGACATGGTCAAGAGCTTTGTCGACGGCTATAACGCGCTGGTTAAGAAGAGTAATGATCTTGGCAAGCGCAACTCTATCGTGGCAGGGAAAAGCCAGAATGATGGTGGTGCTCTGGCGGGCGATGCAACGACGCGTGCCGTGGTCAATATGATGAATGGCACCATCACCGAGCCTTCGCAAAAGTCCTCTACTTACTCAACGATTTTCCAGATGGGTATAAAGATGGATAACAAGGGGGTATTGTCTATCGACGATACCAAATTCAACGAAGCTATCGACAAGAATTTCGATCAGGTAGTGGCGGTTTTTGGCGGCAAGGATGGGGTTGCAGGTCAGCTGGCCAGCCAGCTGGAAACCTACTCCAAGACCGGTGGTTTGCTGGCGAAAAGGGAAGACTCTTTGAATTCCGATCTGCGCGAAGTGAGCCGGAAGGAGTCCGATGTTGCCACTCAACTGACCAAGTATCAAGAGACCTTGCGGGCCCGGTACGGAAGCCTGGATGCCATGTTGGCCAAGATGAACAAGTCGGCTTCATATTTGAATTTGCTGAATACCCAAAATAGTTAATTTGAATTTATGAGTGGTGTCTCATATGTATCGTAAAAATATAAAAGCCTATACCACCCAGAATCTGCAATCCGAATTGGCAGTAGCTGATCCTTACCGTGTGATTCAACTTTTGATGCAAGGGGGCCTGGAACGTCTGGCTCAGGCTCGCGGTGCCATCGAACGTCGAGATTTTGAGCAAAAATCCCAATCTATCTCCAAAGCCATGGCTATCATCAACGGGCTTCAAGATTCGCTTGATCTCTCTTATGGTAAGGTTCCCGAAGATCTTTTTGCCCTTTATGACTATATGAAGTTTCGGATGATGGATGCTAGCCGTGATATGGATATTACAGCTATCGATGAGGTGATGAATCTGATGCTGACCGTGAAAAGCGGTTGGGATGCCATTCCTGTCGAGGAGCGTGACAAGGCCTTGGCTCAACAAAAGATGGGCCGAGTCGAATGAGTAATAACCGTTTGCCAGAATTAATCGCAGCAGGTCAAGAGTTACTGACCCTGTTCGACCAGGAGGATGTGCAAACGGCTGAACAGTTGATCGATCATTATCTCATTCTCCTTGATGCTGTTTTCCAGCATATCCAGCCACATGTAGTTATTGATATGGAGCACCAGCAAGCATTGGTGCAGTTTCAAACCTTACATGAGCGGATAGAACATGCAAAGAATCAGACAGAAACAGCTTTGTGGAAACTTTCAAAAGCAGGTCGAGCATCTGATATGTACAAGCTGAACGCGGGTTAGTACTACATGGATATTCATAAAAAAATTACAGATATAGAAAATGAGTTGGCCCGACTCGCGCAGCAAAAGCAGCAAGAAACTGCAATGCAGGAGGTGCTTCCGCTGCGCTATGAACTCAACATGGCTGCGTTTGCCAAGTACATGCCCGCCATTCATGACTTTTTCAAAGCATACCAGCCTGCCAGGCCTTTTCGTTTCTTCTGTAATGAAAATGGCGTTCCCAATATTCTGTGGCTTGACGAGGGCGTCTCGCTTTATGGGGACGATCCATTTAGCGAGGTTCAGTCGCAGATTGCCGAGGTCATTGAACAAAGCGTTTTGCAGTGCATCGATTTTGTGCCTCAGTGGTATATCGACGGCCAAATCCATATCAAATACAACAATGAAATCTCCAAATTAAAAGAGAAGTCAGCGCTGGAAGGATTGCGTCTCAACGCGGCATTACATTCTGATATTCCTCTGGCACTGATGTATGGCATTGGTTTGGGCTACCAGCTCGGTTGCTTGTATGAACAGTGCAAGATCAAGAATCTGTTTGCTTTTGAGCCTGATCTTGACATGTTTTATGCCTCGCTTTTCTGCTTTGACTGGCATCAGCTGCTCGCCTACATGGATGAGGAGTCGATCAGCCTTCATCTCTTTATCGGTGTTGACGAGCAATTGCTGGTCGCTGACATGATGGAGGCGCTGCATCGCAAGGGGGCATTCTGGTCGGCAAGCTATTTCTCGTTCTGTCATTACCATTCCCCCAAGCTGCACGCCTTGATAACACAGGTGGAAAGGGAGTTCTATCTGCTCAAAACGGGGTGGGGGTTCTTTGATGACAACATCTATGCACTTGCCCATAGCCACACCCATCTGCAAGACGGCACCCCCTTTCTGAAACGGTGGCGTGATACCCGTGCCTTCGAGCAGATCCCTGTCTTTGTGATTGGCAATGGCCCCTCACTGGATCAGAGCATCGAGTTCATCCGGCAGCATCAGCAGCAGGCCATCATCATCGCATGTGGTACGGCGGTCAGTGCGCTGTATAAAGCTGGCGTCAAACCGGATATCTACGTTGCAGTGGAGCGAACTAAAAGCTCTGCGGATTTTCTGAATATTCTCAATGCCGATGACTTTATCAAGGATACGGTGTTTCTGAGCGTTGATGTCATCCATCCTGAATGCAAGCGCTTTTTTCGCAAAACAGGATTGGCATTCAAGCCCAATGAGCCGATGTTCTCCATGCTGATTAGCGCGTTTGGTCAGGCATTCGAGTACGATAATATCGAATTTTCCAATCCGTTCGTTGGTAATACCGGCCTCAATTATGCGGCCTTGCTTGGCTTCAAGCAGGTGTATTTGTTTGGTATCGACAATGGCTATAAAACAGCCGGACAGCATCACTCCAGCCTGAGTCTCTATTACAACGACAAGCAAGAGGCTAAATACCAGGAAAACTTAAAGAATACTTTCCCGGCACCGGGTAACTTTGGCGACGAAGTGCGTATCAACCATCTATTTGGACTGGCCATTCATAATATGGCCCGTGTATTGCGTGATTATCCCGAGATGCAGTGCGTCAACAGTAGTGACGGCGCTTATATCGAAGGGGCGATCCCTCGCCGTGTTGAATCGTTGCAACCAGAATGGCCGGTACTTGACAAGATCGCACTCATGGATGAAGTGATGGCGACTTGTTTCCAGCCTTTTGACATGGCCAGTTTTGATTTTGCCGCTGCGTTGCAGGTACCGCTGTTCGTTGAGCTTGTGGACAAGTTCCGTGATGACTGGCGCCAGGTAGCCTGTGAGCACAACGCGGTGCTGGCTATGATGCAACGCCATCACGACTATCTGCTTTATCTGTTGATGAGCCGCGAATCCCATCTCTATCGGGTCTTGATCGGTTCAATGAACTATTTCTATGCCAATATCATCAGCCTGATGATGTCGCAGGTGACAGCAGAACCCGAGGTACTGGCGGTCAAGATAAAAGAGGCGCAGGCAATCCTGGAGTTATTTTTCGAGGACAGCAAAGTGATGTATGCCGATGCGTTCGATGGCCATGATACCACCTACTTTACCGGCCTGGATGTGTTCAAGCGCTAGTCCTTGAATCGGATGGGGATGACTCTGTTCATCTCCATTCCCTAACAGTATGATATAGAAGTATTTAATCCTTTCAGGTGCATATATGGCCACCCTTTCCCTGGCATCCACCGCATTTCTCATGCCCGGTAATGTGGCATGGGCTCCTTTGGCCCGACATGCACAGTTGCAATTTTGTCCTCAAGGTCAATGGCAGCCGATGGCCGCTTGTGACGGACATCTGGTGCTCTGGTTTTGGGAGCAACTGCTGACCGACAGCGAATGCCAGCATTGGCACACCTTGGCTGAACCTGCATTGTCCGAAACCATCGACACCTGGTTGGAAGCATTGCTCTCGCCACTGCGGGGGCTCCCTCATCTTTATCTCGGTGCTTGTTCACTGCAAGGAGGCGGTGTGAGTGGCGCTCTTCACCCCTGGATGATGCAGCTGGATATCTGTTTTACCCGAGCACTTGCACGTCACCATATTAGGGATTTGGGGCTGGGTCGCTGGCTCTTTGAGCAGGGGCGAGCCCATTGTGTGGACGAGCGTAATCGTTACCTTCTTTCTTGTCCTCTCTCGATGCACGGCTTGACCAGCCTTGCCGACTGGATTGCCGCGCGTTGGATGCTTGATCAGGCGCCGATACGCAAGGTGCTGGTGCTCGATTGTGACAATACCCTATGGGGGGGGGTAGTGGGTGAAGAGGGGTTGACTGGCCTGTACCTTGGTCAGGACGGTCTCGGCAAACTCTATCAGTCGTTTCAGGATGCGGCGCTCTATTGGTATCAGCGTGGCGTGTTATTGGCATTGTGCTCTAAAAACGAGCCTGCAGATGTTTGGCTGGTGTTTGAGCAGCATGGCGCCATGAGACTCAAAAGGCGAAATGTTGCAGCGTCTGCCATTGGTTGGGGCTCTAAATCTCAAGGTTTGCGACATATTGCTGCCAGCCTCAATCTGGGGCTTGAGGCCTTGGTCTTCTGGGATGACTCCCCCCTAGAAAGGGCCGAAGTTCGCCATGCACTGCCACAAGTCGATGTCATTGAACCACCAGCAGATATTTGGGTATGGCCTACAACCTTGCTCACTTATGGGGGGTTCTCGCGTACCTTCAGTGGTGATGACGCTGTTCGTCAGGCCTCCTATCTGGCATTGGCAGATGCCGCCCGGTTACGTAGCGAGGTTGGCAGTGAACAACATTTTCTCGCCTCCTTGTCGTTGCGTGCGGCGATACAGCCGTTGGCGGTGGATAACCTTGCTCGTGCCGAGCAGATCATCCATAAAACCAACCAGTTTAATCTCTCCTGTCAGCGATATGAGGCGAGCGAGCTCAAACGGCTGGCGCAGTCTGGCTGGTGCTGGCTAGTGTCGTTGCAGGATCGCTTTGCCGATCATGGTTTGGTTGGCTTGGTGCTGATCATAAACCTCACGCCCAAACTGGCATTGCTCGATACGCTGGCTCTGAGTTGCAGAGTGTTGTCCAGAGGGCTCGAATATTGGTTACTGGATAGAGTCTCGGCTGCATTGCGCGAGGCGGGGATCGAGCGCTTGGTTATTGGCTCGAACCGTTGTGCACGTAATGAACCTGCGCTGACATGGTTGGCATCCCTGTCGTTGACCCCCTGTGATAATCCGGATCCCGCCCGTTTTTCCCATGAGCATTACCATAGTCTGGCGCTCGAACAGCTGAATTTGCCTTTTTTGGAGTTTTATCACCATGACTGATCTCTTCACTCTGTTGGAACAGCAGTTTCCTTCTGCAACCGTCATGCGAGGCGACTATCAATTGGGACTTGGGGCCTTTCCGGAATGGGATTCGCTCGGTCATTTCAATTTTCTGTTACTGGTTGAACAGACGTTCTCGGTTCGCTTCGAGCCTGAAGAGCTGGCGACGATGAAACAGCTTCAGGATGTTCGTGAGGCGCTGTTGCGTCGTGGTCTTGCCCTGTGATTGAAGTCTCTCTCTCATATTCTTGGCTCCCTCGGGATCGCACGAGGGAGCGCTATAATGGTTCACTCTGACGCCATGGCTGTGGCCCAGTTTCCAGGACGGGGCAATGAAGCCGGCATACATGCTTTTTGGTTGGGGATGCAGGAGTGGCTTGGAAACGAGGGCACTCTGCTGGTGCCAACATTCACGTATAGCCTGACTCGTCAGACCTGTTTCGACAGGGCGACGTCTCCCAGTGAAGTGGGCCTGATGACGGAGCAGTTTCGCACTCTGCCAGGGGTTGCGCGGACCCGCGATCCTATATTCAGCGTTGCGGTATGGGGAGCGGGGCGTGACCAGGTGGTTGCAGCAGGGGGTCATGACTGCTTTGGTGAAGAGAGCCCCTTCGCCTGGTTGGCGGTCCACGATGGCTGGATTGCCGGTTTTGCCTGTCATCCCGATCGCATTACCTTCACCCACTATGTCGAGCAGCAACTAGGTGTCGATTATCGCTTTATGAAACGCTTTGAGGGTGATGTCCGCGAGCAGGGAATGGTGCGCCCCTGGTATTGTGACTACTTTGTGCGAAGACTCGATCTGGCCAGCGAGATAGACCTCTCCCGTCTGGTTGAAGCCCTTAAAAATCAGGACAAATGGCACCAGGGGGTGTTTGGACGGTTACCTGTCTGGGCCGTACGCTGCGCCGACTTTGCCGCGGTGGCAAAAGAGCTGATCGCTGTCCATCCCCATGCGCTTATCGGGGAGGGAAGATGAAACTGCACCATATTGGACTGGTGGTGGCCGAACTGGATCTTGGCGTACGTTATTGCTGCGAGACCCTCGGGCTTTCCCGCTTTAGCGAGCCGGTGCTCGATCCGTTGCAGCGGGTGCATATCTGTTTTGCCTATGATGATGCGGGGATTTGCTATGAACTGATTGCACCGGCCAGTGATGATAGCCCCGTCAGTCAGGCGCTACGTACCCGTCATAACCTGCTCAATCATCTGGCCTATGAGGTGGCTGACTTGGCAATGGCTGCCGAAAAACTGCGGGCCCAGCGTCATCTTCCCCTCGGGCCCAGCCAGCCCGCTATCGCGTTTGGCGGCGCCCACGTTCAATTTTTCCTAAGCCCGCTTGGGCACATTGTCGAATTGGTTCAGCATACCCATGACTCCTGACACGGATTTTTTACCTGCAGACTGGCAAGACCCGACGCAGATTGGCCAGGCCATGTATGATCTGGCGGTGCGCCTTTATCCTATCAATCGCAGTCTGACCGGTAATGGCGTTCGAGAAAGCCTGGCATTGCTATGCCATTGCCTGCCGGAGTTGCAGGTTCACGAAGTGCCGACCGGTACTGAATGTTTTGACTGGCAAGTGCCTGAAGAATGGAACGTACGCGAGGCTTACATAGTGGGGCCGGATGGGCGTCGGGTAGTCGATTTTCGCGATCATAATCTGCATCTGGTGGGGTATTCAGAGCCTGTTGATACAATTCTGTCCCTGGAAGAACTGCAGCTGCACCTGCACTCGTTACCGGAGTTGCCTGATGCCATTCCTTATGTCACTTCCTACTACCGGCGTCGGTGGGGCTTTTGTCTGACTCACAGGGTTCGTGAACAGTTGCAGCCAGGGCAGTACCGGGTAGTGATCGATGCGACGCTTGCTCCGGGGTCACTGACTTATGCCGATATGTGTTTGGCAGGAGAGAGCAAGCAAGAGATCCTGCTGTCAAGCTATCTTTGCCATCCATCCATGGCCAACAACGAGCTTTCGGGTCCCTTGGTCGGTGTGTTTTTGATGGCCTGGCTCGCCAGTATGCCGCGTCGCCGGTATAGCTATCGCCTCATATTAGTGCCTGAAACGCTGGGCGCCATTGTGTACCTGTCACGCCATCTGGCATACCTCAAGGCACAGACGCTGGCGGGGTTCAACCTCTCTTGTCTTGGGGATGAACGTGGTTACTCCTATTTGCCCTCACGCCGTGGTGGCACATTGGCTGACAGAGCCGCATTGCACGCTCTTGCCCACATTGACCCGGGATTTCATCGTTTCAGCTTTCTGGACCGAGGTTCCAATGAGCGTCAGCTGTGCGCTCCCGGGGTTGACCTGCCGATCGCCTCGATTATGCGCACAAAATATGGTTGTTACCCTGAGTATCACACCTCGCTTGATGATCTCTCTCTCGTAACTCCTGCTGGCTTGGCGGGAGGCTTTATGGCGGTGCGCAGGGCAATTGAATGTATTGAGCTGGATGGACGTTATCGAGTAACGGTGCTTTGCGAACCACAAATGGGCAAGCGCGGTCTCTATCCGGATCTGTCGACCCGCTGGTCAGGATGGGCTGTGCGAGACATGATGAACCTGCTTGCTTACAGTGATGGAGAGATGACCCTGTTCGAGATTGCCGAGACGATCCACATTCCATTCTGGCAAGCCCGCCAGCTGGCAGACATGTTGCTTGAAGCGGACTTGCTCAGTCTGGTCTAGGTGCTTAACAGAGCTGCCAGCTCACCTTCCAGCCAATCGGCTAATCCAAGCCAGTCATGGCGCTCTTGACATGCCAGCAATGCGGCAATGATTCTGGCTGCCTCGCTGCGATGTTCGTGTGGGAGCGCCAGCAAAACCTGTTCGAGTAAATCAGGAAGGGTCAGAGCACTCTCCACATGGTGGCCGAGCCGAAAACGGTGGGCGAGTGTGATGCAATGGTGTTTGAGCGTCATGATACAAAGTCCGGATGATATTCACTGCCGAGCAGAGCAGCACCATCTCGGCTGCTGTTCCAGAAATGAACTTTGGGATGGGCTGCCATATAGCGTTCTAGCTCAATTTGATAGGTTGTGAAGTTGGGATTGGTGCTGACCCGGTTCCCATGACCATCCACGACCCAGCTCAGTGCCTGACTGGCGCTGGGGCCGAGAGCTCCGTCTTGCCAGCCGGCATGGGTCTGGCCACCGGGGAAGGCAAAATCGCAACCAAGCAGGAGTACCTCAGTGCATCCGATTTGTACTGCCAGATCGACGGTCGGATGAATGACGCTTCCTCCCTGATGCAGGGTTCCCTTGGGATGTTTCCGAGCCAGCGTTGCATACATGGGACTGGCTGAGTAGGTGGTAAGCCGTGGGCCTGGCCAAGCATTCAGAGTGTCGGATGGTACCATGGGCGCGTAGACAAGAGGGACTGTATCCAACCCTGCCCCTGGCAACCTGTCTGGGGTAAGCGCATCATCAATACTGACCACTAAATGAGGCGCAAGGCCATAACTGCGTAACGAAACCAGCGCTGTATCGACGCAAATCACCAGCCAGTCGGGATGATGTGCCAGCCAGCCAGCCAGTTTTGGCAGATGTTGTGCTAGGGTGGGTCCACTGGCGATGACCAGTGCACTGCTATCAGGACGAGAGCCAAATAGAGAGCTCACGTCACCATCTTTTGCCACCAGAGACATATTCTCAGCCAGCCGGCTTAAGATCCGTGGCGATGCAGGATCAAAGCGTTGGCGAGTGTACCCAGCCAGTATCTCGCTAATCAAACGCCCACGAATGCGGCAGGCCGCATCTTCGGCCACCTCCAGTTCGCTGGGGAGGGCGAAGAAGGGGAGGACAATCTCCTGTTCATCGGCCGCGAGGCTCAGCTCTACCCGGGGGTCTTGCAGCCACTCGTCGTGCTCGAGCAAGGCCAGCACCAGAGTGAAGAGATTGTGGTGCATGATATGGACATGGAGGGTTTCTAACCGGGGGCGTGTCAGCAGCACCTTCTGCAGATCGCCGAGTCCGGTGCCATAAAGGTGCAGCACGGGTACATCGGGAAGAGTTGCCGCTTGCAGTTCGGCCTCCTTCACCCGGTCGTGCCGGCTGGTGAGCTGGATGCCATTGACCAGCAGTGTGCTGCTGAGGCCTTCACACAACTCCACCTGCAGATCGCCCAGCTGTGCCACCGTGAGGTGGGCTGCAAGCCGTGGCCAACGCTGTTCGATGATTGCCAGATGGTGGCGCAGCAGCTCTTCATTCATCTTGTGCAATCCACTCCCAGTTGAGAGGCTGATTGGCTGCCATGTCTCGGCTGACCCGCTTGCCGATGAGTCGATCGTAATCGGCCGGGGGCAGGCCGAGGGCAGGGCGAACCGATTTGATGTGTTCTGCGGTGAGCAAATCTCCGGCTGCAATATCCCTGACCAGATAAAGGGAGCGGCGAAACGCACGGTTACCCTGTTCACTGGCGGTGAGCTGGTAGTCAGCCATCCCGAGGGCGGCATGGGCGGTATTGACCGAGGCCACCAGCTCGGTGAGCTCGGCCGGTTCCATGGAGAAGGCGCAATCCGGCCCGCCGTCGGCGCGGGCCAGAGTGAAGTGCTTCTCGATGAGGGTTGCCCCGAGCGCGGTGGCGGCGATGGCCGTGGCCGATCCCAGGGTGTGATCGGAGAGCCCCACCTCGACCCCGAAGCGCTGGCGCAACATAGGGATGGTACGCAGGTTGTATTCGGCTGCCGGTGCCGGATAGCCGCTGACACAGTGCAGCAGTGCCAGCTGGCCGTTGCCATGCTTGAGCGCCATCTCGACCGCGGCGGCGATCTCGGCCTCGTTCGCCATGCCGGTGGACATGATAAGCGGCTTGCCGGTCTGGGCGGCGTAGCGAATAAGGGGCAAGTCCACCAGCTCGAAGGAGGCGATCTTGTAGGCCGGGCAGTCCAGTGATTCAAGCAAGTCCACCGCACTGAAGTCGAACGGGCTGCTAAAGACCGTCAGGCCCAGCTCGCGCCCTTTGGCAAACAGCGCCTGGTGCCACTCCCAGGGGGTGTGCGCCCACTCATAAAGGTCATAGAGGCTGTGGCCATCCCACAAACCGCCGTGGATCTGAAATTCCGGTCGATCACTTTTGAGGGTGATGGTATCCGGGCGGTAGGTTTGCAGCTTGACGGCGCTGGCACCCGCTGCTTTGGCGGCGGTCATAATAGCCAGGGCGCGGTCCAGATTGCCATTGTGGTTGGCCGACAGTTCGGCAATCACATAGGGAGCATGTTCCTGGTTGATGGGGCGATGATCGATCTGCATCTGTGTTCAGATTCCTGTGCCAAGTTGCCAGCCTTGCGGCGCCGGCTGCCAGGGGGCAGGGGGCGCTATCTGCGGTGGCTCGGCAAGATAGAGGGGAAATTGGGAGAAAATTGTTTGCAAGCGATGTGCCAGCTCTTGCCACTCCGCTGGTTGAAGTGGCCGGGCGGCCTGCCATGTCAGATGCTGACCGTCCAGAGTCAGGGTTAGCAGTGGTTTGTCATCATAGCGTAGTTGCCACTGTTGACCATCAGGTAACAGCTGATAATCGGATTGTGGCAGCAACCAGGCGGTGAGCCGATCCAGCCCCAGCCCGTCGGCCTGTTGCTGACCGCGGAGGCGATAGTCATCTGCTTGCAATTCAAGTCGTTGCAGGGCCTGCATCAGCCGCTCAGGCTCATCCAGTTCGCTCAGGGTCAGCCGCTCTGCCAGCTGAAAGCGGGCGATCACCTCATCGTTAAACTGTTGGTTGTCGACGATGGGCACCGCCAGGGTCGGCAGGCCGAGACAGGCCCGCTCCCAGGTCATGCCGCCTGCAGCGCCAATGGCAAAGTCGTGTTGTTGCATCAGTTGCGCCATCTGGTCGCTCTGGCGCAGCAGCACCAGATCGAGGTCGGTCAGTTCAGCCACTCTCTGTTCCAGCTCGGGCCAGAAGGGATTGGCGCCGCCCGCCACCAGGGTCCACCGGATAGTGCGGGCCCAAGGCAGTCGAGCCAGGCTGTTGAGGGTGATGAGGCAGGCTCCGGCCGGATCGGCACCACCAAAGCAGATGAGGCCACGTTGCCACTGGCTGACCTTTTGGCGTGCAAGCTGGCGATAGGCAGGGCGCAGCAGGGCATAGTCGGTGCCCAACAGCAGCCGACAGTCGGCAGGGACGAGTGACTGGTAATCGGCTGTGCTGCGCAGTGGCCCCTGATCCAGCAGCAACTGACCATGATGAGGGCGATCGGCCAGATCGTCGATCACCAGCAACTGACCACAGTGGATTGCCAGTGTCTGCTCGATCTGTCGATCAATCTGGTAGTGATCACACACCAGCCACTCCGGGACCAAGGTGGGCAAGGGGCCTGCATCGTCCAGACTACAAAGAGCGTGATGCTGGTGGGAGTGCAGCAGTGGCAAGAGGTGCATAGGTAGCTGATGGCAGAGGAAGTGGCACTCGGCGCCAGCCGTTTTCAGCCGATCGGCAATGGCCAGACAGCGCATCAGATGACCCAGCCCAATCTCGGCCCCGGCATCGAGCCGGAAGGCTACCTTAAACGTCATCTTGGGCCAGCACTTGATAGAGCAATTCGGCCAGGTGCCAATCTTCCGGTGTATCGATATCGACCACCCTGTGTCTTGGCAGAATATGGCCGATCCCCTCTCCGCCGACGGGGCTGATCCCGCCCAACCAGGCAGCCCGCGTCCCCCAATAGAACTGGCCTGCATCCTGATAGGCAGGCTCCAGATCCTGAGAGCGTTTCGTCATCTGCTCCGGCCAGAAGGGGGTGACCCGGCCCTGCTC
This sequence comes from Aeromonas sp. 97A, assembly GCF_051919185.1. NCBI lineage: Bacteria > Pseudomonadati > Pseudomonadota > Gammaproteobacteria > Aeromonadales > Aeromonadaceae > Aeromonas > Aeromonas sp. 97A. The sequence continues at coordinate 1,904,977 of NZ_JBQBFF010000001.1, read as the reverse complement.
ATCCATGCGCACGGCGCGCTGGATAGGGAAGCCGAATTCGGCCACGGTGTAGACAAATGGAGCATTACTTGCGATCAGTCGCTGATGGGCGGCCTTCAAGTCATCGGCTTGAATAAGCGGGACAGTGGCATAGATGCAGCAGTAGTGCTCTGCCTGGATGCCGAGCTGGTCGAGCCGCTGGATTGTGTCGATCACCACAGGGGTGGTACCGGTGTGATCATCGGCGAGGTTGGCTGGCCGCAGAAATGGCACATCCGCGCCCAGTTGACGGGCGACCTTGGCAATCTCCTCATCATCGGTGGAGACCACCACCTTGCTGAAACAGCCAGATTTTTGCGCCGCCAGGATGGCATAGGCGAGCATGGGCTGGCCGCAGAAGGGACGGATATTCTTGCGTGGAATGCGTTTGCTGCCACCCCGGGCCGGGATAATGGCGATGGCCATGATGGGCTCTCTCTGCTGGATTAATGACTGGCCAAAGCCAGGATAATCGATGACAACTCTTTGATTATTTTTGATATTATACTGGTTTTTCTCCTTGTATTATCGATTTTTGCTACGGAATGGCAGCTGTGTGGTCGATAAGAGAGACAGGTCATGAAAAGTGGATGGCGTTTAAGATGAGCTATGGCGTTGAGTTACGCCCGATAGAGCCGTGGGATCTTCCTGCCTTGCGACGTTGGCGCAATAAGGATGAGGTGCGAATGCAGATGGTATCCCAGACGCGTATCTCACCACGGCAACAGCGCCAATGGTTCGCCGCCACCCGTGAGCGACAGGATCAGCAGCACTGGGTGCTCTGGTGCAAGGGCGTGCGCGCGGGTTACGTCAATCTGAAAGGTGAGTGCCAGGGTAAGCTGCAGGGTCAGGCGATTGCCGATGCGGGACTCTATCTGGGCAACTCGACCGTACGGCATCCCATGTTGGCGATTGCTGCTGCCTTATCCCAGCTTGATCAGGGTTTTGATGAGCTGCACATCGGTTGTATCCGGACCCTGGTTCGGGAGAACAATCGCTCGGCCCTGCGCTTGAATGAACAACTGGGTTACCGTCAGATAGGGCAAGAGAACGGATTTTTCGCATTGGAATTGCTGCCTGCGGATTACTATGCCGCCCGTGAGCGGCTACGGAGATTTTTCAGATGACAATCGCATTGGAACAGGTTTTTGCCGAGGCTCTGGGTATCGATATCGGCAGCGTCAGCGATGGGCTGGCCTACAATAGCATCCCGCAGTGGGATTCCGTCGCCCACATGGGGCTGATTGCCCAGTTGGAGGATAACTACGGTGTATTGCTCGACACCGATGACATTATCGACATGAGCTCGGTCGGCAAGGCGCGTGAGATCCTGGCCAAATACGGGATCGCTTTCTGATGACGGGGCTGCTGCAAGGCAAACGGGTGTTGATCACCGGTGCCGGGCGTGGCATCGGCCTTGCCATTGCCCGTCAGTTTGCCTCTCAGGGGGCTGAACTGTGGCTGGGAGGCCGTGATGAGGTGGCGATGAGCCAGCTGGCTACCGCGCTCGGTTCAGAGTTTGGCGTGCCCTGCCAGCCTCTCTGTTTTGATGTGGCTGATCCGTCGGCGGTCAAGCAGGCCTTTCAACAGCTTTTTACCCAGAGCCGATCGCTGGATGTGCTGGTCAACAATGCCGGCATGCTGGAAGAGGCGTTATTGGGGATGGCGAGCCAGGTCCATCTGCAAAAGACGTTTAGCAACAACACCTTTAGCGTGATCTACAGCAGCCAGTATGCCGTCCGCCTGATGCAACGCAGCGGTGGTGGCAGCATCATCAATCTCGCCTCCCTGATGGGGCAGGTGGGGGCGGCGGGGCTCAGCAGCTATGCCGGCAGCAAGGCGGCGGTGATCGGTATTACCCAGTCACTGGCCAAGGAGCTGGCCGCCAGCCAGATCCGGGTCAATGCGATTGCCCCAGGTTTTATTGATACCGATATGGCGCACGCCATCCCGCAAGATAAGTTTGCCGAGCGGGTGGCCAGCATCGCAATGGGGAGGATTGGTACGCCAGATGAAGTGGCCAAGGTGGCCCTGTTTCTTGCATCCGACTTGTCGAGCTATGTGACCGGACAGGTGATTGGGGTCGATGGGGGGATGGTGATTTGAGCCAGCCTGATTTGTTGACACATCTGGTTGAAAGTAATAACGAGCCAGCCTGGCGAGACCCGCAAGAGGGGTGGCTCAGTTATGGGGAGCTGGCTCGGCGTGTGGCGCAGTTGGCCACCACCTATCCCGTTGGTCGTCATTTGGTCTACCTGCCATTTGTGACGTCCACCCTGCATCTGCTTCACTACTTGCTGGCCCTGCGTGATGGCCACGCCATCATGCTGGCCGATCCTGCACAGGATGCCCAGTTGCACCATGAGCAGTGCCAGCGCTTTGGTGTCAGTCTGCGGGTATTGGAGGATGGGGCAGTTGCGCATCTTGGCGATGCGCCCTCGCTTCACCCTGAGCTGGCCATGCTGCTGCCGACATCGGGCAGTACCGGCTCCTGCAAATGGGTGCGATTGTCGCGAACCAATCTTGATGCAAATGCTGCGGCCATCGCCGAATATCTGGCGCTGAACGGGCGTGAGCGAGCCATCACCTCGTTGCCACTTTTTTACTCCTTTGGTATGTCGGTACTTAACAGCCATCTTTTGGTTGGCGCCTCGCTGGTTTCATGCACTGCCAGTCCCCTTGCGCGCCAATTCTGGGATGAGGTCAATCGCCATCAGGTCACCAGTGTGGCGGGGGTACCGTTTACCTTTCAGATGCTAAACCGCTTGCGTTTTGACTGGGCGCGTTATCCCTGTCTGATGACAATGACCCAGGCCGGAGGACGACTTGAGCCAGCACTGGCAAAACAGTTTGCCGAGCAGGCCGCTGCACTGGGACGCCGTTTTTTCGTGATGTATGGCCAGACCGAAGCGGCACCGCGCATCGCCTGGTTGGCACACGATGAAGTGATGATTGCCCCGGATGCCATCGGCCGTGCCGTACCGGGCGGGTGCCTCTCTCTGCGTCATGAGCCCGGCTTCCCCGACGGGGAGGGGGAGCTGGTTTACCAAGGGCCAAACGTGATGCTTGGCTATGCCGAGCGCCCTGAAGATCTGGTTCGGGAACGTGATATGGATGCGCTCTTTACCGGCGATCTGGCTCGTTGTGATGAGGCGGGCCGATTTTATCTGACCGGGCGACTCAACCGTTTCCTGAAGCTGTTTGGCAAACGGGTAAGCTTGGCTGAAGTGGAGGCCTGGTTGCAGGGGAGGGGCTATTCCTGCGCCGCGACTGGCCGCGATGATCGCCTGCTGGTAGCCATCGAGGCAGATGCGTGCCCCAGTGACGCACTGCAGCTGGAGCTAGCCCGCTGGCTGATGGTGCCGCCATCAAGCGTACGCATCTACCAACATCATTTGCCACGACGCAGCAATATGAAGATTGATTATCCGGCCCTATTAGCTGAGCTGGAGCAGCTATGAACAGGTTGTTTGATGCGCCGGTTTTCGGGCTGCCCCAACAGGAAAAAAGTGGGCTGCTCCTTGCTCGTCTGAATGAATTGACGCAGCGCTATGCGCAGGGGTGCCCAGCCTTTGCCAATATTCTGACGGCGTTTGGCTGGGGTCAGGCCTCGACCTATCAAGAGCTTCCCTATCTGGCCGCTCGCCTGTTCAAATTGGCCCAATGGCAGAGCGTGCCGCAAGAAGAAGTATTCAAGGTGCTCACCTCCTCTGGCACAACCGGAACGCCGTCACGGATCGTGCTGGATCGAGATACAGCCGCCCTGCAGAGCAAGGTGCTGGTGAAAATCTTGCAAGAGTTTGTCGGCAAGCAACGGCTGCCCATGCTGCTGGTGGAGCAACCAGCTCTTATCCAAAACCGCAGCGGTTTTTCAGCCCGAGGCGCCGGTGCGCTTGGGCTCTCCTTCCTTGGCCGAGACCATACCTATGCCCTCGATGAGCAGATGCGGCCCAACTGGCCGGTCATCGAGGCGTTTTGTGACAAATATGCAGGCCAGCCGGTCCTGTTGTTCGGCTTTACCTTCATGGTCTGGCAATGTTTGCTGGAGCCGCTGCGTGAGCGCGGTCTGCAACTGCCGTTGACGCAGGGCACGCTTTTTCACAGTGGTGGCTGGAAGAAGCTGCAGCACCTAGCGGTGGACAATCCTGCCTTCAAGGACCGCTGCCGCGAACAGCTGGGGCTGAGTCGGGTCCACAACTTCTATGGCATGGTGGAGCAGGTGGGGTCGGTGTTTGTCGAGTGCGAGCAGGGCCATCTGCATGCGCCTCTCTTTGCTGAGCTGCTGGTGCGGGATCCGCTGACCCATCGACCGCTCGGGGTCGGCCAACCCGGCTTGTTGCAGGTGATCTCTGCCATTCCCCAAAGTTATCCAGGCCACAGCCTGCTGACCGAGGATCTCGGCGTGCTGCTGGGGGAGGATGATTGCCCCTGCGGCCGTCGTGGCCGTTATTTCCATGTATCAGGACGTCAGCAAGGCGCCGAGGTGAGGGGATGCAGCGACACTTTCCAGTGAGCCGATCAGATGTAGAAGATGTCATGTGGCAAGCGGGGCCAGAGGTTGCTTTCGCGGCTCCCGTTAGCGGCTGGCAAGGTTTTGTCACTCGCCCGCTACCAAGTTTTGCGCCCGTCATAGGTGACTTTGTGGCTGCGCTCTCTGCACGTCTGCAGCAGGGGGGGCGAGAGAATCCGGATTTGGCCGCCTTTGGTTTTTGGTTGCGGCCGCGCCAGATTGAGGTACAGCGCAAGCGCATGGCGGGACGGGCACCGCTGGGGATGGTTTTTCATCTGGTCCCCTCCAACGTGCCGACCGTCGCGTTCTACTCCTGGATCATGGCGCTGCTGATGGGTAATGGTTCCGTGATTCGGCTCTCATCGCGCATCGACCCGGTGCAAGAGGCCATGCTGACCATCCTGAACGAGCTCTTCTCTCTGCCCGAGTGGCAAGAGATTGCCTCGCGTACCCGTTTTATCCGGTATGACCATGACGAGGGCGTCACCGCCTGGCTGTCGGCCCGGTGCCGCCTTCGCATCATTTGGGGCGGTGATGAAACTATCGGCCGGGTACGGGCTATTCCGCTTTCACCCCGCGCTCAGGAAATTGTGTTTCCGGATCGTCGCTCCATGGCGGTATTTGATAGCCAATGGCTCGCCAGCCTGGATGCAGCCGCGTGGCGGCAATTGGTTGCGGCTTTGCAACAAGACTTTACCCGTTTCAATCAACAAGCCTGCGCGTCCCCCACCACCATTTGCTGGTTGGGCACTCCCACCAGTGCGTTGCGCCGTTGTCTGCTCGAAGGGAGCTTCGCCCCATTTGCAGATAATCCCTCCCTGATGATGGAACGCCTTATTAATAGTCAACAAAATGCCGCACATGATGGCCATATGAAGCTTGACACCTTCTCTGGCGTCACCTTATTGACTCCCACCGCCTCTTTGCGGCTTGCACACATCGGAGGAGGTACAGTTGCCGAATTTGTTGCCGATACCCTTGATGAGTTGCTGTTACAGCCTTGGGATATGCAGACCTGTGTCTGGGTTGGGCCAGATAAAATGCGGTTTGAGTATGCGCTACAGCTGTCGCCTTGCTGCCGTATCGATAGGGTGGCAAGTCCGGGACAAGCGCTGGCATTCGAATGGCTCTGGGACGGCATCGACATGCTGGTGGCCTGCAGCCGTCAACTTGCTCGCATTGAATAGTGGATGCCAGGTCACATAAATCAAGTTATATCAATGAATTAGCTTGGTCAGGCACGGCTCTTGCAGTAAATATTGCCATCAAGGGCAGGAAGGGTTGACAGAGACCGTGCGGTAGCCTTGTCCATTTTCTCCAATTCGCTTCTTTTTTACTCTAATTCTGGATTCTCTATGAAAGTCAGCGTACTGGTGCCGGTGTATAACCTCGGGCGCTTTATCGAGCCCTGTCTGCTAAGTCTGCTGGAACAGCAAACCAATTTCGATTTTGAAGTGATCGCCATTGATGACGGCTCGAGCGATGACTCCTGGGCCATTATGCAGCGGCTAGCGCAGCAGTGGCCGCAACTCAAGGCACTACAGAATTCGCAGAATATGGGGTTGGCCAAGACCCAGAAGCGCTTGTTGAGAGAGGCGAACGGCGAATATATCGCCTATGTAGACGGGGATGATCTGGCTCTGCCGGGCAAGCTGCAACGTCAGGCAGATTATCTGGACGTGCATTCCGGTTGCACCCTTTGCTACCACGAAGCGGAGATGTTTGATGATGAAACTGGCGCACGGATCAAGCTATTCACCCGTGATTATTACAATGCCCGCTATCTTGAACCCGTGATGACACGGGAGGCATTGATCCGCTTCGGGGTGTTCGTCAATGCAAGTTCCATAATGTTCCGCCGTTATGAAGGGATGGAAAATGCCATCGATGAGGGGTGCAAGATCATCCTCGATTATCCCTGGCACATCTTGAACCTCTCCCACAATACGGGGACGCTGGATTTTATCCCCGAATTATTGGGCCGCTATCGCTTCCATACCCAGAGCTTTGGCGGACAGACCCGCAAATCGGCAGAACGTCGTGAGCAGTCGCTGCGCGATCTGCTGCGCGCCTGTGATAACGCCGCTGCGTTTGGGGCGGATCCTGTGGCCATTGCCCAGGGGCGTGCCCATCACTATTACTCTGCCGCACTCTACTTTCTGCGGCAGGATGACGTTGCCCGCTTCACGCAGCTTATCGAACAGTCAGTTACCGAGGTAGCGAAGCTGGCGCCAGGCTGGTTCTTCGATGAGCGACACCAACTGGCTTGGATGCAGCGGGCCCATCCAGCACGGGTTATGCAACAACTGTTTGGAGAGGCGGCATGAGTTATCAGGCGATCGTCATTGGCGCCGGGCTCTCCGGTGCCGTCATGGCTGAGCGAATGGCCAGCCAGCTCGGTTGGAAGGTACTTGTGCTGGAGCAGCGCGATCATATCGGTGGCAACTGCTTTGACGAGTATGATGCGCATGGGGTGTTGATCCATCGCTATGGACCGCACCTCTTCCATACCGATAACAAGGAAGTCTGGGATTACCTGTCGCAGTTTACCGAGTGGCTGCCTTATGAGCATCGTGTGTTGTCACGCATCGACGGGCAGTTGGTGCCGATCCCGTTCAACCTGACCAGCATCGAACGTTGCTTCCAGGCCGACAAAGCCGCCGCCATGATTGATGCCTTGCGCACCCGGTTTGGTGATGGTGCCAGAGTACCGATCCTAGAGCTACGCAAAGAGGCGCATCCCCTGTTGGGTGAATTGGCTGATTTCATCTATCAGAAAGCCTTCGTCAACTACACCAGTAAACAGTGGGGGGTACCGCCCGAGCAGATCTCCCCCGAGGTGACGGCACGAGTGCCCGTGGTGGTGAGTCGGGATGATCGCTACTTCACCGATCCCTGGCAGGCGGTGCCGGCGGAAGGCTATACCGCAATGTTTGAGCGCACACTTGCGCACCCCTTGATTGACGTAAGGTTGTCGACCCCTATGGAACAGCATGTCAGGTTGGACTGGCTGCAGAAGAGGGTGCTGCTGGATGGTCTTCCTTTCGATGGCCCACTGATATATACCGGTATGCTGGATCAGTTGATGCCGGCAGAAGGGAATTGCCTGCCATATCGCTCACTGCGTTTTGAACATCGCCATCTGGCGCAAGAGCAATTTCAACCGGTCACCACCGTCAATTATCCGAATGAAGAAGCCTTCACGCGGATCACCGAATTCAAGCATTTCAGCGGGCAGGTTCATCCCGGCACCAGTATCGTATACGAATATCCTTGTGACTATCAGCCGGAACAGAGGCTCGAGCCTTACTACCCGTTGTTTACCAACGCAGCCAAACAGAACTATCAGTCTTGCCGCGATGAATTGGCCCAGTTCCCGCAACTGATTGCTTTGGGGCGCCTTGCCGAGTACCGCTATTTCGATATGGATGATGCCGTCGACAATGCGCTGCAACACTATCGACACCTGGCTCAGCCGATGACAGGGAGATAAGCATGATGAATTATCTATCGAAATTGGATGGAGCTCTGCAAGCGCAGCCGATCCGTGCCATTTCATGTGATGTCTTCGACACTTTGATCTTCCGTCACGCCGGAACCGTCGAGCAATTCTGGCATCAGCTGGCAGTACAAGCTTACCAGTTAGGTATTCTTTGCAATGACGATCCTGATGCCTTTGTCGAATACCGTAAAGAGGCTGAATCGATGGCTCGGCGTCAGATGATGCAGCGAGAAGGTCACAGAGAGGTGCGACTAGAGCACATCTATGCTTGCTGGCCCAGCGCTCAGGGGGAGCAGTTGGCCCAGCTGGAGCAGCAGCTGGAATACGACAACTGGTGGCTTAATCCGGTACTGGTCGATTGGCTGCTCAGTCAGCAACAGCGCGGCCTACTGATCGTGCTGCTTTCCGATATGTATCTGCCTGCCAGCCTGTTGCAGCGCTTCTTCAGTACTAAGGCTCCGCAGCTGTTGCTGCATAGGATCTATGTTTCTGGCGAATATCGGGCCAGCAAACAGGATGGGGGTCTGTATCAGCGCCTGCTGGCCGAGCAGCAATGGCCGCCTGAATCGGTTTTGCACATTGGGGACGACAAAATTACCGACCTGCAGATGGCAAAGGCCTCCGGGCTAAGCGCCTGTCATGTTGGGTTAGGGGATGATTACCTCGCGCAAGTGAAGTACGAGCAGCGTCTGTTTCCTCTTTGCATTCCAGGCTTAGAGCGGTTGCGGCGCCAATGGCGCTGGCTGAGTGATGGCTCGACCAGCTCAGAATTAGCTGGTCGTATCTACGCGCCGGTCCTTTACGTGTTTGCTCGCTGGCTCATAGAGAGATGCCAGCAACAGGGTATCACTACGCTGTTTTGTCTATTGCGCGAAGGTGATGTTATCGCGCGTCTTCTTGCACAGATACCCGGACACAGACTGACTGTCAAGACTTTGGCGGTTTCCCGTCGTTCCAGCTTTCTACCCAGTCGAGAGTGGTCGCTGGATCTTGTGCATCAGCTCTGTCAGCGTCGTGGATATACGCTGACTGAGTTGCTTGATGATCTGGGGTTGACATGCCCTGAGAGCTGGGTAGCGCAGCAGCATTGCACCCTGTCGGAGCTGGTACAAACGCCGCTCTGGTGTGAGGTGCTGAGCTGGTTGGAAACTGTCCAGCCGCAGATCGTTGCCCACTTGCAACAACAGCGGCAGTGGCTGCTGCAATACCTGGTGCAACAGGGGGTAAGAAACAGCTCCGAGATCGCTATTCTCGATTGGGGATGTGGTGGCAGCCTGTTACAAAATCTCCATCAGTTGGCTGGGCTGAATGATGTTAACTACTTCATGTTTTATGCCAGTCAGCGTGCGAGCCGGGTAGCGCTAAGCCAAAAACTGCAGATATTTCAGCCCGCATCATGCCAAGCATGGGCTCAGCAATTAGCGGCCTATCCTGAAATAAGCGACTTCTTGCTCAATGGTGCGCTCAGCTCGACCCGATGCTATCAGATAACGAATGATGGCCAGATCACGACCAAACCAGTTGCACAATCTGATGATGCGATCCTCGGTCGGCAATCGCGCGAGGCGTTTGTTGGCATCCTGCTGAGATGGGGTGAGCAAGCATCTGCAGCTGGCTGGATGGAGGAAGGGCCGTCACTCGCCGAGCGTCACTATCTGGTGGGAATTCTCTATCGTCTGACTCTTTATCCTATGTGGCATGAAGCGCGTGAGTTGGCCAATTTATTGTTGCCAATGGCGCCGGGATGCAGCCAGCCACTGTTGCCACATAGCCGCGTGCTCGAGCTTAAAGAACGAGTATGCAGCGGTGAGAAGGCATATCAGTTGTTATTGGATGGCACAGATCCGATTCTACGTAATACGGTTTGGTATCCTGGACTGGTAGCTCTGGCTTTCCCTGACCAATTACAGCAGTGCGGTGAGTTGGCTACCTATCAGGATGATGAGAAGGTTGCACCGTTGTTGTTACAGAAGTTACGACAGTCAGGTATTACCAAAACGGCGTTATATGGTGCTGGTGAATTGGGATTGAAAGTGTATGAGTTTCTTACTACACATGGTATCAATATTTGCTGCGTGATTGATCGTCGGGCCTTGAATAGTTGTATTCGATTGGGTGAACATCAAGTAATCACGTTGGCAGAGGCCAAAAGACGGGATGTGGACTGTTTTACGGTCGCGTCACGGGCCTTTGCCAGCGAAATAAGTGCCGAGATCCGGCTGCAGTACAATGATAAAACCGCTTGCACTAATATTATTGTCTTCAGATAGTAATATCGGTGTTTTATAAAACAAGTGAATCAATGAATTGAAAATAGTGATATTTTCGTATTCATAATATCAAGTTGTTATAGTGTTATGACTGTTTTAGTCGTGCACTAAAAGGAGTTAAAATGACTAATTCAATTAAGGCACCTGGGTTGTTTCAGGTTGAACTGACTAATTATTGCAATATAGATTGTACCATGTGCGCGCGTTCAGCAGGTCTGAATAGACCTATAGGACACATGGACTTGGATCTTTTCAAAAAAGTTGTCGATCAATCCCGTGAATATAAAATGCCGATCCATTGGTTACATCATTTTGGGGATACCTTGATTTATCCTAAATTGCGTGATGCTCTACAATATTTCAAGGCCCATGGTTATGGCCCTGGAAATGTTTCTACTAATGCAATTTTATTGAATGATGACAAGATTGATATATTGTTGGAGTACGGCGGAAATGTACTATGTTGTATTGACACTATGGATCCAGATGCTTATAAAAAAATAAGAAACAATAATCATTTTGAAAAAGTAAAAGGTAATATTGAAAAGTTCATCGCCGAACGTGACCGCAGGAATTCTGATACCGTAATTACGATACAGTTTTTACGTACTGCGCATAATATGGATGAAGATTTGACCATTATGATGGACCACTTTGGCCAACATGATAATGTTCGATTTATAGAAAAACGTACTGACAAGCATCCTAAAGGTGGAGATATTACTATTGTAGCATTGGATGACGAATTTAATCATAAACGGACTTGCTTTAAGATTCGTTCGGAGTTGTGTGTGTTATGGACTGGCGAGTGTGTACCCTGCTGTTGGGATGCTGACGGAGAGCAGATTATAGGTGATGTGCGTGATGAATCACTAGATGATATCTGGCTGGGTGAGCGACATAAAAAAATGCAGCAACAATTATATAAGGGAGAAGAAGGCGTGTTGTCGCTGTGTGATAAATGCACTGGTCCTATCAGCGATAATATTATGGGGTTGAGAGAACAGGTCAATGCCCATGCTTTACGTTGGATTGAAGAGGGGAAGACGGTTGTGCTTGCTGCCGCCAGCAAGGCCATGTTTGATTTGTACGAAAAAACACAACTACGGAACCTGAATGTAGCGGCTTTTTGCGATATTAATCCGGAAGGGAAAGTACCCCCTGTTAATATTCCAGTCCTCCCGTACTCAGAAATTGAAAGGATCAAGCCGGATGCGATACTTATTTTCTCTCCAGCCTACAGTACGGAAATATACTTCCAACAGAAACATTGGCGTGAAGAAAATATTGAGATAGTAGTTCTCGGTGAATTTCTATAATCTGGTATGGTAGCAGGAGTACTTTATGCCTTTTTGTATGCAGAGCTATCTTGCTCCTATTCCCTCTGTGGTGCTGGATAACTATCAAAAATATCTTGCACCATTGAAAAATCAGGGTAAACGTATTGTATTTGCACCACATTGTGAACTGGTATTTAATCTGGTGTATCGTGGCTATTTCTGTCATTTCACAGTCCTTGGTGCCTTGGATAAAAATAGTAAAAAAATTGGCAAAACAGGTAATGGTATTTTTGCTTATAGCTATGACAGTCTCACCGAATTGAAAACGGATATTGTTGTCGTAGCCAATACCCGCTACCACAATGAAATTGTGGTAGCCCTGCGTACAGCCGCAGAGGCGTTAAATTTTGAATTGGTTGATCTTTGTGAAGGTTACGAGCATACTGCATTTAGGCAGGAATTAGCTGAATTTCTGGACTGCAGGAAAATAAGCCAATTACGACCTGGTTGTATCGATGTGCCAGCAACAATTACCGATACAGATGTGATGGCCGTCGAAATTGTAATTGAGACAGGTTGGGGGTTAGGTGATAAATTGTGTGCACTGAGTGCTGCTCGTGAATTTGCACGCCGTAATCCCAACCTGTCGGTTTATTACAATACCTTACCAGAAATTGTTTCAGCCTATAGTGATGAACTTTTGAAGTTGGGCTCTGGGGCCTATCCTTTGCCGGAAAATTATGCGCTGTTTCATAGAGAAAAGGATTCATCGCCAGCAGCAAATTATTTAGGCTGTTATTACCTTGGTTTAGGTATTAATTTTGATTCTAATCCTGGGCTGGAGTTGCCCGCGGTACCACCTTGTGCCGGATTAATGCCCGATAGTTATATTGCATTACAGCCTACGGCTAATTGGGCAAGTCCGAATCTTTCCTTGGATAATATAAAAAGAATCATAAAGAACGCCCCTTTACCTGTCGTTTTGACAGGGAATTATATTACCAATAACTCGACAGATAATGTCTCAGGCGAAGATAAGCTACGATTCAATCAGGAGCTTGTCACTGCAGGAGCAAATGCCTCTTATATCGGTGATGAAATGAATATGCTAAAAATTATCCGTCATGCAGCACTGGTCCTGACACCGCGTTCAGCCAGTGCACATATAGCAGCAGGTTATGGTGTCAAAACCGTTGTTTGGGTACCCAATGATGGCGAGAATTGGCATCTGGATTATCCAAACTGGCAGCACAGACGTATTTCCGCTACACAAGAACATGTTTGTGATGAGCTGATTCGTGAAATGCATACCTTGATAAAGACAAAATAACACGGAGTATATATGACATCTTTTATTCATGATTGTGTATACAAGAAAATATTCAGTTTATTGCCGGAGCTCATTCGTTCGCAAGACCGAGTTTTATTGTATCCAGCAGGGGCCATGACTAAAGAGTTGATACAAAAGAATGTATTTAAAGAATGTAATCTAATCGGCATTGCAGATAAATCATGCAGTGATGGTTTCGATGCCGTACTTAATGTCACTACGTATAGCCGAGCATCCATTTTTCAAGCTAAGCCTGAATACATTCTGATCTGTTCGCTCTCATACCATAATGAAATCATGAGTGATTTTTTCGCTGACTGTTTAGCAAAGAATATAAAATTAGTTGATTTGTCAGAGTTTTTTGAAGCCGGGAAGGAAGATATAGCGGCAGCGTATATTGATAAAGTCAATGCCTTGTTATGTTCATCAGAGATTCGTGCATTGTTGGCTGATGACAAATACAAGGATAAACGACGCCTAGAGCCCTTTGGCTATAAATGTTACTCACAGCATGATGAAGACGGTATGTTAGCTGAGGTATTTCGTAGATTGGGGGCTACCTTGCCACATACATTTGTCGAGTTTGGTGTCGGTGATGGCTTAGAAAATAATTCGTTATTACTTTTAAAACAAGGCTGGCAAGGTTTATGGATTGAAGGAAGTAATACTAATGCTGCCTTGATAAAAGAGCGTTTTGCCAAACAAATTGCTGATGGAATGTTATATTTTGAACATCAGTTCATCGACAAAGATAATATCAACCAATTGATTGGTAACCATTTCAATGGTGACATAGGCATGCTGTGTATTGACATTGATGGTAATGATTATTATGTCTGGGAAAAAACTGATATTGTGCAACCTTGGGTTGTTGTAATTGAGTATAACGCCAAATTCCCTCCCCCCATGAAATGGTCAATAGAATATAACAAGAATCACATCTGGAATTTGACAGATTATCAAGGGGCCAGTCTGGCTGCACTGGCTGAATTGGGTGACAAAAAAAATTATCAACTGGTTGGCTGTAATCTCAATGGTACCAATGCAATATTTGTGAGAAAGGACAAAGTCAATGAAAAATTCCTAGTTACCGATGAACTACTGGAATATTACCACCCACCAAGATATTTCCTAACGGATGGATACCGAATGATGTGTGGTCACGTACCTGATCCTCGAATGGGTGTTATTCTATAAATTAGCGAAAAAAAATTATGGTGCATAGTGAATTTTAAACCAGCGATCTCGCATAAATAAAACCCATGTTATCAGGGGACTATAATTATGAAAGAACTTGTTCTTGGTATTAATTATTTTGGTCATGATTCAGCCGTATCGCTGGTCAATATGGATGGTGAGGTTCTGTATTGCTTAACTGAGGAGCGTTTTTCCAATATAAAGCATGATGGGGCTTTTCCCATAATATCCATTAATACAGTTATCGATCTGATCAAACAGCATACACTTGGGAATTTGAGATATATAGCATTAAATCATGATCCTGAGCTATATGTAACCGACAAGTTATTCAGCTACATTGATAGTTGTTGTGTTCATGAACAGTCATCCCTGCTTAAAAATAATATTTTGGCCGTATTGTCTGAAATGCGCGTATGTCGGCAAGGGATGTACCCACTGAATTTTTTGCAAGAATTAATTGCTCGCTTAGGTATTTATAGAGATATATCACAAGATTTGCTTCGATATATAAAGTGGTCTCTGAATCGTTATCTTTATACGCAACAAACACTTAACAATATCAAGACTATGTTTCCTGAATGCCAAGTCATTTCAGTAGCTCATCATGTTTGTCATGCGGCCAGCGCTTTCTTCTGTTCTGGTTATTCAGAGTCTGTAATCATGACGATTGATGGTTACGGCGAGCATGATACGATTACTCTGGGTTTAGGTTGTGGAAATGATATTTCAGTTATCTCGAAAAGCTGCTGGCCTAACAGTATCGGTATTCTTTATAGCATGGTGACACAATATTTAGGTTTTGATTGGTTTGGTGACGAATATAAAGTCATGGGGATGGCAGCTTATGGCGAAATTAAGTACCTTCCGCTTTTTAGAAAATTGGGCCGAGTGACAGATGATGGGGTATTTAAATTTATTCCAGGACATCTGATGTCTGGAGATGAGGTCCCTGGAGCTCCCGGAGAACAATGGTACGCTTTTACACCACTTCTTGAACAGTTATTGGGTGGACGGCGTCATCATGATGATGAGTTCGAACAACGGCATTTTGATATTGCCGCAAGCCTACAGGCATTCGTTGAAGACTGTGGGGTCTATATGGCCAAATATCTAAAGCGTATCTATCCTCATGTCGATAAAATTTGTATCGCCGGTGGTGTCGGCCTTAATGGGTTGATGAATTCTCGTATTTTGAAAGAGGCAGGCTTTTCTAGTATTTATATTCAGCCTGCTTCATCTGATGATGGGACTGCTATCGGTGCAGCATTCAGTGTGGTTGCGTCTAAATCTGAAAACCCGAAGTTTTGTCGACTACATAATATGTTTCTTGGTGTGGAACGTTCAGATGAAGAGATAAGGCAAGTTCTGGATGATAAAGGGTTGATTTATACTCGAGAGAAAAATATATCTGCTAAAATTGCGACCTTACTATCGGAAGGGAAAGTTGTTGCTAGATATGAAGGCCGATCTGAGTTTGGACCTAGAGCATTAGGGCATAGAAGTATCATGGCGAGTCCACTACACCAGGAAATGAAGGATGTTATTAATTCAAGAATAAAGCATCGTGAACGATTCAGACCTTTTGCTCCTGCCTGTTTGGCTGAGGATATAAAAGATTATTTCTATGCTGAGGATGATGCTGAATTTATGCTGATCATTCCGCAGGTTAAACCAGATAAACAGGATATTATTCCTGCTGTTGTGCATAATGATGGTACTGCGAGAGTTCAAGCTGTTCACAAGAGTAAAAACCCTGGGTTTTATGACATTATAGAAGAGTTTAAAAAAATAACTGGTGTACCTGTCATAATAAACACTTCGTTCAATGTTAATGGTGAAACGATAGTGGAATCCCCCCTAGATGCAATAGAGTGTTTTCTATATACAGATATTGATAACTTAGCCATAGGCGATTATCTGGTTTGTAAAAGCGCGAACCTTCCTGCCATGATTAAACTATCCCGCTCGGACTTCCTGGAATTGCGCAAACAGCGCTATCGCCAGCAGAGTTGGTGTCGGCAGTTGTTTTGGTCTTCTGACACAGGTTCTGTTAGTGCGTCAGAATCCGATTTAGACGCACAAGAGCAGCGTATAAAATGGCGTCGTATGGCATCGGTACTTCATCAGCATCTGGTGGCGATGCCTTATCCTGCATTCTGTATTGTTGGTGCGGGTGAGATCGGAATTGTATTTCTAAATGCATTGCGTAACCGCATGCAGATTAGTTGTTTGGTGGATAAACAGGCTGAATCTATGCAAGGATTTTCAATACCGGTAAAAACCCTCGAACAAGCTATTGCTGAGGGCGAACGCCATTTTATAATTGCATCTGAAGCCTTTGAAGCTGAGCTCAAAGCTAGGATAAATCAGCTTTTGCCGATAGAAGAAATCGTTATGTTTGGTATTTCAGATCTTATTTCTATGATGACCAAATCTGTAGAGTGAGGTACGAGTGTTGGTGTATTCCATTTGCGAGTACGCCAGCAATTTTATTGATTTATCTACTGTTCAAAGATGGTCTATGATACTCAAAATCACAAGCAATAAAAATTATGCTTTTTATGGAGGATGCTATGGATAGTTTTGGTAATAAAGTAAATTTTGATGACGTGCTTAATTATGTTAATGATGGCGATGATGTGCGTGCACTACAAATATTAAGTTCTTGCATTTCGAACAACAATGATAATTTTCTATATTGTCATTTATATGTTTGTTGTTTAATAAATACCGGCCGTTTCTCAGAGGCAATTAGTTTTTTAAAAACAAAATCATCGACACCATTTTATAATGATTCACTTTGCAGAATTTATAACCTTACTAACAATGAACATGCGGAGATTGAACTGCAAGTTACTTCTGCAAAACAGAGAATAAAATCAAAGGAATATGTTGTCAGTGTCATAAATAAACTAATTGGTAAAAACTCTAATCGGTATAATTTGATTGCCTTTGAATTGGCGCGTAATTTTACTGACATTCATCCTGATTATCCTCTTGGATGGCAATTACTTGCTAAGTTAGCCATGTATACTGATAATTGGAGGGAGGCTGAATTAGCTTACCTGAAATTGCTGTCAATGGATGAAGGTAATGAAAATATACTAAATGACTATGAAAGTTTGTTAGCCAGAAAAACTATTGAACTCAGTTTTTTTGAAAATGAAACAGGTCTGGCACAGGGAATGGAATCAGAGAATAATAAACGCTCCATTAAAAAGCCCTATGTTATGGCACGCTATCCAATGAAAGATGAATTGATGACTAGTTTTAGAGATTCTTTTTTAAAGCATGTTGCAGTGGAGTTTAACTCTAATCCACCAAAGTTTATGCCTCATGATAAGTTTGTAACATTTGGTTCGTGCTTTGCATCTAATGTAGCTGCCGAATTAAAGTCTCAAGGTAAAGATGTGTGGCATATCCCTATTGGTGAAGATCTGAATAATACATATACAAATAAATTGTTTTGGCAATGGGTGTGTGGTCATGAAGTAGGGGCTGATCTAGAAAATAAGATGTTCAAATTATTAAATGTTTCTAGAGTAGAGGTTTTTCAAAAAATAAAAGATGCAAAATGCTTTATTTATACATTAGGGTTGGGTGCTGCTTTCTTTTCTAAAAGCACTGGTGAACTTCTTGTGCCAGATTCAGATTGGGTAGGGACAAGGGCTTTGATAGAACATGGAGAATTCAAAACGACTAGTGTCAGTGATAATTATAGAAATATCTTAGAAATAATCAGTTTGATAAGAAAGGTTAATATAGGGGCGCAGATAATAATTACATTATCTCCTGTACCATTGCTTGCTACTTTTGAACGGCATTCCGCTGTAATCGCTGATTGCCTAAGCAAGTCAGTTTTACGTGTGGCGGTCAATGAGGTCATGAATGATAAAATTGATGCTGTTTATTATTGGCCAAGTTTTGAGGCTGTTCGTTGGTTAGGCCCACATATAGGTAAATGCTATGGAAGTGATGATGGTGTTTCACGTCATATAAATGAAAGCATTATTTCAGATATCATTTCTGTATTTGTTGATTCAGTTACTGTGCGTGATTGTTAGTCATCATGGTGAAACTATTATGTCCTGATTTTGGTATGAGTATGAATTGGTTCTGAAGAAGAGTGAAACTTGTCAGTGGAATAAACGTTCCCCCCATTTAATTGCTACTTTTGGTTGACGCTTCCGTTGTGCCAGACATGAGTCTTCAATAGATGACAGATTTCGCCTTGCTGCTTGGCCTGTAGCTCCGGAAAGAGTGGAAGCGTGATGGCTCCGGCATAAAACTGCTCGGTACATGGAAGAGGAGTCTGAGTCCACTTTTGATACCAAGGTTGTTTGTAAATAGGTATATAGTGCACGTTGGCGCCGATATCCTGTTCACGTACTTTTTGGAAGAGCACACTGCGTTGTTCAGGGACTACATGGTGAACATAGAGATGGAAGGCGCTACGCCGCTCGCTGTTGAAATATCGAAGTAGTTGTTGTGGTGCCAGTCTTTCGAAGTAGTAACGAGCAATCTTGTTACGCGTGTTAATCCATGTCTCCAGATTGATCATCTGGCTCAACCCTAGTGCCGCCTGAATGTCGGTCATGCGGTAGTTGAAGCCGAGTATTTGCTGCTCATAGTACCAAGGGCCGTCGGGTTCATTGATAAAGTCTTCCGGTTCACGGGTGATGCCGTGGCTGCGGAGCATACGCATCCTCTTGGCAATCGCAGGGTCGTTGGTCATGGCCATCCCCCCTTCACCGGTGGTGATGATCTTCACCGGGTGGAAGCTGAAGACGGTGATGTCGCTGTAGCGGCCATTGCCGGTAGGTTCATCGTGATAGCGAGCCCCCAGGGCGTGACAGGCATCTTCGATGATCCGAAAGCCATATTCTTGCCCCAACCGATGGATCTCTTTCATATCGCAGGGGAGGCCGGCAAAGTGAACTGGTATGACTACCTTGGGGAGTTTTCCTTCCGCCTTGGCGGCAATCAGTTTCTTCTCCAGCTCCACTGCGCACATGTTCCCTGTATCGGGTTCAATGTCGACGAAGTCGACTTGTGCACCGCAATAGAGAGCACAGTTGGCGGATGCAACGAAGCTGATGGGGGATGTCCAGACCCAATCCCCGTGGCCAACTCCCAGCGCCAGACAGGCGATATGGAGTGCTGCAGTACCTGAATTGACCGCCACCCCAAATTTAGCTCCACAGTAGTCGGCAACCGCTTGCTCGAAGCGCGGAACGACCGGCCCCTGGGTCAGGAAGTCGGACTTGAGAACTTCAACGACAGCATCGATATCTGCCTGGCTGATAGATTGACGGCCGTAGGGAATCATTTTGCTACCTTGCTCTGGTTCATCTTCTGGAGCTGTTCGATGCTGAAAAAGTGAGGGTTGCTGCGAGAGTTATATTCGAAGCCCTGTTCTACCATTTTTCCTTTTTCGCCCGCCGCTGTTTTGGAGAAATCGTTGTTGCGATTATTGAAGTTGATGGTTGGGCCAATCACGAAGAAGTCATCAAACTCGAATGTGTGATAAGAGTCATCGGCAGGGCACATTACTTCGTGAAGCTTCTCTCCCGGGCGGATGCCGATGATTTTGTGTGGCAGGTGAGGGGCCATGGCACTGGCCAAATCTGTGATCCGAACAGATGGCAATTTGGGAACGAATATTTCCCCTCCCTTCATCCGCCCAAAATTGTCCAGCACGAAATCTACCCCTTGCTGCAAAGTGATCCAGAAACGCGTCATCTCCTCATGGGTGATGGGCAACGCATCCGCATTCTGGTCAATCAGCTTTTGGAAGAAGGGGACGACAGAGCCACGAGAACCGACCACGTTGCCGTAGCGGACTACGGCAAAACGGGTGGGATCCTGTCCCGCGATGTTGTTTGCTGCAACGAAGAGCTTGTCTGATGCCAGCTTGGTGGCACCGTAGAGATTGATTGGATTGGCGGCTTTGTCAGTGGAGAGGGCAATAACTTTTTTGACTTGATTGAGCAAAGCGGCCTGGATGACGTTCTCTGCACCATGGATATTGGTTTTAATGCACTCCATGGGGTTGTATTCAGCAGCTGGAACCTGTTTCAGTGCTGCTGCATGGATCACGTAATCGACGCCACGCATTGCCATAGTGAGCCGGTTGGCGTCTCTTACATCACCGATAAAATAGCGCATGCAGGGGTCGTTAAACTCCTGTTGCATCTCGAACTGCTTCAGTTCGTCACGAGAATAGATGATAAGCCGTTTCGGTTTATAACGTTCCAGTACTGTTTTGACCAATCGTTGGCCAAACGAGCCGGTGCCACCGGTGATCAGTAGCGTTTTATCGTTGAACATTGTGGGCATCTCGTCATAAAAACAGTAGATGAATCATATGCTAGCAAATAAAGTACCAGTTTTTTTGGCAAAGAGTGTGATCCATTCACAAAAACAGTTTTAAAGGTTTGGGTGCAACCCAGACCACCTCGGATTGGCTCTCATCAGTAAAGCTTTATCAAGATGTGCCGGTGCTTTGCGAGCTTAGCTGGATAGCTTGGCAAACCTGCTCCACTGCATTGAGGGCTCTCGGGGTGAAACGGTGCAGCTCATCCGAGTTGATCAAATCGAGTCGCTGATGCTGCACCGCGTCGAGATTTGGCCACTTTCGCCAGTGACGCAGGGCGTCAGGATCTTGACTCCCAGCCAGGATCAGCGATGGATTGGCTCTGATCACCTGTTCCATGTCCACTTGAGGGTAGGGGGTCTTGGCATTCGCCATGACGTTGAACCCGCCGCAGAGTTCGATGGCCTGAGCCGGCCAGGCATTACCACTGACGCTGGTGAGCGGTGGGTACCAGAGCTGGTAGAACACCTTGACACCGGTTGGTTGGCCATAGCGCTGTTGCAGGGAATGCAGGCGTGCCAGATAGCGATCGGCAGCTTCGTCGGCGCTCTTTTCCACCCCCAGCAATTTGCCCAGCGCCCGCATCTCGGTGGCCAGCGAGGCAAAATCGGTAGGCTCAGAGTAGAACACCGAGATACCCAGCTGTTCCAGTGGGGCCAGCATCCGTGATTGAGCCGAGCGCCAGCCGAGAATTAGATCCGGCTTTTGTGCCAGCACCGCCTCGACGTTGATGCTGCGATAATTGGCCACCTTGGGCTTGTTTTTCACCACGGCCGGATAATCGGAGGCATCGTCGATGGCCACCAGTTTGTCGCCGGCGCCAATCTCGTAGAGCAATTCGGTCAGGTGAGGAACAACGCTCACCACCCGGGTCGGTGTGGCGGCCAGCAGGGCACCGGGCAACCAAGCCAGCAGCACGCAGGGCAGCCAGACAGGCAAGCGCAACACTCTACCCATGAAATAACCCCGCTACCGTGACAACCAGCGCCAATATCAACCAGCCCCAGCCGCACCCTTGCAGAATGTTGAGCAGCTTGCGCGGTGTCTCGCTATCTGGCTCAGCACCAGTGCCGATGACGGGCCAACGCTGGAGAGTCCCCTGATAGTAGCGAGGGCCACCAAGGCGGATCCGGCACTTATCTACCAGCAGAGTGAGCAACATCCCCATGACGGGATAGGGCCAGAGCGCACCATTGCGCAGCAGCTGTGCGGCCTGTTTGAGACGGCTTGCCAGCAGTGGCAGCCCCAGCAGCAAAATGACGGAGGCATTGAGCCCCTGATAGAGGGCGCTGGCGGCGCGACCAAAGTGGTCGAAGGCGGGATCTTTGCGACTCCAGCTCTGATTCATCAGCTGCACCAGCCGCCAGAGCAGGGCGCCCTGTACGCCAGCCAGGGCAAATCCCAGCAGCGGGCCAGCCCATTGGCCGACCAGACGCAGGGCGCAGCTCTCCGTCACTGCTTTGGCGAGCCCCATGGTCGAGAGTTTACCGGTCTCCCGCTTAAGCCAGGGAGCCGCCTGCAATCTCGCCAGCGGCAGGGTCTCCTGCGTGGCGAGCGAGTGAGTGGCATGGGCGAGTTCGCGCAGTGGACGAGATTCGATCATCAACAGCAGAAACAGCAGGTCGAAGATCGGCTCGCTCAGGGCCAGATTGCGCAACGACCAGAGCCCGGCGGCGCAGGGTACCCATACCACCAGCATCGCCAGCATACCTGCTTGTAGCTGCTGGCGTGGTGTGCCATCGGCCTTGTGCACCTTGTGCCCCAGCCGGGTCAGCAAGGGCGTGACGGCCGAAAGACGCAGATGGGATGGACACGGGATCACCGCCTCCAGCAGGGCTGCCCCCACCAGAATGGCCGCCATCGTAGAAAGGAGGGCGTCGGCCATCAAATCAAGCGAGCCGGTCTCGATCACAGTTTGCCGAGCATCTTGATAATCACTTCGGCGGAGTGCTTGCCGGCCACCTCGATGAAAGCATCGAAGGATTCAACCTGTTCCTTGCCTGCGATATCGGACATGGCGCGCACCACCAGATAGGGCACGTTGAACATGTGGCACACCTGACCGATGGCGGCACCTTCCATCTCGACCGCCAGCATCTGCGGGAAGTCGGCGCGAGCCTTGGCGATGGCGTCCGGTTTGCACATGAACTGGTCACCGGTGCAGATAAGGCCAACCTTGGTCTGGTGCTTGCCCTGCTCGGCGATGCAATCCTGAGCGACCGCGATGAGCTTCTCGTCGCAGGGGAAGGCGGCGGGTTGCTGCGCCATCTGGCCCATCTCGTAACCAAAAGCGGTCACATCCACATCGTGGAAACGCATCTCGCTGGCGATCACTACATCACCGATGTGCAGGTCCTGGGCAAAGCCGCCCGCAGAGCCGGTATTGATGACGCAGTCGGGGGCAAATTTTTCCAACAGCAGGCTGGTGGCCACGCTGGCGGCGACTTTACCGATACCGGAGCGGGTCAGGATCACCTCTTTGCCTGCCAGCATCCCTTGATAGAACTCGCAGCCGCCCAGTTGCAGGGTGGTGGGGTTGCTCATCTGGCTGCGCAGCAGGGCCACTTCTTGCTCCATGGCGCCGATAATACCTACTTTCATTGCTGACCTCGTCTTGATAGCCGTGTGGCTGAATTTAAGTTGCTGTAGATCATAACAAAAGATGGCGTCGGCGCCGAGAGGCACAAGCGAAAGGAGAGATGAAGCGCGGCTCTCCATATGGGAGCGCCGCAGGTGACAAAAAGCATTGATGAGATAGGAGAGGGGCCTTTAGCCGAGCGCGGTGTCGAGCGTCATCATCAGGGCAAAGCCGGCCATCAGACCGAGGGTGGCATAGGTCTGGTGACCGTTGCGGTGGGTCTCGGGGATCACCTCGTGGGAGACCACGAACAACATGGCACCAGCGGCGAGCCCAAGCCCTATCGGGTAGGCAATGGCAAGACCGCTTGAGAGCCCCACCCCGAGCAGGGCGCCCAGAGGTTCCAGCAGGCCGCTGGCAATGGCAACCAGCACGGCCACCGAGGGGCGAAAACCGGCGGCGCACATGGCCAGCGCCACTGCCAGTCCTTCAGGAATATCCTGCAATGCGATGGCGGTGGTAAGCGGCAGCCCGACCGACATATCCCCTTGGGAGAAGCTTACCCCGATGGCCATCCCCTCCGGCAGGTTGTGCAGGGCGATGGCAAAGACGAACAGCCAGACCCGGGAGCACTGCTCATGGCCGGGGCCACAGGGGCCGGTTTTGTCATGCTCGTGCGGGGTGAACTGATCCAGCCCCAGCATCAACAGCACCCCGAGGGTCATGCCGACCACCACCACGGCGGCGGCACTAAAGCCGTTGCCGGTGATCCCCTCGGCGGCCTCCAGCCCCGGCAGCAGCAGGGAGAAGGCACTGGCGGCCAGCATCATGCCAGCGGCAAAGCCCAACATGGTGTCCTCGGCCTTTTGCGGCACAGAGCGCAGGAACAGGGCGGGCAGGGCGCCAATGGTGGTGGCGGCAAAACCGGCTGCCCCCCCGATCAGGCCGTAGCGCACGCCGCTGGTTACGTCGCCGGTCGCCAACATGATCAGGCTCTGTAGCAACAGGAGCAGCACCGCGACCAGCGCGATAAAGAGGCCGAGAGCGGTGAGCGGGCGACTTTGCATCTGGCTGCGCAGTTGCTGTGACCAGGATAACGGGGGGAGGGCAGAGAGATGGTCCATGGCATGACCTCGGATGTGCAAAGTGGATGGTGGCATTACATCGACTCGGCCACCCCTTGTCCATGTCTGCAAGACGATTGTTGCTATCGGGAAAATGGTGCCAGGTGAATTTGGGGTGGTTTTTGTGATCCGGCTCCGGTTGTTGGTTTTGTTAAGTTGCTTTTAATTTTTAAAGAAAAGTGAGGAGGTGGTCGCTTTGTGCTGGCGTGCGCGCCTTTGCGGAACCCTATCTTCCCGGTGTTCTGCTATTTTTCCCGTCAGGAAGGTCCGGGTATTTGCTCATAGGGATGTGTTCGCCACACTCCATTCGCCTGTCAGCAGTAGAGGATCACCCGCCACTATGTTTTACAAGAATCTCTCCATCGGCAAAAAGATTGCCGTGGTTTTTGCGGTCATTGCCGCAGTCAACGTTGTCTTCGGTGTTTTTCTCTCCAGCGAATTGCGCGGTGTGCGTGATCGGGTGCTGAACTTTACCGACTCTACGCTGCCGAGTGTCCTGTCGGTCGAAACCCTGCTCTATGACGTCTCCTATGTCCGTCGTGCCCAGTTTGCATTGCTGATGGTGAACGATGCCGCTGATCTGCAGGCTCGCCGCAGCCGGATCCAGCAGAATATCCAGAAAGTAGACAACGCATTTCACGCCTATGAGGCGACTGTCGGTGCTGATCATGAGCGTCAGGTGTTTAATCAGGCCAAACAACAGTGGCTCAGTTACCAACGTGCAGTGAACGAGTTTGATCAACTGCTGGTACAAGGAGAACAAGAGCAGGCCAAGGCACAGTTATTTGCCTCGAATGCTGCTTTTGGTTCTTTGGAGCGGGCAGTTAATGCTCTGATCGATGTGAACCTCGGTTTTGTGAAGGAAAACCGCAGCAGCTTGCTTGGCAGCGTCAGCATGGTGACCACTTTCGCCATGGTGAGCATTGGTGCTCTGCTGGTGTTCATGGTGGTGATGACCTGGTTCCTGACCCGCCAGATCTGCCTGCCGCTGCAAGCGGTAGTGGCTCAGGCCAACGCCATTGCCGCCGGCGATCTGACTCATCAGCTGGAGCGTCAGCATATCGGCCGCGACGAGCTGGGCATGCTGGCCAAAGCTTCCCTCAAGATGCAGGACAACCTGCGTGGTCTGATTGAAGAGGTGGTGGCTGCGGTTACCCAGCTGGGCACCGCGATTGAAGAAGTGAGCGCGGTTTCCGAACAGTCCGCCAAAGGGATCCAGAGTCAGCAGCAAGAGATCTCGTTGGTAGCGACGGCTATGGCCCAGATGAAGGCGACCGTTGCCGATGTAGCGGGTAACACCGAGAGCGCTTCCGAATCGGCCAGCTCCGCCAATGCGTTGGCCCGCAGTGGCAATCAGGATGTGCAGAGTTCGTTGGTGGCGATCACCCAGGTGGCCGAAGAGATTGAGCAGGCCGGCACGCTGGTGGCTGAGTTGGAGCGCGAGTCTGCCCAGATCAACGTAGTGGTTGATGTCATTCGTGGCATTGCCGATCAGACCAATCTGCTGGCCCTCAATGCCGCCATCGAGGCTGCCCGTGCCGGTGAGCAGGGCCGCGGCTTTGCGGTGGTCGCCGATGAGGTGCGCACCCTGGCTGGTCGTACCCAGGCCTCTACCGGCGAGATCGTCGCCATCATCGAAACCCTGCAGTCCCGCGCCAATCAGGCGAAAGAGGTGACCGGACTGAGTTGCGATATGATCCGCCAGTGTGTGACCCAGAGTGAACAAACTGGACATGGAATCCAGCAGATCGAAGAAGCAGTTGAGAAAATCGCCGATATGGCGATCCAGATTGCCAGCGCATGCGGTGAACAGGATGCGGTGTCTGACGAGCTGGGCCGCAACGTCGAGCGGATCAACGAATCCGCCAATGAGGTGGCGCTGGGGGCGGATCATACTGCTCGCGCGTGTCTGGAGTTGAGCCAGCTGGCTGTCGGCCTGAGACAGACTATCGGGCGTTTCCGTCTCGCCTGATAAGCAGGTCGATGCGCTCCATCATCACACCCGGCGATATGCCGGGTGTTTTTTATCTGTCTGTTGGCAATGAATTGGTTTGCATCTGTATCAGCGAGATCAGTTCTGGGCTGGTAAGAAGGAAGTCATTGCTGTGGCATCTCTGTATGGGTCTTGGTAACGAGAGTTTGGGAAACTGCGTGTTTGATAGCGAGATATAGCTGACAACTTGGAGTGGAAGTCTGGTAATGAGGGGATATGGCATGCAGAAATGTGGGGGGGACGGGGGGCGTCATCGTTGGTGCAGTGTGGGCTGTATTTCGGAGATAAATTGCAGAGATAAAAAAAACCGGCTTGCGCCGGCTTTTTTATCTTGGTGAATGCTGGGGCGCTGGCTTATTTGGCCAGGGATTCCGGCAGCTCTTCACGGATCTTGCCTAGCATCTCTTTCAGGACGCGCGGGTTGGCAACCACGATGTTGCCGGAGTTTTCGTAGTTGTGACCACCTACGAAGTCGGTGACGATGGCGCCGGCTTCTTTGGCCAGCAGTTCACCGGCAGCGGTGTCCCAGGGCTTGAGGCCGATTTCCCAGAAACCGTCGACGCGACCGGCAGCCACATAGGCCAGATCCAGCGCGGCAGAGCCAGAGCGACGGATGTCGGCACATTCGATGAACATGCTCTGGAACATCTTCAGGTACGGCTCGATGTGGTGCTTTTGTTTGTAGGGGAAACCGGTGGCCAGTACGGTGCCAGCCAGCTCTTTGGCTTTGCCGACACGGATGCGGTAGCCGTTCAGCTGGGCGCCGCTACCACGGGTAGCAGTAAACAGTTCGTCACGGATGGGATCATAAACAACGGCTTGTTCGGTTTTGCCTTTCACGCGCAGCGCGACGGAAACGGCAAAGTGCGGAATGCCTTTGACAAGGTTGGTTGTGCCATCCAGCGGGTCAATGATCCATTGGTAGTCCGGATTGGTACCGGCAATCTCACCGGACTCTTCAGCAACAATGCTGTGTTCCGGGTAAGATTTTTTGATGGTGTGAATGATGGCCGCTTCGGCTTCACGGTCAACGTTGGTCACGAAGTCATTGCTGCCTTTTTGGATAGCCTCAATGTTCTCGGGCTGGGAGAAGGCTTTTACTACAACTTGACCGGCGTTGCGCGCAGCGCGCACGGCGATATTCAGCATCGGATGCATAGGTTCACCACTGGATGTTAAAGAACGGGGGATAAAAGGACGCGGTATGATACCAGTATTTTGTGCGATGGCAACTGTTATCCCCCTACGACCAATTGATTAGCACTGCCAGATTTGACGGCTCCAATATAGACCAGATCTGCGCTAGTCTTATCCCAGCAGCCTGATACCGGCTGTCATGAGCATAGGGATATGAGCCATGAATTTGTCATTAGTGAGTCAGAACGTGTCAGCGACCAGTGAAGGTCTGTTGGCCATTTTGCGGTCATCACCTGAGTATGGTGATCACTTTGCCCACATCGCCGTGACCCCCCTTGCCCAGTGGCAACCGGCCAAGACGGAGGCGGCGATCCTGCTGATCGACGGGGATGCCCCCTGGCAGGATGCCGGATTTGCCCGCGCAGAGGACGAGACGATCGGCTTGCCGGTCTTGCCACTGCTGATCCGCAAGGGGGACAAGGAGTTGACGGTCAGCGGGCCGGATGTGCGGGATCCCCGTTTCTATTTTGTCTCAAACGGCATCGTGCTGGATGAGTCGGAGCTGGCCGAGCCTGCCTGCAGCCGGGTGTTGCTGAGCAAGCTGGATTCCTACTTCCCGCTGCTTTCCCGCCTGATCATGCTGCGCCAGCGCAAGCCGGTCGCCATGCTCAACTAGTCACGCCTGTTTTTTGATTACACAAACAACGCACTGCAGGCCATATCGGCTCGCGGTGCGTTGCTTTTTAATGGCTCGTTGTCGGCGATTTGTTGCAAGATGAGGCGGCAACAGTTTGGTCTCGCCATCGAGCCGAGCTATCTATACCGACCCCTAGTATTTCGAGTCGTACTATTCCGATTCGAACTATCCGGCTATGACCAACAAGGAGTGAATCATGATCGACTTTTACACCGCCGCGACCCCCAATGGTTTCAAGGTGGCAATCGCCCTCGAAGAGCTGGGTTTGCCCTATCGGGTCATTCCCCTCGATTTGTCGGCGCTGGATCAGAAACAGCCCGCGTTTCTCGCCATCAACCCCAATGGCCGCATTCCGGCGATTGTCGATCGGGATAACGACGATTTCGCCGTGTTCGAGTCGGGGGCCATCCTCATCTATCTGGCGGAGAAAGCAGGTAAGTTGCTGCCCGCCGACCCCAAACGCCGCTCTCAGGCCATCCAGTGGCTGATGTTCCAGATGGGCGGGGTAGGGCCTATGATGGGGCAGGCCAACGTCTTCTACCGCTACTTCCCCGAGAAGATCCCCGCGGCCATCGAGCGTTATCAGAAAGAGGGGCGCCGTCTGTTCGAGGTGCTCGACAGCCATCTGGCCCACCATGAATATCTGGCGGATGAGTACAGCATCGCCGACATCGCCACCTGGCCCTGGGTGCGGATTTATGACTGGAGCGGCATCTCCATCGAGGGGTTACCCCATCTGCAAGCCTGGATGGATCGGATGGCAGAGAAGCCTGCTTGCCAGAAGGGGATCACCATACCGCCGCGCAAGGAGCAGCCCGATGAGCTGATCAAGCAGGCGCAGCAGATGGTAACGCGTTGATTTTTAACTACCGACGGGGCGCTTTGCCCCGTAATATTAGAAAAACTAGGGCAAGCTGATTATAAAGATTCGTTCGTTTTTTGTGAGCTGAGTCACTATGATGCCCCCATACCACCAAGCGTCCTGTGCGGTGGTCTGGCGGGCTCCCCGCCTACTGTTTCCAACACTGTTTTTGATTGCATCACAGCATCTGTGATCGGATTCCTCTGGGCTATTTTGTGCCAGAGGGGCGGCAGCATTTTTTCGATTTTTTGGGACTGATATGGATCGGCACAGTTTTTATCCGTTGTTTTTATTGACCATTCTGATGGTCGCTGTGGGCCAGATGACCCAGACCCTGTATGTTCCCTCCATTCCGATGATGGCGGGGGACTTCAATGTGGCCTCGGGCCAGTTGCAGGCAGTAATGGCCTGTTACCTGATCCCCTATGGCCTCTCCCAGTTTGTCTACGGGCCGCTGTCGGATCGTATCGGCCGTCGCCCGGTGCTGATCGTCGGCATGATGGTGTTTCTGGTGGGCACTCTGACCATCCAGCTCATCCCGCACTTCACCGCCTTGCTGGTGGGCAGCTTTATTCAAGGGCTGGGGACCGGTGCCGGTGGCGCCATGAGCCGCACCGTGATGCGCGATCGCTACAACGGCGCCGAGCTCAACCGCGCCAACAGTCTGGTGAGCATGGGGGTGATCTTCTCCCCGCTGCTGGCGCCTGTGCTGGGTGGCTGGTTGACCGAGCTGTTCAACTGGCGCGCCGGTTACTGGTTCCTGTTCGGCTTTGGCGCCGTGGCGACCCTGGCCATTCTGGCCTGGTTTGGCGAGACCCTGCCCGTTGCTGCCCGTCAGCCGCTGCGCGTCGGTGCTGCCTATCGCCACGTGCTGGGCAACCCGCGCTTTCAGGGCAACCTGCTCTGCCTGATGGCGACCTTTGCCGGTTTGGCGGTGTTTGAAGCGGCGGCCGGTGTATTGCTCGGTGATGTGCTGCAACTGAGCGCCCGTACCGTGAGCGTGCTGTTCGTGTTGCCGTTGCCCGGCTATCTGTTCGGTGCCTGGCTCTCTGCCAAGCTGAGCTTTCGCCTGAGCCAGGGCAAGCTGATGCGTCTGGGTATCGCCTTTCTGGCGCTGGGATCGCTGATCATTCTGGTGCCGGGGCTGTTCGGTGTGGTGAGTGCTGCCTCGCTGGTTGGGGGCGCGGCCGTCTACTTCATCGGTAGCGGCATTCTCTACCCGACCGCCACTTCCTGTGCCATCGAGCCCTTCCCGGGTCAGGCCGGCACCGCGGGGGCCATTCTCGGCGGGATGCAGAATCTGGGGGCGGGCGTGGTGACCCTGCTGGCCGCCGGTTTCCCGATGACTGGACAGGTGACCCTGGGGGCCATCATGACCCTGATGGTGCTGATCGTGGCGCTGAGCTTTGTCTGGCTGCGCCACCACGGCTCGCCTCACGAGCAGATGGCGATTTGATGCCCGCGCTTGCTCTCTGAAAGCCCGCCTTCTGGCGGGCTTTTTCTTTGCCAGTGTCCCGTCCTGAATATGGTTTACACCTTTCCCCCCCAATAAATGGAGAACCCGATGGGACAAGGTGTGAAACGGACACAGCGCGATTACTCGCTGACTTTTAAACTGGCACTGGTCGAGCAAATTGAAAAAGGCGAGCTCACCTACAAACAGGCTCAGGTGCGTTATGGCATTCAGGGCCGCTCCACCGTTCTGGTATGGTTGCGTAAACATGGTCGGCAAGATTGGAGCCAGGGGGCTTCTGTGCGTGCCGGCAGGAGCATCACCATGCCTGACCCCGACAACCGGACGCCCGAACAGCGCATCAAGGAACTCGAGCAGCAGCTGGCGCTGATGAGTCAGAAAGCCCAGTTCTTTGAGGCGGTCGTCGATGTACTGAAGAATGACTACGGCGTCTCCATCGTAAAAAAGCGACCCGGCAAGTCCTCTCGCAGCGGCAAGTCGAAAGGCTGACCATTGTCAGGGCTTGCCTGTTTCTGGGGATAAGCCGGCAGGCTTACTACAAGCGCAATCGGGTCGCCGACGAGCGCCATGCACAAGGGCTACAGGTGGTGCGCTTCGTGCGTCAGGTTCGACTGCGACAACCTCGGGTGGGCACTCGCAAGCTGCATTATCTGCTGCTGGGTCAGGATGATGGCGGGCTCAAGGTCGGGCGGGACAGGCTGTTTCGGATATTGGCCGAGCACCGCTTGCTG
This sequence comes from Aeromonas sp. 97A, assembly GCF_051919185.1. Lineage (NCBI taxonomy): Bacteria > Pseudomonadati > Pseudomonadota > Gammaproteobacteria > Aeromonadales > Aeromonadaceae > Aeromonas > Aeromonas sp. 97A. Next base: position 1,873,895 of record NZ_JBQBFF010000001.1, on the reverse strand, counting down.
GTGCAGCCTAAACGGGCGTATCACAAGACCACCCACAGTTTTCACCGTTTCTACCGTCATCCCAACTTGCTCAAGTCGGGGCCAGAGCAGGTCACGCCGGTGGCCCCGGAGCAGGTCTGGGTCGCAGATATCACCTATCTGCCAGCCAGGAGCGGACCGCTGTACCTGAGCCTGGTGACGGATGCGTACTCACGCAAGATAGTGGGCCATCACGTGCACGAAGGGATGCACGCCGAATCGGTGGCGATGGCGTTCAAGAAAGCCCTGAAGCAACGACGTGGCGGCGGTGAACTCATCCATCACTCTGACCGCGGCGTGCAGTATTGCTCGGGGCTGTATCAGTCATTACATGAACGGTACGGAGTGAAATGCTCGATGACGGATGGGTATGACTGTTACCAGAATGCGTTGGCGGAGCGGGTGAACGGGATTTTGAAAGGAGAGTTATTGTTGCAAAGCCCGCAGGATTTGACGCAAGCGCGGGAAATGGTGCGTGAAGCGGTGGATATTTACAACGTGGAGCGGCCGCATCATGCGTTGAAATACAGAACCCCCGATGCGGTACATAGGGGGTTCTGAGTAGAGAAATGCTAGTTGAAAATGTGTAAACCTATTTCAGGACTAGACACAGAACCTAATGCGGTCTATTGCTCGGCCTGCGTCAAGGCGCGTTTGCCGGTTCACCTTCAGCCACCAGTTCAAGAAAGGCGCGCATGGCGGGGGTGATGCTCTGCTGGCGGGTCAGAAAGGCGGTATGGCCGATATTCTCCAGCGGAGCGAGTGGCAGGCAAACGAGGTCCGAGAGTTTGCTGGCTGAGCGGGCGAGGCCGGCGCTGACGATGGCCCAGCCCAGCCGGTGGCGTACGGCGCTGACCAGATGGAACAACGAATCGGTCTCGAGTATCACGTTGAGCGAGTTTCCTCCCTGCTCGGCGGCGCGATCCAGATACTGACGAAATTGCATGGTACGGCTGGGCAGCACCAGCGGCTGTTGCTGCAGTTCAGCAAGCGCAATGTCGAAGCTGTGCGGGTACTGATCCGCTTCGTCACGGTTCATCAGCACCGCCATCTGGTTGGCGCCTTGCGGGTAGACATGAAAGGCGCGCCGGCCAGCGCCGCCGGCGGGTTCATCAAATCCCAGTCCGATATCGCACTGATGCAGCTCCAGCTGTGATAGCAGGGCTTCGTTGCTGAGCACCGACAGACGAATGACGATGTCGGGATAGCGCTGCTTACAGCGGGCGATAAACGGCATGATGTCGAGATTGGACTGGGGCACGATGCCGATGCGCAGGGTGCCGGAGAGTTCGCCCTGGAACAGGGCCAGCTCCTGCTTGAGCGCCTCCTGTTCCAGCAACATCCGTTCGGCATACTGGCGTACCAGCTCGCCGGCCTCGGTCAGGGCGACAAACTGGCTGGTGCGTACCACCAGATCGGTGCCGACACTCTTTTCCAGCGCGGTAATGCTGGCCGAGAGGGTCGGTTGGGTGATGTGGCAGGCTTTGGCCGCTTTGGCAAAATGCCGGTGTTTGGCCAGCTCGTGAAAGTAGTGAAGTTGCTTGATGTTCATCTGGTTGTAGTGGAGGCAGTGGAACCGGCTATTGAAGAATTAATCAATTGAAAAAACATCTTCGATAGAACAACTCTATCAGGATATAGATTTATTTCATTGGTTTTGCGTCAGTCGCCTCTCTAAACTTGAATGCAGTTTGCATTTTTAGGCCAACCTGCATGCCTGCCCATTCTCCCGTCGCAACCCCCGCCAACTTGCCGTCACTGGGTCATCTGGTGGAAGAGGTGGCCGTCGCCATCAACATCAATGGCATCAATCATGCGGTGATGATGGCGACCCCGGACGATCTCGACGACTTTGCCGTCGGCTTTCTGTTTGGCGAGGGGATCATCCGGCATAACCACGAAGTCCACGACATCCAGGTCGCGCCAGCCGAACAGGGTATTGTGCTGGATGTGACCATTGCTAACCGTTCCCTGGCTGCTTTGGCTGAGAACAAGCGTCGGCTGACCGGGGTGACCGGTTGCGGCATCTGCGGCGTAGCGGCGGTGGAGCAGGCGCTGCCCGCATTGCCGGTGTTGCCGCTGACGCCGCCACTGGATGGGGCCTTGCTGGCAGGGCTGCGTGCTCAGATCGCCCAGTGGCAGCTCAAGGGACAGCAACACGGCGCCCTGCATGCGGCGCTGGCGCTGGATGCCGAGGGGAGGATCCTGCACTGCCGGGAAGATATCGGGCGCCACAATGCCCTCGACAAGCTGATCGGCCTGCTGCTGCGTCAACACAGTGCGTGCGACACCCTGGTGGTGACCAGCCGCTGCGGCAGCGAGCTGGTGCAAAAAGCCGCCCGCTTCGGTACCCGTCATCTCATCTGTCTGGCATCGCCCAGCCAGTTGGCGATCAGGCTGGCCCTCAAATACAACCTCAACGTCGTTCATATTCCCAAGTTTGATGCCCCGGTCAGCTATTCGAGCTATCGCCCGGCGGATCCCATCGGAGAGTGCCATGAGTCATATTGAAAAGCCCGCCAAAGCCGGCGGTTTTTCGTCCCTGCAATCCACCATGAAACAGGTGCTGCGCAGCCAGAAGACCCGTCAGAACATCAAGAATCTGCTGCGGGTCAACCAGACCGACGGCTTCGACTGCCCGGGTTGCGCCTGGGGTGACAACGACCACGGTACCTTCCAGTTTTGTGAAAACGGCGCCAAAGCGGTAGCGTGGGAATCCACCGGCAAGACGGTGGGGGCCGAGTTTTTCGCGGCCCACTCGGTGCGCCAGCTGGCCACCCAGAGCGACTACTGGCTCGAGTATCAGGGGCGGCTGACCGAGCCGATGCGCTACAACCCGGCGACCGATCACTATGAGCCTGTGAGCTGGGACGACGCCTTCTCCCTGATTGCCGACACCCTCAAGGGACTGAATAGCCCGGACGAGGTGGAGTTTTACACCTCGGGGCGTGCCAGCAACGAAGCTTCCTACCTCTATCAGCTGTTTGGTCGCCTGTTTGGCACCAACAACTTCCCCGACTGCTCCAACATGTGCCATGAGGCGAGCGGGGTAGCGCTGATCCAGTCGGTCGGCATCGGCAAGGGCACTGTGGTGCTGGATGACTTCGACCAGGCCGATGCGGTGTTTGTCTATGGCCAGAATCCGGGTACCAACCACCCGCGCATGATGAATGCCCTGCGTCAGGCGGCGCGTGGCGGCTGCAAGATCATCAGCTTCAACAACTTGAAAGAGGTGGCGCTGGAGCGCTTCGCCAGCCCGCAGAGCCCGCTTGAACTGCTGACCCCGGCGGCCACCACCATCAGCCACCAATACCTGACGCCGAAACTGGGTGGCGACATGGCCGCCATCCGCGGCATGGCCAAGTACATCCTGGAAGAGGCGCCAGAGGCGGTGGAGCGCGATTTCATCGCCCGCCACACCCACCACTTTGCCGAGTACGAGGCGCAGGTGCGTGCCACCGACTGGGCGGCGATCGAGCAGCAATCCGGCCTGACTCGCGCCGAGATCGTGCAGGCGGCCCGGGTATTTGCCGCAAGCCAGCGCATCATCAGTTGCTGGGCCATGGGGGTGACCCAGCATCTGCACTCGGTCGATACTATTCGCGAAATAGTCAACCTGCACCTGATGTGCGGCCAGATTGGCAAGCCGGGGGCTGGGCTCTGCCCGGTGCGGGGCCACAGCAATGTGCAGGGCAACCGCACCATGGGTATCAACGAAAAGCCGACCGCTGCCTTTATCGAGCGGCTCGAGCGTCACCTGCAGGTGAGCCTGCCGCGGGCCTGTGGTCACAATGTTTACGAGGCGCTCAAGGCGCTGCACGAAGGCAAGAGCAAGGTGCTCGTCTGCTTGGGCGGCAACTTGGCGGCGGCTGCGCCCGACACCGACTTCACTTACGGGGCGATGAAAAAGGCCGAGCTCAACGTGCAGATCAGCACCAAGCTCAACCGCAGCCATCTGCAGGTGGGCAAGGCTGCGCTGATCCTGCCCTGCCTTGGCCGTACCGAGCTCGATATCCAGCGCACTGGCAACCAGAAGATCACGGTGGAAGACACCTTCAGCATGGTGCACGCCTCAACCGGGGCGGCCGAGCCGGTATCGCCGCTCTGCCTCTCGGAGACTGATATTGTGGCGCGGATGGCTCACGCCACCGTGGGCAGCGAGCGGGTCGACTGGTTGGCTCTGCGCGATGACTATGCCCGTATCCGTGATCTTATCGAGCAGACCATCGCCGGTTTTGCCGATTTCAATGCTCGCATCCAGCAGCCGTGCGGTTTTCATCTCGATAACTCAGCCGCGCAACTGACGTGGAATACCCCCAGCGGCAGCGCCGAGTTTCGTGCCAGCACCCTGCCGCGCTCTGTGCTGCCGGAGTGTACCCGCCTTGCCGAACAGATGAGCGATCAGCCAGTCCTGCTGTTGCAGAGCCTGCGCTCTCACGATCAGTACAACACCACCATCTATGGCATGGATGACCGTTATCGCGGCATCAAGGGCCAGCGCAACGTGGTGTTCATGAACGAAGCGGATGCCCGTCGCCTCGGTTTTGCCGAAGGGGACAAGGTCGATATGGCGGCCATCTGCAACGATGGGCGCGAGCGTATCGTGAACGGCTTTAGCGTGGTGATCTATGACATTCCGCAGGGCAACATCGCGGCTTATTACCCGGAGACCAATCCGCTGGTGCCCATCGACAGTATCGGGGCCGGGTCGTTTACCCCGACCTCCAAGTCGATCCCGGTGCTGGTGACGGCCTCCCGCCAGTCAGAGAATCTGTTGCTGGTCAAATAAAAGCGTTAACGCGACTGGCTGCGTTAACACAGCCTGCACAGTGAATGCGGTGATGCCCCGAGTGAGTTTTTCATCCGGGGCATTTTTCAGCTCTGAAAGGGGTAGGGTTCGTTGATCATCAGGCAAAGAAAAAGCCCGTCACGCTGGTGACGGGCTTTTGCTGTTGGTACCCCGAGATGCCGTTGCCGGTTTGGGCCCTTGAACCGTCGGTTCAAGGCGGGGATCGGATCTGACCGCAGGCTTCTCGGTCGTGCCGAGCATGCGCAATAGCCAGAAGGCAGATCCCCTGTTTGGTATGAATATCGGCTCGGGGACTTGAACCGGCTGACAAACATCCCAGGGAATTTTAAAACGGTTTGCGATTAGGGCTGTTGCCCCTCTTCGCTGGAATCACCATATTGTCCGTGCTCGATCAGAGCCGCTTCGATGGTGCGCTGCAGCATCTTGATCCGCTTGTCCATGGTCTCAGAGTATTGGTGGTTCTTCTCTTTTTCAAGGCAGAGCTCATGACAGAAATTGAGCGCCGCCATGATAGCCAATTGCTCGTTGCTGGAGACTTTGGAGCGTTGACGCAGGTCGATCAACTTGTCGGTCAGCTGCTCGGCGGCCTGGCGCAGGGCATCCTGCTGTCCCAAGGGACAGGATACCTTGTAGGGACGTCCCAAAATGACGATTTCTACGGCCTCTGTGCTCATGCCTTCCTCAATACGGCGGAGCTGATTTCCGCCTTTATCCACGTGGACAACTGGGCGGGACTATATAGCGCAGATGCATAAGTTTCAAGGCCTTGCTGGCTCTGCAAGAGGGAGAATGCTAGGATCCTGACCATTAATTCTGCAAATTTGACTGAACTTTGAGCGGATCCTCGATGAGCAAAACGAACCCCCTTAAATATGCGGCAGTGGCCGACATCATGGAACAACATGAGCTGATGGCCAGCGCAGTAGAGGCCCATGGTGTGATCTGCGGTCTGGTGTGCGGCGGTGTGGCACTGGACGACAAGAGTTGGCTGCCCCATTTCAACGATCTGGTGAACGACGGTTTCGGCCTGCCGGCCCCGGTGCGCCAGGTGATGACCGATCTTTATCACAATGTGGTCGAGAGCCTGATGGCCCAGAAGGGCGTCGAGCTGCTGCTGCCAAGTGATGATGCTCCCCTCGACGAGCGCATCGATTCGCTGGTGGACTGGTCACAGGCGTTTCTGGCCGGTTTCGGCGTGGTGCAGCAGGAGTTGTCGCGTGCCTCGGAAGAGCTGCAGGAGATGATCCAGGATATCGCCAGCATCACTCAGGTCTCCGCCGAGTTCGATCAGGAAGATGACGAGAACGAAGCCTCTTTCCTGGTGCTCTACGAACACGTCAAACTGGGTGTCATGATGGCCTTCGAAGAGTTTGGCAAGCGCCCCGATACCCCGAGCGCGCCGCCGACCCTTCATTGAGGGGCGGGTCAACGAGACCCTTACTGAATCTGCAAGAGCGCCTGATGGCGCTCTTTTTTATTTCCTTGTGGTGGCTAACCCTGTGAGGCGCAACCGGTTTTTTGCCGGTGACCTCGCATTCGGCCAGCGGCTTTGTGATAGCATGAGGCCACCTTTTTCACTTCTTCCTCTCTGCTTATGTCTCAATCTGATGTGCGACAGGTCGATGTCACCCTGGTCGGCGGTGGAATGAGCGGCGCCGTGCTGGCCCTCTCGCTGGCAGCCCTGCTTAGATCCGATGGCTCCCCCCTCGAGATCCTGCTGCTGGAGGCAAGCGTCCCCGAACAGCACACCCATTCAGGGTTCGACGCCCGCGCCATTGCGCTTTCGGCCGGTACCTGTGATGCGCTGTTGCGACGCGGACTCTGGCCGCTGTTTGCCCCCCATTGCGCCCCCATTGCCCAGATCCATGTCTCGGATCGGGGCCACTTCGGTCAGGCTCGCCTGTCGGCTGCCGAATACGGTCTGCCCGCGCTGGGCCAGGTGATCGAGCTTGCATCCGCTGGCAAGGAGCTGCAACGGGCGATGGCGGCCTCTCCCAATATCCGGGTCTGTTGTCCGGCCCGGGTGAGCGAGATTGCGCCCGATGAGGAGAAGGTGGCCCTCACCCTCGAGAGCGGTGAACAGATTGAGACCCGCCTGCTGGTGGCGGCAGACGGCGGCAACTCCTTTGTGCGTCAGCACTTCAAGTTGCCGGTGACCCGCCACGACTTTGAGCAACACGCCATCATCGCCACGGTCAAAACGGCGCAAGACCCTGAGGGACGCGCCTTCGAGCGTTTTACCGAAGGGGGGCCGCTGGCCCTGTTGCCGATGCAGGAGGGGCTCTCCTCGCTGGTGTGGAGCGTCGGGCAGCATGAGGTGGATGAGCTGACGGCCCTCGATGAGGCGGCGTTTCTTGCCCGTCTGCAGCAGGCCTTTGGCTGGCGGCTTGGTCGCTTCGAGCGATGCGGCGTGCGTAACGTCTATCCGCTCATTCTGACCGCCTGCGACTACCCGCTGGCCCAGCGCACCGTGCTGGTCGGTAATGCCGCCCACGCCCTGCACCCGATTGCCGGACAGGGCTTCAACCTCGGGATGCGGGATCTCGACCTGCTTACCGGCGCCGTAGCCAAGGCGTTGGCAGAGGGGGAGGATATCGGCAGCTTCAAGGTACTGAGTGGCTACTGGCAGCAGCGCAAGCAGGATCAGGAGCAGACCGTCTGGCTCACCTCTTCGCTGGCCCAGCTCTTCTCCAATGGTCACGATCCGCTGGTGGCGGGGCGCAATCTGGCGCTCACCCTGATGGGGCGATTCCCGTGCCTCAAGGCGCCGCTTGCCTCGCGCACCCTGGGTTTTGTCGCCGATGTGTGCGGCAACTAGCCAGCACTTGTTGAGTGGAACCTGTTGACCGGAAGATGGTGACCGCCATTCGTTGATCAAAACCTATTGAATAAAGAGGTGATGCCTGCGGGTGTCCCCTCGCTGGCCAGCCGGTCAGCCCTGAAAGGATGAGATGATGCAGATGCAAAATGTGGATGTGGTGATTGTCGGTGGCGGCATGGTGGGGCTGGGGCTCGCTGCGGCCCTGAAACATAGCGCCCTCAAGGTGCTGGTGGTGGAGGGGCAATTGCCCGATCCGCAGCTGGGGGAGGTGGCCGATAACCGGGTCAGCGCCCTGAGTCTGGCCAGCCAGCAGATCCTGCGTCATGTTGGCGCCTGGGACGGCATTGAAGCGCGCCGCTTGCAGGCCTACGACAAGATGGCGGTGTGGGAGCAGGACAGTTTTGGCCATATCGACTTCGATGCCGCCAGCCTGCGTCAGGCCAACCTCGGCCACATCGTCGAGAATCGGGTGATCCAGCAGGCGCTGTTTGAGGCGATTGAAGGTGCCAGCAATATCCAGTTGCTGACCCCTGCCAGAGCCAAGAGCCTGCAGAGCGGCCCGGCGGGCGCCCTGCTGCTCCTTGAAGATGGTCAGGCCATCTCGGCCAAACTGGTGGTGGCTGCCGATGGCGCCCACTCCTGGGTGCGCCGTCAGGCTGATATCCCGCTTACCAGCTGGGATTATGGCCACCACGCGCTGGTGGCGACGGTGCGCTGCGCCGAACCCCATGAGGCGGTGGCACGCCAGATCTTCACCCCGGATGGCCCGCTCGCCTTTTTGCCGCTGTGGCAGGAGAACCTCTGCTCCATCGTCTGGTCACTGCCTGCGGCCCGCGCCGAGGCGCTCTGCACCTGCGATGACGAGCAGTTCAATCGCCAGCTTACCGCCGCCTTCGATGCCCGGCTCGGTCTGTGCAAGGTGGAGGGGCCGCGCAGCGCGATTCCTCTTACCGCCCGCTATGCCCGCGACTTTGCCCGCGAGCGGCTGGTGCTGGTGGGAGATGCCGCCCACACCATCCACCCGCTGGCGGGGCAGGGGGTCAACCTTGGCCTGCTGGATGCTGCCGCGCTGGCGGAGCAGATCTTGCAAAATCATGCCGCGGGTGAGGATATCGGCCTGCTTGCCAACCTGCGTAGCTACGAGCGCTGGCGCAAGAGCGAAGCGGCTCGCATGCTGGCTGCGATGGAAGGGCTCAAGCGGCTGTTCAGCGGGGCCAACCCGCTCAAGAAGCTGGTGCGGGGCGTGGGATTGCGCGCGGCCAACCTGCTGACTCCGTTCAAGGAGGGGGTGATCCGCGCCGCCATGGGGCTGGAGGGCGAGTTGCCCGCATTGGCCCGGCCTGACTGGACTGTTGCTGCGACCAAGGGCAGTGCCATGCAGGCCAAGGGTGAAAAAAACTAATATTACTCGCCGTTTTTGACAACAAAAGTAATCCGACAAGGCTGATGACCCGTTTTGGGTGTCAGCCTTTAATTTTGCTCTGGAGCGAAACGTTTTTCTGCAAATTGTGACGAAACGGTAAAAATCAAAATTTAATCTCGCCTGAGTCGGCTTATGGCTGTTTTTATCACTGCATTTATCTTAGTGTCTGGAGTCAGTTTTACGGGAGGGGATTAGTTTTTTTTGAGCGGCACGCTCGCCTGCTTGTCATATAATCCGCTCCGTTCAAGGAATCCCTCTTGCCTGGCAAGGGCAGGAGCGAGCACACACTTTTGGATCCGGTCGCTTTTTGCTGTACGTATTGCAGTCAGAGCGGTGGCGCGGGTCGCAAGGGTGGTCGCCAAAGCGAAAAGGCTTTTTGCTAAGGAAAGAATGCGATGATCCAGACTACTGTACTGCATCCCAAACACCTGGAAGCCGGCGCCAAGATGGTGGACTTCCACGGTTGGGAAATGCCCATCAACTACGGCTCCCAGCTGGAAGAGCACCACGCGGTGCGCAGCGATGCCGGTATGTTCGATGTCTCCCACATGACCATCGTCGATTTGACCGGCGAACGGGTCAAAGCCTTTCTGCAACACCTGCTGGCCAACGACGTGGCCAAACTCACTGCCCCCGGCAAGGCCCTCTACAGCGGCATGCTCAATCCGGAAGGCGGCGTGATCGATGACCTCATCACCTATTACCTGACCGATACCTTCTACCGGCTGGTGGTCAACTCCGCTACCCGCGAGAAGGATCTGGCCTGGATCCGCCATCACGCCATCGATTTCGACATCACAGTGACCGAGCGTCCCGAGCTTGCGATGATTGCGGTGCAGGGCCCCAACGCCAAGGTCAAGGCTGCTGCTGTGCTGAGCGCCGCTCAGCGTACCGCCGTGGTGGGGATGAAACCCTTCTTCGGCGTGCAGGCTGGCGATCTCTTTATCGCCACTACCGGCTACACCGGCGAAGATGGTTATGAAATCGTGGTGCCGCAAGAGAAAGCCTGCGAGCTGTGGCAAGCGCTGCTGGATAACGGCGTCGCCCCGTGCGGCCTCGGTGCCCGCGATACCCTGCGCCTCGAGGCGGGGATGAACCTCTACGGTCAGGATATGGACGAGTCAATCTCTCCACTCGCCGCCAACATGGCCTGGACCATCGCCTGGGAGCCGAGCGATCGCAACTTCATCGGCCGTGACGTGCTGGAAGCGCAGAAAGCGGCGGGCAACCAGCCCAAGCTGGTGGGTCTGGTGATGGAAGAGAAAGGGGTGCTGCGTGCCGGTATGCCGGTCACCTTCACCGCGGCAAACGGTGAGAAGCGGGAAGGTGTGATCACCTCCGGCTCTTTCTCCCCCACCCTGGGCTACAGTATTGCCCTGGCGCGGGTGCCCCGCGATATCGGTGAGCTGGCCGAGGTGGAGATCCGCAAGAAGCTGGTCACCGTGAAGGTCACCAAGCCCGCTTTCGTCCGTAACGGCCAGAAGCTGGTTTAATACCGTCTTGGGGGAGGGCAGTGCCTCCCCCATCCCTTTTCATATTCGTTTTTAAACGCGACTCAAAGATCAAAGGAAGCACAAATGAGCCATATCCCGAGCGAACTGAAATATGCCACTTCCCACGAGTGGATCCGTGTTGAAGCCAACGGCGAGGCCGTGGTCGGTATCACCGAACACGCCCAGGAGCTGCTGGGTGACATGGTGTTTGTCGAGCTGCCGGAAGTGGGTAAGCAGGTCAGTGCCGGTGACGACTGCGCCGTGGCCGAGTCGGTCAAGGCGGCCTCCGACATCTACAGCCCGGTGAGCGGCGAGATCATCGCCGTCAACGACGAGCTGGAAGGGAGCCCCGAACTGGTCAACTCCGACCCCTACAGCGCTGGCTGGCTGTTCCGCATCAAGCTCGATGACGAGAGCGAGCTGGCCAACCTGCTGGATGCCGAAGGCTACCAGAATGTGGTGGACGAAGAGTAATGCCCCCGGGCCCTGCCAACACAGCAGGGCCCCTTTGTATGACCGCCAGCCGGGCAAGCACCGGTCGGTGGAAGGGTGAAGTCGTCCGCGCCTGCCGTTTGCCAGCCTAGGAGGCTAGGGGTAAACAGGCCGGTTCGCAACAAGGCGATCCCCTCTCGATGCTGCCGCAGCATCCGGTGCCGCACCCTGTCTGCGGGACCCAGAACATGAGTGGCGTCGGTATCAACCGACGATCAGGAACATCAGGTCTTGGTTATCAGGATGTCATGCCAGGACTTATTTATCAGGAAATAGGGAAATGACCCAGTCACTGTTTGAACTCGAGCAAAAAACCGATTTTGTCCGCCGCCATATTGGCCCGGGCGAGGAAGAGCTGCGCCAGCTGCTGGCGACCGTCGGGGCCGAAAGCCTGGACGATTTGATTGAACAGACCGTGCCCGCCGCCATTCGCCTGCCGGGCCCGCTGGGGATCGGTGCCGGCATGACCGAAGTGGAAGCGCTGGCCAAGCTCAGGGGCTATGCTGCTCAGAACAAGATTGCCAAGAGCTATATCGGCATGGGTTATCACGATACCCATGTGCCCCACGTCATTTTGCGCAACGTGCTGGAAAACCCGGGCTGGTATACCGCTTACACCCCGTACCAGCCCGAGCTGGCGCAGGGCCGTCTCGAAGCCCTGCTCAACTTCCAGCAGCTGACGCTGGATCTCACCGGCATGGATCTGGCCAGTGCCTCCCTGCTGGATGAAGCGACCGCCGCCGCCGAGGCGATGGCGCTGGCCAAGCGGATGGCCAAGTCCAAATCCAACCTCTTCTTCGTGGCCGATGACGTGCACCCTCAGGTGATCGATGTGGTCAAGGAGCGCGCGGTTCACTTCGGTTTCGACGTGGCGGTTGGCGCCGCGAGCGATGCGGTGAGCGAAGAGGTGTTCGGTGCCCTGTTCCAGTACCCCACCACCACAGGTGAGGTGAAAGATCTGCGCGCTCTGATTGCCGCGGTACAGGCCCAGAAAGGGCTGGCCTGTGTCAGCGCCGATCTGCTCTCCCTGCTGCTGCTCAAATCCCCGGGCGAACTGGGTGCCGACGTGGTGTTGGGCTCCGCCCAGCGCTTTGGCGTGCCCATGGGTTACGGTGGCCCCCACGCCGCCTTCTTCGCCACCCGCGATGCCTACAAGCGTTCCATGCCGGGCCGCATCATCGGTGTCTCCAAAGATGCCCGCGGCAAAGCCGCGCTGCGTATGGCGATGCAGACCCGCGAGCAGCATATCCGCCGTGAGAAGGCCAACTCCAACATCTGTACCGCTCAGGTGCTGCTGGCCAATATGGCGAGCTTCTACGCCGTCTACCACGGTCCGGTGGGGCTGAAAACCATCGCCTCCCGCGTGCACCGTCTCACCACCATTCTGGCGCTCGGCCTCAAGGCCAAGGGTGTTGCCCTCAAGCACGCCAGCTGGTTCGATACCCTGACCGTGCTGACGGCAGATAAAGCAGCACTCATTGCCAAGGCCGAGGGGCTCGGCATCAACCTGCGTGCAGACCTAGATGGTGCGGTAGGGGTGTCGCTGTCTGAAACCACCACCCGCGCTGATGTGGCCGAGCTGTTCGATCTCTTCCTCGGCCAAAGTCATGGACTGGATATCGAGGCCCTCGACAAGGCGGCTCAGACCCATCACGCTATCCCGCAGGATCTGCTGCGCACCGACGCCGTGCTGACCCACGAGGTGTTCAACAAGTACCACTCCGAGACCGAGATGCTGCGTTATATCCACCGTCTCGAAGCCAAAGATCTGGCGCTCAACTACGCCATGATTTCGCTCGGCTCCTGCACCATGAAGCTCAACGCCACCGCCGAGATGATCCCGGTGACCTGGCCCGAGTTTGGCAAGTTACACCCGTTCGCCCCGCTGGCGCAGGCCAAGGGCTACCAGTTGCTGCTGGCCGACCTCGAAAACTGGCTGGTAAAGGTGACCGGTTACGATGCGGTCTGCATGCAGCCCAACTCCGGGGCGCAGGGCGAGTACGCCGGTCTCTTGGCCATCAAGAAGTACCACGAATCCCGCGGCGAGGGGCATCGCGACATTTGCCTCATTCCGGCTTCTGCCCACGGCACCAACCCGGCCTCAGCCCAGATGGCGGGGCTCAAGGTGATCGTCACCGCCTGTGACAAGTCCGGCAACGTGGATCTCGACGACTTGCGCGCCAAGGCCGCCGAGGCGGGGGATCAGCTCTCCTGTCTGATGGTGACCTACCCCTCCACCCACGGGGTGTACGAGGAGACCATCAAGGAGGTGTGCGACATCGTTCACCAGCACGGTGGTCAGGTCTATCTGGACGGCGCCAACATGAACGCGCAAGTTGGATTGACGGCACCGGGCTTTATCGGGGCGGACGTCTCTCACCTCAACCTGCACAAGACCTTTGCCATTCCTCACGGCGGTGGCGGCCCGGGCATGGGCCCCATCGGTGTGAAGAAGCATCTGGCACCGTTCGTGGCTGGTCACGCCGTGGTCAAGACCGACAAGGAGAGTCGTGACAACGGCGCCGTGTCGGCTGCACCGTTCGGCTCGGCCAGCATCCTGCCCATCAGCTGGATGTATATCGCCATGCTGGGTGACGAGGGGCTGAAGAAATCCACTCAGGTCGCCATCCTCAACGCCAACTATCTGGCCAAGAAGCTGGGTGAATCCTTCCCGGTGCTCTACTCAGGCCGCAACGGTCGGGTGGCCCACGAGTGCATTCTGGATATCCGTCCGCTCAAGGAGGCTTCCGGCATCAGCGAGATGGACGTGGCCAAGCGGCTGATGGACTACGGCTTCCACGCACCGACCATGAGCTTCCCGGTAGCGGGCACCCTGATGGTCGAGCCGACCGAGTCGGAATCCAAGCGCGAGCTGGATCGCTTCGTCGAGGCGATGACGTCCATCCGCGCCGAGATTGCCAAGGTGCAGGAGGGGCAGTGGAGCCTCGCCGACAACCCGCTGGTCCATGCGCCGCACACCCAGGATGACGTGATGGATGCAGAGTGGTCCCGTGGCTACAGCCGCGCCGAGGCGGTGTTCCCGTCCGACGCCGTGCGCGCCGCCAAGTTGTGGCCCTCTGTGAACCGCATCGACGACGTTTACGGCGATCGCAACCTGTTCTGTGCCTGTATCCCGACTGAGGATTACGCCAAGTAAGTGGCGTCTAGGAGCAACAGTTAAGCCGTATAAACAACAGGGCCACCCAGACGGGTGGCCCTTCGTTTACATGGACTTTATCTGCATGCTGCTATCCGAATGTCCGGCTTAAGTCCTTGAGCTGGCTCGCTTTGCTCTGCAAGTTGGCACTGGTTTCACTCACCTGATCGATTTTGAGGCTGTTATCGTGAGAGAGCGAGGATATCTGGTTGATATTGCGACTGATCTCCTCGATGACCGCTTGTTGCTCGGTGGCCGCGGCGGTGATCTGGTTGGAAAAATCAGAGACCTTGTCTATCTCGACCACAACCTGATTCAGATTGCCGGTGCTTGCCCGGGTGGTGGCGAGGCAGGCGTTGGTTCTGGTCACATTGAGATGCATCATCTCTTTCCATCCCCCCAGGGTTTGCTGGATATGGCCAATGCTGTTCTGGATCTGCTCTGTCGCCTTGTGGGTTCTGGTCGACAGGCTGCGAACCTCGTCCGCCACCACTGCAAAGCCGCGGCCCTGATCGCCTGCCCGTGCGGCTTCGATGGAGGCATTGAGCGCCAGCAGGTTGGTTTGATCCGCAATGCCGCGAATTTCGCTCATGATGGTGCCGATCCGCTCGGATTCGCTCGCCAGCTCGACAGCTGACTGGAAGGCTTGCTCCGCCTGGGTGGCCAGCGCCGACATCTCTTCTCCCGCTTCCGAAAGCTGGGTGCTGGTGGTGATGCAGTGGCGGCGGGCCTCTTCGATCTGGCTGTTGCTGTCTTGAATATTGCGGTTGATCTCCTCGGCGGCCGAGGCCATCTGGGTGACGGCGGTGGCAATCTGCTGGATCTGCGTGTCTTGCGAAGAGATATCCTGGCTGGCCAGCGAGGCGGAGCCGCGCAGGTCATTGGCCATGGCATTGAGCGACGCGGTGGTGTCATCCACCCGGCCGAGTACGGTACGGATCTTCGCTTGCCCGAGCTTGATATGGAAATCGGCGATGCTGTGGGGGGCATCCCCCGAGAAGATAAGGCGGCTGATGCTGTCGTAATCCTGCTCGAGCTGCTGCAAGAATCGCGGCGTGAGGAAGAGAGGGTGGCGATTGAACCAGATTATTGCCAAGAGGGGTATGATGACCCAGAGCGCCTGCAGCGGTGAGATCAGCCAGAGCGCGCTGATCACGCTGACGAGCAGCAGGGGGATGGTCATCATGGCTGGCGTGAGTTGACGCAGGCCCATGTGAATGGCAGAGCCGGTTTCACGGGCTTTAAGGGTTTTGTACATCTGGCTGGCACGCGCTTTGTGCTCTGCGGCGGGACGGCAGCGGACGGATTGGTAACCCACCATCTTGCCATCTTCATAAATCGGGGTGACATAGGCATCAACCCAATAATAGCGACCATCCTTGCAGCGGTTTTTTACCATGCCTCGCCATGGTTTACCCGCCTGTAGGTGGGCCCAGAGATCGGCAAACGCTGCCTTGGGCATGTCGGGGTGGCGCACCAGATTGTGATGCTGTCCCAACATCTCTTCCAGGCGATAGCCTGCCACCTGACAAAACGCCGGATTGGCGTAGGTGATGTCCCCTTTGAGATCGGTCGTCGATACCAACTGGATATCGTCGGCAAATTCAACCTCGGTATCTGTGGTGTGAAGCGAGCTGGTTACCATGATCAGGCTCCGGTTTCGGCGTAACGGAATACTTCGTTTGAGTATGGCAGAGGATGTTCATTTATTGTGTTGTTGCACATTAACTCTTGTGCTACTGCGTGGGGACGGGATGGGTCTCACATTTTTACAGCGCGGTTTGGCGAGGGGAGGCAAGCCAAGTAACATGGCGTGACTTATGGCTGTGAAGCGAGACAGGTAACGCAATGAAGTTGGATGCGATTTTATGGGATTATGACGGTACTCTGGTCAATTCGGTGCCGAAGAATATCGATATCACCAAGCAGATCCTGGCTGAGGTCGCCCCCCATCTGACCGGAGAGTATCTGCCGCGCTATCTGCGCAGCGAAGCGGAGTATCACCATGCCAATCACGCCGCCAAAAACTGGCAGGCGCTCTATATGGATTACTACGGTTTGTCGCGGGACGAGATGGTGCTGGCTGGCAGTCTGTGGGCCAAGCATCAGGAGATGAACCGGACCGAGGTGCGTTTTTTTGCGGGGCTGGAGGCGGTGATTGACCATTTCTCTGCCATTCCCCACGGAATTTGTTCGCAGAACTCCCAAAAGAACATTCGCCGGGTACTGGAGCAGCATGGCGTGAACAGCCTCTTCAAGGCTGTGGTCGGCTATGATGACGTGCCCGGACAGCAGCAAAAACCCCATCCTTACGGTGGCCTCAAATGTCTGGAGTCTATCTTCGGCCCAGCTAGGTGCCAGTCGCTGATCTATATCGGTGACCATGAAGCGGATGTGCAGTTTGCCCGTCATTTGCAAGGGGCGCTTGGCGAGCAGAGCCGTGTGATCTCGGTGGCTGTCGCCTATAGCCGCGCGACCCCGGAGCGCTGGGAACACCAACCCGACCATATCGCCCGTGACGTCGAGGATCTGCTCCCCATCGTCGGGCAATATCTGTAACGCCGGTTGCAGATTGCCGTACGGAATAGACAAACGCCGATCAGTTGATCGGCGTTTGTCTATGGGAAGCCTGATGGTTTCACACTCAGCTGGCTTAACACCCTGTCTGTTTAATGATGGGCAACTTAAAACAGCAGTTGTGTCAGGTAGCCCATCAGGATCGCCATGCCGAGTATCACGGTAAGGAAGGCCGTAATCATCGGGGTTCTGAACATCGATTTGAGCAGGATCACCTCGGTCAGGCTGGCACCGGCACTGCCGATGATCAGCGCCATGACGGCGCCCATTCCCATCCCTTTACCCAGTAGTACCGACGCCAGCGGGATCACGGCCTCGGCACGAATATAGAGCGGGATCCCGACGATGGCGCTGAAGGGGATGGCCAGCGGGTTGTCGGCGCCAGCATGGGCGGCGATCCACTCGGCCGGAATAAAGCCATAGATAAATGAGCCGATAAGCACCCCCAGCAGCAGGAAGGGCAATACCGCTTTGAACTGCTGCCAGGCATCGAGGCGAGCTTTGACCCAGGCGGTGGGGAGCTGTGGTGCACGGGTAAGGGTTGCCGTGCCATCGCCGCAGCAGGAGAGGGTGGCCTGTTCTGCCATCTCTGGTTGAGGTGCCGGGCAGCACGCTGCCCCGTTGAGGGGTTTGATTGCGCGAATGGCACTGCGTTGGTTGTCACTGCAATGTGCTTGAGTGGTGGCGCGGGTTGCCGGGCCACAGCCGCTACCGCAAGAGGGGGTGGCCTCTTTGGGGTCGATGACATGGCGCTCGAACCCCAATCTGTCGAGCAGCATGCTCGCCATGACGGAGACGCTGGCGGCGATCACGGCGTAGAGCAGGGTCACTTTCCAGCCAAAGGTGGCCCACATCAAGCCGACGATGATGGGGTTCAGCAGTGGCGAGATAAACAGGAAGGTGAGGGTGGGGCCAAAGCCAGCCTTGGCCGAGAGCAATCCTCTCAGCATGGGGATGGTGGAGCAGCTGCAAAAGGGGGTGACGGCACCGAGCAGGGCCGAGAGCAGATAGCCCTTGCCATGGCGCGCCCCCAGCATCCGCTGGATCTTCTTGTCGGGGAGCTTCTGGCGGATCAGGCTGACCCCGGCGCTAATGACCAGAAACAGCACCGACAGCTCGACAGCCAGAAACAGGAACATCTGGGCTGCATCGGTCAGCATGGTTAACCACTCATTCATTGTCGTATCCTCACTTGGTTTCTATATTTCCAAAATAATCGAAATGAATGGCCGGTCAAGATATTTCTGGTATTATCGAAATATCAAATTCGTGGAGGGCGCAGAGATGCAACTGGAAGAGGTCGCCAAGGCATTGAAAGAGCTGGGTCATCCGACCCGGTTGTTTATCTTCAAGCATCTGGTCAAGGCGGGAGAGCAGGGGCTGCCGGTGGGTGAGCTGCAAAAGCAGCTGGCGATCCCCGCTTCCACCCTCAGCCACCATATCGCGGCGCTGGTCTCGGTGGGGCTGGTGAAGCAAAACCGGGAGAGTCGCACCCTGCTTTGCGTCTCTCAATACGCGGTGTTGGAGGAGATCATCGCCTTTTTCCGCGATGAGTGTTGCGTCAACAGCCCGGAGCATCGGCAAGATCAAAGGCAAGAGCTGCCTTCCTGAGGGCTATGGCTGCTAGTAGTGCTGCGCGCAATAAAAAAACGCCGATCATGCGATCGGCGTTTTGCATTGTTTTTCTCAGCTGCGGGCATTAACCCAGATTGGCTGCGACCTTGCTTTGGGCTTGTCCTTTGCGCTTGATGACAAAGCCAATGCCCAGTACCACCAGCCAGGCGGGGATCAGTTCGACTGAGATGCGGAAATCGGGGGTCATGTACATGATCACCAGGATACCAGCCATGAACGCGAGGCAGAGGTAGTTGCCGAAGGGATACCAGAACGCCTTGAACTTGGGCTGGACGCCTTCTGCGACCTTGGCCTTGCGGAACTTGAGGTGCGCGAGGCTGATCATCGCCCAGTTGATCACCAGTGCGGAGACCACCAGCGCCATCAGCAGGCCGAACGCCTTGCCCGGCATCAGGTAGTTGATCAGCACGCAGAGCAGGGTGGCGATGGCCGAGACCGAGAGGGCAACCAGTGGCACGCCGCTCTTGTTGGTCTTGAGCAGGGCTTTCGGGCCGTTGCCCTGTTTGGCCAGACCGAACAGCATCCGGCTGTTGCAGTAGACGCAGCTGTTGTAGACCGACAGTGCCGCCGTCAGCACCACGATGTTGAGTACGGTGGCGACCAGATTGCTGTCCAGAGCGTGGAAAATCATCACGAACGGGCTGCCGCCTTCCACCACTTTACCCCAAGGGTAGAGGGACATCAGGATAGCCAGAGCACCGATGTAGAAGATGAGGATGCGGTAGATCACCTGATTGGTGGCCTTGGGAATGCTCTTCTCGGGGTTGTCCGCTTCGGCGGCGGTAATGCCCACCAGCTCCAGACCGCCGAAGGAGAACATGATCACCGCCATCGCCATCACCAGACCGCTGATGCCGTTGGGGAAGAAACCGCCCTGAGCCCACAGGTTGGTGACGCTCGCCTCGGGTCCGCCGGCACCGGAGAGGAGCAGATAGCCGCCAAAGCCAATCATGCCGATGATGGCGACCACCTTGATGATGGCGAACCAGAACTCCATTTCGCCAAACGCTTTGACGTTGGAGAGATTGATGGCGTTGATCAGCACGAAGAAGAAGGCGGCCGACATCCAGGTCGGGATCTCGGGCCACCAGTACTGGACATAGATGCCCACCGCGGTCAGCTCGGCCATGCTCACCAGCACGTAGAGCACCCAGTAGTTCCAGCCGGACGCGAAACCGGCAAACTCACCCCAGTATTTGTAGGCAAAGTGGCTGAAGGAGCCGGCTACCGGCTCTTCCACCACCATTTCACCGAGCTGGCGCATGATCAGGAAGGCGATAAAGCCGCCGATGGCATAACCCAGCAGGACTGAGGGGCCTGCCATCTTGATGGTTTGGGCAATGCCCAGAAAGAGGCCGGTGCCGATGGCGCCGCCCAAAGCAATCAACTGAATGTGGCGGTTTTTAAGGCCGCGTTTCAGCTCCTCACCGTCTTGTTTCAAATCCATGGGTCTGTCCTTACGTCTCTGTTGTCTCTGGTTGGTGTTGGGCTCATCCTGAGCAGGCCGCAGTGCGTAGCCAAAACCTGACGAAAGCTGTATTTATTTCGTTACGCCATGCCATTTTCAATTTTTAGTGTTGGCTGGCAACCGAAGCAGAATAGTGATAATCCGCCATGAATGCACCTATTTTCCATCTCTAATGGCCGTATTTTGTACCAAAGGCAGCTTTTTCATGATTTGAAGAGGCTTCTTGGTAGTTTTTGGTTGATGTTTGTGCAATCGAATTCTGTTTTGTTGACATTTTGTCTTGTTGGTGTGCTTTTGTTGTGCCAAGCCACAAATGGATGCAAATGATGCCAAACAAGCAAGAGTACAGGGAAGAGTGCAGGGAGTTGGAGTACAGAGAGCGCGAAAGCGTGCTGCAACAAGGGGTTGCCCGGGGTGTGCTGGTGGCGCTCTGGTTAGGGATTGCTGCCAGTCCGCTGTTGTTGCTGGTGGCCGCCACCATGCTGCTGGGCTGGCTCTCGCTCGGTGATCAGGAGTTGCTGCACTACTGGCAGCTGCTGTTGCTGGTGGGTGGGGTAACGGGGGCGCTCGTTGGCGGCTGGTTGGCGGAGCGGGTTCGCCTGCGCCACGGTTTGCTGGCCTTCTATGCCCGGTTGATGAACAACCCTGAGCTCAATCGTTAGTGAACGCTGGCTGTTTGCCGAGCGCAGCAGAACGGAATCGAATAGCGGCTAACTGGCAGCGGGTGACAAGGGCACAACGCCAAGGTCGACAAGAAGAGGGATAAGCATTTGTGGTGCTTATCCCTTTTTTATCCACGCTTTTCACTGTCATCGATGTGAATTGCAGTTCGCCACAGCTGACTTTCGCCGCGACACTGTAATTTTTATCTTTTGTTGATGCCGATAGCTGTCAAGCTGGCTTAACAGAGCTGGCGGCGCAGACCGGTCGCCTCGAGGACCTTGGCGCTGATCTCCTCCACCGAGTGGGAGCTGGTATCGAGGAAGCGGATCGCCTCCTGGCGAAACAGCCTCTCCACGCAGGCCAGCTCCTGCTCGCACTGTTCGATGGAGGAGTAGCGGCTGTTAGCGCGGCGCTGGTTGCGGATCTCGTGCAGCCGCTGCGGCGCTATGGTGAGGCCAAACAGCTTGTGACGGTTGGCCTTGAGGGGGGCGGGCAGCTCCAGCATCCCCATGTCCTGCTCGATAAAGGGGTAGTTGGCGGCGCGAATGCCGAACTGCAGCGCCAGATAGAGGCTGGTGGGGGTCTTGCCGCAGCGGGAGACCCCGATCAGGATGATGTCCGCCTCATCGTACTCTTTGGTGGTGATGCCATCGTCGTTGGCCAGTGCGAAGTTGACCGCCTCGATGCGATCGTCATAGAGCTTGCGGTTCTCCATGCCGTGGGTGCGGTGGAGGCGGGGCTCGGCTTTGACCCCCAGCTCCTGCTCCAGCGGGCTGACGAAGGTGTTGAGAAAGTCGTGGCCGCACGCTTCCGATTTCAGTACCTCTTCCCGTACCTGCGGGTCGACGATGGTGTGAAACAGGATGGGGCGTACCCCGGTCTGGCGAAACTGCTCGTCGATCCGCATCCGTACCTGACGGGCTTTCTCCAGTGTCTCCACAAAGGGGATAGTGATCTGCTCGAAGGCCAGCGGAAACTGGCTCAATACCGCGTGACCGAACACTTCGGCAGTGATGGCGGTTCCGTCTGAAACATAAAATACGGTGTGCACGTAGGGCTCCTGTGATACCGCGGGTGGGGTCGCATGGGGTAAGGGGTGAGAAGTATCTCCCGAAACCATACCAGTTTTGTCAACCGGTCTGCTGTGCCCAAGTTGTGAAGTGGCTTGCAAACCTGAATCGTTATCTTTTTGTGTCGCCATTGTAGAATGTTCCGGTCATTCGACCATCCCCACCTCTTGCTCGGGGATTTTTTTGAAAACCAATAGAAAACGTTTTCATGGTCGTTGGCAACAAAAGAAACAGACAAGAACGCACCTGACTTACCCATAACCTCATCGATTAAATCGGGCGCACGAGGTGCTATGGCATCGGTGCCCACCAACCTGGAGACATCCAAGTGCAACAGTACGTGCTCTGGTACGAACAACTCGGAATGCAGGACGTAGAACGAGTTGGCGGCAAGAACGCATCCCTTGGCGAGATGATCAGCAACCTCTCTGGCGCCGGCGTATCCGTGCCGGGGGGCTTTGCCACCACCGCCTTTGCGTTTAACGAGTTTCTGGAGTCAAGCGGCCTCAACGGCAAGATCCACCATCTGCTCGACAATCTCGACGTGGACGATATCGCCGCCCTCAACCGGGCCGGTCAGCAGATCCGCGACTGGGTGATCGACGCCCCGTTCCAGCCCGAGCTGGAGCAGGCTATCCGGGTTGCCCATGAAAAGTTGAGTGCCGGTGTCGAAGCCTCGTTTGCGGTGCGCTCCTCCGCCACCGCCGAGGATATGCCGGACGCCTCCTTTGCCGGTCAGCAGGAGACCTTCCTCAACGTACGTGGCATCGATGCCGTCATGACGGCGGTCAAGCATGTGTTTGCTTCCCTGTTCAACGATCGCGCTATCTCCTATCGGGTGCATCAGGGCTACGACCACAAGGGTGTTGCCCTCTCGGCCGGGGTTCAGCGGATGGTGCGTTCCGATCTCGCCGCCTCCGGCGTCATGTTTACTCTGGATACCGAGTCCGGTTTCAACGACGTGGTCTTTATCACCGGCGCCCATGGTCTTGGCGAGATGGTGGTGCAGGGCGCGGTCAACCCGGATGAATTCTATGTGCACAAGCCGACCCTCAAGGGGGGGCGCCCGGCGGTGGTGCGCAAGACCCTCGGCTCCAAGCTTATCAAGATGACCTACTCGGACGATGCCGGTCACGGCCGCCAGGTGAAGATTGTCGACACCAATGAGGCCGAGCGCAGCCGCTTCTGCATCAGCGATGAGGAGGTGATGGCGCTGGCGAAACAGGCCCTCATCATCGAGCAGCACTATGGCCGCCCGATGGACATCGAGTGGGCCAAGGATGGTCAGGATGGCCAACTCTACATCGTGCAGGCCCGCCCGGAAACCGTGCGCAGCCGTCAGGAGGCCAACACCCTCGAGCGTTTTGCCCTCAAGCAAGCGGGCAAGGTGCTGATCGAGGGACGAGCCATCGGCCACAAGATTGGCGCGGGCCCGGCGCGGGTCATCTCTTCCATCAGCCAGATGGACGAAGTGCAGCCCGGCGATGTGCTGGTGACCGACATGACCGACCCGGACTGGGAGCCCATCATGAAGCGGGCCTCCGCCATCGTCACCAACCGGGGGGGGCGCACCTGTCACGCCGCCATTATCGCCCGCGAGCTGGGCATTCCGGCAGTGGTGGGCTGTGGCAACGCTACCGATCATATTCAGCCGGGCCAGCGGATCACCGTCTCCTGCGCGGAAGGGGATACCGGTTTTATCTATGACGGCGAGCTGGACTTCGACGTGGCGGTGACCGAGGTGGGCAATATGCCGCGCCTGCCCATCAAGATCATGATGAACGTCGGCAACCCGGACCGCGCTTTCGACTTTGCCCAGTTGCCCAATGCCGGGGTAGGACTGGCACGCCTTGAATTCATCATCAACCGGATGATCGGGGTGCACCCCAAGGCGCTGCTGGAGTTTGACCAGCAAACCCCAGAGCTCAAGGCCACCATCGGCAAGATGATCGCCGGTTACGACAGCCCGTGGGAGTTCTACGTGGCCAAGCTGACCGAGGGGATCGCCACTCTGGGGGCCGCGTTCTGGCCGGAGCGGGTGATCGTGCGGATGTCGGACTTCAAGTCCAACGAGTACGCCAATCTGGTGGGCGGTCGTGGCTACGAGCCCCACGAGGAGAACCCGATGATCGGTTTTCGTGGTGCGTCCCGCTACATTGCCGACAGCTTCCGCCCCTGCTTTGCCCTCGAGTGCGAGGCGATCAAGCGGGTGCGCGATGTGATGGGGTTGACCAACGTCGAGGTGATGATCCCCTTCGTGCGTACCGTGGGCGAGGCGGAGCAGGTGATCGACATCCTGGCCGAGAACGGTCTGCGCCGCGGCGAGCGGGGGCTCAAGGTGATCATGATGTGCGAGATCCCGAGCAACGCCCTCTTGGCAGACAAGTTCCTCGAGCACGTGGATGGCTTCTCCATCGGTTCCAACGACATGACCCAGCTCACCCTTGGGCTGGATCGGGATTCCGGGCTCATCGCCCATCTGTTCGACGAGCGTAACGAGGCGGTCAAGGCGCTGCTGGCGATGGCTATTCAGGCTGCGCGCAAGGCGGGCAAGTACGTGGGGATCTGCGGTCAGGGCCCATCCGATCACCCGGACTTCGCTGCCTGGCTGGTGGAGCAGGGGATCGACTCGGTGTCGCTCAACCCCGATACCGTGGTCGATACCTGGCTCTATCTGGCGGAGCAGCATGGCGCCAAGTAAGTCACTGTCAAAATGAGCAGCAGAAAGGGGGCCATGATGGCCCCCTTTGTTATTTGTCTGTCGCGACCTATTTCGGCTGCTGTTCGGCCCCCGACAGCTCGATCTGCACATTCACCCCTTCGCTCTTGAGCTTGGTGGCGATGGCGTTGAGATCGGTGCCCGATTTGGCCTCCAGCAGGGCTATGCCGCCGCTGCTCTGCTTGAAGTTCAAGCCGTGGCGAGTCGCCAGCGCCTTGGCGGTGGCATCGTCAGCTTCCACCAGCAGGGTGCCGCTGACGGTGAGCTCGGGGCTGGCGGCCCCTTGCATCAACACGTCACCGCGGCGCAGGGTCTGTTGCGGGACCTTGCTGTCAAGGCTGCGGGCGACCCGCTTCTTGCTGCCGTTGTCAGGAATGAGGTAGGTCTGGCCGTTCACCTCTATGGTGCTGTACTGCTTGCCATCCATGGTGACGGACTCCTCGGCGCAGAGCTGTCCCGAGAGGGGGGCCAGCAGGGTTGCCAGAAGCAAGGTAACAGGTTTGTTCATGGTAATACTCCTAGCGTGTTAGCTGCGGTTGGCATCGTGACCCAGGACCCGCAGGGACCATGAGATCAGCTTGCCCGGTTGGCGATTGTTGCGCTCGGTCAGGGTGGTACGCTCACGGGTCTCGCGATTGAGCAGAGAGACCTGACGGGTACCGTTGGCAACGTCGGTCACTTCCAGTCGCCATGTGCCTTGCGCCGATTCGCCGTAGAACTTGTTGGATAGCATCCGCATGTCGCGCAATCCCTTGGTTCGCACAAAGCCCAGTTGCTGCTGGTCGAGAGATTGGCCGACTAGGCTGTTGAAGGGGCTCAGCAGGATGCTGCGGGTGCCGGCGGGGGAGACCAGTTCGATCAGCAGATCGGGCAGACGCTGATGATCCAGACTCACCATCACCTGAACCGCTTCTACCGTCAATGGTGTCGCGATGCGGGTTGTTGAGCTGGTCGGGCTGTTGCCCACATCCGCAATGGCGGCGGCACTGCCGCTGACATTGATCTTCTGCCATGGCAGCTGTACCAGCGGGGGGAGGGGCTGGTGATTGGCTACCAGCTCAAGCGCCTTGTTGACGTCGATCAGACCGAAACCGTAAGTCGGGTTGAACCACATGCCGGCGGCATTGCGCTCCCACCCTTCCAGCCCTTTCACATCGCGCACCTTGCCGGTGCTGCTGGTGTAGCTGACCATCACAGGTTTCTGTGTGGCATCGACCCGGGTTGCGCTGCGCGCCAGCAGATCCCGCAGGTCACGTACCGACAGATCCGGGTAGGCGGACATCAGCAGCGCCATGGCGCCGGAGGTGCTGGGGGTGGCGGAGGAGGTGCCGTTCATCACGCCGTTGTAGTCGCAACTGGCATCCAGTTGCGGGTTGCCGTGCAGCCGGTTGGTGCTGGGATCGTCGGTGCGGTTGTAACCCATGTCGCAGCCGGGCAGATCCGTGGTCACCATCGCCGGAGCGTCGGTACCGTACTCGCCGCCGGTCGCGCTCAGGAAGATGTTGCTGCCGACGCTGGAGTAGGAGGATCTGACGCCATCGGCGTTGAGCGCGCTTACCACCAGGTTCCAGAAGTTGCTGTTGGAGGGATCGAGGTTGCTGTTTTCAAACGGCAATTTGGGGCCATTGCCGGTGCGGTTAAGCACATAGCCGCCCGCCGCTATTTTGTTGAAGCCGTTGCCGGCGGCCTTTATATAGGCCGCGCCCTGCGCCTTGAGGGTCTGCTGTTCAAACAGACGATCAAGCTGGGATTGATCCAGAGAGTTGGCAGAGCGGGGATCCACCACACTCATGCCGTAGCTCTGGTTGAACACCCGGTTGTCGCGGCTGGCATCGCTGTCGCCAAGGGCGTAGAGCCAATCTTTCTGCAACTGCTGGCTGTTGTCATCCAGCAGGTTGAACCCCTGCAGCTGAGCTCGCGGGGCAATCCCCTTGGTCCCGATGACGTTGTCTACCGCCGCAATGATGCCGGAGACCGAGGTGCCGTGGGCCGTATCCGGATCGGTCGGTGTCGGGTCATCGCTGCCGGTCACCACGTTTTTCGAACCCGGACGCACGTTGTCCGCCAGGTCCGGGTGGGCGATGGCCAGACCATCATCCACCACGGCCACATTGACTCCCTGGCCCAGCACGCCGGTGCGATGAGCCCACCAGAGGTTGAGATCATTGCCCGCTATACCGCCACGGGCGCTGAATCCATCCTGGCCACTGTTGAGCAGATACCACTGCTGATCCTGCAGGGGATTGGCTCCTGGCAGGCAGCGCTCGGTGCTGCTGCGTCCGATATCCATGCCGCTCTCCTTGCCGGTGAGCGGCGCACAACCTTCATTTGCCTGAACGAGCGCACTGGGCAGGGTCGACAGCAGTGCTGTGATCGCCAGTGCTAACGATGTTTGCTTCATTATTTTTTTAACTCCATCTTGGATCGCACCATCCTGAGTGCGACGGAAATCTATACACGGGTGGTAGGGGTTCAAAAAGAGCCATTTTCAAAAAACGCAATGCGGTTCAAAGAAATCCGATCTGGTTTATGGTAGGTATTCCAATGGCGCTGGTTATGTGTTTTATTGAGAATGGTTCTCACCGCTCACTACTGATCTTTTTATCTGTAATTCACTCCTCTCGCGGCTCTCCTTCGCCGCAGCCATCTCGATTCGGGGCAATCCCGAGGGGAGCTCGTGCGCTCTTGAACGTGAGCGGCATGGTTGTGTGTGCCAACGTGAGTACAGCTATGCATTCGGGGGTGACAGCAAGGGTGATGAGGTGGAACCAGCGGTTTATTGCTTGGCGGCGGTGGATGGCTCTGTTATGGTAATTAAAATAGCCGTTTGGATGGCTAGATTGCTGCGGTTTGAGGGGGTTAATCTCTGAGAGCCACCCCGCCGCAGTCCCATAGCTTGATGCGTACCTGACAGGGAGTCCCTATGCCGTTTCGTTCCTTCTTATCTTCTCCTTTGACTGCTTCCTTGCGCGCCACTGCTGGCGCCAGCACCTTTATTGCCGCGATGGCGGTCGGGAGCCTCTCTTTTTCCGCGGTTGCCGCCGATGCGTCCTTGCCGACCAAACAGGAGATCGTGATTGGTACTACGGTGGGGGATTTTGCCGACATGGTGACCGACTCCATCAAGCCGCAGCTGGAGGCCAAGGGGTACAAGGTCAAGCTGGTGGAGTTCACCGACTATGTGACTCCCAATATTGCTCTGGCTGACGGATCACTGGATGTGAACTGCTTCCAGCACAAACCCTATCTGGAGAGTTTTGCCAAAGATCGCGGCTTGTCGCTGGTGCCCATTACCCAGGTGCCAACCGGTCCGATGGGACTCTATTCCGGCAAGTTGGCAGCACTCGACAAGGTGAAAGAGGGGAGCACGGTGGCCATCCCCAACGATCCCACCAATCAGGCGCGGGCTCTGTTGATGCTGCAGGATCTTGGTTGGCTCACTCTCAAGGAGGGGATAAACCCGCTAAAAGCAAGCGAGTTTGATGTGGTGAACAATCCGCACAATCTCAAGCTGGTGTTGCTGGAGGCGGCGCAGTTGCCCCGCTCGCGGGAGGATGTGGACTTCTCGGTGATCAACGGTAATTTTGCTGCCTCCAGCGGTATCCCGTTCAGTGAAGGACTGTTTCTGGAGCGCAGCTACGATTTTATCAACTGGGTGGTGGTGAAAAGCGCAGATGCGGATCAGCCGTTTGCCAAAGATGTGGCGGCGGCCTACAACTCGGCGGCTTTCAAAGCCTATGCAGCCAAGCGTTTCGTCGGCTACAAGTACCCGCAAGGGTGGGGTGGCTAACTGTCGTGAACGTGGCCGGCTATACAACGAAAAACGCCCCGAATTCGAGGCGTTTTTTATGGCTCTGTCCCAATTACGTGTTGAAAGGCTAATCTTGAAGTAGGCCATCACCTTGAGGTCTACCATCATGGATACCCCAGCCTTTCAACACCTGTTGTCCCTTTTTCCCCAGTTAACCCTGCGCCAGCGCCGTGTTGCTCAGCAGGAGCTCACTGCACCCCACACAATTACCTCGCTCAATACTCAGTTACCGGCATGCAGTGGCTGCCCACATTGTCAGGCTGATGTCACCCAGCTGGCGCCTTGGGGATGGAGTCGGGGACTGCGCCGTTACCGTTGCAAACTGTGTCTGCGCACCAGCACCGTTCTGACCAAGACGCCCTTGGCCAGATTGCGTAAAGCACAGTACTGGGAAGACTACGCGCAAGCCCTCATCGAGGGACTGACTGTCCGCCAGGCCGCGCGGCGCTGTGGGATCAGCAAAAACACCGCGTTTCTCTGGCGTCACCGCTTCTTGCGCGCGATGGCAACCCATCAGGCCACCCGGGAAGAGGGCATCGTTGAGGTTGATGAGACCTTCTTCCTTGAATCGTTCAAGGGGCAGCGGGGACTGCCGCGTCCACCACGTCATCGCGGTGGTAAAGGTCAAACTCGTGGAACCGGGCCAGATTACATCCCGGTGATGGTGGTACAAGACCGTGCAGGCCACCATGCGGATTTCCAGTTGGAGAAAATAGATGCCGAGACGGTCATCGCGGTGTTGAAGCCGTTGGTGTCACCGGATGCGGTGCTGTGTAGCGATGGGGCGGGTGTGTATGCCTGTTTCAGCAAGGAACAGGGTATAACCCATCAGGTGGTGCGCAATCGTCAAGGCGAACGGGTGGTCGGTGCGTATCACATCCAGCACGTAAACGGGTATCACCATCGGTTGAAAGAGTGGATGGAGCGGTTCCATGGCGTGGCGACGCACTACCTGAAGCACTACCTGGGTTGGCGCAGGATGCTGGAGCGTTACGGAAAAGGCGTAAATATCAAAGCATGTTTACATGAGGCGCTGAGGCGCCCCATGCAACACGTAATTGGGACATAGCCTTTTTTATGGTATCAAGCCATCAACGGGCGCTTCACTGGTTGCGATAGAAGCGGTTCAGCTCGTTCATCACCTGGATCATGGCGCCCATATCCGGTGTGCCGTGCTTGATCGGGCGATAGCTGTTGCGCTCCAGCAGTTCGAAGTCACCCTGCTTGTTGAAGTGGGTGATGGTCTCCCCTTCATAGATGGCGAAGTCGTTCTGATCCCCGGCCAGCAGCCAGTTGCGCGGGCTGGTATCAAACAGCGAGCGGCCAACGCTGTAATCGCGCGCCGGATTGCGCACGCCCAGCATCCCCTGCATCAGGGTCGGCGCCAGATCGAAATGGCTGCTAGGTTGTTCCCGAACGTCACTGCCGCGCCCCGGCCAGGCCAGTACCAGCGGTACCTGCACCTGATAGGGTGAGTAGTTGCTGCCTGCGCCCCAGCTGTTGCTGCGGGTGTCGTTGAACTCCTGACCGTGGTTGGAGGTGATGACGACGATGGTGTTGCTGTCCATCCCCTGCGACTGCAATTTGGTCAGCATCTGCTCAAGCAACTGGTCGGTATAGAAGACCGAGTTCTTGTAGCGGTTCTCCAGTTTTTGCAGGTTCTCCGCCCGATAGGCGGTCGCCGGATTGAAGTTGGCAAGCTCCGGCTGGAACGGCCCCTTCATGGTGGCGGGCAACTGGTAGTCGCCGGGGCTCGAGAGATAGACCAGCGAGAACCAGGGACGCTCGGGAGAGCGCTTCTCCAGCCACTGTTGCCAGTCGGTCAGCAGCTTGCCATCGTCACTCTGTTCGGAGACAAACACCTGTTTGCGCAGACCGGCGAGGATGCTCTTGCGATACTTCTGGGCATCTTCCATCGCGCCGAACAGCCCGAACTGGTAATCCTGGCGCAGCATCTCGTCGAACAGCACCGGCGGACGTTTGTCGCTGCTGATGTCCTTGTAGTAGTGACCGGGCAACCCGTAGAAGAGGCTGAACATGCCCATCAGGTCGTCGTTGCCGCCACTCAGGTGATTGCGGAACGTCAGATGCTGATCCGCATAGCGCTGCAGATTGGGCATGTTGATGTTGTTGAGCATGTCAAAGCGCAGCGAATCGACCACCACAATCAGCAGATTGTTGTGAGTCAGGGGGGCGTTGACGTTGAGCGGGCGCAGCGGATAGTGCATCCGGCTGTCGCTGTTATCCCCCTGGGAAGCAGCCTGCTTCTCGTACTGATCCAGATCCAGCCAGCCATGTTTGGCCAGGAAGGAGCGGGCCGTCATGGGGTAGGAGAGGGGGAAGTTGGCTCTCTGCATGGTGATCGGCTGATAGAGGGTCGCATCCGCCCAGCTGTTGACCACGTGGGTCAGAATAAAGCAGATCAGCAGGGCCAGCCCCACCTGATTGCCGTACTGGCGGCGCTTGCGCTTGTTGATCTTGCGCCAGACATAGGCCGACAGCAGCAGTTGCAGCAGGAAGATGGTGGGCACGGCAACGAAGATGATGCTCCAGATTGAGCCCTCTTCGGTCTGCGCCTGATCCAGCAGCAACTGCCATACCTGACTGTTGAGGTGGAACTTGAACAGCCGGAATACCTGGGTGTCGATCAGCAGCAACACCAGCGCCAGGGTAGCGATGATGGCCGAGATGAACCGCAACGACTTCTCCTTGGGCAGCACGAAGCTGAGCGGGAAGATCGTCAACAGGTAGGTGACAAAACTCAAAAACGAGAAGTGGCCAATCCAGCTTACAACGAGATAGATCACGCCAAGCGTGGTCGATGGCCAGCTGATGGCACCCAGATAACGGGTGGCGATGAGCATGGCCAGAATAATGTTGAAGAAGGAGAACCAATGCCCCCAGGTGATCAGGCGAGAGACATTATCACGATAGGGGTTACCGGTTTCGACCATAGTGATCCATCTGCGTTGAGAAACGTCAAATCAACAGAGTCGGGGACTCAGTGTGCGTCGTGGCGATTATCGACCGATGCGGTCAGGGCCTGGACAAACTTTTCAGTGATGGCCTGGCGTTGGGCCGGTGCCATACCGTTGATGATATTGGTGGTCAGATTGCCAAGCACCATAAGGCTGAGATCTACCGGCGCTTTATGCTTTTCCAGCGCGGTGATCAGGTCGTTCATCAGGGCGTCAAATTGCTCGTTATTGTACTTTGATACGATAGGCATAATCTTCAGTTCATCTCGGTTCAAAGCGCCTTATAATACTTCACCCTTTCGGCTAACACTATGGCTTTGTGACATGAGTCTCGATATCGACAAGATCATTCTTCACTCCTTGCGCCAGGGCGGCGATGGTCAACCCCACGCCGATACCCGCAGCCAGACCCTGCCCCCTGATGAGGCGGTACAGGGACTGATGGCGGAACTGCATCGGATCTACAACGGCAAGGGCGGCAAGGGCTTTGGCTTCTTTGCCGACCCCGAGGCCGCCGTCGCCGAGCTGGCCGACGGTGAAGAGGCTCCCAAGCAGCCTTCACCCGCGTTTCGTATCGCCCTCGAACAGCTGCTCGCCGAGCAGACCGAATTCGTTCCCTTCTCGGTCACTGTGACCCAGATGCTGGTCAAGCAGCTGGTGGAGCACGCCCTCGATGAGCAGGGGGTGCTGCTGTTTGCCAAATATAACTACGTCGGGGTCGATTATCTGCTGATTGCTCTGCTGGAGGGCAAGGAGAGCGTCACCGTCAGCGAAGCGCTGGAATTGCGCCATATCCAGTATCTGGATATCGGCAAACTCAATCTGGTGGCCCGCATTGATTTGACCGAATGGAAAACCCAACCGGATTCGCGCCGCTATATCACTTTCAGCAAGGGGCGCATTGGTCGCAAACTGGGCGACTTCTTTATGGATCTGCTGGGTGCCCGCGAGGGCATGGATGCCAAGGTACAAAATAAAGGCTTGCTGCAGGCGGTCGAAGATTATTGCGACAGTCGTCAGCTCGAACCGACCGAGCGCAATGACTATAAAAAGCAGGTCTTCAAATATTGCACCGAACAGGCGAGTGCCGGTGAAGAGATCGAAATCAAGGAGCTGTCTGCAGAATTGCCCGGCGACGGTGATCTAGATTTTTACAGCTTTATCGGTCAGGAGTATGAGCTGGAAGAGCGCTTCCCGGCGGATCGCTCTACTCTGCGTGGTTTGACCAAGTTTGTCGGCTCCGGTGGCGGCCTGACTCTGAGCTTTGAGCAGAAGCTGTTGAACAGCCGGATCTTTTACGATCCCCAGACCGACACCCTGACCATCAAGGGTGTGCCGCCCAATCTCAAGGATCAGCTGCTGCGCCAGTCGTAGTCATGCTCCCGAGTGTGATCAACTCGTCATTTCTGGCAAAAAGAGACTCCGCCCCGGCGGGGTCTCTTTTTTTATTGCGCCCGGGCAGACCTCGAAACTGGCGCGGTACTTTGTTAACAAATCAAACAAAATAAACCATCTGAAAGGGTTTTCATTGAGGTGAAAACCCTTTCACTAATGAAATTTTATTTCATTTTGGTAATTATTATTCTGTGGTTGTCTGGAATTAAGCCGATAAATGGCCGTAATTCCCTGAAATAAGAAAATGTTTTCAAAACTTTCTGGAAGGAAATACGTAATTGCATTTCAAAAATGCGAGTTGCGTCATGTGAGCCGTTTGCCGCTTGGGATAATATTCATCTCGCACACAATGCTCTTACAGCGCGGAACTAATACAAGGAAAGGCTCATGAAAAAGAAATTGCTGTCATCCCTGATCGGTCTGGCCACTCTTGGCGTCGCTTGCTCTGCTACTGCTGCCATCGATGAAGGCCAGCTGACCATCTGGATCAACGGTGACAAGGGATACAACGGTCTGGCTGAAGTGGGTAAGAAGTTTGAAGCAGAAACCGGCATCAAGGTTACTGTGGCTCACCCGGATCAGGTTGAAGTGAAATTCCAGCAAGCCGCCGCCACTGGCAACGGCCCGGACATCTTCTTCTGGGCTCACGACCGTTACGGTGAGTGGGTCAAAGCCGGTTTGCTGGTTCCGGTAACGCCGAACGCTGCCACCAAAGGCAAATTTGAACAGCTGGCATGGGATGCCATGACTGTTGATGGCAAAACCTATGGCTACCCGGTTGCCATGGAAGCAGTCAGCCTGATTTATAACAAGGACCTGCTGCCCGAGCCGCCGAAAACCTTCGAAGAGATCGCCAAGATTGACGAGACTCTGAAGAAAAACGGCAAGCGCGCCATCATGTGGGCTTATGACACCCCGTATTTCAGCTATCCGCTGGTGGCTGCCAACGGTGGTTACGCCTTCAAGAAAACCGCTACCGGTTATGACGTCAAAGATACCGGCGTGAACAACGCAGGTGCCAAGATGGGCGTGGGCTACATCTCCGAGATGATCAAGTCCGGTCACCTGGAAAAAGGCATCGACTACGGTGTGATGGACGCCAAGTTCAACAAGGGCGAAGTGGCCATGATGATCAATGGTCCCTGGGCCTGGAGCAACCTGGACAAGAGCGGCATCAAGTACGGCGTAGCGCCGCTGCCGACCCTGAACGGCAAGCCAGCCAAAGCCTTCGTTGGCGTACTGGGTGCCACCATCAACGCCGCCAGCCCGAACAAGGATCTGGCTATCGAGTTCCTGGAAAACTACCTGCTGACCGATGCCGGTCTGGCGCCGGTTAACGCCGACAAGCCGCTGGGTGCCGTTGCGCTGAAATCCTTCCAGAAGACCCTGGAATCCGATCCGCACATCAAGGCCACCATGCTGAACGCCCAGGCTGGCGAGCCGATGCCATCCGTTCCCGAGATGAGCCGTTTCTGGTCTTCCTTCGAAACTGCCCTCAAGAACGTGACCTCCGGTCGTCAGGGTGTTGACGAAGCTCTGGATACCGCTGCCAAGCGTATCGTTCAGTAAGCACGCACTACCCGGGAGGCCGTCATGGCCTCCCACTCTCTCAAATCTCTCTTGGCGTTATAAAGGTTAATTGGCATGGAAGTAGTACCTTCTGTTGAGTCCTATGCCGGTCCGAAGGATAAGCACACCTGGCTTAAGTGGACCATAGCGGCCCTGGTTGCCATCCTCAACGGCTACGCAGCCGTGATGATGTACGCCAGTGGCGAGTGGGTATTCGCGCTGCTGGATCTGGTGGTGGTTTCCGTCGGTCTGTATGTCTTCATGAACAAGAAGACCTATGCCCATCGCTACATCTTTCCGGGTGTTGCGGGCATGGTTGTGTTTATCATCTTCCCTCTTGCCTACACCATTGGCATTGCCTTCACCAACTATTCGGGGTCCAACTTGCTCTCCGTGGAGCAGGCGCGGGACTACCACCTGAAGAAAACCTACAAGGTGGCGGGCGGTGAATTCGATTTTACCCTGCTGGGTGGCGACAACGGCCAGTTCCAGTTGCTGCTGACACAGGATGATCAATCCTTTATCAGCCAACCTGTTTCCCTGATGACCAACAAGGCCCGTGAGCTGGCGTCCCGCGAGGGCCGTGTGCAGAACACCCAGCAAGTGGTCGAGCTGCAGCCCTTCACTGGCGAAGCGGCCAGCAAGGCCGCACCGATCCGCGCCATTGTTGAGCATCGTACTCACCTGAGTGACCTTGATCTGGTGCTGCCGGATGGCGGTACCCACCTGACCCTGAGCAGCCTGCGCAAGTTTGCCGCCCAGAAGCAGCAATACATCCGCTTGGTTGATGGTATCAAGCTCGAATCCGGCGTGGTGATCAAAGACAGCAACCTGCTGCGTGATACCCAGAATGGCGAGCTGATGCTGCCCAATGGCGAGACCGGCTTCTATCAGTACATCGACGAACAGGGTCAGTTTGTCGGCAAGGGTATTGCTCCGGGCTTTGTGGTGAGCGTCGGTTGGAAGAACTTCGCGCGCATCGTCACCGATCCGGGCATCCAGTCACCCTTCCTGCAGATCTTCATCTGGACCGTGATCTTTTCAACCTGTTCTGTCGCCTTCACCCTGGCTATCGGCATGGTGCTGGCCTGTCTGGTGCAGTGGGAAGAGCTCAAGGGGCGCGGTTTCTATCGAGTCATGCTGATCCTGCCCTACGCGATTCCGGCGTTTATCTCCATCCTGGTGTTCAAGGGGTTGTTCAACCAGAACTTCGGTGAGATCAACATGTTCCTGGAAGCGGCGTTTGGCATCAAACCGGACTGGTATACCAACCCCTTCCTGGCCAAGGTGATGATCCTGATTGTCAACACCTGGCTCGGCTACCCCTACATGATGATCCTCTGCATGGGCCTGCTCAAAGCCATTCCGGAAGATCTCTATGAAGCGTCCGCCATGGACGGTGCCGGCCCGGTACAGAACTTCTTCAAGATCACCGTGCCGCTGCTGATGAAGCCGCTGACACCGCTGTTGATTGCCTCGTTCGCCTTCAACTTCAACAACTTCGTGCTTATCCAGTTGTTGACCAACGGTGCGCCCGACATCATCGGCGCCAGCACCCCGGCCGGTACCACCGACCTGCTGGTGAGTTATACCTACCGGATTGCGTTCCAGGGATCGGGTGGTCAGGACTACGGTCTGGCCAGTGCCATCGCCACCGCTATCTTCCTCATCGTGGGTGCGCTGGCGCTGCTCAACCTGAAATTGTCCAAAGCCGACAAGCAGCTGTAAGGAGGCTTCAACATGGCAATCGTACAACCCAAATCAGTCAAATACCGGGTGTGGGCAACCCACCTGGTCATGTGGGGCTTCCTGGCGCTGATCATCTTCCCGTTGATCATGGTTATCGCCATCTCGTTCCGTAACGGTAACTTCGCGGTAGGGGAGATCATCCCCTCCAATCCGACGCTGGATCACTGGAAGCTGGCGCTGGGCATGTCCATCACCAACGCCGACGGCAGCATCACGCCGCCGCCGTTCCCGGTGCTGACCTGGTTGTGGAACTCCATCAAGATCGCCGGCATCACAGCCCTGATGATCGTGACGCTCTCCACCACTTGTGCTTACGCCTTTGCCCGCCTGCGTTTCCGTGGCAAGTCCACCATCCTGCAGGGCATGCTGATTTTCCAGATGTTCCCGGCGGTGTTGGCGCTGGTAGCCATCTACGCGCTCTTTAACAAGATTGGTGACTATATTCCCTGGCTGGGTCTCAACACCCACGGTGGCCTGATCCTGGCGTACATGGGGGGGATTGCCCTGCACGTCTGGACCATCAAGGGCTACTTCGAGACCATCGACTCCTCCCTGGAGGAGGCGGCGGCCATCGACGGTGCGACCCCGTGGCAGGCATTCCGTCTGATCCTGTTGCCCCTGTCGGTGCCCATCCTGGCGGTAGTGTTTATTCTGGCCTTTATCGGTTCCATTACCGAGGTGCCCATGGCCTCCATCCTGCTGCAGGATGTGAACAATCTGACCCTGGCGGTCGGGGCCCAGCAGTACCTCTATCCGCAGAACTATCTGTGGGGTGATTTCGCGGCGGCCGCAGTGCTCTCCGGTTTCCCCATCACAGTGGTCTTCCTGCTGGCACAGCGCTGGTTGGTTGGCGGTCTGACTGCTGGTGGTGTGAAAGGTTAAGTTTATGGCCGGGGGAGCTGACTCCCCCCGCTATCACGATTTGCAAAGATTCAAGAGCGGAGCTCGTCATGGCTGAAGTAGTACTCAACAACGTTCGCAAAAATTACGATCCGGCTGTTCACAAGGACACCCTGCGCAATATCAATCTCTCCATCAAGGAGGGCGAGTTCATCGTCTTCGTCGGCCCGTCCGGCTGTGGTAAATCCACCCTGCTGCGGATGATCGCGGGTCTGGAAGACATCACCAGCGGTGAGCTGACCATCGGTGGTCGCTACATGAACGACGTGCCGCCGGTAGAGCGCAACGTCGGCATGGTGTTCCAGTCCTACGCCCTTTATCCGCACATGAACATCTACGAGAACATGGCCTTTGGTCTGAAGCTCAAGAAGATGGACAAAGAGAACATCCACAAGCGGGTGATGCGCGCCGCCGAGATCCTGGGTCTCGAGCCGCTGCTGGACAGAAAGCCCAAGGCGCTCTCCGGTGGTCAGCGTCAGCGGGTCGCCATCGGTCGCTCCATCGTGCAGCAGCCGCAGGTGTTCCTGTTTGACGAACCGCTCTCCAACCTGGATGCCGCCCTGCGGGTCAAGATGCGGATCGAGATCGCCAAGCTGCACAAGGAGCTTAACTCCACCATCATCTACGTGACCCACGATCAGGTGGAAGCGATGACCCTGGCCGACAAGATTGTGGTGCTGAGCCCGCTCAAGGCCGAAGCTGCCACCAACCTGGAACAGTTCGGTTCACCGCTGGATCTCTACCACAACCCGGACAACAAGTTCGTGGCGGGCTTTATCGGCTCTCCCAAGATGAACTTCCTGGCGGGCGAGTTGCTGGAGATTGGCGAGCAGGAGTGCCTGGTCAAGTTGACCTCTGGCGATACCGTGCGGGCTCGGGTCGATGCCCGCAGTGGCGCTGTGGGTGACAAGGTGGAGCTGGGTATTCGCCCCGAGCACCTGATGCCGCTGGATCACCCCCATGCGCACAGCAAGGTGAGCGGGATCGTGCAGGTGGCCGAGCACCTGGGCGCCGAGTCCTTCGTTTATATGGATGTGGATGGTCACGACTTTACCGTCAAGGCCACCTCGGATGTTGATGTGGCGACCGGTCAGACCTACAGCGTGGGTATCCCGGCCGAAGCCTGCTACCTGTTCGATGCCAAGGAGCAGGCGTTCCCCCGTACCGCCAAATATATCCGTACCTGATTTTTTGTTGTGCCGGTTTTCCTTTCTTAATAATCAATGCCTTTTTGCCGGTCGTCAGACCGGCTTTTTATTGCCTGCGATTTGAACACGCAGATAGGCAAGGTAACCCGGTTCAAGCCTCGAGTTCGGCGGTAATATCGGGCACAAAGGTCTGGCTGGCCAGCGGCGGGCGTTCATACCCTTCGGTCTTGATGGGGGGGAGTTTGATGGGCTCGTAGTGGATCGCCTCGTAGGGCACCTTGCTCAGCAGATGGGCGATGCAGTTGAGGCGGGCACGGCGCTTGTCGTCCGCCTCCACCACGAACCAGGGGCAATCCTCGGTGTCGGTGTAGGTGAACATGTCATCCTT
Organism: Aeromonas sp. 97A; assembly: GCF_051919185.1. Lineage (NCBI taxonomy): Bacteria > Pseudomonadati > Pseudomonadota > Gammaproteobacteria > Aeromonadales > Aeromonadaceae > Aeromonas > Aeromonas sp. 97A. The sequence goes on along the minus strand of NZ_JBQBFF010000001.1, from coordinate 1,835,611 downwards.
GGCGCGGGAGTACTCCACCCAGCGCGAGCGGGACTGCAAATCCATCGGGCTGAACTTCCAGCGCTTGATGGGGGTGTTGATCCGCTCTTTAAAGCGCTTCTCCTGCTCCTCGTCACTGACCGAGAACCAGTATTTGATCAAGGTGATGCCGGAGCGGATCAGCATCCGCTCAAACTCGGGGCAGGCGCGCAGAAATTCGCGATACTCGGCGTCGCTGCAAAATCCCATCACCCGCTCGACTCCGGCCCGGTTGTACCAGGAGCGGTCAAACAGCACCATCTCGCCAGCGGCGGGCAGGTGGGCCACATAACGCTGAAAGTACCACTGGGAGCGCTCCCGATCGGAGGGGGCGGGCAGCGCCGTGACCCGGCAGACCCGGGGGTTGAGCGGCTCGGTGATCGCCTTGATGACGCCCCCTTTACCGGCGGCGTCCCGTCCCTCGAACAGCACCACCACCTTCAGTCCCTCCTGCTTGACCCACTCCTGCAGCTTGACCAGCTCCTCCTGCAGATGGGCAAGGTGGTGCTCGTAGCACTTCTTGTCCAGACGCGGCCGCTTCTTGCTCTTCTCCTTCGCCATGGGCTTCTCCTTTTGGCATCCTTTCATGGGTGACTTCTTTGAGTCACTGTCAGCTTGCACTAGGGAGGCGTCACCTGCCAAGGGGGACGTGATACACTGCCCGCCCATCGCTGGCAACAGGAGATAACATGAAGCATTTTATGGAGATAGCGGGCCGTCGGATGGCCTATCTGGACGAAGGGCAAGGGCCGGTACTGCTGTTTGGCCACAGTTATCTGTGGGACAGCGCCATGTGGGCGCCGCAAATCGAGGCGCTCAAGGGCAGCTATCGCTGCATCGTTCCCGAGCTGTGGGGCCACGGCGATTCCGACCAGCTCCCCGAAGGTGGCTGCACCTTGGCGACTCTGGCGCGGGATCACCTGGCGCTGCTCGATGCCCTCGGGGTTGACGAGTTCGTACTGGTGGGCCTCTCCATCGGCGGCATGTGGGGTGTTGAGCTGGCGCGCATGGTGCCAAACCGCCTCAAGGGGCTGGTGCTGATGGATAGTTTTGTCGGCTTGGAACCGCAGATCACCTGCGAGCGCTACCTCGGCATGCTGGCGATGATCGAGCAGCTCGGCACCGTGCCGGCGCCCATCATCGAACAGGTGGCGCCTATCTTCTTTGCCAACCAGCCCGATGCCGACTTGCTGGCCGATTTCAAGGCGCGTCTGGCCGCTTGGCCAAACGAGAAGATTGCCGCCATGGTGGCGGTGGGCCGCAGCTTTGTGACCCGCGAAGATCGTATCGAGTGGCTGGAGGAGATCACCACTCCCGCGCTGGTGATGACCGGCTGCGAGGACAAGGCCCGTCCGGTGCTGGAGGGCTATCTGATGGCCGAGGTGCTGGGTTGCCCGTTCAGGGAGATCCCGATGGCTGGCCACATCTCGTCGCTGGAAAATCCGTCCTTCGTCAATCAGGCGCTGGCTGAGTTTCTGGCCGAGCTGTAAGCCTGAATAGGCAGCTTGAGCAGGCTGTACTACCAGCCTGATGATGGCCGTGAAAAAGGGAGCCGAGGGCTCCCTTTTGTTTGTTCTTATCTCACGGTGCATCACCGTTACCAGATATAGCCGAGCGCAAAACCCGCATAGAGCTCACCATCGTGCTGGACGATGGGGCTGTTTTTGATGTCCCGATCATACCATTCGTAGTTCATGGCAAACATGCCAATCCAGTTGGGGCTGAAGCGGTAGCTGGTGATGAGGGCCGCCATTGGGGATAGGGTGGTACCGGTATCCCAAGCGGGCCGCTGTGCGGTTGCCTCGCTCTCGGAGATGCCGCCGAAGTAGTAGTTGGCCATCTTGTCGCTGCGCAGCATCAGCCCCATCCCCGGCATGATCAGCAGGTTGTCGCGCAGGATGGGGAAGTCGGCCCACAGCAGCAGCTCCTGCCCCTTGCTGCGGCCGGTGACATCGCTGTTGGCCCGCACGGTCAGCAGGGCATAGGGGGTGATGATGTTGCCACCGATCCCGCCTTCCAGCTGCCATTTTCGCTGCTCCATACCACTGAAAGCGGGCGAGTCCTCGGGATCCAGATTACCAAAACGGACCCGACCATAGCCGTAGAGGGCCACGTTATCATCCTTGTGGAAGTAGTAGCGCGCCCGATCGCCGAGAAACATGAATTGCTTGCCGAAGTAGATAAAGCCCGGGATGGCGTAGGTGGCATTATCCTGCGCCTCATAGCGGGCCTGTCCCCCGATGAGCGCCGCTCCGGCGACAAAGCCTTGTGGCACCGGGCTGGTGGGGCTGTCGCTGGTGAGCAGATCCATGGAACCAAGGTCGATATCGGCGCGGGCGGGCAGGGCGGCAGCGAGGAGCAGGGCCGTCAGCCCTGCTGCTCTGATTTGACGAAAAAAGGTCATGGACACTCCGTTGTCACGATTGCAGGGGAAGCAGGTTATTTTGCGGCACTAGGCATCTCTTCACGTTTTGGCCAGGCATTGATCACCGCCTTGACCAGAGTGGCGAGGGGAATGGCAAAGAAGACCCCCCAGAATCCCCACAAGCCGCCAAACACCAGCACGGCGATGATGATGGCCACAGGATGGAGGTTGACCGCTTCCGAGAAAAGCACCGGCACCAGCAGGTTGCCATCGAGGGCCTGAATGACCAGATAGGCCACCATCAGCCAGGCGAATTCGGGGGTGAGCCCCCACTGGAACAGGGCCACCATGGCTACCGGAACCGTCACCACGGCGGCGCCGATATAAGGGATCAGCACCGAGAAGCCGACCGCGACCGCCAGCAGCACCGAGTAGCGCAGTCCCATCAGGGCGAAGGGAACATAGGTGGCGATGCCGACGATGAGGATCTCGATCACCTTGCCGCGGATGTAGTTGATGATCTGGTTGTTCATCTCGACCCACACCCGGTTGACCAGGGTGCGGTTGCGCGGCAGGAAGCGGCGCAGGCTGCCCATCAGTACCCGCTTGTCTTTGAGCATAAAGAAGACCATCAGCGGTACCAGAATGAGGTAGATCATGATGGCAACCACGTTGACCAGCGAGCTGAGGGAGGCGCTCACCAGATGCTCGCCGCCACTGAGGATACGCTGGCGAATATTATCGATGACGGTCTCCACCAGACTGACGTCGATGAGCTCGGGGTAGCGGTCGGGCAGGGTGCGCACATAATCCTGAGCGTGGGTCAGCATGGCGGGCGCCTCTTTGGCCAGATTGATCCCCTGACTCACCAGCGTCGGGATAAGACCCAGCAAGGAGGCCACAGCCACCGCAATAAAGAGGATCAGGATGACGCTGGTGGCCAGGGTGCGCGACAGCCCCGCTTTTTGCAGCCGGGCGACCGGCCACTCCAGCAGGTAGGCCATTACCAGCGCCACCAGCAGGGGAGCCAGCAGGTCGCCAAACAGCCATAGCACCGCAAAGCCAAACACCAGCAACAGGAACAGGGTAACGGCATCGGGATCGGAAAAACGGGTCTGATACCAGCGCTTCAATACTTCTAACATGACTGCATCCTTACATCACTGGGGCTCAAGATGGTTGCTTCGCCCCGACAACCAACTGCAAAGAGAGGGTATTGTCCGGTTGTTGCTGCATCTCGACATGGTGGCCCTGACGGTGCAGATAGGCCGGAATATCCTGCCGGGAGCCCGCATCGGCCAGCCGGATGGTGACGGTTTGACCGCTTTGGGCCTTCCTTAACCAGAGCTTGAGCCGGATCAGCGGCTCGGGGCAACGCCAGGGGGTCAGGTCGAGAATTTCCATGGGGGCTCCATCAGGCAGGTGGCCGCTATTATGGCCGTGATAAGAGCATGAAACAACGCTTGTAGCCCTTGATGGGCAAGGGTATTCTGCCGAGGCCCTTTCTGATGGAGATAGAGATAACGTGGCACGTTTTTCCCCCTGATGGCATCGCTTCCCCTGCTGGCTTCCCTGATGGGCGCCACGTTTCATGCCGAGGCCAACAATCAGCTTCCCGACATCGGCACGGCCGGGGTGGCGGCCCTGCCCATCGAGCAGGAAGTGCGTTACGGCAACGCTTTTATGCGCTTTGCCCGTGCGGGTCTGCCGATCATCGATGATCCGGTGCTGAGCCAGTACATTGATGATCTGGGTCAGCGATTGCTGACCAACGCCGATGGGGTGCGTTTCCCGTTTACCTTCTTCCTCATCAATGATCCCAGCATCAACGCGGCCGCCTTCCTCGGCGGGCGAGTCAAGGTGCACACTGGCCTCTTCCTCTACGCCGACAGCGAGAGCGAGCTGGCCTCGGTACTGGCCCACGAAATCACCCACGTGACCCAGCGCCACATCGCCCGTTATATGGAGGCGCAGGCGAGCAGCTCGGCGGTGACCCTGGCCGGTCTGGTGGGCTCCATCGCGCTGGCGGTGATCAACCCGACTGCCGGTATCGCTGCGTTGCAGACTACGCTGGGTCTCTCCATGCAGTCGGCCATCAACTACACCCGCGACAACGAATATGAAGCGGATCGCATCGGCATGAAGACTCTTTATGATGCCGGTTTCGACCCCATGGGGATGGCCAACTTCTTCCAGAAACTGGCTGCCGAGTACCGTTACGCCAGCAAGCCGCCGGAAATGCTGCTCACTCACCCGCTGCCGGAGACCCGGATCAGCGAGGCCCGCGCCCGAGCAGGCAGCTATGGCCGCCGCGACTTGCCGCCCAGCCTCGACTTCTGGCTGGCCAAGGTGCGGATTCAGGTGCGTTTTGGTACCGATACCCCGCAGGGGCTGCTGAGCTACTTCGATAGCCGGATCCAGAAGGGGGATTACCCGCTCAAGGATGCCGCCATCTATGGCAAGGCGCTGGCGCTGATCCAGCTCAAGCGTACCGACGAGGCTGATACCCTGATGCAGGAGCTGGCGGCCCGTCATCCGGAAGATCTCTTTATCGTCGATGCCCAGACCGACATCGATCTGGCCAAGGGGCGCAGTGCCCAGGCCATCGCGCGCCTCGAGAAGTTCCGCAGCCGGATGCCGGATAACGAAGTGGTGGTAGTCAACCTCGGCAACGCCTACCTCGAGAGCGGCAACTACAAGAAGTCCATCGCCATCCTCGACCCCTATGCCCGTGCCCATGAGGAGAACAATCTGGCCTGGAACCTGCTGGCCGATGCCTATCGCAAGGCGGGCAGAATGACCGAGCTGCATATGGCGCGGGCCGAGATGCTCGCACTGCGCGGGGATTATCAGGCGGCTATCGACGAGCTGATCGTGGCACGCGGTACCACCAGCGATCGGATGACCCTGGCTCGTCTGGAGGCGCGCATCACCGAGCTGGAGCGGGCCAAGAAGGATCTCGACAGCCTCAAGGGCTAACGAAACCTATCAAACAAGGGCGCACTATGGTGCGCCCTTGTTGTTTATGGCGGTGGCGTTGATGTGGGGGACGGTGATAGCAGCGATGGGCTAGTGACTCATGCCGCTGGCGGTCGCCTTGAGCATCTCGATCTGCTGCTGGTCGAGCTCGCCGACCAGCGTCTGCTTGAGCTTGCCCTCGCTATCGAGCAGATAGCTGGTGGGCAGGCCGCTTGGGCGAGGGAAGGGGAGCCTGGCATCTTCATTGGCAATAAGGAGGGGCACCTTGATGTGATACTGCGCAGCCAGCTTGTCCAGCTCTGCTGGCGTGGTCGGGTCGTAGTTGATGGCCACCACTGTGATCTGGCCTTCTGCCGCCAGCGCGTTGAGGCGCGGCATCTCCCGCAGGCAGGGGGCGCACCAGGGGGCGAAGTAGTTGACCAGCAGCGGCTTGCCGGCAAAGTGGCGCAGGCTGACCGACTGCCCTGTTGCATCGGTAAATTCGGGGGCGGGTGTGCAGGCGCCCAGCAGGCCCGCCACAATCAGCCAACAAATTCGTTTCAATTCCTTTCCACTGCCGCTTACCCTGACCATCACTTTCCCCTACAATAGCGCCGTTTCTAGTCCCATCTTGCGATTAATCAGGGAGTTACCATGAGCGAGACCCAAATCTACCATAATCCGCGCTGCTCCAAGAGTCGCGAAACCCTGGCCCTGCTGGAACAGCACGGGATCGCCCCTGATGTGGTGCTCTATCTGGAGCAGGCCCCGAGCGAAGATGAGATCCGCAACCTGCTCTCTCTGCTCGGTTTTAGCGATCCCCGCCAGCTGATGCGCACCAAGGAGGATCTCTACAAGGAGCTGGGATTGGCCGATGTCAGCGGTGATGCCCTTATTCGCGCCATGCACCAGCATCCCAAGCTGATCGAGCGCCCCATTGTCATCAAGAATGGTCAGGCCCGCATTGGTCGCCCGCCGGAGCAGGTGCTGGAGATCCTCAAGTGAGCACCCGCTTCGCACGTTGGCTGACTCTGGTCGGCTTCTTTGGTCTGTTGGGCTGGGTCATCCTCTGGCATCTGTGGCTATCACCCCATCCGGACCTCAACCCTTGGCTGCTGCCGGTGATCTGGACGGTCCCGCTGCTCTTCCCTCTCAAGGGGATAGTGCAGGGCAACCCCTACACCCACGCCTGGGGCAACTTCGTGTTGATGCCCTATTTCCTGCACGCCCTTACCTTGATCACCACGGATGAGGGGGAGCGGTGGCTGGCGGTGGTGGAGCTGGTCTTCACCACTCTCGCCTTTGTCGGCACCATCTATTACGCCCGACTGCGTGGTCGGGAGCTGGGCTTAAGCATTCGCAAAAAGAAAGACGAAGCCAACTGATGGCAAATGCCCCGCAAGGGGCGTTTTTTATGGGGAAGCAGCGTTATCCAGAGGGATCACTGTGCCCCGTGGGCTGCCCGATATTGGGCCAGCTGCTGCTGGCTAAAGTCCATCAGCGCGGGATAGAAGCGCAGAAATCCCGCCTCGCATGTTTGCCACTGCGACTCATCGAGGGTCAGCAGCGCCTCTCCCAGTTGTACCGGGCGGCGCAGTCGGCGACCGATGCCATTTAGCGCTTGCCCCAGCCCCTCCCTGTGGCGGTAGGAGGCGATCCAGTTCTGCTCGGCCATCCGTTTGAGGGGGAGTGGCAGTCCGTCCGGCAGGCGTGGGTGATCCGCCAATAGCTGCTCATAACTGCGTTGCAGGAAGCGGGACAGGGGCTCGGTGCTGAACAGTCCCCAGTGCAGGCTCAGCAAGTGGTCGTAGATCATATCAACCACTATGCCGCCAAAGCGGCGCCAGGGGGCCTCGAAACAGGCGACGGCCGCCTTGTGCTCGGGGTGGCTGTCGGTGAAAGCGTCAATTTTGCGGTGTAGCCAGATCCCCTCATCGAAGTGGGCGGCAAGCCCCGTGGGCAGCGTGCCTTTGACGAAATCGCCGAGCAGATTGCCGGTGAGGGAGCTTCGGGTGTGGGCAGCCAGATGGAGATGGGCCAGAAAATTCATCGGTTGTTGTGGGTCTGTTATGGGATGGCAAGGTGCTTCGAGCCTAACGGATCCCGCCTGCCTTGACCATGATCGGGATTTTGCTACTGCCCTGTGGCTGCCTCTTGCCGGGCAAATTTAGGGCGTGCTAAGGTGATTGCCATCTTTGTCACAGGACGCGACAAACCACCATGATGCGCAAAGCCAGAGGTTTTTTTCTGGCCTTCTACTTCAAGCCTTTCTATCTCTCCGAGTGGTTCGACGAATAGATCGAACCTCTGGAGCAGTTCACTGACGCCCGCTTGGGCGTGATCTCGCTCATCCAGATTTTGCCGCTTTTGGTCATCGCATGTATTCGCCTGCGGTGCCTTGTCCGCGCCTGTGCGCTTTTTATGTAATGGAGTACACATGATGAAGATCAGACTGACCCTCTCAGCCCTGTTTGTTGCCAGCCTGCTGGCCACCCCCGCCATGGCCAAGGAGTGGAAAACCGTGCGCTTCGGGGTGGAGGGGGCCTACCCGCCCTTCTCCTGGACCGATGCGTCGGGCGAGATCAAGGGGTTTGATATCGATCTCGCCAACGCCCTTTGTCAGCAGATGGCGGTCAAGTGCGAGTTGGTGGCGCAGGATTGGGACGGCATGATCCCGGCCCTGCTGTCGCGCAAATACGATGCCATCATCGCCGCCATGTCGATCACCGACGAGCGGCGCCAGAAGGTCGATTTCACCGAGAAATATGCCCATATTCCCAATCGCTTTGTTGCGGCCAAGGGGACCGAGCTGACGCTGACCCCGGAAGGCATGGCGGGCAAGCGCATCGGGGTGCAGCGGGCCACCACCCACGATAAGTACCTGACCGACAATTTTGGCTCGAATGTCACCATCGTCCGTTACGGCAATGCCGATGAGGCCTATCTCGATCTGAAGGCGGGTCGGGTGCTGGCCCTGCTGGCCGATGCCTCTGCCATTGAGCAGGGGCTCCTTGGCAAAGAGGGGGGCGACAAGTTCGATTATGTGGGGCCCGCCCTGACCGATCGCCAGTGGTTTGGTGATGGCATGGGGATCGCCGTGCGCAAGAGCGATAAGGAGCTCAAGGGCAAGCTGGACGAGGCGATCAAGGCCCTGCGTGCCAATGGCACCTATCAGCAGATCAACCAGAAGTACTTCAAGTACGATATATATGGTGGTTGACGGGGGAGGGAGCTTGCTCCCTCTCTTTTCATTGGACAAGCGACAATCGTGCAAGGAGGATCGCCATGTTGACCCTGATCGAGGGAGCCGAGATCTTCAGCCCCACCCACCTTGGCCAGCAGGATCTGCTGGTGACCGATGGCCGTATCGCCTGGATGGGCAAGGGGTTGACGGTGCCCGCAAACTGGCCGCTGCACAGGGTCGATGGTCGTGGCCGCTATCTGGTGCCCGGACTGGTGGATCCGCTGGCCCATATCACCGGCGGCGGCGGTGAGGGGGGCTTTGCCTTTCGCACCCCGGAGCTGGCGGCGAGCGAGGCGCTCAGGGCCGGCGTCACTACCCTGGTGGCGGCGCTTGGCACCGACAGCCTGACCCGCACTCCCGCGCAGGTGCTCGGCAAGGTGCGCGAGTTTCGCGCCGCCGGGGTGAGCGCTTTTATGTATACCGGCTCTTACCATCTGCCGGTCAAGACCCTGACCGGCACGGTGGAGTCGGACATCATCCTGATCCCCGAGGTATTGGGGGTGGGGGAGGTGGCCATCAGTGACCACAGATCCAGTGCGCCGACCCACGACGAGCTGGCCAGGCTTGCCAGCGAGGCGCGGGTGGCCGGGCTACTTGCGGGCAAGAGCGGGGTCAGCTTCTTTCATGTCGGGGATGGCAAGGGGGCATTGGCCCCCCTGCGGGCCCTGCGCGATAAGACCGATATTCCGCTGCGCCAGCTCTATCCCACTCACTGCAACCGCAACCCCTGGCTCTTTGCCGAGGCCATCGAGTGGGGCAAGGCGGGAGGTTGGGTCGACCTCACCACCTCGAGCTTTCCCGATCTGCTGGAGGATGGCGAGCGGCTTGCCGCCGATGCGCTCGTCGAGCTGCTGGCCGCCAATGTGCCTGCCGAGCGCATCACCTTCAGCTCGGATGCCAACGCCAGCCTGCCGCGCTTTGATGGCGAAGGGCGGCTAATCGAGATGCGCTGCGGCCAGATTGCCAGCCTGTGGCAGCAGTGCGTGCGCGCGACCCGGCTCGGTGTCTCGCTGGAGAAGGCATTGGCCGCGGTGACGAGCAATTCGGCGCAGGCGCTGGGGCTTGGCAGCAAGGGGCGTATCGGGGTTGGGCAGGATGCGGATCTGCTGCTGGTGCACGACCGGACGTTTGCTATCGAACGGGTGATGAGTGGCGGCCAGTGGCGCGAATAAGGCTGTGGGCAATATCGCAGCCAGTGCGAGAGCATGGTTGCTCCAAACAGCAAAAGCCCGACAACAAGGTCGGGCTTTTTTATCTGCAATGTGGGAATAAGGCTTAGATCGCCAGAAACCCGAGGATCAGGATGGGGCCGAGCAGGCTCAGGATAAAGCCGGAGACAATGGCCACCGGCACCACCTGAATGCCCCCTGATTTCTGGATAACCGGCAGGGTGAAGTCCAGCGCCGTGGCGCCGCCGTAACCGATGGCCGCCGAGGGGTGGCGTCGCATCAGGACCGGGATGATCAGAATGGCGATAAGCTCGCGCCCAAGATCGTTGATAAAGGCAGCAGAGCCGAGCACCGGCCCCAGTTTGTCGGCCACCAGAATGCCGGAGAGCGAATACCAGCCGAAGCTCGAGCTCATCGCCAGACCATGGGCAAAGGGCATGCCCAGCAACTGGGCCGCCAGCAGGCTGCCCAGCCAGCTGCTGAGGATGACGGTGGCGGCTATCTTCATCCCCCAGGGGTTGAGCAGGATCTGGCGCAGCCGCATGCCAGAGTTGCGCATCTGCACCCCGATGAGAAACAGCAGCAGCATCAGTGCCCACTCGCTCCACTTGTCGATGGGCAGGGCGCGCAGATCCAGCAGTAGACCCAGCAGCACGCCGCCGAGCACCACAAAGCAGAGCTGCAGGGATTCCCACAGCAGGTGCAGCTTGCTCGGCATCTTGGCATCGCTCGCCTCATGGGTCGGCGGTGTGCGCTTGTCGAGCCACCAGAGGGCCAGCAGGTTGCAGAGCGTGATCGCGGTGAGCATCACCCCGGCGACCTTGAAGATCACCGCCAGATTGCTGCCCAGGTTCTCCACATAGGCAAGCCCGAGCCCCATCAGAAACAGAATGAGGTAGACCATCTTGCCCAGACTCTGGTTGACCAGCTTGATCAGCCGGGCAGAGGAGAGGGGAACCAGATAGCCGATTGCCAGTGGCAACAGGATCAGCAACACATTGAGCAGCATCGAGGCCTCGATCACAAAAACTGATAAAAACACCACCTTATCATTACTTATTGGCTCTGTGTCACATATCTATCGCTTTCATGGCCGAAAACAGCCCTTTTGGGGGCAGATTGTTACTTTTTTGCCACAACCTCTCTGTTTGATAAGGTTCTGTGCGAGCCCGAGTGCACCAATGAAATCAAGTTGATCCGATCGGGGGGCCGATAATTCGCTCGGCAAGGGGATGCATAAAGCCATTTTGGTGCCGGTTTGGCACACATCACGCTTTTCTCTTGCCACTGATATGATTGGGGTATAAAAATGCGGTATCGGAATAGCCATTGAAACGGCTGTTTATGCAAACAAAGTGCTGAAAAATACGCAAAGAGCGAATAAAAATAGAGCGAATCCCCTGAAGACCCTCGTTCTGTATTGTTTTTTCACTATCCGGGTGATATTTTCGCTGAAGGTTGCCATCGGTTAACTTTTTGTTAAATGGACGATGGTTGAGTCACGCCCCCTGCGGCGTCTAGGGACAGACAAGGTTGTAATGGATGAGCGACGTTGCCGCACTGGAAGTACGTGATCTGCACAAATATTTTGGCACCCACGAAGTGCTCAAGGGCATCGACATGACCGCCCACAAGGGGGATGTGATCTCCCTTATCGGCTCCTCCGGCTCGGGGAAGTCGACCTTTCTTCGTTGTATCAATCTGCTCGAAACCCCCTCATCCGGCACAGTCTCGCTCCATGGCGAGTTGATCCGGATGAAAACCAGCCGCGCCGGCGAGCGGTTGCCCGAGGATATGCGTCAGGTGGAGCGGATCCGCAGCCGACTGGCCATGGTGTTTCAAAGTTTCAATCTCTGGTCACACATGACCATCATGCAGAACATCATCGAAGTGCCGATCCAGGTGCTCAAGGTGCCTCGCGCCGAAGCACTGGCCAAGGCAGAGCAACTGCTCAACCGGGTTGGACTCTGGGAGCGGCGTGACTACTATCCCGGCCACCTCTCCGGTGGTCAGCAGCAGCGGGCCGCCATTGCCCGTGCGCTGGCGGTAGAGCCCGAGGTGATGCTATTCGATGAACCCACCTCGGCGCTGGATCCCGAGCTGGTGGGGGAGGTGCTCGGCTTGATGCGCGAGCTGGCCGAAGAGGGGCGCACCATGCTGGTGGTGACCCACGAGATGTCGTTTGCCCGGGATGTATCGAACAAGGTGATGTTTCTGCATCAGGGGCGGGTGGAAGAGGAGGGCAACCCCAAGGAGATTTTCGCCCATCCCAAATCCGAGCGGTTCAAGCAATTCATCTCATCCATCTACTGATGGCGGGATGCCTGGTTACCCAATCAACTGTTTTATCAAGGAGAGATACATGAACAAGCTGATGCTGGCGACAGCCGTAGTTACTGCCCTCGCGTCCGGTAGCCTGATGGCCAAGGAGTGGAAAGAGGTCCGGATCGGGGTTGAGGGTGCCTATCCCCCCTTTTCCTGGACCGAGCCCAGTGGCGAGGTGAAAGGTTTTGATATCGACATCGCCAACGCCCTGTGCGAAGAGATGAAAGTGAAGTGCACCCTGGTCAAGCAGGACTGGGACGGCATCATTCCGGCGCTGCTGTCACGCAAGTTTGACGCCATCATCGCCACCATGGACATCACCGAAGAGCGCAAGAAGAAGGTGGACTTCACCCAGAAGTACCAGCACATTCCGGCCCGCTTTGCCGCCAAGAAGGGCACTGATGTGCAGCTCGACAAAGCCTTTATGGAAGGCAAGTCCGTCGCGGTGCAGCGTGCAACCTCCATGGATACCTTTATTACCGACAACTTCCCCAACGCCACCATCAAGCGTTACGGTACGGCCGATGAAGCCTATCTCGATCTGAAATCCGGTCGTGTGGACTATGTGCTGGCCGACTCTGCCGCCATCACCGACGGTCTGTTGAAGAAAGAGGGCGGTGATGCCTTTGAATTCGTCGGCCCGAAACTGACCGATCCCAAGTGGTTTGGCGAGGGTGCCGGTATTGCGGTGCGCAAGGCTGACAAGGATCTGAAAGAGAAATTCAATGCCGCCATTCTGGCGCTGCGTGCCAACGGCAAGTACAAGGAAATCAACGACAAGTACTTCGAGTTCGACGTATACGGCGAGTAAGTCCAAAGACGTCTACGGCAAGTAACGACAGGTTGATCCCGTCAGTAGTCATCGGGCCCGTCACCTCCCTGAGGGAGTTTACGGGCCCGCATTGATTGCAATGGAACTGCACATATTTCATTCGGACTGCTATGGAGCCTTCTGGTTAGCAGGTGCGTGAAGATTCAGTGGCGATGGAGCTGCATATGTTTGATTTGAAAGGATACGAAGCCTCGCTGCTGGAGGGCGCCTGGGTCACCCTGGAAGTGGCGCTGGCCTCCCTGCTGCTGGCGTTGCTGCTGGGGATGCTGGGGGCGCTGGCCAAACTCTCTCCCTACAAGTGGGCCCGGGCCATCGCCACCGGCTACACCACCATTATTCGCGGTATCCCCGATCTGGTGCTGATGATGCTGCTCTTCTTTGGCGGCCAGGTGCTGATCAACGGTATCTGCACCTGGGTCAACGAGACTTACAACAGCTGGTTACTGGAGAGTAATCCCAATCAGGAGTGGGTCTCCCTGCTTCCGGACTATATCGACATCAGCCCCTTTGTGGCCGGTGTCGCGACCATCGGCTTTATCTTCGGCGCCTACATGACCGAGACCTTTCGCGGCGCCATTCTGGCGGTGGACAAAGGTGAGCTGGAGGCCGCACGGGCCTTTGGCATGCGGGCAACCCAGGTGTTTGTCCGGATCCTCTTCCCCCAGATGATGCGCCACGCTCTGCCGGGGTTTGGCAACAACTGGCTGGTGCTGCTGAAAACCACCGCGCTGGTCTCCATCATCGGCCTCGATGACATGGTGCGCAAAGCCTCGTTGGCGGCGGGCTCGACCCAGCAACCCTTCACCTTCTACATGGCGGTGGCGTTAATTTTCCTGATCTTCACCGCAGTCTCCACCTCGGCGCTCAAGTGGGCCGAGCGTCACTATGCCATCAAGACGAGGTAAGCCATGTCGTACTCAATGCAGTCATCCGTTTACTGTGAGCGTCGCGGTGCCAGTGCCGAGCGTCACTACATCACGATGAAGACGAGGTAAGCCATGGATTTCTCAATCATTCTCAAAGAGTGGCCCACCTACTGGGAGGGGCTCTATACCACCGTCTGGCTGGTGGCCCTCTCTCTGATCCTTGGGTTGATGCTGGCGGTGCCCATGGGCATTCTGCGCAACAGCCGCAACTGGTTGATCAAGGGGCCGATCTGGGCCTATATCTACTTCTTTCGCGGCACCCCGCTGCTGGTGCAGCTCTTTATCATCTACTACGGCGCTGCCCAGTGGGAGTGGCTGAAGAACAGTGCCGCCTGGTCGCTCTTCTCCGAAGCCTGGTTCTGTGCGCTGCTGGCCTTCACCCTCAATACCGCCGCTTATACCGCCGAGATCGTGCGCGGGGCGGTACACAATATGCCGCGCGGCCAGATTGAGGCTGCCAACGCCTTTGGCATGACCCGCTGGCAGACCCTGACCCGGATCATTTTGCCCAACTCGTTTCGTCGGGCGCTGCCGGCTTACAGCAACGAGGTGATCTTCATGCTGCAGGGCTCGGCGGTGGCGGGCATCATCACCATCGTCGATCTGACCGGCGCGGCGCGGATCATCAACTCCCGCTACTACAGTCCGTTCGAGGCGTTTTTGACCGCAGGGCTGCTTTATATGCTGCTCACCTTTGTCATCGTCTGGCTGTTCAAGAAGTGGGAAGCGCGCTGGCACGCCCACCTGCGTCCGCGCAATGTGTGATTGTTGTGGGATGAAAATAACGTGTCATCCTACATGGAATCAAAAGCCGCCAATAATGGCGGCTTTTGATTCCTATTCGAGAGTAAAGCATCAAAGCGATTGATATAGTTCAATCCCTCCAGATGAACATATAGTCTCATCATGTTGCTTAACTTTTTCCTCAAACATCTAGAATGACTGCGCTTATTTAACCTCTGGCATTTCTGCCCGGTTCATCTTCTGCAACTCTCCATCTCCAGTAGAAGTCTGGTTTCACCCACACTACGCTGTCTTTTGTCTTGGTCAAAAATGCATCTAGAACTTGCTTGGCTAAGACTTGATTTCCATCAACATTTTCGCGCAAGAGCTCGTCACTGCTATTTTTAACCAGATAGTCCACAACGTCATCTTGGTATAAGCACCCATCACGTTCGAGCATTTGGACCATCCACTGAGACACATCAGTTGGCGTCACTCCTATGTCCCCTTTTTTCGTACCAGCGTCAAAGATTCTTCAGGAAATTTACTTTTATCAATTTTCTTCCCTGCGAACCATTGAGCGTAATAGGTGCCTTTGAATTCATCGGTGCTACCATGGAAGACTATTGATTCTATGGCCATATCTGGGCCACCTGCAGATAGTTTTACAATGTCACCGATTTCATAAAGTGGTTGGCGTTTTTGAGTCATAGCTTGTCCTTATCTTGGTTTATGTCTCAAGTCTATTTGGGGGCTGTGTATTGAAAAATCAACATGTATTTAGGTGTTTTATGAATCCTTATAGAAAATTTTATTTTCAAGAATGAAACTCTATATTCATCTCACAACTGGCAACCGAAATAACAGCAGCCCCACCATATTGGCGGTTTTTTTAGCCCCACCATGTTCAGGTCAATGGTTTTGCTGTGTAGTCACAGAGCCGTGCCCTATGCCTACCCGGTTTGCTAAATAGTGCCCGAGCAGGGAGAATGCAGCACTCCCGAGCGCAGCCAGCCGTTGGCTGTGAGCCTTATCCCCCAGTTCCCGAGGTTTTATGTACCGGATATTGTTTGAGCATCCCGCTTTCCTGGTTATCGACAAGCAGCCCGGCATCGGCATGCATAACGAGAAGGGCGACGGTGAGTCGGTCAATCCGGGACTGGTTAATCGCGTGAAGGCAGATACCGGGCTCACCCTCTATCCGGTGCACCGGCTCGACAAGATGACCTCCGGCTTGGTGCTGCTGGCCCGCACCACAGAGGCGAATCGCGAGCTGAGCATGGCCTTTGCGGCCCGTGAGGTGAGCAAACAGTATCTGGCGCTCTCCGATCGCAAGCCGAAGAAGAAGCAGGGCTGGGTGAAAGGGGATATGCAAAAGGGGCGCGGTGGTAGCTGGATGCTAGTGCGTACTCTGGATAACCCTGCCATCAGCTGGTTTGATTCGGTGTCGGTGCGCGAGGGGCTGCGGCTCTATCGCATCAAGCCCCAGACCGGCAAGACCCACCAGATCCGGGTTGCCCTCAAAAGCATCGGCGCCCCCATTCTCGGGGATGAGCGCTATGGCGGCACACCAGCCGATCGCGGCTATCTGCACGCCTGGCGACTGAGTTTTACGCTGGCGGGCGAGCCGTTCGACTTTGTCTGCCCGCCCGATGTGGGGAGTGAATTTGTCACTCCCGAACTCACGGCAGCCATCGCAGCCCTTGCGCCCTGATGCTTATGCGCCCAGCGTCTGACACCATGATCCATTCAGCGAAAGAGCGTGATCCTGACGGACGTGCACCGCGCTGGATCCTGGCCGACTTTGACGACACCCTGGCCCCCGGCGACAGCCACGCCGGTCTGCTGCGCTATATCCTGTGCCGCCGGATCTGGCCGCTGCTGCTGTTGCCAGTGATTGCGCTGGGTGGGTTGGTCTATTTGTTGCCAAGTCAGCGGCTACCCAGCCAGCGGCGGCGCGGTATCTCCCTTATCTGGTGGGCCATCACGTTGGGGCTTTCCCCTTTGGACTGGCGCAAGCTGGTGCGCGCCTATTGCCGCATCAGGCCGGGACTGTTTCGTCAGGCTCGCGAGCTGCTGCAAAGCGAGGGGGCGCGCTGCTGGGTGATCTCCGCCAGCCCCTGCGCGCTGGTGCGAGCCCAGCTCTATCAGCAACTGCCCGGCCAGTTGCCCCACCGGATCATTGGCTCGCAGATGCACTACCGTTTTGGCGGCCTGATGCCCCGCTTCTATTGCCACGGCCAGCACAAGCTGCTGCCGGAGATCTGCGCCCTCGATGCCGAACTGGCGCTTAGCGACAGCCTGCACGATCTGCCGCTGCTGGGGTTGGGGAAAGAGGCGTGGTTGATCAATCCGACGCCCACGCGACTGCAAAAGGCCCGGGCCTGCTTGCCCCATCTGATGGTCAAAAACTGGCAACTGTAAGGCAAAGCTGACAGTCCTGCGGGTCGTTACCGTTTGATCCGCAAGGCTGCGGCTCGAATGTCACAATCCATTTACATCTTTTGCTGCCAGCTGCGAAAAACTATCTGCAACCCGCCTCTTCTCTTCCTGCTACGCCCTGCTTCTAATGAAACAAGTTGTTAACACTTGCCGCGCCGCTGGGTGCCGCAATCCGTTTTAACCGAATCAAGAGCAAGGAGCGCCCGATGAATGCCACCTCTTCCGCCACCCATACCATCAATCCGTTAGGCACTGACGGTTTCGAGTTTGTCGAGTACACGGCCCCCGATGCCAAAGGGATTGCCGCCCTCAAGAGCCTGTTCGTTTCGCTCGGGTTTGCCGAGGTCGCCAAGCACAAACACAAGCAGTGCTGGCTCTACCGGCAGGGGGATATCAATTTCGTGGTCAATGCCGAGCCTCACTCCCAGGCGGAGCAGTTTGCCAGCCTGCACGGGCCGAGCGTTTGCGGCATGGCATTTCGGGTGAGCGATGCGGGCAAAGCCCAGCAGTACGCCATCGCCAAGGGGGCCAAGCCCTTTGTTGGCAAAATTGGCCCCATGGAACTCAATATTCCCGCCATCTACGGTATCGGCGAGAGCACTCTCTCCTTTGTCGACCGCTATGGCGACAAGGGCTCCATCTATGACGTGGATTTTGTCTTCTACCCCGACTGGCAGGCCCGGATGGCCGAGGTGGATGCCGGTCTTATGGAGATCGATCACCTGACCCACAACGTCCATCGCGGCAATATGGATGTCTGGTCCAACTTCTACGAGCGGATCGGCAACTTCCGTGAGATTCGCTACTTCGATATCGAGGGCAAGCTGACCGGGCTGCATTCACGCGCCATGACCGCCCCCTGCGGCAAGATCCGTATCCCCATCAACGAGTCGGCGGATGACAAGTCCCAGATTGAGGAGTACCTGCGTCAGTACAAGGGGGAGGGGATCCAGCACATCGCCATGGCCTCCAGCGATATCTACCACACCATCCGTACCCTGCGCAGTCGCGGTACCGGCTTTATGCCGACGCCCGATACCTACTACGAGAAGGTGAACAGCCGGGTCGAGGGGCATCAGGAGGATCTGGCGGCCCTCAAAGAGCTGCGCATCCTCATCGACGGCTCCCCCACCAAGGATGGCATCTTGCTGCAGATCTTCAC
Organism: Aeromonas sp. 97A; assembly: GCF_051919185.1. Lineage (NCBI taxonomy): Bacteria > Pseudomonadati > Pseudomonadota > Gammaproteobacteria > Aeromonadales > Aeromonadaceae > Aeromonas > Aeromonas sp. 97A. The sequence continues at coordinate 1,817,447 of NZ_JBQBFF010000001.1, read as the reverse complement.
CGATACCGTGATTGGCCCAGTCTTCTTCGAGATCATCCAGCGCAAGGGTAACGAAGGGTTTGGCGAGGGCAATTTCAAGGCGCTGTTTGAATCGATCGAGCTGGACCAGATCCGCCGCGGCGTGCTGGGTGGCGGCGAGGATGAGAAGGGTGCCCGCAAAGAGGGAGCGAGCGATGCGTAACTGGATTAACTTCCCCCATCGGGAGGGAACCCACTCCCGGCAGGCCCATGCCGACCTGCCGGAACAGGCCATCTATGAGCGCGAGTTGGGGCGCAGCGGCTTTTTCGGCCCAGCTACCCACATGCACCACAAGCATGCCCCCACCGACTGGAGCAGTTGGGAGGGGCCGCTGCGGCCACGGCTGTTTGACCTCAATGCCCTGCAAGAGGAGGTAAGCTCGCTCTCTCCCTGGATTGCTCCCGATATTCTCAGCAACCCCCACTGCCGCTATCGCATCTGGCGGCTCTCCGAGGCAATGCCGTTTCTGGTGCGCAACGCCGACGGTGACGAGCTGCTCTTTATCCACGAAGGGAGCGGAGAGTTCTTCTGCGACTACGGCCACCTGACTCTTCGCGATGGCGACTACGTGGTGATCCCCCGTGGCACCATGTGGCGCATCGAACCCAGTGCGCCCATGTTCATCCTGATGATCGAGGCGACCAACGACAGCTATCAGCTGCCGGATAAGGGGCTGGTGGGCAATCACGCCATCTTCGACCCGGCGGCGCTGGATGTACCCGCTATCAACGAGCGCTTTTTGGCCCAGCAGGATGAGAATCCCTGGTCGCTGCAGGTGAAGCGCCACGATCAGGTGTCGGTCATCACCTGGCCGTTCAACCCGCTGGATGCGCAAGGTTGGCACGGGGACTTGTGTGTGGTGCGCCTCAACTGGCGGGATATCCGCCCGCTGATGAGCCACCGCTACCATCTGCCGCCATCGGCTCACTCCACCTTTGTGGCGAGCCGCTTCGTGATCTGTACCTTCGTGCCGCGCCCCATCGAGAGCGATCCCGGTGCCCTCAAGGTGCCCTTCTATCACAGCAATGATGATTACGACGAGGTGCTTTTCTACCACGCAGGGGATTTCTTCAGCCGCGACAATATCGAGCGGGGCATGGTCACCTTCCATCCCGCCGGTTTCACCCACGGCCCCCATCCCAAGGCGTTTGCTGCGGGGCAGGCCTATGCCAAGAAGTTCACCGACGAGGTGGCGGTTATGCTAGATACCCGCGATGCGCTGAACGTCGGCAGTCTGTGCGAAGGGATAGAGAACACCCGGTATGTCTCCAGCTGGCAGCGCCCGGACGCTGCTGCCGGCAAATAAGGAATCGCTTATGAAATTGGCAACATTGAACAATGGCAAGCGCGATGGCGCTTTGGTGGTGGTGAGCCGGGATCTGACCCGTGCGGTACGGGTGAGCGAGATTGCCCCGACCCTGCAGGCCGCCCTCGATGAGTGGGCCGAGGTTGCCCCCAGGCTCGAGGCTGTCTATCAGCAGCTTAACGAGGGCCGTGCGGTAGAGGCGTTCCCCTTTGATGAAGCGTCTTGCCTCTCTCCGCTGCCGCGTGCCTATCAGTGGGCCGATGGCAGCGCCTACGTCAACCATGTGGAGCTGGTGCGCAAGGCGCGCGGCGCCGAGATGCCCGAGAGCTTCTGGCGCGATCCGCTGATGTATCAGGGGGGCTCCGACAGCTTTTTGGCTCCCCGTGGGCCGATTGTGATGGGTTCGGAAGAGTGGGGGATCGATTTCGAGTCGGAGGTCGCCATCATCACCGACGATGTGCCGATGGGGGTGAGCGCGGAGGGGGCCGCCAGCCACGTCAAATTGCTGATGCTGGTCAACGATGTGAGCCTGCGCAACCTCATTCCGGCGGAGCTCGCCAAGGGATTTGGCTTCTTCCAGTCCAAACCATCCAGCGCCTTCTCGCCGGTGGCCATCACCCCGGATGAGCTGGGCGATGACTGGCGTGATGGCAAAGTGCATCTGCCGCTTCTGACTCACCTCAATGGTGCCCTGTTTGGTGCGCCAGAAGCCGGGGTGGATATGACCTTCAGCTTCTTCGAGCTGATTGCCCATGCCGCCAAGACCCGTCCCCTAGGCGCTGGCTGCATCATTGGCTCGGGCACCGTCTCCAACTACGATCGCAGCGCCGGTTCATCCTGCATCGCCGAGCGCCGCATGCTGGAAATTCTTGATTGTGATCAAGCTATAACCCCCTATTTGCAGTTTGGTGATAGAGTGTCGATCGCGATGGAGGATCGCTCTGGCCAAAACCTGTTTGGCACCATATCTCAACAGGTGGTGCCAGCGAGCGGTCAGGGAGGTTGATGGCCAGCGCCGGTTGGCGGCAAGGATTTTCGGGATATGTCCGGATCACGACGAGCCCTCAACCGGTGCCGGATACACAAGGAGGCAGGTGGCGAGCACCTGCCGGGCTTCGGGCCCAGATAAGATGCAGGGACAGATTATGTTGCAGTTGTTTGGCTATTGGCGTTCGTCGGCAAGTTTTCGGGTGCGGATCGTGTTGCAGCTCAAGGGGCTCGCCTACGAGCAGCATCCCATCAATTTGCGGCAAGGCGAGCAGAGCGAGAAGGCTTATCGCCGGATCAACCCGCAAGGGCTGGTGCCGTTTCTGGTGGATGGCGATGTGCAGATCGGTCAGTCGGTCGCCATCATGGAGTACCTCGACGAGACCTATCCCGCCTACTCACTGATGCCCTCTTCCCCCGACGCGCGGGCCCGAGTGCGTCAGATCGTCAACATGATCGCCTGCGATATCCACCCGCTCAACAATCTGCGGGTACTCAACTATCTGGAAGAGCACTTCAGGGCCAACAACGAGCAGGAAGCCCGCTGGTATCGCCACTGGATTGACGAGACCTTCACCGCCCTCGAACAGCTGTTGATGACTACCGCCGGTGTCTACTGTGTTGGCAACGAAGTGACTCTTGCCGACTGCATGCTGGTGCCCCAGGTTTACAACGCCCGCCGCTACGACATGACCCTGGACGATTACCCCACCATCCGCCGCATTGTCGCCAACTGCGAACAACTGCAAGCTTTTATCAAGGCGGCCCCCGCCAACCAGCCGGACGCGCAGTGACCTACTGACTTGAATCGCGGGATGGCATCAACACGCCATCCCGCGCGTTATATCTCCTCATCTCTTTATTTCCCTTCTGTATGCGCCTTGCGTGCCTCGTGTTGACGGCTGAATGTCGCCAAGGATCCTGCACTTGTCACACTTATCAATATTTTGCATCGATTGAGTCTTTGTTGTTGGTGTTTTGGGCTGCCAGTCACACTTAAGTCAGTTGATTGGGCCTAGTATCGCCACGCCAGCGGAACAGCGGAAAGCAGAAATGCGCACAGGTCGCCTATCAGGGGGCCTTGGCTACCTCCCTGGTTTCCACGGTTTATCCGCACTGCTCTTTTTCGTGTTTACGGTTTGATGGCCCGCACTGTCCGGCCCGTGTCACTGCGCAGATCCCTTGTGACAGCGGCAGGTTGACTGGCGTGCCACCGCTTATTTGCAACCACTCTGTGCAACAAGGAGATCTCATGTATTCCGTCAAAAAGTGCGTCGTCGCACTCTCCATCAACCTTGCTCTCTTCTCGTCGGCGTTCGCCTGTACCACCTTGCTGGTCGGCAGTGAAGCCAGCGCCGATGGCTCCATGATGGTGGCCCGCAGCGCCGACAGCGATGCCCTGAAAGCCCAGCATTTCGTGATCCATCCGGCCAAGCAGGGGCAGAGCGGTATGCACAGCTCCAAGGCTCACAACGGTGCCAATGATTTCAGCTATCCCTTGCCGAAAAACTCCCTGCGCTATACCACGGTACCGAACTGGAAGACCCAGCTGCACGGCGCCACCGGATTCAATGAGAAGGGGGTAGGGGTGAGCGGCACCGAGTCCATTTTTGCCTCACCCGAAGCGCTCGCCGTCGACCCTTATGTCGAGGACAAGGGGATCACCGAGGATGACATTCCCGATGTGCTGCTCTCCCGGTCTACGTCGGCCCGCGAGGCGGTCGCCCTGCTGGGCAACATCATCGAGACCATAGGTGCGGGAGAGGGATTTGGCGTCGCCGTGGTGGATGATAACGAGCTCTGGTATCTGGAGACCGCCACCGGCCACCACTGGATGGCGCAGCGTCTGCCGAAAAATCACTATTTTGCCACCGGCAATCAGGGCCGCCTGCAGCAGTACGATCCGGCCAGTGCCGACATGATGGGCTCGAAAAATCTGATTGAATTTGCCACCGAGAAGGGGCTCTACCATCCGCAAAAGGATGGGGCGTTCAACTTCTCGAAAGCCTATACCCGCGATGACGAGCGGGATCGCACCTATAACGATCCGCGGGTCTGGACCATCCAGCAGATGTTCAACCCCTCGCTCAAGCAGGCGGTGGATGCCGGTCGCCAGTTCCCGGTCACCCTCTCCCCCGAGAAGAAGATGACGCTGGAGGAGGTCAAGGCGGTGCTGCGCAATCACTATGACGGCACCGAGCACGATCCCTACAGCAAGGGGTTGAACGGTCAGGAGCCGTGGCGCCCTGTCAGTGTGTTTCGCACCTACGAGTCCCACGTGATGCAGGTACGCCCCTGGATGCCGCGCGAGGTGGGGGAGGTGACCTATCTGGGCCTCGGCATGGCGGATCTGACCGCCTTCGTTCCCTACTACAGCGGTCTGGAAGCCTATCCGGCGCACTATGCCATAGGTAGCGACAAGGCCGACAGCGACTCCATCTACTGGAAATATCGCAAACTGCAGACCCTGGTGATGACCGATTACCCCAAATTGGCCCCCATGGTGAAGCAGGCGTACCAGAGCTGGGAGGCTAAGATCGCCAAAGAGCAGAAAGAGATGGAAGCCAACTACCTGAAAACGGTCAAGACCGACAAGGTTGCCGCCAACAGCATGCTCAACGACTTCAATCTGCGGGTGATGCAGGAGGCCGAAACGCTGACCGAGGATCTGACCAACCAGATCTTCACGGTGCGCACCCAGGATATTCAGGCCGATATCTTCTTCGCCAACAAGGCGAAGAAGGATTAACCGCGACGCACTTATCATGCAGAAGGGGGGGCGGTCGGTTTGAGCAGCCGCCGGGCTAACCGGCCCCCAGCTCATTTTTCCTCTATCGATGCCGGAGCCTGTGCTCCGGCATTTTTCCTTGATGACATCCCGCCAATGTGTCTGGCCCGGGCAGTGGATTTCGCTACCCGATACGAAAGCAGAGACTTTCATTCAGGTTTTTATTTCGCCTTTCAGCATATCAGGCATGTGATCAGCTACCCACTTTTGGTTATCTGATGGCTTTTATGCAGCTTTTCTGTGTTATTTATCACTAACCATTGATTCGACTGTGATGGGCACTCTCTTTATCCATCTCATTTTTTCTCGTTAATCCAAGGCGTTATCGCTTCATCAGACGGCTGTTTGCAGAAAAAGGCGGCTGCTTTCTGAATAAGGCGACCGCGCCGCCGGATCTCGTCACGGCATCATATCCGTCACTACTCACAGGACTACCGCAATGCATATTGTCGACAGATTTTTGGGATACACCGCCATCAATACCACCACCAATCGTGAAGCGGGCGCCGCCGGGGTAATGCCCTCCTCCCCGGGGCAGCGGGTGCTGGCTGACAAGGTGGCGCAGGAGCTGATCGCCCTGGGGTTGACCGTGGAGGTGGCGGATAACGCCATCCTGACCGCCACACTTCCTGCCAATGTGGGCGGGGATCTGCCCACCGTGGCCTTCTTTGCCCATCTTGATACCAGTGCCGAACACACCAACGATACCCATGCCCAAGTAGTGGCCTATGAAGGGGGGGATATCTGCCTCAATGCCGAGCTGCAGATCACCCTGCGCCAGAGCGAGTTCCCCGAGTTGGCCAACTATGTCGGCGATCGGATCATCGTGACCGACGGCACCAGCCTGCTGGGGGCCGATGACAAGGCGGCCATCGCCGCCATCGTCAATGCGGTGGCCCATCTGCAGGCACACCCGGAGATCCCCCACGGCACCATCAAAATTGGTCTGGTACCTGACGAGGAGCAGGGGCTGCGCGGCGCAAAGGCGTTTGATACCGCCCGCTTTGGCGCTGACTTCGCCTATACCCTCGACTGCTGCGGCATTGGCGAGCTGGTCTATGAGAACTGGAATGCGGGGGATGCGGAGTTTGTCTTTCACGGTGCCTCGGCCCACCCCATGTCGGCCAAGGGTAAGCTGAAGAACTCGCTGCTGATGGCGCACAAGTTTATCGCCATGCTGCCGGGGGGCGAAGCGCCCGAATATACCGAGGGGCGCGAGGGTTACTACTGGGTCAAGCAGATGCAGGGCAACAGCGCCCAAACTGTGCTCAAGCTGGATGTGCGCGACTTCACTCAGGATGGGTATCAGCAACGAATGACCCTGCTCGACACCCTCGGCAAGAGCTGTCAGGCCCTGTGGGGTGAGCAGAGCGTGAGTTACCACTTGAGCGATCGCTACAGCAATGTCTTCAACAGCCTGCAGGGGGAGAACCGCTATCCCATCGAACTGGCGCTGGCCGCTTACCAGACGCTGGGGATCACCCCCAAGCCCATCCCGATGCGCGGTGGTTATGATGGCGCCGTGCTCTCCCAGAAGGGATTGCCCTGCCCGAACCTCTTCACCGGTGCTCACAACTTCCACTCCATCTATGAGTACCTGCCGGTCAGCTCCCTCGAGGCGGCCAGTGCCGTGGTGATCGAGATAATCAAGCTCACCCACGCCAGTTTCAGCCGCTAAGGAGTCGTCATGTTTCAGGTAGTGATTGCAGTGCTGGTCATCGTGCTGGTGGCCAGACTGATCCTCAAAGGCTATCGGGCCGAGCCGGTGCTGTTTGCCGCCGGACTGGTGCTGATGGTGGCAAGCCAGCTGGCAGGGTGGGGGAGTGTGCTGCCCAAAGGGGTCGAGAGCACCGGGATTGCCCTGTTCGATCCGTTTGAGGTGATGCGGGATCTCTTCAGTTCGCGGGCGGCCGATCTGGGGCTGATGATCATGGCGCTGATGGGCTTTGCCCATTACATGGATCATATCGGTGCCAACGATGCGGTGGTGCGCATTGCGATTCGTCCGCTGCGCCGGTTGCGCTCCCCCTATGTGTTGCTCTTCTTCTCCTATCTGCTGGCCAGCGCGCTGCAACTGGCGATCCCCTCGGCGACCGGTCTGGCGGTACTGTTGATGGCGACCCTGTTCCCCATCATGGTAGGGCTTGGCCTCTCTGCGGCCTCGTCGGCCGGGGTGATTGCTACCTCCCTCGGGGTGGCTTATACCCCGACCGCTATTGACGCCATCCGTGCAACCGATGCGGTGGGCATGGGCCACAACGTGATCGAGTATGTCTATACCTATCAGGGCCCTGCCGCGCTGGCGACAGTGCTGGTGGTGGGCTTGATGCACGTATTTTGGCAACGTCGTTGCGATCTGCAGGACGGACACCAGCATCAGGGCGCGGCTACGGTGGATGAGTCGGCGCAACAGGTCGGAGTTCCCGGCTTTTATGCCATTTTGCCGATGCTGCCCATCATCATGGCGGTGGGCTTCTCTTCCCTGTTTGTCGATCACATCAAGCTTAACGTCATCACCATAGTCATGATTTCGATGTTTATCAGCATGGTGGTGGAGGCAGCCAGAACCCGTGACATGAAGCAGGTGTGCGGCGGTTTCAGCCACTTCCTTAACGGCATGGGGTCAGCGTTCAGTAACGTGGTGGGGCTGCTGGTGGCGGCGGGGATCTTCGCCCACGGCATCAAGGTGCTGGGGGTGATCGATATCCTTATTGTCGGCGCCGAACATGTAGGTTTGCCCGCCTTTGCCATGGCGATCGTCTTTGCGCTGGTCACCCTTGCGGCGGCCATCATTATGGGCTCCGGCAATGCGCCCTTCCTCGCCTTTGTCGAGCTGATCCCGCAGATCGCAGCCAGCATGGGGGTAAATACCGCTGCCATGATCCTGCCTATGCAGCAGGCGTCTCATATGGGGCGCGCCATGTCGCCAGTTTCCGGGGTGATTATCGCCGTCGCCAGCGGTGCCAAGCTGACGCCGTTTGCGGTGATCAAGCGCACCTCGGTACCCCTGATGGTCGGCTTTGTCTTCCATACCCTGATCGTGGGGATCTTCTATCTGTAACTGCCCCTTCGGTTATCAGGAGATGAAATAACCAAAAGCCCTTCACCATGGTGAAGGGCTTTTTGCATCGTGTTATGCCACTTGCAGTGGGGGGCGTCCAGCTAAAAACGGTACTCGATATGGAGGGTATGGCTGTCCAGCCCCGGGTTCTTGTCATACATATAGGCGTTGGACATGTGCTCATACTGATAACCGATCAGCCAATTCTTGGTGATGGCGTAACCGAAGCCGATACCCAGGGCGAACTGGAAGGGGCCGCCGTAATCCTTGTAGCCGTGGCCGCGGGTTCCGAATTGATACTGATCGAGCCAGACCATTTCGCCGGGGAGCCAGGTCACCCAGTTACCCCATTGGCATTCTATACGGGCGCCACCTCCCAGTCTGGCGGTCTCTTCATCTTCTACCTTGAGCGTCCCACCACGCACCCCCAGTCCAAATTGGCAGCCAGAATCTCCCCAACGCCAAAACATATGGTGGAACTTGGCATCGGCGATTTTAATGTCTAGCTTTTCCTTGCTGAAGGCCTTGCCAAGCTGCAGCACCACGATATTTTCATTGGCCATCGTAGCTGGACTGACGAGCAGTGCTGTCAGTAGGCCAATCCTTGATAGAGTGTTAGCGTCCATGCCCCCTCCCGATCCTTGTTGTCATCGTGGTGATCCTGTTGATCACCCTTCAGGCATAGTCAATCGACGCGCTCCCTGTCAATGCATGGTCACTCGGTAAAAAAATTAAATATTTATGAAAAATCAACTATCTGCGATGGTCTGATGTGATTTGGCAGGCGTGACCGCGGGGAGATGAAAAAGCCCTTCACCATGGTGAAGGGCTTTTTGCTATCTGGCGTTATCCGCTCGCTTTGGCGTGCAGGCTCAGTAGCCCTGCTGGTGCACGTCCATTACGGCGCGGCCGGACGGGTCGGCCATCTCTTTGAACTTGGCATCCCACTCCAGCGCGGTAGGAGTGGAGCAGGCGACCGACTTGCCGTAGGGCACGGTGCGGGCTGCGGCTTCCAGCGGGAAGTGCTCGTCGAAGATGGCGCGGTAGAAGTAGGCCTCTTTGGTGAGCGGGGTGTTGATGGGGAAGCGGAAGGCCGCTGCTTCGAACATCTGATCCGTCACCTCTTGTTCCACCATGGCTTTCAGGCTGTCGATCCACGAATAACCTACGCCGTCGGAGAACTGCTCCTTCTGACGCCATGCCACTTCATGGGGCAGCAGATCCTCGAACGCTTCGCGCAGGATGTGCTTCTCGATTTTGCCTTTGCCACACATCTTGTCGGCAGGTTGCAGGCGCATCGCTACGTCCATGAACTCCTTGTCGAGGAAGGGCACGCGACCCTCCACACCCCAGGCGGCCATCGACTTGTTGGCGCGCAGGCAGTCATAGAGGTGCAAAGAGGCGAGCTTGCGCACGTTCTCTTCGTGGAACTCTTTGGCGTTGGGTGCCTTGTGGAAATAGAGGTAGCCACCAAACAGCTCGTCGGAGCCTTCACCGGAGAGCACCATCTTGATCCCCATCGCCTTGATGTAGCGTGCCATCAGATACATGGGCGTGGAGGCGCGGATGGTGGTGACGTCATAGGTCTCGAGGTGATAAATGACGTCCCGCAGGGCATCCAGACCCTCCTGCACGGTGAAGTGGATCTGGTGGTGGATGGTGCCCAGATGATCAGCCACCTTGCGGGCGGCGGCGAGATCCGGCGACCCTTCCAGACCGACGGCGAAGGAGTGCAGTTGCGGCCACCAAGCTTCGCTCTTGCCATCGTCCTCGATGCGGCGCGCCGCATAGAGCTTGGTGATGGCGGAGATGACGGAGGAGTCCAGCCCGCCGGAGAGCAGCACGCCATAGGGCACGTCGCACATCAGCTGGCGTTTGACCGCCGCTTCCAGCGCCGCTTTCAGCTCGGCCTTGTCGCTGACGTTGTGCTCGACCGCGCTGTATTCCATCCAGTCGCGCTTGTACCACTGTTTGAGCTCGCCATCCTTGCTCCACAGGTAGTGTCCCGGCGGGAAGGTCTCGACGCTCTTGCAGACCGGTACCAGCGCCTTCATCTCGGAAGCGACATAGAAGTTGCCGTGCTCGTCGCGGCCGGTATAGAGGGGGATGATCCCCATGTGGTCGCGACCAATCAGGTAGGCATCCTGTTCAGCGTCATAAAGAATGAAGGCAAAGATGCCGTTGAGATCGTCGAGAAACGCCGGGCCCTTCTCCTTGTAGAGAGCGAGCAGCACTTCACAGTCGGATTTGGTCTGGAACTGGAAGTCGACCTTGAGGGTTTTCTCCAGCTCTTTGTGGTTGTAGATCTCGCCGTTGACCGCCAGCACATGGGTGCGCTCGGGGTTGTAGAGCGGCTGGGCGCCATTGCCCGGATCGACGATGGCCAGACGCTCATGCACCAGAATGGCTTTGTCGGAGCTGTAGACGCCGGACCAGTCAGGCCCGCGGTGACGCAGTCGCTTGGACATCTCCAGCGCCGATTTGCGCAGGGCTACTGCATCGGACTTGATATCCAGAATGCCGAAAATTGAACACATTGGCGGTAATCCTCTTGATTTTTATATGAGCCCCCCACGTTTGGGCTCGAAATTCCATTTACATTCCTCGTCAGACACAATGCCTAGCGGAAAAACCTTTTGCAAGCGGGAAAACCGCAGAAAATCATGCCGTAAGCGTCAAGCGGATCAACTGGATAAGGGTTACTGCAACGGGGCAGGGTGACGTGGACGTCAAGCCGAGGCGGGTTCGAAGATCACATAAACCTTGCGACAGGGGGTGAGGGTCTCCCACTCTCCGACAAAGCCGGCGGGAATGACAAATTGATCGCCGGGTTTGAGGGCAAGCTGGCCGCCCTGACGGTCGTGGATCACCACATCCCCTTCCAGCAGCTGGCAATACTCGTGCTCGGTGTAGTGGATGGCCCAGCGGCCCGGCTCGCAGGCCCAGAAGCCCACGTGAAACTGCTGGCTGGGGTCGGAGTAGTGATTCCAGATATTTTGCGTCGGGTTGCCCGCCCTGATGCGCTCGGGGGCGGGCATCAGCGGGGTAGGGGCCGCCTCGTGGCGGTCGAGCAGGATCCAGTCGTTGAGGGTCTTCATGGTGCCTCCCTGGTAATGAGATATGAAAGCGGGGCCATCCCGGCCCCGCGTTTGTTCGTTTTATTAAACGAGGTTGAGCATAACTTAAACGATGCACATCTCCTTGCCAAGAGCCCTTGCCAAGAGCCCTTGCCAAGGGCTGCTGGCCGACGCTTCAACGCGGCTGCAAGCGGCGGATCACATGGCGGGCAAAGCCGCTGCCCGCTTCGTTGTAGACGTTGAACACCGCATCTACCCCCTGCTCCTGCAGGGAGGCGATATCATCCTCGAAGCGAACGATGGCGGCGATCTTGCCGTTAAAGCCGTGGCTGCGCAGCTTCTCGATGGCGTAGAGGTTACCCGAGTGGTGGGGCATCGCCAGCAGCACCAGATTGACCTGATTGGAGAGCAGCACCTTGTCCCAGAAGTCGGTATCGGTGGCATCCCCCTCGATGACGTTCATCCCCTGGGCACGCAGGGTAGGCAGCTTCTCGCTGTCGTTCTCCACCCCGAGGATGACGTTGCCGTATTTGTTCTCCAGCTCGAAGTAGGCCCCCTGACCGATCCGCCCCATGCCGAGGATGATCACCTCGGCATCGCCCAGCTCGATGGGCCTGTCTTCCGGATGGAGGTTGCTTGCCTGCAATCCCCGCAGCCAGTGGCCGATGCGGTGGTAAATGCGCTCGCTCTGGGCATTGAGGGGAGCGGAGATCATAAAGCTCGCCGCCAGTGCCAGCGAGACTGCCACCAGCCACTCGTGGGAGAGCCAGCCTGCCTTGGCGGCGATGGCGGCGACGATCAGGCCAAACTCCGAGAAGTTGGTGAGCGCCAGGGTGGAGAGCAGCGCGGTACGCACCCGCAGGTGAGCGCCGCTGTAGACCAGATAGTAGAGGACACTTTTGAGCGGCAGGGCCAGCACCAGCGCCAGTGCCAGCAACATGGTGTCGTGGGTCGGCAGGCCGTTGAGGCCGATGGTGAGAAAGAAGCAGACCAGAAAGAGGTCTTTGAGATTGAAGAGCGCCTTTGCAAGCCCTGCCGCAGCCGGATGAGATGCGAGCAGCATGCCGATGATGAGGGCCCCCAGATCCGGCTTGAGGCCGACCACTTCAAAACCGGCAGCCCCGACCACCAGCGCCAGAAAGACTCCGAACAGCACCTGCAGCTCGCCGTGACCGGCCCGCTCCAAGAGCTTGAAGAGCAGCGGGCGCAGCAGCGGCAGCCCCAGCACCCAGAGTGCCCAGATACTGGGCCATTTGCCGCTGGAGAAGGCCAGAAACGCCACTGCGAATACATCCTGCATCACCAGCACACCGATGGCGATGCGGGCGTAGAGGGCGTTCATGTCGCTGCGATCTTCCAGCACCTTGACCGCAAAGACGGTGCTGGAGAAGGAGAGGGCAAAACCCAGCAGCAGCGCCAGCTTCCAGTCCAGCGAGAGGGCAAGTTCAAGCCCCAGTCCCTTGCAGACCAGCAGAACTACGGTAAAGAGCAGGGTGGAGAGCAGCAGGTGCAGGCTGGTAGCGCCCCACACATCGCGCCGCATCAGGGTCTTGATATTGAGCTTGAGACCGATGGTGAACAGCAGCAAGGTGACGCCGAGATCGGCTACCTCGCTCAGGGCAGGAGTATTTTCATATCCCATGCCGTTGAGGATAAAACCGGCGGCCAGAAAGCCGAGCAGGGGGGGCAGGCCAATCAGATTGACTACCATGCCGCAGCCAAAGGCCACAGCGATCAGAATGGGTTCCATAACAGATCCTGCAAGGGCAGGAGAGACCTGCCCTGTTTAACGCTTGGGTGGTGATTAGACGATATCGATGTCGACCACGGAGTCGAAAATATGGTTCGGGCGAAACGGCATGCGGTCGATATCGGCGACCTTGCTCACCCCGGAGAGCACCAGCACCGTTTCGAGACCGGCCTGAAAGCCCGCCAGAATGTCGGTGCGCAGGTTGTCGCCGATGATGATGGTGTCGTCGGAGTGGGCCTCCATCCGGTTGAGCGCCGCACGGATGATCCAGGCGCTCGGCTTGCCGACATAGAACGGCTTCTTGCCGGTCATCCGCTCGATGGGGGCGCACAGGGCGCCGCAGGCCGGGTGCATCATGGGGCCGTGGGTATCGGGGTTGGTGGCGATAAAGCGGGCCCCCTGATCGACGAACTTGGCGCCCTGTTGCATCATGGTCCAGTTGTAGTTGCGGGTCTCGCCCACCACCACGAAGTCCGGGTCGATATCGGTGATGGTGAAACCGGCCTTGTAGAGCTCGTGGGTCAGCGCCCCTTCACCGATCACATAGGCCTTCTTGCCATCCTGTCGCTTGAGAAAGTCGGCGGTGCCCATGGCGGAGGTGTAGAAGCACTCCTCCGGCACCTCGATCCCGGCGGAGCGGAAGCGGTTTTGCAGATCTTTCTGGGTCTGGGCCGGGTAGTTGGTGAGGAACAAGAGCTTGCTGCCCTGCTCCAGCAGGCGATGGACGAAACGGTCGGCACCGGGGATGAGATCGTTGTTGTGCAGGATGACACCGTCGATATCGCAGATGACGTTCTTCTTCATGAAAACTCCTTGTCAGGGCGCAGGCGAGCCGCCAATCGTTAAGATGTTCAATCATTTATGATTTTTGTGACGCCATTATAAGTCTGTTTGATGACAAGTCTCCCCTGTCTCGCCACTTCGGTGCACAATAAAGCTGCCGTCGGGTCAGTCTGGTGGAGGGGCTGACGCCGGATCACTTTGCTGATGGAGCCGTCGCTATGGACACCCCGATTCCCAAGCCAGTCACCCCCGAACACCTCACCGCCGCGCAATTTATCGCCGGACTGCCGAAACTGGAGCTGCACCTGCATATCGAGGGCAGCCTCGAACCCGAGCTGATATTTGAGCTGGGCCGCCGCAATAATGTGCCACTGCCCTGGCCCGATGTGGCCAGCGTGCGCGCCGCCTATGACTTTGACTGCCTGCAATCCTTTCTCGATCTCTACTATTGCGGCGCCAGCGTGCTGGTGACCGAGCAGGACTTCTTCGACCTCACCTGGGCCTATCTTGAGCGGTGCGCCGCCGACAAGGTGGTGCATGTAGAGATCTTCTTCGACCCGCAGACCCACACTGCCCGCGGTATCCCCTTTGCTACCGTGCTCGGCGGTATCGAGCGGGCGCTGCAGCGCGGGGAGCAGGAGTTTGGCATCAGCTGGCGCCTTATCATGAGCTTTTTGCGCCACCTGAGCGAAGAGGAGGCCTTTGCAACGTTGGCAGAGGCTATGCCCTTCTTGTCACGCATTCACGGCATCGGCCTCGACTCGGGGGAGAAGGGCAATCCGCCGACCAAGTTTGCCCGGGTCTTTGCCAAATGCCGCGAGCTGGGGCTGCCGGTGGTGGCTCACGCAGGTGAAGAGGGCCCTGCCGACTACATCTGGCAGGCGATCAACGAGCTGCAGGTATGCCGCATCGATCACGGGGTACGCTCGGCCGACGATCCCGAGCTGCTCCGTTATCTGGCCGACACCCGGCTGCCGCTCACCGTCTGCCCCCTCTCCAACACCCGGCTCAAGGTGTTCGGCAATATGGCCCAGCACAATGTGTTGCGGCTGCTGGAGCAGGGGCTCTGCGTCACCATCAACTCGGACGACCCCGCCTACTTTGGCGGCTATATGAATGCCAACTTTGCGGCGCTGGCCGATGGCCTTGGCGCGACCATGAGTCAGCTCTGCCGCTTGTCGCTCAATGCGGTGGAGGCGAGCTGGCTAAGCTTGGCCGACAAGGCGCGGCTGACCCGGGAGATCCGCAGTTATGCCGCGACTCACGGGGTGATCCTGCATTGAGTCAGGCGCCAATGAAGTCGAGATGAGATGCAGTAGATATAAAGAGAGGCCCGTCATCACTGGCGGGCCTCTCTTATTTCAATGGCTGGTGTGGTTGCTTGAGGAGGGCTGTATTACGCCACTCGCACCAGAAACTTCTCGCCCTGTCCTTCGCGCTTGAAGCGCTCGAGCAGGGTAGGCAGTGCCTCGAAATTGCCCACCACCAGCGGCGGCAGGGTCAGCTCACCGCTCGCCATCTGCTCCATCATGGCGACACCGGCGGCCACCAGTCGGCTCCACTGCTTGTCGGTGCCAAAGGCGTGCTGGGCACCGAGCGCAATCTCGTGCAACGAATGGCAATGGGCAAAGGCGGGCAGCGGATTGTGCGGGATGCGCCCGAGCACAGTCACCATATGACCGTAGTAGCCAAGGGCGGGCAGCAGGCTCTCTGCCTGCTGGCTGGAGACCAGATCGATGATCCCCTCGAACGGCTCGTTGCCGTTGGCCACCTGCAAGGTGACCAGCCAGTCGGGATCCCGATAATCGGCCACCCCCTGCACGCCGATCTGTTTGAGCCAGTGATGGTGGTGTGGGCTAGCGCTGGCAAAGACCCGCGCTCCTTGCTGGAGGGCGAGCTGCACCGCAAAACGGCCGACGCTGCTGCCAGCACCTGTGATGAGCAGCGCTTCCCCGTGCAGCCGCGGCAGCTTGGCCAGCGCCTGCCAGGCGGTGAGGCCGGGACAGGGCAGGGCGGCGGCGGCCTCGTCACTCAGGGCATCGGGCACCGGCAGCAGGGCGCGGGCCGGTACCCGGGTGTGGCGGGCAAAGCTGCCGTGGTGGCGCAGGTCGGTGTGATAGGCGACCCGGGCGCCGAGACGCAGATGGCTGACGTTGGCGCCGAGGGCCACGATAGTGCCCATGCCATCGACGCCGGGCACCTGACCATCCTGCCAGTTGGAGTGGCCATATTCGGTCAGCTTCCAGTCCACCGGATTGAAGGCGATGACCCGGTTTGCCACCAGCACCTCGTCAGGGGCGAGCGGTGCCAGGGGCAGATCGGCGAGGGTAAGCTGGGTCGGTTCACCGGGGGCATGCCAGCACCAGGCTTGGGTGTGATTCATGATGACTCCTTGTGAAAGCGAGGGGAGATAACAACGAGATCATTGCAACAGTGATTCGGTCAGTCATATCACTGTTGCTAATGCGCAACAATACGGCAGGCCCCAACCAGTGGGGCCTGCGTTACGTGGCCGGTTGGCCATTGGCAATCAGCGGCTGGTCGCTGCGTCATCGGCCTGATAGACGGGGTAGTCGGTCAGCCCTTTTTCGCCGCCGCCAAACAGGGTGGCTGGATCGTGGGGGGCCAGCGGATAGCCGTGGCGCAGCCGGTTCGGCAGATCCGGGTTGGCAACGAAGGGGCGGCCAAAGCCAATCATGTCGGCCCAGCCCGCGTCGAGGGCGGCGCGTGCCTGCTTGCCATCATATTTGCCGGCGTAGATCAGGGTGTTGGGGAAGGCATCCCGCAGACCCAGCTTGAAGTTCTCCGGCATCAGGGGGGCATCGTCCCAGTCCGCCTCGGCAATGTGCAGGTAGACCACGTTGAGCTGGCCCAGCAGACGGGCGGCCGCCAGATAGGTCTCCTGCGGGTTGGCATCGACTGTGCCGTTGAGGGTGGTGAGCGGCGCAAGACGCACCCCGACACGTTCGGCCCCGATTTCGCTACTGACCGCCTCGGTCACCTCTTTGAGAAAGCGCAGCCGGTTTTCCAGCGATCCGCCATAACTGTCGGTGCGGGCGTTGGATTCGGAGTCGAGGAACTGGTTGATCAGATAACCGTTGGCGGCGTGTAACTCGATGCCGTCAAAACCGGCGCTGATGGCGTTGCGAGCCGCCTGACGGAACTGGCCCACCACCGCATCGATATCGGCTTGAGTCATGGCGCGCGGAGTGACGGTCTCGACAAAGCCCGGCGCATCGCTGCCGTTATCGACGAACACCTTGACGCCCACTGCGGGCAGGGCTGAAGCGGAGATGGGCTGGGCGCCGCCGATGTTATCCGGATGGGTGACGCGGCCCACGTGCCAGAGCTGGGCGAAGATGGTGCCCCCCTTGGCGTGCACGGCATCGGTCACCCCTTTCCAGCCAGCGATCTGCTCGGCGCTGTAGATGCCCGGCGTCCAGGCATAGCCCTTGCCCATGGGGTCGATTTGGGTGCCTTCGCTGATGATCAGGCCCGCCTCGGCGCGCTGGGCGTAGTAGCTCGCCATCATGGCGTTGGCCACATCACCCGGCTGACTGGCACGGGAGCGGGTCATGGGGGGCATGACGATGCGGTTGGCAAGGTGCAGCTGGCCGAGGCGCAGCGGGCAGAACAGGTGATCGTGGCTCATCTTGAGTTCCTCATGGTGGAAGTGAGGCCACTTTATGCCGCCATCTTGTTGTGAAAAAGAGGGGTAATTGCACAAGAGAATTGTGCTTGATGCAGCAATCAGTGCAACCCGCCGGGAAAGAAGGCGTTGAGGCATAAAGTTGAAGCATAAAAAAGAGGGCCGTCTGGCCCTCTTCGGTTTTCTGCTGGTGGCAGGCTCAAGCCGTGGCGGGCATCACTTTCACCCGCTCGATGCGCCGCTCGCTCACCTCGATCACCTCGAAGTTGAGCTGCTGCAGTTGCAACTGCTGACCCGGGGTGGGCAGAGTGCCGAAGTGGGAGAGCAGCATGCCCGCCAGGGTCACGTATTCATCGCTCTCGCTCACCAGTCCCTCGTGCTCCAGCACCTGCTCCACATGGTGGATGTTGGTGCTGCCGTTGATCAGCCACCCTTCGCCATCGCGCACGATATCCGGGGTTTCGTCCTCGTCCGGCAACTCGCCGACGATGGCCTCCAGCAGATCGTGGGTGGTGACCAGCCCCTGGATCACGCCAAACTCGTCGGAGACCAGAATAAGGCTCCCCTTGGCTTTGCGCAGCTCCGCCAGCAGCTTAATCACGTTGATGGTCTGCGGCACGATAATGGGGTCGTTCTGCTTGGCCAGTTCGCTCAAGGATTGCCCTTCGTTCAAGGCAAACAGCAAGTCGCGCGCCTTGACCACCCCGATCACCTCGTCCAGATCCCCGTCACAGATAGGGAACAGGCTGTGGGGCTCGCGCTGCAGCAGGGCGCGGATCTCGTCGCTGGAGTCGTTGATATCGATCCAGGCCATCTCCGAGCGCGGGGTCATGATGGTGCGAATGGAGCGCTCGGCCAGCGACAACACGCCGGTCACCATATAGCGCTCCTCCTCGCCAAAGCTCACCGGCGCTACGGCAGGGGCATCCAGATCGTCATCCGGCTGATCCTGATAGGCCTTGCTGCCCATCAGCTTGAAGATGGCGGCTGTGGTGCGCTCGCGCAGCGGCTGTTTGGATTCGTGACGTGGCGCTGCGCTGGGCCAGCTGGTTGAAAAACTCGATCAGCACCGAGAAGCCGATGGCTGCGTAGAGGTAGCCCTTCGGAATGTGGAAACCGAACCCTTCCGCCACCAGGCTGAAGCCGATCATCAGCAGGAAGCTCAGACAGAGCACCACCACGGTGGGGTGGGCGTTGACGAAGCGGGTCAGCGGTTTGGAGGCGAGCACCATCACCACCATGGCGATGGTCACGGCGGCCATCATGACGCCGAGGTGTTCCACCATGCCGACGGCGGTGATAATGGAGTCGAGCGAGAAGACCGCATCGAGCACCAAAATTTGGGCGATCACCACGCCGAAGCTGGCGTAGGCGCCGACCGGGCCGTCATCCTGAGGTTTGGCTTCCAGCCGCTCGTGCAGCTCGGAGGTGGCCTTGAACAGCAGGAACAGGCCGCCCCCCATCAGGATCAGGTCCCGACCGGAGAAGGGGTGATCCCACAGGTGCAGAATCGGGGTGGTCAGGGTGACCAGCCATGACATGACGCTCAGAAGTCCTAGTCGCATCAGCAGGGCCAGCGACAGGCCGATGACGCGGGCCTTGTCCCGCTGGGCGGGGGGCAGTTTTTTCACCAGAATGGCGATAAAGACCAGGTTGTCGATCCCCAGCACGATTTCCAGAATGATCAGGGTAAACAGACCGATCCAGATATGGGGATCCAGCAGCAATTCCATTGTATGACCTCAATAAAAACAGACAGAGCAGAGAGTGATCACGGCGCGCGATGGCCGCAGTAACAGCAAGGCAAAGGTGTTATTCAGAGGCGCTGATTAAGCAGAAAAAGATAGGCTTTGACAGAGAGAGACGAAGGGCAACTTCGGGGATTGTCCATGATGGGCAATAAAACCTCGGGTGAAAAATGAGCCCTGATGATAACGGCTGGCGCCAATTTGGCAAGAGCAGCGTCAGCGAGGCGTGATGGGGTTGTGATGCGACAGGGGAGGCGGCGGTGCCGCTCTCCCCCGTGCGGTCGTTACAACCAGCGCTTTTCGCGGGTGAAACAGACCGAGAGCCAGGCATCGCCCAGAGTGTCGCCAAGGCGAGACCAGAGCTCCTGGCGCAGGGCATCCTGACGTTCGACGGGCCACTCCTGACCCGGCGCCACCAGAATGTTCAATTCCAGATCGAAGCGGCGACCGCTTTTGGCCAGATGGCTGTAGCACTCGATGCCGTGGCGCTGGCGCAGCGCCTCGATCTCCTGCTCGACTTGCCGTGGCACATCCCCCTTGGGGGCGATCTTCAACACTTCCCGTAGGTTGCGGCCGAGCACCTTGATGGGAATGAGAGTTGCGCAGAGGGCCAGCAGCGAGACCAGCACCGGGTCTATGTAGCGGTTGTATTGGCCGTAGCCGATGGCATCAAGGCCAATGGCGACCACAAAGCCAATCAGCAGGGTGGCGCTGAGCAGGGTATCCACCAGCCACTCCTTGGAGTCGACCCGCACCAGCTCGGAGTCTACCTGTTCGGCAACCTGGGCTTCGATGCGATAGATGATGGCGCAGAAGAAGGTGGAGACGGCGGCATAGATGAGAGCGTGGCCGAGATCGATCTCTCGTCCGCCATCCAGCAGGGTGGTGATGCCGCTATAGAGAGCGCCAAGGCAGAGCAGCAGAATAATGGTGCCATTGATGACGTTGGTGATGGGCTCGAAGTGGGCATAGCCGTACTGGAAGCGCGCATCGGAAGGGCGGGTAACGAGATAGGCGGTAACAAGACCGAGGCCCGTCATGCCCATGCTGAACAGGGTGAAGATACCATCGAGCATGATGGCGTTGGAACCGACGAAGAGGCCGTAGCCGATGCCGAAGATGGCAAAGGTGATACAACCGAACAGCGACAGGGTAAGCGCCTGTTTTTCGGTGGTGACCAGCGTACTGATAACATGGCTGTGGTGAGCCATAAAAGTCCTCCTTTCAAATGGTGAATATTGCCAAGCGCAAGCGGTTTTCTAGCTGATATACTGCCCGCTCACATGTGAGCGGACTGGCCTGATTGCCATTGACAGGCGGCTGGCCAGTCGTTGTCGCCGGCGTGCCGGCATCAAGCAAAGGATGGGAACAAGGATTCATGATCCCGAGACTCGATTACCAGGACAGTTTGTCACCCACAACCCTGCAGTTTCTTGAGTTGCTAGAGCGCAGCGCATTTCGTGGTGATATCGAAAAGTCTTATGCAAGCCGGTTGGCGATGGCGACGGATAACAGCGTCTATCAGGTAGTACCTCAGGCGGTTCTCTATCCGCGCAGTGCGGACGACATAGCAGCAATGCTCAAGCTGGCCGCAGAGCCGGCGTTCGCCTCCTTGAGTTTTTTCCCTCGCGGTGGCGGTACCGGCACCAATGGCCAGTCATTGGGCGGCGGCATTATCGTCGATCTCTCCCGTTATATGAACCAGATCATGGAAATTAATCTGGAGGAGGGGTGGGTGCGTGCCCAGGCCGGGGTGGTGAAAGACCAGCTCAACGCCTATCTCAAGCCCCACGGTTACTTTTTCTCGCCGGATCTCTCCACCTCCAATCGCGCCACCTTAG
Organism: Aeromonas sp. 97A; assembly: GCF_051919185.1. NCBI lineage: Bacteria > Pseudomonadati > Pseudomonadota > Gammaproteobacteria > Aeromonadales > Aeromonadaceae > Aeromonas > Aeromonas sp. 97A. The sequence continues at coordinate 1,796,438 of NZ_JBQBFF010000001.1, read as the reverse complement.
GGGGCATGATCAACACCGATGCCTCGGGGCAGGGGTCTCTGGTCTACGGCAAAACCTCGGATCACGTGCTGGGCCTCAAAGCCGTGCTGGAGAATGGCGACATCATGGCGACCGAGCCGCTGACCGGTGAGCGACTGGCCGACAAGCTGGCGCTGGAGAGTCGCGAAGGAGAGATCTATCGCACCCTCTATCGTATCGGCAAGGAGCGCCGCGCCGACATCGAGGCGACCTTCCCCAAGCTCAACCGCTTTCTGACCGGTTACGATCTCAAGCACCTCTATCAACCGGATACCGACACGCTGGATGTGAGTCGGGTGTTGTGCGGCTCGGAAGGATCCTTGGGATTCATCACCGAAGCCAAACTCAATATCACCCCCATCCCGCGTTATCGCACTCTGGTCAACGTCAAGTACGACAGCTTCCCCTCCGCCCTGCGCAATGCCCCCTTTATGGTGCAGGCGCAGGCTCTCTCGGTGGAGACGGTGGACTCCCGGGTGCTCGGGCTGGCCCGCGCCGACATCATCTGGCATTCGGTGAAAGAACTTATTCAGGATGTGCCCGGCAAGGATCTGCAGGGACTCAACATTGTCGAGTTTGCCGATACCGACGAGGCGGAACACAAGGCCAAGGTGGCGGAGCTCTGCCGCCGTATCGACGCGCTGCTGGCCAAGGGCGAGGCGGGGATCATCGGCTATCAGGTGTGTGACCACCTGCCGAGCATCGAGACCATCTACACCATGCGCAAGAAGTCGGTGGGGCTGCTGGGCAACGCCGAAGGACGCAAGAAGCCGGTGGCCTTCACTGAAGACACCGCCGTGCCGCCCGAGTCACTGGCCGATTTCATCATGGAGTTTCGCACCCTGCTCGACGCCCACGGCCTCGACTACGGCATGTTCGGCCACGTCGATGCCGGTGTGCTGCACGTGCGCCCGGCGCTGGATTTGTGCGATCCCGAGCAGGAGGTGCTGCTGCGCCGCATCTCCGATCAGGTGGTGGCGCTCACCGCCAAATATGGCGGTCTGATGTGGGGCGAGCATGGCAAGGGCTTTCGCTCCGAATACAGCCCCGCCTTCTTTGGAGAGCTGTGGGAAGAGCTGCAGCGGGTCAAGGGGGCGTTCGACCCGGCCAACCGTATCAACCCGGGCAAGATCTGTATCCCCTACGGTAGCGGCGCCGAGCTGGTGTCGGTGGATGGCCCCAAGCGCGGCAAGTATGACCGCCAGATCCCGCTCGCGGTGCGCACCAGCTACACCCGCGCCATGGATTGCAACGGCAACGGCCTCTGTTTCACCTTCGAGACCGACTCCCCCATGTGCCCCTCGGTCAAGATCAGCCGCGATCGCCGCCACTCCCCCAAGGGGCGGGCGGGCCTGATGCGTGAATGGTTGCGTCAGCTGGCGGAGCAGGGCTTCGATCCGTTGGCGGAAGAGGTGGCACTGCAATCCGGTGGTGTGCGCTTCAAACAGCTGGTGGACAAGGTGCGCAACAGCTGGGCTAAACAGCGCGGCGAGTATGATTTCTCCCATGAGGTGATGGAGGCCATGTCGGGCTGTCTGGCCTGCAAGGCATGTACCAGCCAGTGCCCGATCAAGGTGGATGTGCCCGATTTTCGCGCCCGCTTTATGCAACTTTATCACGGCCGCTACCTGCGCGCCCCCAAGGATTACTTCGTCGGCACCGTTGAAAGCTATGCTCCGTTGCTTGCCAAGGCGCCGAAGCTGGTCAACTTCTTCCTCGAAAAAGAGTGGGCCCAGAAGGCGACCGAGAAGAGCATCGGCATGGTGGATGTGCCGCTGCTCTCGGTGCCGACCCTGGCCGAGAGCCTGCATGACAACCGCGCCCGCTATTTTGATCTGCCTGGACTGGAGCGGATGAGCGTCGAGCAGCGTAAGCAGGTTGTGCTCATCGTGCAGGATCCCTTCACCAGTTATTACGATGCCCCCGTGGTACGCGACCTGGTGAAACTCGCCAGCAAGCTCGGTTTCCAGCCCTATCTGCTGCCCTTTAAACCCAACGGCAAGCCCCAGCATATCAAGGGGTTCCTGCGCGCCTTTGCCCGCACCGCCGCCAACAGCGCCAAGTTCCTCAACAAGGTGGCGGCGCTTGGCATTCCCATGGTGGGGGTGGATCCGGCCATGGTGCTCTGTTATCGCGACGAGTATGCCAAGGCGCTGGGGTCGGCTCGCGGTGATTTTCAGGTGTTGTTGCCGCAGGAGTGGCTGCTCTCGCTGCCGGCAGATCAACTGCCTGCTCGAACCGACAAGACCAGGAGCGAGGAGGGGGGCGAGCCCTGGTATCTCTTTGCCCACTGCACCGAGAAGACCGCCAAGCCCTCGACCCACGGCGACTGGAGCACCCTGTTTGGCCGCTTCGGGGCCAGCTTGCAGCCGGTCTCTGTGGGTTGCTGCGGTATGGCGGGCACCTATGGTCACGACGTCAAACAGGTGGAGAACTCCAAGGGCATCTATGGGTTGAGCTGGGCTGACCCGCTCGCCCGTCTACCCAAAGCGCGCTGCCTGGCGACCGGCTATTCGTGCCGCAGTCAGGTCAAGCGGATGGAGGGGGAAAAGCTCAAACATCCATTGCAAGCCCTGCTGGAGCTGCTCTGATGCTGACGTTTCCCAAGCGGTTTCGGGTGCCGAAGGCCTATCGGCATCCACGTTTCTTGCTGTTACCCGCCACTCCTGCTCAGGCGGTGGTGGAGTTTGTTGCCATGTTGCGCGAGCGCGAGCAGCTCCATCAGCTGTTTCGCCCGCACGATCTCTGGCCCTCAGCCAACTTCAGCCTGAGCCAGCACGAAGGAGATCTGGAGTGGCAGCAGTCGGAGTTTCTGGCCAAGCGCTCCTTTGCCTATGGCCTCTGGAGCCCGGATCGGGAGCCGCAATTTTGGGGCGGGGTTTATCTCTACCCCTCGGTGCTGCCGGAGGTAGTGGTGGAGCTCTTCTTCTGGAAGGTGGCAGAGGCGCCTATCACGGATGAGGAGTTGGAGATTCAGCTGCGCGACTGGCTCGCCAGGGTGTGGCAGTGGCCAGAACCCCGTCTGCCGGGGCGAGAAGTGCCTTGGTCCGAGTGGCCCGGCGTTACCTACCCTTGGTGATATCCCGCTTAAAGGCATGATTGTGTAACACGCAGCGCCGGGTCGGAGCTGCGTTGTTACCACGTCACCCGGTAACCAACAACTCACATAACCGAACCATTTTGCCGATGGAGGGTGTTTCACTCATATCGGTACGCATTCATCGCTTACATAAGGAGTCTGCTCGCAATGAGTCACGATATTGCGCCCATCTGGCGTAAACCCATGAGTCTGGAGGGGCTCAATGCCACCTCTCGCAACACCCTGATGGCCCATCTCGATATCGTCTACACCGCTTTTGGCGCCGATTGGCTGGAAGCGACCATGCCAGTGGATCACCGTACGCACCAGCCCCTTGGCATGCTCCATGGTGGCGCGTCCGTGGTGCTGGCGGAAACCTTGGGCTCGATTGCCGCCAACATGGCGGTGGGACCAGATAGCTACTGTGTGGGGCTGGAGGTAAATGCCAACCATCTGCGAGCCAAACGGGAAGGGGTGGTGACTGGGCGTTGCACGCCGCTCCATCTGGGAGCAACAACCCAGGTGTGGCAGATTGAAATTCGGGACGAACGTGAGCGTTTATTATGCACCAGTCGGCTGACCATGGCGGTGCTCAAACACAAGCGGGGCAAGGACTCCAGCGAGGAGTGATCTGCAATAACGCACTATGAGTGCAAAATAAGCAAGCCATACTCGTCAGATCCCTCTATAATTGCCAACGTCTTGAGAGGCTTATCACATTTTTCAAGACAGCAGAACAAAGTGGCGCTATAATCGCCGCCTTTTTGCTATTCCGCGGTGTTAGCCGCCTGCCTTAATCTGGAAGAATCTATGTCTGATACCGAACAACTGCCCCTTTTTAGTGAGCTTGGACTGGCCGCGCCTGTATTGAAAGCGCTGCAGGACGTGGGCTATGAGCGCCCGTCACCGATCCAGGCCGCAGCAATTCCCCACCTGATGGCGGGACACGATCTGCTGGGGCAGGCGCAAACCGGTACAGGGAAGACCGCTGCTTTTGCCTTGCCTCTGTTGTCTCGTCTGGAAGCTGGTAACCGCAACACCCAGATCCTGGTGCTGGCGCCTACCCGCGAACTGGCGCTGCAAGTGGCTGAAGCGTGCCAACGCTACGCCCACCACATGCCCGATTTCCACGTACTGCCCATCTACGGTGGTGCCTCCTACGAAACCCAGACCCGCGCCCTGCGTCGCGGTGCTCAGGTTGTCGTCGGTACTCCGGGCCGCGTGATGGACCTGATCCGTCGCAAGAACCTGGATCTCTCCGGCCTGAAAGCTCTGGTACTGGACGAAGCTGATGAAATGCTGCGTATGGGCTTCATCGACGACGTTGACTGGATCATGGAGCAGTGCCCGAGCACTCGTCAGGTTGCCCTGTTCTCTGCCACCATGCCGGAGCAGATCCGTCGCGTGGCCCAGAAGCACCTGAAGCAGCCCAAAGAGATCAAGATCGCCTCCAAGACTGCTACCGCGACCACTATTCGCCAGCGCTACTGGCAAGTGACCGGTCTGCACAAGCTGGACGCCATGACCCGTCTGCTGGAAGTGGAATCCTACGAAGCCCTGCTGGTATTCGTACGTACCAAGAACGCTGCCGAAGAGCTGGCTGGCAAGCTGGCCGCCCGTGGTCACGCCTGTGAAGCGCTGCACGGCGACATCCCGCAGAAACTGCGTGAGCGTACCGTCGACAAGCTGCGTCAGGGCCAGCTGGACATCCTGATCGCCACCGACGTTGTCGCCCGTGGTCTGGACGTTGAGCGCATCACCCACGTAGTGAACTACGACATTCCGTACGACACCGAATCTTACGTACACCGTATCGGCCGTACCGGTCGTGCCGGTCGTAAAGGCGAAGCCATCCTGTTCGTCGCTCCCCGCGAGCGTCGTATGCTGCGCGCCATCGAGCACGCAACCCGTCAGGCCATCGAGCCGATGAAGATGCCGAGCACCGAGGACATCAACCAGCATCGTCTGGCCAAGTTCAAGGAGCGCATCCGCGAAACCATGATGGGTGAAGAGCTCGAGATCTACCACAACCTGGTGAACGAGCTGATCGAAGAGGATTCTGCCGATCCGCTGGAGCTGGCTGCCGCACTGGCCAAGCTGGTACAGGGTGACCAACCGCTGCTGCTGGATGACTCCATTCCAGATCCGCTGCTGAATGCTGGCAACGATCGTGGTGGCTTCGAGCGCCGTGACTTCAACGACCGTGGTGGTCGTGACTTCGGTGACCGTGGCGATCGTCCTGCCCGTCGCATGCCGTCCCTCGAACCGCGTCCGCTGAAAGACAACCCGGATGTGGAGATGGAGCGCTATCGCGTAGACGTGGGTGCGCATCACGGCGTCAAGCCGGGCCAGATCGTAGGCGCCATCGCCAACGAAGCGAACATCGAGAGCCGCTTCATCGGCAACATCGACATCGCTGATGATTTTTCCACCGTCGATCTGCCGAAAGGCATGACCGCCGATGTACTGGAAGTGATCAAGAAAGCCCGTGTTTGCCAGCGTCCGCTGCAGATCACCCGCTACACCGAAGTGCCGGCCGGTGGCAACACCAGCAGCCGTCCGCCCCGTGGTGATCGTCCGTTCCGTGGCGACCGTCCTTTCAACAAGGATCGCCGTCCCCAGGGTGACCGTCCGTTCAACAAGAGCGGGGAGCGCCGTGAAGGTGGCTTCAACAAAGATCGCAAATTCGGTGGCAAGCGTCGCGAAAGCTGATTGCTGATCCCGTTATGAAGAAGGCCGCTCATTGAGCGGCCTTTTTTTGTATCTGCGATAGGGACTGTACCGTCAGTTTGCCTTTGTGGGGGTCATATTTTTGTTCCACAACCCAGGTCGTGAGCCAAAGGGGCATGAATATTTTCCGATGCAGTTGTGACATTCGGAGCCAGGATGCCATGCTTTTGGTGGCATTCGGGTACAGCCTGATGCTGGTTGCCTGTTGTGGTGAGCTGGTTGCAGCAACATTGTTTTGCATTATGACTCTGCCGTTTTCCTGTGGGTGGACAGAGTGAAACCAATAAAATAAACAGTATGATACGGAGGTCTATCATGGGTGGATGGCTTGGCAGGATACTGCTGTTATCCGGCTGTCTCGTTTCTGGCATGGTGTTGGCTGATGATCCCTTTCTCAAGATCAAGGGGGATGGCTGTTGCAATGGTAAAGGGGAGGTCGTGTTGACCCGGGCCGAGTTTGAGGCTTTACCTCAGACAGAGGTCAAGACCCAGACCCCCTGGACCGAGGGGGACCACACCTATCGTGGCGTGCTGCTGCGAGAGCTGGTCAAGATATATGGTCTCAAGAGTGGGGAGGTCAAGGCGGTCGCCATCAATGACTACTGGGCGGCGGTGCCGCTGGAAGATGGAGATAAGTATGCGGTACTGCTGGCCGAGAAGCAGGATGGCAAGGCGTTGACCCTGCGCAACAAGGGGCCGCTCTGGATCATCTATCCCCTCTCTGATCACCCGGAGCTGAACAAGGAGCTCTATCACAGCCGGATGGTGTGGCAACTGACGGCGATCGAGAGCAAATAAGATGCTGCGCGGCAAGTTTCTGAGCTTGATCCTGATGGTGACTACCTTTTTGGGGGTTGCCATCTGGTCGGTCTGGAACTATGACCGTGCATTCAATGCAGTGACTCGCTATACCCAGCTCTCCGCCTGGGCGTTGGCGCAGCTGGAGTTGGAAATCCATGGCTTTGATGAAGCGCTCTCTCTCTATCGCACCGGTTCGACCAGTCAGGAAGAGATGAACAAGCGCTTTGATATTGCCTGGAACCGGCTCGATGTCTTCCTGCACGGGGAGGAGGCCAAGCCGGTGAGAACCCGCTTTGGGGCTGAACAGGCAGCAGGCAAGATCATGACTCTGTTCGAGAAGTATGAGCAGGCCGTGGTCAACGGAGAGCGAGATTCAAAAGAACTTGCTCGTTTTGCCGAGGAGTTGGCTCGGGATCTGGCTGCGATCCGCGATGTGATGGTGAAAAATTTCACCGGCCCATCCGCTATTGCCCAGCGGGAGGTACTCAACTCGTCGCGTATCCAGAACTTCTTCATTCTGGCTTTCTTGATGTTGGCGACCGTGGTGATGCTGCTGATGCTGTTTCGCGAAGTGCGCCACCAGCACTTTCTTGCGTGGAATGATGCGCTAACCCGCTTGCCGAACCGGGCCTCCTTGATCAAACACCTCAAGCAGCTGACGAGACATAAAGGGGGGCGCAGTAGCGTGACCGTCTGTCTGGTGGATCTTGGCCATTTCAGGGAGGTAAATGACAGCCTGGGCTACGAGGTGGGGGATGCATTGCTGACGCAACTGGCCGAGCGGATCCGCGCCGTATCGGTTGACGGTATCTTTGCCGCCCGCACCGGTAGCGATGAGTTTGCCATCATTATTTCCGGCGTTATGCCCACCTATTTGCGCTTTCCATTTCTGGAGCAGCTGCGTAACGAACTTGCCGGGCTCGCCTTGGCTACTGATCCCGCCCACCGGGTGCGGGTCTTTATGGGGGTCAGCCAGTACGTGCGACCGGTACACACGCCGGAGGAGATGCTGCTGTTTGCCGATATCGCCCTCGACAGTGCCAAGCGCAAGCGGCTGAATCGTTACGTGGTTTTCTCCAGCAGCATGTATCAGCACTATCTGCGTAACCGCCGTTTGTCGACCGAGTTGCGCGAGCTGATCCAGCACCACAGCAATTTGCAGTTGAGCCTCTACTATCAGCCCATTGTCCGTGGTCAAGGTAGGGTGCGACTGGGGGCTGAGGTACTGATCCGCTGGAATCACCCGGAGTACGGGTTTATTCCGCCCCTCGATATCATCTCGCTGGCGGAAGATAACGGGCTGGGGGAGGCGCTCGGGTTATGGATCTTCCGGCGCTTGCAGCTTGATCTTGCCACTTTTCCGAGCGACTTGATTGAACCGCTGGAGATCTCGGTCAACCTCTCGAGTTCCATGTTCACTATGGAGTTGGCAGCCCAGCTGGATGAGAACATGAGAGAGGGGCCGCTAAGCCTGCAACAGCTGATCGTCGAGCTGACCGAAACGATTGCTCTGGATGATATCGAGCTGAGCAAGCAAATCATCGACACCCTGCGTCAGATTGGAGTACGGGTTGCCCTTGATGATTTCGGTACCGGCTGGTCATCGTTCTCCTACTTGCGGGAACTCTATTTCGACAAACTCAAGATCGACCGCTCATTTATCACTGCCATCGACAACGATACCCGTCAGGCCTTGTTCGTCGAGGCGATCACCAGCCTCTCTCATCAACTCGGTGTGCGGGTGGTGGCGGAAGGGGTGGAAAACAATGATGAGCTGAAGGCGGTGCTGAGCATAGGGGTGGATGAAATTCAGGGCTATTTCTACTCGAGGCCGTTGCCGTTGCAGGACTTTTTGCTGTTCTGCCATCGCTATTTTATCAATCGGAGCATCATGCAGGAGGTTGCGCTGGGTTAGCGAGCGGTACCTTTTCACCGTCACCACAAGCTAACGTGCTGTTGTTTATCTAGTCGAATACAACAAGAAGGCGACCATCTGGTCGCCTTCTTGTTGTGCATTGTGACGTGCAGAGTTCGCAGCCCGAGGGGCTATCAGAGCACCATGGCGGCAATCCAGCCGAAGATCACCAGCGGGATGTTGTAGTGAATAAAGGTGGGTACCACACTGTCCCAGATATGGTCGTGCTGGCCGTCGGCGTTGAGGCCGGAGGTGGGGCCCAGGGTCGAGTCGGAGGCCGGTGAGCCCGCATCCCCCAGCGCGCCAGCGGTACCGACCAGTGCGATGATCGCCATTGGTGAGAAGCCGAGCTGCAGGCAGAGCGGCACATAGATGGTGGCGATGATGGGCACGGTGGAGAAGGAAGAACCGATCCCCATGGTGATGAGCAGACCCACCAGCAGCATCAGGAAGGCGGCAATGCCTTTGTGCTGGCCGATGCCGGAGGCGACCACCTGAACCAGAGAGTCGACCCCGTGGGTTGCCTTCATCACCGCGGCAAAACCGGCTGCGGAGATCATGATGAAGCCGATCAGCGACATCATCCGCACCCCCTGAGTGAAGGCATCCTGGCTTTCGCGAAACTTGATGACGCCTCCGCAGGTGAAGATGACAAAACCGGCCAGCGCACCCAGTACGATGCTGTTGGTCATCAGTTGTAGCCCCAGCGCCACGCCAATGGCCAGCAGGGCCACCCAGATGTGGGTGAGGTTGAGCTCGACCGCTTCGGGCTCGGCATCCAGGATCTTGGCCAGATCGTACTGGCGCGGTTTGCGATAGCTGATGAATACCGCAATCAGCAGGCCCAGTACCATACCGGCAACTGGAATGGCCATCGCCAGCGGGATCTGGCTGGTGGTGATGGGCACGCCGTTATCGATCAGGTTTTTGGCCAGAATGTTGTTCAGGAAGATGCCACCAAAGCCGACCGGCAGCACCATATAGGTAGCTGTCAGGCCAAAGGTGATGACACAGGCCACCTGACGACGGTCGATCTGCATCTGCGCCATCACATGCAGCAGCGGCGGGATCAGGATGGGAATAAAGGCGATGTGAACCGGGATCAGGTTCTGGGAGGAGATCGCCACGGCCAGCACGGAAGAGAGCAGCAGGGTTTTGACCCACATGATGCGGGTCGAGCTGGCATCCTTGCCCAGCTGGTTGATCACCTTGCGGGCCAGCAGGTCGGTGATCCCGGAGCGGGAGATGGCAACCGCAAAGGCGCCCAGCATGGCGTAGGAGAGAGCAATCTCGGCGCCACCGCCCAGGCCACCGCTGAAGGTGGTGAGGGTATCGGTCAACGACAGCCCACCGACCAGGCCGCCAGCAATGGCCCCCAGCGCCAGCGAGACCACCACATTGATCCGCAGCAGACTGAGCACCAGCATCAGCCCGACTGCGATAACAACTGGATTCATTTGATTTCCTTATAGTTTGTTATTGCTGTCTGTCATGTGAAGGGGAGTTAGTTTGCGAAAAATGTGACAAATGTCGAGAAAAAAATCAGTCAAACCCCTCATATCGCAGCAGCATGTGGCACAAGGTTGCTCAACATGAGGGTTTGTGACCTGCTTGTCTCCGTGCATCCCGTACGCAGCGGTGGATAGTGACGTTGATAGCGATTTCCGGTGCGCTGTGCAATCAATCACTTCCCCAAAAAGCGAAGGCTGCCAGTGGCAGCCTTCATCCGTTTATTCTTGCCCCTCATCATCGGCAGGGGCATCGGTTGTGTCATCATCCGGATGTGCTGGCGGCCAACCCCCCATGCTCTTCCAGCGGTTAACGATATGACAGAACAGCTCTGTGGTGCGTTCGGTGTCATAGAGGGCAGAGTGCGCCTCTTTATTGTCAAACGGGATGCGGGCGCTCTGGCACGCTTTGGCCAGCACGGTCTGACCCAGCGCCAATCCGGAGAGAGCTGCGGTGTCGAAGGTGGCAAACGGGTGGAACGGATTGCGCTTGAGGCCAGCGCGCTCGGCGGCAGCCATCACGAAGCCGTGATCGAAGGTGGCGTTGTGGGCCACTATGATGGCGCGGCCGCAATCTTGCTCCTTCATCCCCTTGCGGATCCCCTTGAAGATCTCGGTCAGCGCCTCTTTTTCCGAGACAGCGCCACGCAACGGGTTGTAGGGGTCGATGCCGGTGAACTCCAGCGCGGCCTTTTCCAGGTTGGCCCCTTCGAAGGGCTCGACATGAAAGTGGAATACCTGATCGGGAACGAGCCAGCCCTGCTCATCCATTTTCAGGGTGTAAGCCGCGATTTCGAGCAGGGCATCGGTCTTGGCGTTGAACCCGGCTGTTTCAACATCGATGACGACGGGGTAAAAACCACGGAAACGGCCCTTGAGGGTATGAACTGCGTCGGTCATGGGATCTCGGTCGGGATAAAATGAGGCGGCATTATGGCAAAAAAGCACAGGCTTGTCCCCCCATCCCACGCAGTCGGCTGCGGCAAGGTGGCGCTCGATTTAATATCTGTGCAGCCACCAGCGGGCGGCAATCAGCGCCGTGAGCGTGCCCAACAAGGCGCTGGCCAGCACATCCACCGGCCAGTGCATCCCCATTACCATGCGCGACAGACCAACCCCCAGTGCCCACAACGGCAGCAGCCAGACGCCTGTGGGGGCGCGGGCCAGCCAGATAAGGCCAAAGAACTGGGCCAGGCTGATGGCGGCGATACTGTGGCCGGAGGGGAAGGCGTAGTTCACCTCGTCCTGCCAGTGGTGGCCGAGCCACTCTGGCAGGGCCAGCAGCTGGCTGGCGGCGTGAATCTGTTCGCTGCGCACATCGACGCTACTGGCGTAGAAGTGCTTGATGGCCGGGATCAGCGCCTGACTCTCAAGCCAGAGCAGATAGGGTCTGGGCTCTTCGGTCAGGTGTTTGATCAGGCTCTTGAGCACCCAGTCGCTGGCAAGCAGGGCTGCCAGCGCACACCCCAGCGCAATGAAGGGGGCCAGCTCCAGTTTGAGTTTATAGCGGGTCAGCAGCAGCAAGATGGCGCCACTGACCCCGACCCCGGGAATATCGACCATGCGGGTGAGGGCGTATGACCACCATAACCAGCCTGATTGCAGTGAACCGATCAGAAAAGGCTGCCAGGGCAGGGTGGCGAGCAGCAGCAGGGGCAGGATCAACAGGGCAGTGAAGCCAAGCACCTGACTGCGGGTGAGTGAAGCGGTTGACATTGGGAGCGACGAAGCGTGTGGCAGCATGGCGGGTATGGGCGATCGCGAAAAAGAGGGGCATTGTGCCATCGCGGCATACCCGCACCAAGCTGAGCAGTCAGTTTGTTACCTCTGCTTACACATTTGTGGCGACATCCTCTGTTTGAGCGGGCGGATGGAGCGGCTGCCGCGCAATGTGGTCCCCTTTCGCGCCGGATTGCATCACAGGCTGAAATCTCGGGCAGCTTTGCGCTAGAATGGCGCCCCCGTGGCGGTTGTGACCAAAGAGAGCCCGATGAAGATAGTCGTTGATGAGAATATGCCCCATGCCGTGGAGCTGTTTGCCGAATTTGGCGAGGTGATCCCCTTGCCCGGACGGCAGATGCAGGCCCGCGATCTGCTGGATGCCGATGTGCTGCTGGTGCGTTCGGTCACCCGCGTCAACGGCGATTTGCTGGCGACCAGCCCCAAACTCGGGTTTGTTGGCACCGCCACCATAGGCACCGACCATGTGGACAAGGCGTTGCTGGCAAGCCGCAATATTCCTTTCTTCAGCGCCCCCGGTTGCAACAAGTATTCGGTGGGGGATTATGTGCTCTCAGCCCTGCTGGTGCTGGCCGAGCGTTACGAACTCGACCTCTCGGCCATGACTTTGGCGGTGATTGGCGCGGGCAATACTGGCGAGTGTGTGGCTGGCAAGGCCCAAGCGCTCGGCATGCGGGTACTGCGCTGCGATCCACCCAAGGCGCGTAATACCCCCGATGCGGGCTTTGTCGATTATCAGACCGCCCTTGGCGCCGATATTGTCAGCTTCCATGTGCCCATTACCCGTGAAGGGCCGGATGCCACCTACCATTTGCTCGATGCCGAACAGATTGCCGGGCGCCCTGCCGGACAGATCCTGATCAACGCATCCCGTGGCGAGGTGTGGGATAACCGGGCCCTGCTGGCGCGCCAGTTGAGCGATAAGCCGTTGCGACTGGTGATGGATGTATGGGAGAACGAGCCCGAGCCACTGGCAGCGCTGGTGCCCCATACCGAGATTGCCACCCCCCATATCGCCGGTTATAGCCTGGAGGGGAAGGCCCGCGGTACCTGGATGCTCTATCAGGCGCTCTGCCAGCAGCTGGGACGCCAGCCTCGTCAGGATTTGAGTAAGCTCCTGCCAGCCCCCGATGTGCAGGCGGTGGTGCCGGGCCGCACACCGGATCAGGCGCTGATCAAGCAGCTGGTGCATCTGGTCTATGACGTGCGCCGCGATGATGCCCGTTTCCGGGCCCGACTCGGCCTGCCCGGCAGCTTTGACGAGCAGCGCAAACACTATCCCGAGCGCCGTGAACTATCCTCCCTGCAGGTTGAGGGTGCGTTTGCCGACCAGGCGCTGGGCGAGCTGGGATTTGCGCTGTCACGCCCCTGAATCGGGGACTAGGAGTTGGAAGATAACCGGAAGGGGTGAGCCGTACTGGCTACCTCGACCCCATTTTTTACTGAGCTGGCGCAGATGCTACTGCGCCGGCTCAGCCATATCAGGCAGCGTCATCTCGCCGTGCGGGAGCCTGCCGACCATGGCGCCATCCGGCGCCATTGCAGCATTATCAGAGGAGAACAGAATGAGCCAGCAGTTTAACGTAGCGGTATTGGGTGCCAGCGGCGCCGTGGGTCAGGCGATGATCGAGATCCTGGAAGAGCGCGAATTTCCGGTAGCGACCCTCTATCCGCTGGCTTCCAGCCGCAGCGCCGGTGATACCGTGCGCTTTGGCGGCAAGAACCTCGAGATCCTCGATGTGGAGGAGTTTGACTGGAGCCAGGTGCAGATCGCACTCTTCTCCGCCGGTGCCGAGGTCTCTGCCAAGTGGGCGCCGATTGCTGCCGAACACGGCTGCATCGTCATCGACAACACCTCCTGCTTCCGTTACGACGAAGATATCCCGCTGGTGATCCCGGAAGTGAACCCGGATGCGCTGGCCGATTTTCGCAATCACAACATCATCGCCAACCCCAATTGTTCCACCATCCAGATGCTGGTGGCTTTGAAGCCGCTGCACGACGAAGTGGGCATTGCCCGCATCAACGTGGCCACCTATCAATCCGTATCAGGCTCCGGCAAAGAGGGGGTCAGCGAGCTTGCGGGACAGACTGCTCATCTGCTCAACGGCCGTCCGGTGGAACCGACCCTCTATCCGCAACAGATCGCCTTTAACCTGATCCCGCAGATCGACAGCTTCACTGACAACGGCTACACCCGTGAAGAGATGAAGATGGTGTGGGAAACCCAGAAGATCCTGGGGGATGCCAGTATTGCCGTGAACCCGACTTGCGTGCGGGTGCCGGTCTTCTACGGCCACGCCGAGGCGGTACACGTCGAGCTGCACCAGCCGCTCGATGCCGAACAGGTCAAGGACCTGCTGCGCAGTGCGCCGGGCGTGACCCTGTTTGATGACGAAGGGGATTATCCGACCCCGGTGCGTGACGCAACCGGCAAGGATGAGGTGCTGGTGGGTCGGGTGCGCCAGGATATTTCTCACCCGAGTGGTATCAATATGTGGATCGTGGCCGATAACGTTCGTAAGGGCGCGGCAACCAACAGTGTACAGATTGCCGAGCTGCTGGTTCGCGACTATCTGTAAGGCTGGTCAGATGCCACAGATGCGCAGCAGGGAGTGCTGCGCATCCGGCCTGTGATCAAACCGGGGTGTGACCCATGCCGCACTCCGTCACTTCAAGATTCTGTTGCGATATCAACTGATTAAGTTTTTTCCTACACTCAGGGTCAAGTTGGGTGCTAAATGTGTCGGACTGCTGGCTTGCCAGGCGAGCCTGATTTATATTGAACCGACTGTTTTGGGGTAACTATCCAGATTTTTCAATGTGATAGGGCCGTCATACGAAGGAACGAATATGGGACATTCCCGCATAACATTGGCAACGCTACTCGCATTGGGTCTGCTGGGCACCGTCCAGGCTGAAGACTCGGCGCGGGAGCCTTTTTTTGTCGAGCTAAAAGGCCCTGACGAACCCGCACCTCCCGCCGTCAATTCCCAGCCGCTGGCGCAGCCGGTCGCCAGACCCGTCGCACAACCGGTGCGAGCAACCGCCCAGCCGGTGGTGCGTCAGGTCACTGCCAATGCCGGTAGCTATGGCCCTGTTCGTCCGACCGATACCCTCTGGAGCCTGGCGAGCAAATATCGCCCCTCCAATCGGGTCAGCGTCTACCAGACCATGGTGGCGATTTACGAGAAAAATCCCCGCAGTTTCGCCGATGGCAATATCAACCACATTCTGGTGGGATCCCGCATTCTGCTGCCGACCGCGGCCGAGGCGAGCGTCATCACTGATGCTCAGGCCCGCGCCAAGTTCCGTAGCGACAACGCCAGCTGGAAGGGGTTAAGCCCCAAATATCTGGCTGACAAGCAGGCCCATACCGCCAAGCCGGCTGCCGCCAAACCCGCGAAGGTTGAAGCCGCCAAGACCGAGCCGGTGAAGGCTGCGCCTGCGCCGCTGCCAGTGGCGAAAGCCGCCCCCATTCCCGCTCCGGTGGTGGCACCGCAACCGGCGGCTGAAACCAAAGAAGTGGCCAAGGTGAGCGAGCCTGCGCCGAAAGAGGCGGTAGCACCTGCTCCGAGCGCTGCAGAAGGCACCACCCCGGCGCCTCTGCCTTCCGATCTGGATAAACCGGTGGGCAAACCGGCCACCGAGATGGCGCTGGCACTGGAAGATGCCAATGCCCAGCTCGGCCAGGTGACCGAGATGAATCATAGGCTCAAGCTGCGTCTGCAATCCCTGACCGAAGAGGTGGAGACCCTCAAGGCCCAGTTGCAGGATCAGACCGCGCTGCAAAAAGAGATTGCCGAGCTCAAGGCCCAACCGGTCCCGCCGGTGGCAGCCGAGCCTGAGCCTGAGAAAAACTGGTTGATGGATCTGCTCTCCTCACCGCTCAACCTCGCCATGATCATCCTGCTGCCGGTGCTGCTGGTATTGGCGCTGGTGACCCTGTGGCTGCGTGCCCGTGCCCGCCGCGAACTGGAAGAGCAGGAGAAGAGCCTCTCCGAATCCACCGCCATGATGATGGATCAGGAGCAGAGCGAGTTTGATGATCTGCTGAGCGTCGATGTGACCGACAACGATCCGGTGCGCCCGGTGCCGGATCTCAACACCCCGGATGGCTTTATGCCGATGGAGCCTGACGAGCCGGCCGCCAAGCCGGATGTCGATCTGGTGTTCAGCGACGAGGGCGAGATGGAGCTGCAGGGCTTTGAGCCCGAGCGGATGGCGGCCCAGCCAGCCAGTCGTGACCCGGATCTGGTGCCGGATCTCGATCTCTCGCTGGATGAGCCCATTGCGCTTGCCAACGAGCCCGCCATGGATCTGGCCAGCGAGTTCAAGCCCAAGCCCAAGGCCGCTGACGAGATCATGAGCGAAGAGGAGCTGCAGGCAGCCCTGTTTGCCGAGCTGGATGCGGATCTCTCCGCCGACCTCGAGCCCGATTTGAGCTCCATCGACGAAGTCGGCGCCGCTGACGACGATCTGGCGAGCTTCGATCTCGGCGATTTCGACAGTGCCCTCGACGAGCCTGTTGCTGGCAAAGATGATAACGCCATTGATCTCAGTGCCGCAGAGGACGCTGACGAGAGTGCGGATGCCATGCTGGCCGAGCTCGGTCTTGAGCCTGTCAAGGCGAAGGAAGCCGAGCTGGATCTGGAGTGGGATCCCAACGAGCTGGCGCTCTCCGATTTCGAAGATGCGTTTGCCGAGGTGGAGTCTCATCCGGCAGATCTCCAGCCCCGTGAGCAGGCACAGGAGAGTGGCTACGTCGAGATCGACAAGCTGCTGGCCGAAGCGGATGCCACTGCGCCGGAGCAGGAGCCGTATCAGGGCTTCTCGCTGGATGTGGGGCTGGATGGCTTCCCCGAGGTGCTGCCGGAATCCACCGGATTTGACGTGGATGCTGACGACGGCGGTGTGGGGGCCAAGCTGGATCTGGCCCGTGCCTACCTCGAGATTGACGACAAGGATAGCGCCCGCGAGCTGCTGCAAGAGGCGGCGGAGCAGGGTAGCGATCACCAGCGCGCCGAAGCCGAGAAGTTGCTCAAGCGGTTGGGCTAAAGCATCTCCCATCACGGGATCAGCAAAACGGGGGCAGCCAGCAGGCTGCCCTCTTCTTTTGGCGATTTGCGATGGGTGGATCATGGCCGCGCAGGCTGACCATCCAGGCCAATTGCGCGTGTGGTGGGACTTTTCAGGCTGAGCGCGTATAATGCGCCCCGTTTCTTTCACTGCGTTTTCACAACAAGACAAGTTTATCCATGCGAATTGCCCTAGGTATTGAATATGACGGCAGCCGGTATTTCGGCTGGCAGCGTCAGCGTGAAGTGATCAGCGTGCAGGCTGAACTGGAGACGGCGCTGAGCCGGATCGCCAACCACCCTGTCTCCATCCAGTGTGCCGGACGCACCGATGCCGGTGTCCATGCGACAGGTCAGGTGATCCACTTCGATACCGAGGCGAACCGCGCCGAAGGGGCCTGGACCCTGGGGCTCAATTCCAACCTGCCGCCGGATATCGCCGTGCGCTGGGTCAAGCAGGTGGACGAGAGCTTCCACGCCCGCTTCAGCGCCACCGCCCGTCGATACCGCTATGTCATCTACAACCACAACTACCGGCCGGCGATCCTCGGCAGTGGCGTCAGCCACTACCACGAGACCATCGATGCCGAGTTGATGCACCGGGCGGGCCAGAGCCTGCTGGGGGAACACGACTTCAGCACCTTCCGTGCCGTCGCCTGCCAATCCAACACCCCGTGGCGCAATGTGACCCATCTGTGTGTCAGCCGCTCCGGCCCCTACATCGTGCTCGACATCAAAGCCAACGCCTTCCTGCACCACATGGTGCGCAACATCACCGGCTCCCTGCTGCTGGTGGGGCAGGGGCTCAAACCGGTGGAGTGGATTGCCGAGGTGCTGGCTGCCAAGGATCGCAATCTGGCCGGGCCGACCGCCAAGGCCGGTGGCCTCTATCTGGTCGATGTGGATTACCCGGCCGAGTTTGCTCTGCCGCAGTTGCCGCTCGGCCCGCTGTGGCTGCCCGACTCGGCACCGGGTACGACCAGTTTTTAGTAACTGCGCCCGAAAAATTGTGGTTTAATGACCCGTCATTTGTTGCCATCGAGCTATTAAGTCATTGAACAATCTAGGCTCGATGCGTTTTGTCAGGCACAAAAGCATTAAGGAATTCCATGAGCTGGCTTGAGAAGATTCTTCCCAAGAGCAAGATCACTGCGCCCCGTCGTCACAACATTCCGGAAGGGGTGTGGACCAAGTGCAGTGCTTGTGAACAGGTGCTCTACCGGGCAGAGTTGGAGCGCAACCTCGAAGTGTGCCCCAAGTGTGATCATCATATGCGCATCAGCGCCCGCGCCCGTCTCGAGAGCTTCCTCGATGAGCAGGGTCGTACCGAGATCGGTGCCGAGCTGGAGCCGCAGGATGTACTGAAATTCAAGGATTCCAAGCGCTATAAGGATCGTTTGTCTGCTGCTCAGAAAGAGACGGCGGAGAAAGATGCGCTGGTGGTGATGAAAGGGACCCTCAAAGGGGTACCGGTTGTCGCCTGTTCGTTCGAATTCTCCTTCATGGGTGGCTCCATGGCCTCCGTGGTCGGTGCCCGCTTTGTGCGCGCCGTCGAGGAGTGCATCAAGGAAGGCCGTGGCCTGGTCTGCTTCTCCGCCTCTGGTGGTGCTCGCATGCAGGAAGCGCTGTTCTCCCTGATGCAGATGGCCAAGACCAGTGCAGCGCTGGACCGACTCACCAAGGCGGGACTGCCCTATATCTCCGTGCTGACCGACCCCACCATGGGTGGCGTCTCTGCCAGTCTGGCGATGCTGGGTGACATCAACGTGGGCGAGCCCAAGGCGCTGATCGGCTTTGCCGGTCCGCGCGTTATCGAGCAGACAGTGCGCGAGAAACTGCCGGAAGGCTTCCAGCGCTCCGAGTTCCTGCTGGAAAAGGGTGCCATCGATATCATCATCGATCGCCGCGAAATGCGTAACCGTCTGGCCAGCCTGCTCGCCAAAATGCTGAATACTCACGTCATCGAAGAGTGAAGATGAGTTCAAACATGCAACAATCCCAAAGCCGGTCGCTTGTCGACTGGCTTTCTTATTTGGAGCAGATCCATCCGGTCAATATCGACATGGGGCTGGATCGGGTCGGTGCTGTCGCCCGGCGTATGGGGCTTACCCAGCTGCCGTTCAAGGTGATCACGGTGGCGGGCACCAACGGCAAGGGCTCCAGCTGTGCCATGGCGGCCAGCATTCTGATGGCCGCAGGCTATAAGGTCGGCGTCTACTCCTCGCCCCATCTGCTGCGCTTTACCGAGCGGGTGCGGGTCAACGGGCAAGAGCTGGCCGACAGCAATCACTGCGCCGCCTTTGCCGAGGTGGAAGCCGCTCGTGGCGAGATTGCCCTTACCTTCTTCGAGTTCGCCACCCTGGCTGGCTTGTGGCTCTTCTGCCGCGCCGCCCCCGATGTGCTGCTGCTGGAAGTGGGGCTGGGTGGTCGGCTCGACGCCACCAATGTGGTGGAGTCCGATGTGGCGATGATCACCTCCATTGCCCTCGATCACTGCGACTGGCTGGGTGATACCCGCGAAGCTGTGGCGGTGGAGAAGGCTGGGGTCTATCGCGCCGGTAAACCCGCCATCAGTGGCGAGCCCAATCCGCCTGCGACTATCGCGAGCGAAGCACAACGTCTTGGCGCCAACCTGCGTCAGGTCGGTATCGATTTTCGTGGCGATGAGCACGAGAGCGGTTGGGATTATCACGGCCTCAACCAGTGGCGGGATCTGCCAAAACCAGCGCTGCCGCTGATGAACGCTGTAACCGTGCTGGCGGCGTTGGAATCCCTTGGCTTGCCGCTGCCGGAGTCCGCCATTCGTGACGGGCTTGCCAATGCCCGGTTGGCTGGCCGGATGCAGCAGTTGCAAAGTGCGCCGCTGGTGATCGTCGATGTAGCCCACAACCCCCATTCGGCGGCCTATCTGGCCGCGCAATTGCGCAAGATGCCCTGCACGGGTGTGCGCCGCGCCGTGGTCGGCATGCTCAAAGACAAGGACATGGCGGGATCCCTTGCCGAACTCGATGGTCTGATCGGCGAGTGGTATCTGGCCAGCCTCACCGGCCCGCGCGCCGCCACTGCTGCGCAGCTGGCTGCGGCGTTGGGAGAGGACAAGGGGCCTGCCAGGGAGTTTGATGATGTCAGCGCCGCTTATCAGGCAGCGTTGGCCGCATCGAGTCCGGACGATATGGTCATTGTGTTTGGTTCGTTTTACACTGTCGCCGACATTCTGGCGGGTGTCGCCGTCTAGGCCACACCCCGGCTCCCCGGCCCTCGGGCGGGGAGCCAAATCGCATATTGAGTTACGTAAAGGTAGGATTCAACTTGGCCTCGAAGTTTCAAAACCGTCTGGTGGGCACCGTCATCCTGGTGGCCCTGGTTGTTATTTTCCTGCCGGACTTGCTGGATGGTCACAAGCTGGCACAAAAGGAGGAGGCCTTTGCCAAAATCCCGCTGCGCCCCGAGCTGGAGCCTGCCAAGCCTGCGCTGCAGGTCTCGGCAGCCAGCAGCCTGCCCGCCGATCATCTGGCCAGCCAGCAACAGGCCTCTGCGGCCCAGCAGTGGCAAGTGGAAGAGGTGGCTGACCCCATGACCCTCGCCGGTCAGGGCAACGGTGCGCAGCCGGCGACAACCCCTGCCGCACCGGCGCCGGTCCAGCCGCAACAGAATGCCCAGCTCAAGCCACAGCCCAAGCCGGAAGTGGTGGCCAAAAAGCCGGTAGAACCGCCCAAGCCAGCACCCAAGCCGACGCCAGCCAAACCGGTTGAAGTGGCCAAGGCGCCCGCGCCGGCCAAGCCGCAGGCGGGTCAGATCAAGTCCCTCGACGATCTGATTGAAAGCAAGATGACCCAGCCGACCACACCCGCGCCTGCTGCGGCACCGGCACAGGGTAGCTGGATCCTCCAACTTGGCGCCTTCA
The DNA here is from genome assembly GCF_051919185.1 of Aeromonas sp. 97A. Classification (NCBI taxonomy): domain Bacteria; kingdom Pseudomonadati; phylum Pseudomonadota; class Gammaproteobacteria; order Aeromonadales; family Aeromonadaceae; genus Aeromonas; species Aeromonas sp. 97A. Next base: position 1,775,665 of record NZ_JBQBFF010000001.1, on the reverse strand, counting down.
AGAACGTCGACAGCGTCAACGCGCTGGTGAGCAAGCTGCGGGCAGCGGGCTACTCTGCCCACACCTCGCCGCGCACACCGGTGCAGGGTCAGCTCAACCGGGTCTTTATCGGACCGGATGTCTCCAAGGCCAAACTGCAGGGCATGCAGGGCGGATCTCCCAGATGACCGGCCTCAGTGGCTCGGTGGTTTCTTACAATCCGTGACGGCTTGCCGTTGGCAATGGCCCTCTGAAACAAACACCGCGCCCTTTGCGCGGTGTTTTTTTATCTGGCCGTCGTGATTTTTAAGGACGGCGTCGTACAGGTCACCCCCTGGTTGGGGTTTTCGGGCAGTTGGGGTAGTCTGGGGCCTTCTGCTACTCACAGGAGTTCAAGATGATCCTCTCGACGACCCCCACGCTGGAAGGCAAAACCATTCGTGAATACCGCGGCATCGTGGTTGGCGAAGCCATTCTCGGCGCCAACATTTTCAAGGATCTCTTTGCCGGGATCCGTGACATCATCGGCGGCCGCTCCGGCGCCTATGAAAAAGAGCTGGCCCGTGCCCGCGAGATCGCCTTCGATGAGCTGAAAGAGCGCGCAGCGGCCCTTGGTGCCAACGCAGTGGTCGGCATCGATATCGACTACGAGGTGGTGGGGCAAAATGGCAGCATGCTGATGGTCAGCATCAGTGGCACCGCCGTGGTGGTCTGATCGGGCACCAGCCTATGCATGGGCAATGAGCCGATAACCGGGTTATCGGCTTTTTTATTGCCTGTCTGATACGTGGCGGCTGGCAGGGTTATCACTCAACCCATTGATTTTAAATATTTATATTTATTAATAATTCCCCTATCCGGTTTTATTTTTTTTAACTGGGTAGCCCGAGAGGGTCAAGCTAGAGTGCCGCCATCAGGAACGACACCGCTCACGGACGAGGTTCTCTTCTCTTGAAGGCGTATCACTATGAATCAAAAACCTGCTCTGCTGATCCTTGTCATGTTGGCCATGACCGCCCATGCCGGCAGTGCCCTCGCGGGGCTGCCCAACTTCAGCGCCACTTGTCCCACCGATATTCGGGTCAAGTCGCAAGGGGGCAACGTCTTTATCAATGGCAAGAAGGCGACCCTGAAAACGCTGGCGCCCGCCGCCTATTCGGCCACAAACGGCAAGGTGGTCATCGGGATCTCCTTCGATCTGCCCGCCAGCGAACCCACCCTGGATTACGTCATCAAACATGATCGCCGGGCTCATGGCTTTTGCACCGTGCACGCCTGGTCGGCGGGCAAGGCCGCCGCATTGCCGATGGCCAAGGGGGACTCGCCCTATCAGGGCAAGTGGGTAGCCAAGAACCGCGAGACCGGCGCCACGGTGGCCAATATTCAGGTGGATGGCAAGGAGCAGGTGTGGGTTAACGGGGTCAAGGTGAAGGCGAAACGGGCCAATGGTGCGCTGCAGTTTCGTCAGGGCACCATCCTCTACACCTTGCAGGGGGATCCGCGTATTCGCGATGAGAGCGACTGGAATGACAGCGATGTTCAGAATACCGGCCCCATCAGGCTCGAGTAACAGACGTGCCGTGCCACGGCTTGGTCATTGATGCAAAAAACAGAGAGCGGCATGGCCGCTCTCTGCTTTGTTGTCTCTATTGGTTGATAGCCGTGCGGGGTTAGATGCCGTGGATGGCGTTGGCTTCCCCATACCAGTCCAGCTTGTCGGCCAGAGTGACCACCGAGCCGATGATGATGAGACTCGGGCTCTTCACCTGACGGGCCAGTTCGGCCAGCTGTTGCAGCTCGCCGCGCACCACCCGCTGACTGAGCTGGGTGCCTTGCTCCACCAGCGCCACCGGGGTGTGGCCGAGCATGCCGTGGGTTTGCAGCGCATCCTGAATGCGGGCGGCGTGGGCCAGCCCCATGTAGAACACCAGGGTCTGGCGTGGGGCGGCCAGCGCCGACCACTCCTGGGCGATATTGCCCTCCTTGTCATGCCCGGTGATGAATTGCACCCGCTGGGCGTGATCACGGTGGGTGAGGGGAATGCCGCTGTAGGCGGCGCAACCCGATGCAGCCGTAATGCCCGGTACTACCGAGAAGGGGATGCCCGCCTCGGCCAGGGTTTCCAGCTCCTCGCCGCCCCGGCCAAAGATAAAGGGATCGCCCCCCTTGAGCCGCACCACCTGTTTGCCCAGCTGCGCTTGTTCCAGCAACAGTTGGTTGATCGCCTGCTGGGGCACACAGTGGCGGCCCGCCTCCTTGCCAACAAAGATCCGCTCGGCATCCCGGCGAACAAGTGCCAATACCTCCTGCGACACCAGCCGGTCATAGACCACCACATCCGCTTGCTGCAACTGCTGCAGACCGCTTAGGGTAAGCAGCCCAGCATCGCCGGGGCCTGCTCCCACCAGGGTGACGCTTCCCTTGCTCTGCAGCGGCTCATCGAGCAGCTCTGCGACGCTCTGCTCGGCAGCCTGCTGTTGGCCACGGGCCAGTTGGCGGGCGAGGCGATCGTGGCGGAACAGCCGCTCCCAGAAGTGGCGGCGGGCCAGCTTGTCCGGAATGAGTTTGACCCGCTCGCGCAGCTTGCCCGCCAGCGCCGCGAGCTGGCCGAGGTGTTGCGGCAGCAACGCTTCGAATTTTTCCCGCAGCTGGCGGCTCAGTACCGGCGCCGCGCCTGCGCTGGAGATGGCCACCATCAGCGGCGAGCGGTCAATGATGGCGGGCATGATGGCGCTGCAGTGGGCCGGAGAGTCCACCACATTGCAGAAGATCTGGCGCAGGCTCGCCTCATGAAAGACCTGATGGTTGACCTCTGGCTGGTTGGTGGCGGCGATCACCAGCCACTTGCCATCGAGCAGTCCGGGATGAAAATCGGCGGCGCAGACGGTCAGGCGACCCTGCTCGGCCCAGCTCATCAGCTGGGGTTCCAGATGCGGGGCATTGATGGTGATCTTCGCCTTGGCATCGAGTAGCAGGCGCGCCTTGCGCACCGCCACCTCACCGCCGCCGACGATCAGGACCGGCTTGTTTTGCAGCTGACAGAAGAGAGGGAGAAAGTCCATAACAGGCTCCGGATGCTGGCCCGCTCGCAATGCCGCGCCGGGCGAGATAGCAGGGCGCGCTGTGACGCACCCCGGATGGTCGGGGGAAAGATCCCCCGACGGGAATAAAAAAGGGGAAGGGTGATCTACGCCCGGGCCAACGACAGATCCCCACCGGTGTCGGCCACTTGATCACGCTTCCCCAAACGAGGTTTTTCCTATTGCACCGCTTTGACGTGCATGTTGGCGACGTACTGATCTTCGGCCCAGAAGATGCGGTCAGCGACCATGGCTTCCGGGTTGAGGGTGACGCCGCGCAGCACCCGCTCCTTGAACTTGTGATAACCGGCTCGGTCGATAAGGTGACCCATGTGCAGGTAGATGGGTTTGCCATCCAGCATCTCGGCCTCGAACTCGAACAGGTTCTTGATCACCGCATGCAGCACCTCTTCGGTGACCCAGTTGAGGAAAAGCTTGCCGGTACGAGGGGTCTTCTTGCTGGTGCGTCCCCCCAGCTTGACCATGTAGAGCTGCTTGGGATCCCGCTGCCAGGCGAGGGTCGGGCAGGCCAACACGCACTCGCCACAGCCGATGCACTTGCTCTCCTCCTTGACCGCCTTGCCATGCTTGATGGCGAGGCAATCCACTGCGTGGTGGCTGCATGCCTTGACACAGGCGCCGCAGCCGATACAGCGCTCGGCATTGAAGTGGATTTTGGCGATGCCGAGGATACCGAAGTCGGCCATGTTGGCCTTGGCGCAGTCGTTGGGGCAGCCGGCGATCACCATTTTGAGGTGATAGGGGTTGGGGTAGAGGTGTTTCTCCATCCGCTGGGCCAGCCCGGTGCAGTCGATATTGCCCTTCTGGCAGATGGTGTTGCCCTGACAGGCGACGATATTGCGCCCGCCGATGGTCTGGTAACCGGCTGTGGTGTCCTCTACCTCGATGCCGCAGGTCTCCACCTCGATCTCCTTGATAAAGGGTTCGAGGGCGGCGTTGACCTTGTCCATGTCCTGATACTTGATGCCGGGCATCGCCAGCTTCTGGCGGGTGGTGAGGTGGATCAGGCCGTTGCCGTACTGTTCGGCGATCTGCTGGGCCACTGCCAGCAGGTGGGCGGGCATGATCCCGCCGGGAATGCGTACGCTGATCATCGCTTCGCCGCGCACCTTGGAGAGGCGGTATTCATTCTTGGCGCGGGCCTTGATGATGTCGATATCGAGACTCATGGTGTTCTCCCTCAGTCGATCAGATGCTGGGCCTGGTCAAAACGAAAGACCGGTCCATCCACGCAGATATAGGTGTCGCCCATCCGGCAGTGGCCACACTTGCCAACGGCGCAGGCCATGCGGCGTTCGTAGTCGACCCAGATGCGATCCTTGGGGATGCCCCGTTCGAGGAAGGCGAGCACCACGAAGCGGATCATGATGGGGGGGCCGACCACGATCACCTGGATATCCTCCTTGTCAGCGAGATCCAGCTGGCCGATGTAGTCGGTGACCCGGCCGATGCGAAACTGCTCGCTCTCCTTACCCTCGTCCAGGGTGACGATGAGGTTCTGCTGCTCGGCCCAGAGCGGCATCTCGTGGCGATAGAGCACCGCCTGCTCGTTCTTGAAGCCGAGGATCATGTCGAGGGATTTCACCTCTTCCGGATGTTTGCTGAAGCGGCGCAGCAGCCCCTTGACCGGCGCGACGCCGGTACCGCCCGCCACCACGATGAGGTGCTGGTTGCGGTAGGTCTCCAGCGGATAGCCGTTGCCGTGGACGCCGCGCATCCACACCTTGTCGCCCACATCGAGGGCAAACAGCGCATCGGTCACCTTGCCGACCTTGCGGATCAGCAGATCCACATAACCATCGCCATAGTCGGAGACCGAGATGGGCGCTTCGCCGACGGTGGGCAGGGAGATCTCCACAAACTGGCCGTAGTGAACATCAAAGTCACGGGAGACCCGAAAGTTCCACTCAAGCTCGGTGTGACGCTCGATGGCCAGAATGGTGTAGGCCTTGGGCAGCAGGCGGTTTTCGACTGCTTCCTGCTGCGGTTCTGCTGTTGCGGTTTGCTGGCACTGGCACATATCAGTTCGCCCCCTGCGCGTTGTCGGCTGCGATGGTCTGTTCGACCACATCGGTCATCTTGTTGATGATGTTGCTAAAGGAGATGTAGTGAGGGCAGCGATCGTCGCAGCGGCCACAGCCGACGCACATGTGCTCCTCTCCCTGACGGGCCTTGTAGTCGTTGACCTTGTGCAGGGCGCGATAACGCAGGCGCTCGCCATGCTTGGCGCGAAAACCGTGGCCACCGGCCATGTCGCTGAAGCCATCCACCATGCAGCTGGCCCACTGGCGACGGCGCTCGCCCTGCTGGGGGTTCTCCGCATAGGTGAGGTCATGCACGCTGTAGCAGCTGCAGGTCGGGCAGGAGGTGGTACAGCGGCCGCAACCGATGCAGCGGCTGTCGTACTCGGCCCAGACCGGATGGGCGGTGAGGATCTGGCGGATCCGCTGGGGGTCGTCACAGACGCTGTCCGGGGTGCGAACCTTGACCGGATTGCTCTGGACAAATTCCGGGGTGAAGTCATCGGATTCACCCAGTTCGGCAAAGTAGCCGAGCAGCTCGGGATCCTTCACCTCGATGCGGGCACCCTCATCGCTCAGACGAATGGCTGCGGCGTAGTCCTGGGGCTCGTTGCTGCCCATGGAGACGCAGAAGCAGTTCTCGAAGCTCTCGCGGCACTCCAGCAGCACCAGCTTGAGCTTGCTGCGCAGCCGAGCGTAGTAGACGTCGCTGTTTTGGCCATTTTTCAGGTAGACCTGATCCAGCCTGCGCAGGGCGTGGATATCGCAGCTGCGCAAGAACAGCAGGGTGGGCTTGGCCTCCACCTTTGATTCGCGCAGCTCCAGATTGTCGAAGTGGAACAGGGTTTGGGTGATGGGGATCACCACCTCTTTCGGGGAGAAGTGGGACTTCTCCTGCCACACCAGATCGGCCGGATGGCGGATGCTGTGGTAGGTGACGTTGTCGGTGTCGGAGAAGCGGCCGCCCCGATATTCGGCCGCGGGCGCCATGATCCGGTAATTGGGCAGCAGCCGCTCGAACAGCTGCGCCAGCGCGGGATGGGTGAGAAGAAACGACATAAATAAACACCTTGTATGAGGGTGAGATGCCCTGGCATAGGGATGAGGCGCGGGCCGGTCAGGGTGTCTGGCACCGGTTCTGGCCGCGCTTGCCTCGCCACGGTCTGTTTTTATGACTCATGTTGCTCAACTGACCCGATTGTTATTGTGTTGGCGGCGCGTGCGTCGCGGCAGGTCGGGTCATGCCTGTAAAACCCTTATCAATTGAGCAGGGCGGCCTGATAGCCTGCGCACTTGCCCATCACGTATCCCATCTCCAGCTTGTTGATATCGCGGGTAAAACGGGAAACGGGGAAGGAGTCGGCCGGGGCAATCACCTCGATCTGGCAGTCCTCCGGCGGATTGGCGATAAAATCGAGCGCCTCGTTGTAGCTGCGATCCCGCTGCTCCAGCGCCTGTGCCAGCGCGGGACGGGTCTTGAGCAGGGTACGGATCATCCAGGGGAAGGGCATCGGCTTGAGCCGGTAGCCAAGCGGCTCGGAGAGGATCACCGTCAGGTGACGGGCACCGCGGCGGTAGGCCTCGATCACCGGGATGGAGTCGGCCACCCCGCCATCTGTCATCGGTACCCCGTGCACTTCCGGGTATTCGTGGGAGGCGAGGGGAATGGCGCAGCTGGCCGGCAGCACCTCGTTCATGTTCTCCGGCTTGACCCGGATGTACTCCGCCTTGCCGGTCAGGGTATTGGTCACCACCGCATAGAAGGGGATGCCGGTCTCCCGGTAGGCGTGAATGTCGAGGGGATACTTGCGGCAGCTGGTGTTCCACAGCCAGTGGATATCCACCAGATTGCCTCCTTTGGCAAAGCGCAGGGGATCCATAAACTGCTGGCTGCACGCCAGTTTGGTCAGGATCTCGTGGCTGCGACCATGCTGGCTGGCGAGATAAGCCAGCAAGTTGGTGGCTCCCGCCGAGACACCGATGGCGAAGTCAAAGGGGCGATAGTCATGCTCGATAAACGCATCCAGCACGCCGCTGGCAAATATGCCGCGCATGGCGCCGCCTTCTACAACCAATGCGCTGGGGGATGCGTTTTTGTTCATGACAGGCACCTCATTGATAAGTCAGAGAGAAAAAGTGGGAAAGAGAACGTTCGGGCTGTCAGGCCGAGCATTCTGACAACCAACCGGGGTTGGCCATCGCAATGAGGTCATTCTAGGAAGGGGATGGTGTTTAGAATATCTGTTAATAATGAATTAAGTGTTTTGTATTTCTAAACGACAGTGATAAACCCGTTGTGATCAAAGGGATTGTGTAGGAGTCTCAACGACTCTGTGATGGCTGGATATTGGCAAGGATGAGTGTGTCATGACGTTATTGGTTCCCCCGCTGCTCCAACGTGGCGATACCATCGCTTTTTTCTCCCCCTCCAGCGCGGCGACCGCCTGGGCACCCAACCGTTTTGCCCGCGCAAAAGCCTTTCTTGAGGGGCAGGGCTTTAGGCTCAAGGCGGGCAGCCTCACCGGCCAGCAGGATCACTGGCGCTCCGGCTCCATCGCCACGCGGGCCGAGGAGCTCAACGCCCTTATTCGCGACCCAGAAGTGCGCTGCATCATGTCGGTGATTGGCGGCAGCAACTCCAACTCCCTGCTGCCCTACCTCGATTTTGAGGCGCTGAGGCGCGACCCCAAGATCATCGTCGGCTACTCCGATGTGACGGCGCTGCTGCTCGGCATCCATGCCCAAACTGGCCTGGTTACCTTTTATGGCCCGGCGCTGGTGGCCTCCTTTGGCGAGTTGCCGCCGCTGGTGGATGAGACGCTGGCCAGTTTTTTACGGATTGTGCTGGCCGATGAAGCTGGCGTCCCCTGCACGTTGTCCACCCCGGCAAAGTGGAGCGATGAACGGCTCGATTGGGAGAACCAGACCCGGGCCAAGCAGTGCCAGCCCAATCGGCTGATCTCGGTGGGCTCTGGCCGGGTAGTGGGGCGACTGATGGGCGGCAACTTCAACACCATGGCGGGGATCTGGGGCTCCCCCTATATGCCGCCCATCGAGCACGGCGACATTCTGCTGCTGGAGGACAGCCTGAAATCAGCCGAGACGCTGGAGCGCTCCTTTGCTCACCTCAAGCTGTGCGGGGTGTTTGAGCGGATCGGTGCGCTTATCCTCGGCAAGCACGAGTTGTTCAACGATCAGGGTAGCGGCAAGCGCCCCCTCGATATCCTGCTGGAGGTGGTGGGGGAGCCGAACTTCCCCATTCTGGCGGAGTTTGACTGCGCCCATACCCACCCCATGCTGACGCTGCCGCTGGGTATCGAGGTAGCGCTCGATCTCGACCGCCAGCAGCTCACGCTACTTGAGCCCTGGTGGCGAGCAGAATGAGGGCGAAATGAATGTCCAACAACAAGGCCGCTGATGCGGCCTTGTCTGTTTTTGTGGGGCGTGATCAGGGCAGGGCATCGGGCCGGAAGCTGGCGCGGATCTGCGGCACCAGGCTTGAAGGGTCGAACCCTTTCTCCTCGCCTAGCACCGGATGGAGCAGGGGCTTCTCTTCGATGGGGGTGATATCCCCCGCCAGCAGCTGGCGGGTGGCCTGACCCATCTGGTAGAGCTGGCGCACCGGCGCAAACTGGGTCGCCAGATTGAGGGGATCATCGGCGCGGGCAAAGGCCATCATGGGGATCTGGTAGGTGGCATCGCGCGTCGGCTTGTCACCGTGAATCCCCTTGCCGGCGGACATCAAAAACGGCTGGTGATCGCCAAAAGCCACCACCAGATAGCGCTTGCCTGACTGATCTAGGGTCTTGAGCAGTCGCTCCAGCGAGGCCATGGCATCCACCACCCCTGTGTAGTAGGTGTTGAGCAGCTGGGTGTCGCTCTCGCTCTGGTTCGGGCAGGCGCCGCTGCGCTCTTGCCCCTGATAGCGGGGGCCATCGAAGGGGCCGTGCCCCTGCATGGTGACCGCATAGGCAAACAGCGGTTTGTCATCCTGTTCGCTGCGCTTGAGTATGTGGTCGATGAGGGCATCATCTGAGATATAGAGTCCCTTGTGCTCAAGGGTGGTGAAGCGGGTGTCGAACCAGCGCTCCTCATAGCCGAGCGCCGGGATCGCCTTGGCGCGGCCCCAGAATTTTTCCACATAGGGGTGGGCGAACAGGGTCTGGTAGCCGCTCTGTCTGGCGCTCTGGGCCAGTCCCGGCACCTGCTCAGAGAGGTAGTAGTAGGGCACCACGCCCTGCTTGAGCAAGCCCACCGGCAGGCCGGTGTTCATCTCGAACTCCGCCAGTACCGTCATGCCGCCGGTGGTGGGGGAGTGGATGGTTTTTTGCCACTGCTGCACGCTGGCGGGCAGGGAGAGGGTGGGAGCCGGGGCGCAGATCTGCCCCTTCCAGTCGAGCCAGAGCGACTCATATTGCAGCACGATCACCAGATCCCAGCGCGGCGCTATGCCCTGGGGCGGATAGCTCAGCTGTGGGGCCAGCTCGTTGATCTGCAAGGGGTAGCGAAACACGCTGCCGCTTTGCAGCATCTCGTCCACCAGATTGAACAGATAGAGGCCAGGGCCGGAGCGGATGATGTCCCTGTGGTAGTTGACCGCGCGATCCACGTAGCGAATGTTGGCTCCCAGCAGCTTGTTGCCAGTCTGGGTGGCAAAGACGCAGAGGGCAAAGAAGGCGACGGTGGCAGCGGCTGTGCGCAGCACCCAGCGTGACAGGGCAAAGCGCCAGCAGAGAAACAGTGCCAGCAACACGGTGAAGATGGGCAGGATGGGGTGCTGGTCGAGCAGGATCCGCAGCAGCGCCAGCAGGTTGCCAAAATCATCACCCCCGAGCGGCACGCCGTAGATGGCGATCTTCATAAAGTTGGCCAGCAGACCTATGCCAGAAAGCGCGGTAAAGACCAGCCCCATATAGAGGTTGAAGCCCGCCAGCGCGCAGAGGCTCCAGCCCAGCACCATGCTGCCCCAGGCCAGATAGTAGTGCTCCGGCCGAAAGCCTGACCAGAGCAGAAACTCCCCCAGCTTGAACACCACGAAGCCGTGCAGCAGCACGAAGGTGAGGTTGCCGAGCAGCAGGCTGCCGATGATCCGCCAGCGCAGGCTGCGGCGCAGCTTTGGCAGCACCGTTTTGAGCACGGCGGCGCTCAGGGCCAGCACCAGGGTCAGGCTCACCACCAGATAGGTGAGGTTGAAGCCCTGCTCCGGCAGGGTTTGCAGGATCTGGCTGAAATCGCCGCTCTCGGGGCGATCCTTGAGCAGCAGACCGATGCGCAGCTGATAGCGGCTGGCCAGCGCATCATCCGGGGCGCGCAGAGTGCTGTTGAGATCCAGGGTGCAGCGGTTATTGCGGCACACCTGACGTTTATCCACCGCTTGACTCAGCTGGTCAATCCGCTCCCCCTTGTCGTTGAGCAGCTCTACCCGCACCTTGTCCCCCGCTTGCAGCGGCCCTCGCAACTGCCACTGACTGCGTACCACCAGATAGAGGCCGCGGCTGTCGCTTTTATAGAGCAGGGCGTGGCGGGTGAGGGTAGCCAGCGGATTGTCGGCGGGGCCCAGCACCAGCGGCTGTGCACGGCCCAGCCAACTGCCGGGATTGATCAGCGGCAACAACAGGGTCAGCAGCAGCAATCCGCCCAGCAGGGCAAGCAGCAGAGAGGGCAGACTCAGGACGCGGGGGCGGCCTGAGGAGGGGCGATTCATATAAGCTCATCCTTTGAGCGAGTGAGGGAGAGATCGTTCATCCGCATAGAGTTTGACCCGATGGTGCGGGCCTTGTTTCAGCTTGTCAATTTAATGACCACTTAATGAATATTTGGTTACAGCTCAACCTTGCAAATTGTGATCCCGATCGAGGGGTTGTTCGGAATATGTGATGAAAGCGTCATCATGGGGTTTTGCCACTGGCTTGGGAGGGATCTGCTGTTTAGTCTCTCGATAGCGACTGGAGGTACATGTATGAATCCCAAAGTGATGGCACGTCAGGCCAGATTGCTGCGCATGCTGGAGAGCAAGGAAGAGATCCGGATCGGACGCGAGCGCGACTGCCCGCTGCCGCTGGCCCAACTGGTCAAGCTGAAGGATAGCCATCCGGCTGTGGTAAAGGTCTATCGCCACGGTCTCACCGCCGAGGTGTTTCACCTCAAGGTGGAAGGGCATCACTGGTGCCTCAAGCGGCGCCGTCAGGATTCACTGGTGGCCAACCTTGATGGCAAGACCGCCTTTCTGACCGAGCTGGAGCGGCGGCGCGAAATCGAGGCGCTGCGCGAGCTGCACCCTACCGTCCTCTCCCACGTGGTCTGCACCAGCTTCGGCTCGGCGCGGGCCGGTGTGCTGGTCTCCCCCTGGTTGCGGGGGGTGCCGGTCCATCAGCTCAACGAGCGCAATCTGGCCCAGATGCTGGAGGTGCAGGGGGAGCTGGCCCGCTGGGGCTGGTTTGACTGGGACCCGAGCCCGGGCAACCTGCTCGATGACGGCGAGCAGATCTGCGTGTTCGACTTTGGCTATATGTGGACCTTCGATCCCCGCTTTGAATACAACTCCAACGGTCTGGTCGACCCGCAGTTCCATGTGCCGGAGCGGTTGGAGACCCGCACCCTCTCCGGACTCTGGCTCGATGAGGCCGATCCTCTGCCGCAATTTCGCTACTGGCGTGAACTCTGCCTGAAATGGGTAAAACGGGAGATCCATCACCTGATCCGCGAAGGGGCCAGCGCGCCCGTGCTGGCACGCCTGCACGCCCTGCAAGGGGAGTGGAGCGCCGCGCTGGCGAGCGACGAGGCGCTGGTCGCCAACTGGTGGCGGGACATGTATCGTAGCCACCGGCTCGATGTGGCCGATGATCTGAGCGGCCAGAGCTGCGGCCCGCTCACCCTGCGTCGCCTCGACTGGTTGATGCAGGCGGTGACGGATCACTATCCGCTGCTGGTGGACAATCTCTCGCCTCAGGAGACGGAGCTCGGCCAGACCGGGCTGCTGGCCCGCTTGCAGCAGCTGCGCCGCGAAGCTGTGGCCTGCCAGTTGCCTGCCACCAGCCTTGCCTGAGCCAATACCTTGGCGGAGTACAAATGAACAGGGCGCCTTGCTGGCGCCCTGTTGCGTGTTCGAAATTGCCTAGCGGTGAGGGTCAGTCCAGCAACTCCTGATGGAGGCGATTGACGATATTGCCCGCCTCGCTCTCCTTGACCAGGAAGCAGAGGTTGTGGGCGCTGGCGCCGTAGCAGATCATCCGGATGTTGTGCTCGCGCAGGGCGTCAAAGACCTGACTGCCCACGCCGTTCACTTCGCTCATCCGGTTGCCGATGAGCGCCACCAGTGCCAGACCGGTTTCCACCTCCACCTTGCAAAGCTGGCCCAGCTCGGCCAGTACCTTGTCGCTCATGATCGGTTCGCCGTTACTCTGGCTGCCGGTGTGATCCAGCGTCAGTGACACGCTCACCTCCGACGTGGTGATGAGATCGACCGAGATACGGTGACGGGCCAGAATGCCGAACACTTCGGCCAAAAAGCCGTAGGCGTGGAACATGTTGAGGCTGTGCAGGGTCACCAGCACCTGATGGCGGCGCAGGGCGACGGCGCGAAACAGCGGGCTTGAATCTGTGCTGGCGCGGATCCAGGTACCACCGGCGGCCGGATCCTTGGCGGAGCCGACAAACACCGGAATATTCTGGCGCACCGCCGGTTGCAATGTGGCGGGGTGCAGCACCTTGGCGCCGAAGGTGGCCATCTCGGCCGCCTCGACAAAGCTGATTTCGGGAATGGGGCGGGCGCGGGTGACGAGGCGCGGATCCGTGGTGTAGATGCCGGGCACATCGGTCCAGATCTCGATACTGGCGGCATCGAGCGCTTCGGCGAGCAGGGCTGCGCTGTAGTCAGAGCCGCCGCGCCCCAGCGTGGTGGTGCGGCCATCGCCATCAGCACCGATAAAGCCCTGGGTGATGATGAGACTGTCGCCAAGCTGCGGGCCCAGCGTCTGCTGGCAGAGGGTACGGGTAGTGGCCAGATCGACGGTGGCCTTGCCAAAGCGGCTGTCGGTGCGCATCAGCTGGCGCACATCCTGCCAGTGGGCCTTGACGCCGCGCTGGCGCAGCAGTTCGGTAAAGAGGCGGGTAGACATCAGCTCGCCGCAGGCGATGAGGCGATCGGCCAGCTCCGCATCGGTATGCTGGTGGGCTTGCTGGGCCATGAGGCGAATTTCGTCCAGCTGGCCATGAATGAGGGCGCTCACATCAACGGGGTTGTCGAGATCGGCCAGAATGGCCTGCTGGATCCCGGCCAGTTTGGCCAGCTGCTCGTCGCGGCCCGCTTCGTCCAGCTCCCCTTGTGCCAGAGCGACCAGCAGGTTGGTGACACCGGCGCTGGCGCTCAGCACCACCACCCGGGTGGCGGGATTGGCCAGCACGATATCGGCGCAGTGATTCATGGCCGGGAAGTTGGCGACACTGGTTCCGCCAAACTTGGCGACATTGATCGGGCTCATTGCTTACTCCTGTCTTATTTTAAGATTCCGGTTCCATCGGGCAAAAAAGAGAGGAGGAGGCTGAAAATGGCAGGAATGAACGAAGCTATCCCGGCCAGAAGCACTCCACCTGAAGAGCCCATCCCGTACCGCCCCTGACAGGGCGCGGTGGGGGATGATCACTACCGATGACAACCCGGGGGATTCAGCCCCCGCAGCCGACGTTGAGGTTACCAGTCTCCTCACTCGTCTCGGCGCTGCTCCCCCTGACCCAAGTTCACCGGACGCTGGCGTCCTCCCTTGGGCTGCCTGGGCAGCGCTCCTCTTCTGGCTCCACCAGGGCGGTGGAGTGCATTTAGAAATACCCTGCGTTGGATTGCACTGTCAATCGAGTTTGTGAAAAAGTTCAAATTGTCAGCTAACTCAACGCAGGATCAATGACTTAGGCAATGGTCTTTGACAAAACCTTGGAACGGCGCTGCCAGTTGTAGAGACGCTGACGCGCCACCGGCAGATCTTCCACTTCCAGCGGATCGAAGCCCCGCTCCCGGAACCAGTGGATGGAGCGGGTGGTGAGCACGAACAGGCGGCGAATGCCAAGCCGCTTGGCCCGCTCGGCCACCTTGGCCACCAGCTGATCCCCCCGGTTGGAGTTGCGATAGTCGGGGTGGATGGCGACGCAGGCCATCTCCGCCATCGCCTCTTCCATAAAGCAGTAGAGGGCCGCGCAGCCGATGATGAGACCATCGCGCTCGATGATGGTGAACTTGTCGATCTCCATCTCCAGCTGCTCGCGGGAGCGGCGCACCAGAATGCCTTCCTCCTCCAGCGGGCGAATGAGATCCAGAATGCCGCCGATATCCTCGATGGTGGCGGCGCGGGCCTGCTCGGCACTTTCCCGCACGATCTGGGTGCCGAGGCCGTCGCGGCTGAACAGCTCCTGCAGCATGGCGCCATCATCCTGATAGCTCACCAGATGGGAGCGGGGCACGCCGCCACGGCAAGAGGCAATGGCCGCACGCAGGTAGCGGGCGGTGCCGGACATCTCTTCGCCAGCCTGCTCCAGCTCCACCAGCAGCTCTTCGGCCTGCTCGGGGAAGAGCTCGGAGATGGCTTCGCCGCGTCTGTCCATTACCCCCTGGGTGCTGCTGAAACAGATAAGCTTGTCTGCCTTGAGGTCGACCGCCACCCGGCGGGCCACCTCTTCCGAGCTCAGGTTAAAGCTCTCGCCGGTGACCGAGCAGCCGATGGGGGAGATGAGCACCAGACTCTTCTGGTCGAGCTGGCGGGTGATCCCCTCCACGTCGATGCGGCGCACCCGGCCGCTATGGCAAAAGTCGATGCCATCATCCACCCCCAGCGGCTGGGCAGTGACGAAGTTACCGCTCACCACGCTGATCCGCGCTCCCTGCATGGGGGTGTTGGCGAGCCCCATGGAGAGCTGGGCGGTGATGTCGTATTGCAGGCCGCCACACACCTGTTTGATGATGGTGAAACTCTCGTCATCGGTGACCCGGATCCGCTTGTGATACTGGGCCTCGATACCGGCGCGGGCCAGCGCTTCATCGTTTTGCGGACGTGAACCAAACACCAGCACCAGGCGTATGCCCAGTGTCTGCAGCAGGGCGATATCGCTGACGATATTGGCGAAGTTGGGGTGGCAGATGGCTTCTCCCCCCATCATCAGCACAAAGGTGGCACCCCGATGCACATTGACATAGGGGGTGGATTGCCGGAAGGCATTGACCAGACTGGGTTCGCGTTCACGCACTTGATATTTCTTCCATAAAAAAACAGCGATTGGCTCAATATATGAAAATTAATTCACAAATCAAGACTAAATATTGATTTTGGCAGTTTCTGGTCTACGAGGGGCGGCTTGGCCGTGCGGATTGGGAAAGGATGGTTGGAAGCGCAGATGGCCGTTGGGGCGAGCGGGGAGGGGCCCGCCGGTTGATCCGGCGCGATAAACTGCTATCTTCGATGCTCCTTTTCGTCAGCTGTGTGATTTCACAGGGTTTTATACAAGGACAGAATTCATGGAACAGATTATTTCACCGGCAGATGCCCTGCCGGGACGACGCGAAGCGATGGTGATTGGTCAGCAGCATGCGGTGAATGGCAACCCGACCCAGGGTCCCTGGCCCGAGAACATGGAGATCGCCTGGTTTGGCATGGGCTGTTTCTGGGGCGTGGAGCGCCTGTTCTGGCAGCAACCTGGCGTCTACTCCACCGCGGCAGGTTATCAGGGCGGCGTGACCCAGAATCCCACCTACAAAGAGGTGTGCAGCGGCCTGACCGGCCATGCCGAGACGGTGCAGGTGGTGTTTGACCCGGCGGTGATCAGCTACGGCGACCTGCTCAGACTGTTCTGGGAGCAGCACGATCCGGCGCAGGGGATGCGTCAGGGCGGGGACATTGGCACCCAGTACCGCTCGGTGATCTTCTATGGCGACGAGAGCCAGCAGATCATTGCCCAGCAGAGCATGGCGGCCTATCAGCAGGCGATGGCGGCAAGCGGCGACAGTCGTGCCATCACCACCCGCATTCTGCCGCTGGCACCCTTCTATTACGCCGAGGATTACCATCAGCAATATCTGGAGAAAAACCCGGATGGTTACTGCGGATTGGGTGGCATTGGAGTCTGTTTGCCGCCCAGCCTGAACCGCTGAACAGGTTTGTAGTCGATTTCTTAATAAAAGTGAAAATAAATGGTCGGAGGAGGGAACTTATTGCGACCAGTCGGGACTAACTAGGTAGCGTCCAGGGATCGGATGCAAAGTCCAGACACATTTCTTGCCTTGATAACCGCCTGATGAATGAACGCACTGGCGGGTTGAAAATGATAGCAAGCAGGGCTGCCCACCAAGGCGGCCCTTTTCCTTATCTGCTGTTCTGAAATCTTGCGTTGGGCGGGAAAACCGGACGGCAGATCAGCCGATGGCGCTGTCGAACAGGTTCTTGATGAGATCGATAAACTCGATGAGGAAGGTTTTCTGTTCTGGGGTCGGGGCGCGCAGCCAGACGGCGGAGAGTACCTCTTCCAGATCGGCGACCACGGCGTCGGCCTCCTGCATGATGGCGAAACGCACCTTGGGATCGAGCTGGGGGTTTTGCTCGCAAATGGCCATCAGGTTGCTGGCAACACGGCCACTGACCAGATCTTCGATGGTCTCTTCACCATCGTTCTGCTGCTGGGATTCAAACAATCCCAAACTCTCCACCAGATACTCGATCAGCGAGATATAGCCTTCACTTTCTACCACCATGGTTGCTGCCTCAATACAGTAACAATACGAAAATTAAGCGTATTTTAGTGGCTTGCCCTAGCTTGGCAAGCAGCAGTGCAGGCGATGGCGAGTAAAACTGACTCCGCCCCGCTCCACGCACTCCAGCCCGGTCAACGTAAAGCCATGTCGTAAAAATAGCTCATAACTGAAGGCGCTGGCCTCGGTGGTGATGAGTGTCATACCGAGCCCTCGGGCCCCCGCGAGCGCCGTGGTGAGCAGCAGATTGCCCAGTCCCTGGCGCTGATGGTCGGCGCTGACATAGAGCAGGCTGAGGTGGCCATCGGGGCTCAGAGTGACAAACCCGAGGGGCACATTTGCCTGCTCCGCCACCCAGCCGTGGTGCTCGCGCAGCTGGCTGACAAAGCCCGGATGTTGTGAACCGAGGGCCCACTGCTCAACCTGCTCGGCGCTGTAGTGCTCGGGGCCGCTGCGTCGCACCGCCTGATCAAACAGGGTTACGAGAGCGGGGATATGTGCCTCACCAAGGGGGACAATGCAAAGTGCTGGACTAAGTGCTGGGGTCATAAGGTTGGGTCGTCAGTGGGGTCGAGGGGGCGCGGCGCCTGTGGCCGTTTGGCTTTGGGCAGACCCGCGACAACCCGCTCATAGGAGTGGTGCACCCAGCCTTGCCACAGATCATCTGGCAAGGTGCTGTTCAGGGTCACTGTGTTCCAGTGTTGTTTGTTCATATGCCAGCCCGGTTTGACCTCGGGGTGGATCTCGCGCAGCAGCAGCGCCAGCTCTGGCTCGCATTTGAGGTTGATGGTAAGCGGCTCGGCCTGCCAATCCACCAGCGCGAACATCTTGCCCGCGATGCGGTAGACCAGGATCTCCGGGCCAAACGGGGTATCTTCGGTGGCGCCCGGCAGGGTCAGCAGAAAGTGGCGCAAACGGGTCAAATCCATGGAAAGTTCTCGCGCAAGGGGTGATCCGGGTCATGTCAGGCGCATATCTATCGGCGGGCCTGTTCTGTTAATATGCGCGCAGCCGAGTATACCCCCCATCACCAAGGGAGCCTATTGGATGTTGTATCACAAGACTTTCGAACTGGGTCCCGAGCGGGATTGGGTGGTGTTTGTCCACGGCGCCGGTGGCAGCTCCTCCATCTGGTTCAAGCAGCTGCGCGCCTATCGCGAACACTTCAACGTGCTGCTGCTGGACTTGCGCGGCCACGGCCAGTCCCACCAGCTGCAACAGGTGGTCAAGGGCCACTACAGCTTTCGGGAAGTGACCGAAGATATCGTTCGGCTGCTCGATCATCTCGACATCCGCCGCGCCCACTTTGTCGGCATCTCCCTTGGCACCATCCTTATTCGCCATCTGGCCGAGCTCTGCCCGGAGCGGGTCAAGAGCATGGTACTGGGCGGCGCCATCCTGCGGCTCGATATCCGCTCGCGGGTGCTGGTGCAATTGGGCCGACTCGGCCAGCACTTCCTGCCCTATATGTGGCTCTACCGGCTGTTTGCCTTCATCATCATGCCGCGCCAGCACCATCAGGAGTCGCGCAACCTCTTTGTGCGCGAGGCCCGCAAGCTCTGCCAGAAAGAGTTCAAACGCTGGTTCCGCCTCGCCACCGAGGTTAACCCGCTGATGCGTTACTTCCGCGAACGCTCCCTGCCCATACCCACCCTCTATGTGATGGGGGAGGAGGATCATATGTTTCTGGCGCCAGTGCGCGAACAGGTGGCCCGCGATCCTTACAGCCAGCTCGAGATCATCGAAAACTGCGGTCATGTCTGCAATGTGGAGCAGCCGGAGCACTTTAATCGGCAGTCGTTGGCGTTTTTGCAAGGTAGGTAGGGCTGAGCAAAGCGAAGCCCAACGTTTGTGAGGGAACAAGGATGAGGTCGCATGCTTCTATCGATACGCAATATATTCATGGCCGTAAAGTTCGCGGTATAAGCCAAATCTACAGCTCTAGTCTTCTAACTGCTAACTTGTGAGGGCTGCATAGCAGCCTTATACCAAGTCCTTATGCATTTTTTGCGCAAGCAGCAATTTTGTCCAATAGTTTTTTAGTCTTTGATTCAAAAATTTTTTGTGAAGCTATATACGGTTTGACAAAAGATGAAGCAGCAGGTTCACCAGAAGTGAAACTTTTTTTGAAATTGCTTCCAATTGAATTCAACGATGTTCTTGCAGCTAAAACTTCCTCATAAATATCTTCAAATGCTGAACCGTAGACTTTAATGATCATTTCTAATCTTCCGAAATCATAGCTTCTTGTTTTATCGTCTTTTATAGTTTTGTCTAAATATTGGTTGTACGTTAATTTCCCATCCATAACCATCATTAGAGTTAAATAGTGACCAGTAATAACGTTAGCCCATTCATTGATGCCGGTATAGAGTTCCTCCAGTCTATTTCTATTTAACTCGCTATTCATTCTCTCTTGATTAAATTGAAGCTGAATTGTTAATTGCTTTAGTGATGCCTTATTTGAAAGCCAAGTACCAAATATACTAAGTATTGCACCGATTAGAACGCCAGCAAAACCAGCCCATGCTTCTGGTGGTACAGATTTGAGTGTTTCAAAATTCATAGTATCTCGTTTGTTGTGTATGAAAAATTACAATTTAAGCGGCCAAAGCCCAACGTTTAATTTTCCGAGCTAAAAGAATAATATATTGTTCTCGGCGAGCATTTTGTCAATGCGCCATATATCAATGACACATAAAATATGTGGTATGCATTGAGCTTAATAAATTTAGGCCAATCTACTAATGTTGTTACACGTTGTATTATTCTTTTGGCAAAATTATATAATAAGGATTGTCGTCTCCACCATATTTAGTTGAAAGATCAACTTTAATGCACGGTTTTTTTTCATCACCACATGATGATAAATCTCCATATTCTTTCAAACGATATATTTCTTTCTCTAAAAAAGTCTTTTCTTCCTTTAAAAAATTAACTTCGCTAATTGTTGGGATCTCTTTTATAAAGAACAGCCATAAAAGAGCTCCTGACAATAAAAAGAATAAAAAGAACATGGAACCTAATTTTAAAACTGAGAATTTTGCTGCGCTTTCGTATTTCTGGGCTGCCTTTTCTGCGGATTCATTTGCCGCAGCTAGTTTTGAAATAACTTCTTTGGAGATTATTTCTGCATATTTTTCACTATGGTTTTTAACTGTAATTGCAATTTTCTTATCAAGATACTTGATGTTATCATCAAGAAGTTGGATGTTTTGATCCAGTTTTTTTATTGTTTTGTCGACGCTATCCTGATTTGTTTTGCTTGCTTCTAAAAGATTAAAAGTTGAATCAACAAGAAGATTAAACTTATCCATCAAAATTTCATCCCGTTATTTAAAATTTCTTCTTGCTTGTATTCACGTTGTAGTTTTTTTTCCATAATCGAGGTGTACTCTTTTTCAACTTTCATAACGTAGTCCTTATGCTGAAGTCTGAGTTCCATGATATCTGAAAGTTGAACATATCTTATTCCCTGTTTACTTACAGATACAACCAACCCACCAGTACCTACATTCCCTGAACCTTGACATTTTGAAACTAACGCTAAGTAAGCCTTAAGCTCGTTTGAAGATATAGTTAAATTGGGATTTATGACTGAGCTGGCTATGTCAGTGATAAGGGACTCAATAGTATGCATGGATGCAGTTTCGGAAAAAGCATCTAAGTATGGCTTAATGTTGTTTAAACAAATTTCTTTGAACGGATTCGTTTCAACATACCAATGAATCTCTCTTGATATTTCTTTAATTTTATCATTTTTACCTATAGCTACAGTTAATTGATCACACCTCTTTTTTTCTTTCTTTAAATTGCTAGCGCCATTTTTGAATTCAATTAATCTAACCACACCAGGAAACTCTAATAGCATATCCCCCAACTCTTTGTCTGCGGGAGTTTGTTGTAGCAAACTAATTACAGAGAGCTGGGTTTTTTCAGGTGTAGAAATCCCAATCGAATGACCTAAACAATATAAGAAATTTCCAATAACAACATTTTCATATAATTTCATAAAATAACCCCTCTCATGTGAATGTGTGAAAAATCAATATGTGGAAACTATCCACAGTAATCTTATCTGATTGCTTATGTCAACAAAATATATCTCGTATGTTGGGTTTCGCAAGCTCAGTACTAACCTACGTACCAAATTACTAATATCGTAGGTTGAGGTTGAGGTTGAGGTTGCGCGTAGCGAAACCCAACGTTTACCGATTGGTAATTTTCCATATCAAAACCAACTTCGATAGCCCAGTCATTGTTTATCCATCCCTATGAGGAATAGATCATCCCGATATCTACAACCATCGAGAATTTGGAAATTTCAGCACAATATTCCCAGCAATTGAATAAGCATGGCGAGGGAAGTAGTGCAATGCGCTTCGTTTATTGGAACCCTACGGCCGGATGGCTACCGCACTGGGTTTACAGCTCCTTGCGTACTCTTTCTAACCGGTGCAGGTAGGGGCGATCCATAAGCATTCCTGAGTCGTGCAAAGGTTCCGGAACGGGATGATACCAAATTCCAATTGACTCTGGTGAATGAAACCTTATCTAACCGGTGGAATTTGAATGATTTTTGAAGGCGGTCAGGTTTTAAGGCCGTTGTCCTTGCATTTGGATAGAGAAGGAGAAAGGGCCAACAGCGTGACCCCCACCCCTCAGTAGCCGGTCATCTCCAGATAGCCGACCCCCTTGGCATCCCCCGAGACAGTAACAGCCCCCTCCCAGTAGTCAAAGCGACCTGTCATGGCCTGATTGGGCTGACGGGCTTTGATGGTGAGGCTCATTCCGGCGGCGTTTAGCTGCCACTCGACGGGGTAATTCTGCCCCTTGGGGCCGCGCCAGGTGTTGCCCGGGGTAAGGCGAATCGCGTCGGGGGCGAGCACCCGGCTGCTGCCATCCCGCTCAATCAAAATACCGTAGCGGTTCTCAGGCTCTGCGCGTCCCGATTTGGTGCGCAGGCGAAACAGCATCAGCTCGCGGCCATCGGCCAGTTGCAGCGAAAACCAGTCCCAGCCCGATTGCCACTCGGCCAATACCGAGCTGCTCCACTCGTGATCAAACCACCCTTGTCCGCTGACGGTGCGGGTCTCGCCATCGCGAGTCAGGGTGCCGCTCAGCTGCAGGCGTGGGTAGGAGTAGTAAAAGGAGGCGTTGCCCGGGCTCTTCTCGCTGTAACCGGCCTTGCCTTGCAGCACCCGCGGCTTGGCGGCAGTGACGGTGAGGTTTAGCTCGCCAATCTTGCTCTGCACCTTGAGGGTGGCGGGGAAGAGTGCCGCCCCTTGCGAGGCAAGCCGCCACTCCCTGAGCCAATATTGGCCGCCGCTGGCCCCTGCCAGTCCCGGCCCCTGCCGACTGGCCCGCTCATCTTGCTGGTGGGTGCCACGGTCGAGATCCGTGATGGCAAACTGGGCCAGCCAGAGCTGGGGAGTGAGCCAGGGGTTGCTGGTGCGAAGATCTTGCTCAATCCCTTGGCGAAACAGGGTCCACTGCATGCCATATTCGCGCCCCTGTTCATCCTTGAGGTTGCCGGTGAGATACCACCACTCGGAGCGGTAATCGGGGTGGGCAGCGTGATCCTCCGGCAATTGGATGGTTTGCCCCGGCAGCACCTTTTTAAAGCTGTCGCTGCCGCCGCCGAGCAGGGCGCCCAGATCGCTGGCAGCGATAGCCCCGCTATAGAGCGTCCAGAGCATACCCAGCGCCAGCGGCCATCCTTTGATCTGTTTCATACCACTCTCCTTGCCGCATACCAGGATGCCAATGCGCCACAGACCGGCGCTAGCAACAGGGCGGTGACCGCATGAAGGGGGGCGGCCTCGAAGGCGAGGCGCCAGCCAAAGGCGCGGGGGTTAACCACCTCGATCAGCACCCAGGCGAGGCCATACCCCACCGGCAGTGCCAGCAGGGCGGTGAGCAGCCCCAATCCCGCCCCTTGCCACACCAGCAGCTGGCGGCAGTGGCGGGGGCTCAAGCCCAGACTCTGCAAGGTCTGCAGCTCGCCACGGCGTGCCAGCCCCAGTACCATAAAGGCCGAGCCGATCCCGACAAAGGCGATGCCAAGGATCAGCAGTTTCAATAGCTCGGTCACCACAAAGGTCTGGTCAAACACCTTGAGCGCCGCGCTGTGAATGGCGGGGGCGGAGAGCAGATTGAGCTGCTCGCCAAAGCGCTCGCGCAGGCGGTCGGCCAGCTGCTCGGGGTCGTTGCTAA
The DNA here is from genome assembly GCF_051919185.1 of Aeromonas sp. 97A. Taxonomy (NCBI): domain Bacteria; kingdom Pseudomonadati; phylum Pseudomonadota; class Gammaproteobacteria; order Aeromonadales; family Aeromonadaceae; genus Aeromonas; species Aeromonas sp. 97A. The sequence goes on along the minus strand of NZ_JBQBFF010000001.1, from coordinate 1,752,623 downwards.
AAAGGGCGAGGGATTGCACCGCTCCCGCCTCGAAGGCATGCAGGATCTGCCCCTTGTCGTTGCCGTAATCCTGATAGACGCCGGTGACGGTGAACTGCCTTGGCCCCTGCTCGCCGCTGATCGCCAATGTCTGGCCCACCTTGACCCCGAGGCGCACCGTCAGCGGCTCGCTCGCCAGCACCTCGTCAGGACGGGTCGGCCAGCGTCCGGCCAGCAGCGGATAGGCCGCTTTAAGCTGGGGGATAAAGTCCATCTGCGCCCACTCGATGGGTTGCCCCTGCCAGCGGGCAGGATGCACCGAGCGGCGCGAGGCGGCGCTCACCAGCGGGTTGGTGAGCAGGGTCTTAAGGGTTGTATCGCTCAAGGTGCCCTTGCTGCCCGCCACCCCCTTGGGGGCGGTGATATAGAGATCGGCGGCCAGACGCTGGCCGAGCCAGATCTCCACGCTGGAGCGAAAACTCGACACCATGACCCCGATGCCGATGGCCGCCGCGATGGCCAGCTGCAATGCCATCACCGCGATGGCGGTGCGATCGAGGTGATAGAGGGTCTCGGCCACCCCGAGCCGGGCGGTGAGGGGGCCGCCCGCGCGCCGTCGCAACCAGCCAAGCAGGCCGCGCAGGGCATCGGGCAGCCAGAGCGCCATGGCCAGCAGCCAGCCGCCGGCGATAAAGAGGGCGCCACTCAGACCCGTTTGCGGCAGCCAAAGGCACAGAGCGCACAGCAGCAAGATGGCGATGGCCAGCACGCGCCGTCGCCACGGGTGAGCGGGGGGGCGGCTGCTGCCGGCACGCAGTTCGAGGGGGGATTGGCGCAGCAGTTGCCACCAGCCGGGCAGGTTGGCGGCCAGCGTGCCGAACAGCCCGATCAACAGCGCCTTGAGCAGGCTCACAGGGGAGAGGCGAAGCAGATCGATGGGGTTGGGCCCATAGAGATCGGCCAGCGCCTGGGTCAGTTGCCCCATCAGCGCCAGCGCCAACAGGCTGCCGAGCAGCACCCCGAGCAGGGTGCCGATGGTGGCAAGAATAAGCAGCTCCAGAATGAGCCAGCGGAGCACCCGGCTCGGCCCCATCCCCAGAATGATCAACTGGGCCAGCTGGGGGCGGCGCACGCTCTGCACAAATCGCTGGGCGTTGAACACCAGAAACAAGCCCACCGCCATGGCGAGCAATGAGAGCGCCGTCAGGTTAAGGGCCAGTGCATCGCCAAGCTGGCTGGCATCGAGCGCCGGGCTGATGGGCTCAAGCCACAAGGGCTGGTTCGGGTAATCGGTTTGCAGGGTGGCCTGCAGGGTGCGAGCCTCTGGTTCGCTTAGCTTGAAGACGATGCGATCGAGCCGACCCGCTTTGCCCAGCAAGGGCTGGGCGAGGCCGATGTCGGTTATCAGCAGCCGCTCCATGGGCACGGCGCCCGGTTCAAAGGTGCCTGCCAGCGTCAGGGTCAGGGTTCGGGCACCATCTCTGCCGCCCAATACAAAGCGGCGGCTCTGGCCCGCTTGCCAGCCAAGGCGCTCCGCTTCGGGGGCCGCCAGCCAGATGCTGTCGGCACGGTTTAAGGAGAACGCGGGCTCGCTCTCCCGAGTGGCGCCAAACAGCTGGCGCAGCGGGCCGGGGTTGAAGAGATCCATCCCCACCAGCTGAAAGCTGCGGCCCTGATCATCTTTGAGCCAGCCATGGAGCTGGGGCATGGCATCCAAGGCGGGCTGGCTGGTCACCAGTTGCACGTAAAGCTGCTCATCCAGCCCGCCAGCAGGGGCCAGCCGGTAGTTGGCTTCCCCTGCCAGCTGGCTGCGGGCGGCGACAAAATTGGTGCGGGCACTGTGATTGAGCAGCTCGATGGCCACCACCAGCGACACCCCCAACACCAGCCCGGCCAGACTCATCAGCAGCAACCAGGGGTGGCTGCGATAGAGGCGCAGCAGCGCTTTAAGTGGCAGCATCAGCGTGACTCCGGCAGGCGCAGTCGCTGTTTAGTCATGACGGGGCCCCTTGAGCTCGATAAGTTGGCCCCCTTCGAGGCGCAGCACCCTGTCGGCCAGCTCGGCATAGGCGGGGTTGTGGCTCACCAGCAGCAAGCCTGCGCCGGTATCGCGCACCGCCGCCACCATCAACGCCATCACCTGTTCGGCATTGTGCTCATCGAGGCTGCCGGTGGGTTCGTCGGCGAGCAGCCAACTGGGTTGATGGATGAGGGCGCGGGCCAGCGCCACCCGCTGTCGCTGACCGCCGGAGAGCTGCTCCGGCCAGGCATGGCGCTTGTGGCTCATATCGAGCCGATGCAGCAACTGGTCAATCCTTGTCTCATCCGGTGGCATACCGTTGATGGCGAGCGGCAGGACCAGATTCTCGGCCACGTTGAGGGTCGGCAGCAGGTTCAAATCCTGATAGACGATACCGAAATGGCGACCCCGCAGGCGCGCCCGCTCGTCGGGGGAGCGGGTGTCGATCCGGGTCTCCCCCAGCCAGACCTCCCCTTCATCCGGTGCAATCAGCCCGGCGATCAGATTGAGCAGGGTGGACTTGCCGCAGCCGCTTTGGCCCAGCAGCAGGGTGATCTCGCCAGCAGGGAGGGCGAGATCGAGATGGTGGAACAGCGGCAGTCGTTCACTGCCGTTATCGAAGCTCTTGCAGAGGTTGCGCAGGGTCAGCATGGGATAACCGTTTGATGGTCAATGGCTTTCATCATGCTTGGTACGCTAGCACGGCCAGCATTGATCAACACCCCTTACGGTTGATCAAGAGTGCCAGTTAGTGATCAAGGCGGCAAAAGAGCAGTGGATCCTCGCTGGATCCCGCTTGCCCGAGGTGGTTAGAATAGGGGCTTCCATGGGTCACAGGATGAGCAAGGATGTTACACAAGCAAGTCAGTTTTATCATCGATAGCAAGGGCAACAAGCAGGCTGCCGTCGTCCCCATCGAGATCTACAACGAGCTGATGACCCTGCAAAAGGCACTCTCCGACAACCGGCCGGGGGAGCGCGAGCTCTACCACTTCAACGGCAAGGGGGCCGAGGCCCACGGTTATCCGGTGGGCAAGCGGCAAAATCCGGGCTTTATGGTGCTGGCCGGTTCCACCGCCAATGGCGAGGATGCCGCCTCTTTGCGTGAAGCGGTGATCGAGCTGCGTCACGAGCTGCTGGAGAAGGGGGTCATAGTGCCCCGCAGTCAGGGCGGTTTTGTCTTTACCGCCGATCAGCTGTTCAACAGCCCGAGTCTGGCCGCCAGTCTGGTGGCGGGCAATAACCGCAGCGGTCTGGATGCCTGGCAAAACAGCGCAGGCTATACCCTCAAGCAGTCGGGTTTCGGCAAGAAATAATCCCGCGTTTCGACAGCAAACCAATTAAGCGTTAATTGACCTGGATGAATTTTTCTTTTCATCCAGGTGCTAGCATCATTGCCAGACGGTTCTAAAAGGAAGAGACCATGTCTGCGCTCACCCCTGTTATTTTGCTGCTGTCCCTGTTTATCCCTCCCGCCCATGCCAGTAGTGGCCCTGTTTTGTTGACATCCTCCTCAATCGGACTTTTTTGTGTCGGATTGTTTGTGTTGGCCTACGCCCTGGTGATGGCTGAAGAGTATCTGCAACTGCGCAAGTCCAAACCTGTGCTGGTGGCCGCCGGGGTGATCTGGATCCTGATCGGTATCGCCTATGCACAGCAAGGGATGAGCCCTGTCGCCGAGCAGGCATTTCGCCATACCCTGCTGGAATATGCCGAGCTGATGCTGTTCCTGCTGGTGGCGATGACCTATATCAACGCCATGGAGGATCGGCGGCTGTTCGATGCTCTGCGCGCCTGGCTGGTGCGATCCGGCTTTCACCTGCGCACCCTGTTCTGGTTGACCGGCGGGCTTGCTTTTTGTATTTCGCCGGTGGCAGACAACCTGACCACTGCGCTCTTGATGTGCGCCGTGGTGTTGAAGGTGGCCAACGGTGATCGGCGTTTTGTCAATCTTGCCTGCATCAACATAGTGATCGCCGCCAACGCCGGAGGGGCGTTCAGTCCCTTTGGCGATATCACCACCCTGATGGTGTGGCAGGCGGGCAAGGTGCAATTTGGCCAGTTCTTCACCCTGCTTATTCCCTCTCTGCTCAATTTTCTGGTGCCAGCCATCCTGATGAGCCTGATGGTGCCGCGTCATGTGCCGGAGGCTGATAACGAGGTGGTCGATCTCAAGCGGGGGGCCCGTCGCATCGTCGCGCTGTTCTTGCTGACTATCATCACGGCGGTGCTATGCCACAGTTTCCTCCACCTGCCACCCGTACTGGGCATGATGCTGGGGCTCGGTTATCTGCAGTTTTTCGGCTTCTATTTGCGCAAATCGCTGCCGCGATCCCTTGCCCGCAAGCGTGCGCTCTATGAACGCAATGGGGATGAGGTGCGGTTACGCAGTCTGGGTTCTGTGGTGCCATTTGACGTGTTCAACAAGGTGGCCAAGGCGGAGTGGGATACCCTGCTCTTTTTCTACGGGGTGGTGATGTGTGTCGGTGGGCTGGGCTTTATGGGGTATCTGGAGCTGGTATCACACTGGTTGTATGACGCTGGGGATCCCACCATGGCCAATATCTTCATCGGGGTCTTGTCCTCTGTCATCGACAACATTCCCGTGATGTTTGCCGTGTTGTCGATGAACCCGGATATGGCGCTGGGGCAGTGGCTGCTGGTGACCCTGACCGCCGGAGTGGGCGGCAGCCTGCTCTCCATCGGCTCTGCGGCCGGTGTTGCCCTGATGGGACAGGCCCACGGCATGTATACCTTCTTTGGCCACCTGAAGTGGCTGCCGGCCATCTTGCTCGGTTATCTGGTGAGCATAGGGGCGCACCTCTGGCTCAACAGTGCCCAGTTCTGAACGTCTGACCACCAGTACGAAAAGAGGCTTCCGTTGACGGAAGCCTCTTTCGTTTTCCCTGACAGGTGGCGGGTGATCAATCGCCTCGCTTGCCGGTCAGCAGCCAGTAACTCAGGGTGGAGCCCACGCCGCAGCAGGCGATGGCAATGGCCATGGGCAGCGGCGAGTGGGGCGGATTGAGGTTGACCAGAATGCCGACCAGGGCGCCGATGCCAAAGCGCAGGGTGCCCGCCAGTGCCGAGGCGGTGCCCGCAGATTGCGGGAAGTGGCCCATCAGGCCGGTCATGGCGTTGGCGCCCACCAGACTGATGTGGCCGACAAACAATACCACCGGAATGACGATGCCCCACAGGCCGCCGGTCTGGCTCCAGGCGTTATAGACCAGCAGAGCGCCCGCGCAGGGCAGCACCAGCAGACCGTATTGCAGCATCCGCTCGGCGCCCACCCCTTTCACCAGTCGGCTGTTGACGAAGGTGACCACCATCATCAGCAGAATATTGAGGCCAAACAGCCAGCCGTAGTGCTCGGTCGGCACCTTGAAATACTCGATATAGACGTAAGGGGAGCCGCTTAAGAAGGCGAACATGCCGGAGCTGGAGAGGGAGCCGCACAGCACATAACCCATGGCGCCGCGATGGGAGAGCACCCCCCAGTAGTTCTTGAGGATCTGGCCCAGATTTAGGGGTTGGCGATGTTCCGGTTTCAGGGTCTCCTGAATTTTCCACTGCATCACCAGACAGATCAGCAGGCTGATCCCCACCAGCAGCCAGAAGATCACCCGCCAGTCGGCGTGGGCACTGATATAGCCGCCCACCACCGGCGCTACCAGCGGCGCGAGCGTCATCACCAGAATGACGAACGACATGGCGCGGGAAAACGCATCCTTCTCGAACAGGTCTCGCAGCAGGGCATTGACCACCACAGAGCCCGCCGCGCCGCCCGCCGCCTGCAACATCCGATAGGCCAGCAATTCAGGCAGGGAGTCCGCCATGGCACAGCCCACCGAGGCGATGGCAAACATCACCAGCCCCGCCAGGATCACCGGCTTGCGGCCATAGCTGTCGGCCAGCGGGCCGTAGAAGAGCTGGCCGATGGCAAAGCCGCCCAAAAAGGCGCTGATGGTGAGCTGGGCACCGTCGATGCTGGTGGCCAGATCCCGGGCGATGGCCGGAATGGCCGGCAGATACATATCCACAGCCAGCGGGGTCAGACCCGCGAGAGCACCGAGCAGGATAAACAGGAAACGGGGGGAGAGGGCGGCAGCCTGAGCTGTTGGCGATTGGGGCATAGGGTGTCCAGTTGATGCGAAACGTCGGGTTGAAAAGCGCGAAAAAAGCAGTCTATCAGTTTTGTCGCGGCTATGGATCCGGTATGGCGAGCCAGAGTCCGGGCTCGGCGGCAAAGCGCGGGGCAAACCAGTGCTGGCGCACCGCGCTGGGCATCTCGCTCGCGGCGATGGGGCGGCGACTGAGGCGACAGGCTCCCAGAGAGAGCGCCAGCGCCGCATCCCCCTTGTACCAGCCATCGGTCACCGGCAGAGCTGTGGTCTCCCGCAGCAATCTCACTCCCCACTGGGTCACCAGCGCCGGGCAGCTTTTCTCTGCGAGCCTTGCTGCCTGCACCATGGCGGGTGGACGGGGCAGGGTAAAGGTCACGCCGAGCAGCAGCAATCCGGCGACTGCGACCACCCACTCACCACGGCGTGGCAGCCAGCCTGCCAGCAGCACAATACCGAGCAGGGTGATGGGGGCCAGATGGCGGGGATTGTCAGGGTTCTGGCCAAACAGGGTCCAGAGCAGCAGGGCAAACCAGTAGAGCGTCCAGAGCGGGGGGAGGGCGGCAGTGTGGTTTTTTGCTCTTTGCCAAAGCGGCAGTACCAGCAGTGTCCCGACAGTCAAGGGCCAAAGCGGGGTGAGCTGATCGTTGAAGGTGCTCGCCCAGCTAAGCAGCCGATCGCCGTGGGCCGCCGCCGTGTTGCCCCACAGGGTAAAGTGACCATCGGTAAAGCGCCGCCCCTCGCTGAAATAGGCCCAGCCATCGGCCTGCCAGACAAACAGCAGGCAGGCTAGCCCCACCAGCACGATGGGGAGCACAAACCTGACGCGCGTTTCCTTCTGCGCCAGCCCGAGCCACAGGGGCAGCAACGCCAGCACAAAATAGGAGGGACGCAGCGCCAGCATAAGGCCCAGTAACAGACCCGCCAGCGCTCTCTTGCGCTGCTGCAAGGCCAGCAGCGTTCCGAGCCAGGCGGCGAGCGCGGGTCCGTCCGAAAGGCCGGAGAGCGCCAGCGTCGGGGTGAGCGGCAGTGCCAGTACCAGCAACCAGACGGGGGCGAGCAGGCTGGGCCGTTGCCACAATCTGACCGCCAGCAAGGCGGCGAGCGGCGCCAGCAAACTGCTACCCAAGAGGCTGGCCCACTGCACCGCGCGGGCCGGATCGTCTACCGCCAGATTGATCAGCCGCGCCAGCCAGATAAAGGCGGGGTAGCCCGGAAAGTGGGGGGAGAACTCCAGCACGCTAAAGCGCGTCACCCCGTGGGCGAAATTGAGGGCATCGTCGGAATCGAGCGCCACCGGGAAGGCCAGCAGCCAGCCGAGCCAGGCCAGTTGCAGCAGGATCAGTAAGTAGGGTCGATTAGCGAAGCGTAATCGGCCGTGGTGACGCCCCCCTTCTCCCCTTGCGGGAGAAGGGTTGGGGATGAGGGGGGCTGTCATCATCGATGAGAGGCCATCAAAGCGGCGCCAGCACGGCCATCAGCGCTTTTTCTGCATCGCTAAAGGCGGCGGCATCAGCGGGCTTGGCGCCCACCCCGAATACCCCCGGGTTACCGATGGCATCCAGCACCTTGGCCAGCGCCTGTTCCGCTGCCTTGCGATCCCCTTCACTGAGTGATGGGAGGATCAGATCGAGGAAGCGCTTGCTCTTGACCACCAGCACCTTGGCGGTCTGGTAGTCGCCAAGATTCTGGCTGGCCCCTTCGAGGCGGCGCTCGATCTCCACCTTGTAGGCGCGGTTGAGCAGGGCGGCGGTTGCTGCGGCATCTTGGGCCTTGATGGCGGCGGCCAGCGGCCCTTGCAGCTCCACCTTGTGGTGCTGCTCCAGATAGGTCAGTTCGTCGGCAATCTCGCTCAAGGTGGCGCTGGCATCCTTGCCGCCAGTGGCGGCGCCCAGCAGTGCCTCGCGGGCGTCGATCAGTGGCTCCTTGCCGGCGGCGGCGTAGGAGTAAGCTTGCGCCTGCCCGCTGAGTGTCAGCAGCAGGGTAAGGGCGAGTAAACCCGGGCGGATGGTCATCCTGTTCTCCTTACTTATGCCAGTGGCGCGGCACTCAGGCCACGCTCTGGGTTTCAATCACGGTATTTTCGTTGCGATGGTTAAAGATGGCGTGGCGTCGGTCCACCCCGTCGATCACCATGTCGGCCGCCATCATCCCCATCTCCATGGCGGTGTCGGTGAAGATGTAGCGGAATGTCCCCTGACGGCCGGTCATGATGAGGTTTGTGATGGGCATCAGCGCCTTGATCGCTTCGTTACGACGGGCCTGATAGCCCAAATCCATCAGCGGATAGGCGTATTCGCTACGCGCTTCAAAAGTTTCATCGCCAAGCTTGGCGGTATCGACACCGAGGCTCGCGAGATCGGCGGTGACCCGACCGCGCAGATCGGCCAGCGGCGCCTGCCAGGTGGCATCCCCCGGATTGCAGGGGATCTCCAGCATCACCGAGGTCTGGCCCTGTGGCGCCATAAAGGGGCTGCGGCGGCGCGGCTCCTGCAGGCGGGTGGCCAGAATATGGGGATCGGAGAGGTACTGCCAGGTGTTGTCCGACAGGTTCTCTGTTTTAAGCGGCATATTGACGAAGCGAAGCGACCGGTAGTGCAGATCGCACGGCAAGCCCAGATGCTGGCAGGTGAGCGGCAGCGGCAGGGTGGAGATCACCTGATCAAAGCGCTCGCTCTGCTCAACGTCATCTTGTTTCCAATAAACCCGTTCGATGCGGCCATCAGCCTGCTCAAGGCGGGTGATGGTAGCGCCAGTTTTCAGCTCAACGCCTTCGGCTACCAGCCGCTCCCCCAGAGTGGTGAAGATCTGGCCGAAGCCATATTTGGGGTAGCGGTATTTGCGGGCATAGGTGCGCACCGAGATACTGCCGTTGCGTCTTGGCAACAGGCGGCGAGCCACGTCTTTCAAATCGATCAGGCTGATGCGCTGACCGGCCCAGTCGGCGGAGAGCTTGTCCGGGTTGATACCCCACAGCTTGCCGGTGTAGCCCTCGAAAAACTGGCGATAGAGGGTGCGGCCGAAGTGGCTCTGGATCCACTCGGCAAAGCTCGCCTTGGCAAAATCATCCGGCTTCTTGCTAAAGGGCAACAGCAGCAAGTCTTTCACCGCACCGGCCATCAGGGCGAGCGGCGCCGTCTTGAGCAGGTTGGGCAGGTTCAATGGGTAGTCATAGGTGCGCCCGCCAAAGCGGATCACGCTCTTGCGCTCGGCGTGGAGCAGGTCGTCCCCCATCAGCTCGTCGATAAAGGCGAGCAGCTCGGGGTTCTTGGTGATAAAGCGGTGGCCGCCGTAGTCGAAGCGATACTCCCCATCGCGTCCCTTGAAGGTCTGGGTGGCGCACATGCCGCCGACCACCGGCTCCTGCTCGAACAGGGTGACGGCAAAACCGGCGCGGCGCAGGCGCCAGGCCGCCATCAAACCGGCGGGGCCAGCGCCCAGCACTGCAATGCTTTTCTTGTTGTTATCGCTCATGACCTACCGAAACTGCTTGATAGATAAGGGAACCGCGCCAAGGCGCGGCTCCCGAATGATGTTGTTACCCCGTGCCCTTGTTGCTACAGGGCGTGCGGGCTCAGCCCTTGCTGGATGCGGCGCTCACCTGCGGGCGATAGCTGCGCTGCCAGAGGGTAACGAAGATCGCCAGATAGAGGGCCCAGGTCAGCAGCTGCAAGCCAGCGGGTGAGGCATTGTAGCCAAACAGGGCGCGCAGGAAGGTACCAAATACCCCCTGATCGTCGAGAATGTGGCTGATGTCGAACACCGGCGTGGTCCAGAAGGTGATGATATCTGCCGCCTGCAACATGTTGACGGCAGACGATAGCAGACCTGCGGCGATGATGATGATAAGCAGGCCGGTCCAGCGGAAGAAGGGGGCCAGCGCCACCTTGCGGGTGGAGCGCAGCAGCCCCCACACCAGCGCGATGGAGACCAGCAGCCCCGCCAGCGCGCCCATCAGGCCCGATTGCAGATCCACCCCTTGCCCCGAATAGAGCAGGGCGGAGAAGAAGAGCACGGTTTCAAACCCTTCGCGCATCACCGCGAGGAAGGCGAGCAGCACCAGACCAAACAGGTTGCCGCCATCGATGGCCGCATCGATGCGCGCTGTCATGGCCCCCACCTGGGATTTTGCCTGCTTTTGCATCCAGATCGCCATATAGGTGAGCACCAGAGTGGCGAAGATGAGGATCCCCGCCATCAAGAGGTGGTTGTAACGCTCGCTCTCGAACTGGCTCACCACCACCTGGAACAGGAAGGCGACGATCAGGGAGGCGATAAGGCCGAGCCCCACCCCCAGATAGATGAATTTGTTGTAGCGGCTCGCCCCCAGCTTGGCGAGGTAGGAGAGGCAGATGCCGACCAGCAGGAAGGCTTCCAGCCCCTCGCGCAGGGTAATGAGAAAACTTGCAAACATCAGGATTGAGGCTCCGTAGCGGGCGTGACGGGGAGAGGCTGCAAGGCAAGTTGCAACCGATTTAGCTGCACTATGGGTGGCTCCGGCAAGCTCGGCTCGGCGGCGCGCACCGCATCATTGACCCACTTGGGGTAGGTGCGGAAATTGAGTTTGATATCGGCCTTGAAGGGCCCTTGGGCATCTGCGGGTAGCGGCCAGGCTTCATCGCGCCAGCCATCGGCCGGAATGCGGGTATCTTCCAAGAGCTTGGCGTAGCGCCAGAACTTGAGCCCCACCGGCTTGCCCTCGGCATCGCCGAATACTTTTCTGAACAGTCGCGCATCCTCAGGGACAGCACCATCCACCGGTTGGCCGCTGGCAAGCACCAGCTTGCCGCTGGCGTCGGTGACGGTCAGCTCCAGCCAGAGTTCACGAAAATCGGCCACCCCGGTGGGCAGGGCATGGCCCGCGCCGGTATTGGCGACCCGCACCACCAACCGCTGACTATCGGCAGTCTGTTCGATACGGGCGGAGAGGGTAGCGCTGGAGCGCAGCAGGGCCAGACTTTCCTGCTCGAGTTCAGGATTGCGCAGCCCCACCAGTTGGTGCTGGGCGCCGGTAAAGTTGTGGCGATAGAGCCGCGCTTTCATGGTGCCGTTTTCGGTGGACTGGCCCGCCACCGGCGCACCGCCATTGCCCGGCTCCGGGTTCATATGGCAGTCGATACAGGTGCGCCGCTTGGTGGGATCCTCCGCGTTCGCGAAGCTGGATTTTTCCCACTCGTCCCAGGTGTTGACGATGTTGGCACCGGTGCCGGGGGCAAACTCGTTGTGGCACGACTTGCACAGGGCCGCGTCGCGGTAGAAATCCTTCTGATAGGAGGCTTTGTGGGTCGCCGGACGGGCGTTGATCTGACGCTCGGCCAGCCAATGCTGGAGGCTGCCGCCCGCGGCATCCTCGAACACATAGCTCTCGCGGTCTTTCAGATTCACGGTAAAGGCGCTGTTGCCGCCCGCATCTTCTACCTTGGTGATGCGATGGCAGAGCACGCAGCCGGTCCCTTCCTCAACCACAGGTTCACCCGCCTTGTGGGCGGCAATCAGCGAGGCGCCACCCTGCTCGAACATGTGGGAGCCCCTGGGCAGATCCAGCTGGCCGGTCATCACCTGCTGGGGCATGTGGCAGCCCTGACACCACTGGCCGAACGCTTCCCCTTCGGTTTCGCGGGCCAGCGCCTGCACCACCTTGTAGTAGGGGTGTGAGTTGCCCATCAGCCGGTGGTTGCTCTCGCTCCAATCCTTGAACGCCTGTTGGTGGCAGTTCTGGCAGGAGGCGGAGTTGAGCCACTCTTTCGGGTGAGTGGTCGGCGCCTTGGCGGGATCGGTGCGCGGGGCATCGAGCCGCAGCCAGTTGGCGAGATAGGGGAGGTTGCCATCGGCGGTGACGAAGGCGTGCAGATCTTCCATCATCGCTTTCACTTCCGGCTGGGGCTTCGCGGGGTCAACTGCCTCGGCCCCATCGCGGGGGTCGTGCCCCATGCCGCCCTGGGTCTGCTGGGTCATGCGCAGGTATTCGCCGACAAAATCCCCCGCCACCATGTTGGTGAGGTTGGCGTGGCCGTTTATGGCGTTGTCGCCGCTCTTCTGGCGATGGGCCGCCATCAGATAGCGGTTGGTGAAGTTGAACCCGTCCAGATGGCAGGAGTTGCAGCTCATCCAGTTGTCCCCCGCCATGGGGAAGCGTGAGTTGGACGCTGTGTTACCAAGGTTGAACAGCCGCTCGCCGCGCTGAAGCGGCTCGGGGCGCGGATCCGTCTCTACCAGCCTGGCAAAGTGGGGCACATCGACGGTGACTCGGGCAAACGGGCCGCTGCCGCCGCTATTGAGGCGGGTAAGATCCTGCCCCATGGCGTTGTGCACCAGAATATGGTCGCCATCGATCAGCAGATCCCGCGGATTCTGGCCCGGCAGGTGACGCAAGAGCTGGGTCGCCTTGGCGCCCCCCTGAAACTTCTTGCGGCGGTGACGGTTGTTGTTGGACTTGCCGCTGCGGGAGAGATCAAACACCAGCAGATCTTCCGAGCCCGCCAGGGTCAGATAGACCCGCTTGCCGTCGGCGGCAAAGCGCGCCGCGAACGGGTTGGAGACGATCTGGCTGCGGTTGCCGACGCTTGGCAGATTGATCTGCAAAAAGAGCTGTTTTCTTTCATCGACCCGCTCTTTCTCCTCATCGAGATCGATGATGGAGACCGCCGGAAAGACGGTGCTCTGAAACTGGAAGGGGTGCTCGAAGCTCCACAGCACATGGGGCAGCCAGGCCTCGCTGCCATCGGGGGAGAGGGCGATGCCATCGAGCAGGCGCGGCAATCCCTGAGAGTCGCTCGGCGTGTCGCTGTGGGTCTCGGCCAGGGTAATGAGCTTGGGCTTGGGAAGCGAGGAACCCTTGGCGCCGTGGCCAAGCTTGGCGAGATCATAGATGGCGAGCTGGCCGGTCATGGCGTGGGTCAGCAGCAGGCGATCGTTGTTGGTCAGGGCTAGTCCACGGGGAGTCTCGGCGGTTTCTGCATCCAGCTGGAGGTTGCCGGCGCTGTCGTAAGCCTGCAGACGAGCTGATTCGAACAGCGTGACCCAGAACCACTGCCTCTTGGTATCGAAGATGACCCCATAGGGGCGGTGGCCGGTGGGGATCGCCTTTTCCAGATCGAGATCATCATCCAGCAACAGCAGGCGATCACCGCTGTAGTCAGTGACCAGCAGGGTACCGTCATCGGCGCGGGCAAGCTGGCGCAGATCGCCCCCCAGCTGCACCTCTTTTAGGCGCTTACCACTATCGCGCTCAAGCAGGGTGACGGAACCTGCACTCAGGTTGGCGGTGACGAGGCGCGGGCTTTGCCCCTCCTCATAGGCAAGCATCCCTGCGCCCATCTGTTGGGCAAACGCGAAGGGGCTGGCTAGCAGTAGGAGGGCCAGCAGGGGTGACAAATATGCAGAGAACGAAGACTTCAACATGGGATCAGGAGCGCCATTTCAAGATGGTCCAGCGCCAGGCGTGGCGTAGCACCAGAGGAGTTAACGCCAACGCGCTCAACCAGTGGGCCCAGCTGGCGAGGTTGCCCATGGCATCGCCCGGGGTGCCGTGCAGCACCAGCAGCATGCCGCTGGCCAGACAGATCAGCAGCAGGGCTTCGATAATCCGCCCTGTGGTGCGTAAAAAGGGTTTGTTGCTGCGGTTCAACAAGCTGCGGTGGGAGAGCCAGAAGGCGCCAAACAGCAGGGGAAACAGGGTGAGCGAGAGCATCACATGGAAAAACAGATTCCAGCGTGCCAGCGACCAGAGCGGGGTCAGCGGCTCCCACAGCAGCAGGCCGGAGAAGAACATCAGATAGAGGGTGCCCTCGGCGGCCTGATGGTGGTAGGCCAGCCACTGCCAGAATTGTCGGGGTGAGAGAGAAAGGCTTGTCATAAAGGCTCCAGCACCCGGGCGGGGCAGCCCGGGGGGAGCAAGTTTATAACGCAGTAAGAGTAATGAAAAGTGTTATCAATTGTATTGCTGGTGAATCAAGGCTGAACAAGCACAGTGATCAAACTCGACTATTTATGCTCCGCCATCCGCTCGGTCACCGCATAGATGAGCGCGGCCAGCGAGAAGGCGAGAAACACCACCACGGACCACTTCATATCGACTTCGTTGATGATGCCATCTTCGAGAAACGCCTTGAGCACCTCCACTCCGGCGATGGTCACCAGCGAGTTAATGACGATGAGCTTGAGGGAGGCAAAGTTGATCTTGCTAAGCCAGTTGCTGCTAAGGGAGGCGCGCTGCTCTTCCGTCTGGATAAATTGCACATAGCCACAGATGGCGACCAGGATCAGCATCTGGGCCACCAGTATAAAGTCCACCAGGGTCAGCACGCCGGTAATGAGATCCAGATAGGGGATCTCGAAAATGTTTACAGAAAGCTGATAGAGCTGCATGGCAAATTTCACCATCAGCAATACCACGCAGATGAGGATGCCAATGTAGAAGGGGAACATCATCAATCTGCTGCCATTGAGCATGAAATTGAATCGACGCATGAGAACTCCGATGTTGGGAACAGGGCTAAATAGAGTGAGTATGGCGCGAGCAGCCCGCAGCGTTGCAAGGCTGTGGGGGCTCATTATGCCGGGTCGCCCCCTGCTTGCGCCTATAAAAAAATAAAAAGCCATCATAAAAAATAAAACCGCATCCCGCTGTCTTATTTGTGATTTTTCCCTGCCGTAACATGCCGCTTCTCAATTCAGGGGGGCGACTGTCTCCCTCCTATTTATCAGGCTCGGCCCACCGAGAGTGGCCGCTTGCCAGGAGTGTTGCGATGCGTATTGGTCTGCTGTTGAGTATGGGGATGCTGGTTGCAAGCGGGGTTCAGGCTGAAGCTCTGGGTGCCATTCCTGAGGAATCTGGCTTTTCCGGCAGTGTGCTGGCGGGAGCCAGCGTTGGCGAGACCAAGTCCAATTTTGCCACGGGGAGTGCAGGTAGCGAGCGTATTGACGCTTTGAGTGCTGCGGCGCAGCAGCGCCACCTTGATCCGGTGATCAACGGGGATCTGCGCTACACCTTTGCCTCCACCGGTAGCCAGCTGTTCCTGGGCAACCTCATTCAGGATGCCATTCGTGGCGACGGTACCCAGCAGTTCGGGCTGCGCCAGCAACTGGGGGACAAGGGGATCGTGGCCGGTTCGCTGGTGTTCAATGCCACCCCGGTCAAGGTCTGGCGCGATCCCTTTGCTGTGGGTGTGGAACGCGAGCAGAGTGACGTGCGATCCCGCGGCGCCCGTCTGGCGTGGGACAACATCTGGGGCAGTGCGCTCAGTGGCAGCATCACCAGCCGCGACGTCAAGGTGGATGGGGAGTCCAGCGGCGAGCAATATGGTCGCGCTGTGATGGGGATGCTGGATCGCAATGGCCGGGTCAACTCCGCCGAGGTCTCCTACCAGTTCCGGCTAACAGACGATCAGTTCCTCGAGCCAGCATTGCGCTATGAGAAGGCTGATCTGGCGGGCAGTGCCGAGTCTTATGTGAGCAAGGGGTTGCAGCTCACCTACGCCAAAACCTCGCCTCGCTGGTCGTTCGTCAGCAACCTCTATCTGGGCAAGCGCGACTATGACGAGGCCAATCCGCTGTTTGGCCTGTGTGCCGACAGCCGCGACATGGCTATCGATGCCACCCTCTTCTGGCACCAGCTGTTTGGCATTGCGCCGCTCTCTGCACTCCTGAGCGCCAGCTACGCCAATGCAGACTCCGGGATCGACTTTTACGATATTCGCGCCACCAGCATCACCACGGGTCTGCTCTACCGTTTCTGATCCCGGCATCCGGCAGTGAGATGAGGTACACACACAGGGGCTGGTCAATCCAGCTCTATTGTTTATGGGATGGAGCTCAATAGACAATTCAAGCTGTATGCAGGTTGGTCATCACATGCAGACAAGAGACGTTATGACAGAGGGCATTTGAAGGGCGCGCGTGACAGGGAAGGGGGCGAACAGCAGATACGAAAAAGCCCAGCCAAAAGGCTGGGCTTTAGAATTTGGCTCCCTCGACAGGACTTGAACCTGTGACATACGGATTAACAGTCCGCCGTTCTACCGACTGAACTACGAGGGAATTGGCTCCTCCTACTGGACTTGAACCAGTGACATACGGATTAACAGTCCGCCGTTCTACCGACTGAACTAAGGAGGAATTGCCTGTCTCGTTAAGACGGGGCGAATATTAATGACCAGGGCGGCGGGTGTCAACCCGCGAATTTCCCGAAAACCGGATTTTCGGACTGTTTGCCCAAAAGTTGCGCTTTGTGGTTTATTTTCAGCACAATCAGTCTCTTGCCATCACCGCCCCCAACCGGCCCAGGGGGCATTGGTTCGGTTCGCATCAACCTGATGATGCCAGCATGATGTCGCGAACGTGCTGGCAATCTGGTGAGGCTCAAATGGTAATCTTTGTGGCTAAAAGGGGGAGAGCTGGAGTCAAGATCGGCGATTTGGCGGCAAATAGGCCAAATAATGGGTGAGCGCGCGTTTCATTGATCCTGCCCATCGAAAAAATGGCCCGTCTGGAGTAAGGTTACGCAGGATACCATCGCCGCGTCGACAGCCCTGCCGGCCCTTGATGATGATCGGGCGCCGGATCTCTCCGGCCTTTATCTCCCTCTTCTGGTATTACGATATACATGCACAAGCAAGCCTCTTTAAATAGCGTGAAGCTCGCCATAGCCTTACGCCAGTCCTGTATTGATGAACCCTATAGCATGGCCCGCTTCGGCCGTGATCTTATTGCCGGTGTGACGGTGGGCATCATCGCCATCCCGCTCGCCATGGCGCTGGCCATTGCCAGCGGTGTACCGCCGCAACACGGTCTCTATACCGCCATCATCGCCGGTATCGTGATCGCCGTGACCGGTGGTTCCCGTTACTCCATCTCCGGCCCGACCGCTGCCTTTGTGGTGATCCTCTATCCGGTCGCCCAGCAGTTCGGGGTCGGTGGTCTGTTGATGGCAACGCTCATCTCCGGCCTCTTTCTGGTGGCGATGGGGATGGCCCGTCTTGGCCGCCTTATCGAGTACATTCCTCCGTCAGTGACGCTGGGCTTTACCGGTGGTATCGCCATCGTGATCGCCACCTTGCAGATCAAGGACTTCTTCGGCCTGAGCGTGCCCGAGATGCCGGAAACCTATCTGGGCAAGGTCGAGGCGCTGGCCGCCGCCCTGCCAAGCTGGCAGTGGGGCGATACCCTGGTGGGGGTCGCAACGCTGGCCGTGCTGCTGCTCTGGCCGCACCTGCGTCTGCCTGTGCCCGGCCACTTGCCCGCGGTGCTGGTCGGGGTGGGTCTGGGTTTTGGCCTCCATTACTTCGGGGTGGATGTGGCCACCATCGGCAGCAAGTTCAGCTATACCCTGGCCGATGGCACTCAAGGGATGGGGATCCCGCCCATCGCTCCGACCCTGGTGATGCCCTGGGCCTTGCCCGGACCGGATGGTTTGCCGGTTGAATGGAACCTGGCGGCTGTTGAGCGGCTGCTGCCTGCCGCCTTCTCCATGGCAATGCTGGGGGCGATCGAGTCGCTGCTCTGCGCCGTGGTGCTCGATGGGATGACCGGTCGCAAACACAGCTCCAACGCCGAGCTGGTAGGGCAGGGGCTTGGCAACATCTTCGCTCCCTTCTTTGGCGGCATTACCGCTACCGCCGCCATCGCCCGCTCTGCCGCCAACGTGCGTGCCGGCGCTACGTCCCCCATCTCGGGGATCGTCCATGCGCTGGTGGTGCTGGCCGCCATTCTGGTGCTGGCCCCCTGGCTCTCCTGGTTGCCGCTCTCGGCCATGGCTGCCTTGCTGCTCATCGTGGCCTGGAACATGAGTGAAGCGCACAAGGTGGTGGAGCTGATCCGCCGCGCGCCCAAATCCGATGTGCTGGTGCTGCTGGTCTGCCTGTCGCTCACCGTTATCTTCGACATGGTCATCGCCATCACCTTCGGGGTGATCTTGGCGTCCCTGCTCTTTATGCGCGAAATCGCCAAGATGACCAAACTGCACGATTTGGCTGAGCACAAGCGCTATGCCCACGAGGTGCCGGACAACGGCCTGCTCTACAAGATCAACGGCCCGCTCTTCTTCGCAGCGGCCGAACGGGTCTTTGCCGAGCTGGAAGCGCAAGTGAAAGGGCACAAGGTGCTGGTGTTGCAGATGGAGGCGGTTTCCATCCTCGATGCGGGCGGCCTGTCTGCCTTCCTCCACTTTGGCAAGCAGATGGCCAAAGCCGGTGTCGAGTTGCGGGTGGCCGAGTTGCAGTTCCAACCGCTCAAGACCCTGGCACGGGCCAAGGTGCGGCCGCAGCCCGGCAAGCTGGAGTTTTACGGCTCGCTGGAAGAGGCGCTCAAAGGTGAACATTTGCACGAAGCGGCAGTAAATTGATTGAAAGGGATACGAAACGGCATATTTTTGGTCACTTAGTTCGGATATTGAGCAAACGAACGCAAAAAGTAAAAAATTGCATTGACCAAAAGCCATCGTATCCCTTACATTACGCCCCGTCGCCGCGGCATGGTTCGCAAGCGAATGTGCAGCTCAAGCACATAAAGCAGTGAGCAAAAATTTGGTGAGGTGTCCGAGTGGCTGAAGGAGCACGCCTGGAAAGTGTGTATACGGCAACGTATCGAGGGTTCGAATCCCTCCCTCACCGCCACATTGCAAAGCCCTGATGGAAACATCAGGGCTTTTTGCTTTCTGGCTAAATCCCGAGCGGTTGTCAGCATAGGACTGCAAATCTTCATTCTTAATAGCCCAGCATCTGGCTGAACCGCTTGGGCAATCGCAGTGAAAAGCCTCGGTGACCTTGACGCCACGGCCAGCCCATTGGTCGCTCCTTTTAAAGTTTCCGCCCGATTCAGTACAAGGGCCTCTCGCAAGAGAGGCCCTTTTCATTGCTCGCTGATTTGCCCTGCTCGGCACTTGAAAGGCATTCCGTGGTGATACCGATTAATGCTCCACAGTCAGCGGATCCGGGGGCAGGTTCAGATGCTTGGTGATGGCCTGATAGAGCTGGGGGTAGTTATCGTCAAAATGGTGTCCTCCCGGCAGGGTGACGGTCGTGACGTTGGGTTGGTTGAGACGGGGGCAGAGGCGGTCGTCGTCATCGTCATCGGCACCTTGCAGGCAGAGCATCGGCAGATCCCGGATGGTTTTCACCTGCGGCTCGGTCGGATAGCTGCGCGTCTTGTGGGTCAGCATGTCGCTGACGTGGATCTCGAAATCCGAGCTGGTGGAGGGGGAGAGCATCACGGCCCCGACCAGTCCCTGACGATAGTGCTCCGGCAACCGGTTGATGACGAAGGGGACAATCTCGGCACCAAACGAGAAGCCTACCAGCAGCCAGCGGGGGCGCTGCCAGCGAGTCTGGTAATCATCGAGGATCCGCTCCAGATCGGCGGTCACCTGCTCCGGGTTTTTTTTCTTCCAGTAGTAGGTGAGGGAGCTCCAGCCCACGACCGGCATGCCGTGCAGCTGAAACTGGGTGCTCAACCCCTTGTCGAGGGCTGCCCAGCCACCATCGCCGCTGAGAAAGATCACCATGGGGGCGTCGGAGGGCTGCTTGACCGGCAGCTCAATCAGGCTCAGGTCATCCTTGACCGGGGCGGCGTGCGCCGCAAAAGATGAAACGGGCAGTACGAGACTGAGTAACAGCAATATCAAGGCTCTCATTGGCCATGCTCCTATTTCTTGATCAGCCCCAGCGGGCCGCGGCTAATCAGGGTGATCAGGTGAGTCAGGGTTCTGGGCAGTACCAGCTTGCTGCTGCAGAGCAGGTAGCGGGGTTCCCAGCGGGGCGAAAATTTCTCCTTGTAGCGTCTGAGCCCCTGGAAGTTGTAAAAGCGGCTGCCGCGCACAAACAGGGTATTGCCAAGGCGGGCCCAGTAGCTGCCGAGCGGGTGATCGTTGAAGCCGGACATGGGGGCCATCCCCAAATTGAAGCTGGCGTACCCTTGCGCCTTGCCCCACAGCAGCAGCTCGACAAAGAGAAAATCCATGATGGGGGCGGTGCCGGTATCCAGGCTGTAACGCATCAGATCGATGGAGAGCATCTCCTTGTTATCGCTCACCCAGAGGTTGGCAAAGCCGACAATCTGCCCCTCGTGCCACACCAGTGCAGCCGGGCTCAAGGTCAGGTAGTCAGGCTCGAAGCGGCCGACCGAAAACCCCTTCTCCTTGCCCATTTTGCTCTGCAGCCAGGTATCTGAGACGGTCTGCAATCTGGGCAGCAGGGGAGCCACGGCGCTCGCCTCGACCACCTCGAAGGTCAACCCTTCCCGTTTGCCCTTGGCGTGGCTCTGGCGCAGGTTGCGCAACCGACTGCCCGCCAGATCGAAGGTAGCCAGATCGACCATCGCCTCTTCACCGAGCTTGAAGGGGATCAGCCCGAGCTCCAGATAGAGCGGCAGATAGCGGGCCGAGACCTGATAAAAGACCGGGTTGGCGTCGTGCTCGTCGCACCGCTCGCGAAATTGCCAGAGCAGCTCTTCGATCTGCTCGGGGCGACCGACCGGATCCCCCATTACAATCCAGCTGTTGCCCTCGATGCCATACATCAGGAAGGCGTCACCGGCGGGGTGGAACAACAGGGACTTGTCCTGCAGCTGGGCCAGATAACCGTGGAGCCCCCCTTCGCGCACCACCAGCTCGTGAGCGCGCGCCAGCGCTTCCTTGTCCGGCTTTTCACCGACCACGCGCAGCGGTGCAAGCAGCTGGGCAACCCCGGCCACGGCTAGCACGGCCACCACGCTCCCCATGGCGCGCAGGCCGCGGGCCGCCCCGCCGTGGGGCGAGAAGTGGAACCAGAGGGCGTGGTCATACTCCACCTGACGGTAGGAGAAGAGCAGCAGCCACAGAGCTCCCAGCAGCACGGCGCCGACCGAAATGAGCCAGCCCGGAGTGTACTGGGGATAGAGCAGCGACCCCTTGCGATAGAAGAGTGAGCGGCAGGGGGTCATGATGAGCAGGAAGCTGCCGAGCAGCAGGGCTGACTCCCAGTCCCCCCCCTTGAGCAGGGAGAAGGCGATCCCCAGAGCCAGCAGCAGCTGGGTGATGCGAAACGCGGCGTCGTGACGGCGATAGAGGCTGCGCGCCAGCAGGATCAGGAGGATACCGCTCACGCTGCCGAGCACGTGGGAGAGCTCGAGCAGATGGAGCGGCAGCACCTGCAGCCACACTTCGATGTGGCTGCGCATGGTCGGGATCATGCCCGAGCAGAGCAGCAGGCTACCGGCGGCGAAGGTTCCCATGCTGATAAGGGCGGGCAGAAATTCGCGTACTGCGCTCATCAGCCCCTGTAGCAGCTGCCAGCGCGCTTTTTGTTGCAGCATCTCCTGACTCGCAAAGAGCAGCAGGGCACAGAGAAAGGGAAGCAGATAATAGATGCAGCGATAGAGCAGCAGCGAGGCGAGCAGCTTGTCGGTTGGCAGGTAGTGGGCCAGCAGCAGGCTCATACTCGCTTCGAACACGCCGATCCCTCCCGGCACGTGGGCCAGTACCCCGAGGAAGCTGGCCAGCACGAAGGCACTGAGCAGCACAGGGTAGGGAACGCTATCTGCAGGCAGCAGCACAAACAGCACGGCAGCGGCGGCCATCCAGTCGGCCAGCGCGACCAGCAGTTGCAACAGACGTATCCGAAAGCCCGGCAGGGTCAGGGTGTGTTTCCGCAAAGAGAGACGTGGGGCGGGCCAGCAGAGGTAGCAGGTGACCAACAGCAGTGCCATGACGCCCGCCAGCCTGAGCAGGGTATCTGCCCACTGCGGCCAGTCAGGCAGCAGCTGTGATACATCGCAGGTCAGTAGGGCGCCACCTCCCCACGCCAGCAGGCCGAGGAAAAAGGTGATGGAGCAGAACAGCACCACTCGGGCTACCTCACCGGTCGCCAGACCGAGAGCTGAGTAGAGCCGATAGCGTACCGAGGTGCCGGTCAGCAGGGCAAATCCCAGGGTGTTGGAGAAGGTGTAGGCGATAAAGGAGGTGATGCTGACCTGTTGCCAGGGAAGGCGCTTGCCCAGCGCATGGAGCGCCAGCATGTCATAGCTGCAGAGGCAACCATAACTGAGCAGGGTCAGCAACAGGGCGCCCGCCAGTCGCAGCAGGGGTTGGGACCAGATGGCCACACGAATATCGTGCCAGTGCCATGCCTGAGTCAGGTGATACAGCACGGTCAGTGCGGTGCCGAGCAGCAGCAAGCTGCACAAGGGGCCGAGCCATTTAAGCAGATGACGCCACATGCCATGTTCCTGTGGTCATTGACCGTTTCCCGCAAAGGGGCTGGGTCGTGGATCCGGTTTGGACGAGGGAGGCGCTCGTCAGGATAATTTCGGGAAGAGATGGAAAGGGAGGCGTCAGCCTCCCTCTGTGTTATCCAGTGACCGGTTGGATCACTTGGTTTTCGGCGCGACTTTGACGGTCGGGGTCTTGGCGTGGGTGGCTTTATGGTGTTTTTTCACCACCTTGGTCTGGGTAGTCTGCGGTGTGGCTGTCTTGGTCGGGGTGGCCGCCATGGTGAAACCGGAAGTGAGGGCGAAGACGGCTGCCAGGGTCAGAGGAATGATCTTTTTCATGTTCAATTTCCTTATTCGGGTTGATGGTATGGAGCGTTCTCCATGACAGTCATCCTATGACGGTTGCAGCGGCCCTTCAGTGAGCGGTTGGTGACGGTTTGTATCCAAATGTACAGGCAGGGTGAGGCAGAAGCGGGCGCCGTGGTCACTGGCCAGCAACGCCACATCCCCCCCGTGATGACGGGCAATGCTGCGCACGATGGCCAGCCCCAACCCGGTGCCGCCGGTGCGACGATCCCGGCTCTGATCAAGGCGTACGAACGGCTCGAAGATCTGGGGCGCCAGCGCGGGATCGATCCCCGGCCCATCGTCGCTAACCTCCAGCAGATAGTTCTCCTGTAGCCGCGAGATGGAGAGGGTGACCTCGCTCTCGGCGTAGCGCAGAGCATTGCCGATCAGGTTCTCCACCGCGCGCGTCAGTAGACGCTGATCGCCGCACCAGGGCATGTGACGTGGCGGCAGATCGAGGGTGAGCTTCTTTTCGGGGGCCAGCGCTTGCCAGTCGCCGAGATGCGCTTGTGCCCAGTTGCTGAGCTCCAGCTCGTCCTGCTGCAGCGGCAGTTCGGGTCTATCCAGCTTGGCGTAAGTGAGCATCTCTTCGATCAGGGCGTCCAGCGCTCCCAGATCTCGCTCCAGCGCCTGCTGCTCCTGCTCGGCAGGGGCAGGATCGAGCATGGCAAGCCGATAGCGCAACCGGACCAGCGGGGTGCGCAACTCGTGGGCGATGGCATCGGTCAGTTGCTTGCGGCTGGCAATCATGGCCTGCAATTGGGTCGCCATTTGATCGAAGGTGCGTCCCACCCGGGCCAGACTGCTGCCCGGTGGCAGATTGGTTCGGCAGGAGAGATCCCCATCGCCTACGCGACGTGCGGTCTGCTCCAACTGTTGCAAGCCGCGCCAGTGGGGACGTAGCCACAGAAGGATGGGCAGGCCGAGGGATAGGCCGATCACCAGCAGCAGGCCCACATCGACCCAGTGCAGCTCGTGCAGGTAGGAGAGATAGGGAACCGGGCCGACAATCAGCACCCGATCGGTATCGGGGATGCGTTGCAGGAAGGTGTCATCCTCCTCGACGATGACAATGTTGCCGGCGGCCAGAAAGGCTTGATCCTCGCTGGCCAGGGGCTGGCGCACCAGCTCGCCGATCCTGAGGGGGAGGGTAAACTGACTGCTCTGCTCGGCCAGCCGATCGGGCCAGCGCTCTGGCGGGGTTCTTGCCAACTCGCCGGTCAACAGGCCAAGAGAGCCCTGCATCATGCGTTCGAGATAGCGATCACCCGCCCGTTCGGCGGTCACCTGATAGACCACACCCACCAGCAGGATGGCCAGGGTGAAGCAGCCGATCAGCAACAGATAGAATTGGATAAAGAGACGGCGCATGGCGGTGCTCCCGAAAGAGGGTTATTCCCAGGCGTGGGGGACGAAGAGGTAGCCTTTCTGGCGCACCGTCTTGATCCGGGTCGGGTTGTCGGGGTTATCACCCAGTTTGCGGCGCAGGCGGGAGATGGCCACATCCATGCTGCGATCCTGACCGTCGTACTCCCGGCCGCGCAAGCTGCGAAAGAGGGCTTCCCGACTCAAGATTTGGCCCGCGTGGCAGGCGAGCTCCCACAGCAGATCAAAGTCGGCGGTCGAGAGAGCAATGCTCTCGCCATCGAGCCGCACATCTCGCCCCGGGCCATCCACCCGGAGCCGACCAAATTGCAGCTGCTGGGGAACGCTGCTGGTGGCGGCCGGTTGGGTTGATGTTTGCTGGTGTTGGCGAAACTGCACCCGAAGTCGGGCCAGTAGCACGGGGGGCGGGGTGGTTTTAAGGATGTAGTCGTTGGCGCCCAGTTCCAGACTCAGGATCTGGTTCATATCGCTGTCCAGCGAGGTGAGCATTACGATGGGGCCGTCGAAGCGCGGCCGCAGATCCCGACAGAGGGACATGCCATCCTGCCCCGGCAACATGATATCGCAGCAGCACCAGATCGGGCTGTTCGGCCTCGACCCGGGCCAGCGCCATGTCTCCTCTGGGCTCGAGGATCACTTCCATATCGTGGCGGCCGAGCCAACTGCTGATGAGCTGGCCAATCTCGGGATCATCTTCGACAAAAAGAATGCGTTGCATAGAAAAGCTCCAACGGGAAGCAGGAGAGAAGAAGAGCGATCAGCATATCAATGGCGCTTGGGAAATACAGAAAAAGAACCGGGCTGGCTGATGTGTGGGGGAGAGTGGCGGTGTGTATCGATGAGGAGGCGCGAATCGTGACAAATGGGCGGAGCCGCGTTTATCGATCTGGAGGATGATGGCCTTGCAGACAAGGCATGGCACAGTCGAGCGCAAAACAAAAAACCGGCCAAGGCCGGTTTTTCGCGGAGCATACCAGAAGGTCACTGCACCAAGTCGATGGACATCACCTTACGGCGATTATCGACAGAATAATGGGGTGGCTGATGGGGCTCGAACCCACGACAACCGGAATCACAATCCGGGACTCTACCAACTGAGCTACAGCCACCACTGAAATTTTCATCAACGCTCGCCAATCCAGAAGAATTGGGGAATATCAATGGCGCGCCCTGCAGGATTCGAACCTGCGACCCACGGCTTAGAAGGCCGTTGCTCTATCCAACTGAGCTAAGGGCGCTTTGTATCAACACGTCTTAAGGACGAGTCGATGAACATGGTCGGTGATAAAGGATTCGAACCTTTGACCCTCTGGTCCCAAACCAGATGCGCTACCGGACTGCGCTAATCACCGAAAATCCCTGACCAGCATATCGACATGAGTCGTACTGGGCAACGGGCGGGCATCATAGCCAAGCGTAAGGGCCAGCGTCAACGACTTTTTCCCCCAGTAAATTCAAGTGCCTACTTATTGCCCGCTACAGGTATGGCGTGCGTCTGCCGCTAACATCCCGGCTAAAAAAATGCGACAATGCGCGGCAGTTGAACACATGGTGAGTGGAGAACGATGTCTGCCAAAATCATAGATGGAAAACAGGTTGCGCAAACGATTCGCAGCCAGGTCGCGGCGCAAGTCCAACAGCGGTTGGCGGCAGGGAAACGGGCTCCAGGGCTGGCAGTCATTCTGGTGGGGGCGGATCCCGCCTCTCAGGTTTATGTCGGCAGTAAACGTCGGGCGTGCGAGGAGGTGGGTTTTCTCTCCCGCTCCTATGATCTGAGTGCAACCGCCAGTCAGGAAGAGCTGCTGGCGCTGATCGACCAGTTGAATGCGGATAGCCACGTAGATGGCATTCTGGTTCAGCTGCCGTTGCCGGATCACTTTGATACCACTCAGGTGTTGGAGCGGATCCAGCCTGACAAGGATGTAGATGGATTCCACCCGTATAACGTCGGTCGTCTGGCCCAACGTATTCCGGCGCTGCGCCCCTGCACTCCGAAAGGGATCATGACGCTGATCGAGACCACCGGCGTGAAGACACATGGTCTGCATGCGGTTGTGGTGGGAGCGTCCAACATAGTGGGGCGTCCCATGACCCTCGAATTGTTGCTGGCGGGCTGCACAACCACGACCTGTCACCGTTTTACGCGGGATCTGGAAGAGCAGGTTCGCCGTGCCGATCTGCTGGTTGTCGCAGTCGGCAAGCCCAACTTCATTCCTGGCGAGTGGATCAAACCGGGGGCACTGGTAATCGATGTGGGCATCAATCGCCTAGCTGATGGCTCGCTGGTCGGGGATGTGGAGTTTGAGACGGCGCGCAGCCATGCCTCCTTCATTACTCCGGTACCCGGTGGCGTGGGCCCGATGACGGTCGCCAGCCTGATGGAAAATACCCTGATCGCCTGCAGTGAATATCACGACTGATCATGGCTGGTGATAACCCTGTGATCCCGTGAGGAGGCAGGATTCGCCAGAAATCTGACAATAAAAAACCGGTTGCTCAGAGAGGAACCGGTTTTTTATTTATCCAACGGGTGTTATTTACATATTTTGTGCTTCGTTTGGCACAATCACAGAGGCGTGATTTCCTTTCGGCCCCTGTTGCAGTTCAAAATTGACAGCTTGACCCGCTTTCAGGGTCTTGTAGCCCTCCATTTGAATCGTGGAGTAGTGAGCGAATATATCCTCACCGCCCCCTTCCGGACAGATAAACCCAAATCCTTTTGCGTTGTTAAACCACTTAACTGTGCCGGTTGCCATACTTCTACATCCTTTTATTGATTACCCAGAAGTCGTTGAGTAACCTGCGCCAGCCCTTTATAACTAGGGACATGGGCCCATAGCAGACGGGCACAGATTAGCAAGTAACCAATCTAGTCTAACTTTTGAGCGAGTCAAGAAGTTGTTAACAGCTGATGTGATCTGGTTAACAAGTCTATTGACAACCTTGTGTTAGACGGTAGTAATCTAGAGGTACCAAAGCGCGATTATGAGCAAGCAGAAAGAACTCTTTGCTAATGAAGAGATTGCAGAAGCAGAGAAAACAAAGCTGCAGCCGCCACCCATGTATAAAGTTGTGTTGAACAACGATGACTACACCCCGATGGAGTTCGTGGTGGAGGTGCTGCAAAAGTTCTTTGGTATGGATTTGGACAAGGCGACTCAGGTCATGCTGAGTGTGCATTATAGTGGTAAGGGTGTCTGCGGCATGTTTACCGCAGAGATTGCCGAAACCAAGGTTGTCCAGGTCAACACCTATGCACGTAACAACGAACATCCACTGCTCTGTACTATGGA
The DNA here is from genome assembly GCF_051919185.1 of Aeromonas sp. 97A. Taxonomy (NCBI): domain Bacteria; kingdom Pseudomonadati; phylum Pseudomonadota; class Gammaproteobacteria; order Aeromonadales; family Aeromonadaceae; genus Aeromonas; species Aeromonas sp. 97A. The sequence continues at coordinate 1,725,291 of NZ_JBQBFF010000001.1, read as the reverse complement.
AAAGGCTTGAATCTGATGACTTGATGGCGAGTGTGACACCACATTGTAGCTGTACTAGGGGAGGTGCCTATGTTGAATAAAGATCTAGAAAAGACGCTGAACGAGGCTTTCAAACTGGCCCGTGACGAGCGCCACGAATTCATGACCGTCGAGCACCTGTTGTTAGCCCTTCTGGATAACAGTTCAGCCCATGAGGCGCTGAGCTCCTGTGGTGCCGATGTCGAGCAGATGCGCAAGGAGATCCGCGCATTTATCACCCAAACTACTCCGCTCATACCGCGCGATGATGAAGATCGGGAAACCCAGCCGACACTGGGCTTCCAGCGCGTGTTGCAGCGTGCCGTCTTCCATGTGCAATCCTCCGGCAATACCGAAGTCAGCGGCGCCAACGTGCTGGTTGCTATCTTCAGTGAGCAGGAGTCACAAGCTGCCTATTTCCTGAAAAAAGCCGAGATCAGCCGTCTCGACGTCGTCAATTTCCTCTCCCACGGGGTTCGCAAGGACAGCAAGCCTGATCTCGGCAGCAATAACAATCCCGAGTCTGATGATGATGTCTCGGCCGCCCAGATCGAGAGCTTTGCCACCAACCTGAACCAGCTGGTGCTGGAAGGGCGCATCGATCCGCTGATTGGTCGTGATCAGGAGCTCAACCGTACCATTCAGGTGCTCTGCCGTCGTCGCAAGAACAACCCGCTGCTGGTGGGTGAAGCGGGTGTGGGGAAAACCGCCATTGCCGAAGGTCTGGCCTATCGAATCGTTAAAGGCGATGTGCCCGAGGTGATTGCGGGCAGTACCATCTATTCGCTGGATATGGGTTCTCTGCTGGCGGGCACCAAGTACCGTGGTGATTTCGAGAAGCGCCTCAAGGTACTGCTCAAGCAGATTGAGCGTCAGGAAGGGGCCATCCTCTTTATCGACGAGATCCATACCATCATCGGTGCCGGTGCGGCATCCGGTGGTCAGCTGGATGCAGCCAACCTGATCAAGCCGCTGCTCTCCAATGGTTTGCTCCGCTGTGTGGGATCCACCACTTATCAGGAGTACGCCCAGATCTTCGAGAAAGACCGTGCGTTGGCCCGTCGCTTCCAGAAGATCGATATTGTCGAGCCGACTATCGATGACACCACTCGCATCCTGATGGGCCTCAAGAGTCGCTATGAAGCTCACCACGGCGTGCGCTATACCGCCAAGGCGATCCGGGCAGCTGCCGAGCTCTCTGCCAAGTACATCAATGATCGTCACTTACCCGACAAGGCGATCGATGTGATCGACGAGGCGGGCGCCGGTCAACGGTTGCTGCCTGCGAGCAAGCGCAAGAAAGTGATCAATGTGCAGGAAATTGAGTCCATTGTGGCCAAGATCGCCCGTATTCCGGAAAAATCAGTCTCCTCTTCAGATAAAGAAGTACTGAAGAACCTGGAGCGCAATCTGAAGATTGTGGTGTTTGGTCAGGATAAAGCCATCGAGGTGCTGACCGATGCGATTCGCCTCTCTCGTTCAGGTTTGGGTAACGAGCGTCGCCCGGTTGGTTGCTTCCTGTTTGCCGGTCCTACCGGTGTTGGTAAAACAGAGGTGACCCAGCAGTTGGGCAAGGCATTGGGTGTCGAGATGCTGCGCTTTGATATGTCCGAGTACATGGAGCGTCACACCGTCTCACGTCTGATTGGTGCGCCTCCCGGCTATGTTGGTTTTGAGCAGGGTGGTCTGTTGACTGATGCGGTGATCAAGCATCCTCATTCCGTTGTGTTGCTTGACGAAATTGAGAAAGCTCACCCGGACGTATTCAATCTGCTGTTGCAGGTGATGGACAACGGCACCTTGACCGACAACAACGGGCGCAAGGCGGATTTCCGTAACGTCATTTTGGTGATGACTACCAACGCCGGTGTGCAGGAGACTCAGCGCAAATCTATTGGCTTCCAGCAACAGGATTTGAGCCACGATGCCATGGCGGTGATCAACAAGACCTTCAGTCCGGAGTTTCGCAACCGGCTTGATCACACCATCTGGTTCAACCATCTGGATATGACAGTGATCCATCAGGTGGTCGACAAGTTCATTGTCGAATTGCAGGTTCAACTGGATGCGAAGGGAGTTTCTCTCGAGGTGTCAGAGCGTGCCCGCCACTGGTTGGCAGAGAAGGGATATGACAGAGCCATGGGCGCCAGACCGATGGGTCGGGTGATCCAGGAGCACCTCAAGAAGCCCCTGGCCAACGAGATCCTGTTTGGTTCACTGGTTGACGGGGGGGTAGTGAAGGTTGAGTTGGTAAATGACAGCCTCAGCTTTGATTTTCAGGTCAATGTTGAAGCTGTTTCCCACTAAGCATCAGTGATCAGAAAACGACAAAAAACCCCAACCGAAAGGTTGGGGTTTTTTGCTGAATTCCTGGCTTAGCGAGAGCGGAAAACAATACGTCCCTTGGAGAGATCGTAGGGAGTCAGTGCTACCGTTACTTTGTCTCCAGTCAGGATACGAATGTAGTTTTTGCGCATCTTGCCTGAAATATGAGCGATAACCACGTGACCATTCTCCAGTTCCACACGGAACATGGTATTGGGCAGGGTTTCGAGAATAGTGCCCTGCATCTCAATACTGTCTTCTTTAGCCATTGAATCCTCTTGATAAGCCACAACAAAAAACCGCTGGATCATGCCGGATTTAAGGCTATGTGTAAAGTTTACTCGGGCTTGGTGTCGATATTTTTCCATTCCCCCTGAATTAACAGCTCATGAGGGAGGTAATTGCGTTTGTAATTCATCTTGCGACACGCCTCTACCAGATAGCCAAGATAGAGCCAGCTTCGCCCGGTTCGCCTGGCCAGATCGAGCTGGCAGAGGATGGCAAAAGTGCCCAGGGAGCGATCGGCATAGTCAGGATCGAAGAAGGTGTACATGGCGCTCAAGGAGTGGGGCAGCAGGTCTGTGGTGGCGACACCGATAAGGCGGCCATCTTTGCGCATCTCCAGGTAGAGCGGCGGCATCCAGTCACAATGGAGAAACCCACGATACTGGCTGCGGTTGGGGGGATACATGCTGCCATCGTGGTGGCGTTCGCGGATATAACGTTCGTAGAGCAGGTAATACTCGGGCTTGTCGTCGTAGCTCAGGACGATCTCGATATCTTTGTTGAGCTGGCGGATCCGCTTCTGGCCACGGCTGGGACGAAAGCGCTCGCTGTGAATTCGAAGGGATTGGCAGGCATGGCACGCCGGGCAGTGGGGGCGATAGATGTCGTTGCCACTGCGGCGAAAACCGGCAGTCAACAATCGCTCGTAGCCGTTGGCGTTGAGCAGATTGTGATCCATCAGTACCAGCAATTGCTCCTGCTCATGGTCCAGATAACTGCAGGGATGCTTGGGAGTCAGCCCTACTTTAAGGATCACTTCTTCAGTCATAGGCTGATCTCCCCTTCTTGCCAGCAGGAAGCCAATAGTGGTTGATGCCCAAGGCGTGCCAGCTCGGCCAGAAAACGGGCCCTTGGCCACTCCTCGATACCCAGGGTCGCCAGAAACGGGTTTTGCATCTGGCAATCGATGAGGGCGCCGCGATGGCGTGCGAAGTGGCGACAGAGTGCCACCATGGCAAGTTTGGCGCCGTTATCAATCCGGCTGAACATGGATTCACCGCAAAACAGTCGGCCGATAGAGAGGCCATACAGTCCCGCTTGCAGCTCTCCCTCCTGCCAGATCTCGATAGAGTGGGCATGACCCAGCCGGTGCAACTGCTGGTAGGCCTCGATCATGGGTTGACTGATCCAGGTGCCATCGGCAGTGCGACGAGGGGCGGCGCAGGCGGTAATGACTTCATTAAAGGCGCGATTGACGGAAATATCGAATGGGGTTCGACGGATAATCTTCTGCAGTGTCCGCCCCACATGGAGTTGGTCGGGACGGATCACCCCGCGGGGATCCGGTGACCACCACAGGGTCGGTTGGTGGGGTTCATTCCACGGGAAGATCCCCTTGTGGTAAGCTGCCAGCAATCTGGCAGGGGAGAGATCCCCGCCGATCGCCAGCAAGCCGTTGGGTTCTTCCAGCGCATGGCTGGGGTCGGGAAACCAGCAAAGCTCATCATCCAGTTGGGTAAGATAGCGAGACATAAGGCAACGAGGTTCATAGATGAAGGCCATTATCCTGATAGTATCCAGCTTGCTCTGCTTTGTCACGGCGCCCGCCGGGGCGGAGGTTTACCAGCGCAATACCGCGCGGCCGGTCAATCAGGTGGTGTTTGGTCAGGTCGAAACGGTGCGCAATATTACCCAGCGCCAGATCCTGGAGTCAGAGCACTCTGGCTGGAAGACGCTGGGTGGTGCCGTGTTGGGCGGCCTGCTTGGCAACCAGTTTGGCGGCGGTCATGGCCGTGAAATCGCCACCGCCGTCGGCGCACTCGCGGGGGCTGCGGCTGCGCAGCAATACCAGTCCGGGGGAACCGTGGTGGAAAACAAGCTGGTGGAGCTGCTGATCCGCAACGAGCAAAATGCCCTTATCAACGTGATCCAGGATTATGATCCCGCCATGGTCTTTGCCAATGGGGACAAGGTGCGCATTCTCTACTTCGATGATGGGGTGCGGGTCGACAAGACTTACTGACTTTCGATAGTCATTGTGATGGGGAGACTGTGGCAGTAAAGGAACCCGCAGACTCTCCTGCTAGAAAGTCTGTCGGGCGGTAATACACGGGACTGATGCCCTGAGGATTCAGATAGCTGTCTCTTGAGAGACTATCTTGTCGCGACCGGTGTTCTTTGCCTGATAGAGCAGCCGATCCGCTACGCTCAGCGCCTCGTCCATGGATATCCGCCCGACGCTGATCACGCCGTAACTGGCGCGAACAAAGAGCGGGGTTTCCGGTGACAAGGGTTGCTGGCGCAGCTGCTGACGCAGCCCTTCAAGACGCTTGATCAACACGGGGACGGTACAGTGAGGCACCATCATGGCAAACTCCTCTCCGCCAAACCGGGCGATCATGGCATCGGGGAAGAACTGGGTCAGTAGCCGGGTCAGATGGCAGAGCAGTTGATCGCCGATGGCATGGCCCCAGTGATCGTTGACCTGCTTGAAGTGATCCACATCGAGCACACAAAGTGCCAGAGGCGTCTGCTGGCGCTGATGCTCTTCAAACCATTTTTGCCCTTCGTTGAACCAGTAGCGCCGGTTGTAGAGACCGGTCAGGTAGTCACGATTGGCTGACTCCTGAATGCTGTTGAACTGCTCGAGCGCCTCCAGATTGTGGCTGACCCGACACTGCAGCTCTTCCGGCTCGAACGGCTGGTTGAGAAAGTCGTTGGCGCCTTGCTTGAGGTAGCGAGCAGAGAGACCGCGCTTGTCCGAGACCGAGATCCCGATAATCGCGAGCTGCTGCTTGCTGTAACGCTCTCTCAGCATCCGCACCAGACTGATGCCATCGATATCCGGCATATAGTAGTCGACCAGTGCCAGCCGGATGTCCGGGTGTTGCTCCAGCATCGCCATCGCTTCACGGGCATGACTGGCCTCATGCACCTGCAACAACTGCTTGCGCAACTGGGCCATGGTGCGGTGACGGGAGGTGCGTGAGTCGTCGACCACCAGCACTTCGATGGATTGGTTGAGATAGAGGCGGTGCACCAGACTGACGGCATATTGCAGCGAGTGGCGCGAATCCTTCATCACATAGTCCAGCACGCCGGTTTCCAGCCAGGCGGCACGTTTATCCTCGCTGATGTCGGCAGTGAGGATCACCACCGGCAAACCTCGAGCCAGCAGCTCGTTGACCGCTTCGCCACGGGGCGCATCCGGCAAGGTCAAGTCCACCAGCGCGACCACATACTCCTCTCCCCGACAGTGACGGGCACCTTCGAGGGTATCGAAGGCGTCAATCTCGAGGCCAGTTTGCTGGGCAATGGCCTGAGTCAGCATACGGCGGATGGTCAGGCTATCTTCGACAATCAATATCTTCTGTTTCATTAGACTCCTTTAAATAAAAAAGGCATACCGACTGGTATGCCTTATATCACATCTGCGCTTGTTTATTGCGCGTCGAGGTAGCGTTCGGCATCAAGGGCAGCCATGCAGCCGGTACCGGCAGAGGTGATCGCCTGACGGTAGTTGTGGTCGGCCACATCACCGGCAGCGAAGACACCTTCAATGCTGGTCTGGGTGGCAAAACCGTCGAGGCCGCCACGTACCTTCAGATAACCGTTTTGCATCTCCAGCTGGCCATCGAAGATCTGGGTATTGGGCTGGTGGCCGATGGCGATGAAGACGCCCATCAGCGGCAGCTCGCTGGTGCTGTTGTCCTGAGTGTTGCGCAGGCGCACACCGGTGACCCCCATCTGATCGCCCAGCACTTCGTCCAGGGTCTGGTGGGTGTGCAGCACGATGTTGCCGTTCGCAACCTTGTCGTGCAGACGCTTGATCAGGATCTTCTCGGCACGGAACTCGTCGCGGCGGTGGATCAGGTGCACCTTCTTGGCGATGTTGGCCAGATACAAGGTTTCTTCAACTGCGGTGTTGCCGCCGCCAATCACCGCCACTTCCTGATTGCGGTAGAAGAAACCGTCACAGGTGGCACAGGCGGAGACGCCGCGCCCCTTGAAGGCCTCTTCGGAGGGCAGACCCAGATACTTTGCGGAGGCGCCGGTCGCGATGATCAGGGCATCGCAGGTGTACTCGCCGTTGTCGCCCTTGAGGCGGAACGGGCGCTGAGTCAGTTCGACACTGTTGATGTGATCAAACAGGATGCGGGTGTCGAACTTCTCTGCATGCTCTTTCATGCGCTCCATCAGGGCAGGGCCGGTCAGCCCTTCCGGATCACCTGGCCAGTTTTCCACTTCGGTGGTGGTGGTCAGCTGACCCCCTTGCTGCATGCCGGTGATGAGCAGGGGATTGAGGTTGGCGCGGGCGGCGTAGACGGCCGCGGTGTAACCGGCCGGGCCTGACCCTAAGATCAGCAATTTGCTGTGAGTGACTTGGCTCATGATGTCATTTCCGGGATGTGATGAGTTTGCGCGATTGTAGGTAATTCGTGATCCGGGGTCAAAGGCTGGTGAGTCGATTGCACTAATCGTGTTCACAAGGGGTGACATGCAAAATAAAGGAATAAAAAAACCGCCCATCGCGGGCGGATTTTCACTCATCTCCAACTGGCGCAGGCCAGCGCAGATCAGTTCAGCAGGGTCAGGGGATCCGTGTAGGCAAGGCCATGTGCCACGGCCACTTCCTTGCAGGTGAGTTTGCCCTCCATCACGTTGAGCCCGTGCAACAGGTTCGGATCGCTCAGCAGTGCCTGACGATACCCTTGCTGGGCCAGCTTGATGATAAAGGGGAGGGTGGCATTGTTGAGCGCCACGGTCGAGGTGCGGGCCACCGCCCCCGGCATGTTGGCGACACAGTAGTGCACCACCTCATCGACAATATAGGTCGGATCCTGGTGGGTGGTGGCGTGGGAGGTTTCCACACAGCCGCCCTGATCGATGGCCACATCGACGATGGCAGAACCCGGCTTCATGCGCGCAATGTGGTCACGGCGGACAAGTTTTGGCGCAGTGGCACCCGGTACCAGCACACCGCCGATGACCAGATCGGCCGCCAGCAGATGGCGTTCCAGCGTCTCGCTGTTGGAGTAGACCACTTTGGCCGCTCCCTGGAACTCGTTATCGAGACGGCGCAGGGTATCGACGTTGTTATCGAGGATGGTCACATCCGCGCGCAGGCCAATGGCCATGCGGGCTGCATTGGAGCCGACCACGCCGCCACCGATGATCACCACCTTGGCCGGTTCGACACCGGGTACGCCGCCGAGCAGCACACCGCTACCACCGCGCGATTTTTCCAGCGCTTGGGCACCCGCCTGAATAGACATGCGTCCGGCCACTTCCGACATGGGGGCCAGCAGGGGCAGGCCGCCACGGCCGTCGGTGACGGTTTCATAGGCGATACAGATGGCGCCGCTTTTCAGCAGGGCTTCGGTCTGGGGCAAGTCTGGCGCCAGATGCAGATAGGTGAACAGGGTCTGACCCGGACGCAGCATGGCACATTCGACAGGCTGAGGTTCCTTGACCTTGACGATCATCTCGGCTTTGGCGAAAACCTCTGCTGCAGAGGCCAAAATTTCGGCTCCAACAGCGATATAATCTGCATCGCTGAAGCCAATGCCGTTTCCGGCACCGCTTTGGACGAAAACAGTATGGTTTCGTGCTGTCAGTTCACGTACACTGGCCGGAACCATGCCTACGCGGTATTCATGGTTTTTTATCTCTTTAGGTACACCGATAATCATGCTATCCCTCGTCTATAGATTGGTGTTTCATGTTGCCAAAATGTTAACCAACATTTGCGCCTAGTATATTCAGGTATTGACAGGATTTGTGACCATAATTATAAAATGACTGGTGATTCTTACCAAAAAATAGCCAAAGGATGGAATAAAATGATGGAAGCTAAGAGTCGGCTAAAGGATTTGGACAGGATTGACCGCAACATTCTTAATGAACTGCAAAAGGATGGCAGGATTTCGAATGTTGAGTTGTCCAAGCGAGTTGGCCTGAGTCCTACACCGTGTCTGGAACGGGTTCGTCGCCTCGAGCGACAAGGTTATATCGAAGGATATGCCGCTATTCTGAACCCTCATTATCTGGACGCATCTCTGCTGGTGTTTGTAGAGATAACCCTCAATCGCGGGGCGCCTGATGTGTTTGAACAGTTCAACAAGGCTGTTCAGGTACTCGAAGAGATCCAGGAGTGTCATCTGGTTTCCGGTGACTTCGACTATCTGCTCAAGACCCGAGTCAGCGACATGTCGGCTTACCGCCGTCTGTTGGGGGAAACCCTGCTGCGTCTGCCCGGTGTCAATGACACCCGCACCTATGTGGTGATGGAAGAGGTCAAGCAGAGCAGTCGTCTGGTGATCAGCACCCGATAAAGCAGGTTATGCCGTGGTATCTTTTCCATATGAGACACCATGACAGTCAGAAACGAGCGGCCGGTCCGCTCGTTTCTTCTTGTAAAGATAATTGCAAATATGGCCCCGTCCCATCAGGCTCTGGCTGACAATCGATGGGCTTTTCGGGGATACTAGGCCCCCTTATTTCCTGCATTACATGTTTTCAGAAAGGAGCCGGAGTTTGGCCGATAAAAAGCTGTTTACTCCTTTATCAGGTACACAACGGATCTTCGAAGCCGTCTTGATCGCCATCACCCTGATGGCTGCTTATCTTCTGCTTGCCCTGTTGTCCTATCATCCCGCTGATCCCGGCTGGTCCCAGACCTCCTGGCAAGGGGAGGTGAAGAACCTCGCCGGTAGTGCCGGTGCCTGGCTCGCCGACATCACCATGTTTACCTTTGGTGCCTTCTCCTATCTGGTGCCGCCGCTGGTGGTACTGCTGGGCTGGAGTCTCTTCTGGCGTCCGAGCCGGCTGCTTGATGTGGATTACCTCACCCTGGGGGTGCGGATCATCGGCTTTATCCTGACCGTGCTCGGCATGTCGGCCATTGCCAGCATGAACTTCAACGATATGCAGAACTTCTCCGCTGGTGGTCTGGTGGGGGATGTGATCGCTTCTGCAGTGGTACCGCTGTTTGGCGGCGTCGGGGCCAACCTGATGCTGCTCTGCTTCGTGGCAACCGGGATCACCCTGTTTACCGGCTGGTCCTGGCTCACCATCGTCGAGCAGATCGGCGCGGCCTGTACCGGTTCTGTCAGTGCTGTTTACCACTTCCCGACCACCCTCGGCCGCTGGCTGACCGGTGGCTGGCGTCAACCCCGCAACGAGGGGCCGGATCCCTTGCTGGAAGGCGGGGTAGGGGCCATCGCGTTTGATGACGAGGAAGATGAGCCGCACACCAGCTGGACTCGCAAGCCCAAGGCCAAGAACCAGAAGGCTGCCTCCGAAGAGTGGCTGCCCGAACTCGACGATGATACCTTCGAGTTCGATCCCCAGTTTGATGATGAAGATGATGAGCCGGCTCCGGCTGCCAAGCCTAAACGTGCGGTGGCGGCCGCCAATGGTCGCCGCCAGCCGGTACTGGCTGTGGCCGATGACGATGATGAGGACGATCTGGATCTGCCCTGGGCCGAAGGGGACGACGAGGTTGCCGCGCCGGTAGCCGTCGCACCGACCAAGCCCAAGCGTCGTCCGCAATCTACGCTGCCGCCGTTGCCGAGTATCGAACTGCTCGACCGTCCACCCGCCAAGACCCAGATGATGAGCAAGGATGAGCTGGATCGGATGGGCCGTCTGGTGGAGGCCAAGCTTGCCGACTACAACGTGCAGGCCAAGGTGGTCGGTGTCTATCCGGGCCCGGTTATTACCCGTTTCGAGCTGGATCTGGCGCCGGGTATGAAGGCGAGCAAGATCACCAACCTCTCGCGCGATCTGGCCCGCTCCCTCTCTGCCAGCAGCGTGCGGGTGGTGGAAGTGATCCCGGGTAAAACCTATGTCGGTATCGAGCTGCCCAACCGGGTGCGTCAGACCGTTTACCTGCGCGAAACCCTTGACTGCGATGCCTTCCGCGATAGCCGCAACCCGCTCACCATGGGCCTGGGTCAGGACATCGCAGGGGAGCCGGTGGTGGTGAACCTGGCCAAGATGCCGCACCTGCTGGTGGCCGGTACCACAGGTTCCGGTAAGTCGGTGGGGGTCAACACCATGATCATCTCGATGCTCTACAAGTCATCCCCCGATGATCTGCGCTTTATCATGATCGATCCCAAGATGCTGGAACTCTCCGTCTACGAAGGGATCCCGCACCTGCTGACCGAGGTTGTGACCGATATGAAGGATGCCGCCAACGCCCTGCGCTGGTGTGTGGGCGAGATGGAACGCCGTTACAAGCTGATGTCGGCAGTCGGGGTGCGCAACCTCAAGGGCTACAACGACAAGGTACTGGCCGCCATTGAGGAGGGGGAACCCCTGCTGGATCCGTTGTGGCGCCCGGGTGACTCCATGGATCAGATGCCGCCGGAGCTGGAGAAGCTGCCCCACATCGTGGTGGTGGTGGACGAATTTGCCGACATGATGATGATCGTCGGCAAGAAGGTGGAAGAGCTGATCGCCCGTATCGCCCAGAAGGCACGGGCCGCCGGTATTCACCTTATTCTGGCGACCCAGCGTCCGTCGGTGGATGTCATCACCGGTCTTATCAAGGCCAACATCCCGACCCGGATCTCGTTCCAGGTGTCGAGCAAGATCGACTCGCGCACCATCATTGATCAGGGCGGCGCCGAATCTCTGCTCGGTATGGGCGACATGCTCTACATGCCGGCCGGTACCTCCAACCCGACCCGGGTACACGGTGCCTTTGTCGATGACCACGAAGTGCACAAGGTGGTGGCGGACTGGAAACTGCGCGGCGAGCCGAACTACATCGAGGAGATCCTCTCCGGTGAGTCGGGGGGCGAAGGTGGCAGCGGCGAATATGGCGGTGGTGGCGATGAAGAGCTCGATCCCCTGTTCGACGAAGCGGTCGCTTTTGTGGTGGAGTCCCGCCGTGGCTCGACCTCCAGCGTCCAGCGCAAGTTCAAGATTGGTTACAACCGGGCAGCCCGTCTCATCGAGCAGATGGAGAATCAGGGCATCGTCAGCTCACCGGGTGGCAATGGTCAGCGCGACGTGCTGGCACCGCCGCCGGTGCGGGACTAAGCCTCACCGTTTCATACTATCCCTGGCCATGCCCTCCGCGGGCGTGGCCTTTTATCGAGAGCGTCTTTATGAAGAGCGTGATGAAAAAACAACTGTTGATGGGTACCGTGCTGCTGATGGCCAGCAGCCAGGTGTGGGCCGATGCGGCCAGCGATCTCAAACAGAAGCTGGCGGGTGTCAGCCTCTTCTCCGCCAAATTTGCCCAGACCGTCTATGACAGCAAGGGCAAGGAGCTGCAAAAGGCCAGCGGCGATCTGCTGGTGCAGCGGCCAAACCGTTTCAACTGGCACACCACCTCGCCGGACGAGAGCCTGATCGTTGCCGATGGTCAGGATGTCTGGGTCTATGATCCCTTCGTCGAGCAGGTGACCGCCCTCAAGCTGAAAGATGCGGTGCTCAACACCCCCTTTATTCTGATCGCCGGCAATGACGACAAGTTCTGGAAGAACTATGACGTGACCCAGCAGGGGGATGTCTACACCGTCACCAGCCGCAACAAGGATGAGCTGATTGCCTCCTTCCGTGTCACCTTCGACAGACAAGACAACATCAGTCGTTTCGATGTGAAAGAGGCGCAAGGGCAGTGGAGTGAATTCACCCTGAGCAGCTTCAACCGCAAGCCGGTGCTCAAGGGCAACGAATTTGTTTTCAAGATCCCGAAGGGGGTCGAGCTGGACGACCAGCGCTAATGAGCAAGCGGTCGTTGGATTGCTCGCCACTGCGCCAGTCAAAGGCGAGTGGCGTGACGCTGGGTGATCAATACAGATGAGCAACTTGTCGCTGGATTTCTCGTCGGACTTTCGTCCGCTGGCGGCCCGGATGCGGCCGCAAAACCTCGACCAGTATATCGGTCAGCAACATATCCTGGGGGCTGACAAGCCCCTGCGCAAAGCCATTCTGTCGGGTCACTGCCACTCGATGATCCTGTGGGGACCGCCCGGTACCGGCAAGACTACGCTGGCGGAGTTGATGGCTCACTACTGTCAGGCGGAAGTGGAGCGACTCTCTGCGGTCACCTCCGGTATCAAGGAGATCCGCGCCGCCATCGACAAGGCGAAGGAGAATAGCTGGCGCGGGGTTCGCACCATTCTGTTTGTGGATGAGGTGCACCGCTTCAACAAGAGCCAGCAGGATGTGTTCCTGCCTCATATCGAAGATGGCACCATCACCTTTATCGGTGCCACCACTGAAAACCCCTCGTTCGAACTCAACAACGCACTGCTCTCCAGGGCCCGGGTCTATCTGCTCAAGCGACTGGAGGAGAGCGATATTCTCGCCATGCTCGATCAGGCGATGACCGATCCCCGTGGTCTCAATGATCCGGCACTCACCTTTGCCCCCGGCGTCAAAGAGGCGCTGGCCAAGGCAGTTGATGGGGACGGGCGAAAATCCCTCAACTATCTGGAGCTGTTGGCCGACATGGCCGAAACCGACAGCACTGGGAGGCGGGTGATCGACAGTGCCCTGCTCGCTGCCGTGGTGGGGGAGCACGTGGCCCGCTTCGACAAGGGGGGCGATCACTTCTACGACCTCATTTCCGCGGTGCACAAATCCATTCGCGGCTCGGCGCCGGATGCGGCGCTCTATTGGTACGCCCGCATGGTGAGCGCTGGTTGCGATCCCCTCTATATCGCCCGCCGCTTGCTGGCGATTGCCTCGGAAGATGTGGGCAATGCCGATCCGCGCGCCATGCAGGTCGCCCTGTCGGCCTGGGATTGTTTCCATCGGATCGGTCCGGCGGAAGGGGAGCGGGCCATCGCCCAGGCGATCGTCTATCTCGCCTGCGCCCCGAAAAGCAATGCGGTCTATACCGCCTGGAAGGCGGCGCTTCATGATGCCAAGAACCTCCCTGACTTCGAGGTGCCGGTACACCTGCGCAATGCGCCGACCAAATTGATGAGCGATCTGGGCTATGGCGCCGAGTATCGCTACGCCCATGACGAGCCGGGCGCCTATGCTGCGGGCGAGCAGTATTTCCCGCCTGAGCTGGCGGGCAAGCAGTACTACCAGCCCACCGATCGCGGCCTTGAAAAACAGATTGGCCAGAAGCTTGATTACCTCCATGAGCTGGACAGGCAAAGTCCGCAGCAAAGGGGCAAATAGCCCCTTTGTTACCCCGCATGGCTGAAAATTGGTCAGGCGTTTGAATATGCAGGACGGTTTGCGTGCCAAAGTCGGTAAAAACGACACAAATAGTCCCTGTTCGGGCGGGGGGGCGGTCTGCTACACTGCCCGTCTGACCCCGCTTGTCTTGGCCTTGCGCCATCTTCTTGATCTCGAAGGCCTGATTGTTGAGGCCCGATTCTGAAGACGATTGGGGTGCGCCAACCGATGTTAACTTCCGGATCTGTTTCCCAGCCCGTCATGACGACTCAGGCCCAGATCCCATTTTAAAAAAGTAGGTAAACCATGCTGGATCCCAAATATCTGCGCAGCGATATCGAAGAGGCTGCCGCTCGTCTGGCGACACGTGGCTACGTTCTGGACGTAGCGGCTGTCAATGCTCTGGAAGAGAAACGCAAGGATCTGCAGTCCCGTACCCAGGAGCTGCAGGCCGAGCGCAACGCCCGCTCCAAATCCATCGGTGAAGCTGCCCGTCGTGGTGAAGATGTTGCCCCGCTCAAGGCCGAAGTGACCAAGATCAACGACGAGCTGGAAACCAGCAAGGTCGAGCTGGATGCCCTGCTGGCCCAGCTGAAAGCCATTGCCGACGCCATCCCCAACCTGCCGAGCGAGACCACTCCGGTGGGTCGTGACGAGAACGACAACGTGGAAGTGCGTCGCTGGGGGACCCCGCGCGAGTTCAGCTTCCCGGTACGCGATCACATCGACCTGGGCGAAGCGGCCAAGGGCGTTGACTTCAAGAATGGCGTCAAACTCTCCGGTACCCGTTTTGTGGTGATGAAGGGTCAGATTGCCCGTCTGCACCGTGCCTTGGCTCAGTTCATGCTGGATCTGCACACCCAGCAGCACGGTTACACCGAGTGCTACGTGCCCTATCTGGTGAACCCGGACAGCCTCTATGGCACCGGCCAGTTGCCGAAATTTGCCCAGGACCTGTTCAATACCGGTATTGAAGGTGAAGGGGAAGAAGAGGGCAAGCTGCGCAAGTTCTCCCTGATCCCGACCTCCGAAGTGCCGCTCACCAACATGGCCCGTGACGAGATCTTTGACGCCCAAGAGCTCCCGATCAAGATGACCGCTCACAGCCCCTGCTTCCGCTCTGAAGCCGGTTCCTACGGTCGTGATACCCGTGGCCTCATCCGTATGCACCAGTTCGACAAGGTCGAAATGGTTCAGCTGGTTCACCCGGAGAAATCTTGGGATGCACTGGAAGAGATGGTGGGTCACGCCGAGAAGGTGCTGCAACTGCTGGAGCTGCCGTATCGCGTGATGGCGCTCTCTACCGGTGACATGGGCTTCTGCGCTTCCAAAACCTACGATCTGGAAGTGTGGCTGCCGGCCCAGAACACTTACCGCGAGATCTCCTCCGTCTCCAACTGCACCGACTTCCAGGCGCGCCGCATGCAGGCTCGCGTGCGTGTCGATGGCAAGCCGCAGCTCATTCACACCCTGAATGGCTCCGGTCTGGCTGTAGGCCGTACTCTGGTGGCGGTGATCGAGAACTACCAGCAGGCAGATGGCCGCATCGCTATCCCGGCTGCGCTGCAATCCTACATGGGCGGCCTGACCCACATCGGGTAAGTTCACGCCGCAGACCACAACGCCATGGCATTGCCATGGCGTTGTGCATTCTGGCGCCGATCAACCGTTTTAGTGCTGAAAAAATGCGGCTTTTCGGCGTCGCTTTGAACAGTTAACACATTTTTATCAAGCAATGCGCAATCGTTTTTGTTAGACTGCGCCGCAATTTCGCAGGACATCTTTTTCTATGGTCTGGATTGATTACGCCATCATCGGCATCGTCGGTTTCTCTGCTCTCATCAGCCTGGTGCGCGGCTTCGTCAAGGAGGCCATGTCTCTTGTCACCTGGTTCGTCGCCTTCTTTATTGCCAGCCATTTCTATCCCGATCTCGCCGTCTATTTCACCTCCTTCTCCGACGCGCTGGTTCGCAACGGTCTGGCCATCGCAGCCCTGTTTGTGGCGACCCTGATCCTCGGCAGCGTGGTCAACTATGTGGTGGGCCTGTTGGTGGACAAGACGGGTCTCTCCGGTACCGATCGGGTGCTGGGGGTCTGCTTCGGTGCAATTCGCGGGGTGCTGATCGTCAGTGCCCTGCTTTTTTTCATGGATACCTTCACCAGCCTCTCCCAGAGCGACTGGTGGGTGGCGTCCAAGCTGGTGCCGGAGTTCAAGCCGGTGATCCAGTGGTTTTTCGGGTTCATGTTGAACTCATCCAGTTTTCTTAAACAGGTATAGTGACTTCGAGGTAGCAAAGACATGTGTGGTATTGTCGGTATAGTTGGCACCACCCCCGTCAATCAGGCCCTCTACGACGCCTTGACGGTGTTGCAGCACAGGGGACAGGATGCCGCCGGGATCGTGACCATTGATAGTGGAAACTTCCGGCAACGCAAGGCCAATGGCCTGGTGAAGGACGTGTTTGAAGTGCGCCACATGCAGCGTCTGCAAGGGAACATCGGCATAGGTCATGTCAGATACCCCACCGCAGGCAGCTCAAGTGCCGCAGAAGCCCAACCTTTTTATGTGAACTCACCCTACGGCATGGTGCTGGCCCATAACGGCAACCTCACCAACGCCAAGGAGCTCAAGGAGCAGCAGTTCAAGGTCGCCCGTCGTCACATCAACACCACCTCCGATTCGGAAGTGTTGCTGAACGTGCTGGCCCACGAACTGGATCGCTGTGACAAGATGGCCCTGCGCCCCGAAGATATCTTCGCCGCGGTGCGCAGAACCCATCAGCAGATCCGCGGTGCATATGCGGTGGTCTCGCTGGTGATTGGCCATGGTCTCATCGGTTTTCGTGATCCCAACGGCATTCGCCCACTGATCCTCGGTCGTCGTCAGGACGAGCAGGGCCAGGTGGAGTACATGCTCGCCTCCGAGAGCGTGGCGCTCGACGCCATCGGTTTCGAGACGGTGCGGGATATTGCGCCGGGTGAAGCCATCTACATCACCGAGCAGGGCCAGCTCTTCTCCGAGCAGTGTGCGGAGAACCCGCAGATGAGCTCCTGCATCTTCGAATACGTCTACTTCGCTCGTCCCGATTCGTGCATCGACAAGGTCTCGGTCTACGCCGCCCGCCTCAACATGGGTCGCAAGCTGGGTCAGAAGATTGCCCGCGAGTGGGAAGATCTCGACGTCGATGTGGTTATCCCCATTCCCGAGACCTCCTGTGACGTGGCGCTGGAGATCGCTCACACCCTGGATCTGCCATACCGTCAGGGCTTCGTGAAGAACCGCTACATCGGCCGTACCTTCATCATGCCGGGCCAGACCCAGCGCAAGAAGTCGGTGCGTCGCAAACTCAACGCCATCAGCTCCGAATTCAAGGGCAAAAAGGTGTTGCTGGTGGATGATTCCATCGTGCGTGGTACCACGTCCGAGCAGATCATCCAGATGGCCCGTGAAGCGGGGGCTGCCAAGGTCTACTTCGCCTCGGCGGCGCCGGAAATTCGCTTCCCCAACGTCTATGGCATCGATATGCCCACCGCCAACGAGCTGATCGCCCACGGCCGTGAAGTGGAAGAGGTGTGCAAGCTGATTGGCGCTGACGGTCTGATTTTCCAGGATCTGGAAGATCTGGAAGCCGCCGTGCGGGAGATCAACCCGGATCTGCGTCACTTCGAGACCTCGGTCTTCAATGGCCACTACGTCACCTCCGACGTGGACCAGTCCTATCTGGATCACCTCAATGCCCTGCGCAACGATGACAGCAAGGCGGTGCGCGAGTGGCAGGAAGGGACCAGCAATCTGGAAATTTTTAACGAAGGCAGTTAAACGTTTTCCTTCTAACTGGTTTGCATAACGCAATGGGAGCCTTGGCTCCCATTGTTGTTTTTGCTGGGAGATGACGAAAGGGGAGAGATGGCATCTGTTTGAAAAAACAGCGCTTATCTTGCCAGATATGGGCATGCAACGGCTGATCCGCTAGCATAGGGCCACTTTTCTCATACGCCTTTAACGAGAGTTCAGATGGATGATCTGCTAGCCCCCGTGCGCCAGTTCTTGCAGTGTGAAACCCCTGACGAGTGGGTGGAAATGGCGCGGGATCCGGCCCGTTTGCCAACCCTGCTTATCGATCACGCCAACTGTGAAACCAAGGCTGCACTCACTGCCCACAGTCTGGTGCGTCGCTACTGCCTGCCCAAGGGCAAGCGCCATCTGCTGCCCAAGCTGGAGTTCTATCGCGAGCTGGATGCCATTCCGGAGAAGGCCGAGATCCTGGGCAAACGCAGCATGGGGGAGTCTGATCGCACCGTCTTTGCCGAGCTGGAGCGCAATCCACTGCTGTTTCCCATGGTGCGGCTCATTCAGGAGGAGCTGCATCATTTCGAGCAGGTGCTGGAGATCATGCAGGCCCGCGGCATCGAATACGGGCCGGTGACGGCCTCCCGCTATGCCCGCCAGTTGATGCAGCATGTGCGCACCCATGAGCCGGCCACCATAGTCGACAAGATGATCATCGGCGCCTATATCGAGGCCCGCTCCTGCGAGCGGTTTGCAAAGTTGGCGCCCCATCTGGACGAGGAGCTGAGCCGCTTCTACGTCTCTTTGCTGCGCTCCGAGGCGCGCCACTATCAGGATTACCTGAGCCTGGCCGAACAGTACGCAGGGGAGGATATCAGCGAACGGGTGGCCTTCTTTGGCAAGCTGGAAGCCGAGCTAATCTGCTCGCCGGATCCGCAGTTCAGGTTTCATAGCGGCCTGCCTGTCACATCTGACAGTTGTTGACGCACAGGGGGCAAACTACTATTGCCCTGTTCCTACTACGAGCGACAAGTAGTTACTTTTGAGCGCAATTCCCGGCCCTGAGCCGGGATCTTTTTTTCTGTCGTACCTCCCTCCTGCTTTTGGCGCTCTATGCTGAATCCCTGGCTATTTTTGCGTCTTCCCCTTGCGATGAAATCCTGTTCGATCAGCCGGTTATTGTGGTGATAAAGTGCTCATTCAGGTGGCTCACCCTTGTAGAAACGGGCGAAACCGTGTACTTTTTTGCCTTCGCAAGATTTGAATAACCAATCAATAGGAGCGTGTATGCGCATTGTTCTGTTGGGGGCTCCGGGCGCCGGCAAAGGTACCCAGGCTCAGTTCATCATGGAAAAACACGGTATTCCCCAGATCTCCACCGGCGACATGCTGCGTGCGGCGATCAAAGCGGGCACCGAGCTCGGTCTGAAAGCCAAAGCTGTGATGGACGCAGGTCAGCTGGTCTCTGACGACATCATCATCGGTCTGGTCAAAGAGCGCATCGCTCAGCCGGACTGCGCCAAAGGCTTCCTGTTGGACGGTTTCCCGCGCACCATTCCCCAGGCGCAAGCCATGAAGGACGCCGGTGTCGTGGTTGATTTCGTGCTGGAGTTCGATGTGCCGGACGAAGAGATCGTCAAGCGCATGAGCGGCCGTCGCGTTCACTCCGGCTCCGGCCGTACCTACCACGTGGTGTTCAACCCGCCGAAAGTGGAAGGCAAGGATGATGTGACCGGTGAAGATCTGGTGATCCGCGCCGACGACGAAGAGACCACAGTACGCAAGCGTCTGGATGTATATCATCAGCAGACCGCGCCGCTGATCGGTTTCTACGGCAAAGAGGCGGAAGCGGGCCACACCCGTTACGTCAAGATCGACGGCACCCAGCCGGTTGATCTGGTCAGCAAGCAGCTTGCCACCATTCTGGGCTGATCTTTGCTGCCGGCACTGTTTCCCGTGCCATCAGATAAATAAAGAGAAGGGCCCTGTCGGGCCCTTTTTGCATAATGACAGATAGACAGGAAGCCAACGTGACCACGAAAACCGGAATATTGCTGGTCAATCTGGGTACCCCAGCCGCACCGACCACCGCTGCCGTCAAAGCGTTCCTCAGCCAGTTCCTGCACGATCCCCGTGTGGTGGACCTGCCCCGTTACCTCTGGTGCCCGCTGCTCCACTTCATCATCTTGCCGACGCGCTCGCCCAAAGTGGCCAAGCTCTATCAGCAGGTGTGGACCGAGCAGGGCTCGCCGCTGATGGTGATAAGCAAGCAGCAGCGCGCCGCACTGGAGCAGGAGCTCAAGCGGGAGGGGGTTGAGGTGCCGGTGGAGCTGGCGATGACCTATGGTTCCCCGTCGGTGAATGATGGCTGGCAGGCGCTCAAGGCCAAAGGGGTCAACCGGGTGATCCTGTTGCCGCTCTATCCGCAATATTCGGTCAGTACCACCGCCTCGGTCTTCGATGCCTGGGGCAAGGCGATGAAGAGAGAACGCAATCTGCCGGTGGTACGGCTCATTCGTGATTACCATGCCCACCCCGAATACATTCAGGCGCTGGCCATGAGCGTGCGCCGTCACTGGGAGCTGCACGGTCAGGGTGATCACCTGCTGATGTCGTTCCACGGTATTCCCGAGCGCTACGAGAACGAAGGGGATCCCTATGGTCACCAGTGTCGCCATACCGCCAGCTTGCTGGCCGAGGCGCTCGGGCTGGAGGCCGGGCAGTGGACGGCCAGTTTCCAGTCCCGCTTTGGCAAGGAGGAGTGGCTCAAGCCCTACACAGACGTGACCATCGGCGGTATGCCTGCTGCGGGCATCAAGCGGCTCGATGTGATTTGCCCCGCCTTTGCCGCCGACTGCCTCGAAACCCTCGAGGAAATTCAGGTACAGAACCGGGAGATCTTCATGGAGGCCGGTGGCGAGCGGTTTGAATATATTCCGGCCCTCAACAGCGATCAGGCCCACATCAGGATGATGGTCTCGCTCATTTGCCGCGAATTGGCATGAGTGACCGGCAGACAGTCAAACAAGGAGTCGAGTCATGGTACATATCACGCTGAGCTACGCAGGCCTGCTTGGGCTGCTGTTTCTAGGGCTCTCCTTCTGGGTGGTCAAACGCCGCGCCCAGTTCGGGGTGATGATAGGGCAGGGGGAGGCCCCCGAGCTGCTGGCGGCGATCCGGGCCCACGGTAATTTTGCCGAGTATGTGCCGCTGACCCTGCTGCTGATGGCGCTGTGCGAGCTCTCCGGTGCCGATGCGCTCTGGCTGCATGCCGGTGGCGCCATGCTACTGGTTGGCCGCATCCTGCATGCCATCGGCATCCAGATCCCCAAAGCCCCCAATGTGCCCCGTTTTCTGGGCACCTTGCTGTTCTGGCTCGCCCTCGGCCTCTTCTCGGTGCTGGCTCTGTTGCAGGGCATGGCGGCCGCCTGAAAACCGGCGCTTTTGTATGCTACGGAACCACCCTGGGTTGGGTGGTTTTTTTATGGTGAAAAGGCAAACGTTTTTCCTTGCAAGCCTTGTCTATACTGACTCCATTATTTAAACAGGGCGACTTTTCGGGGCGGCGGATTGTGTTAAAATCCCGCCCCTCTTTCCCCCAGAGCACAGAACATTGCCATGAAATTTCCCGGTCAGCGCAAGTCCAAACACTACTTCCCTGTCGACAGACGCGATCCCCTGGTTCCGCAAAATCCCCTGTTAACCGAGCTGGGCAAAGCCTACGTGGTCGGGATTGATCAGACCCTGGTTGATATCGAAGCCCATGTGGATGAAGACTTTCTGACCCGTTATGGTCTGAGCAAGGGACACTCCGTCGTCATCAATGACGACGTGGCCGAACGGATTTATGACGAGCTCAAGGCCAATAACATGGTGGTGAGCGAGTTTGCCGGTGGCACCATTGGCAACACGGTACACAACTACTCGGTACTGGCCGATTCCCACTCCATCCTGCTGGGTGTGATGAGTCAGGACATTCGCATCGGCTGCTACGCCTACCGTTATCTGTGTAACACCTCTTCCCGCGTCAATCTGGACTATCTGCAGCCGGTTGATGGCCCCATCGGCCGTTGCTTCACTTTCATTACCGAGTGCGGCGAGCGCAGCTTCGGTATCAACGCTGGCAAGATGAACCAGCTGGATGTGCAGCACATTCCGGAGGATGTGATCAAAGGGGCGTCTGCACTGGTGATCACCGCCTATCTGGTACGCGGTGACGATGGTGATCCGATGAAAGAGGCGGCCATGACCGCGGTGCGTTATGCCCGTGAGGCCGGTATTCCCGTGGTGCTGACCCTGGGCACCCGTTTCGTCATCGACGAAAATCCCCAGTGGTGGCGCGACTTCATTGCCGAGAACGTGACCGTGCTGGCGATGAACGAAGACGAAGGGGAAGCCCTGACCGGCATCGCTGATCCGCTCGGTGCTGCCGACAAGGCGCTCGACTGGGCCGATATGGTGCTCTGTACTGCTGGCCCCATCGGCCTCTACATGGCGAGTTATACCGACGAGGACTACAAGCGCGAGACCACCCATACCCTGTTGCCCGGCGTTATCCCCGAGTTCAACATGTATGAGTTCAGCCGCCCGATGGCCCGGGCCAAGTGCCGCAAACCGGCCCGTATCTACTCCCACATCTCCCCGTACATGGGGGGCCCGGAGAAGATCAAGAACACCAACGGGGCAGGGGATGGCGCCCTTTCCGCCGTGCTGCACGACATGGTGGCCAACTCCTATCACCGAATGAATGTGCCCAACTCCGCCAAGCATATCTCCGAGTTCCTGACTTACTCCTCACTGGCTCAGGTATGCAAATACGCCAACCGCGTCAGCTACGAGGTGTTGGCCCAGAGCAGTCCCCGTCTCTCCCGCGGTTTGCCGGAGAAAGAGGACAGTCTGGAAGAGGTTTACTGGGAGCGTTGATCTCCTGAATCTGCAAGGCGCCTCCATCGGGAGGCGTTTTTGCAGGCAAATATGAGTTATCCCGGCTTTTTTCCCGGAATAACCCCAATATGCTTGAGTCCATGTCACTTTTGCGACACCATTTGGCCATCGTATTGTCGCCCGACAATACCGCAGCACCCGAAAGAAAGAGAGAATCCCATGAGCATGCTTAACGACAACCTTGACGCCAATTTCCAACTGTTTATCGAACAAGTCCGCGAGTCGGGTCAGGTGTGGGGTCTGCGCTATGGGGAAGACTGGGTCGTCTGCCGCTCCGCCGAATTTGAAGATGCCGACGTGATGCCGCTCTGGTCTGCCGAAGAGGACGCCCGTCTGCACTGCGTCGACGAGTGGGCCGATTACGAGCCGGAAGTGATCGATCTGGAAGAGTTTCTCGATATCTGGATCAACGATCTGGATGAAGACGATGTACTGGTCGGCCCGAACTGGAACGCCGATCTGGAAGGCCAGGAGCTCGAACCCATCGAGCTGGCCAAGGCACTGGTTGAACTGGACGCCTGAAAGCGCCTCCATTGATGGCCTGAACACACAGGCCATCGGGACAAAGACCGGCACCCGTGAGGGTGCCGGTCTTTTTTATGGTCGAATGGCCCGATTGATGAGTTAAAAGCCGATTTGCCTTTGCACCTGTCAGGGGGATGGTCCATCATCAACCTTTTGCCAAGGGAGGAGCGCCATGTTTGTATTCGACGTAACGGGAGCTGCGGGTGAGAAGGCCAGCATTCGGGTGCAGGCGCTGGATTGGGCGCAAGCCGGGCCTGTGACCTTCCAGTGTGATGATGATCAGCTGGCGGTCGTACTCCTGAGTGGTTGTCGTTGCGATGCGGTGGGCTTTTTCAACCTGTTGGCGGGGTGTAAACCCCTCTATATCGAGCAGTGGCTCAGCTATCTGCAAGAGAGCGGTCGCATTGGCAAGTGGAGTCACCAGACCGAGAGTCCCGCCGATGGGGACTATCTGGCCAGAGCCGGTCTGGAGCACGATGAGCTCAATACCCTGCTTGGCCAGGTCTATCAGGTGGCGGGGTTCAATCGCCTGCAAATCAACCGTTACCTCAAGAATCGCCACAACCCCACCACGCTGGCGACCCGTTACGATCAAAAAGAGCTGGAGCGCTATCGCCAGCTCAATGACATCATTCTGACCCTTTTGAAGCTGAAGCATCCTCAGTAAAGAGCCCCAGCTGGCTGATATCCGGTCGCAGCGGTTGCGGCCGGGCGATCAGATAGCCCTGCAAGCCATCCACATACATCCCCTGCAGCAGCTGTTTCTGGCCAAGCTGTTCCACCCCCTCTGCAATGACCTGACACCCCATCCGATGTGATACATCGACGATCATCCGCACGAACTGTTGGTTGGTCTGATCCTGCTCCAGTCCGGTGATCAGGGCCGGGTCCAGCTTGATGTAGTCGGGCTTGAGCTCGCGAAACAGGGTAAAGGAACCGATCCCCTTGCCGAAATTGGCGATCGCCGAGCGACTGCCGTTGCGGCGCAGCAGTTCAAACACCCGCTTGGCGCCGGTCAGGTTGCGTTCCAGATGCTCTTCATCCAGTTCGAACACCAGATTGGCGCTGGTATTGGGATCTTTGAGCAGCTGGCGGTCAAGCCAGATCAGGAAGGCGCTGTTTTGCAGCAGGTTGGGGGAGAGGTTGATCCCCCAGCGACTCTGGTTGGCACCAAAGGCCCGGTACTGACGCATGATGTGGGTAATGACCAGCTGCTCCAGCCGCATCACCATATCCAGCCGCTGGGCCATGGCAAATAGGGTGTCGGTGGGCAGGGCGGTGCCGTCATTGCCGCTGAAGCGGGTGTAGATCTCGTTGTAAGCCAGCATGCTGCGGTGCAGGGGCTGGATCGGCTGGTAGGTAAAGCTGAGTCGCTCCTGCGCCAGCACGTCGGTCAGCACGTCGCGCCAGTGGTGTTGGCCCTGCAGATCGGAGGCGCTGTCATCCTGCTGGATGGCCCAGCCGTTGATGGTTTCGGTCTGGGCGCGAGCCAGCGCCAGATCCGCTCTGGCCAGCACGGCTTCAATTTTCTGGCCGCTGCTGAGCTTGGTCAGCCCCGAGTAACCGGTGCTCTCCAGCTCGTGCTGATCCTGATAGTGATCGAAGGCCACCTTCAAATCCTGCCCCAGCAGATGGGGAGGAATATTGGCCACCGGTTGCACCAGCACGGCGAAATCAGCCCCCGAAATGCGGTAGACCTGATTGCCTGGGAAGCGGCTTACCACCCGCTTGATAAGGGCCGCCATGTCCTTGATGTAGGCATCACCAGACTGGAATCCGCGCTGGGCGTTGATCTTGCCAAGCTCGGTGGCACGGATCAGCACCAGGGTCGCGGTCTGGGTGTCCTGATCCCGCTGCAGCAACTCGGTCATGTCGCGGCGAAATGCGTGGCGGTTGAGAAGCTGAGTCAGCTCGTCGGTGGTGGCCAGGTTGCTGAGCTCGGTCAGCTGGCGATGAGCGCTCTGCTCGGCGCTTTCGAACTGTTCCAGCAGCTGTTGCAGCACCTCCTGGGAGGCGGGCTCATCGAGTTGTGAGGGATCCCGTCCCCTGATCGCCTTGACCCAGGTGAGCTCCTGATGCTGGAGCATGCCATCCATGGTGCGGATGGCCAGCATCAACAGCAGGATCATGCCAAGCAGTGTGGTGGCCAGAATAATGGCCAATGTGAGCGGTGTGCTCTGAAGGGCCAACCAAACTGCTTGCAGGAACAGCAGGGGTATGGTCACTATGGTGGCGATCAGAAAGAGGGTACGTCCGAGCTTGTGAACCATCTTGTCATCCTTGAAGTGGCTGCTTTGTGGGGGAATTTTAACCAAGCTGGCGGAGCAAAGCATGCTATTCCTCGCAACTCGGTGAAAAGGGTCAATTGAGATCGGTTAAATGTGAGTGAAACCACTTTCACAGGTGCCGAAACAGGCGAAGATGAGTTGAAAATAGATCAAACAAGGCAGAGGTAAATCATGTTGTTAGAGCCCGAAAATAGTGCCAAAGCACGACAATTATTGAACCAGAGTATGGCACTGGTGCTGGCGGGTGGACGTGGTAGTCGCCTGAAGCAGTTGACTGACAACCGCGCCAAGCCTGCCGTCCATTTCGGTGGCAAATTCCGGATCATTGATTTTGTGCTCTCCAACTGTATCAACTCGGGGATCCGCCGCGTTGGTGTAGTCACCCAATACAAATCTCACAGCCTGCTGCGTCACCTGCAATCGGGCTGGTCCTTCCTGCGTTACCAGATGAACGAATTCATCGACCTGCTCCCTGCCCAGCAACGGGTGGACGAGGTGCACTGGTATCGCGGCACCGCCGATGCCATCTACCAGAACGTCGATATCATCCGTGACTACGGCCCCAAATATCTGGTGGTGCTGGCGGGGGATCACATCTACAAGATGGATTACGCCGCCATGTTGCTCGATCATGTGCGCCTCGGTGCCAAGGTGACGGTCGCTTGTATCGAGGTGCCGCGGGCTGAGGCATCCGCCTTCGGGATCATGGATATCGACGAGCAGCGCAAGATCCGCGCCTTCGTCGAAAAACCGGCCAATCCGCCCGCCATGCCAGGTTGCGAAGATCGCTCGCTGGCCTCCATGGGGATCTATATCTTCGAGGCGGAGTACCTCTACCAACTGCTGGAGGAGGATATTCACAATCAGGACTCCAAACACGACTTCGGGATGGATGTGATCCCCCGCATCGTGGAGGAGGGGATGGCATTTGCTCACCCCTTCAACATGTCCTGTGTCGGGGCGCGCGAGGGGCAAAAGCCCTACTGGCGTGACGTGGGTACGCTGGACTCGTTCTGGGAAGCGAACATGGATCTCGCATCCGTGCTGCCCGAGCTCGACATCTACGATCAGAACTGGCCCATCTGGACCAGCCAGACCCTGACGCCACCGGCCAAGTTCGTGCAGGATCGCAATGGTCAGCATGGCATGACCATCAACTCCATGTTCTCGGGCGGTACCATCGTCAGCGGGTCGTTTGTGCTCAACTCGGTGCTCTTTACCAATGTGCGGGTGCACTCCTTCTGCACCCTGGATCAGGCCATCATCTTCCCCGGGGTCGAGATTGGCGCCGGTTGCCGTCTGCGCCGGGTGGTGGTGGACAAGGGATGCGTGCTGCCCGATGGGCTGGTGGTGGGCGAGAATGCCGATGAGGATAGCCGCCGCTTCTACCGCTCCGAGCAGGGGATTGTGCTGGTGACCAAGGAGATGCTGGACAAGCTGGTTTGAGGAAGTCCTTGAAACTGTGTCAGACGCTGTAATGCAAAGGGAGCCAAGTTGGCTCCCTTTTTCATGCTGGTGAATGGCGAGGATTATTCGCTGACCACCGCTTTGGCGGCCATCACCATGGCGGTGCCGTGCTTGCCACCGGCGGCGGTCACTTGCGGTACGCCATCTTCGTCGGTATCGCTGCCGGCACCTTCGATGATGTTCTCGCCGGAGTCACCGATCCACTCGGCCATCTGCATGCCACCGTTGACGGTGCCACGGAACCAGCTGACGTACTGACCGGTCAGCTTGGCCAGCTCCAGCTCGGGCGCCTTCTCGGCCCCTTCGTTGCGCAGGTTCAGCATGGCTGAGCGCAGTGCGCCGGAGATGGCAGCCTGGGTCCAGGGAGTGTATTCACCCTGTTTACCCGCCAGCCAGGTGCCCGCCTTGGCATTGAAGTAGGCCTTGTCGGTGGCGATGAACAGCTCGCGGGCAGCGGTGCGGTACTTGGCATCGGAGGTAGCGAGGAAGGCGGCAGTCAGACCACGGATGGCGGCGAACTGTGCATCGATGGAGTGGCCGGCATCGAGCTTGCCACCCAGGGTGATGCCGTCATGCACCAGACCATTTTTGCCCTTGAGGTTGGCAAGGATGAAATCGGCCTGTTTGCGGATCAAGTCGAGCGCCTCTTGACCCTGCTTGGTCTTGAGGTTCAGTTCGCCATTGTCACCAGCGGCGTAACCGACCGGCAGCGCATCCTGAGCGCGCTGGAAGATCTGCAGGGCGACCAGTGCGTAAGCGGCGTCAAAGGTGGTGACGTGCTTGCCCTGTTTGCCTGCCTGCCAGCTGTTGACCAGGGTGCCAGCCTTGGCATCAAAGTGCAGGGCCGCTAGGTTCTTGAAGGTGAGGTTGGAGAGGTTGATCGCCAGCGAGAAGGCATCGCTGCCCGCAACCGCTTTGCCCAGGTCATTGACCTTGTTGGCAGCCGGTGCGGCGGCAAACGGCGCACCGTCAAACACGGCGTGGAAGGCCGGGTTCTGGTTGGTGTTGGCGCTGCGCTGATCGCTGAAGGCATAGAACTCGGAGAGCGGCCACAGCATCATCCAGGCATCGCGCAGCTGGGCGGAACCATCCACCACCTCCAGCTTGCCGATGGCACCGGCATCGTTGTTGCTGGTTTCGGTCACTTTCACCTGATGGGGGAAGTAAATCACGCCCTTGGCCGGATCGTACTGCGGGATGATCTTGGCGCCCAGTTGTTTGCCATCGAAGCCAAGCTGGTTCTGCATGATGGCCAGCTTGTCGATGGATTGCTCGGTCAGCATCATGCCGTTGAAGCCATCGGCGGCAGAGACGCCCAGCTTGTGTTTGCCATCCTGATCCATGGTGGCGGAGGCGGCTTCTACCTCTTCATCGGTCTCGGCCACGTGCATGCCGCCGAGGAAGTCCTGGGACCACATCACCTCTTTGAGCAGGATGCCGCCCACCGCTGCGGGCACCAGCAGGTTGTCGCTACCGCTCCAGCGCAGGGTGCTGTAGTCACGGAAGTAGGCGGGCACCTGGGTCTTGACGGTCTTCTCGGTCCCTTTGGCGGTCTTGATGGTGATCTGGTCGCCATTGACCGGAGTGGCGTTAACGGACTGGGCAAACTCCGGATTGGCAGAGGCGTAGGGCAGGGAGAGGGGATACATGCCCTGCGGCACTTCATCAGCCGGGAAGCCAACGGCATCGGCCATGGCCAACACCCGTTGCCCCAGAGAGGCCATGGTGCCGCCACGGGCCAGGTTTTGCGGCCCGTTCACCAGATGCGGGCCCATTCCGGATTGGTAGTTGAGGGCGTACATCGCCTCTTCGGAGTATTCGTAGGATTCGATGCCGGCAGCGAAGTCGAACGGGGTTGGCTCATCGGCACGGTTGGCATCCAGCACGTCCAGATCCAGCCCCAGCGCTTCGGCCAGCGGCTCACCGGAGAGCTCGAATTCGGTATAGGCCAGCATGTTGGCGGCGGTATTGAATGTCTTGTCTTCGACTTTGACGGCAGCGTGTGCGGCGCCGCTGATCAGTGCGCAGGCGATCGCCTGAACCAGTACGGTTTTTCTCATGTCCCTTCTCACCATTGGTTTTATTATTGACGCTTCTCATGACGAATCTAAATGAGAATGGTCTGCATTATGCTGTGTTGGCGGGGACTTGAGAAGTAAAAAACCGCCCCATTCGGCTGCACGTTGAACCGGATGTGCGCTGTCGAAGAGGACGGTTATCTGTTTATTGCGATGAAAGTGCCGGTGCGACGGCGATCAGAGCAGCTTGAACGGGATGACCAGACGGCCCGGCTCTACCTTGAGGGCTTCGACCTTCTCCTTGATCCTGGCTTCGTTCTTGCGGCTGCTGTCGAGGCGGTAGACCGGCGTTTGCGACAGGAACAGGGAGAGCGACTGATTGAAGGTGGGCAGCAGCGGGGTGAGGGCGGCCCCGATATCGGCCGGCTCGGTCTTGACCGAGACCAGCTCAAGATCGCGCAGATAGATGGCGCCCTGATCGGCCACATAGTCCGGGCGGGCACTCAGGGCAAAGCGGATCTTCATCTGCTGGCTGCCAAGGGGGCTGCTCACCTGCAGGTCGCCAGCGGCGTCCAGCTCGATGCGATCTGCTTGTTTGCGGCCGATACGGCTCTGCATCTCATCCAGACGGATCTTGCTCGACATGATGCCGGGGATCCCCAGCTGTTTTTCAAAAGAGACCTGATCTTTGAGGTACTGGTTGATTTCGGCCTCGCTGACGTTGTACTGGGTCAGGGAGCAGGCTCCCAGCAGCAGGGCGAGGGGGAGTAACAACAGCTGTTTCAACATGATGGATTCCGCTTGGGCAACTATGATGGCGCTATCTTACGCGATAACGGGCGTGGAATGAGAGCCTCATACCGTGAGAAATCACGGAGTTGCTGCATTCCCGATTGTTTTTTGGCAACCGCCGGGTTCATCATCGACGGGTGAGCGGAATAGGGCTGAGCTGTTGGCTGCAGGCGTAGGTCTACGCCTTAAGCAGAGAGAAGAGAACAGAGTGTGAGAAGAGCACAGAGAACGAGGAGAGCGTAATGGTTCGGATGGGCAAGGTTGGCCGCAGGGCGCTGCTGTGGCTTGGCTGCATGATGGGACTGTGGAGCCCGTCGCTGTGGGCTGAGGTGAAAGTGATCCCGGTCTTCGAGGCGCAGGCGGCGGTGCAGACCCTCAAGGAGATCTATCCCCAGCTTGGGGTGAGTGCCATGGGGAATCAGCTGGTGCTGAGCGGGACGCCAGCCCAGCTGCAGGAGGCCGAAGCCACGCTGGCGCAGGTCAACCAGCCACCGCAAAGCCTGCTTATCGAGTGGCGGGTCGATGGTGCCGCCAGCGGTCAGCAACTGGGGGGCTCAATCAGTCGCGACGAGGCCAAGCGACAGTGGCTGGTCGATGGCAACGCCCGGCAGTACCAGCGCAGCCAGAACGACAGCTGGCAGGTGCGCGGGCTGTCGGGCCGTCCCGTGTTGCTGCAGATGGGCTCCTATCAACCGGTCACCTTCTATCAGTGGAATGGGGGAGCCGTGGTGGGGATGATGCCGCTGGTGAACGGCCTCTATGCCACGGCCACCTTGATTGGGGATCGGGTGCAGATTGCGCTGAGCAGCGAACAGGCGAGGCTGGATCAGGGCACCATCAATCGTGGGCAGAGTGCCACCGAGGTGAGCGGGGCCCCGGGCCAGTGGCTGACGGTGGGGGAGCTCTCGACCAGCTCAGCGGATCAGGGGAGTAGCCTCGGCACCCAGCTACAGGGGGGGCGAGGCAGCCAGAGCGAGCGCCAGACCCTGCAGATCCGGGTCACTCGTCAATAGGTATCAGCCCCGTTAGTGGGGCTCATCGGCAGCATATTCGCGCAACTGGCGACTGCGCAGCAGATACCAGAGCGCCCAGAGGCTGGCGACCAGCACCAGTGCGGTGGGCCAGCTGAACGACCACTTTTGCAGATTGAGGCTGTGCAGTTGCATCAGCAGGCCGCTGACGGCAGAGCAGAGTAGCAGCAGCGGGCTGTGGCGCCGGAGTCTGGCGCGAATGCTTTGGGTTTGCTGATAGGTGCCGCCGCAGGCGAGCAACGCCAGCATGGCGGGCACGTCGGTCAGCAGGCTGATGTAGAGGGTGATCTTGTCCGGATAGAAGAGGGTCAGGATCTCGCTGCCGCTCTCGCGGGTGACCCCTGCCATCAAAAAGAGCCAGACCGAGCGGGTCAGCAACAGGGCGATGGGCCAGAACCAGAGAGGCGGGCGCAACTGGCCGTGATCGTCATATCGGTGTTCGGGGTAGAGGGTCATGGTTGCCCGTTATCCACTTGAATTGAGTGATGGAAGGGATATGGGGCGACGAAGCGTCCTTTGCAAGGCGTTGGGCGTGGCGCAAATTAATCGGGGGGCCATGCCCCCCAATCCGTTTCTTCAGATATCGCAGCGTGCGTCGGCGGCGTTACAGCCAGCCTTTGCGCTTGAAGAAGAGGCCGGTGCCGAGCGATGACATCACCATCAGCACCAGTGACATGGGATAACCATACTCCCAGGCGAGCTCCGGCATGCGGCCGAAGTTCATGCCGTAGATACTGGCGATCAGGGTCGGCGGCAGGAAGATGACCGCGGCCACCGAGAAGATCTTGATCACCTTGTTCTGCTCCAGATTGGTCACCCCCATGGAGGCCTCCAGCTGGAAGTTGATCTTGTCGAACAGGAACTGGGTGTGGGGCAAGAGAGACTCCACGTCGTGCAGCATCTCGTCGATCCACTTGTTCTGCTCAAGGCTCATGCGCTGGCGCAGGCTGCGTTTGAGGAAACGCAGGGCGCGGCGGGTATCGTGCAGAGAGAGACGGATCTGGCCGTTGGCCTCTTCCTGTGCCATCAACTCTTTCAGCATGGGGTTGATCTGATCCGGCTCGAAGATCTGATCGGCGGTGTTTTCCAAGGTCTTGTAACCATCTTCGATAAGGTCGGAGAGGTACTCCACCTTGAGGTTCTGCACCTCCAGCAGGATGTCGAGGGCATCCTCCACCTCCAGCCGATCTTGGCGCATATAGTGACGCAGCAGGCGCACCAGCCCGATGTCATCTTCACGAATGCTGATCAGCAGGTTGTTGCGCAGGGTAAAGGAGACGTGGACACCCTTGGTGTCACGACCGATCCGCTGGGGAAACAGGGAGTGAATGTGCAGACCATCGGTATCCCAGTAAAAACGGGCGGATGCTTCGATGTCGTCGAGCTCTTCCTTGTCGGGGACCTCTTCCAGGAACAGGCCCGTCAACCATTCTCGCTCTGCCGTGTCCGGCTTGTAGGCATCCAGCCAGACCGTGTTGTCAGGTACTATGTCGTCAGGCCCGAGCGTGACTATGTCCAGCACCTTGTTGTTGAGAATGTAGGCGGTGATCATCTGTCCCCCCTTAAAAAGTCATGGGTAATCAGGGATGGTTGCACAGGTCATGCGGCCTTAGATCGCTGCAGAAGGCGATCCCGTGGATAAGCAGATCGGGCCGATGGAAAACCTGAATGCGGCGAACTATACAGGGGCGGGCCGCGCTTGTCAGGGGCTATTCATCAGGGATTCAGCTTGTTTGTTCAAAAAAACAGCGAGGTCGGATCACCTGAGCGGCTATGCGGGGTAGAACCCAGCCTTTGGCTGGGGGAGGGCTAGCTGGGGCTGCTTGTTGCCGCTGCCCCGCTTCATCACATATTCGGATAATTGGGCCCGGAGCTTCCCTGTGGTGGTGTCCAGACGATGTTTTGACTGGGATCCTTGATATCACAGGTCTTGCAGTGAATACAGTTGGCGGCGTTGATCTGCAGTTTGGCCGCGCCTTCCATTTCCAGTACTTCAAACACCCCTGCAGGGCAGTAGCGTTGAGCGGGTTCTGCCCAGGTGGGCAGATTGACCTCGATCGGAATGCGCTCGTCCTGCAGCTTGAGGTGACAAGGCTGATCCTCGTCGTGACTGGTGTTGGCCAGATACACAGACGAGAGTTTGTCAAAGCTCAGCTTGCCATCGGGTTTGGGATAATGGATGGGCTCGCAGCGGCTGGCCACGCGCAGCTGACGGTAGTCGTGAGCCTTATCAAGCAGCTTGAAGGGCGAGTTTGCGCCAAACAGCCGTTGCTCCAGCCAGTTGAAGGCACCGCCCAACCAGGGACCATAGCGGTGAAGCGCCGCGCCGAAGTTGCGCGCCGCCTTGAGTTCGCGGGCCAGCCAGCTCTGGTGCAGCTCGTCACCATACTGGACCAGATCCCGGCCTCCCTCATCGCCCCCCCGCAGGGCCATCGCGACGGTTTTTGCCGCCAGCATCCCCGATTTCATGGCGGTGTGGATCCCCTTGATGCGGGAAAAGTCGAGGGTGCCGGCATCGCAGCCGATCAGCAGGCCGCCTGGGAAGTGCATGCGGGGCAGGGCGTGCCAGCCCCCCTTGGTGATGGCGCGGGCGCCATAGCTGATGCGTTCACCCCCTTGCAACACGCCGGCGATAAGCGGGTGATGCTTGAAGCGCTGGAATTCGTCGAACGGGCTGAGCCAGGGATTCTGGTAGTTGAGATCGACAATCAGCCCGACCGCCACCTGATCCCCCTCCATGTGATAGAGATAGAAACCGCCGTGACTATTGCCGCCCCCCTGCTTGCCAAGGGGCCAGCCACTGCCGTGCAGCACCTGTCCCGCTTTGCCTTGCCCTGCAGGCAGTTGCCACAGCTCCTTGAAGCCGATGGCATAGTGCTGGGGCTGGGCAGGGCTTGCCAGATTGAATGCGGCGATCAGCTGTTTGCCAAGATGGCCTCGGGCCCCTTCGGCAAAGAGGGTGTAGCGGCCGAGCAGTGCCATCCCGGGCACATGATCAGCTTTTGGATTGCCCTCCCGATCCAGCCCCAGATCGCCGGTGATCACCCCCTTGACCCGGCCCGCTTCCATGATAAGTTCGCTGGCGGTAAATCCCGGGTATATTTCGACTCCCAGTTTTTCCGCATGTTGGCCAAGCCAGCGGCAAAGATTGCCCAGACTGAGCACGTGGCAACCCTGATTGTGCATCCGGGGTGGCACCGCCCAAGCGGGGAGTTGCATGGAGTGTTGCTCGCTTTGCAGCAGATGAACCTGATCGTCGCTGACCGGCACGCCGAGCGGCGCTTGCTGCC
Organism: Aeromonas sp. 97A; assembly: GCF_051919185.1. Lineage (NCBI taxonomy): Bacteria > Pseudomonadati > Pseudomonadota > Gammaproteobacteria > Aeromonadales > Aeromonadaceae > Aeromonas > Aeromonas sp. 97A. Next base: position 1,691,421 of record NZ_JBQBFF010000001.1, on the reverse strand, counting down.
AGCAATCCGGCAGCAGCTCTTGCAAGGCGACGGGATCAAACAGGGCGCCGGAGAGCAGATGGGCGCCAATTTCCGCCCCTTTCTCCAGCAGACAGACAGAGAGAGTGGCATCCTGCTGTTTCAGGGCGATGGCTGCACTGAGCCCCGCCGGACCGCCGCCGACGATGACGACATCAAATTCCATTGCTTCCCGTTCCATCTTGCCTCTGCGCTCTGGTTGGCCTAGGGTAATGCTGGTAGTTTACGTAAACGTAAAGCAGTTGTAAGCAAAACTGAGCAAGAAAAAGCAAAAAATCAGGGAAGAGCGTACTGCAACAAACGCAGAGGCACACTAATGAATTCAATCCAAAGAGACGAGGCATGACCCCATGAAGCTGCTGGTCGCAATCAAACGGGTAGTCGACTACAACGTCAAGATCCGGGTGAAGGGAGACGGCTCCGACGTGGAGCTGGCCAATGTGAAGATGGGGATCAACCCCTTTTGTGAAATTGCGGTGGAGGAGGGGGTCAGGCTGCGGGAAGCCGGGGTTGCCAGCGAACTGGTGGTGGTGACCTTCGGCCCTGACGCTGCCGCCGAGCAACTGCGCCATGGGCTGGCGTTGGGGGCGGATCGGGCGCTGCATTATGTCACCGATGAGACGCTCACCCCGCTGACTGTCGCCCGCGCCTTGCACAAGGTGTGTGAGCAGGAGCAGACGGATCTGGTGCTGCTCGGCAAGCAGTCCATCGATTCAGATAACAATCAGGTGGCCCAGATGCTGGCTGCCCTCAATGATTGGCCGCTGGCGACCTGCGCGTCCGCCCTCAAGGTGGAAGCGGGAGAGCTGCTGGTGACTCGCGAAATCGACGGTGGCCTCGAGACCCTCGGCATGCCGTTGCCTGCGGTGGTGAGCGCCGATCTGCGTTTGAATGAACCGCGCTTTGCCTCGCTGCCCAACATCATGAAGGCCAAGCGCAAGCCGCTTGATAGTGCTCCATTCTCGACACTCGCTGTTGAGGTGGCCAACCAGACCCGTTTGCTCGGGGTGATGGCGCCGCCAGCCCGCAGCGCCGGGATCAAGGTGGGCTCGGTGGACGAGCTGGTGGACAAACTCAAACACGAAGCGAAGGTGCTGCCATGAGCGTGCTGATCATTGCCGAACATCATCAGGGCCATCTGGCCGACAACGTGGCACAACTGGTCACCGCCGCCGTCTCCATCGGCGGCCAGGTTGACCTGCTGTTGCTCGGGCAGGGGCTGACCGAGGCGGGTGAACAGGCGGCAGCTCTCGGCGGCGTCGACAAGGTGTTGCTTGCCGAACATTCCCGGCTGGCCGACGGGCTGTTGGATGGGGTGGACAAGCTGCTGGCCTGCTGGTGTCAGGGGTACAGCCACTGCCTGATGGCGGCGAGTGCCATGGGCAAGGCGCTGCTGCCACAAGTGGCGGCTCGGCTCGGGGTGGAGATGCTCTCCGAGGTGACGGCTATCGAGAGCAGCGACACCTTCCTGCGCCCCATCTATGCGGGCAATGCCATTGCCAGAGTTGTAAGCTCGGCGCCCGTCAAAGTGATGACGGTGCGGGCTACCGCGTTTGCCAAGGCGGCGACGGGCGGGCAGGCTCCCATCGAGCACTTGGCCGTGCCCGAATTCGCTGGTCGTACCCGGTTGGTCGAGCGCCGCGCGGTGCGCTCCAGCAGGCCCGAACTGACCGCCGCCCGGGTGGTTGTCTCAGGTGGCCGTGCTCTGGGCTCCAAGGCGCAGTTTGCCCTGATTGAGGCGCTGGCCGACAAGCTGGGCGGCGCCGTGGGGGCATCGCGAGCCGCCGTTGATGCAGGATATGTCGCCAACGATCTGCAAGTGGGGCAGACCGGCAAGGTGGTGGCGCCCGAGCTCTATATCGCGGTCGGTATTTCGGGCGCCATCCAGCATATGGCGGGGATGAAGGAGTCGAAGGTGATCGTGGCCATCAACAAGGACAGCGATGCCCCCATCTTTCAGGTAGCGGACTACGGGCTGGTGGGGGATCTCTTCACTCTGCTGCCGGAGCTCACCGCCAAACTGTAAATTTGTCAGAAATGGCTGAGCTGTGGTCGTTTATGCGCTCTGCCCGCCATTTCTGTGCATGTTCCCTGCAAGCCCTGACTCGTTCAGGGCTTTTTCTACTGCAAGGGGGACGCAGAGTGACGGTAAAAGGTTGAGCCAGCTCCCAAAAAGCCTTTGATCCGCTGGCTGCTCTTGTGTAAAACCTGACAAGTCATCGATTACTCTCATCTACTCACGGAAAGCGTCATGAGCAAACAGATTTACAACTTCTGCGCCGGCCCCGCCATGCTGCCGGTTGAAGTCATGGAGCGCGCCCAGCGCGAATTTTGTAATTTTCAGGGGCTGGGAGCCTCGGTCATGGAGCTTTCCCATCGCGGCAAGCCCTACATGGCGGTTGCCGAGAAGGCTGAAGCGGATCTACGTGAGCTGCTGGCGGTGCCGGACAACTACAAGGTGCTCTTCATGCACGGTGGCGGCCGCGGTCAGTTCTCCGCCGTGCCCATGAACCTGCTGGGCGGGGCCAACAAGAAGGCGGACTTTCTGCTGACAGGTGTCTGGTCCCAGAGTGCTGTGGATGAAGCCAAAAAGTATGGCGATATCCAGACCTTCCAGGGGGTTGCCAAGAACGAGCAGGGGATCTCCCACCTGCTGCCGACCCCGGCATTTCGCGCCGATGCGGCCTATGTTCACTACTGCCCGAACGAAACCATCGACGGCATCGAGATGTTCGACATCCCGGCCACCGGCGAGGTGCCGCTGGTGGCAGATCTCTCTTCCACCATTCTCTCCCGTCCTCTCGACGTGAGCCGCTTTGGCATCATCTATGCCGGTGCCCAGAAGAATATCGGGCCGTCCGGGCTTGCCATCGCCATCGTACGCGATGATCTGCTGGATCAGGCGAGAGCCGATGTCCCCTCGATTTTTGACTACAAGCTCACTGCCAAGAACGACTCCATGTTCAACACGCCGCCCACCTACGCCTGGTATCTGGCCGGCCTGGTGTTCGAGTGGCTCAAGGAACAGGGTGGCCTCGAGGCGATGGAAGCGCGCAACAAGGAGAAGGCCGACTTCCTCTACGACTATCTCGATCAGTCGAGCTTTTACGGCAATCAGGTGGATGTCAGCTGCCGTTCGCGGATGAACATCCCGTTCCAGCTGAAAAATGCCGAGCTGGACAAGCAGTTCCTGGCCGAATCGGAAGCGGCCGGCCTGCTGGCCCTCAAAGGGCACCGCATCGTCGGTGGCATGCGCGCCAGCATCTACAACGCCATGCCGCTGGAGGGAGTGAAGGCCCTGGTGAGCTTTATGGATGGCTTTGCCAAGCGCAACGGCTGAGAACAGAGCCCCTATGTGTTTGCTGGTGGCCTCTCGTGACAACCAGTGAGCCGCTTCCAGCTATTGCAGTGATTCAAGACGCCGGGGATACCCCGGCGTCTTTTTTTCAACAGAACCAGCGCGCTGGCGTTTGCCGTGCGATTTCCCCTGAAAGTGCCCTTGCCGAGCGGGACGCAGGCTGTTAACGTCCGGACAGGCGTTTATTTTTGAGATAGCACAGGAAGTCTATGAATTCGTTGCGTTTGGAACCCATTTCTCGTGTGGCTGGTGAGGTCAATCTGCCCGGCTCCAAGAGTGTCTCTAACCGTGCGCTGCTGTTGGCGGCGCTGGCTCGTGGCACTACCCGTTTGACCAACCTGCTCGACAGCGATGACATTCGTCATATGCTGGCTGCGCTGACCCAGCTCGGGGTCAAGTACAAGCTCTCTGCCGACAAGACCGAGTGTACCGTGCAGGGTCTGGGTCGCAGCTTTGCGGTGAAAGAGCCGGTCAATCTGTTCCTTGGCAACGCCGGTACTGCCATGCGACCGCTCTGCGCCGCCCTGTGCCTCGGCTCTGGTGAATATACCCTGGGTGGCGAGCCGCGCATGGAAGAGCGTCCCATCGGCCATCTGGTGGATGCCCTGCGTGAAGCGGGTGCCCATATCCAGTACCTGAAACACGATGGTTATCCGCCGCTGGTGGTGGATGCCAAGGGGCTGTGGGGCGGCGATGTGCACGTCGATGGCTCCGTCTCCAGCCAGTTCCTGACCGCGTTTTTGATGGCGGCGCCGATGGCGGCCGGTGATACCCGGATCCACATCAAGGGGGAGCTGGTCTCCAAGCCTTACATCGACATCACTCTGCACATCATGAAGCAGTTCGGGGTGGTCATCGAGCACGACAACTACAAGCTGTTCTACATCAAGGGCAACCAGACCTACATCAGCCCGGGTGACTTTCTGGTGGAAGGAGATGCCTCCAGCGCCTCCTACTTCCTCGCGGCCGGAGCCATCAAGGGCAAGGTGCGGGTCACCGGTATCGGCAAGCACAGCATTCAGGGCGATATCCATTTCGCCGACGTGCTGGAGAAGATGGGCGCGCGCATCACCTGGGGCGATGATTTTATCGAGGCGGAGCAGGCACCGCTGCACGGAGTGGATATGGACATGAACCATATTCCCGATGCGGCCATGACCATCGCGGTTGCCGCGCTGTTTGCCGAGGGGCCGACCTCCATTCGCAATATCTACAACTGGCGGGTGAAGGAGACCGATCGTCTGCACGCCATGGCGACCGAGCTGCGCAAGCTGGGTGTTGAAGTGGAGGAGGGGCATGACTTCATCACCGTGACCCCGCCGACCCAGCTCAAGCATGCCGAGATCGATACCTACAACGATCACCGTATCGCCATGTGCTTCTCGCTGGTGGCGCTGTCGGATACACCGGTCACCATCAATGATCCCAAGTGCACCTCGAAGACCTTCCCGGATTACTTCGACAAGCTGGCCAGTATCAGCCAGCGTGGCTGATCACTGACAAACCCGTCATCACCGACGCTTCGGGCCCGCGCTGAGCGGGCCTTTTTGCCTTCCTCATCCGCACTTTCATTTCGCCTAGCATTATTTCAATAACTTGCAAGATTGATATATAAAATAGTTTTGTGATTGCTGTAATTTCCTATTTACACATGCCCTGTCGCGGGCTATGTTGAGATTTCCTAATCGCAGTCATCTAGCAGGAAGCCTTGTCATGCAGCATCAAACCGACGACGTTCGTATCAGTGAAATCAAAGAGTTATTACCCCCGGTTGCGGTGCTTGAGAAGTTTCCGGCTACCGAGGTAGCCTCGTCCACCGTTTTTGAATCCCGTCAGGCCATTCACAATATCCTGGCCGGCGAAGATGAGCGTCTGCTGGTGGTGATTGGCCCATGCTCCATCCACGATCCGGTTGCCGCGCTGGAGTACGGCAAGCACCTCAAGGCGCTGCGCGACGAGCTGAAAGATCAGCTGGAGATCGTGATGCGGGTCTATTTCGAAAAACCGCGTACCACAGTGGGCTGGAAGGGGCTGATCAACGATCCGTACCTCGACAATAGCTGCAAGATCAACGATGGTCTGCGCATTGGTCGCAAGCTGTTGCTGGATCTCAACGACATGGGGCTGCCGACTGCCTCCGAGTTCCTCGACATGATCACCCCGCAATATGTGGCGGATCTGATGAGCTGGGGCGCGATCGGTGCCCGTACCACCGAATCCCAGGTACACCGCGAGCTGGCCTCCGGTCTCTCCTGTCCGGTGGGCTTCAAGAACGGCACTGACGGCACCATCAAGGTCGCCATCGATGCCATTGGCGCTGCCAGTGCGCCGCACCACTTCCTTTCGGTTACCAAATACGGTCACTCCGCCATCGTGGCGACCCGCGGCAACCCGGACTGTCACATCATTCTGCGTGGTGGTCGTGAGCCGAACTACAGCGCTGCCCATGTCAGCGAAGTTGTGAAGGGGCTGGAGAAGGCTGGTCTGCCACAGAAGGTGATGATCGACTTTAGTCACGCCAACAGCAGCAAACAGTTCAAGAACCAGATGGTGGTGGCTGAAGATGTAGCCGGTCAGCTGCGTGCCGGCAGCAAGGCGGTGTTTGGTGTGATGGTGGAGAGCCATCTGGTAGAAGGCCGTCAGGATCTGGTGGAAGGGTGTGAACTCACCATCGGCCAGAGCATCACAGATGCCTGCATCGGTTGGGCGGATACCGAAGTGTTGCTGCGCAACCTGGCGGATGCCGTTGCAACCCGCAACGCCCGTTAAAGCTATCTTGGCGGCGCTGTTAATCGTCAACGCGCCGCTGGAATAGCAACGCGGCCGCTCGGCCAAATCGAATCCATAAAGCAAAAGCGCGACCCTCGGGTCGCGCTTTTTCGTTGGTGAAGTGCATTACCAGCGGTAGGTTTTCAGCAGTGCCTCCAGTTTCTGGCACTGCTCCACCAGCTGGATGCTGGCGAGGTTGGCGGCGTGCGCCTGACCCAAGGTGTCGTTGGAGGTGTTGCGAATATCGCTCACCGAGCTGTCTACCTCATGGCAGACCCTGTCCTGCTCTTCGGCCGACTGAGCCATCTGGGCGTTGAGGTCATTGATGCGGGCGATGCGCTCGATGATGTTCTGCATGGCTGCCAGGGTCGCTTCGGTCTTGCTGATGCTCTCATCGGCTTTGCTTTTTGCATCCCCGATCACCGTAACTGCGCTCTGGGCTTCATTTTGCAGGGCGGCGATCATCTGGGAGATCTCTTCGCTGGCCGCGCGGCTGCGGTTGGAGAGGGCCCGCACTTCATCGGCCACCACCGCAAAGCCACGGCCTTGCTCACCTGCCCGGGCCGCTTCAATCGCAGCGTTGAGGGCCAGCAGGTTGGTCTGATCGGCAATCCCCTTGATCACCTCTAGTACACCGTCAACCGCAAGACAGCGGCTGTCGAGTTGCTGGATCACCTGATCCACCCGATCGATCTCTGCCGACATCTCGCCCATATCGGTGATGGAGTGCTGGGCGAGGCGGCTGGTGTCGGCGGCATCCTGATTGGTGAGGGCGGAGAGCTCGGCGCTATGGCGGGCATGTTCGCGGACTTCATGAGAGCTGGCGGCCAGCTCGCTGACTGCGGCGGCAACCTGGGTGGTCATCCCCTCTTGCTGGCGGGCCGAGTTTTCGGTCTGGGTCGCCACCTGACGGATCTGGTTCGACTCCTGATAGAGCTGGTGGGTTGCCCCTTCCACCTCCTGCAGGCTGTGGCGGAATCCCTGCACCATGTCATTGACGGCGCGGGTCATCTGGCCCAGTTCATCCCGGCTGTGATTGACCAGGGGGAGGGCGAGGTCGCGCTCTTTGGCCATCCGGATCATGGTGAGTTGCAACTGGCGTAGGGGGTGTTTTACGTAGCGTTGCAATACCCACCAGAGCAAGCCGAAGCCGAGGCTGAAGACAGCGGCCAGGCTGCCGCTCAGGATCAGGTTGTTGTGGCGGATCTCGCCGAAGGTGTGGCTGAGGTCATAACTGATCCGCACTGCCCCCATCACGGTCCCTTCATTGACCTGGTGACAGGTGAGGCACTGGGTGCCGCGATACTCCTTGTAGGCTTTGAACGGTTTGATCAGTGTGAGCCGGTTGCCCTGCTGCTCCAGAATGGCTTCACCCTGATTGATGGCACGCTCATCGAGGGGATCCTGCGCTTTCTGATCCGGATGACCCGGGCCAAACAGGTTGCTGACGGCCGGCGCGCGCACCAGACGGGCTTCAACGATGCCCGCTTCACTCTTGAGTTTGGTCTGCACTATCTGCCGGTTGGCCATGCCACCTGTCATCATCAGCACGTTCACCTGATCCATATAGGTGTTGGCCATGCTCTCAACCTTCTCCTCTGCCAGCCGGATGGCGAGATCCCGTTGCAGCCAGGCGGAGAGTTCGAAGCAGAGGCCAAAGGTAGTGCTGATGACCAGCGCAAGAGGGAGGAATATTTTCCAGTTCAAGGAGAGGTTATGCATTTTGGGCAAGTTCCATGCGCTTGGTGTTGTTATGTGATCCCGTATCATCTTGATCGTAGACGAAGAAACGGCGGGAGATGGTTCTCTATCGGCACACGATAACCACTCTTGAGTAAATAATCTGTTAAGCAGATCGGTAATGCAGGTTGCCAAAATGCCTTTCGGGAGGGGGGGCTGCTCCTCAGGTTGATCCAGAACAAATTTCCAGTAACGATAATCGTTATCATTGTCATTATTTGCTGATAATAGTGACCATCATGAATCTGACCCCTTCCATGACCGGTATTGCCACGCCGGATCCCCTCAAGTTTGCTTTTAGCGCCAAGACCTCGGCTCACGCCAGTCGGGGAGGGATGCGCCCCTTCCCTCTGGATGAGGCTGGCTGGCAGAGCTGGTGGCAGCGAGAGAGTGAAGCTGAGGAGCGCGCCCTCTACATCCATATTCCGTTTTGCCGAAAGCGCTGCAGTTTCTGCAATTTTTTCGAAAATGGCGCCAATCCGGCGCGGATAAACCGCTATGTCAACGCCCTCTGCGCCTCCCTTGCGCAGGCGGCTGACACCCCGCTGGCGCAGAGCATGCCGTTTTCAGCCGTCTATGTAGGGGGCGGTACGCCGACCGACATGAGTGCCGACGAGCTGGCTATGCTGGCCGCCGTGATCCGCCGTTTCCCGTTGGCGGCCGATGCCGAGGTGACGCTGGAGGGGCGTCTCAACGGCTTTGATGATGAGAAATGGCAGGCGGCGCTGGCAGGGGGCTTCAACCGCTTCTCCTTCGGGGTGCAGAGCTTTGATACTAGGGTGCGTCAGCAGGCGGCCCGTTTCGATGACAGGGAGACCCTGCTGACCCGCCTTAGCGAGCTGACTCGAGATGATGCGGCAGTGATCGTGGCGGATCTCATCTTTGGTCTCCCCGGTCAGGATGATGCCGTGTGGCAGCAGGATATCCGCGATGTGATGGCGAGTGGTGTGCACGGGGTCGATCTCTACCAGCTCATCGCCATGCAGGGCACCAATCTGGAGCGGGCGCAGGAGAAGGGCACCTTGGATTGGCTCGCCGATGGTCAGCAGCGTGCCGCCATGTATGCCTATGGCGGAGCGCAACTGGAAGCCCACGGCTGGGAGCGCCTCTCTTGCAGTCACTGGCGGCGCAGCCCGGCCGAGCAGAGCCGTTATAACCAGATGGCCAAGCGCGGTGCCGAGATCCTCCCCTTTGGCGCTGGCGCGGGGGGTAGCATTCTTGGCCATGGCTTGATGTATGGGCGGGATCTGGCTCCTTGGCATGATGCGCTGGCCAACGGCGAGCGGGCACCCGGGATGGTGATGGGGCGCAATCCCAATGCAAGGATGGATGGTCTGCTGCGCGGTGCCCTCGACAGCGGCGTGCTGGCACTGGATCGTCTGCCGATCTCCTTGCGTGCTCATCTGATGCCGCTCTTCTCTGCCTGGCAGCAGCATGGCTTGGCCGAGATAAGCCATGAGCGACTGCAACTCACCCTCGCCGGCCGCTTCTGGAACGTCAATATGCAGGCTGGCTTGTTCGAGTTCTTGCAGCTCAATCCGCTCGATGGTTCTGCACCGCCCAGCCATGGTACCGCCGCGGTGCGCCATTCGCTGGTCTGAGCCCGAGCGGAGCATTTGCACGGAGCACTTGCCCGGCTCAGTGCGATCCATAACAAAAGAGGGAGCCTTGCAGGCACCCTCTTTTGGCTTGGCAGTTAGCGTCGCGCGAGCTTACTCGTCGCTGCTCTCCTGATAGCTGTCGCGCATTGCTTTGGGCAAGCGGCGCATTGGCGCAAAGCCGATATCCTCGCCCACCACTTCCCGCTTGCGGGACTTGTTTTGAGGAGACTGGGCGGGATTTTTGCTGGCGTCACCTTTGGCTTTGCCCTTGCCCGCGGCTGGCTTGCCCTTGGCATTGCTGCTCTTGGCGTTGGCATGACCGCGAGCCCGAGGCGGGTTCTGCACCGGCTTGCTGCCCGGCAGAGTCTGGCGACTCGGCTTGCCGCTTGGCTCATACCCTTCCAGGATCTCCAGGGACAGGGATTGGCCGATCAGGGCTTCGATAGCCTTGAGCTGACCCAGCTCGTCCTGGCTGACCAGCGAGATGGCCTCGCCGCCACGACCGGCGCGGCCGGTACGGCCGATACGGTGGATGTAATCTTCCGCCATCTGGGGCAGTTCAAAGTTGATCACGTAGGGCAGTTGATCGATGTCCAGACCGCGGGCGGCGATATCGGTCGCCACCAGCACCCGCACCTCGCCACTGCGAAAATCGGCCAGCGCCCGGTTGCGGGCACCCTGGCTCTTGTCACCGTGGATCGCCACGGTATTGAGACCATCTTTTTGCATCTGCTGGGCGAGGCGGTCGGCGATCTGCTTGGTGCGGACAAACACCAGCACCCGCTGCCAGTTGCCACGGCCAATCATGTGGGAGAGCAGCTCGCGGCGGCGTTCCCGATCCACCTGAATGATGCGTTGGGTCACCTGTTCGGCGGCGGTGTTGCTGGGGTCCACCTCGATGAGTGTGGGGTCGTTCAGCAGATCATCCGCCAGCGCCTTGATGTCGTTTGAGAAGGTGGCAGAGAAGAGCAGGGTTTGCCGCTCTGCAGGCAGCGCCTTCATGATGCGGCGGATGTCGACGATAAAGCCCATGTCGAGCATGCGGTCCGCTTCATCCAGCACCAGCATTTCCAGCTGGCTCAGGGTCAGGGCGCCCTGGGTCAGCAGATCCAGCAGACGGCCCGGGGTGGCGACCAGAATGTCCACCCCCAGCTTGATGGCGTCCAGATTGGGCTTGATGCTGACACCGCCATAGGCGATCAGAGTCTTGAACGGCAGGTGGTGGGCATACTTGATGATGCTCTCGCCCACCTGGGCCGCCAGTTCACGGGTCGGGGTCAGTACCAGTGCGCGCACCTGACGACGGCCACGACCGTGGTTGGCCAGCAGACGCTGCAACATCGGCAGGGTGAAACCGGCCGTTTTGCCTGTGCCTGTCTGAGCGCCGCCGAGCACATCCTGACCGGCCAGAATGGCCGGAATCGCTTGCTGCTGGATGGGGGTTGGCTGTTCGTAACCCAGCTCCTTGACGGCCCGCAGAATATGCGGAGACAGACCCAGTTCGTTGAATGACATGTTCGAGAGAAACTCCTGAGATGAGCCTTTGGCTCAACGGGCAGCCAGCATGTTGGGGCCAGCCACGATATGGAAAAGATAGTGGGGCCGTAATATAGCAAAAGAGCGGCCGCTGCGCAGTAGCTGTCGCACCGACCGCCACACAATCGTTCAACGCAGTGGCGTAAAACGGTGCGGTAGCATCAGAGCATCTCGCGGATCTGCTCGGCCAGACTCTCCGGTTTGGCCTGGGGGGCGAAACGCTCCACCACGTTGCCATCGCGGTCGATCAGGAACTTGGTGAAGTTCCATTTGACGTTTTCCAGCCCAAGAAATCCCGGTTTCTGTTGCTTGAGCCACTGGTAGAAGGGGTGGGCATGCTCACCGTTGACATCGCACTTGGCCATGATGGGGAAGGTGACCGGATAGTCGAGGGAGCAGAAGCGGGCGATCTCGTCCGCATCCCCCGGCTCCTGATTGCCAAACTGGTTGCAGGGGAAGCCCAAAATCACCAGCCCCTTGGGGCCGAGCTCCCGATAGAGCGTTTCCAGCCCTTCATATTGGGGAGTAAAGCCGCAGCGACTGGCCACATTGACCACCAGCACCACCTTGCCTGCCAGTTGAGTCAGCGGATAGGGGGTACCATCCAGTCGTTGTAAAGTGAGAGCGGGCAGAGGCATGAAAAGATCCTTTCGTGGGTGATGCGCGGGTTGTGCCGTGAGTGGTTCGGTCGGTGACAGAGACAAGCGCCGGATGAACAGCAACATGGCGATGCGGATACGGTATCGGCTGGCTCTTGGTACCGCAAGGAGGCCGCGGCGCCTCCTCGTCCCGATTGCAAGTGCCATCACAGTTTCGACAGCCAATACGCTCTTTGGCAGGGCGGGATCACAACTGGCGACAAAAATTCGGGGAGGCGGGCAGCAACTCGCGTATTGATGTTGGGACTTCTCAAGAGAAGCAAACCGGTTTGTGACTTTGCCGGTAAGTCGCTACAAAGCGCCCTCTTTCCACTCATTGTGAGCCAATCTTGGACTATCAAGCTGCCATGGATGCCATTTACACCCGGGGATGGGTGATAGTGGATGATTTTTTGACCGCCGCCGAGGTGGATGCCCTCAAAGCCTGTTTGCCAAGCGAATGGCAACCGGCCGGGATCGGCCGTGACGCCCTGCACCAGGGCAATCCCGATATTCGCCGTGACCAGATCCACTGGCTGGAGCCCTCCCTCGGTGCGCCGGTGGCCGACTACCTGGCCCGGATGGAGTCCCTGCGTCTTGCCGCCAACCGGATGCTGATGCTGGGATTGTTCGACTACGAGGCCCACTTCGCCCGCTATCGCAGCGGGGATTTTTACGCCACCCACCGGGATGCCTTTGCCGGTCGCTCCAACCGCCGTCTTACCACCGTGTTTTACCTCAACAACGACTGGCTGCCCGAAGCGGGTGGAGTGCTGCGCATGTATGACGACAAGGAGCAGTTTCTGATGGATGTCAGCCCCAAGGGGGGGCGGCTGGTCATGTTTCTCTCCGAGGAGTTTCCCCATGAGGTGCTGCCTGCCAATCAGGAGCGCTACAGTATTGCCGGCTGGTTTCGGGTCAATGGCAACGGCATGGGAAGGGTCGATCCCCCGCGCTGAGGGGCAATGTGTCCCGATTTTGACACAGGGGAGACTTTTCACTGCAAGAAGTGGGGTCATGGGTCTCCCATCAGCTGACAAGGGTTGATCTCCCTTGCTACACTGGCGCGCACTTATGTTCGTATCTGGCTTCGTCCGGTTTTTATGGTGGTTGGCTTATCAAATGGTCATGACGAGGCCGCTTTTCCCAAGGGATCACATCTAATGAAGAACATGCATGTCTTGCTGCTGTGCGGCGGCGGTGGCTCAGAGCACGAAGTTTCTCTGCGCAGCGCCAATTTCCTCGAGCAACAACTGGGCCTTCTGCCCGGTGTCGAAGTGACCCGCGTCGAGATGTTCGCCGATCGCTGGCTAAGTGCCGATGGCCGCGAGTGCAAGCTGGGGCTCGACAAGCTGCTTTCGTTCGACAGCGTGGCCCGTCCGGTGGATTACGTGGTGCCCTGCATCCACGGCTACCCGGGTGAGACCGGCGATCTGCAATCCTTCCTCGAGCTGGCCGGATTGCCTTATCTCGGTTGCGATGCCGAGGCGAGCAAGATCTGCTTCAACAAGATCAGCACCAAGCTGTGGCTCTCCGCCATCGGCATTCCCAACACCCCGTACCTGTTCCTGACCGAGCAAAATGAGGCGGCGCTTGCCGAGGCCAAAGCCGCGCTGGCCAAGTGGGGCAAGGTCTTTATCAAGGCCGCTTCCCAGGGCTCTTCCGTTGGCTGCTACTCCGCCAGCAACGAAGCGGATCTGGTGAAAGGCATTGCCGATGCCTTCGGTTACTCCGAACAGGTACTGATCGAGAAAGCGGTCAAGCCGCGCGAGCTGGAAGTGGCGGTTTATCAGTATGGTGACGAGCTGGTGGCGACGTATCCGGGCGAGATCTGCGTGCCGCAGGACAAGTTCTACACCTATGAAGAGAAGTACAGCAGTGCCAGCCATACCGAGACTGCACTGCGTGCCGAGGGGCTGACCGAGGCGCAGGCTGAAGCTATTCACGAGTATGCCCTCAAGGCGTTCCGTCAGCTGAAACTGACCCATCTCTCCCGCATCGACTTCTTCCTGACCGAGGAGGGGGAGATCCTGCTGAATGAAATCAACACCTTCCCGGGCATGACCTCCATCTCCATGTTCCCGAAACTGCTGGAGCATCACGGTCACCGCTTCGCCGACTACCTTGAGCAGATCCTGCGCAAGGCCAGCTAAGCGCGCTCTCCCGCTCGCGGGATGAAGCAGAACCCAATAAAAATCCCCGCCAATTGGCGGGGATTTTTTTATGTCTTTATCAAGCGGGGCAGGCCAGCTTGAAGGGATAAACAGGCGGGGATGACTCTTCCCCGCCTGTTGCTACCTGTGGGTGTTACCGGCGGTTAGCCGCGAGCCACCCGAAAGCGCACGCTGCGGGAGTGGCACGGCGCCAGCTCGCCAAACTCGCCAGCGGCCAGTTCAAGGGGCAGGGGCTGTTCGTCCATCCGCACCGCTTGCCAGTCGCTCAGGGCGTGCTCGCAGCTCACTTTGCCACCCTTCAGCACAGCCTGCTCGCTCGGGTTGTAGACCCGGATCACCAGCGCCTCTTCATCTTCGGCTTTCTTCAGGGCGCTCAGCACCGGACCGGACGGGTCCATGGAGAGCAGGCTGAAGTGGAGCGGGGTGGTGAAGCTCGCCTTGTTGAGCTTCATTGCATCGAACGGGATCTTGTTGTAGCAGCGCACCGGGGTGAGGTAGCTGCGCGCCGCCTGCATCACGTTGGCGCTGATGTGATCACCGGCAAACGCCAGCAGGCTGAAACGGCAGCTGAGCTTGCCGTGCACCTGAGAGTCCGGGGTCGGCAGCTTGATGCCGGAGGGGCGACCCGGGCGTAGCAGCAGCTCCTCTTTACCGAGCACGCCGACCCCGCGCAGCAGGGTGAGCGCCAGGGTGTCGCACTGCTCGCCGATCACTTCAAACTCGCGCAGACCGTCGCTCAGCACCGCCAGCCCCTGCTTGCCATCTTGCAGGGCGACGAAGTTCATCAGCTGCCAGACCGGAATGGGGGCCTCTTTCCAACCTTCCGCTTCCCAGTTCGCCATGGCGCTGTCGCGGGTGGGGCGGGTGATGCAGCCAAACTGGTTGTCGGAGACCACTGTTTCGCTCGGGAAGGGGGTGGGGATCAGCACCCGCACCCGGTGATCATCGGCCTGATTGTCGAGCTCCAGCTCGATGTCGATGCGTGGGCTCTCGTTCGCCAGTGTAATGCGGCAGGTGACATCAAGGTGACCGCTGCACTGGCGGTTGGCGCGCTCGGCGAGGTTGGCTGGTACGACCATGCGAAGCTTGAGGGTCGCAATGCTCTGCCATGCCTGATGAGTGACCTCGCGGGTCACGGCAAACTCGGTGGAGTAGCGCAACCACTCGTCCCGCGACGGCGAGTAGTCATACTCGTCACCATCATCGGAACCCTCTTCCAGCGTGAGCACCTGATCAAAGGTGGTGCCGCTCTGTTTATCCAGGATTTGCAGGGTGCCGTTGTTATTGAGGGCGATGCGGTAAAAATCGTTCTCCAGCAGCTCGCCGCTGGCCGTCACCGGTTGCTCCAGTCCCGGCTGATTGCCCTCGATATGGAGGGTGCAGTAGCCCATGGCCGGCAGCGGATGGCAGAGCTGGATGTCGTACTCCATAAAGGGGTCGTAGTTGCCGTAGTGAACGATCTGTCTGTCCACCAGTCCCGGGTCAATCTCGCGTTTGGCGCGGATGAAGTAGGGGACCGGCTGGCCCGCCTCATCGCGCAGGGCAAAGGATTGGGCGCGAATGCGGATGCTGGTGTTGATCACCTCCTGACGGGGGAAGGGCATCAGGTTGAACAGGCAGAGTTTGTCGGCTACCTGCACACCGTCTTCGCACAGCGCCACCGGCATGTTGTCGACAATCTTTCGCATGTAGAAGCGGATCAGGTTCTCGGCCATGTCGTCGGCCAGAATGAAGCGGGTCATCACCTCCTGATGCACCTTGTCGCTGCAGCAGCAGCCGATGCTGTCGTGGGCGTGGTTCTTCATGATCTCCTTCCACATCTTCTCCAGAAGTCCGTGGTGGTACTCAAAGCCGAGCGCCCAGGCGATGCTCGCCAGCGGTTCGAGGATGTTGACGATCTTGTTCTCGATAGCGGCGTGGGCCAGCTTGATGTCCATCCGGGTGGAGGAGATGGTGCGGTGTACCCGCATGTATTTGCCGTCGTTGAACTCCCCCTTGAGAGTGGCCAGCTGGTCGCGGCATGCCTCGATGCGCTCGAAGACCTGCTCGAAGCGGCTCATGTGGAATTCACGCTGGGGGTAGATCTCGCGCAGCTTGTCGATGATGGCGAAGATGTTCTGCTGCAGCGGCATCTGGTCGTGGCCGTTGGGCAGCAGGATATCCTTGGTCACCGAGGCCTTCTCCAGCACCTCGAAGTAGGATTCGAGCCGCTTGCGCAGGCCCGCTTCATCTTCCGGCAGGTACTTGCCGATGGCGTAGCCGAGCGGCAGCACCTGGGCGGTCACTTCGCTGCCATCGTTGCTCTGCCAGAGGAACTCGGTCTTGTTGGTGCCGTGGCGCTCGGAGCAGCCACGCCAGAACATGGCACGCTCGATCCCGAAGCCGTTGAAGATGTGGGGCAGTTGGGAGGACATGCCGAACGAGTCGGGCAGGTAACCGATCTTCATCGGCTCACCAAGGCTAAGGCAGTCGCGCATCCCGTAGAGCAGGTTGCGCAGGATGGACTCGCCGCTCACCTGCATGGTGTCGGTCTGGGTGTACCAGGGGCCGATGATGAGCTTGCCCGCTTCTACCAGTGCCTTCACCCGGGCCTTGTTCTCGGGCTGGATGGCGAAGTAATCCTCCAGCACCGCGGTCTGGCCGTCCAGCACATAGAACTTGTAGTCGGGGTCGGATTCAAGACGCGCCAGGATCTCAGCCATGTTGTTGACCAGCAGGATGCGGGACTCCTCGGTGGTGAAGTACCACTCCCGATCCCAGTGCATGTGCGGCGTGATGTGAACTCGTGAAACTGTCATGACAATGATCCTTTGCTGACGCACGGCGGCTCTTGCCTGCCGTGCGGAAAAATAGTCTGTTGAAAAAGCGGTGGTGAAGATGAGCCTTACTCTGCGGCAACCACCTGATAAGTGCCGCGCTGCATGGCGTGACGGCGCCAGCCGATCAGCACCACAGTGGAGATAAGGGTGCCCACCAGCGCCGCACCGAGCCAGACGGCGGCAGCCATCAGGGCGCCGTGGCCGCCATCGTGGAGCAGGAACAGGGAGAAGATGCCGGCCCCCGGGGTGGAGAGACCAATTCCCATGGCACCCACCATGGCGCCGGTGACCACCGATCCTGCGAGGAAGGAGCCGATCACCCGGATCGGATCTTCGATGGCCATCGGAATGGCGCCCTCGGTGATCCCTGCCAGCCCCAGCAGCCAGGTGGACTTGCCGGTCTCGATCTCGAAGGTCTGGAACAGGCGCGGTGCCAGCAGGGTGGAGAAGGTGACGGTAAAGGCCGAGACCATCTTGACCGCGCCGAAGATGGCGTAAGGGCCATAGACCCCGTTGGCCATGGCGCCGAGGCAGAAGGCGTAGGCCGCCTTGTTGACCGGGCCACCCAGGTCAAACGAGCACATAAAGCCGAGCAGGGCGCCCAGCACCAGCGCATTGGTGCCGGAGAGGCCGTTGAGCCACTCGGTGAGGCTGTTGTTGAGCCAGGCCACCGGCTGACCGATGACAAACAGCATCAGGCTGCCCGCCACCAGGGTGCCGATCACCGGATAGAGGTAAAAGGTGAGAAAGCCGTTGAAGTTGGGGCTAAGGCGCACATGCTGTTTGACCCAGCGCATCAGGTAACCGGCGATAAGGCCACCGACCACGCCGCCGAGGAAGCCGGAGCCAATCATGTTGGCGGCCAGTCCCGCCGCAAAGCCCGGGCCCAGCGCCGGTTTGTCTGCCAGCGAATAGGCGGTGTAGGCCGCCAGCACCGGCACCATCAGGGTGCCCAGCATGCCGCCGCCCAGCTTGCGGTACATCCAGAGCCAGGAGTTCTCGGTATCAAACAGATGCTGCAGGCCGAAGATCTGGGCCAGCAGCACAGAGACGGCGAGCACGGTACCGCCCGCTACGATCAGCGGCACGGCAAAGGAGATGCCGCTCAGCAGCGCCTGCTTGAGCTCGGTCTTGAGGCCCACCTTCTTGCTGGTCTGCGCGTCGCTCTGGCTGGTGTTGGGCGTCGGGGCGGTGCGACCGGCCTTGGCCGCGTCCAGCGCATCATTGAGGATCCGCTCGGCATGGCGGATGGGCTCGGCCACCGGCGTCTCGATCCGGGGGATGCCAGCAAAACGCTCCTGCTCCTTGATGGCCACCTCGGCGGCGAAGATGCAGGCCACCGCAGCATCGAGTGCCTCTTGCGGCAGGCGCTCCTCGATGCCGTTGGCACCCTGCTTCTCGACCAGTACCCGAAGGCCCAGCTTGCGCCCCGCCTTTTCCAGATATTCGGCAGCCATATAGGTGTGGGCGATCCCCGCCGGGCAGGCGGTGACACAGACCACTGTGGGTTGATTTGTATCTAAGTTGTCTTCTTTTGCTGGTTGCTTGCCGCTATCCCCTTCACCATCGAGCAGTGCCATCAGCTGCTCGGCACTTTTGGCTGCCAGCACCGCCTCGCGGGTATCGTCATCCACCAGGGCTGTGGTGAGGGTGGTGAGCAACTGCATATGGGTCGAGCCCGCCTGATCGGTCGGGATCGCCAGCATGAAGATCAGATTGACCGGCTCGGGGCCGTCGATCCCCTCCCAACCCAGCTCCTCGCTCAGGGTCGCGACGGCAAAGGCTGCTTCGCGCACCGCATCGCACTTGCCGTGAGGTACAGCAAGCCCTTCGCCAAGGGCGGTGGGGCCCTGCGCCTCGCGGGCCATGACCGCAGCCAGAAAGGCGGCCTTGTCGTGCAGCTTGCCGGCCTGATCGAGCCGATCAGCCAGAGCATGAATGGCCGCATCCCGATCGGCAAACCGGGTTTGCAACGTGATGAGATGGGGGCCGGTAAGACTGGTCAGATTCATGATGATCCTCTGTCAGGTTGGCTTGCCAGCAAGCCGTCATGGTGAAAGTGACAGCGATGCTAACAAACCGGCCGACTGATTTTTGTGAGTGGTATCATACAATTCATTATTTGTATTGTTTTTGTATTGTTCGTTCAAGGTGATTTGTTAGGTCAAATGGGGCCGAGCCGTTTTGTCTGCCGGGCAACTGGGGTAGAATGGCGCCTCTTCCATTTATCATGGTGCAGAGCCGACGAGGTGGCCTTTCGTGTCGAAAAAACCCATGTATCGCCAGATAGCCGACACCATCCAGCAGTGGATTGCGCAAGGGGAGCTGGCCCCCGGCGATGCCCTGCCCACCGAAGCCGAGCTGCGCGAGCAGTTCGGGGTGAGCCGGGTGACGGTGCGCCAGGCCCTCAAGCAGCTGACCGAACTCAACGTCATCGAGAGCATTCAGGGCAGCGGCAGCTACGTGCGGCAGGAGAAGGTGAACTACGACATCTATCAGCTCACCAGCCTCTACGAGAAGGTGACCGATCCGGCGGCCGAGACCCACAGCGACATTCTCGCCTTCGAGGTGATCAAGGCGAGCCGCGAGCTGGCCGAGCGGCTCAATCTGCTGGAAGGGGCGCTGGTCTATTACGTCAAGCGGGTGCGCTTTATTCGCCAGATTGCGGTGACGCTGGAGGAGACCTGGATGCCGCTCGCCCTCTTCCCCGACCTCAGCTATGCGGTGATGCAGGGCTCCAAGTACCACTACATCGAAGAGGTGAAGCAGCTGGTGATTGACCGCAGCGAGCAGGAGATCATTCCGGTGCTCCCCTCGGCGCAGGTGGTGGAGGCGCTTGGTATCGATCCTGCCAAGCCCATTATCGAGAAGGTTTCCCGTGGCTTCTTGCAAGATGGCACAGTGTTCGAGTTCAGTCGCAACTTCTTCAAGAGCGATGATTACAAGTTCACGCTGGTCGCCCGCCGCGCCAAGGGCTGAGCGGGCGCCAGCACCCGAGATGAAAAAGGCCACCACTGTGTTTGCGGTGGTGGCCTTTGTTTTTGGCAGATTGCCGGGCTGAATAGCAGATTGGCTGGTGGTTTGATGTAGCCGTTCTACTGCGCAGAGTCTTTGATAACTTCCTCGACCCGCACCTGCAGGCTCCCTTGCGCCAGGGTGGTGATGAGCTGGTCGCCACTGTTGACCTGATCGGCGCGGCTGATGACTTCGCCGCGCACAGTGCGGGTGATGGAGTAACCGCGCCCCAGGGTGGCGAGCGGGCTCACCCCGTCGAGGCGGGCGGTGAGCATGGCGAGGCGGTGGCTCGCAAGGTCTTGCCGCTTGGCAATCAGGGCATGAAGCCGCTCCTCGGCCAGCTGGTGGCGGCGCTTGCCAGCTGCCAGCAAGCGCTCCGGGCTCTTGCCCTGCAGGCGCAGCTCGAGGTTGGTGAGGCGCCGCTCACCCTGATGCAGCCGCTGGCGCAATAGCTGTTGCAAGCGGGTGGAAAGCTCATCGAGGCGCTGGGATTGCTGCTCCAGCCGCCGCTTCGGATCCTGATGGTCGAGCCGCTTTTGCAGCAGGATGAAATCGTGGCGGGCGGCGGTCTGCTGGTGGCTCATCGCCTGCAGCAGTCGCTGCTTGAGGTGGGCGAGGCGCTGGATGCGGGCCTGATTGTCCGGCGCCACCAGCTCGGCGGCGGCCGATGGGGTAGGGGCGCGCAAGTCGGCGGCAAAGTCGCTGATGGTGATATCCACCTCGTGGCCCACCGCGCTCACCACCGGTATGGCTGAGTGGGCAATGGCACGCGCCACCGCCTCTTCGTTGAAGCACCAGAGATCTTCAAGGGACCCGCCGCCACGGCCTACGATCAGCACATCCACCTCGGCGCGCTGGTTCGCTTTGGCGATCGCCGCGACGATCTGGCTGATGGCGGCGCTCCCCTGTACCTGAGTCGGGTAGATAAAGACCGGCAGGTCCGGCGCCCGCCGTTTGAGCACGGTGAGCATATCGTGCAGGGCGGCACCGGTGGCTGAGGTAATAAGGCCCACCGCCCGCGGTTCGCGGGGCAGCGGCCGCTTGCGGCTCTCGTCAAACAGCCCCTCGGCGCCGAGACGGCGCTTGAGCTCTTCAAAACGCAGCGCCAGCACGCCATCGCCCGCCGGCTGCATCGACTCGATGATCAGCTGGTAGTCGCCGCGCGGCTCATAGAGGGAGACCCGCGCCTGCACCAGTACCTGCATGCCATCCTGCGGGCGAAACGCCACCCGCCGGTTGTTGCCCTTGAACATGGCGCAGCGTACCTGCGCTGACATGTCCTTGAGGGAGAAGTACCAGTGGCCGGAGCTTGGCATCGCCAGATTGGAGAGCTCGCCGGTCAGCCACACCAGCCCCAGATCCTGCTCCAGGATCATGCGCACGGCGCTGTTGAGGCGGGTGACGGTAAAGACCTGCTGCTCGCGGCCGCTCGCCGCACTGGATGGGGTAAATCGGTTCAATGGCGTACCTGTGGTCTGCTCCGGCGTGGCCGGGATAAAACGATGGCCGCTATCTTAACCCGAAACAGGGGGAGGGCGTTAAGCAGGAGGCGCCAGCAGCAGAAAAGCAAGATTGGAAACGCTGCCGTTTATTCGGGCAGGCAGTATGGCTCCCGATAAAAGCCCTCGTGCTTGCCTGCATCTGGCCAAGTCGCGGCTTGCCTAGATGCCGTTGATCTCTCAGGTGTTGCTGATGTTCACGGCGCCACCATCTTGACCAACGTTTACTCGCCCCCTGTTTGGAGTAGCTTATGAATCCCTCAACCCACTTAAGTTTGACGACCCGTTTGCTGCACTGGTCGGTTGCCTTGCTGATGATTGGCCTGACCCTTGTCGGTTATCTGATGGTGAAATTTGAAATATGGGATCTCTATGCCCTGCATAAATCTCTGGGGGTGATTGCACTGATCTTGATCCTACCCCGCGCCATTCTCCGCCTTGTTAAAGGGTGGCCTGAGCCTGTTCGTCAATATCCTGTTTACGAGGCATTGGCAGCCAGGGCGATCCACTGGGGTTTGCTGATTTCAACGCTGCTTATTCCGGTGTCCGGTCTCTGTTATTCCGCAGCGGCTGGCCGAGGTGTCGCGATATTTGGCTGGTCTATTATTCCGATGAATCCAAATATCCATGATCCTGCCAATGTGATTCCATTCAGTGAATCTGTTCGGGATATTGCTCACACAATCCATATTTATTTGCCATATGTCATGCTGGCATTTTTGCTGGTGCACATTGTCGGGGCGTTGAAACATCATCTGCTGGATAAAGATAATACCTTGCTGCGGATGGTGGGGCGAAAATAATAATGAGAGGCACCCCTTGTTGTGCCAGAAAATATATACTGGCAGCGGGCTAAATTTATTATTCAGACCGAGCAAAGGACATTGAGAAGAGAATGATACCGGTGCGAGTGGTCGCCGCGAGGGCAAGAGACAATACAGGGACACAAAACAAGGGGAGGGTGGTCAGAGGCCGCTTGCCCCCTGAGCCCCTGTCGATCATCCCGTTGCATGGGGGTTGGGCTGTGTCGGCACCTACCGGTTTTGCATAAATCACCGGTTAGCCAACTCTTTTGCCCCGAAATGGCGCTTTTCGTACTGATAATCTTGGTTTTTTGGCGTTTTGGCCGCCTAAAAGAGGGCTATGCCATAAAAAATTCAAAAAACTTCTTTACCAGTGACCAATGCGTGAGTAAACTTCGTCGGCAATATTTTACACCCCCACTTCCTCAACGGTGAGATATTGCCATGCTCAGGATTGCCAAAGAAGCGTTAACCTTCGACGATGTACTGTTGGTTCCCGCCCACTCCGAAGTTCTTCCCAATACTGCCGATCTGCGTACCAAGCTGACCTCCGCCATCAGCCTGAACATCCCGATGATCTCCGCTGCCATGGACACAGTGACCGAAGCCCGTCTGGCTATCGCACTGGCCCAGGAAGGCGGTATCGGCTTTATCCACAAGAACATGTCCATCGAGCAGCAGGCTGCCGAAGTGCGCAAGGTCAAGAAGTACGAGAGCGGCGTGGTCACTGACCCCGTCACCGTGCGCCCTGACATGACCATCGCCCAAATCAAGGAGCTGAGCCACAAGAATGGCTTTGCCGGTTACCCCGTGGTGACTGACGGCAATCAGCTGGTCGGTATCATCACCGGCCGTGACGTGCGCTTCGTGATTGACCTCTCCCAGACCGTTGAACAGATCATGACCCAGAAAGATCGTCTGGTCACCGTGCGTGAAGGGGCCCCTCGTGAAGAGGTGGTTGCCCTGATGCAAAAGCACCGTATCGAAAAAGTGCTGGTGGTGAACGCCGACTTCAAACTCAAGGGCATGATCACCGTTAAAGATTTCCAGAAAGCCGAGCGCAAGCCGCACGCCTGTAAAGATGACAAGGGTCGTCTGCGGGTCGGTGCTGCGGTTGGTGCCGGTGCCGGCAACGAAGAGCGCGTCGCTGCGCTGGTGGAAGCCGGTGTTGACGTGCTGCTGATCGACTCCTCCCACGGCCACTCCCAGGGCGTGCTGGATCGCATCAAGGCCACTCGCGACGCCTATCCGGATCTGCAGATTATCGGTGGCAACGTGGCGACCGCCGCGGGCGCCAAGGCGCTGGCTGCTGCCGGTGTCAATGCGGTCAAGGTCGGTATCGGCCCGGGCTCCATCTGTACTACCCGTATCGTTACCGGCGTGGGTGTGCCCCAGATCACAGCCATCTCCGACGCCGTTGACGCGCTGGAAGGCACCGGTATTCCGGTGATTGCCGATGGCGGTATCCGCTTCTCCGGCGACATCGCCAAGGCCATCGCCGCGGGCGCCAGCTGCGTCATGGTAGGTTCCATGTTCGCCGGTACTGAAGAAGCGCCGGGCGAGATCGAGCTCTATCAGGGTCGCTCCTTCAAATCCTACCGTGGTATGGGTTCTCTGGGCGCCATGTCCAAAGGCTCCAGCGACCGCTACTTCCAGACCGACAACGCCGCCGACAAGCTGGTGCCGGAAGGCATCGAAGGGCGCGTGCCGTACAAGGGGCGCCTCAAAGAGATCATCCACCAGCAGATGGGCGGCCTGCGCTCCTCCATGGGCCTGACCGGCAGCGCCACCATCGACGACATGCGCACCAAAGCTGAATTCGTGCGCATCTCCGGCGCCGGGATGAAAGAGTCCCACGTCCACGATGTGACCATTACCAAAGAAGCCCCCAACTATCGGATGGGCTGATAAGACGGGGCCCTGCGCCCCGTTTTTCCACCCTTTTTTTATCCCGTGCCCTTTGTGACAACATCAGCCTGATGCAGGAATAAAATGACTAAAGACATTCACCAGCACCGTATCCTTATCCTCGACTTCGGTTCCCAGTACACCCAGCTGATCGCCCGCCGCGTGCGCGAAATCGGCGTTTACTGCGAACTGTGGGCCTGGGACGTAACCGAAGAGCAGATCCGCGAATTCAATCCGAGCGGCATCATTCTCTCCGGCGGCCCCGAGTCCGTCACCGAAGCGGGCAGCCCGCGCGCCCCCGAGTATGTGTTCAACGCCGGTGTCCCTGTGTTCGGTATCTGCTACGGCATGCAGACCATGGCCGAGCAGCTGGGTGGCAAGGTGCAATCCTCTACCGAGCGTGAATTCGGTTACGCCAAGGTGGAAGTGCTGGGCGAAGCTGGCAAGAGTAGTGCGCTGCTGCGCAACATCGAAGATGCCATCGCCGACAACGGCAATGCCCTGCTGGATGTCTGGATGAGCCACGGTGACAAGGTCACCACCATTCCGGCCGACTTCACCACCATCGCCCAGACCCCGACCTGCCCCCACGCGGCCATGGCCAATGAAGCCAAACGCTTCTACGGTGTGCAGTTCCACCCGGAAGTGACCCACACCCGTCAAGGTGCCCGCATGCTGGAGCACTTCGTCAAAGACATCTGTGGCTGCGAATGCCTCTGGACCCCGGCCACCATCATCGACGACGCCGTTGCCCGCATCCGCGAGCAGGTGGGTGACGATGAAGTGATCCTCGGCCTCTCCGGCGGTGTCGACTCCTCCGTGGTCGCCATGCTGGTGCACCGCGCCATCGGCGATCGCCTGACCTGCGTCTTCGTGGACAACGGCCTGCTGCGTCTGAACGAAGGCGAGCAGGTGATGGAGATGTTTGGCGATCACTTTGGTCTGAACATCATCAAGGTTGAAGCGGAAGAGCGCTTCCTCTCTGCCCTGGCCGGTGTTGACGAGCCGGAAGCCAAGCGCAAGATCATCGGCCGCGTCTTCGTTGAAGTGTTTGATGATGAAGCGAAAAAGCTGAAAAACGCCAAGTGGCTGGCGCAAGGCACCATCTATCCGGACGTTATCGAATCCGCTGCCAGCAAGACCGGCAAGGCCCACGTCATCAAGTCTCACCACAACGTCGGCGGCCTGCCGGAAGAGATGAAGATGGGTCTGGTCGAGCCGCTGCGCGAGCTGTTCAAAGACGAAGTGCGCCGCGTTGGTCTGGAGCTGGGTCTGCCCTACGACATGCTCTACCGTCACCCGTTCCCGGGCCCGGGTCTGGGTGTGCGCGTCCTTGGCGAAGTGAAGAAAGAGTACTGCGATATTCTGCGCCGCGCTGATGCGGTCTTTATCGAAGAGCTGCGCAAAGCCGACCTCTACAACCAGGTCAGCCAGGCGTTCGCCGTGTTCCTGCCGGTGCGCTCCGTTGGCGTGATGGGCGATGGTCGCAAATATGACTGGGTCATTGCGCTTCGCGCCGTCGAAACCATCGACTTTATGACCGCCCACTGGGCTCACCTGCCGTACGACTTCCTCGGTCACGTATCGAACCGCATCATCAACGAGATCAACGGTATCTCCCGCGTGGTGTACGACGTCTCCGGCAAGCCGCCTGCAACCATCGAATGGGAATAAGCGGCGCGCGCCCTTCTGCCCATCGAGCATAAAAATGCAAAAAGACGCCCTTGAGGCGTCTTTTCTTTTCTTAATCGTTTGCGCCACACATCTTCTTTTTTCGAGCAGCTTTTTTGCCACCTTGCCCCTGTCATATGTGACAGGGGCATTTTTGCCATCTCGCACTAGGCTCTCTCATGCCAATTGAGCCCGCAGTCAACAGCGGCTCGTGGCTGGGGGGAGGGCTGATCCAGTTGCAGACAGCTGCGTAAATTTGCCTATCGTTATCGCGCCAACCGGCAGTGATGACACCCCGGTGGAGACCGGAAACCACTTGAATCAACGGGGCGCAGCCCGAACGGCCAAACGAGTCGGGATCATAGAGCACGGAGAGTTTGATATGTCAGAACAAGCAGTGTTGGTGGGTGGATGGACCGCATATCACAAGCTGACCGCCGAGGATCAGGCGGTATTTGATCAGGCGCTGAAAGGATTTGTCGGGGTGCAGTATGTACCCTTTGAAGTCGCCACCCAGGTGGTGGCTGGCACCAACTACCGCTTCAAGTGCAAGAGCACTGTGCCGCTTGCCAAACCGATCCATGGCGAAGCCGTGGTACAGATCTTCAAATCACTGGACGGAGATGCCCATATCACCTCCATTACCCCGATCTGATTTGGTGGTGGGGCACGGCGGGGAGGGGAAAGCTCTCAACCGGTTTGCTCCAGACTCCAGCAATAAGAAAGACGCCTTAGGGCGTCTTTTCTTTATCTACGGTCCGGCACCTCTGGTATGTGATCAGTATTGCTGTTTATTATTCAATTTGTTAATATTATTGTGCTTCATTTCGCTCATTAATCACTTCGTTTGGCAACTATCTTTTCGGGTTGACTGGTATGTGATACCCGAGAAGAATTGCAGATGAAAAGGAGCTCATGAAATATGCATAAGATGCAAGAAAAAGATTGGTGAGTTTATTTTTTTTTGAATGAGTTTTTGTGATTATATATTTTAAGTAGGGCTATTAAAAAAGCTCTGAAAATATAACTGGAGCTGGCTTTCATCTAATTAATTCTAGAAGAACTAAGTATGGATATATTATTGGTTGCAGAGATTCGTAATTGGTTGATGTTTGGACTAGGTGTAATTGGTGGGGTTATGGCCTTACTGACCTATTCTCGGGGCAGAATCAGCGCAGATTAGAGAATAGTTTTCGTATGATTCAGCTTTTCCGAGATACTATAACTGCACAGGATTTTGAGCAGTGGGTTAAGTTATTCAATGCTTCGTCTGAGTCTTCTGGTGCAAAGGTTGGCCATTTTGTTTCCGAGGATGGGCTTCAAACCCCATTTTCAGTTTTGTATGCAGAAGGTTCGCCCGATGATGGTGCTATAGATAGAATCGCTCAGGTTTTAGATTTGGTTTCCGAACATGCATTAATATACACATTCGATCTAAGAATTTTCTATCATGAATATGGGCAGCTGATGGATACAATTCATAGATGGCTTTCTAAGGCGGTTATTTCAGATGAGAAATACTTGCTTGAAGAACTCTACCCAAATTTAAATTTGATATACGTGAAGAAAAAGATTGATCCAGATTGGAGTTGCCGTAGATATGTTTATTGCGGCTAGCAATGAGCTTTTTAATCAGTATCTTCGATATTCGAAGCTCTTACTCGGTGATTTTTCCTATATGAGCATGGAGCTGTATAGCTTCACACTTGATTATTAAGGCATGATTGAGTAATTATGAGTAAAAATAATCCTTTGGAAGTTGCATCATGGATAGCTGGTATATCTGGAGTACTACTTACTGGATATTTTCAGTTTTTCCCTAATACGTCAGATAAAGATAATTTAGTTTCTATTGATGAGCCAAAAATTAGTGAAAATCGAGTTCGAGAAGCTAAATTACCCAACATTGAATCGGCCCCACAAGGTGATTTTAAAAGCTCTCGTGGTAGTGGCTTGGATAGTATGGATAGATCTACTTGCAAAGATGTAAAAATACTTGAAAATAAGTTCTCTCTTGCAAGAACTCTATCTACCTATGACAAACGTGATTCAGTTTATACGCAATTAATTGATGATTATCTATGTAACAAAAACCATGATTCAGCATTGAAAATTGCAGAGCAATTGTCGACTTATGAAAAACGTGATGATAATTACATGAAAATACTAAAGTCATTAGTGCTATCTGGTGATGTTGAAGAAGCGATTAAAATCTCATCTAAAATGAGTGCCTATGACAAAAGAGATGAGGCAAAAAAATATATTATTAGCGGCTTGTGATTTAGCTCGGTGATAAATTTACACATTAGGTGACAGCCCACCCCGTAGGGTGCAATGGAATTGCACCGCTATTTTGCTTTCTGTTGTTTTACACAAAAGCCACTCGGCAAACTGTGCAATGCGCTGCGCTTATTGCACCCTACGTCTCTTCGTCAATTCGCTGGGGGGGCTGAGCCTTGCCAAAGCACCAAAAGGGGCGCTCTGCGCCCCGATTCTTCTTATGTCCCCGTTTTATATCGCCACACGCTGTCTGGCGCTGCCTGATTGTTTGCTGACTCACTACCAAGATTCCTGTTTTCCTCATCAGGCGGGCAGAAAAAGCCACCTTCACTCATACCTCGCCGCTTCCCAGGCGTGGATCGCCTGTTTACGGGTCTCGCCCCAGTGATAGCCGCCGAGTTTGCCGTTTTGCTGGATGACCCGGTGGCAGGGGATCATCAAGGCGACGGGGTTGGCGCCCACCGCCAGTCCCACGGCGCGCGCGGCTTTGGGATTGCCGACGGCGCTCGCTACCTGGGCGTAGCTCACCACCTTGGCGGGCGGGATCTGCAGCAGCGCCCGCCAGACGCTGATCTGAAAATTGGTGCCGCTCACGTGCAAGGAGATGGGGCGATCCGGCGCCTTGCTGCCATCGAACATGGTGTTGATGACGTTCTGGGTGCGTGATGGCGCCTCCCTAAGCTCTGCCTCGGGCCAGTTATGGGCGAGGGCGGCCAGCGGCACCTCTGGGGCCTTTTCATCGAGAAACGAGAAGTTGCACACCCCCCGCTGGGTCAGGGCGACGAATGCCTGACCAAAGGGGGTGTCGTGCACCCCGTGATCGATAACCAGCCCGGCCCCGCGCTGTTTGTACTCGCCCGGCGTTACCGCTTCGAGCTGCACGAAGTGATCGTAGAGCCGCGAGCCGCTGCTAAGGCCTAGGGTATCGGCCACCTCAAGCAGCGGACGCGACTCCTGCAGCAGCGCCTTGGCCCGCTCCAGGGTCAGCACCTGCAGATAGCGTTTGGGCGTCACTCCGGCCCAGCGGCTGAACAGCCGCTGGAAGTGGAAGGGACTTAAGTGAACGTGCGCCGCTACCTCGTCCAGAGTGGGCTGGCGCTCCACCTGACTTGCGATAAAACGGATGGCATCGGCGATGCGGGCGTAATCAGACATAAGGCGCTCTCACGATAAGGTTGCGGTCGCAGGGTGTGGGGGGCGACAACGTCATGTGCGACAAATTGATACCCCACCATCGGCCAGCAGGGCAATGCCGGTGGTAAAGCTGGATGCATCGGACGCGAGGTAGAGGGCCGAACGGGCGATCTCCTCCGGTTGGGCCAGCCGTTTGAGGGCATGCATATTCTGCACAAAGGCGAGGCTCTCTGGCGTATTGGCAAAAGCCCGCCCCATGGGTGTGTCGGTACCCCCCGGCAGCAGGGCGTTGACCCGCACCCCTTGTGCCCCATACTCGGCAGCCAGCACCCGGGTCAGACCGATGAGGCCCGCCTTGCTCGCCGCATAGGCCGCCATGCCGGGCAGCCCCAGGGTATGGCCGACAAAGGTAGAGGTAAAAATAAGCGAGCCGCCGCCGCGCGCCTGCATGGCGGGGATCTGGTACTTGGCTCCCACAAAGGCGCTGGTGAGGTTGGTATCCAGCGTTTCCTGCCACTGCGTCAGCTCAAGCTCCTCTATGCTGCCCGGCGTGCCTGTGGTACCTGCGTTGTTGAAGGCGATATCGAGCCCGCCGAAACGGGTTAGCGCGAGATCAACAAGGTCGCGGGCGTAACTCTCGCTTTTCACATCTCCCGCCAGACTCACCGCCTGGCCCCCCTCGTGGCGGATCTCCTCCACCAGTAGATCCAGTTCGGGCTGGCGGCGGGCGCCGACGACGACGCTGGCCCCTTCGCGGGCAAACAGGATGGCGCTGGCGCGACCGATGCCGGAGCTGGCGCCGGTGATGATGGCGACCTTGTTGGACAGTAATGACATGGCAGTTCCCTCGCTGAGTGTGTTGTGCGCCTGCTAAGTGGTACACAGGGTTGGCTGTGGGTTGGATCCAACCGACTTGGGTTTGGCCCCCACTATGGCAACCACTCCTCGCTGGAACGACCCGAATCTTGCTCTCTTTGTTCCCAAGTCGTTTTGCTACATGTCGATACAGGCCTTCGTGGCAACAAAAGGGGAGAACTGAGCCCCGAATTCTTTATAATGCCCCCCTTTAAAATCGCCGGACCCGGGTTCGGCGCGCTGATGGCTGGCTACACCATCAGACAGATCATCAGGATTGAGAAACGGTTATGCATACTCTGGAACAGCTGCGCGCAGGTGAACTGTGCGGTGCCCGCCATTTGAAGCTCTCTGAAAATCTGACGGAGTTTCCCAGCGAGATTTTGAGCCTGAAAGAGACGCTGGAGGTGCTGGATCTCACCGGCAACCAGCTAAGCGCGCTCTCGGACGAGCTGGCCGGGTTTGGCAAACTGCGCATCATCTTCTGCTCCGAGAACCGCTTTACCGCGCTGCCCGAGGTACTGGGGCGCTGTCCGGCGCTCACCATGGTGGGTTTTAAGGCCAACCAGATTGCTACCGTCTCGGCCAAGGCGCTGCCCGCCGGTTTGCGCTGGCTGATCCTGACCGATAACGCAATTGAGCAGTTACCTGATGAGCTGGGCCAGTGCGACGCCCTGCAAAAGTTGATGCTGGCGGGCAACCGCCTGCGCGAGTTGCCCGCCAGCCTTGCCAATTGCCGCAATCTTGAGTTGTTGCGTATCGCCGCCAACCGCATCGAATGCTTCCCCGAGTGGCTGCTCTCGCTGCCTCGCCTTTCATGGCTTGCCTACTCCGGCAACCCCTTTAGCGAAGGGGCGGAGGCGCGGGTCATCGATGATGCCCATGTCGCTCCCCTTGCCTGGGAGAGGCTGGCGCTGGGCGAGCTGCTGGGGCAGGGAGCATCCGGCGTTATCCATCGCGCCACCCTTGTGGGCAATCCTGCTGATGAAGTGACTCAGGCCAGCGGCAGAACCGATGCCAGTCAGGTGGCGGTCAAGCTGTTCAAGGGGGCGGTGACCAGCGATGGGCTGCCTCGCTGTGAAATGGCGGCGTCGCTGGCGGCGGGCACTCATCCCAACCTTATCAAGGTGATAGGCAAGGTGGCGGATCACCCCTCCGGTATTCCGGCGCTGGTGATGGAGCTGATCGACCCGGCCTTTGCCAATCTGGCCGGGCCGCCTAGCCTGGACTCCTGCACCCGGGATGTCTATCCCGAGGGGCTGCATCTGAGTGTGCCGGATGCGCTGGCGATGGCCCACGGCATCGCCTCGGTGGCGGGCCATCTGCACCGCGCGGGCATCATGCACGGGGATCTCTACGGCCACAATATTCTGTTTGCCCGTGGGTCTGACGCACCGGCTCGCGCCCTGCTGGGGGATTTTGGTGCGGCTTCTTTATATGACCGCAGCGACCGCAGCGACCGCGAGCGGGCGCTGGGCCTTGAGCGACTGGAAGTGCGTGCCTTTGGTTGCCTGCTGGAGGAGCTGCTGGCCCATTGCGATACGCAAGACTCACCGCTTGATGGGTTGCATCAGCTCAAAGCGGCCTGCCTCTCGGAACTCCCCGCCGAACGCCCCGATTTTGCTTATATCGAGTGCCAGCTGGCGGCCGCTCGCGCCACGCTGTCGTGATCTTTCTGGCGTTGGCGGGCACGTTTTGTCCTGCCAACGTCATTCCCTTCTTTCATTAATGGCTATCAATGCATGACGTATTTGCATGGGTTGGTATGTCTTGTCCGTCATAAACACAGCCAATAGCGCCCATTGCGACAGCTAGGCGCACGGCAAGGGGGCGTCCCGTCATTCGCCCGATAACACGCAGAGGCTGCGCGGCAAAAAGGGGAGGGCAGAGGGTTGCGCGGTGCCGGTTAAGTTGTGATATTGAGGCATCTTTACTACAGAAGGGTAATAACGATGGAAGCTGCGTTTTGGCATCAGCGTTGGGAAGAGAACCGGATTGGCTTTCATCAGGCGGACTTCAACTACTGGCTGCAATCCTGGTGGTCGGCCCAGCAAGCGGACGAGCCGGTGCTGGTTCCCCTGTGCGGCAAATCCCGCGACATGCTCTGGCTGAGCGCTCAGGGTCATCCGGTCGACGGTTTCGAGCTATCGAGCCTTGCCGTCAGCCAGTTCTTCAGTGAAAACCAGCTCGCCGCGACCGTGAGCGAAGTGGGCCCTTATCAGTGCCATCAGGTGGACAGCCTGCGCATTTTTCAGGGGGATTTTTTCGCCGCCCCCAGTCTGGGTCGCCGTTACCGGCTGGTCTATGATCGCGCGGCGCTGATCGCCCTGCCGACCGCGATGCGCCGCCAGTATGCAGCCCTGATCAGTTCGCTGGTCGAGACCGGTGGCCAGATCCTGCTGGTGACCCTTGAATATCAGCCTGAGCAGCAGAGTCAGCCCCCCTTCTCGGTGGGTGAGATGGAGGTGCGAGCCCTGTTCGAGCGCGATTTTCGTATTGAGGTGCTGGGGCGCGCCGCCGAGGTGGATCACCCGCGGGTGCTGTCGGGTCAGCTCTCCTACTTCGATGAGGTGGCCTACCGACTGGTTCGCCGGGGTTAACGGGCAGCTAGCGGGCGGCCAAAGGGTGATCTGCGCCGACAAATCATCGGGTTGCAAGCTCTTCGCTACCTCCTTTGACGTAGATCAACGTGACTGACGGGGGGAGTGCCTAATATGAGGCTGTTTCTCAATCACTGTTGGCATTGCAAAGCGAGTATCGGGTCTTTCCCGCTTGCTGATCAGCAACTCAGTGTCTGATTTTCACGCTCATGTTCACTTTTGGCGGCTTTGGTCGCAATTGTTATGGTTTTTCCAGCCGACCCTGATGGGTCGGCTTTTTATTGCCTGCGATTTGCCGTGGGCAGGAAAAACGGGGGATGTCGAGGCCTGATCAGGCCTCGAAGGTGGCGGCATTGAGCCGAAATGCCCGTGGATCATCGATAAACTGGCCGGTGATCCGCTCGTCATGTTCGTGCCCCTGACCATAGCTGCAGAGGATCAGCCGATCGGAGGTGCGCGATCGCAGTTGGGTGATAAAGCGCACCAGATCGGCGCGGCTCAACTTGCCCACCTCGTCGCAGACTCTTTCGCGCTGATCAAACCCCAGATCTTTGTTGCCGATGCTGACCCACAGCCGCTGGCCGCGACTGCGCAGGTTGGCATCCCGCTCACTGAGCTGCGCTTGCAGCCCCGCCTTGCTCTCTTGCCATTGCTGCTCGGTAAATTCGAGCATGGCCAGTGGGAAGAGGTCGATAAACTCCTCCACCGCATCGAGCAGGATCTGCGGCCCCGCCACCGGCGACTGGATATAGAAGATCAGGCCCGGATGGCGATTGAGGGGCAGGTTACCGGCGCCCACCACATACCCCAGTTGCTGGCGGGTGCGCAGCTCGTGGAAGAAGGTGGAGGACATGATGTGGTTTGCCAGAGTGAAGCAGGCGAGATCCCGCGCCCGGGTGGTGCGGGACTGGTAGTAGACCAGCAGTGCCGAGTCCTCGTGATCGCAACCCTGCTCGCGAATAAGGGTGCCCCTGTCCTGAATGGAGATGAGCGGGCGGCGGGTCTCGCCGCTCGGCTTGCTGCTGGTGCCATTGATATCGCTCAGGTGACGCTCCATCAGAGCGGCCAGCTCCAGCGCTTCGGCGGCAGTCCAGTCGCCGTGTACCAGCGCCTCGACATGCACCTCGCCAAACAGTTGGGCCACGAAGCCGGGCATCTCCTCCAGCTCGACGGTGCGCAGGTGGCGCAGCAACTGCTCGAACGGCGGGTTGTTCGGCTGCAACAGGCTGGTGAGCTGGTTAAAGAGCTGGGAGATGGGGCGCGCCTTGGACTGGTTGTCCCAGTTGCGGATGAGCTGCTCCTTGATCTCGGCGAAGCGACCCGGATCCGGATAGCCCAGGGTGCGGTTGCCGAGGATCATGTCGAGCAACAGCGGCTGCTTGTCGGCAAAGCCGCTCAGGTTGATGGTAAAGCCCCCCTGATGGGCATAGATCTGGTAGCCCAGCCCCGCCAGCTCCGCCGGATAGGTGAGGGCGTTGAGGTGGTCTGCCAACAGCTCCACGGCGAGGCGCGCCATGGCGATATTGCGCGGATTTTTGACCGCATGTTCGCTGTCGATGGAGATATAGAGATTGCCCTTGGGCACGCTGAACAGGTGCTCATGAAGGTGCCAGAGGCGAAAACCGGGGCGATCGATAAGACAGGCGGGCATGTTGGCGGCAAGCTCGGGCGTGCGCGGATCGAGCCTACTGCTGATAAAGGGGTTGGGCTTGGGTAGCGCCAGTGCCGGATCCGGCTCGCTCTGCTGCCAGCGAATTTTCTCGGCCTCGGTAATGGTCGCCACGCTGTAGGGGGTCTGATACCAGCGGGCCAGCCGATCGGTCGCCACTTCCGGCGCAGTGATGGTGATACGCAGGTTGTGCGGGGTGAGCTTGGCGAGGAAGCGGCGGATCAGCCCCTCGTCATATTCGCGCATCATGTAGTCGCCGTAGAGCAGATCCTCAGGTTTGTAGCTAAAGAGGTTGAGCACCAGCCCCGACACCGTATCGAGGGGGCGGCCGCGCTCCTGAAAACGGAACGCCGATTCGAGCACGGTCCGTTTTTCGTCGTAGCGCCAGCTCTGCAGCCCTTCGCGGCCAATCAGTTTCAGATAGCCAAACAGGGCGGCGAGGATGTCATCCACATGTTCAAGGCCCAGAGGGGTGAGGCCGAAGTTGACGCCAAAATCCTTGAAGTTGGCGCCGCTTATGCCACCGCCCGCCGAGAGCTGGTTGACCCAGCCTTTCGCCTTGAGCAGGGAGAGCAGGCTGCCATCCCCCTCATAACCGATCAGATGGCTCAGGAAGGTGAGGGGCTTTTTGTCGTAAAACTCGTCCACATTGGGCAAGGGGAAGCTGAGCGACAGCTTGCGGGTCTCCTTGACCGGATTGATGTGGATGCGCACGCCGAGATCGTCGAGCCGGTAGAGCGGCATGGTGAGGGTCGGGGTTCCCAAATTGCGATTCAAAATGGGAGCAAAGTAGCGACAGCACCACTGCAACTGGGTATCGATGGATTCCGGCGAGATCATCACCAGCGCCATGCGATCCGCGCTGTAGTGGCTTTCGTAAAAACGGATAAGGTCGGAGCGCAGATCCCGCCCCGGCAGATCGGCCAGGGTATCGAGGTTGCCCACCGAGAACTTGGAGAAGGGGTGTGCCGGGTTGACCGTCTCTTTATGCACCTGATAGCTGCGGCGCATGTCATCCTGCAGCTTGAGGCGATACTCGGAGTCGACCGCGTTGCGCTCCTTGTCCACCCACTCCGGATCAAAGGTGGGGCAGATAAAGAACTGGGAGAAGCGATCCAGCCCTGCTTCGAAGAAGCCGTTGTCGATCTCGAAGAAGAAGTTGGTGAATTCGGTGCCGGTCCAGGCGTTGTTGCTGCCGCCATGACGGCTCATAAATTGCTGGTACTCACCAGGCTTGGGGTAGGTGCAGGTGCCGAGAAACAGCATGTGCTCCAGAAAATGGGCCATTCCCTGCCGGTCGGCGGGATCGTCAAAATGGCCGGTATTGACCGCCAGCGAGGCGGCGGATTTGTCTGTGTCGGGATCACAAATCAACAAGACCCTGAGCCGGTTGGCCAGCTCCAGAAAATGGTATTGCCGATGGTCATTGGGACTGGCATATGGGCTCATTGGCGTGTGACTCACGTTGGATTTATTTGAATTTAAACATGATTATCGACCCCGCTATCCCGTCAGGCAAACCCTTTTCTGAGAGGTAGCGCAATTGTTTCCACACCCGTGGCGGGGTAAGATCCCCCGGCTATCAAAACAGGCCCGTTGGGCGAGGTTGTAATGAATATCTATATCATGCGTCATGGCCAGGCTGGCATGAATGCGAAAACAGATGAACAGCGTCCATTGACCGAGCAGGGTATTGAAGAGTCTATCCAGATGGCCCGCTGGCTGGCGCCTCAGCTGATTGGCCCGCTGGATCGGGTGATCCACAGCAACTATCTGCGGGCACGACAGACCTGGCAAGCCATATGCAGTGAATTACCTGACGCAGCAGCCGTTGAAGAGAGTGGCGACATTACCCCTTACGGTGATCCCGCTTTCGTGGCCAGCTACCTCACCACCCTGGCACAGCAACATGACCAGATCCTGATGGTCAGCCATCTGCCGCTGGTGGGTTATCTGGTGCAAAGCCTCTGCCCGGCCGCAGGAGCACCCATGTTCGCTACCTCGGGGATCGCTTGTATCGAGTGGCACGATGGCAAAGGAGCCTTGCTCTGGCTCGAAGGGCCGCATACAATAGGCTAAAAGTTAATAAAAAGTTATAGATTGAATTTTTTGGGAAGAGATGGGCGATTTTTCCGGATTTTTATAAATACTTTACGGAATTAATTCGCAGAAGCTGCTGTCATACGGATACAACTGCAAGAGGTTGCAAACGATGAGAGTGTTCAAGAAGTACCTGCCACTGATGGTGGCAAAGCATGTCAAAACCTTCTTTAAAGGTCGGATTTACATCCATGGTCGGGGGCGGTTTGATTTCCAATCCGGTTTGTTGCTGATGCCGAATCCGGCGGATATTCCCCACCGCCAGACAGTCACCGAGGTCAACGAGCTGATCTCCAGACTGCACATGGATGCCGCGTGATGCGCTTCTGAACCTGTTTCTGCACTGATATGCCCGCACTTTTGCGGGCATATTTGTTTCTGGCGACTGGCGTTCACCATGTGGCTGTTTAGGCCCACACCTTTGTTTCTCTCCCATCGCCCCCTATACTGGCCCGCTGTTGTCTCTTCGGTCTGGATCCTCTCATGCCCCTTGCCTTTCTGTTTCCCTTCTCCTGCATTGCCATCTGGGCTGGCAATGGCATCGTCAGCAAACTGGCGGTTGGTGTGTTGTCCCCGGCAGCCTTGGCCTGGTCGCGCTGGGTGGTGGCTGCGCTGGTATTAAGTCCGTTTCTGGCCCGTCGGGTATGGCGTATGCGTGCCCGCTTGCGCGCCGGCTGTTGGCAGATCGCCATGCTGGCTTCGCTGGGCATGGTGCTCAACCAGACTTTTGGGTACTACGCGGCGCAAACGTTGGGGGCCACAGAGATGGGGTTGATGATGGGACTGACGCCGCTGCTGACCGTGTTGTTCAGCATCTGGCTGCTGCGCGAGCGGCCCACCTGGGGCGCCGTGTTGGGGGCGCTGCTCTCTATCCTTGGCTTGTCTATCTTGCTGGGGCAGGGGGATCCGACCCGGCTGTTTACCCAAGGCATTCATATCGGCTCTGTCTATATGCTGATTTCGGCCGGTACTTATGCCCTTTACAGCGTGCTGCTCAAGAAGTGGGATCTGGGGCTCGACAACTGGTCGCTGCTCTACGGTCAGGTGATCTGCAGTGTGGTGATCCTGACCCCATTCTTTTTGCTGGTGGATGGCCAGTGGCCGGATGGTCGGGCCCTGTGGCTGATCCTCTATGCCGGTATCCCCACTTCGGCACTCTCGCCCTGGCTCTGGATGCAGGGTATCGCTCTGCTCGGTGCCAACCGTACCGCCATCTTTATGAACCTGCTGCCGGTGATGACGGCTGGCCTTGCCATCACCCTGCTGGGTGAGCGGTTAACCAGCTATCACCTGATCGGGGGTGGGCTGACCCTGCTGGGTGTCTTGCTGGCACAGCTGCTGGTGCGTCCGGTGGTGATGGGTCGCCGCCGGGTGGTGCTGGCACCCTGTCCCGAAGAGTAATCTTGCGTGAAGGTGTAAGTAGGCCCAATGGCCCGCTTGGCTGCCAATGAAAAGCGCCTGCAGCAATGTAGGCGCTTTTTATTTTGCTAGGATTTTACTGAGTAATGATGGCAATGGCTTTGTCGTTGCAGCCATGCCCAAGAATGGGCCAAATTTTAACTTAGTGATTTAGATAAATATCTTGCTCTGCATAGGCCAGCAGAGGTGTGCCGAGGTTAGTCCGTTTCGCGCCAAAGAAGCGGGTGAGTACGCCAGATTGCTGTCCCAGTCGCTGCAGCTTGACGTGATCCAGCTCGATCTGCTCGGGTAGCCAGGTAAATACGGCGGCGCAGTGACCATTGCCCAGACTGCGCTCTAGGGTTTGCTGCCAGTTCTTGATTTTGGGGCTATGTACCACCAGCACTCTCTTGGGATCGATACCTCGCTCTTCCAGACGGCTGACTGTGGGGCGTCCCGGCGGGGCGATCAACAAGATCCAGCCGGTATGAGCCTCCCCAAGCTTTGTCAGCTCGCTCAGAAACTGATCATCAGACTGGATAGTCACACCATAATGAGCCAGCTCCGCTTTGCAGGCGGTTCTGGTTGGCCAGGGCTTGCTCATGACACGATTCATCGCAAAGGGCAGTGAGTGCAGGGGCTGGTTCATATATGGGGTTCCTGTATGAATATCCAAGCTGTATGTGCATACAGTAGTTCTATCCTGTGGCAGTGACAAGGTGTTTTTGCTGAAAAATGTGATGGTGTTGGCATGTGTCGTTAGTAAGGTTATGTTTTTAAACACTATTTAATACAAAGCTGGTTGGGTGTTTTTCGTACTATGGACAAACCTTGCGTAACCGCCCATGGTTATACAGGTCATTTACAGGAGGTGCCGCCATGGATATCAGTACCTTGCAACGTCTTGATGCCAACATCTTGCTGGGCATCATCAATGAGAAGCTAAGGCTTGAGTGTGACGGGTTGGAGGAGCTGCTGGCCTATTACAATATGAGTGAAGAGCAGTTGGCAGGACGTCTGGATCAGATTGGGTACCATTACGATCCATTGAGTAATCAGTTCAAAGCACATCTTTAAGGGTGCAATGATTGCTTCATATTTATACGGTAATTTTTCAGGCACATTGAAACCGGTTTCAATGTGCCGTCTTGCTGCCTATTTTCAGGGATTTTCAAGGCTTGGCAATCTCTGAAAACCTATTCATGCCAGAATATTTTTATTATTTCATTAAGTTACTGATAATAAAGAGAATATTTGTTTTTGCTCGATCAATTAAAGGAAAGGGTTTTCAAGCTTTTCAGGCTGTTTTTATCGGTTAAAGTGTGACTTGCGTTAACTTTTAATTCTGCCGCTTTAGTTAGTATTCTCACGCCGGTACATATTTTGAGATAACAACAGCGCCGGTCCCGCAAGCGGGATAACAATTTTATTTGTAACGAAGGAATATGGTTTATGGCTACCAAGAAGAAGACAGACCAGGATCTCCAACTGGATAAAGATCAGCTCAAGGCGAGTATCGTGCGTCACCTGCGTTCTACCTTGGGAACAAGCGAACAGAAAGCCTCTCCCGAAGCGTGGTGGAAAGCCACAGCTGCGGCTGTCAATGAACAGGTGTACGAGCGCCTGACCCGCACTCAGCAGACTCATTTCAAGAAAGATACTCGTGCGATTCACTATCTCTCTGCTGAATTCCTGATGGGACGATTGACTTCCAACAACCTGCACAACCTCTCACTCTACAAGACTTGCGAAGAGGCGCTGGGCGAACTCGGTCTGGAACTGACCGACCTGTGCGAACAAGAGCCGGACATGGCACTTGGCAACGGCGGCCTGGGTCGTCTGGCTGCCTGCTTTATTGACTCGCTGGCCACTCTGAACTATCCGGCGGTTGGTTACGGTATCCACTACGAACACGGTCTGTTCCGTCAGGAAATCCAGGATGGCCGCCAGATCGAGCGTCCGGACTCTTGGCGTGAATATGGCAACCCCTGGGAGATCTGCCGTCCCGAGTCGGTGCAAGAAGTGCCGCTCTATGGCTACGTCGAGACCGTGTTTGGTGACAATGGCGGCCTGAAAAAGGTATGGCACGCCGGTCGCAAGATTAAAGGGGTGCCTTGGGATATTCCGGTGGTCGGTTTTGGCGGTCATACCGTCAACATCCTGCGTTTGTGGGAATCCCGCGCCTCCGAGTTTTTCGATTGGGATGTGTTCAACGCTGGTGGTTATATCGACTCCCAGGCTGAAAAAGCCCAGGCCGAGACCATCTCCAAGGTGCTGTATCCGAACGATGAGACCGATGCAGGTAAAGAGCTGCGTCTGATCCAGCAGTACTTCTTCTGTGCTTGCTCCATCAAGGACATCATGCGCCGCTACAAGCGGGTCCATGGCAGTGACTTCAGCAACTTTGCCGCGCAAATTGCCATTCAGCTCAACGATACTCACCCGACTGTCGCCATCCCGGAACTGATGCGGGTGCTGGTTGACGAGGAAGATCTGAACTGGGATGCCGCTTGGGCTATCTGCTATCAGGTCTTCTCTTATACCAACCACACTCTGCTGCCGGAAGCGCTGGAGAAGTGGTCGGTTAGCCTGTTCGAGAAAGTACTGCCTCGCCATCTGGAGGTGATTTACGAGATCAACGCCCGCTTCCTGAACGAGTTGGTGGAGCCCAAGTGGCCGGGCAACGATGCTATCAAAGCCAAGCTCTCCATCATCGAAGAGGGAGATGTGCGCAAGGTTCGCATGGGCAACCTGTGCGTGATCGGTTCGTCCAAAGTGAACGGTGTGGCCGAGATCCACTCCAAGCTGGTGAAGGAAGATCTCTTCCCCGAGTATGCCGAGCTGTGGCCGGAAAAAATGTGCAACGTGACCAACGGGGTGACCCCGCGTCGCTGGCTGCTGGCGTGCAACCCGGAACTGGCTGGCCTCTACAACGAAGTAGTGGGCAAGGAGTGGCCGCTGCAACTGGACAAACTGCGTGGCGTGGTGAAGTTTGCCGACGACAAGGCGTTCCAGCAGCAGTTCATGACCATCAAGCGTCACAACAAAGAGAAGCTGGTCAAGGTCATCAAAGACGAAACCGGTATCGATGTCAGTGCCGAGGCGATCTTTGACGTTCAGATCAAGCGTCTGCACGAGTACAAGCGCCAGCAACTGAACCTCATTCACATCATGGCACTCTATCGTCGTCTGCTGGCCAACCCGGACTATGACATGCATCCGCGCGTGTTTATCTTCGGCTCCAAAGCGGCGCCCGGTTACAAGCTGGCCAAAGACATCATCTATGCCATCAACAAGCTGGCGGATCGGGTCAATAACGATGCTCGTATCCAGGGCAAGCTGAAAGTGGTGTTCATGCCGAACTATCGCGTGAGTCTGGCCGAGAAGCTGATCCCGGCGGCAGATGTCTCCGAGCAGATCTCCACTGCAGGTTATGAAGCATCCGGTACCGGCAACATGAAGATGGCACTCAACGGTGCAATCACCATCGGGACGCTGGATGGAGCCAACATCGAGATCGCTGAAGAGGCGGGTGCCGAAAACTGTGCCATCTTCGGTCTGAACGTGGACGAAGTGAAGTCGCTGAAGGCGCGCGGTTACAACCCGTACGACTTCTACTATGCCAACTCCGAGCTCAAAGCCGTGCTGGACTGGTTTGATACCGACTACTTCACGCCGGGTCGTCCGGGTGAGCTGGCCTCCATCAAGCGCTCCTTGCTGGAAGGGGGAGACCCTTACCTGACCCTGGCGGACTTCCAGTCCTACTCGGATGCACACAAGCTGATCGATACTTGGTATCGGGATCCTGCACTGTGGGCGAAGAAGGCCATCATCAACTCGGCCACCATGGGTAAGTTCAACTCAGACCGTTCCATCCAGGACTATGTGGATCGGATCTGGGATCTGAAGGCCTGCAACATCGGCTAATCGGATTCATAAATGAGAAAACCCCCGCAATGCGGGGGTTTTTGTTTATTGGGGGGAGGTGGATCAGAGGATATCGCCAACGAAGTAGGCCAGCAGGGCGAGCAACACGGTAAAGACCACGTTCAGAGCCATACCGG
This sequence comes from Aeromonas sp. 97A, assembly GCF_051919185.1. NCBI lineage: Bacteria > Pseudomonadati > Pseudomonadota > Gammaproteobacteria > Aeromonadales > Aeromonadaceae > Aeromonas > Aeromonas sp. 97A. The sequence goes on along the minus strand of NZ_JBQBFF010000001.1, from coordinate 1,649,772 downwards.
CTTTCATCATCTCCCTCTGGCGGATGTGGCCACTGGCAAAGACGATGGCATTGGGCGGCGTGGCGACTGGCAGCATAAAGGCACAGGAGGCACCGATAGCGATCAACACCGACATCACCACAGGTGATACACCCAGCGCCTCGGCGACACCGGCAAACAGGGGAACCAACAGTGCGGCGGTGGCGGTGTTGGAGACCAGCTCGGTCAGGTACACCACGAAGGCGGCCAGCATAAGCAACACAACAAAAATGTTGGCGTTGGAGAGTACGGCCGACAGATGGCTGGCCAGGAATGCGCTGGTACCAGTGGCCTTGAGAATGGCGCTCAGGGTCAGACCGCCGCCAAACAGCATCAGCACGCCCCAGTCGGTGTTCTGGTTGACGTCATCCCAGCTGGCGACACGGCTGACCACGATGGCCACGATGGCGCCCATGGCAATCAGGGTGTCGAGTTGCGGAATACCGCCAAAGGCGTTGGAGATGGGTTGTGATCCGATCCAGAGCACAACGGTGGTCAGGAAGATTGCCAGCGTCACTTTACGCTCGCGGGTCCAGTTGATGGTGACATCCTGGATCTCGACGCGGTGGCTGAGACGCGGGCGGGTCACCAGATAGAGCAGGGCAATGCCGCAGGGCATCAGGATCAGCACAACTGGAACACCGAATTTCATCCAGTCAGTGAAGCCAATCCCCATCTGGGCGGCTGCGATGGCGTTGGGTGGGCTACCCACCAGGGTGCCGATGCCGCCGATACTGGCGCTGTAGGCGATCCCCAGCAATACGAAGACGAAGGTGGCGCGCTCTTTTTTGCTATCGAGGCGTGCCAGCATACCGATCGCCAGTGGCAGCATCATGGCGGTGGTAGCGGTGTTGCTGATCCACATCGACATGGCGGCTGTGATGGTAAAGAGCAGGATGACGCCCCAACCCAGATGACCATTGGCCAGGTGCATCACCTTGCCTGCCATCAGGGTATCCAGTCCCTGTTTTGAGAGGGCTGCCGCGAGGGCGAAACCGCCAAAAAAGAGGAACAGGATCGGGTTGGCAAAATCGGTGAGGGATTTGCTCATGTCAAACACCCCGAGCACGGTAGCCAGCAAGGGCACCAGCAGCGCGGTGATGGTGACGTGCAGTGCTTCGGTCAGCCAGAGGATGGCGATAAAGACCAGAATGCCCAGCCCCTTGTTGACCATGGGGTCAAACGGGAGCCAGGCGAGCATGGCACAAAGTAGCAAAACATCCAGGATGACGATCCCTGATTTGATGTCCAGCCAGCGAGATGGAGCAGAGGGTACAGCTGATGTGTGCATAATGTTCTCTCGGTTAATTTATGGTTGTTTTTGTGTTGCCGAGATTACATCCATTCACTTGTTTGAAACAGACTCACATGTTGAAAATCAGCCTCTACTCACATACTCATTGATAAAAATGAGGAAATGAACACATAAATAAAACATGTGCGAAATATAAATCAAACATCCATGAACTGTTCCAGCCATTGCTTGAACATGCTCTTGGGCAAGGAGCCATTTATCTGGTTCACCAGTTTGCCCTGTTTGAAGACCATCAGGGTGGGGATGCTGCGAATGGCGTAACGGGCGGCAATGGTGCTCTGCTGCTCGGTATCGACTTTGACAAAGCGCATCCGTGGTTCGAGTTCATGGGCAACCTCATGAAATACCGGAGCAAACTGCTGGCAGGGGCCGCACCAGCTGGCCCAGAAATCGACCACGACCGGGATGTCTGAGTTGATCAGGGTATCGAAGTTATCCGCATTCCCGAGGCAAGGGGTCTGGCTGAACAGGAGGGCTTTGCAGCGCCCGCATTTGGCAGATGTATCGATATGGGTACCGGGCAGGCGGTTCCTAGTAAAGCAGTGGCTACAATAAGTAGTGATAAATGACATAATTGGTTCCTTCTAAATCAGCTCTGGCCGGGGATATGATGAGAAGCCAGAATGAAGCAATCGCGAAACAATAGCGAAATATCAGAGCAATAACGGTAACACAGTGCCCAGCGGGAGTGGATAATTCCCCCAGGGTTCATTGCCTAACCGGATAATTCAGCGACCACCAGATGAGAGTCGAGACGGGATGAATAAAGGATCACGGAAAAACCGTGCTGTGCCAGGGCTGATCGTTGCCTTGCTGCTCGCCTTTTCGGGCTACTGCTGGCAGTCGCTCAGTCAGCAGCAACAGGCCCACGACCTGAACGACGCGGCCGAGGTGGTGCTGAACCGGATCAACGCCGATACCGTCTATCTGCTTGGGCGGGAGCAGGCCAATGACAGCAATGTCCAGCAGCGCCTGAACCAGTTATCCATCACCCTTGACGGTTTTGTACGGGAAGTCAGAAGCGATCCCGAGCTGGTGCAAGAGGAGCTCTCCCAGGCACTGCTTGATGACATGGACACCTATCTGATGGCGCTGGCCAGGCTTCATGCCATTGAGATGGCTATCGAGTACCTCAATGCGCCCCTGCAGGCCCAGATTAAAAAGGTGCGGGGGATAAGCCCGTCAGACAGTGCGCTTCATCGAGACCTGGAGGAGCTGGCGCAACTGAGCAACTATCTGCAGCGCAGTTGGGACAAACGTGAACAGACTACGCTGGACCAGCTGCAACAGCAGTTGCAATCCCGTTATGGCAACTTGCCGGAGATCGCTACCCTGATCCGCCTGAGCAGGGAGGTGAGTCAGCAGGTGATGGCCTATCACACCTTGCGTTACCAGCTCATCGACATGCATGTGATCGAGAGTCTGGTGCGCTGGAAACTCGACAAGCTGGAGCGCGCTTCCTCTTTGATGAACCGCTTCTATCTGATGGTGCTGTGCGGGGCCTTGATCTGCTTTGCGCTGGTGGCCTTCACCCTGTGGCGTCGCAACCAGAAGCTGAGCGAGTTGTCGCGCCAGACCGGCTTGCTGGCCCAGGCCAAAAGCGATTTTCTGGCCAACATGAGCCACGAGATCCGCACCCCCATGAATGCCATCATAGGTTTTAGCTCGCTGGCACTGCAGACCGAATTGGATCAACAACAGCGGGACTATCTGGGCAAGATCAAATCCTCATCCGATACCCTGCTGTTGCTGATCAACGACATCCTTGATTTGACCAAGGTGGAGTCAGGCAAGCTGACGTTGGAGGAGATCGACTTCGATCTCAGCGAGCAGCTCGATTCGCTGGCGGGCATGTTTGCCGATCTGGCGGAGCGCAAACACGTGGAAGTGGTTATTCGCAAGTCACCGGAGGTGCCGGTCTTCTTGCGTGGGGATCCCTTGCGACTGGGACAAGTGCTGGTCAATCTGGTGAACAACGCCATCAAGTTTACCGAACGCGGTGAAGTCGAAGTCTGCATCGAGCTGGCCAATCCTCACCCAATGCGGATCCGCTTCAGTGTTCGCGATACCGGCATCGGCATTGCCGAAGAGAAGCAGACCCAACTGTTTCAGGCGTTTACCCAGCTGGAGGCGGGCAATACCCGCAAATATGGCGGCTCGGGACTCGGGCTCAATATCTCCCAGCGGCTGGTGGAGCTGATGGGGGGGCGGATCACCGTAGAGAGCAAGCCTGGCGTCGGCTCTCTGTTCAAGTTCGATATCCCGATGGCGCAGGCGGTCTACGGCGTGGCTGGACGGAAAGTCTTCTTCGAGAACCAGCCGTTGGTGATGGTGATGGATGACAACGAACTGGTGCTGGATCTGGCCCGGGACATTCTGACACGCGCGGGAGTGCGAGTGCTGCCGGTTAACTCCCTTTCCCGCGCCCGTCAGCTGCTCCGTGAAGAGGGACCGAATCTGCGGTTGGCGATCCTCGACTGGCGCATGGGTCAGGAGGATGGGCTCGATCTGGCGCTGGAGATGTATCAGCACAGCCAGTGGCGGCGGATCCCCATCCTGATGATCAGTGCCTGGGCCAGAGAGGGGCTACACGCCAGGATGGACAGCATGGGGCTGACCCATTTTCTGCCCAAACCGATGACCGAAAATGCCCTGCTGGCCAAGGTGGACGAACTGCTCAACGGCAGCTCTTACGAGCTCAACCTGCGCAAGGCCGAGGCACAGGGGGATCAGCAACACTTCAAATCCCTGTTGCAGGGTACCCGAGTGCTGTTGGCGGAAGACAACCGGGTCAATCAGCAGCTCATCATCGAGTATCTGCGGCGCGTCGATGCGGTAGTGTGTGTGGTCAGCAATGGTCGGGAGGCGGTGGAGCGGGTCGCCGAGCAGCCTTTTGACGTGATCCTGATGGATTTGCAGATGCCGGTGCTGGACGGACTCGATGCCACCCGCCAGATCCGCAAGATGGTCGACAAACACGATGTGCCCATCATTGCCCTCACCGCCAGCGCCATGCCCGGTGACAAGGAGCGTTGCCTGGGGGTGGGGATGAATGGCTATGTCACCAAGCCGGTGAGCAAGCTGGATCTCTACAACAACCTGCTGCAGTGGGTAAAGCCGCAAGGGGTGGAGCAGGCGGGGATCATGGAGGTGAAACCGCCGGATATGATCGGGATCCTCGATCTGCAGGATGCCCTCAAGCGGCTGGAGCAGGACAAGGAGGCGTTGCAGATCCTGTTCAAGCTGTTCATGTCGGAACACAAGGACGATCTGTGGGAGATCCGCTCCGCCCTGCGCCGTCAGCAGCCCGAGGTGGCCAGCAAGCTGCTGCACACCCTCAAGGGGGTGTCTGCCAATATCTCGGCGGCCCGTCTGCAATTGGTGGCTGGCGAGCTGGAGTGGCGCTTGCGGCAAAACGAGGTGCTAAGCGAGACGGATCTGGAGCAGTTGCAACAGGTCTTTAGCCAGACCCGGGAAGAGGTGTCACACTTCCTGTTGACCGGTGAGCAGCATGAAAATTCGTATAATCCCTATTCATCAGGGGATGATCGCATGTCACAGTGAATTAAATAGTAATTATTCTCAACCATTCCGGTTCGGGATATGATGAGCTTTCGTTCGAATCGCCTCCAGCCGGAGGCGATTGTTTTCATTCTTCTATTTCTGCGTGGCTTCTCTGATGGCCGTTCCTTGGAGCGGTCACGGGCAGAGAGCGCTAAAGGTTGGTGGTGTGAGCGTATTTCTACGATTGAGCTGGTTTTTCAAGGAGCAGTGGCCCCGTTATCTGGCTGCCATCTCCCTGCTGCTGATGGTGGCCCTGTTGACCGTGATTCCGCCCAAAGTGGTGGGCTGGGTGGTTGATGGCATCACCAAGGGCGGTCTCGACAATGGCACCCTGATGCGCTATCTGGCGGGACTGTTTGGTCTGGGTGTGCTGATTTATCTGCTGCGCTACGTCTGGCGGGTGATGCTGTTTGGTGCCTCTTACCGTCTGGCCTATGTGTTGCGCAATCGCCTTTTCAGCCATTTCACCCGGATGAGCCCAGATTTTTATCAGCGCCACCGTACTGGCGATTTGATGGCCCATGCCACCAATGACATTCAGGCGGTGGAGATGACCGCTGGCGAAGGGGTGCTGACTCTGGTGGACTCCATCATGGTCGGGGTATTGGTGCTCTCCATCATGTGCAGCCAGTACTCCTGGCAGTTGACGCTGGTCTCCTTGCTGCCGCTGCCGGTGATGGCCTATTTCATGAACCGCTTCGGCACCCAGATCTACACCCAGTTCAAGGCGGCGCAAGGGGCCTTCTCCAGGCTCAACAACAAGACCCAGGAGGCCCTTTCCGGCGTGCGGGTGTTGAAATCCTATGCGGTTGAATCGCTGGAAGATGAAGGCTTTGCCGAGCTGACCAAACAGGCGGGGGAGCGCAATATGGCGGTGGCCCGCATCGATGCCAAGTTCGATCCGGTCATCTATCTCTGTATCGGTTGCTCCTACTTCCTCGCGGTGGCGGGGGGCAGTGTGCTGGTGCTGCGCGATGAGTTGACCCTGGGTGAGCTCACCAGCTTCACCATGTACCTTGGCCAGCTGATCTGGCCGATGTTTGCCATCGCCTGGCTGTTCAACATCATCGAGCGGGGCAGCGCCGCCTACTCCCGTATCGAAAGCCTGCTGGGGGAGCGTAGCGATATCGAAGATCCCGCCCAGCCGGCGGCGTTTATCTCTGCCTTTCCTTTGCAGATCAAGGGGGTGAGCTATCGACTCGAGCAGCGCACCCTGCTTGCGGATATCGACGTTACCCTCAAGCAAGGGGGGATGCTCGGGGTGGTGGGGCGCACCGGGGCAGGCAAGAGCTCCCTGCTCAAGCTGTTGATGCGCCTTGCCAATCCGACTCACGGTTCGATTGTCATGGGTGGCGTTCCGATTGACCAGCTGCCGCTCGCCACACTGCGCAGCCAGTTTGCCTATGTGCCGCAGGAGCCATTCCTGTTTTCCACCACTATCGCCGCCAATATCGCCCTCGGCAAACCCGATGCGAGCCGCGAGGAGGTCGAACGGGTGGCGCGCATTGCCTGTGTCCACGATGATATCGTGCGTTTCCCCAAGGGCTATGAGACCGAGGTGGGGGAGAAAGGGGTGACCCTCTCCGGCGGCCAGAAACAGCGGCTGGCCATTGCCCGCGCCCTGCTGCTGGATGCGCCCATTCTGGTGCTCGATGATGCGCTCTCGGCGGTGGATGCCCACACCGAGCAGCAAATTCTGCACGCTCTCAAAGCCCATCGTCGCACCCTGATCCTGGTCAGCCATCGCATGACGGCGGTGGAGCAGGCCGACGAGATCCTGGTGCTGGAGCAGGGGACCGTTAGCGAACGGGGTCATCACGGTGCCCTGATGGCGCACAATGGCTGGTATGCAGATATGGTGCGTTATCAGCGTCTCGAAGAAGCGGTGGAGGAGAGCCTGTGAATCCGACCATTAAACGACTGCTCGCCTACTGCGCCCAGTATCCTCGCTGGCTTATTCAGGCGGGGATCTGTTTGCTGCTCGCAACCGGCGCCGAAGTGGCCGGACCGCTACTGATCAAGCTCTTTATCGATGACTATCTGGCGCCTCGCAATATTGTGCTGCCCACCATTGCCCTGATCGCAGCGGGCTATCTGGGTTTGCAGGTGCTGTCGGCGGCGGGTTTCTATTTGCAATCCTTGCGCTTCAATCGCATCGCTCAGGCGGTGGTGCAAACCCTGCGCGAGCAGGTATTTGCTACCGCCATCCGGTTGCCAGCCCGCTATTTTGACAAGCATCGCTCCGGCTCGCTGATTTCCCGCATCACCAACGACACCGAAGCGATCATGAACCTCTATGTGCAGGTGATCGGCTTGCTGGTGCAAAAGGTGGTGCTGCTGTGCGGCATCCTCATCTCCATGGCGCTGCTGGATCTGCGGCTGATGCTGGTCTGCTCCCTGTTGCTGCCCGCAGTGGGTGGGGTGATGTGGCTCTACCAGAAACTGAGCGTGCCAGTGGTGCGAGCGACCCGGAGTCTGCTTTCCGACATCAACAGCCGCCTCAACGAATCGCTGCAGGGGATGCCGGTGATCCAGGCCATGGTGCAGGAGCGCCACTTTGCCAACGCCTTTGCCGAGGTGAACCAGCAACACTGGTCGGCACGGATCAAGAGCCTCAAGATCAACGGCATTTTGCTGCGCCCGCTCATCGATCTCTTCTACATGCTGGTGCTGATTGGCCTGTTGGCGCTGTTTGCCCACGAGGGATTGAGCAGCACTGGTGCCATTCAGGTAGGGGTGCTCTACGCCTTTATAAGCTATCTGGGCCGGATGATCGAGCCGCTCATCGAGATGACCAACCAGCTCAACCAGCTGCAGCAGGCGATGGTGGCGGGGGAGCGGGTCTTTGCCCTGCTCGATGAAACCCGCGAGAGCACCGACGGCGAGATGATCCCGCTGGAAGGGCGGGTCAGTTTCGAGCGGGTGAGCTTCTCCTACGATGGTGAGCAGCAGGTGCTGCGGGAGGTCAGTTTTGCCGCGAAACCGGGCCAGATGCTGGCGCTGGTGGGCCATACCGGCAGCGGCAAGTCCACCATTATCAGCCTGCTGATGGGCTTCTATCCGCTGGATCAGGGGCAGATCCGCTTCGATGATCACGCACTGGATACCCTGTCGCTGGCGGCGGTGCGCCGCAGCATCGGGCTGGTGCAGCAGGATCCTTTTATCTTTGTCGGCACCCTGGCGGAGAACCTGCGTCTCGGCCGCGCCGGCATAGATGACGCGCGGCTCTGGCAGGCGCTGAGCGAGGTGCAGCTGGCCGAGTTTGTGCACAGCTTGCCACAGGGGATCAACACCCTGATGGAGGAGGGTGGCAAGAACCTCTCCGCCGGTCAGCGGCAACTGCTCTCCTTTGCCCGCGCACTGGTGGGAGATCCGCGTATCCTCATTCTGGATGAAGCGACGGCCAGCGTGGACTCCCAGACCGAGTTGGCGCTGTCGCAGGCGATCTCTGCTGCCCGTCGTGGCCGCACCACCATCGCCATCGCCCACCGCCTCTCGACCATCGTCGATGCGGACGAGATCCTGCTGCTCTCCCGCGGTCAGGTGAATGAGCGGGGTACCCATGGTGAGTTGATGGCCCTCGGCGGTCACTATGCCCAGCTGTTCGAGATGCAGAGTCAGGGGGCTTGGCTCGAAGAGAAGCGCGCCTGATCGGCACATTTGCTGTAACAGCGACATGAGTGAAAAGAGGGAACCGGTGCGGTTCCCTCTGTTTTTTTGCGTTGGGCAAAGGTCGTAACCGTGATCCCTGTGCTTGTCGAATGGCGCAGATGCAGGCAACATGTTGTTTACATTAACTCATCGGATCAGTTCGCATATGGATTTGCAACGCTTCAAAGCCAATCTGGCGCTTCGGCTGTTTGCCTGGCGCTATATTCCCGTCATCGGGTTTTGTGCCCCGATCATCGAAGAGATGAACGCCAAAGCGCTGCGCATTCGCATTCCTCTTGGCTGGCGTACCCGCAACCACCTGGGCAGCATGTATTTTGGCGCGCTGGCGACCGGCGCCGATCTGGTAGGTGGTCTACTGGTGATGGAGAAGGGGCGGCAGCGGCGCAAGAAGGTGCACTTCGCCTTCAAGGATGTGCAGGGGGAGTTTTTGAAACGACCGGAGGGGGATGTGCAGTTCGACTGCGCAGCGGGGGAGGAGATTGACGCCATGATCGACGAGTCGCTGGCAAGCGGTCAGCGCATTAATCGCCCCATCCGGGTGGTGGCCACCTGCCCGTCATTGAACGGGGATGAGGCGATGGCGCGTTTTGTGCTGACCCTGTCGATCAAGGCCAGCTAGCGGGTTGCCGGAGAGTGGCTCCCCGAAACGGGTTTAGCCAATCTCCGGGCTGACACCCTCTTTCACCACGACCTTCATGCCGTTGAAGTTGACCACCTGTTCGGCCACGATCTTGCAGCGCTTGCGGGTCTCCACCTGACCGTCCACCTCGACCAGCCCTTCGGCAACGAGGGCTTTGGCGGCGCCGCCACAATCGGCCCACCCCTGATGTTTGATAAGGTCACACAAGGCAACGAAGGGGTGACCTTCGAGCAGAAACGTCTCCATGGGAAATCCTCTAGATGGATGAATGCCGGATACAGCAGGGCGACTATTTTAGGCAGTTCGCTCAGGCAAAGAAAGGAAGAGGGGCCACTCGCTGCGAAAAAGTGGCCGATTGTCTTTAAGGTGGCGCTTTCGCAAGACCTGATGGAGAGGTGAGAGGGCCACCCGTGACGTATCGTGACGCACCTCGTCCCTGCTGGTGTGCCCACATTAGCCCCTGACTGTTAGGATCGGGCCACTCTCAATGGCCCAAGGAACTTTCCATGACACTCTCCCGCCTGCTGCTGGCATGCAGCGCCCTGACTCTGTGCGGTGTCGCGCAGGCCAGTACTCCGGTGCAGGTCTCGCTGCCTGGGGTCAATTTGCCCGCGTCCCATCAGGTGGAAGGGGCGCGCGCCTCGCTGCTCTACGGCCGGACCGGTCAGGTGAAGGGTATTGATCTGCCGATCTTCGCCCTCTCCGATGTGGATCAGTTCAGCGGCCTGCAGCTCGGGATCTTCCTCGGTGCTGGTCGGGTGCGCCACCAGTTTGGCGGGGTCGCCATCAACGCCATCAACTGGCACGAAGGGCAAGATACCGGCGTCAATCTGGGGCTGGTCAACCTGACCAACAATGTACAGGGGCTTAACTGGGGAGCGGTCAATATCGCCAAGGGCAATGCGCTGGCCAACGTCGGCTTCGTCAACTATGCCGAGCGTACCACCTTCCAGATTGGCTTTATCAATGCGACCAAGCACCTCGATGGCTTGCAGATCGGGCTGGCCAACTATGCCGCCAACGGCGTGTTCCCCATTCTGCCACTGGTGAACTTCCAGAAATCGTTCTGAGTGGGCGGTTCGCTTTGCGTTAAGGGCCTCTGCTGATTACCCTGTGCCTCTTGCAACTTGTGACAGGCGAACAGAGGTAATTGATGACGGCAGGGCAAATGAGTGCAATCGGGATCGGCTGGGATGTGCGTGGCTGGCAGGGCAGTGCCCAGGCGGTGGCCGTGGTGGGCTGGCAGGCCGAATCCAACCGCCTGCACTGGCTCGGGGTGTCGCCGCTGTTTCGTCTGAGCTCGCGGGTGGCGCCGGATCTGGCCGCCCTGCTGCGTCCGGCCCTGCAAAACGAGCTGACCCTGATGCAGGTAGAAGCCTGCCCGCAACTGGCGCTCGGTATCGATGCTCCGCTCGCCTTTCCCCGCGCCTTGCGGGATCTGCTCAACGGCCAACAACACAGCTGCGCCGCTCCCGAGCGGGAGATAGACAACCCCTATGCCTATCGCGACTGCGAGCGCTGGCTGTATCAGCAGTACGGCAAGAAGCCGCTGTCGGCTACCTTCGACCGGCTCGGCAACAACGCCACTCTGGCGCTCTCTATGCTGCCGCAGCTCTCTGATCTGCAACTGGTGCCGACCGTTGCCCCGAAGGCCAGTCGTGCCGTGCTGGAGGTCTATCCGGCATTGGCCAAATTGGGCGGCAAGGCCTCCCCGGCACGACCCGAGCTGGCGGCCTTACTGCCTGCGGACGTGATGGTCGGCACCGATCGCTACGATGCGGCGCTCTGCGCCCTGATGGCGCTGCAATATGCCGCTGGTGGCAAGGTGACTGTGTTGCCTGAGCTGATTTCGCCACCCAGTGACATGCCTTGTGATGAGGGATGGGTCTATCACTTTGCCCGTCATGCTGTTGAACGCAACGGCATGTGACGGACGGACGCGGCGCATCATGGCTCCGCTCATCCTGTCGACGCGGGCCAAATGGCGCAAAAAACCTGTCTTTAGTCAGGAAATTGCCTGTTCATCCCGCGCCAAGGTGGCGCATCGTTATCTTCATCCGATATATTGCCCACCTTGCTGATCCTTTGCTGTGGTATTCCCGATGAAATCCGTTCTCTCTATTCAGTCCCACGTGGTCTTTGGTTGTGCCGGCAACAGCGCGGCCGTCTTCCCCATGCGCCGCCTTGGTATGGATGTATGGCCCATCAACACGGTGCAGTTTTCCAACCACACCCAATATGCCCAGGGGTGGCAGGGAATGGCGATGCCGGCAGGTCATATCAGTGCGCTGGTGAAAGGATTGGGCAATATCGAGGTGTTGAGCCAGTGTGACGCCGTGCTGAGCGGCTACCTTGGCTCCGCCGAGCAGGGGGACGAGATCCTGACCGTGGTCAACGCCGTCAAGGCGGCCAACCCCGATGCCATCTACTTCTGCGACCCTGTGATGGGTCACCCGGAGAAGGGGTGCATCGTTGCCCCCGGCGTCGCCCGTTTCCTGACCGAGCAGGCGCTGCCGGTGGCCGACATGATGGCCCCCAACCTGCTGGAGCTGGAGACCCTCTGTGATACCCATCTGGCTGATCTGGATCAGACCCGCGCGGCTGCCCATCAGCTGCTGGCCCGCGGCGTCAAGCTGGTGCTGGTCAAGCATCTCGGTCGTGCGGCGCAGGACTCCAGCCGCTTCGAGATGCTGCTGGCCACCCCGCAAGGGGATTACTTGATTGCCCGTCCGCTCTATGACTTTGCCCGCCAGCCGGTGGGGGTGGGCGATCTTATCAGCGCCCTGATGCTGGCCAATTTGCTGGCCGGTCACGATGCGGTCAGCGCGTTCGAGCGCACCAACGCCTCGGTAGATGCGGTGCTGCAGGAGACCTGGCGTCAGCAGGCTTACGAGCTGCAACTCATCGCCGCGCAAGATGCCTTCGCCCTGCCAGAGGTTGCGGTGCGAGCGGTGAAACTGCCCTGAGTCAGCGCGGACGTTCGTCTATCCCGACAAGGGATGGGATGCAAATGAAAAAGGCTTGCCAATGGGCAAGCCTTTTTACTGTTTGCCTGTTTAGTGCGGCAAGCAATCAGGCGCGGGGATGGCGGAGGCGATAACGCTCAGCCATGGCATTGGCCGCTACCATGGCGGCGTAGACATCCTGTTCACTCACTGTCATCGGCATGTTGCCCATGGTATCGAGGGGATCGCAGGCCAGCTGCGCCACCTTGCGCCACTCGCTTTCATCAAAGTGGGTGAGCCCCAGCTCTTGCAGCGTCATGGGCAGACCTGCACAGTCGATGATGCGAAACACCTCATCAAGTTCATGTTGCGGGGCGCGCTCAAGCACAAGTTGGGTCAGCAAGCCGAAGACCACCTTCTCGCCATGCTGGGCACGATGGAGCTCAGCGATCAGTGACATGCCGTTGTTGACGGCATGAGCGGCGGCCAGTCCACCGGCTTCTGCGCCGACCCCGCTGAGGTAGATGGTGGCCTCGATAACCTGCTCAAGCGCCGGGGTCGAGACATGGTGGCGTATCGCATCCATGGCCAGCTCGATGTTCTCACCAAGCAGCTCGTAACAGAGCTTTGCCAGACCAAGGCCAGTGCGTGAAGGGCGCTTGCCGACCAGATTGAGCCCGTCCGACCGATAGCAGGCGCGCGCCTCGAAATAGGTGGCCAGGGCATCACCAACGCCTGCGGAAAAGAAGCGGGGAGGGGCGGCGGCAATGATGGCCGTGTCAGCCAGCACCACGTCCGGATTTTGCGGCAGGAACAGATAGCGCTCAAATTCACCCGCCTGGTTATAGATCACCGCCAGTGCCGTGCAGGGGGCGTCCGTGGAGGCAATCGTCGGGAATAGCACAACCGGACGGCGCAGATAGAAGGCCACGGCCTTGGCGACATCCAGCGTCTTGCCGCCGCCGATCCCGACAATCACGTTCGCACCATATTGCTCTGCAAGGTGGGTCAGGCGGTGGATCTCCTGTTCTGTGCATTCATAGCGAAACTTGTCGACCACTCCCCTGAGGCCTGCCTGCAGGAGCCCCGCCAAAGCTTCTTCCCGTACCCGCTCCAGAATGAACTCATCGCTGATGAGCAACGCATAGTCACCAAAATCTTTAACGTGCTCATGGAGTTGCAGGAGAAGGTGTTGACCGATGATGAACTTTTTGGGGGAGGTAACTGTACGGGGCAAAGTGGGCATCCATTATTCCTCAAGGCAGTGAACAACATAGATTTGATTATCAAATGGGTCTCTCACGATACGCCTGATGAAGCAATAGATGAAGAAGAAAAAGGGGGGCGTTTTAATCATTAATTAATCTTTCTGTTTGTTTGGTTGTATTTTGGGGCGAGCGATTGGCGGTGTTGAGGCATACAGGCGCAATGGCCGTATCGTGGCAATCCGTCGCAAGCCATATTGCTGCAACAAACAGTCACGCAGCAACAAGCAGGACCGCTTGGTGCGACCCTGCTGTATTTGGATAAGGGATAGGAGATCGTCAGAGCAGTTTGTAGAAGATGGCGGTCGCAGCAAGGGAGCCATCGGCGTTGCGTGCACTTTGGTAGGTCGCTGCACTTTTAACTTTCACAATATCCATCTGACATCCTTGTCGTTGCGCTGTTATGTGGCTGATTGCCACCGTTGGTTCATATGAGGTAGGTACTTATGCTCGCCGCAAGCACGGCTTGTCAGCGGATCAGCCCCTGCTCAACCAGCCAGGTAAACAGCAGGCGGGAGACGGGGGATAGCTCATCGAGGTGAGAGCTGTCGAGCCAGCGCAGCTCGGCAATCTCGGCCGAGGCGATTGGGGTGCCGCTCGCTTCGCCGGTGTAGCAGCGCAGTCTCACCTCGACTCCTGCCGGTTTGCCATCGGCCTGAGCGCTGAACTCGCAGGCAAAGCGCAGGGTATCGGGCTGCAGGGAGACAGCCAGCTCCTCCTCAATCTCGCGGATCAGCGCCGCCTCGTCGCTCTCGCCCGGTTCCCGCTTGCCGCCCGGGATGTAATAGATGTCCTTGCCGTGGGAGCGGGCGCAGAGCAGTTGCTGATCTTTAAAGGTGAGCCAAGCGAGTTTGTCGATCATCCGTTTTCTCTCCAATGGGGTTGCCGTGATGAGCAGTGGCGCACTTAAGCGCACAGTTGTTTTGCATGCCGGCAGCCTAACAAAGATGAAGTTGAGTCCCAAGGAGAAAGAGGGGATAGGCCGGAAACGCACTGTTTCCAGCGCGGTGACTGCGTAGCTGAATGAGTGCGCAATCGCTGGTTCGCCACAGCTTTCTCGTCCCTAAAAAAGTGGACTGGCGCACATCACTACAGGGCCGGACTGGGCGAAGGCGGGGCCCTTGTGGTTTAATCTTGCCACTTTAGCGGTAGTAGGCGACGAGCCTGCTACCTTGCGTTGGCAAGATGCAGGTGAGCAAGATGCAGATAGCAGCAGAGAGCAAGTTTATCGGACTCGGGGTCGCGGGCAATTTCGCCGGTCATCTGGAGCAGGCGGGTGAAGCGTCAGACTTCGTAGCGGTCGTGGTGCGCGATACCACGGCGCCCAAGGCGCTGTTCCCCTTCTTCGTGCCGGGCCATCCGGGTCAGCTCGGGGTATTCCCGTTGAGCGACAAGGCGATCTTCCTGCCGGAAGCGGCGGTCAGTGGTGACGAGAAGGTGCAGATCGAGCCGGAAGTAGCCCTCTGGTGCGAGCTGGAGTATGCCGGCAAGCAGGTGGTGGCGATCCATCCCCGCGCCTTTGGTGCCTATAACGATTGTTCCATCCGCCGTCCCAACGCCAAGAAGATCAGCGAGAAGAAGAACTGGGGCGAAGAGAGCAAGGGGTTGGCGGCCAACCTGCTGCCGCTTTCCGGTTTTGCCGCCGGTTGCGAGCTCGATGACTATCGCATCGCCTGCTATCTGGAGCGCGATGGTGAGCTGCACGCTTACGGGGTAGACAGCGCCGCCATCGACTACAGCTACTTCCACGGCAAGCTGCTCGACTGGGCCATCGACAAGTTCAACCATCAGCAGGATGAAGGTCCGGCGGAGCACATTCAGGGGCTGCTGGCGCAGGCGGGGCATCCTCCCCACGCGCTCATCAGTATCGGCGCCACCCGTTATACCCCGTTTGGCGAGACCCACTTCCTCAAGCCCGGCGACACCTCCTGCGTGGTGGTCTATCCGGGCAGCCGTTATAGCGAAGCGGATATCCGCGAGGCGATCCGTACCCGCAGTTTTGGTGCCGATGTGTCGGTGCTGCTGCAGGCGGTGCAGGCGCGCTAATCAGATTGGCCCGCGGGGAGGCCACAGCCATCCTGCGGGCTGCAACAAAGAGTCATTGATGAAGATTGATACTGTAACGCGGGCCGATTATCCGGCCCTGATCGCGCTGTGGGAGGCCTCGGTGCGGGCGACCCACCACTTTCTGCCCGAGGCCGAGATCCTCGCGCTTAAACCGCTTATTCTGGAGCACTACTTCGATGCGGTAACACTGCACTGTGCCCGTACAGAAGAGGGGAATATTGCGGGTTTTAGCGGAGTGCACGAGGGCAAGTTGGAGATGCTGTTTGTGGCTCCCGAGGCGCGCGGTAGTGGCGTGGGGCGTTTGCTGGTGGCGCATGCGATCACGCAGGGCGGCGCGACGCAGGTTGACGTCAACGAGCAGAACGAACAGGCGGTGGGCTTCTATCTGAAGATGGGATTCACTGTGACGGGTCGCTCGCCGCTGGATGGTCAGGGCAAACCCTATCCGCTGCTGCATATGGCGCTGGCGCCGACCTGATCGTGCCTGATGAGGCGCAGTACCCATAAACCTACGGGGGATGGCATCAGCCATCCCCCGTTTTTTGATCGTGTTTGTTACTTGCTGGCGACCTTGTTCACTACCTTGATCAGCTGATAGCGCACGGAGGGGGCATCGGCCGGCACATCGGTGAGCTGCTCCTTGCTGACAGTGAGCTGGTAGCGATAGCCAGGCTCGAACTGGAAACCTTCAATATTCTGGTAGAACAGCGTCCAGGGCTGCTGCTCATCACTGCGAACCTGCATGCACTGCATCGGGCCAACCCCGACGCAATCGACCAACTGGCTGTTGATATAGAGGGTCTCCCCCTGTGACGAGGCGGGGGTGCTCTGGCAGGCGGTCAGCAGCAAGGCTGCGCTGATAAACAGTGGTTTCATAATGGACTCCTTAACGCGAAAGGGGGCATTAGAGCGGCAAACAAAAAGGCGGTCAATGACCGCCTTTGTAACAAACCATATCAGCGCAGTGGTTAGCGCTGCTCGAGCGGAGTGAACTCGCGCAGCGGGTGACCCACGTAGAGCTGGCGTGGACGACCAATCTTGCTGTCCGGGTCTGAGTGGAACTCGTTCCAGTGGGCAATCCAGCCGATGGTGCGGGAGATGGCGAAGATCACGGTGAACATGCTCATCGGGATGCCGATCGCCTTCATGATGATGCCGGAGTAGAAGTCCACGTTCGGGTAGAGTTTCTTCTCGACGAAGTAGGGGTCGGAGAGCGCAATACGCTCCAGCTCCATGGCCACGTCCAGCAGCGGATCCTTGATCTGCAGCTCGGTCAGTACTTCGTGGCAGGTTTCGCGCATCACGGTGGCACGGGGGTCGTGGTTCTTGTAGACGCGGTGACCGAAGCCCATCAGGCGGAACGGATCATTCTTGTCCTTGGCCTTGGCGATGTACTCGGGGATGCGATCCACCGAGCCGATCTCTTCCAGCATGCGCAGGCAGGCTTCGTTGGCACCACCGTGGGCCGGTCCCCACAGGGAGGCGATCCCCGCGGCGATACAGGCGAACGGGTTGGCACCGGAGGAGCCAGCCAGACGAACGGTGGAGGTGGAGGCGTTCTGCTCGTGATCCGCATGGAGGGTAAAGATACGATCCATGGCGCGTTCAACGATGGGGTTGACCTTGTACTCTTCGGTCGGCACGCCAAACATCATGTGCAGGAAGTTACCGGCATAGGAGAGGGCGTTACGCGGCTGCATGAACGGCTGGCCGATGGAGTACTTGTAACACATGGCTGCCAGAGTCGGCATCTTGGAGAGCAGACGGAAGGCACAGATCTCGCGATGCTGCTCGTTATTGATGTCGAGGGCATCGTGATAGAAGGCGGAGAGGGCGCTGACTACACCGCACATGATGGCCATGGGGTGGGAGTCGCGACGGAAGCCGCGGAAGAAGAAGGCGATCTGCTCGTGCACCATGGTGTGGCGGGTGACCAGGCGTTCGAATTCGGCATATTGGGCCTTGGTCGGCGCTTCGCCGTACAGCAGGATATAGCAGACTTCCAGATAGGTGGCCTGGGTGGCCAACTGGGCGATGGGGTAACCACGGTGCAGCAAGACACCCTGATCCCCGTCAATGTAGGTAATGGCAGATTTGCAAGAACCGGTCGCCATAAAACCGGGGTCAAAGGTGAAATACCCCTGTGATCCCAATTTTCTGACATCGATGACATCCGGGCCGATGGTGCCGGAGAGGATCGGCAGTTCGACCGGATCTTTTCCGGGCAGGTGTAGGGTGGCTATCTTATCAGCCATAGCACGTCTCCTTTGCTCTTTATAATTTGGTTCCAGTCCTACTTTATTACGACTTTTATGACGCTGGCAAAGGTTGTTACCCATACCGAAGTGGCTGGAGCGCCTTATTTGAAACAGAGTTCCTTATCAATGTCAATTTTGCTGGAACCCCATTAATGGCATTAATGAAATGTTAAATTAAATATGCGATCGAGTTTGCGGTTTTGTGTTTTCTTTGTAGCTAATTGATTGTCTTCGGTTAAGGCCGCCGATATACTGCGCCACGTGGGTCATGGCTGCGGGTGTTTGAAACGCTTTGGCAAAGCCTGATGTGAAACCGAAAACTCGCGTTTTGGCTTTTTCAGAGTGTTTTGGTAACAAAAAACCAACAATCACCATTCCGTGCCCTCAAGTGTGAGTTAAAACAATAACTAACGTGCTCAATGGAGCTGAGTGGGCAAGCGTGAAAAACAAACAGAGACCGGTCAACCTCGACCTACAGACGATCAGCTTTCCTGTCACTGCCATTGCATCCATCCTGCACCGTGTTTCAGGGGTCATTACCTTTGTTGCACTGGGCATCTTGCTGTGGATGCTTGGTACTTCACTCGCCTCTCCCGAAGGGTTTGAAACCGTGGTTGCCATCATGGACAACTTCCTGGTCAAACTCGTGCTGTGGGGGATCCTGACTGCGCTGGCATACCACATTGTGGGCGGCTTGCGTCATCTGGTCATGGATATGGGCTATTGGGAAGAGCTGGAATCCGGCAATCAGAGTGCCCGCGTGGCCTTCGTGATCACCGCGATCCTGGCTGTATTGGCGGGAGTGCTTGTATGGTAACCAATTCTGCAACCTTCGGGCGCAGCGGCGTTCACGATTACATCCTGATCCGCGCCACCGCCCTCATCATGACCTGTTATGTCCTCTATCTGGTGGGCTTTGTCGCGTTCAACGACATCACCTACGAGGTGTGGGCAGGCTTCTTTGCCAAAACATTCACCAAGGTATTCACCCTGTTGACCCTGCTCTGCGTACTGATCCACGCCTGGATTGGTCTGTGGCAGGTGCTGACTGACTATATCAAGCCGGTAGGGCTGCGCGGGGCGCTGCAATTTGCCCTGGTCGTGGTGCTGTTTGTCTATCTGATGACGGGTTTCGTCGTGCTGTGGGGTGTGTAAGGTGACTATTCCAACTCGTGAATTTGATGCGGTGGTGATTGGTGCCGGTGGTGCCGGTATGCGCGCCGCGCTGCAGATTGCCCAGTCCGGCAAGAGCTGCGCTCTGTTGTCCAAGGTTTTTCCAACCCGTTCTCACACTGTCTCCGCCCAGGGCGGGATCACGGTTGCGCTGGGCAATGCCCACGATGACAACTGGCAGTGGCATATGTATGACACGGTAAAAGGTTCCGATTACATCGGTGATCAGGAAGCCATCGAGTACATGTGCAAAACCGGCCCCGAGGCTATCTATGAGCTGGAGAACATGGGGCTGCCCTTCTCCCGTTTCGACAACGGGTCTGTCTACCAGCGCCCGTTTGGTGGTCAGTCCAAGAATTTCGGTGGCGAGCAGGCTGCCCGAACTGCCGCTGCGGCCGACCGTACCGGTCACGCCCTGCTGCACACCCTTTACCAACAAAACGTCAAGAACAAGACCACCGTCTTCTCCGAGTGGTATGCGCTGGATCTGGTGAAAAACCAGGATGGCCACGTGGTAGGTTGTACCGCCATCGATATGGAGAGCGGTGAAGTGGTCTACTTCAAGGCCAAGGCCACTGTGCTGGCGACTGGCGGTGCCGGTCGTATCTACCAGTCCACCACCAATGCCCACATCAATACAGGTGACGGTGTCGGTATGGCGCTGCGTGCCGGCGTCGGCGTGCAGGACATGGAGATGTGGCAGTTCCACCCGACCGGCATCGCCGGGGCAGGGGTGCTGGTAACTGAAGGCTGCCGTGGTGAAGGCGGCTATCTGCTCAATAAAGATGGCGAGCGCTTCATGGAGCGTTACGCCCCGAACGCCAAGGACTTGGCCGGTCGCGACGTGGTGGCCCGCTCCATCATGATCGAGATCCGTGAAGGCCGTGGCTGCGACGGTCCCTGGGGTCCACACATCAAGCTCAAGCTGGATCACCTCGGCAAAGAGGTGCTGGAATCCCGTCTGCCGGGCATCTGCGAGCTCTCTCGCACCTTTGCCCACGTGGATCCGGTCAAAGAGCCGATCCCGATCATCCCGACCTGCCACTACATGATGGGCGGCGTGCCGACCAACGTGAATGGCCAGTGCCTGACCCAGGACAAGAACGGCAACGATGTGCCGGTAGTCGGTCTGTTTGCGGTGGGCGAGATTGCCTGCGTCTCGGTGCACGGCGCCAACCGTCTGGGTGGCAACTCCCTGCTGGATCTGGTGGTGTTCGGCCGCGCTGCCGGCATGCATCTGGTCAACACCCTGGGCGAGATGGATCACGGCCGCGATGCTTCCGAGTCGGATCTGGATGCCGCACTGGCCCGCTTCAACCGCTGGGAAAATTGCCGTGACGGGGAAGACCCGGTGCAGATCCGCAAAGACCTGCAGCGCTGCATGCAGAACAACTTTTCCGTATTCCGCGAAGGTGCGGCGATGGCAGAGGGGCTGGCCGAGCTCAAAGTTATCCGCGAGCGCCTCAAGTCAGCCCGTCTGGATGACACCTCCAAAGAGTTCAACACCCAGCGCATCGAGTGCCTGGAGCTGGACAACCTGATGGAGACGGCGTTTGCCACGGCGGTTGCCGCCAACTTCCGTACCGAGAGTCGCGGTGCTCACTGCCGCTTTGACTTCCCGGATCGCGACGACGAGAACTGGCTGTGCCACAGCCTCTATCATCCGGACACCGAGTCCATGACCCGTCGCGCTGTCAACATGTCACCCAAGACCCGTGAGGCGTTCCCGCCCAAGGTCCGGACTTACTGATTGCGGAGCCAGCCCTATGAACGTCACATTCTCTGTCTACAGATACAATCCGGATGTTGATAACGTCCCCCATATGAAGGAATATCGTCTTGATATTCCTGAAGGTTCCGACATGATGGTGCTCGACGCACTGATCCAGTTGAAAGAGCTGGATCCCACGCTCGCCTTCCGCCGCTCTTGCCGCGAAGGGGTCTGTGGATCAGACGGTCTCAACATGAATGGCAAGAACGGTCTTGCCTGTATCACCCCGCTCTCCGACCTGCTGAAGAAGGGCAATAACGTCGTTATCCGCCCCTTGCCCGGCCTGCCGGTGATCCGTGATCTGGTGATCGACATGACCCAGTTCTACACCCAGTGGGAGAAGGTCAAACCCTTCCTCATCAATGATGACAAGTTGCCGCCGGTGCGTGAGCACCTGCAATCCCCCGAAGAGCGCGCCAAGCTTGACGGCCTGTACGAGTGCATTCTCTGTGCCTGCTGCTCCACTTCGTGCCCCTCCTTCTGGTGGAATCCCGACAAGTTCATCGGTCCGGCCGGGCTGCTCGCCGCCTACCGCTGGCTGGCTGACAGCCGCGACACCGCGACCATCGAACGACTGGGGAATCTGGACGACGCATTCAGCGTGTTCCGCTGCCATGGCATCATGAACTGCGTGAACGTCTGTCCGAAAGGCTTGAACCCGACCAAGGCGATTGGCCAGATCAAGTCGATGTTGCTCAATCGGGCTGTTTAGTATCAGGGCCGGCCAGGTGCTGGCCCGACCTCTGGATAGCCATCCCACCCGTGGCAGGATGGCTATTTGACCCCTACAAGCTGCGCAGCAGTAACAAGAAGTACAAGGGATAGAAATGCATAACGGCGTGATGAAGGCCTGGTTGGAGTCATCTCACCTGGCTGGTGCGAATGCAAGCTATATCGAGGATTTGTACGAATCCTTCCTGGAAAATCCTGACTCCGTGTCCGACGAGTGGCGCAGCCTGTTTAGCGAGCTGCCCCAGGTCAATGGCCATGCGGTTGAACAACCCCACTCCCAGGTCCGCGATTATTTCCGTCGTCTGGCCAAGGATCCCTCTCGCTACAGTGCCCCCGTCTCCGATCCGCAAGTGGATGCCAAGCAGGTGCGGGTATTGCAGCTGATCAACGCCTTCCGTTTCCGTGGTCACCAGAATGCCAATCTGGACCCGCTGGGCCTGTGGCAGCGTGAAACCGTTGCCGAACTGGATCCTGCGTTCCACAACCTGCAGGGCGCAGATATGGAGGCCACCTTCAATGTGGGCTCCTACGCCATCGGTCGCGAGACCATGGTGCTCTCCGACCTCTACGCCTCGCTGAAGAAGACCTATTGCGGCTCCATCGGCGCCGACTACATGCACCTCACCTCCACGGAAGAGAAGCGCTGGCTGCAACAGCGTCTCGAATCCATTGAAGGGAAGGGGAGTTACACCCTCGAAGAGAAGACCCGTTTCCTCGAGAGCCTGACCGCCGCCGAAGGGTTGGAGAAATATCTGGGCGCCAAGTTCCCGGGAGCCAAGCGCTTCTCGCTGGAAGGTGGCGACGCCATGATCCCCATGCTCAAGGAGCTGATCCGTCGCGCCGGTGAGCAGGGCTGCAAAGAGGCCGTTATCGGTATGGCCCACCGCGGTCGCCTCAACGTGCTGATCAACGTGCTGGGCAAGCGCGCTCAGGATCTGTTCGACGAGTTTGCCGGCAAGCACGGTGAATCCTGGGGTACCGGTGATGTGAAGTACCACATGGGCTTCTCCTCCGACTTCGCCACCCCGGGTGGCAACGTCCATCTGGCGCTCGCCTTCAACCCCTCCCACCTCGAGATCGTCAACCCCGTGGTCATCGGCTCGGTCCGTGCCCGCATGGATCGTCGCGGTGACAAGGATGGCTCCAGCGTGTTGCCCATCACCATTCACGGTGACTCGGCCATGGCCGGTCAGGGCGTGGTGGCCGAGACCTTCAACATGTCCCAGACCCGCGCCTATGGTGTCGGCGGGACGGTGCGCATCGTCATCAACAACCAGGTCGGTTTCACCACCTCCTATATCCGTGACCTGCGTTCCACCGAATATTGCACCGACATCGCCAAGGCGGTGCAGGCGCCGGTGCTGCACGTCAACGGGGATGATCCGGAAGCCGTGGTGCTGGTGACCCAGATTGCCTTGGATTACCGCAATACCTTCAAACGCGACGTGGTGATCGAACTGGTCTGCTACCGTCGTCACGGTCACAACGAAGCGGACGAGCCGAGCGCGACCCAGCCGCTGATGTACCAGAAGATCAAGCAGCACCCGACCCCGCGCAAGATCTACGCCGATCAGCTGGTGGCCGAGGGGAGCCTCGCTCAGGAGCGGGCGACCGAACTGGTCAACGAGTATCGTGAAGCGCTGGATCGCGGCGAGCGGGTGAGCAAGGAGTGGCGGCCGATGGAGCTGCACTCCGTCGACTGGACCCCTTATCTGGGCCACGACTGGAACATGGCCTATGAGAGTGCCGTGCCGATGGATCACCTCAAGAGCCTCGGCGAGCGGGTGAGCCAGTATCCGGCGACCCACGTGCTGCAGCGTCAGGTCGAGAAGATTTACGAAGACCGCCGTCTGATGGCCGCTGGCGAGAAGCTGGTGGATTGGGGCTTTGCCGAGACCCTGGCCTACGCCACTCTGGTGGACAAGGGGTCCCGCATCCGCTTTACCGGTGAAGATTCCGGCCGTGGCACCTTCTTCCACCGCCACGCTGTGCTGCACAGCCAGACCGATGCCAGCACCTACACCCCGCTGTGCAACCTGCACGACGAGCAAGGCCCGTTCGAGGTGTATGACTCTGTGCTGACCGAGAACGCGGTACTGGCCTTTGAATATGGTTACGCCAGCGCCGAGCCGGCTGGCCTCACCATCTGGGAAGCCCAGTTCGGCGATTTCGCCAACTGTGCCCAGGTAGTGGTGGATCAGTTCCTCTCCTCCGGTGAGCAGAAGTGGGGCCGGATGTGCGGCCTGACCATGCTGCTGCCGCACGGTTACGAGGGGCAGGGCCCGGAGCACTCCTCCGCCCGTCTGGAGCGTTATCTGCAGATGTGCGCCCAGCACAACATGCAGGTGTGCGTGCCCTCAACCCCGGCGCAGGTGTTCCATATGCTGCGTCGTCAGGTTGTGCGCCCGATGCGCCGTCCGCTCATCGTCATGACGCCCAAATCCCTGCTGCGCCATCCGCTGGCGGTGAGCAAGCTCGAAGAGCTGGCGGAAGGTACCTTCCAGAACGCCATCGGCGAGATCGATGCGCTGGATCCGAGAGCGGTCAAGCGTGTGGTCTTCTGCTCCGGCAAGGTCTACTACGACCTGCTCGATGCCCGTCGCAAGGCCGAGCAGCAAGATGTGGCACTGGTGCGAATTGAGCAGCTCTACCCCTTCCCGGAAGAGGAAGTGCGCGCCATTCTGGCCGATTACAGCCATGTCACCGACTTTGTCTGGTGTCAGGAAGAGCCGCAGAACCAGGGCGCCTGGTACTGCACCCGCCACCACTACGATGGCGTGCTGCCAGCCGGAGCCACCCTGCGTTATGCCGGTCGCCCCGCGTCAGCCTCACCGGCCGTCGGTTACATGTCTGTCCACGCCAAGCAGCAAAAAGCCTTGGTGGAAGATGCCCTTACCCTGTAAAGCCTCTGGCATAGAAGTAAAAAGGAACTGATTGGATGACTATCGAAATCAAGGTACCGGATCTGCCGGAATCAGTGGCCGATGCCACTATCGCCACCTGGCACAAAAAACCGGGCGATCTGGTCGCCCGTGACGAAGTGCTGGTCGACATCGAGACCGACAAGGTGGTGCTGGAAGTGCCGGCACCGCAAGCCGGTGTGCTGGGGGATATTCTGCAAGGGGAAGGGGCGACCGTGTTGTCCCGTCAACTGATTGCCATCCTCACCGCCGCCCCGGTGGCCGGTGAAGAGACCAAAGAGAAACCCGCTGAAGCGGTTGCCGATGATGGTGCCGATGGCTTGAGCCCCTCGGTGCGCCGCCTGATTGGCGAGCACGACATCGATGTGACCAAGCTGACCGGTACCGGCAAGGGCGGTCGCATCACCAAGGATGATGTGGAAGCCTTCATCAAGGCCAAGAGCCAGCCTGCGGCAGCCGCACCGGTCGCAACTGCAGCCCCGGCAGCCAAGGTTGCCCCGCTGGGTGGTCGCACCGACAAGCGGGTACCGATGACCCGTTTGCGCAAGCGCATTGCCGAGCGTCTGCTGGAAGCGAAAAATACCACCGCCATGCTGACCACCTTCAACGAGGTCAACATGAAGCCCATCATGGATCTGCGCAAGCAGTACGGCGAGATCTTCGAGAAGAAGCACGGCATCAAGCTCGGCTTTATGTCCTTCTACGTGAAGGCGGTGGTGGAGTCCCTCAAGCGCTATCCGGAAGTGAACGCGGCGCTCGATGGTGATGACGTGGTTTACCACAACTACTTCGACGTCAGCATCGCCGTCTCTACCCCCCGTGGTCTGGTGACGCCGGTGCTGCGCGACTGCGACAACATGAGCCTGGCGGACATCGAGAAGGCCATCAAGGATCTGGCGGGCAAGGGCCGTGACGGCAAGCTGACCGTGGATGAACTGACTGGCGGCAACTTCACCATCACCAACGGTGGCGTGTTCGGCTCCCTGATGTCCACCCCGATCATCAACCCGCCCCAGAGCGCCATTCTGGGCATGCACAAGATCCAGGATCGCCCGATGGCCGTTGACGGCAAGGTCGAGATCCTGCCGATGATGTATCTGGCGCTCTCCTACGATCACCGTCTCATCGACGGACGCGAATCGGTAGGCTTCCTGGTCTCCGTCAAGGAGCTGCTGGAAGACCCGACCCGTCTGTTGCTGGACGTCTAAGCCTGTGGCACCCGGGCAAGGGGTTTGCGCCCCGAGCTGAGTGTGCTGCTGGACGTTTGAGTAATACCCGAGCGATTGAAAGATAAAGAGGGGCCGCCCAGGCCCCCATTCACAGGGGATTGAGAAACACCAGCCCCGGACGGAAATACCTACAACACGGATAGAGCATCTATGAATCTGCATGAATATCAGGCAAAACAGCTGTTTGCCGAGTATGGCCTGCCGGTCTCCGAAGGTTATGCCTGTGCTACCCCACAAGAAGCGGCCGAAGCGGCCGACAAGATTGGCGGCAATACCTGGGTCGTCAAATGCCAGGTACACGCCGGTGGCCGCGGTAAAGCGGGCGGCGTGAAAGTGGCCAAGAGCAAGGATGAGATCCGTGCTTTTGCCCAAAACTGGCTTGGCAAAAATCTGGTGACCTACCAGACCGACGCCAACGGCCAGCCGGTCACCAAGATCCTGGTGGAATCTTGCACCGACATCGCCAAAGAGCTCTACCTGGGCGCCGTAGTTGACCGTGGTTCGCGCCGCGTGGTCTTCATGGCCTCAACCGAAGGTGGCGTGGATATCGAGAAGATCGCCCACGAAACCCCCCATCTGATCCACAAGGCGGCCATCGATCCGCTGGTGGGTCCGCAGGCTTATCAGGCCCGCGAACTGGCCTTCAAACTGGGTCTGGTCGGCGATCAGATCAAACAGTTCACCAAGATCTTCATGGGTCTGGGCCAGATGTTCCTGGATTGCGATTTCGCGCTGCTGGAGATCAACCCGCTGGTGATCACCGCGCAGGGCAACCTGCACTGCCTGGATGGCAAGATCAACATCGATGCCAACGCACTGTATCGTCAGCCCAAGCTGCGCGAGATGCACGACCCGTCACAAGATGACCCCCGCGAAGCGCACGCCGCCCAGTGGGAGCTGAACTATGTGGCCCTCGATGGCAACATCGGCTGCATGGTCAACGGCGCGGGTCTCGCCATGGGTACCATGGACATCGTCAACCTGCACGGCGGCAAGCCGGCCAACTTCCTTGACGTCGGCGGCGGTGCCACCAAGGAGCGCGTAACCGAGGCGTTCAAGATCATCCTCTCCGACAGCAACGTCAAAGCGGTGCTGGTCAACATCTTCGGCGGCATCGTGCGCTGCGACATGATCGCGGAAGGCATTATCGGTGCAGTCAAGGAAGTGGGGGTCAAGGTGCCCGTCGTGGTCCGTCTGGAAGGCAACAACGCCGAGCTGGGTGGTATCAAGCTGGCCGAGAGCGGCCTCAACATCATTGCGGCCAAGAGTCTGACCGATGCCGCGCAGCAAGTCGTAAAAGCAGCGGAGGCCAACTGATGAGCGTACTGATCAACAAGGACACCCGAGTCATCTGCCAGGGCTTTACCGGCGGTCAGGGTACTTTCCACTCCGAGCAGGCGCTCTCCTACGGCACCCAGCTGGTGGGCGGCGTCTCCCCGGGCAAGGGTGGCACCACCCATCTGGGCCTGCCGGTGTTCAACACCGTCCGTGACGCGGTCGAAGCGACCGGCGCCACCGCCACTGTCATCTATGTTCCGGCACCGTTCTGCAAGGACGCGATCCTGGAAGCGATCGACGCGGGCATCAAGCTGATTGTCACCATCACCGAAGGCATCCCGACGCTGGATATGCTGGACGTCAAAGTGAAGCTGCAAGAGACCGGCGTGCGGATGATCGGCCCCAACTGCCCGGGCGTGATTACTCCGGGTGAGTGCAAGATCGGCATCATGCCGGGCCACATCCACAAGCCGGGCAAGGTGGGCATCGTCTCCCGCTCCGGCACCCTGACCTACGAAGCGGTCAAGCAGACCACTGACGAGGGCTTTGGCCAGTCCACCTGCGTCGGTATCGGTGGCGACCCCATCCCGGGCTCCAACTTTATCGACATTCTGGAGATGTTCCAGAACGACCCGCAGACCGAAGCGATCGTGATGATCGGCGAGATCGGCGGCAACGCCGAGGAAGACGCTGCCGCCTATATCAAGGCCCACGTCACCAAGCCGGTCGTATCTTATATCGCCGGAGTTACTGCCCCTCCTGGCAAGCGGATGGGCCACGCTGGCGCCATCATCTCCGGTGGCAAGGGTACTGCCGCCGAGAAGTTTGCCGCGCTGGAAGATGCTGGCGTGAAAACCGTCCGCTCCTTGGCCGATATCGGCAAGGCCCTGCGCGAAGTGACCGGATGGTAATTCCTTTAGCCCGTTTTCTCTAATAAAAGTGCCGCCCGATGGGCGGCATTTTTTATGGGTTTTAAAGTGGTTTGATTTAATCAATCATCGCGATTCAGGCGCTAAACGAATTTTATTACAGGAGACCAGAAACAGTGTGGATACTAAAATAGTCTGCGATTTGAACTTGTCAGATTGATTGGTTCCTTTACCCATTGCATCGAGTGACCTGTTTGTGGGTAATGCTAAAAGTCACGTAAGGATGTCAGTGAGATAACGTAGTGTCAGGAGGACATAATGATTTCACGTATTTTGGGAATTGGCTGCCTTACCAGTATCTGCTTGCCAACAGCATGGGCGGTGGATTGCCCGAACAGGCAACCGGGGCAGCATCTAGAGTTTCTTGGGCGTTCGGCTGACAATTCGGTATCACTATGGCTTTCAAGTCCAGGTTCCGGGGGTAATTTTCGCCTCTCTGCTCCCGGGGTATCTGAAATCGATAGCTGGAATGCAAACCGCGCGTCGTTGCACCTGAGTGTCTCACCTGTAGTACTTGATGACCTTAACGGGACTCACAAACTGGATCTCCTCAATGCGGATGGTTCTTTCAACTGCTTCCTCGATTCGAGAAACCAGAACAATCCTGTATTTCCAAATATTCCCCCGATCGATGGGGGAGATAGTAACGGTGGCACTGGTGGCGGAACCGGCGGTGGGGATGGCGGCAATGGTGGAACTGGTGGCGGAACTGGCGGTGGGGATGGCGGCAATGGTGGAACTGGTGGCGGAACCGGCGGTGGGGATGGCAGCAATGGTGGTAGTGGTGGTGGCACCGGTGGTGGGAGTGACCCGATCCGCAATATTGTGACCAGTATCAGTGCAGATGCCTTGATGGGCTATTTGAGCGGCTCCCTCAGTATTTCAGATCGTGTCGTTGTCGGGCTTGACCAATTTGAAGATATTGCCAGTCAAAAGGGGTTGTGGCAGGTATGGACTGATGTACGCCATACCGGAGTCTCCGATGATCGTAACGAGATAGACACATCCGGACATGCCAACAGCTTTTTGATCGGTATACACAGATCCCTTGGTAAAGACGGGTTGGGCGGTATTGCATTTGCCAATAGCAAAACCTCTCTTGGCACGTTTGGCAGTTCGGTACGAAATGAGGGGGACAGCTTCTTTGTTGGGCCATATGGCGGCTATAGGCTAGATACGCACTGGCTGCTGGATGGCTGGGCTGCATGGGGACGAACTGATAACGATACCGAACTCGATGTCCTTAAAGGGAGTTTCAAGACAACGACCGGGTTGATCTCAGCCAACCTGACCGGTGGCTACGACGTTGGTGAATATCTGCTGCGGCCCAAGCTTGCCCTCTTTTACAGTCACAATAAATCCGATGCGTTTGATTACACAGGCTCATTGCCTTATGCAAACCAGATTTATAACGTGACATTGCGGGTTAATGAAAACTCTTTTGAATATGCCACCAGTGAAGCATCAGGGGATATCAGTCGTATTTTCACCACAACCGATGGTGTTCAAATTATACCGGCCCTGCGTCTTGGGGTTCGTTATGATATTGAGCGTCCCAATGATGGTCAGATCCTGAATGAAAATCTGACAATGGAAAGTACGACCCCGTGGAGTGGATCTGCACGGATTACACTGGCGGTAGCCCCTCAGCGTCATCAGCGTTTTGAAGTTATCACCGGTTATTACAGTATCGGGCGTCAGGACCTTGACCTCTGGGATATTAGATTTAACGCCGCTGTGAATTTTTAATTAGAGTTGTAACAATATATGTGCTGACCTTCGGGTCAGCACATTGTTATGGATGATTGCCGATGAAGATGTTGATAGCTCATCCACGATGAGGTCGCCTGAGAGGCCAAGCGTTAGAGCCTGGTGCAATATCAAGGTTAAGAGAAATAACTTATTTATCCGCCTTGCCCGCCGCATCGGCAAGTTTGGCCAGCTGTTTGTCATACCAGGCCACCGGACGGTTCTCATCTTCCGCCCGCTCCTTGCGCCTGATTGCGTTGCGAACCGCCATGGCGCCCAGCCAGCGAAATGGCTCGGGCGGAAAGTAGCCGCGGGGGCCGCTGACCAGCGCGCAGTCGCGCCACGGCTTGTCCGCTTCCCGCACTTCATCGCGCACCAACGCTGCCAGGATCTGGCCGCCCATCCAGCTTTGCGCCACTCCGTTGCCGGAATAACCGAGGCCATAGACGATATTGGGCTGCCCTCGCCAGTGGCCGAAGAAGGGGAGACCGTCCACCGAGCGGTCGGAGGCGCCGCACCAGCTGGCGGCGATGGGCACCTCTTTGAGCGCCGGAAAGAAGCGGCGCAGGGTGCGGGTGAGGGGGGCAAGATAACGGCTCGGCGCATCAAACTCGGCCAGATGGCGGTTGGCAAAGGCGAAGGTGTTGCCCCCCTTGCCCAGCATCAGCCGACCTTGCGGGGTGGAGCGGTAGTAATGCACAAAGGTGCGGCCATCCACCACGGAGCGGCCGTGCTCAAGCTGCTGGGCAGCCAGTGCATCCGGCGCGGGGTCGGTTATCACCATATCGGAGGAGACCAGCACTATGCTGCGGCGAAACTCGCGAAAGTGCTGCACCATGGCGCTGTTGAGGGCCAGTACCACCTTGCGGGCACGTACCTCACCCTGCGGCGTTGGCACCCGCGCTGGCTGGCCCGCCTCAAGGCGCTGCATGGGGGAGTGCTCATAGACCTCGACCCCCAGTTCCCGCGCTACCCGCAGCAGGCCGCGCACCAAGAGCGCCGGTTGCACCGAGCCCGCGTGGGGGCTGTAGAGCCCCTCCAGATGAACGTGGGAACCGCTCTGGCTCGCCAGTTCACCCTCCGCAATCGCCTGCCACTGGTTAAGGTCGGCTCGCTGTAGCTCCCGCAATACCGGCTCCATCAGGCCGCGCTGGGCCTCGCTGGTGGCGGTGTAGCAGGTGCCCTCGACCCTCAGCTCTGCCTCTATGTTGTGCGTTTCGCAGAAGCGGGCGATCTCGTGTACCGCCTGCTCGGATCTTTGTACCAGCCAGGCAGCCTGCTGCTCGCCAAATAGGCGTTTTAAGGTCAGGTATTTGGCCGACCAGGTGAGCAGGCAGCCGCCGTTGCGCCCGGAGGCGCCGCTGCCGCAGCGATCTTTTTCCAGCACCATGATGCGTAAGGCAGGCTCGGTCTGTTTAAGGGCGATGGCGCTCCATAGCCCGGTAAAACCGCCACCGACGATGCAGACATCGGCCTCGTGGTTGCCGACTAGGGGCGTGGGCGGCGCGGGCTGTTCGGCGGCGAGCGCTTCGGCCAGCCAGAAGGGGAGAGTGGACATGATGACTCCTCGATAAGGTTATTGGTGGCGCCAGCGCTGGGTGCGATCCAGCAGGGCGCGGCTCAAAAAGAGCTGGAGCAGCTTGACGGTGGCGGCGGCCAGCAGGATCAGGGTGGCCATGGCGGCGGCCGCGGCGGTATCGCCGGAATCCTCCATGTTCAGCACGGCGATGGAGGCGAGCACGCTGTCGCTCGAGTAGAGGAAGATCACCGCCGAGGTGGTGGTCATGGCGTTGACGAACAGATAGATAAAGATCTCCAGCAGTGCGGGCAGGGAGGCGGGCAGGGTGACTCGCCAGAACGCCTTCCAGAGCGGAATGCGCAATGAGATGGCCACCAGCTCCAACTCCTTGGGCAATTGCTTGAGGCTGGTCAGCGCCGTCATATGACCCACCGTGTAGTAGTGGATGACGCAGGAGAGCACCATCAGTGGCAGAGTGCCGTAGAGGCCGCCAAAGAGCGGATTGCCGTTGAAAAAGAAGATATAACCCAGCCCCAGCACCATGCCGGGTACCGCCAGCGACAGCATGGCGAGCAGATGCAGCAATTGGCGCAGCGGCGCGAAGTGGCGTCCCTTCTCCTGCGCCCAGGCCAGCACCATCACCAGCGCGGTGCCGATCAGCGCGGTATAGAGGCCCAGCTGCAAGGTGTTGGTAAATGGCTGCCAGCCGTAGACGCTGTTGCTGTCAAAGGCGTAGTGATCCAGCGTCAGCCCGAGGTTGTAGGGCCAGAACTGCACCAGGGAGCCGTAAACCGCCATCCCCACCAGCGCCAGAAACAGCAGGGCCCAGAGCGTGCACCAACCGAGCGCCAGCAGATCTCGCAGCCGATGGGGTTTGGGTTGATGGGGCACCGCCTTGGTGCTGCTCTGCTCCTGCATCTTGCTGCGCACTCTGTGCTCCAGCGCAAAGCTCAAGAGTGCCGGCAGCAGCAGGGTGACGCTGGCAACGGCGCCCAGCGAGAAGTTCTGCATCCCGATCACCTGCCGGTAGATATCGGTGGCCAGCACGCTGTACTGGCCGCCAATCACCTTGGCAACCCCGAAGTCGCAGATGGTGAGGGTGAAGACGGCGATGGCGGCGCTGAGCAGGCCATAACGGGCGGTAGGCAGGGTGACGGTGACAAAGGTACGCCAGCCGCTGCTGCCCAGCACCCGGGAGGCTTCATAGAGGCGGGCATCGCTCTGACCCAGCGCCGTGATAAGGATCATCAGGGCGTGAGGGAAGCACCAGAAGCCAAGACCGATGACGATGCCGATGGGGCCGTAGATGCTCTCGCCGCCGAGCAGCCCCTTGGCGATCCCCTGATTGCCAAACCAGTAGACCAGACTGATGGCGGGCAACAGGGAGGGCATCAACAGCGGGATCAAACCGATGAGGCGAAACAGGGGCTTGCCCGGCATACAGGTGCGGGTGAGGGCGTAGGCGTAGCCAAAGGCGATGGTCACCACCAGCGCGGTGATCAGCACCCCGAGCCAGAGGGTGTTGCCGATGGTGCGCCCCAGATGAGGGGAGTCGAAGTAGGCGCTGAAGTTGGCAACGCCCACCCAGAGGCCGTTCTCATCCTGCAGACTCTTTTGCAGCATGGTGAGCAGTGGCAGCAGCAGACCGCCGCTGAGCAGGGCGATACCGAGCACCAGCAGGAACAGTTGCAGCAGCTGATCCCGGCTCCAGCCGCGACAGAGCCGCTGCCAGCGAGAGTCTTGGCGGGCTGTCACTGGTGGCAGCAGGGAGGAGGTCGCAAAGGGGGCTGTCATGGGCGATCTCCTTCAAACAGCTGCATCGCTTCGGCGGGCCAGTGCAGCGAGCAGCGCATGCCGCTGCGCCAGCCACCTTGTTCGTGGCGGGGCAGCTCGTGGGTCGGGCGCTCCACCAGGATCTGCTGCGGGCCCAGATAGGTGTCGGCGGTGCAGATAAGACGCTGGGCGGCGCCGAGAAACTCCACCTGATCGATGGTTGCTTCAATGCCATGTTGGCCAAGATGCGGCTCGCTCGGCGCACTCAGGGTGATTGCCTCGGGGCGGATCGCCACCTGCAATTTGCTGCCGGCTGCGGCCTGATTGGCGAGTTGCAGCGGTTGTTCGTTGAGGCGCACCTGAGTGGGGCTCAGCACCAGGGTCTCTAGGAAGTTCATGGTACCGACAAAGCTTGCCACGAAGCGGCTGGCAGGCTGGTGGTAGATCTCCTGTGGAGTGCCCACCTGCACGATGCGGCCGCCCTCCATCACCACGATGCGATCGGCCATGGTCAGCGCCTCTTCCTGATCGTGGGTCACCATGATGGTGGTGATGCCAAGGCGCTGCTGCAGGGCGCGGATCTCGCTGCGAAGATGGGTGCGCACCAGCGCATCCAGCGCGCTGAGCGGTTCGTCCAGCAACAGCAGGCCGGGGGAGAGGGCCAGCGCCCGGGCCAGCGCCACCCGCTGCTGCTGGCCGCCGGAGATCTGGCTCGGGTATTTGTGGGACTGGGCCGTGAGATCCACCAGCCCCAGCCAGTGATCGACCCGCTCCTTGATGAGATCCCGCGCCAGCCCCTGATTCTCAAGGCCGAAGGCGATGTTCTGGGCCACCGTCAAGTTGGGGAAGAGGGCATAGGATTGAAACACGATGCCAAAATCGCGCTCCTGGGGCGGCAGGCGGGAGATATTGCGCCCCCCTTGCCAGATCTCGCCGTTGTCCGGCAAATCCAGCCCGGCGATGGCTCTGAGCAGAGTGGTCTTGCCGCAGCCGGAGGGGCCGAGAAAGCAGATAAACTCCCCCGGCTCAATGGTCAGAGAGATCCCCTTGAGGGCCTGAAAAGCACCGAACTGCTTGTTGAGATGTTGAATGTCCAGATAGGGCTGGGTCATGGTTCGACTCGCTACTGATTTGGTATATACCAGTTTGTGGGTGAAGTGTGACGGTCAGGTGATCGGGGGATGACAGCTTGATGACAGTCAAATGACATCGGGTCGCCAGCAAGTGGCTGGGCACTGTGCGAATGGACTAAGCATCGCTAATTGAAGGCAATGTAAACTGGGGAAGTTAAAACCAAAAAGCGAAGGCCAACAGCTGTTGGCCTTCGACTGGCAGTTTATTGGCAGCGGTGTGTCTGGCGTGAACAAACCGCCGACCCTCACGCTTACTGCTTGGCTTCGGTCTTGCCGTCAAAGCTGGCGCTCCACTGGGCCAGGATGGTATTGCGCTCGCGGGCAGCCCAGCTAAAGTCGTTGTCGATCATCTGGCCTTTGATATCCGCCGGATAGCCCGCTCTCGGTTGGGCTACATCGGGGATGGCGACCACGGCGAACGACTTGTTGTAGAGGGCGTTGGCCTGTTCGGTGGCGGCAAAGTCGAGCAGCTGTTTGGCGGCTTCCAGCTTGGGGGTGCCCTTGATGATGGCGGCGGCTTCCATATCCCAGCCCGACCCCTCTTTCGGGAACACCACCTCGATGGGGGCACCCTTGGCCTTGAGGCTGGTAGCCGGGAAGTCGAAGGAGATACCGATCACCGTTTCACCGCTGGCGGCCAGCTTGCAGGGGGCGGAGCCCGAGTGGGTGTAACGGTCGATGTTCTGGTGCAGGCCGTTCATGAATTGCCAGCCCTGCTGCTCACCCATTGTCTGCAGCCAGCCCGCAACGCTCAGGTAACCGGTGCCGGAGGAGCTGGGGTTGGGCATGATCACCTTGCCCTTGTAGATGGGCTTGGTGAGGTCGGCCCAGCTGGTGGGCGCCGGGATCCCCTGTTTTTCCGCCTCTACCTTGTTGAAGCAGATGGCGCTGAAGAAGGCGTCCAGACCGATCCAGTGCGGCTCGGCCTTGCTGTCGCGAAAGCGGCTGTCGAGATTCTCCAGTCCTTTCGGTGCATAGGCATTGAGCATCTGCTGCTGATCGAGCTGCATCAGGCTGGTAGCCGCCAGTCCCCACACCACATCTGCTTTGGGCTGGGCTTTTTCTGCCAGCAAGCGGGCGGTGACCACGCCGGTGGAGTCACGCACCCATTTGATGTTGATGTCCGGATGCTGGCGCTCGAACGCGGTTTTCAGCTCGTTGAGCTGCTCCGGTTCGAAGGCGGTGTAGACGGTGAGATCGGTCGCGGCCAGTGCCGGGGCGGTCATGGCAGCCAGCACGGCGGCGGCCAGCAGATGGGTTCCCTGTTTCATCCTCTTCTCCAGTTAAATTGGTTTGGTATAAACCAGATTGGTCGAGAGAGAGGCTAGGGGATCTTTATGACGTGACCGTGACAGCCCCGTGACGTTTTGCCGTTCCTGATTTATCCGTGACTAATCCTGGGTATCCACTTCGATCTCCAGGCTGTCGTGGCGCCAGTACTCCAGATCGAAGTCGAGCACCCGTCCGTGCTGATCGAAGTTGAGCCGCTCGAGGCGCAGGGCGGGCAGGCCGGCGGTGGCTCCCAGCGCCTTGGCCACCTCGTCCGGCAGGGCGGTGGGGAAGAAACGCACCTGCATGCGGGCGTAGTGAAGATCGTAATGGGCCTGATAGATCTCGGTCAGGCTGCCGTTGAGATCCAGCTCCAGCAGGCCCGGGACCCGCTCTGGCAGGCAGTGGTTCTCGCAGTAGCAGATGGCGCGCCCGTTGGCGTAGCGCAGCCGTTTTAGCAGAAACAGGCTGTCGAACGGCTTGAGCTGCAGTTGCGCCATCAACGCGGGCGGCACCGCCTGGCGGCTTTTCTCCAGCAGCTTGGTACGCGGCTCACCCCCTTGCTCCCGCACTATCTGGTGAAAGTTGGAGGTGCGTCTGGGGTTCAAGCGAAAGCGCGGCGGGGTGACGAACCAGCCGCGGCGATCCTCCCGATAGATAAGGCCGTTTGCCTCCAGCTGAACCAGTGCCTCGCGAATGGTAACCCGGGTGGTGCCATAGAGTTCCCCCAGCAGCCGCTCGGAGGGGAGCTTGTCGTTGGGGGCCAGGCCCCCCGCCAGGATCTGGTTGGCGAGGGCATCCTTGATCTGCAGATATTGGGGTTTGCTCATGAAAATCCCTGGTTTTGCAATAAGTTGTGCAATGAGTTGGGCAATGGGCTGGGCACAGGGCAGGTCATCTGCCCGGTCGTTAAAGGGCAACATCAACATGCGTTGGTAGATACCAGCGTCGCCCCTGTTGTTCAGGCTTCCTAGATTATCGCGATCCCGGCGCTGAAAATGAATTTTTTGTTGCACGTAGCGCCACCCATTTGACCTTGACGGGGCAGTTACCCACAATGCGCCCACTATGGTATATACCAAAAAGGAGCGAAGTCATGACCCATATTCCTGCGGCCCCCGCCGCCGTCGATTACCTGCTGCTGACCCCGGGCCCCCTCTCGACCACCGCGACGGTGCGCGCCGCCATGCTGCAAGACAGCTGTACCTGGGATGCGGACTACAACCAGGGGGTGGTGGAGCCCATCCGCCGCGAGCTGGTGCGGCTGGCAACTGGCCCTGAATATGAAAGTGACTACAGCGCCGTGCTGCTGCAGGGGAGTGGCAGCTATGTGGTGGAGAGCGTACTGGGCTCGGCGATAGGCGTCGATGAGTGTCTGCTGATCATCAACAACGGCGCCTACGGTGCCCGCATGGGGGAGATGGCCCGCTGCCTTGGCCTGCGTCACCACGAGCTGGATTGCGGCGAGACCACCCGCCCGGAGCCCGCCGCCATCGAGGCGATGCTGGCGCGCCACCCCGAGATCACTCATCTGGCCATGGTGCACTGCGAGACCACCACCGGCATGCTCAATCCGCTCGATGAGGTAGCTGAGCTCTGCCAGCGCCGCGGCATTCGCCTGATCGTCGATGCCATGAGCAGCTTTGGCGGTATCCCCATCGACATGGGACGCCTTGGCATCGAGTTTCTTATCAGCTCGGCCAACAAGTGCATTCAGGGGGTGCCGGGTTTTGGCTTCGTCATCGCTCGCCGCGCCGCGTTGGCGGCCTGTGCCGGGCGCGCCCGCTCGGTCTCCCTCGACCTGCATGCCCAGTGGCAGACCATGGAGCAGCAGGGGGGCAAGTGGCGCTTTACCTCGCCCACCCATACCGTGCTTGCCTTTGCCCAGGCCCTGCGCGAGCTGAACGAGGAGGGGGGCATTGAAGCCCGTCATCAGCGCTACCGCGAGAATCAGCGCACGCTGGTGGCGGGGATGGCGGCGCTCGGCTTTGCGCCGCTGCTGCCAGAAAAATGGCAATCTCCCATCATCACCGCCTTTTACTCTCCGGCCCACCCTGACTACCGCT
Source organism: Aeromonas sp. 97A (assembly GCF_051919185.1). Taxonomy (NCBI): domain Bacteria; kingdom Pseudomonadati; phylum Pseudomonadota; class Gammaproteobacteria; order Aeromonadales; family Aeromonadaceae; genus Aeromonas; species Aeromonas sp. 97A. The sequence goes on along the minus strand of NZ_JBQBFF010000001.1, from coordinate 1,612,486 downwards.
TCGCCGACTTCTACCAGCGGCTCAAGGCGCAGGGTTTTGTTATCTATCCAGGCAAGGTCTCCCAGGCCGATTGCTTCCGTATCGGCAATATCGGCGACGTGACCCCTGAGCGGGTGCGCGATCTGCTCGCCGCCATGGCCAGCGCCTGCTACTGGCAAGGGGACGCGCGATGACCAGCATGCTGGCTCAGGGTCGTGATCTGCGTGGCCGCGATTTGCATGACCATAAGCTGCACGGCAGCGGCCGTGCCGACAGCGAAGGGGATATCAACCTCGGCGAGGGGCGGGCGCGTTGGTGGGCGGGCCAGAGCGAAGATGTACGGGCAGGATTGGCGGAGGATAGCCGCTATTTCCTCCATCAGGCGCTCTCTACCCCCTGTCTGGATCTGCTTGAGCGCGCGCAGGGGAGCTGGTTGACCAGTGTATCGGGCAAGCGTTACCTCGATTTTCACGGCAACAGCGTTCATCAGCTGGGTCACGGTCACCCCAGGGTGGTGGCCGCGGTGCAGCAGCAACTCGCCGATCTGCCGTTCGCGCCCCGCCGCTACACCCATCAGGTTGCCATCGACTGCGCCCGCACCCTGGCCGAGCTGGCTCCCGGCGATCTCAACCGGGTGCTGTTCGCCCCCGGCGGCAGCGAGGTGGTGGGGATTGCCTTGAAGCTTGCCCGTTTCATCACTGGCAACAGCAAGGTGGTGTCCCTGTGGGATGCCTTTCACGGCGCCTCCCTCGATGCCATCTCGGTCGGCGGCGAGGCCTGTTTTCGCGCCGGTATGGGCCCGCTGATGGCCGGGGTGGAGCGCATCCCGCCACCCACCCGCTATCGCGGTATCTGGTATCGCGGGGAGGGGGATGACCTGCACTACGCCGATTATCTGGAATACGTCATCGAGAAGGAGGGAAGGATCGGCGCCTTTATCGCCGAGCCCATCCGCAACACTGACGTGCAGGTGCCCTCGAAGGCCTACTGGCAGCGGGTGCGAGAGATCTGCGATCGCCACAAGGTGCTGCTGATCGTCGACGAGATCCCCAACGCCCTGGGCCGCACCGGCCACTGGTTCAGCTTTGAAGAGTTCGGCATCGAACCCGACATCATCTGTCTGGGGAAGGGGCTGGGGGGCGGGGTGGTACCGTTTGCAGCGCTCATCACCCGCGACCGTTTCAATCAGGCCGCAGCTATTTCGCTCGGTCACTACACCCACGAGAAGAGCCCTATCGGCTGCGCGGCGGCCCTCGCGACCATCGCGACCATCCGCGAAGAGGGGTTGCTGGCAAAAGCGCAGGAGGATGGCCGCTTTATGGCGGCAGAGCTCGGCAAGTTGGCCGAACGTCACCCGCTGATCGGGCAGGTGCGCGGTATCGGTATGCTTTGGGCGCTCGATCTGGTGGTCGATCACCAAAGTCGCACCCGCAACAGCCAGGCCGCCGAACGGCTGCTCTACCGCTGTCTGGAGCTGGGGCTCAGCTTCAAGGTCTCCCAGGGCAACGTTATCCAGCTCTCGCCACCGCTCAATATCGCCCGCGCCGATCTGGTGCGCGCCATCACCATTCTCGATCGCGCCCTTGGCGAGATCGCACTTTCACCGAAACAGGAACATCACCATGACTGACTTGCAGACTGCCATCGACCCGACCACCGACGTGGAGGCGCTGATCCTCGACTGGGCCGGCACCGTCGTCGATTTCGGCTCCTTCGCCCCTACCTCCATCTTCGTCGAGGCCTTCGCCCGCGCTTATGACTTTCCAGTGACCCTGGACGAAGCACGCCAGCCCATGGGTCTTGGCAAGTGGGATCATATCGCCGCGCTGGGCTGTCTGCCCTCGGTGGATGCGCGCTGGCAGGCCCGCTTTGGCCACCCCATGAGCCACGCCGAGGTGGACCACATTTATCACACCTTTATGCCGCTGCAGATTGCCGCCGTGACCCGCTTTGCCACCCCCATCCCCGGTGTGCTGCCGGTGTTGGACGCTCTGCGGGTGCAGGGGATGAAAATCGGCTCCTGCTCCGGTTATCCCCGTCCGGTGATGGAGGCGCTGGTACCTGCTGCGGCCGATCACGGCTACCGCCCGGATCACTGGGTCGCCACCGACGATCTCAAAGCCGGTGGTCGCCCCGGCCCCTGGATGGCGCTGGCCAACGTGATTGAGCTGGGAATAAGCGCCGTGCATCGCTGCATCAAGGTGGATGACGCCGTGCCGGGTATCAGCGAAGGGTTGAACGCGGGCATGTGGACGGTGGGGCTGTCGGTTTCCGGCAACGAATTTGGTGCCACCTGGGACGAGTTTGCCGCCATGAGTGAGGCTGAGATCGCCGCCCGGCGCGCACCGGCCGAGGCCAAACTGCGGGCGGCGGGGGCACACTATGTGATTGATACCCTGGCCGACATCGCCCCGGTTATCGCCGATATCAACCGTCGTCTGGCCGCTGGCGAGCGGCCGTAGGCCATCGGTGGGGTCTAACAAAAGCGCTTGGCTGGCTTGAGATACAACACGCCCCCATCCGGGGGCGTGTTGCATTTACAGGGGGAAGCCGCGCGCGGTCAGCGGATATCGATCCGCATCAGGGGAGAGGGGGCGTTGTCGACAAAGTGGTGCCAGATATGGTCGTAGAGTGCCTTCTGGCCGGGGAAACTCACCAGCGCCTTGGCCTCGGCCAGGGAACACCAGCGATATTCGGTGTGCTCGTCGTTGAGGGTCACCGCCTGATTGGGCGGGCAATAAATCACAAAGACCGGCACCATCTCTATCGTATTCAGGCTCGCCTCGTAAAACTGCTCCAGATACTGGCCGTTGTAGAGCTCGGTGACCCTGATACCCGTCTCTTCGCCAAACTCCCGAATAATGGTCTGCCAGCCGGTTTCACCCGCCTCCACCGTGCCCGCCACATGGCACCAGAAGCCCCCCTTGACCCGTTTCATCACCAGCAATTTTGTTTCGCCATCGACAGTGGTAAGGGCAACGCCGGAGACGGCCTTGCAGCGAATGGGGATCATGATGTGACTCCAGAGGTTGGCCAAAGAGAGCCGTATTGTTTGGCGGACGAGTCAGAGTGGCAAGTGATTTTACGGTCGGCACTGGTCTGTGCCGACGGGTAGGGCCAAAGTGACAGGAGGCGGTCAGCCCCCCATTATGCTTGCCGTCTGGATCGCCTCAATCAGCGCGGCTCGGTTGATGCGGGGGCGCTCTTCATCGAGCAGTTGCTGCCACAGGGCAATGGCCTGGCTGTAGCGGCCATGCAGGAAGTGATCGGAGGCGAGCAGCATCAGGGCGCTCACTTCCCCCGCGTCCTGCTTGAGGGCGCTATCGAGCAGGTGCAGTGCCTCGGGAGTCAGCTGCTGGCCCGCCTGATAGTAGAGCACGGTGGCCTGCGCGGCCTGGGTCGCTGCACTGGCGCTCCCCTCCAGCAGCGCGAGGCGCTGATAAGCGAGCAGGGCGTTGTCATATTCGCCCCGATAGAGATAGAGCTGGCCGAGCGCCGCCCAGCTGTCGAGATTGGCGGGGTTGCGCTGAAGTTTCTGATGCAGACTCCCCAGCTCCTTGTCTTGCAGATCCCGCGGGCTCAATCCCGCCAGCGGATCGGGACGGGATGCATAATCCTGCCATGCCTGATAGCGGCTGGTGCTGAGATACACAGCGGTAACGGCCGCGATGGCCAGGAGGCCAAGCAGCAACAAGGCCCGCCCGTGCCGGTTATTGCGACCGCGATTGTTATGCTGGTTGGCCAGTTGCGCGCGCAGGGCCAGCTCAGCCGCCGGGATAGCGCTGGCCAAGCGGGCGGCGCTCAGCTCCCTGTAGAGTGGTTGGTCGGGGGAGAGGCCTGCCTGCTCCCCGTGCATGATCAGCAAATTCAATTCGCTGCGCGGATCGGCGGCGGGTTGAGGGGGGGCCTCAACGATGGCCTTAACGACAGGGATGGGTTGTGCCTTTGTGCGCGTCAGGCGGCGAAACAGGGTCAACAGCGCCAGCCCCAACAGCAGCAGGGGACCGCCCCACAGCAGCGTCGTGTTGGCCTTGAAGGGGGGATCGTAGCGGACGAAATCGCCGAAGCGCTCCGTCATGCGGGCGATCACCTGCTCGTCAGACTGTCCCTCATCCACCCAGCGGTAGACTTCGAGTCGCAGATCCCGCGCGATGGGGGAGTTGGACTCCACCAGATTCTGGTTCTGGCACTGGGGGCAGCGCAGGGCGCGGGCCAGATCTTGCGCCCGATTTTGCAGCTCGGGGTGGCGAAACTGATAGGTATCGACCCCGCTGGAGTATGCAGTGGCACTCAGCAGCATGCCGAGGGCCAGCAGGGCGCAAGCAAGAGAGCGGCGCATCATGGCTGTGTCTCCCGAGCTGATGTTGCAATAGATGGCGCAATTGCGTGTGCCGTTGTAGCGGCCTTCATTTGCGCGTCGGTTCGCGCCTTGTCGAGCAGGGGGGCAAACTGGCGTTGCCAGATCCCTTTGGTAAGCTCGCCGGTATGGCGGGCTAGCAGGGTGCCATCGGCATCAAACAGATAGGTTTCCGGCGTGCCGTAGACGCCGAGCTCCAGCGCCAGTTTGCCGTTGGGGTCGGCCAGTACGGCGCGATAGGGGTTGCCCGCCTGGGTAAGCCAGGCGCGGGCGGCATCCCTCTTGTCCCGGTAGTTGAGACCGTAGAGGGGCACGGTGCCCGCGAGCTCGATGAGCAGCGGATGTTCGGCGCGGCAGTTGGTGCACCAGCTGGCCCAGACGTTAAGCACAAAGGGTTCGCCCTTGAGGCTGGCGGTCTGGATCGGACGCCCATCCAGCAGATTGTCGCTCTGCCACGCAGGCAGGGTACGCCCGAGCGTCGCCTCATCCTGGCTGTAGGGGTTGTTGCCAAGGCCGAGCCAGAGCAGGACGCCAAGTCCCAGAGTGAGCACGAGCGGCACGAACAGGCGCAGACGGGCATTCATAAGGACTCCTGCTCAAGCCGAGGGCAGGGGGCGGTAGCTGGCGCAGGATGGCTAGCCAGCAGCGGTCGGCGGGCGAGCAGACGCAGGGTGCCGCCTGCCATCATCAACAGGCCGCCGAGCCAGATCCAGCGCACCAGCGGCTTGTAGTGCAGCCGCATGGTATAGGCATCTGGCCCCATCTTCTCACCCAGCACCACGTAGAGATCGCCGAGCATTCCCCACGCGATGCCCGGTTCGTTCATGTTCATGGTGCGCACGCTGTAGTGGCGCCGCTCCGGCGTCAGCCGCGCCACCTCTTTACCGCTCTTGTGCACGCTAAGCGTGATCCGCTCGGCGGTATAGTTGGGGCCGATGATCGGCTCGCTCCCCTCATAGCGAAACTCGAAGGCGCCGAGCCGATAGGGCTGGCCTGCGGCGAGTACGGCGCCCCCCTCCTGACTGTGGTGACTCACCTGCGCGATGCCAAGGGCGCACACCGCCACCCCGAGGTGGGTGAGCAAGCTGCCGAGCCGATTGAGGGTGAGCTCGCGCCGCGACGTCGGCTGCAAGAGCGGGAGCAGCAGGCTGGCCATCAGCCAGAGGCTCACCATATTGGTGAGGATGCCGCTCCAGCTACCGGAAAACGATCCCTGTTCCAGATAGGCAAGGCTAAGCAACCCGCCGCCAAGCAGGGCAAACAGCGGTGGCAACAGAGCGTTGAGTCGGGAATGTGCCGCAAGCTGCTGCCAGCGCAGGCGTGGCAGCTGGGTCATCAGCGCCATCAGGCAGAGGGCCAGCGGCACGAAGATGGTATTGAAATAGGGGGCACCCACCGAGAGCGAGCCCAGATGGAGCGACTGGAACACCATGGGGTAGAAGGTGCCGAGCAGCACGCTGGCGCAGGCCACGCAGAGCAGCAGGATGGCGGCGCCGAGCAGCCCCTCCTTTGACAGCAAACCAAAGCGGGCATAGGGGGCGCGAATGTCTGCGCGCAGGGCAAACAGGGTGAGGGCGCAGGTCAATAGCAAACCGAGCAGCAACAAGAGGGTGAGGCCGCGGCTGGGGTCCACCGCAAAGGCGTGCACCGAGGTGAGTACCCCGGAGCGCACCACGAAGGTGCCGAGCAGGCTCAAGGCGAAGGTGAAGATGGAGAGCAACAGCACGGCGTGACTATAGGCGCCGCGCTTCTCGCAGACAATCAGGGCGTGCAGCAGGGCAGTGCCGAGCAGCCAGGGCAAGAGGGAGGCGTTTTCTACCGGATCCCAGAACCACCAGCCGCCCCAGCCGAGCTCGTAGTAGGCCCACCAGGAGCCCAGCACTATGCCGGCGGTGAGAAACACCCAGGAGCCGAGCGCCCAGGGGCGGCTCCAGTGGGCCACGGCGCCATCCAGTCTGCCCGAATGGAGCGCCGCCATGGCGAAGGCGAAGTTGACCGCAAAGCCGACGTAACCGAGATAGAGCAGGGGCGGGTGGATGATAAGGCCGATATCCTGCAGCATGGGGTTGAGATCGCGCCCCTCCAGCGGCCCCGGGAACTGGCGGTCAAACGGGCTGGAGAAGATCAGGGTATAGAGGGCGAACAGCCCGACGATCAGCCCCATGATGGCCAATACCCGGGCTGTAATAAGCGGATCGACCCGCCTGGAGCAAAGGGCCACCAGAGCGCCCCACAGCCCCAACGCAAAAACAAAAAAGAGCATGGAGCCCTCGTGACCGCCCCACACCGCCGCCAGCTTGAAGCCCAGCGGCAGGGCGCTGTTGGCGTGTTGGGCCACATAGCTGACGGTGAAATCATCCTGGGCAAAGCAGCTGGCGAGCAGCAGCAGGGAGGCCAATAGCAGGACGGCATTGATCAGCGCCAGCGGCGCTGCGCTGCGCAGCAGGGTCGGGGAGGCGAGCCGTAATCCCAGCCAAGGCAGTGTGCCCTGCAGCAAGGAGAGTGCCGCCGCCAGCAACAGTGAGAGATAGCCGAGCTCCGCCAGCACACAACCTCCAGTCAATCATTCGTCTATGTTATCCCCCAGCACCGTACCGGCGCTGGGGGATAACATCCACATTCTTGGCAACAACTCATCGCAACAAATAAGCGCCAGTCACCCGAAGGGCGGCTGGTGCTTATCCCCAGCTTTCAATAACCGGTTCACGATCCGTCGTGAGAGGTCGTCAGCAAGGTAAAGAGCAGCGCAGGAACCGCAATGTATGTGAATACATGAGGATTCCGAGCAGCACATGAGCCTTGATCACGGCCTCGCAACAGGAGCGTGAACCGGTTTTTAAACTACCGTCATCTGGCCGGCATAAAGCACGAAGTAGCGCAGCAGCAGGATCCCCACCAGGGTCAGGCTGCAGACCAGCACCAGATGGCTGTTTCGCTCCCGCAAGGGCGCCGGGGTCAGCAGGGCCAGCAGCTGGGGCAGCAGCATGCCGATGCCCACCACCCCGAGCCAGAACACCTGAGCCCAGAAGCCGCTGCCGATGGCGGCCCACATGGCCACCTCTTTCTGGCCGCCACCGAAGTAGAGGCCGGTAAAGAAGCAGACCAGCAGCAGCACCTCCACCGCCAGCACCGGCCGCTCGAAGCGATGCACGAAGCTCACCCCCTGGCTGTGATGGTTCTCCTTGAAGAGCGTCACCGCCAGCAAGATGGTGGAGGCGATACCTGAGCTGATGCCCGAGACCAGAAACAGCACCGGCAGCACCGGGTTGTTCAGGAGCGGATAGGTCTTGAGCGCAGAGAGCAGAAAGCCTGTGTAGGCCCCCAGCAGCACGGCGAGCAGCAGCAACAGCGGGGCCAGCAGCCGCTCGATGCGGGCAAGCCAGCCAATCAGCCCATCCACAAAAGCGAACTTCTCTTTCAGCAACCGGCTGCGCATTGTCTCGATCTCGGTGCGAAACACCACCGCCAGCCAGGCGAATAGCACCGCCATGTAGAGCTGAAACAGCATGACCCCCATCGACATCACGGAGTCGAACTGGTAGTGGAACATCAGCTTCCAGAAGGTCCAGGGGCGGGCCAGATGGAAGATAAGGATCAGCAGCCCCAATATCACGCTCGCTGGCGCCAGAATGGCGGTCGCTTTGATGATGCCGCTCTCGCTGCCTGCCCCCTTGCGGCGCAACAGCACCGAGAGGGTGGTGGCCCCGGCGGAGATGCCGAGCAGAAAGAGATAGATGGCGATGGGCCAGTCCCAGACCAGTGAAGGGAAGTGAAATGCGTCATGCCACATGGTCATTCCCTCCATCGGTTATTGCCGTGGTAGATGGCGATGGGGCAAATCCCCACACCAGCGAGGGGAAGTGAAATGCCGCTTGCATGGTCATGACGTTATCTCCCCTTTGGGCACGCGGTACATCTTGGGTGAGGTGCCGAGTGCTTGCTTGTAGCGATAGGTGGTCTCCTTCACCAGCCGTTGGGCGATGGGGCTGTCCGGATCATCCAGATTGCCGAACACCAGCGCCTTGGTGGGGCAGGACTCCACGCACGCTGGCTCCTTGCCCGCCGCCAGGTTGGTCTTGCGGCAAAAGTCGCACTTGTCTGCCACTCGGGTGACCGGGTTGATAAAGCGCACCTGATAGGGGCAGGCGGCGAGGCAATACATGCAGCCGACGCAGAGATCCGCGTCGACATCGACGATGCCATCCTCCTTGCGGATATGGGAGGCGCCGGTGGGGCAGACATGCACGCAGGGTGCGTTGTCGCAGTGCTGGCAGGACTTGCGAAAGAAGCGGTACTCGGCATCGGGAAATTCCCCGATGGGGCCTGAGCGGATGATCTCGAGGCGCGAGACCCCTTCTGGCACTTTGTTCACTTCCCGGCAGGCATCCATGCAAGCGGTGCAACCGATGCAGGCCGTCTCATCGTGGATCATGCCATAGCGTATCCCGTCGATGGTCTGGCTGTGGGCAAGGGGGGTGGCAAGGGAGCGGGTGTTGGCACGAGCAGTCCCCGTCATCATGATAAGGGCCCCTGCGCCCATGCCCGCCATAAAGTCACGGCGAGAGCAGCTCATGATGCCTCCTTGCCGGTAGCCGGTTTGGACTGCTCCTGCCGGGCCTTGCTGGCCTCATGCTGCTTGCTGTGGCAGTCGACGCAGAGCTTGATGCGGGATTTTTCCGGGATACCCACCATGGGCTCCTTGGCCGGATGCAACTGGTGACAGCTGGTGCAGGTGAGCTTGGTGGCGTGCACGTCGTGGGCCCAGAGCGCCTCGCGCAGTGGTTTGGGCTCGTGGCAGCTCATGCAGACCCCGTTCTGCTCGCTGATGGGATAAAGCTTGATGCTCTCTTTATCCTTCAGGCTGTGGCTAAAGCGCATCACATCCTTGACCCCTTCCCGGTGCTGGGGGGAGGGCTGGCCGTGGCAGCTGGTGCAGGTGACAGGTGCCAGGTTGTTGGGATTGGTCGCCTGACCATGCTTGCCGTGCATCCCCTCGCTCTGCTCCTTGTGACAGTCGGTGCAGGCCTTGTCGGGATTGCGTAAAAATTCCACCTCATGTGTAGCTGGTACAGGGGCTGCTGCCGGTTCGGCCGCCTGACCCTGCAGGCTGGTGAGCAGCATGGCTGCCATCAGCATCAGTCGTAAGAAATCCATCGTTAAATCACCCATAGGAAGCCTCCATCCATTGCGGGCCAGGTTTGGCCGGGCCCGCAGGCGCCGTTACTGTGCCAGCCGTCCGGCCGCTTTGGCCTCGGCATCCCAGGCGGGGACCGTGGTCTTGAGGAACTGGGCCTTGTCGCTGTTGAACTGCTTCATATCCATGCCAAGGGCGGCTTGCGCTTTCTCCTTGGTGGAGATGTCGGGGATGGCGATTTCGTGGCTGATCCCCTTGCTGGCCAACAGGCGCGCCAGCTTGGTGCGGGCGTCAGCGGCTTTATCCAGCGCGCCACCAAGTACCTTGAGGGCCACTTCGGGGGCGTGCATCTGCACCCCGTGGGAGGCGATGGCGTAGTCCCAGCGCCACTGGGCGTGACGGATGTCCTGCAGAATATCCTTCATCTCTGCCTCGGTGGCGCCGGCATCCCAGGCCGCCTTGGCTTCAAAGTGGGCGTGTACCAGCTGCTTCTCGACCTTCAGCTTGGTCTCGATCACCGCCTCTTTGCGCTGCTTGACGATCCCTTGCAGCATCTCCTTGCTCTGGGTGTGGCAGTTGCGGCAGGTCTGCTCGAAACGATCGAAGGGGTTGCCCACTTTGTGATCCGTGTAGACCTTGCCCTGCTCGTTCTGCACCTTGGGCATGTGGCAGTCGACACAGGCGACGTTGTTCTGGCCGTGAATGCCGGCGTGCCAGGTTTCGTACTCGGGGTGCTGGGCTTTCAGCATGGGGGTTTTGGAGAGGGCATGGGTCCAGTCGGCAAAGCCGATTTCATCGTAATAGGCCTCCATCTGCTCAACCGTGGTGCCCTTGTCCCAGGGGAATTTGACCGCCTTGGTGGGGCCGCTGAAGTAGTACTCCACGTGGCACTGGCCGCACACCTGGGACTGCTGATCAAAGCGCCCCTGCTCCTTGAATGGCTTGCCGATGGCGGTCATGGCCCGATCGGCATAGGGACGGGAGAGGTGCAGGGCTGGTTTACCCTCCTTGAACTCCTTCGAAGCGGTGTCGTGGCAGTCGGCGCAGCCGATGGTGTTGACTACTTCCGGCCCGCCCTTGGCCCACATCCCTTTGAAGTAGCCATCCTCACCTTTCTCATCGATAACGCGGGCCACGTCCGGGCCTTTACAGCTCCAGCAGGCCATCGGCAGGGGGCCATCTTCGGCGGTCTTCGGGGCGCCGGTACGCAGGGTTTCCCGCACGTCGGTCAGCGCATAGAAGTGGCCACGCGGTTTGTTGTAATCCTTGGCGAAGGGGTAACCGCCCCACAGCACCACCATATTGGGATCTTCCGCCAGCGCATCGGTGCGTTCCCTGCTTTCGCTGGTGGCTTGCCAGCTGGTGAACTGATCGGCGTGATCCTTGGCGAACAGCTCGCTGCGCGCCTCTATCTTGCCCTTGGTGGTTGCGTCATCAGCCAGTGCCAAGCCGCTGGCGTCAAGCCAGCTGGTCAGCAGCAGGGCGGCGAGGCCCAGTTTGATATGCCTGTGTTGTGAACCCACGTTTATCACTCCCAGATAAATGTTTTGGTCTCGTCTGACCCGTTCCATCTTGGTGTGGATCTTCCCCCGTCGGCGGGGTGGGCAGACATTCGCTTGCGGGTGAATAAAACCGCGCAATATATGATTGCTCGAGGGTTACCCTAACAAATAGGTAAATTTAATGATGATTTATCGGAGGGAGAGTTGTGCCAGATCAATTGGTGCACAGGATTGATCGCTGAAATGAGATCTGGATTAAATTTTATGGAAACTCAACTTCTTGTTAACTGCAGAGCATTAGATGGCAGGCGTTTGATCGATACAGTTACGTACTGGCAATTTTGCCAGCTGAGCTGGATTGCTGCCCTATTGTTCACAGATTCTGACAATGACTTATGCTGATAATTGACTGAATATGCAAATTCTCGGTGTCGTGCTGTGAGCTTTCGACCTTCGGATTATGATCCATTTATTGAAGCTGCAGTGGATTTATCGTCAAACGACAGAAATGGTCACATGGAGTCTGATAGACCTGTTAATAAAGGTGATGCAATTGGGGTCATCCAAATCTCATTTCATTTAAAAAGGCCTGTTAGATGCACAATCTTGTAAGTTATGGCCATTTTATGGCAATCATTGTCGAAAATAGCGAAAAGACCCACTTAGTCTGGTGCGGGATGATTATTGAACAGACAAGTACCCTGTAGGTACTGATGTTGGTGGTTAAGGTTTTGCTGGAGGTTGTATGGCAGAGTTGCAAATTGAAAAGTCCACGGTGATCACCCAACTCGAGGGCTCCGTGTTTGTCATCAGTGCAGATGGATCTGTCATGCGAGCAAAGGTGGGGATGGCGCTGCAGCCGGGGGATCGCCTGCAATCCGTTCAAGGGAGCAATTTTCAGCTAGCCGAGCCGGGCAGTGATCCTGCTGGCGTGCAAGAAACGGCCGCCAAACCTGAGCCCGTCACGCCTGCTGCTGATGGGCAACCGGCCGATCCGGAACTGGCCTCATTGCAAGAGGCGATCCGTCAGGGTATTGACCCGACCGAATTGTTCCAGGAGACCGCCGCCGGTAACGCAGCCGCTGCGGGCAATATCGGTGGTGTAGCCGGTTCCAGCTCGGGTGGATTTGTGGTGGTCGATCGTACCAATGACGCCACCCTGGCCGAGGCCGGTTTTGATACCGACCATACGGTGCAACCTGTGGGCGATGAGCTGCTGTTTTCCGAAGAGCGCGATTTCTTTGCCGCCATCATCATCACCGAGCCCCAAACCAGCGACAACATTATCAACGCCGATGAAGCGGCTGGCGTCATCATTCGTGGTGTGGTGGATGATGTGGAGGTAGGCCAGCCAGTCACTGTGACCCTTATCGATCAGACGGGAAATTCACTGACGGTGACGACAGTGGTGCTGCCCGGCCTGGTGTGGGAAGCCAATTTTGGCGATGTGACCGGCAAGCTGGTGGATGGCCCGTTGCAGATTGTGGCCAATACCCAGGATCAGGCGGGCAACAACGCCAGCGATACCGGACAGACTCTGCTCGATACCATCACCACCATTACCCTCGATCTCGCCGATGAGAGCGACACCGGCGCCAGCCAGACCGATGATCTGACCCGCGACAATACCCCGCTGCTGCAAGGGAAGGGGGAGCCCGGTGCCACCGTGACCCTGAGCCTTGGCGGTAGCGTGCTCACCGTCCTGACGGTGGATGCCGCCGGTAACTGGCAATATCAGCTGCCGCAGACCCTGGCCGATGGCCAGTACCAGTTTCAGGTCAATTCCGTGGATATTGCCGGCAACCGCGCCAGCGATACCCTCATTATCAATGTCGATACCCAGGCCTTTATCGATATCGATGATCTCGATTCCGCAGCCCTGTTTGGCAACAGCAGCGCCACCCTGAGCGGTTCCACCAGCAAGGTGGAGGCGGGTCAGAGTGTCATCATCACTCTGGTCGACAGCAATGGCCAGCCGCTGTTGACCACCTCGGCACAGGTCGGGGCCGATGGCCGCTGGCAGGTATCAGGTCTTGATCTCTCCGGTATCAATCAATCCTTTGAAGTGCGTGCCAGTGTCACCGATCTGGCGGGCAACAGCGCCAGCGATGGTGCACCGCTGATTGGTCAGAGCGAAACCCTGACGCTCTCCGAAGCCGGATTGGCCGATGGCCCGATCACCGCGACCGGTAGCCTCAATACCGGTGCCGGTCAGGATGGCAATCTGCAAGTCCAGTTCGCTGCTGATCAGAGTGCCTTGGAAGGGCTGGGGCTCGTCAGCCATGGCGCGCCTCTTGGCTACACCATCAACGGTCAGACCCTGACCGCCAGTGCTGGTGGGGCGACTGTCTTCACCCTGACCCTCAACAATGACGGCAGTTACCGCATCGTCTGGAGTCAGAGCCTGGATCACGGTCAGGACGCGTTGCGCCTGCCGTTCAACCTCGAATATCGCGACAGCGACGGCGATCTGGTGAAGGCGCCGTTGGTGATCAATCTGGTGGACAGCAATCCGCCTAGCTTCGAGATCCCGGCCATTCCTCTGACTGAAGATGCCTTTACCAACGGCGCCGCCGTGGCGGGCGAGAGCAGCTTTGTGGTCAAACACACCGCCGATCCTCTGCTGGTGGATTCGTTGGTGTTCAGCAATCAGAACAGTACCCTGACTACCCTCAACGGCTCGGGTCTTGCCAGCGATGGTCATCCGCTGACGTTTGAATTTGCCGATGATCGCACCCTGGTGGGTTACTACCTGGATGGCAGTGGCCAACGGGTGGAGGTGCTGCGCGCCGAATTGAATGCGCAGCAGCAGGGCAGCGATCTGGCTGGACGGGTGGTGGTCACTCTCACCGGCCCGCTCGATCATCAGGGCAGCGACACGCTTTCCCTCGGTTTGCAGGTGAGCGCCAACGAGATCGATGGCGACAGCACCAGCGCCAACCTGACCCTGACCGTCAATGATGGCAGTGATCCCGCATTGGGCATCGATAAGGGGGTCGCCCTGCAAGAGGGGGGCAACCAGAGCATCGATGGCCAGCTGCCGGTGACGGTGGGGAGCGATCGTCTGGTCTCCCTCAACTTTGAGGCGAGCCAGCTGGCGTTGGCGGGGCTCACCAGCCAGGGCAAGGCGACGAGTTACGAGGTTCAAGACAACCGGCTGACCGTCAAGGATTGGCAGGGCAAGGCAATCCTCACCGTTACCATCGGACTGGATGGCAAATACAACGTCTCCCTGACCGGCGTGTTTGACGAGCCGGAAGCGACCAACAGCCTCAACCTTGGCCTGAAGGTACAGGGCTCAGATTTTGACGGCGACAAGAGCAATCTCGGCACCCTCAATATCACCATTACAGATGGTGCCTTGCCGCAGGTTAATCCTGTCTCCCTCACGCTCACCGAAGATAGCAACTGGCAGCAGGGCCAGACCCTTAACGGCGATCTGACTATCACTGCGGGCAGCGATCCGCTGGCCAGCATCACCTTCGATGCCAATCAGCCGGGGCTGCAAGGGTTCACCTCGGGCAAGCAGGCCGTGACCATCACGGTGGCCGATCATCGTATCGAGGGGCGTACCCCAGATGGCAAGCTGGTGTTTGAGCTGACCCTCGGTAACGATGGCAAATACAGCTTCACCCTCCATCAACCGCTGGATCAGGGCAGTGCCGACAGCCTGCTCAAGGCGGGCTTTACCCTGCTCGACAGCGATGGTGACAAGGTCTCCTCCACCATTACTGTGGCGGTGGGTGATGGTGCCAATCCGACCATCTCCGCCGTGACCGGCACCACCATCACCGAGATGGCGCAAGGGGAGACGGCTGCCGTCAGCACCATGAGTTTCTCGGTCGCGCACGGCAGCGATGCCCTTGACCCTAACTCTCTTGGTTTTGATATCGCCGCTATCCAGAGCACCCTGACTGGGCTCACCAGCCACGGTAACCCGGTCACTTTCGCCGTTGATCCCGCAACCGGCCAGCTGGTCGGAACCGCCGGTGGCCAGGTGGTGCTGCGCGCCGAGCTGAGCCTGGTCGATAACAATGGCAACTGGAGCGTCACCGCCAAGGTCACCCTGAGCGGCGAGCTGGATCACAAGGGGAGTGAATCCCTCAACCTGCCGCTTGCCGTCACCCTGGCCGACAAGGATGGCGATCGCATCGGTACCACGTTGCCGCTCACAATCGTGGATGGCAAGGCACCTAGCTTTATTCCGGGCAAAGGCGTGTCCCTGGATGAGGGGGACCTCACCGGCAGCAACAGCCTGAGTCAAACCGGTCACTTCGATGTGCAAGCCGGGTCGGATCGGGTGGTGGAGGTGGTGTTTGCCGATGGCAGCCAGCAGCCGGCGCTCACTGCACTTGGCCAGCCCGTCAAATACGAGCTGGTTGATGGGGACTCCGCCATCCCCGGTAGCCAGCTGATCAAGGGTTATGTGATGGTGGATGGCCAGCGGGTCGAGGTGTTCGAGGTCAAGCTGATTGGCAGCCTCGATCAGGCGGGCAAGAACGGGTTTGACTATCAGGTCACCCTCTATCAGGGGCTTCATCAGGGCGGCAACGCCGTGACCGAGCTGCCCATCAAGGTGATCGTCAACGACTACGATAAGGCAGGTGGTAACAACGACAGCACCAGCGGCACCCTCAATATCCAGATTGGGGAAGGGGAGAAACCAACCCTGACCCTGAGCGATGTAACCCTCAATGAAGGGCGCTTCGATGGCGCCAACTCGGCCGTGGATGACCAGCAGACGAGCGGCAAGATCACCATCAAGGCTGACTCGGATCCGGTGACTGATGTGCGATTGACCCTCTCCGGTCAGGTCATGGATGCCAGCGGCAAACCCATCACCCATAACGGCGAAACCCTGACCTGGAAAGCGGTTGGTACCGATGGTCACACCTTCCAGGCGGTGACCAGTGGCGGTCTGGTAGTGATGACGGTCTCCATCCCCACTGTGCCCGCCACCATCGCCGCTCACACCAGCGCAGAGATCGGTTATCAGGTGACGGTGCATACCAACCTGGATCACGGGGCAGACAACAAGCTGGAACTGAATCTGCCGGTAGAAGTCACCGACAGCGATGGTAGCAAAAATCAGGGAACCGCCACTGTCACGGTGACTGATGGCATCAACCCGATCATATCCGCCATTGAACCGGTTCGGGTCGAGGAGTCGGATCTCGATGCAGTGAACGGTCAGCATCCGGGGACCACACCTGCAGAGAATGGAGAAACCGATAGTGGCAAGGTGACCATCACAGCCGGTTCGGATCGGGTTGCCTCCCTGGAGCTGGATGTGGCTGCATTCAATCAGGCCAATCACCTCACGTCGGGTGGCAAAGCGGTTACGCTGGCGGCACACAGCACCGGCTGGTATCTGGCTACGGCCGAGGGGGGCAAACCCGTTTTCTGGGTCCACCTCGATGTTAACGGCAGTTACAGCGTCCATCTGGTAGGCCAGCTTGATCACGGTGCACAGGGCAAGGATGAGTTGACCATCGAAGTGCCGCTGTTTGTCACCGATCACGATGGCGATCGCAGTCCGAACGTCAGTGTGACCGTGACGGTACAAGATGACATGCCTATCGGCACTGTGCTGGCACATACCCTGAGCGAGGGGAGCAGTACCGTGACCGGCGATCTGCTGCCTACTGCCAATGAAGGTGCGGATGGTGCCCGCGTCGAGTCGATTACCATCAATGGCCAGACGTACGCCATCAATGGCTCTTTGATACAAGATGTGATGAGCCCCGATGGCAAGCAGGTGATGGGAACCCTGACCATCTCTGCCGATGGCTCCTACTCCTTCAAGCCTGCGGCCGGTTTCAATCACGATGCAAGTCAGCTCAGTCAGCTCAGTCAGGTGGTGACAGCCCATCTGGTCGATGGCGATGGCGATCGTGCAGACAGCACACTGACCCTCAATCTGCAGGATGAAGCGGTGCGCTTTACCGTTAGCGCAGCCATTGGTAACGAAGATCAGGGGTCGCAAGACCCGAGGCTGGGTATCCCTATCAACATGCAGCTCGATATTGGCGATTTCGATCGCGGTGAGCATGTGGATCAGTTGCTTATCCAGGCGCCTGCCAATGCCCATGGCACCTTCTATTACAACGGCGTTGCCCTCACCACCACGGCTGATGGCAAGTGGTTTATCGTGCCGCCAGCGGCCATGGTGACCAGTGATAATGTTCACTACACCACTCAGGGGGTGACCTTTGTGCCTTCAAGCAACTGGTCGAGCTGGAGCAATGGCGGTCAGCCGCTGCACTTCCAGGTGCAACTGCAGGTCGGTGTCACCGAAGGGGCGGCACCTGCGGCTGTAACAGGCGATCTGGCTGTGACAGTGCGCGGCGTGGCCGACAAGCCGATGTGGGACACAGCCAACACCACTCGCCACTATGACACCAATGAAGACAGCACGGGTATCAAGCTGGACGTCAAGGCGAGCCTGACTGACACCGACAGCTCCGAGACGTTGACCTATCAGATCAAGCTGGAAGCGGGCAAGGGAACCCTGATGCTCAACGGAGTCGAGCTCAAGCCAAATAGCAGTGGCATCTACACCGTTTCGGCCGGCAACATCAACAAGGTGACTGTTGTTCCGGGCAAGGATTTCAGTGGTGACATCAAGCTGTCGGTGACGCCGATCAGCACCGAGAAGAACCCGATCGCTCAGGGTCAGGGTACGGCGCAGGGAGACAAAATTGATCTGGTGATCAATGTCAATCCGGTGGCCGATGACGCCAAGCTCACCGTGCGTGACATTCAGGGCAAGGAAGACACCCTGCTCGATCTGGGCAGCAAGATCGCCCTTGCTCATCTGGGTGACAAACTCGATGGCTCCGAGCAGATGTTTGTCCGCATCAGTGGTCTGCCTGACGGTGCAACCTTGTTGCTGGGTGGTTCCGCCGTTGCACAGAACATAGCCGGTTACTATGAGGTTCCTTTTGATCGGATTGGCGAACTCAAGCTGCAACCGCCGAAAAACAGCAACGTCGATTTCGATCTGACCATCAAGGGGGTGGTGAAAGACACGGCGATATTGACCGATGCGAACGGCCAGACCCATACCGTGGTGAACGAAAAAGAGACGGGCTCCCAGACCCTTCATGTGGATCTGGTGGGGGTGGTGGATCAGCCTCACTTCGAGCTTGGCAATACCGGCTGGGAGGCCGAAGGGACAGGCTATGCCATCACAGTGGGTGAGGATGGACGGGCGCCGCTCAACTTTACTCTCACCTCGGGCGAGTGGGTCGATACCCCGCATGACACTTCCGAGAGCCTCAACGTGGTGCTGCAAGGGCTGCCGGAAGGGGCCCGGGTCTTTGATGCCAATGGCAAAGAGCTGACTCTTACCTTTGCCGGACTCGACGCCCATGGCAAGCCGACCTATCAGGTCGATGTATCCGATTTTGGCAACCTGCTTATTCAGCCGCCCCATAACAGCACGGCGGATTTGAACCTGATCGCCAAGGTGGTGGTGACCGAGAACGATGGCGATCACCAGAGCTTCGATGTGCCGCTGCATATCAAGGTGGAACCGGAGATTGACGCCACCGACTACAGCAAGACCAGCCATGGCCTAGAAGATCAGTTCACCGTGCTGGACTGGCATCCGACCCTTACTGACGGCGCCGAGAAGGTCACGGCACTGAGTCTCTCCGGGGTGGAAGATGGCTACCAGATCTGGCTGCGAGTCGGCGGTGTCGAGAGCCAGCTGACCGTGGTCAGTGGCAAGGTCACCCTGACAGCCGCCCAGCTCGACAGCCTGCTCAACGGGGGGCAACTGCTGGTGAAGGCGCCGGAGGATAGCGATCGGGATACCACTATCCAGAGCCATGTTACCGTGACCCAGCATGATGTGGATTCGGGCGCGGTGGCCGAGAAGGTGATCGATGGCAATCTGCATGTCGATATCCAGGCCGTGGTGGAGCCCGATGGCGTGCTGACCCAGAGCGGTGGAGCTCTCGTGGGGCAGAGCGGTGCTGATATAGACCTGACTGGACGCTTCGTCTTTACCGACCTCGATCCCTCGAGCGTGGAGGAGATCGACTATCTGGTGATCAACCTGCCGGTGTTGAACGGTGGTGCAGGCGATCAGTTCGTGGTGGTTGGCGGTATCAACAACGGTAACGGCAGCTGGATCGTGCCGGCGGGCAACCTCGGCAGCTTCAAGCTGCATGCGCCGGACGGGTTTGTCGGCAAGGTTGAACCGATCCGCATCGATGCCATGGTGATCGACCGTGGCGACGATGGCGATGCCAGTGCCCATGTCAAAGTGAGCCTGCAAACCAGTGCCGAATTTGAAAACAAGCCAGTGACGCCCAAGACACCGGCGGCGACTGTCGATATCGACGACAACGCCGTGCTGGTGGGCAAGGAGGATATCCGGGTTGATTTTGGTCAGCAGCTCAAAGGCGTGATCCATATCGGCGGCGCCGACCAGGCCAGCGACGAGGTGACCATTGTCCTCAAGGGATTGCCAGCAGGCGTCACCATCAGCGGGGCCGAGTACAACATCTCGACCGGTGAATACGTCATCAAGGTGCCACCGTCACTGGCGGGCCTGGAAGGGTTGACCCTTGGTTTGCCACAGGACTTTGCCGGTTCGCTCAATATCGAGGTGAAGGTGGTGAATACCGATACCGCCAGTGGCGATATCAAGGTCGACAGCAGCACGGTTAGGGTCGATGTGGCCCCCGTGGTCGATGTGAATGGTGGTCGTGGCGAGCATCCGGAACTGACACTGACCGTGCAGGACACCAATCAGGACGGGCAGCCGGACAATCTGGAAGATAGCGAGATCCACCTCGATCTCTCGGTGAAACTGGCCGATATCAGCCCCTCCATCGCGGGCGGCGGTCTCGAAACCGTTGAGCGGGTCACCATCACGGTGGATGCCAAATATGGCTACTTCCTCGATGGCAGTGGCAAGCCGGTCAACACCCTGGTGGTCAACGGTGTGGCAGCCCTCAAGGATTTGGTGTTTGTACCCAAAGAGCACTTCAGCGGTCAGGTGCCGCTCGACATCAAGGTCGATATTGTCGATACCGCGCTGGTCGGTGGCCAACAGGTGACCGACAGCGGCAGCTGGAGCGGGCAGGTCGGCTTTGAGGTGAGACCGGTCAACGATCGGGCCCAGCTCTCGGTGCACAGCGTCACGGGGAGCGAGGATGGCACGGTCAACCTTGCCGGATTTGGCGCAACCCTAATCGATAATGATGGCTCGGAGCAGATCGTCGCGCTGCAGATCAAGGGGGTACCGGATGGCTTCACCCTGTCGGCTCCGGCGGTCAACAATGGCGGCGGCGTCTGGCAGATCCCGGTGGGGACCGATTTCTCCAAGCTGACCCTGATCCCGCCAGCTGATTTCAGCGGCACCGTGGAGCTGTCGCTGAGCGCCTTTACCCTCGACAAGGGGCTCACCATTCCGCTCGAAACCAGTGGCAGCTTTACCGTCACCGTCAATCCGGTGGGGGATGCCCTTATCGCCGACATTCAGGGTCAGGCGAGCGGTACCGAAGGGGATGTGATCACGCTGGATCTGGGGCTGGAGACCCGGGATACCCAGCCAACCGGCGGCAGTGCGGGTAATGTGCATGAGAACAAGCCCGAGCAGGTGCGGGTCACCATCGAAGGGGTGCCTGATGGTGCCGAGATCCGCTTGCCAAATGGCGTGGCGGGGACGGTTGTTGATCTGGGTGGCGGTCGTTGGCAGGTCACTACCGAGGGCGGCAAGCTGGGTGCAGTCGAGCTGGTGACCAATGATGCCAACGGTGCACTGGATCTCAAGATCACCGCCCAGAGCCTCGACAACGGCGCCCTTGGCCCCGAGGTCAATGGCACCATCCATGTGGATGTAAGCCCGGTCAACGATGCGCCAATCAACGTATTGCCAACGACCCCTCAGGTCGCGCAGGAAGATCAGCCCTTCGTCATCCACGGTTTGCAGGTGAAAGATGTGGATGCGGGCAACAGCCCCATCAAGATCACCCTGTCGGTGAACATGGCACCCTGACGCTGCCTGCTGGCAGCGGCGTGACGGTGGTCGGCAACGGCACCGGTTCGCTGGTGCTGACCGGCACGCTGGCCGATCTCAATGCCTTGCTCTCTGGCGGGGTCACCTATCAGGGCAACAGTGATTTCTACGGCAATGACGCCCTGACCATGGTCACCAACGATCAGGGGAACACGGGGAGTGGCGGGGCACTCAGCGATACCGATGTGCTACCCATCGAGGTGCAGCCGGTCAATGATGTCCCGGTCAATCAGCTGCCTGGCAGCATGACGGTGAAGGAAGATGGCTCACTGTCGCTCTCCGGCGTCAGCGTGAAGGATGTGGATGCAGGCAGTGCGCCTGTCTCCATGGTGCTGCGTGTCGAGCATGGTGTACTGACCTTGCTGGGTGCAACCGGTGCCGTGATGGTGCAGGGGGCGGGTACCAGCGAGATCACCCTGGTGGGGTCGCTGGCTGATCTCAACCAGTTGCTGGCAAGCAACCTGCACTATGAACCGGCCAAAGATTTCTGGGGAGAGGATACCCTTACCGTCACTACCTCCGATCAGGGCAACACTGGTGCGGGTGGCCCGCTGAGCGACACCGATCAGGTGACCATCACGGTCACTCCCGAGCCGGATATGCCGGGTCTGACGGTGGCTCAGCATGAGTTCCATGCCTTGCAGGGGGCCGTTATCCCCCTTGGCATCAACGCCAGCGTGGTCAACCCGGCCACCGGTGAACTCTCCATCCGCATCAGCGGCCTGAATGGGGCGCAGGTGCAGGACGAGCATGGTCAGAGTGTCGGTCATGCCGATAGCAATGGCGACTGGCTGATCCCGGCCGATCACTCGGTTCCGCTCTACTTCAGCGGTTTTGGCGACGGTGACCATGTGCTGGGGATCAGTGCCGAGTCGAGTGTCGGCGGCTCAACCGTCAGCACGCCCCTTGAGACCATCACGGTGCACGGCCAGAGTGGTCATGAGCTGGTCGGTTCCGATCAGGGGGATTGGCTGTTTGGCTCCTCTGGCGATGACCGTCTATTGGGGGGGCATGGCAACGACATTCTCACCGGCGGGGCTGGCAGCGATCTCTTCGTTTGGCAGCACGGGGATGAGGGGAGTCAGGGGCAGCCCGCCATCGATACCATCACCGACTTCCATCCGGAACAGGGGGACAAGATCGATCTGGCTGACATGCTGCAAGGGGTCACTGGCAATGGTGTCGATGATCTGCTCAAGCATCTCTCAGCCTCGGTGACCACGGGGAGCAATGGCCTGAGCGATGTGAATCTCTCGGTTTCACCCGCGGGTGATGGCCAGATAACCCAACAGATCACCCTGAAGGATGTGGACCTGACCAGCTGGAATCTCACCAGCACCTCGTCCCACGATATCCTGCAGAGCATGCTGGAAGATCAGCATAGCCTGATCATCCAGCACCCCTGATAGCGTGCGTGAAGCGTAAAAAAGAAGAGCCGGCAATTGCCGGCTCTTTGTTTATCTCTGCGTGGATTGTTTTTATGCGACCGCAAGGGCCGGGGGGATTCAGGCCAGCGCCTGGGCCAGCAGGTGGATCGGATGTTCACAGCGGAAGCTGGTGCTCATCTCGATCTGCCATTTGCAGGTCTCGCAATCGGTGATCACCAGATCGGGGGAGAGGCGGTTGATTTGATCAAACAGCCCCTCGCCGATGGTCTGGCTGGTCTGGTAGTTCTCCGACTTGAAGCCGTAGGTGCCGGCGATGCCGCAGCACTGGGACTCCAGCACCGTCACCTTGACTCCGGGAATGGCGCGCAGCAATTCGAGGGTGTAGATGACGCCCCCCATCTTCTCCATGTGGCAGGGGGTGTGGTAGGCGATGTGCAGATTGAGCGGCTTCATCGCCGGTTTGTTGCCCTTGTAGAACTCGTTCCACAGGAAGCGGGTCACCAGCGAGATGCGATCCCGCACCTTGTGGTTGTCCTGCTCCAGCAGGTGGGGATATTCATCGCGCAGGGTAAAGCCGCAGGTGGAGGAGGTGGCCAGCAGTGGCATCTCGTTGCCCAGCAGGGAGCTCTCCATCTGCTTGATGTTGAAGGCCGCCTGCTGCTTGGCCTTGTCCATGAAGCCGTTGGCAATGAGCGGCACGCCGCAGCACTTCTCCCGCTCAAGCAACTGCACACCGATGTTCATGGCGTTGAGCACCTGTACCAACTCCTTGCCAAGCTGCGGGTGGTTGTAGTTGACGTAGCAGCCGTGGAAGTAGGCGATCTGCCGCGCAAAGCGGGCCTGAGATTCTTTTTGCTTCTTGTACCAGCCGCGGAAGGTGCCCTGGGAGTATTTGGGCAGGTCGCGGTGGGATGAGACCCCCAGCGCCTTGTCCAGCACCAGCTTCATCGGCTTGAGGCCGGTGGTGAAGTTGACCACCGGGGCCATCAGGGTAGACATGCTGCCCATCAGATCGGTGTGGGAGAGGACGAACTCGCGGATCCCCGGTTTGAAGCCGCTGTACTGGTGTTTGGCCTTGGCGATGATGTCGCCGATGCGCACCCCGCTCGGGCAGGCCACTTCACAGCGTTTGCAGTTGGTGCAGTGCTTGAGGGCGCTGTCAAAGAGCTCGGGGCTCTTGATCCGCAGTCGCTCGCCATCCGGGCCCGCCTGTTTCGGGCCGGGGTAGGCGGGGTTGGCCTTGGCCACCGGGCAGTAGGCGGTACAGACGGTGCATTTGATGCACTGATCGAAAGTTTGGTTGGCGTGATCCAGTAGCATGTCAGTTCTCCTCCCGTAGGGTGTGAAGGCACGGGATATGGGACAAAATCATCATTGAGCTGAACTCAAAATGTGACCGGCGGCCTGCCAGCCGGTGGCAACGGCAACACCGGAGCCGGAACCTTCACGAATTGGGTCGTAATGGGCCAAGACACTGCCCGCGCCATAGAGGTTGGTGAGCGGCTTGCCGCCACGCAGCACTCTGAGTTTGTTGTCGGTCTTGACCCCGAAGCCCATGAAAGGGTGATGGTCAAACAGGCGACGACCGGCCCAGGCATCACGCTCCTCCAGACTCAACACATCGGCATCGAAGATGGGCTCGCGAATGCCGCGCAGACGGGATTCCAGCCCACGGCTGAAGAAGCTGCCGGAGGCAAGCACGAAGTTGTCCGCCTCGAACAGCTGATCATCGCCATTCTGGGTATGTACGCCGACCACCCGGTCACCTTCGTAACGGGCGCCCAGCACCCGCTCGCTGGTGAGGAAGGTGCCACCAAGGGCCATAAAGCGGCGCTTGAGCGCCTCCTGCATTCTCATTCCGATCAGAGACGGCGGCATGGTGGCCACCTCCTTGATGGTGCAGCCGGTGCGCTGCTCCAGCTCCGCCAGACGCGGGCCAACCAGCCCCAGCGACAGGCAGGCGGGCAGCACGATATGGCGGCAACCGGGTACACCGCTCTCCTGCACCATGCGGCTGATCTCGCGGGCCAGATCGGCCACCAGATGATGCTTGTCACACAGGCGCGCGATGTCGGCTGAGCGAAACTCGTGGGGGTTGCGGCTGAATTCGGCCAGTTGGGGCAGACGGATTTCGCCGGTCAGAATGCGGCAGTGGGCAAAACGCGGATGGGTCGCCAGATTGGCGGCCGCCAGTGCCGGATGAAAGTCGCGAAAGCCCTCGAGGGTGGCCAGCAGCAGTACATCCGGGATCGGCGCATCGGTGACGCAGGCACAGGTATCGGGGGAGAGCCAGGTGCGCTTTAGGGTACCGATGGGAGTCAGGCGCTGGTGATTGGTGTCGTGGCGAACCAGCGGCAATCCCTGCTCGGCGCAGTGGCGCTGCAGATCGGCTAGACTCGCTTCGATATTTTGCATTCCTACTTTGCTGTAGGGGTGATCCGGATGGGCAGCCATAAAGGCGGGCAGGGCGGCGCGGGGATCCCCCTCGCTCTCCAGCAGATCGACCGAGCCGGAGGAGAAGTGCAGCGCACTCTGGCCGGAGGCCATCAGCAGGGTCTTCTGGCCCGCCTCTACTAGCCGCAGGGCGGCCGAGAGTCCCGCCATACCACCGCCGATAACGATATTGTCAAACTTCATGACGGCTCTCCTTGTGAGTGGTCTCGCTGGTTGGGCCGCGTGGGGTATCGGCAACCAGCTGCGGCGCCGTCCATTCTCCCAAGCCAAACAGCCCTTCGTAGATCCAGTAGGTGAACTCGGCCTCGCGCAGGGCATCGCCCCACAGGACGGGGCGGGTTCCCTTGTAACGCTCCTCAAGGAACTGGCGCAGCATGACGCAGGCCTGACGGCCATCGGCCTTGCCGTACTCCTGCATCAGACCGGCGGCGCGGTAGGCGCACAGCTCGCCCTGACAGGGCCCCATCCCCAGACGGGTGCGGCGGCGCAGATCGATGAGGTTGTCCACATCCAGCTCGCGCAGGGCGTATTCGATTTCGCCCGCGGTGACCATTTCGCACTCGCAGATCAGGGCGTTGGCTTTGGGATTGTCACGGAAGAAGGCGATGACCCGCTCGCCGTGGCGGTACTGGGCCGACCCTTCGACCGGCACCGAGAGACCGGGAGCGGAGATCTTTTCCGGATCCCGCGAGCCGGGCAGGCTCAGCTCGGCGGTCTGGCAGGGTTTGCTGTTACCGAGCTTCTTGGCCAGCAGATCGGTGGCCCACTCCGCCATCAGGCGGTAGGTCATCAGCTTGCCGCCAGTGATGGTGTTGAACCCCTTGAGGCCGTCGCGCTCGGCGTGATCGAGCAGCACGATACCGCGGCTGATGTTGCGGCCGGTGTCGTCACCGTCCACCGCTACCAGCGGGCGCACCCCGGCGTAGGCGCGCAACAGACGGGTGCGGGCCATGATGGGGGCGAGCTTGATCCCCTCGCGCAGCAACACTTCGACCTCTTCGGGTTCGACGGTGAGCTGGTCAATCTTGTTGTAATCGATGCGACTCGAGGTGGTGCCGATGAGGGAGATGGTATCGCCCGGCACCAGAATGTCCGCATCCGCCGGTTTGCGGGCGCGGTTGAGCACCAGCTGGTTGATGCGGTAATCCATGATGAGCAGGGATCCCTTGGCCGGGAACATGCGGATGCCGAGATCGGCGTATTCGCAAATTTGCTGGCCCCAGATGCCGGCGGCGTTGATCACCTCCTGACACTCCACCTCGAACGCTTCGCCGGTGCGGGTGTTGATCGCCTTGACCCCGTGTACCCGATCCTGGCTGCGCAGCAGCCCCAGCACCTTGCTGTGGGTGAAGATGCGAGCGCCATGTTCTTTCGCGTCCAGCACGTTGGCCGCGGCGAGGCGGAACGGGTCGACCGTGCCGTCCGGCACATGGATGGCGCCGATCATCGCCGGGTTGGCGTTGGGCTCCATGCGCAGGGCTTCACCGGGATCGAGCTGGCGGGTTTCGATACCGGCCAGAGCGCAGGCATCCATAAAGGTGGTTTGGAAATTGATGTCATCTTCCGGCAGGGTAAGGAAGAGGCCGCCCGTGTCTTCGACACAGTGGCTGGCAATCCGCTTGAGGATGCGGTTTTCCTGGATGCATTCGCGGGCGGACTCCTGATCCGTCACCGCGTAGCGGGCACCGGAGTGGAGCAAGCCGTGGTTGCGGCCGGTGGTGCCGGCGGCGATATCATCGCGCTCGAGCAGGATGCAATCGATGCCGCGCAGTGCGCAATCGCGCATGATGCCGGCCCCTGTGGCACCGCCGCCTATGATGACGACTTGTGTAGTTATTCTATTCATTGTTGCCCGTCTCATCTCTTCCAGATGAGGCCAGTGTGGCCGACTTCTGAGTGGAAATGTTTGATATGGGCCAAATTTGCGCTCGTAAACGCTCATTTGCTCGTGCGTTAATGAGCATTATGTGACATTTGTCACGCTTGTTATCGCATCGGTTTGTGGGCTGGTGGCGAATAACAGGCACAAAAAAGGGGCATCGGATGCCCCTTGTCACTGTTTGACGAGTCTGGAGGGGGTGTGATGGGTCAGCCGCAGCACTTCTTGTGCTTTTTGCCGCTGCCACAGGGGCAGGGATCGTTGCGCCCCGCCTTGAGGGGGGCCGGATCCTGCTCCCCCTCGGTGTAGACCCAGCGCCCCTGATAACGCACGAAGCGAGAACGCTCATGGAGGCAGTGACGCTCATCCCCCTCCAGAAACCAGGCTTTGAACTCCACCATCCCGGTTTCATCCTCCGGGCCGCCCTGGCTGGCGATGATCTCGAGACCATCCCAGCGGGTGTCGATGCGTGAAAGCTCTTCGGCGGTGAGACCGCCAAGGTGAGCCGGGTGCCAGCTATGGACCAGATACTCTCCCAGACCCAGCACAAAAGCGCTGTAGCGCGAGCGCATCAGCTGTTCCGGGGTGTCAGCCACTGCGCCACTGTGACGTGAGCCACAGCACAATTCGAGAGAAAGGGTTGAGCCGCAAGGACAAAGATTCATGATTTTCACGTTCTGGCCGATTTGTTTAAGGGAATTGTAACGAAAGCTGGGCTCGCCCTGCCAGCACCTATACTGATGAGTAAGCAAGGAATTCCAATAAAAACAGCTGCAAGGATGTGAAAGATGACGCTAAAGCAGAAAATCCTGTTACTGGGTGCAGTACCCGTGCTGTTGATGGCCCTGGTGGTCAATCTCAGTAACTACATGGTCTCCAAGAGTGATCTGGAGTCTGATCTGGTGGTGGCGAGGGAAAATGCTATCAAGGAGCGTAAAGCGCTGCTAAGCAGTTACATCATGATGGCCAAAACCGCCGTCGATGCCGTTTATGCGCTGCCGGATTCTCCGGAAAATCGTCAAAAGGTCAAAGAGTTGCTCAGGCCGCTGCGTTACAGCAGTGACGGCTACTTCTTTGTCTATGACTTCGAAGGCAACACCATACTGCTGCCGGTGCGTACCGAGCTGGAGGGGAAAAACCGCTGGAACGACAAGGATGCCAAGGGCAAGTTGCTGATCCAGGAGATCCTCAAGTCGGCCCGTCAGGGGGATGGTTTTACCGAATACTGGACGGCCAAGCCCTCCATCGGTCGCGATGCTCCCAAACTGGCCTTTACTCTGGTGCTGGACAAATACCAGTGGGCCATTGGCACCGGTTTTTATATCGATGATATCGACAACGAGCTGGCGGCCTTGCGGGCAGAGCGCGAGAGCAACATGCATGCCTCGTTGCAGAGCAGTGTGCTGGTGATCCTGCTGATCCTGGGTATCACCCTGGCGGCGACCGTCATTGTGGGCAACCGGGTCACCAAGCCGTTGGCGGATGCGGTGCTGGCATTGAACGATATTGCCAACGGCGACGGGGATCTGACCCAGCGTCTCAAGGTGCAGAGTCAGGACGAGATTGGCCAACTGGCCAGCGCCTTCAACCGCTTTGTCGAGCGGATCCAGTCGGTGGTGAGTCAGGTGGGCGAGACCAGCAACCACCTCTTCAGCGCGGTCGACAAGTTGCACCATCTGAGCGAGCACTATGACCATCAGATGCAGGGCCACAGTCGCGAGACCGATCAGGTGGTCACTGCGGTGACCGAGATGAGCTCCACCGCTCAGGAGGTGGCGGCCAGTGCCTCCAATGCCGCGACGGCAACCAGCGATGCGGCCCGTGAGTCGGACGCCGCCCGGGGGGTGGTGAGCGGGGCCATCAACAGTATCAACCGGCTGGTGGGGGAGGTACATACCGCCTCCGGCGTTATCGAGCAATTGGCGCAAGAGACCGCCAAGATTGGCTCTGTGGTGGAGGTCATTCGCGGCATTGCCGAGCAGACCAACCTGCTGGCGCTGAACGCCGCCATTGAGGCGGCCCGTGCCGGTGAGCAGGGGCGGGGCTTTGCGGTGGTGGCGGACGAAGTGCGTTCGCTGGCCGGTCGTACTCAACAGAGCACCAAGGAGATCAACGAGATGCTGCAACGTCTGCAGGGCGGGGTGAAGCAGGCGGTGGAGGTGATGCAGGCGAGCGAGGAGCGCAGCCAGGAGACGGTGCAGGAGGCGAGCCATATCGCCAGCTCCCTCGACAGCATGGTGATGGCGGTCAGTACCATCAACGACATGAACATTCAGATCGCCACCGCCGCCGAGGAGCAGCACGCGGTCTCCGAGGAGATCAACAAGAACCTGGTGGCCATTCAGCAGATTGTCAGCGAGCTGACCAGCGCGGCGGTGGAATCCAACAGCACCACCCGCGATCTGGCCAGTACCGGTGACAAATTGCGCAAACTGGTGTCGCAATTCCGTTATTGATCTTGCAATGGTCCGTGACGGCCACCACAAGATGCGGCCTGACCCCCGGTTCAGGCCGCACTTTATTTGGGGATTGACCAATAATGTGTGAAAATTGCCAGCCTCTTTTTTTCAGCCTTTGCCCCATACCCTATGAATGAGATCGTGAAAGGTAGTATCGATTTGATCCGGCAGCTCAACTACGGCCTGGTCTATGCCAGCCTGGAAGAGCACAAGGAGCTGTCGCGCACCGATCTCTCCCGCCTGACCGGCCTCTCGCCTGCCAGTATCACCAAGATCACCCGGGAACTGCTCGATGGGGGTCTGGTGGTCACCTGTGGTGAAAGTTCGGTGGGGCGCGGCCGTCGTCAGACCTTGCTGCGCATTAACGAGCGCCGCTTCCAGTTTCTCTCCATGCGTCTTGGCCGTGGCTACGTGGATATGGCGCTGTTTGACTTCTCCGGTCGCTCGCTGGCCCGCCAGCGCCACCTCTTTACCGAGGAGGAGCGCGCCGATCTGCTGGGCAGTCTGGTGCATGCCATCAAGGTGTTTTTGCCGAGAAAGTCCCTCAGTCTGGCCTGTATCGCCCTCTGTCTACCGGGTCAGGTAGAGCGCCACTCCGGCATGGTCAAGCACTTCCCCTTCTACGATCTGCGCAACTGGCCCCTTGGCCCGACTCTGCAACAGGCGTTCTCGGTACCTGTGCTGGTGAGCGGTGACGTGCGCACCTGGATCCAGGCCGAGCGGGAGTGGGGGGCCGCCAAAAATTGCGCCGATGCGGTGCTGGTGTTTGTCCACAACGACATCGGTGTTGGCATGGTGGTCAATGGCCAGCTCATCGAGAGCGAGAATGCACTGCTCGGGGATCTCAGCCACCTGCAGCTCGAACCTTATGGCCAGCGCTGCTACTGCGGCGGCTTTGGCTGTGCCTGCACCCTGGTGACCAATCAGGCGCTGGAGGCGCAATACCGGGATCTGCGCGAACGGATGCAGGAGCACGACTTGCCCGAGAGCGTCACCATCCGCGAGCTGTGCGAGCTGGCGCTGGCGGGCAACGGCCTTTGTCAGGATATTCTCCATCAGGCGGCGGGCCGCCTCTCCAAGGTGCTCTCCAATCTCATCTGCCTGCTCAATCCGGGCAAGCTGCTGCTCGGGGGCGAGATCACCCGTGCCGATCGGCTGCTGTTCCCCATGCTGCACCAGTCGCTGGCCAGCCAGCTGCCCGCCGAATATCTGGTGCGGCTGCAGATTGAATCGACCCACTTCTACGAAGACCCCACCAAGCCCACCTCGGTGCAGGTGCACAAGGCGCTGCGCGATGGCAGCCTGTTGCTGGAGCTGCTGCGCAGCTGTCAGGAGTCGTAAGGCAAGAGGGGTTGGCAC
Source organism: Aeromonas sp. 97A (assembly GCF_051919185.1). NCBI lineage: Bacteria > Pseudomonadati > Pseudomonadota > Gammaproteobacteria > Aeromonadales > Aeromonadaceae > Aeromonas > Aeromonas sp. 97A. The sequence continues at coordinate 1,581,939 of NZ_JBQBFF010000001.1, read as the reverse complement.
TGCGTTTGGCGAAAGGGGAAGGGATTGCTGTTCCGCCAGCGCGTAACTCGGTACAATCTTGCCCTTTTCCGGCAGCCCCCCTGTTATCACGCCCCGTAGCGCCATGACATGTTGGCACCGCTGCCGTTCCTGTTTTGACTCCAGTTGTGAACCTAGATGAAGCCTGTTCCTGATCACGCCGTCAACCGCCTGCGGGCCTGGCGCAAGAGTATCTCTACCCGACCGTTTCTCGCCCGTGGCGGCACCCTGGCCCGCTGTCCGGCCTGTCAGTTGCGCGAGGATTGGTGTGCCTGCGAGTGGCGCCCCGAGCTCAAAGCGGAGGCCGGTTTCTGCCTGCTGATGTATGACAGTGAGCCGATGAAACCCTCCAACACCGGTCGCCTCATAGCCGATGTGTTGCCGGATACCACCTGGGCCTTTCTCTGGTCGCGCACCCAGCCCCATCCCGAGCTGCTGGCTCTGCTGGCCGATCCCGCCTGGCAGCCCTATGTAGTCTTTCCCGCTTGCGAGAAGGAGCCTGCCCGCCTGACCGGCGAGGTGACGCTGGCACCGGGTAAAAAACCGCTCTTTATCCTGCTCGACGGCACCTGGCCGGAGGCACGCAAGATGTTCAACAAGAGCCCCTATCTGGACGGTTTTCCGGTGCTCGCCATCAAACCCGATACGCTCTCCACCTATGGTATGCGGGTGGCCAACTGCGATGAGCACCTCTGCACCGCCGAAGTGGCGGCCTGCGTGCTGGAAGTGGCGGGGGAGCTCAAGGCGGGGCAGGCACTGCAGCACTGGTTCAACTTGTTCAGCAGCCGTTACATGGCCGGTCGGGTCAGCCGTTTCCCCGGTGCCGATGAGGATCATCTCTGTGAGGCGCTGGCAGCCATCAAGGAAGCGAACGTCGCTTCACCGGCTTGCTAACTGGCCCTCTGAGGGGGGGCCAGGGGCATGGCTGCTCAAATTAATGAAAATCAAGAATCAATTGGCTGCCACTGTTTCGTTAGATTCATGGTCAGTGGCTCGCTAGGATAGCGGACAGCCTGTGCCCCCCCGCACAACGTCGTTTTGGTTAGCTCCGGTTGCCCGGCCCCTTCGGGCAACCCACTCTCGTGAGGTCTATGGATGGAATTGGAACTGGTTACCCTGTTTGCCCTGTTCGGTGTGGCGCTCATCGCCGGCTTTATCGATGCCATCGCCGGTGGCGGCGGCCTGTTGACGGTGCCGGCCCTGCTGGCGACCGGCATGCCGCCCGCGCTGGTGCTCGGCACCAACAAGCTGCAGAGCAGTTTTGGCTCCTTCTCCGCCACCTGGTTTTATGCCCGCAAGGGGCTGCTGGAGTGGGCCATGATCTGGCCTGCGGTGATCTGCACCTTTATCGGTGCGGCCATCGGCACGCTGGCGGTACAGACCATAGACGCCGCCATTCTCGAGCGCCTGCTCCCTTTCCTGCTGATGGCCTTTGCCTGCTACTTCTACTTCTCGCCGCGGGTAAGCGATGCCGAGAGCTCCCGCCGTCTGACTCCCATGCTGTTTGCGCTGTTGGTGGGGGGCGGTGTCGGCTTTTATGACGGCTTCTTCGGGCCGGGCACAGGTTCGTTTTTTGCCATTGGTTTCGTGGCGCTGGCGGGCTTTGGCATGGCGCGCGCCACCGCCCATACCAAGCTGCTCAACTTCACCTCGAATATCGCCTCCCTGCTGTTCTTTGCGCTCGGTGGCAAGGTGGTGTGGAGTGTCGGTTTTTGCATGGCGCTGGGGCAGTTCATTGGGGCCCGCTTCGGCTCCAAGATGGTGTTGAAAAAAGGGGTGAAGCTGATCAAGCCGCTGCTGGTGACCGTCTCCTTGCTGATGTCTGCCAAGCTGGTGTGGAGCCAGTATCCGGAGCTGTTTGTCTGGATCTGATGTGCGCCTTGCTTGCCGCATCGCAATTGTTAACGGGGCCCTTGGGCCCCGTTGTCATATCTGGTGTTTTACAGCGCTAGCGCGGCGTGTCGCTGCGGTGGCGAAAGTGTTGGTGCAGGGCGCTCACCAGCCTGGCAATGCGCTCGCGCTTTAGGCTGTTTGGCCGGTAGACCAGATGAAGGGGGCGGCCTAGCCCGGGCAGTGGGCGGGCCATCTCCCCCTGTTCTCCCACCAGCCCCAGCAGGCCAGCGGGGAGTAGCACAGGGCCAATACCTGCCTTGGCGAGTTCGATGAGCGCCAGATAGGAGTCGAGCTCCATGGCGGGCTCCAGCCCCATATCAGCCAGCGGTTCGCGCAGGTAGCGGTTGGAGGGGTTCTCCAGATCCATGGTGAGGATCTTGCGCCTGCTTTCTGTGTTGGCTGGTGGCAGGCTCGGCTGCGCCTCGCCCACCAGATAGAAGGGCTCCTCAAGCAGCAGATCGGCGCCGAGGCCATGGCCGGGAGGGAGCCGACCGGCGCAGATGCCGAGCAGGGCATCACCGCTGCGCACCCGCGCCAGAATGACCGGCGTGTGGTGGGTAGAGAGGGCAAGGTGGGGATCGCGCTCCAGATAGTCGCGCATAAAGTGGGCGAGATAACCGGCCAGCAGGGTTTCGGAGCAGGCGATGGGGAGGGGGCTGTGATCCGCCAGATCCTGACTATCGGCCAGCACTCCCTTCATTTCGGCCAAGCTCGGGGCCACTCGTTCCAGCAGCTCCTTGGCCTGCGGGGTGAGCCGGATCTGGCGCCCCTCCGGCTCAATCAGCTTCTTGCCAAGGCGCAGCTCCAGCTGGGCAATCCGCTTGCTCACTGCCGACTGGCTGATATAGAGGCGACTGGCCACCTTGGCCATGGTTCCTTCACTTGCCAGTAGGCTCAGCGTCTCCAGCCCTTCCAGTAACATCTCGCCCCCTTGTTTATCGCCATCAGGATCGTCACAGATTGATCAGCGCTACCTTAGGGGCTGACTGGCTCAGGAGCAAGGGTCGTTTGCTGCCTTGGCCGGTCGAATGCGCCATTCACTTAAGGGCGGTGCGAAGATCACCAGATTGCCGATGAGGCTGATCACCACTCCGGCCACCGAGACCGGCTGCCAGACAAAGCCTTCATAGAAGGTGGAGAGGGTAAGCGCCACCGACGGAAAGAGCACGGTGGCGTAGGAGGCCTTGCTGGCACCGATGCGCCCCACCAGCGTCAGATAGGCGGTAAAAGCGATCACCGAGCCAAACAGGGCGAGGTAGACCATGGCCGCCAGATAGTGGCCATCGGTCGGCACCACCAGTTGCTGCCCGAGCAATGTGACCCAGCCCAGCAACAGCACCACGCCGTAAACCATGCCCCAGGGCACCAGTTGCAGTACGTGGTAGCCGTGGCGCTGGCCCCGTGCCGAGACCAGATTGCCCAGCGAAAAGCAGAGGGTGCCGCCGCAGGCGAGCAGCAGCCCCTTCCAGCCGTTTGCACCCAGTTGCGCATCTGCCAGCACCGGCCAGAACAGTAACAGGGTGCCAAAGAGCCCCAGCAAGGAGCCTTGCAACCAGCGCAGGGTGGGGCGCTTGTTCTCGAACAGCCAGAGGTTGAGGCCGTTGAAGATGCTGGCACTGGCGAAGATCACCGCCGACATGCCGCTCGGGATATAGCGTGTGGCGTGGTAGAAGCAGAGAAAGTTGGTGGAAAAGAGCAGGGCACCGAGCAGCGCCGCATAGCGCTGGCCATGCCACGGCAGGCGCGGAAAGCGGCCGCTGGCGGTGAGCAGTGCAAACAGTGCCACCGCTGCCAGCAGGAAGCGATAGAGCACCGACACCTCGATGGGGATGGGGCCAAGTTGCCAGGCGATGGCAATCCAGGTGCTGCCCCAGATAAGCACGGTGGCAAGATAGAGCATCAGATTCATCACTGTTCCGGTGAGTCAGGGAGAGATGACCCACTATGGGGCGAGCCCTGATGGCTGGATTGCACCATCTTGCGGTTTTTCATCGTCACGCGCTGTCATCTGCGGGCGCGGTCGGTAAGATGGATGGCAGCGGGATAACCCGTACACATAACCGGAACAGGCGGCAGGGGCGAATGAAAACAGCAGGGGTATTTGATGCACTGGTCAGCACCGGCGCCCGGCTGGAGGACGCTTGCTGGCTCGAACCCGGGCTTGGCGTCGCCAGTTGGCGCAACTGCTATGACCAGACCCGCTACCACAAGCCGGGCCACCACACCCTGAGCGTCTATCTGCAGGGGGGCGAGCAGACCGAGCGACTCGATGGGACGGGTGGCCACGGCGGCACCGGCAAGGTGTGCATCATGCCGGATCACCACAGATCCGAGTGGCTGGTGCGCGAAGAGTTTCGCTTCTTTCATCTCTACTTCACCCCGGCTCACCTCACCCGTATCACCGAGGAGGCGTGTGACAAGGAGGGGCGCCACCTGCAACTGGTGGACAAGACCTTTATCGACGATCCGCAGGCGGCCGGACTGGTGCAGCGCCAGTTGATGCAACTGCAGTGGCAGCACGGGGTCGATCGGCTGGCGCTTTCCCACGGCGCCTGGATGTTGATCCTCCACGCCTACCGCCACCACACCGAGGAGGCTCCCGGTCTGCCGCCTCTGCGCGGCGGGCTGGCGCCCGTGGTGATAAAACGGGTGCAGGAGTATCTGCAGGCCCATCTGGCCGATTCGATCACGCTGGCAGAGCTGGCGCAGCAGGCGGGGCTGAGCGAGTATCACTTTGCCCGCATGTTCGGTCAGAGTCTCGGCTGCCCGCCCCATCGTTATCTGCTTGGGCTGCGGCTCAAACGGGCCAAGCAGCTGTTGGCTGGCCCCGAGCCGCTGGCCAGTATCGCCAGTCAGTGTGGCTTCTCTTCCCAGGCCCATTTCGGCAATCGTTTTCGCGAGGCGTTTGGTTTGACGCCGGGGCAGTGGCGGGCACAATTGTCATCTTCCCGTCACAGATAACCCTGAGACTTTGGGCAAAAGAGGTGTACTCTCTACCACTTATCCATTGAAAGGAATGCCCATTGAATTATCGCAAACGTCAAATCCGTACCCGTCATCTCTGGTTCAGCCACTGGAATGCCCCGCAAGATCGCACCGCTGTCGTTACCCCTCCCGAACCTGCAGTGCCTCACAGTTCACGTTGAAAAAGCCCCACCTGCGATAGGATTTTTCCGGTAACTTTGCCACTATTGCCCCATCACAATGATGTGGACATGGCTGGATGTTTCTGGAACGTATTGAAGTCAAAGGTTTTCGCGGTATAAATCGCCTGTCGCTCGGGCTGGATCAGACCACAGTGCTGATCGGCGAGAATACCTGGGGTAAATCGAGCCTGCTGCGCGCCCTCTGGTGTCTGCTGGGGCAGGATGCCGAGCCCTATCAGTTCACCGCCGAGGATTTTCACCAACCGGAAGATCCCGAATTGGCCCCGGCGCGCCACTTGCAACTGGTGCTCACCTTCAGTGAGCACAGACCCCAGATGTGTCAGCACTCCCGTCGGCTGGCCCGTCTTTGCCCCTCCTGGGTGCTGCACAAGGACAAATTCCACCGCATTCACTATCGCGCCAGCGCCGAGCTGCAGGCGGATGGCTCTGTGCTCACCATTCACGACTTTCTCGACGGGGTAGGCAAGAGCCTGCCCATCGCCAACACCCACGAGCTGGTCTGCATGCTGATCACCATGAACCCGGTGTTCCGGCTGCGGGACGCCCGTACCGCTCGCAACGGGGTGGAGACATTGCAGTGGGGAGATCTCTCCGAGCATCGCCTGAGCGAGCTGGCGGACAAGCTGATCGACGAACCCCAGCGGATCGGCGAACCGGAGCTCAAAGAGGCGTTGCAGGCGGTGCGCCAGCTGATGGATCACTACTTCAACGCTCTGGCCCCCATCAAGAACAAGCCGCGCAGTCAGCGCGACATCATCAATCGCCCCATGACATTGCGCAATCCTGGCAACCTGCATACCCTGCTGCGCCGCGCCGATAACCGCGCGCTGCAGCTGGCGATGGCGGGGATGGCGGCTACCTTGTTGCAGGCGCGGGGCAACCGCGAGCTGGAGGAGGGGGCCCGCCCCATCATGATCTTGGAGGATCCTGAGAGCCGGCTGCACCCAACCATGCTGGCGCTGGCGTGGGGGCTGCTGGAACAACTGCCGGGCCAGAAGCTGCTCACCACCAACTCGGGGGACTTGCTCTCTTCCCTGCCGCTCAATCAGGTGCGGCGGCTGGTGCGCCGTCAGCAGGATATCCTCTGTCACCAGCTGGGGGGCGAGCGTTACAGCAGCGACGATCTGCGCAAGATCGCCTTCCATGTGCGGATCAACCGCCCCATGTCGCTGTTTGCCCGTTGCTGGCTGCTGGTGGAGGGGGAGACCGAGATCTGGCTGCTCTCCGAGTTGGCGCAGATCTGCGGTTACAGTCTGCGGGCCGAAGGGGTGCGGATCATCGAGTTTGCCCAGTGCGGCCAGTCGCCGCTCATCAAGGTGGCGCGGGATTTTGGCATCGAGTGGCACCTGCTGACCGATGGCGACGAGGCGGGGCTCAAGTATGCCACCTCGGCCCGTGGCCAGCTCAAGGGCGAGCGGGAGCGGGACCGACTGACTCAGCTCCCTGCCGCCGACATCGAGCACTACCTCTATCACAACGGTTTTGAAGCTGTGTTTCGCCGCGAGGCGGGGGTGGGCGGGCGCGCCATGTGGAGCGCCAGTCACATCATCAACAAGGCGATCCATCACCGCAGCAAGCCGGGAATGGCGCTGGCGGTGGTGGAAGAGGCGGAGCGGCTCGGCGCCGAGCATATTCCGCCGGTGATCCGCCAGATGTTTGCCCGGGTGGTGGCGCTGGCCCGTGGTCAGGGCTAACGCCAGCGCCGCATCCCGTCATTATGGGCATGGCTGCCAGCAGGACGCCCTTCAAGGTGGGCCGTGCTGGCGGAAATTGCCCCGGATTGTTTGCCCACGATTGTTTGTCGCGATTGGGGATAGCCGCCGGTTTGGGTATACTCGCCCCTCTCTGGCGCCCCGGTGGCGCACCTCGAATCTTTACTGCTGGAGGCGTCGTGTTCGTCCAACTCCCTTTTTGGCTCTTTCCTCTCACCGGATTGATGGCGCTTGGCGCCCTGATCGCCCTCGGTATCGTGCTGTGGCGCGGTGATATCTGCCCTGGCCAGCGCTCGCGCATCAGTCAGCAGCTCTTCTCCATCTGGGTCATTACTGCGCTCTCCCTGATGCTGGCGGTTGAGGCCAAGGCGGCCAGCTGGCTCATCTGGAGTGGTGGGGCTGCACTGGTGCTCGGGGTTGGCTTGTCGCTGGCCCAGTCACGGCTGGAGGGCAAGCGTTCAGTCCCCTCGACACTGCTCTGGCTACCGGCGTTGCCGCTCGCTCTCTATGGCATCGGGCTGCTGCAACTGCAGGGCTGGGTGAGCGGTCTGCTGCAGATGGCGATGCTGGGGGCGGCTTTTGCCCATCTGATGCTGCTGCGGGCCCGTCATCGCCTCAAGGCATTCAATACCCTGTTGCCGCTGGCCGGTCTGGTGGGGGCGATGGCCAGCCTTGTCTGGCTGGCAGTGCTGGTGGGCTGGCAAGGGGGTGAGGCCAATCTCGATGCCCTGATCCCGGCGGTGGTGACCCAGGCAGCGCTGCTGGTGGCCTCTCTGCTGCTCTGGTTCAGCCCACTCTACTTGCAGCGTGATACCGCGCCAGTGGTGGTCTCCACCTCCCTGTGTGGCCTGCTGATCGCCCAGATTGCCGCTACCAGTGTGTTGCACCAGCTGATCTGACACTGGCGCTGAAAAGAGAAAGCCCCGAGCCAACACTCGGGGCTTTTGTATATCTGGCTTGCAGGAATCGCAGCAATCCATTAGCAGCAATCAAGCAGCAGCTATCGATCAATAGAAGTCGTCGGCCCCGCAGATAAAGAGGCAACTGCTGCGCGGCTGGGCCAGATATTCCCGGGTCAATCCCTCCAGCGGCATGCCGAAGGTGCAGATATCTTGCGGCGAGGGGAGGGCGGTATCGAGGATCCGCCGCCAGTAGCCGCCGACCCCCTTTGGCGGGCTCGGCAGGTTGAAGGTGAGGGGCTCCCAGTAGGCGTTGAACAGCACATAGAGCGCCAGCTTGGTTTCGCTCGACAGCGCCGACATGGCGATGGCGTGGGAGTGGGGGCTGAAATCCGGTTGCCCGGCGTTGACCCCGTGCCAGCAGATCTCGCTGTGGCGCAGGATCTCGGTGAGCGACAGCGGCATGCTCTCCTGCTCCGGGCGCTGGAACAGGTGTTTGCGGTACTGGATCAGCTCCTTCATAAAGCGGAACATCTCCTGACTGCGGGCATTAGGCAGCCAGTTCATCCAGCAGGTGGCATTGTCCTGACAGTAGCCGTTGTTGTTGCCCCGCTGTGTGCGCAGCAGCTCGTCTCCCATCAGCAGCATGGGGGAGCCCACCGAGAGCAGGGTCGCCACCATCATGTTTTTGGCCTGGCGCATCCGCAGAGCGTTGATCTGGGGATCTTCCGTTACCCCTTCATGGCCGTGGTTCCAGCTGAAGTTGTGATCGCAGCCGTCACGGTTTTCCTCCCCGTTGGCCTCGTTGTGCTTGCTGTTGTAACTGGCCCAGTCCCACAGGGTAAAACCGTCGTGGCAGGTAACGAAGTTGATGCTTTTCTCGGGATCGGCGTGGTGATAGTGGTAGATGTCGGGACTGCCGCAGAGCCGCTCGACAAAGGCGGTGACGCTGTTGTCATCCCCGCGTAGGAAGCGGCGTACATCATCCCGGAACTGGCCGTTCCACTCACGCCAGCGGGCGCCGGCCAGTGACCCCACCTGATAGAGCCCCCCCGCGTCCCAGGCTTCGGCAATCAGCTTGATGTCGGCGATGTTGGGGTCGGTATCTATGGTGCGTAAGGTGGGGGCATTGGCCTGCGGCTGACCCGATTCATCCCGCGACAGAATGGCGGCCAGATCAAACCGAAAGCCATCGACGTGCATCTCCTGACGCCAGAAGTGGAGGCTGTCCATGATCATCCGCAGCACCACCGGATGGGCGCCGTTGAAGGTGTTGCCGCAGCCCGAATAGTTGGTGTCCTTCTGGTTGTTGTCGAGGATGTAGTAGGCCTCGTTGTCGATGCCGCGAAACGAGAAGGTGGGGCCATCATCTCCCCCTTCGGCGGTGTGGTTGTAAACCACGTCCAGGATCACCTCGATATTGGCCTTGTGCAGCGCCTTGACCATGTCGCGAAATTCGGTCAGCGGATCATCGCCGCAGGCGTATTGGGCGTGGGGGGCGAAAAAGGACATGGGGCTGTAACCCCAGTAGTTGGAGAGTCCTTTGGGCGCATCCTGAGGATCGAACTGGAACACCGGCAGCAGCTCGACGGCGGTGACACCGAGAGATTGCAGATAGGGGATCTTCTCAATCAGCCCGAGATAGGTGCCACGCAGCGCCGGATCGACCCCGGAGCTCGGGGACTTGGTAAAGCCCCCCAGATGCAGCTCGTAGATCACCGAGCGGGAGAGGGAGTGAGCGGGCAGTTTGTCTCCTTCCCAGTCGTAGTGGCGAGTATCGACCACCTTGTTCTTGGCGCAACAAGCCAGATTGCTGCCTGGACGGGCCGCCGCCCATCGATCGTAATTGGCGCCAAGCTCGATGCTGCGGCCGTAAGGGTCGAGCAACACCTTCTCGGCATCGAAGCGGGTGCCGCCATATGGGCGCCACGGGCCCTGAATGCGATAGGCGTAACGCTGCCCGACCGAGATCCCCTCCACATGGATATGCCAGTAGTAGGCGGTGCGGTTAAGGCGCGGGGATAGGGGGATCACCTCGGGGGTCGCATCGTCTGCGCTTGCGAAGAGCAGCAGTTCGACCCGGCTGGCGAGGCGTGCCCAGATCGCGAAGTTGACGCCGTTACTGTCGGGTGTGGCCCCCAACTGACGGCAGTGACCGGCGGAGATGCGCATATTCTACCTACCCAAAATGAGGAGTGTTCACCTTATTGAGTGTAGTGCCGGATGCCTGGCAAGGACTCGATTGCCTGAAAAAACAGCATGATGCTGCTAATGACCGCACTATTTGTCCGATTAATCTACGAATAAACTTTTTTTGAGATATTTACTTGCAATCTGTGCGCTGGCGCCTATTATTGGCGACCTCAGACGCGGGGTGGAGCAGCCCGGTAGCTCGTCGGGCTCATAACCCGAAGGTCGTCAGTTCAAATCTGGCCCCCGCAACCATCTGAGATCCTGACCAGTCAAGCCGGTGTAACCGGTTGGTGGGAAAGGAGAAATCGAACTGGCTACTGCTCGGCCACTTCGAGAAAAAATTCGGACGCGGGGTGGAGCAGCTCGGTAGCTCGTCGGGCTCATAACCCGAAGGTCGTCGGTTCAAATCCGGCCCCCGCAACCAACTTTTTCGTCAGCCTGCGATTGCGTAAACAATCTAAGGCGGACAAACGCCATCAAGCTACTGCTCGGCTTGAGGGTGACAATTCGGACGCGGGGTGGAGCAGCTCGGTAGCTCGTCGGGCTCATAACCCGAAGGTCGTCGGTTCAAATCCGGCCCCCGCAACCAACTTTTTCGTCAGCTTGCGATTGTATAAACAGTCGAAAGCAGACAAACGCCAGCAAGCTACTGCTCGGCTTGAGTGTGACAATTCGGACGCGGGGTGGAGCAGCTCGGTAGCTCGTCGGGCTCATAACCCGAAGGTCGTTGGTTCAAATCCGGCCCCCGCAACCAACTTTTTCGTCAGCTTGCGATTGTATAAACAGTCGAAAGCAGACAAACGCCACCAAGCTACTGCTCGGCTTGAGGGCGACAATTCGGACGCGGGGTGGAGCAGCTCGGTAGCTCGTCGGGCTCATAACCCGAAGGTCGTCGGTTCAAATCCGGCCCCCGCAACCAACTCTTTCGTCAGCTTGCGATTGTGTAAACAATCGAAAGCTGACAAACGCCACCAAGCTACTGCTCGGCTTGAGGGCGACAATTCGGACGCGGGGTGGAGCAGCTCGGTAGCTCGTCGGGCTCATAACCCGAAGGTCGTCGGTTCAAATCCGGCCCCCGCAACCAACTCTTTCGTCAGCTTGCGATTGTGTAAACAATCGAAAGCTGACAAACGCCACCAAGCTACTGCTCGGCTTGAGGGTGACAATTCGGACGCGGGGTGGAGCAGCTCGGTAGCTCGTCGGGCTCATAACCCGAAGGTCGTCGGTTCAAATCCGGCCCCCGCAACCAACTCTTTCGTCAGCTTGCGATTGTGTAAACAATCGAAAGCTGACAAACGCCACCAAGCTACTGCTCGGCTTGAGGGTGACAATTCGGACGCGGGGTGGAGCAGCTCGGTAGCTCGTCGGGCTCATAACCCGAAGGTCGTCGGTTCAAATCCGGCCCCCGCAACCAACTTTCTGTACATTCCCTTCCTGTATTGCCAATCATTGAACAATCCTTCTTGATGCTCGTCACCATCTGGTGATTGCTGCTATTTCTGACGCTTTTTCAAGACCAAAACTGGTCGTATCAACCATTTGTTGGGTATCATCAGGTATCTCTTCATGGATGAGGCACGCGCCTGTGATCACTCCCTTCACCTATCTTCCTCCTGCTATTGAAAGCCGGGATGCCACGCTGGCCGAAGCCCTTGCCCAAGGGCTGCCGTTGCAACTGCTGATGATCGCTGAAGAGCAGAAGGAGTCCTTGCTTTCGCTCCCCGCCCTTGCGGGTCTCCAGACCCAGCTTGCGCTGGGGAAAAAAGCGCCCTTTACCCTGATGCATGGCAATACCCTGTTGCAGGTGATGTTTGTGGCCGGCAGTGTGACGCGGGATCACCGCCTCTATAAACAGATCAGAGGCTGGATTGCTCCTCTTTCTGGGCTCAATGTGGAGCGGCTCGGGCTGCATCTGGAAGGTTTTTCTCCCTCCGAGCGAGTGATGCTGGCCGAAGTGATGTTGTCAGCCCTACTTGCCGCCAATATTTCGTTGCCCACCAGCAAGCGACGCAGTGAAAGCAGCTGGAGCTATCAGCAGATCAAGGTTTCACCCGCAGTGGTGCTGGACCTGGCACGCCTTTACAGCGAAGCGGGGGGCAACGGGCTGGCTCGCCATCTGGCGGTGTTGCCTGCCTCCGAGCTGACGGCCGCCAGCTATCGCGAGTTTGTCAGCAAGCTGGCGCAAGATGAGGGGTGGCAGTGCCATCACTATGATCAGGCGCAGCTGGCCGAGCTGGGGGCGGGGGCTTTTCTGGCTGTTGCTCGTGGTTCGGAAGACAATCAGGGGGCCATGGTCAAGCTCAGCTACTATCCACCCAAGCCGGTGCGCCGCATTGCGTTGGTGGGCAAGGGGATCTGCCACGACTCTGGCGGTTACAACCTCAAGGTCTCCGGCAGCATGTATGGCATGCATTTGGACATGGGGGGCAGCGCGGTGGCGCTGGGGGCCCTCTACGCCATCAGCCGAGCTCAGCTACCCTACGAGGTACACTGCTGGCTGGCCATTGCCGAGAACCATATCGGCCCTCACGCCTATCGTCCTGGCGAGGTGGTGACTGCCATCAATGGCACCTCCATCGAGGTGGTCGATACCGATGCCGAAGGGCGAATGGTATTGGCCGACACCCTGGCGATGGCGGTGCAGGATACTCCGGATCTGCTGCTCGATTACGCGACCCTGACAGGGGCCTGCAAACGGGCGCTGGGTAGCCGCTACAGCGGCGTCTTTACCAATCGCAGCGAATGGATGGCATCACTGGTCAATCTGGGTCAGCGCAGCGGTGAACGAGTCTGGCCCTTCCCGCTTGATGACGATTATGACGACAACATCGAAAGCGAGTGGGCCGATCTGTTGCAGTGTGCGCCGGGAAGTTCGCCGGATCACATTGATGCGGCCCGTTTCCTCGCCCACTTCGTGCCCGAGCAGACCCCCTGGCTGCACTTCGACCTGAGCGGTTTTCGCAACAAGGGGGGCAATGGGGTGGTCTCCAGCGAAGTGACCGGCTTCGGCGTGCGTCTCACGCTGGATCTGCTGGCCAGTCCGCTTGGCAGAGTTGGTCGCCAAGCCTCTGAACAATCTGAATGATAACAAGGAGTTCTGTGAAACAACCAAGCTATGACTGGGTGCTGTTCGATTTGGATGAAACCCTGCTCGATTTTCCGGTCGCCTCTGCGCTGACGCACACCTTGCAGATCTATGGCGTACAGGCTGATGACGCCAGCATGGCGCAGTACCACGCCCTCAACCACGGGCTCTGGCAGCAGTACAACGACGGCGAGATCGATGCAACGGCGTTACAGCAGACCCGCTTCTCCCTCTTTGCCCAGCAGGTTTCCGCCGATCCCATGGCGATGAACAACACCTTTCTGGAGCAAATCATTGCCCTTAGCATGCCTCTCGAAGGGGTGGTCGAGACCCTGCAGCAGCTGCGCAGCAAGGTGCGGATGGGGATCATCACCAATGGTTTCAGCGTGCCCCAGCGGGGGCGGCTCGGCAAACTGGGCTGGAGCGAGTGGTTCGAGCCGCTGGTGATCTCCGACGAGATCCGGGTGACCAAGCCGGCGCCAGCTATTTTCCAGCACACCCTCTCCCTGATGGGGCAGCCGGATCCTGCGCGGGTGCTGATGGTGGGGGATAATCCGAAAACCGATATTGCCGGGGCGGCGGCGCAGGGGCTGGCAACCTGCTGGTACAACCCGGCGCGGCAAGCGGGCGAGTGCGATGCCACACACGAAATCCACCACTTCGCCCACCTTGCCGACATTGTGCTGGGACGCTGATAGCCAAGTTTAACTATCACGTTATCGGTGACCAAAACGTCCTGGCAAGTTGCAACCAGGGTTGTTTGAGACAGGATTGGGTTTGCTTGAGACAGTAAGGGGAGCTGATGCTCCCCTTACTTATGAGTGTTTTCCTGTGAATGCAGGGATCTGAACTGATAGCGATCGAGGATCTGCTGATAGTCGGGACTCTGTTTCAATTGATCGATAGCCTGATTGATCCGCTGCAGTTGCGCCTCTGTGGTGCTCTCTTTGCTCAGCATCAGGTGAACCGGCGTGACTTCGATACGCAGCAGGGTATGCAGCTGATCCTGCGCTTCATCCTTATCCTGCCACCCCTGCAGTCCGTGGGGATCCAGAATAAACCCCTGGATCCGACCCCCTTGCAACATCTTCAGCAGCTGATCCAGCCGCAGGCGCATCTGCAAGCGAGGCTGCAGCTCGGGCCTTGCCATCAACTGGCGGAAGGTAGTGCCGTAATCAAAGCCCTTGAGCACCCCGATATGGAAGTTGGGGGTGTTGATCAACTGCTCGAGGGTGGTGATCCCGCGCCAGCGTTCGGCATCTTGCCGGCGGATGATGATGGCCGTCTCCTCTTCCCGATAGGGGTGGCTGAAGCGGGCATATTGCTGCCGCTCGGCGGTGATATTGGCTGACATGGTCAGCTGAACCGTGCCGAATTTCAGCTCGTGCAGCACGCGAGCCCAGGGCATTTCATTGAATTTGGCCTGATAACCGGCCCGCAGGAAGATGGCATTGAGCAGCTCCACATCCAGTCCGCGGAGCTGTTGTTGTTCATTGCGATAACTGAAGGGCTGCCAGTCGACCCAGCCCACGACCAATGACTTTTGTGCCGTAGCCTGGCAACACAAACACCATAACAACAAGAGTCTGTACACAACGCATACCCTCGAACAGGCTGATACGGTGAGTATTGGACAGGAACGACGGAGTAACCAGTGCTGAGGGTTGAGCGGATGCACAGATGTGCATCCCTCACAGTTCGTGGGCGTGGAATCCCTTGCGATAGCGGGTTTCACAGCGCGGGCAGCGTTGCAGGGTCGGATCCTGTTCCAGCTGTTCGATGGAAAGCGGCTCTTCACAATCGGAGCAGAGGCCATAGAGGCCGAGATCCATCTGGCAGAGTGCCGCATCGATCCGCTTGAGGCGGGCCACGCTCTGTTCAACCTTCGGCAGATCCAGCCGGCTGGTCAGTTCCACCAGTTGATCCTGCTCGCAGTGACCGACCTGCTCGGCCCACTCGTCACGGCGGCAGGCTTTGAGCTGACCGATCAGCGTTTCTCGTACTTGGGCCCAGTCTGACAGCAGGCGATTACGCCAGACAGTCAACTGTGCTTGCGTCATTTCACACACATTATCCCCCACAGGACAGACGACAGATTCGGGGCAGTATAGGGATCCGATAACTCTATCAAGATGATATGCGTCAAGTTAAACGTGGTTAGCCGTGGCTTTTGGCTGCTCGCAGCAGGGCATCGCGGATGGGAGCCGTCTCTTTGAGCACCCGGATCTCCTGAAACAGCAGGTCCGCTTCGGGATATTCCCGCTTGAGATAGCTGAACCACTGTTTGATGCGGCTGGGGTAGTAGTCGGCTTTTTCGCTGGCCAGATCCTGCTCGGTATAGCTCACCATCAACTGCAGCACCTCGGCCCAGCTCATGTGCGGGCAGCCGGTTTTCATCACGTTGGCCAGATTGGGCAGGGAGATGGCGCCGCGCCCGACCATCAGGGCATCGCAACCCGAGACCCTGGCGCAGGCGAGGGCATCTTTGTGATCCCAAATTTCGCCGTTGGCGGTGACGGGGATGGACAGGGCGCGGCGAATGGCGTCCACATATTCCCAGTGGGCGGGGGCCTTGTACCCTTCGCGCTTGGTGCGGGCATGAACGGCCAGCTCGTTGGCGCCCCCCTTGAAGACCGCCTGAGCGTTCTCCAGATAGAGATCCTTGTCATCGTAACCGAGGCGAATTTTGGCGCTCACCGGCAGATGGGCGGGCACCGCCTCGCGCACCGCCTTGACGATGCGGTAGATGGTCTCGGGCTCTTTGAGCAGCACCGCACCGCCCTTGCTCTTGTTGACCGTAGGGGCGGGACAGCCGAAGTTGAGATCAACGCCGGGGGAGCCCAGCTCGATGGCGCGCACGGCGTTCTCGGCCAGCCACTCGGGGTGTTGGCCCAGCAGTTGTACCCGCACCGGGGTGCCTGCGCGGGTTTTGCCATCTTGCAGCAGTTCAGGGCAGAGGCGGTAGAACACCTTGGCGGGCAGCAGCTGATCGACGACCCGGATAAACTCGCTCACGCAGAGATCGTAATCATTGACGGAGGTGAGTACCTCCCGCATCAGGTGATCCAGTACCCCCTGCATGGGGGCCAAAATAACGCGCATAACGGCTTTCCGACGAGAGTGGGGAGAAAAAAGAGCGCAGATTGTAGTGGGGTTGCGGCCCGCTGTCAGCACCCGCTCAAACTCTGTTAGGCTAGAGGGAGATAAATCACGCAAGGAGAAGGAATGAAGCGTTGGTGTCTGATGGCGCTCGGGTGGCTGGCATTTGCCACCGGTATCGTGGGCATTGTGCTGCCGCTATTGCCGACTACCCCCTTCATGTTGCTGGCTGCCGCCCTGTTTGCCCGCTCGTCGCCCCGTTTTCATCGCTGGCTGTTGACCCATCCCTGGTTTGGCCCGCCCATCGTGGATTGGCAACAGTATCGCGGCATTCGTCGTCAGGCCAGACGGCGCGCCATTATCTTCATTTTGCTCACCTTTTCGGTGTCGCTGGCGGTGGTGCCACTGCTGTGGGTCAAGGGGTTGCTGGTTATCATAATGGTGATCCTGCTCACCTGGTTAATGCGTCTGCCGGTGCTGGAGCCAGTTGCAATGGTGAAGTGAAGTCCCTAAGCTATTGCAGCAATAATGCTATGGAGTCGGCCTGTCATTTTTGCGTGACAGGCTTTTTTATTTCCCGCAGAAGGGAATTGAGAAAAAATGGCCACCCTTGGGTCAAAAAAATAAGCGGTCAACACATGAATCCGGAAACCCTGAAATTTATCGAAGCAAGCATCAAGACCATTCCCGACTATCCGAAGCCGGGCATTCTGTTTCGTGACATCACCAGCCTGATCGAGAACGCCGAGGCCTTCAAGGCCACCATCGATCTGCTGGCCAATCATTATCGTGATCAAGGGATCACCAAGATTGTTGGCACCGAAGCCCGCGGCTTCATCTTTGGCGCGCCGGTTGCTTATGCCATGGGGCTGGGCTTCGTGCCGGTCCGCAAGCCGGGCAAGCTGCCGCGCGAAGTGATCGAGGAGTCCTATGCCCTCGAGTACGGCACCGACACCCTGCAACTGCACACCGATGCCATCGTGCCCGGTGACAAAGTGCTGGTCGTGGACGATCTGCTGGCGACCGGTGGTACCGTTGATGCGACCGTCAAGCTGATCCGCCGCGCCGGTGGTGAAGTGGCCGATGCGGCCTTCATCATCTCCCTGCCGTCTCTGGGCGGTGATGCCCGTCTGACTGCCGCTGGCATCAAGGTGGTCTCACTGGTCGAGCTGGCTGGCGAGTAATGCCTCTTCGGCCCGATCCTCTGCATCGGGCCTGCATTGAACCGGTGCCCGTGCGGGCATCGGTTTGAAAATCAAGCGATCCCTCCCGCTCTCACCGATAGCCGATACAGCCAGCCCGCCATTTGTGTTAGCATCCGGCCTCAATGCCCTGTCTTCCCTGCATGATGGATTTATGAGCTATCAGGTTCTGGCGCGTAAATGGCGCCCCCATACGTTTGAACAAGTGGTAGGCCAGCAACATGTGCTGACCGCCTTGACCAACGCCCTGGATCAGGGACGGCTGCATCACGCCTATCTGCTGAGCGGTACCCGTGGGGTCGGCAAAACCACCATCGCCCGTATTCTGGCCAAGAGCCTCAACTGCGAGCAGGGGATCAGCAGCCACCCATGCGGTGTCTGCGATACTTGCCGCGAGATCGATCAGGGCAACTTTGTCGACCTGCTGGAGATTGACGCGGCGTCCCGCACCAAGGTGGAAGATACCCGCGAGCTGCTCGACAACGTGCAGTACCGTCCGGCCCGCGGCCGCTTCAAGGTCTACCTCATCGATGAAGTGCACATGTTGTCGCGCCACAGCTTCAACGCGTTGCTGAAAACCCTGGAAGAGCCGCCCCCCTATGTGAAGTTTCTGCTGGCCACCACGGATCCGCAGAAGTTGCCCATTACCATTCTCTCGCGCTGCCTGCAGTTTCATCTAAAGAGTCTGGATCAGACCCAGATCGCCAAGCAGCTCGAATGGGTGCTGGATCAGGAGGGGCAGCCCTTCGAACCGCGCGCCCTGCTGGCTTTGGCCAAAGCCGCTGACGGCAGTATGCGAGATGCCCTGAGCTTGACCGATCAGGCGCTGGCTCACGGCAATGGTAGCGTGCGCCTCGAGAGTGTGCTGGCGATGCTGGGCACGCTCGATCACCGCCATCTGCACCAGCTGCTGGAAGCCATTTTGCGGCAAGATGCCCCCGCGACCATGGCCAAGATCACCGAGATCGCCACCCTGGGCCCCGATTTTGATCAGCTCCACGCCGAGCTGGAAGGCTTGCTCCATCGCATCGCCATGGCGCAGCTGCTGCCTGCCAGTGTGCAGGAGCAGGGGGCGGATGCCGATTCCCTGCTGCAACTGGCCAAGGCGATGAGCCCGGAAGAGGTGCAGCTCTGCTACCAGATCGTGCTGGGTGGTCGTAAAGATCTGCCCTGGGCCCCCGATGGCCGCACTGCGCTGGAGATGACCTGCCTGCGGATGCTCGCCTTCTCCCCAAGGCGCGATGCCCTGCATCCGGCCAGCCTCACCGCGTTGCCCCCGTCAATGACGAGCAATGCCACTCCGGTAGCCTCCTTGCCGGGAAAGCGCCCGGCCGCTGAATCGGCCGCACTGGCACCGATCAGCGGCGCCGTGCCCGCGGTTGATATCTCCATGCCAGCGATGGCGGATGATATCGGCAACCCCGCCGATAGCGAGGAGGAGGCGCAAGCCGCCGAGCTGTTCAGCCAGCAGGATGAGTTGCTGCGCGAGGCTGCGGGCATGGGGTATCAACCCGAGCCCGCGTTGCCCCATGCGCAGCCTGATGTGCCAGTGCACTCAGCCGCACAGCCCGTTGATGCTGATGATCGAGTGCCTTCCGCAGTCGATATGGACTATTCCCGTAGCGAGCCGCTGACCGCCCCTTTCGAACCCGCGCTCGAACCGACAACCGAGCCGGTTGCCGCACCTGAAGCTGTGTCTGCGGTATCGAGCATGCAGAGCCTGCTTGGCAAGCGAAATATGCTGCGCAGCCGCCAGCGTGGTCAGGATGCCCCGGCGGCGCCCGCACCGCGCGCAGTGCGCGCAGTGCCGGTTGCGCCAGCTCGTCCTGTCGCGCCCGCTGCTGCTCCGGCCGTCACCCAACAGCCAGCTCCGGTCGGCCAACCGGCCGGGCAGGGGATGGCGGCGATGGGTCACTATGTTGATCTGCCACCGGTGGATCTCTATGGCGACGGTTACGAGCCGCAGGGTGACAACGGGGAATACGAGGAGTACCTCAGTCAGGGCTTTGCCGAGCAGACTCAGGTGATGAGCCACGCCCCCGTCACGGCGCCGGCCCAGCCAACCGATCTGCCCCCCTGGGATCTCGACGGGCAGCCGAGCTATCGACCCGGTGAACGCAGTGCTGCGGCGCCTGCGGTGACGCCAGCCCCTGCGACCCAGCCGCCCGTTGCCAGCACGGCAGTGGCTGCTGCCCTTGTGACGCAGGATGAACCCCCTCAGCCAGTGATGGAGACCATCGACTGGGATGAGCTCGAGAGCGACAGCGAGCCGCAAGAGGGAGAGGCGACTCGCCTTATCCCCTCCTCGCTGCTCAATGGTTGCGGCGACCCTTGGGCCGAATTGATCGCTCACACTCAGGTGGGAGGGCGGCTGCGCCAGTTGGCCATCAACTCGGTGATGACGCGGGAAGGGGACAAGGTACTGCTAACCCTCAAGCCCGAGCAGCGCCATCTGGTGAGCGACAAGGCGCGCGCCGATCTGGCCGAGATCATCGGGCCAGCGCTGGGGCAACCGGTGCAGGTCGAGGTGACGCTTGGTGTGGTGCCTGACCAGGAGACCCCCCTCGAGATCGAACACCGCCTTTATCTCGGGGTGCGCGAGCAGGTGACCCGGGATCTGGAGCGGGATCCCAACGTACAGTTTTTAGTTCAGCGGTTTGGTGCCGTGCTTCATCACGAGAGCATCGAGCCACTCAACCGCTAAATTCCGTGGCCGGGAGCTTGCTTCCGGTTGAAAAGCAGTTTGGCTGTCCCCATCTAGGACAGACAAGCCCACAGCCCGGCGCTGGATGCCGGATTTCAAGACGAGAGACGACATATGTTTGGTAAAGGTGGAATGGGGAACCTGATGAAACAGGCCCAACAGATGCAAGAGCGTATGCAGAAGGCGCAGGAGCAGCTGGCTCAGATGGAAGTGACCGGTGAAGCCGGTGCTGGCATGGTCAAGGTCACCATGACCGGTAGCCACAGCGTCCGTCGCATCGAGATCGACCCCTCCCTGATGGAAGATGACAAGGAGCTGCTGGAAGATCTGGTTGCCGCCGCTTGCAACGATGCCGTGCGTCGTGTGGAAGAGCAGAACAAGGCCAAGATGGGCGAGCTGACCGGTGGCATGCAACTGCCGCCAGGTTTTAAAATGCCCTTCTAAGGCGACTCTCCCCGCGCATTCTTGCTCCCTTGTCGCTGGCCATTCGGGTCACGGCAAGGGGGACGGCCGAGAGACCCAAAGATGCAGCGTTATTGCTCAGGCGATACGCTGCGTTTTTTTATGGGCGCCATGCTGGTGTGGACGGGCTCTAACTATCCCTTCTGGGGAGAGGTTGCTACAGAGCAGGCCGATTGCGCCATGAAACGCAGCGCCTTGTATAGGCGGCACTATTTGTCGATACCCGCTATCGGATATCCCGGTTTGGCGTGGCCGGGCTGGATCGGCATAATGGCGGCTTGCCGTATCGAGGAGATTGTATGAAATATATCGGAGCCCACGTCAGTGCGGCCGGCGGGGTGGAGAATACCATCGCCCGCGCCCAGGCCATCGGGGCCAACGCGTTTGCCCTCTTTACCAAGAATCAGCGTCAGTGGCAGGCTGCCCCCTTGTCGGATGCCACCATCCGTGCCTTCAAGGCGGCTTGTGACAAGGCCGGTTTTCTGCCGGAGCAGATCCTGCCCCACGACAGCTATCTCATCAATCTGGGCCACCCGGATCCCGATGGTCTGGCCAAATCCCGCGATGCGTTTCTCGACGAGATGAAGCGTTGCGAGCAACTGGGGCTTTGCTATCTGAACTTCCACCCCGGTAGCCATCTCAAGCAGATCCCTGAGGCGGCCAGCCTCAAGCTGGTGAGCGAGTCCATCAACTGGGCGCTGGAGCGCAGTGAAGGGGTGACGGCGGTGATCGAGAACACCGCCGGGCAGGGGACCAACCTCGGCTGGTCGTTCGAGCACCTCGCCACCATCATCGAAGGGGTGGAGGACAAGAGCCGGGTCGGGATCTGTTTCGATACCTGCCACGCCTTTGCCGCCGGCTACGATCTGCGCACCGCCGAGAGCTGCGCTGCCGTCTTTGCCGAGTTCGACCGCACGGTGGGTTTTCATTATCTCAAGGGGATGCATATCAACGGCGCCAAGTGTACCTTCGGCAGCCGGGTCGATCGCCACCACAGCTTGCGGGAGGGCAATCTGGGGGAGGCAGTTTTCCACCACATCATGAATGATGAGCGCTTCGATCGCATTCCGCTGATCCTCGAGACCATTGACGAGTCCATCTGGGGCGAGGAGATCAGCTGGTTGCGCAGTCTGGTGAAGTGATAGTCAGCGAGCTGTGATAGTAAAACCAAACAACTGCCACACCCAGAATTCCTATCATGGCTTCATGTACCGGATCTTTAGCGGCAACCAATTGAAATAGATGTAAAAAAGGCTTCGATGGTGATCTGATTTTATCGCTAAACACAATCAACACACGCGAAGCCTATGACCATTATCAATGCTAATCACTATCTGGAGCAATGCCCGGCTCCCGCCCGCTGTACTCGAGCTCATTGCTCGGCTCGGCAAGCTTTGTCTGCGTTACCTCTGCACTGCTGCGGGCCATGAGGGGCTGTTTACATCGTCATTTCAATGCCTTGCAACTGGTGAACGCGCATCAGGTTTCCTACAAACTGTTTCACAATCAACTGCACTGGTTTGCCCCCTTCTCCCCTTGCGGGAGAAGGGTTGGGGATGAGGGGGCCGGTAACTGGGTTAACGGAAACAAGAGAGGGAGGCCAATGCCTCCCTCTCTATTTGCTGAGGTTTTCTATGCCATCAAGAGGCCATCAACCCGCCATCAGATATCCACCTGCGAACCCAGCTCGATAACCCGGTTGGGCGGGATCTCGAACTGATCCGGCGCGCGCAGGGCGTTGCGCTGCAGCAGCATAAAGAGCTTGCCGCGCAGATAGAGATACCAGGGGCGGTCTTTCATGATGAGCGACTCGTGGGCCATAAAGAACGAGGTCTCCATCATCCGGCAGCTCAGCCCCTCGGCGTTGCAGCGGTGGAAGATCTCCTCCACGTTCGGGGTCTCGCGCCAGCCGTAGCTTGCCACTACCCGCCAGAAGGTGGGGGAGAGCTGCTCGATGCAGACCCGGCGCACATTGTGGACGTAGGGCACATCCTCCACCCGCAGGGTGAGCAGGATGATCCGCTCGTGCAGCACCTTGTTGTGCTTGAGGTTATGGAGCAGCGCATGGGGGATCACATTGACCACCCGCGACATATAGACCGCAGTGCCAGCCACCCGGGTCGGCGGGGATTTCTCCAGCGAGGCGATCATCGGCTCAAGGGAGTTGCCGTGCTCGTTCAGGCGGCGAATAAGCTGGAAACGCTCGCTCTTCCAGCTGGTCATCACGGTGAACATCACCGCCCCCAGGGTGAGCGGCAGCCAGCCGCCGGAGAAGATCTTGGCAAGATTGGCGGCAAACAGCGGCACGTCGATACAGAGCAGCGCGGCAAACAGGATGGCCACCAGATACTTGTTCCAGTGCCAGCTGTTCTTGGCCACCGAGCAGGAGAGGATGGAGGTGAGCACCATGGTGCCGGTCACCGCGATGCCGTAGGCCGCCGCCAGATTGCTGGAGTGCTCGAAGCTCATGATGACGATCACCACCGAGATATAGAGCATCCAGTTGATGACCGGAATATAGATCTGGCCGGACTCCTGCTCGGAGGTGTGAACAATGCGAATGGGGGAGAGATAACCGAGCCGCACTGCCTGCCGGGTCAGCGAAAAGGCCCCGGAGATCACCGCCTGCGAGGCGATCACCGTCGCCATGGTTGCCAGCAGCAGCAGCGGCACCAGCGCCCATTTCGGGGCGAGCAGGAAGAAGGGGTTGGCAATGGCGGCGGGGTTGCTTAGCAGCAGCGCCCCCTGACCGAAGTAGTTGAGCACCAGCGAAGGCAGCACCACGATAAACCAGGCGAGGCGAATTGGATTCTTGCCAAAGTGGCCCATATCCGCGTAGAGCGCCTCCACCCCGGTGATGGCCAGCACCACGGCGCCGAGGGCAAAGAAGGAGGTGGTCTGGTACTGGATAAAGAAGCGCACCGCCCAGATGGGGTTGAGCGCACCCAACACCTCGGGGTTGTGGATGATGCCGCGCAGCCCCAGCACCGCCAGCGTCATAAACCAGATCAGCATGATGGGGGCAAACAGCTTGCCCACCATGGCGGTGCCATGTTTCTGGATGGCGAACAGCAGGGTCAGCACCAGCACCGAGAGGGTGACGATATAGGGGTCGAGGGCGGGGGTGAGAATGCTCAGCCCCTCGATGGCCGACATCACCGACATTGCTGGGGTGATCACCACCTCGCCATAGAAGAAGCTGCCGCCAATCAGGCCGAGGATGATCAGCAGCGGTGTCCAGCGGGTGGAGGCGTTGCGGGTTGCCAGCGACATCAGGGTGAGAATGCCCCCCTCGCCGGCGTTGTCGGCCCGCATCACAAAGGAGAGGTACTTGACCGACACCACCAGGATCAGCAGCCAGAAGATCAGCGAGAGAAAGCCGAGAATGGAGGCCGGCTCGACGCCGAACCCGAATTGACCTGACAGGCACTCGCGCAAGGTATAGAGCGGGCTGGTGCCGATATCGCCATAGACTACGCCAATCGCCGCCAGCATGACGCCGGGGGTGGCTTGTTGTTTATCACAGTTCATGAGTTCATCTTGTCAGTTTGATGTTTACACGTTTGCCAACGCACAGCTGCCCGACCTACCAGGAAAGTCGTGATATTTAATCGGGAGAGAATTAATGGATTGCGATGGGAAAGGGCGCTAACGGAATAGTGATCTGCTTGTCATGGAACACAGTCTGTTCATCTTTCATTAAGCTTATAATGACACACACTCTGCGGGAGTATGCTCAGTTATAAATAATCAAAAGTTCAATTTGAGTAAGGGAATTAATTATCCGGCGATTGAAATAGGCCGCGATAATGCAGGCAACAGTTTGTTTTATCTAGCGAAGTGGTTTGGCTACTTTCTTTTGCCAAAATGGATAATAAATAGACGATAAAGTAATCACTAATTAAATGCTTGCAGGATGGCAAAGGGGAGGGTGTTGGGTAGCAATGGAGTCTTTATTTGGGCGGGGAAAATGTAGGGTGCAATGAACGAAGTGAATTGCACCGCTAATTAAATAAGTAAGAGTAGAGGTGCAATGCGCAGTGCATATAGTATCTCACTGCTCTAGTCTTTTTGCTATGAAGATTGCTTTTTATGTAATAACTCTTTCATCTGCGATATTGTTTTCATCGGATTTGTTCGATGAATCATTCTGTGACAATTAGAGCAAATTACTGCCAAATCAGAAATCTTTGTATCAACTTGCTTTTCGGCATCGGCAAGTTTCTTGAGATGATGAACCTCACAAAAATCCTCGCCTAGAGCACCATAAAAAGAGTGAAAATCAAAATGGCATACTTCACATATAAGTGCGCCAGTATTTTCAAGTGTCTGCTTTTTTTTAAGATAAACAAGTTTCTGATTTCGCTCTCTTTTCATATGTGCTAAGAGTCTAGGATTCCCTTCAATGGCAGAAAAATCTATATCAGGTATATTGTTACTTACATCATAATTTTCAATAAATTCAAAAATTGGTCTA
This sequence comes from Aeromonas sp. 97A, assembly GCF_051919185.1. Classification (NCBI taxonomy): domain Bacteria; kingdom Pseudomonadati; phylum Pseudomonadota; class Gammaproteobacteria; order Aeromonadales; family Aeromonadaceae; genus Aeromonas; species Aeromonas sp. 97A. The sequence continues at coordinate 1,557,028 of NZ_JBQBFF010000001.1, read as the reverse complement.
GTGTATTCCTCACTTTCTTTAGTGTTAGCGTACCAAATATTACTTTGTCCAATACCTCCCTTTACTGCTCTGGGGATCATGAGGGACCGCTGCCACATTGGTAGCAAAGTCACGTTATCCTTATGAGCTTGAATACGGAAAATGTTAATTTCATTACTTTTATGTTTTGTACTTACAACATTTAATGTCTGTTCTCGCCTGAATACCGTTGCGTTTTTATACCAACCTATGACGGCTGTTCCACCAGCATCTGGCCCAGCAGTCCAAATAACTAATACATTGTCTATTGAATCATCATCTTTAGATGCGCCTAAGTTTTCCAGTTTAATCTGTCCTGTTGGTCTAACATAGCCAAAAACTTGATCTCCAACTATCGTGAAATTACATACTTCATGTCCGATATCATCCTCGTTATAGGCACCTCCTCGTTCAAGAGTATCGTCTTCAATACCATCATATCGACTCATCCAACCTACATTACAGAATAAAAACTTCATTTTTCCTCCTAAAAATAAGATTACCTATAGGGCGTGGTGCAGTATATACGCACTTTATTTAGACTTGTTTTCTGGATTCTGTTTATTTGTTGCATTCGAAACAGCAGTAATCATTTGTGTTACTTGTTCAACGATCTTTGGTTCAAAATTAGAAGTTTCTACTTTGGTAAATGCACTATCACTATTTAAATTCCAGTTTTCAAAAATAGCTTTCATATCGGATTGGGAAACGTTATTACCATAAACCTCTAAGTAAAATTTACCAAAGTTAATGGCATGCATTCGGTCACTACGTTTTAGTGATTCATGCATATATGCGTTACCTAGATTATATGCATGTTTGGCCCAAGCTCCGAATAGTGTAACCACTATTAACCCCTTTAACAAAAGGAAGGAAAAGAAAAACCAATCAATATTTTCCTTGGCTGCTGAATGGAATGCTATTCCGCCGTAAATTAATGCGCCTATAGCAGATAGGATAGCTAATCCTAAAGCTATAGAGCCCTCTAAATTCCAGTTTTTAGATTTTTTAGAGAATTCATTCTCTTTTTTTCTAAAACATTAACAGCAGATTTGACAAATTCTGGCACTTTTAATTCTATTTTTTCTTGTACTTGTTTTTGATATTCCTCTTGTAGTTGTCTAATACTATCTTTTAGTTCTAACTCACGTTTTACAAAGCTACTTTCAATACTTTTTAATTTGTTTTGACGTTGGTGGAAATCTTTTTCAGCAATAGATATTTGATTTCGTAAATGTTCTAGTTGCTCAGTTAATTGTTCTTCTCTAGCTCGTTGGCGGCGCTCTAAGTAGCGCTCTTTATCTTCAAGTTCTTTTATACGATCAAAAGCATCTTTCTCAATTGAATTTTCAAACTTTTGAGTTAAATAGTGCTTATAGTTATCCTCGAGATCAGACTCCTCTTCTGCAATTTCTAGAATCATATGACGATCTTCAATTGGTAGCATTTTAAGCAATCTATCTCGTACATCTGAGCTAGTGCTGCGAATAACACGAATCAAGTTATCTCTACTAATAACTCTAAGTAATTTAGCTAGGGAATTTGTTGAACATAATAACAAAACCTTATTTATGGTTCGATTGCTAAGAGTTGAAAAAAGTCTATTTGCAGCATCTTCATTAAGGTTGGAAATTAATACCTGCATCCCCTTTTCGGGGAGATGCCCCATAAGCAGAGACAATTCTTTATCGTTGCTACTAGTAATCAACTTGTTTAGTTGACTAGGTTCCATTAATCGCCATATTTCACTTAAGTCGTTACGTGAAATATTACTAATTCTTATGTTTGTTTCGTGAGTCATAGTTGCCAAATTAATTATTTTTAAAAAATATTCCAGACATTCTGAAATATGCTAATAGGGTTTTGTATCAAAAGGAATATTTGATCAAGCACTAGGCTATAATAAAATCGCTAAGTAACTCATGTGGCTAGTGAACGACCATTTTTCTCATACTTAGCAAACTTTTTCTGGCCATTATTTTTAGAGCGTTAGTGATCACCTTTATCATTTTCTAGCATCGCTTCGTTGCATCTAATCCACATAATTTATCACTTATCTGATGAAAACGATCCCAGCGAAGCTGGTTGTCAACTGAAGCATGCTATCCAATCGGGTAGGGGGTAAAAAGGGCAATCGGCGCATAATCTGTCCGAGATCAATAAATTAGTCATTGATTGGTTGTTATTTGTTCGCTTGAGCTGAAAGGACAGGGTGATAGCCTTTGTCAGCCGGTGTCGAGCTCGTCACTTTTGTCGTGTCGATCACACTTCCCACCCCGTCGTCACCCTCGTCAGTAGCGGTAAACAGCACGCTGCTCTTGCTGATTACTTCTTTATTTTCAGATGGTTGTGAATTTTTATCGCGCCATTGGCCTGTTTTGGTCTGATAAATGCTTTGTGGGGGGCTGGCCGCCTCTTTGCCTGTCGGCGGGCGGCCCGGTGTAACGAACCATTTAGGATCCCTCTCTATGAACAGCTTCGTGATTGCAGATCCCAGTCTCTGTATTGGGTGTCGTACCTGTGAGGTGGCCTGCGCCGTTTCACACCAGTCAGGGTCTTGCAGCGGGACCCTTGAGCGGGAGGGCGGCCTGCATCTTGCCATCGAGGATGGACATCTGGTCTCCAAGGACAGCTACTTTCAGCCGCGCCTGAAGGTGATCGTGGGCAGCAAGGTGACCACGCCGGTGCTCTGCCGCCAGTGTGAAGACAAGCCCTGTGCCATGGCCTGCCCGAACAATGCCATCGTTAGTGAGGATGGTTGCGTCAAGGTGTTGCAGGAGCGCTGCATTGGCTGCAAGTCCTGCGTGGTGGCCTGTCCTTACGGCGCCATGGCGGTGGTGCTCAAAGAGGTGCCCCCAGCTGCTGATTCGCTCTTCAAGCGTCCGCAGACCAAGGCGCAGGCGCTCAAGTGCGATCTCTGCCGTCACCGCGAGGCGGGCCCGGCCTGTGTCGAGGTGTGTCCGACCCAGGCGCTCAGGCTGGTCACGCCGGAGCATCTTGAAAACCTGAACCGGCAGAAGCAGCTGGCCAGTGCCGAGGCACTGCTGGCGATGCCGGCGCGGGTGTGAGCGGGCTTGCCGAGCCGTTTTTCGTTAACAAACAAGAGTGTGAGTCATGAAAAAAGTCATTACCGTGTGCCCCTATTGCGGCACCGGTTGCAAAATCAACCTGCTGGTTGAAAACGACAAGGTGGTGGGGGCCGAAGGCGCCAACGGCCGGACCAACGAGGGGCAGCTCTGCCTCAAGGGCTATTACGGTTGGGATTTTTTGAACGACACCAACCTGCTGACCCCCCGTCTCAAGAGCCCGATGATCCGCCGCGAACGCGGTGGCAAGTTCGAGGCGGTCTCTTGGGACGAAGCCATCGAGTTCGCCAGCAGCCGTCTCTCTGCCATCAAGGCGAAATATGGCCCGGACGCCATCATGACCACCGGCTCTGCCCGTGGCCCGGGCAATGAAGCCAACTATGTGATGCAAAAATTTGCCCGTGCGGTGATTGGGACGAACAACGTCGACCACTGCGCGAGGGTGTGACACGCACCCTCAGTCTCCGGTCTGGAGACAACTGTAGGCAACGGCGCCATGAGCAACGCCATTCCCGAAATTCAAGAGACCAAGTGCCTGCTGGTATTTGGTTACAACGCTGCTGACTCTCACCCCATCGTGGCCCGCCATATCCTCAAGGCGAAGGCAAACGGGGCCAAGGTGATTGTGTGTGATCCCCGCATGGTGGAGACCGCCCGTATCGCCGATCAGTGGCTGCCGCTCAAAAACGGTTCCAACATGGCGCTGGTTAACGCTTTCGCCAACGTGTTGATCAATGAAGGGCTCTACAACAAGGCATTTGTCGCCAACTACACCGAAGGGTTCGAGACCTTCAAGGCGACGGTGGCCAAGTACACCCCGGAATATGTGGAGGGGATCACCGGCCTCAAGGCCGCCGATATCCGCGCCGCTATTCGCACCTATGCCGAGTCGCCTGCGTCCATGATCCTGTGGGGCATGGGGGTGACCCAGTACGGTCAGGCGGTGGACGTGGTCAAGGGGCTGGCGGGTCTGGCGCTGCTGACCGGCAACTTCGGTCGTCGCGGTACCGGTTGCGGGCCGGTACGTGGTCAGAACAACGTGCAGGGCACCTGTGACATGGGGATGCTGCCGCACCAGTTCCCGGGTTATCAGTCGGTAGCCGATCCCGCCATCAGCGCCAAGTTTGCCAAGGCGTGGGGCGTGGCGTCGCTCTCCCAGAAACCCGGCTATCGCCTGACGGAGCTTGGCCACAAGGTGGAGGAGGGCAAGTGCAAGGCCTTCTACATCTTCGGTGAAGATCCGGCCCAGACCGAGGCTGATTTGGGTCAGTTCCGCCGCACTCTGGCGGGGATGGAGCTGGTGATCGTGCAGGATATCTTCATGACCCAGACTGCCGAGATGGCTGACGTCATTCTGCCCGCCACCAGCTGGGGCGAGCATGAAGGGGTCTACAGCTCGGCGGATCGCGGCTTCCAGCGTTTCTACAAGGCGGTGACGCCCCCTGAGAACGTGAAGCCGGACTGGGCGATCTTCTCGCTGATGGCGACCGCCATGGGTTATCCCATGGAGTACCACAACACCGAAGAGATCTGGGACGAGATGCGTGCGCTCTGCCCACTCTACGCCGGGGTCGGCTACGACAAGATGGCCGATCTCAAGAGCGTGCAGTGGCCCTGTCCGACCGAGGATCACCCGGGCACCAGTACCCTGTTCGAGGGGAATGTGTTCACTACCCCGAGCGGCAAGGGTCAGCTTATTGCCTCCGAGTGGCGGCCGCCGCTGGAGCAGCCCTGTGCCGAGTACCCGCTGGTGCTCTCCACCGTGCGCGAGGTGGGTCACTACTCCTGCCGCTCCATGACCGGCAACTGCTCGGCACTGCAAACCCTGGCCGATGAGCCCGGCTATGTGCAGATCCACCCGAGCGATGCTAGGAAGCTCGGGGTGAAGGATCAGGCGCTGGTCTGGATCTCGTCGCGCCGTGGCAAGGTGATCACCCGCGCCAACTACAACGACCGGGTCAACGCCGGGGTGGTCTACATGACCTACCAGTGGTGGATCGGGGCCTGCAACGAGCTCACCATCGAGCACGTCGATCCCGTCTCCCATACGCCGGAGTACAAGTACTGCGCGGTGAAGATTGAGCGCATCGACAATCAGCCTGAGGCGGAAGTCTACGTCCAGACTGAATACAGCGCGCTCAAGGCGAAATTGCGCAGCGCAGCCAAGGGCTGATCGCCCTAAAAACGAGGTTCTGCACAAATAAGGGAACCCGACTCGGATTTATCGAGTCGGGCACCCTTTTATTACCCAAAAAAAGGGGAGTAAATGATGCAACATGAAATTGGTCGCTTATTCGGACTTTTCTATATTGGCACCTATCTGGCGGCGATATTGCTGGGAATAGGTTGCTATATTTGGCGCGACGAGATGATATTTCTGCTCGGCTTCGGTTTTTTCGGCTGTTTTATGGCGGCACGGCTTGCCATGAGCAGCGTATTTTCTGCCTTGAGTATTTCCAGTGCCTGGCTGATCGGGTTTATCTCCACCACCTTGATCAACGGCCTGCTGCTGGGGGTGATCACCCTGCTGATCTACCTCACGCACCAGAGCGTCACCGCCGAGCTTGCCGACAACGCCAGCTGGCTGCTGATGGCCTTCCAGAGCCTGTCGGCCCTCTTTATCTTCGGTGGCCTGAAGTGCTGCCACAGCCGGATCATCACTTCGTAAATTGCTGATGGATGGGCAGCAAATGCCATCTCGAAACCCGCAGTCAGCGAAGAGGAGAGGCAGATCTGACAGTTGACGGCGGCCCACTTTTCGGGCGCCTTAATTGAGATCAAGAACTGATGAAATAACCGGTTAAATATGGTCATCAGATATATTAAATCGGATTGTAATGAAATTTGAGCTCATCTATGATGAGTCGCCATTCCAATATATCCCCCGATAACGATGTTACTTTTTGTTGTCGTTCGTTAATAATAACTCTGGAATTGCAACATGCGACAATTTTCGTCACCGCTTTTCTTATTGGCAGCCACTTTTACGGGCTGCGGCTATTTATTTTGGTGACGGGTGCTTGTCGTGATGCGATGGCATGGACAGCCTGACTGGTGACTAAATCGATATAACGTGAGGCCGCAATGCTAAATGTGAGTGCCATCCCCCTGGACGAGATCTCTCCCATCTGGGACGACGGTTTCCTCCTGCTCTCCAAATCCCTCCTGTCGGCCGTGACGCTCGATGATTTTATCCACAAACTCAACAAGATAGATGCCAGCTTCGGCGGCGTGACCCGGGTCAACCTGATCCTCAACATGGGTGCGGACGAGGAGGCCATCTTCTACTTCATGGGACATTCCGGCCCAAAGCATCTGGTCTGCCCGAAGGCAGAGCTGCACCTCTCCCCCCGTCCTACCAAAGAGACCCCGGAACAGGCCATCATTCTCGCTGCCGCCCGCTTTGAGAATCGCTGCCCGGCGCTGGATCGCGAAGGGGTCTACGGGGGGCTGCGCTCCTACTGCCAGCTCCCCATTACCACCGCCCGCAGTCATCTGGGCGGGGTCGAGTTTATCAACACCCAGCTCGACAGCTTCACCATGGAGACACTCGCCAAGCTGACCCAGCTGGCGGCCATTATCGCCATTGCGCTGGAGAACGTACTCGACAAGGAGCGCACCCTGGAGCAGGCCAATTCCCTGCGTCTTGAGCGCGACAGCTGCAAAATTCTGGTGGATGTGACCAACGCGGTGATCAAACTGGTGCGCATTGCCGAGCTGCCCAAGAGCCTGTTTACCATCCTGCATCACCATTTCGGCATCAGCAGCTTGTGTCTGGCGGAGTACAACGCCACCTCCGACAGTTTCAAGAGCTATCTGGTCAATCAGCACCAGAGCGAGCAGCCGGGCATCATCGATCACTCCTGTTTTGAAAAGAAGTGCCTGCAGGGGGCCCTTGGCCACAGCGAGCCGTTTTTTGTCTATCGCGAACACGGCCACGGCTGTAGTAATCGCTGCCGCTTTACCTCCCAGATCCTGCCACCCGAGGCTGACAGCTCCTGCATTTTGCCGCTGCGCTATCGGGGCAACCTGCTGGGGGTGTTGATCCTCTCCCATCCCAACGCCGACTTCTTTGCCGATATCGATATCTCCTTGCTGGAACAGGTGGCGGCGCGCACGGCCATTGCCATGAACAACGTGCAGGCCCAGCAGGAGATCTCCAACACCAACGGCGCCAAAGAGAAGACCATTCGCATCAACGAGCCGCAGATGCAGGGGGAGTTCCCCCACATCATCTACCAGAGCGCGGTGATGGAGAGTGTGCTGGAGAAGGTGCGGCTGGTGGCCGAGAGCGACAGTACCGTGCTGATCCTCGGCGAGACCGGTACCGGCAAGGAGCTGATCGCCCAGGCCATTCACGCCCTGAGTGCTCGCCACGATCACGAGATGGTGAAGGTGAACTGCGCCGCCATTCCCACCGGCCTTATCGAGAGCGATCTCTTTGGCCACGAAAAGGGGGCCTTTACCGGCGCCCTGACCCAGCGGATCGGCCGTTTCGAGCGGGCCCACAAAGGCACCCTGTTCCTCGACGAAGTGGGGGATATGCCGCTGGACTTGCAGCCCAAACTCTTGCGGGTATTGCAGGAGCACGAGTTGGAGCGGGTGGGCAACAGCAACCCCATAGCGGTGGATGTGCGGCTGGTGGCCGCCACCAACTGCGATCTGCTCTCCATGGTCAAGAACAAGCGCTTTCGAAGCGATCTCTACTACCGCCTCAACGTCTTTCCCATCGAGCTGCCGCCGCTGCGGGAGCGGCGCGAGGATATTCCGCTCTTGGTCAATTTCTTTATCAAGAAGATCGCCAAGCGGATGCGCCGCACCATCACCTCGATCCCCGCCGATGCCATGAAGATGCTGGTGTCACTCCCCTGGTACGGCAATATCCGCGAGCTGGAGAACGTCATCGAGCGCGCCGTGGTGATGACCCGCGGCCATGTGCTCAACCTCTCGCCCGATGAGCTGATGCCACTCAAGGGTTATCACAAGATTGAGACCCTGGTGTATGACGAGCCCGCCACGCCGCTCTTTGCCGAGGAGGGGCCGATTGATGAGCGCGAAGCGATCATCGCCGCCCTGCGCGACTGCAACGGCATCGTCGCTGGCGAGCGGGGGGCGGCCAACCGCCTCGGCATGAAGCGCACCACCTTGCTTTCGAAAATGAAGCGGCTCGGCATTTCGGCCCGGGATCCCGAGATCATTGATGGGGTCGCACCATGAGAGAGCTACTTGAGCTTGAGGCGCGTGACGAGCTTAGCGAGCAGAGCGAACAGAACGAGCTGGCCCGCTGCGCCATCCATCGCGAGGTGGTGCACTACCGCGCCGATACACTGACCTGCGACAGCGAAATGGCGCTGCCTTCCGAGACGCCGGTGGCGCTGGTCTACAACGGCATCGCCCACAGCGTGATGATGTGCTCGGCCTCCGATCTGGAGGATTTTGCCATCGGCTTTTCGCTATCCGAGGGGATCATCGACAGCCTGCTCGATATCCACGACATCGAACAGATTGACGGCTGTCAGGGGATTGAGCTGCATATCACCTTGGCCAATCGCTGCGTCCATCGCCTCAAAGAGAAGCGGCGCACGCTGGCGGGGCGCACCGGTTGCGGCATCTGCGGCAGCGAGAGTCTGGAGCAGGTGATCCGCACCCAGCCAAGCTTGCCCGATAGTCAGCGCCTGGCGGTGGGCCATATCGACAAGGTATTGACCGCGCTGCGCCCGCTCCAGCTATTGGGTCAGCGCACCGGCGCCACCCATGCGGCTGTGCATCTGGATGGGGAAGGCAACATTCTCGCCATCCGCGAAGATGTGGGGCGCCATATTGCGCTGGACAAGCTGGTGGGCCATCTGTGCCGCAGCGGTCGGCGGGATGGCGCCATTCTGGTAACCAGCCGCGCCAGCTTCGAGATGGTGCAAAAGTGCGCCAGCGCCGGGGTGGAGATCTTGCTCGCCATCTCGGCTGCCACCGAGCTTGCAGTCGAGCGGGCCGAACAGACCGGGCTCACCTTGGTCGGCTTTTGCCGTCCCGGTCGGGCCGAGATCTACAGCGGCTGTCAGCGTATTCTGCTCAAGTAGTGACAAGGCCGTGACCCGCTAAACAGGGCACGAAAACTGGCAATAAAAAAGGGCGGGGAGTGTGACTCCCCGCCCTTGTTGTATCTGCTTCTTGAGCGGATTAGCGCGCCAGCAGGATACGCAGCATGCGGCGCAGCGGCTCGGCGGCGCCCCACAGCAGCTGGTCACCCACGGTAAAGGCGGCCAGATACTCAGGGCCCATATTGAGTTTGCGCAGACGGCCCACCGGAATGCTGAGGGTGCCGGTGACGGCCGCCGGAGTCAGCTCGCGGGCGGTGATGTCGCGATCGTTGGGGATCACTTTTACCCAGTCGTTGTGGGCAGCCAGCAGGGCTTCGATCTCCGCCAGCGGCACATCTTTTTTCAGCTTGATGGTGAAGGCCTGGCTGTGGCAGCGCAGGGCGCCGATCCGCACACAGAGACCATCCACCGGAATGACGGCGTTCTCGATACCCAAAATCTTGTTGGTCTCGGCCTGACCTTTCCACTCTTCACGGCTCTGGCCGTTGTCGAGCTTGGTGTCGATCCAGGGGATAAGGCCACCGGCCAGCGGCACGCCGAAGTTGTCTACCGGCAGGGTGCCGGAGCGGGTCTTCTCGGTGATCTTGCGCTCGATGTCGAGAATGGCGGAGGCGGGATCCGCCAGCTCGACCGCCACTTCGTCGCGCAGCATCCCCATCTGTGTCACCAGCTCGCGCATATGACGGGCACCGCCACCGGAGGCAGCCTGATAGGTGGCCACGCTCACCCACTCCACCAGATCGGCCTTGAACAGGCCGCCGAGGGCCAGCAGCATCAGGCTGACGGTGCAGTTGCCGCCGACGAAGGTTGATGCCATCGTTCAGGGCCTGCGCGATAACGTCGCCGTTGACCGGATCCAGAATGATGACGGCGTCTTTCTCCATCCGCAGGGAGGAGGCGGCGTCAATCCAGTAACCCTGCCAGCCGGCGGCTTTCAGGCGCGGATAGACATCCTTGGTGTAGTCGCCGCCTTGCGCGGTGATGATGATATCCTGCTTGGCCAGCGCCTCGATATCGAAGGCGTCTTGCAGAGTACCGGCATCGACGCCGAAGTTGGGAGCGGCCTCACCGGCCTGGGAGGTGGTGAAGAATGTGGGTTGAATATGGGCGAAATCCTGCTCTTCCTGCATCCGGCTCATCAGAACCGATCCCACCATGCCACGCCAACCGACCAAACCTACTTTTTTCATATTGTCCTACCCTGGATTGCTGCTAAAGAAACTTGCGATGACACCCGTAACCCCTTGTCCGGCGACGCCTGTTTACAAGCTGTTTACAGGCCATTTAAAAAATATGCGCTGCGAAAAATGCGTCTATCCACATTACGGATTGTGACGGCTTGCGCAAGTCGAATTGCGCAATATTCTGTGCCGTTTGCTGCATTAACCGGCAGCCAGCGCACCGCTCAGGTAGGCGGGGAGGGAGAAGGTCAACATCAGACGAAAAGGCCACCGCTTTTGGCGGTGGCCTGTCAATAAAGTGGTTGGGAACGTCCTCTGCTGTTGTCTGAGGGCGCAGTCGGCGAGTGAAGCAGCCCGACAGCGTAGGTGCTTAGCCGTAACGAGCCAGAGTGAGCCCCTCATCGCTGATGGCGGGCTCGCTGCCGCTGATCAGATCGCACAGAAGCTGACCCGAACCGGCCGCCATGGTCCAGCCCAGGGTGCCGTGGCCGGTATTGAGCCAGAGGCCGGGAATGGGGCTCGGCCCCACCAGTGGGGTGCCGTCCGGCGTCATGGGACGCAGGCCGGTCCAGAATTCAGCCTTGCTGATATCGCCCCCTTCGGGAAAGAGATCGCCGACCACCATCGCCAGCGTGTCGTGGCGCCTCGGATTAAGGGCGAGGTTGTAGCCCGACAGCTCCGCCATGCCGCCGACCCGGATCCGCTCGTCAAAGCGGGTGATGGCCACCTTGTAGGTCTCGTCGAGCACGGTACTGCGCGGCGCGGCCTCGGCGTTGATCATCGGCAGGGTGAGGGAGTAGCCCTTGACCGGATAGACAGGCAGCTCCAGCCCGAGCGGGCGCAGCAGCGGCCGTAAAAAGCCGGTGGCAAAACTGCCGAGCGCACAGACGATGGCATCGGCGCGATAGCGCTGCTCGCCCGCCCGTACCGCCACGGCGCGGCCGCGGGCTTGCTCAATCTCGTCGATATCGCAGTTGAAGACGAACTGGACCCCGAGCTTCTCGGCTTCAAGGGCAAGGGCCTTGGTGAAGCGGAAGCAGTCGCCGGTCTCGTCGCCGGGCAGGCGCAAGCCGCCGACGATTTTGCCGCGCACCCGCGCCAGCGCAGGCTCTGCCGCTTCGCAGCCGCTGGCATCCAGCGACTGGTAGGGGACGCCATACTCCTCCAGCACCTCGATATCGCGCTGACTGGCATCGAGTTGGGATTGGCTGCGAAACAGTTGCAGGGTGCCGAGCTGGCGCCCTTCGTAATCGATGCTCAGCTCGTCGCGCAGCAGCTTCATGCAGTCGCGGCTGTATTCGGCCAGACGCACCATGCGCCCCTTGTTGGTGGCATAGGCGGTCGGGGTGCAGTTGGCGAGCATTCTGAGCATCCAGCGTAGCTGGAAGGGGTCGGCAGTGGGGCGCACGGTGAAGGGGGCATGCTTTTGCAGCATCCACTTGGCGGCCTTGAGCGGGATACCCGGGGCCGCCCAGGGGGCTGCATAGCCCGGGGATATCTGCCCGGCGTTGGCATGGCTGGTTTCAAGGGCGACGCCCCCTTGTCGCTCCAGCAGGGTCACCTTGTGACCCGCCTTGGCCAGATACCAGGCGCTGGTTACCCCAATCACGCCGCCACCGAGAACCACTATCTCCATATCGTCTTTCCTTGACTGATCTCCTGATGTGGCCACCACCATAATCAGCCGCCACAGGATATTCAACCGCTCTGCGCAGGATTGAGATCTCCGTCTGCTTGCCAGTCACAAGCTGGTGTTTGGTGCGATGGTGAGCCTGATTGCCAGCGTAAATCGCTGCGCTGTGGTCAGTGTGAATGTGCCAGGGGGCATGGCCCGCTTACAACTGCTCCAGCTTGATCAGGTACTGCTCCGCAGTGGCCAGAATGGCCTGCTGCTGCGCTGCGGCTTGGCCATCCCAGTTGGCATAGGGGAGGGCGAGGCGGGGATTGCCGTCCAGTTTGTCCCGATTGCGCCAGAGAAAGTGCCAGTAGAGGCTGTTGAAGGGGCAACTTCCGTCGCCGTGGCGGGCTTTGACCTGATAGTGGCACCCCTTGCAGTAGTGGCCCATCCGCTCGAGATAGGCGCCGCTGCTGGCGTAGGGCTTGCTGCCCATCAGGCCGCCATCGGCAAACTGGCTCATGCCGCGGGTGTTGGGCAGCTCCACCCACTCGATGGCATCCACATAGATACCGAGATACCACTGATCCACCTCGTCAGGATCGAGCCCCGCCAGCAGGGCAAAGTTGCCGGTCACCATCAGCCGCTGGATATGGTGGGCGTAACCGTGTTCCAGAGACTGATGAATGGCGTGGCGCACGCAGGCCATCCTGGTTTCGCCATTCCAGAAAAAGCCGGGCAGCGGCCGGTCGGCCCCGAGAAAATTGGTCTGTTTGTAGTCAGGCATCTTCTCCCAATAGAGGGCGCGGACAAACTCGCGCCAGCCGAGGATCTGGCGGATAAACCCCTCCACCTGTGCCAACGTGATGGTTGCCTGATTGGCCTGCCAGTGGGATTCGGCGGCGCGGATCACCTCAAGCGGATGAAGCATCTTGCTGTTGAGGGAAAACGACAGGCGGCTGTGAAACAGACTCCAGCCGCGCTCGCTCAGGGCATCCTGATAGCGGCCAAAGTGGGGCAGGCAGTGGGTGAGAAAATGGGCCAGCAGCTCACGACTCTGGCGTCTTGTGATAGGCCACGGCTGTTGGCTGGCATCCGCCTCGCCTATGGTACTGACCCGGTGGCGGGTCAGCATGGCATCGATGTCGCTCACCTCGTTGGCAAAGGTGAGGGGTGCCGGGATTGGCTGACGCTCCGGCAGCTTGGCGCGATTCTCGTCATCAAAATTCCAGCGCCCGCCAAGGGGTTGGCCGCACTCATCGAGCAGCACTTGGTATTGCTTGCGCAGGGCGCGGTAGAAGAACTCCATCCGGCTGTGGGGGTAGCGCTGCCAGCCATCGCGGGGGGTGAGAAAATGCTCGCTCTCCACCTCGGTGGCAGGGATGGCAAGATCCGCCGCCCAGCTTTTCAACTGGCTGGCAAGGCGCCACTCGTCCGGGCTCTGCCAGGCAAAGCTGTCGGCCTGATGTGCTTCGAGCTGAGCCTCCAGCAAGCTGGGCAAGTCGGGCCAGCGGGCGCTCTCATCGAGGGTCAGGTAACAGACGCGGTGGCCCGCTTGGGTGAGGGCTGCCGCGAAGGCGCGCATGGCGGCAAAGAAGGCCAGCACCTTCTGGCGATGGTGGCGGCAGTAGTCAGTCTCCTGACGCAGCTCTGCCATCAGATAGCAGACCGCCGGATCCGGGGTGCGAAACCAGCTGTGACCGGCGTTCAGCTGATCGCCAAGAACAAGGCGCAGCTCCATCAGACTCGCTCCCCCTCAGGTTGCTGGCTGCGGTGACGAGCGTGGCGACAGCGTTCGCTGCAGTAGCGAACCTCCTCCCAACTGCGCGCCCACTTGCGCCGCCAGCTGAAGGGGCGCTGGCAGACGGGGCAGATCTTCTCGGGCAGATGGGGTTTGCGATGCATGATGGCTTACGGCCTTGGCTGATGGGGGATGTGGCGTGTGGGTAGGGAGAATAACGAAGCGGGAGCGCGGGCGGATCAACCTCACTGCCGGTTTGCCGCGCAGATGCCCACTTTGTGAGCGGGCGCACAGCCCGTCGGTGCACCCCTTGTTTGCCAATTAACCAGCCGTTAACGTGGCGAGGCTGCCTGTTGGCAGCATCCATCAATGGATCTTGTTGGCCACCGACTGTCTACAACCGATATGGAGGGGAGTGATGCCAATCATGACAGCTACGCCCCGGGCAGCTTGCCTGCTCGCCCACTGGTATACCCGGGATCCCATTCTCACCTTCGATTTTCCTCACCGCTGATTGGTGGCACCCGCCGTTTGAATTTGTCAGCCGGACGACCCTGATCGCCCCGGTCTCTTTTCCAATCCCGATTTCAAACACACTGGCCCAGCGCCGGTGAGGAGTCTTTTATGCGTCGTATACCCGAGCCGTTTCGTATCAAGATGGTCGAGCCCATCAAACAGACCACTGGCGCCGAGCGCCGTGCCGCCCTCGAGGCCGCTGGCTGGAACCCCTTCCTGCTGCTGGCCGAGGATGTCTATATCGATCTGCTGACCGACAGTGGCACCGGCGCCATGTCCGACCGCCAGTGGGCCGGCATCATGATGGGAGATGAGGCCTATGCGGGAAGCCGCAATTTCGTCGAGCTGGAGCGCACGGTGCGCGAGATCTTTGGCTATCAGCATGTGATGCCCACCCACCAGGGGCGCGGGGCCGAGCAGATCCTCTTCCCCGAGCTGGTCAAGCGCTGCAAGGGCAAGGCGCCTGTGTTTATCTCCAACTATCACTTCGATACCACCAAGGCCCACGTGGAGTTGGCCGGCGCGCGGGCCATCAACCTGCTCACCCCGAAAGCGCTCGACACCACCGCCCCCTACGCCTGGAAGGGGGATTTTGATCTCCCTCGCCTGACCGACACCATCGAGACGCTGGGAGCCGACAACGTGGCCGGTATCATCATCACGGTGACCTGCAACAGCGCCGGTGGCCAGCCGGTCTCCATGGCCAATATGGAGGCGGTCTCCGAGTTGGCCCGTCGTCACCAGATTCCGGTGGTGATCGACGCCGCCCGCTTCGCCGAGAACGCCTGGTTTATCAAGGAGCGGGACCCGGCCTATGCCAAGCGCAGCATCAAGGAGATAGTGCGCCAGATGTTCGCGCTGGGGGACATCTTCACCATGTCGGCCAAGAAGGATGGGCTGGTCAATATCGGCGGACTCTGCTGTTTCAAAGAGGATCTCGACCTGTTCCGCGCGGTGCAGGTGCGCTGTGTGGCGATGGAGGGGTTTGTCACTTATGGCGGGCTTGCGGGACGGGATATGGCGGCGCTTGCCATCGGCCTGCGGGAGGGGATGGATGAGGAGTATCTCACCTACCGCATCAGTCAGGTGGCCTATCTCGGCGAGCGGCTGGCCGAGGCGGGCATCCCGATCCAGACCCCCACTGGCGGCCATGCGGTGTTTGTTGATGCCAAAAAGCTGCTGCCCCATATTCCGGCCGAGCAGTTCCCCGCCCATGCGCTCGCCTGCGAGCTCTATCTGGAAGGGGGCGTGCGCGGGGTGGAGATTGGCTCCCTGTTGCTGGGGCGTGATCCCGCCACTGGCAAGCAGGAGGCGGCTGACTTTGAGTCGCTGCGTCTCACCATTCCGCGCCGGGTCTACACCCGGGATCACATGGACTATGTGGCCGACTGCCTGATCGCGGTGAAAGCGCGGGCCAGCGACATTCGCGGGCTCACCTTTGACTACGAGCCGCCGCTGCTGCGCCACTTCACCGCGCGGCTGAAACCGGTCTGATCAGCAACTGGTTAGACGGGGTGAACAACCGCGCCAAACTGTGAAGACCAAGAGCCGTTCCCGGTTAAACGGCCCAGTAAAAAAGCCCCCGCACCAAGGTGCGGGGGCTTTCGTTTATCGAAGCAAACTGGGTCAGACCGCTTGATACTCCAGCTCGACAGAGCCCAGCGCCTTGAGGGTGGACTGGGCGGAGTCACGCTGGCTGATCTGACCGTTTTTATTCTCCAGCAGCACGGCGCGGCGGATGGTGGCGAGATCTTCGCCGTTAAGCACCGCATGGGCGCAGGCCATCTGCATCGGTGGCAGGCTGGGGTTGAAGGCAGCGTTCTCGGCGTAGCGGCCAGAGAAGATGCGGCCATCGGCAAACTGCAGCGCCACCGCGGCATAGCCCTGACTGTAGGGGGCGTAGCTTTGACGGGCGGCGGCCAGCGCGGCTTGCCAAAGCGGGTCTTCGCTTTGAAGCTCGAGCTCGGCGTGATCCTGCGGGCTCATCAGCGCATCCGTGATGTCGAGATCCGCCGGCCCAAACGAGTGGGGCAGGAAGGATTGCAGGGCGCTCAGGTCATCGGGCAGAGAGACTTTCAGGATCTTGGCGGTGCTCAGCTCGTTCATAAACTGACGGCAGTGGCCACAGGGGGTGTAGTTGACGGTGATTTCGCTGATCCCGGTCTCGCCACCCAGCCAGGCATTGGAGATGGCGGACTGCTCGGCGTGGACCGAGTGGAACAGGCCTTGTCCCGCAAACTCCATGTTGGCACCGAAGTACCAGGTGCCACTCAGGCCGCAGGCGATGGCACCGACGTAAAATTTGGAGATGGGCGCAACCGAGCAGGCGGCGGCCAGCGGCAACAGGGCGAGGCGCAGGGCGCGATCATCGAGACCTGTGGCGGCTTTCAGGGTGGCGACTTGCTCCGGCGTGAAGCGGGCGTTGAAGTCGGCACTATCCAGCATGGGCTGCACGGCTGCTTTTAGCGGGGCAGAGAGTGTATCGAATGGCTTGGCAAAACGGGGATGCATAGTGTGTCCTCAAAGGCCAATTGGGCGGCCATTGTAGGGAGCAAGCTCGGGTAAATGTGTGAGCAGGCTCACGCCCTGACGGGCAAACGGAGGGGGATGGTAATGGAAACGTTTGTCTTGTGCAAATTGTGCGGCAGGTCGCACCCCGAGAGGCCAGCAGGCCCCTCGGAATGGTCAACAGGTGGTCAATGGGGTGATCAGATCAGCCAGTGATAGATGGCAAAAAGGAGGGGCGCGACGGCCGCGGTGAGAATGCCGCACACCACCATGGCGAGCGATGCAAAGGCGCCTTGGGTGATCCCCTTCTCGGCGGAGGTGGCGGTGCCGATGGCGTGGGCACAGGCCCCCATGGCGAGCCCTTGCGCTTCCGGGTCGGTCACTTTCAGCAGTTTGAGCAGTGGATAGCCGATCAGGGCACCCACAATCCCCACCACCACCACCACGGCGGCCGCGATGGCGGGAATGCCGCCGATGGACTGGCTGACGCTCATGGCGAGCGGGGTGGTGATGGACTTGGTCGCCAATGAGGCGAGCAGCGCCGGATCTGTGCCCATAAAATGACCGATCAGCAGGGTTGTGCACACCGAGATCAAGACGGAGGCGAGGGTACAGATTAGGATGGGCTTGAGTTTGGCCTGGATCTGGCGCGCCTGCTGATAGAGCGGCAGCGCCAGCGCCACCACGGCGGGCTCCAGCAGCATGGTAATGGGGCTGCTGCCGCGCTCGTACTGCTCAAGGGGCAGGTTGAGCCAGAGCAGCAGGCCGATGATCACCGCGGTCGGCACCAGCACAGGGTTGATGATGGGCCAAGGCAGGCGGCGATAGAGGGCCCGGGTGGCGAAATAGAGCGTCAGGGTCAGAGGGATAGCGAGCCAGAAGATCATTTGTTCATCCTCTGGTAGAGCCGACCGACGGTGGCGAGGATCAGCACGATACCGAGCACGATGCAGAGCATGATGACGCCGAAGGATTGGCGCAATGGCTCAAGCCAGGCCACCAGTCCGACCGCTACCGGCACGAACAGCACGCCCATGTGGCGCAGCAGCAAGCCTGCCCCCAGCTCGACCCAGTGCAGCTTGATCAGTTGCAGGGAGAGCAGCACAAACAGCAGCAGCATGCCGATGATGCTGCCGGGAAAGGCAAACGGCAGGATGGCTGCCACGGATTTGCCTGCCAGCAGGCAGGCGACGATGACCATAAAGTCACGAAAGTACAGCAAGGCGCGTTGCGCGATCACGTGAACCTCATCGACTGGGAAGAAAAATCGCAGTTTACCAGAGAGGTCGGGTCGCGGCATTAAAACAATAACAACTGAAATCAGTTCATTTGAAGCTGATTTGATTGGCATTTTTTGAAAAGTGCCTGATAGAACCCCTTTTTCGAACTACAAGGAGTAGTGATGACATCCCTCTTGTCCCGAGTTCGCCAGCTGGCGAACGATAATGCGTTGCCACCCCATCTGCTGCAAACCCGTCAGTGGGAAGGGCCCCTGTGTCGGGTGCGACTCGACAACACCGGCGCTGATGCCACCCCGGTTGAGCGCTGGGTGCTGTTTGACGGCAAGCTTGGCCTGCCGGTAGAGAGCGCCATCTATGGCGAAGGATTCCAGATGCTGGCCCAGACTATGGGTAGCTGGCAATCACCACAACATGTCGGCCGTTGCCCCGATGCCAGCGTCTATCGCATTACCGATGACAACGGCTATCACACCATTCACAACCTGCTGCTGGTGGAGCATAACAAGGGGTGGCTGCTGCTTGCCTTTGCCAGTTGCCACCGTTTTGGCGGAGAGTTTCGCCTCTACCCCGATGGTCGCTTGCAGATCCTGATGAACTGCGAAGGGCGAAAACTCGCAGCCGGTGAGCACTGGCAGAGCGAGGCGCTGATCTGCCTCGAAGGAGCGGAGCGAGAAGATCTGCTGGCCGAGCTTGCACAGCTGATCGAGGCCGAGCACGGCTCATTGATCGGCCAGGTGAGTGATCGCCCGAGCGGTTGGTGCTCCTGGTATCACTACTACGCCGAGGTGAGCGCTGCCGATATTCGCGAGAACCTGCAGGTGCGTGCCGAGCGCTTCCCGGCCCTGCGCTATGTGCAGATTGACGACGGCTATCAGGCCAAGATGGGCGACTGGCTCACTCCGTCGGCCAAGTTCGAGCAAGGTGTAGCCTCACTGGCTGCCGAGATCAAACAGGCTGGCTGCGAGCCCGCCCTCTGGGTCGCTCCCTTTATTGCAGAGCCCGGTTCACAGGTGTTTCAGGATCACCCCGATTGGTTTGTGAAGGGGGATGACGGTCTGCCGTTGCCCTCCGAGCGGGTCACCTACGGCGGTTGGCGTTGTACTCCCTGGTATGTGCTGGATGGTACCCACCCCGAGGTGCAGGCGCACCTTGAGCAGGTGTTCCGTACCCTTCGCGAACAGTGGGGCATCCGCTACTTCAAGCTCGATGCCAACTTCTGGGGCGCCATCCACGGTGGCCGTTTCCACGATCCGGCAGCCACCCGGGTTGAAGCCTACCGGCGCGGCATGGCCGCCATCCTGCGCGGTGCTGGCGATGGCGCTTTCCTGCTCGGTTGCAACGCGCCCATCTGGCCAAGCCTTGGGCTGGTGCACGGCATGCGGGTGAGTGACGATGTGGAGCGCAACGGCCACCGCTATCGCCAGATCGCCCGCGAAGCCTTCTGCCGCGCCTGGCAGAACGACAAGCTCTGGGCCCTCGACCCCGACTGCTTTTGCCTGCGGGATCTACCGAGCCAGCAGGCAAGCAAGGCGGATTACAGCTTCCATCTGACAGCGCTGGTGGCGAGCGGCGGCATGATGCTGGCCGGTGATCGACTGCAAGATCTCGATGAGGAGCAGGCGGCGCAACTGCGCAAGCTGCTGGCGCTTTGCGTTGCCCGGGCACCCTCTGCCCGTTTCGAGTCGATGGACTTTGCCTGTGGCGAAGTAAGCCTGCCCGAGGGCGGCACTCTGCTCTGCCTCTTCAACTGGGAGGGGCAACCACAGGAGTTTCTGCTGCCGGAAGGGGGAACCGATTTTTGGCATGGGCAGGCAGTCGGTACGGCTGTGACCCTGCAAGGGGGCGAGGGGCGGGTGATCCGCTACGCCTGATCACAGTGTCACCACATACAATTCAGGCTCCATCACGGAGCCTGAATTGTTTCAATCAGCGGTTATCAGCCATGGTTCTCAGTAACGCCACTCAAAACCGACGGCGTATTTGGCGGAGCCATAGCCCGGGATATCACTGCCGGAGGCGATCGCCTTGAGGGTTAGCAACGGGGTGATGGGCACCCCCAGACCAAAACCGATGGCCAGCTGATCATTGGGGTTCCCCATCAGATCGACCCGCATCACCCGATAGAGGGACATATCCTCGCTCAGGTGCATATAGGCTTGCGAAGCGCGGTTATAGACCTGACCAAACACCTCCAGCTGGAAACCTGACTGTGCGCTGATGGCCAGCGGTACCCCGACAAACTTGTAGAGATGGGAGCCGTTGAAGTAGCTGTTGGTGATCAGGGGAGTGAAATCAGTCTGCTGATAAAGGGTGTTGAAGTTCTGTTCTACGATGCGATAGGTCTGCTCGGGCAGGCGAGCAAGATAGTCCGGCACATCGAACCGGTATGCGGCGTTGGCTGCCAGCGGCAGTAGGGCCAGTAATCCGAGCAGTGCGTGGTGACGAGGCATCAGCAAATGGCTTCCGTTCGGCCAAAGAGATCTCTTGCTTGGGAGACATCCGCTCAGGATGTTGCAAGATATTGGTTTTTGGGGAAATCCCCTTCGTCATTATGACCTGAAGAAGGGGATGGGCGGGAAGGATTTATTGTGAAACTACTCACAACTCATAAATCTTCCAGATAGTGGTAGAGACTCTTTAGAATCGCAAAGTTCCGTTCGTTACTCTGGTTCTGCTCGGCCAGCGCCTCGAGATGGGGCACGTAGTCCGGCAGACGGCGGCTGAAGTAGTCGCTGCAGTGCAGGCGCCAGCGTTTCTGCTCCGCTTCGCTCAAGGTGTGCTGCCAGTTGCGGGCGCGATAGCGGAACAGCATCTCCGGCAGCCGGGCGTCGGTAAAGGCGAACTCCCGTTCACCTAGCAGATCCGCGGGGGTGGCGCGCACCAGATCCATGGTGGACTTGTCGCCATGGCCAAAGAATCCGGCGTAGAGCTGGGTATCGGGGTCGCTGTCATTACTGCCGGCGAACTCCTGATTGAATACTTCCACCAGTTTTTCCCGTACCTCGGGGTGGGCGCGCAGCAGATCCAGGCTCTTGCGGCACTGCTCCCGATTGATGCCGAGCTCGTCGGCGCGCTCCGCCGTCAGGGTGGCGGCCGGCGCCAGCACCGGGCACTTGTTGATGTGCACCAGTTTCACCGGAATGCCCGCCAGATCCCCCAGCTCCTCTTTTTTGGTATAGAGGCGCTCGCGGATCTCCTCGCTGGAGAGTTCAATGAGCGGGGTGGGGTCACGGGTCAGATCCACCATGATCACCGCGTTCTGGTTGGTGGGGTGCCAGGCAAGTGGCGAGACCCAGCTTGCACAACCCTGCCAGGGGGAGAACATGCCGGAGACATGCACCAGCGGCTTCATGGTCACCACGTCAATCAGCGCCTTCACCTTGTTCTTGTTGCGAAGGTCAAAGAGGTAACCAAACAGCTTGGGTTGGGCTTTTTTCACCAGCTTGGCCATCTCGATGGTGGCCAGCACGTCGGAGAGCGCATCGTGGGCATTGGCGTGAGTAACGCCGTTGGCGACTGTCAGCTTCTCCAGCCGGAAGCTCGGTTTGCCTTCATCATCAAAGGCCCACTCGATCCCCTCCGGGCGCAGGGCATAGCAGGCCCGCAGCATGTCGAGAATATCCCATCGGGAGTTGCCGTTCTGCCAAGCGTAGGCATAGGGGTCATAGAAGTTGCGATAGAGGGTGTAACGGGTCACTTCATCATCGAAGCGGATGCTGTTGTAGCCAAGCACACAGGTATTCGGCGTGGCGAACTGCTCGTGGATCTGGCGAATGAAATCCGCCTCGCACAGCCCATCCTTCATCGCCTTTTGCGGCGTGATACCGGTAATCAGGCACGCCTCAGGATCCGGCAGATAGTCCGCCGGCGGCTTGCAATAAATCACCAGCGGCTCGCCAATGATGTTGAAATCCGCATCGGTACGAATACCGGCAAACTGCGACGGCCTGTCCTTGGCGGGGCTGATGCCGAAGGTCTCGTAGTCGTGGAAATAGAAGGTAGGATTTGTCTGCTGGTTCATTTCGTGGTTCTGAATTGTGTCTATATGCTTGAAAAACAAGTCGTTATACGGAGTGTTATCTCAGATTGTCTCACTTTGTCCGACCTTGATTCAGTCCGTTTCAGACCAGTTTGGTACATATCTGTGTACACGTTAGGACGCGTTAATGTGTCAGTGAAAAATCAGATGACCAGTCACAGGAGAGTCATATGTCACTTACTGATACGAAGCTACGGGCCCTCTATGGTAAGCCCTACTTTGGCAAGACGGAATTGTCAGACCGTGATGGATTGTCAGCTCGGGTCACCGAGCGAGGCACCATCTCGTGGCAATATCGCTATCGCTGGCAAGGAAAAGCGGCGAGACTCAAAATTGGACGCTATCCCGACCTTAAACTCGCAGATGCCAGGGCGTTGATCCCTGCAATCCGTGGTGCACTTGAGCGTAATGAACATCCCAGAGTTTTCTGGGATAAGCTCCACCAGAAGCATGATGTCACACTTAAACAGTGCTGCGAGCATTTTCGTGAACACCATCTGCCCAAGCTGCGGCCTCGTACGGTCATGCTCTATGAGCATACCATGCAGCGCTATTTCGAACCTCTGTTTATTGGTATTCCGGTTGAACAGATCCCGTTTTCGAGCTGGCTGGAGTGGTTTGATAAGATTGGCAAGAAAAAGCCGAAAAACGCAGGGCATTTATTGCGCAGGTTAAAATCCATTCTTAGTTTTTGTATTCGGCGTAATCCCCCGGTGCTGCAATTACGCACCGAAGATGTGGGCTCTCAACCTGAGAGAGGCACTCGTGTGTTGACCATGCGTGAACTCGCTCAGATTTGGATTGCATTTGAACAGAGCAGGGCCAGCCGCGGATTAAAATTGGCAGCCAAATTGGTGATCCTGCTTGGCTGTCGCTGCGGTGAGGCATTGGGTGCACAGTGGAGTGAGTTCAATATGGAGGAGCAAATTTGGACGGTTCCCGCTGCTCGCGCCAAATGTGGGGCGCCAATACGTCGGCCTATTCCCAGCAGGGTGATGATGCTGCTGCAAGAAGCGGCAGCGAGATCTCGGCTAAAGGGAGGGCCAGTATGTCGTTCGCCAGTGAATCCGAAAAGATCGTTGAGCAGTGCGTCCCTGATCCAGTTAGCAGAGCGTGTGCGAGATAAACTGGACCTGCCGTATTGGCGTATGCATGACATGCGTCGAACGTTGAGTACGCGTTTATCGGAGGAACGAGTTCTACCACAGGTAACCGAAAAAATTCTTGGCCACATGATGGCGGGTGTCATGGCTATTTACAATCTCCATGATTGGATTGATGAGCAACGTGAGGCATATGAGTTATGGGATACAAAATTAATGGAAGCAATAAAATCCTTGCAGGATATTTAAATATAACTGAACCATAAGATGGTGTGACTCATCATCTAAGATGAGTGCTTTTCCCTTGATATCCAGCTATTTATCGCTGCGACAGAATAAAAGCTCTTATTGATAGGTGGTGGGAATTTGTCTTCTTTAATCCATCTGTACAGCGTCGTTCTGGATATGCCAAGTTTTTTTAATAGTGTTTTTGTCCTTATTAGTGCTGGTTCATTGTTGTTCATATATCCTCCTATTTTTTTTAGGAGGTTAAACATGATTGGTATATGTGTCAATTTACCATATTTTTAGACGGTTTGCTTTTATGATATAGAAAAACAAGTCGTCATTTTCATACTGAGAAAATCAATTCAATAATTGTTTTTGTGTATTATAAAAGCAATAAAAATGGCTATGGAACAATATGGCTTATGGTCATGACTGTAGTGGTCAACTAAATCCGGACACTTGGTTAGGCCGATCCTCGGCTTTTGCTGGCGGTATCCCGTCATTGTATTGATGTGGACGTCGCCAGTTGTAGTGATCCATCAGGTAATAACTGATATCCCGCTTTGCTTCCCGCAGGCTCATATATCCCCTTGCCGGGAGCCACTCTGACTTCAGGCTTCTGAACAACCGTTCCATCGGGGCGTTATCCCAGCAGTTGCCACGCCGACTCATGCTCTGGGTCATGCGATAGCGCCACACTCGTTGCCGAAATGCCCTACTGCCATATTGGCTGCCCTGGTCAGAGTGAAATAGCACACCAGATGGGCAACCCCGCTGCTGATAGGCCATCTCCAGGGCTTTGATTGCCAATTCTGCATCAGGTTTATCAGACATCGCCCAGCCCACGACCCGCCGAGTGTGCAGGTCAAGCACCGCTGCCAGGTAATGCCAGCGACCACCGGCCCAGACGTAGGTGATATCGCCACACCACACCTGATTGGGTTGCTGGACATCAAATTCGCGGGCCAGCAGATTGGGTATGTCCGGTCGTTCAGACTGTGCCACCTGATAGCGATGAGCGCCCGGTTGCTTGGATACCAGACCGGCTTCCTTCATCAGGTTACGTACTTTGAATCGACCAATCTGATACCCCAACTCCCGCATCATCGACATCAAGGCGCGGCTGCCCGTTGAGTTCCGGCTCGCTTTGAACAAACGGCGCAACTCAGAGCGCTGTTGCATACGTTCACGGTTAATCGTCCGCCTGCGAGCCAGATAATCGTAAAAACAGGAGGTGGGAACATCGAAGGCGCAGCAGACCAAAGTGATGGGGGCTTGCTCCCTTAATCGGTCTATCAGCGCGTACGTGTGAACTCGTCCGTCATCAAGAGAGCAGTAGCCTTTTTTAGAATGTCCTTCTCACGTTCGAGCCGGTTGATGCGGGCTTCCAGTTCCTGAATTTTTTGCTGCTCCAGAGTCAGTGCTTTGCTGATTGGGGTAGTGCCACTGCGTTCGGATTGCAGTTGCCGAACCCAGCGGCGAAGTATGGTTTCACCGATATCCAGTGAACGACTGGCTTCGGGGACAGAATATCCCTGGTCGAGCACCAGGGATGCGGCTTCGAGTTTGAATTCGGCAGTAAATGAGCGACGTAATCTTGTCATTGAACACCTCAGGTCATGGTGGCGACTGTACCACCTAAAATGGTGTCCGGGATGATTAGACCACTACAAGTGTTGCCGAGAATAATTACGGGCGTCCCCAAAACACGAATTCCGATTAAACGATTTATTACAGTCAAGGCTCCCGCCATGTCGGGAGCCTTTCTTATTTCTATCTCTCTTTGCCGGATGTGCGGAGAAGCCGGACATCATGGCGCCAGGGTTAACTTGGTCGCATTTGTAGGTCTGCACTCTTGAGCTTGAAGGTACAGCCTTGCTGGATGAGCTCCTCCCGATTTGCCAGCACCAGCGGGTAGAGCAGGGGTTATTGTTGGTGTTCGCCGTTATAGCTCACCTGCATCCTTTCTAATGCGTAATGCACCAAGGGGATCCGTTGGCTGATCAATAGTTGGTTCCCGGTCATTGCATAGTCGCTGACGATGATGGCTTGCTGCCCTTGACTAAGGTTTGGATTGGGAACGACTACCGCAGTTACTTAGGTATTTTACTCCAGATCCGGAGCCTGTAGTGGGCGATCGTCTGGTTTGCGCTGACTTCTGCCTGAAAATGTGACATGTGGTTTTATACACTGATTCCGAAAGGAGCCTTTTGGTGTAGTATTATTCCACTCGAAACCAGCCATGAGTACTGGTTTGGAATGTAGGGCTTTCTATCCTTTTGATGGGGAGCGGCACAACAGATGTATATGAAATACATGAATGCTGAAATAGTTCTTGATATGGGTGTAAGTTACTAGGGAAATAATATTTTTTTCATAAGGCTAGGTCTTAATAAATTGGGGTTTAAATATGAAAGAAGAACAACTGCAGGTGTTGTTTAGTAGAGCAAACAATCTGTTGCAACAAGAGCTCGGTGGAAGTAAGCCAACAATTGCTGCTTGGGGATTGATGAATGCGGGTAAGAGTTACTTGCTTAATATGCTTACTGACCATATTCAGACTGAGTGCTTCCGAACTCGTGATGTGCGTGAAACTGCAGAGCTCAAACAGTTTGAGACCGAACAATATATTTTTCTTGATACTCCAGGGCTGGATGCGAACCAAGAAGATGATTTTGTGGCACAACAAGGTGCTGCCAAGGCTGATATTGTCTTGTTTGTTCATCAGCCACAGGGTGAGCTGGAGAAAATAGAGATGGATTTTTTACGCGCTCTAAAAGAGTCCTTTGGTGAGTATGCCGAACAGAATATCATCATTATTCTCAGCAAAATAGACTGTGAGGATAGAGAAAAGATCAATACTATTGAAAAACGTATATTGGAACAGTGCCAACAAGATCTTGGTTTTCAGCCTGATTTTTTCAAAATATCCGGAACTCGTTTCCATAAAGGGGTGCAGAAAAAAGAAGATAATTTGGTTCGTGCTAGCCATATAGATGATTTGAAAGTACATCTAAATAGTATCAGGGGTGATTATTCGGCGGTGAAGGTTAGTCGCCAGCGTCAAGCTTTAGATGACATCATCACCGAAATAGAGCAATGTGAGTTGGCATTCCGACAAACTATAGTTGCGACCAAAAAAACATTGGCGAAAGAATTTGATGCATTTAACAATGCGTTAACCACCCTTGATGTGGCATTAGAAAATACTCGAAACTACTACCGTTCAATTAATTAACAATTAAGGAGATAAAAATATGGCACTACCTTGGTTAATCGGTGCAGCAGTAGTCGGTGCCGTTTCATATGCGGCAAAAAAGCTCAAAGAGGAAGAGGAAGAGCGTGAATGGGAAGCGCGCCAAGAGAGAAGGCGTGAGCGTGAAGCAGAAGAACGGGCCGAACAGGCGCGGCAGGCTAAAGCTCTCGAAGAGCGGAAACAAGCGACGCTCAGAAAATATGTAGAGCAAGGTGAAGAGCAAACAGGTGATTTTAAACAACTGCTGGATGGTTTGGTTGAGGTGAAATATACCAAAGTACCTGCATTTTGCGCCGACTTGCTCAAGGGGGCTCGCCAAATAAGAACACCCTTTATCACTGCTTACAAACTAGATTTTATGGATAAAGTAACCAAAGACAGTCTAACCCGTTTTGAAACCTTGTATCAGGTTGAATTGCAACCCGATCCTGCCATCTATGATGCTCATAGTCAGATTAATAATGCAGAAGAGGTTTTAGGTAAATTGAAAAGTGTACGTCAACGGCTAGAAAAAAAACGCGATCAACTGTGCAAGCGTTGAGAGGGGAGTTAGATGTCTGAGGTTATGTTACGCGAAAACCTGATTGCATCGTTTCATGCTCTCCAGGGGCAATTCGAGACGTCGTTGGCTGAAGCGCGTGAGCTCGATCAACAATTCACGGATCTACGTCAACAGTTTCACCGTCATATGGAGACACACCTTACTACCGCCCAAAAAAATTTGCCAAATGATAATCCATTGAGCACCCAGCTTAAGGGATTTCTCTCGGCAGTCGCAGCTACCGACACCGCTTGGAATAATGAGATCAGCAAGCGTGATAAGGGCATCAAGTTTCGTAAGGGGTTTAACGACTCTCTACTGGTGTTTATCTATGGCAAGGTGAAGTCAGGTAAAAGCTCATTAGGTAATTACATGGCTTGGGGTCATACTGACCCCGACCAGAGGGTTAAAGAGGCGCTACCCACAGATAGCCATCCAAGTTATTTCACCCATGAAAATACCTGTGCCTCAAACGGCGATAGCCAAGATGAGGCTTTGAATCGTCGGGAGTTTCGCGTCGGCGCCACCGAAGCAACCAGCTCGATACAAGGTTTTCGTTTGCCTGGCCTGACCTGGGTCGATTCACCTGGCCTGCACTCGGTGAACGAACAGAATGGTCGTCTCGCCCAAGATTATGTGGAACACGCCGACCTTATTCTCTATACCATGCGCTCCGATGCACCGGGCCGAGCCAGCGATCTTAATGAAATTCGCAGCCTTAATACCCAGGGTAAAGAGATGCTGATCCTGGTCACTGGCAGTGACCTCAATGATGAGGATTGGGATGATGAGCTTGAAGAGATCAAGGTCACGGTGCAGATGAAGAGCGCTGAGCGTCGACAGGATCAGCGTGATGTTATTTCCCGCGAACTAGGTTTTATCAACAGCAATCATCTGCTTTCTATTTCGGCTCGGTATGCGCAGGAGCATGCCAATGATTTTGAAAAACTGGCTGATAGTGGTATGGGGCAACTTTTCTCCACATTGCATCGCATCTCGCAAGATAAAGGGCTACGGTTGAAAAAAAATGTGCCCATGCAAAATTTTTATAATTTTATGCAGGGGTGCCAGATGGAGTTATCACCCTATAAGGATTTGATCGCTGATCTCGAGACGACAATTAGCAGGTTACAGGCAGATGTACCTAAGGCTGTAACGCGGGAAATTCGCGTTGCACAGGCCACGATGCGCCGTACGATCGATATCGATTTTGATGAGCTTGCTGGGCGGCGCAACGAAGAATATCTGATGAATGTGGCGCTGCGTAAAGCTCATCGTAACTGGGACAGTTTGTTGCAAGGTGTGATCGGGCAGGCGCTAAGTAACGTCTTCGCTCAGATAACAGAGGATTTTAAAGATGCCGTCAGTAAGACCTGGCACGCAGCTGCACTGAAGCTGCCCGATTTCAACCTCGACAAGGCAATGGAGCAGATCCCAGGGGGAGTGCGAAAGGGGAATCGTGGTCTTACTAGTGGAGTTGGGACTTTGATTGGTGCTGGTTTGGGCTTCGTTGCTGGTGGCCCCGCAGGGGCTGCCATTGGGGCCACTGTAGGTGGGAGCCTTGGTGGTGTTGCTGGCCGAGGTGCCGAGGTCAGCATGCGTGAGGTTGAAGTGATCACCGGAGATAACCTTGAACAGCTCCTTGCACAGACACATACCGCCTATGCTCAGGCTATTGAGGCAACTGTTCGTCAGCACGCTGACTTTTCGTTAACGCGTCATCTCGATGCTGCACTGCAAACTGCTCGGATACTGACCCAAGAGGTCACTCGTACCCAGCTGGGTTTCGAGGAACTCAAACAGACAGCACAACAAAAAATTCAGAAATAGTATTTATGTCAATGTGAACGCTATTAGTGAGGTTTCATTATGCAGATTACATCCAGTCAGCTTTACGATACCTATAAACTGACTAGTCAATTGATTGCCGATTACCCAGTTATGCAGAAGGAATTTGAGACTGTTATCACTCAGTTTGAAGACAAGCTGCAGACTCCCGGGATTTGCGTCATGGTATATGGCATATATAACGCGGGTAAAAGTACTTTGATCAACGCTCTGCTTGGTGAGGAGGCTGCTCCCACTGGAGATATACCCCTCACTAGCACGGTGGGAGCATATCGCTGGAACAATCACACCATTCTAGATACGCCTGGTGTCGATGCCCCGCTTGAGCATGAGGAGGTAACCAAGGTACAGATGATGAAGGCCGATGCCATCATTTTTGTGGTCAATCCGTCTGGTGCGGCAGAAGAAGAAAAGACCTTGAAAAAGTTGATCGATCTGCTGGAGGAAAAAAAGAAACTGTTCTTGGTATTCAACGAAAAAAATCCACTTGGGCAGGAAGATTTTATCCGTCTTAAGGATCAGACTCGCTCCCGTTTACAGGTTCTGGCGGCGGACAGAGGCATGGGCGGCGTATTGCAGGATATCCCCATCATGCGAGTTAATGCAGCGCGGGCACTGAAAGGAAAACTTTCTGGTCAACAGGGCCTTGTCAATAATAGTGGTTGTCCGGAGCTGGAAACTGCGCTAAACGACTTTATTGGTAGCATTGACCTGAATGATGTAAATCAACGGTTAGCCAATACTTTACAGACTTTTTTGAGTGATTTTCTGGCTCAGTTGTCTAATTCGAGCAGCAGTGACATGGTGCGCAAATATGACGAACTACTCAAGCGCCTAGTTAAAGATCAGAATCATTGCCGTCACGAAGTGTCAAACCAGATAAGCCGCAGTAGCAAACAAGTTTATGAGCGTAGCAAGAGTGCAATTCGGCAAGATCCCTCACAATCTCAGCCTATCATCGAACAGATCTATCAAGAGGCTTCCTCTCAGGTGGTACTCAGCCTTGAGGATGAGCTGAATTACCTCGTTTCCAGCTTCAGAGACGAGATCGAGATTTTGGAAGCTGCGCTCGACAGGGAACAACTAAATCTTAACAGCAAAGCCGATATTCCCTCATTCACCGAACAACACGATGCATCAAGAGCGCCTCGTGAGAGCGTGTTCTCACGTATTGATGGTGACATGATTGGTCAAGGGTTCAAGACGTTGAGCGGGGCGGCAAAACCGGAGCATATCATTTCAGCTCTCAAGCTCACTAAAGAGTGGTTTCCTTCACTCATGAAGGGGATCGGGCCAAAAACAATGGAAAAAATTGGTGCTAAAGTCGTTGGAAAATACATCCCCTATGTCGGTACGGGCATTACCGTGCTGATGTCCATGTGGGATCTCTATCAAGGTGACCCCGCGAACAAGCAAATGCAGGATCAATATGAGCAAATGCAGCGCGAACGTGAACGCTTCGAGCGGGAAGTAGAAGATATTGCTCAAAATCTCAGCAGTCAGTTTGATATGGAGATGCGCACAATTGTTCGTGCTGAACTTGATCCTCGATTTACTCAGATGAGTGAAAAATTGGAAACCTCACTCACTGCCGCCAGCGGGCAGGATAATGCGATCCGGGCTACCACATTGGCTGCACAGGATCTCCTTACTCGTCTGCAAGTAGCTTGAATTGCCATGCAACCAGTATTGCCCCCATTTCCCTGCACCGCCTGTGGTCAGTGCTGTCGTAGGGTGAGTGAGAGCCCTCAAACTGTTTTCCTGGATGCTGGTAATGGTGTCTGCCGTTATTTCAACGAGCAGAGCCATAATTGCACGATCTATGCAAATCGTCCCCTCGTCTGTCGAGTGGAAGACTACTATCGTGTCAAGTTGGCGGAGGTAATTTCTTGGGATGAGTTTGTTAAGATCAACGTGGAAATCTGTCTGCGCCTTCAACAATGACTGGCATAGATGAACAAGAATAAAAATGAGTGATATTGTAGTGTCTAATGCCAGTCAGGCCTGACTGGCATTGTTTTATGGGCTTTTTTCACACAATATTTCTATTGTTCCTACTGTGGGAGTATTTGCAAATCCGCACTCTTGAGCTTGAAGGTACAGCCTTGCTGGATGAGCTCCTCCCGATTTGCCAGCACCAGCGGGTAGAGCAGGGGATGTTGTTGATGTTCTCCGTTATAGCTCACTTGCATCCGTTCCAGTGCGTAATGCACCAAGGGGATCCGTTGGCTGATCAACAGCTGGTTCCCTGTCATCGCATAGTCTATGGCAATGATGGCCTGTTGTCCTTCACTGAGCCCGGGATTGGGAACGACTACCGCAGTCACCTGGGTGTTCCACTCCAGATCTTGATCCCGGCCGTGAGGGGAGGCATCCAGCAGATCCGGTTCGCCCCGAAAACGACTCATCACAAAGTCCAGATATTCCCCCTTCTTCTCGCAGTAGGCGCGTACGTGCCAGCGGATCCCGTCATAGACCAGAGTGTGAGGCACGATATTGCGGCCACTCTGCTCCTCTGAACTGAGGGATACGTAATCGACATCGACCCGCAGTTGGCCGCGCGCCGCTTGCACCAAGCCACGCACGATTTTCGTGTCGATATGGCGGTTTGGCACATCCAGGATCTCGATGTGGCCGTAGCGCAGATCCATCAGCGGCAGTGTCAACAGGCCCGCTTCATGTTGGCGCTGGTGCTGCTTTTCACGGTGTAGCAGCATCAGGTACTCATCGACTTTTCCCTCACTAAAACGCGGCACAAAGTGCGCTGTGGGTTTGTATCCCTTCAGGCTTTTGTCATAGACCAGCCCTTCCGGCGAGTAGTGTGTCAGGTAGTGGTTGATATCCCGTGACGCCTGTTGACGGCCGATATTGAAAGCGGTTGTCAGGTGGTTGGTGGTCAGCCGTCCCTCCCACTGCAATACGATTTCCAGCAGACGAAAACGCAGGGTTTGATCCCAGGTGAGCTCTTTGGGTGCCATACGTGCTCCAAAATGCGACATGTTTATGTAACCAGTATCGGCATGAGTATACAGGCTACATATAATGAGTCCATCGAAATGAGCGCCAAAGGAGCATGTCATGAACGGGAAGCTGGACAGTGCATACAGCCATCATGCCGCGTGCCGGATGCAGCAGCGCGGCATTGCTCCCGAGCTGGTGGAGCTGCTGCTGAGCATCGGGCGTTCTGCTTATCACCGGGGGCGCGAACTGGTTTATCTCGATCGCAAAGCGTTGGCCATGCTGCAAGCCGGTTGCGGATTGCCAGCGGAATACTGCCAGCGTCTGCGCCGCCACTATCTGGTCCTGCAAGACGGTGAGATTGTCACCGTCGGTCATAAAACCACTCACTTCAAACGCGATCGTCACTGAGGCGCTATGAATTCAACTCTGTTATTGGATCAGGCGGCTATGCCCTTGATCAGGGGGCTCTATTGCCTGTTGTCCGCGGAGCAAGTCACGGCGCTGACCTCCTTGCTGACTAACGGTGCATCTCACCCTAAGGGTGAGACTTCACCGTTGGCGGTGGTGACGGCATTGGCTATCCATGTCGAGCAACATCGGCTGGATCGCACTTCACAGCCCATCTACCAAGGGCGTGAGCAACTGATGGCGGGTACCGCCAGTTTGCTTGGGGAGGATGCTTGTTTTGAAGATCAGGATGCGTTTCGTCTGTTGGCGCTGCTACTCGACAAATTGCTGCGAGGAGGGCGTGGTAGTCGCCAGGCCAAGCTGGATGGACTAACGGTAAGCGTCATGGAGCAGCGGGCACTGGCGGCCACATCCCCGAATAGCTGCGCCGTGGTGCGCGGCAGCTGGCGGCGCAAGTCACGCAATCAGCTGGGCCATGCCAGCTGGCTGGATGTAGTGGAGGCAGCCCTCTGGTGCTTCTGGCATGGTGACGATTTAGCAAGCGGCGAAGTGCTACTCGGTGTGCTGCTGGGCAGGGATGAGCGGGTGCGGTTTGTCTATGGTCTGTTAGCCGGGGCTTTCTATCTGTCAGATCGGACGGATTGAAGCCGCGGGGCCATCGCAGCCCGCCATCTTGCGACTGATTAACCATCCAGCTCAACCACCGGATAACAGGCATCTCCCCACAGGGTATCAGGATGGGTCATCATCAACTCGATGATCACCGGCACCAGTTTGCCGAGCAGGTTGGCACAATCCTTCAGTTGTTTGCGATTGACCGAGCTGTTCCAGGTCGCACCGCCATGGATTAGCTGGTTGCGCAGGGTATAGAGGCGGTTAAACACCACGCCCAGCAACTGTGGGGAGTTGCTGCTGGCGAGGGCCTGGTTTGCCATCTTCTTGCCTTGTGCCAGCCGCTCCTTCCACTGGGCTTCGCTTATTTTGCCACTGTGATAATCCCAGAAGCCTTGCAGTACAAACGGGGTATCCAGCAGTATGCGGATACTGCCAGAGAACTCCTGCCAAACCAGATGCTCGATCTTTTTGTGCTCATCCAGATCGCACAGTTTCTCCAGAAAGCCTTTGAAGGTCTCCTGTTCAGAGAGGCGACGATCGTCATCGATTTCAGTGGCATAAGCCGCATTGAACGCAATCCAGAGAAAGATAAAGCGGCCATCTTCATCTTCGGCCATTTCAGCACGTTGCAGCCAGCTTAAGGCACGATGAACTCGCAAGTTGAGGTTGCTGGGAGAGTGTTCACGCAGAGTCCGGTGACGAGTTTTCAACTGTTCAAAATTCAACGACGATCTCCTTCTCAATCAGATGAATAGCCAGCTTTGACAACCATACTCTCTGTCCTGCTGCTTGATCATTGTAGTGGTCAACTAAATCCGGACACTTGGTTAGGCCGTTCTTCGGCTTTTGCTGGCGGTATCCCGTCATTGTGTTGATGTGGACGCCGCCAGTTGTAGTAATCCATCAGGTAATAACTGATATCCCGCTTTGCTTCCCGCAAGCTCATATATCCCATAGCCGGGAGCCACTCTGACTTCAGGCTTCTGAACAACCGTTCCATCGGGGCGTTATCCCAGCAGTTGCCACGCCGACTCATGCTCTGGGTCATGCGATAGCGCCACACTCGTTGCCGAAATGCCCTACTGCCATATTGGCTGCCCTGGTCAGAGTGAAATAGCACACCAGATGGGCAACCCCGCTGCTGATAGGCCATCTCCAGGGCTTTGATTGCCAATTCTGCATCAGGTTTATCAGACATCGCCCAGCCCACGACCCGCCGAGTGTGCAGGTCAAGCACCGCTGCCAGGTAATGCCAGCGACCACCGGCCCAGACGTAGGTGATATCGCCACACCACACCTGATTGGGTTGCTGGACATCAAATTCGCGGGCCAGCAGATTGGGTATGTCCGGTCGTTCAGACTGTGCCACCTGATAGCGATGAGCGCCCGGTTGCTTGGATACCAGACCGGCTTCCTTCATCAGGTTACGTACTTTGAATCGACCAATCTGATACCCCAACTCCCGCATCATCGACATCAAGGCGCGGCTGCCCGTTGAGTTCCGGCTCGCTTTGAACAAACGGCGCAACTCAGAGCGCTGTTGCATACGTTCACGGTTAATCGTCCGCCTGCGAGCCAGATAATCGTAAAAACAGGAGGTGGGAACATCGAAGGCGCAGCAGACCAAAGTGATGGGGGCTTGCTCCCTTAATCGGTCTATCAGCGCGTACGTGTGAACTCGTCCGTCATCAAGAGAGCAGTAGCCTTTTTTAGAATGTCCTTCTCACGTTCGAGCCGGTTGATGCGGGCTTCCAGTTCCTGAATTTTTTGCTGCTCCAGAGTCAGTGCTTTGCTGATTGGGGTAGTGCCACTGCGTTCGGATTGCAGTTGCCGAACCCAGCGGCGAAGTATGGTTTCACCGATATCCAGTGAACGACTGGCTTCGGGGACAGAATATCCCTGGTCGAGCACCAGGGATGCGGCTTCGAGTTTGAATTCGGCAGTAAATGAGCGACGTAATCTTGTCATTGAACACCTCAGGTCATGGTGGCGACTGTACCACCTAAAATGGTGTCCGGGATGATTAGACCACTACACATCAGGTTGGTGAGGAACTGGCTGGAATAGCAATGTGGTGATAGCAGTGGCTACTTGCGGATGACACCCTTCAGCGTTGCAATGGCCAGCTCCACCATGGTGGCCGACGATTGTTCCAGTGGGGCATGGTGGCACTCGGGACAGGCCTCAAACCAGGTGTGGCCACGTACCATAACATCGCTCTTGGGGACAACCGTCTTGTGCCAGCCACAGGTTGGACAGCGATAAGTAGAAGGGGGTGGTTGTATCGGCATGATATCCCTCAGGCAAGTTCCATTTGGCCTAGAGTAACACGGCTCAAATTATTGCAGTGAGCTCCTTGTTCACACTCTTTAGAGTCAAAGTTGTATCCGCCTGAAAACACGACATGTGCAAAACCCCAGTATCGAAGCTGTGCGGCTGGCCCGGTATAGTCAGCCGAGTTCACATCAGAGGGGATATGCGATGAGTAACCAACCCTGCTTTTGGTTAGCGACACGCCCGTTGTCATTAATCGTCCTGTTGCTGGGCCTAACGCCGCAAATCGTGTTTGCTGCAGACTTCACCTATCGGGAGAATGCGCTGGGCAACATCAAAGACTCGGGTACCGGCATTACCTGGCGCACCGATCCGTTGGGCAACCTCAAGGGCAGCGATGGCACCACCTACCGCAAAGACGCACTGGGCCATGTGCGTGGCAGCAATGCCAAAACCGGCGAACGGGTGACGTGGCGTGAGGATAGTCTCGGTAACCTGCGTGCCTCCGATGGCTCCGTCTGCCGAACCAACTCGCTGGGGCAACTCAAATGCCGTGGCGAGAGTACACCGCCACCCTTGCTTGAAGGCAAATGATGGCTTTTGCAGCAAACGGTCGGCGATCACACTCTGATGTGATATCAGGCCTGGTTGCAACGGGGCCAAATGGGTAAACTCGTCGGCAATTTCTGGCTCCGTAACCGGCAAGGTTGTGAATCTCTGCCTCTTTTCGTTTTCCAGGCGCCCTTGGTGTACACAGACTCTTATCGGAATACCTGACTCATGGCTATCAAGAAGAACGAACTCTACTCCTCCCTCCTGAAACAGGGGCTGATGCAGTGGTTGTTGACCGGCTGCATCCGCCTACCGCAGGAGGCATGATGGAGAGCATCAATAATCAGGTGCGGTCGGTACGCCAGTTGCTGGCCATTCCCCAACTGGCTATCCCAAACTATCAGCGGCCGTACCGCTGGGGCGCCAAGAATATCTCGGATCTCTTCAGTGATCTGGCGACCCATCAGGACAAGAGCGCCTACCGGCTGGGCTCGGTGGTGTTTCATCAGCACACCGATAGCAAGCTGGGCGAGATGCTTGATATCGTCGATGGTCAGCAACGCACACTGACCCTGATGTTGACCGTCAAGGCGCTTATCGGGGTGCTGGATAACGAAACTCGCAATGGCAAAGAGAAGAGTATCCGGTTTCAACGTCAGGATCTGCGTGAGCAATTGCAGGCCTTGCGGGGACCTATCGATGCGTTTATGCAGCGCCAGCACTTCCCCAGCCGTGATTCGGAGTTAAACCTCAGACGCAACTATCTGGAACTGCGTCGGCTGGTGGCCCGCCCTGAGTTTGACGAGCAGCAAATCGACTTTCTGCTCAACCGCTGTCAGGTAGTCTGCTTTGTGCTGCAGGATATCTCGGAGGCGTTCCAGTTCTTCGATTCACAAAATGCCCGGGGGCGCGATTTGGCCCCCCACGATCTGCTCAAGGCATTTCACCTGCGCGAGTTTGCTGACCATGAGGCCAACCTCAAGGCCGAGGCGGTTGCCCATTGGGAGCGCCTGCCAAGCGATGAGCTGGCCAATCTGTTCGCCCTCTATCTCTATCGGGTACGCCAGTGGGCCGAGGGCAAGTCGGCCCGTTATTTTGGCAAGGGGGAGGTAGATCTCTTCAAGGGGGTCAACCTCGACCGGGTGGGACATTATCCCTATGTGGAGTCGCTGCGTATCGCCCACCACTTTGTCGATGAGTACAACAGCCAGTACCAGCGCAAGATAGATGGCCAGCGAATGACGTTTCCCTTTCATCTCGACCAGATGATCATCAATGGTCGGCGCTTTTTCGAGATGGCCGAGTACTACCAGACGCGGGTGGCCGCCATCGTGGCCGAGGAATCTGATTCCGGTAAGGCGCAATCTGCCACCCTGCTCGGCGAAGCGCTGACGCCGATGGCTAGCAAAGTTCTGTTTACCTTGGGCAGTTATGCAAAGCGCCTCCGCACTGGGGATCGTTATGTGCGGGCCATGTTCGACTGCGCCCTGATCTTCTATATCGACAAGTTCGGCAGCCAGGGGCTGTCACTGGCCATCGAGAAGTGCTTTATCTGGGCCTATCGTTGCCGTATTCGCCAGCAGGTGGTGCAACTGGCGACCATGGATAACTACGTGCTGGAGCACAATCTGATCCGTGCCATTCGTGATGCCCGTTTGCCGGGAGACCTGCATGGTTTCCCTTTGCCGAGCATGAGCAAGAAAGAGAACCAGAACAATATTCGAAGTGGCACCGAAGATGAGCTGGTCGGACTGTTTCGGGAGATGAAATATTATGAGTGATGCAGGCGTTCGCCCCTTTTCCATCCGTGCACTGCTCGAAGACAGCGCCCGCTATCTGGTGCCCATGTACCAGCGTAACTATGCCTGGGGCGAGGGAGAGATCACCCAGCTGCTGCAGGATGTGCTGGATTATCAGCAAAAATCGGTCGGTGCCAAGGGACCGCAAACCTACTATATCGGCACCTTGGTGGTGTTTGCCCGGGACGATAGTAGCTTCGAGGTAATCGATGGTCAGCAGCGCTTTACTACCCTCTCTCTGCTGGCCAATTGGCTCAAACACCCCCCTAAAGATGCGGTAGGTGCGGTGGATATGAGCTGGTATCAGACCATCAACCTCGCTTTTGAAAGTCGCCCGATATCGAGGCATACCTTCGAGTGCTTATGGCTGGGGGTGGCTCCCCACGATTTGCGGGGGAGTGCCTTCAATGAAGGTCTTGTGAACGGTTTTGAACTGATTGGCAAGGCAATGGCGGATCTTGGTTTGGTGGGGGCTAAACTGACGGCCTTTTGTGACTACCTCTTCACGCATGTGCAGATCTCTCGTATCGAGGTACCCAAGGATACCGATCTCAATCACTTCTTCGAGGCGATGAACAATCGCGGTGAACAGCTGGAAAAGCATGAGGTGATCAAGGCGAAGCTGATGGCTGTGCTAAACGACAAGATACCCGAGGAGGAGACTCGTCGCCAAAACATTTATGCACTGACCCGGGTATGGGATGCCTGCGCCAATATGGAGCGCTATATCCAGTACGGTTTTACCCCAGAGGAGCGTCATCGCCTGTTCGGTGAGAAAGACTGGGGTCAGTTTGTTCCCCGGGATTTTGCCCATCTACTTGATCTGCTAGCACCCTCTTATTGCCCCCCATCTGCAGATAAAAGCGATGATGATGTGATTGACGCCAGCCAGGGGCGCACCTTGTTGGCCATTTTGCAGGATGACAATCTCGATGGAGAGCAGAAGGTGGAGGAGGAGAGTGCAGGCTCCGAGCGCTTTAATAGCGTCATCAACTTCTCCAACTTTTTGCTCCATGTACTGCGACTCGTTAGCCGCGACCCCATGAATACAGAAGGGGTGCCGCTCGATGATAAACAACTGGTCGATCAGTTTGAGCTGCGGGTGATCGGGCAGACGGACCCAGTGGCGGCAGTTCAGCGTTTTATCTATGGCCTGTTGAAGAGCAAGTATCTGTTTGATCAGTTCATCATCAAGCGCGAGTTTGCCGATGGCAAGGATGGTTGGAGTCTGAAGCGGCTGCACTGGTATTCGGAAAAGAGCGTCAGTTACATCAATACCTTTGACAAGGATGAAAATGAGAATGGTTTCTCTGGTGTTAACCGGCGGATCCTGATGTTGCTGTCGGCGTTTCATGTGTCGACCCCGACCCTGGTTTACAAACATTGGCTGAATGGTGCACTGAGATATCTGTTCGACAATTGTCACCCTGATCAACCGGTGGAGGCCGGGGCTTATCTGTCCTATCTGGAAAGTCAGGCTCGCCGCTTTGTCTTCCAGCGCTTTTTGGCGCCGAGTGAAGGGGCTTCCTATTATCAGATGCTCTACCTAGATAACGCCCTGTTGCCTGCCATCAATGTGGATGAGAGCTGGCACGAGGTGATTACATCCAAACTTCGCTTCGGTCATATCGAGAACAACTTTGTCTTCAATTTCCTCGACTACCTGCTGTGGGTTACGAATCGAAATCAAGATAAAGATCGTGATATGGAGTTGTATCGCCGTTTCGAGTTTACATTCCGCAGTTCGGTGGAACACTTCTCACCCCAGCATCCGATGGATGGTTATAAACCGGTCGAGCAGAGTGCACTTCATTCGTTTGGCAACCTTTGCCTTATCAGCCACAGCAAGAACTCGCGCCTGAGTAACTTCCAGCCGCAACAGAAGCAGGAGCACTTTGAAGCGAGCCTTGCCAACAACCAGATTGATAGTCTCAAGTTGCTCGCAATGATCAGGCTTATGAAGCAGAAGAAGGGTCGCTGGCAGGAGGATGAGATAGCTGAGCATCAAAAGCAGATGTTGCAAGTGTTGTTATCCAGCCAGATTGTGCAATAAGAGGCTATTTGGCCGACTATCAACTAAATAACTGATCCTAATAGTGCTACACCTTCGCTGTGCCATAGCCATTCCCCGGGAAAGGAGACACGGTATCCATGAAGTGTTTCACTCGGGCCAGCAGGCTGGCCATTCCTCTGCATTGATGATTGCGCGTGATGGTTTCATGTAACTTGTGCCACAGCCGTTCTATGTGATTAACCCAAGGGCTGTAAACTGGCTGGAACACCAGGCAGAACTTGGGGTTCTTCTTCAACCATCGCTCGGTCTGTTTGCTTTTGTGAATGATGTAGTTATCGAGGATCAGCGTGATGGTTTTGGCTCGTCGGTAGTGGCGACGCAGCTTTTCCAGCATGGCGATAAACAGGGATGAGTTTTTCTTTATCCCGCTGACGTAAAGTACTCTTCCATTGCCTGCATGGAGAACGCCTGCCAGGTAATGTTTGGCGTTCTGTCCCGGTGTGACAACCCGCTTTTGCTGCGCTCTGAACATCCAGTCGGCTCCTAATTTTGGATTGAGGTCTATATCGACTTCATCCTCATAAAACACCGGATTATCGGCATCACAGCGGGCCAGCGCAGCCTCGATATTCGCCATTTTATCCTGATAGGCCGGGTCTTTTATCCGCAAGGTCGGCACGGGCCTTCGCCAGACAATACCCATACGAGGTAACCATCGGCGGAGCGTGGATGCTGCCATATTGAGCCCCGTTAACCGATTGATTTTGATAGCCAATAGCTCGGTACACCAGCGGCTGCGCTGATAACCAAAATCTTGCGGAGAAAACTGCATGAGCAGCGCCGGTAAGGTGATGAACCTCAGTGACCGTGCGTCCTTCATGTTGCAGCAAGATAGCCATCAAGCGACGAGCATGCCCTTTATCACGGGTGGCATGGATGATTTTGTGAATGCGGCGGCGCTGTGGCCGTGGCA
This sequence comes from Aeromonas sp. 97A, assembly GCF_051919185.1. NCBI lineage: Bacteria > Pseudomonadati > Pseudomonadota > Gammaproteobacteria > Aeromonadales > Aeromonadaceae > Aeromonas > Aeromonas sp. 97A. The sequence continues at coordinate 1,516,416 of NZ_JBQBFF010000001.1, read as the reverse complement.
GGGGTGGTAGGATAGGCATCAACTCAGTCCTTTGTGTGTGGCTTGTTTTGTTTGGCGACTAATGAGATCGCACAAACTGGACTGAGTTCCCTTCCTCCAGTGATCTACTATTCGGAACAGCTATTTAAGTGGCTCGTTTTCTTACCAGTTGGTGTCAATCCGTTTCCCTTTGAACGCTGTCATTATCTCTTCCGTCAGCCAATCCGGCTTTGTCACAGGAGAGAAGATGATGGAACTTGCCCATCTCGAGCAGAGTCTGCTCACCAACCCCGCCCCGCGTTGCCCCTGTATGTTGCTGCTCGACACCTCCGGGTCGATGCAGGGACGCCCTATTGCCGAGCTGGGGGATGGGGTCGGGCAATTTATCGTCGAGCTGCAGGGCGATGAGGTGGCCGCCAGTTCGGTGGAGCTGGGGATTATCAGCTTTGGGGGCCAGGTACAGGAGCTTCAGCCATTGGCCTCGGTCGCCGAATTCGATTCTCGCCCGGCCCTGGTGGCTGATGGAGTGACGCCACTGGGAGAGGCGATTGCCCTCGGCATCGAACGATTGGCGCAGCGCAAGCAGGCTTATCAACAGGCAGGGGTGAGCTATTACCAGCCGTGGATGGTGATCATGAGTGACGGGGTGCCCACTGACAGTGGTTGGCCGGTACGGGCGGCTGAGCTCAGGGCGCTGGCTCAGGCGAAGAAGATGGTGGTGCTCTGTGTGGCCATCGGTGCCGAGGCGGATATCGGTGAGCTGTCGCGTTGCGCCCTGTTGCCACCCAAGCGTTTGGCCGGATTGCGCTTTACCGAGTTTTTTATGTGGCTCTCCCAAAGCATGCAGCGGGTGAGCGCATCTATCCCCGGTGACAAGGTGCAACTGCCTGCCACCTCAGGCTGGGACAGTATCGATGTGTAACAGGAGACCGGCAGAGCATGCGTTGCATGGGGCGCAAGCCCCCCATTTGGCATTGAGGAGCCTGTTATGACGGTGGCGTCTTATTATCATCCCCTGTTGGCCCAACTGCCTCGTTATCTTGAGCAGTTGTCAACAGCGCCGCTGGGACTGTCGGATTGGCATGGGGTGGCTAGCCAGGCAGTGGGTTACCGCCATCTACAGCATGGTTTGCCCTGTCAGGATCATGGGGTCATCCACTGTCAGGGACGGCCGTTGCTGGTGCTGTGCGACGGGGCAGGATCGGCCCTGTGCGCCGAGTTGGGGGCCCGTACGTTAAGCGAGGGGTTACGGCGGCTGCTGATCTCGCTGGAACCTTGTTTGGCCAAGTGGCTTGATGAGGAAGAACAGAGCGCTGAGCTGGCGCAACTGGCCATGTTGTTGGTACGGCATGCCAAGGGGATCAATGCCGATCTGGCCGCAGCCGGTCGGCGCAGTGGCGATGATTTTCGTGCCACCTTGCTGTTAGCAGTAGCAGGCAAGCACTCCCTGTTCTGGCTGCAAGTTGGCGATGGCCTGTTGGCGTTACGGGAGCGGGGTTACGCTGAATCGTCCTGGCGTCAGCTGGGCCAGGCGAACAAGGGGGAGTTTGCCAACCAGACTGCGTTCATCGATCCGCAGTTGAGTATGGCTCAGGTCAGTTGGGGTGCTGAGCCCGCAGGTAGGGTGGAGGCGGTTGTCGCGATGAGTGACGGGGCTGCCGAGCGACTCTATAGCAACGCACAGAGTCGGTTTGCCCCCATGCTCGATCAGTGGGTTGAGCAGAAGGTGACCGTACGCGAGCTCTATGAGTGCTTGAGCCAGGGGGAGTTATGGCTACGCACAACCGGCGATGACAAGTCCGTGGCCTTGCTGGTTGGCCCGGGTGTTAAGACCGTCTGATAGATCCGCCTGCTTTTGCTGCGATGGGGAAGAGACAAGCGCTGTTTTTCCCTAGTGGCGGGACGCGCTTTATCGCCGAGCTCTGTTGCAGTTTCCAGGCATCTTGATGAGCCAACCTTGCTTCATTATCAATTATCACTGGAGTGTCATGACATTGACGCCGGGATCGGATCAGCTGGCCATGCCACTGATCAGGGGGATCTATTGCCTACTGTCAGCCGAGCGAGCTAGGGAGCTGACCGCTCTGCTTGCCAAAGGCGCGTGTCACCAAGAGGGTGAGACTTCACCGCTGGCGGTGGTGACGACATTGGCTATCCATGTCGAGCAACATCGGCTGGATCGCACGTTACAGCCCATCTACTGGGGACGTGAGCAACTGATGGCGGGTGCTGCCGATTTGCTGGGGGAGGTTGCCAGCTTTGAAGATCAGGATGCGTTGCGCTTGTTGGCACTACTGCTCGACAAATTGCTACGGGGAGGGCGTGGTAGTTGTCAGGCCAAGCTGGATGGACTCACACCAAGCGTGATGGAGCAGCGGGCGCTGGCGGCCAGATCCCCGAATACAGGTTCGGTGGTGCGTGGTAGCTGGCGGCGCAAGTCACGCAATCAGCTGGGCCATGCCAGCTGGCTGGATGTAGTGGAGGCAGCCCTCTGGTGCTTCTGGCATGGTGACGATTTGGCAAGCGGCGAAGTGCTACTCGGTGTGCTGCTGGGCAGGGATGAGCGGGTGCGGCTTGTTTATGGTCTGCTGGTTGGTGCTTTCTACATGAGGGAGCATTTCAGGCTCGAGTGAGGTTGTTTGAATTATTCAGTAAGTGATTTAAATATAACAATAAAATGAACTTCTGCAGTTTATGTATACGAACTTTTGCATGTGGTGTTTCAAATATGAAACAACTGGACAGGTCTGGCTTGGCGCTATTACGGCAAAAACGGATGAAGTCCTGTCTGTTAAATTTCTCAGACTGTATGGAGATGGTATTCACCTGACAGTTGCCCGCAAAAGGGAGTGGTTATACTGCTTCAGGCCAGATAACACAGAATCAAACTAACGGTCGTTATTTTGGGGGCACCGATGGATATAAAACCATTTTTGATAATGCTTTACATATGTTTAGATGATACCTTGAATAAGTCGAGTGCATATCAATCATTGGACTTTGTATAAGGAAATATAGATAGGGTTATATGTCGTCTTGGGAAAATCATATTGTATTAAGTTTGGTTAGATGACGAGCTGAGTATGATAGATTACCTATAATTTTCTGACTTGTTTTTCATTAATTTTCGGCTGTTATGCTGTTATCATTGTGGGTTATGGATATTTTTGTGTGCATCTTGTGAAATGTATTTCATCAACAGGTTGATAATATGTCGCGCAACAGGAAAGCAATTCCAAATAAAATAAGCTGAACCACCATGGTAAATAAGTTGGAATAATTTCCAACATGATTAGAGTAGAACGTAAGTTAACAGTATTGAAACAATATAAATGCCATAACCAAAGATGTTTTTTTGGGATATCTATCAAAATGGCGACATGTGGTGGATAAAGTGCATATCTTGACCCCTATCAAGAGGGAATCGTTTGAGTTGCTGTTAGGTGGGCTGGTTATAATTAATGCCATCCCATTGTACTGTTGTTGGACAGTGCATAGAGAGCAGTGCTTTAATGATTCAAGAGTCAATTTGTTTGAATTTATATTCATCAGTTGGCGTTTTTCATTGGGTGGGGTGGGACATTGGTGGAACAAGCAGGTTCAGCCAAGTGGTTATGTGGAAGTGTCTGCCACCATATGGCAGAGCCAAACGCTTATTGCCATATGGTGGCACGTGTTTTTGACATGGCGTCAGTAGACTTACAATCATAACTAAATGTTTTTTAAGGTGAAGTTGTTATTGCGATCAGAGCTTGTGTACATGATGAAATTATAGAGTAAATCCTGGAAAAAACACCGCTAAAAATTGCCATAATATGGCAATCGCCTCTCTTGTATGCCATCAAACAGGCATTGCTATTAACACATATCTGTCATGGTGCTTATATGGTTGTTGAGTAAATATCCATCGGCAAAGCCGAGGGGTTACCTTATTTATATGAATAAGGCGATAGAGACTGTCAGGGGGAGGGCTATCAATGAGCATAGATAAATAACTATGGATTAGCGTCCGAAATGGACCAGGGTTGACCGTGAATTCAGATAAAAATACGATGTCCATGGCGCATAAATTGATAAGGCCTAGGCTGGGTGCAATCGAAATATTTGGGAGCCTAAAGAAATTGTGCGCAGGCTGTTCGCGTGGTAATGCTTGGCCGATAGGCTTTCTACAGGGCAACCCGATGAGCTGGCAAGGTTAAATCAACCCTGACATGGGACAACTTATTATCCTTGCCCTGGTTATTGCTGTGCCATGTGACTCACACAGAGCACTTGCTTGAGTTTTGAATAATTTCATTATCTTAAACGATATACTTCAGAATGCGCTTGCACCCCTCTTTTACTTTTACACGACCAAAGTCAGTAAACCAATGCTCAAAATATTGCAGATAGTCATCTTCTAGGAATGTCATTTCGCGAATCAGCTTACGATTCTCATCAAGCGAAAATGCTTGGGCCCTCAGGAAACATTTGCAATTACCGACAGAAAATTCAAATACATTTCTAGCATCACCAATAAAACCGTCTCGTCTGATATTTTGTCTTTGGTTTTGTTTGATTGTTAGCAAAAGCTCAATTAAATATGGTTTATTATTTTTGTTTAGCTCATTAGTAAATGTATTTATATCACCAGGGGAGAAATCACACCCTTCGGTTCTCATAAACTCCATATCGCCCTCATGAGCAAGATAGGGATGAGTATGAAGACTTCCAATTCTCTCAAATCCCATCTGTTCAGCAAGATGCTCTTTCAGATATTGCGTTTCATTATTTGACGCTACGAAGCCACCATTCATATCTGCAGTGGTATCCACCGAAATAAAATCCACCTTGTACTTGGTCTTTTCTTTTCCTCTTTTAACTTTACCGTAGACTGATGCGTGCAATTCTATACCACTGCGTACTTGTCCCTGATGCTGGACAACAAAAGCCTCAAAGCCATTTAACAGCAATTGAGATACAACCGGTTTTGATAAATGAATGTGGTGTTCCATTATTAAATCTCTGTACAAGTTTAACGATTGAGAAAGTGACCGCACAAAGCGATTTTTCACCTGCATTGTACAGTGCATTAAATAGCCATCCATATTGCCCACCACATAAGTGATAATGCAGTTCAATGTACTCAATTGCGGCGCTAGTTCGCAAGCGAGATCGGATTGTTCAAGTCGTGGTGGTTAAAGAACTGTCTGCTGCTTCTTGCGCCTCATGTAAAGGCTTTGGAGTATCCTTCTCCATTTAACAGTAGGAAAAGACATGTGTACTTGGCCAGCTTCAAGTTCGGATTGACGCCATAGTTTGTGGCTAAAAAATGTACAGCCAGGGCCAGCCAAACAACATCCATGGAGGCGATGATGGTCTGCGAATCGAATCGAATGAAGATCTTTTAACCTATCAATTGATATGCCATTACCAAACCATTGAAAAGCATGATATCGGTCAGGTTTTATCGTGTAGGGTTTATTACGCCTGTATCCCGTGTATGGTACTCTTTTGTTTCCTTTTTATCTCAGTGCTACTTGCGGTATGCAGAGTTGCATATTCCACCCCTGAGGCGCTGTTCAAACATTAAGATAAACTCATGAACGAGCATAACTTTGCACCCGGTATGCGGGTGGTGATCCGGGATGCAGAGTGGCGCATCCGTCGAGCAGACAACAGTGGTGATGGCGGTCACTTATTAACCTGTGATGGCGTGTCTGAATTGGTGCGTGGCAAAGAGGGACTGTTTTTAACCCGACTGGAACAGCGCATCGAAATCCTCGATCCCGCCACTACCCAACTGGTGGAAGATGAATCGGCCAATTATCAGGCCGCACAGCTGTATATCGAAAGCCAGCTGCGCCAAAGGGTACCAACCGATGCCAAGTTGCACTTTGGTCACCGGGCTGCGATGGACTCGATGGCGTTCCAGCTTGATCCCACCCGCATGGCACTGGAGCAACCGCGCCAGCGCATCCTGATCGCCGATGCCGTGGGGCTGGGTAAAACCCTGGAAGCAGGGATCATGGTTTCCGAGCTTATTCGCCGTGGCCGTGGCAAGCGGATCTTGGTGCTGGCGGTTAAATCCATGCTGACCCAGTTTCAAAAAGAGTTCTGGAGTCGGTTTGCCATTCCGCTCACCCGGCTCGATTCTCAAGGGTTACAGCGGGTGCGCAATCGCATTCCCACCAACCACAACCCGTTTCACTACTTCGATAAAAGCATTATTTCCATCGATACCCTCAAGCAAGACATCGAATATCGCCACCATTTAGAGAATGCCTGGTGGGATATCATCGTCATCGACGAGGCGCACAACGTTGCCGAGCGCGGCAGCAGCTCACTGCGCAGCAAGCTCGCCAAATTGCTGGCTGGGCGCAGTGACACCCTGATCATGCTCTCTGCCACCCCTCATGATGGCAAGCCAGAGAGCTTCGCCAGCTTAATGAACATGCTAGACCCGACAGCCATCGCCAATCCCTCTAATTACCAGCACAGTGATTTTGCCGACAAAAATCTGGTGGTTCGGCGCTTTAAAAAAGATGTCAAAGATCAGATGGCCGGTGAATTTCCCGAGCGCGAGATCAAGCAGATCGCACGTCAGGCCAGCGCACAAGAAGAAACAGTCTTCCGCCGGCTTGTTGAGAGCGAGCTTAAAGATGATGACAGCAGTGCCAAGCGTGGTCGCCTGTTTAAGGTCACCCTCGCCAAGGCCCTGTTTTCAAGCCCTATGGCCTGCGCCAGCGTGGTGAACAACCGGCTCGCCAATCTGGCCAAGCGCAAGGTCAATAACTGCCAAAGCCAGATCAACGAGTTGCAGTCGTTGCAGTTGGCGCTGGCACGCATCGATGCCGGCAGCTTTAGCAAATACCAACTGCTGCTCGACACCATCCGCAACGATCTGCAATGGCGCGCCAATCAGGCTGATGACCGCTTGGTGATCTTCACCGAAAGCATCAAGACTCTGGAGTTTTTGGCAGACAACCTGACGCGCGATCTCAAGCTCAAGCCTGAACAGCTCGCCACCTTGCGCGGCGACCAGGGCGATGTCGAACTGATGAACACCGTCGAAGCATTCAGCAAACAGAGTGCTCCGGTGCGCTTGCTGGTGTGCTCCGATGTTGCCTCCGAGGGCATCAACCTGCACCATCAAAGCCACAAGATGATCCATTTTGACATCCCTTGGTCACTGATGGTGTTTCAACAGCGTAATGGCCGTATCGACCGCTATGGCCAGCAGCATGTACCGCAGATCCGCTACCTGCTCACCGAAGCCGAGCAGATCAAGGGCGATATGCGGGTGCTGGAAGTGCTGATCAACAAAGATGAGCAGGCACAAAAGAACATCGGCGACAGCTCCGAGTTCACCGGTAAATACAGCCAGGAAGAAGAAGAACTGCAGACCGCTGACTTTATGCTGCAGGGCGCCCAAGATGGCGCCAGCCTGTTAGATATGCTGCTTAACCACAATGCCAGCGAGCAGGAGCAACCCGGCGATCTACTGGGTGCCCTGAGCAATCAGGTCAGCCAGGATGCCAGTCGCCTCACCACCCAGGATCTGTCACTGTTTGCCAGCGAACAGGCCTATTGTGAAACGGCACTCGGTTACCTCAAACAAGCCGGTCAACGGGTGCAATTCGAGCGTCTGCCCGATGGCTGTCTCTCATTGGTGGCGCCTGATGAACTGCGCCGCCGCTTTGCTCAGCTACCGCCTGAAATTGAGCCCGACAACTGGCAACTGCTGCTCAGCGAAGACAAACAGGTGATCAACCGCGCCATTATTGCGGCGCGCGGCGAGCAACATGCCTGGCCGAGCATTCACTATCTGTGGCAGATCAACCCGGTAGTGCAGTGGCTCGATGACAAGGTGCAAGGCGCCTTTGGCCGTCATCAGGCGCCTGTGCTGCGCATGAGCCATGCCATGAACGCCGATGAAGACCACTTTATCCTCTCGGGGCTGTTCCCCAACCGCAAATCCCACCCCATGGTCAACCCCTGGCTGGTGGTCAGCTTTAAGCAAGCGCAGTTTGTGGGCAGTCAGCCGTTTGCCGATTTTGTCGCCCAGCAGCCCGCTTTGTGCAGTAAGTTGAGCAACCCCGGCGGCAAGCAGCGCAACCACCAACGCCAGCAAGATCTGCTGCGCGAAGCCATTGACCATGCTCGCAGTGTGTTTGTGCAGGAGCGCAACGCGTTTGAAACCGAGATCAACCTGCGCTTAACCGCGCAGCTAAAGAAACTCGACGCGCTGAAAACCCGCCAGCTCCAGCAACTGACGCTGGATTTTGCCGATAACAAACAGGTCGAAGCGGTGAAACAGAGTCGCCAGGCCCAGCGTCAGCGCGAAATTGACCACAACTTTGAAAGCTATATCGAGTGGATCGAAGAGACAATGACCACCGAAAAAGAACCATATATTCAGTTGATTGCCGTTATCACCGGCGCGGAGGGTTAACCATGGCACTGGTCGGCATCATTAACGAAAACGAATTTTACTCCAATCACTACCTCGACGAGGTGTTTGGCAGTGACATCCGCAGTGTGCTCGAACCCTGGCAGGCGCAAGAGCAAGCCGCCCGCGACCAGGAACGTGCCGCCAGGGAGCTGGGCAAAACGGTCGCCCCCGGTTATCGTGCCCCATGGAACCAGCTCGCTAGTCTCGCCAGCGGCTATTTTCGCCAGCTCAGCGAGCAGGAGAAACAACGCGATATCGCGCAGCAACTTAGCCAGCAGCGCGCGCGCCAAGCCACAGTGCTAAGCGCGCTCGGCTATCAGCTCGCGCCCACCTTGCAGCCGCTCGATGAAGGTTGCAGCTTGCCGCTGCTGGCCCGTTATGAGAGTGCCGATGGCAGCCCCTGGTTGTGGATTGCCGAAGCGTTCGACAGTGAAGAAGAGGGCGATCCGCTTGCCCAGGCCCTGCATGCGCTGCAACTGCCCGCTGACAGCGACCCGAAACAGAACCAACTGCTGCGCCACAACAGTCGCGGTGAGCCGCGTAGCTGGCAGGAATTGCTCTCCTCTGTGGTGTTTACCCAGGCCGAGCCGCCACGCTTTGTATTGCTGCTTGGTAACCGGCAACTGCTGCTGCTCGACAGAACCAAGTGGGCGCAAAACCGCCTGCTGCGCTTTGAACTCGATGAGATCTTAAGCCGCAAAGAAGATGCCACCCTCAAGGCGCTGGCCGCCTTGCTGCACAAAGACTCCTTGCTGCCCGGCAGCGGCGCACCCTATCTTGACTCCCTGGATGACAACGCCCACAAGCACGCCTTCGGGGTATCGGAAGATCTCAAATTTGCCCTGCGCGAAAGCATCGAGCTGCTCGGCAACGAGGCGATGCGCTATCTGATTGAACACAATCAGGCCGGTTACAGTGGCCAGCGGGCGGTCAGCCCTGATGAGCTCAGCCGCGAATGCTTGCGCTACATGTACCGTTTGCTGTTTTTGTTCTACATCGAGGCGCGCCCCGAACTCGGCTTTGCGCCGATGACCGCCAAAACCTACCTGCAAGGCTATAGCCTGGAGAGCCTGCGCGATCTAGAGATGATCACCCTCACCAGTGAGGAAGATCGCCACGGCCGCTATTTGCATGACAGCTTGCAGATGCTGTTCAAGCTGGTGCGCGAAGGCTACGCAGGCGGCATCGCGGTGCAAGCGGATGCCCTAAGCGGCGAGCAGATCAGCCAGCACCAGAGCCAATTTAGTGTGCCGCGCCTCGATAGCCACCTGTTTGCCAACAGCAACACCCCGCACCTCAACAAGGTGGTATTTCGCAACGAAACCCTGCTTAACATCATCAACTTGATGTCGCTAAGCCGCGCTGGCAAGGGGCGCCGTGGCCGCATCTCCTATCGCCAGCTTGGCATCAACCAGCTGGGCGCCGTCTATGAGGCGCTGCTCTCTTACCGCGGTTTTTTTGCCAGCGATGACTTATATGAAGTGAAAAAAGCCGGCGAGGAGTTTAACCCGCTGGAGACCGGCTACTTTGTAACGGCCGCCGAGATTGGCAAATACCGTGACGACGAAAAGGTGTTTAACCCAGATGGCAGCCTGCGTATCCACCCCAAGGGCAGCTTTATCTACCGCATGGCTGGCCGCGATCGGGAAAAATCCGCCTCCTACTACACCCCGGAGGTGCTGACCCGATCCTTGGTCAAATACGCCCTCAAAGAGCTGTTTAAGGCGCAAATCGACCCGATTAGCGACCCCCATGCCAAGGCCGATGCCATCTTGACGCTCACCGTCTGCGAGCCCGCCATGGGCAGCGCGGCCTTCTTGAACGAAGCCATCAACCAGTTGGCCGAAGCCTATTTGCAACTCAAGCAACAGGCCGAGGGGCGGCGTATCCCGCAAGATAGCTATCCGCGCGAATTGCAGCGGGTGAAGATGTTTATTGCTGATAACAATGTGTACGGGGTGGATTTAAACCCGGTGGCGGTGGAGCTGGCCGAGGTGTCGTTGTGGCTCAATGCCATCAGCGGCGATGCCTTTGTGCCCTGGTTTGGCTATCAGCTGCACCACGGCAACTCGCTGATTGGTGCGCGCCGCCAGGTGTTTAGCAAAAGCGGGCTCAGCTATAAAAAGCAAAAAGACCCGAGCTGGCTGAACAGCGTGCCTGGCGAGCTGGCGATGAGTGAGCCGCGCGCCCCTGGGCAGGTGTTTCACTTCTTGCTGCCCGATTTAGGCATGGCCAGCTACAGCGACAAAACGGTCAAGGCCCGTTATCCCGATGATATAAAAGCACTCGATGGCTGGCGCAAGGCGTTTTGCGCCAGCATCACCGCCGATGAGCAAGTCGCCCTTGACCGCATCAGTGCCAAGGTGGATAAGCTGTGGCAAGTGCACCGCCAGCAGCTCACGCAGGAGCGGGCGCAAACCTGCGACAGCCACCCGGTGTGGCCGGCGCCAAGCACGGCACAGCCGTTATCGAGCCTTCGCGACAAGGATGCACGCCTGGCCGGGCGCGGCCAGGAGAGCAGCGCCTACCAAAAGCTGCGCTGGGTGATGAATTACTGGTGCGCGCTGTGGTTTTGGCCGATAGACCAGGCCGAACACCTGCCCAGCCGCGATGAGTGGCTGTTTGAGCTGGAAACCCTGCTCGATGGGGTGATGTTGACCTGCGCGCCGCAAGAGACCCCGGCCACCGCACAGGGGCAGTTATTTGCAGAGGAGTTTGCGCAAGAGGCAGAGCAGGCTCCGGCGCAGCAGTTGGCGCTGTTTAGCCAGCAGGGGGTATTGCAACGCAAGCAGCTGTTTGCGTTGTTACCACGGCTGAAATTGGTGGATGAGATTGCCAGCGCCCAGCGTTTTTTCCATTGGGACCTCGAATTTAGCGATCTGTTTGCCAAGCGCGGCGGTTTTGATCTGATGCTGGGTAACCCGCCCTGGCTTAAGGTGGAGTGGCAAGAGGCTGGAGTGCTCGGCGACTTTGAGCCGGAGTTTGTGCTGCGCAATTTGACTGCAGCGAGATTGGCTACCTTGCGCAGCGACATCTTTGCCCGCATGCCAGCGCTGGAAGAAGCTTGGCGTACTGAATATGAGGGCTGTGAAGGCACCCAAAATTACCTTAATGCCCTGCAGAACTATCCGCTGCTCAAAGGGGGGCAGACCAACCTCTATAAATGCTTTTTGCCACAAGCCTGGAGGCTGGGGGCTGCGCAAGGGCTCGCAGGTTTCCTTCATCCCGAGGGGATCTATGACGATCCCAAGGGAGGCTTATTGCGGGCGGCAATTTATCCAAGATTGCGGGCACATTTTCAGTTTCAGAATGAAATGAATATGTTTCCAATTGGAAATCAGAAGCTGTTTAGCATAAATATTTATGGCCAAGCTTCCGAACAACCTTATTTTGCGAATATATCAAATTTATTTATTCCGCAGACCATAGATGCCTGTTACCAGCACGCAGGGGGCGGTGTTGTGCCAGGCATAAAGGAGGAAACCGAGGTCGATGGCAATATTAAGGTCAAGTGGTGTTTTGAGGGCCATAAAGACCGAGTGATTTACATTGAGCGCGCGCAACTGGAACTTTTTGCTCGACTTTACGATGTTGAAGGAACTCCAGCCATTCAGGCGCGATTGCCTGCTTTGCATGCGGAGCAATTGGTTGCGGTATTGGAAACGTTTGCCTATCAGCCCAAGCGCTTGGGGGATCTACAGGGTGAATATTTGTCACTGGAAATGTGGCATGAAACCAATCAGCAAAAAGATGGCACAATCGAACGTCAGACTCAGTTTCCTGATAATGCCTCGCAGTGGATTCTTTCCGGCCCGCATTTCTTTGTTGGTAATCCTTTTTACAACACACCTAGAGCGGTGTGTGATACGAATAAGGCTTACGACAATCTCGATCTGCTGACCCTGCCGGACGATTACCTGCCGCGCACCAACTATATACCGGCTTGTGATGCGCAGGAGTATGCCCACCGCATACCGCGCGTTAATTGGTCTGAACAAGGGGGAGATAAACCCAAGAAGGTGACGGATTATTATCGGCTTTTTATAAGGGCAATGCTCGCTCCGTCCGGTGAACGCACATTGATTGCGACAGTTTTCCCCCCCGAGAGTGGACATGTGAATGGTTCTCGTTCATACGTATATTCATCGACAGATTTGCTGTTAAACCATGCGTGCCACGTATTTTCTGTGCCATACGACTTTATGTGTAAGTTAACTGGCAAAGCGAACCTGCATCAAATGCTTGATGATTTTGCTCTTGCCTCTCTCTCTGAACATCATAAAAAGTCCGCATTTGTACGAGTACTTTCACTTATTTGCTTGGTCAACAACTATTCCACTATTTGGGGTGCTGCGTTTGATACCTGCTTTAACCGTCTGCGCTGGAGCCGCAATCTGCCGCAATTGCCGCAGAGTTTTTTCTCCAATCTGACGCCTAAGTGGCAGCGCGACTGCGCATTGCGCACCGACTACAGCCGCCGTCAGGCGCTGGTGGAGATCGATGTGCTGGTGGCGCAGGCGTTGGGGCTGACCATTGATGAACTTTTGACCATCTACCGAGTGCAGTTCCCGGTGATGCGCCAGTACGAAGCCGATACCTGGTATGACCAAGTGGGCCGCATCGTGTTTACCCCGAGTAAGGGGCTGGTGGGGGTTGGCCTGCCGCGCAAGGCGCGCAAAGCCGACCTCAAGGCCGGTATCGTCTATGGGGTGGATAGCCCCGATTGGACGGGGGCTGATTCAGGCAAAGCGGGCGCTGATCTGGTCATCGGTTGGGAGGATATCCAGCATCTGAAAACCGGCTCGGTCAGCGTCACCTTTGACGACGATACCCGTCCGGGCGGCGTGGTGCGCCGTACCATCACTTGGCAAGCTCCCTTTATCAAGCCGGATCGCGAAGATGACTATCGGGTTGCCTGGGCATTTTTTGCCGAGCAGTCAGTATAGGCGCCAGCGAACAAGAGAAGACAGCATGACGCCGACGCGGTGAGCACCGCGTTGGCAACCGTTTAGGAAAAAGAGATGAGCCAATATCGATTACCCGATGAGCTGGACAAGGTCAGTCCGCAACAAGCAACCGCAACCAAAGCTGTGGTCGAGCATGAACTCGACGCGCTGGATATTGTGATCTCCGAGGCTGAACAAAAACGGCGTGATCCTTATCTAAGGGGTTACGAGGAGGTATACCGCCATGGCTTCGGTAAAACAGTCGTCATTGATACCGAGTTTAAAGGGACGCTGAGCTATCGCGTTTCTCAAGTGACCAGTGACTATGCCAACACCAAGCTAGGTATTTCTTCACCGAATACACACATAGGGCGGTTATGTCGTGGTGCTCGGTTGGGGGCAATTCATGAAAGTGATGAATGGGGTGAGTACACCATTGTCGAGATCCGCAACTTTTCCCGTTTTACTGGCCAGGAGGCTGCCGAGCATATTCGCAATTTCCGGGTGATGGAGTCCAAGTCGTTGATTTTGAGTGAAGAATCCACACCCTTTCAGGCCACGGTGGCCAACCTGCGTGCCGCGTTAGGCCGCTGGTTGGCCAAGGGGGATAAACCGCAGGTCGAGGCTAGTTTGCCTGTGGAGGATATGGACCGCGCCAAGACGGCAGGGCACAAGACGCTGGAAGGGATTGGCATTGAGTTTGACTTCGATTTCGATGAACCGGCGCTGTTTGCTGACGATGATACCGAGCAAGAGAATCACTACGATATCTTTGGCCGCAGCGAGCAGGAGCAGGATGATTACTATGGTCTGAGCAATTACTTCTTCCTCAACCCCACCGATGAACAATTGGAGGTCATGACCAATACCGTACATGCTGGCCCCATGCTGGTGGAAGGGGTCGCCGGTTCAGGCAAGACCTGTGCCGCCTTGGGCCGGGCCAAGACCTTGTGTGATCTGGCCCGCTCGCCCGATGACGAGCAGTTCAACAGCGACTTTCTAGCCGAGAGCAGTGTCGGTTTCGTGCGCACCGGTGAACTGGTGCAATACCTTCGCGCCTCTTGCCTGGAGCTGGATATCTCTCAATTGCCTATCGAAGAGTATGCGGGGCTGGTGTATCAGTTGGGTCGTGCTCGCAATCTGTTTATCGAGCAAAGCAAGCCTGTATCTCCCTTACTAACCCATGTGAGCGAGCGAGAAGATGAGGAGGGCGACGATGAGCAGCTGGAGGCGAGGGGCGAAGAGGTCGTTGCACCGGCTGCGGCGTTGAAACCAAAGGCTAAATATCACAATTTGGGGACTATTCCTGATTACGGTTTTCAAGATGAGACGCGGATGCTGTGGCTAAGGGTCATCAGTGCCGTGATTGGATGGCGAATAGCTGACGATTTGCAGCAACAACTTGACTCGCTCGTTATCCCCGACAAATTGGCAAGCGACAAGTTTGTCTCCAAACCCGGTAACGTTGAGGCGTTGCTGGCCTTGGTCAAATCCAGGCTAACTGCACTCTACCAACCACTCATATCGCAACTGCGGGAGCAGTCACCGGCGCCCTTTGCGCTTGATCGGGTGATCCACCATATCTATCAAGCACAGAGCCAGCTTGGGTTGGAGTTGTTTGACAAGCATGCCAAATGGGTTAATCCCTCTGCGGGGGAGTGGCGCCAGGTTCGGGATACCAAGGGCGCAGTCGACTTGTTACGCAAGAACGGCGCTGCTTTTGTGGTTTGTGAAATAGAACGCAACCAGATGACCATGGTAGAGGTGATGGTCGATGTGAAAGAAGATCTTCTCAACCTGTTCAAACAGGGTGTCGAGATTCGTTCGGCTGAGAGCATGCAGCCTTGGCAAGCTGGAGCTGCCGAGGAGCTCTGGGCGCAACTGCAAAGTGATGATGATTCGTTCAATTGTCGATTCCCCGATGGTCAGCCAGTCCCCATCAAACGAGCGAGGGATTTTGATGACCTCAATATGCGTTTGATAACTAAAAAGCTCTTCGCACGCATCAGTCATAGGGTATTCCAGGTTCATGAAGCCAACCCTTTCTGGCGCCAGATCCAGGATGGCCAGAAGCAGACTTCGCTGGCGAAATGGTTCAATGCTCAATTACGCCGTATCTATAGCAAATGGCACTTTGCCGATCTCTATCGGGATGCGCTGTTGCAGCCTTATGGGGATGATGATCGCAAAGCCCAATCCTGCGTGCAGAGTTTTTCACATTGGCAAGCAGCCGCGGCTCGTTTGAAAGATCGGCTGCTGGCCGAGCACGACAAAGACTTGTTGTTGGCACTGGCGCACATTATGACTCGTGAACTGACGCAAGATGCGAAAGTGCCAGCACATTTGCATGTATCGCCTTGCTACCGTTCGGTCTTTATCGATGAGGTGCAGGATTTTACCGAGTTACAAATATTCCTGATGGCCGAGCAGGCTGATCCCAAGTATCACGCCGTGACCTTGGTGGGGGATATGCACCAGCAATTGGGACGTGGCAATGTGCACGATATCGCAGCCTGTTTCCCTTATCGCCCCCTGAACCGCTACTTGCTGAAAGAAAATAAACGGCAGGAGCGGATGCCGCAGTTGGCGGCTACCGCCATGTTGTTCCGTACCCTCGTGCAGCGAGATAGCCGACTGGCAGATGCCGGTTTGGTGGAAACATGGAAACATGAGGCAAAGACGGGCGGCAGCAAGCAGTTTTACGACGCTCAATTTGATGATGTTGATCATCAGTTGTTAGATGTGCTCGCCGTGCAACCCCATGGCCGCACCATTGCTGTGGTGTGCCCAATTCAGGAGATGGCGAGCGAGTTGGAAGCGCGTTTGCGTGAATCTCTGGTCACTCAGACCACGCGTAACTCACAGGTCTCTGATCGGATCGATTTGGCTAAGAAGTACATGGTGCATTTCTCCTGTGCCGAGCATGTTAAGGGACTGGAGTTCGATACCGTTGTTTATGCAGGCCTGGAGTTTATTGATTGGGATGATGCGCATGACTTGAACAAGCTCTATGTCACCCTCTCGCGCCCTCGCAAACAGTTGATATTGTTTGGTGATGCCAGCCTGTTACCTTCCCATGTGCATGACTGTCTCGTGCCTGAATCCGACTGGGAGATGCATTGATGTTACCGTCTGTTGTCAGTCGGCAGGTGGCCGACAGTGTCGCCGAGTTTTTGCGCGCCGCCTTCCCGATGAATAGCCCGCTGTTTAACCAGGCTGCCGGCGACCCTGAGCAACCGGAGCACCACACCCTCGAGGCGTTTTTGCAAGACCCGGATACCTTGCTGAAGGGGCCCTATTTTTCGGCGCAGTTGCCTTTTCGCCAAAGCGCACTGCCGCTGGATTTTTTCAGCCAGTTGCGGTTGCCCTTCCCGCCGCACGCCCATCAGGCGCGCGCCTTTGAGCGTTTAGGCGGCGCCAACCCCCAGCCAACCCTGGTGGCCACCGGCACCGGCTCGGGCAAGACCGAATGTTTTATGTATCCGCTGCTTAACCACTGCGCCGCCACTGCCGGCGCGGGGGTCAAGGCGATCATCATCTACCCGATGAACGCGTTGGCCACCGATCAGGCCAGCCGTTTTGCCAGTGCTATTGCCAGTGATCCCAAGCTGCATGGGCGGGTGACGGTTGGCCTGTTTGTCGGCGACAGCGATGAGTTTCCCAGCAAGGTGATGGGACCCAAGCAGGTGCTCACCGACAAGCCAACCTTGCGCCAGAACCCGCCGGATATTCTGCTGACCAACTACAAGATGCTCGACTACTTGTTGATGCGGCCGGTGGATCAGCCGCTATGGCGCTACAACACACCGGGTTGCTTGCGCTTTTTGGTGGTCGATGAGCTGCACACCTTCGATGGTGCTCAAGGCTCTGACCTGGCGTGTTTGGTGCGCCGCTTAAAGCATCATGTGGCGGTGGATAACGGCCAGTTCGCCTGTGTGGGCACCTCGGCCACGGTGGGCGATGAGCTAGGCCAGTTGCTTGACTACGCCAGCCAGATCTTCGAGCAGCCGTTTGATGACAGCGCGGTGATCCGCGAAGACCGCCTCAGTGCCGCCGAGTTTTTGCAAGACTCACCGGTGCGTTTTAGCTATTTCCCCGAGCCGGATAGCCAGCTCGAAGCAAGCAGTTACGCCGATCATCACGCTTACCTGAATGCCCAGTTGGCTCTGTGGTTTCCCGCAGAAGATCTGGTGCTGCCCGCCGATCTCGACAGCGATACCGGGCGCGAGGTGCGTATCCGCCTAGGTGAGTTGATGCGCCAGCACAGTGCCCTGCATCTGCTGCTGGCCGATCTGCAGGGAGGGATCCTGACCGAGCACAGCTGCGCTGAACGTTTTGCCGTGATGCTGTCACTGCCAGCGGTGCAGGCACGCCTGTTGCTGCAAAGTTGGCTGGCACTGTTGGCGCTAGCGCGCAGCCCGGTTAATGAATCGCCAGAGGCGCGTGCGCAACGGGAACTCGCTGGTAAACCGCGTCCGGTGCGCCCCTTGGTGCAACTGCGGTCTCAACTGTGGCTGCGCGAATTGCGCCGGCTGGTGGCTTCGGTCGAGAAGCAACCCAAGTTACGTTTCGCCAGCGATCTGCTGGCTGATGAACAAACCAATCACCTGCCGGTGGTGCACTGCCGCGACTGCCACGCTACCGGTTGGGCCAGCATGCGCCACGGCCAGAGTCGCCAACTCGAAACAGACCTGGATGATATCTACCGCCAGTTCTTCGATAGTGGCCGCGCGTTGGCGCTGGCATTCCCCGATCTCAGTGACAAGGCGGTCAGCGGCGTTCATCAGCACTTATGCCCGCAGTGTTTGACTCTCAATCGTGCCGATAAGCATGCCTGCGAGCAGTGTGGCCATGAAGGCCTGTTGCGGGTATTGGTGCCGGATCTGCTCAAAGAGCGCAAAGATACCCTGGTCTCATCCACCGATTGCCCGTACTGCGGCAGCTCGAAAGGCTTGTCGATCATGGGATCGCGCGCCGCCAGCCTCTCGTCAGTGATAATCCACCAGCTCTATGGCAGCCGCTTTAATGAGCACAAAAAGCTCATTACCTTCTCCGATTCGGTGCAAGACGCGGCGCACCGCGCCAGTTTCTTTACTGCCCGCACTTGGCCTTTGGTGCTGCGCGGCCAGATAGCCAGTACCTTACCTGAGCAGGGCGCACTAACCCTCGATGCGTTTGCCGCCGCCGTGCTGGCTGATGCCAAGGCCCGCAGTCAGGATGAGGCCGAATTTGTCGGCCGCTTTATCGCCCCCAATATGCTGTGGCTGAACGATTATCAGACGCTGGTGCAAGACAACGTGCTGCCCGCGGGCTCGGATCTGCCCGAGCTGGTGGCCAAGCGACTTGACTGGGAGGTATGCAGCGAGCTGACATTGCGCGCCGGCATTGGCCGCACTCTGGAAAACAGCGGTTTTGCCTGTGTGGCGCTCGATGCCGCAACACTCGATGCGCTGTTGCCGCCCCTACATGCTAGGTGGTGCGAGGAGCTGGGGGAGCTGATGCAGGGCGTGAGCCTTGAACAGGTCACCCATTTTGTGCTCGGGGTGCTGCGGCACTTGACCCACGCCGGAGCCGTAATGCATCCGGCTTTTGAAAGTTACCGCGAAGATGGCGGTGATACTTTTCGCATGATGCAGCGTGAACGCACCTCACGCTACATGCCCGCCATCGGTCCGCGCACCCGCAAACCGGCCTATGCCACCTTCGAGCGCAATAAAAGCTTTAGCCAGTTGCTCGGCGCCAAATCCAACCCCAGCTGGTATCAGCACTGGCTCAACCTTACCCTTGCCCAGGGTGAGCGTCTGTTTGTTAGCAGCGTCAGCGAAACCGTGCTGTGCCAGCTGCTGGAGACCTTGACCAAGGCCGGATTGATGGCCCGTTTTGACAGCAAAAAGGGCGAAGCCTGGGGCATAGTGCCCAAGGCGCTCACAGTAACCCGTGAAGTCAGCCGCTTATGTTGCAGTGACTGTCGAGAGACGCTGGTTGCCCCCAGTGCACAGGCGTGGCAGTGGCAGGGGGCGCCCTGTATGTCGCTACGCTGCACCGGGACATATCAGCTTACCGCCCAAGCGAGTGCATTGCGCTGGGATCGGCTTGATGTGGCACGGGTGGTGGGTGCCGAGCATACCGGACTGTTAACCCGCGAGGTGCGCGAGGCCACCGAGCAGGCGTTTTATCGCGGCACTCGCGCCTGGCAGGTGAATTTGCTGTCGGCCACCCCGACCCTGGAGATGGGTATCGATGTGGGTGATCTTTCTAGCGTGCTGCTCTGTTCGGTGCCACCGGCGCAGGCCAACTATTTGCAGCGCATCGGCCGTGCCGGGCGTAAAGATGGCAACGCCTTGAATATCACCCTGGCCGAAGGCAATCCACACGATCAATTCTTCTTTGAAGAGCCGCTGGAGATGATGCAGGGCCAGGTGCAGCCGCCGGGGGTGTTTCTTAACGCCGTGGCGATTTTGGAGCGTCAACTGGCGGCCTTCTGCCTCGACAGTTGGGTGAGAACCGGCATCACGCCGATGGCGATCAGCCCGAACGTGAAACAGATGCTCGATGAGGTGGAACGCGGCAAGAAGGAACGCTTCCCGTATAACTTTTTGGCGTTTGTCGAGGAGCAGAGGGTCCGGCTTGCGGCCGATTTTGCCGCGGTGTTTGCCGATCTTGAGCCGCAAACCCTGCAACAGCTCTATGACTATTTGATGGGGCAGCAAGCTGAGCATTCGCTGGTGCTGCGCATAGACAAGGCGTTGCAACAGTTGCTTGAAGATCGTAAGTCCCTCAAGGCGCGCATCGACAAGCTCAAGCGTAGCATCGATAAGCTCGAAACCGGGCCGCGCGATCAGAACTTTGATTCGGATATGCGTGATCTGCATACCGAACGCCAAGCCTTGCAAGCCTTGGTCAGCCAGATCAACAACAAGCAGACGCTGAACTTTTTAACCGATGAGGGAATATTACCCAATTACGCCTTCCCTGAGGCGGGTATTACCCTGCGTTCTGTGTTGTGGCGTAAAAATGAGAATGAAGAGGGGCGAGTTATCAGACCGCGACCTACGAATATGAGCGCCCAGCCTCGACCGCCTTGGCCGAGCTGGCGCCACTCAATAGTTTTTATGCTGGTGGTCATAAGGTCGAGATTGAACAAATTGATCTCAAGGTGTCGGAACCAGAGCACTGGCGCTTGTGTAGCCACTGCAATCACAGTGAAAACATCGACCAAAACGGTGACCCGCATAAATACTGCCCCAAGTGCGGGACCCCGGGTTGGGCTGACGCAGGTCAGAAGACCACGTTACTGAAGTTGCGTCAGGTCTATGCCCGCGCCAGTGCTCGTGACAGCCAGATTGGCGATGAGTCCGATAGCCGAGAACCGGCCTTTTATCAGCGCCAATTACTGGTGAGTTATGAGCCTAAGGATGTGACCGCAGCCTATGCGATCAGCGACGGAGAAGTGCCGTTTGGTTTTGAGTTTTTAAGCAAGGTGACCCTGCGTGATATCAACTTTGGCAAGCAGACTGAAGATGCGCTGGAACTGAGCATCGCCGGTGATATTAAACGTTGCAGCGGCTTTAAGGTCTGTTTGGGCTGCGGCATGGTGCAACATCCGGTGAATCAAGATCCACGCAAAGAGCACGATCTGAGCTGTAAATACAAGAGCACGCCTGAGAAGGCGCAGTTTGAAGATTATCTCTATCTCTATCGTCAGCTGGAATCCGAGGCGGTGCGCATCTTGCTGCCGGTGAGCAGTTATAGTAGTGATCCGACAGTGGAAGCCTCGTTAGGGGCTGCAATCCAGCTGGGGCTTAAGCACTACTTCAAGGGCAGTGTCGATCACCTCAAGGGGGTGGTTTATCGCGAGCCGGAAAATGAGGGGGATTCGTGGCGCCAGTATCTGGTGATCTACGATACCGTGCCGGGCGGCACGGGCTCACTCAAGGAGCTGATGCGCGAGCCCGATAACTTATTGCAACTATTGCAATTGGCCTACGAGTCGCTGTGCGACTGCGGTTGTAATCAGGATGCCAGTAAAGATGGCTGTTATCGCTGCGTGTATGCCTACCGAGAGCGCGGCAAGATGCAGTACGTATCGCGCGATAAGGCGCGTTTGCTGTTGGGGCAGATCCTCGCGGTACGCGACAAGTTGCAACGCATTAACAGTATCAATCAGATCCCGCTCGATACCATGATGGGCTCTGAACTGGAAAAGCGCTTTATTGATGTGTTGGCGCAAAGCAAAGAGTTGGTCGTCAGCCGCAGCTATGCCCATGAGGGCGACGGTTGGATCATCAATACCCGCAGCAGCCCCTCTCTGAGCTGGCAGCTGAAAACGCAGGTCGATCTGGGCCCCAAACAGGGGGTTGGTATTCCCTGTCGCCCTGATTTTGTGCTCTATCCGCTGGTGCATATCGCCCAGTGCAAGCCGCTGGCGATTTTTCTCGATGGCTTTGCCTTTCATAAGGCGAGCGTGGTGGATGATGTGCAAAAGCGACAGGCCATTCGCGATAGCGGTCGTTATGGGGTATGGACGCTGACCTGGCGCGATTTAACCCAACCTGGCTGCAAACATTTGCAAGATGTGTTGGGACTGCACCATAACCTCGATATGAAGGCACCGCAGTTTTATAACCGCTTCCATACCACCACCTTTGCCACCTTGGAGAGTGAAGTCCGTGAGCGTAACAGCTTCGAACTGCTGCTGACCTATGTGCAAGATCCCCGTGCTCAGGCGCAGTTCTGGCAAAAACTGGCGGCCGCCCATGCCTGGGTATGGCTGGAGGTGAAAAAGTCCCAAGATGCCGGGATTTGCAACAAGTTTGCCTATGAGATGCATGAGAATGCCCCGGCATGGCGTGAGGCGCAGTTGCTGTCCGATGAGCCGTTTGTGTTTGGAGGCTTGCTTGATGCCCTGGCCAGCTCTCAACCGTTTATCGAGCTGGCCTCGGTGTTGCCCCAGCGTTGCCTAATCAATCCGATCACCCCGGATCAGTTGCATGCAGCCCTACGCTTACATCTGTGTTTTGATGACCAAAATCCCTTGGCCGATAACTATGAACGCGGTTTAACCGGTTTTTGGCGTTTGGTAAATCTGCTGCAGTGGCTGCCTGATATGACCTTTACCAGCCGCAACGCTGTCCGTAATAACATCGGGCAGGTTCCGAGGCCAGTGGACACGTTGCTCACCACAGCGACACCAGACTGCACCACGCCGGATGCCACTTTGGATGCTGGGGTGCTGGCGCAGTGGCAAGAACTGGCAGAGCTGGAAGTGTTGAGTCAACAGCAGATTGTGCTGTTGCAACGATTACCACTGCCGGTGCCCGAGGTGGGGTATGCCCTTCAAGATGAAGCAGGGGCCATCATCGCCGAGGCCGATCTGGCCTGGCCAGCGCTACACCGCGCCCATTGCTTTGTACACGATCAGCAAGCTGACGCTTTCATCACGCAAGGTTGGCAACTGACCCATGGCGAACTTGACGCTGAACTTATCGACACCCTGACCCAATTAGTCACAGGAGGTAAGGCATGACACTGCCATCCCTGAAAGTTGCCATATCCGATGGCTTTTTAACTTCATTTACCAAGATCCCCAAAGCACAACAAAAAAAGGTGATGGAGTTTCTTGCCAAGTTTCGTAATGACCCCACCAGCAAGGGGCTTAACTACGAAAAGATTCACGATACCAGCAGCGCCAATGTGCATTCGGTGCGCATCGACCAGAACTACCGCGGCATTGTGCTCAAACCCGAGCAGGGCAATCTCTATATGATGTTGTGGGTAGATAAGCATGATGATGCTTATTCTTGGGCTAAAAATCATAAGTGTGAAATTCACCCCGCTACAGGCGCGTTGCAGGTGATCGATACCAGCTTGGTTGTGCAGCCACCGCTGGACGATCCTGATCTGCCCATCGCATTCAAGCCAACCCCGTTATTTGCCGACTATTCGACCGAGCAGATCATGGCACTCGGGGTGCCGGCGCTGTTTTTGAATCGGGTGATGGCATTGACCAACTTGAGCGAGCTCTACCAGCTGGAGGGGGGGATGCCGGCCGATGCCTGGGAGCCGCTCTATTGGTTGGCCGAAGGGCTGGAGTATGACGAGGTATTGGCCGAGTTTAATGACGCCGCGGATGTGAAGGTTGATACCGACGATTTCGAACAGGCGATTAAGCGCAGCCAGCGGCACTTTTCCGTGGTGGAGAGCGAGCAGGAGCTGCTGCAAATGCTCAATGCCCCGCTGGAAAAATGGCGGGTATTTTTGCACCCCAGCCAGCGCAAGCTGGTGGAAGCGCACGCCAATGGTCCGGTGCGGGTGCTGGGCGGTGCTGGTACCGGTAAAACCGTGGTCGCCATGCACCGAGCCCGTTGGTTGGCGCAGCGTTTGTTAGCCGCGCCCGGCAAAAAGGTGCTGTTCACTACGTTCACCAAAAACCTAGCGGCCGATATTCGTGCCAACCTGCAGCGGCTATGCAGCCGTGAAGAGCTGGCCAAAATTGAGGTGATCCATATCGATGGCTGGCTGACCGATCAACTAAAGCGCCACGGTTATGATTTTCGGGTGGTGTATGACGGCGATCCGGCGCGCCGCAAATGCTGGGAGTATGCACTGCAGCAGCTGCCCACTGACCTCAATTTGCCAGAGAATTTCTATTTGGAAGAGTGGCATCGTGTGGTGCAGCCCAATGGGGTTCACAGCCGCGAGGATTACTTCAAGGTCAGCCGTTTAGGGCGAGGCTCGGCCATTTCGCGCTTGCAGCGAGCCAAGATATGGCCGGTATTTGAAGAGTATCGGGCGCAAATGGCGCGTGCCAAGTTGCGCGAAATGCACGATGCCATGCTTGAGGCTGTGGTGCTGTTTAAAGAGAAACAGGTGCAACTGCCTTATCAATATCTGGTGGTCGATGAGGCGCAGGATATGGGCGCACCCACCTTTGTGTTGTTGCGCCATCTCATCCCCGAAGGCGAAAACGACATCTTTATCGTCGGTGATGGCCATCAGCGCATCTATCGCAACAAGGTGGTGCTCGGTCAGTGTGGTATCAATGTGCGTGGTCGGCGTAGCAAGAAACTCAAGATAAACTACCGCACCACCGAAGAGACCCGTAAATTCGCCGTGGCGCTGTTGAATGGGGTGCCGACTGATAACCTTGATGGCGAGTCGGATACTGATAAAGATTATTTGTCGCTGATGCATGGCGAGGCGCCGCTGGTGACCCATCATGCTGACTTTAAGCAAGAGGCAGCCACCATCGCTGAGCAGATCAAAGCGTTGTTGCAAGAGGGCACCCCAGATACCGATATCTGTCTGACCGCCCGCACCAAGTATGCCTATGAGCGATATACCTCTGAGCTCAACAACGCCGGCATTACTACCTTTGTGCTGGGCCAGGATAGTGCCGACAGTGTGGCGCACCCCGGGGTGCGCATCGCCACCATGCACCGCATCAAGGGTCTGGAGTTTCAGTATGTGTTTCTTGCCGGCATCAACGATGGCGTAGTGCCAGAGCCCAGAGCCATTCAATCCGACGATCCGGTTGAGCAGCGCGATGCCCTGTTTAATGAGCGGGCACTGCTGCATGTGGCCGCCACCCGGGCGATCAAGGGCCTGTTTGTCAGTTCCTGTGGTAAGCCCAGCCCACTGCTGTGCAACTGATAGCAGCACATTTCGTGTTTAATCATGCCGTGGTGTTCAGTCGCGTAATACTGCGGCGGTTGTTGTTAAACGTTACAGTATGGATTAATGATGAGTGGTTTTGTTTGGCATGATTTTGGGGTGTTGACTCGCTGTGTGATTGAAATGGGTATGTGATCATCACCAATAACGCAGATAAGTTACTAAAAATGAGTATGGGTAGATACAAGGAGAGCGCGATGTATGTTCATGACAAGGCGCTCCGGTTGATAAATTCTCCGGTCAGGGTCAGGACGAGCCAGAATACCGGTAACTGGAGTACCGGGGAGTGGTTTAGTGAAATTGAGAAGCGTTAATCTGAGAGATGGGGGGAAAGCTGGTTGTTGTGATTTGCCGGGCCTGTAAATAATTCTGTGTAACTGCCCACTCCATTACAGGTGACCGTTCAGGCGATCTCCGAACTTGATAATCAAGCGATTCAGGGCAAGCTTCCAATTCTGGATCGGCATGGTCCATTTCTTGGAGGCCTGATGTATCGCAAGGTACGCCACTTTTAGCGCCGAGTCATCGGTTGGGAAGAGTTGGTCGCTTTACGCAGCACGCTGTTCAGTGACTCGATCGCATTGGTGGTGTAAATCACCTTCCGGATGGCGGGGGATAATCGAACAGTGTGATCAGATTATCCCAGTTACCCTGCCAGGAGCGCGTTATTTGCGGGTACTGGCTATCCCTGCGCTCGCCGAAGGCCGCTAGTGCCTGCTGAGCTTCACGTTCCGTCGCAGAGTGGTAGATCTGCTTCAGGTCCGCCGTCACCGCCTTGTAGTCCTTCTAGGAGACATAGCGCAGCGAGTTGCGCACCATGTGGACGATACACAGTTGGACCTTGGTCTGGGGGGATACTCCACGGCATTGGGAATGGCATCAGGGAAGCCCTTGAGACAGTCCACACATGCAATCAGGATGTATTCCAGACCGCGGTTCTTCAGCTCGGTCAGGACCGACAGCCAGAACTTTGCCCCTTCGGTCTCGGCTAGCCACAGGCCCAATAGCTCCTTGTGACCCTCCATATTGATGCCCAGTGCCAGATAGAGCGACTTGTTGATCCTCCGCTGGTTCGCGCGGATCTTCAGCACGATGCAGTCCAGATAGACGATGGGATAGAGCGGATCCAGCGGCCGGTTTTGCCATTCGTGGACCTGTTCGATGACGCGCTCGGTCACTTTCGATACCAGCCCCGTCGAGATGTCGGCGTCATACATCTCTTTGAACGCGTCCACGATATCCCGCGTGCTCAAGCCCCTGGCGTAGAGGGCGAGGATCTGGTCGTCCATTTGGGTCAGGCGGGACTGGCCTTTGCGGACAAACTGGGGGTCGAAGGACGAGTTACGGTCACGAGGCGCCTGGATGGTGACCTCTCCGTGCTGCCCTTTTAGGCGCTTGGTGGAATAGCCATTGCGATTGTTGCCGGTCCCATGGTCTTGTTGGGCGTGTTTCTCGTAGCTTGCAGTTTCCATGCATCACGGTGAGCCAACCTTGCTTCATTATCAATCATCACTGGAGTGTCATGACATTGACGCCGGGATCGGATCAGGTGGCCTTGGGGGAAGCTGTTGCCTGCTGTCAGCCGAGCGGGTTATGGAGTTGACCTCCTTACTAGCCAAAGGTGCGCAGAACCAGGAGGGGGGGACTTCACCGCTGGCGGTTATGGCGGCACTGGCTCTCCATAACGAACAACATCGGCTGGATCGCACGTTACTGCCTGTTAACCAGGGGTGTGAGCAACTAATGATCGGTGCTGCCGATTTGCTGGGGGAGGTTGCCCGCTTTGAAGATCAGGATATATTTCGCCTGTTGGCGTTACTGCTAGACAAGTTACTGCGGGGAGAGGGGGCTGTCGTCAGCCAAGCTGGATGGACTCACGGTAAGCGTGATGGAACAGCGGGCGCTGGCGGCGCAAGTCTCGCAATCAGCTGGGCCATGCCAGCTGGCTGGATGTGGTAGAAGCCGTTCTGGCATGGGGACGATTCGGCCAGCGGCGAGGTATTGCTCGGCTTACTGCTGGGGCGGGATGAGCGAGTGCGGCTTGTTTATGGTCTGCTGGTGGGGGCTTTATACATGGGGGAGCCTTTCCGGCTCGAGTGAGGCTGTTTGAATTTTTCAGCAACTGATTTAAATATAACAGGAAAATGAACCTCTGCAGTTTATGTCCACGAACTTCTGCATGTGGTGTTTCAAATATGAAACAACTGGACAGGTCTGGCTTGGCTTTATTATGGCAAAAACGGATGAAATCCTGCCGGTTAAGTTGCTCAGTCGAAGAGTGTTACTATCTGTAGCAATGCCCCTCAAATTTCACCACGTCCCAATTGTGTACCACTCTCATCAGCGTTAGAGCCATAAACCTTTATAAATCAGGTCATTAAAAAAGACATATTGCAAAACGTGGAAGTAGAATGTTGGCTCGTTGCCCGCGTGTGCTGTTTTGCTCATGTTGCTCGAGATGAGGTATCCGATGACGGTAGCGCCTGGCGCTAGGGTGGGCGGTGCCAGGCACCACAATTGTCTGCATGGTAAACCATAGCGCAGGCAGAACGAAGGGCGAGCCGTGCAGGTGGCGGTTTATTGGGCGGTTTCTCCCGATATCTTATGCACTTCTGTCTTGCTCACCGGGACTATACGACCAATTTATCTCGTAGGATGCGATGATTTTTTATGACACCAGAATGTTAGCCTGGTCCCATATCCGCTGGTTATAAGGGGTATAACCAGCGTGTGACAGCGGGAGCCTTTAGACTGCAGGCCTCAAAACAGCAATTTTGCAGGTGGTGCAGTTATGGTGATTACTCAGGGTCCACAGTTCAACGGCAAGGCATCCAAGCGGATGCATGTGATGGCCAAACCTATCGGGGCCGTGTGTAACATCGACTGTACCTACTGCTACTACCTCAGCAAGCAGGATCTGCTGGAATACAAGAAGGGATGTTCGCCCCAGATGGATGAGCAGACCCTTGAGACCTATATCCGTCAATATATCGAGGGGCAGAATACCCCCGAGATCATCTTCTCCTGGCAGGGGGGCGAGCCGACGTTGCTCGGGCTCGACTATTTTCGCAAAGTGGTCGAGTTGCAGCGCAAATACCAGCCGCAAGGGGTGGTGATTGCCAACGACCTGCAGACCAACGGCATCCTGCTCAACGATGAGTGGTGTGAATTTCTGGCCGCCAACAACTTTCTCATCGGTCTGAGCATTGATGGCCCCGAGCTGCTTCACAACGCCTATCGGGTCAACCGAGCCGGGCGCGGTACCTTCAATCAGGTGATGACGGCGGTGGCGCTGTTGCACAAATACAAGGTGAAGTTTGCCACCCTGACCTGCGTGAACAACCTCACCAGCAAGAATGCGCTGGAGGTTTATCGCTTCCTGCGTGATGAGGTGAAGTCGCCCCAGATGCAGTTTATCCCCATCGTCGAGCAGAAGAGTTTTCGCACCACCGCGCCCCAGACCTGGCAACCGCAGGAGCAACTCAAGCAGGGGGACAAGCGCCTCAATCCCTGGCACAAAAATTCGGTGGTCGAGCCCTGGTGCGTCTCGGCCGAGGGGTGGGGGGATTTTCTCATCACCATTTTCGATGAGTGGGTGCAGCGGGATCTGGGGCGGGTCTTCGTGCAATATTTCGAGGCGAGTGTCGAGACCTGGATGGGACGCAAGAACCCCCTCTGTACCTTGGGGGAGATCTGCGGCAAGGGGCTGGCGATGGAGCCCAACGGCGATGTGTTTGCCTGTGACCACTATGTCTATCCCAAGTACAAGATCGGCAATATCCACCATCAGCCGCTCAGTGAGCTGGCGTATTCGCCCGCCCAGCAAGCGTTCGGCTTTGCCAAATCGCGCAGCCTGACCCGCCAATGCCAGCAGTGTGACTACCAGTTTGCCTGCTATGGGGAGTGCCCGAAGAACCGCTTTATTCGCACCCACGAAGGGGAGGCAGGTCTGAATTACCTCTGTGCCGGTTGGTACAAGTTTTTCAGCCATATCGATCAGTCGATGGCCTATATCCTGCGCCGTGCCGGTTACCCTGTGGCCCATGGCAAGTATCGTGATGCGGGGATGAATAACGGCGTCATGACACATGGTCAGAGGAAATAAGCGATGCAGAGCATGTTGAGTCGCTGCGAGTTCCGTCACACCCGCTCCGGCACCATGGGCGCCTTGTGGCTGGCCCTTGGCATGACCCTGTCTGGCCCAGCACTGGCGGTAGCCAGCCCTGAGCCGCCAGTCACCACATCAGCGAATGGGGCACCCACTGCATCCGTGGCGGCCAGTGCGCCCTCAGCCGCCCAGATCCAGCAGTGGGCCTACAGTGCGCAGGATATCTCCCTGCCAACGGTGGATCGGGCCGATGCCCTGCGCCAGCTGGCGGCTTATCCGAACCAGAACAGTCTGGTGGCGGTGGCCAGAAGCCTGCGTGATGAGCGCGCATTGGTGCGCGAAGCGGCGGTGATTGCCGCCGATCCCTATCAGTTTGCGCACCGCTGGCGACTGCTCTCACCACTGCTGGCTGACAGCAGTGCCGAGGTTCGCCGCGCCGCTACCCTCAATCTGGCTCGCGATTATGGCGCCATGAATGAGGGGCAACTGAGCGCCATTGGCCAGCCGCTGGCGGAGTTGAGCGAGTATCTCGCCCGGCAGCAGGACCCTGCGCAGCAGCTGTTGCAGGCAGATCTCTATCGCTGGACCCGGCAGTGGGACAAGGCGCAGGCAAGCTACGAACAACTGCTGGCCAATCAGCCCGATAATCCCCTGATCTGGCTTGGTCTCTCTGACAACTTGCGGGCCCAGCAACGGGATGCCGAGGCGCTGGCCTTGCTCAACAAGGGGATTCTTGCGCTGCCACAGAATGCCAACCTCCATTACGCCAAGGCGCTGACCCAGGTGCGCCTCGATCAGAAGAGCGAAGCTGCAGTCACCATGGCACAGGCGGCGGAGCTCGCTGGCAATAACAGTTACTTCTGGTATCTCAACGGGGTGCTGCAAGAGCCGCTGGATCTCGAGAAAGCCATCGGCTCGTTCGAGCTGGCCTACCGGATCTCCGGCGCGCCGGAGCAGCTCTATGCGGTGTGCGATATCTACCTTCGCCACGATCACCCCAAGAGCGACGCCTGCATGAGTGAACTTGGCAAGATTGCGCCCCCCGAGGTGCTGGCCGAGCTCAATAGCAAGCGCGCGAGCAAGACGAGCACGCCGCCGGTTTCCGCTGGCCAGTGATGGCTGCCACTTCTCTTACTGCACAGGTCAGGTTATGACGATCATACCGTTCAAATTCGCAATTCCGTTGCTGGCGACCACCCTGCTGGTGGCCGGCTGCACCCTCTCGGTCAAACAGGGCAACCAGCCGCTCCATCCGCTGCGACAGAAGGTTGAAGCGGACATGGTGCTGGTGGAAGGGGGCCGTTTTGAGATGGGCTCCAACGACCCTGCCGCCAAAGCGAGCGAAGGGCCGCAGCATGCGGTCTCGCTCAACAGCTTCTACATGGCAAAATTCGAGGTGACCCAGGCCCTGTTCGAGGCGGTGATGGGCCCCTCCATCAGCTATTTCCAGGCGCCGGATGTACCGGTCAACAACCTCAGCTGGCAACAGGCCAATCTGTTTGTGACAAGGCTCAATGAGTTGACCGACGCTCACTACCGCCTGCCCACCGAAGCTGAGTGGGAGTATGCAGCCAGGGGGGGCAAGCTGAGTAAAGGCTATCGTTACAGCGGCTCCGATCAGATTGACGAAGTGGCCTGGTACAGCGGCAACGCCAAGAATCGCGCCTATCCGGTGGGGCTGAAAAAGCCCAACGAGCTGGGGCTATACGACATGACCGGCAATGTGGGGGAGTTTGTGGCTGATGCCTATGAAGAGACCTTCTATCGCCACAGTCCTCAAGAGAACCCGAACAATGCCCAGGAGAGCAAGAGCCACCTCGCCCATAAGTCGGTGCGAGGCGGCAGCTACGCCTATGAGGCTGAATTGTCTGAAAATTTCCGGCGTGATTTTGCCAGCCAGTCGGTGATGATGGCTGACATGGGATTGCGACTGGTGCGAGATGCCCGCTAGGGCTGATCGATGGAGGTGGTCAGCCCCAGCTCGCTGACCACCTCGAACAGCTGCTGGCGCAGCCAGCGGTGGCCCGCCTCGGTGGTCCGGCTGGGATGCCAGATGGCCGACAGGCTGAATACTGATTCCTCGAAGGGGAAGGGGAGTACCCGCACATCATACATGCCGGCAAAGGTATTTATGATGGAGGTGGGCAAAACTCCGATGATCTCGCTGCACGCAATGATGGGCAGCATCTCCATGGCGGTCGGCACCCGTACCACGATATTGCGGTTGGCCATTTGCGGCAGGTGCTCGGCGGTGATCATGCTGCCTCTGACCTGCCACTGGGCCAACGCCACATGCTCCTCGGTAAAATAGGCCTCCGCCGTCAAGTCGCTGCCCAGTCGCGGGTGGTTGCTGGCACACACCACCTTCACCTGCTCGCCATAGAGCACCTCGCTCTTGAGCATGCTGCGCCCGCTCTGGGTCATGTCGATGATGAGATCATAACGCTGCATCCGCAGGTCACTCTCCATATCCTCGGTAAAGAGGGGATGCACCTCGAGCGAAATACCCGGGGCGTGTGCCCGGATCTTGCACAGCAGCGCCGGAACCAGTTGGACGCTGACCAGTCTGACACAGGCGATGGAGAAGACTCGCTGGGAAGTGCGTGGATTGAAGGTGCGCGATGTAGAGAGGGTCGAGCTGAAGTTTTTCAGCGCGGCCGCCATCGCCGGATAGATGTCGATGGCAAACGAGGTGGGCTCCATCCCCACGACCTTGCGATTAAACAGAGGATCGCCGTAGATCTCCCGCAGTCGCTTGAGGGCCTTGCTGACGGCGGGTTGGCTGATCTCCATGCGTGTCGCCGCCCGGGAGAGGCTGCGCTCTTCGTAGATGGCGACAAAGATCGGGATCAGGTTCAGCTCGGTACTTCGGATGTCTAACAAGAGAGGCCTCGTTACATGTTCGTGGAAAAATCACACTGCCTTGGCACTGCCGGGTAGCCGGAGGGAGAACCTGCCACGCCAGTCAGGTGGCGTGGCAGCCAGCATGTATCCCACTTTGGCAGTGTAATGAAGTGGGCAAAGTGGGACAACCAGTGCAGGGCTGGTTGTTGCATGGCGCACTTTATTTATCTGTTTACGTTGCAGGATGATTGATCCGCTGAGGTCGGTTTGCCAGTCAGGGGGGGCAATTCCGGCAGGGCCGCTTGCCAGCCGACAATGTGGCCCAACCGTGAACGGATGTTGCCAAGACAGGTGCCCCGTCGCCTTTGCAGGCGCACCAGAAGGCGCCAGCCCATCCTGAGCGCATCAGCCCGATCAAGGGGAGCTTGCTGGAATACAGCCTGTTGTTGCTGCCAAACCGGATCGGAACTGACACGGCTAAGTTCCAGCCAACCCCTCTTGGCCCGCAGATAGCGATAGGCCAGTACCCGCACCGCCCCCCACTGCCTGCACCAGATGGCGGCCCCATATTGCCAGCCGAGCGGGCGAGGGTGGTGACGGTAGTAACGGGCCATAGCCAGAAGTGCCAGCACCAGCAGGGCTATACCACCGGCTACTCCGAGCAACTGATGCCAGTAGGCCGCCAGCCAGGAGGCGGGAGTGTGGCGCACTTGCAGGGTCTGCCCAGGGAGGGTCAGGGTCTGCAACTGGCCAGTCTGGCTGTTCCACCAGGCAAGCTCCAGCGCGGGCAGGGTCAACTCACCACCGCTCTGCACGATATAGGTAGTTTGATCTTCCCGTGTCGAGAGGTACTCCCCCCGCTCCTGGGTATCGTTCAGTCGGGCTTGCGCCGGATAGTCCTGTACCCGCCCATCGCTTGCAAGCGGAGTGATCAGCGGCGGGATCAGCACCGAGAGGGTATCCTGCCCGCTGGCGGTCACGGTGCGGGTGATATCATCTCCTACCCGCAGCTCGCCGTCAGCATGGTCATCCGCAGAGCGCTGCCAACGCTGGCTCAGGGTGAGATTGCTGGCGCTCAGCCAACGCCCGCCGACCGTCAGGGCAGGATCGGGCAGAGCGGCGGCAAAACGCTGAGGGTGGGTGGTGAGGGTGATCTGCCGGGAGCCCCCTTCAGGGCGCGCCACGGTGGCCCGCACCACGATGGCGGGGATCTCGAACTGGCCGGATTGCTGGGGATAGAGCATCAGCTCCCAGCGCTGGTGCGACCAGGTCTCGCCATTGCGGCGCAGGGTGAAGTTGGTCGCCTGCTCGCTGCGCTGCTTGACCATGACCCCCGGCAGCTCGAACTGGCCGATGCGGGTACCCGCGGTAAACCAGCGGTTGGTGGCCAGCTCCAGATAGAGGGTGACCTGTTGGTTGACGGCATAAGGGCGCTTCTCCTCCCCCTGATCTTTCAGCCAGCTCTTGAGGGTCACCTGAGTGGCGTCAGTCGCATCAGCGGCCTCGGCAGCCTGTGCCCCGACCGTGAGCAGCACGGCCCCGAGCAGGGTAGCGGTCGCCATATATCTGCACAGCCAGTGGCGGAGTTTATTGTGCCGGTTGCACATGGGTAGGTTCCTTGTGGGTGGCCGAACGAGGACGGGCGGTTGCGCCCGTTTGCTGCGCGTGTAGCTGGAGGCGGAATTTGGCTTGCAGGAAGTCACCGGGATCAGACTCCACCCGGCGCAGCCACTTTTCGGCCTGCGCCGGATTGGCCAGGATCTGATCCGCGGTCAGGGTTTCGCGCGCCATCAGGGATGAAGCCACTGTCTCTTCCGCCCCGTCGGCACTGCGTGGCTCTTCATCGGGCAGTTCACTGGAGTGATCAGGTCCATCCGGCGTGCCGGTCTGGCTCTGACTGGCGCGGTTGATCTCGTCAACAATCCCGTTCATCACCTGATAGTTGTGGGCGGCTGATTGGCGCACGCTCGGGTCGCTGGCCTCGTCAGCCAGTTTCCGGAACAGCCGCCGGGCGGCCAGATACTCACGCTGTCTGGCGAGGGCATTGCCGGCATAGAGCAGAGCCTGTTCGGAGTCGGCTTGCAGGAATGCTGACTGGGCCAGCGCAAACTCGGCGCCATAGTAGTAGGCCACCCCCTTGTAGAAGGGATCTTCATAGTGTTTAGCCGCCTCCAGATAGTCACCTTGCTGGAAGTACCACTGCCCCTGCTGATCCGGGGTGAGCCAGAGGTTTAACCACTGCTGTTTCAGCTCCTTTGCCCAGTGATTGATCGCAGGCTCTGTCGGCTCTGCGGGCGCCAGCGAGAAGGTGGTGGCCTGCGCAGGCGTCGTCTGTAACAGGGAGAGACTGATGGCTGCCACCAGACCCCACTGCACCAGCCAGCCTTTGCGAAACCAGAGCAGCAGCAGGGTGACGACAGGAAAGAGCAGGTAGTAACCCATGTCCTGCCAGGGCATCAGGGAGTCGTTGTGGATCAAAAAGTTGCGTTCAATCCCCCGGTTGATGCGCTCTACGTCGCCATTATCTACCGTCATGGTGAGCAGGGTGCCATCGCTGTCACTGGCCAGTCGCCGTAATGAGGCAAGCTCCAGCGGGCGTTTGCCACTCAGTGCCGGGTCGCCAGCGGCCAGGATCAGCAGCTGACGGGATTGACCACGGAAATAGTCAGCCAAGGGGGCAATGGCGGAGGGGCTGATGCCATCACTCACCAGCAAAACGGTGCTGCCGGTCTCATCGGCCAGAAGCTCGGTGAGCAGCGGGATCACCTGTTCGGTGCGCTTGCCCGCTTTAGGCATGATCTCGGGACGGATGGCGGCGAGGATAGGGTCATAGACGGCACTGTCACGGGTCAGCGGCATGGCGGTGTGGGCCGAGCCGGCAAAGACCACCAGCCCGTTGCGCCCGCCATCGCGGGTCGCCAGCAGATCGCTGATCTTCTGTTTGGCCCGCGTCAACCGGTTGGGGGCGATATCCGTTTCCAGCATGGAGTCGCTGTTATCGAGCAGGATCAGCAGGGCGCCCTGATCTTCGCCAAAGGGGGAGGGTTCACGGCTCCAGGTCGGCCCTGCACAGATCAGGATGGCCAGCCCCATCAGCAGCCCCAGCACCTTGAGGGGCAGGTTCTTTTTCCAGCCGGTGTCCCCCAGCGTCAGCGCCTCGCGCAGATGGGGCGGCAGCCGCTGTTGCCAGTTGTTCGCTTCATCCATGTGCCAGCGCAGCAGCAGGATTGCAACAAGGGGGATCAAGGCCAGCAGCCACCAGGGGCGCAGAAAGTGGGCATTCAGCCAGAGCTGTTGCCAGTAGAGAGGATCCATCATGGCGTGTCTCCTGAGAGAGCAGTGCGCAGGCGGTAGCGCCTGAGGGTCAACAGGGAAAAGAGGGTGAGATAGAGGCCGACGCTGACGGAGATGAGGTAAAGGTGCAGGCTTTCGCGGGTCTGAAAGCGGGTGCTTTCGTAGCGTTGTGGCTCCAGCTCACCGATCACCTTATATGCGCGCGTCAGCTGCACCTCATCAAGAGCCTGAAACAACTGGCCGCCGGTCAGGGTCGCCAACTGTTGCAGGGTATCGAGATCGAGAGCCTGTTCGCCGACGGTGGCCGGATCCCCCATGGCGATAGTATGCAGCCGCACACCTTTGACCGCGGCTACCCGGGCCGCATCCCGCGGGCTGACAAAACTGCCGGTGTCGTTGCCATCGGTAAGGATGATGGCGACTTTCTCCCGCTTGGCGCTGTTCTGGTCTTGTTGCCCGTGGCGATCACTGTTGTTGAACACTTTGATTGCCAGGCCGATGGCATCCCCCAGATGGGTACTCTGACCCGCCATGGCGACATCGGTTTCCTGCAGCAGGGTTTGCCAGGTGTCGAGATCGGCGGTAAACGGCGCCTGGAGAAAGGCGGCATCCCCAAACAGGATGAGCCCGAGTCGATCTCCTTCGCGCGTTGCAGCAAATTGTTTAAGCACCTCTTTGGCGGCGTCGAGCCGACAGAGGGACTTGCCGGGGTCGGTAGAGAAGTCGGTCTCGGCCATGGAGCCGGAGAGATCCAGCACTATCATCACATCCCGCCCGAACCGCTCGCGTACCTGAGGCGGGCCATAGATGGTGGGCTTGGCCAGCGCCACCACCGTCAGTAGCCAAACGGTGATCAGGGCGATCCGTTGCCACCAGCTGGCAGTCAGCTGGGTTGCCCCCTCACGCGGCGGCTCATCCAGCAGGTCGATCAGCAGGTCGAAGAAGGGCACCTTGATGGCACTCTGCCGGGTGCGATAGGCCGGAATAAGGCGAAACACCAGCAACGGCAGGGGCAGCAGCCAGAAACAGTGGGGGTGGGAAAACTCGAGACCGGCATCAAGCATGATGGGCCTCCGTCGCCAACGAGGCTGTTTGTATTGGAGTCTGGTGGTGGGCAAGCCAGTCGTTGCAGAGGGAAACGAGGCAGAGCTGATCACTCACGCTTAACACCACCTGATCACAGACCAGCGATACCAGCCAGCGCTCCCCCAGTTCGGTAGCGAAACGGGGCTGCCTATCAGCCATGGCATTGTCGAGGGTTTGCAGCAATGCCATGCCAAACAGCTTGCCGTGCCGGGGATCTAGGTGGGTCAACACCTGCTTGATCAGGTGAAACAGCGCCAGACTGGCCCCGGCATCAGACCAGTTGATCGTGCGCAGGGCCGCCTGCGCTTCACGGCGGTAACGCTGTTGC
Source organism: Aeromonas sp. 97A (assembly GCF_051919185.1). Lineage (NCBI taxonomy): Bacteria > Pseudomonadati > Pseudomonadota > Gammaproteobacteria > Aeromonadales > Aeromonadaceae > Aeromonas > Aeromonas sp. 97A. Next base: position 1,479,724 of record NZ_JBQBFF010000001.1, on the reverse strand, counting down.
CACCAGCCCTGTGCCCGGTGATAGAGCCAGAGCAGCGCCAGCGCCCCCAGGCTCAGCGCCAGCAGCAGCCAGCCTGCGGTTTGCGGTTGCCAGCTGATGGTGGGTGGTACGGTCACGTCCTGCAATTCGCGCAGCATATAGGTGCCGGGCAGCTTGTGGTTCATCAGCGATCTCCTCCCAATGCGGTAATGAGGCGGGCGAGGTGGTGGCCACCGGTGTCGAGGGTGATAAGCGGCAATCCCTTGAGGGCCATCAGTCGCAGCAGTTGATCTTTTTTCAGCTGCTGCTGGCGGGCTAGCCCCTGATCCAGCACAGGGATCTGGTGGGGAGCAATATTGAGCTGGTACTGGCCATCGCCGACTACCCAGCTGGCGTCAGCGGCTGTGGTCGACAGGGTCGACTCGAGGGGATCGGCGATGTGCAGTGCCAGCACATCGTTGTGCTGCTGCAAGTAACCGAGGCGGGTCAGGTCGGCCTCGGTGACGCCTGCCCAGTCGCTGAGAAAGATCAGGGTGGTATTTTTCAACTTGAGGCGGCCCAGCATCGCCAGCAGGGGGGCCAGACCGGTCGCCTCGCTGTCGCGGCTGGTGGCCGAGAGAGCATGATTGGCGGCACAGAGCTGGCGCAGTCCTGCCAACCAGTGGCCACGGGAGCGCTGGCCGCGCAGCCACTCCACGCCATCGCAGTGCAAAATGGCGAGCCCGACCCGATCGCTCTCTTTGAGTACTTGCCAGCCGAGCAGGGCGGCGACTTCGGCGGCCACCACCGACTTCATCACCTCCACCGAGGAGAAGAACATGCAACTGCGCTGATCAACGCAGAGGATCACGTGACGATCTTTCTCTTCGCTATAACTGCGCACATGGGGGCGGCCGGTACGCAGGGTCACTTTCCAGTCCAGGGTGCGAATATCATCCCCTTGCTGATAGTGGCGCAGCTCTTCAAAGTTGAGCCCACGGCCGCGAAAGCGTGACGGGTGGCGGCCGCACAGCTGGTTGCCGCTGTTTAGCCGGGGCAGCAGTGAAAACTGGCCGACCAGCCCCTGTAGCCGGACCAGTGTCAGGTAGTCGCAGTGGATACGGGGGTCACCACTGGGCGGTTGCCCGCCCTGTGTCAGCCTGTCATGGGATAAGGAGCGAGGTGTCATGGTATCGCTTACCCGATGACGATGTGATCGAGCAGAGTCATCACCACCTGCTGGTGATCCACCCCATCTGCCAGCGCGTCATAGCTGAGGGTAAAGCGGTGGCCAAGCACGCTGGGCACCATGGCGCGCACATCGTCGGGCAGCACGTGGCTGCGCCCTTGCAGCCAGGCATAGGCGCGGGCGCACTTGTCCAGAGCAATGGATGCGCGGGGGCTGGCGCCGACCGCAATCCACTGTGGCAGCCCGGTGGCCGGGTAGCGATCGGGGTGTCGGGTCGCCATGACCAGCGCAATGATGTAGTGCTCCACCAGCGGTGAGACCGTCATGGCCGAGAGTTCTGATCTGGCCTGCAAGATGAGTTCAGGGGAAAGGGGGGCGAACCCCTCGTTCTGCTGGCGGGTACCGCGCTCTTCGGCCCGTACCAGCCGAATGATGGCAAGCTCTGCCTCATCATCGGGGTAGGCGACTGAGACCTTGAGGGCAAAACGGTCCATCTGGGCTTCTGGCAGTGGGTAGGTCCCCTCCTGCTCGATGGGGTTCTGGGTGGCCAGCACCATAAAGAGCTCGGGCAAGCGATGGCTCTTGTCACCGACGGTGACGGTGCCTTCGGCCATCGCCTCCAGCAGCGCCGCTTGTACCTTGGCGGGGGCGCGGTTCACTTCATCGGCCAATACGATGCTGTTGAAGATGGGGCCTGGCTGGAAACGCAACTGGTGGGCTCCGTCACGCTCCTGATACATCTCGGTGCCGGTTACATCCGAGGGGAGCAGATCGGGGGTGAACTGAATGCGGCCGAAGCTGGTATTGAGGGCTTCTGCCAGTGCCTTGACCGAGCGGGTCTTGGCGGTGCCGGGCAAACCTTCAAGGAGCACGTGGCTATTGGTCAGCAGGCCGATGACCAGGGCGCGGATCACATGGGACTGGCCGACCACACTGTGACCAACCTGTTCGATGAGTTGCGAGATCTGTTGTTGCAAGGGGTTCATAGGGTTTTCCACAGGGTACATTTAACGAGACAGAGATTGGGCTAGGAGGGGCCAACGGGTTTTCACTTTCCAGCTGGTTCGGGGCGAGCCGGCTGGAAATTGAAAACGCCCACCAGAGAGTGATGGGCGTTGGAGTCACCGCCTTACTTGATGGTGGCGACTTTTTGTTTGAGTGCGTCCAGCTCTGCCAGTTTGCCCTTGAGCATCAGGCTCTGGGAGCTAATGCTGGCCGGGTTCATCTGGAAGCTCTGTTGCATCGGGTAGTTGGGCAGAGTGTCGAAGAACTCTTTCAGGATCCCCTGTGCAGGTACGAACAGCCACATGTTGTCTGCCATCCAGCGCAGATACATGCCTGACTCATGCGGTGCCTTCTCGAACGGATCTGCGCGCAGGTTGATGATCTGCGGCCAGTTTGGAGTCACACGCGCCGCGTCGGTGATGTTGCCCTCCATAGTGGCAAAGTTAAGCTTGAAGTCATTCCAGCGCACGGCGTTGAGTTCGCCGTTTGAGGAGAAGTAGAGCATGGAGTTGCGCGGGGAGGTGTCGGCTTTTCCGGCGAGGTACGGCATGAAGTTGTAACCGTCCAGTTTCACCCGCCACTGTTTGCCGTTGGCCTTGTAGCCCTTGGCCAGCTTCTCTTTCACATCCGGTACACCGGCAGCGGCCAACAGGGTCGGCATCCAGTCCTGATGGGCCATCATGGCGTTGACCTTGCTACCAGGCTTGATCACGCCCGGCCAGCGAACCAGTTGCGGAACCCGCATCCCGCCCTCCCATGTAGTGCCTTTTTCGCCATAGAATGGGGTGGTGCCGCCATCCGGCCAGCTGACGGTCTCGGCGCCGTTGTCAGTGGTGTAGATCACGATGGTGTTGTCGGCGACCCCCAGCTCGTCCAGTTTGTCGAGCAGGATCCCCACCTGATCATCGTGCTCCAGCATGCCATCGGCATAGATGCTGACGCCGGATTTACCCTGATACTTCTCTTGCAGACGGGTCCAGACGTGCATGCGGGTGGCGTTGTGCCAGATGAAGAAGGGCTTCTTGGCCTTGACAGCTTTCTCCATGAACGCCAGCGAGGACTCGAGGAACTCTTCGTCAGCATGCTCCATGCGCTTGCGAGTCATGGGGCCGGTATCTTCAATCTTGCCGTCGGCAGAAGATTTGATGACACCGCGTGGGCCGAACTTCTTCTTGAACTCCGGATCTTTCGGGTAGTAGTAGGTTTCCGGTTCCTCTTCCGCGTTCAGGTGATAGAGGTTGCCGAAGAACTCGTCGAAACCGTGCTTGGTCGGCAGGTGCTGGTTCTGATCGCCCAAATGGTTTTTGCCGAACTGAGCCGTCATGTAACCTTGCTCTTTGAGCAGATCACCGATGGTGGGGGCCCAATCCGGAATGCCGTGAGTGGATCCAGGCATGCCGATGGTCAGCAGACCGGTACGGAATGGCTCTTCACCGGTAATGAAGGCGGCGCGGCCGGCGGTGCAGGATTGCTGACCGTAGTGATCGGTAAAGAGGGCCCCTTCATTGGCGATCCTGTCCAGGTTTGGGGTCTGGTAGCCCATCATCCCCTGGTTGTAGGCACTGATGTTCCAGTAGCCGATGTCATCGCCCATGATGGCAAGAATATTGGGCTTGGCGGCTGCTGTGGCACTACCAGCGGTGGCCATTAAGGCAAGGCTCATGGCTATTTTGTTTATTTGAATGGCCATTATTGGCTCCACTCCTAATCTGATGTGAATTGGTACACAAAATGGGCGATGAAAGCAGCGTGCGTTTAACGCGGCGGAAATATCATCCCGTACAAGCTGTTGGAGGGGATGGAATACCCGGATGGGCACATTCCCCTTTATCGCTGTCGTTATGACCTGCAAAGAGTGATATGACCTGAATAGCCCGAGTTAACCGCAGCTTGGAAATCAGCTTTCAACAGTTTCAATCTATAAATCCCGTTTATCCTTGTCGCCTTATAGCGAATATAACCGCTGGTTATCCGTTATTTTTTCGCCGACCCTTCGGTCGCAAGCTATCGGGTGAGCTGCGAGCGAGCATGGGAAGCTGTGTCCAGAAGGCGGAGGTGTCTACAGCTATCGATGGCGATAAGGCGAATAAATGGGTGATGGAGTTCACAGTTCGGCTAATCAATTTAGGGGATGAGAGCTGTTATGAGCGTTGTGGTGTGCCTTTATTCAAAATTCTTACTGGCAAACCGAGCTCTCTTTAATTCTGATTAAGTCATAATTAAGTAAAGTTGGGGTGTTGATTGTTTCGCTTAGATATGAGTTTTTAAAACTGCTCACAATGTCATCGCGAGATTTAAAAAGCCTGCTCGCATATTTTTGAACGGATACATATGACTTGAATGGGAGTGGTCAAATAAATCCAGCTGTGATCTTTGTCTATTCAAGGTGCCAGGGTCATAAATGCCTATAAAAACAAGGTAAAAGGCTCGGCTATTGACTAAGTTGATAGAAGGCGAAGCATAAAACAGCGCCAGTTTGATACAACAACATCGCATGGGACCCGGATCATGGACAGAGCGCAGGGCGCAGCCCCCTTTTCATTGCAAGTGGATCTAAGGCAGGTTGTGTATGCCCTGTCAGCCTCGCTGGACCTGGTGGGCATTGGCGATGTGGCCCACGGTAAACGGGTCGGGATTATGGCTGCCGAGTGCAGCCGGGAGCTGGGGATGAGTGAGGCCGAACGCTGTCTGCTGTTCGAGTTGGGGGTGCTGCATGATATCGGTGTCTCCTCGACCATCACCCATCACCATCTGGTCAGCGAGTTCGATTGGGAGTCCTCCCAGCGCCACTGCGAGGTGGGATATCAGCTGCTCAAGGATTTCCGTTTGCTGGCCCCACTGGCCCTGCCTATCCGTTATCACCATACCCACTGGCACCTGTTGCGCGAGATGGCCGATGTGGACCCCAATGTAGCCCGTCAGGCCAACCTTATCTTTCTGGTGGATCGCTGCGATGCGTTGGCGGCACCCTACTATGGTGATGGTTCATTGTTGATGCATACCAACGAGATCCGCGCACGCCTGCAGGATTTCCGTGACGAGTTCTTTGCCCCCGAGCTGGTGGATGCCTTCCTCAAGGCGTCTCGCTCTGAGGCATTCTGGCTGCAGCTGGAAGCCCGCTCCATCAATGATTACATGCTGGAGATGCTGCAGGTGCGGGAGCCTTGCCTGACCTTCAACGGGGAGCTAAAAGCGCTGGCGCAGATCTTCTCCGGCATTGTCGACGCCAAAAGCCCATTCACGATGACGCATTCGCTCGGTGTGAGCAGGTTGTCTCGGGCACTGGCAGAATTGATGGGAGTCAGTGCCATCCATTGTGACATGCTGGAGATCGCCGGTTTGCTGCATGATCTGGGCAAGCTCAGGGTGCCGGACGAGATCCTCGACAAGCCTGCCAGCCTGACGAAAGAGGAGCGGGCCATCATCAATACCCACAGCTTCGAGACTTACCAGATCCTGCGCCACATCGAAGGGTTTGAGGAGATTGCCTGCTGGGCGGCCTATCACCATGAGGAGCCTGACGGTGAGGGCTATCCGTTCCACCTGCCGGCATCCGCCATGGCGCTCGAAGCGCGGATCCTGCGGGTCGCCGATATTTTTCAGGCCATGGTGCAGGACAGACCTTATCGGCGCGGCCTGCCTGCCCGTGACGCATTGACCTTTATGCAGCAACTGGCGGATCAGGGGCGGGTCGATCCCGCTGTGGTGGCGGTGCTGGCCGATCACTTGCCGCAGATGATGATGGCAGCCATTCCGGATCGCGAGCCGGATCATGCCATCAATTGAGGGAGAGGCTGGCCGCTGACTCATACTGCCGCGAGCCAGCTATGCTTGGAACAAGCCGAGCATGGTGCCGGTACCGGCGCACAAGACGCCAGCTTGATGGACTACCGTAGGGGAGCAGATATGGAATCGCTAAAAGCCAAGGATTATATGCAGAGCAGACCCATCACCTTCACTGCCGACATGATGGTGCAAGCTGCGGTCGAGAAATTTCTGAACAGTCATCAGCTCGGTGGCCCTGTGGTGGATGGCCAGGGCCATCTGATTGGCTGGATCTCCGAGCAGGATTGCATCGCAGTGCTGCTTAAGGAGGCCTATCACTGCGAACAGGTGGCGCAGGTCAAGGATGTGATGCGCAAGGAGGTGTTGTCGGTGGGTCCCGATACCAGCATTTTGAGTCTGGCGGAGATGATGATGGGGCAAAAGCCGAAGATCTATCCGGTAGTGGAGGAGGGGCGTCTGCTCGGGGTCATCAATCGTCACAATGTCATGCAGGCCATTCACGCCCAGCTCACCACCTGTTTTGTCCATCACACCCACGGTTAATCCTGTTTTTCTCTCTCCCAAGGCAAGCTTCGGCTTGCCTTGGCTATTTCATTTGCTGCCATTTATTCATGTTATGCCATCTTACAATGGTTGTTTTGTTATGTTTGAGGAGCGGCCAATCTCTCTGTCTTCCCATATATAACGCTACGTTAAGGCTTGCACCGTTCCCGCTCGCTCTTTAGGATCGCTCGCAGCTAATCGATATGGCCCCTCTGGGCACCTATTTAAGGAATTCGTACCTTGTCTCTCTCTATCGAGGCGCTGCGCCGCCGTCTCTCTGCCTGCATGAACCTCGACGCTCGCCGCCTTTCCAGCCGTCTGCACGGGGTCAAGAAGCTGCCTGAAGTCAAACAGGCAGCCGTGCTGGAGACCATCGCCGCCGATCTGGATGCCGCGCAAGCGCGTTATCAAACCCGTCTGGCCGGAGTGCCCAAGGTCACCTATCCGGACAACCTGCCGGTCAGCCAGAAGCAGGCGGAGATCGCCAAGGCCATTCAAGAGCATCAAGTGGTGATCATCGCCGGGGAAACCGGCTCGGGCAAAACCACCCAGATCCCCAAGATCTGTCTGGCGCTCGGGCGCGGGGTCAAGGGCTTTATCGGCCACACTCAACCACGCCGTTTGGCGGCCCGCACTGTGGCGGCCCGTATTGCCGAGGAGATGGAGTCCGAGCTCGGCCACTACGTGGGTTACAAGGTGCGCTTTACCGATCAGGTGAGCGAGCAGACCCACATCAAGCTGATGACCGATGGTATCCTGCTGGCGGAGATCCAGAACGACCGGATGCTCACCCAGTACGACACCATCATCATCGATGAGGCCCACGAGCGCAGCCTCAACATCGACTTCATTCTGGGCTATCTCAAACAGCTGCTACCAAAACGCCCGGATCTCAAGGTGATCATCACCTCGGCCACCATAGACCCCCAGCGCTTCTCCCGCCATTTCAACAAGGCGCCGGTGATCGAGGTCTCCGGCCGCACCTATCCGGTGGAGGTGCGCTACCGCCCACTGTTTGTTGATAAAAAAAGCAGTGACAAGAGCGAGGGCCTGGAGGAGCGCGACGAACTGCAGGGGATCTTCGACGCGGTGGAAGAGCTGTCCCGCGAGGGGCTCGGGGACATCCTTATCTTCATGAACGGCGAGCGGGAGATCCGCGATACCGCCGATGCCTTGCGCAAGCTCAATCTGCGCGATACCGAGGTGCTGCCGCTTTACGCCCGCCTCTCCAACGCCGAGCAGAACAAGGTGTTCCAGCAACATGCCGGACGGCGCATCGTGCTCGCCACCAACGTGGCGGAGACATCGCTGACGGTGCCGGGCATTCGTTACGTCATTGACCCGGGCACCGCCCGCATCAGTCGTTACTCCTGGCGTACCAAGGTGCAGCGCCTGCCCATCGAGCCGGTCTCCCAGGCCAGTGCCAACCAGCGTAAAGGACGCTGCGGCCGGGTGGCAGATGGTATCTGTATCCGTCTCTACTCGGAGGAGGATTTTAACAGCCGTCCCGCCTTTACCGACCCCGAGATCCTGCGTACCAACCTGGCATCGGTCATCCTGCAGATGCTGGCGCTCGGCCTTGGCAATATGGAGGCGTTCCCCTTCGTCGAGCCACCCGAGTCGCGCCATATCAAGGATGGCCTGACTCTCTTGAAAGAGCTGGAGGCGGTGCGCGAGCTGCCCGCCACCGGCGAGCGCGAAGCCAAGTTGCAGCTGACCGAGACCGGTCGCCAGCTCTCGCGCATCCCCCTTGATCCGCGTCTGGCGAAGATGGTGATCAGCGCAGCGCAGACTGGCTGCCTGAGCGAGGTGATGGTGATCACCGCTGCCCTCAGCATTCAGGATCCCCGCGAGCGGCCCATGGAGAAGAAGCAGGCTGCCGATGAGCAGCACAGACGCTTTGAGGACAAGGATTCCGACTTCCTCGCCTTCGTCAATCTGTGGAATTACCTGAAAGAGCAGCAGGATACCCTTGGCAGCAACCCGTTTCGCCGCATGTGCCAGAAGGAGTTTCTCTCCTACCTGCGGGTGCGTGAATGGCAGGACATTCACTTCCAGCTGCGTCAGACGGTCAAGGAGCTGGGTTTTAAAGCCAACCATGAACCTGCAGATTTCAAGACGGTGCACTGCGCGCTGCTGACCGGCCTCTTGAGCCACATCGGCAACAAGGATCTGGAAAAGCCCGAGTTTCTCGGTGCCCGCAACGGCCGCTTCCACCTCTTCCCGGCCTCGGGTCTGTTCAAGAAGCCGCCCAAGTGGGTGATGGCCGCCGAGCTGGTGGAGACCTCGCGCCTCTACGCCCGCATCAACGCCAAGATTGAATCCGAGTGGGTGGAGCCGCTGGCAGGCCACCTCATCAAGCTGCACCACAGCGATCCCCACTGGTCGAAGAAAAATGGCGCCGTGATGGCCAAGGAGAAGGTGACCCTCTATGGCCTGACCCTGGTCAATGAGCGCACCATCAACTTCAGCCGTATCGATCCGGCGCTGTGCCGTGAGTTGTTTATCCGCCGCGCGCTGGTGGAGGGGGATTTCGAGACCCGCCACCGTTTCTTCAGCGATAACCGCAAGCTGCTGGCCGAGGTGGAGGCGCTGGAGCACAAATCCCGGCGGCGCGACATCCTGGTGGATGACGAGGACTTGTTCCGGTTCTACGATGCCCGCTTGCCAGAGGAGGTGATCTCCGCTCGCCATTTCGACAAGTGGTGGAAAGAGGCGAAAAAGCAGGACGCCGAGCTGCTCAACTTCGAAAAAGAGATGCTGATGAAGGGGGATGCGGCCCACATCAGCGATCTCGACTACCCCAACTTCTGGCAGCAGGGGCGCCTCAAGCTCAAGTTGACCTATCAGTTCGAGCCGGGGGAGGCGGCGGATGGCGTGACCCTGCATATTCCGCTGCCGCTCTTGAATCAGGTGGAGGTGAAGGGGTTCGAGTGGCTAATCCCGGGTCTGCGTCATGAGCTGTTGGTGGCCCTCATCAAGTCGATGCCAAAGCCGATGCGCAAGAACTTTGTGCCGGCGCCGAACTATGCCGATGCGCTGCTTGCCAGCATCAACCCCGAGCAGGGGCCGCTCTTGGACGAGATGGAGCGTCAACTGCGCCGCATGACCGGCGTCACCGTACCTCGCGAATCCTGGGACTGGAATGCGGTGCCCGATCACCTGAAACTCACCTTCCGGGTGGTGGACGACAAGCACAAGAAGGTGGCTGAAGGGAAAGATCTGGAAGCCTTGAAAGAGTCGCTGCGTGGCAAGGTGCAGGAGACCCTGTCGCAAGTGGCGGATGATGACATCGAGCAGTCCGGCCTCACCCTGTGGAGCTTTGGCGAGCTGCCCCAGGAGTACAGCCAGAAGCGCGGCGGCTTCGAGGTGAAAGCCTATCCGGCGTTGGTAGACGAGAAAGATTCGGTCGCCATCCAGCTGGTGGAGAGCCCTGTGGTGCAGCAGCAGCTGATGTGGGCCGGTCAGCGCCGGCTGGTGCTGCTCAACGTGCCATCTCCCATCAAGTATCTGCAGGAGAAGCTGCCCAACAAGGCCAAGCTGGGGCTCTATTTCAATCCGTTTGGCAAGGTTGCGGAGCTGATTGATGACTGTATCGCCTGTGGCTGCGACAAGCTGATCGAGCAGCATGGCGGGTTGGCCTGGGATGAGGCCGGTTTCGAGGCGCTCAAGGAGTTTGTCCGTGCCGAGCTCAACGATGCGGTGGTGGAGGTGGCCAAGCAGGTGGAAGCCGTGCTGACGCTGTCCCATGAGATCAAGAAACGGCTCAAGGGCAAGATGCAGCTCGACACCGCTTTTGCTATGTCCGATATCCAGCAGCAATTGGGCAACCTTATTCACAAGGGCTTTGTCACCGAGACCGGCTGGCAGCGGTTGCCTGATTTGCTGCGTTACCTGCGCGCCATCGAGCGTCGCCTGGAGAAGCTGGCTATCGATCCCAACCGGGATCGGGTCTACATGCTCAAAGTGCACAGCGTGGAGTCGGAGTACAAGGCGCTGCTGGCCAAGATCCCCAAATCCCAGCTTATTCCCACCGAGGTGGCCAATATTCGCTGGATGATCGAGGAGCTGCGAGTGTCGTTCTTTGCCCAGAATCTGGGGACCCCTTATCCGGTCTCCGATAAACGGGTGCTTAACGCCATCGCTCAGTGCTAAGCTGCTATCTAACTGTTTTAACAGCATGATAGCGGGTGATGAGAAGGGGTTGCCGGTCAGGTAGCCCCTTCAAACCGCAAATCAGGGAGGCAAGGATGCTGGGGATCTGGTTGAGTGTGGCGCAGGTGGTGATCAGCGGTTATCAACCCATCGCGGAACAAACCTGGGTGCAGTTGAACCCGGAATATTACCCGCTGGCTCGCACGCCGCCTGCGATGTTTGTGGCTTGGCGTGGCAATCAGTTTCCGCCGCTGGCCCAAAAGCAGAAGCAGGGTCGCTGGCAGATCCTCTTTCCAGCCCGGCTGGTGCCTCCCTTTGATCTGTTCGAGGGGGAGGCGCAGCTCTCCAAAACCTATCTGGCAAGGCTGCGGCGCATCGACGAGATGGCTTACGGGGTCGTCCCCGGGCAGGCTGTTGCGGCTGGTGCAATCGTGCAGCAGGGGAGTGGTTCCCCTGCTTATCACGCGCAACCTGTCGCGCCCTTTATTGCCGAGTTCCGCACACCCCAAGACGCGTTTGGTGGTGTTGATATGCCCAGCGACCCCGACGAGAGTGAACCTCTGCTCGCTCAGCTGGGGGTGACCTTTCGCACTGCGGGGATGAGTGGTACCCAAGGAGATGAGGGAGTAGCGAGCGCCGATATGGCGCTCGCCAGCCACACGGCTAGCTTATCCGCAGGCAGTGACGCCATGCTTACCCTCTCGGCTCCTGCGGCCGGCGGTCCACAAACCGTGTGTCATCAGGTCGCCGCAGGGGAGACCCTGTGGCGTATAGCGAATCAGTTATCCAGTGCCCGGGGAGCCGATACCTACAGCTATTTGCTGGCGCTGGTGGCAGAGAACCAGCAGCGGCTTGGCAAGAGCATTCGGGTCAGAACGGGGGAGGGTCTCTACTGTCCGCGCGCTGAGACCCTGGCGCGGTTTGATGCCCTGAGCCCGGCCCAGCGTCAGCAGCAATTCGCCCGGTTGGAGCAGGGGCGCTAAATACAGAGTCGGTACCTTGTATCCGAAGTTGGCCCGTGGTAGTATTCGCGCTCGTTTTGCGAGGTGTTGACCGGTCGCAGTTAGCACCATAAATTCATCCAAAAGAGATACATACTATGTCTTTCGTATTCCAAGCTGAAGTCCGTTCTGACCTGGGGAAAGGTGCGAGCCGCCGCCTGCGTCAAGCTGACCAAGTTCCTGCCATCGTTTACGGTGCAGGCAAAGAAGCCCTGTCCATCACTGTTGACCACAAGAAAATGATCCTGGCTCAAGAGAAGCCGGAATTCTATGAGTCTGTACTGACTCTGGTTATCAACGGTGAAGAAGTTAACGTAAAAGTGAAAGCTATCCAGCGTCACCCGGTACGTTACAAGCTGATCCACCTGGACTTCGTTCGCGTTTAATAGCGAACCTTCAGGTCGAAGAAAAGCCACTCTCAGGAGTGGCTTTTTGCTATCTGGCATATTGTGAGCAGGCTGAAGGGACTTACCTGATAAGCCAGCAAGGCGGTTATCCCAGCTGGCTAAGGGCTTGTTGGCAACGCTGCTCGGCGGCATCCAGCTCCAGCAGCACCATCCTGATATCTTCCATCTGCTGTTGCAGTGTCTCCCGTTTCTCCTCAACCAGTCCCAGCATGGTCTGTAACTGGGTGCGGCTGCTCTTGTCGGCATCATAGAGGTCAAACAGCTCGCGGATCTCGGCGAGGCTGAACCCGAGCCGCTTGCCGCGCAGGGTGAGCTTGAGGCGAACCCGATCCTGCTTGCTGTAAATGCGGGTCTGGCCCTCTCGGGCGGGATTGAGCAACCCCTGATCCTCGTAGAAACGGATACTGCGCGTCGTAATATCAAATTCCCGGGCCAGCTCACTGATGCTGAAGCGCCGTCCTTCATCCTTGTTGTTCATACAGACTTCTTGGCGAACTAAATCCTGTCTGCACCTTACCTAAACGTAAACTGCACTGCAACTCTTGTTCCATCGCGTCAGAACCCATATGTTATGGCCATGTAACAAACAGAGGCAGGCAAATGGATATTGCAATTGTGGCGGCAAAACGGACCCCGATGGGGGCGTTTCAGGGGGCATTGGCAGAGGTAACTGCGCCTGAGTTGGGTGCCTATGCCATTGAGGCGGCACTACAGCAAAGTGGGCTGAGTCCGGAGCTGGTCGATGAAGTGTTTATGGGCAATGTGCTGGCGGCGGGCGTGGGGCAAGCGCCAGCCCGGCAGGCGTTGTTGAAAGCAGGGTTGCCAGATAGTGTGCCTGCTACCACGGTCAACAAGGTGTGCGGATCCGGCATGAAAGCAGTGATGCTGGCGGCGGATACCATCCGCCTTGGTGACAACAGGGTGGTGGTCGCGGGGGGGATGGAGAGTATGAGCCGTGCCCCCTATCTGCTGGATAATGCCCGCAGCGGCTTTCGGATGGGGCATCAAAAGGTGCTGGACCACCTATTCCTCGACGGTTTGCAAGATGCCTATGATGGCCAGCTGATGGGGATACATGCCCAGCGCAGCGCCGATCTGGCTGGTTTGACCCGCAGTGCCATGGATGAGTTTGCTCTTGCGTCGTTGCAGCGTGCCCGCGATGCGCAGCAAGCCGGTGCGTTTGCATCCGAGCTGGCAAGTGTCTATCGCGGTGATCGCTTGTTGCTGGCCGAAGACGAGCAGCCCGGCAAGGGCAGACCGGAGAAGATCTCTACCCTGAAGCCAGCGTTTGGCAAGGAGGGCACCATTACGGCAGCAAATTCGAGCTCCATCTCGGACGGTGCGGCGGCGCTGATATTGATGGATGGCGCCACGGCGCAAGCCTGGCAGGTACCAGTGCTGGCACGGATCGTCGGTTATCAGAGCCACGCGGCATTGCCCGCAGAATTTACCTCTGCGCCCATTGGCGCCATTTCACGCTTGCTGGCGCGTCTTGCATGGTCGGTGGAAGAGGTGGATCTGTTCGAGATCAACGAGGCCTTCGCCATGGTCACCATGCTGGCCATGAGCGGGGTCGGCATCCCTCATCACAAGGTCAATGTGCATGGTGGGGCCTGTGCACTCGGTCATCCGTTGGGGGCGAGTGGCGCGCGCATTCTGGTGACGCTGATCGCCGCGCTGCGGCAACGGGGTCTGCGGCGAGGCGTAGCCGCGCTCTGTATCGGGGGCGGGGAGGCGACCGCTATCGCGGTCGAAGTGAATGATGAGGCGAATTAATTGGTGGCTTCCATCGCCAGCAGTTGTTCCGTGACCCAGGTGGTGGCGGCCAGATAGAGGTGACTCACCTTATCCTCGCTCAGCCCCAGGCGGGCTGTTCTGGCCGTGACCCGTGACCAGTTGGCGCTTTCGTAATCTTCACAAAACGCGAGGTAGAAACCCAGATTGCCTTTGCGCTCCAGCAGCGCCAGCCGAATATCGTCGATGAGAGGGATAGTGCCGAGCAGCTTGTCCATCGGCTGCTCCATCAGTACATCCAGCAGGGAGAAGAGACCGGTGATAAAGGCCTGTTGTGCCTGCTGGCTCGGGGCGTGGGCATGAGCCAGCAGTTCACAGAAGCGGGCACGGATCATCGACATCTGGTAGAGCTCGGCGCTCTTGCCTTGCCCGCGCTGGTCGCGGCTACCAGCGAGACAAAGCGCTTTAGCTGGGTGTTGCCAAGATAGATGGCAGCCTGACGAAATGACGAAATAGGGTTGGTGTGGCCTTTGAGATGGTTGACATAGCGCAACAGCTTGAGAGAGAGGGAGATATCCTGACCGAGTAGCTGCTCAATCTTGTTGATATCAGGCTCTGCCTCGTTGACCACGTTGAGCAACTGCATCACCACGACTTGTGCCGGCTCCATGGTGGCTTGCTTGACCATCTCGGGTCGACTGAAGAAAAAACCCTGGAACAGCTGGATCCCCAGCTGTTTGACCCGCTCGAACTCCGCCTTGTCCTCTACTTTTTCCGCCAGATAGGTGAGCCCCAGCGTCTGATGCCGCTGGATAAACACTTTGATCTGCATCAGGGGGGTGGCACGAAGATCAAACTTGATGATGTGGATAAAGGGGAGGAAGCGCTCCCAATCCGGTGACATGGTGAAGTCATCGAGTGCCAGTTGATATCCCAGCTTGTGCAGCTGTTTCACCTTTTCCAGCAGGGCATCATCCGGTGGGGAATCTTCCAGGATCTCAATCACCACTTTTTCGGGCGGCAGGCACTCTGCCAATCCCTCCAGCAGCAGTGAGTGGGGGAAATTGATAAAGCAGGGGCGGCCCCCCAACAGCTGATCGATATTTTGTTGCAGGAACTGTTCGACCACCAAGCGTGACGTCGCCTGCTGGGAGGAGATACTCGGGAAGACATTATTCAGACTATCGCGAAAGAGCAGCTCATAGGCATGAGTTTTGAGGTCTCTGTCGAGGATCGGCTGTCTTGCTACGTAGGAATACATGCCTTGCTCCAGTAAAGGTACTGGGTTGATTTTATGGTGTTGCAGAACACTATGCCAGTGTTCACCTTATTGAGTAAGGCAATAATTGGCATAGCGTTTTTTGCAGGGAAGGAATTTAGAAGAGATAGCTCAATTGTGCACCAGCCAGCCAGGCATCCCCTTCGGAAGTGCCCTGGAAGGTGGAGGTCGTCAGCGGATTACCCGGTTGCAGCTCCATTTTTTCAGTGACATCCACCTTTTTGCCATCGATCAGGGTCAGCCCCAGATCCACGGTCAGGTTGGGCGTGAACTGATACCCCATTCCCAGGCTGTACCAGAGCCGATCGGCATCCGGGATGGAGATGGTACGACGATCGGCTGGCACCGGGCTGGCGTCATAGGCCACACCGGAGCGCAGTTGCCACTTGGGAGTGACCTGATAGGTCATACCGATGGCGTAGCGCCAGCTATCTTCCCAGTGCTCGTCCTTGATGTGCATGTTCTGCAAATTGTTGAGATCAGCTTCCAACTGAACGAATTTGCTCCAGTTGGTCCAGTTCAGGCTGCCGTGGATAGCCAGCTTGTCAGTCAGCTGATGGAATGCCGCCAACTCTGCCGTCGCTGGCAACGGCAGATCCAGACTGCCGGTATCTCTGACCTCGGTAACGGAGCCATCTGCATTGGGTCGGCCCACGATAGCATCTCCCGAGAGGGTCAAAGTGACATCGTGACGGTAGGATAGGCCAATTCGGGTTTGTTCGGACAACTCCAGCAAGGTGCCGACATTCCAGCCCCATGCCCAGCCATCCCCTTGCAAATGTTTTGCGATCAGGTTGCGAGAGGGGAAGGTGCCACCGACTTCGCCTTCGCCCTGAATAGCAGAGATCCCGGCACCAATTGACCACATCTCATTGATCCGATAGGCGAGTGAGGTACCCAGATCCATGGTCTTGATATCGGAGACATTACCAAAGTGTCCCGCGCTGTAGTTATACGGCATCTTGACGCCAAGACCGTAGTAAGAGGTTGCCGAGAAGCCGAGTCGCCACTGCTCGTTGAGTGGAATGATCAGATAGGCGTTGGGTACCCAGGCTGCGGCGGCGATATCGTGTGCACTGGCATCGGAGGTGACGATACCGGCTTTGGTCGGCAAGCGGGTGTTACCTTCAATATTGACGTCAGGACTGACATAGATGACTCCGCCAGAGAGCGCCATCTGATCGAAGCGGGTCATGGCTGCTGCATTGCGGGAGAGCACACTGGCGTTATCCGCGATGGCGGCCTCACCGGCAAAGGCGCGTCCCAGGCCTGTAGCGGACTGTTCAGCCAGCTGGAACCCGGCGGCATGAGTCTGACCCGCGATCACCAGCAGGGCGATGGCGGACGGTTTGATGATGGGATGCATGGCAAAATCCTTGCTGTTACCCGAAGGTTCAATCGGTCATATGAATGGAGGCAGGATTTTATATGGTATGACCAGTAAGGCAACGGTAATGGCCAGTATCTGGATAAAACAAGATTAAATGCTGGGATGATGCACTCTAATAGCTTGATTGGAAAAGAAAAATAAACACGTGTGTGCTACATGTGTGCGCTGAAATCTAAGTTATGGATAAAAAAAGAGCGCCTGGCGGCGCTCTTTCCATTCTATCAATAATCAGAACTTCATGTTGAACTGGGCAGAAGCCAGGAAGGCGTTGCCGTGGGAAGTTCCTTTCCAACGCAGGCTGTCGGAGTGGCTACGCAGACCTTCGTTGACGTCAACTTCTTTACCGTCCAGATAAGCCATACCAAAGTCAACGCTCATATCGGTGTTGATATGGTAGGTGGCACCGGCGCTGTACCAGATACGGTCTGAGTCGGGAATGCTCAGGCTGCGGTAGTCAGCTTCGATCGGGGTGTTGTCATAGGCAAAGCCCATGCGAGCTTCCCAGGCCGGGTTGATATACCAGGTACCGCCGATTGAGTAACGAGTAGAGTCTTTAAACTTCTCATCTTTTTGCAGACATACGCCGCCAGCACATTGGCTGCTGGTTGCTTTCAGCTCCTGGAAGGCGCTCCAGTCAGTCCAGTTTACAGAGTAATGAACAGCAAACTGCGGGCTCAGGCGATGGTAACCGGCGAACTCGGCTTGTGCAGGCAGATCCAGTTTCAGATTGCCATCAACAGTGCGGTTCCCTGAAGTGAGCCCCTGGAAGTCACCATCAAAGCTCATATCGACCTGTGAACGGTAGGTCAGAGCAAAGCGATGGTTCTCATTGACTTCGTACAGAGTGCCAACGTTCCAGCCAAAGCCCCAGGTGTCGCCTTTCAGGTGAGCCAGGCGAGTATCTGTTGCCAGCGGGCCACCCTGGCTAGGTGGGTTCAGCGGACCCAGCAGACCAGCATAGCGGTTGAGTTCGGCGGCACCGTAAACGGCGTTGATACCGGCACCGACACTGAAGTGTTCGTTGATACGATAGGCAATGTTCGGGTTGATATTGAAGGTCATCAACTCGGTATCACCAGCACCGGCACCAGCCGGGAAGGTTTTGGAGTATTCGGTGGAGAGACCGTAGTTGGAGAAGATGCCAATACCCCAAGCCCACTGGTCATTCAGCGGCTGAATAAAGTAGGAGGCGGGAACGAAGGCTGCCGGAGCAATGCCACTTTCGCTGGCTGGAGCCATTTTGTTAGCGCCAGCGTAAACAGCACCATCCACATCCACATCCGGTTTGATGTAGGTGCCAGAGACAGAAACTGCCATCTTGTCGAAGGTGGTCATGGCGGCCGGGTTACGGGCCAGAACGGAGGCGTTGTCGGCAATAGCGGCTTCACCGGCATAGGCGCGACCCAGACCGGAGGCCGAGTGCTCGTTCAACTGGAATGCCGCGGCATGGACTTGACCGGTGGCCAGCGCGATGGTGGCGGCAATCAGGCTCTTTTTGAAAATTGTTGTCGTCATGGTGTTCTCTCTTGTAGGCAGATTTTTTTGCCGATATTGGCTGCACGTTCAATGCAAACCTCGACAAAATCCGTTTTTATTTCAGCTTCTTCCCAATCAATTCTGGCGTGATTCTATGGATCTGGTAGGAGGTAAGAAATCAGACCAGTGACAGCAGAATACATAAAAGTGATCGATGTGTTAATCATTTGTTTTAACTTGCTGTTTAATTCATCATTTTGAGGGTGTAAAGGTGGATTATTGACCTGGATTGCCGATCTCCGTCACAAAAATAATTTTGTCAATTTTTCGAAATCTTGAGGCAAATGAGTGACAAAGGGGAGTAATCAGGGGGGTAACAGGCAGCGGCTCGTGACCGCCGCCTGCTATTGAGGATGGATCTGAGGTTGTTAACCGGCGATGTTAAATGTCCCACTGCAGACGTGACTGCAGGGCGTTGGCAACGGGGGCTAGTGGCTCTTTCATCTCGCCAATCAGTACCATATTGGCGCCTTTGAGCTGGACTATCTCCCCTTTGAGGGTGCCATCTTCAAAGGTGGCCTGTTGCAGGGTTAATGGAACATGTTTGGGCACTAAAAAGAGAGTGACTGGCCCCATCTTTCCCTGGATTACCATGTGCAAGGCTGGTCCCTGATAAAACGAGCAGTGATTGACATAGGTCACCTTGAGCCCATCCATCCCGCTCAAGGTGGCGCCATACTTCTCCATCTTGGCATTGATGTTATGCAGATTGACCTGCTCATCGACACCTTCAATAAAGGGTTCTTCGCCATAGACATGAGCCATCGCCACCTGTGCGAGGGAGAGAGCCGCAGGAGCCGTTTCTGGCAGCGTGATCCAGCGGGTGCTCATTCCCAGCAGGAAGGCGACCGATGCAGCCAGGGCGATCTGGCGCCAGGATGTCGATGTCCGGAGCTTGACTGGCGCCGTGCCAAGGGGGTGGGATGGCGGCATCTCATCTGGCGCGTCACTGTCTTGCAGCATGGCTTGCCTGAGCAGGATCCGCTCGGCCAGTCCGGCGGGAACCTCTACCTGCATGGCGCGCTTGAGGCTTCTGTCGAACTGCTTCATCTCGTCGAGGTAGTTCCGATTGGCCTGGCTTGCTTCAGCGGTTTTGAGAAAGTCCGGTTGTTGATCGTTGGGCTGGATCATGGCGTTGCGGCGAAATTCGAGTTCATCCATGTCCGTGTCCTCTTGCTTGGTTCTTCTGCTCCATCGCCTCCTTGAGCTGGTTGCGGGCGCGAAACAGTCGGGTCATGACGGTGTTCTTGTTGAGGCCGAGCATCTCGGCAATCTCCTCACCACTGAATCCTCCCACGACTTGCAGCAGCAGTGGCTCCTGATACTCCTCGGGCAACCGGGCGATGTGACGGTGCAACCACTCGTTCTCCATCTCCTGTTCGCTGTGCAGCGCATCGTGCTGGGGTTGAGGGTGATCGTCGAGATCAATCAGCTCCAGCTGTTTGCGTTCAAAGCGGCGGGCGTTTTCCCGTCTGAGGATGGTGATCAGCCACCCTTTGGCCGCCTTGTCATCCTGCAGGGTGTCGATAGCCTTCCAGGCACGCAGGAAGGTCTCTTGCACCAGATCTTCCGCTACGTTGGGATCCCGGGTCAGCCAGTAGGCATACCGGTAGAGATCGCCGTGCAGCGCATGAACCAGTGCTTCAAATTTGGTTTGTTTGTCAGCCATGGGATCAGAGACCGGCGAAGTGGCCGGATCATTTCCACCAATATGCTGCTGAGCACGTTTTTTTCTAAAAAACAGCAGTGCCATTGGGCAATCCTTGTCAGGGGGCGTGGCGGCGGGAGCGGGAACTCCCGTGTGCCAGCAGGTAAATCAGGTACGCAATACCGGCGGTTTCATCGGCCCTGAGGGTACGCGCCAGAGCGCGCCACTCGATGGGCGGGCCAGAAGAGGGCCGTGCAAAACAGGCTCGCTCGAGTGCGGCTAGCGCGTTGCCGAGCCGATTATGCCCAGCGTCGGGCAACTGGCCTAATTGATAATAGGAGACCTGCCAGCGCAAGGTCGCCCACTTGATCAGCGCCTTGCGACTGGCATCCGGCTGGTGTTGGGCAAGGGCACGTTGCAGTTGATAGAAGGCGCGCCAGCGGGGCCAGTTGCGCCATAGCGCACGCAGCGTTATGGCCAGCACGACCCACCAAAGGCTCTCTCGCAGTGCCACCTGCGATGTCTGCTGATCAGGTTGCCGATTTGTTGTTGTCTGAAACGTCAGCGTGATGGCGGGCAGGCTGGCCTGCTCAATCCGGCCGCTTTGGGTATTAAACCAGGGCAGATCAATGGGGGGGAGCTGATAGTCGCCGCTCTGATCCGCGACCAGAGTCTGGCGCCACTGTCGCTCAAACAACAGCTTGCCATCACGGTAACGCTCCTGCTGTTGCTCGCCATCGGGATGTGCCTGTATGCCGCTTGGCAGTTGATGGGCCATCAGGGGGGCAAGCTGTATCTGGCCGCTGTCACCATTTTCCATGGTCAGGGTGAGGATCCGGATCAGCGGTTCACCCACTTCCCCCTTGGAGGCCGGTTCAAGCCGTTGACTCAGGGTCAGCCGGGTGGCCACCGGCGTGGCGGGTGCCTTGTCGACCCTCACCTCTAGCGGTGCCGCACGGGCCGAGAGTTTTTGCGCTTTTCCCCCTTGCTGCGTGAGCTGCCCCTGCAAGCGGGGCGAGTCGAGGTACCAGAGTCCCGGCGCTTTTGCCTGAATAAGCCAGCTGCGGGTGAGCCTGCCGGGCAGACCTGCCTGAACGGGGGCGATCCACTCGTCGCTACCGAGGCGACGGATAGTGAAGTTAGCAGAGCTGAGCTCGCTCAGGGCCGGGTTTTGCATACTGGTGGGCAGCCAAAGGGTCAGGCGGTAGGTCACCGGCTGGCCGGGATAGAGCGGGCCCTGATGATCAAGGCTGGCCTGCATCTCGAGGGGCGAGGGGGCTGCGGGTTGCGGCAGCGCCGCTGTTTTCACCTCTCTCAATGGCAGGGTGAGCGAGGGAGTGAACTCATTTCCCAGCTTGAGCGGGGCAATCACCACCTTTGTATTAGCGGGTGAGTCGCTCTGGTGCAGCGGGATCTGCCAGCGAGTCAGTTGTTGTACAGGGGTGGTGACCCGGCTCATGGTCACTCTGCCCACTGCAAACTGGCGCAGTAGGGGGGAGATCTCCAGCTCGTTGCTCTGGCGCTCGCCATCCGCTTCGATGATCAGCAGCCAATCGCTGGGGGCGGCCCCCGGCAGCAGCTCTGCCCGAGGGGGCAAAGCCCAGCAAAGTGGACTCGCGAGTGCGACCAACAGCCCCCATCCTGCCCGCGTCACCAGGGCTCCTCCACTTTGATCAGGTCCCGGCGCAGCGCCTCTTTGCGCAGCCGCTGTTCCAGCAGCAATACGGGTGGCGAGGGAGGCAGGGGCATTGCCGTCGCCTGCTGAGCAGCCGATGGTTCGGGTTGCTTGCTGTTGCTGGTATCGGGAGCAGCCGCCGCTGCGCCCTGTAACAGAGAGAGGTTATAGAGCGCATCTTCATGGCCTGGTTCAAGTGCCAGAGCGGCCAGATAGGCCTCTTTGGCGGCCGCAAACTCCCCCAGTTGCAGCAGGGCATTGCCGCGGTTGTAGTGGGCGGTGGCGCTCGTCGCTTCCTGATAGGCTGCGATGGCTTGCCGGTAGGCTCCGGCCCGATACCAGGCGTTGCCGCGCCAGACTGGATCGTTGAAGGTATGGGCAGCCCGCTGAAAATCCCCTTCTTGATAAGCCTGCATCGCTTGCAGATCTCCCTTCTCTGCGGCTTGCAGATCTTGCGGCGCAAGCAGCTGAGCTCCCACCATCAGCGCTATCATCAACCGGGCGCCGACTCTGGCCAGCAAGGCCAGTGGTAACAAGGGGATCAGCAACCAGGGGCCAAGATCCAGTGGTGCCGGGGTGAGGGCCGAGGTCGTGGTGGGGAGGGGGGCAAAGCGGGGGACGTCGTTGCCAAGCCACTGCAGCTCACCGCCGAGGCGATTGGCCATGGCGGCAATGGCCTGACTATCGGGGGCGGGCAACTGCGCGGGAATGCGGGTGGCAAACCCCAACTCATTGGCCGGAATGGCGGGCATGGGGGCCGGTTGACCGCTGCTGGCAAGCAGAATATCGAGGCGTGCCGACTGGGTGTCGCGGCAAAGAAGGCGTTGCTGGCAGGGCCACAGGGCGGCGATTTGGGTCATCTGATTCCGGGTGAGGTCGTCGGTGATCAGCAGCAGACGCGCTTGTTCTCCAGGGGCCAGCTGCTTCATGGCAAGTTCCACCGCCCGTGCCGGGTTGCTGCCCTGCAACGGCATGATATCGGGGCGCAAGTCGGGCAGTAGCAGCGAAAGGGCCTGATGATCCCGGGTTGGCGGCATGGCGAGGTAAGCATCGCCTGCGTAGAGGATCAGCGCAATGCGCTCGCCCTTGGCGCGGCTCAGCAGCTGCTGCAACTGCCATCTGACCCGGGTCGCCCGATCCGGTTTGAGGTCGGTGGCGGTCATCGAACGTGACAAGTCCAGCAGCCAGATATCGAGCGGTGCCGCAGGCTGCTGTTGCAGCTCACCGCGCAGTGCTGGACCACTCAGGGCCATAATCACGGGCAGGGTTGCCAGCCAGAGCCAGGGGCGCTGAGGACGAGATGCTGGCAGCAGATAAGCCTGCATAGCAGGTGCGAGCAGCAGGGGCTGGCGACGACGGCGCCACCCTTGCCAGAGCCAGGGGATGAGTGCGATCAGCCACAGGGGGCGGAGCAAGATCAACTCCATCTGCGTGCGCCTCGTGCCAGCCAGTTACGCACCGTGCGAAACTCCAGTCTGCCGTGCCCTGACGGCAGAAGCAGCAAGCCACAAAGCAGTGCCAACGGCCAGGGATAGAGCTCGATCACCGGCTGGTACTGGGCAACGGGCATGGGGGCCGGTTCAAGGGCATTGAGAGTCGTGTTGATGGCATCGAGATCGCTTTGGGTGCGTGCCCGAAAGTAACGCCCCTGGCCTGTCTGTGCCAGCTCTTTCAGGAGCGGCTCGTCCAGTTCGCTGCTGGGATCGGCCTGACCGCTGCCCGCCTCATCGTAGGGTTGGATAAAGGTATCGGGATCGGCCCCGACCCCCAGCGTGTAGATCCTTATTCCCTGAGCTGCGGCGAGTTTGGCCTCCTGCAGCGGGTCGGCATTGCCTGCGGTATTGCGGCCATCAGTGACCAGCAGCAGGGCGGTGGGGCGATCAGGATCCCCATGCTGACGTGCCAGCTGGATCGCCTCGCCAAGGGCGGTGGTTCGGCCGACCAGATCAAAATCGAGCTCGTCGCTCAAGGTCAACAGTGCCGGGAGCTCCTGGGTGAGGGGAGAGAGCAGATAGGCGTGATCGGCAAAGACGATGAGGCCCACCCTGTCACCGGCCCGTTTGGCGATCAGCGCCTTGATCTGCTGGCGCACCGCCGTCAGCCGCGCTTGCTGCTCGCCGTTGTCGAGCATATCCGGGGTGCGCATGCTGTCTGACAGATCCACCGCCAGCAGCAGATCCCGACTCCCCTCATATTGGATAACTGGTTCCCCCCACCACTGGGGGCGGCAGAGGGCGAGGATAAGGGTGCACCAGAGCAGCATGGCGCGCCAGAGCGGCAATCCGGCCTGAGGACGCAGCAGCGCAAACCCGGGGTGAGCCAGATAGCCATGACGCAGGGGCGGCAAGCCGAAGCGCACCAGCAAGGGCAGCACCAGCGCCAGCGCAAACCAGGGCCAGGCCAGGATCATGGATGCCTCCGCGCGGTTTTACGCCTCGAGCGGGGGGCGAGCTGGAAGAAGAGGGTTTGACCCCAACGGCGATAATGTTGCCGAAGCTGTTCGCTCTGCTCGCTGCTCGGCTTCTGACTGCCATAGAGCCAACTGCTCCAGTGAGACGAGAACTGGCTAAAATCGCTGCCACCGTGACGATCAACGAAGGCGAGCCACGCCTCTCCCTGAAGCTGGCGCGCCTCGGGCCAGCGTTGCAATGCTTCATGACGTAGGGCCTCCTGTATGCGTGCCACCAGCAGTGCCGGATCTCCCTCCAGCTGACGACACCAGTGGCGGTAACGTATCACCCTCTTGGCAATCAGGACGATCAGCAGCAGCAATAACGCTGTGATCAATAGCCACAATAGCGCCAGCACTCTGGGGTCAAGACTCTGTTCAATCAGATCCGGCCCCGGGTGGATGTCTCGCATCAGGGCAGCCAGCGGTGGAGTGATGGCGTCGGAGGCTGGACTGGCGCTGTCGAGTTCGGCGGGGGAGATCATCCCTGATGACATAGTCCCTCCTGCCACTGCTGTTGCAGCGTCTGGTTGTTATCGAGCAGATAGAGGCGCTGCACCAATGGCAACAGCAACTGCTTGCCGTAGGCCAGCTGCTGCTCGGCAGCTTGCTGGTAGCGGCGGGAGAAACCGGCATGGCCCCCATCCAGCCAGCCCTGATAGTGCTGCCCTGGC
This sequence comes from Aeromonas sp. 97A, assembly GCF_051919185.1. Lineage (NCBI taxonomy): Bacteria > Pseudomonadati > Pseudomonadota > Gammaproteobacteria > Aeromonadales > Aeromonadaceae > Aeromonas > Aeromonas sp. 97A. Next base: position 1,455,295 of record NZ_JBQBFF010000001.1, on the reverse strand, counting down.
CGATCAATGGCCACCGGCAGTTGGCCATCAGAGGGAAGGGCTGCCTCGAGGGGATCGCGGATCTGCCAATAGTGAATATCGTGGCGCAGGGAGAGTTGTTGCAGTTGCTGACAGAGCGCCGACTCGCAGGGTCTGTGATCGGTAATGATCGTCAGCTTGGCTCCGTGAGGCAGCTTCACGCCGGACAAGGTGTCGGCCAGCGAGTGAGAAAGCGCCCGGCGGGCCAGCCCTTGCTGATAGTGATGGCAGAGGGATTCGAGCAGGGGCAGCACGCTGCCGCGCTGGCTCTGGTGATGGGGGGTAAGCCCGTGGCAGATCAGGGTGTTGTGCTGCTTCTCCCCTTGCCAGATCAAGGCTGCCGCCAGCTCGCAGGCGAGGCGCGCTTTGAGCTGCAGTGTGGAGCCGAAATACATGGCGGGAGAGAGATCGAGCAGCAGCCAGTGCGCCTGATCCAGCTCCTCGCTATAGAGGCGGGTAAAGGGACGACCGAGGCGTGCGGTCACTCGCCAGTCGATATGGCGTACCTCGTCACCAGCCTGATAGGCGCGCAGCTCCCGAAACGTGAGTCCGGGAGATCGGCCCGGTTTGCCGCGTTCGCTGCTGCTTCTGCCTGCGTGAGGTGGCTTCCTGGCCTTGGCCCATAGCCGGATATTGAGCAGCCGTGGCAGCGACAGGGCGATATCGGGATGGAGCTCCGGCGCTAGGGACATGGCACCTGATCCAGCAGTTGGGCGATCAGGATATCGTTATCCAGATTGTCGGCCAGTGCCTGATAGCTGGGAATAAGGCGGTGGCGCAGCACCGGATAGGCTTGCAGCTGGATATCTTCCGGCAGCACATAATCTCGTCCGGCAAGCCAGGCTCGGGCGCGGGCGGAGCGAGCCAGCCCAAGTGTGGCGCGGGGGCTTGCCCCCACGGCAATCAATGGCTCAAGGGCAGGGCAAAGACCGCTGCCCGGGCGAGTGGCGCAGACCAGCTCCACCAGATAGTGCTCCAGTCTGCTTTGCATGGTTACCGCCAGCACTTCGCTGCGGGCACGCTGCAAGCTGGTCTGACTCAGGGTCACTGGTGCCGCGCCAAGCTGTTCGCCGCTGGCGTTGAGCTGCAAGATGGCGAGCTCCATGGTGGGGCTCGGGTAATCCACCATCAACTTGAGCAGAAAGCGGTCGAGCTGCGCCTCCGGCAGGGGATAGGTTCCCTCCTGCTCGATAGGATTCTGGGTGGCGGCGACCATAAAGAGAGGTGGCAGCCGCCAGCTCTTTTTGCCCACGGTGATCTGGTGTTCGGCCATGGCTTCCAGCAGCGCTGATTGTACCTTGGCTGGCGCCCGGTTGATCTCGTCTGCCAGCACCAGATGGTTGAAGAGGGGGCCTGGCTGGAAAACAAAACTGGCATCCTGCGGGTGAAACACCTCGCTGCCGGTGAGATCGGCGGGAAGCAGATCGGGGGTAAACTGGATACGGGCAAAGCGCCCTTCGACGGCGCCAGCGAGCGCCTTGACGGCGCGGGTTTTGGCAAGGCCGGGAGCCCCTTCGATTAACACATGTCCTTCACATAACAGGGCAATCAGGAGCCCTTCTATTAGCTCCTCCTGCCCCAGGATCTGACTGCCAAGATAGTCCCTAAGTGCTCTGAACTCGGCCGCTGCCATGCGATAAACCCGTTGTTTTTATGGAAGTTGATCTTTTTATACTCCAGTTGCTCCCCAAGGGCGAGCAAAGGGGGCTTGCCGTGCTTAATTTAGTTTCAATCAGCTGTATGAAACTTGTGATTGGATTGTTAAGATGTGGCGCAATGAGGTCAGACCTCTGCCTTTTAAACCAAGGAGCCAGGATGAAACAGCCATTGAAACTGACGACTCGCCAGGGCGAACGGATTGCCGTCGTGGCGGGGCTGCGTACCCCCTTTGCCAAGCAGGCCACCGCCTTTCATGGCGTGCCTGCAGTCGATCTCGGCAAACTGGTGGTGAGCGAGATGCTTGCCCGTACCGATCTCGATCCCAAGCTTATCGACCAGCTGGTGTTTGGTCAGGTGGTTCAGATGCCGGAAGCCCCCAACATTGCCCGCGAGATCGTGCTCGGTACCGGCATGAGCGTCAATACCGATGCCTATAGCGTCTCCCGCGCCTGCGCCACCAGTTTTCAGGCGGTGGCCAACGTCACCGAATCCATCATGGCGGGCACTGTGGATATCGCCATCGCTGGCGGTGCTGACTCCTCCTCCGTGCTGCCTATCGGGGTGAGCAAGAAGCTGGCTCGCGCCTTAGTGGATCTCAACAAGGCGCGCAATCTGCAGCAGCGCTTCAATATTTTGCGCCAGTTGCGAGTCAAGGATCTGCTGCCGGTGCCGCCCGCTGTGGCGGAATACTCTACTGGCCTCTCCATGGGGCAGACCGCCGAGCAGATGGCCAAGAGCCACCAGATCAGCCGCGAGGCGCAAGATGCGCTGGCTCACCGCTCCCACACTCTGGCCGCGCAGGCTTGGGCTGATGGCAAGCTCAGCGGTGAGGTGTTTACCGCCCATGTGCCGCCCTACAAGTCGCCGCTCGAGCGGGACAACAATATCCGTGAAAGCTCGGATCTCGCGAGCTACGCCAAGCTCAAGCCGGTGTTTGACCGAGTCCATGGCACAGTCACTGCTGCCAATGCCACCCCGCTCACTGACGGCGCCGCTGCCGTGCTGTTGATGCGCGAAGGGCGGGCGAAAGAGCTGGGCCTCGAACCGCTTGGGTTTATCCGTAGTTTCGCTTTCTCGGCCATCGATGTGTGGCAAGACATGCTGATGGGGCCCTCCTATGCCACGCCGCTGGCGCTGGATAGAGCCGGTATCACGCTCAGCGATCTGACCCTGATCGACATGCACGAAGCTTTTGCCGCCCAGACCCTGGCCAACCTCAAGATGTTTGCCAGCGCCGAGTTTGCCCGTGACAAGTTGGGCCGTGATCAGGCTATCGGTGAAGTGGACATGGACAAGTTCAACGTCCTCGGTGGTTCGCTGGCCTATGGCCACCCCTTTGCCGCGACCGGTGCGCGGATGATCACCCAGACCCTGCACGAGCTGCGTCGTCGCGGCGGGGGATTGGGGCTCAACACCGCCTGTGCGGCGGGTGGATTGGGCGTGGCTATGGTGTTGGAGGTTGAATGATGAGCGCTAAGACTTTTTCCCTGGATGTTCGCAAAGATGGTATCGGCATCCTCACCATGGATGTGCCGGGCGAGAGCATGAATACCCTCAAGGCTGCTTTTGTGGAGGAGATCCGCACCGTGCTGGCCGAGGTGAAACGCAACAAGGATTTGATCGGTCTGGTGATCACCTCCGGCAAGAAGGACTCCTTCATCGCCGGTGCCGATATCACCATGCTGGCCGCTTGCACCAGCGCCAAGGATGCGGAAACCCTGTCACGAGAAGGGCAGGAGATCTTTGCCGAGATCGAGGGGCTGACCATTCCGGTGATCGCCGCCATTCACGGCCCCTGCCTCGGTGGCGGGCTGGAGCTGGCGCTGGCCTGTCATGGGCGGGTGGTGACCGATCATGGCAAATCTGTGCTGGGATTGCCGGAAGTGCAGCTCGGTCTACTGCCGGGCTCTGGCGGTACTCAGCGTCTGCCGCGCCTTATCGGGGTGGCCAAGGCGCTGGATCTGATGCTGACCGGCAAGCAGGTGCGGGCCAAACAAGCCAAAAAACTGGGGCTGGTGGACGATGTGGTGCCGCCGTCAATCTTGCTGGATGCTGCCATCAAGCTCGCCAAGAAGGGCAAACCGCGCCATCAGTTGAAACGGGATCTGCAGGGCAAGGTGCTGGAGACCAACAAACTGGGTCGCAAGGTGCTGTTCGATCAGGCCAGCAAGGGGGTGAAAGCCAAGACCCGTGGCAACTACCCGGCGCCGGAGCGGATCCTGGATGTTGTGCGCATCGGCGTGGAGGAGGGGATGAAGGCCGGTCTGGCCGCCGAATCCCGCCACTTTGGCGAGCTGGTGATGACGGCTGAGTCTGCCGCTCTGCGTTCCATCTTCTTTGCCACCACCGAGATGAAGAAAGAGGTCACCTATCAGGGGGCCGAGCCGCGCAAGGTGGGCCACGCGGCCGTGCTGGGCGGTGGTCTGATGGGGGGCGGCATCGCGTTCGTCACCGCTACCAAGGCGGGCGTGCCGGTGCGGATCAAGGATGTGGCAAGCGCCGGGATCGGCAATGCCATGCGCTACAGCTATGACATTCTGGCCAAGAAGCTCAAGCGCCGTCACATCTTGCGCAGCGAATTGGAAAAGCAGATGAGCCTGTTGACCGGTACCCTCGACTACTCCGGTTTTCACCGGGTCGACATAGTGGTGGAGGCGGTGTTTGAAGATCTCGCGCTCAAACACCAGATGGTGAAAGACGTGGAGCGTGAGTGCGGTGAACACACAGTGTTTGCCTCCAACACCTCCTCCTTGCCCATCAACCAGATTGCGGCAGAGGCGGCGCATCCGGAGCGGGTCGTGGGGCTACACTACTTCAGCCCGGTGGACAAGATGCCGCTGGCGGAGATCATCCCCCACGCTGGCACCAGTGCCGAGACGGTCGCCACCACCCTGGCTTTTGCCCGCGCCCAGGGCAAAACGCCCATCGTGGTGAAGGACGAAGCCGGTTTCTACGTCAACCGCATCCTTGCCCCCTACATGAATGAAGCGGCAAGACTGGTGCTGGAAGGGGAGCCGGTGGAGGTGCTGGATAGCGCGCTGCTGGACTTTGGTTTCCCGGTTGGCCCCATCACCTTGTTGGACGAGGTGGGGATCGATGTAGGGGCCAAGATCTCCCCCATTCTCGAAAAAGAGCTGGGCGGCGAGCAGTTCCAGGCGCCCAAGGCGTTCGACAAACTGCTGCAAAATGATCGCAAGGGACGCAAGAATGGCAAGGGCTTCTACCTCTATGGCAAGGCGGCACCGCGTAACAAGCTGACCGGCAAAGAGGGCAAGAAGACGGTGGACGAGAGCGTCTATGGCGTGCTCGGTATCAAGCCGTCTGCCAAGCTGGCTCGTCAGGAAATCGCCGAGCGCTGCGTGTTGCTGATGCTCAACGAAGCGGCCATGGCGTTGGATAGCGGTGTGGTGGCGTCGGCCCGTGATGGCGATATCGGCGCCATCTTCGGCATCGGTTTCCCGCCTTTCCTTGGCGGCCCGTTCCGTTATATGGACACGCTCGGGATCGATCATCTGGTTGGCCGTCTGGAGTATTACCAGAAGCGCCACGGCGACCGGTTCGCCCCCTGTGCCCGTCTCAAGGCGATGGCCGCAGAGCAGCAGACCTTCTACTGATAACCGCTGCAGATTGACCGCAAGGCAAAGAGGCCCGCACCCCATGCGGGCCTCTTTCTATATTGTGGTTTGTTCGGGTTATTCAGGTGGTGCTGCGATGATGCAGGCAGAGGCGAAGGCCGAAAAAATGGCCCACCGAAGTGGGCCGTAGAGATATCTGATCACGGGTCAGATCCCAGGTTTGCGCTCCGGGCAGCGGCCGATGATATCTGCAGGTAGATCGCCATTATCCTGTTCCAGCACAACGTCGAATCCCCACAGTTGATGGAGGTGTTTGAGCACCTCATGGCGAGAGTCGCCAAGGGGGATTCGGTTGTGGGGCACATAGCGCAGGGTAAGGGAGCGATCCCCTTTTACTGCCACGTTGTAGACCTGAATATTGGGCTCCAGATTGCTGAGGTTGTATTGGGCCGACAGGGTATTGCGCACCTGACGGTACCCCTCGTCATTGTGGATAGCGGAGACCTTCAGATAGTTCTTCAGATCGTCATCATCAATGGCGAACAGCTTCATATCCCGCATCACTTTGGGACTGAGGAACTGGCTGATAAAGCTCTCATCCTTGAAGTTCTGCATGGCAAAGTGGAGGGTTTCGACCCAGTTGCTGCCGGCATAGTCAGGGAACCAGTATCTATCTTCCTCGGTCGGGTTCTCGCAGATGCGGCGCAGGTCGGTAAACATGGCAAACCCCAGCGCATAAGGGTTGATCCCCGAGTAGTAGCGATTGTTGTAAGCCGGTTGATAGACCACATTGGTGTGGCTGTGCAGCACCTCCATCATGAAGCGATCGCTCAGCTTGCCCTCGTCATAGAGGTGATTGAGGATGGTGTAGTGCCAGAAGGTGGCCCACCCCTCGTTCATCACCTGAGTCTGCTTTTGCGGATAGAAATATTGGCTGATTTTGCGCACGATGCGTACCACTTCACGCTGCCAGGGCTCCAGCAAGGGGGCATTCTTCTCGATGAAGTAGAGAATGTTCTCCTGGGGCTCGGCGGGGTAGCGCCTGTCCTCCACACCGGCAGCTTTATGCTGCTTGGGTAGGGTACGCCACAGCTCGTTGACCTGAGTCTGCAGATAATCTTCCCGTGCCTTCTGACGCCGTTTCTCCTCGGCCATCGAGATCTTCTGGGGACGCTTGTAGCGATCTACCCCGAAGTTCATCAGGGCATGGCAGGAGTCGAGCAGCTGTTCCACCGCCTCGATGCCATGCTTCTCTTCGCACTGGGTGATGTAGTTCTTGGCGAACAGCAGGTAGTCAATGATAGAGGAGGCATCGGTCCAGGCCTTGAACAGGTAGTTGTTCTTGAAGAAGGAGTTGTGACCGTAGCAGGCGTGTGCCATCACCAGCGCCTGCATCGGCATGGTGTTCTCCTCCATCAGGTAGGCGATGCAGGGATCGGAGTTGATGACGATCTCATAGGCCAGCCCCATCTGGCCGCGCTTGTAGTTGCGCTCGGTATGGATAAAGCGCTTGCCGAACGACCAGTGTTGATAGCCGATGGGCATGCCAACGCTGGAGTAGGCATCCATCATCTGTTCGGCGGTGATCACCTCGATCTGGTTGGGATAGGTATCCAGCTTGTAGAAACGGGCGACCCGGGCGATCTCCTGGTGATAGGTCTCCAGCAGATCGAAGTTCCAGTCTGGTCCGTCATCCAGTGGCGCTACACGTTTTTCTGTTTCGATCATGTGACCTCCTCACGCCGCTTGTTTCTTGAACAGCTCGCGGAACACCGGATAGATATCCTCGACCTTGCGAATGTGCTCCATCGCAAAGTGGGGGAACTGGCTGGCTACCGATTCATATTCGTGCCACAGGGTCTGGTGGGCACGGGTGGTGATCTCGATGTAGGAGTAGTACCTCACCCTTGGCATGATGTCCCGCGCCAAGATCTCCCTGCACTGCGGTGAGTCATCAGCCCAGTTGTCACCATCCGATGCCTGCGCCGCATAGATGTTCCACTGGTTGGCGGGGTAACGCTCGTTGATGATGTCATTCATCATCTTGAGGGCGCTGGAGACGATGGTGCCGCCAGTCTCCTGGGAGTAGAAGAACTCGTGCTCGTCCACCTCCTTGGCCTGGGTGTGGTGGCGGATGTAGACCACCTCGACGTTCTTGTAGGTCCGGCTCAGGAACAGATAGAGCAAGATATAGAAACGCTTGGCCATCTCCTTGGTGGCCTGATCCATGGAGCCAGATACGTCCATCAGACAGAACATCACCGCTTGGCTGGAGGGGACGGGCCGTTTGACGAAGTTGTTGAATTTGAGATCGAAGGTGTCGATAAACGGCACCGCATCGATCCGCCGTTTCAGCTCCCTGATCTCCTTCTCGAGCAGGGCTATTTCGGCAAAGTGCTCGTTGGGATCGGTGGCCAGCAGAGCCAGCCGCTCTTCCAGTTCGTGCAGTTGGCGTTTCTTGCCCGCTTGCAGCGCCATGCGCCGCGCCAGCGAATTTTGCAGGGAACGCACCACGTTGATGTTGGCGGGCACCCCGTTTGAGGTGTAGCCAGCACGGTAGGTTTTGACTTCCATGAGCTGGTTGAGCTGGGTTTTCTGCAGCCTGGGCAGCTCCAGATCTTCAAACAGCAGATCGAGATACTCATCCTTGGAGATCTGGAACACGAAATCATCGGCTCCTTCTCCCTGATTGGATGCTTGTCCCTCGCCGGAACCCTGTCCACCGCCCCCTCCTTTGGGACGGTCAATCTTGTCGCCGGAGACGAACTGGTCATTGCCGGGATGCACCATCTCCCGTTTACCACCGTGCCCCTGATGAAAATGGGGCTCGCCGATATCCTTGGTCGGGATGCTGATGCTCTCGCCCTTGTCTACGTCCTGAATGCTGCGCTTGGAGACAGCATCCGAGACCGCTTGTTTTATCTGCTTCTTGTAGCGGCGGATGAAGCGCTGCCGATTGACAGCGCTTTTGTTTTTGCCGTTGAGCCTGCGGTCGATAAAATGCGCCATAACTCCCCCTTGAACAGTCAGGGTCAGGATGACTTGCGTACCCTGAGATACCATTCGGAGAGCAGTCGCACCTGTTTACGGGTGTAGCCTTTCTCCATCATCCGTTCGACAAAGTTATCGTGCTTCTTCTGCTCCTCGGCCGAGGTTTTGCTGTTGAAGGAGATAACCGGCAGCAGCTCTTCCGTGTTGGAGAACATCTTCTTCTCGATCACGGTGCGCAGCTTCTCGTAACTGGTCCAGTTGGGGTTACGGCCTGCATTGTTGGCCCGGGCACGCAGCACGAAGTTGACGATTTCGTTGCGGAAATCTTTCGGGTTGCTGATCCCGGCGGGTTTTTCAATTTTCTCCAGCTCGCTGTTGAGAGACGCTCTGTCAAACAACTGGCCGGTTTCGGGGTCACGGTACTCCTGATCCTGGATCCAGAAGTCGGCGTAGGTGACGTAGCGATCGAAGATGTTCTGACCGTACTCGGAGTAGGACTCGAGATAGGCGGTCTGGATCTCCTTGCCGATGAACTCCACATAGCGCGGGGTCAGATAGCCCTTGATGAACTCAAGGTAGCGATCGTGCAGCTCTTGCGGGAACTGTTCGCGCTCGATCTGCTGCTCCAGCACATAGAAGAGGTGCACCGGGTTGGCGGCCACTTCCGCGTGGTCGAAGTTGAAGACGCGGGAGAGGATCTTGAACGCAAAGCGGGTAGAGAGACCATTCATCCCCTCGTCCACACCGGCGTAGTCGCGATACTCCTGATAGCTCTTCGCCTTCGGATCGGTGTCCTTCAGACTTTCGCCATCATAGACCCGCATCTTGGAGTAGATGCTGGAGTTTTCCGGCTCTTTCAGCCGTGACAACACAGAGAACTGGCCCAGCAGCTCGAGGGTGCCCGGGGCGCATTTGGCCTCGGTCAATTCGCTGTTGATCAGCAGTTTCTCGTAGATCTTCACCTCTTCGGAGACGCGCAGGCAGTAAGGCACCTTGACGATGTAGACCCGGTCGAGGAAGGCCTCGTTGTTCTTGTTGTTGCGGAACTGCTGCCACTCGGATTCGTTGGAGTGGGCCAGCAGAATGCCGTCAAAGGGGAGGGCTGAGAGCCCTTCGGTACCGTTGTAGTTACCCTCCTGGGTTGCCGTCAGCAGCGGGTGCAGCACCTTGATGGGGGCCTTGAACATCTCCACAAACTCCATCACCCCCTGGTTCGCTTTACACAGCGCACCTGAGTAGGAGTAGGCATCGGCGTCATCCTGGGCGAAGTGCTCCAGCATGCGGATGTCGACCTTGCCGACCAGTGAGGAGATGTCCTGGTTGTTGTCATCACCGGGTTCAGTCTTGGCAATGGCGATTTGATCGAGGATGGAGGGGTTGACCTTCTCCACCTTGAACTTGGTGATGTCGCCGCCAAACTCGTGCAGGCGTTTGGCCACCCAGGGGGACATGATGGGACGCAGGTAACGGCGCGGGATGCCGTACTCTTTTTCCAGGATCTCCCCATCCTCTTCGATGTCGAACAGACAGAAGGGGTGATCGTTGACCGGTGAGCCCTTGATACGATAGATGGGCACCTTCTGCATCAGGGATTTGAGTTTCTCTGCCAGCGAGGATTTACCGCCGCCAACGGGGCCCAGCAGATAGAGGATCTGTTTCTTCTCCTCCAGCCCTTGGGCGGAGTGTTTGAGGTAGGAGACGATCTGTTCGATGGCCTCTTCCATCCCGTAGAAATCCTTGAAGGCGGGATAGCGTGCCACGACGCGGTTGGAGAAGAGTCGGCTCAGTCTGGGGTTGGCTGAGGTGTCTACCATCTCCGGCTCACCGATGGCGGTCAGCAGACGTTCGGCTGCGGAGGCGTAGCAGGCTTTATCCTGCTTACACATATCCAGGAACTCCTGGATGGTATATTCCTCTTCTCTCGCTTTTTCATATCGCTGTTGGTAATGCTCGAATATGCCCATAACTTTGCCCTCGTTATAGTCGCTTACCCTGAAAAAAGTGGATGACTGCTTTTGTGTTGTGCGCTTTTAAAGCCTAGTCAACAGACTCCAGTAATCCATCACGGTTGATAGGTTAAATTCTGAAGAAACCTGCCCGATCCTTGTGCGGGGAGGGTCAGTCAACAACACCGCTATGTTACTGACTGTTAAATTATTTTTGCCACGATAGTGAGGTAAATGTCAAAGACATAAAAAATAAATGTTTATGGGAAACAGGGAACTTATTGCGAAAAGATTAAGGGGTTTGACGAAAGGCAATGGGGCTGCGGGTTGGCGGGGTTATGGATGAGAATGTTATTACGTGAACGTCAACGTAAATCACTTTATTTGGAGTTTTGGCTCTAATTTTTACATTGACGCTACATTTTGAGTGCCCTAGATTGGCGATGTGTGAGCAGCAAGATGCTTTAGCAAGAGAGTTGACTGTTGCCTCACCAAGCTCTGTTTAAGCACGTTTCCGTTGGCTTGACCCTCGCAACCGCGAGGGTCTTCTTTTTCTACGTCTGTAAACGCTTGTTTCTGCTGGTGGCGATTGACGCCGCCAGCACTCATCTAGCAAGGGTAGGCTTGTTGCACTGCCGCCAGGACGCGGGCAAACGGGTGGGCGGCCAACTGGCCTGCGCCCGCCAGCGATTTGGCCTTGACCCGGCTGGTCAGCGGTGTGGCTATACCGCACAGGAAACGGGCCAAAACACGCGCATCCACGGAACCGGTCTTGGCAATCAGCGGATCGCACCAGGCGCGGATCCCCGCCTCGTTTGGCATGGTCAGTGAGGGCAGGGGCGGGAGATGCGCCACCTCGCCGCGACAAACCGAACAGTGGCCACAATGAACCGGCGCCACCTCATCGGCAAAATAGCGGGCGAGGCGGTGGCTCAGGCACTCACTTGAGGTGAAAAAGTCGAGCATGGCTTGCAGTCTTGCCAGCTCGCTCTGCTCTTTTTGCAGGAACAGGGCGTGCAGGGCTTTTGCTTCCTGCTCGTTGTCCCACCCCTGACGGGTGATCCGGTAGACCTCGGTCATCTGTTTGCTTTCAAGCTCGATCCAGCCTTGCTGCTGCAGGTAGTCGAGCGCCGCAACCGCCCGCTGTCGCTCTCCCTGATAGCCCTGCCAGAGGGCGTCAAAGTCCATGGTGCACCAGCTGCGGGCTTGCGGGGCGCAGGCGAACAGTTGCTCTAGAAACTGGCGACGATCCGGATTGAAGCGACTCACAATCTCGTCTTTATCCAGCACAAACTTGAAGCGATAGTCGGCGTAGTAGCTGTAGGCCGGGGTGATGATGCCTGCCATCTCCAGATAGACCAGCAAGGTTTTAAGGGGCAACTGGCGGATATTGGTGTCGTTGGAGAGACGCAGCAGGGTGAATTCCCACTCGCTCCCGCTCTGCTTGATGATGGCAAGGAGCTGGAGGATGGCACTCAAATCCGGCGTATCGCCGTAGACGAAGTTCTCCAGCACCGGCAGCTGGCTCTGGTTGGCCAGCACAATACAGCGCGATGGCTGGCCATCCCGTCCGGCGCGGCCAATTTCCTGGCTGTAGTTCTCGATGGATTTGGGCAGATCGTAGTGAATGACCCGCCGGATATCTGCTTTGTCGATCCCCATGCCAAAGGCGATGGTGGCGACGATGCAATCCACCTTGCCCGCCATGAAGTCGTGCTGGATCTGACTGCGCAGCGCCGAGTCGAGTCCGGCATGATAGGCGCGGGCGTTGATCCCTTCTCTAATGAGTTGCTCGGCGCAGGCTTCGGCGGTGTGTTGCAAGGTGACGTAGACGATGGTGGGGGCCCTTGGATCGTTGGCCAACTCCTGCGCGAGCCAGCTATCCCGCGCATCGGGCGACCGGGGAATGACTGCCAGATCAAGATTGGGGCGATAGAAACCGGTGACCACGACCCCCTCCGGCGCGATGCCGAATTTGGTCTGCATATCCTGAATCACCGCCGGCGTGGCGGTAGCGGTCAGCAGCAATACCTGCGGGATCTTCAGGTCATGGCGATAGCTCGGCAGCTTGAGGTAGTCGGGGCGAAAGTTGTGACCCCACTCCGAGATACAGTGCGCCTCATCAACCACCAGCAGTGATAGGGGCACTTGCTGGATAAAGCGGCGAAAACGCTCGTTCTTGAGCCGTTCTACCGAAATCATCAGGATCTTGAGTTGGCCATCCAGCGCCTGCTGCATCACTCGTCGGCTCTCCTCCGGGCTCTGGCTTGAGTCGAGGGTGGCGGCGCTTATTCCCTTGCTTTTGAGGAAGGTGAGCTGATCGTGCATCAGCGCCAGCAGCGGCGAGATCACCAGGGTCAGGTGAGGCAGGGCGAGGGCAGGCAGTTGATAACAGAGCGACTTGCCGGCGCCGGTGGGAAAGATGGCGGCGGCACTCTGACCTGCCAGTACCCGGCTGATCACCGCCTCCTGACCTGACCTGAGAGCGGAGAAACCAAAATATTGGTTGAGCAGGGATGGGATCATGGCAAGGCTCCGCGGCAAATGGGTGATGATAGCACAGCGACACGGTCACGGGTGGCACAGGAATGGTCGTGAGGGTAAGGGCAGAGAGTGTCGATAAAACGTACAAAAATGGGTGGTTGCGCTGTGGTTAAGGTTTTGTTGCGGTTTTTTGTGATGGAAACGGGATATTTTTTGGTGAGTCTCTGGAAAAAAAAGATGGCGAATGGGATATTCCGTCATGCAATCCGGTGACTGGCGGATCGGCCCGACAGAAGGCTGGCCACAGACACCACATCCGGGCGACAGGGGTCTCCCGATGAGTGGTTGCAGACAGGACTCATGATTCATGCACTACGGTGCTTAGGGACTTTTTTGATGACACAACAACACCCCCTCCTTCGGCTGGTCAATAGCACCAGTCTGGTCAGCCAGATCCTGGTTGGTCTGGTATTCGGTATCTTGCTGGCACTGTTTGCCCCCGAGTGGGCGAAAACGGCAGGTCTGCTCGGCAGTCTGTTCGTTGGTGCACTGAAAGCGGTAGCTCCGCTGCTGGTATTCGTACTGGTGATGGCGGCCATCATTGGTCACAAGCAGGGTCAGAAGACCAATATGCGACCGATCCTGCTGCTCTATCTGTTTGGTACCTTCTCTGCGGCCGTGGTCGCGGTGATTGCCAGCTTCCTGTTCCCCTCCAACCTCCATCTGGTGGCCAATACTGCCGAGATCACCCCGCCAGGCGGGATCACCGAGGTGCTGCAGACCCTGCTGTTCAACGTGGTGACCAACCCGGTCAAGGCGCTGATGGATGCCAACTATATCGGGATCCTGGCGTGGGCCATCGGTCTGGGTATCGCCATGCGCCATGCCAACGAGAGCACCAAGGCGCTGATCACTGACCTGTCTCACGGTGTCTCCGCCATCGTGAAAGCGGTGATCCGCTGTGCCCCGCTCGGGATCCTGGGTCTGGTTGCTTCCACTCTGGCAGAGACCGGCTTTGACGCCCTGTTTGGCTATGCCCAACTGCTGGTGGTGCTGATCGGCTGCATGCTGTTTATCGCCTTCGTGGTCAACCCGTTGATCGTCTTTTGGAAGATCAAGCGCAACCCCTATCCGCTGGTGCTGACTTGCCTCAAAGAGAGCGGCGTGACCGCCTTCTTTACCCGCAGCTCTGCCGCCAACATCCCGGTCAACATGGCGCTGTGTGAAAAACTGCGCCTGCCCAAAGATACCTACGCTGTCTCCATCCCGCTGGGTGCCACCATCAACATGGCGGGTGCGGCCATCACCATCACTGTGCTGGCCATGGCGGCGGTACATACCCTGGGGATGGAAGTGGACATGGCAACAGCCGTGCTGCTCTCCGTGGTTGCCACCATCAGTGCCTGTGGCGCTTCCGGTGTGGCGGGCGGCTCCTTGCTGCTGATCCCGCTGGCCTGTAGCCTGTTTGGCATCAGCAATGACATCGCCATGCAGGTGGTAGCAGTCGGCTTTATCATCGGCGTGCTGCAGGATTCTGCCGAGACGGCGCTGAACAGCTCCACCGACGTGCTGTTCACCGCCGCTGCTTGCATGGCCGAAGATGAAACCCTGCTGGAACCTTCCGCGCTGCCCAGCAGCGAGGCGTGAGCCGGTAGCTCGATTTTTCGATTCAGCCCCTCTCTGTGAGGGGCTTTTTATATCAGCGGGCCTAAATGTGTTGAGGAGAGGAGTGCGCAAGAAAACATTCATTTTGATGAAATGTTTGGTTACAAATAGCCGACAGACAGTGCGGGTGCTGCCCCGTTAAAATAGCTGCGGAATAATAAGGTTCAGGCTAAAAAACGAGATTAAATAATGAAAAAAACTACGCTTTCGTGGGCAATTATTGGTGCATTAGGTTTGGTTGGTTGCGGTGGTGGTGGCGGAGATAGTGGTGGTGGTGGTGGTACCACGCCACCGGAGCCGCAACCGAGGGCGCTGCCGGTGGCTGGCGTCTATCTCCCCGTCCTGATGGACGCTCAGGGGCAGTTAATCAACCGTCCGGTCAACGACAGTTATCGTGCGGTCGGTCTTGTCTATCCGGCGTCCACAGAGGGCACGGGTTGGGCGATGAACATTGCTGAGAAAAGAAGTGCCACAGTCAGCACTTATACCTTCCCTCAAGGCTTCTCTTCTCTGAATAAAGGTGAGGGTTACCCACTGACGTTGTCGTTGCTGGTGAACAAAAGCCAACCCAGTACCTTCGACTCGGCTGAGCAAAAGTCCAATACCAATGTCGATGGGTTGGTCAAGGTGGCGTCTGTGCCAGATACGGCGGGAAGCAGCCAGTCACTCTGGGTACTCGATTATCGACCCGTCAAAGCCAAAATCGATTCTGCACTCACTATTCAGAATTGGGGCGGCCAAGTGGCATTGCAGCCGATGGTCACTGCGCCTATCAACGCGGACTCCTGGTACAACCTTGGGGAGAGTGCACTGTTTCAAGATTTCAAAACCGAGCGCAGCAACAATGGTTTGGGGATCAAGCTGACCATCCTGTTTAAAGAAGGGTGTTCTGTAAGCGGTGAGACAGAGGCCAACACTCAAGGTTTGAACAAGCTGACGTTGACTGGTTGGAACAATCGGTCATGCAGTTTCAATACCTTGACAGGGCCTGCTGATATCAAAGAGGGAAAAATTTATGAGGGGCTCTGGGAAAAAAGGATGCGCGAATTTGCCGATCGCAACGCCAGTGTCACTGCATATCTGACCATGAAACCGGGTAGCAATGGTCAGAAAGACACCCTGGTGCTCGGTATTCCGGAAATCACCGGTATCACGCCGTTCCTGTTGGAAGCGCAACCACTCTAATCAGCCAGAGATAGTGCGTGTTTATCAAGAGATGCCAGTCGCTTACCCGACTGGCATTTTTGTTGGTCGAGGTTCGGTGCGAAGCCCTGAAACATCATGATGTGGTTGCCGGATAAGGGTTGTTTCCTTGGTTGTTGTGTGAGTTCAGGTGCTGTGGCTGCAATAACTGCGTGATGAGTGGCAAGACTATTCAGGACGGGACAACGCAATAAAAAAAGCCAGCCGAGTGTTCGGCTGGCTTTTTGCTATCAGCGGCAGGTAGGGGATTAACCGAACAGCTGATAGAGGATGGCGGAGATGGCGATCATGCCCATGGTTGCAACGAAGACGTTGCTGATATGGCCCTGATATTTCGCCATAGCCGGTACGCGCTTGATGGCGTACATCGGCATGATGAACAGGATGGTAGCGATGATCGGGCCGCCCAAGGATTCAATCATGCCCAGGATGGAAGGGTTGGCAATGGCAGTGCCCCACAGGGTCAGGATGAAGAAGGCGATAATGAACATCTCGACTTTCTTGGCGTTCGGCTCTTTGCCGGACTTGCGCATGTTCTGCACGATCATCCCTTTCAGACCTTCACGGGCACCCAGATAGTGGCCGAAGAAGGAGGATACGATGGCTACGAACGCAACCAACGGACCGAAGTAGGAGATGATGGGGCTGGCATGCTGGTTCGCCAGATAGGAGAGCACGGCGATGTTCTGGGCCTTGGCTTCTGCCAGCTGGGCCGGTGTCAGGCTCATGACGCAGGAGAAGACGAAGAACATCACGAAGCCCAGCAGCACCATGGCGGTACGCTTGAGGATGGCATCGGCCTTCTCGACAGCCTGATCACCGTGGTCGCGGCGCTGGGCCAGAGAGAAGCTGGAGATGGCCGGGCTGTGGTTGAAGGAGAAGACCAGTACCGGGATGGTCAGCCACAGGGTAGTGGCGAAATCCTTGGCAGAGGGCACTTGTTCCAGCGCGGCACCGGTCCAGTCCGGGATCAGGTACAAAGAGATACCGGCCAGAATGGCGATCAACGGATAAACCAGCAGCTCGGTCACTTTCAGCATCAGCTTTTCACCGGCCAGCATCACCGACATCATGCCCATGATCAGCACGATGGAGAGGATCCAGCGCGGCGGGGCACTCATCTGCAGTTGGTTGACCATGAAGCTTTCCACGGTGTTGGTGATGCCCACGCCGTAGATCAGCACGATGGGGTAGATGGCGAAGAAGTAGAGCAGGGTGATTAATTTACCGGCACCCACGCCAAAGTGCTCTTCCACCACTTCGGTGATGTCTGCGTTTGGCTTTTTGGAGGAGAGCACGAAGCGGGCCAGACCACGGTGGGCCAGATAGGTCATGGGACCTACCAGCAGCGCCATGACGACCAGCGGCCAGAAACCGCCCATACCCGCGTTGATCGGCAGGAACAGGATCCCCGCGCCAACTGCGGTCCCGAACAGACTGATGACCCAGGTAGAGTCGCGTTTTTCCCAACGAGTGGTTTGAGTAGAGCTGATCCCTTGCTCTGTTGACGCCGCAACTCCCTGCGTGCCAGTGACTGTGTTTGACATCTATCTCACCCCGAATGTGTGGTTCTTATTAAGTCGGCGCAAGGATACGGTTTTTCTAATCAAAAATGTTGATCAAATTCATCTTTACGGCACGAAAAACCGCACTTTCTTATGGAAATGTGATCAAAACAAGAAAAATTCAATTATTGTTTATCAATTGGCACGTTATTTTAGTGTTAATGATTAAATCTCGCTCAGCCTAATGTAGGTAAATTGTTATTTTGCGAGATGCTGGGCTAGCTGGTTGATCATGCTGGCGGTAGCCCCCCAGATAAAGTACTGTTGCCAAGGGATCCAGTAGATGGTATGAGCTTTCCCCCCTCTGGAAAGGGTCAGGGGGATGTGGTTGCGCCGATCCAGCAGATGGGTCAGCGGCACTTCGAAGGCGTGATCCACCTCATCCGGACTCAGGATGAGGGGATAGTTGCCATCGAGCAGCCCCAGCACCGGCAGTACCTCGAATCGTGACACCGTATTGAGCGGGTTGAGGGTGCCGATCACTTCAATCAGTCGGGCCGGAATGCCGAGCTCCTCTTCGGTCTCCCGCAGCGCCGTGGCAATCAGGTTCTCGTCACCGGGATCCTGTCGCCCGCCGGGGAAGCTGATCTGCCCCCCATGATGACGCAGCCGGGGGCTGCGCCGGGTCAATAACACGCTGAGCCCCTCATCGCGCATCACCACCGGGATCAACACCGCCGCCGGACTGAGCCCGCCAATGGCGAGGCGATGGGCCGGGGCGGGTCGCTGCAACTGGAAGCGGGTTAGCAGTTCGTGGCGATCCATGGCGGGGAGCTCTCCTGTGCGTTGGCCAGACAGTGGGGAGGGTTACAGCGCCGACAGCGGCGGCAGGATGCGGGCGACCTTGTCATAAGTCTCCTGATATTCGCTGTCGGCGTCGGAGTCGGCGATGATGCCGCCACCGGCCCAGCAGTGCAGGCGGCCCGCTTCGGCGATCAAAGTGCGAATGCAGATGCTGGTATCCATCCGGCCATGTTGACTGAGATAGCCGATGCTGCCGCAATAGGCATTGCGGCGCTGGGGCTCAAGCTCTTCGATGATCTCCATAGCGCGGATCTTGGGGGCGCCGGTGATGGAGCCACCCGGGAAACAAGCCCGCAGCAGATCAACCCCTTGCCAGCGTGCATCCAGCTCACCATGGATAGTGGAGACCAGATGATGTACCGCTGGAAACGACTCCACCGCAAAGAGATGAGGCACGCTGACCGAGCCCGGCCGGCTGACCCGACCGATGTCGTTGCGCAGCAGATCAACGATCATCAGATTCTCTGATCTGTCCTTGTCCGCCTGCGCCAGCTCCAGCGCGACTTGCCGATCGATGGCCGGATCAGGGTGGCGCGGACGAGTGCCCTTGATGGGTTTGGTTTCGATATGGCGGCCATCAAGCAGCAGGAACCGCTCGGGAGAGAGGCTCAGCAGCGCGCTGTCCGGCAGGCGGATAAAGGCTGAGAAGGGGGCCTTGTTGGCGGTTGCCAGCAGGCAATAGGCCTGCCACTCATCCCCCTGATAGGGGGCGCTGAAACGCTGGGTCAGGTTGATCTGGTAGCAATCTCCCGCGGCGAGATATTCCTGAATACGGGCAAACTTCTCGCCATACTCGGCGCGGCTCATATTGCTCTGCCACGACCCCTGCAAGGAAAAAGCGGGGGCCGGTTTGGTCTGCTGATGTTCAAGCCAGGCCAGTCGCTTGGCAAGGCCTGCTTCATCCCCCCAGTGCACCAGCTGCCAGTCGCCGGTCGCTACATTGCGCAGCAGCGCCCAGTCATAAATGCCCACCGCCATGTCCGGCACCGCGATATCGGCAGTGGCCTGCACCGGCAACCGTTCGAAGCGGCGGCCCAGATCATAGCCAAACAGACCGAGGGCGCCGCCAATAAAGGGAAGGCGAGTGACGCACAGATCCAGCTCTCCCAGCAGCTGTTGTTGGGTATGGGCCAGCAGAGCGAGGGGATCTTCGCTGTGTTCGCTGCTCTTACCATGCCAGGTGAGAGTGGTGACCTGGCCGCGGGTTTCGAGGGTCGCCAGCGGATCGGCAGTGATGATATCAAAGCTGTTATCGGCGCCGAGTGGTCCCGCCGATTCCAGCAACATAGCCCACGGCTGATGTTGCAGGCGGGCAAAAAGCTGATGGAGTTCAGCACTATGGTCTAGATGATGGATATGAAGTGTTGGCGTCATTTTATGTTACACAGGCAACAGTTTGGTTCCCGAACCCTAGTCGGTGCTGGTGGGCAAGCGTATCATAGGTGTCGGTGACTTAAGAAAAAACTGCCGTGTCGTTCGTTTTTTGCTGGTTGATAGTTTTTAGCCAGCACGTCAGCATGGCCCATCATATGGAAGCCCTTGCCCTGCTCCGTGGCAGAGACAAGGACCAGTGAGGATGATATGAGCATTATAAAAAAACAGGATTTCATCGATTCTATCGCAGATGCCCTCCAGTACATCTCCTATTACCACCCGTTGGATTTTGTTCAGGCTGCCAAAGCGGCGTATGACCGTGAGGCCAACCCGGCCGCCAAAGATGCGCTGGCCCAGATCCTGATCAACTCCCGCATGTCCGCCGAAGGTCATCGTCCGCTCTGCCAGGACACCGGCATCGTGACCTGTTTCGTCAAGATTGGCATGCAAGTCCAGTGGGACAGCGACATGACGGTGCAGGAGATGGTGGACGAAGGGACCCGTCGTGCCTACACCAATCCTGACAACCCGCTGCGCGCCTCCGTGCTGGCCGATCCGGCCGGCAGTCGCAAAAACACCAAAGACAACGCCCCTGCCGTGGTCCATATCGACATGATCCCCGGCAACAAGGTGGAAGTGAGCATCGCTGCCAAAGGCGGCGGCTCCGAGAACAAATCCAAGATGGTGATGCTCAACCCCTCTGACGATATCGTCGAGTGGGTGCTGAAAACCGTGCCGACCATGGGCGCAGGCTGGTGCCCACCCGGCATGCTGGGCATCGGCATCGGTGGTACTGCCGAGAAAGCGGCGGTGCTGGCCAAAGAGGCTCTGATGGAGCACATCGACATTCAGGAGCTGATCGCCCGTGGCCCGCAAACCACCGAAGAGAAGCTGCGGGTCGAGCTCTACGACAAGGTCAACAAGCTGGGGATCGGTGCCCAGGGTCTGGGCGGCCTCACAACCGTGCTGGATGTGAAGGTGAAATCTGCGCCGACTCACGCCGCCTCCAAGCCGGTGGTGATGATCCCCAACTGCGCCGCGACCCGCCACGTTCACTTCGAGCTGGATGGTTCAGGGCCCGCCGAGCTGACCCCGCCGAAACTGAGCGACTGGCCGGAGATCACCCGTGAAGCGGGTGGCAACGTGCGTCGCGTCAACGTTGATGGCATCACCAAGGCCGAACTGGCCAGCTGGAAGAGCGGTGATACCGTGCTGCTGTCGGGCAAAATCCTTACCGGTCGCGATGCAGCCCACAAGCGTATCGCCGACATGCTGGCCCGTGGTGAAGGGCTGCCGGAAGGGGTCGATTTCACCAACCGCTTTATCTATTACGTTGGCCCGGTCGATGCGGTGCGCGACGAAGTGGTCGGCCCGGCAGGCCCCACCACCTCCACCCGTATGGACAAGTTCACCGACATGATGCTGGGTGAAACCGGCCTTATCGGCATGATCGGCAAATCCGAGCGGGGCCCGAAAACCGTCGAGAGCATCAAGCAGCACAAGGCCGTCTATCTGATGGCGGTCGGCGGCGCCGCCTATCTGGTGGCCAAGGCGATCAAGAAAGCCCGCGTGGTGGCATTTGCCGATCTCGGCATGGAAGCGATCTACGAGTTTGAAGTGGAAGATATGCCGGTGACCGTAGCGGTCGACTCCGAGGGTAACAACATCCACGAAACCGGCCCGGCCTACTGGTCGGCCAAGATTGCCGAGCTGGATGGCAAGCTCTCCTCCTGAGTGACCATTTCCGCTGCCGGTTAACGACATCTGCCATGTAAACAAGGCGCATCCATCCGGATGCGCCTTTTTGCTTTGACTGGCCTGTTATGGGCTCAGGTTGGCCGTTTGTGGCAAGCGGGCATAAAAAAGGATGGCGTGACGCCATCCTTTTTCGTTGTGCTTGTGCTCTGGGTAGTAGACAGCAGAGCAATCGCCCTTGGCTTTAGGCCTTTTTCAGGTAGGCCGCAACCAGAACGATCTGCACGCCGTTGACCTTGCCTTCAATATGGAGCGGGTTGTTGGTCAGACGGATGCCCTTGACCAGGGTGCCGCGCTTGGCGGTAAAACCGGCGCCTTTCACGTCCAGATCCTTGATCAGGGTAACGGAGTCGCCCTCTTGCAGCACGGCGCCGTTGGAGTCAACGGTCGGTACGCTGTCGTCATCTTCGTCAGCAATACCAGCTTCAGCCCAGGCCTTGGCTTCGTCTTCCATGTACATCATGTCCAGCAGATCCTGAGCCCACACTTCACCCTTGCCGGAGAGAGCTTTCAGCTGGCGCCATGCCATCACCTGCACCGCAGGCACCTGGCTCCACATGCTGTCACTCAGGCAACGCCAGTGGTTGACCACCAGGGTATCCGGTTGTTCCAGCTGACCACGGCAGGTGTCACAGATAGCAACGCTGTGATCATCGTCGCTGGCGGGGGAGTGAGGCACCACGAAGGCGGTCAGCGCCTGCTCGGCGCTGCACAGTTCACACTTGG
This sequence comes from Aeromonas sp. 97A, assembly GCF_051919185.1. Lineage (NCBI taxonomy): Bacteria > Pseudomonadati > Pseudomonadota > Gammaproteobacteria > Aeromonadales > Aeromonadaceae > Aeromonas > Aeromonas sp. 97A. The sequence goes on along the minus strand of NZ_JBQBFF010000001.1, from coordinate 1,433,530 downwards.
CGCCCGCGCGCGCTTGCAGAATGGCGTTGATGGTCATGTTGTTGGTCCCATAGCTAGTGGTAAAGCGACCCGCGTTGGGCGGGGCGCGTGAAAGAGGGGGCGGAATATAGCATAAAACCCCGCACTTTGTCAGGTCTGCCCTGGCTCACAAGGTTGGCTGTGCTGTTGCGCGGCGCTGATCGTTTGGTATTGAGAGTGCAATTTGAAGCGGGATCGCTAGAATGAGCCTCCTTTTTGACTGCAAGGCAGGGGCATTCGTGCTGGCTCAACGTTTTCAACACCTGGATCGACTGCTCACCCGCTACCGACGCTGGTGGCAATATCAGCCATATCATCATTTGACCATGGCCTTTGCCGATGAGGCGCCCGAACTGGCGGCGTTGCTCAATGGGCTGACGCTCGGCCAGTTGGCAGAGCTCGATGCGGATATGGATGCCCTCAGCAGTCTGCTTGCCCCCTGGATTGCCGAGGGCGCCGAGCTGCAGCAACTCAGCCAGCTTGCCCCGTTTACCCCGGAGCCCATCACTTGCAGCAAGGAGATGGCGCTGCATATGCCGGGGCGCAAGCAGGCTCAGATCGAGTCGTTCACCGCCTGTCTGCCTGCCCATCAGGGCCCCTATCTGGAGTGGTGTGCCGGTAAGGGCCACCTTGGGCGGCTGGTGTCACTTCATCGACAGGCTCCGATCCTCAGTCTGGAGTTGCAAGGGCAGCTTTGTGACGAAGGTCGGCTGCTGGCCGAGCGGGATGGCGCCAATATGACCTTTACCTGCGCCGATGCTTTTGCCCCCGAGTCGGCGGCGCTGATCGCCCCCGAACATCACGCTATGGCACTCCATGCCTGCGGCGAGCTGCACACCCATCTGCTGGAGCGGGTGGCCGAGCGCGGTGCCCGCGGCGTGACCATCTCTCCCTGTTGTTACCACCTGATCCGCAGCAGCCACTATCGCCCGCTGTCGGCCGCGGCCAATGCCAGCGAGCTGGTGTTGAGCAAGGCGGATCTCAAGTTGCCGCTACAGGAGACGGTGACTGGCGGTGCGCGGATCGCCCGCCTGCGGGAGCAGGAAGTGTTGTGGCGGCTCGGGTTTGACTGCCTGCAGCGTCAGGTGCGCGGGGTGGATGAGTATCTGCCGGTGCCCAATATGCAAAAGAGCCTGCTGACCGGCACCTTCGAGGCATTCTGCGTTTGGGCTGCTGAACGCAAAGCGATTATGCTGCCCGCTGGGCTCGACTATTCCGCCTGGCTGGAACACGGGGAGCGCCGCTTTGGTGATGTCGCCCGCATGGAGCTGGTGCGTCATTTGTTTCGCCGTCCCCTCGAGATCTGGCTGGCGCTGGATCGCGCGCTCTTTTTGCAAGAGCAGGGTTATCGGGTCGAAGTGGGGGAGTTCTGTGCCAAACCCATGACTCCGCGCAATATATTGATCCGTGCCGTGCGTGCCTGACATCCGGCTATTTTGAGCATTTTTCTTGAACATTGATGATGGCTGACAGGTTGAGCCTGTCAGCCATTTTTTTCATCACGAACAATGACCGTATGGCTGGTCACCTGGCCGCCTCAACTGTTCTAAAAATGGGCGACAGAACACGCTGGGTCGTTTTCGTTTGGGTTCTTTTTCTTTGTTTCAGCTGCACTGAATATCACAAGGTGAAATGGCTCACAAATTCTGCTTATTTCTTAATTCTCATCGTGAATTTAGTTGTTGAAACACCTACTCTTGGAACGCATTAATTCAAACAAGGACGATAAACATGTTCAAACCCAAGCGTTGTGCCTGGCTGATCGCTGCCGCCTGCGCATTGCCAAGCTATGCCGCAATGAGTGCTGCCATGAATATTCAACCCGATCCGCAAAATGAGGGAGGATATGTGATTGCGGCCCCGGATCTGACCGCCATGGAAAAAGCCAAGACGGCCAATCCCATGTATGCAATATGGGCCAAAGCATTGGCCACTCGGTCCAATAAAATCGTTGATGCCATTGAACCGGGTCTGGCAAGCAATCCTGACAACGTAAAACGGGTTGAACGGGTATTTCCCCAATCTGAATGGGAATATCTAACCCAGATGGCAGCGCCGGAATATACTTATGTCCGCTTCTTGCGAGCCATCGGTAAATTCCCTGCGTTCTGTGGCGAATATACTGACGGGCGTGATTCTGATGCGATCTGTAAAAAATCCATCGTGACCGCCTTTGCCCACTTCTCTCAGGAGACGGGGGGCCATATTTCCAAGGACAATATTTCCGATAACCCGCTGGGGCTGGAGGAGTGGCAACAGGCGCTGGTGCATGTGCGGGAGATGGGCTGGTCAGAGGGACAGACCGGCTATACCACAGGCTGCGGCCAGAACGACTGGCAGAACAAGAAGTGGCCCTGCAGCACGGGTCAGGGGTACTTCGGCCGCGGCGCCAAGCAGCTTTCTTACCACTTCAACTACGGTGCCTTCTCCGAGGCGATGTTTGATGGCGATGCCTCCGTGCTGCTCAACAACCCGGGTCTGGTGGCGGACTCCTGGCTTAACCTCGCTTCTGCCATCTGGTTTTTCCTCACCCCGCAGGCCCCGAAACCGGCCATGCTGCACGTGATTGATCGTACCTGGGCACCCTCCAAACGGGAAGCTGACGCCGGTATCGGCTATGGCTTCGGTACCACCATCAACGTCATCAACGGCGGCATCGAGTGTGGCGAGCAGAACAAGGACAAGGGGCAGCCGGTCAATCGCATCCGCTACTGGGAAGGGCTGGCCAACCACTACCAGATCCCGATAAAGGCGGATGAGAAGAACACCTGCTGGCAGCAGACTCCCTATGGCAGCCTCAATCTTAACGGCGCTACCGACGTGCTCTACACCAACTGGGATGGCAACTGGAAATACTATCCGGATCGCCCGGGCGGTTACTCCTTCGAGTGCGAGCTGGTGGGCTTTCAGACCGCTTATTCTGCGCTGGTGCCGGGTGATTACGAGAAGTGCGTGACCAACTTCTACGGCTCCCACGCCAACTGGCCGAAAGTGCGTATCGTGGACAAACTGACTCCACCGCCGGTCGATCCGAGCGAACCCCCCATCGGTGGCAACCCGGCCTGGGAAGCCAGCAAGGTCTATACCGCTGGCAGCAAGGTGAGCTACAAGGGAGCCGTCTATCAGGCCAAATGGTGGACACAGGGAGATGATCCCGCCAAAGGTGGCCCCTGGGCGTTGGTGACGAACCAATAAAGAGACAGTCCATCTATTGATAAGGAGAGGGGGGCTTAGCCCCCTTTTTATATATTTTTATGGTATGGATAATATGTGGTAGTGATTAAAAAGAGAACCATCAATCTGGAGGGGGAGCTGTATTTTTCGGCCAACTTTGATTTCCCGCTAAAAGTGACGTAAACGGTCCATATCAAAATTTATTGATGGCTGGGTTTAATGTTTGAACCTTGCGGCTTAGTAATATCAAGAAACGTTTTGTGATGTTTTGCTAAACGATGGGTTCGCAGAGCACACCCATGACGCTATCCTTCTCGTATTTATGATGAGGGTGTTTATTCTTCCCATCTATCAACTCATGGTATCACCCAGCTCGCTATTTATTTCACGGAGTGAGAAATGAACATGTTGGATGTAAAAGTCATATGTATCTATTTGTTTACGGATGAGTGTGCGTAGTTCAGCAGATTATTTTCACTGGGAGCGAGGTAATCTTGTTCGATTTTAAAGAATCGTTAAGGTGCGCAGATGAATGGGGATTGTCGTCTCGTTATCTGAATGGGAAGTCGTATGTGGTTTAATCACTAAGCAGATAGTAGGAAAGAGGAGTGCACCATGGAACTGGTGGTGATCCGCCATGCAGAGACGCAGGCCAATGCGGAAGGGCGTTATCAGGGCGCGCTGGATATCGGGCTCAATGACGATGGCGTGCGCCAGATCTCTTGTCTGGCTGAGAAGGTAGCTGTGGCACAGCAGCCGTTCGATCGGCTGCTGGCGTCCCCGCTGCTGCGAACAAGGGAGAGCGCTGCCATCTTGTCTCGCCAGTTGGGATTGTCAGTGGAGCTTGTGCCAGCCTTTCGTGAGCGGGATGTCGGCCTGTTTGAAGGGCTAACACAGGTAGAGGCGAGAACACGCTATCCCGAGCTGTGGGCGCGCAATATCACGCGGCGCTGGGCTGAAGCTCCTCCCGGTGGTGAAACCATTGATGAGGTGATTGCCCGAGTCTCGCAGGGACTCACGGAACTTGCTTCGACCATGCAAGGGGAGCGGATACTACTGGTGGCGCATGGTGTCGTCGCCAAGGTGATCCGCGCCGTAACGATTGCCGGATTTGATGACTTCTTCGAGTGGCAATTGCCCAACGGCGGCATGCTGTCGGTGAGGCTCTCTCTGGCTGATGGTGGCCCACTGCGCTTTAGCCGTCCCCTTGATGGTTGTGATTGAAAAGTGCACCAAAAGCATGACGAGAAAAAGCGCTACCGAAGAGAGTAGCGCTGTCTTTTGTATTCGTTGCGGTGGGTTATCGCTGCAGGCACAGGATAGCAGTGTCATCAGAGGGCAGGGGCGTGCGTCCTTAAGTCGGCTCCTGCTCCTCTTTGCGGCAGCAGTTGCGCCCCTGCTTTTTGGCCAGATAGAGGGCGGTGTCGGCTCGTCTAACCATCTTCTCTACAGTGTCATGGCTGCCCTTGCTGGCGCTGATCCCGATACTGATGGTGAGGGAGATCTCAAGAGCCCCATCCAGTGCATGGTGCTGGGATTCGATGGCGAGCCTGATCCGCTCGGCGCTGGCCCAGGCGAGCTCGAGGGAGGTTTCCGGGAGCAGCACGATAAACTCTTCGCCACCCCAGCGACCCAGCATGTCCACCTCCCGCAGCTGTTTGCTGATCCGTTTCACCAGACTCAGGATCGCCAGATCTCCCTGTTGATGGCCAAAGGTATCGTTGACTTCCTTGAAGTGGTCGATATCGATCAGCAGCAGGCTCATGGTATGGCCGAAACGCTGGCAGCGTTGCATCTCGGCGTTGACCAGCTCGTTGAAGCGGCGCCGGTTGGCAATGCCGGTCAGGGGATCCGTGGTAGCGGCGACCTTCAACTCCTCCACCAGTCGGGCTCGCTCCGAGATATCCCGCAAGATGGCGGTCATCTCGGTGGTCGGTCCCAGATTGATCTTGGCGATGGTCACCTCCAGCGGAAATTCGCTGCCGTCTCGGCGCAGACCCATCACCGAGGCGCGGGCGTGCATCGGGCGCGAATTGATGGGGGAGCTGCTGAAGGCTTTGAAATAGGTCTCGTGATTGGCGCGAAAACGCTGGGGAAGCAGGGTTTCCAGCCGCTTGCCGAGATAACTCTCGTCGATGCCGAACATCTCACAGGCGGCGGTGTTGATAAGCTCGATGCGTGACTCGCTGCTGACACTGATGATGCCGTCATAGGCCGAGTTGACCACTGCTTCGAAGCGACGGCGACTGGTGGTGAGCGCCTCTTCCAGCTGCTTTTTGGCAGTGATATCGATGGCGGTGACAATGATCCGGTTGATCCGTGCCTGCTCGGGGATGATGGGGGAGAGAATAAAGCGCCACCAACTGGTGCGCGAGAGGCTGTCGATGGGCAGCTCGCTCTCGAGCCCGGTCTGCATGCGCACACATTCGTGCATTGGCGGCTCGATGGTATTGGTGATGTAGCGGGGAAACATCTCGCTCAGCTGTTTGCCAATGCTGCCAAGGACATCCAGCTCGAACGCCTTGGCAAAAGTATCGTTGGCAGAGACCAGCACAAAGTGATCATCCTTGTCGAGGCTGAACACCGCCACGGCAGCGCCGATGGCGTCGAGAGATGACTTTATGTCGGCATGGGAACCCTGTGTAAACATGCGACCTCCACGGCGAATAACATATTGATATTCAGTATAGTGTGGTCGTTTGGCTAACTACTCTTCGATGTCCAGCAACACCAGAATGGCGCTGTCGCCACCCCATTCGCGGGGGGCCTGATGGAAGGCGCGCACATTGGGGTGCTGGGCCAGCCAGCTGGGAATGCGCTGCTTGAGAATATGTTTGCCGATGCCGTGCATCACCGAGGCGACGTGAATGTTCTCTTTCTGGCAGAGGGTGAGCAGGGCGGCCAGCTCCTGTTTTGCCTGCTGCTGGTTCATGCCGTGCAGATCCAGGTAGATCTCCGGCGGATAAATGCCCCGCTTGAGCTTTTTCAGCTCAAATTTTGACACATCTTCCCGCACGTAACGGGTCGGCCCATCATCGTCGAGATGGGGCTGATACTCATCGCTGAAATAGTGGTCAACCCCAAGCTTTTCGCGGGTTTCGCGCATTTCGCGTTTCTGCTTGACCGGGCGTAACTCGGCCCTTATGGTATCTTGCTTGATTTTCCGGGTACCTTTTATCGCATCGCGGAACAGCAGGGTTTCCTCGTCTGTCGGTGAGGGCGTTTTTTTCATCAGATGCTCATGTATTAGGTATGCGTCTTGCCCGCAACGTAAACGGGGCTCGGGCCGGATATTACTCGACTTGGAGGTGGATTTGGACAAGATATTTATCGATGAGGTGGTTGCCGAGATGCACACCATCCAGGACATGTTGCGTTGGGCCATGAGTCGTTTCAACGACGCCGGGATTTTTTACGGTCATGGAACCGACAACGCCTGGGATGAAGCTGTGCAGCTGGTACTGCCCGCGTTACATCTGCCACCGGATGTAGACCCGGCCATGCGCCACTCCCGTCTCACCAGCAGCGAGCGTCACCGTATCGCCGAGCTGATTATCCGCCGCGTACAGGAGCGGGTACCGGCCGCCTACCTGACCAACAAGGCCTGGTATGCCGGTTGGGAGTTCTACGTGGACGAGCGGGTGCTCATTCCCCGTTCACCCATTGCGGAGATGGTGGCCAACCGTTTCGCGCCCTTCCTCAAACATGAACCGACCCGGATCATGGATCTCTGCACCGGCTCCGGCTGTATCGCCATCATCATGGCCCACGAGTTCCCGGAAGCGGAAGTGGATGCCATCGACATCAGTATCGATGCGCTGAACGTGGCCGAGCGCAACATCAACGATCACGGGCTGGAGCAGCAGGTCATTCCGATCCGCTCCGATCTGTTCCGCGATCTGCCAGCGGGCGACAAGTACGATCTCATCGTCTCCAACCCGCCCTATGTGGACTCCGAAGATATGTCGGATCTGCCGGACGAGTTCCGTCACGAGCCCGAGCTGGCGCTGGCGTCCGGCTCCGATGGTCTCAAGCTGACCAAGCGTCTGCTGGCTCATGCGGCAGATTTCCTCAAGGATAACGGCGTCCTGGTGGTCGAAGTGGGCAACAGCATGATCCATCTGGAAGCCCAGTTCCCCGAGATCCCCTTTACCTGGGTTGAATTCGAAAACGGCGGTCACGGCGTCTTTGTGATGACCCGTGACGAGCTGGTGCAGTATCAGGATCATTTCGCCATCTACAAGAACTAAGCAGGAGCGCGCATGGCAGGGAACAGTTTTGGTCAACTCTTTCGGGTCACCACCTTTGGCGAGAGCCACGGCCTGGCGCTGGGCGCCGTGGTTGATGGCTGCCCGCCAGGGCTCGAGATCAGCGAGGCGGATCTGCAGGGGGATCTGGATCGGCGCAAGCCGGGCACTTCCCGCTACACCACGCCGCGCCGCGAGCCGGACGAGGTGAAGATCCTCTCCGGTGTGTTCGAGGGCAAGACCACCGGCACCTCCATCGGGCTGCTCATCGAGAATACCGATCAGCGCTCCAAGGATTACTCCGACATCAAGGATCTGTTCCGGCCGGGTCACGCTGACTACACCTACCACCAGAAGTATGGTCAGCGGGACTATCGCGGCGGTGGTCGCTCCTCGGCACGCGAGACCGCGATGCGGGTAGCGGCGGGGGCGATTGCCAAGAAGTACCTCAAACAGGTGCATGGCATCGAGATCACCGGTTTTCTCTCCCAGCTCGGCCCCATCAAGGCTGAGGCGTTTGACGCGGTGCAGATTGAGCAGAATCCCTTCTTCTTCCCCGATGCGGGCAAGCTGGAAGCGCTCGATCAATACATGCGTGACCTGAAAAAAGAGGGCAACAGTATCGGTGCCAAGGTGCAGGTCATTGCGCGCAATGTGCCGGTGGGCCTGGGTGAGCCGGTGTTTGATCGTCTCGACGCCGACATTGCCCATGCCATGATGGGCATCAATGCGGTGAAAGGGGTGGAGATCGGCGACGGCTTTGCGGTAGTGGAGCAAAAAGGCTCCGAGCATCGCGACGAGATGACCCCGGCGGGCTTTGCCAGCAACCATGCGGGCGGCATTCTGGGCGGTATATCGTCAGGTCAGGATATCGTGGTGAGCATGGCGCTCAAGCCCACCTCCAGCATCACGGTGCCAGGCAAGACCATCAATACCGAAGGCGAGGCAATCGAGATGATCACCAAGGGTCGTCACGATCCTTGTGTCGGCATTCGCGCCGTGCCCATCGCCGAAGCCATGCTGGCGCTGGTGTTGATGGATCACCTGCTGCGCCATCGCGCCCAGAACCAGGGGGTGTTGACCCATACCCCGCAGCTGCGCTGATCGCTGTTGCTGTTCATCGACTGACCGCTCCCTGTTTGGGGAACAAGTTCGACAATACCAAAAAGGCGACCTTCGGGTCGCCTTTGCTATTTCAGGTGGCGGCTTATCCCATCATTGCTTGCGGAGGGTGCGGGTCAGCAGATCCGCGGCGCCCGGATCGGCATTGAGGCGACACCTGGGGGGCGAGAACTTGTTGTGGGGTTTGGGCAAGGCATGAATGGCCTCGTTGACTTTGAGGAGCTGTTCTTCGTTCACGCTGTTTTTGGCAAACATCAGGCTGACCGGCTGGTGGTGTAGCAACAGCTGGCAGCTGATAAACTCTTCGGCCCCCAGTTGGGCCAGCCGGTAGCGGGCATATTGCCACTCCATGATGATGCCATCGAGGCGGCGAGCCAGCAGCAGATCGATCATCCGCTCATCGGCGTTGTATTCGGTCGCCATTTTAAGCGCCGTGCAGCTATCCATCTGATGCATGGGGCGGGTGCCGCGCAACTTGCCTATCTTGAGCCCTTTCTCGTTGCACAACGCGGGCAGATTATCGAGCTGCGCCCAGCGATCCTGATGGCCGGGAATAGGGTCATTGCTCAGCAGCACATAGGCACTCTGGCGGTAGGGGGTCGAGAAGCGGGCATAGCTCTGGCGCTCCGGCAGAGGGAGGGCGGCCATTGCCACATCCAGCTGATCGTGTTCTACCAGATGCAGTGCCCGCGCCCAGGGAAGTTCGCGAAACTTGGGGGCAAAGCCCGCCTGGGTAAGGATCTGGCGGGTCAGGCTGACATCCAGCCCATCCAGCTCACCCCGGTTGTTGATTTGGCTGAAGGGGGGCCAGTGACTCCAGGCCACGGTCAGGGTCTGACTGGCCTGCAGCGCAGGGCTTAGCAGCAGAAGCAGCAGGCCAATCCTTGCCTGCCAGCTGCCGCGGGGACGATATGACGTGGTCATAGCTAAACCTCGTTATTGTGTTCTTTTATCCCGTGCTTTTGCCCTGCGAGCCATGCCTGCGAGGGCTGATATTGTGTTGCCAGTTAATAGTGTGGTGCGTGCTACATCAATCAACGGGATTATTCGGGGGGCAGGAGGGGGATTTTCTGTTCGTGCTGGGAGGAGCATCACATTTTTCTCGTTTATCCCGGGCAACTCCGTTAGACTGCGCCTCTATTTTTTCCCCTTTGCTCTGCTCCCCGGGGAAATCGTTGTTTTCTCAATAGGCCCAGATCTTGTGAGATGGCATCGGCTCAGCAGAGGAGCCCCACCACAAATCCCCGGCGCCCCTATCTCTAGCAGGTAATTATGAGTTTTACTTCCCTCGGTCTGGCCGAACCCTTGTTGCGTGCCGTTGCCGAACAAGGCTACGACACCCCGTCTCCCATTCAGCAGCAAGCGATCCCCGCCGTTCTGGCTGGCCGCGATCTGATGGCGGCGGCCCAAACAGGGACCGGCAAGACCGCAGGCTTTACCCTGCCGATGCTGCAACGTCTGATGGAGAGCAAGCGCAAGGTTTCTCCGAACCGCATTCGTGCGCTGGTGCTGACCCCGACTCGCGAGCTGGCCGCCCAGGTGGGCGAGAGCGTGCGTAACTACGGCAAACACCTGCCGATACGCAGCCACGTGGTGTTCGGCGGCGTCAGCATCAATCCGCAGATGATGGCGACTCGCCGTGGTCTGGACGTGCTGGTGGCCTGTCCCGGCCGCCTGATGGATCTTTACAACCAGAACGCCGTCAAGTTCGACGAGGTGGAGATCCTGGTACTGGACGAAGCGGATCGCATGCTCGACATGGGCTTTATTCGCGACATCCGCCGCATCCTGGCCCTGATGCCGAAAAAGCGTCAGAACCTGCTCTTCTCCGCCACCTTCGCCGACGAGATCCGCGAACTGGCCACTGGTCTGCTGGATAACCCGGCTGTCATTGAAGTCGCCCCGCGCAACAGCACTGCCGAGCGTATCGAGCAGCTGGTGCATCCGTGCGACAAGGCCAACAAGATCGCGTTGCTGAGTCATCTGGTCACCAGCAACAACTGGCAGCAGGTACTGGTGTTCACCCGTACCAAGCACATGGCCAACCGTGTTGCCGAGACCCTCGACAAGAACGGCGTCAGCGCCGCCGCCATCCACGGCAACAAGAGCCAGGGGGCCCGTACCCGCGCCCTGGCTGGTTTCAAGGATGGCAGCGTCAAGGTGCTGGTGGCGACCGACATCGCCGCCCGTGGTCTGGACATCGACAAGCTGCCGCAGGTAGTCAACTTCGAGCTGCCGAATGTGGCGGAAGACTACGTGCACCGTATCGGTCGTACCGGCCGTGCTGGCGCTGCCGGTCACGCCATCTCCCTGGTCGCGGCCGATGAAGGCAAGCTCATCAAGGCCATCGAGCGACTGACCAAGCAGAACATTCCGTGCGAGCAGGTGGCTGGTTTTGAAGCCTCCCGCGAGACCCTGGACAACATCGCCCGTGGCATCGGCGCGCCGCTTCGCAAAGAGCCGCGCGATCCGAGCGAGCAGCGCCGAGCGCAGCGCCCGCAAGGTCAAGGCCAGCGTCAGGGCGCCGGTCGCTCTGCCAACGGTGGCAATGGCGGCGGTAACCGCTCCGGCAACGGTGGCAAGCCCAAGCCCCAGGGCGGCCAGCGTCCGGCTGATGGTGCCGGCAAACCGGCTCAGGCCCGTCGTCCACGTCGCTCTACCCACAACCAGTAAGCGGCTCGGGAGCTTGACTCCCCAGCTATGCGGTTGACTGAAAAGCCCTGCCAATCTGGCAGGGCTTTTTGTTTTTTCAGCCATGTAATCGGCCCGGTGTGGTGCAGCGAGATCAACGCTAGATGGCGGAGAGGTACTGCTTTTGCATCGCCAGCCAGCGGCCGTTATTGATAAACGCCAGCTGTACCTTGAGCAGGGCCGCAATTTCCGCGCGGTGCTTTTTATCGAGGTAGAGAAAGACCTGTTCTTTGGTGATCTTCTGCCAGGGGGACGCCAGTGCAGGTTGAGAGGCGGGGCGCATCTTGATGAGCCAATCCACTTTGCCTCGATGCAGTTGGGCAAGCCCCTGCTTCTCATCGTTCAACCAGATGACCTGATAGTTGCCGAGGAAGCGCTCGCACCACTGGATGCCACGCAGGCAGCCAATCACGGTATCCTTGGCAGGGGGCCAGCTCGGGTTATCCCTTGGCTGGCCATAAATCGCCGCCTCCGAGATGGGGGCACCGATCTGCAGCAAGTGGGGATAGGTCTGATCAAAGCCCTTGATCCGGGCCATATCGCCATCGACGGCATGGTCTGCCTCAATCAACTTTTCGCAGCGGGCATAGGTGCAGGGGATCAACTGAAAGTCGATGCCGGCCCGGCCAAACCAGTCATGAATAAAAGGGCGCAATATCGCAGTGTGTTCGACCGCTGCCGCCAGCTTTAGCGGGGTTGCATGGGCAACGTGAGTCAGCCCGACAAGCAGTAACCAGCCAATCCACTTCATATCGCACTCCTGAATCGGGCTTGTTTAAGCAGCACTGTTGCGACTATCTGTGCAGTGAAGAATAGTCGATAGGGATGGCTGCCAGACCGCTTCGCCAGCTATTCGTGACGGCCGGGTCAGGGGAGCAGCGCCGTGATCAGGATATGGGCCGCGCTCACCAGGATCACCGTGAAGGTCAGCCCCATTCCCGCCACCCGATAACGGAAGTTCTCCGGCGTGCGGCTCATGCCAAATGCATGGCAGAGGCGGCCAAGCAGCAAGGCGCTCCCCAGCAGATGGATAAGCCAGGGGGTATGGCTGCCGGTTTCGACGAAATAGATCAGCAGCAGGGCGAGGGGGACATACTCGGCAAAGTTGGCGTGTACCCGCATGGCCCGCAGCATGGCGGGGTCATCCCCATGCCCCAGCGCCACCTTGCGGCTATGGCGGGTGCGAATGGTTCGAATGCTCAGCAACACAAAAAGCAGCGCGAGCAGGGCCGCGTAAACAGGCAGTATGGTCATGGTATCTGGCTCCTTGTGTGATGATATCGAGTGGTTGGTGTTCAGAGACGCGATATTGCTCGGCATCTCAATGGCTTGCCTTGAGGGTAGCAGCAAACTGCCTTAGCACGACCGTCATCCACTCACTCGCCATCGGCCAAGCGCAGGCGCAAAACAAACAGCCCTGCCGAGGTGGCAGGGCTGTATTTTGACCGTGTTGATGGTGGGCTGCGCCCCGTCATTACCCCTTGTAAGGGAGGGAGGAGTGGTGTAGCACGATACGCACCTTGCCATCATCCCCCTTCTTGAAACCCCAGGTCTTGTCTACCGTGGTCTCCTTGTTGTCGCGATCTACCAGATGCACCTTGCCCATGGTCAGCGCCATGTCGCCGTTGATATAGACGGCGGCATTGTCATAGCGATAGCTCTGCCAGTTTTTCAGGGCGAACCCTTTGTCGGTGGGGTAGGCGCTGTTGTTGCCGACAAAGTAGGCCAGCGCCCCCTCGCGGTTGGTGCGAAAGGTCTGCTCGCCACCGGCAAGGGTCGGCTTGAACAGCACCGGCCCCTGCTGGTAGCCATAAGCGCTGTCGAGCACCGACTCGGCGGTCGCCTTGGCGCGCTCAATCCCACCGGCGCGATAGTCATCGCTGATCTTGATAAGCGCCGCGCCCCAACCATCCTGCGCGGCCTTGATCTCCGCCTCGGTAATATTGTTGTTGGCGATTTCGGCTGCGCTGAGTGCGCCGCTGGCGGCAAGCAGGACGAGGGCAAGGGTGCTCTTCTTGAGGTGCAACATCATTGTTTTCAAACTCCTGATAGCGATAAACGAGCGGGTAGTGTAGCGAAGGGGCATGAACGGTTTTTGAACTGATTATTCAGGGTTGGGTAGTAAAAAGGTCGGTATATAGCTGAAGGTTTGGGTGTTTGTTTGGTAAGGGGCGCTGTCTTAATTAATGGCTGATGCCTGTATCCACTTGATTTCTTTTCCAACAAAAAGCCCCGTCAAGTTAATTGGCGGGGCTTGGCTATTTGGGGCGTTTAGTATCGGGGATTACAGCGCTGGCAGCATTCCAAGGCTGACGCTGATCTGTACACCGACAATCAGCACCCCCATGGCGGCGGCAAGACCCAGCGCCACTACGCCACCCGGGGCACGGTAGTGGTGGGCCGGCGCCTGTTTGCGGCTCTGCCACACCAGCGCTACCGGCAGCAGTACCGCGAGGATCGCCAGCGCAATGGCAGCGTATCCGAGGGCCATGATAAAGCCCTGCGGGAAGTAGAGGGCAAACAGCAATGGCGGCACAAAGGTGATAAGGCCGGTCTGGGTGCGGCCCTGCCAGTTGTCCTTGCGGCGGGTCACCTTGGCCATAAAGTCGAACAGCCCCAGCGTCACCCCGAGGAAGGAGGTGGCGAGCGCCAGATCGGCAAACAGGTGCATCGCCTGATTAAACGCAGGCCAGCTCACCAGCTTGCCGACGTTGGCCAGCAGGCTGTCCAGCGCACCACCGGTTTGCAGCAGGGCTTGCTGGCCGAGCAGACCGAGGATCGCCACCTGCCACAGCACATAGAGGATCAGCGGCAGGGCTGAGCCCCAGACAAAGACCCGGCGCAACTGCTTGGGGCAGTCACCAAGGTAGAGCATCACACTCGGAATGGAGCCGTGAAAGCCGAACGAGGTGAAGATGACCGGCAGGCCCGCCAGCAACAGGCCCTGACCCAGCGGCATCGAGAGCAGATGCTGCCCTTCAGTGCGGGGCAGCAGCAACGCCAGCACCACCACCATGATCACCAGTTTGACGGTGAACATCAGCCGGTTGAGGTAATCCACCGAGCGGGTGCCGACACAGACCATGCCGCCAAACAGCAGGGTAAAGGCCCAGGCGGCCTGCTCCTGGCTGAGGGTCATGCCCGCATCGGCCAGCGCCTGTGCCAGCAGGCTGCTGCCGCCGCTGATGTAGGCGGAGGCCAGCGAGTAGAACAGCATCAGGATACAGAAGGAGGCGATGCGCTTGCCCCAGGGGCCGAGCAAATGATCCGCCAGCTGGTGCAGGTACCATTTGCCGGTGTTGAGGCTTGCCTCTACTTGCAGCATGGCGGTGAAGGCCATCAGGGCCCAGAGGCCGACCATCAACATCAGGGTGGCGGGGCCGCCGAGGGAGGAGGAGGCCAGCGGCAGGGCCAGCATGCCGGCGCCTATGGTGGTGCCGGCAATCAACAGGGTACAACCCAGGGTTTTGGTATTCATGTTATCCATCCGAACGTAGCGGTGTCAGTGCAAACAGGCGATGTCAGCATTGACGTCAACAAGAGGGAGCTAATTGGCGTTATCAGAAGGTGCCTCCGGTGATAGGGCCGGAGGCTAGCAATATCGGAACGGGAACATCTGTACCTAAAACCTGTCAGTTGTAAAAGATGGTTGCCACGTTAGCGGATCAAAATAGCGGAAACAACACCTTTTATACGGATCCTGTGCTGGCTTGTGGCAATAAGTGGAAATAAATGATGACAGCGGTAGCTAATTGCAGAAAAAAGCACCGAAAAAATGACTGGCAGGGGCTCATTGATACAGGTCAGCCAAGTGGTTGCAGCACGGATGGGGGAGTGCCTTGTCGTGGCGTTGGCGTTTAGTTGCGGGGTGAAAGGAGTGTGGAGGCCGGTTGTTTAGTCGGGCAGACGGTAGAGAAAGCCAAGCGGGCGGGTAGGGTTGTGGGGAAAAACAATAAGGCTGCCAATCCTGGCAGCCTTATTGTCATCTACTTTCTTTACCCACCCATTGATAGCAAATCGGGTCTGGTTCGAGCAGGTTAGCGGCGGCGCTTGAGGGTGCGGCTCACATAGTGCAGCCCGCTCTGGTATTCGCCGTTCACCGCCTTGAGCGCCAGCTCCAGCGCCTGGCTCGCCAGCGCATCGTGCTGCTGGGGCAGAGAGTTGATGCCAAAGGGGAGAAAGTCGAGCAGACGATCGTCGCCGAAGGTGGCCATGGCGAGCTGGCTCATGTCGATTTCTTGCTCCAACAGGTAGTCGAGTACCCCCTCCATCAGGATATAGGAGGTGGTGATCAGCGCTTCGGGCAACTGGCCCAGCTGCTGGTGCAGGTCTTTGATCAGGCGATACCCCTCAAGGCGGGAGAAGTGATCCCCCTGACACAGGTGGCGAGCCGCGCTATGACTGGCGACCGCCTGCTCGAAACCGGCTTTGCGCTCCTGACTGATCGTGAGTACCGGCAGAGCGGTGATCAAGGCGATATGGCGCAAGGTCGGGGTGAGCAGGGAGCTGGTGAGATCAAAGCTCGCCTTCTCGTTTTCACTGGCGACGGTGACGAACTTGTCGGCGGCCATCGCCCGGTCGATGGCGAGGATCTGGCTGCCTTGCGCCTGCAATTTGCCGTAGAAGGAGTCGTCCGGTGGCAGGCAACTGGCCACCAACAGGGCATCCACATGGCGGCTCACCAGCATCTGGGCCAGCTCTTTTTCTGTGGCGGGCTCATCTTCCGAGCAGACAATGAGCAGCTGATAGCCCTGCGCCCGAGCCCCCTGTTCCAGCCGTTTGGCCAGCTTGGCGTAACTGGCGTTCTCAAGGTCGGGCAGAATAAAGCCGAGGGTCCTGGTCTGGCCGCCGCGCAGGGAGGCGGCGCGGCTGTCCGGCTGATAGTTGTGGGCGGTGACCACGGCCATCACCTTGTCGCGGGTGGCCTGGCTGATGCGGTATTGGTCGGCCTTGCCATTGATCACATAGCTTGCCGTGGTGCGCGAGACACCGGCGAGGGCGGCGATTTCATCCAGTTTCATCATATTGGCTCTGTTTGAGTTGCAAGGCCCACGGTCACTGCCGGGTGAGGGCACCGAAAAGTGTGCGCGGGATCATATCATTGAAAAGCACTCTTTGTGGGTACTTGATCAATTCGCTGAAACGATTCAGTCTGAGTGTAAGTGAAACGATTCAGCCTGTCAGCAACGAAGAGACCCAGTGGCCTGAAAATCAGGCTCCGATCACAGTCAACCGTGTTCGGGTCTATTGTCAGCTGGCGAGTTACCCGAATGTTCAATTGTGACGTACCGGCGCGGCCGGAACCTGATGGAGAGTCTCTATGTTGAAGTTGGCGCGAGAGCAGATCTTGCTGGGACAGTCGGTGGCGACCAAGTCGGACGCCATTGCCCTGCTGGCAGGCAAACTGACCGAAGCCGGTCTGGTGGAAGCGGGCTATGTGGATGGGATGCTGGCCCGCGAAGCGCAGCATGCCACCTATCTTGGCAGCGGCATCGCCATTCCCCACGGCACCACCGATACCCGTCATCTGGTGAAGAGCACAGGCGTCATGGTGGCCCAGTTCCCCAATGGTATCGAGTGGGATGAGGGGCAGATCGCCTACGTCGCCATCGGCATCGCCGCCAAGTCCGACGAACATCTGGGCATTTTGCGCCAGCTCACCCATGTGCTGGGTGACGAGCAGGCGGCAGCTCAGCTCAAAGAGGCCACCGATGCCGACACCATCATCAACATCCTGACTGGCGCCACTGCCGCCAAAGAGGTGCAATACCTGACCCTGGCGGACTTCCCGGCCGATGATCGCGACCAACTGCTGCTGGGAGCAGCCGCCCGCGCCAAATCGGCGGGCTGGGGCGATGCCGCCATGGTGAGCGCCCTGTTGGCAAGCGATCCCGCCTATCTGGGCGAGGGCGTCTGGCTCGCTCGAGCACAAGCGGCCCAGACCGGCTGGGTGTTGGCCACCCCGAGCAGCGCACTTATGGCAGGGGAACAAACGGTCAGCGCCATGCTGCTGCTCTGTGCCGCAGATAGCGGCCATCTGCCGCAGCTGGAGAATCTGGCCAAACTGGCGGCTGCCGGTCAGCTGGCGACGCTGGCGGGCAATGATGCTCTGGCCATGCTGCAAGCTGGTCCTGCGAGCGGTCTTTCCGAAACCTTTACCATCATCAACCCCCACGGCCTGCATGCCCGTCCCGGCGCCATGCTGGTCAAGGTGGCCAAAGAGTTTGAATCCGACATCCGGGTTGCCAATCTGGATGGTAGCGGCGAAGCGGTCTCCGCCAAGAGCCTGATGAAGGTGATTGGCCTTGGGGTCAAGTGCGGGCATCGTCTGGCGTTTCGCGCCGAAGGGGCAGATGCCGAAGCCGCCCTCAAGGGGATCGGTGAGGCGATTGCCGCTGGTCTCGGCGAGGGGGCGCATTGATGAAGATTGTCACCATTACCCTCAACCCCGCCCTCGATCTCACTACCCGTCTCGAAGAGATGAGCCTGGGCGAGGTCAATCTGGTGAGCGAGGCCAACCTGCGTGCCGCAGGCAAGGGGATCAACGTCGCCATGGTGCTCAAGGACTTGGGCCGTGAAGTGGGTGTGACCGGCTGGCTGGGCGCTGACAATGAACAGAGTTTTGTCTCCCTGTTTGCCGAGCGAGCGCTGGATGATCACTTTGTGCGCGTGGCGGGCAGCACCCGCATCAACGTCAAGATCTCCGAGCAGTCCGGTCGGGTTACCGATCTCAACCTGCCGGGGCTCACTATCCATGAAGGGGAAGTGAGCGCCTTTGAACAGGCCATCGACGAGCTGGCATCGCAGGCGGAGTGGTTCGTGCTGGCGGGCAGCCTGCCCAAAGGGGTGGCCCCCGATTACTGCGCCCATCTGATCCGCCTGCTCAAGGCCAAGAGCAAGCAGGTGATCTTTGATTGCAGCGGTGCAGCCTTAAGCGAAGGGATCAAGGCGGCGCCGACCTTGGTCAAACCCAATCTGGAGGAGCTGAGCCAGTGGGCAGGCCGCCCCATCAAGACCCTGAGCGAGCAGGCCGAGTGTGCCCGCGCGCTTCAAGCAAGCGGGATCCCCAACGTGGTGATCTCCAACGGCGCCGATGGCCTCATCTGGTTTGCCCCGGATGCCGTCTGGCAGGCCATTCCGCCGCGGATGCAGGTGGTCAGCACTGTGGGTGCTGGCGACTCGTTGGTTGCCGGTCTCGCCCATGGTCTGAGCCTTGGCTGGGCGCCGGAGCAGACCCTGCGGCTGGCCACTGCCGTCTCGGCCTTGGCGGTCAGTCAGGTGGCGGTCGGCTTTAACGATATCAATGTGCTCAACCCTTTACTTGAACAGGTGCGCGTAGAGCGTCTGGATGCGCTGGCACCGGTTCAGTGCAATACCCCCTCAATGGAAAACTCAGGAGATGCCCAATGAAAGCAATCTTGGTTACGGCTTGCCCGGCGGGCATTGCCACCAGCTTTCTCGCTGCAAAACGGATAGAACAGCAGGCCAAACTGGCTGGCTGGGAACTCACCCTCGACGTCGGCTCCAGCGTGCAGCCCCGCCAAGTACCGAGCAAGGAGCAGATTGCCGCCGCCGATCTGGTGCTGGTTGTCGCCAGTGCCCCGGTGGATCTCGCCGCCTATGATGGCAAGCGAGTCTATCAGGGCTGCATGGATCTCGCCCTGCAGGATCCGGCTGCCTTGCTGGAAGCCGCAACCAGCGGTGCCAGCGTCTATCGTCATCAAGCCGCGCCCGCTGCCGCCAAACCGGCCGCCGCAGGCAAGCGCATTGTGGCGGTGACCGCCTGTCCGACCGGTGTGGCCCACACCTTTATGTCGGCAGAAGCGCTGGAGACCATGGCCAAACAGCTGGGTTATCAGATCCGCGTCGAGACTCAAGGCTCGGTCGGTGCCCAGAATGCCCTGACCGTCGAGGAGATTGCCGCTGCCGATCTGGTATTCCTCGCCACCGATATCGAGGTGGACATGGCCCGTTTCGATGGCAAGCCGGTCTATCGCACCAGCACCGGTGCTGCGCTGAAGAAAACCCGCGCCGAGCTCGACAAGGCGTGGAGTGAGGCGAAAACCTATCGCCACAGCGGTGCCAGCCAGCCCAAGAAAGAGGAGAAGGCAGGCCCCTACAAGCATCTGCTGACCGGCGTCTCCTTCATGCTGCCGATGGTAGTGGCGGGCGGTCTCATCATCGCGCTCTCGTTCGTATTCGGTATTGAAGCGTTCAAGGTGGAAGGCACTCTGGCCGCGGCTCTGATGAAGATCGGTGGCGGCTCCGCCTTTGCCCTGATGATCCCGGTGCTGGCCGGTTACATTGCCTACTCCATCGCTGACCGTCCGGGTCTCGCTCCCGGCATGATCGGCGGCATGCTGGCAAGCTCGCTGGGCGCCGGTTTCCTTGGCGGCATAGTCGCCGGTTTCCTGGCTGGTTACAGCGCCAAGTACCTGAGCGACAAGGTGCGCCTGCCGGTGACCCTGGAAGCGCTCAAGCCCATCCTGATCATTCCGCTGTTTGCCAGCCTGTTTACCGGCCTGGTGATGATCTACGTGGTGGGTGGTCCGGTGGCCGGCATCATGAATGCCATGACCACCTTCCTCAACAACATGGGATCCGCCAACGCCGTGCTGCTGGGTGTCATCATCGGCGCCATGATGTGCTTCGACATGGGTGGCCCGGTCAACAAGGCGGCTTACGCCTTCGGGGTCGGCCTGCTGGCCTCCAAAACTTACGCCCCGATGGCTGCCGTGATGGCCGCCGGTATGGTGCCGGCACTGGGGATGGGGATCGCCACCTTCCTGGCCCGCACCAAGTTCATCAAGGCGGAGCAGGAAGCGGGCAAGGCCTCCTTCGTGCTGGGTCTGTGCTTCATCTCCGAGGGGGCCATTCCGTTTGCCGCCAAGGATCCGATGCGGGTCATCCCGGCCTGCATGGTGGGTGGCGCCCTGACCGGTGCGCTCTCCATGCTGTTTGGTTGCGAGCTGATGGCGCCCCACGGCGGTCTGTTTGTGCTGTTCATCCCGCACGCCATCAGCAACGTCATGATGTATATCGTGGCGATTGCGGCAGGCTCGCTGCTGACCGGTGTCTCCTACGCCATGCTCAAGCGCGGTGAAGAGCAGGCCAAGCTGGCCACGGCATAAGCCGCCAGCCAGCAACACGCCATACAAGAGAGCGGCCTTTGGGCCGCTTTTTTATTGCCCCAATTTATTGTCCAAAAAAGTGACGAGGGTAGGGCAACCTGGCTTGTGGTTAATGGATTAACCCTCTAGCGTGGAACCCCGAAGGGCGCCGCTGCGCCTGCCGATAACCCGATCCCCAGGAGCTGATGATGACCCCCATGATCCCCCCCATTCTCGATTTTGCGACCGGCAAACTCGGCGGCGCCGAGCTGGTGGAAAAGAGCACCACCCTGGCTGACCTGCAGGGGCTTTTTGCCGACCCGCACGCCGAAGCGGCGCTTTTGCCTGATACCCGGCTCTATCGGGTCGCCATGCTGCCCGGCCATGGCGGCGAGGGGGATCTCAACATGGGGGTCACCTATCTGGCGGCGGGCCGGGTTGGCCAGGAGTTCTTCATGACCCGCGGTCATCTCCATGCGCGGGCCGAGCAGGCGGAATATTACTTCGGGTTGTGCGGGCAGGGGTTGTTGCTGCTGCAGGATATGGCCGGTGTCTGCCGGCTGGAGCAGGTCTTTGCCGGCAGCGTTCACCATATCCCAGGCCATGTGGCCCATCGACTCATCAACACCGGCGCGACGCAGCTCTCGGCGCTGGCGGTCTGGCCCGCCGTCGCCGGTCACGATTACGAAGCGCTGGGAGCGCGCGGCTTTGGCCTGCGGGTGCTGGCCGGGGAGGATGGCACGCCCCGCATCGTCACTTCTGCTGGGCAAGCCACTTGAAACCGCGCGTGCGGCGGCCCGCTAGGGGCTGCCGCAGGATTGGCGCACCACCAGGGTGGGGGGCAGGATGATGCTCTTGGCCGGTTCGTCGTTGCCGGCCATCCGCTCGAGCAGCAGCTCGCCAGCTTTTCGGCCGATCTCCCGCGACGCCACCGAGACGGTGGTGAGGGGCGGATCCACCAGCGCGGTTTCCGGCAGATCGTCAAAGCCCACCAGTGCAAAGTCCTGACCGATGACTCGCCCCAGCTTGCGCAGCCCCAGAATGGCGCCGAGCGCCACCACGTCCTGATAGCAGACCGCCGCCGTCACCTCGGGATGTTGTTGCAGCAGCGCCGCGATGGCACGGGTGCCTTCCACCCGGCTGGCGCCGCAGCCGATGATCCACTCCGGTCTTGGAGAGATGCCGTGTTCGAGCAACTTGCTCATGTAGCCGCCGAGGCGCTGAGAGCGACTGATGGAGACGGGGTTGCCTCCGACAAAGGCGATATGGCGGTGGCCCAGCTTCAGCAGGTGTTCGGTCGCCAGCTGGCAGCCCAGGAAGTTGTCGGTACCGACGAAGTCGATCGCCACGTCCGGCACCGGCCGCACGATCAGAATGGTGGGCATGCGGCGGCGCTGCAGGCTCTCGAAGAAGCTGCGGGGAGTAGTCTGGGTGGCGCAGATCACCATGCCGGCGGCGTTGTTGCGCTGCAGCGAGTCGGTGAACTGCTGCTGCCGGGTGGCCGACTCCTCGCTGTTGGCCAGAAACAGCATCAGATCGTGATGCTCCATCTCCCGGCTCAGGCCCGCCGTCATCTCCGCATAGAAGGGGTTGGTGATGTCGTGCAGCAACAGACCGACCTGGTTGCTGCTCTTGTTGCGCAGGTTGGCGGCGGTCTGGTTGTAGACATAGCCGAGCTCGTCGATGGCCCTGAGTACCCGCTGGCGGGTGTGCTCGGAGATGCGCCCCTTGTTGCGCAGGGTCATGGAGACGGTGGCAGTCGACACCCCCAGATGGCGGGCGATGTCGGCAACGGTCACATTGCTCATGGGATGGATCCTGTCAGGGAGTAGGTCTCAAGGTATATCGATTAACCTTTTCTTGTTCACTTGCCATGATGAAATTGCCGTCATGATCACATATTTCGCCCATCTTGGCGATCAAATACACCATTTTATGAGGTTAATCTTGTTTATCAGGTTGTGGTTAATAGGTTAATCGATTTATCTCTTTCGTAGGTGTCAACGAGAGAGCAAGCCAATGATTCATTCGAGTTACGTCTCCAACTACGACAAATTCCCGGAAGTGGTGGTCGCCGGCCATGAGGGCGCCGCCTGTGCCGGCTGGCACGAGATAGCCCGGCGACTGCAGGCCGCGGCAGACGGGCAAGGTGGGGCAAAGGTGGTGCTGGTGATCGACTGCTATCACGGCGTGGATCAGGACGAGCTGCGTAGCCAGCTGCTGGCGAGGCTTGGGCCCCACACGCTCATCGAGGTGGAGCAGGCCCGTCTGCCCGAATCAAAAGTGCTGGCGATGCTGGAGCGCTTCATTACCGACGACCGGGTCTTTGGTGTGCTGGCTCCCCACAAGATGGTGGAGTTTTTTGACCCGGCCGCGCTGGCTAGCCTGCAGCGGCAGGTCGCAGAGATAACCCGTGGCCTGGTGGTAGTGATGGGCAGCGGCGCCTCGCTGGTGGCGAGAGGGGATGTGCGGGTCTATGCCGATCTCGCCCGCTGGGAGATCCAGCAGCGACTGCGGCGCAAGGAGCTGGGCAACTGGGGGGCCGGCAACGAGGAGGAGGACATACTGCGCCGCTACAAGCGCGCCTTCTTCATCGAGTGGCGGGTGTTTGACCGCCATAAACTGGCCCAGCTGCTCACCATCGATTTCCTGCTCGATACCAACACCCGAGGCAAGCCGACCCTGGTGACGGGGCAGGCGCTGCTGGCGGGGTTGCATCAGGCCGCGCGCCAGCCGTTTCGGGTGGTGCCCTTCTTCGACCCCGGGGTCTGGGGCGGGCAGTGGATGAAGCAGGTGTGCGATCTGGACCCGGCTCAGCCCAACTATGCCTGGTGCTTTGATTGCGTACCGGAAGAGAACAGCCTCTACCTGCGCATTGGCGAGGTGCGGGTGGAGATCCCGTCGCAAAACCTGGTGCTGTGCCAGCCCAGCGCCTTGCTTGGGGAGCGGGTACACGCTCGCTTTGGCGCCGAGTTCCCGATCCGTTTCGATTTTCTCGACACGGTGGGGGGGCAGCCGCTCAGTCTGCAGGTGCATCCGCTGACCGAGTACATCCAGCAGGAGTTCGGCATGCACTACACCCAGGACGAGAGCTACTACCTGCTCGATGCCAAGCCGGATGCCTGTGTCTATCTCGGTACCCGCACCGGCATCGACCCGCAGGCGATGCTGGCGGAGCTGGCCGCCGCCCAGCGCGGCGAGAAGCCTTTCGATGACGAGCGCTTCATCAACCGTTTTCCGGCCCGTAAACATGATCACTTTCTGATCCCGGCCGGAACCGTCCACTGCTCGGGAGAGGGGGCCATGGTGCTCGAGATCAGCGCCACCCCCTACATCTTCACCTTCAAGCTGTGGGACTGGGGTCGGGTCGGGCTCGACGGCATTCCGCGCCCCATCCATCTGGCGCACGGCAGCAAGGTGATCCAGTGGGAGCGCGACACCGACTGGACCCGTGAACATCTGGTCAATCGCATCGAGCTCATCGCCGAAGGGGAAGGTTGGCGTGAAGAGCGCACCGGACTGCATGAGCGGGAATTTATCGAGACCCGTCGCCACTGGTTCAGTGTGCCGGTGGAGCACGACACCGGCGGCACTGTACAAGTGCTCAACCTGATAGAGGGTCGGGAGGCAACGGTAGATAGCCCGGACAACGCCTTCGCCCCCTTCGTGGTGCACTATGCCGAGACCTTCATCGTACCGGCGTCGGTAGGGCGCTATCGTATCCGCCCGAGTGGCGAGAGTGAAGGGCAGACCATTGCCACCATCAAAGCCTTTGTGAGGGGGTAACCGGAGATGCTGAGGATCCTTATCGCAACCCATGGTTCACTGGCGCCGGCCCTGCTGGCCAGCGCCAATATGGTCTACGGCGAGTTGCCCGCCGTAGCCACAGTTTCTCTGACCGAAGAGGGGGGAATAGAGGCGTTTCGCGCCGAGTTTGAACAGACCCTGCGCCGTCATGGCGCGGGGGCTGACGGGGTGTTGGTGCTGTGCGACATGGAGTGCGGCACCCCCTACAACGTGGCATGCCGCTTTGCATTTGATCCCGCATGGCCGCAGCCGGTAGCCGTGGTGACCGGGGTGAATTTTCCCATGCTGCTGATGAGTGCCGACTGGTTGGCGGCAACGGATGTGCACGAGGCTGCCCGCCAGTTGCTGGCCCAGGCACTGGAATCCATGGTGATCGCGGCCCCGGCGGCACACCAGCAAGATGACCACTTCTAGGAGAGCGAGATGGCGATTTCATTTGTACGCATTGATGATCGGGTGATCCACGGTCAGTTGGTGACCCGCTGGGCCAGAGAGCTTCCTTGTGACGGTATCGTCGCGATCGATGATGAGGTGGCGGCCGATCCGCTGCTCTCTCAGGTGATGACGGGGGCTGTGTCGGACACCAAGGTGTGGCTGTTTGATGTGGCTACCGCCATTACCAAGTTGCCCAAGGTGATCGCCAGTGACAAACGCTACTTCGTGATTGGCAAGTCGCCGGTCACTCTGCAGCGCCTGTGCGCCGCCGGGATCTCCCTGGATAATCTCAACGGCAAGATCAACGTCGGGCCCATGAGTGCCCGCGAGCAGACTACCACCATAGGCCCCAACCAGTCGGTGACGGCGCAGGAGATCGCCGCTTTTGATTACTTGGCCAACCTTGGCCACGAGATCGACTTTCGGCTGGTACCGGATGCCAGTCACTACAGCTGGGCAGATGCCCAGAAAAAGCTGAAATAGGGAGCAGAGATCATGTTTCTGGAAGCAACTCTCATCGGGATACTCTGCTATCTCGGTGCCCTCAGCAGCCCCTGGCTGCTGGGCTTGACCGGTGGCTGGTACACCATTACCCGCCCGTTGGTATCGGGCATGCTGGTCGGTGCCATTCTGGGGGATATTCAGACCGGTATCCTGATCGGGGTGGCGGTGCAGGCAGTCTATATCGCCATGGTGACGCCGGGCGGTTCCATGCCGGCGGATCTCAACTTCGTCGCCTTTCCGGCCATTGCGCTGGGCATCATGTCGGGCAAGGAGCCGTCGGTTGCCGTGGCGATTGCCGCCACCATCGGCATCGCCGGGACCATCCTCTTCAACTTCATGATGGTGTTCAACTCCTACTGGAACCACAGGGCCGATGTGGCGCTGGAGCAGGGCGATGAACAGGGGGTTTACCTCAACAGCGCCATCTTCCCGCAGGCCAGCAACTTTGTGCTGCGTTTCGTGCCCACCTTCATCGCCGTCTATTTTGGCAACCAGTACATCGAAGGGTTCATGAACAGCCTGCCGGAGCTGGTGATCCGTACCATGACGGTGGTGGGCGGCATTCTGCCTGCTGTCGGTATTGCCATCTTGCTCAAGCAGATCATCAAGCAGAACAGCATGCTGATCTACTTCCTGGTGGGTTTTGTCGGCATCGTCTTTCTCAAGCTCAACATGGTGGGGCTGGTGATGATTGGGGCCCTGCTGGCGCTCATTCACTACAACTACAAGCCGGAACAACGCCCTGCAGTCGCTGCCCGTGCAGCCACCCAAACCGATGATGAGGATGAATTCTGATGAACACAGAGCTGCAATCAGCGGAACTGGCGGCCAAGCAGCCGGTTGCTCTTACCTCACGGGATCTACGTGCCTGCTGGCGTTCGTGGATGATGTACAACCTATCCTCAATGAGCTTCGAGCGACTCGAATCGTTCGGATTTTGCCTCGGCATGATGCCGGCGCTCAAGAAGCTCTATCCCGTCAAGGCTGAACGGATGGAGGCGATGAAACGCCATGCCTCCTTCTACAACACCGAGCCCCAGATCGGCGCCATTATCAATGGGTTGGCAGTCGGGCTTGAAGAGAAGCGGGCCAATGGCGAGAAGATCGACGGTGAGACCATCAACACCCTCAAGGTCGGCCTGATGGGCCCCATCGCTGGCATCGGTGATTCCATGATCCCCGGTATGCTGGTGCCCATTTTGCTCAGTATCGGTATGGCGCTGGCGGCAGGGGGGAGTGTGCTGGGGCCGCTGTTTTACATCATCAGCTTCAACGCCATCGCCATTACTGGCTCCTACATGCTCTTTATGAAGGGCTACAAGCTTGGCACTGGTTCGGTGGAGTCTCTGGTCAGTTCCGAGTCGGCCAAGCTGCGCGAGGCGCTCTCCCTGCTCGGGGTCTTTGTGATGGGCGGGGTTGCGGCCAGTTATGTCAACCTCTCAACCGGGCTCGATTTTGTCACCTCGGACGGGGTCAATATCCAGGTGCAGAGCATGCTGGATGGCATCTTCCCCAAACTGATGCCGCTGGTGGTGGTGCTGGGTACCTGGTATTTGATGGCCAAGCGCAACGTTTCGCCGGTCAAAGCGATGCTCGGGCTGTTGGTGCTGGCCTTTGTTGGGGTCGCCATCGGTCTGTTCTGATGGGGTCAAGGCCATTTGGTCAACAATGGGAGAGCCTGGCTCTCCCTTTTTATCGCCGTTGCGAGAGGTAATTCATGCATATCGAGGTTATTGAGGCCGCACAGCGTTGCCATCGCTGGCTGGTCTCCGAGGCGCTGCCCCTTTGGGGCGCGCAGGGGGTTGACCCCGAGCGTGGTCTGTTTGCCGAGGGATTGGATAGTGCTGGGCAGCCTTTGTGGCAGCCGACCCGTTTTCGGGTACAGAGCCGCCAGATCTATGTGTTCAGCCACGCCACCCTGCTGGGGTGGTACGACGGGCGCACCCTTGCAGAGCGTTCTGCTTTGGTCGGTATGGGTCATTTTGACGATGGGGCGGGGCATAGCGTTTTCTCCATTAATCGGGATGGTTCGATTGCTGACGCATCAGTCTGCAGCTATGAATACGCGTTTGCCCTGCTGGCTGAGTGTTGGCTCTATCGTCTGAGTGGCGATCCACGTTGGCAACAACAGGCCGAGTCGAGCTATCAGGCCATTGAGCAACTCTTTTTGGACCCGCTGCACGGTGGATTCCACTCCAGTTGGCCATCTGGCCCACTGCGCAGCCAAAATCCCCATATGCATCTGTTCGAGGCGCTGCTGGTAGCGGCAGACAGCTTTGATGATGTGATATGGCAGCAGCGGGCAACCGCGCTGTATCGGCTGTTTCGTCAGCGTTTTCTGGAGCCCGGTTTACTGCGCGAGTTTTTCGACGACGCGCTGCTGGTGCGTCATGCCGATTCCCGTCTTATCGACCCGGGTCATCACTACGAGTGGTGCTGGCTGCTGGCAAGCTACCGGACTCTTGCCAGCAGCTGGGAAATCCAGCCAACCAGCACCGAGATTGACGAGGCAATCGGGATATTGACCCGCTTTGCCATCCGCCACGGGCACGGGCAAACCGGGCTGGTGATCGATGAGCTGACCGATGATGGGCAACCCTATCGCGATACCAGCCGGCTCTGGTGCCAGACCGAACATTTGAAAGCGCTCCTGGCGGCTTATGAACAACAGGGGGATGAGGCTACCGCCTGTCAGATCTGCGAGGTGGTTGCGCGGATCTTCCACTACTACTTGTTGCCCGCGAAGCCCGGACAGTGGATTGACCAAGTGGATAGCGAGGGGAAGCCGCTGACCTCTCATGCGCCAGCCAGCACGTTTTATCATCTGTTTGTGGCGTTTAGCGAACTGGCACGGGTCGCAGGGGTGGGTATCGGGGAGTAGGGTGGCCTATGGGAGGCGCTTAAAAA
This sequence comes from Aeromonas sp. 97A, assembly GCF_051919185.1. Lineage (NCBI taxonomy): Bacteria > Pseudomonadati > Pseudomonadota > Gammaproteobacteria > Aeromonadales > Aeromonadaceae > Aeromonas > Aeromonas sp. 97A. The sequence goes on along the minus strand of NZ_JBQBFF010000001.1, from coordinate 1,405,515 downwards.
TCCCAGCCGGGCTGTGCTTGCAGTTCACTGGGAGCGCCTTCCTGTGCCTTGCGGCGGGCGGCGTCGACCCGCGCCTTGCGGTTGCGGCACAGGCGCATCACCTCTTGTTGCTGGGCAGGGGTCATGGTGAGCCAGTTGAAACGCTCTTCGCGATTGCGCAGGCACCCCTTGCAGTAGCCTTTGTTGTTCACTTCGCAGACCCCGATGCAGGGGCTCTGCAGCGGGAATATTTCGAGCTGTTCCATTCATCACCCCGCACATCCTGTCACCTTGTTATAACCCAGCGGATCCCCTTTGGAGAAATCCTGCTTCAAGTGATTGATGTCGTTTGCTTTCCCCCTGCAAATTTGGCATCTTCCCCGCCGAGCATGGCTCTTGGCGTTATATGAGGACATATGAACAAACACGCGTACTGGCTGACCGCCGCAGTGCTGGGACTGGCCGGTTGTGCGGGCAACTCTGACAAAGCAGAAGTGCCCAAAAAACAGACCGACAACAGATGCTTTCTTAACTGCGAGGTGCCGGAAAATCTGGGCAAGCAGTATCTGGACGGGACCCTGCCAGAGGATCTGGTGAGGGTGGAGCGGGTCAATAGCCGTGCGCGTGCCGACTACAGCAAGTTTGGCCCGCAAAGCAGACTGGTATTGGAGCGCTCCGGCAAGATGACCCGCCGTTATGGCGAGCTCTATCACCAGCTCTCCCGCTGGGTGGCGGGCGGCGGCAATCCTGCCGACATCACCCGTTACGGTATCAGCCTGGCCCAGTTGGGCGGTGCCGATCGCATGGGTAACGTGCTCTTTACCGGTTACTACTCGCCGGTGCTGGAGGTGCGTCACCGCCCGGATGCCAAGTACAAATATCCCATCTATGCCATGCCCAAATGTGGCGGTCGCTGTCCGACCCGGGCCGAGATCCATCAGGGAGCCCTGGCCAACCGCGGACTGGAGCTGGGTTACAGCAAATCCCTTATCGACAACTTCCTGATGGATGTGCAGGGCTCGGGCTTTGTCCACTATGGCGATGACGATCGGCTGCAATATCTGGGTTACAGCGGCAAGAACGGCCACGGTTACGTGAGTATCGGTCGGGTACTGATCGACCGCGGTGAAGTGCCCAAAGAGCAGATGTCGATGAAGGCCATCAAGGAGTGGGCCAACCGACAGCCGGAGGAGAGCGTCAAGGAGCTGGTGGAGCAGAACCCCTCCTATGTCTTCTTCGAGCGTCGACCCACCAATGATGTGATCGGCGCCGCCGGTATCCCGCTGCTGCCGCTGGCGGCCGTTGCCGCCGACAAGACCTTGCTGCCGATGGGGACCCCGATCCTTGCCGAAGTCCCTTTGCTCGACAAAGAGGGCAACTGGACCGGCAAGCACCAGCTGCGGCTGTTGATTGCGCTGGATGTGGGCGGGGCGGTGAAGAAGGGCCACCTCGATCTCTACCACGGCATGGGCGAGAAGGCTGGCGTCGCAGCCGGTCACTACAAGCACTTCGGCCGAGTCTGGAAACTGGGCCTGCACCATGGGCCGACTGCCGCCCCCTGGTTGTAATCCTCTGAGGCTTTGGGCGTCTGTCATCGGGCGCCCGAGCAATGTGAAGAGACAAAAAAAGCCGCCGGATTGCTCCGGCGGCTTTCTATTTTGCGCGAGTTGCCAGCCTGTGGCGGTGTCAGCTCTTCTGGATATCCAGCCGGATGGCGCCGACCGGTTTGCAGCAGCAGGGGAGGCACTCCCCTTGGGCGACAAATGCCAGCGGCACCGCAGGATAGTGCACCTTGCCAGCCATCAGCGGAGTGCGGCAGGCGCCGCAATAGCCGCTGCGACACTGGAATTCCACATGATGACCGTGGCGCTCCAGGGTCTCCAACACGCTTTCGCCGGGATGGGCGTGCAGCACGGCACCATCCCGGGTATGTACCCGTGGTGCCACGACCGCCTGCTGTTCAGCAGCTGCGTGCGGGGCAGGGGTCAGCGTGTTGGTGGCATCACTCACAGCTCGAAATCACCCAGGTCATCGGCATTGACTTCGCTGTCGATCTGACCGACCAGATAGGAGCTGACCTCTACCTCTTGCGGGGCGACCTGCACGTTGTCGGATGACAGCCAGGTGTTGATCCAGGGGATCGGGTTTTGCTTGGTGCCGGCAAAGGCTGGCTGCAGGCCGACCGCACTCATGCGCAGGTTGGTGATGTACTCCACGTACTGGCAGAGGATGTCCTTGTTCAAGCCGATCATGGAGCCGTCCTGGAACAGGTACTCGGCCCACTCTTTCTCCTGAATGGCCGCTTCTTTGAAGATCTCGAAGCAGGCCAGTTCGCACTCGGCGGCGATCTCGGCCATCTCCGGGTCATCCTGGCCGGTACGCATCAGGTTCAGCATGTGCTGGGTGCCGGTGAGGTGCAGCGCTTCGTCGCGGGCGATCATCTTGATGATCTTGGCGTTGCCTTCCATCAGTTCACGCTCGGCGAAGGCAAAGGAGCAGGCGAAGCTGACGTAGAAGCGGATTGCCTCCAGCGCGTTGACGCTCATCAGGCACAGATAGAGCTTCTTCTTGAGCTCGCGCAATGTGATGGTCACTTCGCGGCCCGCGACAGTGTGGGTTCCTTCACCATGCAGGTTGTAGAGGGCGGTCGCTTCGATCAGGTCGTCGTAGAAGTGACTGATGGAGCCGGCGCGCTTCAAGATCTGCTCGTTGGTCACGATGTCGTCAAACACCTGGGCGGGGGTGTTGACGATATTGCGGATGATATGGGTGTAGGAGCGAGAGTGGATGGTCTCCGAGAAGGCCCAGGTCTCAATCCAGGTTTCCAGCTCCGGAATGGAGACCAGCGGCAACAGCGCCACGTTGGGGCTGCGACCCTGAATGGAGTCCAGCAGAGTCTGGTACTTCAGGTTGGAGATGAAAATGTGCTGCTCGTGGGGCGGCAGGGCCTGATAGTCGATGCGATCACGGGAGACATCCACCTCTTCCGGGCGCCAGAAGAAGGAGAGCTGCTTCTCGATCAGCCGCTCGAACACTTCGTGCTTTTGTTGATCATAACGGGCTACGTTGACCGATTGGCCAAAAAACATCGGCTCTTTGAGCTGGTCGTTTTGGGTTTGGCAGAAAGTTGAATAGGCCATGGTTACCAGAATATGTGAATAGAGAAAACAGGAGAGCGGGAGCTTCATGCTCCCGCCCGGTTATCAGTTCTTGCCGTGACTTAGATTTTGCAAGCCCCGCCAGCACAACCGTCATCTTGCAGATCGGTCTGGGCATCGTCTGCACCATCACGGGTGTTGTGATAGTACAGGGTCTTGAGGCCGTATTTGTAGGCGGTCAGCAAGTCCTTGAGCAGCTGTTTCATCGGGACCTTGTTGCCTTCGAAACGGGCAGGGTCGTAGTTGGTGTTGGCGGAGATCGCCTGATCCACAAACTTCTGCATGATACCGACCAGCTGCAGGTAGCCGTCAACGCTCGGTTGCTTCCAGAGCAATTCGTATTGATCTTTCAGGCGATCATACTCGGGCACCACCTGTTTGAGAATGCCATCTTTGGAGGCTTTGACCGACACCAGACCGCGCGGCGGCTCGATACCGTTGGTGGCGTTGGAGATCTGGCTGGAGGTCTCGCTCGGCATCAGGGCGGTCAGGGTTGAGTTGCGCAAGCCCACGGACTTGATCTCTTCGCGCAGGCTTTCCCAATCCAGATGCAGCGGCTCGTTGCACAGCGCATCCAGATCCTTCTTGTAGGTGTCGATGGGCAGGATGCCCTGGGCATAGGTGGTCTCGCCAAACAGCGGGCAGGGGCCGAACTCGCGGGCCAACTGCACGGAGGCTTTCAGCAGATAGTACTGAATGGCCTCGAAGGTACGGTGAGTCAGGGCCAGACCGGAGCCGTCGGAGTAACGGGCACCGTTTTTGGCCAGGTAGTAGGCGTAGTTGATGACGCCGATCCCCAGGGTGCGACGACCCATGCTGCCACGCTTGGCGGCGGCAATCGGGTAGTCCTGATAGTCGAGCAGGGCGTCGAGGGCACGCACGGCCAGATCGGCCATCTCTTCCAGATCTTCCAGCTTCTCGATGGCACCGAGGTTGAAGGCGGAGAGGGTGCACAGGGCGATTTCGCCACTCTCGTCGTCGATGTTGTTGAGCGGCTTGGTCGGCAGCGCAATCTCGAGGCAGAGGTTGGACTGGCGTACCGGCGCCACGCTCGGGTCGAACGGGCTGTGGGTGTTGCAGTGATCGACGTTCTGGATGTAGATGCGACCGGTACCGGCACGCTCCTGCATCATCAGGGAGAAGAGGTCTACCGCTTTCAGGGTCTTCTTGCGAATGGCCGGATCCTGCTCGTACTTGACGTAGAGCTCTTCGAACTTGTCCTGATCGGCAAAGAAAGCATCGTACAGACCCGGCGCATCGGACGGGGAGAACAGGGTGATGTCACCGCCCTTGATGAGGCGCTGGTACATCAGCTTGTTGATCTGCACGCCGTAGTCCATGTGACGGACACGGTTCTCTTCCACGCCGCGGTTGTTCTTCAGCACCAGCAGGCTTTCCACTTCGGTGTGCCACAGCGGGTAGAACAGGGTGGCCGCACCGCCGCGCACGCCGCCCTGGGAGCAGCACTTCACGGCAGTCTGGAAGTATTTGTAGAAGGGGATGCAACCGGTGTGGAACGCTTCGCCGCCACGGATGGGGCTGCCCAGACCGCGGATGCGACCGGCGTTGATGCCGATACCGGCGCGCTGAGAAACGTAACGCACGATGGAGCTGGCGGTGGCGTTGATGGAGTCCAGGCTGTCATCGCACTCGATCAGTACGCAGGAGCTGAACTGACGGGTCGGGGTGCGCACGCCGCTCATGATTGGGGTTGGCAGGGAGATCTTGAAGGTCGAGACCGCATCATAGAAGCGCTTGATGTAGTCCAGACGAGTATCTTTCGGGTACTTGGAGAAGAGGCAGGCCGCAACCAGCATATAGAGGAACTGCGGGCTCTCGTAGATCTCGCCGGTAACGCGGTTCTGGACCAGATATTTGCCTTCCAGCTGTTTGACTGCCGCGTAGGAGAAATCCATGTCGCGCCAGTGATCCAGATGGGTGTTCAGCTCTTCGAATTCGGCCTGGCTGTAGTCTTCCAGCAGGTGCTTGTCGTACTTGCCCATGTCCACCAGACGAGCCACGTGCTGGTAGAGGTGGGGCGGTTCGAACTGGCCGTAGGCCTTCTTGCGCAGGTGGAAGATGGCCAGACGGGCGGCCATGTACTGGTAGTCCGGGGTCTGCTCGGAGATGAGGTCAGCCGTCGCCTTGATGATGGTTTCGTGAATGTCGGCGGTACGGATACCGTCATAGAACTGGATGTGGGATTTGAGCTCTACCTGGGAGACCGACACGTTGTCGAGCCCTTCGGCGGCCCAGTCCAGCACGCGGTGAATTTTATCCAGATCGATGGGTTCTTTGTGTCCGTTACGCTTCGTCACAAACAAGTTCATTGGCTGATGACCTTCAGTTGATTCCCGAAAAACCATCGCACAATGGCGCCACCCAGGCCCCGGCGGTGTGCGGGAGTTGGGTAGAGATTGTGCGATGAATCACAAGATGTAGTGTTATTTTAAGTTCGAGCTACAAGATAGTGAGGTCAGCCCGCCATTGCAATGTGTGGATAAGTGACGAGCTGTGGATAAATTGTGAGTCTTACCCCGTCAGTTAGTGACCGCTCACAGTGAGCGGGTTTTCATTCGTCCGCTCCGCTAAATGCAAGTCTCCCGATCGAAGATGGAAAATTTAAATAACTTTTTTTGCTTGCGAAACGGGGGGCTTTTTACTAGCAAACGGCGGCTGATTATCCCTTATGCAACAAGGGTCAAAAGCTGTCCAGTTGTCGCAGCCGCGGGCTCAGCGTGGCAAGGGCTTTGCATCAGATGACGGAGGTTTATGTCCGCTTTGTGACGGCTGTGAGCTTGTCAAATGGGTATTCAATAGGCAGAAAGCTGCCTTTATTATCTATGAATAGAGGCGTGATGGTGGCGCAGGACGCGGGAGCGTAAAGGAAGAGATGCAAGGGGCGGAGAGTCTCTTCGCCCCCGTTTTCGCATGTCAGCCGGTAAGGCTGCGCGTTACGCTTTGGCCGTCAATTCATAGCGCAGCCAGTGGTGCAGGGCCTGCACGGTATCAAAGTGCAGATCGGCGCCCCACTGGGCGGGATCTTCCTCATTATTGAGATAGCCCCAGCCAGCGACCGCGGTGCGCATGCCAGCATTGCGGCCCGCTTCGATATCCCGCACATGATCCCCCACATAGAGGCAGTGAGCCGCCTCTACCCCCAGCTTCTCACAAGCAAAGAACATGGGGGCGGGGTCGGGCTTGCGTACCGGCAGGGTATCGGCACTGACAGTGACGCCGCAGCTGGCAAGCGCTGGCAGGGCTGCCAGCAGTGGCTCGGTGAGAAAGCCCGGCTTGTTGGTGACTATGCCCCAGGGGAGCTGTTTCTCGTCGAGCCACTCGATAAGATCCACCATTCCCTCATAGGGGCGGGTACCGACGCAGAGATTGGCCGCGTAGTAGTCGAGCAGGGCATTGCGCAGGCGCGTGGCCCCCAGCTCTTCAAGCAGTTCATCGCCGAGGCCCGCTTTCAGCAGCCCGAGCGCTCCGTGGGAGGTGGTCTGACGAATGATGTCGTCAGAGAGCGGCGCAAAGCCTTCGCTGATAAGCACGTGGTTGACGGCGGCACCCAGATCCGGGGCTGTGTCGAGCAGGGTGCCATCCAGATCGAACAGCACACCGCGCAGGGGAAGAGGGCGAGAGGCGCTCATCAGCCGTGCTCCGGGCGGACAAACTCCACCATATAGTTGACGTCGACATTCTTGCCGAGCTTGAACTGGTTGGTGAGGGGGGCGTAGTGGACGCCGCTCATGTCGCGCACCAACAGGCCCGCGGCTTCACCCATGCGACACAGTTCGGCCGGGGTGATGAATTTTTTGTGATCGTGGGTACCCTTGGGCACCATCTTCATCAGGTATTCGGCCCCGATGATCATCATCAGATAGGATTTGGGGTTGCGGTTGATGGTGGAGACGAACACCCGGCCGCCCGGGCGCACCAGGGTGGCTATGGCGCGCAGCACGGAGGCGGGGTCCGGCACATGCTCCAGCATCTCCATGCAGGTGACCACGTCATACTGGCCCGGCACTTCGGCGGCATGGGCTTCGGCAGTGATCTGGCGGTACTCGAGCTCGACACCCTGCTCCAGGGCGTGCAGGCGGGCGACGCCGAGGGGCTCCTTGCCCATGTCGATGCCGGTGACCCTTGCGCCACGGCGGGCCATGCTCTCGGAGAGGATGCCGCCACCACAGCCGATATCGAGCATGCGCTTGCCAAACAGACCGCCACTTTTGTCGGTGATCCAGTCAAGGCGTACCGGATTGATTTGATGCAGGGGTTTGAATTCACCTTCCATGTCCCACCAGCGGGAGGCGATGGCTTCAAACTTGGCGATTTCTGTCAGATCGACATTGGCATCACTGTTCATTTTTCGAAGATCCTGTGGCAGGGCGCCCGCTTCTGAGTCATGGGCGCAATCTATTGTCCTGGCGGGCATTATAACGGACGGACTTTGTCACACCAGCCCGATCTGATACCCGATTTGTGGCTTAAGGTATTTGGCTCAGTGTGTTACCATGTCGCGCTGTTTAAGCCAAAGAACAACTAATTAGGGATAAGGCTTTCTATGAGCGATCTGGCCAGAGAGATCACGCCGGTCAACATCGAAGAAGAGCTCAAGAGTTCCTATCTTGATTACGCCATGAGCGTGATCGTAGGACGAGCTCTGCCGGATGTGCGTGATGGCTTGAAACCGGTTCACCGCCGCGTTCTGTTTGCTATGAACGAGTTGGGGAACGACTGGAACAAGCCCTATAAAAAATCGGCCCGTGTGGTCGGTGACGTAATCGGTAAATATCACCCGCACGGCGATATCGCTGTGTATGACACCATTGTCCGGATGGCGCAGGATTTCTCCATGCGTTACATGCTGGTCGATGGTCAGGGCAACTTCGGTTCAGTCGACGGCGACAGCGCCGCGGCGATGCGTTATACCGAAGTGCGGATGGCCCGCATCTCCCACGAGCTGCTGGCCGATCTGGACAAAGAGACCGTGGACTGGGTGCCGAACTATGACGGCACCGAGATGATCCCGGCGGTCATGCCTACCAAGGTTCCCAACCTGCTGGTCAACGGCTCCTCCGGTATCGCGGTGGGCATGGCGACCAACATTCCGCCTCACAACCTCACCGAGATTGTCAATGGCTGTCTGGCGCTGATCGAAAACGGCGACCTCACCATTGACGAGCTGATGACCTACATCACCGGCCCGGATTTCCCCACCGGCGGCATTATCAACGGTCGTTCCGGCATCGTGCAGGCGTACCGTACCGGTCGTGGCTCCATCTATGTGCGGGCCAAGGCTGAAGTGGAAGTGGACGAGAAGACCAGTCGCGAGACCATCATCGTTCACGAGATCCCCTATCAGGTGAACAAGGCTCGACTGATCGAGAAGATCGCCGAGCTGGTCAAAGAGAAGAAGATCGAGGGCATCAGTGCCCTGCGCGATGAGTCTGACAAAGACGGCATGCGCATCGTTATCGAAATCAAGCGCGGCGAGTCCGGCGAGATTGTGCTGAACAATCTCTACAAGCACACCCAGATGCAGACCACGTTCGGCATCAACATGGTGGCGCTCGATAACAACCAGCCCAAGGTGATGAACCTTAAAGAGATCCTGGATGCGTTCCTGCTGCACCGCCGTGAAGTGGTGACTCGCCGGACCGTGTTCGAACTGCGCAAAGCGCGGGATCGGGCGCACATTTTGGAAGGTCTGGCGGTTGCGCTGGCCAACATTGATCCCATCATCGAGCTGATCCGCCACAGCGCGACCCCGGCCGACGCGAAAGCGGGCCTGGTTGCCAAGGGCTGGGAACTCGGCAACGTGGCCGCCATGCTGGAAAAAGCGGGCGACGACGCGGCACGGCCAGAGTGGCTGGAGCCCGAGTTCGGTATCCGTGAAGGTCAATACTTCCTGACCGAACAGCAAGCCCAGGCCATCCTTGACCTGCGTCTGCACAAGCTGACCGGCCTCGAGCACGAGAAGATCCTGGAAGAGTACCAATCTCTGCTGGATCTGATCGCCGAGCTGCTGCACATCCTGGCGAGCCCGGCTCGTCTGATGGAAGTGATCCGCGATGAACTGCTGGCCGTGCGCGAGCAGTATGGTGACGAGCGTCGCACCGAGATCAGCATGTCCAGTGCCGAGATCAACATCGAGGATCTGATCACCCCGGAAGATGTGGTGGTTACCCTGTCTCACCAGGGCTATGTGAAGTATCAGCCGCTCTCCGACTACGAGGCCCAGCGCCGCGGTGGTCGTGGCAAGTCGGCCACCCGGATCAAGGAAGAGGACTTTGTGGAGCGTCTGCTGGTGGCCAACACCCACGACACCATTCTGTGCTTCTCCACCCGTGGCAAGGTCTACTGGCTCAAGGTTTACCAGCTGCCGGAAGCGTCCCGTGGCGCCCGTGGTCGTCCGATCATCAACCTGCTGCCGCTGGAAGAGGGTGAGCGTATCACCGCTATCCTGCCGGTGAAGGAGTATGATGCCGAGAAGTATGTGTTCTTCGCCACCGCCAATGGTACCGTGAAGAAGACCAGCCTCTCCGACTTCAGCCGTCCGCTCTCCTCCGGTATTCGTGCCATCAACCTCAAAGAGGGTGATGAGCTGATCGGGGTGGATATCACCGACGGCAGCAACGAGATCATGCTCTTCTCCGACGCGGGCAAAGTTGTTCGCTTCGCGGAAGGCAGCGGTCGCGCCGATGCCGATGTCAGCGATGACGTTGAAACCGACGACGATGCCGGCAATGACGATGATGGCAGCGACAACGGCGAAGGCACCGAAAGCAAGGGCACCTTCAAGGGTGTGCGTCCCATGGGTCGTACCGCCGCCGGTGTACGCGGCATCAAGCTGGGCGCCGGTGACAAGGTGGTTTCCCTCATCGTTCCGCGCGGCGAAGGTGCCATCCTCACCGCCACCGAGAACGGTTACGGCAAGCGGACTGCGTTGGCCGAATACCCGACCAAGAGCCGTGGTACCCAGGGCGTTATCTCCATCAAGGTGGATGAGCGTAATGGCAAGGTGATCGATGCGATCCAGGTCGAAGATACCGACCAGATCATGCTGATCACCAACGGCGGTACCCTGGTGCGTACCCGTGTTGCCGAGGTGAGCGTCATTGGCCGTAACACCGGCGGTGTCCGTCTGATCCGTACCGGTGAAGACGAGACCGTGGTTGGCCTGCAGCGTATCGCCGAGAGCGACGAAGACGAAAACGACGCTTTGGCCGTTGACGGTGAGGTATCTGAAGGTACCGATACCGCGACCGGCACTGATGCGGTCGATGCTGGGGAAGCGGGTGACGAGTAATCGTCACCTGTTACCCGAGCAACGTCTCTGAGCAAAAAGAGCGACCCTGGTGGTCGCTCTTTTTATTTGTCTGCTTTTTATGACTCTACGCTGCTCTTACGGCTGGATCACTCCTGCAGCCACATTCTGGCGCTGCGGGCAGGAATGGCGACCCGTACCCACTGGCTCTGCACGTTGACTACGGCCCCTTGGTCGAGCACGTCCCGATAGTTGCGATACCAGTTCATCTCGAACCTGGCGGTATCGAGCCAGTACTCCTGCTCATAGTCGCACTTGTTGAGGCCGACCAGCCCCTGTTTGCCCCGTTTGAACAGCACGAAGCAGTCGCCACTGCCGACCAGCTGCATGGGTTGGCCCTGAACCGCATTGTGGAAGCGGATCATTCCCTTGAGATCGGCGCGCAGGTAGTAGTCCTGCCAGCGCAAGCCATCCTTGTCTCGGGTTTCGCCATGATCGGAGTAGACCAGTGGCGAGCCTCCATCGCGGCCGAGCAGGTAGGCATAGGCCAGCGACTCGTCTGTCTGGCTTAAGATCTGATAGCGGAAGCCGTCGTTGGTGGGGATGTCGTGGGTCACGGCAAAGGTGACGGCGCGATTGCCCGGCAGCGCCTGACCATAGGCGCCCGGATCCGCCAGCAGGTTCATGCTGCCACCATAACTGAAGGCTCCGCGAAGGGAGGCAAACAGCGGAAAGTCATAGGCACCCTGGCCGCTGCTGTCGAGGTAGGGTTTGAGGAAGCGCTCGTAATCGGTGCTGCCTGCGCCCCCTGTAGTGATCACCTCGCCAAACACGTGCATTCCCTGTTTGATCTCGGGGGTGAACACGGCATTGATCTGGTAATCGCTCATGTGTTTGACCGCATCGACCCGAAAACCCTTGATCCCCATCCCCTTGAGCGCCTTGAGATAGGCCTGTTGCTGACTCACTACCCAGTTGTTGGGATCCAGATCCGGCAGCCCCTTGTCACCGGCACTGCCACAGAGTCGCCAATACTGGACATAACCCGGATCGCTCCAGTCACTGATGCACCCTTCGGGATGAAAATCCTGACCGGAGAGGAAGTTTTGCCCCAGATCGCCAAACAGTTTCTGGCGCTCGAAATAGGCCGGGTTGCTGGCGTAGCTCTGCAGCAGCTCGTTGCCGGGATAGTTGAGATCGCTGCGTTTCCAGCTTTCGTTGGCCATGTGGTTGAGCACCACATCGGCATAGACGGCGATGCCACGCGCCTTCATGGCGGCGATCAGCTGCTCGAGATCCTGCTTGTTGCCAAGAGGGGAGTCGACAAGGCGCAGATCCTGCGGCTGGTAACGGGCCCACCATTCGTTGCCTGATGACTTGAGAGGCGGCGAGATGAGTACCTGTTTGTAACCGGCCGACTTGATAAGGTCGGCTTTGGCGGTCACTTCACTGTACTTCCAGTTGAAGGCGTGCAGTATGACGTCGGCGTGCGCCAAGGGGGCGATCAGCATACCTGCGATCGCCAGCATTCCTGCTGTGTGTTTCATTATTGTGTCCCTGTTTTTATAGATGCCTGAATGGGCAACCCAGCTTTGGCGGGAACAGAGTGAGCTACAATCCACAACCTGCAGATTTGTGACCGCTTTCAGAGTGATTTCGCCGAATATGTGAACTGTTTCGGCTTTTCCTCGCTACCGCCAGTTGCCTTTTTACAAGTGATTTTTTGTCATTTCCCTGTCATTCCCGGTCGCTATCCTGCTGGGCGAGTGGTGCGTTGTTGCCATCACCTTCACCGTCAGGAGCTGCATATGACCAGTTGGATCACGTGGGAAATTTGGTGGAGCCGGGTATGGGGCGAGTCAGAGGTGCCGCAGTATGAAGAGGATGAGCACGAAGTGGCTCATGAACCCTCGCGACTGCCGGTTGAAATGGTGCAGCAGGGGCGGGATCAGCGCGCAGGCTAAGGCGTTAGCCTTCTCTTTAGCGGGTAGCGCTTTCTTGTGGCTACATGGCTACTTCGTTGGCCAATTTGGAAAATTGGGAAAGCGGGGTTTCCACAGGATGTGTCGCGGCAGGTCTTCCTCTCGACCTCTTGGCAGACAAGGGCTCTGTGCTTGATGTGTGAAGGGCGTGAGCAGGGGGATTAGAAGAGCGACAGCTGCTCCCCGGGGCGGATAAACCCATCCAGCCTGAGCTGAATATGGCGTTTGCCCAGATCGAGGCGCTTGCTGATAAGGCGAAAGCGCTGGGCCAGCAGATCGGCAAAGTGCCCCTCACCGCGCATGCGGGTACCGAAGGCGGTACTGTTGAGCCCGCCACCGCGGCTGGCTCGCAACTGATTCAAAATAGCTTCCTTCTGGCCCGGATAGTGGGTATCGAGCCAGTCCCCAAATAGCGGCGCCAGTTCGTGGGGTAACCGCAGCAGGATGTAATCGGCGCAACTGGCGCCTGCCTCGGCCGCCGATTTGATGATCTGCTCCAGCTCCGGCTCATTGAGCCGCGGGATCATGGGGGCGGCCAGTACCCCCACCTGCACGCCAGCGTTGGCCAGCTTCTCGATCACTTTCAAGCGGCCTGCACCCGTGCTGGCGCGGGGCTCCAGCTGTCGGCGCAGGGTTTCGTTCAAGGTCGTCACCGACACCATCACCTGACACAGTCCCTCTCTGGCCAGCTCGGTCAACAGATCGAGGTCGCGCAAGATCATGGCGCTCTTGGTAATGAGCCCGACCGGATGGCGGTGGGCCAGCATCACTTCCAGCAACTGCCGGGTGAGGCGATAGCGCTGCTCGATGGGTTGATAGGGGTCGGTATTGGCGCCAATGAAGATGGTCTGTGGCTGATAGGCTGGTTTGGCAAACTCCCGGCGCAGCAGGTCGGCTGCATTGCGTTTGGCAAACAGTTTGCTCTCGAAATCGAGGCCGGGGGAGAGCTCCAGATAGGCGTGGCTGGGTCTGGCATAGCAGTAGATGCAGCCGTGTTCGCACCCCTGATAGGGGTTGATGGAGCGACCAAAGGGGACATCCGGCGAGCTGTTGTAGCTGATGATGCTGCGTGCATCGATCTCCCGCACCTCGGTGCCAGGCACAGAAGAAGTGAAGGCGGCATCCCAATCGGACGATTGCCAGCCGTCATCGACCGCTTCGACAAGGAGGCCGCTAAAACGGTGATCGATATTGTGGGGACTGCCTCGTCCTGCCATGGTGTGCACCGATACTGTTTATACATACAGTTATTTTGCAGGTGCCCCGGATAAATGACAACAACGGCTGATCGACCGGGTGCAAAAAGGGTTGTCGCAGGGATCTCTAGCTTGATCGCGGCGCTACATTTCGTTTACATAGACGAAATGAGAACTGGATCACGGAAATCATCATGAGACCCACCACTTCCCGCTGGCTGTTTATCGGTCTGCTTGCCCTGGTTATCTGGCGTCTGCTTCCGCTCTCCACCGAGCAGGAGATGGCTGCTGCCAACCGTGCCTGGCGTACCGGTCATTTCGATGAGGCGACCCGGATCTGGTCGCCACTGGCCGATCAAGGCCAACCTCGGGCGCAAGCCTTGATGGGCTGGAGCCATGAAGTGGGGCAGGGGAGCGAGCAGGATATCAATCGGGCCATCACGCTCTATCGCCAGTCGGCGCAGGCAGGGGATCCCTTCGGCCAATATCGGCTGGCAGAGCTCTATCTGCGCGGTGTTGGGGTCAAGCGAGATCTGCGCCAAGCCTTTCACTGGATGGATCAGGCTGCCCGCAATGGTGATGTCCCGGCCATGCTGAAAGTCGGCGTCCTTCATCTGATGGGGGTCAGCGGCAGGGTCGATTTGCCTCAGGCGAAACAGTGGCTCTATCAGGCGGCACAAAAGGGCAACAAGCTGGCGCTTCAGGTGCTGCAAGAGCTGGCGCTGGCAGAGGAGGGGAGCAGTGACTTTGACTTCAACTGGCAATCTCTGCTTGGTGAATAGTCGGCAGGCGACTCATTTGACTGTAGAAAATATCTGCAAATCCGATACAGCACGCCCGACTTCTGGTAGCATGGGGCAGTTTTGGCTTGGTTTGTCACGTTAGACATGTGGTTTACGTGTCAGGCCGTCTTCGCAAAGTGCTGTGGAGAACCAGAACATCACCTTATTTGAATCTCTTTTCCATCCCGCATGTGACCTTTGGTAGGGGTCACCACTGTATAAGGAAACACATAATGCCAATCATTACTCTGCCTGACGGCAGCCAACGTCAATTTGCCCACTCTGTTTCCGTCATGGATGTGGCTGCGGACATCGGTCCCGGCCTCGCCAAGGCGTGCATTGCCGGTCGGGTAAACGGTGAACTGGTAGATGCGTGCGAGCTGATCGAAGCCGATGCTGCGCTGGCCATCATCACCGCTAAAGACGAAGAAGGTCTGGACATCCTGCGCCACTCCTGCGCCCACTTGCTGGGTCATGCTATCAAGCAACTCTGGCCCCAGACCAAGATGGCCATCGGTCCTGTCATCGACAACGGCTTCTACTATGACGTTGATCTTGACCGTACCCTGACCGATGAAGATCTGGCTGCCCTGGAAGAGCGCATGCTGGCGCTGGTAGCCAAGGATTACGACGTCATCAAGAAGAAAGTCTCCTGGCAAGAAGCGCGCGATGTATTCGAGGCGCGCGGCGAGTCTTACAAAGTCGAAATCCTGGATCAGAACATTGCCCGTGATGACCAGCCAGGTCTCTATCATCATGAAGAGTACATCGACATGTGTCGCGGCCCGCACGTGCCCAACATGCGTCACTGCCACCACTTCAAGTTGCTGAAGATGTCCGGCGCCTACTGGCGCGGTGACTCCAACAACAAGATGCTGCAGCGTATCTACGGTACCGCCTGGGCTGACAAGAAGCAGCTCAAGGCCTATCTGCAGCGTCTGGAAGAGGCCGCCAAGCGCGACCACCGCAAGATCGGCAAGCAGCTCGACCTGTATCACATGCAGGAAGAAGCACCCGGTATGGTGTTCTGGCACAACGATGGCTGGACCATCTTCCGCGAGCTGGAAACCTTTATCCGCGGCAAGCTCAAAGAGTACGACTATCAGGAAGTGAAAGGTCCGTTTATGATGGACCGCGTCCTGTGGGAGCGTTCAGGTCACTGGGAGAAGTATGCCCAGGCCATGTTCACCACCCAGTCCGAAAATCGCGAGTACGCCATCAAGCCGATGAACTGCCCGGGTCACGTCCAGATCTTCAACCAGGGTCTGAAGTCCTACCGTGATTTGCCGCTGCGTATGGCCGAGTTTGGTTCCTGCCACCGCAACGAGCCGTCCGGTTCCCTGCACGGGCTGATGCGGGTGCGCGGCTTCACTCAGGATGACGCGCACATCTTCTGTACCGAAGAGCAGATCATGGAAGAGGTCTCCGGCTGTATTCGTATGGTCTATGACGTCTACGGTACCTTTGGCTTCGAGAACATCGTGGTCAAGCTCTCCACTCGTCCCGAGCAGCGTATCGGCTCCGACGAGATGTGGGATCGCGCCGAGAAAGCCCTGGCCGAAGCGCTGGAACTCAACGGTCTGAAGTACGATCTGCAGCCGGGTGAAGGGGCGTTCTACGGTCCCAAAATTGAATTTACCCTGCACGATTGCCTTGATCGTGCGTGGCAATGTGGTACCGTGCAGCTCGACTTTGCCCTGCCTGGTCGTCTGGGTGCCACTTATGTGGGCGAAAACAACGATCGCCATGTACCTGTGATGATCCACCGGGCCATCCTGGGTTCTATCGAGCGCTTCATCGGTATTCTGACTGAAGAGTACGCCGGTCTGTTCCCGACCTGGTTGGCACCGACTCAGGCTGTGGTCATGAATATCACGGACAATCAGGCCGATTATGCGGTGAAAGTAGCCAAAGCATTGAATGATGCGGGCCTTCGCGCAAAAGCGGACTTGAGAAATGAGAAGATTGGCTTTAAAATCCGCGAGCATACTTTGAAGCGAGTACCTTTCATGCTGGTCTGCGGCGATAAAGAAGTTGAAGCCGGTAAGATTGCAGTACGGACTCGTAAAGGGGCTGACCTGGGCACTTATCCTGTTGAAGAGTTCATCGCTCTGTTGACCCAGGAAGTTCAGACCCGCGGACAAAAGAAAGTGGAGGAATAAGCTATAAAAGGCGGAAAAAAACTGGGCAAGCAACCGCAAGCCCGCGCTCACCGGATCAATGAAGAGATCCGTCTGAAAGAAGTTCGTCTGACTGGTCTGGATGGTGAAGCCATTGGCATCACCTCCATTCAGGATGCTCTGAACTTGGCCGCAGAGGCCGGAGTTGATCTGGTAGAGATCAGTCCAAATGCTGAGCCGCCCGTTTGCCGGATCATGGATTACGGCAAATTCCTCTACGAAAAGAGCAAAACAACCAAAGAACAGAAGAAAAAGCAGAAAGTCGTCCAGGTCAAGGAAATCAAATTCCGTCCTGGCACTGACGAAGGCGACTATCAGGTAAAACTACGCAACCTGGTTCGCTTTCTGGAAGACGGGGACAAGGCTAAGGTCACCCTGCGCTTCCGTGGTCGTGAAATGGCCCACCAGGATCTTGGTATCAAGGTTCTGGAGCGCGTCAAGAACGATCTGGAAGAGTTGGCCGTAGTCGAGTCGTTCCCGAAAGTCGAAGGCCGTCAAGCTGTGATGGTCCTCGCACCTAAGAAGAAATCTTAAGGCCCACAAGAAATTGACTCATGGGGCAAGCCCCATGAGTTGGTTCGCCTTGCGATTTTGTTGTCACTCACAATGCGGAGTATGAAATGCCGAAGATGAAAACCAACCGGGGTGCTGCAAAGCGCTTCAAAAAGACTGGCTCGGGTCGCTTCAAGTGCAAGCACAACCACCTGCGTCACATCCTGACCAAGAAGAGCAGCAAGCGTAAGCGTCAGCTGGGGCCGAAATTCATGGTTTCTGCTGCCGACCACAAACGTGTTGTCGCTTGTCTGCCGTACGCATAAGGGGGGATGTGAAAAATGCCAAGAGTTAAACGTGGTGTGACTGCTCGAGCTCGTCACAAGAAAGTAATGAAAGCCGCCAAAGGTTACTACGGCGCCCGTTCCCGTGTTTACCGCGTAGCGGTACAAGCGGTAACCAAAGCTGGTCAGTATGCCTACCGTGACCGTCGCCAGAAAAAGCGTCAGTTCCGTCAGCTGTGGATTGCGCGTATCAACGCTGCAGCCCGTCAGAACGGTCTGTCCTACAGCCGTCTGATCAACGGTCTGAAGAAGGCTTCTATCGAGATCGATCGCAAGATCCTGTCCGATATCGCCGTTCACGACAAAATGGCTTTCACCGCCCTGGTTGAAAAAGCTAAAGCAGCTCTGGTTTAATCCAGTTCTGTTATAAACGCTAAAAGGAGGCTCAGGCCTCCTTTTTTGTATCTATAACCCTCTGTTTTTGCATCACTATTTCCTTTCTCTCATCCACGTCTTGTTCGCTTTTTGCACGAGTTATAGATTTCTCGACATACAAAGCGATATGTGCGAGATGGCCTGTTTTACAAATGACTTGTATGCCAACAAACTAGATGTTTGTTCTAATATTTAAGGAGCGGCGGTTAGTCGATGAGACTCGCTTGATATAACAAAATGATTTGTAGGGAGAAAAGCCCACCTTAACTATGGTCAGCGAAGGGGCTTTTTTTGTATTATTCCCCTCTTGACCTTATTTAGCCTAAAGGCTCCTGTACCGGGAGTGGTGACGAGGAAGACATGCAACAGCTTGAAGAAGTAGTCGGCCAAGCCAGAGCCGAAATTGAGGGCGTGAGCGATATCGCTACCCTCGACGAAATCCGGGTCAAATATCTGGGTAAAAAGGGCTTTTTTACCGAGCAGATGAAGGGCCTGGGTGCCTTGTCTGCCGAAGAGCGTCCAGCCGCGGGCGCCGTGATCAACCAGGCCAAACAGCAGGTTCAGGATGCGCTGAACGAGCGTCGTGAAGCACTCGAAGTCGCCGTGCTGAACCAGAAGCTGGCTGCCGAGACCATCGACGTCAGCCTGCCGGGCCGCCGCATCGAGAATGGCGGTCTGCACCCGGTAACCCGCACCATAGAGCGCATCGAGCGCCTGTTTGGTGAGATGGGCTTCAAGGTGGCCCGTGGTCCCGAGATTGAAGATGGCTTCCACAACTTCGATGCGCTGAATATTCCGGCTCATCACCCGGCGCGTACCGATCACGATACCTTCTACTTCAATCCTGATCTGATGCTGCGTACCCACACCTCCGGTGTGCAGATCCGCACCATGCAGCAGCAGCAGCCGCCGATCCGCATCATTGCACCGGGCCGCGTCTATCGTAACGACTACGACATGACCCACACCCCGATGTTCCATCAGGTTGAAGGTCTGCTGGTTGACGAGCATGCCAGCTTTACCGAGCTGAAGGGCATTCTGCACGACTTCCTGCGCAACTACTTCGAGGAAGACCTGACCATTCGCTTCCGTCCTTCCTATTTCCCGTTCACCGAGCCGAGTGCCGAAGTCGACGTGATGGGTAAGAACGGCAAGTGGCTTGAAGTGCTGGGCTGCGGCATGGTGCACCCGAACGTACTGCGTTCGGTCGGTATCGATCCGGAAAAATACTCCGGCTTTGCCTTCGGCATGGGCGTTGAGCGCCTGACCATGCTGCGTTACGGGGTCAACGACCTGCGTGCCTTCTTCGAAAACGACCTGCGCTTCCTCAAGCAGTTCAAGTAAGGGCGAGAGAACATGAAATTCAGTAAATCCTGGGTGATGGAGTGGGTCCGCACCGAGTTGAGTGACAATGCACTGGCCGAGCAGATCACCATGGCCGGTCTGGAAGTGGACGCCGTGGAAGCGGTTGCCGGCCAGTTCAACAATGTGGTTGTGGGTGAAGTGGTCGAGTGCGCCCAGCATCCTGACGCCGACAAGCTGCGGGTGACCAAGGTCAACGTGGGTGAAGCCGAGCTGCTGGACATCGTCTGTGGCGCGCCGAACTGCCGTCAGGGCTTGAAAGTATGTGTGGCCAAAGTAGGGGCGACCCTGCCGGGTGATTTCACCATCAAGAAAGCCAAGCTGCGTGGCCAGCCGTCTCACGGCATGCTCTGCTCGTTCAGTGAGCTGGGTATCGACGTTGAAGCAGATGGCATCATCGAGCTGCCGGCCGATGCCCCCATCGGTACCGATATTCGCGACTACCTCAATCTGAACGACGTCTCCATCGATGTGGATCTGACTCCGAACCGTGCCGATTGCCTCGGTATCGCCGGTCTGGCTCGTGAAATTGGTGTGCTCAACAGCGTCGACGTGGTCGAGCCGACCTGGACACCAGCCGTTGCCACCATTGATGCAACTTTCCCGATCCGGGTTGAAGCAACCGCCGATTGCCCCCGTTATCTGGGGCGCGTCATCAAGGGGCTGAACCTGCAGGCCCAGAGCCCGCTCTGGATGCAAGAGAAGCTGCGCCGTGGCGGCATTCGCTCCATCGACGCCATCGTCGACATCACCAACTATCTGCTGCTGGAATACGGTCAGCCGATGCACGCCTTCGATCTGGCTACCCTGGAAGGGGAACTGGTGGTACGTCGCGCCCACGCTGACGAGCCGATGACCCTGCTCGACGGCAACGAAGTGAAGCTCAAAGAGACCACCCTGGTGATTGCCGATGCCAAAGGTCCTGCCTGCATGGCCGGTATCTTCGGCGGCAACCGCACCGGTGTATCCGAGACCACCACCGACATCCTGCTGGAGTGCGCCTTCTTCGCGCCGCTCTCCATCACCGGTCGTGCCCGTGCTTACGGTCTGCACACCGACTCCTCCCATCGCTTCGAGCGTGGGGTTGATCCGGAGCTGCAAGCCAAGGTGATGGACAGAGCCACCCGTCTGCTGCTGGATATCTGCGGCGGTGAAGCGGGTCCGGTCATCGAGGTCAAATCCGATGCCCATCTGCCGAAAGCGGCACCCATCAAACTGCGTCGCAGCAAGCTCGACAAGGTGATCGGTATCAGCGTGGCGGATGCTCAGGTGGTCGAGATCCTGACTCGCCTCGGCATGCAAGTCACTGTGGATGCTGACGGTTGGACTGCGCTGGCACCCTCCTGGCGTTTCGATATCGCCATCGAGGAAGACCTCATCGAGGAAGTGGCTCGCATCTACGGCTACAACAACATCCCGAACCTGAAACCCGCTGCCTCCTTGGCGATGGTGGAGCAGGCAGAAGGGCAGGTGACCCTGAAGCGTGTGCGCGACCTGCTGGTTGACCGCGGCTTCCAGGAAGCGATCACCTACAGCTTCGTCGATCCCAAGACCCAGCAAACCCTGTTCCCGCAGAGCGATGCCATCGTGCTGCCGAACCCGATCTCGGTCGAGATGTCCGCCATGCGTGTGTCTCTGTTCCCGGGTCTGGTGCAAGCTGTTGTTTACAACCAGAACCGTCAGCAGCCGCGCGTGCGTCTGTTTGAACAGGGTCTGCGTTTCATCAAGGATGAAAGCGCCGAGAACGGCATCCGTCAGGAGCCGATGTTGGCCGGTATCATCACTGGCAACCAGAGCGACGAGCACTGGGACATCAAAACCCGCGCAGCCGACTTCTTTGATTTGAAAGGGGATCTGGAAGCGGTGCTGGACTTGACCGCCGAAGGGGCCACCTTTACCTTCGAGCGCACCGAGCACAGCGCCCTGCACCCGGGCCAGAGCGCAGCCATCCTGCGTAATGGCGAGATCATCGGCCACATCGGTGTGATCCACCCGAGCCTCGAGAAGAAGCTGGGCCTCAAGAGCCGCGCGGTGATGTTTGAGCTGGAGCTGGACAAGCTGACCCCGGCCAAGGTGCCTGTGGCAGCCGAAGTTTCCAAGTTCCCGGCGAACCGTCGCGACATCGCCGTCGTGGTCGATCGTCAGGTTCTGGCAGGTGATGTGCTTGCGGTAATTAAAAAAGTTGGCGGAAATCAGGTAGTTGGAATAAACTTGTTTGACGTATACCAGGGTGCTGGTATGGCAGAGGACAAGAAGAGCCTGGCCATCAGTCTTGTATTGCAAGACACCCAGCGCACCCTGGAGGAGAAAGAGATTGCCGAGACCGTAGACAATGTCGTGCGGGCCCTTGGTGAAGAGTTGAATGCATCCTTGAGGGATTGATCTATGGCGCTTACCAAAGCCGACATTGCAGAGCACCTGTTCACCCAGCTCGGGATGAGCAAGCGTGAAGCCAAAGATATGGTGGAAGCCTTCTTTGAGGAAATCCGACAGGCGCTTGAGCGTGGTGAACAAGTCAAGATTTCAGGCTTCGGTAACTTTGACCTTCGTGAGAAGAATCAGCGTCCCGGACGCAACCCCAAGACGGGCGAGGATATTCCTATCAGCGCCCGCCGCGTGGTGACCTTCCGGCCTGGCCAGAAGCTCAAGGCTAGGGTAGAAAATGTTGAACCCAACGAGTGATAAAAAGCCAGGCAGATGCCTGGCTTTTGTTTTCAGATGACCAAATTCCCCGTTTTTCTTCTGGGTGCCGTACTGGCACTGCCATTGCACGCCAAGCCTTTGCAGACCACAGTGCTGCCGTTGGCGCCGGCGACCCAAGCTTATGTAAATTCACTGAGTCAGCTTTCGCTCTGCTATCCTGCGACGCTTCCTCCACCATACCTGATGGCCGAGGGGGGTCTGCTCAAGGATCGTCTCGCCCGGTTGCAGGAGCTGTTCCCGATTCCGCTTGTGCTCAAAGAGTTGCCCGATTGGCAGACATTGCGCAACGGGCTCGCAGAGGGTGACTGCGACATCATTCCCTATGTTGGAACCCGCAAGAAGGCCGTGGAGGGTATGCGGTTAAGCCGTCCGATGATGGAGACCGATGCCGCCATCCTCTACAAGGGTGAAAATCTCAAACAGGCCCGCTTTCTGGTCTACTCGGTGGCAGACTCTGCCCGCCTGCTGCACGAGCTCTATCCCCAGGCACGCATTATTTCCCTAAAAAGCGGAGAGAAGGTCTACGACGCGCTGCAAAGTGGCAAGGGTGATGCCTATCTGGGGGACTATCTGCAACTGCGCTATCTGATGCGCGAGTTTCCGGCTGATGGGTTGCGTCTGCGGCGCCTGTTTGGTGAGGATCGGATCATCAGCTATCGCCTGATGATGCGTGATCAGCCTGAGTTGGCCAATCTGGTGGACACCCTGATCCGTCATATGCCCGCCGGTACTATCTATACCGATCTTGCTCGCTATCTCGATCAGGGGTCGCTATATGTCAACCAGCCCCACTTCAGCGATACCGAACAGGCCTGGTTATCCGGCCGCGGTCGCACCATTCGCCTGGTGGTCAATCCCGAGTTGATGCCCTATAGCGGCGTCAATGATCTGGGGGAGGCGAAAGGGTGGAGCGCGGATGTGCTGCGCTGGGTCACCCAGGAGACAGGCCTGAAATACAAGCTGGTGTCTGCCGCCAGCAAGGCGGAGGCCGTAGAAAAGCTGCGCCGTGGTGAGGCGGATATGATGGCCGGCTTGCCGGAATCCCCGGCATTGACGGATCAGTTCATTTTCAGCCGGACGATCTCCACCAACCGGTTTGCCTTGATCAGCAAGCGCAAGCTGGCTGCCGATCGCATTACCCAACTCAAGCGGCAGCGTATTCTGGTGCCGGAATCCCTCTACGATCCCTCCTTGCTCGCCCTGCTCGGTGATCAGGAGTGGGTTCGCACCGACGGCCTCGAGCAGGGGCTTGCCGCGATCAAACAGGGCAAGGCTGACGCTATGCTGAGCGAGCTATATCAGCTGCAATATCCCCAGCGTACCAACTTGCTGGAAGGGCTCGATATCGAGGAGCTGGAAGATCGCTTCAGCCTTGGCTTTGCCATCAACAAGAGTCAGACCGAACTGGCTGGGGTGATGGATCGCAACCTGATGGCGCTGACCAGCACCCAGATTGACGAACTTAACCAGCGCTGGCGCCGCTTGCTCGTTGTGCAGCAGCCCGGCGTGAGCTACGCCGCCTGGTTTGGCTCCATTGCCATGGCACTGCTGATCAGCGGCATTGTCATCGGCGGGATCTGGCGCTCCCGCCAGCAACTGGCGAGGGAAGTGGCCCAGCGTCACGCCGCCGAGAAGGCGCTGGCCATCGAGAGCGAGCTGCGAGAAACCATGTTTCAGGCGTTGCCGGTGCCCGTCTATCTACGTAATAGTCAGGGCAAGGTGATCAAATCCAATAAACAGGGGCGACGTCTGGCCCTGCGCTATTCGCAGCAGTTGATGTTGCCGCCGGTGCAGCCTCAGAAGAGTGAAGGGGAGCTGGTGCTGGGGGATCAGGTCTTCGCCTATGCCCAGCATCCGCTGCGGCTGGACAAGCAGGCACCTGCCACCGATCTTATCGCCCTGTCGGATATCAGTGTGCTGCGTGAGCAGGCCCGTTTTCTGCGTCAGGCAGAGCGCCGCCTGCGTGCCCTGACCAATACCGTTCCTGGTGTGGTGCTGCAGTTTATGTTCGAGCGGGGACGGGTAGGGGGGATCGAGTTTATCAGCCGGGGCTGTTACGAGCTGCTGGGGCTGGCGAGTCAGC
Organism: Aeromonas sp. 97A; assembly: GCF_051919185.1. Lineage (NCBI taxonomy): Bacteria > Pseudomonadati > Pseudomonadota > Gammaproteobacteria > Aeromonadales > Aeromonadaceae > Aeromonas > Aeromonas sp. 97A. Next base: position 1,381,609 of record NZ_JBQBFF010000001.1, on the reverse strand, counting down.
AGATCCGTCGTGAGCCCAAACGGGTGCTCATTATGCTGGAGCGCGAGGATCGTCGTCGGGTAAGCCGTGAGATGTTCGCCATGTTGCAGGCTGGCAAACCCTTCGCGTTCACCATGCGCTATTACCATCCGACCAAGGGTCTGCGCTGGTTGCAGCTCTATGGCCGTGGCCGCAGTCAACCGCAGGGGTGGCGAATTTATGCGGTGATGCAGGATGCCACTGCCCGGGTCGAGCAGGATCAAGCATTGCAGCACTCCCATGAGCAGGCGCAACAGGCAGTTCTGGCCAAGGGGCGCTTTTTGGCCGCCATCAGCCACGAGATCCGCACGCCGATGAACGCCATGCTCGGCTTGCTGGAGTGGCTGGCCAGCACCCCTTTGTCCAGAAAGCAAGACTCTGCGCTGGCGCGGGTGCGTCAGGCGGGGGATGAGCTGCTCGGCCTGCTCAACGATGTGCTCGACTTTAGCCGCAACGAAAACAGCAAACTCTCCCTCTCGCCGCAACCCACCGATTTTGCCGAGTTGTGTGAGCACGTGGCGGCGGTGCACTGGACCAAGGCGCGGGCCAAGGGATTGCAACTGCGCCTTACGTTGGACCCGGCTCTGCCAGCCCTGCAGACCCTCGACCCTCACCGGGTACGGCAAGTGCTCCACAACCTGCTCTCCAATGCCATCAAGTTCAGCCTGCGTGGAGAAGTGGTGCTGTGGGCCGAGGTGGTCGCATCGACCTTGCGCTTTGGTGTGGATGATCAGGGACCGGGGATCACCGCCAAGATGCGTACCACGCTCTTTATGCCGTTCGAGCAGTTTGCCGTTGAAGGGCAGCTGCGGGCGCCGGGCACCGGTCTTGGTCTGGCGATCTGCAAGCAGCTGGTCGAGCAGATGGGGGGGCTTATCGATGTCGAGGGGCGTGTCGGTGGCGGTAGCCGCTTTTATTGCGAGTTGCCGCTGAAGCGGGTGCAGCAGGAGCCGGACTGGCAGCCCAATGTGCGGCAGCTGGCACTCTCTTTACCCCACGATGAGGCGCAAGCGCTCTCGCCCTGGCTCAGCCGCTTGGGGATCGCCACCGTCAGCAACGCCGTTGATACGCTGCAAGCGGAGGTGGACGAGAAGGGGCTCTACTATTGGGCCTGGCAAGGGGAGTCCTGGGTGCCCGGGACCATCATCACCCTGCTGCAGCCACGGCTGACCCCGGATCAACCGGTCGCTGGCACCCAGCCCGGGCTCGGCATGCGGGTGCTGCTGGTTGAAGATCACGATGTCAATCGCGAGCTGATCAGCCTGCAACTGGGGCAACTTGGTGCCAGCGTTATCACTGCCGCCAACGGGCAGCTGGCGCTGGAGATGCTGGCGCAGCAGGAGGTGGATTTTGTGCTGACCGATCTGCAGATGCCGGTGATGAACGGGGCCGAGCTGTGCAGGCAATTGCGCCAATCCGCCCGTTGGGCCTGTCTGCCGGTCTATGTGATCACCGCAGATCTCAGTGAGCAGGCGGCAAGGGAGCTGCAATCCTGCGGTTGCGATGGCCATCTGGACAAGCCGGTCGCCCTCAAGGAGCTGGCGACCTTGCTGCGCCATATTGCCAAAGAGGGGAGCAATGCTGTCGCCCCGACACCGGTTGCCTCGCTGCTGACCGATGAACTGGCCGCCCTTTATCTGAAGGCTACCCGTGATGATTTGGCCGAACTTGAGCGCTGCAGCACAGAAGAAGATGAAGTTGGCGTGAATGCTGCTTTACACAAGTTGAAGGGGGCCGCCAGAATGGTAGGGGCGACTGCGTTGGTGGCGGTCATTGAAGAGTGGCAACAGGCGCCCCATCCGATGCTGCAAGCCAGATTGAACCGGGCACTGGATGAGTTCAGCCAGCAGTTTTCAAAGAGGGCTCAAGATGATCATCACTGATGAAGAATTACTGGCGTTGCTCGATTCGGAAGAGCATGAGGCGGCAGGATTTTGCCCCATTGTGCTTTATGCCCTCGACTGCACCGCCCATGAGTTGGCCAGCACCATGACATTGCCCTCCTATGTCACGCTGCACCGTACCCGACCGGATGCCTGCTGGCAGTGGGAAGGGTTGTTTGCGGCAGGTGCGATTGCCCTTTACGACCCCGCCGCTCATCAGCAGGCGGACTACTTCCCCCAGTTGCAGCAGCATGAGGGGATCTACGCTATCGGCGAGGATTGGCTGGGGGGGCTTGCCGCCAGTTACCGTAACTGGTGCAACTGGCTGGCCGCTAACAAGGTGCTGCTGCTCGAGGATCACCCGTTTCAGGGGATGCAACTGCAACAGACCATCGCCGGGTTGGGGCTCTCCTGTCAGTGGGTACAGGATGAATCGGCCTGCCTTGCGGCATTGTCGGCGGGCGACATCAGCCTGCTGGTGTGCGATCTCAGTCTGGTGGAGCAAGATGCCATCAGTCTGCTGATGAACCAGCCCCAGTTGCAGGAGGCCGGGCTGCCCATTGTGCTGCTTTCGGCCCATGAGCAGACGCTGATCGACGGTGCACGCCGCCTGCTGCACGATGCCGGTTTCAATATTCTGGCGGCGCTGGCCAAGCCGCTTGATTGCGACGAGCTGTTCAGGTTGCTGCGTCGACTCTATCTGGGCCCGCTGCGTCAGCAGCGCTTGAGCGGCCAGCGCCGCTCCATCCGCCGGTGGCAGGGGGAGGTGCAGGGTCAGCTTGGGCTGCTCTCCAGTCCCGCGACCCCTCATCCGGTCTGGCTAGCGGTAACGGGTTTGCCCAGCCGCTGGGAGGCGCTCAAGGATTGGCTGACGGAGCAGTCGCGCACCCCAGCCGAACTGACCCTGCTGATCCACCGTCGTGACCACCTGCTCGGCAATGCCGATCGCTTCGCGCTGGTGCTGCAAGCCAGTCTGGCGGGGAGCAAGCTGGCGCTGCTGCTCGATAACAGCCAGCATCTGCCATTCGATCTGCTGGAGCGTTTGCCGCTGCAAGCCTTGCTGCTGGGGCAGGGGATCTTGCCGGAGATGGAGTCCTTGACCGGTGACTCCCTGCTGGGACGCTTTATGGCACGGGTTCGAGAGCTGGGGATCGCTGTCTATCTGGATGATCCTTACAACCTGCTCGACGTCGAGGTGTGGCGAGAGCGCGGTATGACGGGGCGCTGGTAAGCCATGCCGCGCTACCTCTGCTGGCCCATGCACCGGGAGCGCCTCGGCAAAGGGCTGGAGGGCTGGCCCCATCCGCTTTCCCGGGCCGCGCTGCCACTGGCGATGCAGGTCTCCGGGGGGCCTTGCCTGCTGCGCGAGCTGCATGGTGTGGCGCCTGCCCGCATGCTGGCCGCTTACGATGCATTGAGTGAAGAGAGCATCTATCTGCGCTTTATGCGCCCGAAACGGACGCCGCCACCGGAACAGGTGACCCAATTTCTCAATTACCATCCCGAACAACAGATCTCGCTGCTACTGACCGATCTGGCCGGTGAGCCGCTGGCTCAGGCGCAATCAATCCGCCGCCGCCTTCATCCCGATATGGCGGAGTTTTCTTGCATCGTGGCGGATCACTTTCAGCACAAGGGGGCGGGGCGACGGATTCTACTGGCGCTGGCACTGCTTGCCAGGGCGGACGGGATCCGGGAGTGGACGGCGGAAGTGCTGGCCCAGAACCGGCCCATGCTGACCCTGCTCAAGCGCCTTGGCTTGCCGCTGACCCTGGTGACCGGACGGGAGATGGTCTTTGTCAGGCTGGATCTGTCGGTACTGGATGCCTGGTTACCCGCACCGCCAGCGGCGCCGCTTAAGACCAAGGGCGAATAGTGACACTTTTTTCCCTGTGCTAAGGTCACATTTATTGTGCGGGGATAGACGGAGCAGCTTATGGCGCAGTCATATAAACATATCGTGATCCTGACCGGCGCGGGGATCTCTGCCGAATCCGGCATCAAGACTTTTCGTGCCTGCGATGGTTTGTGGGAAGAGCACAAGGTCGAGGATGTGGCGACCCCCGAGGGGTATGCCCGGGATCCCGAACTGGTGCTGCGCTTTTACAACTCCCGCCGCAAACAGCTGCAACAGCCCCAGGTCCATCCTAATCCGGCCCACTATGCGCTGGCCCGCCTCGAGCGACTGCTGCCCGGCACGGTCACCTTGGTCACCCAGAACATCGACAATCTGCACGAGAGCGCTGGCAGCAAGAACCTTATCCATATGCACGGCGAGCTGCTCAAGGCCCGCTGCCCCGAGTCCGGTCAGGTGATCGAGTGGCGCGGTGATCTCCATCAGGACGAGCTCTGCTCCTGCTGCCAGTTCCCCCAGCCGATGCGCCCCCATGTGGTCTGGTTTGGCGAAATGCCGCTCGGGCTGGATCGCATCTATAGTGCGCTGGCCCAGTGCGATCTCTTTATCTCCATCGGCACCTCGGGCGCCGTCTATCCGGCCGCCGGTTTCGTGCACGAAGCGGGATTGAACGGGGCGCACACCATCGAGCTCAATCTCGAGCCGAGCGAGGTGGGTAGCCAGTTTGACGAAAAACGCTATGGCCCAGCCTCCCTGCTGGTGCCCGCCTATGTCGATGAGTTGCTGGAGGCGTGCGGCATTCATCAACCGAGGCAAGTCGAGGGGCACAACTGGATGGAGATGCGCGGTCCCTGAGCTAGTGTGCGATCGGGCAGTTGCAATGGTTCGGTGAAATCGCCACACTGGCAACCATTTAAAAAATGGGACGCAGTTGGCGCAAATTACCATGACCGCAGTCAAGCAATGGATCGCTTTTTTTCTCCTGGTGCTGGCCAGTGCCAGTGCATCGGCCTCCATCCCCCTGATGACCCTGATACTGCCAGATGGCCAGCAGGTGAACCTCGATGAGGCGGCTCTCTCCGCCTTGCCACAGACCGAATTCACCACCACTACCCCCTGGACTCAGGGCGCCCACCACTATCGCGGGCCGACCCTGTCAGCCGTGCTGGCGGCGCAAGGGATCCCGGATGCTCGCAAGATCGCCGTCTCGGCCCTCAACGGCTATCAGCAGGTGGTGGATCTGGCCCTGTTCGACGGCGTGCCGCTGACCCTGGTGCGTCAGGAGGACGGCAAACCGCTGACCCGGCGAAACAAAGGGCCGCTCTGGCTGCTCATCCCGTTCACCACCTATCCCAAGCTGGACGTGCCTGCCATTCATAACTGCATGGTGTGGCAGGTGACCCGCATCGAGATCGTCGATTGATGGGGCTGTCCCGCCACAAACTGCTGTTGGTTGCGGTGTCGCTGCTGTTTCTGCTCTCGTCGGGCAGCAGCCTCTATCTGCAGCATCGGCAGGAGCAGCTGGTCGATACTTTCTACCGCAATGTTCACTGGAACATCAGCCAGGTGATGCTCGAATCCCAGCGTTTCCTCTACGAGCTGCAGCTCTATCGGGCTGGCAGAGTGACGATGGAGACCCTGAGCCTCGATTACGATCTGCTGTGGAACCGGCTCGACATCTTCCTCATCAGCAGTGAAACCGCCGAGATGCGCCAGCGGCACGGGCTCGGCAAGGTGCTGGCCACCCTGTTCGAGCAGATCAAGCAGCTCGAACCCCAGATGGAGGCCGGTGCGCTGCGCGAGGGGGCTGAGCTTGCCCGCTTGCAGGAGGCGATCGCCAGCCAGACCCGTCTCATCGAACAGATAGGGGATCAGATCCTCTCCGGCCAGGAGCGGGAGCATTCGGTCAGCCAAATCCGCAACAGCCTGTTCTGGCTGCAGATCTGGCAACTGATCCTGCTACTGACCGGTGGCGCTCTGGTCGCTGCCCTCATTCGCGCCAATCTGGCGAACCGCCGGCTTGCCTTGCTCGATCCCCTGACCCAGCTTGGCAACCGCCGTGCCCTGCAGGAGCAGCTCTCTCGCGATCTGCATGCTGGCGAGGTGAGCGCTTTGGTGGTGCTCGATCTCAAGCGCTTCAAGCAGGTCAATGATCTGCTGGGTTATCAGGTCGGTGATCGGTTGTTGCAGATGGTGGCCAACAAGCTGCAGCAGGCCCATGGCAGCCACGCTTACCGGCTCGGCGGAGATGAATTTGCCGTGGTGCTGACCAAGGCGAATGATGCGCTGGAAACCGCCATTCATGAGCTGGTGGATCTGCTCCATTTCGAGTTCGTGACCCGGGAGTGCAGCTTCGATCTGGCCTGTCGGCTCGGGGTCGCCAAGGCGCAGCAACAGGATGCCGCCCGGTTGCTGGATCAGGCCATCCTGGCCCTCAACCAGGCCAAGCGTAGCCAGGAGGGGGCGATCCGCTGGTTTGAGCCCGCCATGCTGCAGCAGTTGCAGTTGAGTCAGCAGCAGCTTCATCAGCTGCGAGAGTGGTTGGCGGGGCGCGAGCCAGCGCCGCTGCGAGTGGCATTGCAGGCGCTGACGGACGGACAGGGCAACGAGATGTGGCAATTGGCGCTTGAGTGGCGTGAGCAGGGAGTGCCTTGCCACATGCGCTGGCTGCAGGAGTGCGGTGTGCTTGGGCCCGTATTGGCCCGTGTGCTGCAAGCGCACGAGGCGCAGTATGCCGATGGCCGGGCACTGCTGGTCCCGCTCGACAATCAGGCCCAGCTGACCCATCTACAGGCCTATTTGCCGGAGGCTTCCCGTACGCCGCTGGTGTTGCTGGTACCGACGCTGCAGCCGGATGGTGCCTTGCTGGCGGGATTGCGCCAGCAGGGTTGCACTCTGGCGCTCAGAGAGATTGGCAGCACCACCTCGGCGCAGCTGGCAGCCGGCTGGCCTGTCCGCTACTGGCTGCCGCAGGGTGATGAAGATGGTGGGTTATTGCAACCTCTGGCCAGACGATTGGGGCTGGTGCCACTGCAAGTGCTGGCAGCCAGGGAGACCCGGTCGCTGGCCTGAGGGCAAAAAGCGGTATTGCACTGGCAAGAGACAAAATGACACAAGGCGACCTCGGGGTCGCCTTGTTTCGTTTATTGCCCCTGAACGTCAGGTGCGAGGGGCGCAGGATTGCCTGATCACCAGGTCCGGGTCGACGGTGATCAGGTGATTCTCCACCGCTTCGCCGTTGATCCGCGCCAGCAGGCGGGTGACGGCGAGGCGCCCCAGCTCCTCTTTGGGCTGATTGACGGTGGTGAGCGGCGGCGACATAAATTCGGCCAGCGCCACATTGTCATAGCCGACGATGGAGATATCCCGCGGGATCACCAGCCCCGCCTGATGGGCGGCACTGATGGCTCCCATTGCCATCATGTCGTTGCAGACAAAGAGGGCGGTGGGCCGCTCGGGCAATGCCAGCAGACGGGTCATCGCCTGATGGCCGCTGGCGCAGTCAAAATCCCCTTCCTGGATCCACTCTTGATTGATCGTGAGGCCTGCCTCCTGCAACGCCTGTTCAAAGCCAGCTTGGCGCTGGTTGGCGGGGGCGCGGCTGTGGGGGCCTGTGATGCAACCGATGGCGGTGTGGCCCAGCTCAATCAGATGGCGGGTCGCCAGATAACCGCCGTGGAAGGAGTTGTCGGCGATAAGGTCTACATCCTCGCTGACTAGACCCCAATCCATCACCACCACCGGCAGGCTCTTGAGCCAGTCGAGCTGGTTGAACACCTCTTGCTGTCCTTCGCTACACATGATCAGCAGGCCATCGACCCGCTTGCGCAGCATCATCTTGAGGTAGGAGAGGGCGGTTTCCGCCTGACCTTCTGTGTTGCCCAGCATCAGGTTGTAGCCCTGCTCGAAGCAGTAACGCTCCACCCCGCGCACTACCTCGGCAAAGAAGGGGTTGCTGGAGGTGGTGACCAGCATGCCGATACTGTTGGTCTCCTTCACCTTAAGGCTGCGGGCCACCAGACTCGGGGCATAGTTGAGATCACGCATGGCCGCAAAGACCCGTTCGCGGGTCTCCTCGGCCACGAAACGGGTCTCGTTGATGACATGGGAGACGGTGGTGGTGGAGACCTGGGCCCTCGCCGCCACCTCCTTGATATTGGCCATCAGTTCCCCTGCGCAGTCTGCTCAAGCAGGAAGGCGTCGACCTCCTGCTTGCTCGGGATGGAGCTCTGGGCGCCGAAGCGGGTGACGGAGAGTGCCGCCGCCCCGTGGGCAAAGCGCACCGCTCTGTGGAAATCGGCACCGGCCAGTTCCGCCGCCAGCAGGGCGCCGTTGAAGGTATCGCCTGCGGCTGTGGTATCCACCGCCTTGACCCGAAAGCCCGGTATCAGCTGTTGCTGCTGGGCGTTGCTGCAATAGACCCCCTGCGACCCCAGGGTGATCATCACATCCGCAATGCCCATCTGGTGGAAGCGGGCGGCCGCCTCGCGGGCACTCGCTTCGTCGGTGACTTTCACGCCGGTCAACAGCTCGGCCTCTGTCTGGTTGGGGGTGATAAGGTCCACCAGCGCCAACAGCTCAGCGGAGAGCGGACGGGCAGGGGCGGGGTTGAGCACCACCCGGGTGCCGTGGGCGCGAGCCAGCCGTGCAGCCTCATGAACGCTTTCCAGCGGCACTTCCAGCTGCAACAGTAGGGTGTGGGCGTCGGCGATCATCGCTTCGTGGTTTTTCACCACGGCAGGGGTGATGGCACCGTTGGCTTCGGCGGAGATGCCGATGCTGTTCTCCCCCTCATCGCTCACATAGATGATGGCGATACCGGTCGGGAGCTTGGGATCGAGTTCGACGGCGCTGACGTCGATGCCATCTTTGGCAAAGCCGCTCTTCATCTGGTGGCCGATGGCGTCATCACCAATGCGGGCGATAAAGGAGACGGGGGCGCCAAGGCGGGCGGCAGCGACTGCCTGATTAGCCCCCTTGCCACCCGGGACTACCTGATAGCTGTGGCCGGTCAGGGTTTCACCCGGGCGAGGAAAGTGGGGAACGCGCAGCACATGGTCTGCATTGACACTGCCCAGAACGACGAGACGATTCATGTTGACTACTCCTGATGCATCTTGGCTTGAACACTGTGATGGAGTGAGCCCAAGCCGGGAGGCACCTGAACGAGAGGGAAAAGGGGAGGCGAACCTCCCCTCGAGAACTTACTTGCTGACCACTTGCAGCGGTACCGGAATGGATTTCTCGACTGGCTGACCTTTCAGCACCTTGTCGGCAGTCTCGACGCCGATGGCACCGATCAGGGCAGGTTGCTGGGCCACGGTGGCGGCCAGTTTACCCTTGGCTACGGCGGCTTTGCCATCGTCAGTGCCGTCGAAGCCGACGATCATCACCTCTTTACCGGCAGCTTGTACCGCGCGGATGGCACCCAGCGCCATCTCGTCGTTTTGGGCGAACACTGCCTGTACGGTCGGATGGGCGGCCAGCAGGTTTTCCATGACGTTCAGACCCTTGGTGCGGTCAAAGTCGGCAGGCTGGGAAGCCAGTACCTGCAGCTTGTTGGCCGCCACGGCCAAGGCAAAACCTTCACCACGGTCGCGGGCGGCGGAGGTACCGGCAATCCCTTCTAGCTGGATCACCTTGGCACCTGTGCCCAGTTTTTCGGTGATGAAGTCACCGGCCAGCTTACCGCCCGCCACGTTGTCGGAGGCAATGTGGGCCTTGACCTCACCCTGCGCAGCGCCGCGGTCCAGGGTCAGTACCGGAATGCTGGCGCGGTTGGCCAGACGGATAGCGTTGCCGACTGCTTCGGAGTCGGTGGGGTTGATCAGGATGGCGCCGACCTTGCGCACGGTGAGATCTTCCATGTTGGAGAGCTCTTTGGCCGGGTCATTCTGGGAGTCCAGCACCACCAGCTCGTAGCCAAGCTCCTTGGCTTTGGCTTCGGCGCCCTCTTTCATGGTGACGAAGAAGGGGTTGTTGAGGGTGGAGACTACCATCGCCAGGGTATGGTCAGCAGCCTGGGCGGTGCCCAGCACGGACATGATGGCGGCAGCGAGCAGGGTATTGAGCTTTTTCATCATTTCATTCCTTGTGTGTGGCGTGTTTTACGTTGTTATCGGGTACTTTTGTTGTCGACCATCACGGCAAGCAAGATCACGCTGGCCTTGGCGATCATCTGGTAATAGGAGCTGACATCGAGCAGGTTGAGGGCGTTGTTCAGGAAGCCGATGATCAGCGCACCAATCAGGGTGCCCATGATGCGGCCCTTGCCGCCCATCAGGCTGGTACCACCCAGCACCACTGCGGCGATGGCATCCAGCTCGTAACCCATGCCCGCCGTCGGCTGGGCAGAGGAGAGGCGAGAGGTAACGATAAGCCCTGCCAGTGCCGAGAGCGCGCCGCACAGACCATACACCGCCAGCTTCACCCGATCCACATTGATACCGGAGAGGCGGGTGGCAGACTCGTTACCGCCCAGCGCGTAGATGTAGCGACCGAGACGGGTGTGGTTGAGCATGAACCAGGCGAGCAGGAAGACGATGGCCATCAGCCAGATGGGCACCGGCAGACCGAACAGGTAACCGGTACCGAGCCAGGCGAAGTGATCGGCGCCGTCACTGAAACCGGTGGAGATGGGGCGCCCCTCGGTATAGACCATGGTGATGCCGCGCAGGGCGGTCATGGTGACCAGGGTGGCGATAAATGCCTGCACCTTGCCCTTGGCAATGATGAGGCCGCTGACGCCGCCCAGCAGGGCACCGGCACCCAGAGTGAGGGGCACCACCAGCCAGATCGGCAGCTCCATGGCGACCATGGTGGCGGCCAGCGCGCCGCACAGGGCGAGCACAGAGCCGACCGACAGATCGATACCGGCGGTAAGGATAACCAGCGTCATACCGACCGCCATGATGGCGTTGACCGAGGTCTGGCGCAGGATGTTGAGCAGGTTGTCGGCGGTGAAGAAGTTGGGGCTCAGAAAGGAGACCACACCAATCAGGACCAGCAGGGCGACCAGGGATTTGTTCTCGATCCACCACGCCTTGCTCATAACGCCACGGCGGGAAAAGGTTTGGGTTGTCATTGGGATGCCTCTTGCTCTGCTTGCCACTGTTTACCGACTGCCGCCGCCATCAGCTTCTCCTGATTGGCATCGCGGGTGTTGAACTCTGCGCTGATGCGCCCTTCGTGCATCACCATGATGCGATCGCTCATGCCGAGCACTTCCGGCATTTCGGAGGAGACCAGAATGATGCTCATCCCCTCCTTCTTGAACTGGTTGATCAGCTGATAAATTTCCTTCTTCGCCCCCACGTCGACGCCGCGGGTCGGCTCGTCGAGGATCAGCACCTTGGGCCGGGTCAGCAGCCCCTTGGCGATGGCTACTTTCTGCTGGTTGCCGCCGGATAGCAGCTTTATCAGCTGATCCTGACTCGGGGTCTTGATGTTGAACAGGCGCACATAGTCGCTCACCGCCTGCCGTTCGGCCTTGCCGTCAATCTTGCCGTTGCTGATGAACTCGTCGAGGGCGCACAGGCTCATGTTTTCGCGCACCGACAGCTCCAGCACCAGCCCATCGCCCTTGCGATCTTCAGAGATATAGGCGATGCCTGCGGCCAGACCATCTGCCGGGCTTTTGGGCACCAGAGCATGACCGTCAACTTGCACTTCACCGGCACTGATGGGGCTGGCGCCGTAGATCAGCTTCATCAGCTCGGTGCGGCCGGAGCCCATCAGGCCGCTAAAGCCCAGAATTTCCCCCTGACGCAGGGAGAAGCTCACCCCGCGCACGCCGGGACCGGCCAGATCTTTCACCTGCAGGCTGACGGGGCCGAGCTCGCGCTCAAGGCGCGGGTACTGCTCTTCCAGCCGCCGACCCACCATCATCTCGATGATCTTGTCTTCATCCAGATCGCTCACCGCCTTCTCGCCGATCCACTTGCCATCGCGCAGCACAGTGACCCGATCGCAGATCTCGAAGATTTCCTTGAGACGGTGGGAGATATAGACGATGCCGCAACCTTGCTCACGCAGCTCGCGGATAACCTTGAACAGCTGCTCTGTTTCGGTATCGGTCAACGCATCGGTGGGTTCATCCATGATGATGACGCTGGCATCGAACGACAGCGCCTTGGCAATCTCCACCATCTGCTGTTCGCCGATGGAGAGATCCCCGAGTCGGGTATCCGGCCCGTGTTTGACGCCAAGTCGTGCCAGCAGGCCGCTTGCCCGCTCGCGCAGTTGTTTGTGGTCGATGCTGCCAAAACGGGTGCGCGGTTCGCGACCGAGGAAGATGTTGGCGGCAATCGACAACTCCGGCAGCAGGTTCAGCTCCTGGTGGATGATGCTGATCCCCTGATCCTGAGAGTCTCGGGGGCCCTTGAAGTGGACCGGCTGGCCGCGGTAGCTGACGCTGCCCGCATCGGCCTGATAGATGCCGGTCAGCACCTTCATCAGGGTGGATTTGCCGGCGCCATTTTCACCGAGCAGGGCCATCACCTGGCCCGGATAGACCCGCAGACCCGCTTCGTCGAGGGCGCGTACACCGGGGAAGGTCTTGACGATCCCGGTCAGCTCCAGAATGGGTGAGAGGGGGGAGGTTGTGCTCATTTGCAGCTTCCTTGAAGAGGCCTTCTTTGAAGAATGTCAGAACGCCACACCGGCGCAGAGGATCAGGTTGGCGTAGGGAGTCACCTCGCCGCTGCGTACGATCGCCTTGCTCTGGCGGGAGCGGGTTTTGAACTCCTCATGCAGGCAGTATTCGATGGCGATGGGCTTGCCCTGGGCGGCTGCGTGAGCCTCAAGCTGATCGACCAGAGCCTGATGGGCGGCCGGGCTGATCTGCTTGATCTCGCTTGCCATGATCGCTTTCTCCACCACCAGATCGGTGAGCAGGGCGGTCAGCACGGTTTCGAGGCTGGGGGTGCCCGCCATCAACGCCAGATCGATCCGCTCCGGCCCTGCCGGAATGGGCAAGCCTGCATCGCAGACGGTGATCTCGTCGGTGTGACCCATCTGTGCCACCAGAGCACTCAGGGGAGCATTGAGCAGTACGCCTCGTTTCATACAGCACCTCATCAGGCCTTGGCCCGTCAATCTGTGAACCGCTAGGCAACCGGTTACGCAACCGGTTGCGTCATGGCGCAAAGATAGGCTTTTTACCGGGGAAGGGCCACGGCAAAACCACGGAAATGTGAAAACGATCTCAAAGGCGGGAGAAGAAGTGCAGGGGAGGAGGCTGGAAGGGTGTCAGCAGAGCCCTGACACCCTTGTTATTTATCGAGCTATTGATTTTATGGTTAGTTGGCCAGTGCCTTGGCGACCGCCGGACGGCTCAGCATGCGCTGATAATGCTCGGCAACCTTGGGGAATTCACTGATCTCGACCCCATCGCTTTTCAGCCAGCCCGCGACCACGAACAGATAGATATCCGCCACGCTGAACTGCTCGCCCAGCACCCAGGGGCCTGCCAGATAGTGCTGCTCAATCTGGGCAAAGCCATCGCGCATATTGCTGGCGACTTTCTGTTGCATGGCGGCAATGGCCTGCTCGTCATCGGCCCAGCGGCTGCCACGGCGACCGTGGGCATGGGAGACATGCACGGTGGAGGCGAGGAAGCTGTTGACCTCCTGCATGCGGGCCAGCAGGAACGGGTTATCCAGCGGCGCCAGTTTGGCATCGGGGAAGCGCTGCGCCACATAGAGCAGCAGGGCCGGGGTCTCGGTCAGGGTGCCCTGCTCGGTGACAAGGGCAGGCACCCGCCCTTTGGGGTTGATGGCAAGATATGCGGGGTCACGCTGCTCCCCTGCGGCGAGGTTGACGAGACGGGGTTGGAACGGGGCATTTGCTTCCAGCAGGGCAATCTGCACGGCCATGGCACAGGTGCCGGGAGCGAAATAGAGGGTCAGATCGGACATGAATACTCCTGATTGGCTCAGGCCACCCGCAATATCGGCGAAAAATTGCTTCGCGGAGCACCACGGGCAGTCATGAAAAAAGAGAGGGGGAACGCTTGCCCCCCAACCAATCTACACCCCTGAGGAGTAATGAAAAAGCGCAGAATTAATCGGCTTTGGCCGCCTTGTTACTCGTCATACCTGAAGCCTATCGTTCAAGGCCATTAGCTTCATGGTTAAAATAAAAACTTTTGATATTAATACTCTTTTAAATACAATGTTTTTTAAATGAGTAGATCACTGTTCTGCTTGATGCATATTATGTTAGTTCTGACTTAATATCTGACCATGCTTTTTCTAAAATTTTTTGAGACTGTTCTTCAAGCGCTTTTCGGTATGCCCCGACATTTTTTGCAACGCCATCTTTCATAACAGCTTCATTATAAAGATCATGAATAAGGGATTTAATGATTTCAGTATATTCTTTATTGGCATCTAGCATTAGGTGTATTCTAGTTCTTGATGTAATTAACTGTGAGTGATACTCATAAAACGCCTCACTAGATGAAAACTGATTGTCGATATTGCGCCTCACTCTGATTGTTGAGGCTAGACTTACGAACTGAGAAATATGTTCTCTCAACTCTGTTATCCAAGCTTGTCGCAGTTCTGCCTTTTTAGCTAAATTTTGTGATTGTTGATTTTGTTTACTTATACGACCTACTGCTATAGACGTAAATATACTACCTATACCTATTAATCCCGTAATCATTATCATAGGCCAGTCGGGCGATATTGATAATAAAAATTCTTGTCCCTCACTAGATAAGACTAATCTTTCAACACTCATATTTACTCTGTAATATAATGGTGATTGGATGGGTAATGGTAATAAATAATACCATCAATTGGACTCGACTGTCTACTATACCTTGCTTTACATATCTTAAATTGGGCGAGATACACCTTAGAACCCATGAATCATAGCGATGATACAGGGTCGTATGTTCGATTAGCGAAGTGTAATCGGACGTTCGCGGTTTCGATAATACTGTACAGCCATTGCTTATAAACTCGTTTATTTTTCCCGTACTCCCACAATGGGGCAACTCTGAATCTGATCAAGATGGCCATATTTACCACAATCATCACCATACCCCCCTTCAAATCGGCTTTGAAGCTGGCTGTTTGAGAGGACGGTTGCTGTTCATATATGTTGCCTTGAATCGAGGTTCCCCGTGCCTCTCGGTGTTAAAGACTATTGCGCCGAGAAACCGTGCTGGTGGATAAAAAGAGAAGGGGGCAAATATTGCCCCCTTTATCCATTAATCCCGTCAGGGCTGATTAACCACCGACTTAACCGGCCTTGGCCACCATGGCTTTCAGCTGCAGGAAGTATTGCTCGTAGAGGCGGGAGGCGTCCCCCACATCGGACTGGAACTCGCCCTTGCGCTTGATCTCGTCGCTCGGGAAGACCATGGGGTTGTTGCGAAACGCCGGGGTGAGCAGGGGAATGGCATCCTTGACCGGGGTGGGGTAGCCAATTGCCTCGGCCACCTTGGCGGCCACATCGGGGCGCATCAGGAAGTTGATCAGAGCGTGTGCCTCCTTCACATGCTTGGCCTTGGCCGGGATGGCGAGGTTGTCCATCCAGAGCACGGCGCCTTCTTCGGGGTAGGTCATCTGGATAGAGGGGTATTCGCGCTGGGCGCCATAGGCCGAGCCGTTCCACAGCATGCCGATATTGACCTCTCCGGCGATAAAGGGGTCGGCCGGGTTGTCGGAGTTGAACGCCTTGACGTTGGGCATCAGCTTTTTCAGGTATTCGAACGCTTCGGCAATTTGCGCCTTGTCCTGGGTGTTGGGGCTGTAGCCCAGCTGCACCAGCGCGATATGGAACACCTCGCGGGCGTCGTCCATCAGCAGCAGGCTCTCTTTCCACTCCGGTGCCCAGAGCTGCTTCCAGCTGGTGACCGGCTGCTCGATGATGTCGGTGTTGGTGCCGATGCCGGTCGCACCCCAGATATAGGGGATGGAGTAGCGGTTGTCCGGGTCGTACTCGTGGTTGAGCAGGGTAGGGTCGAGGTGCTTGAAGTTGGGCAGCTGGGCGCGATCCAGCGGCTGCAGCATCCCCTCTTTGGCCATTTTCGAGATGAAATAGGTGCTGGGCACCACCACGTCATAGCCGTCGCCATGGGTTTTCAGCTTGGCGTAGAGGGTCTCGTTGGATTCGTAGGTGGAGTAGATCACCTTGATACCGGTCTCTTGCTGGAACTGCTCCAGCAGGCCGTCCGGCACATATTCCGACCAGTTGTAGAAGTAGACCACCTTGTCATCGGCCGCGTGAGCGCTCTGGCTCAGCAGCGGGGTGGTGAGGGTGAGGGCGGCTGCCAGCAGGGCGCCGGCCTTGTGTTGGATTGTCATCAACAACTCCTTGGGGTTATGGGGCCTTGCGGCCCACCGTGACAGAGTTCGCCAAAGATGGCGGGGACGAAACGGGCAGGGTCAACCCTGCCGTTTACGCAGTAACAGTTGTGCCAGCAGCACCATCCCGAGGGAGGCGACCAGCATCAGGGTGGCCAGGGCATTGACCTCGGGAGAGACCCCCACCTTGACCATGGAGTAGATCTTGAGCGGCAGGATCTCGTAGGCCGGGCCGGTCACAAAGGAGCTCACCACCACATCGTCCAGCGACAGGGTAAAGGAGAGCAGCCAGCCCGCCATCACCGCCGGCAGGGCCAGCGGCAGTATGATGCGGCGCAGGATGATCCACTCGCCAGCCCCCAGATCCCGTGCAGCCTCCAGCATCCGCACATCAAAACCGCACAGCCGCGAGTAGACGGTGATCACCACGAACGGCAGGCAGAAGGTGATGTGGGCGATCAGAAGCGACCAGAAGCCCAGCGCAATGCCGGTCACCACAAACAGGGTCAGCAGGGAGATGGCCATGACGATATCGGGGGACATCATCACCACGAACAGCATGCCGCTCACGTACTGTTTGCCGCGAAAGCGGTAGCGAAACAGCGCTACGGCGGTGAGGGTGCCGATCAGGGTGGCTGCGGTAGCGGTGAGGGCGGCGATGGTCAGGGAGTGCTGGGCCGCCTGCATCAGGCTGGCGCTGGCAAACAGCTTCTCATACCAGCCCAGGGTAAAGCCGCGCCAGTCGATGCCATATTTCGACAGGTTGAAGGAGTTGGCGATCAGCACCCCGATGGGTACATAGAGATAGCCAAACACCAGCAGCAAGAACAGAGCTTTCAGTGCGCGCATCATGCCAGCTCCCCCTTCTTGCTGAGCAGCTTGCCTGCCCGCCAGTAGCAGTAGACCAAGAGCGCCATCAGCACCGTCAGCATCACGCTGATGGCAGCACCAAAGGGCCAGTCACGGCTGTTGAGGAACTGGGTCTTGATCAGGTTGCCTATCAGCAGGTGCTTGGCGCCTCCCAGCAAGTCGGAGACGTAGAACATCCCCATGGCGGGCAGGAACACCAGCAGACAACCGGCGATGATGCCGGGCAGGGTGAGGGGCAGGATGATCCGCACCAGCCGCTGCCAGCCGTTGGCGCCAAGATCTCGCGCCGCCTCCAGCAAACGGCCATCCAGCTTCTCGATGCTGGAGTAGAGCGGCAGCACCATAAAGGGGAGCAGCACATAGACCAGCCCAATGATGACGGCCACCTCGGTGTACATCATCTGCAGCGGCCGCTCGATAAGCCCCAGATCCAGCAGCCAGCCATTGATCAGCCCCCGGGTGCCGAGCAGCACTTTCAGCGCATAGGTACGAATGAGGGAGTTGGTCCAAAACGGCACCACCACCAGAAACAGCAGCAGCGGGCGGACACGCGCTGGCAGATGGGCCAACAGCCAGGCAAAGGGGTAGCCCACCAGCAAGCAGATGCTTGTAGCGAGCAGCGCCAGCCAGAGGGAGTGGAGCAGCACCTCGAAATAGAGCGGGTCCAGCAGGCGGCCATAGTTGCTCAGGGTAAAGAGCGGCGCGATAAGCTCGGACTCGTCACGGGTCAGGAAGCTGACGCCGATGATCATCAGGTTGGGCAGGAAGACAAACAGCGTCAGCCAGCCGAGGATCAGCGCGATAGCCGTATTGCGAAAGCCGTTGTGGGCAAAGCTGTGCGCTACCCGCAGATTAGTGAGGCTCATAGGGCAGCACCACCTCCCAGCTGTCGACCCAGTGGATCGCCACCTCCTGACCCAGACGGTAGTCAAAATCGGGGTCATCCTCGTCGAAGAACTCGGATATAAGCAGCTGTTTGCCACTTTCGAGCTCGATCACCGAATCCAGCGTCGCCCCCTTGTAGTTGCGCTCGCGGATATTGCCCCGCAGCGCACTGCTCTGATCGTCATCCTGATCGAGAATGCGCAGATCTTCCGGACGCAGCAGCACCAGTACCTTCTCGTCAGGCTGGAACGGTAAGGTGGTATGGAGCAGGCATTCGCGCCCCTCTACCTCCGCCTGCCAGATACCGGGCTCGCGCTGGCTGATCAGCTTGCCATCCATCACGTTGATCTCGCCGATAAAGCGGGCCACGAACAGATTGGCTGGCGATTCGTAGATATCGCGCGGGGTGCCGCGCTGGATGATCTTGCCGCCCTCCATCACCAGGATGCGATCAGACATGGTGAGCGCCTCTTCCTGATCATGGGTGACGAAGACAAAGGTGATACCAAGGCGACGCTGCAGCGCCTTGAGCTCGCTCTGCATCTGCTTGCGCAGCTTGTAGTCGAGTGCCGAGAGGGATTCGTCGAGCAGCAGCAGGCGGGGCTTGTTGACCACGGCGCGGGCGATGGCGACCCGTTGCTGCTGACCGCCGGAGAGCTGATCCGGGCGGCGATTGGCCAACTCGGTGAGCTGTACCATGGCGAGAGTCTCCTCGACCCGCTGGCGGATCTCGCTGGCAGGCACTTTCTGCATCTCGAGGCCAAAGGCGACGTTTTCAAACACCGTCATATGAGGGAAGAGCGCATAGCTCTGGAACACGGTGTTGATGTGCCTGTGTTCGGCGGGGATATGGGTGATCTCGTCACCGGCCAGATGGATGGTGCCACCGTCGACCGATTCTAGCCCGGCCAGCAGGCGCAGCAGGGTGGTCTTGCCACAGCCGGAGGGGCCCAGCAGGGTAAGAAATTCACCGTCATAGATTTCAAGGTCAAGGTCACTCAGGATCACCTTGCCATCGTATTTTTTGCTGATCTTGTTCAGCGCGACAATTACCTGTGGATTGTTCATCATCCGCCAGTCTCACCCCAGCCAGTGGCCATCGTGTTGAAAGAGGGCCGCATTCTATGCAGCCGACACATGAAATTAAAGGCTTTTTGGCCCGAATTAGCCGTAAGTGCGCAGGAAAAACGGCTACGAATAGCAGACCAAATCGCTATAATGTGCCACCTGATTTGGTCGTTTTCGATATTGGATAGTCAATTGAGTAATAAAATGCGTATTGGCGGCTCCCTTGAGCAGTCTCTGAACCAGGGCTACCGCCTTGATCTGAAAGGGGTCATCCAGGAGGGATGGCAACAGACCCGCCGTACCGGATTTGGCCTGCTGCTGGCGATTGTCGGGGTGACGGCGATCTGGATCCTGTTCAGCAATGTGCTGCTGTTGCCCTATCTGGGGGATGACAGCCAGATGAATGTGGCCATGGTGCTGAGCCTGTTGATGACGGTGGTGATGGCCCCCATGACCAGCTCCCTCGATATGCTGGGGTTGCAGCAGTCGGTCGGGGTGCGCGCCCGTGCCAACCAGGTGTTCGACTTCTTCCGCCACTTTGTACGCCTCGGCATGTTGAGCCTGCTTGGCAGTCTGCTCACCAGCCTGTTTGGCCCGCTATTCGATCTGCTGGGATTGCCCGCCGTACTCTCATTCATTCCCTCGGCCCTGATCGGCATGGGGCTGCTCTTTACCGTACCTCTGGTGCTGGAGCGCGGCCTGACGCCGCCCCAGGCCATTCTGGTCTCTCTCAAGCTCTTTGCGCGCGGCTGGCCCAGCATTGTGTTGTTCCACGGCGTGATGACCGCGCTCTTCTTCCTGGCTCTGATCCCCATGGGGTTGGGGCTTATCTGGGTGGCACCGCTCTATTTCAACTGCAAGGGGATCCTCTATCGGGATCTCTGCGGGGTGGGGGTAGAGGTTAACGAGGTGACAGAAGGCCCCAACCATTTCAATGCATGATGCAAAAGGACGTTGAATGACCCGTCGATATGGAGTGACCAAGGCTGTGCGCCAGAGTCTGCTAGCCACGCTCTTGCTGCCTGGGCTGGCGCTGGCTGAGCCGGTGCTGGATCTGCAATACAGCACCTTCTACAGCCAGATGAAGACCTTTGCCAAAGGGGAGTTTGGTCACGCCAGACTGGGGTTTTATCTGACCGATCCGCAAAATGGTCAGCGCTGTGGCCTAACCTTTGCCCGGGTTGCAACCGACAGCAAGGAAGTGGCGGGCGAGGTAACGGTCGATAGCGAACTGCGCCTGCCTTTTGATGAGGATCTCAACCTCGACAAGGGGATCGTGACCGTCGGCCTGAAAGAAGAGCACGCCACATGCGATATGACGGTACAGGTGATGGCCGACGTACCAAATGGCCCCGAGCTGCCGCTGGCGGAGTTGGCGGCCCGTCAGCAGCAGATGCAGTCGCTGCTCGACAAGATGGCGGGCATGGTCGGCAAGCACTTCCTGCCGAAGATGGAAGGGGTACGCATTACCCTGGTGCAACAGAGCGGCACCGCCTATCTGATTGATGGCGCCCGTCAGGAGGCGCTGCCCTGGCAGGAAGGCCACCTGCTGCTGAGCAATGAGCAATTGGCCGCGTTCGCGACCGGGCAACTGCGCCTGCAGGGTGACGTGCTGCGACTGACCCCCTGGTTGCACAAGGGCTGATATAGATGGTGCTGTCACGTTGGTAACAGGCAGATCAAGAAAGCAAAAAGGAGCGATGATCGCTCCTTTTTTTATTGTGTGGCGTTTGCCTTGTGAGCGCGGCTTAGCGCACTTCAATCACATCCAGCATGTCCATCTCGTCGATGTCCAGCAGCGGCGCCTTTGGCATCTCGGGCGGATCAAACGCCTTGTCGCCGCCATCTATGATGCCGGAGTCGCGGTTGATGCTCTTGAAGTCAAACAGCTTGTGATCGAGCAGGTGGCTCGGGATCACGTCCTGAATTGCTGTGAACATGGTTTCGATACGACCGGGGAAGCGGCGATCCCAATCCTGCATCATCTGTTTGATGGCCTGACGCTGCAGGTTCTCCTGCGAGCCGCACAGGTTGCACGGAATGATGGGGAAGGCTTTGACGTCGGCGTAGCGGATCAGATCCTTCTCTTTGCAGTAGGCCAGCGGGCGGATCACCACGTTCTTGCCATCGTCGCTCACCAGCTTGGGCGGCATGGACTTGAGCTTGCCACCGTAGAACATGTTGAGGAACAGGGTCTCGAGGATGTCGTCGCGGTGGTGGCCAAGGGCAATCTTGGTGCAACCCAGCTCCTGGGCGGTGCGGTAGAGAATACCGCGGCGCAGCCGTGAGCAGAGGGAGCAGGTGGTTTTGCCTTCCGGTACCTTCTCCTTGACGATGGAGTAGGTATCTTCCTCGACGATCTTGTACTCGATGCCGAGGGAGTCCAAATACTCGGGCAGCACATGCTCGGGGAAGCCGGGCTGCTTCTGATCCAGGTTGACGGCAACCAGATCGAAATGGATGGGGGCGCTGGCTTTGAGGCTCATCAGTATGTCGAGCATACCGAAGCTGTCCTTGCCGCCGGAGAGGCAGACCATGACCTTGTCGCCCTCTTCAATCATGTTGAAGTCGGCAATGGCCTGACCTACGTTGCGCCGCAGGCGCTTTTGCAGTTTGTTGAAACTGTATTTTTCTTTGGCGTTCAGCTCTTCTAGCATGCTCGTAAAACCCGGGACACAAATAAGCGCGTTATTATAGCCATGTCCCGGGGGAGGGCAAGGTGCCAGGCACCTTATGATTGATTGCGACGACTGTCGACCGGGCAGCTGTAGTCGGCCGGTTTGAGGATCAGGATGTCGCAGGAGAGGCGATCGATCACATGTTCGGCAGTATTGCCGAGCAAAGCTGCAGAAAGCCCGGTACGGCCGACGCAGCCCATGATCATCAGGGTCGCCTTGAGCTCTTCGGCCATATCCGGCAACACCTCTTCCGGTAGTCCTTCAGCTACCCGGGTCCAGAGATGACCAATCCCGAACTTGTCGGCATGGCTGAGCAGCAGGCTTTCATGGTGTTTGCGGATCGCTTCGTTGTAGGCGTTGGGATCAAACTCCGGCAGCTCGATGGCCACGTTGACCGGGGTGCCCGGGTAGGTATTGACCAGATAGAGATTGGAGCCCAGCAGCTCGGCGATGTCACTCCCCTCCTGGGTGATCCGTTCGTTGAGCAGTTTCTGATCCGGATCGTCGCTTGAGCAGTTGATGGCGGCGATGATGTTGCCGCCCCGTTGCCAGTGACCCTCTTTGACCAGCAGCACCGGACAGGGGCATTTGCGCAGCAGGTGCCAGTCGGTGGGGGTAAAGATGAAGGTTTGCAGGAAGCTGTGATGATGAGTGGCTTTGACCACCAGATCGTGGCGCTGCTCCAGCACTTCCTGAATGACGCATTCGAAGGGACGATTGTGCCAGACCACTTTCACTTCGCATTCGATCCCCTGTGCCCGATAGGGGGTCAGGATCTCGTCCAGCCACTCACGTCGCTGTGAAATGACGCCGTCGCGCATCTCTTGCCGCTCATCCACCGAGAGCATGGCGGTCATTTCATACGAGAAGTCATAGATGGTGAGCAGCAGGGTCAGATGGGCGTTTTCGTCCAGCTCGGCGACTTTGACTGCCCGTTCGAGGGCGATTTGACGCTCCTCTTCTGGATTGATAACCACCAGAATATTCTGATATTTGACCATCTTCTCCTCCTTGGAAAAGTCCAATGACAGCAGAATCTTAGCCATTACAGCTTAGCGCAGGAGGAGGGTATGGGGAACGTACCGGATCACATTCCAGAGGAAAGGATCCGGCAGGGAAAGCAGAAGAAAAGCGGTAGGGTAAGCGAAAAAATCAGCCGCAGGGTGGGCGAGTTGCACCGGCCATCATGCCAAGGGCGACCTGATCCAGCACGGTAATGTATTTGCCTTTGACGCTGATGAGACCGGACTTCTGGAAGCGGCCGAGCAGACGACTGATAGTCTCAACGGTCAATCCCAGATAGTTGCCAATGTCACCACGGGTCATGGAGAGACGGAACTCCTTGGCGGAGAAACCACGCTCGGAGAAGCGTACCGACAGATTGTGCAGGAAGGCGGCGAGGCGCTCTTCGGCATTTTTCTTGGAGAGCAGCAGGATCATCTCCTGATCACCCATGATTTCGCTGCTCATCAGACGCATGATCTGCTGGCGCAGTTTGGGCATCTTGCCGGAGAGATCGTCCAGCACTTCAAAGGGGATCTCGCACACCATGGCTGTTTCCAGCGCCTGGGCGAAGGAGGGGTGGGCCTGCTTGTTGATGGCATCAAAACCGACCAGATCGCCAGCCAAGTGGAACGCAGTGATCTGCTCATCCCCTTGCTCGGTGATGGTGTAAGACTTGATGGTCCCGGAACGGATGGCATAGAGCGATTTGAACTCATCGCCAGCCTTGAACAGCTCTTCACCCTTCTGGATCGGCTTCTTTCGCTCGATGATGCTGTCCAGCTGATCAAGCTCGTTGTCGTTCAGAGTGAAGGGAATACAGAGCTGACTGATGCTGCAATCCTGGCAATGAATTGCACAGCCACCGCTCTGGATACGTCTGCCAGGTTTCTTTTCCGGGATCATAGGCTCATACGAATAATTGATTTATATCAAACAAGTTTACCACCAACTCATCCGTTTTGGATAGGGTTTCAAAAGGCAGCTATGCCAACCCACAGGGTATGAACCCCGAACAAAATGAGTAACAGAGCGCCGCCAAGGCGCAAACTGCGCAGGGTTAACCAGTATCTGAGGCGATCGGCAAGCCCCCCCAGTGCAAACAAGGTCGGCAGGGTGCCGAGACCAAAAAAGAGCATGATGAGCGCACCGCCACTGGCCGAACCGGCCGTCGCGCTCCAGGTCAGCATGGAGTAGACCAGCCCGCAGGGGAGCCAGCCCCACACCATGCCAAAGGGCAATGCCTGCAGCGGTGAGGTGAAGGGGAGAAACTTGCCCGCCAGCGGTTTGATTCGGGGCCAAAGTCTGGCGCCGAGCCGCTCCAGCAGCAAGATCCCTTGCCACCAGCCTGCCAGATAGAGACCAAGCGCAATCATCAATAACGCCGCTACTAGACGCAAGCCGGCGATGGCGTGTTTGCCAGCGCCCAGCTCGCTGGTGGTGGCGAGCAGGCCGCCCACCAAGGCTCCTGCGATGACATAGCTCAGGATCCGGCCGAGGTTGTAGTTGAGCAGATAGGCAAGCCGCCCCCAAAAATGCTGCTTGTTGGCTGGGATCGCCATGGAGAGCGCGGCAGAGACGCCACCACACATGCCGATGCAGTGGGCAGAGCCTGCCAGTCCGACCAGCAGGGCGCCGGCCAGATCAAGGTTGTGGGTCATGGTCAGCAGGCTTTACGGGTTTGTGGGCAGGTTGCTCTTCGTCAAACAGGATGTTGGAACCCTGCCGGTCGAGATCTTCAAACTGCTCGGAGCGAATGGCCCAGAAGAAGACGACCCCGGCGATGATCACAAACAGGATGGCGATGGGGATCAGGACAAAAATTATATTCATGAGAGGTACCTTGGCGTTCATCCTTGGCAAGCGTCCCCTATGGTAACCCTGTTCGGGCAGGGGGCCAGCCGCTATCAGTGAGAAATGTGGCCTGCATCGGAGGCAGGACACATTTTCAGCTATTTTCCGCCACCAGCCTCATCGGTTGAGGCGCATGGAGTTGGTTACCACGATGAGTGAACTGAGCGACATGCCCGCCGCCGCCAGATAGGGGGGCAGCCAGCCGCAGGCCGCCAGCGGCAGCACCAGCAGGTTGTAACCGATGGACCAGGCGAAGTTCTCGATGATGATCTTGTGGGTACGCATTGCCAGCACTCTGGCCTCGAGCAGTCGGCTCAGGTCATCGGCCAGCAGGATGGCATCGGCGCTGTTTTTCGCCAGATCGGTGCCACCAGCCATGGCAAACGAGGCGTGAGCTCCGGCCAGTACCGGGGCGTCGTTGATGCCATCGCCCACCATGATACTGATATCCCCCTGGGCTTCCCGGGCCTTGAGGTAGGCCAGCTTGCCATCGGGTGAGACTCCCTTGACCAGCTCATCCACCCCCAGTTCCCGGGCAATCTCGTCTGCTTGCAGAGAGCTGTCGCCAGTCAGCACGGTAGTTTGCAGACCTGCTGCCTTGAATGCCGCGATCAGCGCCCTGGCATCGGGGCGCAGGGTATCTTCCAGATTGAAGCGGGCCAAGACCTGCTTCTCGTCGGCCAGATAGATAGCCAGACCGCGGCCGCGTTCTTGCGCCGGATCCAGCCCAAGCCAGCGGGCACTGCCGATGCGGTAGCGTACGTCATCCACCAGCGCTGTGATGCCGTGACCGATGACCGGGGTGATCTCGCGAACGGATGGCAGCACACTGATACTGTCGGTGGGTAGCCGGAAGGCGCGAGCTATGGGGTGCTCGGATTGCGCCTCCATGGCCCGGGCGATGGCGAGGCATTGCGTCTCGTCCATCTCTGCCAAGGTGGTGGTGCCGGTCAGACTGATCTCACCTGTGGTCAGGGTGCCAGTCTTGTCCATCACGATCCGGTTGGCCTTGGTCAGTACGTCCAGCACATGACCACGGCGCAGCAGAATGCCGTTGCGGGTCAGATTGGCAGTAGCCGAGGTTAGCGCCGTCGGAGTCGCCAGCGACAGGGCGCAAGGGCAAGTGGCAACCAGCACGGCGAGGGTGACCCAGAACGCCTGATCCGGTTGATGGAAGTGCCAGAAGGTCCAGACCGCAGCGGCAATGATCAGCAACACCAGAATAAAGTGGCGCGACAACTGGTCTGCCATCTGGGCGATGGCCGGTTTGTCGTCGAGGGCATGATCCTGCAGCCGCATGATCTGGGCGATCCGCGACTCTTCGATACGGTGGCTGACCCGGATCTGCAGCGGCGCATCCGTGTTGATGGTGCCGGCATAGACCTGATCACCGCGCTGTTTGAGCAGGGGCAGCTGTTCACCGGTCAGCATGGATTCGTTGATGCTGGCTTGTCCTTCGACAATGATGCCGTCCGCCGGCAAGGTGGCGCCAGCCAGCACACGTACCCGATCGCCGACCTGCAAGGTCTTGGCTGCTACCTCATGTTCCCCTTCATCATCGATGCGGGTCGCCATGATGGGCACCAGTCGCGCCAGGTTGGAGCTCGACTCCGACGCCTTGCGCCGGGCCCGCAACTCGAGAAAGCGCCCCAGCAGCAGAAAGAAGACGAACATGGTGATGGAGTCGTAATAGACCTCACCGGTATTGAACACAGTGGCCCACATGGAGGCAACAAAGGCACCAATCAGCGCCAGCGACACCGACACATCCATCGACAGGTGACCCTGTTTCAGGCTGCGCCAGGCACCCACGTAAAAGGGCTGGGCTGAATAGATCATGATGGGGGTGGAAAGCAGCAGGCTTATCCACTTGAAGTAGACCATGAACTCATCTTCAACGCTGATGAAGAGATCCATATAGAGGGCCACGGCGCACATCATCACCTGCATCGAGCCAAGCCCTGCCAGTGCCAGCCGGAACATATAGCTGCGCACCTCTTTGGCGTAGAGCGCCTCCTGTTGATGGGTCTGGAACGGGTAGGCACGATAACCGATCTGGGCAAATCCCTTGAGAATGTCACTCAGGGAGAGCTGGTCCGGATCCCACTTGATGCGGGCCCGGTGGGTGGTGGTGTTGACGTTGATGTAGCGCAGGCCGCAAAGGGTCATTAGGTGGCGTTCGATCAGCCAGGCACAGGCGGCGCAGGTCAAGCCTTCAACTGTCAGCTGGATTTCGCGAAGGGTACCGCTATCGGTGACAAACTCCTGTTGCACTTCTGCCAGATCGTAGTGGGTGAGGGCGGCCAGCTCCTCGGGTACCAGATCCCCCTTGGTACCGGGGGCAGTGCGGTGATCGTAGTAACTGGCGAGGCCGCACTCCATGATGGTCTCTGCCACCGCCTGACAACCGGGGCAGCACATGGGGCGAACAATCCCCTTTATCTCGAGGGAATAGCCACTATTAGCGGGTACCGGCTCGCCACAGTGAAAACAGGGAGTCATGCGTTATGTCCCCCTGAATGCAGAATGCAAGCAGCAGGGGCGCTGGCGAGAACCGGCTCGCCACAGTGAGAACAGCCGGTCATGGCTTAGCGTCCTTTCGGGTCGAGTTCGACAGGGGCCAGGGTGGGCAGCTGGACGGTCTCTTGCAATCGCCACTCGTGGTCAAAGGCATCGACCCGAATGTGCCACTTGCCGACCAGCGGCTTGTCGAAATGGAGGCGATAGGTGCCGCTCGCATCGGCGGTGATCATGTGTTCGCTGTCCTGACCGGCCAAGGTCGGGTGGAACAATGAGAGATAGATAGCTTGCCCGGCAGGAATATCGCCGCTGATGGGGTTGAGAGTCAGCTCGTTGCCGTCAACCTCCAGCCCAAAGCGGATATTGAGCGCTTCGGAGCGGTCAAACTTGCTCAAGTCCTGATTGATCTCTTTCCCTTGTTTGTAATAGTCCTCGGCCACCAGATTGACCCCATCCTTGCTGGCGATGATGGCGGTGGCGATGCTGCCGACAACGGCGGCAGTGGGGAGGGCGATGATAAACCAGGGCCAGAATTGGCGATACCACGGTTTGGATAGGGGTTGGGTCATGATTGCTACTGCCATGAAACGAATGATTAACGTGGAAGATGGTTTTTACGCAACACAAGATAACAAAAAGCCTCGAGGAGTCGAGGCTTTTTGCTGTGTAATCACGTGTTTATCACATGTTACAACGTTACGGGCGAACCTTATTTGGCAGACTGTTGATGAGACAGGCTGTAAACGTAGGAGGCCAGCAGGTGAACCTTGTCCTCACCCAGAATATCTTTCCAGGCTGGCATCACGCCGTGACGACCGTGGGTGATGGTTTGCACTACCACTTCGCGGGAGCCACCGTAGAGCCAGGTGTTGTTGGTCAGATCTGGCGCGCCGACGGCAACACCGCCCTTGGCATCGGCCCCGTGGCAGGCAGCGCAGATGGCGAAGCGTGCTTCACCTTTCTTCGCTTCCACCAGGTCGACCTTGCGACCGGAGAGGCTCAGCACATAGGAGGCCACTTCCTGAACGCCATCTTTGCCGAGGATTTCACCCCAGGCAGCCATGATCCCCTGACGACCGCCCATGATGGTGGTCTTGATTTGATCAGGCTGGCCGCCCCATTGCCATTCGCTGTCGGTCAGGTTCGGGAAACCGCGACCACCGCGGGCGTCAGAGCCGTGGCACTGGGAGCAGTTCTGCAGGAACAGACGCTGACCCACTTTCAGGGCTTCCGGATCCTTGGCGATCTCGGTGATGGCACGATAGGTTTTGCCATCCGCTTCATAGGTGAGTTCACGGAACTTGGCGCCGTAGATCTCGTCAGCCTTGGCGACCTCACGGTCATACTCCACCGCGCGACCTTCAGCCTTGGCCGATTCGGTTGCAGCCTTGGACTCGGCCAGCGAGCGCACGTCCTGGTTGGAACTTTGCCAGCCCAGCAGGCCTTTGAAGTTGCCAAGCCCCGGGAAGGCGATCAGATAGACCAGACCGGTGACGATGAAGAAGAGGAACATGTAAGTCCACCACTTCGGCAGCGGGTTGTTGATCTCCTCGATGCCATCGAAGGAGTGACCCATCGATTTGCCTTCTTCAACACCCATCTTGTCCTTGCGGCACCACATCAGCAGCAAGAAGCAGCCGAGGATGGTTCCCAGACTGATGACAGTCACAAAAATGCTAAACAGAGTGCTCATTATTGTTTCGCTCCTGCGTTCTTTTTATCAGCACCGGGTTGCTCATCATCGGCAAAAACCAGATTGGCAGCCTCGTCGAAAGAGGTCTTGCGGCGTTTGCTGTAGGCCCAGACGATGATGCCAATCATGATGGCCATCAACAGCAGGGTATACAGACCGCGAAATGTGCCGTAGTCCATTTTCGCCTCCTTATTTCAGGGCATGACCCAGTGATTGCAGATAGGCCACCAGCGCATCCAGCTCGGTTTTGCCCTTGACGGCTTCGCCAGCACCCTGAATATCGGCGTCGGTATAGGGCACACCGAAGTGATCGCGGAACAGCGCCAGTTTTTTGCCGGTCATCTCGCCAGTCAGCACATTGGTATCAAGCCAGGGGTAGGCGGGCATGTTGGATTCCGGTACCACATCGCGCGGGTTGATAAGGTGAACCTTGTGCCACTCGTCAGAGTAACGGCCACCGACACGGGCCAGGTCCGGACCTGTACGCTTGGAGCCCCACAGGAAGGGGTGCTCCCAGACGCTCTCGCCAGCGACCGAGTAGTGACCGTAACGCTCGGTCTCGGCACGGAACGGACGGATCATCTGGCTGTGGCAGTTGGTGCAGCCTTCGCGAATGAAGATGTCGCGTCCTTCCATCTGCAGAGCGGTGTAGGGCTTGAGGCCCTCCACCGGCTCGGTGGTTTGCTTTTGGAAGAACAGCGGAGTGATTTCAACCAGGCCCCCCAGACTGATGGCGAAGATGATGCCGACCACCAGCATGGGAACGCTTTTTTCAAATATTTCGTGACGGTTATTGTTGCTCATGGGTTGACCTCTTCAATCATGCTGGCTGGGCGACAGGTTCCAGAGAACCTTTGGGCGCAGTGATGGTGCGATAGGCGTTGTAAGCCATCAGCAACATGCCGGTGACGAAGAAGCAGCCACCCAGGAAGCGCACGAAATAGAAGGGATAGGATGCCTGCAGCGCTTCAACGAAGCTGTAGGTCAGGGTGCCGTCTTCGTTGACTGCACGCCACATCAGGCCCTGCATCACGCCGGAAATCCACATGGCAACGATGTAGAGCACGGTGCCCACGGTCGCCAGCCAGAAGTGAACGTTGATCAGTTTGACGCTGTACATCCGGCCCTGGCCGAACAGGTTCGGGATCAGGTGATAGACCGCACCGATGGAGACCATGGCAACCCAGCCCAGCGCACCGGAGTGCACGTGACCGACGGTCCAGTCGGTGTAGTGGGAGAGAGCGTTGACGGTTTTTATCGCCATCATCGGGCCTTCGAAGGTCGACATGCCGTAGAAAGAGAGGGAGACGATCAGGAAGCGCAGGATGGGGTCATAACGCAGTTTGTGCCAGGCACCGGAGAGGGTCATGATGCCATTGATCATGCCGCCCCAGGAGGGTACGAACAGGATCAGGGACATCACCATGCCCAGCGACTGAGCCCAGTCAGGCAGTGCGGTGTAGTGCAGGTGGTGCGGACCGGCCCAGATATAGAGGGAGATCAACGCCCAGAAGTGCACGATTGAGAGGCGATAGGAGTAAACCGGACGACCGGCCTGCTTGGGCACGAAGTAGTACATCATCCCCAGGAAGCCAGCAGTCAGCAGGAAGCCTACCGCGTTGTGGCCATACCACCACTGCACCATGGCGTCCATGGCGCCGGAGTACATGGAGTAGGACTTCATGCCGGAGAGGGGCACTTCCATGTTGTTGACGATGTGCAGCACCGCAACGGTGATGATGAAGGCGCCGAAGAACCAGTTCGCCACATAGATGTGGGAGGTGGTGCGCTTCATCAGGGTGCCGAAGAAGACGATGGCATAGGCGACCCATACCACAGTGATGGCGATATCAATCGGCCACTCCAGCTCGGCATACTCTTTGGCGGAGGTGTAACCCAGCGGCAGAGAGATGGCGGCAGAGAGGATGATTGCTTGCCAGCCCCAGAAGACGAAGGTTGCCAGTGGGCCACCAAACAGTCTGGTTTGACAGGTGCGCTGAACCACGTAGAAGGAGGTGGCCATCAGTGCACTGACGCCGAAGGCGAAGATCACTGCGTTGGTATGGAGGGGCCGCAGACGACTGTAAGTCAGCCACGGGGTCTCGAAGTTGAGGGCAGGCCAGATCAACTGGGCTGCGATCAGTACGCCAACCGACATGCCGACAATTCCCCAGACAATCGTCATGACGGTAAACTGGCGAACAACGGTGTAGTTGTACTCAGGATGGTTAGTTGTATGGCTCATCGTTATATTCCGCTTCCGATGCTGCTGTTGTTTGGTTTTGTATCCGGAGGACCGGACTGGCTTCATCAGCCACCGCCGACCAGTTGTTAACATCTGTTAACGAAAGGAAAAGCAAAAGATGGCTAAATGAAAACTGCATGGGAATGATACTGAACTGACAGGTAAAATAACAGTATAAACAGTGATATATTTGGCTCCGTCCGGTCTCGATATGGCAGTTTTTTACCTTGTTCGAGATCACAAAAAACTATTTTAATTGCATCTTAATCGGGCTGTTTTTGATGAAAGAGAGACTTACCGCACGTAAAGTTTTGCACCTCGTACTGGTATTGGCGCTGTTATTGGCGCTGATGGCCTATCGCACCTGGTTTTCGGCCGATAACAGCGTCTCTGCTGACCAGAAAAAAGATCAGATTTGTGATCTTTCCCACACCCCTTGCAGTGCGCTGATTGGTGACAAGCCGCTGACGTTCGCCATCAAGGAATTACCGCTGCGCGCCGAACATGACTTTGCCATCGCTATTACCGGCGGCGATCCGGCCATCAAACCGGTGAAAGCGACACTCGAAGGCAAAGATATGTTTATGGGCACCATTCCGGTGAGTTTTGAAGAAATAGACGGACAGTGGCAGGGGGTGACCCAGGTGGGGAGCTGTACATCACCCGTCATGATCTGGTTGTTAAATATCGAGTGGAGTAATGGTCAACGCCAGCAATTGGCGCTTTCCGTTGCCCGGGAATAACGGCGCAAGAGGTGGGGAGTGGAAAAAATATTTGAAATTTCCCGGCCAGGCGTTACCTTCCCCAAACCATCAGGGAGTGAAGTTCATTTAATCATGATTGAAAAACAACCGTTTTATCGCACCCTCAACCAGCAGGCCAAGGCGCTGCTGGAGGGGGAAACCGATCTGATTGCCAATCTGGCCAACCTCTCCGCGCTGCTGAATCAGGAGCTGGAGGAGATCAACTGGGTCGGTTTTTATCTGTTGCAGGGCGAGACCCTGGTATTGGGGCCATTTCAGGGCAAACCGGCCTGCGTGCGGATCCCGGTCGGCCGCGGGGTGTGTGGTACGGCAGTGGCAGAGGGGAGAACCCAGCTCATTGACGATGTCCACCAGTTCGACGGTCACATCGCTTGTGATGGCGCGAGCAACTCGGAAATCGTGATCCCGGTTCGCCGTGGTGGCGAGATCATCGGGGTGCTCGATATCGACAGTCCGATTTTTAACCGTTTCGACCAGGAAGACCGGATTGGCCTCGAAGAAACGGTGCAAATTTTGGAAAGCATGCTCTAAGTCATTGCTAGATGGTTCGCAAAAGGCCCCAAGCTCTCTATAATGGGGCCTTTGTTGTGCTCGGGACGTGCCCGTGCGTTTATATGAAAGCCAAGGTTATACATGGAAAACACTGAGAAGCTGAAGAACAGTAAAGAGATCGTTGCCTACCTGGTCGAGAAATTCCCGGCCTGCTTCGTTGCTGAAGGAGAGGCCAAGCCGCTCAAGATTGGCATCTTCCAGGATTTGGCCGAGCGTCTTGCTGACGATGCCAGAGTCTCCAAGACCATGCTGCGTTCCGCACTGCGTCAATACACCTCCAGCTGGCGCTACCTGCACGGTCTCAAAGCTGGCCAGGCTCGCGTTGATCTGGATGGCAACCCGGGCGAGCTGCTGACCGAAGAGCACATCGAGCACGCCAAGCAAGCTCTGAAAGAGAGCAAAGAGCGCGTATTCGCCAGCCGTCGTACCAATACCAAAGAGAAGGATGAGAAGGCCAAGAAGCCTCGTCGTCCTGCTGTGCGCAAAACCGAGAAAGCTGATGTAGCTGCCAAGCCGAAAGCTGCCGCCAAGGCACCGGTCGCTGACGCTCCGCTGGTTAAAGTGGATGCCGCTACGCTGAAAGTGGGCCAGGATGTGCGCGTCGTTATGGGTAAATTCCCGGTTCCGGCAACCATCAAGGAAGTAACCAAGGACGATGTTCAGGTCCAACTGCAGACCGGCATGATGGTGCGGGTCAAATCAGAGCACTTGGTTCTCTAAGGAGACAAATGTTGAAGCATGGCGTAATTCGTTTTTCCCTCGTTGCCTGTAGCCTGGCGCTTGCCGGGCTTGCACAGGCCATCGAGCCGGTGCTCAAGGAGAGTGATTTGCCTGTGTTGGCTCAAGAGAGCCAACATGCTACGGCCAGCAAGCGAATTACCAATCTGTTTACCCGCTCGCACTACAAACAGTTCAAGCTGGACGATGCCTTTTCCTCCGTGATTTTCGATAAATATCTGGAGAATCTGGACTACAGCCGCAACCTGTTTTTGGCCTCTGATATCAGCCGTTTTGAAAAGTACCGTAACGGTTTTGACACCGACCTCGAAAGAGGCCGTCTGGCTCCCGCCTACGAGATGTTCAACCTGAGTCAGCAGCGGCGTTATGAGCGGTTCGAATACGCCCTCAAACTGCTTGATACTCCTTTCGATTTTACCCAGACCGACAACTATGTGTTTGATCGGGAAGGGGCGGCTTGGCCCAAAGATGAAGCAGAGCTCAACGAGCTGTGGCGTCAGCGGGTCAAGTTCGATGCCCTGAGTCTCAAGCTCAGCGGCAAGGAGTGGCCCGAGATCAAGGAGCTGCTTGGCAAGCGTTACAACAACGCCATCAAGCGGATGTCCCAGACCGAGAGCGAGGATGTCTTCCAGCTCTTCATGAACTCCTTCGCTCGCGCCATCGAACCGCACACCAGTTACCTCTCACCGCGCAGTGCCGATCGTTTCAATACCGAGATGAACCTCTCGCTCGAGGGGATTGGTGCAGTGTTACAGGCGGAAGATGACTTTACCGTCATCCGTTCTTTGGTGCCAGGTGGCCCGGCTGCCAAATCCAACCATCTCAAACCCGATGACAAGATCACCGGGGTGGGGCAGGAAGATGGCAAGATTGTCGATGTGATCGGCTGGCGTCTTGATGACGTGGTTGAGCTCATCAAGGGGCCCAAGGGGAGCAAGGTCAAGCTGGAGATCCAGCGCGGCAAGGGCGCAACCGCCAAGACCGAGCAGATCGAGCTGACCCGCGACAAGGTGCGCCTTGAAGACCGGGCGGCCAAGTCCAAGGTGATTAACGCCGAGGGCAAGAAGATAGGCGTCATCGAGATCCCGAGTTTCTACGTCAATCTGCATGATGACGTGATCAAGGAGCTCTCCAGCCTGAACAAGAAGAAGATCGATGGCTTGATCATCGATCTGCGCGGTAACGGCGGTGGCGCCCTGACCGAAGCTTCCGCCCTGAGCGGTCTCTTCTTTGCCAGCGGGCCCGTGGTGCAAATTCGTGATCACATGGGCCGTATCACGGTCAATGGCGATGACGATGGCAACGTCTACTACGGCGGGCCCATGTCGGTGATGATCGACCGCTACAGTGCCTCGGCCTCCGAGATCTTCGCTGCGGCCATGCAGGATTATGGCCGCGCGTTGATTCTGGGTGAAAACTCGTTCGGCAAGGGGACTGTGCAGCAGCATCGCAGTCTCGCCAAGGTCTATGACTTCTACGAGCAGCCGCTCGGTCACGTGCAGTACACCATCGCCAAATTCTACCGGATCGACGGTGGCAGCACCCAGAACAAGGGCGTTGCGCCGGATATCAGCTTCCCGACACCGGTTGCTCCGGAAGAGACGGGCGAAAGCCGTGAGTTCAATGCGTTGCCGTGGGACAAGATTGCCTCCGCCAACTACGAGAAACTCGGCAACTTCGCCAGCGTACTGCCCAAGTTGCAGGCGGCGCACGATGCCCGGATCGCCAAGGATCCCGAGTTTGCCTATGTGATGCAGGACATCGCCGACTACAAGGAGGAGAAAGACAAGAAGTCGGTCTCCCTCAACGAGGCGGAGCGTGTTGCAGAGCAGGCGAAACAGGATGAGAAAGCGCTCAAACGTACCAACGAGCGTCTGGCACGTCTTGGCAAGCCGGCGGTGAAGAGTCTGGATGAACTGCCCGCTGATTTTGAAGCGCCCGATGAGTATCTCATCGAAGCGGCCAATATCACGGCGGATCTTGCCAAGGTCAGCAAACGCAGCTGACAAGGCGACCTGTAATGCACAAGGGCGACTGCGGTCGCCCTTTCTTTTTGTCTGGCGTATCTGACGTAATGCAAATTGTTTGACCCCGCCAGTTGGTTGTGACAGCCTCTTTCTCGCCTTTAACAAGCGTGGAAGCAGACAATAATGACCGATCACTCCCAGGCCATGACGGCCAAATATCGCCAGGATTATCAGGCGCCGCTCTACTGGATCGACACCATCGACCTCGATTTCCAACTGCAGGAGCCGCTGACCCAGGTCACCGCCATCACCCGCATTCGTCGCAACGGCGAGCACAATGCGCCGCTCGTCCTCGATGGTGAGCAGCTGACCCTCAAGAGCGTTGCCATCGATGGCATTCCCTGTGACCACTACGAGCAAGGCGAGAGCACTCTGACCCTGTTCAACCTGCCGGCCGAATGTGTGCTGACCATTGTCACCCTGCTAGATCCGGCCGCCAACACCGCGCTGGAAGGGCTTTACAAGTCAGGCGATGCCTACTGCACCCAGTGTGAAGCGGAAGGCTTTCGCCGCATAACCTATTATCTGGACCGCCCCGACATTCTGGCGCGCTACAGCACCCGCATTACCGCCGACAAAGCCCAGTTCCCCTTCCTGCTCTCCAATGGCAACAAGGTCGACAGCGGTGATCTGGATGGCGGCCGTCACTTCGTGCAGTGGCAGGATCCTTTCCCCAAACCGAGCTACCTGTTTGCGCTGGTGGCCGGTGATTTCGATGTCGAGCGCAGCCACTACACCACCAAGAGCGGCCGCAAAGTGGCCCTCGAGATCTTCGTCGACAAGGGCAACCTCGATCGCGCCGGTTTTGCCATGGAGAGCCTCATCAACTCCATGCGTTGGGACGAACAGCGTTTCGGTCTCGAGTATGATCTCGACATCTACATGATCGTCGCGGTGGACTTCTTCAACATGGGCGCCATGGAGAACAAGGGGCTCAATATCTTCAACTCCAAGTTCGTGCTGGCCAATCCGGCCACCGCTACCGATAGCGACTACCACGGTATCGAACGGGTGATCGGTCACGAATATTTCCACAACTGGACCGGCAACCGCGTCACCTGTCGTGACTGGTTCCAGCTCAGCCTGAAAGAGGGGCTAACGGTGTTCCGGGATCAGGAGTTCTCCTCCGATCTGGGCTCCCGTGGCGTCAACCGCATCAACAACGTGCGTACCGTCCGTGGCCCGCAGTTTGCGGAAGATGCCGGCCCCATGGCGCACCCGATCCGCCCGGATGTGGTGATCGAGATGAACAACTTCTACACCCTGACCGTTTATGAAAAAGGGTCGGAAGTGATCCGCATGATGCACACCCTGCTGGGGGAAGATGCCTTCCAGGCCGGTATGCGTCTCTACTTCGAGCGTCACGACGGCTCGGCCGCCACCTGCGATGATTTCGTGCAGGCGATGGAGGATGCTTCCGGTGTGGATCTCGGTCGTTTCCGTCGCTGGTACAGCCAGTCCGGCACCCCCGAGCTGACCGTTACCGACGAGTACGATGCCGCCAGCGGTATCTATCGCCTCCATGTGAGCCAGCACACCCCGCCGACTCAGGATCAACCGCAAAAGCTGCCGCTGCATATCCCTCTCGACATCGAGCTCTATGACGAGCAGGGTGCCGTCATTGCGCTGCAGTATCAGGACAAGGCCATCGGCAACGTGCTCGATGTGCTGGAAGCGGAGCAGACCTTCGAATTCGATCGGGTGCCGGTCAAGCCGGTTCCCTCCCTGCTGCGGGACTTCTCCGCGCCGGTCAAGCTGCACTATGACTACAGCGACGAAGCGCTCGCCTTTCTGATGCGCTTTGCCCGCAACGAGTTTGCCCGTTGGGATGCGGCCCAGATGCTGATCAACAAAGCGGTCATCGACGGGGTGGCGCGGGTCCAGCACGGGCAGGGGCTTGAGCTCTCCCAAACCCTGCTTGCTGCCTTCGTCGCCATTCTGGACGACAGCGATCTCGATTTGGCCCTCAAGGCGGAGATCCTGGCGCTGCCCGGTGAGGCGACCCTGGCCGAGCTGTTCGAGGTGGCCGATATCGATGCCATCCATCAGGTGCGCGACGCGATCCATACCCGTCTTGCCGAGGCCTTTGGTGCGCGCTTGGCGGCGACCTATCAGAGTCTGCGTCTGAGCGGCTATCAGGTGGTGCATGCCGACATGGCCAAGCGGGCCCTCAAAGGGGTAGTGCTCGGCTATCTGACGGCGTTGGATGCGGAGCATGCCGATGCGCTGGTGCGCGAGCAGTATGCAACAGCCGACAACATGACCGACACCCTGGCGGCACTGCAGGTGGCCAACGGCTATCTGTTGCCATGCCGCGCTGCGCTGCTGGCCGATTTTGAAGGCAAGTGGGCCAAGGATGGCCTGGTGCTGGACAACTGGCTGCGGCTGATTGGCAGCAAACCGGCTGCCGATGTGCTTAGCGAAGTGAAACAGGCGATGAATCACCCCACTTTCAGCATTCGCAACCCGAACCGGCTGCGGGCGCTGATCGGCAGCTTCGCCATGAGCAATCAGGTTCAGTTCCATGCGGTGGATGGCAGCGGTTACCGCTTCCTGACCGATCTGCTGATCGAGCTCAACGAGGTCAATCCGCAGGTCGCTTCCCGCCTCATCACGCCGCTTATCCAGTTCAAGCGATTGGATGAGGCGCGCAAGGCCCTGATCCGCGCCGAGCTGACCCGTCTTGCCAACCTTGAGGGGTTGGCACGGGATCTGTTCGAGAAGGTCAGCAAGGCACTGCAGCAGTAACTGTCGACGGGGGCAGGGGCGTGAATGCGCCTGCCCCCATTGTGTGATTTGTCGTGTGATCAGGAGCAAGTGTGAAGCAGTTTACTTTTCGGCTCTCATTGAGCAGTGACGAGGTGATGCTGATGTATCAGGGCCATGCCAGACGGCTGGTGGTGCGCAGCGAACAGGGATTGACCCTGGAGCTTGGCATAGAAAAAATACGCCCCTTTGTCGCCATCAATGGTGTGCATGGCTATTTTCGGCTGAAAACCCAGGACGATTACCGCTTTATCAGTCTCGAACGCATAAATTAACAAAAACCGAACAGATTACCGACTGTTTATCTGCTTTGCGTCACTATCTATCCGGTAAACTGGCACAAAGGTAGTGGGAATTTCTGTATTTTTGGTTATTTGCAAAATTTCTCACAGTTTAAGCCGTGATCTGCACCTTGTTTTTAACATCTCGTTAGCACCTTTCCTCGCCTTCCCTTATCCAAGCCATTACACTTCGCAACAACTCTGCACCAGCGGGTAACCAGGGTGGTTGCCTCTGCGTCGGTGGTTAATGTCGTCCGATAAGGAATATAAAAATGGCATTGAAAGACGCCCCTACCTCAGTTCTGCTCGAAAACGTTCTCAGCTTGATCCATCAAAAGTTGCCCAAAAACAGCGCCTCTCTGGTCGAGCGCTTCGTTGCCAAGTTCTACGGCAACATGGCGAGCTCCGACCTGCACGATCGCAATGACAGCGATCTCTACGGCGCGGCCCTGAGCCTGTGGAATGCCCTCAATCAGCGCAGCGGTACCGATCCCTACATCCGGGTCTACAATCCCGAGCTGACCCGTCACGGCTGGCAATCGCCCCATACCATCGTCGAGGTGATCCTGCAGGACTCGCCCTTCCTGGTGGACTCCATCCGGATGGCGCTCAAGCGGCTCAATATCACTGCCCACATGATGCTGCACCAACCGCTGCACCTCATTCGTGGTGCGGATGGCAAGATTGACGCCATTCTGGAGCTCGACAACACCGACGGGCAGACCTCGGTTGAAACGGCATTCCTTATCGAGATCGATCACCTCACCAGCGAGGAGCAGATGGCCGCGCTGGCTACCGAGCTCAACTCGGTGGCCGGGGAAGTGGCGCTGGCAGTCGGCGACTGGCAGCCGATGCTGGCCAAGCTCAATGAGATCATTGACGAACTGCCCAAGCGCAAGCACCCGGTCAGCAAGGAGGAGGTGGCCTCCTGCGTTGCCTTCCTCAAATGGGTGGCTGCCCACAACTTCACCCTGATGGGGTATCGCCGTTACGACGTCAAGGCAGTGGAGGGGGATCACGAGATCCTGCCGCAGGCGAGCTCCAGTCTGGGGCTGATGAAGAACTCCATCAAGGAGGTGGGCCAGCGCCTTGGCAACATGCCGGCCAGCGCCCGTCATGCCGCTCTGAGTTCTGACCTGCTGATCCTCACCAAATCCAACAGCAAGTCCCGGGTGCACCGTCCGGCTTATGTGGATTACATCGGCATCAAGCGCTTTGACGAGCATGGCAAGGTGATCGGGGAAGATCGCTTCATAGGTCTCTACGCATCTTCCATCTACAACACCAGCGCGACCCAGATCCCGCTCATCAGCCATCGTCTCGAACGCATCATGGCCGCCTCCGGTCATGAGAAGGGCTCCCACGCCTACAAGGCGCTGCTGAACGTATTGGAAACCTATCCCCGTGACGAGCTGATCCAGGCCCGTGAAGAGGAA
Source organism: Aeromonas sp. 97A (assembly GCF_051919185.1). Taxonomy (NCBI): domain Bacteria; kingdom Pseudomonadati; phylum Pseudomonadota; class Gammaproteobacteria; order Aeromonadales; family Aeromonadaceae; genus Aeromonas; species Aeromonas sp. 97A. Next base: position 1,342,154 of record NZ_JBQBFF010000001.1, on the reverse strand, counting down.
CTGCTGGCTACCGGCCTTGGGGTGCTGGAGATGCAGGAGCGGGACATGCTGCGGCTGTTCGTGCGCCGCGACGTGTACGGCCGTTTCTTCTCCTGCATGGTCTATGTCACCAAGGAGCGCTACAACACGGCGCTGCGGATCAAGACCCAGCAAATATTGCAGAAATATTTTGGCAGCAATGAAGAGGTGGAGTTCAACGTCTACTTCACCGAAGGCGTGCTGGCGCGGACCCACTACATAGTGCGGGTCAACAACAACAACGTGGATGTGGATGTGAACGAAGTACAGAACAACCTGATTGAAGCGGCCCGCAGCTGGGACGACAGACTCGACTCCGTGCTGCTTTCCCACTATGGCGAGGCCCGTGGCAACGAGCTGCGCCGCCGTTTCAGCACCGCATTCCCCCGCGCTTACAAGGAAGATGTGCTGCCGGGCTCTGCCGTGGCCGACATCATGGCGCTCGATAACCTGAGCGAAGCCGAGCCGCTGGGCATGCTGTTTTACCGCGCGCAGGAGGAGGAGAACGATCGTCGGGTACGGCTCAAGCTGTTCCACCGCACCGAACCCATTCACCTCTCCGACGTGCTGCCGATGCTGGAGAACATGGGACTGCGGGTGATCGGCGAGACCCCGTATCAGGTTCGCACTCCGGGGGGCGATCTGTTCTGGATCCTCGACTTCTCCATGCTGCTGCATGGCGAGCAGCCCTTTGATCTGGCCCAGAGCCAGCAGCGCTTCCAGCAGGCGTTTGCTGCCATCTGGAACAAGCAGCTGGAAGATGATGGCTTCAACCGGTTGGTTCTGGGGGCGGGACTTACCGGCCGCCAGGTGTCGGTGCTGCGCGCCTATGCCAAATACATGCGTCAGACAGGCGTCTCCTTCAGCCAGTCCTATATCGAAGAGACCCTGACCCGCTACCCCGACATCGCCCAGTTGCTGTTTGCTCTTTTCGAACATCGCCTGGATCCTGCCGGCAAGCAGGACGCCAAGGTACAGGCCAAGCTGCACGAGGAGCTTGCCACCAAGCTGGATCAGGTTGCCAACCTGGACGACGATCGCATTATTCGCCGCTATGTGGATATGATCGACGCTACCCTGCGTACCAACTACTACCAGCTGGACAAGGCGGGCAACATCAAGCCCTACATCTCCTTCAAACTGGCTCCCTCCACTATCACCGACATGCCGCTGTCGCTGCCAAAATTCGAGATCTTCGTCTACTCGCCGCGAGTGGAAGGGGTACATCTGCGCTGGGGCAAGGTCGCCCGTGGCGGCCTGCGCTGGTCCGATCGAAAAGAGGACTTTCGCACCGAAGTGCTGGGTCTGGTGAAAGCCCAGCAGGTCAAGAACACTGTCATCGTACCGGTGGGGGCAAAAGGCGGCTTCTACTGCAAACAGATGCCGGTGGGGGCGCCCCGCGCCGTCATTCAGGAGGAGGGTAAGGCCTGTTATCGCCTGTTTATTCGTGGCCTGCTCGATGTGACCGACAACATCATCGGCGGCGAGGTGATCCCGCCCAAATCCGTGGTGCGCCACGATGAGGATGACTACTACCTGGTGGTCGCCGCAGACAAGGGGACCGCCACCTTCTCGGATATTGCCAACGAGATCAGCCTCGAATACGGTCACTGGCTCGGTGACGCGTTCGCCTCCGGCGGCTCGGTCGGTTACGACCACAAGAAGATGGGCATCACCGCCCGCGGGGCCTGGGAGTCGGTCAAGCGCCACTTCCGCGAGATCGGCGTCAACTGCCAGACCACAGATTTTACCTGCGTCGGGATCGGCGACATGGCAGGGGACGTGTTTGGCAACGGCATGCTGCTCTCCGAGCACACCCGGCTGGTGGGTGCGTTCAACCACATGCATATCTTCGTTGACCCCACTCCGGATGCGACCAAGAGCTTTGTTGAACGCCAGCGCCTGTTCGATCTTCCGGGCTCCAGCTGGGATGACTACAACCGCGAGCTGATATCACAAGGGGGCGGCATCTTCCTGCGCTCGGCCAAGTCCATCAAGCTGAGCCCCGAGATGCAGACCCTGCTCGGCACCGACAAGGCCAGCATGGCCCCAAACGAGTTGATCAAGGCGCTGCTCTGCCTCAATGTCGATCTGCTGTGGAACGGCGGCATCGGCACCTACGTGAAGAGCGCTCGCGAGAGCGATGGGGAAGTGGGCGATCGCAGCAACGATGCACTGCGAGTCAATGGTCGCGATCTGCGGGCCCGTATTGTGGGTGAGGGGGGTAACCTCGGCTTTACCCAGCTTGGCCGGGTGGAGTACGCCAGTCAGGGCGGTCGCATCAACACCGATTTTACCGACAACGTGGGCGGGGTGGATTGCTCCGACAACGAGGTGAACATCAAGATCCTGCTGAACCAGTTGGTGGCGACAGGGGATCTGACCCTCAAGCAGCGTAACCAGATGCTGTATGAGATGACCGACGACGTGGCGCAGATCGTGATCACCAACGCCTATCGCCAGTCCCAGTCCATATCGGTCACCAGCTTCCGCGGCTCTGAACAACTGAAAGAGCAGCAGCGCTTTATTCAGGGGCTGGAGCGGGAAGGCAAGCTCGACCGTGCGTTGGAGTTCCTGCCATCCGATGAGGAGCTCTCCGAACGGATGGCGGCAGGGCAGGACTGACCCGCCCCGAACTGGCGGTGCTGGTGGCTTACGGCAAGATGGTGCTGAAAGAGCAGCTCAACTGCCCGGAAGTGACCGACGAGCCCTTCCTCGCCAACATGCTGGTCACCAGCTTCCCGGCCAAAGTACAGCAGCAGTTTGGTGCACAGCTGGCCGATCACCCGCTACGCGGCGAGATCATCGCTACCCGGGTGGCCAACATGCTGGTCAATGACATGGGGCTCAACTTCGCCAGCCGGATGAAGGACGAGACCGGTGCCTCGGTCGCCGAAGTGGCCTGCTGCTTCGCCATGGCCCGCGAAGTGTTTGGCATGAACCAGCTGTGGCGCGATATCGAAGGGTGCGACAACTTGGTGGATGCCCAGACTCAGCTCGAGCTGATGTTCTACAGCCGCCGCATCGTGCGCCGTGCCACCCGCTGGTTCCTGCGCGCCCGCAATCGCAGTTGGAGCATCAGCGAGAACATCGCCTTCTTCCGTCCGGCGTTCGAGATCTTAGGGAAGCACCTTTACGAGGTGATGGATGAGAGCGAAGTGGCCGAGCATCGTCAGGCTGTTGCCAAGTGGATGGAGAAACAGGTGCCTGAGGCCATTGCCCGTCAGGTCGCCCATATGAGTAGCCTCTTCTCCAGCCTGGATCTGGCGCAGATTGCCGCAGAGCACAAGACCGATATCCTGCGTGCCGCCAATGTTTACTATCGCCTCGGTGCCAAACTGGATCTGCACTGGTTCCTCGACCAGATCAACCATCAGCCGGTCGGCAACCACTGGCAGGCGATGGCGCGAGCCTCCTTCCGCGAAGATCTTGACTGGCAGCAACGCAGTCTCACTTCTGTGGTACTGGAAGGGTGCAAAGATCAGGGAGAATGCGCTACCATACTGGCCGACTGGATTTCGGAGCATGAGCAACTCTTGTCCCGTTGGACCCATATGTTGGCCGACTTCAAGACCACCAGTACCCACGAGTTCGCCAAGTTCTCGGTGGCCTTGCGAGAGTTGAACCTGCTCCAGTTGAATTGTCGGGCACTTTAATTGCCAGATTAAGGCATGACACCGACATTACACCCAAAGCCCCGGCCAGTTGCCGGGGCTTTCTTTAAGGAGCAAAGATGTTGTACCCCATCGCCAGGCATTTCCTGTTCAAACTCAATCCGGAACAGGCTCACGATCTCTCCATGAAATATTTGCCCCGCCTTCTCGGTACGCCACTCGATTGTTTCTTCCGCCAGAATTTGCCGAAACGCCCCGTCACTGTCATGGGGCTTTCTTTTGCCAATCCGGTGGGATTGGCGGCCGGTCTGGATAAAGATGGTGAGTGCATTGACGCGCTGGGCGCCATGGGATTTGGCTTTATCGAAGTCGGTACCGTCACCCCCAGACCCCAGAGCGGCAATGACAAGCCGCGCCTGTTCCGGGTTATTCCGGCAGAGGGGATCATCAACCGGATGGGATTCAACAACAAGGGGGTGGATCATCTGGTGGCCAAGGTAAAAGAGGCCAAATATCAGGGGGTCATCGGCATTAATATCGGCAAGAACAAAGATACTCCCATCGAACAGGGCAAGGATGATTACCTGATCTGCATGGACAAGGTTTATGATCATGCTGATTATATTGCCGTCAATATCTCTTCCCCCAACACCCCGGGGTTGCGTTCGCTGCAATATGGAGAGGCGCTGGATGAATTGCTGGCAGCCCTCAAGGTGCGTCAGCAAGAGCTGGCCGCCCAATATAAAAAGTATGTGCCGCTGGCGGTTAAAATTGCCCCGGATTTAAGCCTTGAAGAAATAGATCAGGTGGCCGCTTCGTTGGTACGGAATGGTATTGATGGGGTTATTGCCACCAATACCACCCTCGAGCGCGAGATGATTTATGACATGCCCCATGCCGGTGAAGCGGGTGGCCTGAGCGGTCGTCCTCTGCAGCACAAGAGTACCGAGGTGATCCGTCATCTGGCCAAGGCGCTCAATGGTGCTCTGCCAATTATCGGGGTGGGTGGTATTGATAGTGCCATGGCCGCCCGTGAAAAATTGGCCGCCGGTGCCAGTCTGGTACAAATTTATAGCGGCTTTATTTATAAAGGGCCGGGGCTGGTCAAAGAGATTGTGACCAATATTTAAGAAATAGATGGCGGAGCCCTTTATTTGACGTTGCTGATTTCCTGCATATGGAATAAAGTCAACTGGTAATTATCAAGTAAGGGCTCCAACATGTTTATCCAACCGACCGATAGCTGGCAATGGCACTATGATGCCCAGAGTGACCGTCTGATGTTGGACCTGTCTGATAACATGTTATTTGCGACCGAGTATAAAGGGCGGCAATTGGTGCCCAGCTCGTTTACGACCCAACCTTTTTGTGTCGATGATGCCGCCCTCTATTATCAGTTGATGGATAAAGCAGCCGAACTTGAGTGGAGTATTCCGCATCAGGTTCAGTTGGTGCTTAATGCCATCGCGGTCAGTCGCTTTTATAAACCTCTGATGCCGCAAAGCTGGTTTTTTAGTGAACAGCATCCGCAAGTGATCCCGCAAAATGGTGATCTGGTCCTGATGAATACACCCCATGGCAACGGCGAATTTATGGTCATTGAGGCAGGGGAGCAGGCTAGCGTCTGTTTGAACCTCACTGCCGATCTGGTATTGACCACCAGTAAAACCTTGCCGCGTTTCGGGGTGATCAAGGTGATGAATAACCGGATGAAACCGCGTATTATCGTGACCGAGCAATATCGTCAGGTCAGTTGATATATTTTCATCAATCGTTTTATCTCTGTGATTACACCGCTGCCTCTTTTTACTGTGGTCACCTCAATCGCGCCTCGTTTCTGATACTTCATTGATCCGCAAACATCTTGCCCATTCTCATTGATCTTCATGGTTGTGATCCAGCCTCTCTTGAGGCTTGTTACAGTCACTTGCACCTTGTGTTCTAACCCACGCAGTATCTTGGTCTTCCGTGCTGCAAGCATGGTGTCTCATTCTTGTTTCGTTCTGCTTGTGTAGTGCCTTCACCTCAGCATCAACACATCACTCACTGAAGCGATTTTCTTCATACGACATTTTATGCTTGAAACGAGAGCTATTCTCACTTACATTTTGTTATAACATAACAAAATGGAGTTGCTATGAAGCCTCATATTCATCCTGATTATCGTTTGGTGCTGTTCCATGACACGGCGGCAGATGCCTTTTTCTTGGTCGGTTCAACCATCAAGAGCGATCGCCGCTATACGTGGCAAGACGGGAAGGAGTATCCCTATGTATCGCTCGATGTTTCCAGCCAGTCGCACTCGTTCTATACCGGCAAGCAGAAGCAGGTATCGAGCGAGGGGAGTGTGGCCCGTTTCAACAAGCGCTTTGGTGCATTTTCAAGCAAGAAGGAGTCCTGAATGCAGGTCGTTTGTTCACTCAAATCCGCACGGGCGCGTCATCCCGATTGTCAGTTGGTGCGCCGTCGGGGCAAATTGTTCGTGATTTGCAAAAGCAATCCCCGTTTCAAGGCTCGTATGAAGTGATCCGCTAAATGATGTCTGGCCCCATGATCTCGCCATCGGGTAGTCATGGGGCCTTTTACCTTTTCGCCACCTATCAATCTGTTTCCATCCTGCTGTTTGCGCCGACTTTTGCATGCTCCAGCCCGCCTGATGAGGTATAATGCGGCACTATTTTTATGGGTTCCCCGTGAGCGTGATGAAAGAATTTTTTGCAACCTGCCCCAAGGGGCTGGAAAACCTGTTGGCCGACGAGCTGACCACCTTGGGCGCAGAGCAGGTCCGTGAGACCGTGGCTGGCGTCCACTTCAAAGGCGAACTGGCGATTGGCTACAAGGCCTGCCTGTGGAGCCGTTTTGCCTCCCGTATCGTGCTGGTGCTCTCCGAATTCCAGATGAACGACGATCTGGATCTCTATCTGGGCGCCCACACCATCCCCTGGGAAGAGCACTTCTCCGGTACCTCTACCATCGCGGTGGACTTTACCGGTACCAACCCTGCCATTCGCAATACCCAATATGGCGCGCTGAAAATCAAGGATGCCATCGTCGACCGCTTCACCAAGCGCGGTCACGTGCGTCCGGACGTGGACAAAAAGTCGCCGGATATTCGCATCATGGCGCACCTGGGCAAAGGCAAGGCCAATATCACGCTGGACTTGTCAGGCCCGGCGCTGCACCAGCGTTTCTATCGTCAGGGCACCGGTGAGGCGCCCCTCAAAGAGAACCTGGCCTGCGCCATGATTGCCCGTAGCGGCTGGGCCGGTGAGCCCATGATGGACCCGATGTGCGGTTCCGGTACCTTGCTGATTGAAGCGGCCTTTATCGCCGCCGACATGGCGCCGGCGCTGCGCCGCGAGCGCTTCGGTTTCGATCGCTGGCTGCAGCACGATAGTGAGCTGTGGCAGAGCCTGATGATGGAAGCGCAAGTGCGCGCCAAACGCGGTATGCAGCGTTGTGAAGTGAAGCTGTTTGGCTGTGATGCCGACCAGCGCGTGCTGCTCAAAGCTCGCGACAACGCCAAAGCGGCCGGTGTGGCCCACCTCATCACCTTCAAGCAGGCCGATGTCACCAAGCTGGAAAACCCACTGCCGATGCCGACTGTGGAAGGGGAGGCTCGCCAAGTCGGTATGCTGATCTCCAACCCGCCTTACGGCGAGCGTCTTGGCGAGTTCCCGGCGCTGCTGGAAGTGCATCAGGCCCTTGGCGATGCTCTGCGTCGCAGCTTCCAGGGTTGGAAAGTCTCCATTCTTTCCGCATCCCCCGAGCTGCTCAGCTGTCTGCGCCTGCGCGCCGACAAGCAATATCGCCTGTTCAACGGCGCCCTCGAGTGTCAGCTGCGTAACTACCAGATCGCACTGGACTCCGTGGCTTCCCAAAAAGAGGTGGCGCAGGACTTTGCCAACCGTCTGCGCAAGAATCTGAAAACCCTCGAGAAGTGGGCCAACAAAGAGGGCATCGATTGCTATCGCCTCTACGATGCCGACTTGCCGGAATACAACGCTGCCATCGACCGCTATCAGGACTATCTGGTGGTGCAGGAGTATGCCGCACCCAAAGACATCCCCGCCCAGAAGACCCGTCAGCGTCTGCTCGACATGGTTCAGGCCGCCATCAAGGTGACCGGCATGGACGGCGAGAAGGTGATCCTGAAGGTGCGTGAGCGTCAGGAGGGCAAACAGCAATATCAGAAGCTCTCCGAAGAGCAGCACCGGATGGAAGTGCAGGAGTACGGCGCCCGGCTGTGGGTCAACCTCTACGACTATCTGGATACCGGCCTGTTCCTCGACCACCGTCAGACTCGCCGCATGCTGGGTCAGATGGCCAAGGGCAAGCGCTTCCTGAACCTGTTTGCCTACACCGGTAGTGCCACCGTGCACGCAGGTCTTGGCGGTGCCAGCGAAACCACCACAGTGGACATGTCCCACACCTACCTGAACTGGGCGCAGGACAACATGCGTCTCAACTCGCTGGTGGGCCGTCAGCACAAGTTTGTGCAGGCAGATTGCCTGAAGTGGTTGTCTGAAGCCGATGAGCAGTACGACCTCATCTTCATCGATCCGCCCACCTTCTCCAACTCCAAGCGGATGGACGAGAGCTTCGACGTACAGCGCGATCACCTGCTGCTGATGCAGCACCTGAAGCGCCTGCTGGCGGCGGACGGCACCCTGGTCTTCTCCAACAACAAGCGTCACTTCAAGATGGATCTGGCCGGTCTCGAGGCCACTGGTCTCAAGGCCCAGAACATCACCCAGAAGACGCGACCGAAGGATTTCGAACGTAACCAGCACATCCACAACTGCTGGATCATCACCCATTCACCGGAGCAAGGCGAGGCGTGATGCTGACCCTGTTTCATACCGACGGTTGTCACCTGTGCGAGCAGGCCTGGGCGCTGGTGGAGGAGGCAGGCCTTGCCGCCGCCACCCGCCAGTGCGACATCATGGATGATGAGAAGTGGCTTGCCGCCTATCGGGTGCGCATACCGGTGCTGCGTGACGAGACGGGCCGCGAGCTCGGCTGGCCCTTCACGCTGGTGGAGCTCAAGGGCTGGGCCGCCCGTCAGGGGTGAGAGTGATTTGACGATAAAACGGGGGCAGACCCAGTCTGCTGCCCGTTTTTTTCATATGAAATAAGGAACACACATGGCTCTTTTAACATTGCACGGCGCATGTCTGTCGTTCAGTGATTTCCCGCTGCTCGACAATGCCGAATTGACCATCGAGCGGGGCGAGCGCCTCTGTCTGGTTGGCCGCAACGGGGCGGGCAAGTCTACCCTGATGAAGGTCATTGCCAGCGAATTGCCGCTGGACGACGGGCGTCTGGTGCTGCAACAAGATTTGAAAGTAACCCGCCTTGAGCAGGATCCACCGGCCTCCAGCGAGCTGACGGTGTTTGACTATGCCGCCGAAGGACTGGCGGGGGTAGGGGAGCTGCTCAAGCAGTACCACCACATCTCCATGGAGCTGGCGAGCGATCCGTCAGACGCCAACATTCGCAAGATGAGCGAGTTGCAAGAGCAGCTCGATTATCAGAACGGCTGGCAGTTCGAGACCCGTATCAGTCAGGTGTTGACCCTGCTGGGGCTGGATCCTGACGTGACCCTCGATAGCCTCTCCGGTGGCTGGCTGCGCAAAGTGGCGCTGGCCCGTGCGCTGGCTTGCGATCCCGACTTGTTGCTGCTCGATGAGCCGACCAACCACCTGGATATCGAAGCCATCAACTGGCTGGAAGATTTCCTCAAGGATTTTCGCGGCGCCATCGTCTTTATCTCTCACGATCGGGAGTTCATTCACAAGCTGGCCACCCGGATCATCGATCTCGATCGCGGCGCCATCACCTCCTGGCCGGGCAATTACGACGAGTATCTGCAGGGGAAAGAGGAGTGGCTGAGGGTCGAAGAGCTGAAAAATGCCGAGTTCGACCGCAAACTGGCCCAGGAAGAGGTGTGGGTGCGTCAGGGTATCAAGGCTCGCCGTACCCGTAACGAAGGTCGGGTACGCGCCCTTGAGGCGATGCGGATGGAGCGTTCCCAGCGCCGCGAGCTGCAGGGCAAGGCCAAGTTGCAACTGGACGAGGTCAATCGCTCCGGCAAGCTGGTGTTCGAGACCGAAGGGCTTGGGCTGGACTTTGGCGATCGCACCCTGTTCAAGGGGCTCGATCTGCAAGTGCTGCGTGGCGACAAGATTGCGCTGGTCGGCCCCAATGGCTGCGGCAAATCGACTCTGATCAAGCTGTTGCTGGGTCAGCTTGAGCCAACCCGTGGCACCGTCAAGGGGGGCACCAATCTGGAGGTGGCCTACTTCGATCAGTACCGCGAGCAGCTCGACCCCGAGCAGACAGTGGTGGACAACGTGGGGGAGGGTAAGCAGGAGGTGATGGTGCGTGGCCGCTCCCGTCACATTCTTGGTTACCTGCAGGACTTCCTGTTCGAGCCCAAGCGGGCCCGTACGCCGGTCAAGGCGCTCTCCGGTGGCGAGAAGAACCGGCTGCTGCTGGCCAAGCTGTTCCTCAAGCCGAGCAACCTTCTGATCCTCGATGAACCGACCAACGATCTGGATGTGGAAACCCTGGAGCTGCTGGAAGAGCTGCTTTCCGACTACCCCGGTACCCTGCTGCTGGTGAGTCACGATCGCCGCTTCATCGACAACACAGTGACCGGCTGCTGGCTGTTTGAGGGGGATGGCCGCATCAGCGATTACGTGGGTGGTTACGCCGATATGATGGCGACCCGCGAACAGCAGAATGCCCAGCAACAGGCCAAGAGTGCACCGGTCAAGGCGCCCGAGCCGGTCGTTGCCGCCGCGCCAGAAGCGCCAAAGAAGAGCAAGAAGCTCTCCTACAAGCTGCAGCTTGAACTGGAAGGGTTGCCTGCTCGTCTTGAGCAGCTGGAAGCTGAGCTGGATGCGCTGCAAAGCGAGATCAACCAGCCTGGGTTCTTCTCGCTGCCGGCAGATAAAACCCAGCCGAAACTGGATGCGCTCAATGCCGCTGAAGCAGCGCTGGAGCAGGCATTTACTCGCTGGGAAGAGCTGGAAGGACTCAAAAATCAGGAGTAAGTTCCCTGTAATTAAAACTTAATCCAGTTCAGTGCCTTGTGTCACATAGCCCGGTTAGGGTGGAAGTTTTTGTTTGACCGAGTGCGCTCGCAGGAGTAAAGATGAAAGCGACCGATGCAGAATTGGTCGCTTTTTTGTTCCACGAAGAGGGTCGTAGATGATGAAGAGACAGAAGCGGGACCGTCTGGAAAGAGCTCGTGCTCGTGGTTATCAGGCTGGCGTGGTCGGAAAACAGAAAGAAGCGTGTCCGTATCAATGCCTGGATGCCCGAGGGCATTGGCTTGGTGGTTGGCGTGACGCCATGGAAGGGCGGGGCTCAGGCCTCTTCATGAAGTAGCAGGTACTTCATCACTCATTACAAAAGGAAAGGGGCCGTTGTGGCCCCTTTGCGTTAATGCTGTTTTACCACCAATCAGAGAGATCAGAATGCGGTGGTATCTTTGAACAGGCCCACTTTCAGGTCGGTGGCGCTGTAGATCGGACGGCCGTCAACTTCGACCACACCATCAGCAATCCCCATCACCAACTTGCGGTTGATGACGCGCTTGAAGGTGATCTTGTAGGTCACTTTCTTGGCAGTCGGCAGGATCTGGCCGGTGAATTTCACTTCACCCACGCCCAGAGCACGACCCTTGCCAGGACCGCCTTTCCAGCCAAGGAAGAAGCCAACCAGCTGCCACATGGCGTCCAGACCGAGACAGCCAGGCATCACAGGATCACCCGGGAAGTGGCAATCGAAGAACCAGAGATCCGGAGTAATGTCGAGCTCAGCCAGGATCTCGCCCTTGCCGTGTTCGCCGCCGTTGTCATTGATCTTGACGATGCGGTCCATCATCAACATGTTGGGGGCAGGCAGCTGACTGTTACCCTCACCAAACAGTTCGCCACGGCTGCAAGCCAGCAGCTCTTCACGGGTAAAAGAGTTCTTGCCCTGTTCGCACAGGGAAAGGCGGGCTTCCATGGTGGTATTGTCTACGGTCACGCGGTATTTCCTTCAAATGGGTCAAAGCCGGGCCAATTTAGCTTACAGTTGTTCGCTAAACAACTCCGATCACTTCATCAGCGGCCAAACAGGCGCCCCAGCAGGGATTGCAGCAGTCCGACTTTGGCAGTGGAGCCGTTCAACTCGTCCAACCGCTCCTGAATACGGCCAAACAGGGTATCGGGCATATCAGGCTCACCGGCGACACAGCCAGTGAGCAATTCGATGGCCTCTTCCACATGATCCACCGGGTGGATGTGGAACTGGCCTGCTTCAACCGCTGCAATCACCTCGTCAGAGAGGTTCAGCTGCTGGATGTTGGTGCCCGGCAAAATGATCCCTTGCTTGCCAGTGATGCCGTGGATTTTGCACACCCGGAAGAAGCCTTCAATCTTCTCGTTCACGCCACCAACGGCCTGCACATTGCCAAACTGATCGACCGCACCGGTCACGGCGAAGTGCTGATAGATAGGCTGGCGGGCGAGGGCAGAGAGCAGGGCACACAAGCCGGTCAGTGAGGCACTGTCGCCATCAATTTCGTGGTAAGACTGCTCGAACACCAGATTCGCCGACAGGGGGGAGGGGTTCTCTGCACCAAATTTGTTGGAGAGATAGCCGTGGATAATCATCATCGCCTTGGCGTGGATATGACCGGCCAGCTCCGCTTTGCGCTCGATATCCGCCACATCGCCATCACCAAGGTGTACGGTCGCGGTGAGGCGCACCGGCTCGCCGAAGTCATAAGGGTGACCGGAGACCTGAATGACCGACAGGCCGTTGATCTGGCCAATCTCTTCGCCATCGGTTTGCAGCAGGATCTGGCCGTCGATAACCCCCTGATCGGACTGCTCAACCAGATAGTTGAGGCGGTAATCCTGCTCTTCCAGTGCGCCGCGAATATGCTCGTCGGTGACCACATCAGATTCCAGCTCCCGGGCCAGACTGTCAGCCACCCGCATGATGGCGGAGAGTTGCACTTCGGAGAGCGACAGCCACTCCTGATGGTCACAGAGGCGGCTGGCATGACGACAAAGGGCGGCGAGGGCGGCTGGCGTGAAGTCCAGCAGACTCCAACGCTGGCGCAGCCAAGCCAAGTACTGCAGAAATTCCTGCAGATCCTCTTCAATATTCACCTCTGACACCAGATCCGCGCGCAGGAAGATGCGTTCGGACATATCCCGATCCAGCATCTGGAACTCGGCCACGTCCAATCGGTCACCGACCAGGATCAGCTTGAGCTTGATAGGGGTTGCTTCAGGCGCGAAGAAGGGGGTCAGAGTTTTCCCTTCCTGATAGGCGTTCCAGTCCAGCTCGCCTTTTTGCATGGCATTTTTCAGTTTGAACCAGAGGTGCGGCTGATCCAGCAGCTCGTCCAGTTGCAAAATGAGGTAGCCGCCGTTGGCTTCGCGCAGCAAGCCGGGCTCCAAAAGGTGCTGGTTGGCATAGACAGAGCCTTGTTCTGTCTGGTAATTGATGGAGCCAAACAGGGTATCCCAGTTGAGATCACGGCCATAAATCACCGGCGCTTCCTGCGCTTCGTGATGGATCAACAGGTTGATCAGAATGGGGTGCTGGAATTCCAGACCCAATGCCACGTGAGCCGCCAGGTCGGAGAGGAAATCATCGATTTTCGGATCATTGTTCTGCTTGCGCATGATGCGGGTCACGATGCGTTCGGCATCGAGATGGTGGCTCAACAGCTTGAGCAGCTCGCCAACCATTTCGCAAAACTCAACGCCGGTGCCCGGTTGCAGGCGCAGCCAGATAGGCTTGTAGGGGTTGTTCAGATTCTCGGTGTAGCAGAGATCAAACAGGTCACCATCCTTGCCATTGGAGTCGGCAATCAACGTTTGGCAAACGCCTTCGTAATCTGCGCCGGGGAACCCGTTAAGCAGCATGACCGGACAGTCACCATCAAAACTGGCAAGACGTTTGATGCCGGAAATGGCTCTGGGTTGAAGCGCAGCAAAGGGGATAGGTTCAAGCTCGCTAAGCTTGGGGAACTGTTCAATCGCAAAAGCGGGTTTTAATTGTTCTGATGTTAATTCAGCCACTTAAGACATCCGGTCGAAGATAGGATCAATTGTTGCCATTATACACAGTTCAATAAGTGGTGACAGGAAACAAGATATATGATTTAACATAATATACATTATGCGCAGTGTTGTCAGGCCCGTGGCTGGGGGTCAGGAACATAGCAACCGCAAGGGCTACAGCCGTGCCTGTGCTTTTTGAGTACCTCGCTAAGATTTCATACCAAGCCTGTTTTAGCTCTGGATTTTCCTCTCTGACGGCGGCAAGGCTTATCATGATTTCTTTAGGGTCTAGACCGATTTCTTCGGCAATCTTTTTTGCTGTCGCATCAGTGAGTTGCGCTTTGCCTTTGGTTAATCTTGAGATGTGAGATTGCGTGAAACCCAAGTCAGCGGCGACTTCCTGAAACTGGGTGTATTTTTTGGCTCTCATGTAGGCTTCAATCAAGGTTTTTGAGTCCATCTTTCTTAACTCCTCAGTTTATCAATGGCCGTATCATAACCATTTTGGCCCTAAAAAGGCCCGTTGTAATTTGCTTGGCGAATTGATCAAATGCACTTGTCTACTAAGCCAAGTGATTAACTCATGACCTACTTTAGCCAACAAAACCTTGATTCGCCTGCTCTCATAGAGCGCAAGGTCTATTGGCAGGCAGAGCCAACCGGTGATTATTCCGCTTGTGTGGCTGGTCAGGTCGAGATGTTCCGTGATCTGCATGAGCTGCGGGTCTATCTGTCCATGACGTACCCCGATACCGTGTTCGAGCTGGTCGAAGTTACCGAGGACACTTGGCAGGGTTTTTATGATCAGGGAGTCTTTTTTGATGACTGGTCATAACCCCGTTAACGCCATGATGCCGATAAATAGCGTTATCGGCACCAAAACCCTGATTGACTATCTGTCTTTCACTTGGGCACCTGTCGAGTTGATCCAGATGAAAGAGCTTGCCAAGCAAGGTGCGCTCTTGAAGGCTATCCCGCGATTTGACACCAAGGTAAAGGCCCTGCAAGCGGCCATTTCTGAGCCTCCTGTCGAGGGTCTGCGTTACCTGTGGAAGCGTCCGGTTGGTTTCGCTCCCCTCGCCCACTTTGACAAGGTGACTGACCGTCTGTGTGACAAGGCCGAACGGCTGGGGGCCTCCCCTGCCCCGACTGTCGGTTATGACAAGACCACCGAGCGGTTGAGCCTTCAGGGTGTGCCAAAGTCCCCTGCCCCTGTCGTTACCCTATCCATGACCGAAATGATGGAGCGGGCGTTGCATTCCAATTACAAGGCCCGTGCTGACATTCGCAAAGAGCTGAAAGCGGTCTGCGCTTCCCTGCTCAAGTTCTCCCAGTTCGAAGTGGTCGAGGGTGCCAAATATTGGGAAGCCTACAACGATTTGATTGACTGCTACGGGGTGCAATTTCTCGATGCCCTGTGCTGCTCTGAGCTTGAACTGTGGCTTGAGGAGCTTAACACCAAGATCGGGGTGCCTATCCCTGAGCCTCGTTTCACGATGCGTCCTCGCCGCTCCGGTTTGCATGGGTATGCCAACTCTGCCGACCTGCTGTGTGATGGCCTCCCCTGTGGCCTGATTGGTTGGGGTGCTGCCAACCATGGGTGTATGGTGAGCTTTTCCGGTGTCGGTTGTGCTGCCCTCGATATGCAGGCATTGCACTCCGTTATCTCTAATATGCCGTCCGTGCGTATCACGCGGGTGGATTTGGCGCTCGATGACTACACAGGCGAAGTGATCAGTTATCAGGGTGCTATTGAAGCGGCTGAATCCGGTGGTTTCCATCCTGAGCGGGGCCGTGCTCCGGCGTGGATGAAAATCGAGTCTGGCGAGTTCGTTATTACAGAGATTGCTAAGGGCATTGCTAAGCGGTTCGGCATGGTGCCAACCAAGGGTTGCTCTTTTTATGTGGGTAGCCGGATTAATGGTAAATGCGCCCGTATATATGAGAAGGGCAAACAAATGCAATCGGAAGAGAACCCAAATTGGGTACGCGCCGAAGGCGAGTTACACAATAAAGACCGGATAATCCCGCTCGATGTATTGATTAATCCCGACCCTTATTTCGCTGGGATGTATCCCCAGTTTGCAAAATGGTTGGATGAAGTGAAGCAATCGGAGTCTGTTCCGGTACGTGTGACCACCTTTAAAAACAAGTTCAAGACCAGTCGGGACAATGCTGTTTTCCATATGTCTCGGATGGCGGGCCGCCTTGTTAATTGGTTAGCAAGTGTTGAAGGGCTTTCCCCTGCAACGATTGTTCACCAATTAACAGCGCATCTTAAGGAAGATGATATTCCGGCGCGGTTAAGAATGCCGCTACCACCCGAGTTTATATCGGGTGAGCATTGTTTAGTTTGACCTATAAATCAGGTTCTTCAACGAGGTAAATATTATGTCCCTGCTCACTGGTGTTTTGGTAACTCGTGTTACTCATGGTTATGGTGTGTCCCGTAAATCTGGCGCTCCTGTCCCTTATGATTTCGCGCAAGTGGAATATCTGGCTCCGGCAAATAACGTCAACAAACCCGAGTGCAATATCCACTCATGGGGTTATGAAGTTCGCCAACTGGCCCTTCGTAATGATGCGGCGACTATCAAAGAAATGGCCGACTGTCCCAAGTTGGTTGCCATTGATCTTGTGCTTGAAGCCGATCCCCAGAATCCGACCCGAAATGTGGTTGTTGGCTTCCAGCCTAACAAAAAACCGGTATAACCGCCGCGCACCGAGGAGGAGGAGCGAGAGCGCGCAGCGAGCGACGACGAGGGCGCGATAATGCTTTGTCTAGATATTACCTCCGAGGGATATGCTCGATTATCCGAGGGGGATTCCTGCGAATATGTGCTCCTGACTGTTCAGGAGCATAACAAGTTAACGGATATATCGAGCTGGTTTGAGTTCGATAAATCCACCGTAACCGTAGCCTTTGGTTTTGGATTAGCCATCTGGGTTGTCGGTTTAAAATTGGGCGCTGTTGCCCGTGTTATTGTTGGTGCAAAACGAGGATAAATAAAAATGGAAAAACTGTCAGGCTTGTTCCGTAACGGCTGTATCGCTGCTGTGGCTTCTGTCTCTGCTATGGGTGTCGCCAATGCTGCCGAAGGTGGTTCTGCTGCCGCTGCTGGCTCTGCGCTTGATACCGCGTTGGCAGACGTTAACGCCACTTCTCCCAAGGTGATGCTGGTTGTTGCTGCCGTTGTCGGGGTCGGTATCCTGATCGGCCTTATTCGCAAAGCCTAAGCCATGTCCCTGCTTATCGGGACGCTCTGGTTTTTGTTCTTTGTCGAGGGATGGCGAACATCCTTTTCAATCTAAGGCGGCTTCGGTCGCCTTTTTTTATATTGGGGGCTGTGTGCGCATAGGTTGGCTTTTATTATTTTTCCCATCGCTGGCATTTGCTATCTCGGGCTGTCCTGTCGGTGTGCAATTGGGTAACGTTACTTTGGCAACGCCTTTGCCAGCTTGTCTTAAATTCGAAAGTTCCGAACTGGGTGGCTGTGAGGTTAATTGCGTTGGGGTTTGTATTGATCGCCCCTTGCTTAATCAACGCGGGCCAGTGGAGACCACAGGTACGGCTTGTAAGTTTACAGGCTATGGCAGTGGTGATGGTGATTCAGATGGTAGTGGTAATACGCCAGATGAAGGCCCTTCTGGTACTAAGCCGATTGCTGGTTGGGTTGATTTTGAACCTGTGATTGGTGATGCCACCGGAACATCTGTTTCGGGTGCTGTTGCCAAGTTAAATAAAAACTTGGGTGTTGCTCTGCGTCAGGTTGTAGAAAGCACTAAGTCAGATACAGCCAATCTCAATTCTATCGCTCATAATGCCGAGTCATTTTCTCGTGATATGAAAGATGCGCTTTATCATATAAAGCAATCATCTAGCGAGTTGTCTCATGTTAATGGCAATCTTGGCGGTGTGGCTGCTGCACTTAGTACCACAAGGGACTATTTGCAATCTATAGATGTTAAGTTGAGTAATCTTGGCTCTGGTTCTTCTGGTGGCGTTCCTTCTTCTGTTGCGTCTGACGTTGCTGGTATTTCCTCAATGATGGGTGCCTCTTTAAATATGATGTCCAGTATTCAGGGCAACACAAACGGACTTAATAATAAACTTGACGACATTTCTGGAAATACTAAGGCAACCTCTTACTTTGCCAAGGATATGAAAGACTCGCTGAAAAATATTGAGCGTTCTTTGGGTGGTGGTTCTGGCTCCGGTTCTGATGGTGGCTCATCTGCTTGGACTGCTTCTGACATTGCGTCACTTGTTGAGAGTGCCGGAACTACTGCAAACCAATCTGAGCAACAGACGTATGTTTTGCAAGATATGCGCACTGCTCTTGAGATTATGGCCGAGAAGGCTGGCAACGGTAACGGTAATGGCGGCGGTGACGGTAGCGGTGAAGGTTCTGGCGTTGACTATTCCAAGATGCCCGGATCTTCTTCTAATCCTCTTTATGTTGGTTCTGCGTCTTATAAGTCACAAAGGTGTGAAGGGGGCGCTGATTGTTTCTTTGATTTGCCCTCTATTAATAAGAAGTTGGAAGAGGCAAATGATTCATTGACTAATAAATATCAGTCCATATCTGAAGATGTTAAGCAGGTCTTTGCGTTTAATCTTACTGGCTCTGCTGATCCAATGGAGTGTTTGGAGCTATTTACACATCAGGGTAAGGAATACACTGTTTGCCCTCCATCTGGTGATTACTGGAAAACCTTGGCGGCGTTGATGATGTTTATTTTTTACTTCGTGGCGTTGATGATTATCTTTAAGAGGTGATGGCATGGAATGGCTTTCTGATTTCTTTGGTGGTTTTTATAACGACTTATATAACTTGGCCGTTGATTTTGCTGCATGGATTGCTGTCAAAATGGCGGTTCAATGGGTTGAGTTTAAGTTATTCCTCTTGATGTTTACTTGGGATGTGGCAAAGGAGGTTTTGTTGAATGTCCATTTCAGCGAGTTGCTTTCATCTTCTTTTAATTCATTGCCTCCCAGTGTTCGGGGGATATTGCTTTACCTGCATTTCGATAAGGGTCTGGCGATATTGTCTCAGGCGTTTGTCACCCGCTTCATGCTCAATATGATGGGGTGGTAAATGTCGATTAAGATCCATCACGGGGCGCCAGGTTCTTACAAATCATCAGGGGCGATCTATACCGATGTGCTGCCCGCCATCAAAGCCGGTCGTCACATCATCACCAACGTGCGGGGCTTCACTGCCGAGCGTTGCAGGGAGGTGCTGGGCAAGGCGGTGCCTGAAGGCTTTGAAGTGACCTACATCGAGACCGAATCACAGGAGGGGCGCGATAAGTTCGCTCGGTTCTATCACTGGGCACCAAAGGGGGTGTTCTTTCTGGTCGATGAAGTGCAGCGGATCTTTCCGCCTTCATGGCGTCAGAGTGATTTAGATCGTCTGGATTATCCCAACGGGCCGGATGCAGCCAAGGCAGATGGCCGACCGGAAACCATAGACGTTGCATTTGATATGCACCGACATCACAACTGGGATTTTGTATTTACGACTCCGAACATCAAAAAGGTTCACGCTGTTATTCGGGCTGCTGCTGAAACCGCAATTCGCCATACCAATATGGGCCTGTTGGGCATTGGTGGGCGTTATAAGACGGTTTTACATCTGGCTGATAATAGCGGGTCGTCCATGTCCGATGTATTGCAAGCCAAGCCATTTAATAAGGTGCCGAAATATGTTTTCAAACTCTATGACTCAACTACAACAGGTAAGGTCTCGGATACAATCGCGGGCAGCTCGATGTTTCGAGATCCTAAAATACTTTTTTTTCTGGCGCTTATGGGGTTTTGTATCTTCTTTGGCTTCATTAAGCCTGCGTATATCGATAAGCCTAATGAAGCCCCTCCGCCCTCTCCTGCCGCTGTTCCGGCTGCTGGGGAGGTGGGTGGTACGTCCAGTGCTGGGGTACGTGCTAGCGGCGCTCCTGCTGCGTCTGCTGGCGGGGTTCTTTCTGTAGGGCCGTTTGCGGGGCACAAGCTGATCATCAGTTGTCACCAGCTGATAAAGGATGAACGGGGATCATATCGGGTTGAGTATTGCTTTGCCCTTCGCAAGGGTGACGATGTGCAGCCCGTCTACAGTGACGATTGGCCGGATCAACTGGCCAGTGTGGATGCTATGAGCGCCTGCCATGCGGTTGTGAAGTATCAGGGCAAGCCTGTTGATGTTTATTGTGATCCAGAGGGTGACGCCCTGCGCCGTAAATACAATGCTGCCCTCTTTGCGGGTGGTGATACCAAAAACAAACCAAGTGATGACCGGACATAATTAGGGCCGGCTCTGAAGTACAGCATCTTTTCGCTGTACTGAACGAGCTGGCGGGCAAGCGATAGCGCGGCAGTTTTATGCTAACTGCGTAACGCGGATATTTATGTTAAATATGGCTGTTAATGCCACAAAGAACAGGGGCGGTAGCCCCTACAAGCCGCCCTCTGCTGTCCATTTGATCTCCAAAAGCCTCGCGGCGGAACATGCCCATCTACCCCAGAGACTGGATCACCCCCTTCCCTGCCAAACCGATCTTTAATGCCCCAGTCAGAGCGACCAGTCGTAAGGGTTGAGGAAGGAGCGCAGCGAGGACGAAACCCTGTAGGCTATAGGGCGCGGGTGGTGCCTGCCTATTCCTCCTGTCGTAGACAAGCCGCTCTCAAGGTCTTTCGCCGTCTTTGTCTTTGGGGCTGCGGGTTTTCCGGTTCGGCTCCCCCCGTGTAGTAATACGGGGGGAATACTACCCCTTCCCTCTACCCCTACCGTCTACCCCCCGCCCCTTCCCGTTCTGCCCTTGACCACTCGATGGTGGGGCCATACGGGCAACCACTCGGCTAAGGCTTACTCGGGCGAGTGTTTAGTGCAGGGGCGTTCTTACTAAAGCGCGGGGGGCGCAGCCTCCAGCTTTTGCGGCGCTACGCGCCGACATATGTTTTTTCTATCAACCCATCTTAATGATAGTTGTTGATTATAATTGACACAGTTGACAGTATAGTTTCTGGTTGTGGTAAAGCCATTGATAACAAGAGGGATTCTTATGGATACAACCTTAAAAATACTATGTCATTTGTTTAGTTTTGACCTTCTCAAGAATGCTAGCCCGATGGTTGTTGCCTTGGCTCATCGTTCAATTCGGTTTGGCTTTGATAGTCTATCTGTAGAGCAGAAATTGATTCTTAAACCCTTTCTATCCGTTAAGTGTTCTGGTTATGACGATGTGGATGGTGCGCATCAGTGTTCGAAGGTGTTAGAGGGTGAAGATCTTTTGGAGGCTTATGGAGCATCGGGTGGGTCTTGGTTCATTCAATGTCGTCTCTGTCACGCAGCAACGAAGTACATTGCTTATTGCGCTTCGGCGAATGATAAATAAATGGGGGCCGTAGCCCCCAAGCTCACATTACGCCAAGTTTCTTTCTCCAATAGAAAGCAGCCATTTGCCGTTCGGATCGCTCCACCTGGATGATGGCAATCGCCTCTATCCTGCGTCTGTCGAATCTCACACCTGTTGGTGATACAAGGCAATCATTCATCATTCGCCAACCTTCCCAGTCTTTCCAAATTGTGGGCAGTTCTCTCCCTGAAGCCATACGCATTAGCCGTTTATAGACAGGTGGGATCTCTTTGCCTTTATCCCAATATGTGACCTGCCTCACAGAAACAAAACAAAGATTGGCCGTTTCTTCAATTGATAAACCGCACTCAAACCATCGAAAAATGAAGTTTTTGGTCAACTCTCGTTCCATCCAAGTAAATACCTGATAAACCAGCAAAATTGCGTGGATTGGCTTATCGGCGGGTTTCGGATGGGCATTTAACAAAACGTCGCATTATGCGCAATGACGGGTGCAGGAGGAGGAAATGAAGAGAACCAAACAATGGAGCCGCTTTGATGTGGCTGACGTCTTGGCCACTGAGGCCGACATGGTTGCCTATCTGCTGGCAGCTCTTGAAGATGGTGATCCGGCGCTGCTGACTGCGGCGCTTGATGATGTGGAGCGTGCTCGCAGCCAAGCTGCGTGGCCAGCCGCGCTACACTCTGGAAGAACTGTTGGCTCAGTGTGGCCCCAATGCTATTTCACGAGGTGAAATGGCATTGGGGTCAAGATTAGAGATTACGAGGAATAAGCGGACGTATGCTTCGACGCATAATTATTGCAGGCCTCATTGGCTTTGTGCAATTCATTGGCTTTAGACCAAAGTTGCTCTGGCGAGGCTCCAGACTTCTTCATGGCCTCATACTCTTGTTCTAGTTTTTTCTCATTCTCGCTGAGAACAAGCATCTCATCATCACATATGTTCATATATAGGAGCTTCCTCGTAAGTAGAGCAAAATGCTCTAGACAGATATGAGTCCAGCTTGGATGAATTTCAAGCTGTGGCGAGCTGAGGCTCTAAACTGATGCCGATAAATGTGGTTATCGGCATCACGTGAGAGATAACAAGGCTTTCTTCAGCCGGTTCTGCGGCACAATTCCTTCATCAATCCAGCGCATGACGATGAACCGTCACGAATGCCAGTCTCGGTCAGCTTAAGAAGATCCTCACCCAAGTCAGCAAGACCTGCTATCCGGTTCCCCTGCTGTTTGGCAATGTAGAGGTCGGCCAACTTGGCCAACTGATCCGCCAAAGCCCCCTCGCCCACAACATCTACTCGCTCAACCAGGAAGTCAGGCGGTGCCTTTTCCTGGTTGAAGTAGTCATCCCAATGATCAGACATACCCCCTCCCCTTAGTCGATATTCTGAAACCACAAATGTCCCATTTTGAGACAAGAGTTCACTATTAAATCAATACGTTGTGCGGAATCCCCCTCACTTATTGAGCGTTATGTTTGATTTTCACCGTTATAACTATCGTCATTACCGTGAATATTCTTGGAAATATCTGTCCCCTACTTGAGAGGTATCTCTCTGAAAATATTGATACTCCTTCTTGTAAAACAGCCATAAAAATGCCGACTATCGCGATAGATTCCCCTCCCCTTAATTCTCACGGTTTATTGTTGTGGCTGGCATGATTGCGACTTTTTTGGAAGTCGGGTCAATTCATATTTAAGGCACGTTTGGCGATGGCCAATGTGGGTGGCTGGCAGGTCAAGTAGAGGGTGCTGTTGAACTGCTGCACTATGCGTTTGAGCTCGTTCATATCATCGGGATGGAGGGTTAAGGACCAGAGTGCTCGGGGCTGGCCGTGATGGAGGCCATTGGTATAGATAATGGTGCAATCTTCGATACGCAACTCTTTGCAGTGGGCCTCCATCTGCAGGCCCACATCCGGAAACCAGATATGCAGCGTGCCTGAAGAGATAAAGGTGAACTGGGCTATGAGCGACCCTTTGCCAACGATTCTGAAGGTCTTTTCCACCACTGCCACTTGCATACCCGCTCCTTGGTATCTCGTTAATATCGATATCAATATCACCAATGATGACTGGATATGCAAGTGTGATAACAAGGCGCTGTTCAACCGAATATGATTGCTTCCGGCATGTTTTACTTAGCTTTCGGCATCGGGTGTTCTCGGTGTTTCAGCAAGCAATTTCGTTTTTTGCTTCTCTGTTACGCGATAAATATGTATGCCGCAGATGAGAAGGTGCCTGTTCTTAATCATCCATGTGAGCCAAAAATATTTCCTGAACCGATTGCCATCCAGAGAAGTACAACATTGCCGCGCCAACTTCTATGACACCCCAAACAAGCCATTCTGTGTTCTAAGAGCAGTCAATACAAATCAGGGTCAGATGTCACATTGTTCGTTAGCTTTTGTGAACGTTATCTCTCATTTGTTGGTTCAGTCGGTCCAGCGGCTTTTGCTGGGCGCTCTCATGTCGTTCACTGTTGCTGGTGTGCAGGTATTTCGAAGTGGTGTCGATGCTGTCATGTCCTGCATCGGCCTGTACGTGGGAGAGCGGCCGCCCGTGCAGATTGATGTCATGGGTGATCCCGGTATGGCGGATCGCATGGGGAGAGAGTTGCCGCATTTCGGCTGCATCCTGGGCAAAGCCATCTTGCTCTGCCAGTTCGGCTCCCTTACCTATGATCACCATGATCAAATCCCGTAACTGGCGAATACCGAGGTTGGCATTGAGTTCCCCCTGCTCGCGACCATGTGCTGCCGCTTTATGGCGAACGAACAGGGGGGTCTGTTCATTCGGTGTCGGCAAGGGAGAGAGACCGAGGAAGCGGCGGTAGCGTTCGAGTGCCGCCAACAACGCTTGGGATACCGCTACGGTACGCCGTTTGCCCCCTTTGCTTTGCGGAATAAAGTAGCCCCAGACGCCGGTTTTGCGATCCCGCCTGAACTGCCCCATCACAGGGGTAAAGCCCGGCCGGGCTGCAACCTCAGAGATCCGCAGATAGCAGGCGTACATCAGAATGGTGAGAAAACGGCTGCGCTCATGCTGCTCCGGATGGTCGTTGGCAAGGGTATCGGCAGCTTGCATCACGTATGACCACTGCAACTCGCTGAAGGCCTGCACCTGATCATCGGCCTCCTGCTGCTGCGGCCGTTTGACCCGCTGCAGTAGCAGAGCGGGATTCCTGTCCATGTACTCCTCCTGGATCAGGAACTGGAAGAAGGCCGACAGGATGGCCAGCTTGGTCTTCATCGCCTGCTCGCTCAGGCGATAGGGCAAGGTGCGGCCCAGCTCCCGCTTGCCGAGAAACGGTCGCCATTGCGGATTGGGCAACCGCTCTCCCCACTCCTTGTCGAGGACAAACTGCGCCACGTTGCGATAGGCGATTAGCTCTTCAGGGGGGGACTGACAGTAGTCGAGATAGCGGATCATGATGCGGCGAGTGAGATCTTTCGGGCTGATGGCCGCCTCGCGAAAGCACCAGTGCAAAAAAGTGGTCAGTTCGCTGCGATAGGTTTTGTAGTTGTTTTCGCTGTTGCGCTGCTCCAGCAGCCAATCGACCGCCAGTTCGTAAACCAGACCGGCATCGGGTACATCGTTGAGGCTGAGGTTGGCAAGGTACTGATTGACCTGTGGGTTACCGGCCTCCAGATAGATAAGGCTGTCAAACAGCGGCATGGCTGGCGGCAAGGATAATGGTTGTTGAATCATGGTGTTGCTTGTTGCTTGTTGCTTGTTGATGCTGAGATGAGTCGATATGAGCCTGTGAGCCGAGTTGCTAGAAAAGGGCTCGTGATACATGAATGCGGCTTCTATTGGGATTGGTACTACCTCTTGTTGTTGCTGATTAAGGTCACCAGGAGCGATCTGGATAACGTTTTCTCCACTGTTTGCTCATTATTTCCTCATAGATCTGGCTGATGTCGCTCAGTGGTTCACGCTATTCAGTTATGCATTGGATATGCACCGTTGTTAAAAAATTCTCGGGGTAAATAGCCGTAAAAATGGTTTTAAATGCAAATAAAGTGAATGAATTGAGCCATTTATCCCGAGGAATAAGGTCTGTGCAATCAGGCCACCTGCTTTAGTGGCTTCTCCTTGCGCTTGGCTGCTGGGGCCTCTTCCTCTTTCGTGCCTGCCTGAACCTTGCCGCCACGCATCAGGGTTTGCAGCACATCACGCTGCTCTGCCAGGTAGAATGCCAGACTCTCTTGCTGCTCTGGCGCCAGCTCGATCGGGGCGCCAGCCAACAGGGTCATCAACTCATCGGCCGTATCCAGCAGCTTGTCATAGGCATCGGCCTCTTTTTTGCTGGCAAAGGTCATTTTTTCCACTCCCCCACGAACAACCACATATTTGATCTCGACAGCCATGATGGCCTCCTCTTGGTGATGATGGATAGAGTATATGTATGGATATACAGTATTGCAAATAACCTCACCGGAAAAGAGTTCGCCGGGGTTTAGCGACAAAAGCCGCGCTGGATCAAGCTGTCTCAAAGTGCCATTTGACTTCCACGCCTGACTGGTCGGATCATGGCCTTATGACGATCGTACGACACCTGTTTATCCTGCTGATGGTAGAGGTGCTGCTCCTCGGGAGTATCGCCCACTTGGTCGTGGGACTCCCCTGGTTGCTGACCCTGCTGTTTGTTGTGTTTGCCCTGCTTGGGTTGCGTTGTCTGGTGGTGCTCGGCAGCTGGCTGTTTACCCGCTTCTACCCCTCCCCGGCTATCGGCCCCTGGCGCAGGGTGAAGATGATGGCGCAGGAGATGCTGGCCTACCTTTACACCTTCACCTTGCTGTTGCCATTCGAGCCTTTGTTGATGGCACCCGATCGGCTGCGGCTATGCCAGCGCCCCGTATTGTTGGTGCATGGTTACGGTTGCAGTCGCGGGATCTGGCGCACCCAGCGCGCCCGGCTGGAAGCTGCGGGTCATGTGGTCGCTACCATTACCCTGACGCCGCCATTTGGTCATATCGACGAGATGGTGCCGCTGCTGGCCAAGCGGATCGACTATGTGCTCGCGGCAACCGGTGCCAGCCAGCTGGTACTGATCGGCCACAGCATGGGGGGATTGGTCTGCCGCGACTATCTGGCGGTCCATGGCGGTGACAAGGTAGCGAGCCTTATCACGCTGGCAACGCCCCATCAGGGCAGCCAGCTGGCGATGCTGGGGGTGGGGGCCAATGCGCGGGAGATGGAGCCGGGCTCCGGCTGGTTGCAGCGCTTTGCCTCTGTGCCTCTCTGCGTTCCCGGGATCTCGGTGCGTACCAGCCACGATAACGTGGTTATGCCGCAGGAGCGCCAGCGTCTGGCTGGCATGGAAGATATCGAGCTGGCCGGCATTGGCCACCTCACCCTGCTCTACTCGCGCCGGACCACGGCGCTGCTGCTCACTCTGCTGGCTCGCAATTCGGCCATAGGCAATCCCCCACAATAAAAGAGCGGGCCCGAATGTGCGGGCCCGCTCTGTTTTTATCTTCCTTGCAACTGCGCTGGCTTAGAAGTGGATCCCCTTGATGAAGGTGGAGACGGCAACCTGATCGGCGGTGGCCTTGGACTTGTCGCCATCCTTGGGATCGGCAAAGGTGCGGAAGCTGGTGTTCATGATGACCTGCGCAACGCGAGGTGCCAGGGCATGAACCACCTGACCAAATACCCCGAGGCGAGTGGCCAGACGAACGTGCTTGTTGATGATGGTATCGCATACCAGATCGGCCGCCTCTTCCGGCGTCATCATCGGTACCTGCTCATAGACCTTGGTCGGTGCGACCATCGGCGTTTTCACCAGCGGCATATTGATGATGGAGAAGCTCACCCCTTTATCGGCAAACTCGGAGGCGGCGGTACGCACCCAGGCATCGAGGGCAGATTTGGAGGCAACATAGGCGGAGAAGCGCGGCGCATTGGTCAACACCCCGATGGAGGAGATGTTGATGATGTGGCCTTTCTTCTTCTCGATCATGGTGGGCAGCACCCCCATGATCACCTTGAGTGCGCCGAAGTAGTTGAGCTGCATGGTGCGCTCCAGATCGTGGAAGCGATCGAAGGAGTCCTCGATGGAGCGGCGGATGGAGCGGCCGGCATTGTTGACCAGAATATCGACGCCGCCGTGATCGGCCACGATGCGAGCGGTGATCTCCTCGGCCTGCGCCAGATTGGAGAGATCACCCTGATAGATCTCGATGGTCAGTCCCAGCTCGGCAAACTCGGCTTTAGTCTCGGCAATCTTCTGCTCGTCGCGGGCGATGGTAACGACGTTGGCCCCCGCCCCCGCCAGCTTGCGTGCGGTTGCACGGCCAATGCCGGAGGTGGCCCCGGTCACCAGCACCACCTTGCCCTCTACCCGACCACGCAGGGAGCGATCGATGAAGAGTTCGGGGTCGAGGTGGCGCTCCCAGTAGTCCCACAGCCGCCAGGCGTAGCTGTGCAGCGGCGGCACTTCGATACCGGTCCCTTTCAGTACCCGCTGGGTTTCGCGACTGTCGAAACGGGTGGGATAGCTGATAAGGCGGAACACATCCTTGGGTAGACCCAGATCGGCGATGGCGGCATCGCGGATGCGGCGCACCGGCGCCATGGTCATCAGCATGGCGGTCAGGTGGCGGGGAATGAAATTAAAGAGAGAGGCGTTGATGCGGATAGCAGGCTCCGGCGCATGGGCGGCGCGGGAGAAGGTGCTCAGCATGTCGCCAACCCGCATCGGGTTGGGGTCGGTCAGGTGGAAGGTTTTGTTCTCCTCTCCCTCCTGATGGGCGATATGCACCATGGCATCGACCACAAAGTTGACCGGCACTATGTTGATGCGCCCGCCCTCAACCCCGATGGCCGGCATCCAGGGCGGCAGCAGACGGCGCAGCTTCTGGATGGTCTTGAAGAAGTAGTAAGGGCCGTCGATCTTGTCCATCTCGCCGGTATTGGAGTCACCGACAACGATGCCCGGGCGGTAGACCCGCCACGCAATGGTGCACTCGTTACGCACAATCCCTTCCGCTTCATGCTTGGTCTGGAAATAAGGCATGTCGAGGTGCTCGGCTTCATCGAACATATCCTCGCGAAACAGACCATCAAAGAGACCGGCTGCAGCAATAGAGCTGCAGTGGTGGAACTGGCGGGCCGCGAGTCGTTCGGCCAGCTGCACGGACTGGCGGGTTCCTTCGGTGTTGACCTGTTGCTGGATCCCAGCCTTGGCGTTGAGATCATAGATGGCAGCCAGATGGAAGAAGTGGTCGATCTTGCCGATCAACTGCTCCTGCATCTCGACCGATACCCCCAGCAGCGGTTGCGTCATGTCGCCAAAAACCGGGACCGCGCGCGATTCATCCACATGCCAGAATGAGAACAGCTCTGGCAATTTTTCCTGATGAGAAGAGCGCATCAGAAAATAGACGGTACAGTCGGGATGCTGTTGGAATAACTTTTTGATCAATCGACGCCCGATAAAACCACTACCGCCGGTAATGAAATAGTTCATAAAGAGAATCCTGCTACTGATTAGGGTGTTACTAGGTTGTTAGATATATCACGATTCATATGGAAATCCGCAATTTGATTGTCGGTTCGTGAGCAAACCCTAATTTCGGTGGTATGCCTGTTCCGTTATTAGGTAGAACCCTCTATTTTTTGTCCCTAGACTGAAGTTGAAAAATCAGTAATGCCACAACCCGATTGCAGTTTCGTTGTCGCCATTACATTTAACTGTCGTTATTCAAGGAGAAGATCATGGCTAAGAAATTGAAAGCGCTGGCAGGGTCAGTGACCGACAACCAACTCACCTCCACCATCAAGGAGTCCACCCAGCAGATCTGGTTGGCGGGTCTGGGTGCCTATGCCAAGGCGCAGGAAGAAGGTGGCAAGATCTTTGAAGCCCTGGTGCAGGAAGGTGAAGCGCTGCAAGCAAAAACCCGTCAGAGCGCAGATGAGAAGATTGCCGCTGTGACCGACAAGACCGCCAATACCTGGGGTCGTCTGGAGCAGGTGTTTGAAGACCGCGTGGCCCGCGCTGTGGCCAGCCTCGGCATCCCGACCCGCAAGGATATCGACAAGCTCTCCAAGCGCATGGCCGAGTTGACCGACGTGGTCCAGCAACTGCTGGATGCACAGGAAGAGGAAGCCCCGGCCGCAGAAGCCAAACCGGCTGCCGCCAAAAAGCCCGCGGCCCGCAAGCCTCCGGTAAAGAAGGCACCGGTAGCCAAGGCTAAAGAGGCCGTGGTTGAGCAGGCTGCCGATCTCCTCTCCGCAGCGGAAGATGCGGTGAAAGAGGTGAAAGCCAAAGCAGAGAGCGTCCTGCCCTGATCCCTCGCGGTGACGGAAGGTGATTGATACCGGCCCATGCCCTTCGCTGGGCCGGTCTTGTCATGGTGAATGTCATGGATAGGGAGGCAACGCTATGAGTACCATCGCAATTGCCCTTGCTGGCGGCGGGCCGCTCGGCGGCATCTACGAGATCGGTGCCTGCGCAGCCCTCTCTGACAGCATCAACGGCCTGCGCCTTGACCATGCCGACATCTATGTTGGCGTCAGTTCGGGGGCCGTGGTGGCATCGGCGCTGGCCAACGGTATCTCGCCGGCTAAGCTGGTGCGGATCCTGCTCAGCGATGATTCGGGGGAGATGTTTGACCCGGCCACCTTGCTGCGCCCCGCCTTTCGTGAATATGCCGACCGCCTGACCTCGATCCCGCCGCTGGCGTGGCAGAGCCTGACCTACTATCTGGCGGCGCCCTGGAAGCGCAGCCTGTTTGAATCGCTGCAGGGGCTCTCCAAGGCCATTCCGACCGGACTGTTCGACAACCGCGGGGTGGATCGCACCCTGACCCAGTTTTTCTCTCGTCCCGGCCGCAGCAACGATTTCCGCCAGCTGCGCAGCCGACTGTTTGTGGTCGCTACCGAACTCGATACCGGCCATCCGGTCGCCTTCGGCAGCCCGGGGCTCGATGATGTGCCTATCTCGGCGGCGGTACAGGCGTCAGCCGCCCTGCCCGGTCTCTTTCCGCCCTCCTTGATCAACGGTCGTTACTATGTGGACGGGGCGCTGATCAAGACCCTGCACGCTTCGGTAGCGCTGGAAGAGGGGGCGGATCTGGTGTTCTGCATCAATCCGCTGGTTCCCTATGATGCGGACATGGCCGCCGGCCCCCCGACCAATCTGGTGGACAGCGGTCTGCCGGTGGTACTGGCCCAGACCTTTCGCGCCATCATCCACTCCCGCATGCATGTGGGGATGGATCGCTACAAGCACCAATATCCCGACGCCGACGCCCTGCTGTTTGAGCCCTCTTCTGCCGATGGCGAGATGTTCTTCACCAATGTGTTCAGTTACCGGGATCGTCGCCGCCTCTGCGAGCACGCTTACCAGCATACCCGTCGCGATCTCTGGCAGCGTCGTGACGAGCTGGCGCCGGTGCTGGCCAAACATGGCCTCGAGCTCAATCTGGCCGCGCTGGCCGATGAAGATCGCACCCTGCTGGCCCCCGGCATTGGCTCAGTCGCCGCCCTCGACAAGTCGCTGGAGCAGTTGCAGCACTGGCTTGCCAAACGCTATCGCCACGGCGTGCGCCGTTCATCACCAAAGGAGTAGCATGGATCGCAAACCCAAACGCCGTACCCGGGAGCGGATCCTGACCACTGCCCTCGCCTGCTTCAATCGACAAGGGGAACCCAGCGTCACCACCTCGGCCATTGCGGCCGAGATGGAGATCAGCCAGGGCAATCTCTACTACCACTTCCACAACAAGGAGGAGATCGTCAACGCCCTGTTCTGCGAATTTGAACAACAGATGGATCGCCTGTTGGAGGCGGTAAGCACCCCGTCCGATGAGCCCGAAGATATCTGGCTCTTTCTCCACCTGATGTTTGAAGCCATCTGGCAGTACCGTTTCCTCTACTACGATATCGCGACCCTGATGAGTGGTTATCATCAGGTGAAACAGCGCTTTTCCGCCCTGCTGCGCCGCAAGGAGCAGACCGCCATCGCCATTTGCAACCATCTGCAAACGGTCGGGCTGATGGAGGGCACGGCGCAACAGATGCGCACGCTGGCGGCTAATGTGGCGCTGGTGGGCACATTCTGGATCTCTTACCAGCGGGCACTGCACCCCAAGGCGGACGCCGATATCGCCCTCGGCGTCTTTCAGGTGATGCAGCTGGTCGCACCCTATTTGCGGGCCGATGCCCGCGCTCATCTGGGCGCCCTCGCCCACCACTACACCGACAAGGTTTGATTCACATGCTACAGGGAGAACAAGCATGACCACTTCACAACTCGAATTTGTCCCCTTCCCCTACGCGGATGTGGCCTATGACTATGCCGGCCAGAAGCTGGCGGACAACTGGGATCGTCTCCATCAGGGGGATGCCGAACCCTGGCCCGAGGATGAACAGGTGCAGGATGCCTGGCGGGCCTATCATGCCGGGGATTTTGCCCGGGCCGTCGCCCTTGGCGAAGCGGCCGGTGAGGCGGGCCTCAATGTGGCGAACAAAGCGCTGGTGATCCATGCCAGCTATCTGCTGGAAGACAAGTATGCCAAGCGCGCCGCCTTCGAGCGGGCGGCCAGCCATGCCGAGAAGCTGCAAAAACGTCAGCCCAGGAACGCCAACGCCTGGTATTTCCACGCGCTGGCCCTTGGTCGCTACAGTCAGGTGATTTCCATCTCCAAGGCCCTCTCGCAAGGAATTGGCGACAAGATCAAGGTAAGCCTTGAGAAGGCGCTGGAGCTGGCGCCAGATCACGCCGAGGCTCATATCGCCTTTGGCGCCTGGCACGCGGAGATCGTCGACAAGCTGGGGGCCATGATCGGCGGCCTCACCTATGGCGCCAAGAAGGAGGAGTCCGAGCGTCACTTCAAGGAGGCGCTGGCGCTGATCCCCGACTCGGCTATCGCCCGCATGGAGTACGCCAACGCACAGGTGATGCTGCACGGCAAGAGCCGCCTGAAAGCCGCCGAAGCCCTCTATGCCGAAGCGGCCGAGTGCGAACCCATGGATGCCATGGAGCGCCTCGATGTGGAGGCAGCGCGGGAAGAGTTGGAGGATTAACCGCCACTCCTGCCACTAAGAGGTAGTAAAACAAAAGGCCAACCCGCGGGTTGGCCTCTTTTATGATGGGTGCAGTCCGGTTGGCCACGCTGTCACTGGTCGCTCAAATGCTCGCTCAACCGAGCAGCGCATCCAGCCCGTTGGGGTCAAACAGCAGCTCCGGTTCCATCAGCACCAGCAACAGCAGTTGCTCGAACTCCACTGCAAACCGCTCGACCACCCGATCCGGATCCGGTACCAGCTTCTTGTCGGTGATAAGGCCCAGCTGCACCTTGTGATCGTAAGAGAGGATGGAGACGCCGACGCCGATATCCCCCGATTGTGGCACCCAGAACAGCGGCTGACGCAGTCTTGCACCGGCCAGATAGAGGGTCTGCTGCGGGCCAGGCACGTTAGTTATCACCGCGCTGGCCTTGGCCGTGAGCAGCTCGACGGCCTGCTGCTGCACCGCATTGGGGGCCATGCCAAGGGCATGTAACAGGTTGAGCACCACCACGGGTTGCAGCGAGGTGCGCAGCGCCTGCATCCGGTCACGTACGGTATAGAGCCGCTGCAACGGGTGTTCAACATCCAGTGGCAAGTCCAGGGCCACCAGCCCGAAGCGGTTGCCAAGTGCCCCCTCATCATCCGGCGCACGCATATTGACTGGCACCAGGGCGCGGATCTTGACCTTGTTGGCATCATCCCCTTTCTCCTGCAGGTAGTGGCGAAACGCCCCTGCGGTGGCGGCGATCAGCAGATCGTTTACCGAGCAGCCCAGAACCTTGCCCACTGCCTTGATATCCGGCAGATCAATTTGCTCCGACCAGGCCACCCGCTTGGTGCTGGTAGTCTTGCCACGCAGGCGGCAGGGTGAATCATCACCGAGGGTGGCGATATTGCACAGCTCGCTCGCCAGATCGCGCCCGGTCTTGAGGTAATCCACCGCCTTGGTGGGATGGGTGACCACTTCGACATATTTGGACCAGAGGCTACCGGTCAGCTTGAGACCGGCCCGCACCAGACGGCTGCCCTGGTGGCAATCCTCCTCATCCTCGTCATCGCTGTCATCCAGTGGTTCCGGTGACGGTGGTCGCGGCGCCCCTTCCGGTGTGTTATCCATCATGGTCAGCATGGCCCGAACCAGCGAGAAGCCGTCGCCCATGGCGTGGTGAATGCGCACCACCAGCGCTTGCCCACCCAGCGACGTGTCGGTCAGGTGCATATCCCACAGGGGGCGCTGGTGGTTGAGCGGCGTCGAGGCGAGATCGGCCACCAGCTTCTCCAGCTCCAGCTTGCCTGCTTCACCCGGCAGGATCACTCGCTTGAGGTGCTGATCGAGATCGAAATCGGGATCATGACGCCAGTAGTAGGAGCCCCCCTCCAGCACGGCCCGCTGATGGAAGCGGGGTTGCACCGAAATGGTGTGGCATAATCCGGCCCGCAGACGCGTTTCATCAAGCTCTCCTTCAAACATCAGGACACCGATGATCTGCATCAGGTTGTTGGGTCTGTCCATGCGTAACCAGGCGGTATCGACGCAGGAGATAAATTCACTCAGTGGCATGGTTGTTTCCCTACAAAATGAATTTACCGAGGCGGCAAATTGCTTCTGCCCTCATATCCGGATGAAGGCTTGATGCAATCAGAATGACTTTAATGAGTGCCGACTCGAAATATGAAATAAAGATGAAAGATTACTTACAAAATAGAATCGAGACCTTGCCGAATAATAAATCTGACAAACCATATGGCTTGCCAACTTATTTTAAACAGCCATCGTTTACAGCTGGTTTATTTAAAACCAGTGCAACGAAGAGATTCAAACACGTTTGGGGCAAGGTAAGCGATTGTCGACATAATCGAGGATCTCTTGCTCCAGTACGCTGCGTACTGGCAACAGTATCAAACCAAGATGCACTTCCAGTTCCAGGGTATCTTCGTCCAGGGTGAGAGTGCCATGTACCCCTGAGCCGCGAAAGTGTAGCTCGGTCTCCTCTTCATCTGCCCATTCGCAATCGAGTTGATAGCTCTCGCTCATGTCCGCAGCGATGGCCTCGGCCGCGAGCCGGGCGGCGGCCAGTCCCAGCGGATGCTGACGGCTGATCTGAATGATGGAGAGTGCGCTGCTGCCAGCGAGCGAGTTGAAGAACATGGTCGTTACTCTGGGTCATAAGTTAGTTATTGATATTAAACACATGTTCACAACAAATGAAAGGATGGTTCACATAAATGGGACTCACTTAACAGAGTCGAGAGGGATGCAGGCCATCAGCGGGGCATGGCATTTATTCCCTCCCCCGTGCGCGCTACACTTGTCACGGAACGGTCAGCAAAAGCTGCTTGTTTTTCATTCACTTGTATCTTCGTATCACCCAATCCCCATCAATCGGCCCAAGGCCAGAGAGCTGTAGATGACGCATCAAGAACATGCCCACGACGACGATAGCACCCTGGGTCGGCTATACCGCCAGCTCAAGCGGGTTGCAGCCTTGCGCGAGCAGATGCGTGCCCACCCGGAAGATCAGCAGGATCGGGATCGGTTACGCCAGTGGCAGGCTGACCGGTTGGGGCGAACCCACCGTGATCTGCTGGAGAGTGACCGCTACGGCCCTGCCGCCGAGTTTTTCCTGACCGACCTCTATGGCCCCGGGGATTGCGCCCGCCGCGATGCAGACGTGATGCGGGTGATGCCGACCGCCGAACGGCTGTTGCCGGAGTCCGGCCTCAAGGTGCTAGCGCAAGCGATCGAGCTCGACGCTCTCTCCGAAGAGCTGGACTACCTGATGGTGGTGGCGCTGCGGCGCATTGATGGCATTGATCCAATCACACCGGATCATTACACCATCGCCTATCGTGCCGTAGGTGAACAGGCGCGCCGGGAACATCAGATTGCGTTGGTGAGCGAGCTTGGCATGACGCTGGACAGGCTGGCGAGAAAACCGCTGCTGGGGGCAACCCTCAAACTGGTGTCAGGTCCTGCCCATCTGGCGGGGCTTGGCGAGCTCTTCTCCTTTGTCGAGCGTGGTTATCAGGTGTGTCATCAGATGGGGCGTGCCAACGAGTTTCTCGAGACCATCGCCAGTCGTGAGACGGCCATCATGACGGCGCTCTTTAACGGCGACAGCAGTGCGCTGGGGTAAGGCTTATCGAGGGATAAGCCGCCAGAATAACCAAGCGGGCCGATGAGCCCGCTTTTCGTTTATCACAGTTTGCCGATATGTAGCCCAATACAAGACCGGTCAGATCACCAGCAGATCCATAAAGGCGTGTACCGGGGTGGCGGCAAGGCGCGGCCCATCCTGACAGAGGGCCAGAATATCGTTGACCCGTTTGGCCGGGAAACGGGTGGCCAGATTGTGCTGGAATTTCTCCACCAGCAGCGGGATCCCCTCCTCCCGACGGCGACGATGGCCGACTGGATACTCCACCTCCACCTTGGTGGTGTGAGTGCCGTCCTTGAAGAAGATCTGGATGGCGTTGGCGATGGATCGCTTATCCGCCTCCAGATATTCGCGGCTGTAGCGTTTATCCTCCTGCACCACCATCTTGCTACGCAGCGCGTCGATGCGGGGATCGGCAGCGATGCCATCTTCGTAATCCTCGGCGATCAGGCGACCGAAGATGAGCGGTACCGCCACCATGTACTGCAGGCAGTGATCCCGATCGGCCGGGTTATTGAGGGAGCCGACCTTGCTGATGATGCGAATGGCCGACTCATGGGTGGTGAGCTCGATACGGTCGATCTCCTCCAGCCGTCCCTTCACCTGCCCATGCAGCTTCATGGCGCACTCTACCGCAGTCTGGGCGTGGAACTCGGCGGGATAGGAGATCTTGAACAGCACGTTCTCCATCACATAGCTGCCGTACCCCTGATTCAGGGCGAACTGGTTGCCCTTGAACAGCACGTCGTAGAAGCCCCACTTGGGCGCGCTCAGTACGCCTGGATAGCCCATCTCGCCGCTCATGGTGATAAGGGCGAGGCGCACCGCGCGAGAGGTGGCATCCCCCGCCGCCCAGCTCTTGCGCGACCCCGCATTGGGGGCATGCCGGTAGGTACGCAGGCTCTGGCCATCGACCCAGGCCTGGGAGACCGCATCGATCACCTGATCACGGGTGCCACCCAGCATATGAGTCACCACGGCGGTGCTGGCGACCTTGACCAACACCACGTGATCGAGACCGACCCGGTTGAAGGAGTTCTCCAGCGCCAGCACCCCCTGAATTTCGTGGGCTTTGACCATGGCCACCAGCACATCTGCCATGGTGAGCGGCGCCTTGCCCTCGGCCACGCGAGTAC
This sequence comes from Aeromonas sp. 97A, assembly GCF_051919185.1. Lineage (NCBI taxonomy): Bacteria > Pseudomonadati > Pseudomonadota > Gammaproteobacteria > Aeromonadales > Aeromonadaceae > Aeromonas > Aeromonas sp. 97A. The sequence goes on along the minus strand of NZ_JBQBFF010000001.1, from coordinate 1,305,751 downwards.
GGGAGAGCCAGTCGGCGGTGGCCAGAATGCCCCCCAGATTGTCGGATGGGTGACCCCACTCGGCGGCCAGCCAGGTGTCGTTGTAATCGAGCCAGCGGATGATGGCGCCGATATCCCAAGCCGCCTTGACCGGGTCGAGGCAGAGCTGGGTACCGGGCACCCGGGCGCCGTGGGGTACCAGTGTACCGGGGACTATGGGGCCAAGGTGTTTGGTACACTCGGGGAAGCGCAGGGCAAGCAGGCCACAGCCGAGCGTATCCATCAGGCAGTAGCGGGCGGTGTCGAGGGCTGCCTGGCTGTTAATGGGGTGGTTGCAGACATAATCGGCAATATCGATCAGCACCTGATCGGGGTCTGGTCTGTGGTTGACGTCGACGTTGGAGGACATCGTGACTTCCTTATCGTTGTTGTAGAGAGACAAAGTGACGGGGGGCCGGGCCGACATAATCGGCGCTCGGGCGGATGATCCGGTTGTGCTCGCGCTGCTCCATCACGTGGGCGCACCAGCCGGTGACCCGCGAGCAGACGAAGATAGGCGTGAACAGCTTGGTCGGGATCCCCATGTAGTGATAGGCGCTGGCATGGAAGAAGTCTGCGTTGGGAAAGAGCTCTTTCTCTTCCCACATCACCTTCTCCGCCTCGCAGGAGACGCGATAGAGGCGATCATCCCCTACCGCCTCGGCAAGCTTGGCCGACCACTCCTTGATGATGACGTTGCGCGGATCAGAAGTGCGGTAGATGGCGTGGCCAAAGCCCATGATCTTCTCCTTGGCCGCCAGCTTGGCCAGCAGTTCGCGCCTTGCCTGCGTTTCATCCTGCCAGTGTTCGATCATCGCCATGGCTGCCTCGTTGGCTCCGCCGTGGAGTGGGCCGCGCAGGGTACCGATGGCGGCGGTGATGCAGGAGAACATGTCGGAAAGGGTCGATGCGCAGACTCGCGCCGCAAAGGTGGAGGCGTTGAACTCATGCTCGGCGTAGAGGATAAGGGAGACATGCATCACCCGGCGCTCCAGCTCGCTCGGCGCTTTCTGGTGCAGCAGCGCCAGAAAGTGGCCACCGATACACTCCTCGTCGCTGTCGAGGGCGATGCGAACGCCCTCGTGACTGAACTTGTACCAGTAGATCAGAATGCCCGGAAAGGCGGCCAGCAACCGATCCGCCACTTCATGCTCATGCTCGAAACCATCTTCCGGCTCCAGATCGCCGAGCATGGAGCAGCCGGTGCGCAGCACATCCATCGGATGAGCATCGGCGGGGATACGCTCCAGCACCTCCAGCAGCGGCTGGGGCAAGGCGCGCAAGCGACGCAGTTCGCGCTTGTAGGCGTCAAGCTGCTGCTCACCGGGCAATTCCCCCTTGAGCAGCAGATAGGCGACCTCCTCGAACTGGGCGCTGTCGGCCAGCGCCTTGATGTCGTAACCGCGATAGGTAAGACCGGTGCCACTCTTGCCCACGGTGCAGATACTGGTCTCCCCTGCGCTTTGGCCGCGCAGACCGGCCCCGCCCAACGGTTTTTGCTGTCCCATAAGCTGCCTCCTATTCCTTGGCTGTAAACAGACGATCCAGTGTCTGCTCGTAGTGGTGATATCCGAGGAAGTCGTAGAGCGACTCCCGGGTCTGCATGGTCTCCAGGACGGCCCTTTGATGGCCATCCTGGCGAATATGTTGATAGACGTTGAGGGCGGCCTGATTGGCGGCCCGGTTGGCACTCAAGGGGTAGAGCACCATATCGACCCCGTGGGCGGCCAGTTGCTCTTTGTCAAACAGCGCGGTTTTGCCGAACTCGGTCATGTTGGCGAGGATCGGCACTTTGGCCGCCAGCTTGAACTGGTCGTACTGAGCCAGCTCGGTCACCGCCTCGGCGAAGATCATGTCGGCCCCAGCGGCCACATAGGCGGCAGTGCGTTCAAGAGCCGACTCCATCCCCTCCACCGCCAATGCATCGGTGCGGGCCATGATGACGAACTCGCTATTCTCGCGGGCATCCACCGCTGCCTTGATGCGATCGCACATCTCCTCAAGCGTGACCACCGCCTTGTTGGGGCGATGACCACAACGCTTCTGAGCCACCTGATCTTCCATATGGACGGCGGCAACACCGGCCCGCTCAAACGCGCGAATGGTACGGGCGATGTTGAATGCCCCACCCCAGCCGGTATCGATATCGACCAGCAGTGGCACTCGGGTCGCCGCTGTGATCCGCTCGGCATCGATCAGCACGTCGTTGAGGGAGTCATGCCGAGATCCGGCAAGCCGTAGGAGGCATTGGCTACTCCGGCACCTGAAAGATAAATAGCTTGAAAACCGCTGCGCTCGGCCATCAGCGCCATATAGGCATTGATGGTGCCGACGATCTGCAGGGGATGTTCATTGGCAAGGGCGGTGCGAAAGCGCAGGCCTGCCGAGGGGGACAAACTGGACATCATGACTCCTTTCACCTGTCTAGTCTGGCTATCTAATATCACGTTTACGTTAACGTCAATTATACTTTCGTAACATTCCGGCCGCAGGCAAGACAGGAAACCGGTTTTAGGGTAAATTTCACCAATTCCTTCAACAGGTTGAATTGTATGATGGAGCCCGGTTCCGTGATTGTCTGTCCGGCGTGCGACTTGCTGATCCAGCGCAAGGCGCTGCCGCTGCGTCGCCATGCCCACTGCCCGCGTTGTCACCAACATCTCTATGGCCGTTATGCCTTTCGTCCCTCCCAGTTGATGGCCCTGACCATCACTGGATTTCTGCTGCTGCCCTCCGCATTTTTTGAGCCGCTGATCTATCTGCGGCTGGCTGGGGTCAACACCGATGCCGACCTGCTGCGCGGTATCCTGGTGCTGTTTGGCGAAGGTGAATGGTGGGTAGCCAACCTGGTGCTCTGGTGCGCGGTGTTGGCGCCAGTGGGGTTGTTGGCGGGGATCTTTGCGCTGGCTTCGGGTCTGGCCAAACGTTGGCACATTCTTCCCGTCACCTTGAAGCTGGTCGAGGTGTTTCGCCACTGGGCCATGCTGGAGGTCTATATCGTCAGCTTGCTGGTTGCCCTGTTCAAACTGATCGACATCGCCGATGTGCGCCTCGGTGGCGGCTTGCTCAGTCTCGGTATTTTGATGCTGCTCAACATGACCCTGCTGATCCTGTTTGACCCCGCCCCCTACTGGGCGCGGATCCCGTTAAAGGAGCCGGAACATGACCAACGCCCGTGAGATGGGGCTCTGCCGCTGCCATACCTGTGGTTTGCTGGTGCGCTATCAAGCCGGGGCAGTCTGCCCCCGTTGCAGCAGCAAATTGCAGGTGCGCATTCCCCGCTCCCTCGCCTGGTCGTGGGGCTTGCTGGCACTCGCCACCTTCATGTTGTTGCCTGCCAATCTGTTGCCCATAACCCATTTCTACAACAAGGGGTTACTGCAGTCAGATACCATCTTCAGCGGTATCATGATGCTCTATCGCAGCAAAATGAGCGGGATTGCCACCATAGTTCTCACCGCCAGCATACTGGTGCCGGTGGGAAAAATATTGGGGCTGGGCTGGATCTGCTGGCAGTTGCAGCGGGCCAAACCGGTGCGGCGCAAGCGCCAACTGGTGATGTATCGGGTGATCGATTTTATCGGTCGCTGGTCGATGCTGGACTTGTTCGTGATTTCGCTGATGGTGGCACTGGTCGATCGGGGTGTACTGCTGAGTGTCCGCGCAGGCCCGGGGGCCACCGCCTTTGCCGGTGTGGTCGTGCTGACCATGATGTCGGCCCGCATGCTCGATACCCGTTTACTGTGGGACAAGGCGGCCCGTTGATGATTTCTCTGTTTTTGTCTGATGTGCTGTTTAATCCAGCCAATAAGGAGTCACTATGATCGGGGCTGAACCCGTCATCGAAAAGCGCCGCTGGTTATCGCCGGTCTGGCTGTTACCCCTGATAGCCCTGCTGCTGGCGGGTGGCTTTCTCTATCAGCAGGTATTGAGCCGTGGCCAGCTTATCCAGATCAACTTCGCCCAGGGCAACGGCATCTTGCCGGGTAAAACCCAGGTTCGTTATCAGGGGGTGGCCATCGGCGTGGTACAAGAGCTGGAGTTGGCTGAAGATGGCCGCAAGATTGCGGTGATGGCCAAGATTGACAGCCGTGCCAGGCCGCTGATCCGCAAGGGATCCGACTTTTGGCTGGTGAGCCCCAAGGCGTCGCTCACCGAGATCTCCGGCCTCGATACCCTGGTCTCCGGCAACTACATCAACCTGCAACCGGGGCGTGAAAGCAATCCGCTGGAGGAGACCTTCGATGCACTGGAGGGCCCTCCTCCCGGCTATCAGGCTCAGGGGCGCATGCTGCACCTGACTGCCGATTCGCTGGGTTCTGTGGGGATTGGCGCCAAGCTCTATTTCCGCGGTATCGAGGTGGGCAGCGTCATCAATACCCGTCTGGGTCAGGACAACCAGAACGTCATTCTGGATCTGGTGATCGAGCCACGTTTCGAACATCTGGTCAAAGCCGATACCCGCTTCTGGAACATCAGCGGCATCAAGGGCTCCTTCAGTCTGGCCGGGGTGAGCGTGGAGGCAGGCAGCCTCACTTCCATTCTGAGCGGCGGCATTGCCTTTGACTCACCCAAAGATTCACCAGAGCCGGAGAAGGGACAGACTTTCGTCCTCTATAAAGGGCTTGCGGAAGCGGCGCGTGGCGAGCGTATCGACATTGCGGCTGGCGATCTTCCGGTCAAGGAGGGGATGCCCATCCTCTATGAGGGGATCGAGATTGGTCGTATCGACCCCATTCGCCTTACCGATAAAGGCCGTATGGTCACAGCGCTGATCAACCCGGAGCAGGCTTATCGCATTACCGACAAGAGTCAACTGGTGTGGGAGAGTGTCTCCCTCTCCGCGACCGGCGTGCAGCATGCGGATCGCCTGCTCTCCGGCCCAGCCATTCGCCTCGACTATGTGGCGGGCAAACCGGTACAGAAGATGACCCTGACCGATCGCGCGCCCCAGAGCGGCACCAAGGTGACGCTGCAGGCTGACGATCTGGCGGGGCTCAATCAGGATGCACCTGTCTGGTACAAGGGATTGCAGGTGGGCCGCATCAGCCAGCTCATCCTGGATGCGCGCGGCAATGCCAGCGTCGAGCTGGTGATGGCGCCGAACTATGGTCACCTGCTCAACCGTGCCCGCTTCTATCGCGCCGCCCCGTTGCAGATCGATGCCGATCTGAGCGGCATCAAAGTAGAAACCAGTCCGGCCAGTGCCTGGTTGGGGGGCGGGATCAAGCTGGTACAAGCCAGCAGTGGCGAGCGGATTAACCGTCTCTACCCGAGTCAAGAGCTGGCACTGCTCGGTACCCGTGATGCCAAGCCCCAGCGCTGGTTGCTCAAGGCAGATCAGGCCGATGGCATCGGCATTGGTTCGCCTGTGCTCTATCTGGGGCTGGAAGCGGGCAAGGTCAAACAGCTGCGCGCCGCCAAAGAGGGGGTCGAGATCGAACTCGAGATTGATGGGGTCTATGCTCCCCTCCTCGCCCAACAACCCCAATTCTGGAAAAAACCGGCCATCGACACCAAGGTGCGGGTCGATGGGGTGCAGGTCAAGGTGGGCAACCTCGGTACCCTGCTGCGCGGTGCCATCGAGTTCGATCGGTTAGCCAACGGCCGCAGCAGTCATCAACTGTTCGATTCCAGGGAGCAAGCCAAGGCCAAGGTGCGCCAGCTGTCACTGGTGGCAGAGAGCAATCCGGGGCTCGGGATTGGCAGCCCGATCCGCTATCGCGGTGTCGATATCGGCAAAATTGAAGAGATCGAGCTGGAGCCGTCTCTGGGTCAGGTGATCTTCAAGGCCGAACTCGATGGCCACTATGCCGAGCGTTTCCTGCAGTCCGGCGCCCGCTTTACTCTGGTGCAGGCCAAGCTGGGGCTGGGCGGTGTCGCTCACCTCGATACCCTGATCAAGGGGGCGTTTGTAGAAGCTCAACCCGGTAAAGGCGCTGGCAAAGATCGCTTCCCCTTGAGTCAAGTCGGCCCGGTGGGTCTGGCCCTGACCCTCAAGAGCCCCTCCGTCAATGGCCTGAGCGTCGGCAGCCCGCTGCTGTTTCGCAAGATGGTGGTGGGCAGTGTCACCAGGGTGGCGCTGGCTCGGGATGGCAGCGAGGTGGTGATCGACGTTAACGTGGATCAGGAGTATGCCCATCTGGTGCGGGCCAACTCCCGTTTCTGGAATGTCTCCGGGGTCAAGGCGGATATCGGCCTGACTGGCGGCACTATCGAAGTGGAGACGGTGCAGAGCTTGCTGGCTGGCGGCATTGCCTTCAATACCCCGGAGAAAGAGATGGGTCCAACCGTCAAGGCAGGGTACAGCTATCCGCTCTACGGCAAGGCCGAGAAAGAGTGGCTGGAGTGGAGTCCGCGTATCCAGCCCTGATCTCTTCCCTTTGTATCTCATCCAAGCCCGGCACCCTGCCGGGCTTTTTTATATTCCGGTACCTGTTGATAGGGTTCAGATTCAGAATATTCTTAGCCTTGTGGTAGGATATCGCTCCTCTTTTTCGGTCAACGAGACGGCACAGTGCACGACAACACCTTCCTTCCCGATTACTTTTTACGCCACATTGCGGCCATCATGCCGGCCCATCTCTCGATGGATGACTTTGTGGCCAGTTGTCGACGTCCGCTGCGCCGCAGCATTCGGGTCAATACCTTGAAGATCGCCGTCTCGGATTTCGTCGCCCTGATGGAGCCACTGGGTTGGCAGCTCGACCCTGTGCCCTGGTGTGATACCGGCTTCTGGCTGACCCGCAGCGATGAAACTGTCCCCCTTGGCAACACCGCAGAGCACTTGAGCGGGCTCTTCTACATTCAGGAAGCGAGCTCCATGCTGCCGGTGACGGCACTCTTTGCCAGCGACAAGATCAAAGCGGATGGCATGTTGCTGGATGCGGCGGCGGCCCCCGGCTCAAAGACCACCCAGATCGCGGCTCTGATGAACAATCAGGGAATGCTGGTTGCCAACGAGTTTTCCAGCAGCCGGTTGAAAGTGCTTAGCGCCAATATCCAGCGCTGCGGCGTGACCAATGTGGGGATGACCCATTTTGATGCCAAGGTATTTGGCCAGTGGTTGCCGGAGACCTTCGACGCCATCCTGCTCGATGCCCCCTGCTCCGGTGAAGGTACGGTGCGCAAGGATGAAGATGCACTGCGCAACTGGAGCATCGAGAGCATCGACGAGATTGCGTCGGTGCAGCAAGGGTTGCTTGAGAGCGCCTTCCATGCCCTGAAACCGGGTGGTGTGCTGGTCTACTCCACCTGTACCTTGAGTGAGCAGGAGAATCAGGCGGTCTGCCAATCCTTGCTGGACAAGTTTGGCGATGCTTTGAGTTTTGACTCGCTGGCAGACCTGTTCCCTCATGCAGAACAGGCATGTACATCCGAAGGATACCTGCACGTTTGGCCCCAGATCTTCGACAGTGAAGGCTTTTTCGTCGCCAGATTGCGCAAGCATCACTCGGTGCCCAACACCATGTTCAAGCCGGGCAAGCTGGGTAAATTCCCCTTTGCGCCGCTTCCTGCCAAAGAGGCGGAACCCATGTTGCGCGAGATTGAAGCCAACTTCGGGGTGGCACCACAGGGTCTGCTGTTTGGCCGCAATGACGAGATCTGGCTCTTCCCCCAGCGGTTTGATCAGGTGCAGGGCAAGTTGCGTTTCGATCGCATCGGCATCAAGTTGGCCGAAACCTTCAAGAAAGGTTATCGCCTCACTCATGAGTGGGCATTGGCCTATGGCGATAAAGCGAGCAAGGGCGTGGTCGAGCTGGATAGCGCCAATGCGCGGGAATTCATGATGGGGCGGGATGTCTGGCCAGAACAGGATGCTGGCACTGGCGAGGTGATCGTCCGCTATCAGGGGCATACCCTAGGCATGGGGAAATGGGTGGGGAGTCGGGTCAAGAATGCCCTCCCCCGCGAGCTGGTGCGTGACAACAATCTGTTCAATGCGTAGCGGGTCGTTCGGTGCATCAGCACTTGAACGAGTCTGAAATACCCACACTCTGGTTGAACTTTTCTTCGGATCTTGAAAAGCCTTGAGCCTTGTCTAAGCTTAAGGCAATCCGAACACCAGTTAGCGCACGGCTCTGCAAGGAGCCAATTCCCCTATGCCAGGTACAAGGAATTCGTACCTGGCTTTTTTTATCTCTTCACGTATCGCTGTTACTTCACTCTTGTATCTATTCAACGGTCTCTTCGACCTGTGTGGCGACTCTGTTTTCAAACGGAGGTTCTCTACCCAGCTCATGTTGGTAGAGCAGATCGATCGCCTGCTCGATGAGTGATGCCTGACTGTCTTCGAGATGGATACCCAGAGCGGCCAATCGCTCTGCGTGGCGATTGCTGATCCAGCATTGCAGCCGGGTATGGGTCTCCTGCTTGCGTTTTACATGTTGGCGCTGCCGCTCGGCATTGTTTTGGGGCCCCGCCTCTTGCACTTCACGCCCTGTCATTTCTTGGCTCATATGTCCTTGCGATATTCCATTTCCGGATTTGTTATCTCTCATCACATGCCATTACCCATAGGAAGATGGCCCTTCCCCTTTGGGCTGCAGGCTGCACGGCAAATATATCATCAGATCAACAAGATATCATTTAACATAAAAAATGAATATGCGCAGTGACCATGTAAGCGTTAAGTAGTAATGTCATGTTTCAGGCAAATTGAATTGTCACTCTGGGTTGCTAAGCTGGTTAGTTACCGACCATGCCAAGGGCATCCCTGATGAGACGCAACGAGATCTGGTTTAGCATGAGAGAGATCGACCGGCTCAAGACTATCCAAGCAATCGTGGATGGCCATCTAACAGCAAGCATCGGGGCCCAGCGGCTGGACTTATCCGTTCGCCAAATTTACCGATTAGTCGATCGGTATAAGTTATCCGGGCCACCGGGGCTGCGTTCACAACATATTGGCAAGCCCAGTAATCATCAGCTGCCCATTGGTGTGAAGGAGCGTGCCGGACGGCTCATTTTACAGCATTACCCTGATTTTGGGCCAACATTAGCCGCTGAGAAGTTGGCTGAGCTACATGGCATCCATCTGGCCATCGGCACGGTTCGCCAGATGATGATCGATCTGGGGTTGTGGGTGCCGCGTCGGCAGCGTCCCCCAAGGATCCAACAACTTCGCTATCGGCGAGCCTGCTTTGGTGAGCTTATCCAAATTGACGGCTGTGATCATCGCTGGTTTGAAGAGCGGGCCCCAGCCTGTACCGCCATCGTGTTTGTGGACGATGCGACCAGCCAGATCACCGCTCTGCGTTTTGTACATTCCGAGTCTACCTTCGCCTACTTTGGTACACTGCGCGATCACCTGGTAGCTCACGGCAGGCCGCTGGCATTTTACAGCGACAAAGCCAGCGTGTTCAGGGTCAATCACAAATCGGTACGAGGAGAGGGACAAACACAGTTTGCCCGCGCTCTGAACGATCTCAACATCGATGGCTTCTGTGCACACAGCAGTGCGGCCAAGGGCCGCGTAGAGCGAGCACACTTGACCTTGCAGGACAGGTTGGTCAAGGAGTTGAGATTGGCGGGGATCAGCTCGATTGACGATGCCAACGCATGGCTACCGCGCTTCATCGTTGATTACAACCAGCGTTTCGGTAAGGCCCCTTTACATGAGTTGGATGTGCACCGGCCTTTAGGCCCACAGGACGATCTGGAGCACACGCTGATCTGGAAGGAGCCGAGACAGGTATCCAAGCGGCTTACGACCCAGTATGACAAGGTGCAATACCTGCTGCTCGATACCCCCGCCCAGCGCCGCCTGATCGGTCGAGAAATCATGGTGTACCACTATTGCGATGATCGGGTTGAGTTACGTGGGCCAGAGGGTGAGCTCCTGGAATACTACATCAATGATCACCTCGCGCCCGTGAATCAGGGGGCCATTGTCGATAACAAGCGGCTTGGCCATGTTCTGCAAATGGCGCAGGAAGTGCAAACCATGCGCGATGATGTGCGCTCACGCAGCTTGCCAGCCAGCCCGACCACGAACCGGAGGCGTGGGCCACATCCTGATAAGGTAAAACCCAATAGGCTAGGAGAAGAGCAGTATTACAAGGCGCTGATGGAAGTCAGCGGTGAACGGATGGAGGCGCAATCAGATAGGCCAGAGCTGGCAGACATTGCGAATGATGAAGCTATTCCAAAACTGATAAAACGGAAACGAGGAAGGCCACAGATCACCGGCCCACGGAATGACCCCCCTTCGCCAGCCGTCGCGGCAGCTGTTTGTCTGTGGCAACAGCGGACTCAAAAATAGAGTATTATGTACCCCGTTATTGGGATGGTTTTATAAAGGATGCAGACATGGCAAGGCTTACATTTCCTATTTTTATCCATCTTTGGGAAACCACCTCGTCAGTTGCAATCATGAAAATGCTTGCTGAGCAGGCCGAAAGGAATGTGGAACTGGCTATTAAAGAGGCTGAGTTGCCTGGTGCTGTCATGGAAGGGAGATATTCGGATGAAGTCACGAATGAGTATGGTATAAATTACGAATTTATGCAGACGTATTACACATGTGGTTCATGTATTGGTCATGACTATGATGAAGTCAAATCAGAATACATACATTTAATCACCCAGCTCACTCGACGCTCAGCATTTCTTACTATATTTGGCCTTTTTGAAGACCGTATGGGGAAATGCTTAGAGCTTATGAAAAAACTATCTGGATATACAGGAAAAATGAAAGGTGGGGTGATTGAGAAGACTCACTTTATTTTAAAGGAAGTTATTGGTGGTGAAAATATTGCAGATGTAGATCATCTTACAGTTATTAGAAATGTAATGGCACACAGTGATGGTGTTGCTTATGATTATAAAAGTATATCTACTACAAAAAGTAAGCAAAATGATCGTCAGAAAAGGTTACTACGAGCGATACGCAGGGCTGAGGCGGAAAATGCAGGTATATCAGTTAATTACTTCAACTATGTACTCATGAATGAACGGTTTTTGATGTATGCCGTTGATGAGATTCAGCGATATGTTAATAACGTCGAAGCCGCAGTCCAGACCTATTACAAAAATGAGAGCGATAGCCCTTTGTAAGAGCAGCGACGTAAGTATCACTCATCACTTACGTTGGTTCATCTCTGCCTCTGGCCTCTTCTATATCACTGAGGACGATAGTGAGTAAATAGGGGTCTTCTTCCTCAATAGCGGCGTTGAGATAGGCTGTTCTTTCAGCTTCGCTGATCAAGTAATCAGCGGGCTCGAATGGGGTAAACTCTTCTTTCATATTTTCCTACACTCAAAAAACATTCTCACTCGGGGCTCCTTCAGCCAAGAGCTCTAGGTAGCATTCCAAATTGTCTTTGATCTTCTCAAATACCCTAGGAAAATAACTCGCTAGCTCTTGAAAATTTGGATTATCCGATTCAGGGCCGTGGTGATAACGACGCATATGGTCAAGGATTTTATGTCTTTCCTCTGTGGTAAGAGTCGTAAGTGGATTTGATGCATTATAGCCATGAAAGTTCGAAAGATGAATAAAGGCACAGCCAAATCGATAGACAGAGCTAGCCCAACCACCAAATTTATCTGATATTTCGACCATCTGAGCATCAGTAACTTTGCTCAGCTTCCCTTTTGGTGTCGAAACTTTCCATTGCTTACCGCTAACGGTGCGTTCCATGAGTCTATTTCTTTCTTCTAGATCTGATATAGATAACAGATAAAGAACCCTAATTAAAGAATCAAGTTCCTGCCTAAGAATCGACATCATAGAGCCAGGAAGGTCATGTATACGAGAAAATGCTATGCCATGTTCATCTGAACGTGATTTTATCAGCTTTATGAATTCGTGCATATTTGCTCTCGCTCAGTTCCAAATGAATTTAATGTATAAATGTTAGCACAGCAAGTAGTGTTGGTTTGCATTGTAAAATTTCCGCGCGCGCGATCAAAATTGTGAGACTCCTGTGGCCCTTCATTATACTTCTGTTGTCGTGACTCTTTACTCAGCACTTCCTCTATTCTATGACATTTCTATTTGACGGAATTCACGACATTTCAAATAGTTTTTGACATGTCAAAGCAAGCCATCAAGGGCATGATCGGAGAATTTGTGGGCGTCATCGAAGTACTCCTGCAGGGTTCGCATATCCTTGTGGCGAGTGACTTCAATGATCTTGTTCATCGGCTTTCCGGCAGTCACCGCCGAGGTGATGAACCCGCGACGCAGGCTGTGGCCACTGACGTAGAGATCGTCAATGGTTTGGCCGGTTCGGCGCTTGATCATCAGATTGATGCCCTGGGGGCCGAGCGGTTCGGCCATCAGTTGCCCCCAACGATTCATGCGCCGAAATAGTGGCCCCTCGCTGATCCGGCTTTTGTGTAGCCACTTTTGTAGTGCCGAGACGGGACAGTAATGCTTGCCCGGGATCAGGGCGATCTCGGTTTCATGCAGCTGATGTTTGCTCGGTTTGAGGCGAAGGCGGATCCCCTGCCCCACAAAATCGAGATCGCTCACCTCAATTCGGGCTGCTTCCGAGCGGCGCAAGGCGCCACTGAACATCAAGAGCAGCAGGGTGTGATCACGCAAACCAGCCAGATCACCGGTGTCGATGCCATCCAGCACCTGGGTCAATGGTTGCAGCGTCAGGGCGCCGGTTTTGTGTTTACGGTTATCCCCCAACCTGACAATGCCGCGCATCATCTCCTTGATTTCGGGATGTTCGGTGGGCATGGGATGAATGCCTTTCTGCTTGAAGGCATAACGGATCCCGGCAAGCCGTCTCACCAGGGTTGCCGGTTTTCGAGGCTCGCCATTACGCAGCTCTCCCTTCCCCTCCTCTTTATCCAGCCATACCCAGTCGGCCAATACGCCATCGGCCTGATCAGCGAGAAAGTTCATGATGTCGTGATGAGTGGTTTGTAGCGGATCCAGCCCGTGCAATTGGCACCAGAAGACAAAAATACGGGTATCCGCCTGATAGGCATTGAGGGTGGAATCAGCTTTTGCACTGCGCAAAAAGCGGCGTGCCCGACTATTAAGCTGTGCATCGAAAACAGTCTGCAGTGACTGATGAGCTGGATACGACAAGGATGGATATGCCACGGAACTCTATGATTCATATGAATTTTGAGAGGATCTTACAGGATCCTCCACATACATCAAGTATCGATAATGAATATTATCGATACTTAGAACATCTTGTTTTAATGCCCTTTAACCACGCTGAATAAAGGAAACATAGGAATATCATTCAACCCAGTTTGGCAGAAACGAAAAAGTAAAATTGGCAGGAAAAGTGAGAGATAACACAGCTCGGTGTTGATATTCAGGTGGGTAATCAGCTTGGTATTTGAAATATAAAAAGCCCCGAGCAACGGGGCTTCTGTGTTATTTTTTCGCCAGTTTGAATAGTTCAAAGAAATTCCGGCTAGTGGCTTCTGCCAATTCGTTAAGCGGAATATGACGTAGGTCAGCAATAAACTGCGCAACGTCTCGCACAAAGGCGGGCTCGTTCTCCCTCCCCCGATGCGGCACGGGGGCAAGATAGGGCGAGTCGGTCTCGACCAGCAATCTGTCGAGGGGCAGAGCCTTGACCACCTCTTGCAGGGCAGACGCATTTTTGAAGGTGGCGATCCCGGAGATTGAGATATAGAACCCCATCGCCATTGCGGCTTGCGCCATCTCGAGAGACTCGGTGAAACAGTGCAGCACACCGCCAACCTGATCCGCGCCCTCTTCACGCATGATCTGCAAGGTATCTTGTTGAGCATCGCGGGTATGGATGATCAGCGGCTTGTTCAGCGCGCGAGCAACCCGGATATGTTCGCGGAAAGAGGCTTGCTGAACGTCCTTGTTCTCGGGCGAGTAAAAGTAATCGAGACCGGTCTCACCGATGGCCACCACACGTGGATCGGCAGCTTGCTTGAGCAGCAACTCGGCATCGACACCGGGTTCCTGATTGAGCGGGTGTACCCCGCAAGAGGCAAATACCTGGGGATAGGGGGCGATCGCCTCAAGCATGGTCGGGAACTGTGCCTGAGTCACACTGACACAGAGAAAATATCCCACGTCCAGTTTCGCGGCCTTTGCCAGTACATCAGCCATGCTGGTCTGCTTGCTGCCATAGCTGAGGCGATCAAGATGACAGTGGGAATCAACGAGTAACATATAAAACCTTTCTGCTTGTCGGTACTTATAACCAGCGACTGAGCCAGTTCATCAGATGGATGGTGGGATTGGAGAGCTGGCCCGGCTGGCATGCCGCTTTCAGGGCTACCAGATCTTGTTCTGCCTCCAGCAGTTTTTCGCTGGAGTGCTGCTCCGCCAACCGCTGGCTCAAGATTGCCAAGTCCGGCATCGCCAGCTGATGGTGACCGCATCCAGCCTGGGTTTTCAGGGCATCACACAAGAAGAGCTGCAACCAGTGCAACCTGACCTGCGTCTCCTGACCAAGCTGGCTGCACAATGCCGTCGCCTTGACCGGACTTTGACTCAGGGCGACAAACTGTTCCAGCAGTTCGCGGCGAGTCCCGTCCTGTTGCTGCTCGATATAGTCGAGTACCCGCAGCGGGGCCCCCTGACAGATCCGCACCTGAGCCAGAGTGGCCTGATGACCCTGCTCGGCCAACCAGCGTACTGTTTCCCCTTCCGCAGGCAATTGACAGACATGTTTGTGACAGCGACTGAGAATGGTGGGAAGCAACCGGGAAACCTGGGAGGCAATCAGCAACAGCAAGCTGTCGCCGGCCGGCTCTTCCAGGGTTTTCAGCAGGGCATTTGCCGCCGATTCGGTCATCCGCTCCGCATCAGGAATGATCACCACCTTGCCACGGCCGAGCTGGGCAGAGCCCTGCAGCCGGGTGCAGATCTCGCGAATGGCCTCGACCCCGATGGTCTTGCTGTCGCGCGTTATGGTGCCGAGATCCGGGTGGTTGCCCTTGTCAAACAGCTGGCAGGAGTGGCACTGACCGCACGGCTCTCCACGATCCGGTTGCTGGCAAAGGTGTAAACGTGCCAGCCGCTCGGCCAGTTGCTCCTTGCCAAGACCGGGATCGCCGAGCAACAACCAGGCGTGGCCGAGACGACCGGACTGGGCAGTCTGGCTCAGGGCATGCCAGTCGGGGATCAGCCAGGGATACATATGCGCTCGTTTGACAGATAGTGATCCAATGCAAGCTCGATGGCAGCCTTGACCTGTTCCGGCGTTTGCGCCGCATCGATCACCACAATGGAATCATCCTTGGCGGCCAGTTCGAGATAACGAGTTCGGGTGCGCTCGAAGAAGCTCAGTTGCTCCAGTTCGATGCGATCCAGCTCGCCACGATGGCGCGCGCGCTGCAAGCCAAGGGCGGGATCGATATCGAGATAGAGGGTGAGATCCGGCTTGAAGTTGCCCAGCACTGCCTGCTTGATGGCTCCGATAAGCTGTGCATCGATACCACGGCCGCCACCCTGATAGGCCTGGGAGGAGAGATCGTGGCGATCCCCCACCACCCAGACACCGTCGGCCAGTGCGGGTTTGATGCGGGTCTCCACCAGTTGTACCCGGGAGGCATACATCAGCAGCAATTCCGCCTCGATGGTGAGGCGCTCGTCGTGCACCTCTTTGACGATGGCCCGCATCCGCTCGGCCAGTGGCGTACCACCCGGCTCGCGGGTGCACTCGATCCGGTTGATGCCGTGGCGCTGCAGATAGTCGGTCACATAACGCACAGCCGAGCTCTTCCCTGCCCCTTCCAATCCTTCGATCACAATAAATTTAGACATTAGGGTTTCTTCAATATGTATTCGCGAACCGCCCGATTGTGTTCATCGAGGGTCTTGGAGAAATAGTGAGCACCGCCCCCCTTGGCGACAAAGTAGAGATAATCGGTCGATTTGGGGTTAAGCGCAGCTTCGATGGAGGCCTTGCCCGGCATGGCAATAGGCGTGGGCGGCAAACCGTCGATCACATAGGTGTTGTAGGGATTCTTGTCGGTCAGATCGCTGCGGCGAATGTTGCCATCGTAGCGATCTTTCACCCCGTAAATGACGGTGGGATCGGTTTGCAACTTCATGCCCAGACGCAGACGATTGACAAACACCGAGGCGATCTGTGCCCGCTCGTCCGGCTGGCCGGTCTCCTTCTCGATGATGGAGGCCATGATCAGCGCCTCATAGGGCGTTTTGTACGGCAGGTTGGCCTGACGTTTCTCCCAGCTCTGCTGCAGGAAAGTCTCCATATCCTGATGGGCGCGACGCAAGATCGAGAGATCGCTGGCATGGGTGGTATAGGCATAGGTTTCCGGCAGGAACCAACCCTCCAGCTTGCCATTCTCGATGCCGAGCTCCTGCGCCAAGTCGGCTTCGGATTGCTCGACGGTCAATCGCTCAAGGTATGGGGCGCTGGAGAGCTGCTTCTGCCAATCCTCGAAACGGGAACCTTCGACGAAGGTGAGGCTGAAGTGAAACTCCTTGCCCGATGCGAACAGAGAGAGGGTCTCCTTGAGAGGGGCCCCTTCCTTGATTTCATAGGTGCCCGATTTGATGGCCACCAGTTCGGGATGGCTGCGCAGCCAGAGCCGCACCGCCCAGGGGCTGGTTTCCCCCTCACCTAGTTCGGCGATGAGGCGCGCCGCATGGGCGCCCTTCTCCACCGTAAAGAGCCGGGTCGGCCCCTTGTTGGTGAGCGTCTCTACCTGTTGCCATTTGTAATGTACATAGCCCCCGGCAGCGGCTACCGTCAGTGCCGCCCCCGCGAGCAGGGTGTAAAGCCGATTAAACTTCAATGACCAAACGCTCCTGTAAACGGCGACTCAATACCGCTGTGGGATAGTGAATATCCTCGATGCCATTGACCGGCACGACCCCCATCAGGGTATTGGTGAGCCACACCTCTTCCGCCTGCCATAGTGACTCCAGCGGAGCCTCTACCACACGCAACTCAATACTCATCTGTTTCAACATCGCCATCACCTGGCGGCGCATGATGCCATCGACACCACCGCGGGCGAGATCGGGTGTAAACACCGTCTTGCCCCGACGCCAAAACAGATTGGCACTGACCCCTTCAATCAGAAAACCACGACTGTTAAGCACTATCCCTTCGACTGCATTTCGGCTGACAAGTTCGCTTTTCAGCAATACCTGCTCCAGACGATTCAAGGTTTTAAGCCCGGCCAGCATAGGCGCATCACCGATCCTCTGGCGGCACACCACTATCTCGATCCCCTCCTGTTGCCACTGGCCATAGTGAGTGGGAAATGGTGCCAGAGTGACAATCCGGGTTGTGTGCTGACATCCGCTGCCGTCATAGCCCCGCCCCCCCTCGCCGCGGGTCAGGATCACCTTGGCCACGCATTGTGGCTGGTCGGCCACAATCTCTTCAACCTCCCGGGTCAAGAGATCCCAGTCCGGTTCAACCAATCCCAGCCGGTTGTTGGCCAGCTGCAACCGTGCCAGATGGGCAGGCCACTGCAACACGCGACCCTCCCTGACCGCCATGGTGGTGAAATGACCGTCACCATAGGCCAGCCCCCGATCATGGGCCGAGATGGTATCAAGCTTCATGCCATTGATAAGCAAAGGGATCCCTCCGATAAAAAAGGCCCGATACCGGCAGTATCGGGCCTGTGTCTTTGCCCTGCGGCAAATTATACGCGTTTGAAGATCAGTGAGCCATTGGTGCCGCCAAAACCAAATGAGTTGGAAAGGGCGTACTCGAAGCTGCCAGGTTTGGCCACATGGGGTACCAGATCCAGATCGCACTCATCATCCGGGTTATCCAGGTTGATAGTGGGCGGAGCCACCTGATCACGCAGGGCCAACACAGTGATGATCGCCTCGATGGCACCGGCGGCGCCCAACAGGTGACCGGTCATGGACTTGGTGGAGCTCACCATCAGGGATTTGGCGTGCTCACCAAACACCGACTTCATGCCACGCAGTTCAGCCACATCACCCAACGGGGTGGAGGTACCGTGCGCGTTGATGTAACCAATCTGCTCGGGGGCAATGCCAGCATCCTTGATGGCATTTTTCATGGCGCGAGCACCACCGTTGCCATCTGCAGGAGGCGCAGTCATGTGGTACGCGTCACCGCTCATGCCAAAACCGACCAGCTCGGCGTAGATCTTGGCGCCACGGGCCTTGGCGTGTTCGTACTCTTCCAGCACCAGTACACCGGCACCGTCACCCAGCACGAAACCATCGCGATCTTTATCCCACGGACGGCTCGCTTTTTGCGGCTCGTCGTTGCGGTTGGAGAGTGCCTTGGCGGCAGCGAAGCCACCCATCCCCATCGCGGTGGAGGCTTTCTCGGCACCGCCGGCGACCATCACGTCGGCATCACCGTAAGCGATCATCCGACCCGCCATACCGATGGCATGGGTACCAGTGGTACAGGCGGTCGTCACGGCGATGTTCGGCCCTTGCAGACCTTTCATGATGGAAAGATGACCGGACACCATATTGATGATGGTGGACGGAACGAAGAAGGGACTGATCTTGCGCGGGCCGCCATTGACCAAGCTTTCGTGGTTCTGTTCAATCAGACCCAGACCGCCGATACCGGAGCCAATCGCCACGCCGACACGTTCGGCATTCTCTTCATTGATGGTCAGGCCGGAATCATCCAGCGCCTGGATACCGGCCGCGATGCCGTATTGAATGAAGAGATCCATCTTGCGAGCGTCTTTACGGTTGATACCGTACTGCTCGGGATCAAAATCCTTCACCAGACCTGCGAAGCGGGTTGCAAACTCGCTGGCATCAAAGTGTTCGATAAGGAAAATGCCGCTCTGCCCGTTGAGCAGTGCTTGCCAGCTGGATTCGGCAGTGTTACCCACCGGGGAAAGCATCCCCAAGCCGGTCACCACGACTCTGCGTTTTGACACTGAGGTAGTCTCCGAGAGGTGTTTTGAAAAGGAACAAATACAAAAGAAGCGGCCCTTGGGCCGCTTCTCTTAGAACAGGAACTTATTCCTGATTAGCGGTGATGTAGTCGATAGCCGCTTGAACAGTGGTGATCTTCTCGGCTTCTTCATCAGGAATTTCGGTATCGAATTCTTCTTCCAGCGCCATTACCAGTTCAACGGTATCCAAAGAGTCAGCGCCCAGGTCGTCGACGAAGGAGGCAGCGTTCTTAACGTCTTCCTCTTTAACACCCAGTTGTTCGATGATGATTTTCTTTACGCGTTCTTCGATGTTGCTCATGACCTGAATTTTCCTTTAAAAATACGCTATTTGCGTCTGGTTGGGGTAGTTTATTCAATTGACGTGAGTTTGCAAGTAGCTTGCCGCTGGTCAAACCACGAAATGTGCCAAACTTCGGCGTACTATCGCAAATTTGAACAGAACTTACGACAAATTGATTACACCATGTACATCCCGCCATTAACATGCAGGGTTTCGCCGGTGATATAGGCTGCTTCATCAGAAGCCAAGAATACCACAGCTGCGGCAATTTCTTTTGGATCACCCAAACGGGCGGCAGGCACCTGACTCATGATGCCGGCACGTTGATCGTCATTCAGGGCACGGGTCATGTCGGTTTCGATGAAACCGGGGGCAACCGCGTTCACTGTGATACCACGGGATGCCACTTCCCGCGCCAACGATTTGGTAAAACCAACCAGACCGGCCTTGGCGGCAGCATAGTTGACCTGACCGGCATTGCCCATGGTTCCCACCACGGAGCCAATGCTGATGATGCGACCGTGACGTTTCTTCATCATGGCACGCAACACCGGTTTGCTCAGACGGTAAAGCGAGGTCAGATTGGTATCGATGATCTCGTTCCACTCGTCATCTTTCATCCGCATTAACAGGTTGTCACGGGTGATCCCCGCGTTGTTGATCAGGATGTCGATGTCGCCAAAGCGCGCCTTGATGGCGGCGAAGACGGCTTCGATGGATTCTTGGCTGGTCACGTTCAGTGCCATGCCGCAACCATTGTCGCCCAGATAGGCGCTGATCGCCTCGGCACCGCTCTCGCTGGTCGCCGTACCGACCACTTTCGCGCCACGGGCCACGAATGTTTCGGCAATCGCACGGCCGATGCCACGACTGGCACCGGTCACCAACACAACCTTATCGGTAAAGCTCATCACTTGCTCCTGTTTACTTGATCTGGGCCAGCGCCTGCTCGAAAGAGGCGGCATCGTTGGCGTGAATACCTTCCACGCGCTTGTCGATGCGCTTGGCGAGCCCGGTCAACACTTTGCCCGGTCCCATCTCGATCTCGAGGGTAACGCCCTCATTGGCCATCCGCTCGACAGTCTCGGTCCAACGAACCGGGCTGAACAGCTGACGTACCAGCGCTTGCTTGATGGCGGCCGGATCCTGTTCACAGGATACGTCGACATTATTGATGACCGCGATGGTTGGAACCTTGATCTCGATCCCGTCCAGCGCAGCTGCCAGTTTTTCTGCGGCAGGTTTCATCAGCGCGCAGTGAGACGGCACGGAGACCGGCAGCGGCAGCGCACGCTTGGCGCCCGACTCTTTCATCAGCACGTTGGCGCGCTCAACGGCCTCTTTGTGACCGGCGATAACCACCTGGCCCGGGGAGTTGAAGTTGACCGGAGAGACCACCTGCCCTTGTGCCGCTTTTTCGCAGTTGGCGGCGATGGATTCGTTATCCAGACCGATGATGGCCGCCATGGCGCCGGTGCCTTCCGGTACCGCTTCCTGCATAGCCAGACCACGCAACTCGACCAGTTTGACCGCATCGGCAAAATCGAGTGCGCCGCTGCAAACCAGCGCAGAGTACTCACCCAGGCTGTGACCCGCCATCATGGCAGGCGTTGCCCCACCCTGCTGTTGCCACAGGCGCCACAGGGCGACAGAGGCAGTCAGCAGCGCAGGCTGGGTGCGCCAGGTTTTGTTCAGATCTTCAACCGGACCATCCATCACCAGGGCAAACAGGTCATAACCCAGCACCTGACTCGCCTCGGCGAAGGTCTCCTTGATCACGGCATGTTGTTCGGCCAGCTCGGCCAGCATGCCAACGGACTGGGAACCTTGTCCCGGGAAGGCAATGGCAAATTGGGTCATCATTGATTCCTTTTAGATAAGACAAAAATGAAATCGGTGACGGGATGATAGGTGCACCATCCCGCCGAAGATCAGAGGCGAACCAGCGCCGAGCCCCAGGCAAAACCGCCGCCGAAGGCCTCCAGCAGTACCAGCTGACCCGGTTTGATCCGGCCATCTCGTACCCCTTCGTCGAAGGCAACCGGAACGGAAGCGGCAGAGGTATTGCCGTGCTTGTCGAGGGTCAGTACCACTTTATCGAGGCTCATACCGAGCTTCTTGGCAGTGGCGCTGATGATGCGGAAGTTGGCCTGATGTGGCACCAGCCAATCCAGCTCGCTCGGCTCGATGCCAGCAGCGGCCAACGTTTCGGTGACGATCTCGCTCAGACGGGTGACCGCGACCTTGAAGACATCGTTGCCCTTCATGTACATGTAGGCTTCGAGCTCGGCACCCGGCATGCCGCGACGAGGGTGCGGCAGCTTGAGCAGCTCGCCATAACGGCCATCGGCATGGAGATGGGTAGAGAGGATGCCCGGCGTCTCGCTGGCACCGACAATCACAGCCCCTGCCCCATCACCAAACAGGATGATGGTGCCGCGATCTTGCGGATCGCACATGCGGGAGAGCACATCGGCCCCGACGACCAGCACATGGCGGGCGGCGCCGGATTTGACGAACTGATCGGCAATGGAGAGTGCGTAGGTGAAGCCTGCGCAAGCAGCAGCCACGTCAAAGGCAGGAATGCCC
The DNA here is from genome assembly GCF_051919185.1 of Aeromonas sp. 97A. Lineage (NCBI taxonomy): Bacteria > Pseudomonadati > Pseudomonadota > Gammaproteobacteria > Aeromonadales > Aeromonadaceae > Aeromonas > Aeromonas sp. 97A. The sequence goes on along the minus strand of NZ_JBQBFF010000001.1, from coordinate 1,284,003 downwards.
GGTACGCCGAGCAGCCCCTGCAGCTCGCAGGCGGCAGCCGGGAAGGCATTTTCAGCACTGGTGGTGGCCAGCACTATCATATCGAGATCGACAGCGGTCAAACCGGCTGCATCCAGGGCGCGCAGAGCGGCCTGGTAAGAGAGGGTGGCAACGGTCTCGTCAGCACCGGCAATACGGCGCTCACGGATACCGGTGCGTTCCACGATCCACTCATCACTGGTCTCAACCATCTGCTCGAGATCGGCGTTGGTACGCACTGAACTCGGCAGGTAGCTGCCAGTACCCAGAATTTTGCTATGCATAGAGTTCTTATAGATCCCTGTCAGAGAAGACAGCTTCAAGGCGATCTGCTATTTGCAGTGGAAGTTGATGTTTGGCCTCTTGTGCGGCCAGCAGGATCGCATTACACAGAGCGCGCCTTTCGGCACGCCCATGACTTTTTACCACAATGCCGCGCAATCCTAACAGACTTGCCCCGTTATACTGGTCGGGGTTCAGGTAAGAAAAACGCCGTTTGAACATAAATCCGGCGATCCGACCAAGAAAAGTGCGTTTCTTGCGGGGATATCCGGCCAGCTGGGCCATCATCCGCACTACCCCTTCTGCCGTCTTGAGGGCGACATTGCCGACAAAACCGTCACAGACAATCACATCGCTGTCACCGCTGAAGATGCGATCCCCTTCGACGAACCCGACATAATTGAGCGCGTGGCACTGACGCAACAATTCGGCGCTGTGGCGCACCAGATCGTTGCCCTTGATCTCCTCCTCGCCGATGTTGAGCAAAGCAACACGGGGGGATGCAATGCCTTCTACCTTTTCGGCCACCACAGAGCCCATCACGGCAAACTGCAGCAAGGTATCCGCATCGCAACTGACGTTGGCGCCGAGATCCAGCATCACGGTACGTTTGCCACTCAATGTCGGCAACGCCTTGATGAGGGCGGGTCTGTCTACCCCTGGCAAGGATTTGAGCACGCACTTGGCCATCGCCATCAGCGCACCGGTATTGCCGGCACTGACGCAAGCATCGGCCTCACCGGCTTTCACCAGATTGAGTACCACCCGCATGGAGGAGTCTTTCAGAGTTCGCAGCGCCACGATCGGTTTATCGCCCATGCCAACCACCTGGGATGCATGTACGAAACGGACTCGGGGATGATTCAGCAAACCATGTTGCTGTAGCAGAGAGGAGGTCTGGTGCTGGTCGCCGACCAGGATCAGTTTTAGCTGGGGTAAAAGAGACAGTGCCTGCACGGCGGCAGGCACTGTTTCCGAGGGGCCAATATCTCCCCCCATGATGTCTAGCGCGACAGTTTGCGTAGACAAAGGCAATCCTTAAGCGATTACCTTTTTACCGCGGTAGAAACCATCAGCAGTCACGTGGTGACGACGATGAATTTCGCCACTGGTCTGATCAACAGTCAGGGCAGCGGTGGTCAGCGCATCGTGGGAACGACGCATGCCACGCTTGGCACGGGTTTTACGGTTCTGTTGTACGGCCATTGTAGGCTAACTCCTAAATTCACTTACGTTTAAGCTCTTCAAGAACTGCAAAGGGATTCGGCCGCTCATCAGCAGGTTCGATTTCACCCCAGGTCATCTCCATGTTTCCTCTCGGGCATGCATCCAGAGAATGCATTGCGACTTGAGGCAACGAGAGGATGAGTTCATCCTCCAAGATTTGATGAAGATCTATCTCGCCGTTTTCGTCCAACTCAATGGGCTCATAAGCTTCCGGCAGTTCTTCCTCGTTTGTTCTTTCGAACAGCGGAGTGTAGATAAATTCAGCTTCACAGAGGTGTTCGAATGTCTCTCCGCAACGTTGGCAAACCAGGTCAACCTTGGCATGGGCAGTGCCTTTCATAACGGTCAACTTCTGGACATCTTTGCCAAAGTGCAGTGATACATCGATATCACTCTGCAAGCCAGCGGTTGATTCCTCCAGCCTGGGCATCTGCGACTTTTCCACTATCCCGATGTAATCGAGCAGCTTCAAGGCACTACGGACTGGATCAACCTTAACGGGCAACTTCACCTTTTGCATAGGGCGCGAATAATATAGGTCCAACAACTGATAGTCAAAGGAAAAAGTCCTTACCGCCGATGATTTTAACGTCACAAGTCCCTAGAATGCCGGTACTTGCTTTCATCGGTAACTCGATTATGCCACAGAATCTGATCCTCGCCTCAACTTCTCGCTATCGCAAAGCCCTGCTGGAGAAGCTCGGACTCCCCTTTGAATGTGCCGCCCCCGATGTGGATGAGCAACCACTGGCTGGTGAATCCGCCGACGCGCTGGTGGCCAGACTGGCCCGTGCCAAGGCTGATGCCATCGCCGGGCAACGTGATCACGGCTTGATCATCGGTTCTGATCAGGTGTGTGTCTGTGATGGGCACATCCTCGGCAAACCTGGCTCCATCGACAATGCCATCGCCCAGCTAATGGCGGCCCAGGGGCGCAGCGTCACCTTCTACACCGGCCTGTGCGTAGTGAATGCCGCAACTGGGGAGGCTCATCAACTGGTGGAACCTTTCACCGTCCATTTTCGCAACCTCGATGAAGCCGCCATTCGCCGTTATGTAGAGGCTGAATTGCCCCTAGATTGTGCGGGCAGCTTCAAATGTGAAGGGATGGGTATCGTGCTATTCAAGGGGCTGGAGGGGCGAGATCCTAACGCATTGATCGGTCTGCCACTGATCGGCCTGATCGAACTGCTGGAGCGCCACGGTATTGCCCTGCCCTGATCGCGGACGAATATATAAGCTAGAACGAGAATATAAAAAGCCCGGTCAATAGACCGGGCTTCTGTTATCAATCAGATCGATGTCTCTTAAATAGAGGCGTCTATAACAGCGCGCGAAGAGCCGCCATGGAATCCACCACCGCCACAGGCCCGTGACGACTGAGGGCATCGCGGCTATCTACACCCCAGGTAACGCCAATACGCGGCATGGCGATTGCTTCGGCCATCGCCATATCGTGAACAGAGTCACCGATCATGACGGCCTGGCGGGGTGAAAGCTCCAACTCGTCCAGGATCTGCTCAAGCATCAGCGGATCAGGCTTGGATCGAGCCTCATCGGCCCCACGACTGGTCATAAACAACGGGCGCAGCCCGGTCTCATCCAATACCCGATCCAGCCCACGGCGCGATTTGCCGGTAGCGACGGCCAGTTGCAGCCCTCGTGACTGCCAGTCATGCAGCAACTCCCCTGCCCCGGCAAACAACGGGCTGGGGGTAGCGTCGTGCAGATAGTGATGACGATAGCGATCGATGAGTGCAGCAATCTGGCGCTCATCTCTGGTAGCGCCACTGTCACTGCATAAGGGGAACAGACGGGACATGGCGACATCGAGGCTCAATCCGATGATCTGCCGGATCTGGGTTGGTGCAGGAACCGCCAGCTCACAATCTCTGGCGGCCCCCTGCACACAGGCCACAATCCGGCCCACCGAATCCATCAGGGTACCGTCCCAATCGAAAATTGCGAGCCGGATATCCTGCATCAGCGTGGTAAGCCGTTGAGGAAGTTGTCGAGTTCAGGTGCCAGCGGTGCTTCTACCTGCATTTCGCGACCATCGGCCGGATGGGTGAAGCTGAGCTTCCAAGCATGCAAAAAGAGCCGTTTCAGACCTTGGCTGCGCATTTTCTCGTCAAACGCCGCTTCACCGTACTTATCGTCACAGGCGATCGGGTGACCGGCATGCAGGGTGTGCACGCGGATCTGGTGGGTACGACCAGTAATGGGGCTGCACTCGACCAGAGTCGCTTCGGCAAATTGACGCATGATGCGGAACCGGGTTTCGGAGGGCTTGCCATCGGCGCTAACCCGCACTACACGTTCACCTGACTGCAGATCGTTTTTGCGCAGCGGCGCATTAACCACCTTGACGTGAGCCTGCCACTTGCCGCGCACCAGCGCCAGATACTGTTTGCGCATCGTTTTGACCCGCAACTGCTCATGCAGGCTGCGCAGGGCGCTGCGTTTCTTGGCAACCAGCAATACACCAGAGGTGTCGCGATCCAGTCGATGAACCAGTTCGAGGAAGCGGGCTTCCGGCCGCAGGGCGCGCAGCCCTTCAATCACGCCAAAGCTCAGGCCGCTGCCACCGTGTACTGCCATGCCGGAGGGCTTGTTCAGCACGATCATGGCATCGTCTTCGAACAGGATCTGGCTCTCCAGACGCTGGATAACCCCGAGGTTAGCTGAAGGCAGCTCATTCTTCTCGGCAACGCGCACGGGGGGCACCCTCACCTCGTCACCTGCGCAGAGTTTGTACTCCGGTTTGATGCGCTTTTTGTTTACTCGCACTTCGCCTTTACGAAGGATGCGATAGATCAGGCTCTTGGGGACGCCCTTTAGCTGAGTCTTGAGAAAATTGTCGATGCGCTGCCCGTCATGCTCAGCTTCGATGGTGAGCAGCTGCACTTGTTGTTGTATCTGTGTCATGGCGCGGATTTTAACACTGCCAGCGCCCCTTGGCTGCATGGTTTGTTGAAAAATGGCGCCTTGCTATAAAAGAGGTTTAAATGGGATAATAAACAAGGTTTTGTCATTGTGTTCAAGCCTTGTACTAAGTGGCCAAAAAGTATGCCACCCAATCCCGAAACACCGTGTATACAAGAACATGACGGTTCCCGGGTGCGAGGTACAACGCATGGAGAACACAAACATCACCGTTTATTTGTCTCCATTTCGGCATCCTTATTCATTCCTTCTCGAGAAGTGATGACCAGAACGCCCTTAGTTTGCGCCTCATGCATACCCCAACCGGGAGGTTGCCCCAGTATGCTGAAGACCCGAGGCCGGCGCTGGCAGGACCCAGATGGAGGAAATCAAAATGACACAATAATGAGAACTCAATGAAAAGAATGCTTATCAACGCAACTCAAGAAGAGGAGTTGCGCGTAGCGCTGGTTGACGGACAACAGCTCTACGATTTGGATATTGAAAGTCCGGGACACGAGCAGAAGAAAGCGAACATTTACAAGGGTAAGATCACCCGCGTAGAACCCAGCCTTGAAGCTGCTTTTGTCGACTACGGCGCCGAGCGCCACGGTTTCCTGCCGTTGAAGGAGATCGCCCGCAATTACTTCCCCTCCGGTTACTCCTATCAGGGTCGTCCCAACATCAAAGAAGTGGTTCGCGAAGGTCAGGAAGTTATCGTCCAGATCGACAAGGAAGAGCGTGGCACCAAGGGTGCAGCCCTCACCACCTTTATCAGCCTGGCAGGTAGCTACCTGGTACTGATGCCCAACAACCCCCGTGCCGGTGGAATCTCCCGCCGCATCGAGGGTGATGAGCGGACTGAACTGAAAGAAGCCCTGAGCGGATTGACCGTGCCGGAAGGCATGGGCCTGATCGTGCGCACCGCAGGTGTGGGCAAGTCGCCAGAAGAGCTAGAGTGGGATTTGAACGTCCTGCTCAACCACTGGGACTCCATCCACAAGGCCTCCCAGGAGCGCGCTGCGCCGGTACTGATCCACCAGGAAAGTAACGTCATCGTGCGTGCCATCCGTGACTATCTGCGTCGCGATGTGGGCGAGATCCTGATCGACAATCCGGTGATTTTCGAACGCGCCAAGGCCCATATCGAGCTGGTGCGTCCGGATTTCCTCAACCGTGTGAAGCTGTACAAGGGTGAAGTTGCCCTGTTCAACCACTTCCAGATTGAGAGCCAGATCGAATCTGCCTTCCAGCGTGAAGTGCGCCTCCCCTCCGGCGGCAGCATCGTTATCGATCCGACCGAAGCACTGACCTCCATCGATATCAACTCCTCCCGCGCCACCAAGGGCGGCGATATCGAAGAGACTGCGTTGCAAACCAACCTGGAAGCCGCCGACGAAATTGCCCGTCAATTGCGTCTGCGCGACTTGGGTGGCCTGATCGTAATCGACTTCATCGACATGACGCCGGTTCGCCATCAGCGCGAAGTGGAAAACCGTCTGCGTGAAGCAGTTCATCAGGATCGTGCCCGCATCCAGCTGGGTCGGATCTCCCGTTTCGGTCTGCTAGAGATGTCTCGCCAGCGTCTGCGCCCCTCCCTCAACGAATCCAGCAGCCATATCTGCCCTCGTTGCCAGGGTCAGGGCGTGATCCGTGACAACGAATCCCTCGCCCTGTCCATCCTGCGTCTCATCGAAGAAGAGGCCATGAAGGACAACACCGAGCAGGTTCACGGCCAAGTGCCGGTGGATGTTGCCGCCTATCTGCTTAACGAGAAGCGTGCCGCCATCGCCAGTCTGGAACAGCGCAATGATGTGCGTGTTTACATCATTCCGAACCAGCATCTGGAAACCCCGCACTACGAAGTGACTCGCATTCGTCAGAACGAGATCCCGGAAGCGGCCAGCTACGAGCTGAAAACCGAGATTGCCAAGCCGGTCTACCAACCGAAGCAAGCTCAGGTGATCGAGCGTGAGCAACCGCTGCTGCAAGGCTTTGCCCAACCGGCACAACCGGCCCCTGTTGCACCGCAACAGCCGGCGGCTCCCGTTGCTGCGGCCCCTGCCGAAGTCGGCTTCTTCAGCAAGCTGATCAAAGGCATTACCGGCCTGTTCAGCAACGATGCAGCCCCTGCCGACGTGAAAACAACCGCCGAGAAACCTGCTGCTCGTGAAGCACGCAAGGATGAAGGTCAGCGTCACCAGCGCGAAGAAGGTCGTGGCCGTGGTCAGCGTCCTCGTCGTGACGACAATCGTGGTAACCGCAACAATGCGGAAGCTGGCGAGAAGCGTGAAGGTGGCAACCGCGAAGCTGGTGAAAACCGCAATCGCCGTCCACGTAAAGAGCGCGAGCCTCGTCAGGAGCGTGAAGCTCGTGGCGAAGTACGCAGCGAACAACGCATGGAACGTGAACCCCGTCAGGAGCGCGAGCCTCGCGAACCGCGCCAGGAACGTGCGCCACGTCCGGCCCGTGAACCTCGTGCTCCCCGTGAGCCGCGTGCCGAAGTCGTTGTTGACGCAGTAGATACCGTCGATACAGCTGCCGCCCAGCCACGTCAGGAAAAAGAGCAGAAAGTGGCCGAGCGCCGCGAACGTCGCCAACTGCGCAAGCAGATCCGCGTCGATGTCGCCGCTGCTGACACCCCTGCCCTGCCGGTTGACGAAGTACCAGCGCAAGCTGAAGTGATCGATGCCACCGTGGGTAACGAGCAGGAAGAGCAGAGTGAAGGCCAGCGCCGTTCACGCCGCACTCCGCGCAGCCAGCGTATCGAAGGTCAGCGCCGCAAGCGCATCAACGAAGATGCCCGCAGCCAGCGTGAAGAAGAACAGCAAGATACCACCACTCTGACCACCGCAGCCCAGGCAGATATTGCCAAAGCGCAGGTTGAAGAGCCGGTAGTGCCTGTTGTTACCATCCCGAGCGCTGAAGCCGTCGCAGCTGCCCTGCAAGCCTCTGCGGCACTGACCGAGCATGTGGTTGTCGAAGCCGTTGCTGAAGAAGCGGCCGAGCAGGCTGCAGCCCAGGTCGAAGCAACTCAAGCCGATGTGATCGCTAGCCCGGTTGTTGCAGCTGTTGCAGAAATCGTGGTTGCAGCAGAGCCAGAAGTTGCTGTTGTAGCTTCGCCGGCTGCCGAAGTGGTCACCGCCACCATGGTTGAAACGGCTCCGGTTGTTGAAGAAACACCAGCTGTCAGCACTCCTGTCGTGGAAGCTGTACCGGCTGCAGTCGAAATGCCAGTTGCTGTTGTCGAAGCCCCGGCTCCTGTCGCTGCGGTTGCGGTGGAAGAGACTCCGATCGTAACCAAACAGGTAGCTCACGGTGCTGGCCTGCTGGCTCGTGCCCGCAAAGCATCCGCCCCGATGGCAACCCCTGCCGAAGCCCCTGCCCTGCCTGCTCGTGAGCCGGTTAACTACCCGCCGCTGGTACGCAACGAAGTGAGCACATCAGGTCGTCATGGTGGCAGCACTGCCGCCGTCAACGTGGCCACCTGCCCGGCCGGTCGCCCCTAAGCAACCCAGGTTGAGCCCCTAAACAAAAGCCACACCAACCGGTGTGGCTTTTTTATTTCTCTTTTCCCATCCTGAATATGGTTTACACCTTTCCCCCCCAATAAATGGAGAATCCGATGGGACAAGGTGTGAAACGGACACAGCGCGATTACTCGCTGACTTTTAAACTGGCACTGGTCGAGCAGATTGAAAAAGGTGAGCTCACCTATAAACAGGCTCAGGTGCGTTATGGCATTCAGGGCCGCTCCACCGTTCTGGTATGGTTGCGTAAACATGGTCGGCAAGATTGGAGCCAGGGGGCTTCTGTACGCGCCGGCAGGAGCATCACCATGCCTGACCCCGACAACCAGACGCCCGAACAGCGCATCAAGGAACTCGATCAGCAGCTGGCGCTGATGAGTCAGAAGGCGCAGTTCTTTGAGGCCGTCGTCGATGTACTGAAGAATGACTACGGCGTCTCCATCGTAAAAAAGCGACCCGGCAAGTCCTCTCGCAGCGGCAAGTCGAGAGGCTGACCATTGTCAGGGCTTGCCTGTTTCTGGGGATAAGCCGGCAGGCTTACTACAAGCGCAATCGGGTAGCCGACGAGCGCCATGCACAGGAATTGCAGGTGGTGCGCTTCGTGCGTCAGGTTCGACTGCGACAACCGCGGGTGGGCACTCGCAAGCTGCATTATCTGCTGCAGGGTCAGGATGATGGCGGGCTCAAGGTCGGGCGGGACAGGCTGTTTCAGATATTGGCCGAGCACCGCCTGCTGGTGCTGCCCAGGCGGGCGTATCACAAGACCACCCATAGTTTTCACCGTTTCTACCGTCATCCCAACTTGCTCAAGGCGGGGTCAGAGCAGGTCACACCGGTGGCCCCGGAGCAGGTCTGGGTCGCAGATATCACCTATCTGCCAGCCAGGAGCGGGCCGCTGTACCTGAGCCTGGTGACGGATGCGTACTCACGCAAGATAGTGGGCCATCACGTGCACGAAGGAATGCATGCCGAATCGGTGGCAATGGCGTTCAAGAAAGCGCTGAAGCAACGACGTGGCGGCGGTGAACTCATCCATCACTCGGACCGCGGCGTGCAGTATTGCTCGGTGCTGTATCAGTCACTACATGAACGGTACGGGGTGAAATGTTCGATGACAGATGGGTATGACTGTTACCAGAATGCGTTGGCGGAGCGGGTGAACGGGATTTTGAAAGGAGTGTTGCTACAGGAAAACGCCCTGCTTTCTCCTGTGTTTGCGCTTTTGATATCTCTGAGAAAGTTCATTCAAAGCGTTAATGTTCAGTATCACACCTATTGATAATTTCAATACAACATTTTGTTTGTTGGCATATTAAAACCAATCACAGATATGAAAAAAGGGCCCGCAGGCCCTTAGAAAAATAGCGATATTATCCACCAAACAGATGGTGGCTGACGATAAACAGGCCACCGGAGAGCAACATGGTCAGCGGCAGGGTCAGCACCCAGGCCATCAGGATGGTCTTGATGGTCTGGCTCTGCAGGCCGGATTTGTTGGCAATCATTACCCGCCACCGCAGAAGAGAGGATGTGGGTGGTGGACACCGGCATACCGGTCAGACTGGCGACCCCGATGGAGGTTGCAGCCGTGATCTGGGCCGCAATGCCCTGGCTGTAGGTCATGCCGGTGGTGCCGATCTTCTCGCCCACGGTATGGACGATACGACGCCAGCCCACCATGGTGCCGCAACCGAGCGCCAGCGCGATGGAGACGATCACCCAGGTCGGTGCGTATTCAGCGGTCGCGGTCAGATCCTTGCGCCATTTGGCCAGATCGGTCAGCTCCTTGGCTGGCAGCGGCAGCTTGGCAGCCTTGCGGGCGGTGTCATCGATACAGAGCAGCAGACGACGCACTTCGCGGCGGTCGGTCAGGCTCATCTGATCATAAGTACGCACGGCCCCCAGACGGGCATCCAGGGTGGCCATCGCCTGCAGCACGCCATCGGCGGAGCAGTGGGTCATCAGCTCTTCCTGAGCCGTTGCTGGTGCAGAGAAGTTGATGACACCAGAGAGGGCGGACTGGTTGCGCTGGTAGATCTCCATGATGCGCTGGTTGGCATCCTGGGTCCGGTCCAGATCATAGGCGCGGCTGTTCATGTCCAGTGCGAAATAGGCAGGCGCCATACAGATCAGCACCAGCATCACCAGACCGATGCCCTTCTGGCCATCGTTGGAGCCGTGTACGAAGCTGACGCCCATGGCCGAGGCCACCAGGGTCAGACGCGCCCAGAATGGCGGGTGCTTCTTGCCATCGACCAGCTGACGCTCTTCCGGTGTTTTGTGGATCTTGTTGCTGGTCCAGATGCGTTTCATCGCCAGCAGCAGCAGTGCCGCTATGATGAAGCCGATGGTGGGAGAGATGATGAGGGAAAGCATGATGTCGATCGCTTTGCCCACGTTGATCCCTTCTGTCACCGGTTTATGGGTGATCCAGGCATAGGCGCCGCCTACCCCCAGAATGGAACCGATCAAGGTATGTGAACTGGAGGCCGGGATCCCGAAGAACCAGGTGCCCAGGTTCCACACGATGGCGGAAAACAACAAGGAGAAGACCATGATCAACCCTTGGGTGGAGTCCATCCCAAGCAGCAGGTCGATGGGCAACAGATGGACAATGGCATAGGCCACACCCAGACCGCCGAACATGACGCCAAAAAAGTTGAAGATCCCCGATGCAACGACCGCCAGGTGAGCTGGCATCGCCTTGGTATAGATAACCGTTGCTACCGCGTTGGCGGTATCGTGAAAGCCGTTGATAAATTCATAGGCAAGCACAAAAAAAACGGCCAATACCAAACCGATTGACCACCACAAACCCAAACCACTAAACATTTCAAACATAAAAAAAAGCCTGTTTATGAGTTGCGGCGGATTATGCCAGATGGCGGCCAACACCATAGCCACCATTGAAATATTTCAGCCATAAAAAAAAAGAGCTTTTTGGAAAAAAATATCCTAGAGCCAGTCTTCATGCGGCTTGCCATCGATTAATTAAAGCCATCAATGATTGCGGGAAAGGGCAAAAATAGCTGACAATTAAGCCAATAATTTAATTTTTATGACATTTTTATGACAGAAAAACGGGCAGAAGTGGTGATAAAACGTCCCTGCCCAACCAATCTCATCCGACCAGCACCATCAACCCCATATCCGTTTGATTCCAGATGCAAAAAGGGAGCACCTTGTGCTCCCTTGCATCGTTGCCGTGTTGCCAGTTATCAGTCCTGATTGATACGGCTGGCAACGGCACCCTGCTGGCTCTTGTACTTGGCATTTTCCCGCTTGTTGTAGGGACGGGCCGCGACGCCGGAGAGCATCTCGAAGTTCAAGGCGCCAATTTTCATCTTCGGGCGCAGTGCCAGCGGCAGTTTGCCGCCGTTGTAGAACTCCAGCACGATGCGACCGGACCAACCCGGATCGATCCGGTGCGCGGTCACGTGCACCATCAAACCCAGCCGCGCCAATGAAGAGCGGCCATCCAGCCAGCCGACGATATCGGCAGGCAGGGTGACGGATTCGTAGGTCACCGCCAGCGCCAGCTGACCCGGGTGCAGGTAGAAGGCTTCGCCATCGGGGATGTGGATCTCGTCACTCATCACCCGATCGATGGCATCGGCCATCTCGCTGCTCGGGCCGCTCAGGTCGATATAGGGCGCGGTATGATCGCGAAACACCCGAAACTCGTTACCCAGCAGCACATCGACACTGACACCACTGATCCGCTCTACCCCGGGCCGTGGCTCAATGACGATCTTGCCTTCATCCAGATGGCGTTCAATATCGGTATCACACAGACGCATTGGGCGACTCTCCTGACAAATTGTGCTTTTAAAAAAGCCGGGCATCACCCGGCTTGTTTCATCTTAACCAATCAACATGTGGCGGATACGCGCTTTGAGCATGTCGATGGCGATGCGGTTCTTGCCACCACGGGGCACGATCACATCGGCATACTGTTTGGACGGCTCGATAAACTGCAGGAACATCGGACGCACTGTCTTCTGGTACTGCTTGAGCACGGAGTCCATGGTACGGCCACGCTCCTGCACATCACGCACCAGACGGCGCAGCAGGCAGATGTCGAGCGGGGTATCCATAAAGATGGAGGCATCCATCAGATCCCGCAGACGGCTGTCGGTCAGCAGCAGGATCCCTTCCAGAATGATCACCCGGCGCGGCGCAAACGGTGTCACTTCGCTCATCCGGGTGTGTTCGGTGTAGGAGTACTGGGGAATGGCAACCGCGTCACCTTGGACCAGCTGGCTCAGGTGCTGTACCAGCAGGTCGTGATCCAGCGCGTTAGGGTGGTCATAGTTGGTCTTGACCCGCTCTTCCATGGTCAGGTGGGTCTGATCACGGTAGTAGCAATCTTCGGTGATCACACCAATCTGACCTGCGCCCAGTTCGGCCACCAGCTCTTCATAAATGGTCTGGGCTATAAGACTTTTGCCAGACGCAGATGCGCCCGCAATACCGATGATCACACACGAATGTTGAGTATCAGACATGACAAATACCTAAAAGAGAAGAGCAGTGGGGATGGTTTAAACCGATCCATTATATAAAAAAGGGTGGGTCATGCCCACCCTCAATTCCCTTTCAAGTGACCGACCGCCGATTATTCATCCAGCGCCATGGCATAGAGGGGGGTCGCAATCGGTTTTGCGCTGAAAAAGAGTTCAGCCCCTACCCTGCGCGCCAGCTTCAAATAGGCCTTAGCCAAGCTCCCTTCCGGTGCGCCGAACACGGTCGGACAGCCATCATCCATGTGTTGGCGGATATCGATGTGCAGCGGCAACTGGCCAAGCAGTGCCACTTGATACTGCTCTGCCATCTTCTGGCCGCCACCGGTACCGAACAGCGGCTCATGATGACCACAGGCGCTGCAGACGTGGTAGCTCATGTTCTCGATAATACCGAGCACCGGCACATTGACCTTGTTGAACATGGCGATCCCCTTGCGGGCATCGGCCAGCGCCACATCTTGCGGGGTGGTGACGATCACCGCCGCCGACGTCGGCACCTGCTGGGCCATGGTGAGCTGGATATCGCCAGTGCCCGGCGGCATGTCTACCACCAGATAATCCACCTCGCCCCAGCGGGTCTCATGGAGGATCTGCGCCAGCGCCTTGCTCGCCATCGGGCCGCGCCAGATGGTGGCATCCTGCTCGGAAACCAGATAGCCGATACTGTTGCTCTTGAGGCCGCAGGCCATCACCGGCTCCATCAGCTTGCCGTCATGGCTGACCGGGCGCTCTGTGAGGGTGCCCATCATGGTGGGAATGGAAGGGCCATAGATATCGGCATCGAGAATGGCGACCCGCGCCCCCTCTTTTTGCAGGGCCAGCGCCAGATTGACCGCAGTGGTAGATTTGCCCACCCCCCCCTTGCCGGAGGCGACCACGATGATGTTGCGAATGCCCTGCACGGCATTGAGGCCCTGCGCCCTCGGCATGCTGGCGACGTCAATCTCCAGTGCCCAGTCGATACGGGCAGCACCGGTGGCGCTGCGCAGTCTGGCATCGTAGTTCTCTTTGAGCTGATCGAGCAGCGAGAGACCGGCAAACGGCAATACCAGCCGGATAGTAAGCCCCTGACCCTGATTGATGATCTCGCGAACGAATCCGGCATCCACCAGATCCTTGTGCCAGCCTGCTGGCTTAAATTCGGCGAGGATCTGTTTTACTGAATCAATCACCATTAACTCCTCATTATCTTGTCATTATCTTGAGGTGAACGGTTACCGCACACAAATCAGTGGCTTGCCTGCCATCATAACGGCAGGTGCTGCCAAGGTTGGCATAGCCACAACCCTAGGCAGGCTACCCCCAATTCGGGTAACATGCACGGCACTCTATCATCCCAACAAGCACATCAAGAACGTAATATGGCAACTGATCCTCGTAAAATGCTGGTAACCTGCGCCCTCCCCTATGCCAATGGCTCCATCCATCTTGGCCACATGCTGGAACACATCCAGGCCGATATCTGGGTTCGTTATCAGCGAATGCGCGGTCATCAGGTGCACTTCATCTGTGCCGATGATGCCCACGGCACCCCGATCATGCTCAAGGCGCAACAGATGGGGATCACCCCGGAAGAGATGATTGCCGCTGTCTCCAAGGAGCACCAGGCCGATTTCGCCGGGTTCAACATCAGCTTTGACAACTATCACTCCACCCACAGCGACGAGAACCGCGAGCTGGCGGAGCTGATCTATGGCCGCCTGAAAAATGGTGGCTTTATCAAGAGCCGCACCATCTCCCAGCTGTTCGATCCGGAAAAATCCATGTTCCTGCCGGATCGTTTCGTCAAGGGAACCTGCCCCAAGTGCAAATCTCCGGAGCAGTATGGCGACAACTGCGACAGCTGCGGCGCCACCTACAGCCCGACTGAGCTGATCGATCCGAAATCGGCCGTCTCCGGCGCGACTCCGGTAATGAAGGACTCCGAGCACTTCTTCTTCGACCTGCCGCAGTTTGAAAAATGGCTCTCTGAGTGGGTGCGCGGCTCCGGCGCCATTCAGGAAGAGATGGCCAACAAGATGCAGGAGTGGTTCGAAAGCGGTTTGCAGCAGTGGGACATCACCCGTGATGCCCCCTACTTCGGGTTCGAAATTCCCGGCGCCCCGGGCAAGTACTTCTACGTCTGGCTGGATGCCCCCATCGGTTACATGGCTTCCTTCAAGAACCTGTGCAACAAGCGTGGCGACATCGACTTTGACAGCTACTGGAAAGCGGACTCCGACGCCGAGCTCTACCACTTCATCGGCAAGGATATCGCCTACTTCCACTGCCTGTTCTGGCCGTCCATGCTGGAAGGTGCCAACTTCCGCAAGCCGACCAAGGTCAACGTGCACGGCTATGTGACCGTCAACGGCGCCAAGATGTCCAAATCCAAGGGCACCTTTATCAAGGCATCCACCTACCTGAACCACCTGGATCCGGAGTGCCTGCGTTACTACTACGCCGCCAAGCTCAACAGCCGCATCGATGATCTGGACCTGAACCTCGAAGATTTCGTGCAGCGCGTCAACGCCGACGTGGTCAACAAGCTGGTCAACCTCGCCTCCCGCAACGCCGGCTTTATTGCCAAGCGTTTTGGCGGCAAGCTGGCAGCAACCTGCGCCGAACCCGAGCTCTACGCCGAATTCGCCAACGCCCGCACCGCCATTGCCGAAGCGTATGAGAGCCGCGAGTTCAGCCGCGCCATCCGCGAGATCATGGCGTTGGCCGACAAGGCCAACCGCTACGTGGACGACAAGGCGCCCTGGGTTATCGCCAAGCAGGAAGGGGCTGACGCCGAGCTGCAGGCGGTCTGCTCTGTTGGCATCAACCTGTTCCGGGTGCTGATGGCCTACCTCAAGCCCGTCATGCCGCTGCTGGCCGAGCGTGCCGAAGCCTTCCTGGCCGAAACCCTCAGCTGGGATGGCATCGAGATGCCGCTGGTCGATCATACCGTTGCGCCGTTCAAGGCCCTCTTCTCCCGCATCGAGCCGGCGAAGATTGAAGCCATGATCGAGGCATCCAAGGAAGACTTGGCCAAGGAGCAGGCACCGAAAGTGAGCGGCCCGCTGGCTGATGACCCCATCAGCGAAACCATCACCTATGACGATTTTGCCAAGATTGACCTGCGCGTCGCGCTGATCAAGAAGGCCGAAGCGGTACCGGAAGCCGAGAAGCTGCTCAAGCTGCAACTGGATATCGGCGGCGAGACCCGTCAGGTGTTTGCCGGTATCAAGTCCGCTTACAACCCGGAAGATCTGGAAGGCAAGCTGACCGTGATGGTGGCCAACCTGGCGCCGCGCAAGATGCGTTTCGGCATGTCCGAAGGCATGGTGCTGGCTGCAGGCCCGGGCGGCAAGGATCTCTGGATCCTGGAGCCGCAGGAAGGCGCCCAGCCGGGCATGCGCGTCAAGTAAGCGTATCGCTGACTGCGACCACAGCCAGATAGAGAAGAGAGGCCAAACGGCCTCTCTTTTTTTGTCTCACATATTTGGCTTGGATAGTTTCTGTAGATGCTGGTCGCGGATGACTTCCGCAGATTGCGGTCTCGGGGCTATCCACAACCGGGATTCGCGGTCGATACATTTTGTTCTGAATATCTGACCAGCCGACTTGCCATGTCTTCCATGTTGTGGCCTGCCTGCATCGCCAGTTTGAGCGCCACCAGCTCCGCCTGCTGGCAGTCCAATTGACGCAAACGGGCAGTGATCTTTTGCTTCAACTGCTGCCGCAGTTTCGTCTGCTTGCGGGTGTTCCCCTGCTCTGCTCGCAACCTCCGCCGCCATTGACGCCAATCCTGCAACTGGCCGAGTCGTTCCTGCCAGTGAGTCAGGGTGCTCAACCAGCCGGGATCTCCACTCCCCAGATCCAGCAACAGTTCCACGCCATAACGGGCCTGCTTGATCTCGAGGCGCAGCCGATGCCAGCGGCGCAACTGTTGCTGACGGGAGCTGGCAGATTTCCCAACGCAGGGAATAGGTTCATCGAGAGCGCCCTGCGCCTCATCAAGGCGCAGGGCCAGATGCTGCTGATAGAGCGATGCCAATGCCCGCGCATCCGGCACCTGCGCCACCGCTGCAAGCCAGCGGGCCAGTCGCCTCGACAACAGGGGCACGCGACAGGCCGATTTGTGGGTATTACCCGTGCTGGCAGGCAGCTTGCCAAAACGCTCGGCGTAGACCTGAGCATCCCGCAGCGCCGAAAGCCGCCCGACCGAGCGCAGCAGACGCCGCTCCAGCTCGGGATGATAGGCGAGTGGTCGCCACAGGGCGAGCAGTGCCAGCAAGCGGCGCGCCGCGATACGGTAGCCATGCACGGCCGGTTCGCTGGCCTCTTCGCGCACCGCCCGCGCCGCCTCCTGATAACGGGCGACCCAGCTTGTTGCCTGAGTCAGCAACAGACCTTCCTTGTCCGCGTCCATCTCGTCTCCGCCCCTTCAGTTGGTGTGAAAGCCCTGACCGGTGGGCGGCAGCGCCTCTTCATACTCCATCCGGGTCACCCTAGCGGTGCGCGGGCCATGCTCCAGCCAGCCCAGCATCATCTGCACCCCCTGCGCGGGGCCGCTAATGAGGATCTCCACCGAGCCATCCTCCAGGTTGTAGGCATGGCCCCGCAAACCCAGTTGCAGCGCCCGCTCACGGGTGAAATAGCGAAATCCCACCCCCTGCACCTGCCCCCACACCCGAATGACAAACGATTGCTCTCCCATTTCTCACACCTTCTGCTTAAGAAAAAAATTCCCGAGACGATAATGTGCGCGACACTCTATATCTCTGCAGGATGCAGCTCCATTATGAAAGAAGTTAAATTCCGGTGGGTTGACCGCTATCTCATTCACCTCACCATCAGTGAAAAATTCCATATCGCGTTCTGGTTACCTCTCTTCATCATCGCCTTTCTCAGCTGGTATATGCTGGCGGCCAGCCATCAGCAGGAGATCTCCCTGCGGGTAGCACAGTTGCAGCAACGGGTCGAGACCACGGCGCAGCTGGTCAGCCAGCAGCCAACTCTGGTGTTGCCTGCTGATCTGCGTCTGACTCGACAAGGCAGCAGCGGGTTGCAGCAGCAAGGAGATCACTACCTCTTTAGCGCGCCAGCGGGTCAGGCAGGCTACGTCACCGGTGATCTCGACACCGGCAACCTCTCCATGTGGGAGGGTCAGGGCTCGACCCTGCTCCTGATCGGCGCGCTGGCCGCCCTGATGGCACTGGTGATCCACTACATGATGACCTTTGTCTCCGGAGCGCTCTACTCCACCAACAAGGCGCTGCAAACCGTGGCGGACGGCGATCTCACCTTCCGTCTCAACTTCTTCCCGGTGCGGGACGAGTTCTCCACCCTGGCGGGCAGCATCGACCGCTTTACCGACCGCCAGCACCAGATCGTCAAACTGGTGGAGGAGTCTGCAGAAGCGTTGACCATGGCAGCCGATGAGTTTCGTGACCATGCCCGCGAAGGCGAAAGCATGGCGCGGTCCCAGCGCCAGCACATGGATTCGCTGCCACCGCCATGGAACAGATGTCAGCTGCCATTCGCGAAGTGGCGCGCAATGCTAACGACACCCTGCAGCAGACCCGTCAATCGAGCGAAGAGGCGGCCAATGGCGCCAACCGGGTGGCTCGTACCATAGAGGCGATCCGCACTCTGGCCGACGAGATTGGCAATGCCTCCGGCGCGGTAGAGCGCCTGACCCACAATGCCAACCGCATCAACGAGGTGGTAAGCGTCATCAACGCCATCTCCCAGCAGACCAACCTCTTGGCCCTTAACGCCGCCATCGAAGCTGCCCGCGCCGGTGAGCAGGGACGCGGCTTTGCGGTGGTGGCCGACGAAGTGCGTACCCTCGCCAGCCGCACCCAGCAGGCAACGGTCGAGATCCAGAAGATGATCGAAGAGCTGCAAGCCGGCACCGGGGCGCTGAACGACATCATGGAGAAAACTGTGGGTCGCGCGGCCAGCAGCCAGCAACTCATCAGCGAGGTGGGGCTCGATATCGAGAAGCTGAGCAATCACAGCGATGCGGTGCTGGAGATGAGTACCCAGATCGCCACCTCGAGCGAAGAGCAGAGCTCGGTGGCCGCCGAGATCACCCACAATCTGGATCAGGTACGCCATGAAGCAGCGCAGGTGGAGGAGTCTGCCAGCGCCTCGGTGGCTGGCACGCAGGGGCTGAAAGCCACCGCCAGCGAGCTGACCCTGGCACTCAAGGGGATCCGGATCTGATCTGTCAGTCACATCCGGTTCGGGCACGCTGATGCACCGGGCCGTTTGAGTTTTACCTGCGGGCCACATAGAATGTGGCCCCTTTTCTTTTGACCATCTGGCAAACATCCATGAGCGCTTCCATCTATCTCGTCAAAGGCCGCGAAAAATCCCTGCTGCGTCGCCACCCCTGGATCTTCTCCAAAGGGATCGAGCGGGTTCAGGGCAACCCCATTGACGGCGATACCGTCGAGATCCTCACCCATGACGGCAAATGGCTCGCTCGTGGCGCCTGGTCGGGCAGCTCCCAGATCCGTGCCCGGGTCTGGACCTTCGACAAGGATGAGACCGTCGATCTCGACTTCTTTATCCGTCGTCTCAAATACGCACAAGAGTCCCGCGACGGGCTCATCAAGCGTCAGGGCCTCACCGGTTATCGCCTCTGCGCTGCCGAATCCGATGGTCTGCCGGGTCTGACCATCGACCGCTACGCCGATTTTCTGGTATGCCAAATTCTCTCCGCCGGTGCCGAGTTCCAGCGCGAGCTGATAACGCAGGCGCTGCGTACCCTCTACCCCGAGTGCAGCATCTATGAGCGCTCCGATGTGGCAGTGCGCAAGAAGGAAGGGCTGAAAGAGCGCACCGGCGTTATCTATGGCGAGACCCCGAACGAGCCGGTGGTCATCGAGGAGAATGGCGGCGTCAAGATCCTGGTGGATATTCGCAACGGCCACAAAACCGGTTTCTATCTGGATCAGCGGGACAACCGTCAGGCTGCCGCCAAGTACACCGAAGGCAAGCGGGTGCTCAACTGCTTCTGCTACACCGGTGGTTTTGGCGTCTATGCCCTCAAGGGCGGCGCCAAGGAAGTGGTCAACGTCGATCTCTCCCAGAATGCGCTGGATATTGCCCGCCAGAATGCCGAGCTGAACGGGCTGGATACCAGCAACACCCAGTTCGTCCGTCATGACGTGTTCAAGCTGCTGCGTGAATATCGCGAGAAGGGCGAGAAGTTCGACGTCATCGTGCTGGATCCACCCAAGTTCGCCGAGAGCAAGGCACAGCTGCTGGGTGCCTGCCGTGGCTACAAGGACATCAACATGCTGGCGTTCCAGCTGCTGGCGCCGGGTGGCGTGCTCTTGACCTACTCCTGCTCCGGCCTGATGGAGCAGAGCCTGTTCCAGAAGATCGTTGCCGATGCGGCGCTCGATGCCGGTCGCGATGCCCAGATCCTGGAGCTGCTCTCCCAGGCCTCCGATCACCCCATCGGTACCGCCTATCCGGAAGGCTTCTACCTCAAGGGTCTGGTGGTTCGCGCCCGCTGATCGGCAACCACCCTCCCCTTGTGATCAATCAGGCCCCTTGCGGGCCTGATTGTTTTGCCCGCGCCGTATAGGACTGAGCCTGACGCTCGCCCCGATGACCACCCTCTCTGCTTTATTCGCATTCCTTCTCCTCCTCTTTTGCTGCCAGCGCCCCACTTCTTCTCTGTTTAAATTACTTTGCACAATAACTGCACATTTATGATTTAAATCACATCCGTATGACTCTCTTTTCCGTAGTGTGATCCCGCCTGCAGCAGCCGAGCCGGGGCAACCGTCCCGTCAGGATTGATGGGCGGCACAACAACTAAATAGATGTCAGGCCAAGCTGAACATCACAAGGGATCCCGTTATGAATCAATCATTGCCGCTGTTAACGCCGCTGCGGGGCATCGCTGCCCTGATGGTGGTGCTGTTCCATGCCCGCTTGCTGCTCTTTCCCCAGTGGATGGAGTCGATCGCAGGCCACACCCAACTCATCGAGAACGGCTACCTCTGGGTCGACCTGTTCTTTATTTTGAGCGGCGTGGTGCTGGCCCATGTCTATGGGGAGGGTTTCACCCGCACTCCCCGCACTATCGGTTATAGCCGCTTTCTCTGGCTGCGGCTGACCCGCGTCTACCCCCTCTATCTGGTGACCCTGCTGCTGCTGGTCGGCTGGGAGCTTTACAAGGCGCAGCACGGGGTGGGTTTCTACGCCGGCCCCCTGTTCAAGATGTGGGAGTGGGAAGGGATGCCCCCCTTCGGCTCCCCCTTCACCCCGGCCGAGGCGTTGCCGAGCGCCTTTCTGCTGCTGCAGGTGGTGACCGATCACGGGCTGACCTGGAACTTCGCCGCCTGGTCCCTCAGCGTGGAGTGGATCAGCTACCTGCTGTTCCCGCTGCTGATTCCGCTCGCAGTCACCCGCAGTCGCTGGAGCCATCTCGCCCCCCTGCTGGCGCTGACGGTGCTGGCCTTTATCGTGCACAGTCGCGGCACCCTGGATGTCACCAGCGGCACGCTGGCGGTGGGGCGCGGGGTGAGTGAATTTGTGCTCGGCCTCTGGCTGCTGCCGAGGGTCAAGGCCGCGCAAGGCTTGCCCATGATGAAGCGAGATCTGCCGCTGCTGGTCGCCTTTGTGCTGCCCTTCGCGCTGATGCAGTTCACCATGACGCCACCACTGACACTGCTGCTGATCGGCTCCTACGTGCTTCTGATCTGGATTGCCGCCTGCCAGGGCAATCGCCAAAGCCCGCTGCTGCGCTTCCTGGATAACCGCTTCACCAACTGGCTGGGGGATCTCTCCTACTCTATCTACCTGCTCCACGCGCTGGTGCTGCTCACCGGCTGCGAGCTCATCCACTATCTGGCGCCGGGGATCACCGAGTGGTGGTATGGCCAGACCAACCCGCTGCTGGGGGTAGTGGCAACCTTGCTGATGCTGGCGGTGCTGATCGGATTCTCGGCGCTGAGCTACAACCTGCTGGAGCGGCCACTGCAACGGCGCCTGCGCCGCTGGGGCAAGGCTCGCCAGCCGGTGCTGGAGCAAGCCGGCTAACCCGTTTTCGCCAACTGATAGCCCCGCTGAGGTTAAACCAATCTCAGCGGGGCAAGTCCGCGAGTTCTCTTCACCCCTGCCGATAATTGAGTGGCTCAAGCCAGAGCCCTCCTCCCTAACCCTCCACCCGCCAATCCCCTTCGCTTTGTGTGAATTCCTGTTCGAACCGGAGGGGGCATTTGTGGCATAATGCCCTGTCCTGTGGCCCTTGGCGGGGCTGTGTTGGCGCATCTGTCGCCTCTTCTTCCCCGTCCTACCCGGCAGCCCTGCGTGACTGCCTGACATCACTGCTTCCAGAAGCAGCCAAGGCCACCTATTTTTGCGGCTCTTTACATGACGGTAGATGGCCGCGCATTGACCAAGATGGCTCCCACAGAGCCTCTGCACACGGTGCACAAACAAGGGGTAAGTATGTCTTCCATTCGTCTGACCCAATACAGCCACGGCGCTGGCTGTGGCTGCAAAATCTCTCCCAAGGTGCTCGACACCATTCTCAAGAGCCAGATCCCGGGCTTCAACGACCCGACCCTGATCGTTGGCAACAGCAGCAAGGATGACGCGGCCGTGGTCGATATCGGCAACGGTCAGGGCATTGTCTCCACCACCGATTTCTTCATGCCCATCGTCGATGACCCCTTCACCTTTGGCCGCATCGCCGCCACCAACGCCATCAGCGATATCTACGCCATGGGCGGCAAGCCCATCGTTGCCATCGCCATCCTCGGCTGGCCCATCAATACCCTGGCACCGGAAGTAGCCCAGCAGGTGATCGACGGCGGCCGTCAGGTGTGCCACGAAGCGGGGATTTCGCTGGCCGGTGGTCACAGTATCGATGCCCCCGAGCCCATCTTCGGCCTCGCGGTCACCGGTATCGTGCCTCTCGACGCCATCAAGCAGAACGACACCGCCAAGGTGGGTGACACCCTCTATCTGACCAAGCCCCTCGGTATCGGCATCCTCACCACCGCCCAGAAGAAGGGCAAGCTGAAGCCTGAACACGAGCAGCTGGCCCCCAATGCCATGTGCACCCTCAACAAGATCGGCCAGCGCTTTGCCGAGCTACCGGGTGTCCACGCCATGACCGACGTGACCGGTTTTGGTCTGGCGGGCCATCTGCTGGAGATGTGCGAAGGATCCAATGTCAGCGCCCGCCTCGACTTCAAGGCGCTGCCACTGCTGGACGAGGTGGATTACTACCTCGCCGAGGGCTGCGTCCCGGGCGGGACCCTGCGCAACCACGACTCCTACGGACACAAGCTCGATGCCATGGACGATCGCACCCGCAACATCATGTGCGACCCGCAAACCAGTGGCGGCCTGCTGGTCGCCGTGGGGAAAGAGAGCGAAGCCGAGCTGCTCGCCATCGCGCGCGAAGCTGGCCTTGCGCTCTCGCCCATCGGCCAGATCAAGCCCCTTGATGGCTCCCGCTTTATCGAGATTGTCCAATGAGTGAATTGCCACTGGCCACGGACTACGCCCAACTCTTTTTGGACGATGTGCCGTTGATTGATGTGCGCGCCCCCATCGAGTTCAAGGAGGGGGCCTTCCCCTGCTCGACCAATCTGCCCTTGATGACAGACGATGAGCGCGCCCAGGTGGGGACCTGCTTCAAGAAGCAGGGTCAGGCCGCCGCCATTGAGCTTGGACACAAGCTGGTGGGGGGAGCAGTACGTGCCGAGCGACTCGAAGGCTGGCTGGCGCAGTTGCGCCAGCAGCCCGATGCCGTGCTCTACTGCTTTCGCGGCGGCCTGCGCTCGCAAACCGTACAACAGTGGCTGGCTGATGCGGGGGTGACTCGCCCCCGCGTCGCCGGTGGCTACAAGGAGCTGCGCCGTTTTCTGATTGACACCCAGGACAAGGCCTCTGCCGAGTGTCACTGGAGTGTGCTGACCGGCATGACCGGCTCCGGCAAGACCCACATGCTCGATCAGGTGACCCAGGCGGTGGATCTGGAGGGGCATGCCCATCACAGGGGCTCCTCCTTCGGTCAGCTGCCCGGCGGCCAACCCAGCAACATCAACTTTGAAAACAACCTCGCCATCGAGCTGCTCAAGCGCCGCCATCGCGGCGAGCAGACCTTCGTGGTCGAGGATGAAAGCCGCCTGATCGGCCGCTGCTGCCTGCCCCTCTCCCTCCATGAGGCCATGAGTCAGGCACCGCTGGTGGTGGTGGATGTTCCGCAAATCGATCGGGCCGAGCAGATCCGTGAAGATTACGTGCACGATCTCTGGCTGCGCTATCAAGCCATGTATGGTCAGGAAGCCGGTTGGCCGCTGTTTGCCGCCTACCTCACCGATGCGCTGGCCCGCCTCAAGCGCCGTCTCGGCGATCAGGCCCACCGTGAGCTGGATGCCCTGATGCAAACCGCCCTCACCGAGCAGGAAAAGAGCGGCGATACCGCGCTGCATCTGGCCTGGATCACGTTGCTGCTGACCCGCTACTACGACCCCATGTATCTCTATCAGCTTGGCAACAAGCAGGAGCGCATCGTGTTTCGCGGTGACAAGCAGGCCTGCCTCGACTATTTCGCCGAGCAGCATGCCAGCGCGCTGCGCGGCTGACCCATCCCAAGCGAGGAACTCTATGTTGAAATTCGAGGTGATCCCGGTCACCCAGTTCGCCCAGAACTGCTCCCTCATCTGGTGTGACGAGACCCATCAGGCGGCCCTGATCGATCCGGGCGGCGAAGCGGACAAACTGCTGGCGGCCATCGCCAAGCGCGGCCTGACCCTGACCCACATCCTGCTGACCCACGGTCATCTGGATCATGTGGGTGCCGCCGCCGAGCTGCGGGAAAAAACCGGCGTCGCCATTACCGGCCCCCACAAGGAGGACGCCTTCTGGCTCGACATGCTGCCCCAGCAGAGCCAGATGTTCGGCTTCGCCCATACCCCCGCCTTCACGCCGGATCGCTGGCTTGAGCAGGGCGACAAGGTGCAGCTTGGCCAGTGCGAGCTGGATGTCTACTTCTGCCCCGGCCACACCCCGGGCCATATCGTGCTGCTCTCCCAAGCCGAGCAGCTCGCCTGGGTTGGCGACGTGCTCTTTGCCGGTAGCATCGGCCGCACCGACTTCCCCCGTGGCGATCACGGCACGCTTATCAAGTCGATCACCGAGACCCTGCTGCCGCTGGGTGACGAGATCGTCTTTATCCCGGGCCATGGCCCCAGCTCCACCTTCGGCCGCGAGAAGGCGAGCAACCCCTACCTGACCCAGCCGATCTGGTGATCAAAAAAGGCAGCGGTGTTCCGCTGCCTTTTCCTTTTTTCTGAAGTCCTCATTGCTATAGGTACAAGCGAGTCTTTATAATTCACCATGATTTGTCTCTGACCATCAAAACTTGGGAACAAAAATGTATCTTGCTTTAGCTATTGCCATATTGTTATTTATTTTTTTCCTGAAGAAGTCACGAGCCAGATATAGAATCAGAGATTACAAACGCCCAACAATCATTCATGGGATAATAATACTACTCGTTAATATTGCATTTGAAATAATATATAGAGCTGAGTTTGTCCCCATTCAGGCCAGTTACAGCAGCTTACTAACCTATGTACTGCCTCAAGTTATATACTACTTATTGTTGATCACCATTTTTTTAGTTATGGCATATAAATATGGTTTTTTCATATGGCCAGATGATAGAAATGCAATAAATAGACAGCATACAATCAATATCCCTATGTGCTTCTTGTTGACTACTTTTATAGTATGCCCATCTGCCATGCGAAATGGAATTATTGAAGCATCACCATATCTGCATGTTTGCAGTATTATTGGTAGCGGACTTACCTCTATCTATCTTGTAAGAATTTTCACTATTAAGTTCAATAAGACAATTAATGATATATAACTTTTTATTGCCATCACAGTCATGGAAAATAAGCGCGTTTATTTCTACCTCTTGTTCTTGAGCCACAATTATTTGATAAGCGACCGCAAGATATTCTGACATTTTAAATCATAAATATCCCCTGAAAATAAAAAATCCCCACCCGAGGGTGAGGATTGATTTATAGGTGCAACCGTCTGGTGGCTTATTGTGCCAGCAGGTGACCGACCAGCTCATGACGCCACCCTTGCAGCAGCATCGGCTTGTCGCTGCGGGCCCGCTCTTCGTCGTTCATCCGCCAGCTCCAGGTGAAGTACTGGTGAATGATCTTCTTGCTGGCGATCAGCTCGGGCGGGATATTGTTCGCCTTGGCCTTCTCTTCCACCATGGCCTTGATGCGCTTGAGCTCGGCCTTGTACTGGGGGAAGTCCACCAGTCGACGAATGGGCTCGGGCCAGCTGTCAGGATCGCTCTGCTGCGCGCGGGCGACGATATCGAGCATCCGCTTGCCATGGATCTTGATCTCGATAGGCGAGAGGCCGAGCTCGTTGAGATCCCGCAGGGAGGCAGGACGACGCTCCGCCACCTTGAACAGGTGCAGCTCTTTCACCACAAAATTGAGGGCCAGATCGCGGCGCACCGCCTCTTGCTGGCGCCAGGCGGCCAGCTCGCGCAGAATGGCGAGCTCGCGGCGACCCAGTTGCCAAGCGTTGACGATGTCAAGATATGCCTGACGGGGATCGCTGCCCTGGGTCTTGCGGGCGGAGTGGTTTTGGCACTCCTGCTCGAACCAGGCAAACTTGCCGCTTTCCCGCAGTTTGGCCATCACCTTCTCGTAGAGCGGCATCAGGTAGAAGACATCCGCTGCCGCGTATTCAAGCTGACGCGGCGTAAGCGGGCGGGCAAGCCAATCGGTGCGCGCCTGATCTTTTTCCAGCTCGACCCCAAGGAATTCGTTCACCAGCGCACCAAAGCCGACCGAGACGCCGTAACCGAGAAAGGCAGTAGCAAGCTGGGTATCGTGCATCTGATTGGGCAGGTGGCCCGCCTGATGCTGGATAAGCTCCAGATCTTCGCCAGAGGCGTGCAGGATGGCGATCTGCCCTTCCCGGCCCAGTCGCTGCCAGAGGGCGGAGAGATCCAGCGTCAGCGGATCCAGCAGCGCCAGATGCTCGCCGTCATAGATCTGGAACAGGCCAAGCTGGGGGTAGTAGGTACGGGTGCGAACGAATTCAGTATCGATAGCCAGGGGAACGTCGGCCAGAGAAGCGAGATACTGCTCAAGTTCGGCTTGCTGAGTGATAAGTTGATAGTGCATCTGTGCCTGCGCGGTTGATCAGGGCCAAAAAGAAAAAACCGTGGGATGACCCACGGTTCTGCATAACGACGGTGCTGGTTTGCAGAAAATTCTGCAGCTGCAGTCCGGTTATTGCTTGGCAATCTCCTCGTCGCGCAGTACGCGGCGCAGGATCTTGCCCACATTGGTCTTGGGAAGTTCGTCACGAAATTCTACCAGTTTCGGCACCTTATAGGCAGTCAGATGTTTGCGGCAGTGGGCAATAATCTCGTCCTCCTGCAATTTTGCATCTTTCTTGACCACAAAGATCTTCACCAACTCGCCGGAGACCTTGTGTGGCACACCGACAGCGGCCACTTCCAATACTTTCGGGTGCAGGGCAACGACATCTTCAATCTCGTTCGGATAGACGTTGAAACCGGAGACCAGGATCATGTCCTTCTTGCGGTCAACGATCTTGAAGAAGCCCTGCTCGTCGCACACGGCGATATCACCGGTACAGAGCCAGCCATCCTGCATCACTTCGGCAGTGGCCTCTGGGCGCTGCCAGTAGCCCACCATCACCTGCGGGCCACGAACCTGCATTTCGCCCGGGGTGCCGAGGGCGTGGATCACCTGACCGTTGTCATCCACCAGCCGGATCTCGGTAGAGCAGACCGGCAAACCGATGGAGCCGTTGTAATCGGTCAGATCGTAGGGGCAGACGCTCACCAGTGGCGAACACTCGGTCAGGCCATAGCCTTCCAGCAGCGGGGTGTCGGTCAGTGTCTTCCACTTCTCCGCAACCGCGCGCTGCACCGCCATGCCGCCGCCAATGGTCAGCTTGAGCTTGTCAAAGGCGATCCCCTGAAACTCTTCGTTGTTGACCAGCGCATTGAACAGGGTGTTAACCCCGGTAATGCAGGTAAAGGGGTACTTCTTGATCTCTTTGACAAAGCCCGGGATGTCGCGCGGGTTGCTGATCAACAGGTTGTAACCGCCGATACGCATAAAGAGCAGGCAGTTCACGGTCAGGGCGAAGACGTGGTAGAGCGGTAGCGCGGTGACCACGAACTCCTTGCCGCGTTCCAGCATGGGGCCGTAGACGCCGAGGCACTGCTCGACGTTGGCAATCATGTTGCGATGGGTCAGCATGGCCCCTTTGGAGAGGCCGGTGGTGCCACCGGTGTACTGCAGGAAGGCGAGATCGTCGTTGGTGATCTCCGGCTTGATGTACTGCAGGAAACGCCCCTTGGAGAGGGCCTGACGCATGGTAGTGGCGTGGGGCAGATTGTATTTCGGCACCAGCTTCTTGACGTATTTCACCACGAAGTTGACCAGGGTGCCCTTAGCCAGCCCCAGGTTGTCCCCCATCCGGGTCAGGATAACGTGCTTGATCGGGGTGTCGTAGACCACCTTTTCCAGGGTATGGGCGAAGTTGGAGACGAAGACGATGGCCTTGGCACCGGAGTCTTTGAGCTGATGCTCCAGCTCGCGCGGGGTATAGAGCGGGTTGACGTTGACCACGATCATGCCGGCGCGCAGGATGCCGAACACGGCGATGGGGTATTGCAGCAGGTTAGGCATCATCACCGCAACCCGATCCCCTTTCTCCAGCTTCAGCTCGTTTTGCAGGTAGGCAGCAAAGGCGCGGGACTGCTCTTCCAGTCGGCGGTAGGTGATGGTTTGGCCCATGTTGACGAAGGCGGGCTGATCGGCAAACTGGGTCACCGAGGATTCGAACATCTCGACCAGGGAGCTGTATTGGTCTGGATTGATCTCGGCGGGGACCCCTTCCGGATAACGTTTCAGCCAGACTTTTTCCACAAACTTCTCCTGCATAACTAGCACCTGTGCGCTCACTGTGTTGCCTCCGTCCCGGTTCACATCCATTTTAATCGGTTGTTTTAAGCTGATGCTCTAATGCCGCACATATTTACACAGCGCAACATCAATTAACAGCAAATTAACAACAGAAAAATGTGAGGGAGAAAACAAACCTAGAATTATTGAAAGCTGGCGATTCTACCGAACTTGACAAAACTTTACGATACAAACGGCCGTATCAACCGAATTTTCCATATGAAAATGGTGGTTTCCACCCAATATGACCCGCTCGATCTGCTGGAAGGCATCCTGACGGGCCTGCCATTGGGCTTCAAGCGCAGCAAAGCCCTGCTCCCCCTGAATCAACAGCACAGGACAACGGATAGCCGCCATCAATGCCCGGGCTTGTCCTTCGCTCATTCTCAGGGGCGACAGATCCCGCAAGCGGGGGTCGCTGCGCCAGTGCCAGCGCCCTGCCCTCATCTCAAGCTGCCGTTCACAGATAAGACGCGCCGCCTGCGGCGTGATATCCGCCACTTTGCAACGGGCGGCAACAGCCTCATCAATGGAAGCAAAGCCGTTGGCACTGCGCTCCCGGGTGCGGCTGCGGTTTAAAATTGCACGTCGCAGCTGAGCAGGTACCTCCTCATCGGGCTGGCTCAGCGGCCCCAGCCCCTCCAGCATGATCAACCGCTCCACCTGTTCGGGGAACACCCCGGCATAGGCGGAGGCGATCAGCGCCCCGAGGGAGTGACCTAGCAGAGTGAAACGCGACCACCCTGCAGCCTGCACGATCTGGTAGAGATCGTCCAGCCAGTCGACAAAGACATAAGGGGTGGCTTTGTGATCGGAATGACCATGCCCCGGCAGATCGACACAGATGAGGTGAAAATCCCCCAGATGCGGCGCCAGCGGCAAGAAGCTGGCACTGTTGTCGAGCCAGCCGTGCAGGGCAATCAGCAGGGGTTTGCCCTGCTGAGCCTGATCCGCGAGTTGATTCTCAAGCAGGGCCACCTGCCGACCATCTGCCAAGGTGAGCAGACGTTCGTGCAGAGTGCTTTTGATGCTCTTGATCATGGCAAGCCTTAGCGACGCAGCGGCCGTCTCGGCCAGAAGGGATCATAGAAGGGGTCGTAGAAGTAGGGGTCCATATAGCGCACCTCCACCTCCTTGACTGGCGGCCACAGCTTGCTGCCCGTCACATTGAGCACAGAGAAGCGGTACTTGTGCTCGCCAATCTGGCTATCAACCGGTTTGCCTATGGTGCCAAGCACCGTCAGGCTGCGCCCCTTGGCGTAGAGGGTCGGGTCGACAAAACCCTTCATGATGGCCAGAAAGCGACCCGGGCTCTGCTCGGTCTGCTCCGGTACACCGTTGGACTTGAGCGGCAGATAGACCACTTCAATAACGCTCTGATCCGCCTTGTTGTGCACCGCCGAGATAACGCCGCTCCAGCGGGCCGGTTTGCCCTCCATTCCGCCAAGGGCGGGCTGATAGGCCACCAGCTGGTTTTCTGGCTCATAGGCCAGCTCCTTGGGGACCGAGCTGCAGGCCCCGAGCAGCAGGGCCAGCGCCCCGACCACCATCCCGCGTTTCATCATGTCGCTTCTGCTATTACGCATCATGTCACTCTCCTGTTGCCGGCGTGGCCCGTCGGGCCATCCGCTTTTATTGCAGCTGATGAGCGGCAAGAGCGACATGACGTCAGTGCTCCTGCCCTTATTCGCGACCCGGCAGTTTTTTCCAGGTCACCTTGTCACGCAAATAGACCGGCGTCGCCTGCTCCACCGGCACAGCCTCCCCCGCCAGCCAGGCGGCGCGGGCCAGCGGCAGCATGTCCTCTGCTGCTGGGAAGCGCACCTGACTCTCCGCCAGCTCATCGGCCAGACCACTCAGGGTCTCGCCATAGGTTTCAAAACCGGTGCCGACGCAGGTCACAGGGCCCGCAAGCTTGCCACGGACGTCAACCAGTGCCGCGGGCTCGCTCACCACCTCGTCCCCCACCAGCTGCATGCGGCCATCAATTAGCTCATAGCGGCCGAAATAGACCTCGTTCATCCGCGCATCGATGGCGGTCAGCACCTGCTCGGCGCCATCCAGTCGATAGGCGCCTTGCGCCATGGCGGCCAGGGTCGAGATGCCAATCAGCGGCACACCTGCACCAAACGCCAGCCCCTGTGCCACACTGATGCAGATCCGCACGCCGGTAAAGGAGCCCGGACCACGGCCGAACGCGATGGCATCGAGGTCACTCAAACTTATCCCGGCATCCTCTAACACAGCCTGAACCATGGGCAGGATTTTTCGGGTGTGATCCCGTGGCGCCTCCTCCCAGCGGGAGAACAGCTTGTCACCCACCAGCAAGGCGGCGGAGCAGGCTTCGGTGGCGGTATCAACGGCCAGGATCTTCAACTCATTCATGCTTTCCAATCTCTATAAAATCAGTCAATTACATAACCGGCAAGCGAGATATGCTCACCCGTTGTTCAAATCTGTTAGCTGGCGGCACACTTGTTCACCGCGTTCAGTGCGATCGAAAAAACTCCCCAACGTACCCAACTCCCGGGTGCGAGGGATGGCGGGCAGACTCTTGATAAAGGTGGCGCCATAAGGCTTGTTGACCATGCGTGGATCACAGATCACCAGTACCCCGTGATCACTGCGATCACGAATAAGCCGCCCCACCCCCTGTTTGAGGGCAATCACCGCCTTGGGCAACTGCAGCTCGGCGAAGGGATCACCCCCCTTGAGCTTGCAATCATCCACCCGCGCCTTGAGCAGCGGATCATCAGGGCTGGCAAACGGCAGTTTGTCGATGATAACACACGACAACGCCGCCCCTCGCACGTCGATCCCCTCCCAGAAACTGCTGGTCGCCACCAGCACAGCGCGGCCATTCTCGACAAACTCCTTGAGCAGCCGCTGCTTGTTGTCCTCCCCCTGCAGCAAGACGGTACGGCCAATCTCCCGGCGCAGCACCTCGGCCACCTGACGCATCACCTGATGGCTGGTGCAGAGGAAGAAACAGCCCCCCGGCGTCTTGTTGATAAGCGGGATCATCAGATTGGCCAACTGCTCGCCACGACCAAAGGCGTTGGGCTCCGGCAGATAGCGGGGCACACAGAGCCGCGCCTGCTCGCCATAGTCGAACGGACTGTCGAGGATCAGCTCAGCGCTGCCCGCCAGCCCCAGCTCGGCTTTGAAGTGATCAAACCGCATATCCACCGTCAGGGTGGCGGAGGTGAAGACCCAGGCCACTTCCGGTCTTTGCACCTCGGCACTGAATCGCTCGGCCACCGATAGCGGCGTCAGATTGAGGGTGAAATGAAGCCGTGAGCAATCGTACCAGTAGGAGAAACCGGTCTGGTTGACCGCCAGCACTTCACCCAGGCGGGTGCGCAGTTCACTGATCCGTTCGAAGGCGTGATCCAGCTGCTCGCCCCGGCCGAGAGCGAGTTTCAGCACCTCGTAGCAGAGCCCGATGGCGTCGTTAAGACGAGCCAGAGCCTGCCCCCAGAGCGGCTGGCGCAGCATGTCGCGGGTATTACCGCGACCGCCATCCACCCCGAAGGCCAGACGCAGATCCTGACTGGCGATAGCGAGCCGGTCCGCCGCCTTGCCGAGCTGGGCCATGTCGTGGGCCTCGGCCCGATAGGCCAGCTGGATATCCTGCGCAAGATCCTGAATCGTTCGGCTGCCTACCGACTTGCCGAAGTAGTTGGTGGCGATCTCCGGCAGCTGGTGCGCCTCGTCAAACACATAGACTTGCGCCTCCGGCACCAACTCGCCAAATCCGGTGTCTTTCACCGCCATATCGGCGAAGAAGAGGTGATGATTGATCACCACCACCTGGGCATCCATGGCGCGGCGTCGAGCCACCACCAGATGGCAATCGTCGTAATAGGGGCAGTCGCGACCGAGGCAGTTGTCGTTGGTGCTGGTGACGTGGGCGAGGATCTCGGCGTTCTCCTGCAATCCCGGAATATCCCCCACATCGCCGTTATCGGTAGCGGTGGACCAGGATTTGACCTTCACCAGATCGTTCAGGATTTCAGGCTTTTGCAGATGGGATTCGCTCAAGAGCCGGTTCATACGCTCGATGCAGAGATAGTTGCTGCGCCCCTTGAGCAGGGCCACCGGCGGGGTGTAGGAGAGCGCCCCTGTGATGGTCGGGAGATCCCGATAGAAGAGCTGCTCCTGCAGGTTCTTGGAGCCGGTGCTGATCACCACCCGCTTGCCGGATTCCAGCGCAGGGACCAGATAGGCGTAGGTCTTGCCGGTACCGGTTCCTGCCTCCACCAGCAGACGGCCACCACTCTTGATGGCGCGCGCGACCGCTTCGGCCATCTCCAGTTGGGGAGCGCGGGCTTTGAAACCGTCGATATGGCTGGCCAGAGGGCCATCTGGCTTGAACAGGGTCTGGATGGTCAAAAGGGCGTCCCGCAGCAAAAGCGGCCATTATGCCAAAAGCGCGGCAAAAGCGGGACAGATAATCTGCCTAGACGAACAGATCGATCTGATGCTCGGGGTCCGGCTTGTGATCGCCCTCCTCCGCCTTGGGCTGATCACGCTTGGCGGGCGTGCTATACGCCTGCTGGCGCTGCTGGGAGTCACTGTTGTCAGTGCTGGTCTCGCGCAGCTGGTGCTTTTTGCTGATCTGATTCACTTCCCGCTTGATCTCTTCGCTGCCGGGCGCGGCAGGCGCCCGGGGCAAAATGGGGAACAACAGGTCCTGGCTGGGCATGATGGCGACTCCTGCAGGGGTTATTGTCTAGTTATCGACCAGAAAACCGTTTTCGCCACTTTAATCGATCAAATCACAATTTCGGGTTGCATTTTCTGTCAAGGCAGGTAGTTTAAATCAGGCGTCAATTACGACATCTTATTTTGTAAAGGATTGATTACATGAAGTTCACCACCCTGAAGACTCATCACCACCATCATCATCCCGACTAGTCTTTCAGGAGGTTGACTGCTGGAAGACACTTAACTGGTGACTTCCAAAAGGACCGCAAGATTCATAAACCCTCGGAAGCACACACTTCCGAGGGTTTTTCCGTTTTTGACTAGAAGGAAATCGAGCAATGGAAACACAACGTCTGCGTATCGCCATGCAAAAGTCCGGTCGTCTGAGCCAGGACTCCCAAGCCCTGTTCAAGAGCTGTGGCCTGAAAATCAACCTGCGCGAGCAGCGCCTTATCGCCCATGTCGAGAACATGCCCATCGATATCCTGCGGGTCCGCGATGACGACATCCCGGGTCTGGTGATGGAAGGGGTGGTCGACCTTGGCATCATCGGCGAGAACGTGCTGGAAGAGGTGCAGCTTATTCGCGCCTCCCAAGGCCTCCCCTTCGAGGTCAAAACCCTCAAGCAGCTGGACTTTGGTGGCTGCCGCCTCTCGCTGGCGGTGCCGGAAGATGTGACCTACACAGGGCCACAGAGTCTGGCCGGCAAGCGCATCGCCACCTCCTACCCCGGGCTGCTCAAGCGCTTCTTTGACGAAAAGGGGCTCGGCTTCAAGAGCGTGATGCTGGGCGGGTCGGTGGAAGTGGCACCCCGAGCGGGCTTGGCTGATGCCATCTGCGATCTGGTCTCCACTGGCGCGACCCTGGAGGCTAACGGCCTGAAAGAGGTGGAGGTGATCTACCGCTCCAAGGCGGTGCTGGTACAGGCCCCCAACCCCTTGTCCGATGCCAAGCAGAAGCTCATCGACAAACTGCTGCCCCGCATTCAGGGGATGCAGCAGGCCCGCGAGAGCAAGTACATCATGCTGCACGCCCCCAAAGACAAGCTCGATGCCATCACCGATCTGCTGCCGGGTGCCGAGCGCCCCACCATCATGCAACTGGCCGGTGACACCAATCAGGTGGCGCTGCACGTCGTCTCCAGCGAGACCCTGTTCTGGGAGACCATGGAGCAGCTCAAGGCCCTCGGTGCCAGCTCCATTCTGGTGCTGCCCATCGAAAAAATGATGGAATAAGGAAGGGACATCATGCAGACCCTGATCTGGAAGACCCTCTCCCCGCCCAGCAGGCCGACGTGCTGACCCGACCGGCCTTGAGTGACGAGGCCGATATCGGCGCAGTGGTGCGGGATATCATCTCCGCGGTGCGTAGCCGTGGCGATGAGGCCCTGCGCGAGCTGAGCCTGCGCTTCGAGCGCGCCCCCCGTGAGCAGTTGCGCGTCAGCGAGTCCGAGATTGAAGCTGCTTGCGCGCGGCTGGATGACGAGATAAAAAGCGCCATCGAAGCGGCCATTGCCAATATTCGCACCTTCCACGCCGCGCAAGTGCAGCCACTGGTACGGGTAGAAACCCAGCCCGGGGTGGTGTGCGAGCTGCGCACCCAACCCATCAGTCGGGTCGGCCTCTATGTGCCGGGGGGTAGCGCGCCGCTCCCCTCCACCGTGATGATGCTGGCCATTCCGGCGGCTATCGCCGGTTGCCGTGAAGTGGTGCTCTGCACCCCGTCCCCCGCCAGCGACGAGATCCTGTTTGCCGCCCGCGCCTGCGGCGTCGAGAAGGTGTTCGCCATCGGCGGTGCCCAGGCCATCGCCGCCATGGCTTACGGCACCGAGAGCATCCCCAAGGTGGACAAGATCTTCGGCCCGGGCAACGCCTATGTGACCGAAGCCAAGGGACAGGTATCCCGCGACTGGCGCGGCGCCGCCATCGATATGCCCGCTGGCCCCTCCGAGGTGCTGGTGATTGCCGACGAGAGCGCCAACCCCGCCTTCGTGGCAGCAGATCTGCTCTCCCAGGCCGAGCACGGCCACGACAGCCAGGTGGTGCTGGTGACTACCTCGCCCCTGTTGGCCGATGCCATCGCTGGCGAAATCAAGAGCCAGCTGGCCAAACTGAGCCGCCGCGATATCGCCGCCCAGGCGCTCGGCAGCAGTCTGGTGATCCTCTGTGACGATCTGGCCGAGGCGTGTGCCATCTCCAACGCCTACGCGCCGGAGCACCTGATCGTGCAGACCCGCGCCACGCGCGATCTGCTGGATAAACTCGAGAACGCCGGTTCCATCTTTCTGGGAGCATGGACCCCCGAATCAGTCGGCGATTACGCCAGCGGCACCAACCACACCCTGCCCACCTATGGCTATGCCCGTACCTGCTCCAGCCTTGGCCTCGCCGATTATCAGCGCCGCTATACGGTGCAGGAGCTGAGCGAGCGCGGCATTCAGGGCCTTGGCCCTATCGTCGAGCGCATTGCTCAGGCCGAAGGGCTCGATGGCCACAAAAATGCCGTGACGCTGAGATTGAACGCCCTGGCCGCCGCGCCCCAACCAACAGCACAGCAGAAGGATTTGTCATGAGCATTGCCAATCTGGCGCGCCGCGTGGTGCGGGCCCTCACCCCCTATCAATCCGCCCGCCGCATCGGCGGCAAGGGCCACGTCTGGCTCAACGCCAACGAGGCACCGCAGGCCTATCCCTTCACCATCGAGGGGAGCCGCCTCAACCGCTACCCCGAGTGCCAACCGGCCGAGGTGGTGAACGGCTATGCCGCCTATGCCGGGGTTAATCCCGATCAGGTGCTGGTGAGCCGCGGCGCCGACGAGGCCATCGAGCTCTTGATCCGCACCTTCTGCGAATCGGGTGAAGATCAGATCCTCATCTGCCCGCCCACCTACGGCATGTACGCCATCAGCGCCGAGATCTGTGGCGTGGGGATTGTTGAGCAGCCGCTGACCGCCAGCCGCCAACCTGACTGGCCCGCCATCGCCGATCGCCTCAGTGACGTGAAGCTGGTGTTTCTCTGCTCCCCCAACAACCCCACCGGGGATCTGGTGGGACGTGACGGTCTCATCGCTTTGCTGGAGAAAGCCCGGGATCGCGCCATCGTGGTGGTGGACGAGGCCTATATCGAGTTCTGCCCCGAGGCATCCGTGGTGGACCTGCTGGCCCGCTTCCCCAATCTGGTGGTGACCCGCACCCTCTCCAAAGCCTTTGCCCTGGCGGGGATCCGCTGCGGCTTTACGCTGGCGAGCCCCGAAGTGATCGCCATGCTGGCCAAGGTGATCGCCCCCTATCCCATCCCCGAGCCCATCGCCCAGATCGCGGCGCAGGCCCTCTCCCCCATGGGACTGGAGCTGATGCGCGAGCGAGTGGTAGAGCTCAACAAGCAAAAAGCCGCTTTCAAGGCAGAGCTGGCAAAGCTTGCCTGCGTAAGGGAAGTGTTCGAAGACAAGGGCAACTTCGTGCTGGTGCGCTTTGTGGATGGCGCCGCCGTCTTTGCTGCCATGAAGGCCGCCGGCATCATACTGCGGGATTTCTCGACCAAACCCGGCCTTGATAACAGCATTCGCGTCACAATCGGCTATCAGGGCGAGATGGATGCCGTGCTGGCCGTGCTGCGTGATCTGCCCTCTCCCACTTTGTAAGACAAGGATGTAGCGATGAAGACCCCGTTTTTGTTTATCGACCGTGACGGCACCCTGATTGAAGAGCCGGTGACCGACAAGCAGGTGGATAGCCTTGCCAAGCTGCGCTTCGAGCCCATGGTCATTCCGGTGCTGCGCGAGTTGCAGGCCGCCGGCTATGTGCTGGTGATGGTGACCAATCAGGATGGGCTGGGCACCGCCAGCCTGCCGCTGGAGAACTTCCAGCCCCCTCACGACCTGATGATGCACCTGTTTGAATCGCAAGGGGTGAAGTGGGAACAGGTGCTGATCTGCCCGCACTTCCCCACCGACGGTTGCAGCTGCCGCAAGCCCCACCTCGGGCTGGTAAAGGAGTATCTCGCCTCCGGTTGCATCGACTTTGCCAACTCCTTCGTGATTGGTGACAGACAGACCGATCTGCAGCTGGCCGAGAATATGGGCATTGGCGGTATTCGCTACCACCCGCAGGATTACGACTGGCTCGCCATCCGTGATCAGCTGTTATCCAAGGGGCGCGTAGCCTTGGTGGAACGCTACACCAAGGAGACCCGTATTAAGGTGGCGCTGGATTTGGACCCTTCTGCCACAAACAAGAGCGGCGGCAACCAGATCGCCACCGGTATCGGCTTCTTTGATCACATGCTGGATCAAATTGCCACCCACGCCGGTTTCCAGCTCAAGCTGAACGTCAGTGGCGATCTGCATATCGACGATCACCACACGGTAGAGGATGTGGGGCTGGCGCTGGGTCAGGCACTGCGTCAGGCCCTTGGCAACAAGCGCGGCATCGGCCGTTTCGGCTTCGTGCTGGCGATGGACGAGGTACAGGCGGTGATCGATGCGCGTCCGCTGACCGAGCAGGAAGTGAGCACAGCACTGGATCTCAGCGGTCGCCCCTACTTCGTGTTTGACTGCCCGAGCGGCTTTGGCCGCGACAAGGTGGGCGAGATGGCCACCGAGATGGTGCCCCACTTCTTCCGCTCGCTGTCGGACGCCATGGCCATCACATTGCAGATGAAGGTGGGCAGCGGCAACACCCACCATCAAGTGGAAGCACTGTTCAAAGGCTTTGGCCGCGCCCTGCGTCAGGCCATTCGGGTGGAAGGGAGCGAGCTTCCCTCCAGCAAGGGAGTGCTGTGATGGATGTGAGCAAGCAGAAGCTGGTCATTATCGATACCGGCTGCGCCAATCTGGCCTCGGTCAGGATGGCCTTCGAGCGCCTCGGCGTACAGCCGCGGGTCTCCCGTGAGGCTGCCGATATCGAGCAGGCGGACAAGCTGATCCTGCCCGGCGTCGGCACCGCAGTAGCCGCCATGAAAAACCTCAACGAGCGCGGGCTGGTTCCCCTTATTCGCACCGCCAAACAGCCGCTGCTGGGCTTTTGCCTCGGCATGCAGATGCTGGCGGAGGCCTCCGAAGAGAGCATGGGTACGGATGACTCGTCAGAGCGGCTTATCGACTGCCTTGGCATAGTGCCGGGCAAGATCCGGCTGATGGAAGTGGGTAACCTGCGCCTGCCCCATATGGGCTGGAACCAGATTGAGCATGACGAGACCCATCCTCTGCTCAAGGGGATCCCGAGCGGCAGCTACTTCTACTTCGTCCACTCCTATGCGCTGGAGGTGACCGAAGCGACGCTGGCGACCTGCGACTACGGCAAGCCGTTTACCGCCATCGTCGGTGGGGTTGCAGAGCACAGCAACTTCTTTGGCGCCCAATTCCACCCGGAGCGCTCAGGCGCAGCCGGTGCCCGTTTGCTGCAAAATTTTCTGGAGCTGTGACTAGCATGATCATTCCCGCAATTGACCTTATCAATGGTCAGGTAGTTCGCCTCTATCAGGGGGACTACGAGCAGAAGACCGAATACAGCAGCAGCCCGCAGGCCCGCTTCGACGAATATGTCTCCCAGGGGGCGGTGCAGCTCCATCTGGTGGATCTGGACGGAGCTAAAGACGCCAAAGCGCGCCAGCTGCCCTTGCTGACCCAACTGCTGTCGGCCACCGAAGCGCCGGTGCAAGTCGGCGGCGGCGTGCGCACGGAGCAGGATGTGGCAGATCTGCTGGCCGCCGGTGCCAGCCGGGTGGTGATTGGCTCCACCGCCGTCAAATCCCCGGATCTGGTGGCGAGCTGGATGGAGAAATATGGCCCCGAGCAGATCGTGCTGGCGCTGGACGTCAATATCGATGAGCAGGGCAATCGCCATATCGCGGTGGCAGGCTGGCAGGAGAACAGCGGAGTGACCATCGAGGCACTGATCGAGCGCTTCCTCCCCGCCGGGCTCAAACATGTGCTCTGCACCGACATCAGCCGTGACGGCACCCTGGCTGGCACCAATGTCGAGCTCTATCGGGATCTCTGCGCCCGCTACCCGAGCGTCGCCTTTCAGGCCTCCGGCGGCATTGGCGGCATCGCGGATATCGAGGCGCTCAAGGGCTCCGGCGTCAAGGGGATCATCCTTGGCCGCGCCCTGCTGGAAGGCAAATTCTCGGTGGGTGACGCCATCGCCTGCTGGCAAGCCCCCGCAGCCGATACCACAGGAGGCAACTGATGCTGGCAAGACGCATTATCCCCTGCCTCGACGTGAAAGATGGCGTGGTGGTCAAAGGGGTGCAATTTCGCAACCACGAGGTGATGGGCGGCATTGTCGAGCTGGCGCGCCGCTACGCCGAAGAGGGCGCTGACGAGCTGGTGTTCTATGACATCACCGCCTCCAGCGATGCCCGGGTGGTAGACAAGAGCTGGGTGAGCCGGGTAGCGGAGGTGATCGACATCCCCTTCTGCGTCGCCGGTGGCATCAAAAGCGTCGAAGATGCCCGCCAGATCCTCGAATTTGGCGCCGACAAGGTCTCCATCAACTCTCCGGCGCTGGCCGATCCGACTCTCATCAGCCGACTGGCCGAGCGCTTTGGCGTGCAGTGCGTGGTGGTGGGCATTGACTCCTACTTCGACGCCGACACGGGCCACTATCAGGTCAAACAGTTTACCGGTGACGAGAGCCGCACCCGCACTACCGCCTGGCACACCCTCGATTGGGTGCAGGAGGTGCAAAAGCGCGGCGCGGGCGAAATCGTGCTGAACGTGATGAATCAGGACGGCATGCGCCAGGGTTATGATCTCGACCAGCTCAAGCTGGTTCGCAGCGTCTGCAAGGTGCCCCTCATCGCCTCCGGCGGCGCCGGGGCCATGGTGCACTTTCGCGATGCCTTTACCCTCGCTGATGTGGACGGGGCGCTGGCCGCCTCTGTGTTCCACAAGGGCCTTATCCCCATTTCCGAATTGAAACGCTGGCTGAAAACCGAAGGAGTCGCCATCCGTGAATAACTTCTCAGATAACACACAAACAACCGCCAGCGCGCGCCCCCTTGCCGAGCAGCTCGACTGGGAAAAATGCGACGGCATGATCCCCGCCATCGTCCAGCACGCCGCCAGCGGCGAGGTGCTGATGCAGGGCTTTATGACCCGTGAAGCGCTGGAAAAGACCCAGACTACCGGTCAGGTCACCTTCTTTAGCCGCAGCAAACAGCGGCTTTGGACCAAGGGCGAAAGCTCGGGCAATGTGCTCCAGCTCGTGGCCATCAGCACCGACTGCGATCAGGACTCTCTGCTGATTGCCGCCAATCCCGTCGGCCCCACCTGCCACAAAGGGACAACCTCCTGCTTCCATGGTCACCCGCTGCCACCACTCGGTTTTCTGGCAGAGCTGGAACAGGTGCTGGCAGCCCGCAAAGGGGCCGATCCGGCCACCAGCTACACCGCCAGCCTCTATGGGAAGGGCACCAAGCGCATCGCCCAGAAAGTCGGTGAGGAAGGTGTCGAAGTGGCGCTGGCCGCCATGGCCAAGGATCGGGAGGAGCTCATTAACGAATCCGCCGATCTGCTCTACCACCTCACCGTGCTGCTGCAAAACGAGGGGCTGGGATTACAGGATGTCGTACAGCGGCTTTATGAGCGGCATAATAAATAAACGGATAATAAAGCCGGGTTACCCCGGCTTTATTTAGTCGAGATGGACAGCCAGCTCAACTAGATTTTTATATACTGTTAATCGTCTCTCCAACTGTAATAACTCTTTCTCTGCCAAAAAAGCATTTTCCTCTATTGTTAAGTTTCGAGGCCGATAAGAAAAGTCTTTAACTAAATTCACAAGCTTAATCGGATAGTTATTATTTAGATTAAAACTCAGCATTTTTTGGTATGATACCAACAAAATATTTCTCAATGAAACATTGTATTCTTTATCTTCAAAAAAATTCTTGTATCGCCCATCACCTACAATTTCTACATAATCACCCATAGAACTATTCGCTTTAATAAAAAAAGAAAAACACTGATCTCCATGTTCATTTATTAAGTCGTTGAAGTCCTTCGATTTTGAAAGACCATCAGAATCAGGCATTTTACCATTAGAGACAGCCAGATAATCTTCATGGTACTTTTCACACAGAGAAAACAAATAGACAAGAAAAACTAAATTTAAACTATCACCATTGTGATTCAAAATGGATGCTATCGTTCTATCCAATACTTGCTCGGTTTTTCTTAAACTCAATGAGAAGTAATCACAGATAGCAGTCAATATATTGACCAATACTTGGCCATCAGTGATCTCTGGCCATACATTGACATTCTCAAAATGCAATTTTTTATCTAAAATTTCCTGCTGAATAAACTCTCGCCTAGAGATACTGCCTAACGTAAATCGTCTATGAAAAAATCTTCCAAGATAGCTTTCTGCATCAAAACCATCGCCATAAATGACCTTGATAGCATGCTGTAGCTGCTCGGTATCGGTTGCAAGTACAAACACCACGCCGGGAATATCAAAAATATGTTTGATGGTCTCCAGCATTTCTACCGCATAGGAGGGGCGACAGCGATCCAGCTCATCTATCAAAATAAATGCGGGATAATCCAGTTCACCTTCACTTAAACCAACAGCCCCTTCCACCCATTGCCGGATCTCTTGTTTAAGATACTGGATAGATTCATAACGCTCTTTGTGATTGCTACAAAGCGTATCAACCAGCTTATCTGCATCTTCGCCTTCCACAGAAAAGTCACTATCTTCCCATCCAGCTTTTTTAATGGCTGACTTGAGCACCAATTTCCCGCCCACTTTGAGTAAACCCAATAGTTTGGACTTGATGCCATCAGGTATTGCAACCTTATTTCCTGTTGCATCTCTCAATTGATCGATAATCGATGAAATCACCGTTAATAAGGGATCATCGGAAAAGTCTTGCTGCCAGGCATCGATATAGACGGTGGGATAGTGCGCTTTCAGCTCCATATACCAGCGCTTGATAAACCAGGTTTTTCCCGCCCCCCATTCGGCATTGAGGTTGAGCACATAGTTGCGCTGCGTGCCTTCGGCAGCTAGGTAGTTGGTCAGAAACTCGGCATAGCGAGCGCGTTCCAACCGATCGGCACTCAAGATCTCTTCGCTACCCGCAATGGCCCCCGGCCCGTCCCACTGAACTGCGTCATCCCAATTAAACGGTGCCACTGCCATCTCGTATCTCTCCATATTGCGTTGCTGAGGATGATATCAAGAACCCAGTGAAAATAGTTTGATTAAAGACCTGTTTGTTGCCCTTTCTGCCGCTCGGGGTGGCGTATTTGACTGCCTTGCAATTTCTTTGCTGCTGGCCCACGAAGCTGGGCCGATATGAGTGGGACAGTTATCTGAATAGTCACGGACTCAGTTGATTTCCTTTGGCCACACCAACGATGACAATCGTGTGACATGGCGCAGATCCTGCGGAAATAAACGCGAAATATGGCCTGTGAAGTGCTTAATTTAAACCGTTGGTACATATATTCACGCTGTATACAACGACGCCCTTAACCAAGGATGGTTAACTCCATGAAGGATGAACCCTTCTCCATTCGATTACAGCATGAGCTGGATCACCTCAAAGCCATCTTCAACGAGACGGACGCCTACATGTTCACCAAGGATCTGGCGGGCCGTTACA
This sequence comes from Aeromonas sp. 97A, assembly GCF_051919185.1. NCBI lineage: Bacteria > Pseudomonadati > Pseudomonadota > Gammaproteobacteria > Aeromonadales > Aeromonadaceae > Aeromonas > Aeromonas sp. 97A. The sequence goes on along the minus strand of NZ_JBQBFF010000001.1, from coordinate 1,241,158 downwards.
CCTATGCCAATCAGGCGGTGCTGGATCTCTTTGGTTGCACCCTAGCCGAGTTGCAGGGGCAGGATGATCGGGCCTTTTTTGATCTCGAATTCTCGGATGCGATTCAGCGCAACGACCAACTGGTACTGGAGCAGCAGCTTGCCCTCGCCCAGGAGGAGGTCAACTACCTCAAAACCACCGGGGAAAAGCGCTGCTACTGGACTGTCAAAAAGCCCATGTATGACAGGGATGGCAACCTGATCGGCCTGTGCGGCATCTCCACCGATATCACCGAACACAAGCTGATTGAAGCGCGGCTGGCGGAGCAGCATCAGCTGCTGGAGCTCATCCTCGCCAACGTGGATGCCCATATCTATATGAAGGACAGCCTGCACCGCTTTCTCTACGTCAACCAAAAGGTCGCCGATCTGCTAGGCCTTCCTGCCGAGCAGATCATCAACCGGCGCGATGATGAGGTGTTCCCGGCTGCCAGCGCCTGCCAGCTGTGGCTGCTGGATAACCGGGTATTCGAAACCGGCGAGCTGCAAGCCGGAGAAGAGACGCTGACCGATATCGAGGGCAATCAGCACTACTACTGGTCGGTCAAGGTACCCTTTCTGCTTGGGGATGGCACCCCGACCCTGATCGGTATCTCCTCCGATATCACCGAACTGCACCAGCTCAAGGAGCAGTTGCACCAGCAGTCGGTGCGCGATGGCCTCACCGGCCTCTACAACCGCCGCTTCTTTTTCGAGATGTGCGAGAAGAACCTCAGTCTGGACATGCGCCACCACCTCACCTCGGTGCTGATGGTGCTGGATGTGGATCAGTTCAAGTGCATCAACGATCGCTTCGGCCATCCCCTGGGGGACAGGGCACTAGTTCATCTGGGCAGGGTGATGCAATCGGTGCTACGCAGCGAAGATGTGCTGGCTCGTATCGGTGGCGACGAGTTCGCCATTTTACTGCCCAACACTACCCTCCAGGCCGCCGCATCCCTGGCCGAGCGGCTGCGCCTGCAGGTGATGCAAAGCCCGCTACCCCTGCCCGATGGGGATAAACTGGTTATCACCATCAGCGCCGGACTGGTGGAAAATGGCGAGGGGGAGCTGATGGAGAGCCTCTACGCCCGCGCCGATCAAATGCTCTATCAGGCCAAACAGAGCGGCCGCAACTGCGTCGCCTGCAAGGCTCCCTAGCCACACAATGGGAGGGCCAGCAGCCCTCCAGCTCCCTCGTATCTCCCTCCTATGAAAGTCTGTGCTGGTTCCTTACGAACAGGCGGCTACCCCAGCTGTTTGCGCAGCACAAATTTTTGCACCTTGCCGGTCGAGGTCTTGGGCAACGGGGTGAAGATGATGCGTTTGGGGGCCTTGAAGTGGGCCATCTGCTCACGGCAAAAGGCGATAAGATCCGCCTGAGTAGTCTCTCGCCCCTCTTTCAGTTTCACGAAGGCGCAGGGCACCTCCCCCCACTTCTCATCGGGCATGGCGATCACCGCCGCTTCGTCCACATCGGGATGGCGATAGAGCACATCTTCCACCTCCAGACTGGAGATATTCTCCCCGCCGGAGATGATGATGTCCTTGGATCTGTCCTTGATCTCCACATAACCATCCGGGTGCCATACAGCCAGATCGCCACTGCGAAACCACCCCTCCGCCATCGCCTCGGCGCTGGCATCCGGGTTCTTGAGATAACCCTTCATCACCACATTGCCGCGCAGCACTATCTCCCCCATGGTTTTGCCATCTTTGGCCACCGGCTCGCCGCTGACCGGGTTGATGACCCGCATCTCTCCCTGCAGCGGGGATGCCACCCCCTGGCGCGCCTTGAGGCGGGAGAGCGTGGTGGCATCCTGACCTTGCCAGCTTCTTTGCGGCTCGCACAACACGCAGGGACCATAGGTTTCGGTCAGGCCATAGACGTGGGTCACGGCGATCCCCATCGCTTCCATACCGGCGATCACGGTGGCGGGGGGCGCAGCGCCAGCGGTCATCACCTTGATGGGGTGATCCAGCCCCCGCTTGAGCGCCTGTTCAGCATTGTTGAGCATATTGAGCACGATGGGCGCCGCGCAGAAGTGGCTCACCTTGTGCTCGTGCAGCGCCTCATAAATGGCGGCCGCCTGCACATGGCGCAGGCAGACGCTCACCCCGGCGGTGGCCGCCAGCGTCCAGGGGAAACACCAGCCGTTGCAGTGAAACATCGGCAAGGTCCAGAGATAGACGGGATGTTTGGGCAGCTCCCAGGAGAGCACGTTGTTGATGGCGTTGAGGTGGGCGCCGCGATGGTGATAGACCACCCCCTTGGGATTGCCGGTAGTGCCGGAGGTGTAGTTAAGGGAGATAGCCTGCCACTCATCTTGGGGCAGCCAGCCGGGCTCATCGCCGTTACCAGTGGCAATAAAGGCCTCATAGGTCAGTTCACTGACAAGCGCCCCTTCCCGGTAGAGGGGATCGTCGATGGCGATAACCAGCGGTTGGCGCTCCAGCAGATCCAGTGCCTTGCGCACCACGGCACCAAACTCCCTGTCCACCAGCACCACCTTGCTCTGGGCATGCTGGAAGATAAAAGCCATCGACTCGGCATCGAGCCGGGTATTGATGGTGTTGAGCACAGCGCCGCTCATGGGCACCCCGAAGTGGGCTTCAAACATCGCCGGGATATTGGGCGCAACGATGGAGACGGTATCCCCCTCCCCAATACCGCGAAGCCGCAGGGCCGAGGCCAGCTGGCGGCAACGGCGGGCAGTCTCGCCCCAGCTCTGGCGCAGCGGGCCGTGGATCAGCGCCGGATAGTCGGGATAGACCCGCTCCGCCCGCCCCAGAAAGCTGATGGGGGTCAGGGCCTCGAAATTGGCGGCGGTTTTGGCAAGGTCGCGCTCATAGATGTTCTGCACTGTCATCGGATTCCTTCCTCACAGGTGGCACAAAACGGGCAGTTTCGGGATGATTCAGAGATCAGACAGCGACATAGGCATCCTGCCCGTCACTGGTCTCTTATGGGGATGACAGCCTAACAGTGAGCCTGTGGCGGCAGGTATTAGCAAAACGTCTTAGAGGAAGAGCGGAAAAGGTATTCGGTGCGAGTTCGGCAAGCCAGCCCCCGCCAATGGCGAAGGCTTTACCTCAATCATCGTTAGTGGCGCACCCGCCCCTGCTGGCGGAAGCAGTAGAGTTTAAGGCTGATGTCGGCGATATCGGCGGGAAGCTCCTCTCCCTGCTCGGCCAGGGGTCGGTAGAGGGATGAGAGCAGACGTTCGGCCTGCTGCACCGTGATGATGTTGGCCTGGATGGCCGGGGTGATCCAGCTGGGTAACATTGACATATCTCCCCCTCGTTGATCCGGTGATCTCGGGTGAACATCTTCATATCAGGTCTTACGCAGTTGTCTGCCGACCCGTTCACCCTCAGCTTCACCCAATCAAAGCAAAATGCTTGCCGTGATCTCTTATCGGCCAACATCCGATGGGGCTGGAGCCATTTATCAACCACTTGCGTGGCCATCTCAACGAACAGAGCCCTTGTTCAAGATCTCCCTTGACCTGCCCCCGTCAGCACTTTGCCACTCTGGCATTCTGCTCACCGCCCGCCTTGCAAATTGCGACTCGAATTGCTCCTTATCACACTGGCAAAGCCCGCCATGCGACGGAAACTGGTCACTTTTAGTCCGTTGTCGCCAAAGCCAGACACTTTTTCATGGTGGCTATTTTTTGACCTTGCCAGCGCCTGTCGCAGGCCCATCCCCCTCGCCTTGTCCGGCCAACCGGTTGTGACAAGATGGCGCCAGATTGGAACAGCCCGTATGGGTATGCAGGAGAACCATAAGATGAACAGATCCATGATGGCAGGTATCGGTATTGGCATCGCCTCGGCCCTGGCACTCTCGGCGGCGGCCAGCGGCTCCCTCTTTACACCCCAACCCACCTTTGCCGAGGTGATCACCAGCAAGCCGATCACCGAGACCATCAAGACTCCCCGCCAGGAGTGTCGCAACGTCACCGTGACCCACCGCAAGCCGGTACAGGATGAGCACAAGATCCTCGGCACAGTGGTTGGCGCGGCGCTGGGTGGCGTGGTCGGCCACCAGTTTGGCGGCGGCAGCGGCAAGAAGGTGGCCACTGCTGCAGGGGCCGTCGCGGGGGGTTATGCCGGTAATCAGGTGCAGGGCAATATGCAGGCGGGCGATACCTACACCACCACCGAGCAGCGCTGCAAGACCGTGCAGGATACGAGCGTCAACACCATAGGTTATGACGTGACCTATCGCCTCGCAGGTCAGGAGGGGGTGATCCGCATGAAGCAAGCCCCGGGCGCCACCATTCCGGTCAAAGATGGCAAATTGGTGATCGACCAGCCAAAAGTGTGATTTCTCCTGACCCCACTCAGCAGCAGGCCCGCCTCTTTCGAGGCGGGCCTGTGTTTTTGGGCGGCTTGATTTCCTTTTTTCAAATAACGGCACGCACCACTCACGGCACCCGAACTATCACCCTTTGCAACACTTCTTCACCGCCCGTACCACGTTCTGATAACCGGTACATCGGCAGAGGTTGCCCGACAGCCCGCGGCGGATCTCCGCATCGGTCAGCGGACGGCGCTCGGTCTTGTCGAGCAGGGCGGCGCTCGCCATCACAAGACCAGGCGTGCAAAAACCGCACTGTACCGCCCCCTCGTCGATAAAGGCCTGCTGCACGTCGGAGAGCTCATTGCCTTTGCGCTCCCCCTCCACGGTGCGAATGGATTTGCCATCGGCCCAGACCGCCAGATAGAGGCAGCTGTCGATGGCAGTGCCATTCACCCGCACGGTACAGGCGCCGCACTCACCGACACTGCACCCCTCTTTCACACTGATCAGCCCCTGCCCGCGCAGGAAGTGGAGCAGCGACATGGTGGGCGGCACAGCATAGGAGTAAGGCTTGCCGTTGATCTCGCACTGGATCTCCACGGCGGGACAGCTTTGCGGTTGCATCATAGGATCTTGCCTCCGGCACGTTCGACTGCGCAGGCGACCACCCGCTGCGCCAGGGTTTTGATAAGGTGCAGACGAAACTCCTTTTCCGCCCGCCAGGAGGATCGCGGCGCCACATCGGCCACCACAGCCTCGGCAATCGCTGCCAGTGTGGCGCGAGTCAGGGGTTGCCCTTCGGCCGCCGCTTCCGCGTGAGGCGTGCGCACCGGGGTCGGGGCCGCCACCCCATAGGCCAGCCGCAGCCCCTTGAAGTGGCCATTCTCAATCTGGCAGTAGGCGGCGCAGCCGATGGTGGCGATATCCATGGCATCGCGCATGGCGTATTTGAAGTAGTGGGAGCCCACATGGGGGTGCGAGTCCGGCGCAAAGTGAAACGCCACCAGAATTTCCGCCGGTTGCAGCGCCACCTTGCCGGGGCCGGTGTGAAAACCGGCGATGGGGATGCGGCGCGTACCGTTAGGGCCAGCAATCTCAAGCTCGGCCTCGAGCGCGACGGTCGGCGCCGCCGAGTCGGCACTGGTGGCGCCGTTGCAAATATTGCCGCCATAGGTGGCGACGTTGCGGATCTGCGGGCCGGCGATAGTGGCGGCCGCCTCGGCCAGCATCGGCAGGCGGCACTGCACCAGTTCGTTCTCGATGATCTCGGTAAAGGTGGTGCCGGAGCCGATGCGGATCGACCCATCAGGCAACTCGCACACCCCTTTGAGTTCGGGCAAGTCGTGAATATCGACGATATGTCGATAGGCGGCGTTGAGGTGATGCAGCTGGATCATCACATCAGTGCCGCCAGCCAGGAGACGCGCCTCAGGGTCGGCCTGACGCAGAGTGACCGCCTCGGCCACGCTGTGAGCCTTGTAGTAACGGGCAATATCAAACATGGTGTTGCTCCTCCCCTGATCCCTCGCCAATCAAACCCGCTGCGACAAACTCCCGGAACAGGGTTTTGGGGGTGATGGGCAGCTCGTTGATGGCCACCCCGGTCGCCATTCGAATGGCGTTACGGATAGCGGGGCCCGGCGAGATGATGGGCGGTTCCCCCAGGGATTTGTGGCCATAGACAGACTGGGGCTCGTAGGTCTGCACGAAGTCGCATTCCAGCTCGGGCAAATCCAGCATGGTGGGGAACTTGTAGTCGAGCAGGTTGGGGTTGCGCACCACGCCGCTCTTGGCGTCGATGATCATCTCCTCGAACAGGGACCAGCCGATCCCCATCCCCATGCCACCATGCACCTGCCCCTCTGCCAGCTGCGGATTGAGGATCTTGCCTGCATCGTGCAGGTTGATGATGCGATTGATGGTTACCTTGCAGAGATCGATATCGACGCTGAGATCGACAAAGGTGCAACCAAAGCTCGGCGGATTGGTGGTGGTCTTGTGGGAGACCTCGGAGGTGATCTGGCCACCGATAGTGAGGTGGTAGTAGGCGTTGACCGACACCTCGGCGACGCTGATCAGCACCTTGTCCGGCGCACCGGCCAGCACCACGTAGCCGTCGATCAGGGTGAGCGACCCCACATCCTGATGGCAGAGCTGGGCTGCCAGCGACAAAATTCGGGCCCGCAGTTGCAGCGCCGCCTGATGGATGGCTGGAGCCGCCACATAGCTCTGGCGCGAGGCAAACGAGCCCGGATCGTAGGCGGTAATATCGGTATCCTGAGTCGAAATGACCCGGATCTGCTCAAACGGAATGCCCAACGTCTGGGCCGCCATCTGGGCAAAGACGGTATCCGATCCCTGCCCTATCTCGGTGGCGCCGATCTGCAGATTGACGGTGCCATCCTGATTGAGCAGCATGCGGGCGCCCGCAATTTCGACCCCCACCGGATAGGTGTTGGAGCCGTAGCTAAAGCATGCGACCCCGATGCCACGCCGCACCCGGCTTGCCGGATCCTGCGCCAGACACTCGGCCTTGAGCCGATCCCACTCGAACATCTCGCGACCACGCAGCAGGCAGTCCGGCAACCCGGCGCTGTAGATGGTCTTCTGGTTGACCTGATTGACATCCCCTTCCCGCGCCACGTTGGCGATACGCACATCGAGCGGATCCAGCCCCAGTTCGGCGCAGGCGTCATCCAGCATGCATTCGAGGGCAAAAATCACCTGCGGTGCGCCGTAACCGCGCATGGCACCGGCGGTGGGCAGGTTGCTGTAGAAGGTTTTGGCGTCATAGCCAAAGGCGCTGCGCGGATAGAGGTAGCTGATCTTGTTGCCACCGGCGCTGGCGATGGAGTGGCCGTGAGAGGCATAGCCGCCGGTGTTGGAGAGCACGTCGAGCTGATAGCCCTTGAGGGTGCCGTCGCGGTTGAGGCCAATCTTGCCATCGATGGCAAAGCCGTGGCGGGTGCGGGAGGCAAAAAAGCACTCCTCCCGGCTCAAGGTCACCTTGACCGGCACACCGTCAAGCTTGTAGCTCAGAAACGCCGCCATCGGCTCTTCCAGCACGTCCTGCTTGTTGCCAAAACCGCCGCCCATATAGGGCTTGATCACCCGCACGCTCGACCAGGGCAGGCCGAGGGACTTGGCCACCCGGCTGCGCACTATCTGGGGGATCTGGGTGCTGCTGACGACGATGATGTGGTCCGGTTGATCCATGTAGGCGTAGCAGGTCACCGTCTCCAGATGGCAGTGCTGCACCACCGGCGTCCGGTAGTGCGCCTGAAATTGCAGGTCAGCGGAGGCAATGGCCTGCTCCGGGTCATTGGCGCGAAGCTGGCTTTGGCGTAGCAGATTGCCGCTCGGGTGGATGGGATAGGCATCGTCGGCCAGCGCGCTCTCGGCATCCGTCATCACCGGCAGCGGTTCGTAGGTCACCTTGACCAGGGCGGCAGCCTTCTCGGCCACCAGCGGATCGCGCGCCACGACTATGGCGACCCCATCGCCGAAGTGGCGTACATGGTCGGTGAGCAGACGCCGGTCTTTCACATCCCGTTTCGCCTCATCGAGAGACCAGGCGTGACCGGCGGTGCGAAAACAGGTGGTGGGGACATCTTCATGGGTAAACACGGCTTCGACCCCTTGCAGGGCCAGCGCTTCGGTCGCATCGATGGCAAGCACCTTGCCGTGGGCAATATTGCTTCGCACGTACTTGGCGTGGCGCATCCCGAGCATGATGTTGTCATCGGTATAGCGAGCGCTGCCGGTCACCTTGGCCTCGGCATCCACCCGCTTGAGCGGTAATCCTATGGACATATGCAAGTCCTTTTTCGAATGGAAAAATCTGGAACCGGCATAAAAAACAGCAAGATATGCGCCTGTTTCCCGCCATCGTCAGGAGAATGGGGAGAAGTGTGAAGGGGATCCCATCTAGCCTGCTTTTGTTGGCTCGCAGCGACAAGCCAAGGGCAGCCCCTGAGAAAACGGGGCCCGTCGGCGGTGAAAAAAACGGCAAAGCGAGGAGAGCAAGGGTGGAAGCCTATCAATCTGGTAGGATGATTTATCAAAATGGTATCGCGATGCCCCCCCCAACTTCGGAAACGGCCTAGGCGTGATGCCTGCGTGGGCGGGCTAAAAATAACAGGTATAAAAATGGGGCCGCCAGTGCGGCCCCAAACGGGCGGGTTATCCCTAAATAGCCCACCCCCCAGCATAAAAGAGCACCAGTGCCAGGGCGATGACCACGGTGCCGACGTTGAGCTTGTGCCACTCCTTCGAGCAGATGCGGCCGATCACCAGCGAGCTGAAGCCAAGCATGATGCCGGTGACAATATTGCAGGTGAGCACGATAAAGACCGCACACACTAGCCCGGACATGGCCCCGACGAAGTCACTGAAATCGAGTTTGGTGACGTTGCTCAGCATCAAGAGCCCCACATACATCAGGGCCGGTGCGGTGGCATAGGCGGGCACCAGATAGGAGAGCGGCGAGAGGAACAGCATCAGCAGGAACAGGCCGCCGACCACGGTCGCGGTGAGGCCGGTTTTACCCCCCGCCGCCGTGCCCGCGGCCGATTCGATATAGACGGCAGCCGGGGCCGCCCCCACCAGACTGGAGAAGATGCTGCTGACCGAGTCGGCACTGAGCGCCTTGCCGCTGTTGATGATATGACCATCCTTATCGAGCAGGTTGGCCTGCCCCGCCACGGCGCGGATGGTGCCGGTGGCATCGAATACCGCTGTCATCACCAGCGCCAGCACGCTGGGCAGCACCAGCGGCGAGAGGGCCCCCATGATATCCAGACTGAAGATGAGGGACTTGCCTTGATCGTCCGAGAGGCTCGGCAGGGCGAACAGTCCCTGATACTTCACCGCCGGATCGAAGATAAGGCCGAAGATGGAGATGGCGATAATCACCAGCAAGATCCCCCCCGGTACTCTCAGCTTCTCCAGCCCGAAGATCACCGCAAGGCCGATCAGGGACATAATGACCGGCATCGAGGTAAAAGCCCCCAGCGCCACCGGCAGCCCCTCGAGCGGGTTCTTGATCACCAGCCCCACCCCGTTGGCGGCGATAAGCAGCAAGAAGAGACCAATCCCGATGCCGGTGCCGTGGGCAATCCCCATCGGCAGGTTGTCGAGGATCCAGCTACGCACCCCGGTCACCGAGATGGCGGTAAACAGCACCCCCATCAGGAAGACGGCCCCCAGCGCCACCGGAATGGGGATTTGCTGCCCCAGCACCAGACTGAATGCGGTAAACGCCGTGAGGGAAATAGCGCAACCGATGGCCATCGGCAACTTGGCCCAGAGCCCCATCAAGAGCGAACCGAATCCCGCCACCAGACAGGTGGCGACAAACACTGCGCCGGGGGGAAAGCCTGCCTTGCCGAGCATGCTCGGCACCACGATCACCGAGTAGACCATGGCAAGGAAGGTGGTGAGGCCCGCCAGCACCTCCTGTCTGACGTTGCTGCCCCGCTCGCTGATCATAAAGTAGCGATCAAGTGCCGTGAGCGGCTGTTGCTTTGCTGCGCTCTGGCTGGCGTCATCATTGGCCAGCTGTTCCACGCTGTTTGTCCTGCTGTTTGCTTGGGTCATACCCAACTCCTTCACACGCGCCTGAATGTTCCATGACGAAATGGCGACAGGATCTGCGGGTCTGCCTCGCGCCAGTTTGATAAAAAAACAGGCGATGGCGGCAGAGGATGCGACAGACAGACCAGGGCAGGCAGCCTTGACTCAAACGTTTGCCTTGCTGGTCAAAAAAACCGGGCCATTTCACGTTCTATGCGGGGAGATCCCCTGTGGTGCGGCAAGACTGGCGCCCCTGTGGGGCACGCCAGCCACCGTATTCGTCGGGGCTGCGCCGCGGCAGCCCACTCCAGCCCCTACCCCCGTTCATGCACCAGTTGGCCATCCACATAGGTGCGGTAGATGGATCTGTCATCCCCTAGGGTCAACAGCACAAAAAGCTTGTCGCGCAGGGTGGTGGAGTTGTCATAACGCAGCTGCTGCAGCGGGGTGGCGACCGGGTCGAGCACCACGAAATCCGCCTCCTTGCCCACCGCAAAGCTGCCGATCTTCTCGTCCAGCCCCAGCGAATGGGCGCCGCCCAGGGTGGCCAGATAGAAGGCCTGATAAGCCGAGAGCCGCTCGCCCTGCAACTGCATCACCTTGTAGGCCTCGTTGAGGGTCTGCAGCATGTTGAAGGTGGTACCGGCGCCGATGTCGGTGCCCATCCCCACCTTCACCTGCTTGCGCCACGCCTTGTGCAGCTTGAAGAGACCGCTGCCGAGATAAAGATTCGAGGTGGGACAAAACGCGATGGTGGAGCCGGTCTCCTTCAGGCAATCCCACTCCTGCTCTTCCAGATGGACGCAGTGGGCAAACACGCAGTTGTGGCCGGTCAGCCCATGCTGGTGATAGACATCGAGATAACCCTTGTGCGCCGGGAAGAGGGATTTTACCCAGGCGATCTCGTCCTTGTTCTCGCACAGATGGGTGTGCAGATAGGTGGTGGGAAACTCTTCGCGCAGTCGCCGCGCCATCGCCAGCTGCTCGGGTGTCGAGGTGGGTGCAAATCGTGGTGTGATGGCATAGAGCAGGCGACCATTGCCGTGCCAGCGCTCGATAAGCTGCTTGCTCTGCACATAGCTGCTCTCGGCGGTGTCGAGCAGATAGTCGGGCGCATTGCGATCCATCATTACCTTGCCCGCGATCATCCGCATATTGATGCGGCTAGCCGCCTCGAACAGGGCGTCTACCGACTCGGGGTGAACGGTGCCGAACACCAGCGCCGTGGTGGTACCGTTGCGCAGCAGTTGCTTGATAAAGAAGGTGGACATCTCGCGGGCATATTCGAGATCGTTGTAGCGCCGCTCGGCCGGGAAGGTGTGGCGGTTGAGCCACTCCAGCAGCTGCTCGCCATAGGCCCCCACCATCTCGCTCTGGGGATAGTGAATGTGGGTATCGACAAAGCCCGGCACTATCATCTTGCCGCGATAATCCCGCACCCGCACCTCGGCCGGAATACGCGCCTTCCCCTCCTCCCACTCACCGAACCAGTCGATGCAGCCGTTGCGAATGATCAGCAGACCATCCTCGATAAGGCGGGCGTTGGACTCAATCTCCTCGGGCTGATCCACCACCCGGGTGATATCGAAGAAGCTGCCGCGTACCGCTTTGACAGAGTTGTCGTTTTTCATAACCGTTTCCCTGTTTTTCTTGTTCTGTTGACGTTTTTTGCCGGTTTAACCGTCAGATCCGTTCCACTTGTGGCGCCACCGCCTGCCCGGGCACTGGCTCTGGTGAACCCTCCCCCTTGCTGGCCGATGACAGGCCCGCACTGCGGGCGGTAAAGATCACATCCGGCTTGTCGCTCAGCTGGATCACTTCAACCGCCTCTGCATCCCTGACGGCCGCCTTGCGTTTGCGGCTTTGCGGCAACACCAGATTCATGATGATGGCGGTGATGCCGCCGGCGCAGATGGGGTTCTCCACCAGCATGTAGATACCGGCAGGCAGCACCTTGAAGACGTTCGGGTCATAGGAGACACCGAGCCCAAGACCCAGCGAGGTGGCGACAATCAGGGTCTCCCGCCGATCGAAACCGTGGCTGATGATGATGCGACCACCGGCGATGGCGATCATCGAGAACATGATGACCATGGCGCCCCCCATCACAGGTGACGGTATGGTGGTAAAGAAGCGCCCCACAACCGGGAAGAGCCCCAGCAGCACCAGAATGACGGCGATAAACTTACCCACATGGCGTGACGCCACCCCGGTCATCTGGATGACGCCGTTGTTCTGGGCAAAGGTGGTGAGTGGCAAAGAGCCGAGGGCCGAGGCGATCACCGATACCAGACCGTCCGCCAGCACGCCGCCGGAGAGCCGCTTTTGAAACTCGGGGCCCTGAATATCCCGGTGAGAGACCATGGCGGTGGCGGTGATGTCCCCCACCGCCTCCAGCACGCTCAACAGATAGATGGTGCCCGCCAACATAAAGGCGTGAAAATCGAAGGAGAAACCGTACTTGAACGGGATCGGCACCGTAATAAGCGGCAGGTCCTCAAGGGCGGAGAAATCCACCATGCCAAGCATCAGGGCCACCGCATAGCCCACCATCAGGCCGATGGCGATGCCGCTCATCCGCAGCAGCGGGCTTCGGCTGCAGTTGAAGGCGACGATGACGCAGAGCACCAAGAGCCCCAGCCCGATGTTCTCATATTTGCCAAAGGTGCCGCTGCTCATGGCGGAGAAGCCGCCGCCAAAGTCGATGATCCCCACCTTGATAAGGCTCAGGCCAATCATCAGCACCACCACACCGCTCACGGTCGGGGTGATCACCCGCTTGAGGTAGGGCAGCACAAAGGAGGAGCCCATCACCAGAAAGGCACCGACAAAGGAGACCCCGAGCAGGGTCGAGACGATCAGCTCCTCATGGATGCCATCTTTTTTCATGGCGCCGCCGAGCGCGATCATCACGGTGACGAAGGAAAAGTTGACCGACTGGATGGAGAGCAGCCCCGAACCGATGGGGCCATAACGGTTCACCTGCAACCAGGTGCCGATACCGGAGGCGATCATCGCCATGGAGACCAGATAGGCGGTGGTCTCGGTGGAGAGGCCCAGCGCGCCGCCGACAATCAACGCCGGGGTCACCATGGGAACAAAAATCGCCAGCAGATGGGTCACTGCACCCATCAAGGTTTGATAAAACGGGGGTTTGTCTTCCAGCTCGTAAATAAGATCAGAGTGCTTGCGTGTTGTTTTAGACATCGTGTTTGTCCCATCACACAGAATGGAGGCGGAGTACTCATTCCGCCGTCAGGCGCTGGGGGCGAGCTTTCACCCGCCCCTCACCTTTTCTTTTGTTATGCCGACACTTTTTGCTCCAGCTTGCCCAGTTCGCGCAGGATCTGTTCCGGCGTGAAGTGCCACTTGCGCAGCCAGACACCGCAGGCGTCGTGGATGGCGGTGGCGATGGCGGGCGCGGCCCCGTTCACCCCGATCTCCGAGATGGACTTGGCGCCATAGGGGCCAACCTTGTCGTCACTCGGCACCAGGAAGGCCCGAAAATCGCGCGGAATGTCGCCAATCTTGGGCGCGCCATAGCTCTTGAGATCCCGGGTCAGCGGGATGCCCTTGCTGTCGTAGCAGATCTCCTCGCTCATGGTGTGGCCGATGGCCCGCATGGTCGCCCCGTAGATCTGGCCGAGGGCCAGTTCCGGGTTGATGGGGGTGCCGCAGTCGAGCAGGGCGTAGAACTTGTCGAGGCGGATCTCGCCGGTTCTGACGTTGACCGCCACCTCGGCGAAGTTGGCCCCATACGGGAAGGCAAGCTCAGAGGTGATGTAGCTGGCGGTGCCCACGAGGATACCGAAGCCGGTACCGGTCTCCGCCTTGTGGGCCAGCTTGGCGAGGCTCACCTCCCCCTGCTTGCCGCGCACTATGCCCGGGTGAACCAGCTCCACATCCTCCACCGGCTCGCCCAGCATGGCAGCGCCGTGGAACAGGATCTTAGCCTTGAGGTTCTCGGCCGCCATCTTGGCCGCGTTGCCGGAGAAGCAGGTACCTGACGAGGCGTAAGCCCCCTTGTCGAATAGCGCATGGTCAGTATCGCCAGAGATGACGTGCACATCGCTGAGCGGGCAACCGAGCACCTCGGCGGTCAGCTTGGCCACCACGGTATCGAGGCCGGTGCCGATATCGGCGCCACCGGAGTGGACGATAAAGGTGCCGTCAGATTCCAGCTTGACCATGCAGTTGGCCTGATCGATGTCCGGGATCCCCGATTTTTGCATGATGATGGCGACACCACGGCCGATGCGCCAATCCCCGTCAGCGGGTTTGGGGCTATCCCAGGCAATCAGTTCGCGACCCTGTTTGAGGATGGGCTCGAGGGCGCAGCTGGCGGCGTGGGGCACAGAGGTAGGCATCTTGCCCTCGCCGATGGCACCGAGCACCTTGAGGATATCCCCTTCGTGCACCCGGTTGTGCTCCACCATGTCGAGCTGATCAATACCCAGTTTTTCGGCAAGTTCGGCAATGGCCATGGTCAGCGCGAAGTTGCCCTTGGGCGCGCCGTAGCCCTGATAGGCGCCGGTCGGGCAGATGTTGCTGTAGTAGGTATTGACGGTAAAGCGCACGTTGTCGCACGGATAGAGCGGCAGGGAGAGCGCCGGGCCGTTGCTTGGCACCGTCAATGAGTGGTTGCCGTAAGGGCCGGTGTTGGCGCGAAAATCCATCTCGATGGCGGTGATGGTGCCATCTTTTTTGGCCCCCACTTTCACCTTTACCTTGGCCACGTGGCGAGAGGTATTGCTGATGAACTCCTCTTCACGGGTGTAGCGGAAGGTAACGGGACGGCCGGTCACCTTGGTCGCCCAGGCGCACACCTCTTCCAGCAGGATGTCCTGCTTGGAGCCAAAACCGCCCCCTACCCGCTCCTTGATCACGTGCACCTGATGTTGCTTGAGGCCGACGATGCGCGCTACCTGACGGCGCACGTGCCACGGCACCTGAGTAGAGGCGTGAATGACCAGACGCTCCCCATCCATGTAGGTGAAGCAGATGTGCGGCTCGGTCGGGCACTGCTGGGCCTGGGTCGATTCGTAAGTACGTTCGACGATCTCGTCCGCCTCGGCAAACCCTTTGGCCACATCACCGATCTGGCCATGGACGCTGGCGGCCAGGTTCTCGTGCGGGCGGGAGCCGATGGGGAAGTTGATGATCATGTGCTCGTCGCCACGGCGTACCGAGCAGGCGTTCTGCTGCTCGAGATCCGCCGGCGCACCGGCCATGTAGACGATGGGCTCGTCGTGGACCAGCGGCGCATTGGGGGCCATCGCCTCGTCAATGCTCATGACCGCCGGCAACACCTGATACTCGACCTCGATGAGTTTGAGCGCCGCCAAAGCGATGGCTTCGCTCTCGGCCACCACGGCGGCGACCCTGTCACCTACGTGGCGCACCTTGCAGCTGAACATACGGCGATCGAGGGGTGACGGCTCGGGCGCACTCTGGCCACCCGGGGTGTAAAACACATCCGGGCAGTTGAGGTGGGTAATGACATGCACCACCCCCGGCAGCGCCTCGGCGCGGCTCACATCGAGTTTGGTGATCACCGCATGGGGATGGGGGCTTCGCAGCATCTTGATGATCAGCGCATCCTCGGTAACACGATCCTCCACATAGCAGGGCTTGGCCTGCACCATCTTGGCGGCATCCAATTTCGGACAGCTCTTGCCGATATGGCGCAAATCGTCGCGAAACTCGGGGGCGATCTGGCACAGGTAATCGGGATCCTTCATCCGTGAGCAGGCAAGCTCGATGGCCTGATAAAACTGCTGATAACCGCCGTCCCGGTGAAACAGGCCCGAGAGGGCATCGTCGATTTGATCACGGGTGGGCTCGGGGTGGCGATCAAGCAGGTCGGTAACGATGAGCGCGGCGGCCGGATCGTTGTAGCCGGACTGCACCACGCCCACATCCACCATCGCCTGCTGCACCAGACTGAGCTGGTTCCAGCTGCCCAGCGACTCGGCGGTGCGCACGTCGGATCCATCCAGCTGGGCGGCGATCAGCAGGGAGGCGTTGATCACCTTGCCGTTGAAGAGAATGGCGTCGGAGCCGGCGAAGCCGAAGCCGTCGTCGCTGTTGCGCACCGAGTGCATCCGGCACTGGTTGAACAGCACCCGCTGGGCATTGTCACCAGCCTTGCAGATGACGGTGCGCAGGGCACCGTTCAGGGTAAAGTTGAGTTCCATCATGCTTGCACCTCCTGCTGCTGGCAATCCACCAGCAGATCCGCCACTACCACGCCGGTGATATACCGCTTGTAACTCACGCTGCCCGCCAGATCCTCACGGGGCGCAATCAGCTCGCTTACGGCGGCCTCCAGCGCGGCATCGTGCAGTTCGCGGCGCTCCAGATCACGCAGGCGCATCGGCTGCGGGGTGACGCCAGCGACGGCCACCCGCATCTCGCCAATGCTGTCGAGGGCCACGGCTGCGGTCATCACCGCCAAGCCATCGGCATTGCGGCTGATGCGGCGAGTGGCGCAGCGCAGTTCGGGCTCCGGCAGCACAACGCCCAGCACCAGGGCATTGCGCTGACCCGCCAGGTAGGCGTCGATGGGTTGCAGCAGGTTGTTCTCCAGCACCACCACGGCTTCGAGCACCAGCAACACCGGCAGTAAGGGGGAGTCCTGTTGCTGGCAGGCAAGTTCTCCGCCAATGGTGGCCTGATTACGCAGATGGCGGGAGTAGACAAACCCCAGCGCGTCGCACAGGGCGGCCGGGGTACGGGGATCATCTTTCAGGGTCTGCAGGGTGACGGTGGCGCCGATATGGAGCTGGCCGTGCTGCTGCTCAATCTGGTTCAGTCCCAGCTTGTCCAGCGAGATGGCGACCTTCTTGTCGGTGCGGGTCGGAGCGGCGTTAAGCTTGCTGCCGCCCCCCATGTAGACGGCGTCGTTGCCGAAGCTGGCCTTGAGTTCCAAAGCCTGACCCAGTTGCTCGGGTCGGAAGAATTGCTCAATCATGTGTCGTCCTTACTCTTGCAGCCCGCCGCCAGGGAGATCCACAGGGCGGGCAATCCGGTCCAAAACTGTGGAAGGTGGCCTTAGGCCAGCTGATCCATCCGTTGCCACAGGCGGCTCGCCACCTTGCTGGCCTGCTCATAAATGGGCGCGACATCGAACGGGAACTCGCGATCCTGATAGACCATGCGCCCCTCCACCATCACGCTGTTGACGCTGTTCGATCCCATGCCGAAGGCGAGATGGCCACCGAGGTTGCGCGGCGCCAGCGGGGTCGGTGCATCGTAGTCGCAAATGGTGAGGTCGGCCTTGTAGCCCGGCTCCAGGCGGCCAAATTTGGCGCCGAAGTTGCGCTCCAGCAGGGTGTTGCCGTTCCAGAGGAAGCGGGCAAAGCTGTCGGGCCAGAGCGCGCCACCGGCATCCTTGTGCTTGAAGTAGGCGAACTTGAGCTCTTCGAGCATGTCGGAGCCGATACCATCGGTGCCAAGTGCCAGATTGCGATACTCCGGCAGGTGCATGTTGTAGCCCACGTGGTTGTTCATGTTGGAGCGGGCGTTATGTACCAGGAAGGCATCGCGGCTGTTGAGCAGCTCGATGTCGGCCGGGCTTAAGTAGATGCCGTGGGCGATCAGGGTCTTGCTGTCGATAAGGCCAAACTCGTCCAGCCGGGCGATGGGCTCCTTGCCGTAGTGGTGGTGACCGTGGGTCATGTCGTAGCGGTCTTCCGCCACATGGATATGCAGACCACGACCGGTGACCTGCACCGCTTCGCGCAGCATGGCCAGCCCCTCGTCAGGTACGGTGAAGGGGGCGTGAGCGCCGATATGGGCCTCCACCAGATAGGGCTCGCTCCCCTTGACTTTGGCCGCATCGATCTGTTGGGCGAACAGGATGTTCTCCTCCACCCCGGCCTGCAGCTCGGCGAGGCCGCTATTGCGATCCGTGGTCTCGAAGCAGGTCATGCCGCGCAGACCCACCTCCACAAACCCTTTGCGCAGCACATTCAGGGAGCCCTTGATGAAGTTGGGCGAGGCGTGGTGGTCGATCACCGCGCTGCAACCGCTCTTGATCGCCTCCAGCGAGCAGATGAGACCGCTGTAGTAGAGGGACTCCTCATCGAGCGCCCGATCGAGCCGCCACCAGAGGTTTTTCAGGGTGGAGATAAAGTCCGGGCAGGGGGCGATGTTGGCCATGATCCCCCGTGACAGGCCTGAGTAGAAGTGGTTGTGGGCACAGACAATGCCCGGCATCACCAGCTTGCCCCCCATCTCCCGATAGTTGGCCTCCGGGTAGAGGGCCCGCAGATTGGGCCCCACCGCTTTGATAAGGGTGCCTTCGATGGCGATATCCACCCCTTCCAGCACCCGGGTCGGCTCCAGCTGGACAGCGGTGACGTTCTTCAGAATAAACATGGTTTGCTCCTTCGCTTATTCGTGGTTCGCTCAGGCCTCGACGGCCCCCAGCAGGTAGTGGTGATGAGCATGGACATGGCTGATGATCCGGCACATGTCGCCAAGGGCTGCTGGCGCATCCTTGATCCGGCTCTGGGCGTCTATGGTCAGGCGATAGGTCTCGCCATCCTGACGCACCCGCAGTTCGCCACCGTCAGCCAGATAGAACCCGGGGTTGCGGCTGTTGTCGAAGTCCTCGGGCAGGCTGAAGATGGTGACCTTGTCCTGATAGGGCTTGCCCTGCCACGGGCAGAACTGGGCGCAGTTGCCACATTCGTTGCAGTAGGCATCCAGGTGCAGGGTCTGGAACTGGTCTTTGAAGCCCGGCACCGCGATGGCGACGTTGGCTCGGTTGGGGCAGACATCCACGCACTTGCTGCAGAGGTAGTTGCACTCGAGGCAACGGTGCGCCTCTTGCGCCACGAAGGCATCACGCTCGTTCTTGTCGACCATGGTGACGGCGATGCTCCCCTTGCGGCGGTAGATCTCATCCTTGCCAGACGGCTGGATGGCTACGTCACTCTGCTGGCTGGCGATATGCTCGCGAGAGAGCACCAGATCCGCGGCGCGGCGGGCACCACTGATGGCACCGACGATGGAGGACGGGCCACTCTGCACGTCACCGATGAGGAAAACGTTGCGACGGCTGGTTTCGCCGGTCTGGCCATCCACCTCGGGCCAGCCATCGCTGCCAAGGGGAATCCCCATCGCTTTGAGCACCTCGCAGTCAGGCTGCTCGCCGATGGCGGTGATCAGGGCATCCATCTGCATCACTTCGGTCTGCTCGGTGGGCACCGGACGGCGGCGGCCCTGCTCGTCAGGATCCCCCAGCGCCATCATCCGCACCGTGAGCTTGCCATCTTTCTCAAAGCGCTCCGGATTGGTGAGGAAGCAGAAACTCACCCCATCCTCCACCGCTTCCAGATACTCCTCGCGATAGGCGGGCATCTCTTTTTCGCTGCGGCGGTAGATAACGGTCACATCGCTGACACCCGGCACCTTGAGGGCGGCGCGGGCGCAGTCCATGGCGGTGTTACCGGCGCCGATCACCGCCACATGGCGGCCGAGCGGCAGCGGTTTGCCCTGATTGAAGCTGCGCAGGAAGTTGAAGGACTTGTAGACCCGATCATGTCCACCTTCGAGGCGCATGCCGCCATTCTTGTCGGCGCCGATGCCGACGAAGACATAGGTAAAGCCCTGGGCGTGCAGCTTGTCGACGGTGAGCGCCGGATCGCAACCAAACTCGAACTTGACCCCGTGGGCGGCGACAAAGTCGATGTCGTGCTGGATAAGCTCGGCCGGGATGCGGAACTCGGGGATAATGTGTTTGACCACGCCACCGGCATCCGCTTCGCGCTCGAACACGGTGACCGGGTGGCCGGCGCGGGCCAGGAAGTAACCGGCGGAGAGACCTGCCGGGCCTGCACCTATTACGGCAACCGGGTGCTTGTCACCGCTGCCTGCCGGTTTGTGCCAGCGGGCCTTGTACCCTTCCCAGCCGCGCTCCAGCGCCACTTTTTTCAGCTCACGGATATTGAGCGGACTGTCGTAGTCGAGACGGGTGCAGTTGTACTGGCACTGGTGATCGCAGATATGGCCGGTGATGGCGGGCAAGGCGTTGCGCTGATAGATCAGCTCTAGCGCAGCGACATACTCCCCCTCGCCCATCAGGCGAATGTACTCGGGGATATCCTGATGCACGGCGCAGGCAGTGACGCAGGGCGCCACGTAGCAGTCGGTCAGCGGCAGGCCACCACCCACTTCGATGCGATCCTCGGACTTCCACTCCTTCTGGGTGTAATCCATGGTGAGCGCCTTGGCGGCAAGCGCTTCCAGCCTGGCCACATCCACCTGACTCATGCCCCAGCTGTCAGAGGCGTCGATCTCTTTGAGGCACTCGATCTGGCGCAGATAGCCACCCGGTTTCAGCAGGTCGGTGGCCATGGTGATGGGACGGATACCGGTCTCGAAGATCTCGGCGATGTTGAACTTGCTGGCACCACCGGAGTAAGAGATGGGCAGCTTGCCATCGAAGGCGCGGGACAGCACGGCGGCCACGTTGATGGAGAGCGGGAACAGCGCACGGCCGGACATATACATCTCATCCCCCGGCAGCGCCCCTTTGCGGTTGATGGTGCCTAGGGTGTTGGTGAGCTTGACCCCGAAGGTGAGCCCCTTCTCGGCGCCCAGCGCCATCAAGCGGGTCAGCATCGCCTTGGCCTGATCCAGCTTGAGGTCGTGATCGAACGACTCTTCGCTCAGACCAATGTAATCAAAGCCGCAGGTATCGAGGATCTCGCGCACCCGCGGGTAGCCCAGCAGGGTCGGGTTCAGTTTGACGAAGGTGTTGAGTCCCTTCTCTTCCAGCATGTAGCGGCAGATGGCCTCAATCTCGTTGGGCGGGCAGCCGTGCATGGTGGAGAGGGTGACGCCGTGCACCAGATTGGCCGGGATGCGATCCACCAGCTGTTGCAGGCGATCGCGCCGCGCCCCCAGTCCCAGCTCGGCGATAAACTGCTCGTCGGCCACCAGCTCGCGCAGCACCTGCTGGTACTCGGCAAATTTCGGACTTTGCCTTGCATCCATCAGACTGTGGATGAACTGCTGCATCGGTGGCTGTTTGATGCCATCGAGGTTGTACCCCACGCTCATGTTGAAGATGAAGGACTTGGCCTCTCCGTCGAGGCGCGGGTCGAACACCTCTTCTAACAGGTAGAGGGCAAACCAGGCTTTAAGATACTCGTCAAACGCCTTGGGCAGGGTGAACTCGGTGGACCACTCGGTGTTGAAGCACTCATCCTCGGCATCGATACAGGGCTTTTCCAGTTCGAGACGGTCCAGGATCTGCACCGTCTTGAGCTCGATAAAGCGCCCGCCGGTCAGCCAGGAGGTGACGATGTTCTGGGCCAACTGGGTATGGGGGCCAGCTGCCGGGCCGATGGGGGTCTCGCAGGTTTCACCGAACACCTTGATCTTGCGCTCGTCCTGCTTGCGATAGAATTGCGCGGCGGGAATACCGAAAATGCTCTGACTCTCTTTATATTCCGCAAAAATACGGGTCAGCAGGTTCTTGAACGGAACGGGTCGCATAATATCGCCCATGGCTATCTCCTTGCAGCTGTTCTGCCCATTGGCAGCATGAATAAATGGGGTATCCCGCACGGGTGTTCCCCCTTGGCAAGGAGAAGAGCAACTATCAGGCCACTCCATCGGCAAAACTATTTTTTAGGGTAAAAGCGTGAGATGGCTCGAATTAATGAAGGCGGTTTGGCATGTTGCCATTATGATTAATGAGAGTGGTTCTCACTCACTTGAAATTTTATTCAAGGCAATGCCAGAGAAAAATGAAAAGTATCAAATCGGCAGCGATAAATATCACTTTGATAGGGTAAAAATCATCCAGCATTATCGCAAGCAAACCCCGGCGAATATGGCCGGGGCTGGCTTAAAAGTCACTGCCATATAAAAGGCGGTTGTCGCTATTTCGGTTTATCCAAAGGCTGCGAGATGACTCGGCGTTACCGCCCCGCTGGCTGCCATTGCACGCAGAGGGAGGTGGGCCCCAACGATGCGACTCAGCCCTGCTCGGTCGTAAACTCGTCGGCAGAACGCAGCTCCAGTTCGCCGCGGATCAGCGCCTGATAGCGCTCGGGGGTATCGATATCAAAGAGGATGGCAGGACTCTCGACCGGTATGGTGCGATAGGGGCGTTGCAGCAGCCAGCGGCGCACCGAACCCTGTGCCGGCGCGGCAGCCAGCGCTCTTGCGAGGGATTTTGGCAGCAAGACCGGATGACCCGCCTCCCCCTCAAAGCTCGGGAACAGGGCGAGCTCTCCGCGCTCCTGCCACAACTGTTGATAGACCTCGCGCGGGATACAGGGCAGATCCCCGTGGCTAATAAAGAGGTAGTCAGCATCGCTGGCCGCCAGGGCGCAGCGGATGGAACTGCCCAGCCCCAACTCATAGTCATGGTTGTGGACGATGAGAATGTCGGGGCGCTTCCCATAACAGGCAGCGAGCTCGGCCCCGCGATGGCCCACGACCAAAATAATCCGGGAACAGAAGGCCAGGGCATTTTTGAGACTTGCATCAAGAATTGTCCCCGAGCCATAAGGTAGCATCATTTTCCATGCCCCCATGCGGGATGACAAACCTGCTGCGGTAATTATACAGTCACACTGTTCACGCCCCCGAGCCTGCACCTTTTCATTCACCTCGCTATTTATTTCGGTCATTGCCATGTCCTTGCCACACTCTGTTATTCACGCGTTTCCGGATATTGGTTCGCTTTTAAATCCACTGCTTGAAAATAGTGACAACCATACCACGCTAATTAGCCTTTGTGGTGCCGGCGGAAAAACCAGCACCCTGTTCTGGCTGGCGGAATATTTTTATCAACAGGGTAAAAGGGTGCTAATTACCACCACCACCCGAATGTTTCTGCCAGCCCCATCACACTATCGGGAATTGATTATCGAGACGGATCCCGTTCGTCAACTTACCCGCTGTCAGACGCTACCGGATGGCCCGGCGCTGGTTGCCCTGTTCAGCCATCTCGACGAGCGCACCGGAAAGGTGGCGGGCCCCACGCCCCAGCAGATTGATCTCATCAAGGGACAGCAGCGCTTCGATCTGATCCTGGTCGAAGCGGATGGCGCCCATCACAAGTTATTGAAAGTGCCCGCTTTGCACGAACCTTGCATTCCCCAAAGCAGTGATTGGGTGATCGCCCTGACGGGCGGCGCCATGGTGGGGGCCAAGGCCGACCCGCAGCAGATCCACCGCTGGGCAGAGCTTCAGGCCCTGTGCGGGATAGAGGCCGGTGACCCCCTCGACTGGGCCCTGTTTCACCAGCTGCTCTCCCACCCCGAGGGGCTGTTCAAGGGCACCCCGGCCAAGGCGCGCCGGATCTGGTTTATCAATGGGGATTATCAAAATGAGGCGTCATGGCTCGATGAATTGATAAAGCTGCATAGCCGCCACCCCGAGATCCATGCCATCTGGCAGGGGGCGGTTCGCGAGCCACAGCCCATTCGCCACGCACTCGGTTACTTCGCTCAGGATGAGGCTCAGCCGCCTCGCCCATGATGGTTTAAGGATAAGAAGAGGTACCTTATGAATCTGTTTTCACACGCAGCCCGACTGGAACAGGAGAACACTCCCTTTGCCATGGCCCAGATCATCGAGAGCCGTGGCTCCACCCCCCGCCATCAGGCCCAGATGCTGGTGATGGCCGATGGCCAGATCCTCGGCACCATCGGCGGCGGCATGATCGAGCGGCTGGTGATCGAGGAAGCGATGGCCGCCATTGCC
The DNA here is from genome assembly GCF_051919185.1 of Aeromonas sp. 97A. Lineage (NCBI taxonomy): Bacteria > Pseudomonadati > Pseudomonadota > Gammaproteobacteria > Aeromonadales > Aeromonadaceae > Aeromonas > Aeromonas sp. 97A. The sequence goes on along the minus strand of NZ_JBQBFF010000001.1, from coordinate 1,217,524 downwards.
GAGCGCAAGCCGCGCATCTTCCACGGCCGGATGGCACGCAACGGTGAGCATGCGGTCGGATCGGATTGCGGTGGTGCCATGTCGGTCTATATCGATGTCTATGGTCTGCGACCACGGCTGGTGCTCATTGGTGCCGGCCACGTCAACCGGGCTGTGGCCCATACTGCGGCGCCGCTCGGCTTTGATGTCCATGTAGGGGATTGCTTCGAGGGGAGCCTCAACCCTGACCTCTTCCCCGCCGGTACCCATCTGGTGCAGGCCGATACCATCAGCGCGGTGATCGATAAACTGGCCATCGAGCCCGCCAACTTCGTCATCATCGCCACCAACCATCAGGACAAGGAGGCGCTGGATCGCCTCATCAGCCGTCCCCTCGCCTATCTGGGGCTGCTCGCCAGCAAGCGCAAGGTACAGACCTTCACACAGGCGCTGCGCCAGCAAGGGGTGAGTCAGGAGCAGTTGCAGCGGCTGCACGCCCCCATCGGTTACAACATCGGAGCCGAAACCCCCGAGGAGATCGCCATCAGCATCCTCGCCGAACTGCTGCAAGTGAAAAACGGCAAATCGGGTGGGCTAATGCAGGATGACGTGCGCCTCAAGCGGGATCAGCTGGTGGTGATGCGTGGCTCCGGCGATATCGCCACCGGCGTCGCGTTGCGCCTGCACAATGCCGGCTTCAAGGTGGTGATGCTGGATCTCGACAAGCCCACGGTGATCCGCCGCACCGTCGCCTTCGCTCAAGGGATGTTTGATGGCGAAACCAGTGTCGAGGGTGTGCGCGCCAAGCGGGTCGAGAGCGTTGAGCAAGCGTTCGAGCAGCTGGATAGGGGCATCATTCCGCTGCTGGTTGACCCCGACTGCGCCACCCTCGCCGAGTTCAAGCCCCGCTATCTGGTGGATGCCATCCTCGCCAAGCAGAACCTAGGCACCCACAAGGAGATGGCCCCCATTACGGTAGCCCTCGGCCCGGGGTTTGAGGCGGGGCGCGACTGCGATGCGGTGATCGAGACCAACCGCGGTCACCATCTGGGGCGGGTCATCTATCAGGGCCCCGCCCAGCCCAATACCGGCATTCCCGGGGTGATCGAGGGGCACTCCGCCCGCCGGGTGGTGCGCGCCCCCGCCCCCGGGGTGATGAAGAGCCTGATCAAGCTCGGCGATCTGGTACAGGAAGGGGATGTGATCGCCCATGTAGGTGATACCCCCATTATCGCGCCGCTCTCCGGCATGGTGCGAGGTCTGCTCAGCGATGACATCGAGGTGACCGTCGGCTTCAAGATCGGTGACATCGACCCGCGTGGCGAGCGCGCCGATGCCACCACCGTCTCTGACAAGGCACGCGCCATCGGCGGCGCCGTATTGGAAGCCATGATGCATCTGGCCCAGCGCAGATAAGAGAGTGTTCTTAAAACCAGAAGGGCCCGCCATGATGGCGGGCCTTTTTATATCTCTTCGCTGACAATCGGCTCAGCCGTGCTTGATACGGGTCTCCCCCGCCACCGATACCACGGAGCGCTTGCCCTTGCGGCTAATCACCAACAGCGCCAGTACGATAAGGGCGATGCCGCTCCCCTCCACCGGCCCCGGGTTTTCTCCCAGCAGCCACCAGGAGAGCAGCACGCCGGTTACCGGCACCGCCAGGGTGCTGAGGCTGGCAATCCCCGCCGGCAGCTTTTTCAGCACAAACAGCCAGAGACTCCAGGCGATGGCGGTGGCGAAGATGGCGCTGTAGGCGAGCGCACCAAACACATAGGGCTGCCAGTCGATAGGTCGCTCCGGCACCAGCGCCGCCACCAGTGCCATCACCATGGTGGCGTAGATCATCTGCCAGGTGGTGAGGGACATCAGATCCACCGCGGGGTGGCGGGCATACATCCGCTTGGCGATGATGGCGCTGATCCCCCAGCAGATACCGGAGGCAATCCCCAGCAGCGCACTCTTCATGGAATCCAGGTGCAGTTGCCAGGGCTCGATCACCAGCAGTAGGCCGCAGGCAGCCACCCCGACCCCAGATAATGTAGCTTGCGCATCCGCTCGCCGAGAAAGAGCGCCGCGAAGATCACCACCCAGAACGGCATGGTGTAGCTCAGAATAGCCACCTTGCCCGCCCCGCCGCTGATCAGCGCCCACTGTGCCAACCCCACCATGCCGCAGGTCTGGAACAGGGCGATGGCGAGGGTATAGCGAAACGGGGTGGGTTTGAGATAACGGCGACCGCGCATGGCCAATACCAACAACAAGACCAGAGATCCGCACATGCAGCGCAGGGCGGTGAACTCGAAGGCTCCCGCGTAGAGCATCACCTGCTTCATCACGATCCAGCTGTAACTCCAGATGGCGGTGAGCAGGATCAATCCCACCAGCGCCGCCATATTGATCTTTGTGCTCATTACTCTGCCTTTTTGGCGCCTGTGCGCCTGCATGCCGGGCTAGCCAGCCCCGAAAAGGACCATCTTACTCTTGTGGGGGCCGACAGCCCAAACGTGCACGCCCCCTGAAGAGGGGCGTTGGCGAAGAACCTTGCCAAGGTGGGCCTCGAACGACCAACACGCTATATACGTCCCTTATGTGACCCTTGGTAAAATCGATTGCTATGATTAAACGCAAATGCTAATACTTCTCACCCCAAAATCCGTTCAAGGTTTTCACAAGATGTTTCGTCACCCCCTGGCAAAGTTGCTGCTGCTCGGTCAGCTCGCTCTGATGAGCTGGATGGCGCAGGCAAATCCCCCGATTGAAGTAGAAGATGTGATGGGCCGCAAGGTCTCCCTCAGCCTGCCGGCCAGCCGTATCGTGCTCGGTTTCTATCCCGAGGATTATCTGGCCGTGGCCGGTGAAGGCGGCGCCGATCGGCTGGTGGGCATGTCCCGTGGCTGGTTCGTCAAGTCCCGCCCTGCCATCTGGTCGCTCTATGTCGCCAGCCTGCCGCAACTGGCCAAGGTGCCAGACCTTGGCAATGTGCAGGATCAGAGCTTCTCCATCGAGAAGACCCTGGCGGTCAAGCCCGATCTGGTGATCCTGGCGAAGTGGCAATATGAGGCTCTCGGCCCGGATCTGCCACGCTTCGAACAGGCCGGGATCCCGGTGGTGGTCATCGACTACAACGCCCAGACCCTGGAGCGCCACATGGCGAGCACCTTGCTGCTGGGCAAGGTGACAGGTCAGGAAGCTCGTGCCCAACAGATGGCCGACGAATACAAGACCAAGATTGACATCATCACCTCCCGCGTTGCCAACGCGAAGCGCCAGCCCCCTCGGGTCTATATCGAGCTGGGTGACAAGGGCCCGGCCGAGTACAGCTACACCTATGGCAAGGACATGTGGGGCGCGATGGCCCTGCTGGCCGGGGGTGACAACGTCGCGGCTCCCTTCGTCGAGCGCTGGGGCCCCATCCATCCTGAGCAACTGCTGGCGAGCAAACCCGAGGTCATCCTGATGGCGGGCTACGAGAGCGTGAGCAGCGCAGAGGCGATGCAGGTCGGACAGGAAGTGTCGGCAGAGACCGTGCGCCAGCGCCTACAGGGCTTTGCCGCCCGCCCGGGCTGGAGCGAGTTGCCCGCAGTGCAGCAGGGTCGCCTCTATGCGGTCTATCACGGTGCCACCCGCAGCATCATGGATGCCGCGCTCATCGAGTTCATGGCCAAGGCCCTCTACCCGGATCTGTTCCAGGATCTCGATCCACTGGCCACCTATCAGGGCTTCTACCAGCGCTATCTGCCCATCCGCCCCCAAGGCACCTTTATGCTGGGCATCAGGCAGGGGGACGCAAACTGAATCCGGTCGTTCGTGCTTTGCCTGTCTAGGCAAAGCCCTCTTAATCCCTCTTTCACCCTTGTGGGCGCCTCTCATGGCGCCCGTTTCAGGATTGTCATCATGAATGATTTGGCTGCCCTGCAGCAGACCCTCGCCCGCCAGCGGCAACGGGAGCGCCGTCGCGGGCACTGGCTCCTGCTGCTCACCCTGGTGCTGTGCATTACCCTGGTGCTCGACATCGCCACCGGCCCCTCTCTGCTGCCACTGGGCGAAGTGGTCGATGCCCTGCTCGCCCCCGTCCAGGCCGATCCCATGACCCGCACCATAGTCCATGACATGCGCCTGCCCATCGCCCTGATGGCGCTGGTGGTCGGTGCGGCGCTGGGCCTTGGCGGCGTCCAGATGCAGACTCTGCTGGATAACCCGCTGGCCAGCCCCTACACCCTGGGGCTCGCTGCCGCAGCGGGGCTCGGTGCCGCACTGGCACTCTATACCGGCGGTCTTGGGCTCCCTCCCCTTGTGGCCATTCCGGCTGGCGCCTTCATCCTCTGTATGTTTGCTGCGAGCCTTTTGTTTGGCCTGGCCATGATGCGCCATGTCAGCAGCCAGACCCTGATCCTGGCGGGCATCGCCCTGCTGTTCCTGTTCCAGTCCCTGCTCTCCCTGCTGCAGTTTCTCTCTTCCCCGAGCTCAACCAGCAGATCCTGTTCTGGCTGTTTGGCAGCCTGATGCGCACCACCTGGGACTCCCTGATCATCACCGCCGCCGTTACCCTGATCTGCACCCTGCTCATCTACCGGGATGCCTGGGCCCTCACCAGCCTGCGTTTGGGGGAAGCCCGCGCCCGCAGCCTCGGGGTCAACGTGGACAGGTTGCGCATGAAGACTCTGGTACTGGTCGCCCTGCTCACCGCCACTGCCACCAGTTTCGTCGGTGTCATCGGCTTCGTTGGCCTAGTTGCGCCCCATATCGCTCGCATGTTGGTGGGGGAGGATCAGCGCTTTTTGATCCCGCTCTCGGCCTTGTGCGGCGCCTGCATGCTCTCGGCGGCCTCGGTGCTCTCCAAGTCCATTATTCCGGGGGCTCTCTTTCCCATCGGCATCGTCACCGCCCTGATTGGCGTGCCCTTCTTCATCTGGTTAATCCTCGGCAGAGGGCGTAAACGTGCTTGAAATATCCCGACTCTCCCTTTCCCTCGGCCAGCAGACCCTGCTGCGAGACCTCAGCCTCACCCTGCATCCGGGTCAGGTCCACGTGATCATCGGTCCGAACGGGACCGGCAAGACCTCATTGATGCGCGCCCTGTTTGGTGAACTGACCCCGGATGGCGGCGATATCCGGCTGGGGGGCCAGAGTGCCCGCCAGATGACGCAGGCCAAGTGGCGCCAGCAGTTTGGCTACATGCCCCAGAACATCCAGCTGGAGCTGGACTTGAGCGTCATCGAAGTGGTGGTACTCGGTCGCCTCGACAGCCTCTCCATGCGTCTGGCGGACGAGGACATCCTGGCGGCGGGTCGCGCCCTGCAGGCGCTCGGCATCGCCCATCTGGCTGATCGCCCCCTCTACTCCTTAAGCGGCGGCCAGCGGCAGATGGTACTGTTCGCCCAGGTGCTGCTGCGCGATCCCCGCATCATGATGTTGGACGAGCCGGTCAGCGCCCTGGATCTTCACCACCAGATGCAACTGATGGAGCACCTGTGCCAACAGACCCGCGAGCAGCAGTGGATCACCCTGGTGGTGCTGCACGATCTCAACCTCGCCGCCCAGTTTGCCGATCAGCTGATCGTGCTGGCAGGGGGCGATCTGCTAGCCTTCGGCCCCCCCGCCCGGGTGCTCGACGCGGCCCTCATCGAGCGCCTCTACCATGTGCCGGTGGAGATAAGCCACGATCAGAGCGGCATCCCCTTCCTCAGAACCGTGCGAAAGGCGTCATGACAGAGCGCAGCACAACCCCGGCGGCACCCTCCCGACATGCTAGCGTGAGACGAACATGAACGGCGCCTCCTACTGGCGGGACTGGCAGGGCATGAGCCCGGCGGCCCGCCTGCTTATCACTAACGGGCTGGCCTTCAACCTCGGCTTCTACATGATGATGCCCTTCCTCGCCCAGCACATGGGTAGCGGACTGGGTCTCGCCGGTTGGGCCTGTGGCCTGGTCATGGGGATGCGGGTCTTCAGCCAGCAGGGGCTCTTTCTCTTGGGGGGCACCCTTGGGGATCGCATCGGCTATCACCCCGCCATCGTCTGGGGCTGCCTGGTACGCTCCATAGGCTTCGTGCTGCTCGGCTGGGCCGAGTCCCTGCCCATCCTGCTGCTGGCCGCCGCCCTCACCGGCTTTGCGGGGGCCCTGTTCACCCCTTGCGCCCAGGCGTATCTTGCCAGCGAATGCCACAACCCGAGCCAGCGTCAGCGCGCCTTTGCCCTGCACAATCTCGCCAGCGAGGCGGGCATGCTGCTCGGGCCCCTGGTCGGACTGACACTGACCCAGCAGAGCTATACACTGACCGGCTTGTTGGCGGCGAGTCTGTTCGCCCTGCTCGGCGTGCTGCAATACCGGGTGCTGCCCAAACGCCCGGTGAGCCACCAGAGTCCGCGTGGCGCCATTTTGCGCCAATGGAGAGAGATAGTGCGCCAGCGCCCATTTATCGTGTTTACCCTGCTGGCGGGCAGCTACCAGATCCTGTTCCACCAACTCTATCTCGCCCTGCCCGCCCATATCCAGAGTCTGCCGGACGCCACCCACCTGCTCGGCGGCGTCTTTACCCTCTCGGCGGTGATCGGCGTCCTGCTCCAGCTACCTGCCTCCCGTCTGGTAGAGAGGCGCCTGGGAGTGCCGCTCGCCATGGGGTTGGGTATCGGGATGATGGGCTTGAGCTACCTGGCTCTACCGCTGCTGGCACCTTGGCCGACGGCAGGCGTGTTGACGCAGGTGGCCCTGCTTTCCTTGGGTTCCATCCTCTGCTTCCCGCTCTTTGCCGCCCAACTGCCCCGCTACGCCCCTCCCGAGCAGCTCGGCAGCTACTACGGCTTCTATGCCAGCGCTGGCGGCTGCATGGCGCTCTTTGGCAACCTGTTCATCGGTTTTATGTTGGGGGATGCGGGCAGCCGCCCCGCCACAGCCATCTGGCTGCTGCTGGCGGTGGTTGGTTTGCTCGCCGGTATCGGCCTCTACAGGTTTCTGCCAGCCACAAAACCCGGTCGCCACTCCAACTAGCCCTATTGCCACTCGCACAGCGCGGCTCCTCTGGCCTGCAGAGCACGATCGACAGTGATGATCCGTCATAGCCATCCCAATAAAACTGAGTGTGGAGCCAAGGATCCACACTCTATCAGGGGCCGGATGCCCCTGTGGGTCAGTACGCATGATTACAGGCTGATCACGGTACCGGTCTTGCCAGCGATCCCCTCGGCGGCCTTCTCCAGCAAGGTGATCAGGGATTTTCGTCCCGGCATGGAGGTCGCGAACGAGAGCGCGGCCTCCACCTTGGGCAGCATGGAGCCCTTGGCAAACTGCCCCTGTGCAATAAAGCTGTTGGCATCGGCGACGCTCAGCTGATCAAGCCACTGCACCTCGGGCTTGCCGAAGTTGATGGCGACTTTCTCTACCGCGGTAAGGATGATCAGCATGTCGGCGTCGATAAGCTCCGCCAGCTTGGCACTGGCCCAATCCTTGTCGATCACCGCACTGGCACCGCGCAGGTGATTGCCCTCGCGCAGCACCGGAATGCCGCCGCCACCGACGGTGATCACCACCTGACCGGCAGCCAGCATGGCAGAGACGGTCTCCTTCTCGATGATATCTACGGGTTTGGGGGATGCCACTACCCGGCGATAGCCGCGACCGGCATCCTCTTTGAGCCGCTCCCCCTTGGCCATCAATGCTTCGGCCTCCTCCTTGCTGAAGAAACCGCCGATGGGTTTGCTCGGGTCGAGGAAGGCGGGATCGTTTTTATCCACCTCCACCTGGGTCACCAGAGTGGCTACCGGCTTGTGGATGCCGCGTTCCAGCAGAGCTTCGCGCAGGGCGTTTTGCAGGTCATAACCGATATAACCCTGACTCAGGGCCACGCAGACCGACATGGGCAGATGGGGCGCCTTGGAGTCATGACGGGCCGCCACCTCGAACGCCTGCTGGATCATCCCTACCTGCGGGCCGTTGCCGTGGGTCACCACCACTTCATGCCCCTGAGCGATCAGGTCGGCAATGGTGCCCGCCGTGCTCTGCACCGCCTTCATCTGCTCGGGCAGGTTGTTGCCCAGCGCATTGCCACCAAGGGCCAGTACGATTCTCTGTTTCATCTTGTTATCTCCAGTGATGGGACAAGCCGGCGCGATACCGGCCCACCTTTCGTTGTTCACATAACCTTGCTGATTTGCGTGTTTCGAACGAATTGTCAGCCTGCAGCCACGGGGCAAGGCAAGTGCAGATCCGGCGCCAACGCCGGATCAAAGGGCGCTCTGGCCAGAAAGCGGCCATGACCACGCCGCCCCAGAAACTCGCCATCGCGAGCGACTATCTCGCCACGGCTCAGGGTCATTCTGATCCGGCCGGGACAGCGCATCCCCTCATAGGGGCTGTAGTCGCCGTTGTCATGCAGCAGTGGGTGAGAAATCAGGGTGTCACCGCGGGGATCCATGATCACCAGATCGGCGTCAGACCCCGCTTGCAGGTTGCCTTTGCGCGGCCAGAGGCCAAACAGGCGCGCCGGGTTGGTGCTGGTGAGGGCCACAAAGCGCGATGGCGAGATGCGCCCACCGAGCACCCCGTGGGCAAACAGCAGCAGCATCCGGTTCTCGACGCCCGGCAAGCCGTTGGGGCAGCGGCTGAAATCGCCCCCCGAGAGGGTCATGCGCTGGGCGTGGGAGAAGTTACAGTGATCGGTCGCCACCGTATCGATGTCGCCCGCAGCGATGCCGACCCACAGCTTGTCCTGCTCGCGGCGCGAGCGCAGCGGCGGGCTCAGCAGATAGTCGACCCCGTTCTCCTTGTAATAACACTGCTCATCGAGCAGCAGATATTGCGGGCAGGTCTCCACCCAGACCGGTTGGCCCTGCCGACGCGCCAGCTTCAGATACTCCAGCCCCAGTCCGTTGGAGAGGTGGACGATATAGAGCGGCGCATTGCCCGCGAGCCCCGCCAGGTTGATCATCCGGGCGATCGCCTCCGCCTCGCACTCCAGCGGGCGACTTTGCGGGTGATACCAGGGCTCATGGTGACCGGCGGCCAATAGGGCCGCCCGGCGCGCCGCGATGGCGGCATCATTCTCGGGATGGACGGTGGCAAGCGCCCCCACCTCTTTGAGGCGGGCCAAGGCACGCAGCACGTCATGGTCCCCCAGCTTGTACTGGTAGGTGAGATAGAGCTTGAAGCTGCTGATCCCCTCCTCCTGCACCATGGCGGCCATCTCATTAAGGATGGCGTCATCCACATGCTGGATCACGCCGTGAAAGCTGTAGTCGATCACCGCCTGATCGGCGGCGTAATCGTGATAGCGGGCCAGCTGGTGATGCAGATTGCACCCCGCCGGGCCAAATCCCATGTGGTCGATGATGGTGGTGGTGCCACCACAGGCGGCGGCACGGGTACCGCTGAAAAAGTCATCGCAACTGCGGGCAATCCCGACATCGATGTTGAAGTGGGTGTGGACATCGATGCCACCCGGCATCACATAGCAGCCGCTGGCATCGATCACCTCGGTTTCGCCATCGGGCTGGATATCGGCGGCACGGGCGCGGATCACCCCGTTTTCGATCAGCAGATCCTGACGATATTCACCCTGCGCATCGACCAACACACCGTTTTTGATCAGCCGTTTCATCCCCACCACCTCGAACATCACTTCAAACAGCAAAACCCCGCCTCAACACAGACGGGGCACTTGCCACACTTGCGACAGCCGGGCGGCGATGGCAGTCACCACCCGGCAGCCCCCTTACTTGTCCAGCTCGGCCAGATAGAGCATGGGGATCACGGCGTACATGGCGGCGCACTTGACCAGATGCTCTTTCCAGGTCTTCTCGTTCGGCGCGTGGGCTTCCGGCTCTTTACCCGGGCCAAAACCGATGACCGGAATACCGTGGCGCCCCATGATGGAGACCCCGTTGGTCGAGAAGGTCCACTTGTCTACCACCGGCTCCTTGTTGAACAGCTCGCGATAAGCCTTGGAGAGGGTTTTGACGGTGATGTGATCCTCTTCCACCTTCCAGGTCGGGAAGTAGCACTCGGTCGGATAGACCAGACCGGTGTAAGCCGGACGGTCGTACTGGTACATGGAGACCTCGGCACCGGCGGCTTGTACCGCTGGCAGGGCGCGGATCTCATCCAGCGCACCTTGCCAGGTCTCGCCCCAGGTCAGACGACGGTCGATGGAGACGGCGCAGCTATCCGCCACGGCGCAGCGGCTCGGCGAAGTGAAGAAGATCTCGGAGACGGTCAGGGTACCCTTGCCGAGGAAGTCGTCATGACCGAGGTTGTGGCTGAGCTCCTGCAATTCGCCGAGGATCGGGCCCATCTTGAAGATGGCGTTGTCACCGCGCTCCGGCGCGGAGCCGTGGCAGCTGACGCCCTGCACCTCGACGCGGATCTCCATCCGGCCACGCTGGCCACGATAGATCTGGCAGTCGGTGGGCTCGGTACTGACCACGAACTCGGGACGGATCTTGCTCTGCTCGATGATGTACTGCCAGCAGAGGCCATCGCAGTCCTCTTCCTGCACGGTGCCGGTCACCAGCAGGGTGTACTCGTCTTCCAGTCCCAGATCCTTGATGATCTTGCCCGCATAGACCATGGAGGCCATGCCCCCTTCCTGATCGGATGCACCGCGGCCGCCGATGATCTCGTGATCTTCCATCCCCTCATAGGGGTCAAAAGTCCAGTTGGCGCGGTTGCCGACACCGACGGTATCGATGTGGGCATCCATGGCGATCAGGTGCGGACCGTGGCCGATATAGCCCAGCACGTTGCCCATGGGGTCGATCTCGACCTTGTCAAAGCCAACCTTCTCCATCTCCTGCTTGATGCGCAGCACGACGCGCTCTTCATCGCAGCTCTCGCTCGGGATGGCGATCATGTCGCGCAGGAACTGACTCATCTCGGCCTTGTACTGGTAGGCCTTCTCCAACACCATTTCAAACGGAATTTGCTTGCTCATTGTGATTCTCCATAACAACTGAGAGTGCGCAGCCTGTTCGTCGGCAGCGCCCTGTGCCCGTTACCGCGCCCCGTTGGCGAGGCGCGATCAATGCTTCAATTCGTGTCTCTGCTCTCGCAGGGATTACTCACAGCCGGGGTTAATCGCAGGCAGGATGTTTGCCTTCCCACACCACTTCCCGGTAGTGCTTCACATCGGTGTCCCCTTCGGTGTTGATGATGAGTACCACCGAGTTGCTATCCAGCCCCAGACGTTCCATCAGCGCCGCGCGATCCGGGTGGTGACGCACTGCCGCCAGTACGCCGGTACCGACCGAGCCGGACTCACCGGAGATGATGCGGGGGTCATTGCCAAGAGGGTTGCCAAGCACTCTCATGCCCAGTGCCGACACCTTGTCGTGACAGGAGATGAACTGGGTGGTGCAGCCCCTGAGCAGCGGCCAGCCAAGCGGGTTGGGCTCACCGCAGGCGAGACCGGCCATGATGGTGCGCATGTCTCCCCCCACGTTGACCATCTCCCCCGCCACGCCGGAGCGATAGATGCAGTCGGCCTGATCCGGCTCGACCACGATACTGTGCAGGTTTTTCGCCCCGAAGCAGTCCACCAGATAACCGAGCACGCCGCCCGCCAGCGCCCCTACCCCGGCCTGCAGCAGCACGTGGGTGGGCTGCTTGATGCCCATATCCTGCATCTGCTCGACCGCTTCGTCGGCCAGGGTGGAGTAACCCTGCATGATCCAGGTCGGGATCTTGGTGTAACCCTCCCAGGCGGTGTCCTGCACTATGTGCCAACCGCGCTCTTCGGCCATCTTCATGGTCAGGCGCACGGTATCGTCGTAGTTCATGTCGGTGACGATGCACTCGGCACCGAGATTGAGAATGTGGTCAACCCGCTCCTGGGCAGAGCCCTTGGGCATGTAGACCACCGCATGCTGACCCACCTGCTTGGCGGCCCAGGCGACGCCACGACCGTGGTTGCCATCTGTGGTGGTGGCGAAGGTCATCGGCTCCTTGATGGTGCGTTTGATGAGATCGAAGGAGAAATCCTCGACTGCCACCCCGTATTTTTCACAGAGCAGGTTGGCGATGGCGTAGACGCCACCCAGCATTTTGAAGGCATTGAGACCAAAGCGTTTTGACTCATCCTTGACCAGAATATTTTTTACCCCGATATAGGCGGCCAGAGCTTTCAGGTCGCACAGGGGTGTCGGTTCATAACCGGCCAGTTTTTTATGAAAGGCGCGGGCCTTTTGTGCTTCGGCGCGAGAAAACAGGGGAGATGGTTCACCGGTAAAAAAACGGTTATCGGCAATATCCATCTTCAGAGAAAATTGGGACATGCGTACCTCATCCAGATTATGGGGTCGGGAGCCATCTCACCGAGAAATCCGATATTCAGATACCACGGGGAGAAAACTCACGACAATTCCGCTGTTGTTGCAGGCAGGGGAATGATTACCCCTGCCCTTTCTTTTATTTATTTCAGCCAACGCTACTTATTTAACCCGCTTCTGGGCCTCTTTCAGCAGCGTTTCGAGGGTCTCTCCCGGGGCGGAGAATTTACGAGCCATGATCATGGCGGCGATAATATAGGGCTTCCAGCTCGCCTCTTTATAAGTGGAGATACGATATTTCTCGAATACCCCTTCGGTAACTTCGCCCTCTTTACAGGAGACACCGGAAATATCGGCCGGCAGGCAGTGCATATAGAGCGCTTCGCCACCCTTGGTGAGCTTCATCATCTCTTCGGTGCAGTGCCAATCCTTGTGCTTGGCGTTCTGCTCAAGGCAGTGTTTCTCCAGATCTTTGAGGCCGGCGTGGTCATTGGCGCGCAGCAACTCGGTGCGCTGCTCCATCACCTTGTAGGGGGCCCAGGACTTGGGATAGACGATGTCGGCATCCTTGAACGCCTCTTCCATGGAGGTGACCTGACGGAAGCTGCCGCCGGAGGCCTTGGCGTTCTCCTTGGCCACTTCGATCACATCCGGGATCAGGTCATACCCCTCCGGGTGGGCCAGGGTCACGTCCATACCGAAACGGGTCATCAGGCCGATGATGCCCTGCGGCACGGAGAGCGGCTTGCCGTAGCTCGGGGAGTAAGCCCAGGTCATCGCAATCTTCTTGCCCTTGAGGTTTTCCAGGCTGCCGAAGTGCTCCTGCAACCAGGCCAGATCAGCCATGGACTGGGTCGGGTGATCAATGTCGCACTGCAGGTTGACCAGCGCCGGACGCTGGGGCAGCACCCCCTTCTCGAACCCTTCATCCAGCGCGGCGCCCACCTCGCGCATGTAGGCGTTACCGGCGCCCAGATACATGTCATCGCGGATCCCGATGGCATCGGCGCAAAACGAGATCATATTGGCGGTTTCACGGACGGTTTCGCCATGGGCGATCTGGGATTTGCCCTCATCCAGATCCTGCTGGGCCAGACCGAGCAGATTCAGCGCAGAGGCGTAAGAGAAGCGGGTTCGGGTGGAGTTATCGCGGAAAACCGAGATACCGAGCCCGCTGTTAAACAGTTTGGTGCAGATATTTTCGGCGCGCAGGGTCTTGAGGGATTCGGCCAGTTTCAATACCAGCTCCAACTCCTGAGGCGTTTGCTCCCAGGTCAGCAGAAAATCTTTTTCATGCAGGTTGGATTTGAGTGCTCTGATCTCTTTGATTAATTCGTTAACTGCTTTCATCGTTCGCCCCAATCATTGGATGAGATATGGATAGCTCCCCTTTCACTCACGATGTCACCAGCATCCCGGTTGTGGGTGAGCGCGTCGGTTAGCGTCGATATGAGGCAATCAATAACCGTGCCAAACCAATAAAATGCAGGCAGATATTAATAGATGGCGAAAGTGTGTGATGCCACCCACAAAATCAGCGGCTATTTAAGCGGTTTATTCAATAAAAAGGTGAGCAGATCAGCCAAACCATAAAATAGCAAGGTGATAATAATCAGAGGCGATATCTCGGCGTCGGTGAGAATTATCATCAAAGGTCAGTATCAGGGGCTGAAATGATATCAGCGGGGTTGCCGTTATCATTATGATAATGCCCGCAACACCTTTTCTCTTGGAATGATCTCTCCAGCGTTGACACTGCTGCTATCTCGCCTCCCCTGCGCTCCCCGCCCGAATCACCTCTCACCATATCTTCCGGCCACATCGCTGGGCGCGGTTGGCCCAAGGTGCTAACGTGAATACGCCAGCTGCGCATCTGTCTCGGATGCTCAGGATAGGCCGACGTTCACTGCCGCAACTGCGCGGATGAACCTGCATGACTTACATCTTTGAGGGATTATCTATGTCCAGGAATGCTGCTCTGCTCATCACCCTGACCCTGCTCGGGCTCACCCCTGCCCACGCCATCAGCGCCAAATATGCCGAGCAACTGGAGCGATCCGGCTGCACCCAGGTCACCGAGGCGCAGGGCTGTGACATTCACAAAACCAAAGCGGAAAATGCCAAGGCGGGATTTGGCACGGCCGCCCCGGCCGCGGAGGGCGGTCTGAATCTGAGCAATGAGCAGAAGCTGGAGCGCTCGGGCTGCACTCAGGTGAGCGAACTCAATGGCTGCGATATCAACAAGACCAAGGCTGAGAACGCGGCTACCGGTGTTGGCAATGCTCCGGCCGCGGCAACCAGCGGCAGCCCCTATGCGGGCAACTGGATCGCCACCTTCCCCCAAACCGGCGCCACCGTGGCCAATATCCGCATCGATGGCAAGGATCAGGTGTGGGTCAACGACAAGAAGGTCAATGCCAAGAAATCCGATGGCGCACTGGTGTTCAAGGATGGCATGGTCATCTACACCATTCAGGGGGATCGCCGCATCAAGGGTGAAGATGGCTGGGTCGATAATGATGCCGGCACCAAGGGGCCCATCAACGCCAAGTAAGCAGCTGACCACGAAATGACGGGGAGCACAGGCTCCCCGTTTCACCCCTGATTGCCCATATCTTCCAATGACCAGCTCCGCCAGTGAGGGGCCAGCATCAAAACCTCCTGCTCCAGCCAAGTCCCGTCTGTGATCAGTTTATCGAGCCAGGGAACATCTGCCGACGTGCCATGACCATCAACCTGCTCAGCCTGCTTCGTCACACGCCAGGGCACCTTGCCGCTGTCCGTTACAAAGGTGCGAACAGGGCGGGCATAGTGCTCCAGATAAGGTTGCAGCTCACAGGGAAGCCAGAGCATGGCCGGTCGATTTAGCTCGCGCGCCAGCTCGATGGCAATGTCGATACCCCGTTGATCGAGATCGCCAAAATGGGCCCACTGCACGCCCGCAGGCAGCAGCGGGATCAGCTGTTTGGCCAGGGTAGTATTGCGACCGGGGGCAAAGAGCAGCAGTTGCCCGGGTTGCAGCGGGTAGTCGACAAAGGCACCCTTGTTCTCCACCGTAATGACAAGCTCCCCTTGCCAGCCGATGGCCGCCAGCGTGCCCAGAGTCCGCTCCGGCAACGCCAACTCTCCCAGCAGCGCCATCATTGCCGTCATATCGTGCTGTTGACCTTGCCGATCGACCAGTGAGAGCGGTTCGAGGGTGCGGATGCGGATCACCTCATCTTGCGTGAGCGACAAGTTCGCAAGCTGTGGCGCTGCAAGGGATGCTGATCGCGGATGCTTGCTGTCCCCATGCCAGAGGGCATAAATGCAGGCCTGATTGAGCTGTGGAGGCAAACTCATCCCAAGGCTTCGCAGCTGCTTATGCTTGTCCGGTTTGGGGGGCGCTGCCCGAGCCAGTTGTCCGGTCAGATAAGCCCGCCCCGCGTCGGTCAACGCATAATGAGCACCTCGGCCAACCGGCTTGATCCCGGCCACTGCCTGCAACAGATGCTTCAACTCGCGGCCATGCCGACTCTCAAGGGAGCAGCCCTTTCCGTTCTGGCTATCGAGCAACCGTGCACACAAATCCTGTACCCGCATCTCATCAAACAGCGACATCCTCACCTCTCCATGTGGCTTCATATGACGAAGTAGAGGTGATTTTCCCTGTCATTACCGTGACCGGCTTCGCAAGCGGTTCTTATCAGCCCCGCCATGCATGGCCCGTTACTGGTAAACCCGCTACAAAGGGCGCAAGCTGGTTTGATATAGAGATACGCTGCGCTCTTCGCGGCACGACAACGCGACACCCGCTTTCACAAGGGCTTGCCATGACCGACGCCACAGACCCCTCGCCATCCTCTTCCTGGTATCTTTCGGATATCCGCGAGCTAGCGCACCTGCTGACTCTGGCGCTGCCCGCCGCGGTAGAGATCACCGAAGCGGTACATCAGGCGGTACTGAGTGGTATGGGGCTCAAGGGACGGGATGAGGGAAAAACAGCCGGGATCACCGGGCTGGTCTACAAGGGGGTACATGGCGCCGCCAACAACCTAAGCAGCGGCATCAACCAACTGCTCAGCCGCCTGCCAGCCACACCGCCGCTCCACCAGATCCCCGAGACCCCGAAACGTGCGGCCCTGATCGCCACACTCAACGGCGTGTTGGGGGACAAGCTGGTCGAGCACCACAATGCCCTCGCCACCCCCATGACCCTGCGCTATCAGGGCAAGCCCCTCGATTGGCAGGCGATGCCGGAGGATCTACCCCGCGAGGGACGGGTGCTGCTGATGATCCATGGCCTCTGCATGAACGATCTGCAGTGGCAGACCGAGCATCAAGGCAAACCGGTCAATCACGGAGAGCAACTTGCCAACGCGCTTGGCTATCAGCCTCTTTACCTGCGCTACAACTCGGGCTTACCCATTGCACAAAACGGACAGGCGCTGGCCCTGCTGCTGGAGCAGTTGCTCGCCCACTGGCCGGGAGAGCTCAAAGAGATAACGATAATGGGCTACAGCATGGGGGGACTGGTTGCCCGCAGCGCCTGCCACCATGCCAGCCAGACCGGGCTCACCTGGCCTGCGCACCTTGCCAACCTGATATTTCTCGGCACACCACACCACGGCGCACCGCTCGAACATGCCGGTCACTGGCTGGAGCAGTTGCTGCCCGCTACCGCCTACAGCGAACCCTTCGTCAGGCTGGCACGGCTGCGCAGTGCTGGCATCAGGGATCTACGCCACGGCAAGGTGAGCGATGAAGTGGCCCAACCCGACCCTGCCGCGCCCTTGCGCGATCCCCGCGTCCCACTCCCCTTGCCCGGTGGTGTCAACTGCTATGCCATCGCCGCGACCACTGCCGCCAAGCGCAGCCTGCTGGCCGACCGGCTGATTGGCGATGGACTGGTGCCGCTACGCAGCGCCCTCGGTCAGCACAACGAAGCGCGCCATCAGCTGGCTTTTCTTCCTGCCCATACCCTGATTGTCTATCGCACCAGCCATATGGCCCTGCTGGCCAGCCCGCAGGTTGGCCAGCAACTGCTGCGCTGGCTCAGCCCCTTGCAGCCATAACACTGGCTATTAAAGCAACAGAATGCTGGTTCACAAAGGAGCCCTGTGGCACTCTGGGACGTCAAAGGGAAGACCCACACTGACATCTGATGTGTCCCCACTGCAAAGGAGCGCCACCGATGGCCAAAGCAAGCAAGAAAGAGATCAAAAAGAAGATCGCCGCTCGTCTTGAGAAAATTGCCAAGCATGAAGGCAAGATCAAGAAGCTGAAGAAGGCCCTGAAGTAGGGCCCATCGCATAAGAAAAACCGCCAATAGGCGGTTTTTTCATCCCCCTTTCGCCCCTTTACCATCGTTTTGATACCAATGGCCTTGATGTAAACGCCTCAAGCACACCTTCGCAGAACACCCCGACTGAAGCCACGCACGTTCTCATCACCGCTATTTGGTCTAACAGCGCCAATCGGGCGCCGCGCGCGCCCATGCCAGCAACTACCTTCAACGGAGTGTTTGATATGAGCCAGCAGTGGAGCGCCATATGTACTCTTACACCCTCACCTTCAAGGAAGATGTCGATCGCCTGACCGCCCCCGAGCAGGAGATCACCTTGCAAAGCCCTGCCCAGGCGGGGGATTTTATTATCCTCTCCGACGGCAGCCGCCATCAGGTGATGTTTGTCACCCACCGCGCCCACTACAGCAGCGTCTATCTCGATAAAGGGGTCAGGGTGCCGCAGAGTTAGTGGCTATCGCCTTCAATTGATGGGGCTGAGTGAAATATTCACGCTGTTGACATAATAATCATCGTATCATGTCAATGTTCCTTTATCTCTATCACGATATATCTGAGGAAGCGCGATGAAAAAATACAACATTGTCTTGTATCAAATTCAATTTATTTAGCCACGAAAAAGCAAATCATACCTCACAAAAACGAACCACCATCACTCAATATCATTGACCACATCCTTGGTCCGTTATAACAATTACTTTGCTGAACATATTTATTCGCAAGTCATTATTAGTGATGGAGTTATCACAATGAATAAAGTTATCTTACCCATAGCATTAATTACCTGTGCCACGCTCGCTCACGCAGAGTCCAGCACTATTATCAACGGTCTGGATTTTGGTCCATTAGCTCAGTTGGCTGGCACATGGAAAAGCACCGATGCTGGTGGTGTAGATGTAGCACCCGGCCAGGAGGGTAGCAAAGTTGGCAAAGGGGGGCCAGCAGTGGAACCCTTTTACGAAGTCATTACTTTTGAACCGGCTGCCGATGCTAAAAATGCCAGCGAACAATATCTGGTAGCCATGTATTACAAACAGGAAGTATTCAGAAAAAGCGATAATGGGAAATTTCATGACCAACGCGGCTATCTGATTTATGACAAGACTAATCAGCTTGTTTACAACTCATACTGTATACCCCGTGCAGTCTGTGTGGTCACTGAAGGCAAAGCGGGTAACAAAATCGAGTTCAAGACGGGCAAGCGCGGTATTGCGGAAAGCAATTATATGACCATTAATGATTCCACCACGGATTTCTCGATGACTCTGGACTTCTCAGAGAAAGATCTCCTCAAATACAGTCAAACCACCAACCTGATGGTGTATGGCAAGCCATTCGCACACTCCGATAGTGCATCCCTGACCAGAACCAATTGATGTTTCATAGCCAAGGTATTCATTACCTTGGCTTTTTTATATTCGTCGATAGTCTATCATGATGGCATCCCTATCCCACTCGGGATTGAGCACACCGGCATACCAGAGTGTCAGAATGACATCCATCTGATTGTTATGCTTCACAACCTTGCCGCTCTTACAGGCCGAGATCACCTCCAGCCATAACTGCTCGGGATTAATCGGTTTGGTAATATCCTTGTGTGACAATAAATCAATGGCAGCCAACACATATGCTCTGGTTTTGGTAGCAGCTACATAATGAACTGGCATGATGCAACTGATACAACCAAGACTGCAAAGAGTCAAAAAAGTTACCTTTGGATTATTTTTGATTTTTCCTGTACTGATATCACCACCAAATGCTTCAGCAATAGCCATATCCCAGGCGGTGGCATGCCCATAATTATTCTGCACCATCAGATGAACAGCTCTCAGCGCTGCACCACCATATTTACCATAGATAATCATCACTAATCCCTCCGTTTGCCCCATAGTAAGGCCGAACAGGCGAGATAAGCTAAAATAAATATCAATCACGATCATCGATTTTTTCCATTGATAACAAATCAATTTTTAGCTGCATTAAATATTGATCCATGTCAATGTTATATCTTTATCTACCGAAAGGCTGACTGGTCGATGTCAGCCTTCCAATATCATTCATCAACATCCATTTTCGTGTATAAACGGGTTCACCCAGCCTAGAGCACCTCTATTTTTACTTTGATAATCCCGTCGCGAATATTGCCGATGGTGCTAAAAGCCGATTTGGAGAGATCGATAATACGCCCGCTTTTAAAGGCGCCACGATCATTGACCTTGACCACTACGCTCTTGCCGTTGGCGAGGTTGGTCACCCGCACCATGGAGCCAAAGGGCAATTCCATATGGGCGGCGCTATTGAGGTTGTTGCGATAGAGCTCGCCGCTGGCGGTCTTTTTACCGTGATAGCGGTCGGCATAATAGCTGGCATAACCGGTCTCGCTATAGCCGCGCCAGCTGCCGCCGTGGCTCTCGTCATAGCGGCTGCTACAGGCTGCCAGCAGCAGGCAGACAAACAACAGCCCCCCTTTGCAGGCCGATTGCACCACTCCCTCTCTCCCGATGCCGCGCATCTACTTCTCCTCGCTCACCTTGCCGGATAGATAGCCCGGCTGATCATCTCGCGTCGCAGTAACGGGGAGATTCTCCCCATACCGGCAAGCCACCGCAATGTAGGCGGCCCCTTGCCATCATGGCGCCCAGCCCTGTTGCCAACGCAGTGGTCACCGCGATTGTTGCAATAAACACAGGCTTTAAATCACCACTGTTGCACCCAAGAGACAATCAAGGGGCCACTTTTCTGCTCTCGTTTGCCAACAAGCGCACGCAAACACCCTCCGATCTGCGTCCGCAACGCAGCACAACAAGAGGGATACTTATTAACCAGAACCGGGCAAGCCCGTTCATCCGCTGCCTTATCCCATCGCAGGCTGCGCCGCTACTTTGCCATATTTTTCCAATAAAAAGGGAGGCGAATGCCTCCCTTTTCTCCAGCTATTTGCCCATCAGAGTCAGGCGATCAGCTTGTCGTCGGCGAAGCCGAAGCCGCGCAGACCCACCACATGCACGTGCTCGTGCTTGCCCTGCACCTTGCGGATGAGCTTGTAGGTGGTGCCCTTCTCCGGGCTGATGTTCTCCGGCGCCGCGATAAGCAGCTGCATATCCTGACGCTCGCACAGTTCGAACAGGGTGGCGATGGATTTGCCATCCAGACGGGCCGCTTCGTCGAGGAACAGCAGACGGCAGGGGGCGATATCCTTGCCGCGCAGACGGCGGGACTCCTCCTCCCAGCTGATCAGCACCATCAGCAGGATGGCCTGACCGGTACCGATCGCCTCACCGGTAGAGAGCGCACCGCTCTCGGCACGCAGCCAGCCATCGGCCCCGCGCTGCACCTCGATCTCCAGCTCCAGATAGTTGCGATAGTCGAGCAGCACGTCGCCCATCACCTGATAGCTGCGATCCCCCTGCTCGATCTGCGGGTTCAGGCGCTGGAACAGCTTGGCCATCGCCTCGGAGAAGCTGAGCTCCTTGTCGGCGAACAGATCGTTGTGCATGGCGGTTTGATCGGCCAGCGCCGTCAGCAGACGGGTGTGGGCCTCGCGGATATTGACGTTGAGGCGCACCCCGCGCACCAGACCGAAGGCGATGTTCTGCAAGCCCTGGTTGAGCACCCGGATGCGGTTCTGCTCGCGGCGGATGATGTTGGTGATCTTGGCCGCCACCTCGTGAGAGGAGAGCGACAGATGGGTTTCCCGCTGCTTGAGCTCGTCTGCCAGACGCGCCAGCTCGATCTCCATCTCCTCGATCGCCTCAACCGGATCATCGGAGCGGATGATGTCGTTGCGGATGCGATCCTTGAGGTAACGGTAGACCTGCACGTAGAAGGCGACTTTCTGCTCGGTGCTGCGGTTGCCCTCGGAGAGACGCAGCGCATCGCGCAGGGCCTCGTCGTGGGCCACCGCCACCCGCAGGGCGCCGAGGGCCTTGTCCGACATGGAACGCAGCTCGTCGCCGTCGAGGTACGCCAGCTCGCGCTTGTTGAGGCGCTTCTCGACATCGGTCTCCCGCGCCAGGCGCACCACCCGTGACCAACTTGCCTTGTGACCCACCAGAGATTTACGGGCGCTGTAGTAATCCTTGCCTTCCAGCTTGAGACGGCCGCCAAGGGATTCGATCTCGCGCTTGGTGACCTGCAACTGGGCCTCGGCGCTGGTGCGACGGGAACGGGTACGGATCAGCAGCTCTTCAATCTCTTTCTTGTGAGCGCGCGCCTTCTCTTCCATGTCGTCAGAGAGGGTCAGGCCCATGGCCGCCAGCTCCTGCTCGAACTCGGTCAGGGTCTGGCGCTTAGCCTCGACGCTGGAGTTCAGCGCGGTGCGCAACTGCAACGCCTCGGTGTGACGCTGGGCAATCTGCTTGTGCTGCTCGCCAGCGGTGCGGGCAGCCAGCTCAGCAGCTTTCAGCTTCTCTTTGAGTCGCTCGCTCATTTCAGACGCCTTGCCCAGCAGGTCTTGCGCATCCTGATAGGCAAAGTGCGGCAGACGGGCCACCAGCTGATCGAGGGCATAGCAACGGCGCTTCTGCGCGGCCAGCAGGTCGCTCACCTCATCGTAAGCCGCCTGCAGGGCGGCAAGATCCTGCGGATCCTGACGCAGCACTTGCACCATGGTTTCCAGCTTTTCCAGCGACTTGCCGTGTTTGGCGATAAAGGCTTCGGCCTGTTTCAGCGCTTCCACATCGGCATGAGCCGCCTCGAGGCGGGCCGCCAGTTCAGTTTCGGCAAACAGGTGGGCAAAGGGCAGCATCCCCTGCACCAGCTGGATATGGCGGGTCAGCTGGGCGGCGGCCGCTTTGGCATCACTCAGCTGCTTGTCGCACTCACCGATGGCACCTTGCAGCGCGCGCAGCTCGGCCTGTTTGGCCTGCACTTCGGCTTCGGGGTCGGGGCGGAAGGCGATATCCAGATGCTGGCCGATAAAGTCGCGAAAGTGACCGTAGAGACGGTGATACTTCTGCTGCTCGAAGGCGGCCTTGGCGTAGCCCTCGATCAGACCTTCGCGCTCAAGGTCGAGCTGCTCGATCCGCTTTTCCCGGGCGGCGCGACCAAACAGCGGCAGCTCGGGATAGCGGGAGAAGCGCACCTGACGCTTGCTGGTGCGCACCAGCACGGCGTCTCCCAGCTCGTCCGCTTCCACCAGATCCTCGTCAAAGGAGTCGGGGTTGCCCTGAATCAGGTAGATATCTTCCGGGCAATCTTCCAGCTTTTTCAGCCGCTCGATGGCACCCTCAAGGTCCAGCACCACCAAAGCGCTGCGAGCCGGGCCATAGAGCGCCGAGTAGTAAGGGGCATCGTCGATGGAGATATCGTCATAGACGTCGGAGAGCAGCACGCCCCCTACCTGCTCAGCAATGCGGGCAAGACGGGGATCCGCCTCGCCAGCCCCCAGCTGCAGGTTGCGAATTTGCAGCTCCAGCGCCTGTTTCTGCGCAGCGATCCGATTGCTCTCCTGCTCGAACTCGCGCTCCTTGTCGAGCACAGTCTGCATACCGGCCGAAAGCTCTTCGGCGGTGGCGAGCGGCAAGCCGCTCTGCTCGCGCAACTGCTCGAGCTTTTCAAAGGATTTGAGCCAGCGCGGCGCCAGCTTGGTGAGCTCCGCAATATCGCGACCCAGCTGGGTGCCCTGATGCTCGAGGCTGGCGCGGCGCTGGTTCACCTCGGCCTGCTGCTCGGAAAGCTCCTCCTGACGGGTGCGCTGGGCTTCGAGGAAGATCTCCAGCTCATCGCTGCTGGCAATCAGCTGGCCAGAGGCCTGCTGCAGCTCGTCACGCAGCTTGAAGAGGCTCTTCTGGCTTTCGCTCTCTTTCTCGAGGCGAGCTAGGGCAGCGCGCAGCCCCTGCCCTTGGGCAATGCGGGCCTTGTCTTCGATGTGACGCTTGAGCAGCGCCTGCGCGGTGGGCCAGGCGGCCTCACGCACTGTTTCCGGAGCGATGCTGAGCAGCAGCGCCAGCGCCGCTTCATGCTCGGCCACCGCCGCCTTGGCCAGCGCCAGCTGCTGCTCGGCCCCCAGCACCCGGCTGGTGAGGCTCTGCTCGGCGGAGCGGAACTGGTGCAGGGTGTCGCTCGCCTGTTCGGCGGTCAGCCCCGGCAGCTCGCACTGCTCGCGGGCAGCATCGAGGGCCTGCACCGCCTGACGATATTGGATGGCGCGGGTCTGCTGGATATCGAGCGCCTGCTGGTAGTCGGCCAGCTGGGTCTTGAGGCTGTCGACTTCTGCCTGTGCCAGCTCCTTGCGCTCTTCCACTTCCAGCAGTTGGCCGTGGATCTCCTCCACCACCGCTTGCTGCTGCTCGAGTTTGTCAGAGAGATCCGCCAGATCGGCGCGATACATCTCGATCTTCTTCTGCAAGCTGACAGCCGCCATCACCTTGGCCAGATGCTCGGAGGCAGACTCCAGCTCGTCGGTCAGCAATTTTTCGCGGTTGGTGAGCTGCTCCACCTCGTCCGCCAGATAGATAGCGCGCTGCTTCTCTTCGGCCAGAATGCGGCGCTTGTCCGCCAGCTCCTGGCGCGCCTTGAGGGCCAGCTCGGAGAGACGGCTCTTTTCGGCGGCGTTACGCACATAGTCGGCGGCCACATAATGGGTGGTCTCGGTGATCAGGTTCTTGAACAGATCCCGCTGACCCTGGGTTTCCTTGATGGCCTCCAGCGTGCGGCGGTTTTCGTAGATGGCCGCCTCCATGTCTGCAAACGCCTTGCGCACCCCGGAGTTCTCCGGCAGCAAGTATTCGCGCAGGGAACGGCTGATGGACGAGGAGATGCCGCCGTAGAGGGAGGCTTCGATCAGGCGATAGAACTTGCCGCGATCTTTTTGATCACGCAGCTTCTTCGGGGTGATGCCGAACTCGAACATGAAGTTGTGATAGTCGGTCACCGTATTGAATTTGGCGACTTTCAGCGCCCCAAGCTCGGCGGCCGCCCCTTTCAGGTCGGTAAAGGCGCGTACCCGCCCCTTGCCGCCATCGAGCTTCTCCAGCAGCAGATCGGTCGGTGCCAGATTCTCCGGCACATCCACCAGCGCGAACGGGGTGATGTTGACCTTGTTGTCACGGTTGGCCACCTGCTCGAGGTGCACGCCGACCCAGATCCGCTGTTCGCGGCTGTTCATCACTTCCAAAAGCGAATAGCAGTGGCCGCGCTGCAGCTTGCCGTAGAGCCCCTTGTCACGGGAGGCGCTGCTGGAGCCCGCTTCCGTGGTATTGCGGAAGTGAAGCAGTGACTGGTCGGGGATGAGCGCCGCGATAAAGGCCGCCATGGTGGTGGACTTGCCCGCGCCGTTGCCGCCGGAAAGGGTAGTGACCAGCTGGTCGAGATCAAAGGTCCGGGCAAAGAAGCCGTTCCAATTGACCATGGTCAGAGATTTGAACTTGCCTCGCACCGGTTATACCTCCAGATCCAGTTGTTCTTCATCGAGATCCGCCTCGATGTCATCAAAGAGCGAGTCGCTGCTCGGCATTTCGTCGTCGTGGAAGATGGCTTCACCCTCCTGGATCATCCGCAGCTGGACGGCGCGCGGATCTTCATCGGAGCGTACGTCGGCGGCGAAACGGAACACCGATTCGTTGACCCGGAATTTATCCCCGTTGCCAAGGGCGGTGATCATGCCAAGGCGGCGCAGACGGCGCATGGAGGTACGGATCTTTTCGAGCAACTTCTTCTTGTCGAGATCGGTACCGCCGGAGCGGC
Source organism: Aeromonas sp. 97A (assembly GCF_051919185.1). NCBI lineage: Bacteria > Pseudomonadati > Pseudomonadota > Gammaproteobacteria > Aeromonadales > Aeromonadaceae > Aeromonas > Aeromonas sp. 97A. Next base: position 1,192,317 of record NZ_JBQBFF010000001.1, on the reverse strand, counting down.
TGTTGACCATCCGCAGCAGCTGCTTCTCGTCGGCGAGGCTCAGCACCTCTTCTTGCAGCTCGGCCATGGCGAATACCCCTTCCGAGGCCAGACGATCCGGGCTCAGGTAGAGGTAGCAGAGCACCTTGCCCACCAGCATATCGAGCTCGGAGAGCACAGTGGTGCCGATGTCGGAGCTCGGGCGCGGGCGCAGGTAGAAGAAGCCTTCCGGCGCCTTGATCAGCTCCACCTGATAGCGGCCGTAGAAGATCTCCAGCTCGCTGTGATATTCGACCAACGCCGAATGCTGCTCGAACTCGTCGGCACTGATGTGGCGACCGGAGCGCAAGGCGGTGTCGATGCGCGGAAACAAGGGGTTGGCAATCGCCTCTGCAAGGCGCAGCGGCAAGGGAAACTCAGTATTGATCAATGACATAGGCCTGAACCTTGGATCCAGCTTGGTTAATGGGTTTCCATGCGGGTTGGCGATGCAGCTCGCGCTCGCCGCTGGCATGGCCCAGGCGCACGGCCTGGTCGATCAGAAGACGCGCCACATCGAAGTGGGCATGAGCCGGATAGTCCAGCAGGTATTCGCGCAGCACATCGGCCAGATCCAGCTGCTGGCCCTGCTCGGGGTAGCGGGCCAGATAGCGCTCGATGCGCTCGGCCAGCTCCTGGTTGATGTCTACCATCTCGACGTACTCCATCTCGAGGGGCACCTCACCGGTCACCTCCTCGTCGTGGATGGCGATGGTCTCGTCGCGCAGCTCCAGCAGACGGGGCTCTTCGGCCACCCGCAGTTGCCAGTTGTGCTGCTCGAAGTTGCGGATGGACTCGCGCAGCCGCTGGCTGAAGGCGCGGTTCTTGTCCATATCGATGGCGTTGCGGATAAATTTGTGGACGTGTCTGTCGTAGCGGGACCAGAGCTCGATGCACTGCTGACCCCAGCTGGTGATGACGTCAAGACGACCTTGCAAGGCGTGAGTCAGCTCCTCGACGTGGAACAGATCGTCGCGCCCCTGCGCCGCTTCCTGAATGTTGAGCAGCCCCGCCTGCAGGCGGTGGCCAGCAGCGTCCAAAGTATCTTGCAGCTCGCGCAGGGTCTGGCCGGTCTCGTGCAGCAGCTTTTCGCAGCTGTGAATGGCATCGACCCAGTTCTGGGTCAGCAGGGCCGCGATCTCGCTTTTGACCTGATTCTGCTGCTCATCCATGGCGCGCTGGGTGAGATCGATACGTCCCAGGGTCTCTTCCAGCGAGAAGGTGAGGCGCGGCAGCACCTCGGCATCCCACTGCTCGCGGGTGTTGGTTTCAAGCGCCGCCTTGCGGGCTGTGTCGAGCTCGGCAGCCAGGTGTTCGAGCAGAATTGAGAGCTTGATGGAGTCAACCTGACGCTGATCCATAAAGAAGTCGACGATGCTCACACCCAGGCGCGACAGGCGGTAGAGGCTCTCCCCCGCCACCATGTCGGTGTTGAAACGCGACAGCAGTTGTTGGCGAATAAGATCGTTGATGGCGTTGTTGGCGCGACCGGTGAGGGTCTCGTCCATCTGGCCGAAGGCGCTGCTGACATAGCCAAAGGCGTCGTGCAGCGCCGCCTCCGACAGATCCGACTCATCTTCGGACAGGGTCTTGATTGCAATCAGAAAGGCCAGCCGGTCGGTCGGCAGGCTCAACGCCAACCCCTCCTGCCTGACCCACCCTACTAGCTCCGGCAAAGAACGCTCTGGCAGGGTACGGGATGTACTCATCATGATGTTGTCATCTCGTTGTTGTATTGGGCGCAAAATCGTGCGCGCGGCTACATCCGGTAGCATCGAAAACATGGTTCACATCGACGTGAACAGCGAGCAATCAGCTGGTCGGCTTCTGGGCCATCACATGGATATAGCGACCGAGGGAGACAAAAGGCTCCTGACGGCAATATTGCTGCTCCATGGCCAGCAGATCGTCGAACTTCTCCACCTGATCCTGCTTGTGACGCATATAGTCGTGGATCACCCGCACCCCGGTCTTGCCGATGATGCGCAGCCCCCCGCGACCAATCCAGTCATAGACCTGCTCCGGCAGCTGGGGATTGGTGGGCGTAAGCGCTGTCTGGCGCTTCTTGCGAAGACCAAGGCGCACATAGTCAAAATTGCCCACCACCAGGCTCTGGAACAGCAAACCATGACGGTTGTAGAAAAGCAGCGACAGTATGCCCCCGGCATTGACGAAAGGGAACAGACCCAGCAAGGTCTGGCGCGGCTCGGCAAGCCACTCCAGCACCGCATGGCAGAGCACCAGATCAAAGGTCCCGGTCACGTGTTGCTTCAGATCCTGGATGGGGCAATGGATGAGACGGATTTTGTCTTCCAGCCCCTTCTCAGCGATCTGGCTGCGGGCCAGTTCCAGCATTTCTGCTGACAGATCGCACAGCTCCACCTGATGGCCCATGGCCGCCAACTTCTGGGCGAAATAGCCAAAACCGCCCCCCGCATCGAGGATGCGCAGCGGTCGGTTGCCAAGGCGGGCCAAGCAGGCTTCGATGTCGCTCCAGACAATGGTGGTGCGGATGCGCCCCTTGGTGGAGTCGTAAATGTTGCGGGCGAACTTGTCGGCGCGCCCGTCAAAACTCTGATCGTGCTTCAAGGAGAAACTCAACATTAGCGCCACAGGGTTGTGGCCATCCCAAAAAAGAGAGGTATTCTGTCACATCCCGAATTTGCTGAAAACTCAAGGAAGTGTCTGCCGTGTTTGTGCTCAAAAAGTGGCTGGGTCAACTGTTGATGCCGCTCCCCTTCTCCCTCTCCCTGCTGCTGGTCGCCCTGCTGCTGCTCTGGTTCACCCGATTTCAGAAAACCGGCAAGCTGCTGGCCACTCTCTCGCTGCTCATTGTGGCGCTGATGGGAATGCGACCGATGAGCTATGAACTGGCCCGCGGGCTGGAGCAGACCTACCCACCGTTCGAGGTGAGCCAGCATCCCAACGTCGAGGCGATCGTGGTGCTCGGCAATGGCCATGTCAGCGACCCGGCGGTGCCGATGCGCAGTTGGCAGAACAATATCTCGCTGGCACGGACTCTCGAAGGGGTTCGCCTCGCCCAGGCCTATCCCGACGCCGAGCTGGTGTTCTCCGGCTATGTGTCGGGGGATACCCTCTCCAATGCCGAGGTCAATGCCCGGATGGCCGAGAGCCTTGGCATTCCCCGTTCGCGGATGACGTTGTTTGAAAACAACAAAGACACTCATGATGAAGCGGTCAGTATCAGCCGCCATCTGAAAGAAAAAGAGGTGGCGCTGGTCAGTTCGGCCACTCATTTGCCGCGCGCCATGGCCCTCTATCAGGGTCAGGGACTCAAGGCCGTGCCGGCCCCCACCGACTACACCGCCAAGCAGAGCCAGGTGGCCCAGCCCCTCTACAGTTATTTACCCAAAGGGCGTTATCTGATGTATTCCGAAGCTGCCATCCACGAATGGATTGGGGTATGGTGGGCTCGCTTGCGGGGGCAGGTTAACGAATGAGCGATCAAGCGTTTCATTCCTGATTTGGATCAGGAAAGCGAAAAAAAATTACGTCATTTGCCGCCGGGTCAGCTATCTTGGGCTCGGTTCAATTCATATAATGTCGCGCAATCAAATGCCTAGGAGATATACAAGATGAGACAGCACCTGGTAATGGGTAACTGGAAACTGAACGGCACCAAGGCTTCTGTAGAAGCTCTGATCAAAGGACTGACCCCGGCTGCTGCCGCTCATCCTTCTGTGCAAGTCGCCGTCTGCCCGCCGGTTATCTTTTTGGGTCTGGTTGAGCAACTGACCGCTGGCAGCAAGATTGCCTACGGTGCCCAGAACGCTGACGTTCACGAGTCTGGCGCCTTCACCGGCGAAAACGCCCCCTCCATGCTGAAAGCCTTTGGTTGCACCTACTCTCTGGTCGGCCACAGCGAGCGTCGTACCCTGCACGCAGAGACCGACGACGTGGTTGCAGCCAAGTACGAAGCGATCCAGAAAGGCGGCCTGATCCCGGTTCTGTGCATCGGTGAAACTCTGGAGCAGTTCGAAGCCGGCGTGACCAAGAACGTGGTTGAGACCCAGCTGAAAGCTGTTATCGACCGTTGCGGCATCGCCTCCTTCAACAACGCCGTTATCGCTTACGAGCCGGTATGGGCCATCGGTACTGGCAAGACTGCCACTCCGGAGATCGCTCAGTCCGTTCACGCTCACATCCGTCAATACCTGGCCGGTTTTGATGCCGCCGTTGCTGCCAAAGTACAGATCCTGTACGGCGGTTCCGTCACTGGCGCCACTGCTGCCGACCTGTTCGGTCAGCCGGACATCGACGGTGGCCTGGTCGGTGGTGCGTCCCTGAAAGTGGACGACTTCTCCCAGATCATCGCTGGCGCTGCCAAGTAATCGTTGATTACGGCAAAGAGAGGGGCTCGTCCCCTCTCTTGTATCGCTTTTCCTATGGTGGCCCCCGCATCCCATATGAAAGCCGATATAGTAAAAGTGGCTTGTCTATTTAAACATTCGTATTTGACAACTCAGATCCAGAGGCACTCATGACCAAACAAATCAAACGTATTGGTGTTTTGACCAGTGGTGGCGACGCACCCGGTATGAACGCAGCCATTCGCGCCGTGGTTCGCGCCGGTTTGCATCATGGCCTGGAAGTTTACGGTATTTATGATGGCTACCTCGGCCTGCACCAGGATCGCATCGTCAAGCTGGAGCGTCACAGCGTTTCCGACGTGGTGAACCGTGGTGGTACTTTCCTCGGCTCCGCCCGTTTCCCTGCTTTCAAAGACCCCGCAGTGCGCGCCGAAGCGATCGAAAACCTGAAAAAACACGGTATCGATGCGCTGGTCGTCATCGGTGGTGACGGCTCCTACATGGGTGCCAAGAAGCTGACCGAAGAGGGTTTCCCCTGCATCGGCCTGCCGGGCACTATCGACAACGACATCGCCGGTACCGACTTCACCATCGGTTTTGATACTGCTCTGAACGTGGTGGTTGACGCCATCGACCGTCTGCGCGACACCTGCAGCTCCCATCACCGTATCTCCGTGGTCGAGATCATGGGCCGCCACTGTGGCGATCTGGCCATGTCTGCCGCCGTTGCCGGTGGTGCCGAATATGTGATCGTGCCGGAAGTAGCCTTCGACAAAGAGAAGCTGCTCAAGCAGATCAAGGAAGGTGAAGCCAAGGGCAAGAAGCACGCCATCATCACTATCTGTGAACATGTAACCGACGTGAACGCGCTGGCCAAGGACATCGAAGCCCTGACCGGTCGTGAAACCCGCGCTACCATCCTGGGCCACATCCAGCGTGGCGGTGCCCCGACTGCTCGTGACCGCATCATGTCCAGCCGTATGGGTGCTTACGCCGTTGAGCAGCTGCTGGCTGGTCACGGTGGTCGCTGCGTCGGTATCCAGCGCAACGAGCTGGTCCACCACGACATTATCGACTGCATCGAGAACATGAAGCGTCCGTTCGATCAGGAGCTGTACAACCTCTCCACCACCCTGTTCTAAGCCACGCGGCTTTTTACCGCCTGTTGATGACAAAAACCCTCCATCGGAGGGTTTTTTAATATCTTACACAAACGGGTGCATCGGTACGCTGTGTGCCCCTCACCATACGGGTTGTCTGATTCCCTACCCTTGCGCCATCTGACAGATCACTAGCCTTCCCCTCCTCACAGCAATCGGCATCAGCTTACGAACAGAGTTCCGGTATCGTCGTGGATGTTTTATCACTGCGCACCGGATTGCGTTGACCTGCGCTCTGGCGCCCCTGAAACCAGCTTGTTCAGCCTCCTCGTCATACGCCACTTTTTATATCTCAATCTTGCAGAAGGGATTCAGATATCTTCCCCAACCATGCTCCGGCGCAGTTCTCGTATTGCACTCACATGACTCACGCAGATGCACCGGCCACGCGGATCGCTACTCGCGCCCAGCCCAGCCCAGCCCAGCCCAGCCCAGCCCAGCCCAGCCCAGCCAGAGAATACGCCTGTGGCCTATTGCGCACCTCACTCTTGCTGCGGCCATGTCTATTCCGAGGCCGACGGGAAAATTGGCGGTGATAAAACAGCCAGCTGCCACTCTGTATCCCCCCGATGCACGGCTCTCATCCCTATGAACCCAGTGTATTGCTGTATAAATGCGGAGACTCTGGACTGATAAAGTGATGGTGCGACAAGGGCTGGCAACCAGATTGCCTCCATAGACTTCTTTTGGATGGGCTATCTACGTCAGGAATCGTCAAATCATTGCCTTGCACACTTTTTATGGCCTTAATGACACTATTACGAGGGTGAAAACTTATAAAGCGTCATTTGAGCCACACACAAAACCCACCACCAAACCAACCAACAGCTCATTAACCAATTGAATTTAAATGAAATAACCATAAAAACAGAATCTTGAATGCTAACCCCGCCAGATGAGGTGATAAAATCAGCTCAATATGACAAAAATGGCCATTTCAACAAACCGAAGACACAAAACAGCTGTTTTATCAATTCACACCTTGTTTTACCCCCTTGTTATGGTATCTTGACTACATCAACCAACAACTTAGGGAGAGAAAAATGAAAGAGTTTGTCGTTACTGCCGTTTTCACGGTGTTTTTCACCCTGGTTGCTGTCTCTCTGCCCTCACTGTCACAGTTCTGAGCCGGATAGAGAGGCATCAATCCGGACCGACCCTCTTTGCCATGTCTGTTTAATCGCCATCAACTGGTGCTTTTCAGTAATAATGCCGAGATGGTCAACATAGATATGATTTCATCACGTTGACGCTGTTTCTTTCGCCACAAGGGTGTAACCAGGATGGTTTAACCATATGGCCTGATGGAGTAGAACCAGCAGCAGATCATATCCGAGGGGAGCAAGGCTCCCCTTTTTGTTACCCGCCGTTTGACAATCCCCTACCCCGGCATCTACAACAGGCCGGTTGAAGCCATACGGCACATGCCCACAACTGATGTTTTCCCCTCCTGTACTTGCCATTCAACACAGCTAAATCCGTCAGCAATCTCTTGTGCACACCTTTGCTCTGATACTTCTCCGGCAGATATAAAAAAGCCCCCGCCATCATGGCAGGGGCTCGCGTTACGCAGTGTCAGCTTAAGGCTGTTATATCTCAGCCCAGCTCAAAGCAGTTATGCCTTGTTCCAGCGCTGTGGGTCATATTCCGGGCTGAAGCGGTCAACAATGACAGCACAGGCCGCATCGCCGGTAATATTGAGGGAGGTGCGGATCATGTCGAACAGACGATCCAGCGCGAACAGCAGCGGCAAGCCTTCGATGGGGATCCCGGCCGCCAGCAGCACGGCAACCACCAGGAAGCTTGGGCCCGGCACACCGGCTTGGCCGATCGCCCCCAGAGTGGAGGTCACAATGATGGCCGCCCAGGCACCGACGCTCAGATCGATGTTGTAAACCTGCGCGAAGAAGATGGCGACCAGACCGTAATAGATGGCGTTGCCGCTCATGTTGATGGTGGCACCCAGCGGCAACACGAAGGAGGCTGTCGCGTTGGTCACTTTCAGATCATGCTCGCAGGTCTCCATATTGACCGGCAGGGTTGCCATGGAAGAGGCGGTGGAGAAGGCCACGATCTGCGGCTTCTTCATGGCAGAGAGGTACTTCATTACCGGCGTGTTGGAGAACATCATCACCAGCAGCGGATAAACCACAAAGCCGAAGATAAGGATGGCAGCCACATAGACCACGAACAGCTTGAGTACCAGGGTCAGCACATCGAAGCCATAGGTACCGATGGCTTCCGCCATCAGACCGAACACCCCGAGCGGCGCGATGATCATCACCTTGTTGATCATCCAGACGAAGGCATCCACCAGGGTATTGAGCCCATCGACCAGTGGCTTGGCCCGCTCGCGCGGCTGTTTGGCCAGCGCAATGCCGAGGAACATGCAGAACACCAGGATCTGCAGGATGTTCGCTTCGTTGAGGGAGTTGAAGACGTTGGTGGGGATCATGCCAAGCAAGGTGGCGACTGCATCCGGCAACGCCCCTTTATCGGCGTAGTCACCACCAAACATGGAGGCGACGGAAGCGAAATCGACCCCGACACCCGGTTTGAAGATCTGCCCCATTACCAGTGCCAGCAACACGGCCAACGCTGAGGTCACGAGGAAGAAGGCCAGCGTAGCCGCACCGATCTTGCCCGCAGCCGGGCTGGCGCCCAGATTGGCGGCGCCGGAGAGGATGGCAACCGCCACCAGCGGGATCACCAGCATTTTGATCAGCTGGATAAACAGGGTACCGAGCGGTGCAAACACGGTGGCTTGTTCACCCATGAACGCGCCGACCACTGCGCCCAGTACCATGGCGACCACAACCTGGAAGCCGATGTTTTTAATGAGTCCTTTAGTTAACACAATATGTTCCTTTATGTAGCAAAATTCACACTTTTCCCAGTGCAATTAACCAAACAGGGGAATGAGCGGCTGCCCATTCCCCTGTTTGCGCGTGTTATCTCACATTTAATTGCTGTTTTAAATCAGCAAATCATTAACCTTGGCTATTAATAAGTTTGCGAAAAAATGAAGATTCAAAGCGGTCTCGGCGATTTTTACCTCATCCCCCATGACAACTGGCAAAAGATTGTGCTAGTTTGGCTGCACAAACGTACACACAGGGATGTAAAGATGCTGAAAGTTAACGAGTATTTCGACGGAAATGTAAAATCCATCGGTTTCGAACAAAAAGGCGAGAAATCAACCGTCGGGGTGATGAACGCCGGTGACTACCTGTTCAACACTGCCGCCCCCGAACGGATGACAGTGATCAAGGGCGCCCTCACCATCCAGCTGGCTGATGAAGATGAGTGGCACACCTACAGCCAGGGTGAATCCTTCCTGGTGGCCGGTCACTCCTCCTTCAAACTGGAAGTGAAAACCCCCACAGCTTATCTGTGCGAATTTCTCGACTGATCAGGCCGGTTGAAGGGGATCAGCCCCTTCAACCTTCTTGGTTCCCCCCAGCCCTATTATCTGTGTCCATGTCACAGCACCGCACATCCCCGCTTTCCATCCACGGCAAAAATCCTAGAATAAACAGACATAAACCATCACCGGATTGATGTCATGATCAGCGTGTTTGACCTGTTTTCCATCGGAATTGGCCCCTCCTCTTCCCATACCGTCGGCCCCATGCGTGCCTCTTATGCCTTCGTCCAGCAGCTCAAGCTGCAAGGGCATCTGCCACAGGTCACGCGGGTCGAAGTGGAGTGTTACGGCTCGCTGGGCCAGACCGGCAAAGGGCACGGCACCGGCAAGGCGATCATTCTGGGGCTGTCGGGCTTTGAACCGGAATCGGTCGATATCGATGCCATCCCCGCCATTCTGGCGCAAGTGGAAAAGGAGCAGAACCTGCAGTTGGCTGGCGAACAGCCAAGCCATTTTCCCCGCACCGGTGCCATCATCTTCAACCGCCGCAAAACCCTGCCGGCCCACACCAATGGCATGACTCTGCGCGCCTTTGATAAAGAGGAAAACCTGCGCTTCAGCCAGACCTACTACTCCATCGGGGGCGGCTTCATCATTGAAGAGAGCCACTTTGCCACCGCCAAAGAAGAGGCCGCCAAGTCCGATGCCGAACATCCAGTCCCCTACCCGTTCGACAGCGGCGCCCAGCTACTGGCCCACTGTCAGGAGAGCGGCCTCTCCATCTCGGGGCTTATCCTCGCCAATGAGCGGGTATTTCGTAGCGATGAGCAGATAAAAGCGGGGCTGCGCAAGATCTGGCAGGCGATGCAGGGCTGCGTCGAGCGAGGCTGCAAGAGCGAAGGGGTGCTGCCGGGCGGCCTCAAGGTTCGGCGCCGCGCCCCGGGGCTGTTCCGCCAGCTAAGCTGCGAGACCAACTTCAACAAGGATCCGCTGATGGTAATGGAGTGGGTCGACTTGTTTGCGCTGGCCGTCAACGAGGAGAACGCCGCCGGTGGCCGGGTGGTGACCGCCCCCACCAATGGCGCCGCGGGCATCATTCCCGCCGTGCTGCACTACTACGATCGCTTCGTCCACAAGGTGGATGACGAGACGCTGATCCGCTACTTCCTCACCGCGGCTGCCATCGGCATCTTATATAAGAAGAACGCCTCCCTCTCCGGCGCCGAAGTGGGTTGTCAGGGAGAAGTGGGAGTCGCCTGTTCCATGGCGGCTGGCGCGCTGACCGAACTGCTGGGTGGCAGCCCGGCCATGGTGGAGAACGCCGCCGAAATAGGCATGGAGCACAATCTCGGCCTCACCTGCGATCCCATCGGCGGACTGGTGCAGGTGCCCTGCATCGAGCGCAACGCCATGGGGGCGGTCAAGGCGATCAATGCCGCCCGCCTCGCCCTGCGCGGCACCGGCGAGCACAAGGTGTCGCTCGACAAGGTGATCAAGACCATGTGGGAGACCGGCAACGACATGAAGACCAAATACAAGGAGACGGCCCGTGGCGGCCTCGCCGTTAACATTACCGAATGTTAAAAAACGGCAAATGACTCCATTTGGTTCCTAAATGCCCGGCATCGCCGGGTATTTTTATGGGCAAACGCTTAACAAAATGGATAAGCACAAAAATAAATTTTATACTCGCGCCTCAGATTCAACAAAAATAGATCTATTTCAACTTTTTTTAGGTCTGGAGCCGTTACACTACGGTTATCTGGTTCTGTGACCTGCGCTGACAAGCGCGTTCCATGGATCTCCCAAATTTCTGTGAGTGGGCATGCCGCCCCCTTCTACCCTGAGGTAATAGTGACATGATCAGCGTTTTTGATATCTTCAAAATCGGTGTAGGCCCCTCTTCTTCCCACACTGTTGGCCCGATGAAAGCGGCCAAACAGTTTGTTGACGAGCTGCGCGCGGGCGGCAAGATCCGCGATGTAACCCGGATCAATGTCGATGTTTACGGCTCCCTCTCCTGGACTGGCAAAGGCCACCATACCGACACTGCCATCATCATGGGCCTGGCTGGCAACCTGCCGGAAAATGTCGATATCGATGCCATCCCCGAGTTTATCTCCCGTGTTGAGCAGACCGAGCGCCTGCCGATCGGCCTGCACTGCCACACCGTCAGCTTCCCGCGTGACGCCATGGTATTCCACGACGAAGCCCTGCCGCTGCACGAAAACGGCATGAAGCTGACTGCTCTGATCGAAGATGAAGTAGTCTATAGCAAGACCTACTACTCCATCGGTGGCGGTTTCATCGTTGACGAAGAGAACTTCGGCAAGGCTGACAGCGGCGACATGTCCGTACGCTATCCGTTCAAGAGCGCCGCTGAGCTGGTTGCCCATTGCAGCCAGACCGGTCTCTCCATCTCTGCCCTGATGATGGAAAACGAGAAGTGCTTCAACACTCCGGAAGAGATCTACAAGAAGTTCGGCAAGATCTGGAACACCATGCGTGAAGGTATCGAGCGCGGCTGCCGTACCGAAGGTGTTCTCTCCGGCCCGCTGCGCGTACCCCGTCGTGCCGCGCCGCTCTACCGTCAGCTCAACACCAACGAGAACCTCTCGAGCGATCCGATGAACATCGTTGACTGGGTCAACATGTTCGCTCTGGCCGTGAGTGAAGAGAACGCAGCCGGTGGCCGCGTGGTCACTGCCCCGACCAACGGCGCTGCCGGTATCATCCCGGCCGTACTGGCTTACTACGACAAGTTCATCCAGCCGGTTGGCCGCGACGAGTACACCCGTTTCTATCTGGCTGCCGGTGCCGTCGGCATCCTCTATAAGATGAACGCCTCCATCTCCGGCGCCGAAGTGGGCTGCCAGGGTGAAGTGGGTGTCTCCTGCTCCATGGCCGCTGCCGGTCTGACCGAGCTGATGGGCGGTAGCCCGGAGCACGTCTGCGAAGCTGCCGAGATCGGCATGGAACACAACCTGGGTCTGACCTGTGATCCGGTTGCCGGTCAGGTACAGGTGCCTTGCATCGAGCGTAACGCCATCGCAGCCATGAAAGCGGTCAACGCCTCCCGTATGGCCCTGCGTCGTACCTCCAAGCCGCGCGTCTCCCTGGACAAGGTAATCGAGACCATGTACATCACCGGCAAGGACATGGACTCCAAGTACCGTGAAACCTCCCGTGGTGGTCTGGCCATCAAGGTGATGCAGGTTGCTTGCGAATAAATAGGGGTTGCGACCCTCATCTGAACAAAGGCGGGATATCCCGCCTTTTTTATTGCCCGAATGGGATGCCGGGCACTTATACCGGCATACCGACCATTTCACTGTAGGGCGTCGCTGATATACCCCTGCTATGCCACCGCAATGCGGATTGCCTTGTCTGCATACCTCTCTGATGACATACCTTGATTAACTCTTCTCAATGCATTGAGAGGGACATTACGCCCCGATATGAAACCTTTACCTGCTATCTTGCCCCAGCCACGCTTTCACACCTAATCGATATCGAGATGGTCCCTCATCTCAATATCCCCCTTTGGTCATACCCTTGTTTGGCAAGACGCGGTTACCGCTCACCCTGCGGATTATCACGCCGCCACATTGATTGCCTCCTATGTGGCACTTTCGTGATCAGGGCAAACAATCAAGTACACAAACAGGGGGTTAGCTCATCATTTTGGCCACAGCGCATCGCGCAAACTGGTTTTAGTACAGTTATCACCGCCCTCTTTACGCCCTATTTGATGTAAAACGCATCAAGCAGTGGAGGCCAAAAAAGCGCCCAAAGAAGGGGCTGAAAATAATCGATGAATGAGCCAATAGCCGTTGAAATGGAGGATATGAGTACGCGCCACTCGCTATTTTTGTGAGCGCCAGCAAAGGTTGAGGATATGGTGTTGGGAGCAGATTGACTTTCTATTTAAACAGCGAAAAGTGAATATCCCCAAAGGGAGGGTTTAATTTGGCCAGATCCTGTCACGGGATTATCGCAGGCCACCTCACCGGGGCCGGAATGCGTCATGCAAAGTCACAAAGAATTAGCCCCGCTGGGCAGAACGCACCACGGGGCTGGATATTCAGGATGGTTTTTTCAGGCTGGCCTTGTGCTGCTCCAGCAAATTCTCGGAGGGCGGCGGCACCTGCAGGTAGAACCCCTGGTTGGTCAGCGCGGCCATCACCTTGCCGACATCAGCCAGACCCAAGGGCTTGGCCGGATCCAGCTTGGTCATCAGCACCAGCTCGGGACGCCCGAATGCGCTCAGCAATGGCTCGGGAACGCGGGAGAAATCCTCTCTTTTTTCAACAAAAAGGTAGGTCTCGGCTTTTTTGCGACTTTTATAGACTGCACACAACATGGAAATTGATATAATCCGACGAGTTTATTGCCTCTGATGGGGGCAAACTATAACATCAGGAATTGAATAACAATAACGGATTAGCATCTCTGCCTCGGGGAAGATTCATGGTTGAGCGCGATAACGAATTGAAAGGGACCACCTTCACTATTTCTGTGTTGCATATCAGCGATGGCGAGCCTGAGCGGATACGTCAGTTGTTGGCCGAAAAAGTGGCCCAGGCACCCTACTTTTTTAATTGTGCGCCGCTGGTGATCAATGTTTCCCGACTGGAACATATTCCCGATTTCGAACAGCTCAAGGAGCTGGTGGAGTCCGAAGAGTTTGTGCTGGTCGGCATCACAGGGGCACGCAGTGAAGAGATGAAGACAGCCGCCAAGGCGGTGGGACTGGCGGTGATGGCCTCGGGCAAGAGTCGCAAGAGCGAACCGGAACCCGAGCCTGCCCCCGCGCCAACCGCCCCTGAGGTGGTTCCCGAGCCCGAACCCGCCCCCTTGATCCCGAGCAAGGTACATGTGGGACCTGTTCGTTCCGGCCAGCAGATTTACGCCGCCGGCACCTCGCTGGTGGTGCTGGGGTCCGTCAGTCCGGGAGCTGAAGTGCTCGCCGACGACAGCATTCATATTTATGGCACCCTGCGTGGCAGAGCCATTGCCGGTGCCCGGGGCAACACCCAGGCCCGGATCTATTGCCAGCAATTACAGGCCGAGCTGCTTTCCATCGCGGGCACATTCCAGCTGAGCGATGCATTGCCGGCAGGCCTGATCCAGCAACCGGTACACGTCCGGCTGGACAACGAACAACTCCGAATAGACCGTATCAAATAGAGTTACAAGGAAGCGAGAATGGCGCGAATCATAGTCGTTACATCGGGTAAAGGTGGCGTTGGCAAGACCACAACCAGTGCGGCCCTGAGCACCGGCTTAGCCCAGCGTGGTCACAAGACAGTGGTCATTGACTTTGACATCGGTCTGAGAAACCTGGATCTCATCATGGGCTGCGAGCGGCGCGTGGTGTATGACTTCGTCAACGTCATCAATGGGGAAGCAAACCTCAATCAGGCGCTGATCAAGGACAAACGCTCGGAAAATCTGTTTATCCTGCCCGCCTCCCAGACCCGGGACAAAGATGCCCTCACCCGTGAGGGGGTCGAGAAGATCCTGGATCAGCTGGCGGAGATGAAGTTCGATTACATCGTCTGCGACTCCCCGGCGGGGATCGAGGCGGGCGCACTGATGGCACTCTATTTTGCCGATGAAGCGATCGTCACCACCAACCCGGAAGTCTCTTCCGTGCGTGACTCCGACCGCATCCTTGGTATCCTGGCCTCCAAGTCCCGTCGCGCCGAGCGTGGCGAAGACCCCATCAAGGAGCACCTGCTGCTGACCCGCTACTGCCCGACCCGCGTCAACCGCGGCGACATGCTGAGCGTGCAGGATGTGCAGGAGATCCTGGCCATCCCGCTGCTCGGGGTGATCCCGGAGTCCCAGGCGGTGCTGCGCGCCTCCAACTCCGGCGAACCGGTTATTCTGGACAAGGAGTCCGATGCCGGTCAGGCCTACGAAGATGCGGTGTCCCGCCTGCTGGGCGATGCCAAGGAATTTCGTTTTCTGGAAGAAGAGAAGAAGGGCTTCTTTAGCCGACTGTTCGGGAGTTAAACATGTCATTATTGGATTATTTTCGTTCCAACAAGAAACAGAACACCGCACAACTGGCCAAAGAGCGGTTGCAGATCATTGTTGCTCACGAGCGTTCATCCAGAGGGGGGCCGGATTACCTGCCCCAGCTCAAGCAGGACATCCTCGATGTGATCCGCAAATACGTCAACATTGATCCGGAGAAGATAACCGTCCAACTGGATCAGAAGAGTGATGAGCTGTCGGTACTGGAGCTCAACATCACCTTCGCCGATGACAAGAAGGGATGAGCTGACGCCCTATGCGTGACCCCTTCCCCCAATGAAGACCGGATCCTGTCACTGGATCCGGTTTTTTATTGGCACAAAAACAGGCCACAGCGGCTCGCCTCATCTCGCCAAGGGGTCTGCCGACCGCTAGAATAGCGCCGCCCCGCAGGCTGTGATCTGCGATGGCACCTTTTTCTCTTTTCTGGAACAGACCGCTTATGTCTATGAATGACGAAATGCACAGCGTCGAGGAACTGCTCGATACCGCCCTCGAACTCTTTATGGAGCTGGCCTCTGACAACCTGCCGGAGCAGGAGATCGCCCGCTTCAATCAGGAGTTCAACGATCGCGGCCTGCTGGCCGAAACCGACCCTGCCGATGACTGGGAAGCGGACGTGGGTTTTGCCGTGAGCGACACCGACTATGCCGAGATCTGGGTAGGCCTTGGCAATGAAGAACAAGAGTATGAGCATCTGTTTGCCCGCATGCTGCTCTCCCGCCGTGTTGACGAGAAGTTCTGCCACATCGAATGGCTGCCCCAATAATTCCGGATCCCGATGATCCCAGCCACTATCAGTGGGAGTCTGACCATGACTCTGTGGCCCCTGAACGTCCATCTGCATCGCTTGGGCGCCGGGTGTTGAGGTGGGCAGGCAAGATCGCGCTGGCCGGGCTGCTCTGCTCGGTCGGCTCGGTCGCCTTGCTGCGTTTTATCGATCCGCCGATGTGGAGCTGGCGTATTGAGCGGGCCCTCTTTCCGCCCGCCAAGATCACCCAGGTGCGTCATGAATGGGTGGCTCTGGAGTCCATCTCCAAAGAACTGCAACTGGCGGTGATCGCCGCCGAGGATCAGCGCTTTGCCGATCACAACGGCTTTGACATGGATGCCATCAACGCCGCACTCAAGCACAACCAGCACAGCGAACGGGTGCGCGGTGCCAGCACCCTCAGCCAGCAGACCGCCAAGAACCTCTTTATGTGGAGTGATCGCAGCTTCCTGCGCAAGGGGCTGGAGGCCTGGTTTACCCTGCTGATGGAGCTGGGTTGGGACAAGGCCCGCATTCTCGAGGTCTATCTCAATATCGTGGAGTTCGGCCCCGGCATCTATGGCGCCGAAGCCGCTGCCCGCACCTACTTTGGCAAACCGGCCAGCCGCTTGACCCGCTACGAGTCATCCCTGCTGGCCGCCGCCCTGCCCAATCCGTGGCGTTATCGGGTCAAGCCCCCTTCACCCTATGTGCAAAAGCGCTCGGTCTGGATCCGCCGCCAGATGGGACAACTGGGCCAGATCACCCTCAATCGGGTGCATCAGGCCGACTGATCCTCAGGGCTCATCGGGTTTCTCCGGTGGGCCCAGATGGCCGCCCACCATCTCGCGGTGAAGCGGCAGATAGTGCCACCACCAGGCCTCGCGCCGTCGCTTGATCTGTTGCCGCCGTCCCCGCTGCTTCATCCCCTTACTCCCTGCCAGATGATCCGCGCCTTAACCATACTCCCCCAACGGCAACTTGGACAGGTCAGGCACGCCCGGCGGACTGGTCTGGCCGCCACAGCCAATAATTGTTACAGTAGCGAACCTCGATGTATCTGGAGTGATTTCATGGAACAGCGTACCCCGGATCAGCTGGTCGAATGGGCCTATGATCAGTTTCTTGAGCAGGCCGCCGATATGCTGGCCCCCGAACAAATAGTCGACATCACCCTGGAGTTTGAGCAGCGTGGCGCCGTGGAGGCGACTCTGCCCAATGCCGACTGGTCGACCGAGCTGGGTGAGCCGGTCGATATGGAGCGCTGGGTCGAAGTGTGGGTCGGTTTGCTGGATCATCAGGATGAGTTTGAGGTGATCTTCGCCACCTTCCTGCTGCCCCGTCTGCTGACCGAAGATCAAGTGCATGTGCGCTGGCATCGCCAGCAACAGGCATAAGAAAGGCGCCATCGGCGCCTTTCTTGTTTCTGTGCACTCTTATTGCTGTTCTCTGCTAATCCTGCGCCGCGATGGCCTTGGCCAGACAGCGGCGGCACCAGCAAGCGCTGGCCTCATGCATCGGCAATACCGGCAACTGGCTGCACCAGCACTGGGCGATGGTCTGACCGGCAGAGATGGCGCAATAGGCCGGTTCGCCACAACCCGGGCAGCAGTGGGTACTTTTCGAGCCATCCAGCTCGGCCATCACCGCCAGCTGGGCTTTGCTATCCATCGCCGACCAGTGGCCGATCTCGGTCAAGGTACGGCCACAACCCAGGCAAAGCCCATCTTTCGCCTTGCAGAGGCCAACACAGGGACTCGGCATCTTATTCGCTATCCTGCGCCTGCTCGCCTGCTTGTACCTGCGCGGCACCGGCGTCGGTCAGGGTAATGGCGTTATCTTCGATGACAATCTTGCCCTGCTTGTAGAGGCCGCCGATCGCCTTCTTGAAGGTGCCCTTGCTCATGCTGAACAGCTTGTAGATGAGCTCGGGTTCGCTCTTGTCACCCACCGCCAGACTGCCGCCCTGCTTTTTCATCCGGCTCAGAATGCGTTCACCGGCGTCATCAACACGCGCAAGACCCGGCTTTTGCAGGGTCAGATCGAGCTTGCCATCTTCGCGCACCTGCTTGACCCAGGCGGTTTGCGGCCGACCGGTCATCACCCGGCCAAACACCTCGTTCTTGAACAGCATGCCGGGATACTGACCGTTGACGATCACCTTGATACCCAGGGGTGAATGTTCGCCCGGCAGCGCGGTCACTTCGTCACCGACCTTGAAGTTGCTGCCGGCCGGGGTCAGGAAACGCTCGATGCGGCTGGTGCCGACCATGCGCCCTTCGTTATCCAGTTGCAGACGCACCAGATAAACGTGGCCCACCTGCATCGGCTTGTTCTGCTCACGGCTGGGCACAAACAGATCCTTTTTCATGCCCCAGTCGAGGAAGGCACCAATCTTGTTGGCATTGACCACTTTCAGACCGGCAAATTCGTCCACCATGGCAAATGGCTTGTCGGTGGTGATCACCGGCTCGCAATCGGCATCCAGATAGAGGAAGACCTGCACGCTATCCCCCTCTTTCACCCCTTCCGGCAGTTGACGTTTGGGCAGCAGCAGTTCACCGTACTCATCGGCCGCAAGCCAGGCGCCACGGTCTTCGAGTTCAACAACGGTGAGGGTGTTCATCTTGCCAATCTGTATCATGGTGCTCTCTTTTTTCATTACCCGGATGGGCCAACTGAACATGGCCCCTATGGGCGCGCATGTTACCTCAAGAGCGGTGATCCGGCCTAGTCCCCAAGCCACCACGAGCCGCTCTTTCGCCCTTATCTTATCCGCCAATGGTGATTAAATCGCCAAACAGGCGGCCATTTGCTGCAAATAACCCCACTTTTAGGTAGACTTCGCGGCTGTTCAAATCCAGAGGAACTGTCGATGAACCCATCCACTCGTACCCGCCATCTTAATCAATGGATCCAGAGCCACAGCGATCAGGACATGACCTACCCGGCCCTGCACGGTTTTCTCTGTGCCCGTCTGGTGGGGCCAGAGACCCCTGACTGGCAACGCCCGCTGGCTGGTCTGCTGGAACAGGATGCCGAGTTGGATGAAAAAAGCGCAGAAGCCCTCAACCACCTGATCGCCGAACTGGAATCCCAAGCCGACGACGCCCAGCTGGCCCTGCCGAGTCAATGCCGCCTGCCCAGCGATAACCCCGAGCAGGTGTTCGAACAGAGCCACCCCCTCGGTCAATGGTGTTATGGCTTCAGCATGGGTTTTGCCACCTGGCCCAAGCCGAAGGATTTGAACGACCCGACCACCCAGTACCGCTTCAGTCTGGCCGCAGAGCTGAGCCTGTTTCGCGACAAGCAGATGGCCCAGATGCTCTATAGCGCCGCCGCCAGCGAGCTTCCCTTTGTCGAGTTCTGCAAACGCCAGCGCCAGAACATGAAAACCGCCCTCAACCAGTTACTCAACCTCGACCAGTATCAGGCCGCCCCCAGCACCGATGTCGCCCTCAATGGCGAGCAGGCCCAACAGTGGCAGACCTGGTTCGAGCTGGCCGACAGCTGCCGCGATCATCAGGCCCGCCTCGGCTGGTTCGAGAAGATCATCGCCGATGCCACTCCGCTCTTTGATGAAGCCTTCTGGCAGCAAATCGCCGGCCACGGCTGGAGTGCCTCCGAGCTGCGTCCTCTGCTGGCCGCCAGAGCCGGCCGCGCCGACTGCCTGCTGCGCCTTGGCAAGCTGGGCGAGGCCAAAGCCGAATATCTGGAGCTGCTGAAAATCTGCATGGCCGATGAGCTGGGTTGCCGCTATAACCTCTCCACCCTCTATGCACTGCAAGGGGATTGGCAGGCGCTGACCGCCCTGCTGGTGCGCTTTGATGAAGCTTCCAGCTGGTTGCTTTATAACAAGGCGCTGATGATCTTTGCCACCGAGGGTGCCGAGGCAGCCAAGCCCCATCTGCGGGTCGCCATCGAGGCCAACCCGCACATTCCGGCCTGCCTGCTGGGTCAGCGCAAGCTGCCCAAACAGGAGCCACAAAGCTGGCAAGCGGGCAGCCGCGACGAGGCCGCGCTCTACGCTATCCACACTCGTGAGGCCTGGCTCAAGCAGAACGCCCTCATCTGGTTGCGTAAAGGCTGAACAGCATTGGCTTAAAATCCCGTCGGTCAGACCCGGTTTTTCCTTGAGGGCGTGCGCCACCGCACATTTCATCGCAACCGGGTCAGACAAATCAGCTTGAGTTTCGTATCATCAATGTCAAAGTATCAAAAGAAACTGCATCTGATGCAGCCGTCACAGCAGGGTGTAATATGTCAAAAATCATAGCGTTACTCGCTCACTACCCGCCCTATCAGTTGGTACATGCCGCCGAGATGCTACGGGATACCTTCGAACAGTTTTATGAGCAGCGTTACCAGCTGACCGTGCCGCAATGGCGCCTGATGATGGTGCTCGGCCCCAACTACCCCATCAGCCAGAAAGAGCTGGTCGAGGCGAGCGGCATGGACAAGGTGCGCATCTCCCGCGAGATCCGCCGTCTGGTCGAAAAAGGGATCATCTTTACCGAGAGCAGCGAGCAGGACAAACGCATCAGCCTGGTCTCCCTCACCAATGCCGGGCTCGCCCTCTTCCTGCAGCTCAAGAGTGAAGCTGGCAGCTGGCAACACACCCTGACCGACTATCTGCCGAGCGAATCCCGCGAGGCGATCCGCCAGCATCTGCACAGCGTCAGCGCCGCCATTGAGCAGCTGCAATCACTGGATCGGGAGAAATAATCATGGATTTGAAAAAGTTCGCCACCATGGACATCAACATGCTGCTGAGCGTCGTCAATATGCAGCTGCGTGATCGCTATGACGATCTGGATGATCTCTGCAAGGCTCAGGAGATCGATCAGGCTGCACTGGAAGCGCGGCTCGCCAGCGGCGATTTTCACTACCAGCCAGCGCAGAAACAGTTCAGATAAAGAGAGCTAGCGGGATCGGGATCACAGCGCCAGTGATGGCGCTGGCTCTGCGGTAAAAACCTGATATGGTCTGAAGAGCCCCAACAGGGTGATGCACGGATACATCACCCTGTCACAAGAGGGCATTAAAATCGTTTCAGGTGAGCAAACCAAGGATGACCCCATGATATTGATGACCCGACAGAGCCTGTTGATCACGCTCTGTACCCTGTTGATGATCAGCCTCTTCACGCCCCACTTGCCGCAAAGTACCGAACAGTGGCTGACCACCCTCTTGCTTGGCCTGCTGGTCGCGGTGGCATTGCTGCTGGTGCGTGGTTGTCGCCGCTTTATGATGGAGTAGTGACTCCGCCAGAGCCTCTATACCGACCGCTTGCCGCGATGCTCTCTGCAGCAGCAACGTCTGTCGCAATCATATCTAGCCAAAAAACAAACGCAGCCTGATGGCTGCGCTGTGGTATCTGGCGGGCAACCCCTTGAAGAGATAACCCCTGACGGGATAAAGAGCCCTTATAGAGAGAACCCTTAGATAGCCAGAGCCTCAAGCTGCGCTTTGGCCGCTTCCATCCCCTTGCTCTGGGCATCCGGACCCATCCCCATCCCTTCGGCGTAGATGAAATCCACCTCTTTGATACCGATGAAACCGAGCACGGTACGCATGTAGGGGGTCACCAGATCGGTGGCGCTGCCGACGTGCATGCCGCCGCGGGGGCTGATCACCAGCGCACGGGTATTTTCAACCATACCCACCGGACCGGTCTCGGTGTAGCGGAAGGTGACGCCAGCGCGAGCCACCAGATCGATCCAGTTTTTCAGCTGGGTCGGGATGTTGAAGTTGTACATGGGGGCCGCAATCACCACCAGATCGCTCGCTTTGAGTTCGGCGATCAGCTCGTCGGACTGGGCGATCACCGCCAGTTGACGCTCGTTCAGGTTATCACCACCGCGCAGGCCGGAGGCCAGCTCGCCATCCAGCACCGGCAGGTTGAGGGCCGCCAGATCACGCACGGTGACGGCATCATCCTGATGGTCAGCCAGGAAGCCATCGATCAGGGCGTTGGATTGGGAATCCTAGATTCTACGTCAGTACTTCAAAAAGCATAATCAAAGCCTTGATAAATATGCATTCCTTCGAAATTCAGCTTTCACCCATTGGGTGAAAGAAAAGTGCTCAAAAATATGTTAAATTATCAGCTTTTATGACTCGATATATGGTAAAATAATAGTAAGAAAAGTAGTAAAAAGGGGTTCTAATTATGATTAATAAAATTGATTTCAAAGCTAAGAATCTAACATCAAATGCAGGTCTTTTTCTGCTCCTTGAGAATGCAAAAAGCAATGGGATTTTTGATTTTATTGAAAATGACCTCGTATTTGATAATGACTCAACAAATAAAATCAAGATGAATCATATAAAGACCATGCTCTGCGGTCACTTCATTGGCATTGATAAGTTAGAACGTCTAAAGCTACTTCAAAATGATCCCCTCGTCAACGAGTTTGATATTTCCGTAAAAGAACCTGAAACAGTGTCACGGTTTCTAGGAAACTTCAACTTCAAGACAACCCAAATGTTTAGAGACATTAATTTTAAAGTCTTTAAAAAACTGCTCACTAAAAGTAAATTGACATCCATTACGATTGATATTGATAGTAGTGTAATTAACGTAGAAGGTCATCAAGAAGGTGCGTCAAAAGGATATAATCCTAAGAAACTGGGAAACCGATGCTACAATATCCAATTTGCATTTTGCGACGAATTAAAAGCATATGTTACCGGATTTGTAAGAAGTGGCAATACTTACACTGCAAACGGTGCTGCGGAAATGATCAAAGAAATTGTTGCTAACATCAAATCAGACGATTTAGAAATTTTATTTCGAATGGATAGTGGCTACTTTGATGAAAAAATTATCGAAACGATAGAATCTCTTGGATGCAAATATTTAATTAAAGCCAAAAGTTATTCTACACTCACCTCACAAGCAACGAATTCATCAATTGTATTCGTTAAAGGAGAAGAAGGTAGAGAAACTACAGAACTGTATACAAAATTAGTTAAATGGGAAAAAGACAGAAGATTTGTCGTATCTCGCGTACTGAAACCAGAAAAAGAAAGAGCACAATTATCACTTTTAGAAGGTTCCGAATACGACTACTTTTTCTTTGTAACAAATACTACCTTGCTTTCTGAAAAAGTAGTTATATACTATGAAAAGCGTGGTAATGCTGAAAACTATATCAAAGAAGCCAAATACGACATGGCGGTGGGTCATCTCTTGCTAAAGTCATTTTGGGCGAATGAAGCCGTGTTTCAAATGATGATGCTTTCATATAACCTATTTTTGTTGTTCAAGTTTGATTCCTTGGACTCTTCAGAATACAGACAGCAAATAAAGACCTTTCGTTTGAAGTATGTATTTCTTGCAGCAAAAATAATCAAAACCGCAAGATATGTAATCATGAAGTTGTCGGAAAACTATCCGTACAAGGGAGTGTATGAAAAATGTCTGGTATAATAAGAATATCATCAATAAAATTGAGTGTTGCTCTGTGGATAACTTGCAGAGTTTATTAAGTATCATTGCAGCAAAGATGAAATCAATGATTTATCAAAAATGATTGAAAGGTGGTTGTAAATAATGTTACAATGTGTGAGAAGCAGTCTAAATTCTTCGTGAAATAGTGATTTTTGAAGCTAATAAAAAACACACGTGGAATTTAGGTTAGACTATAAATAGAAAAAGGCGTTTTGACAATGACAGAGATTATCAAAGATTTATACCAATTTACAGAGGTAATGGAGCCGATTAAGCTTTCAATGCACCAATACTTATTGATGACAAATGAGCCTGTTCTCATTCAGACCGGAGCCGTATCACAAGCGCAAACTACCATTCCTAAGTTGCAAGAGTTGCTCGGTGAACGCAAAATAAAATACATTCTAATTTCTCATTTTGAATCAGACGAATGTGGCGGACTTGCTTTGGTTCTCAAAGAACATCCCGAAGCTGTCGCGGTTTGTTCCGAAACCACAGCAAGACAACTGATGGGGTTTGGTATTACTAACAATGTGCTTATTAAAAAGCCGAATGAAATATTTGCCGGAGATGATTTTGAATTTCAAACTATCAGTTACCCATCTGAAATGCATATGTGGGAAGGACTTTTATTTTTTGAAAAGAAACGTGGTATTTTCTTTAGCAGCGACCTCATGTTCGGCATGGGTGAGAATCACGGACAAGTTATCGAAAGCAGTTGGGACGCAGCGGTAAAATCAAGCGGCGCAGATACATTGCCCAATCAAGAATCCGGACAAAAGCTATCCTCGGATTTGAGTGAGATTGAACCTAAGTTCGTTGCTTCCGGTCATGGGTTTTGCATTACGATTGTAGGATAAATCAAGCAAATAGACCTTGCAAAATAAGCATTTGCAAATATACCACTTCATAAAACCGTATACTGTAATTATCAAGATTTTGAACGATATTGAAAAACAGTAACTTAAAGGCTCGATATATTTATAATATATCGAGCTTTTTTCATGTCTAAAAACTTGGGGGTATATAGTGAAAAATACCGTCCCAACGTCCCAAAGGCTGATAAGTAGGCGCATTATATGGGGGAATATTGACCCAGGATGCTGGATTTGAGTACGAGGATATTGGCCATGGTGAAACTCCATTTGGTTGTCGGTTGAACAGCGTTGCTGTCGATGGAGGTCACTCTAAACATTGTGCTTATTTGCTGATAGCGAAAATAGATGCTCAACTTGTTCAAATTTTTTGATGCAAGGCCACTTCCTCGCCAGCCAACCCTGCGGCCGCGCTTCAACCCTTGGCAGAACAAACGATTGCCGTTATGATCCGCCGCACTTTTTTCCAGCGACCCGGATCCCATGATACCCTCGCGCAGGCACTCTCCTCTGGCCGGTGCAGTCTGGATGATGGTGGCAGGACTCTGCTTCGCCGCCGTCAACAGCCTGAGCCAGTATGTCAGCTTCAAGCTTGGCCTCCCATCGACCCAAGTCGCTTTTCATCAATACCTGATCGCCCTGATCTGCCTGCTGCCCTGGCTGGTTCGTCATGGCTTGCGCCAATCCCTGATGACCAATCAGTTCCGGTTGCACCTGTTGCGGGTATTGCTGGCGGTGATCGGCATCCAGCTCTGGCTCTGGGCACTGGCGTACCCCGTCCCCATCTGGCAGGGGATCGCTCTGCTAATGACCTCACCGCTGTTTGCCACCCTGGGCTCCGCCCTGCTGCTCAAGGAGCAGGTGAGCCGCGCCCGCATTCTGGCCACCCTGGCGGGCTTTGCCGGCGCCATGCTGATCCTCGCCCCCTGGACTGACGAGTTCAACTGGGCCTCCCTGCTGCCGGTGGCGGCGGCGCTGTTCTGGGCCGGCTACTCCCTGATGGTGCGCTATCAGGCGGCCAACGAATCATCCCACACCATAGTGGTGTATCTGCTTATTTTCAGTACCCCGTTCAACGTCATGCTGGCACTGCCGGAGTGGCAGTGGCCGAGCGAGAGCCAGTGGCTGCTGGTAACCGCCTCCGGTGTGCTGACGGCACTGGCCCAGATGTCCATCGCGCGCGCTTACAGCGTGGCAGAGGCCTCCTTCGTGCAGCCTTTCGATTTTGCCAAGCTGCCGATGAACGTGCTGGCGGGCTGGCTGGTATTTGGCTGGGCGCCCCCCGGCCGTCTGTGGCTTGGCGCCGCTATCATCATTGGCGCCATTACCTTGCTGACCCATCTGGAGCAGCACGCTCACAAACCCGTTTCCTGAGGTACGCCATGCGTGCCTCTTTTTTGTCCGCTATTTGTGTAATAGCGATCATCAACAATGACCATCGACATCAGGAGAGATCGTATGTTTGGAACCGCAACCCGCCCCGGCGCCACCCGTGCCCTGCTGCTGGGCTCCGGCGAACTTGGCAAGGAGGTCGCCATCGAGTTGCAACGGTTCGGGATCGAAGTGATCGCCGCCGACCGCTACCCCAATGCCCCCGCCATGCAGGTGGCCCATGCCGCCCGGGTGCTGGATATGCTCGATGGCAACGCCCTGCGTGCCCTGGTTGCCGAGGTTAAACCCGACCTCATCATCCCCGAGATCGAGGCCATCGCCACCGATACCCTGGCCGCCCTTGAGCAAGAAGGGGTCAGGGTAGTGCCCAACGCCCGCGCTACCCAGCTCACCATGAACCGGGAAGGGATCCGCCGCCTCGCTGCCGAGACCCTGGGTCTGCCCACCTCCCCCTACCGCTTTGCCCAGAGCAAAGAGGAGTTCGTTGCCGCCGTCGAGGCTATCGGCCTGCCCTGCGTGGTGAAACCTGTGATGAGCTCGTCCGGCAAGGGACAGAGCGTACTGCGCGATCTCGCCAAGATCGATGAGAGCTGGACCTACGCCCAGGAGGGTGGCCGCGCCGGCCGTGGCAAGGTGATCGTCGAGGGCTTCGTTCCCTTCGAGTACGAAATCACCCTGCTCACGGTACGCGCCGTCGATGGCATTCACTTCTGCGACCCTATCGGCCACCGGCAGGAAGATGGCGACTACCGCGAATCCTGGCAGCCACAGGTGATGAGCGAGCTGGCGCTGGCCCGATCCAAAGAGGTAGCGGCCAAGGTGGTTGAGGCCCTCGGTGGTTACGGCCTGTTCGGGGTCGAACTCTTCATCAAGGGGGATGATGTGTGGTTCAGCGAGGTATCGCCGCGTCCCCACGATACCGGCATGGTGACCCTGATCTCGCAAGATCTCTCCGAGTTCGCCCTGCACGTGCGCGCCATTCTGGGGCTGCCGGTCGGCACCATCACCCAGTATGGGCCGAGCGCTTCCGCCGTGGTACTGCGCGAAGGGCACAGCCAGGACATCCGCTATCAGGGGATTGGTGAGGCATTGGCGCTGGTGCCGGGTGCCCAGCTGCGGCTGTTTGGCAAACCGGAGATCGCCGGTCGCCGCCGTCTTGGCGTGGCGCTGGCCCGCGCAGCGGATTGCCAGGATGCGGTAGAGAAAGCCAAAGCCGTGGCCGCCAAGGTCGAGGTGCTGTTCTAAGTGCTTTTTGCCACAGCAAAACAAACGTTTGCCGATGTGATCGGGCGCAAGGGGCATGGCAATGCCCCTTTTGCATTTGCCCGTCAGGCTTATAATCCCCTCTTCAAATTTGTCAGGAGTACAAGATGTTAGCTGCCGTGATCTTCGATATGGATGGTGTTCTGATCGACTCGGAACCCTTTTGGCAACGGGCCCAGATCGCCGTTTTCTCCGAACTGGGTCACCCCCACACCGTCGAGGATTGTGAATCGACCATCGGCGTGCGCATCGATCAGCTGGTTGCCCACTGGTACCGCCTTCGCCCGTGGAGCGGCCCGACTCAGGAAGAGGTGGTACAGCGCATTCTGGATCAGGTCAACGCCCTGATCCTCTCCGAAGGTCAGGCCAAAGCCGGTGTGCTGGAGGCGCTCGACCTTATCAAAGCCCGCGGCCTGAAAGTGGGTCTGGCGACCTCCTCACCCTTTGCGATGGTAGAAGCGGTACTCGGCAAACTCGGCATTCGCGATCGTTTTATGGCGGTGCACTCCGCAGAGGTGGAGCGTTTCGGCAAACCGCACCCCGATGTCTATATCCACGCCGCCGAGAAACTGGGGGTAGAGCCGGTTCATTGTCTGGCCATCGAAGACAGTTTTACCGGCCTGCTGGCGGCCAAGGCGGCCTCCATGACAGCGTTGATCGTGCCGGATCCCGCTTTAGTGGGTGACCCACGCTTGGCCATCGCCAACTACCAGCTAAGCTCGCTGGCCGAGCTCAATGCCGACATGTTGGCCAGCTGGGTCGCGTAACGCCTCGTTACGCACCCCATATCCTACTCGCAGGGGGCAGCTGGCCCCCTGTTATTGCCAAACAACCGTTGGCAATCCGCCTCTTGTCACCCGCGATCAGCAACCAGACGGCTCTTATCCTGAACGGCCCACGCAACCAGTTGGGCCTTGCCATTTCTAAGGCTTGATCTCTGTCATAAACGTGCGTTTGCTCGCGGTTAACCCCCTGCAGCCCGACTAGAATCAGGGTAGATAGGCGGCCCCTAGGCCCGAGGAGGTTATCATGATCGAGTACACCAGCAAGCGCATCGTCTGCCCTCACTGTGGCCACCATACCCGGGTCGAGCTGGATGCCAGCCAGGGTGATCAGGAGTTTTACGAAGATTGCATGGCCTGTTGCAATCCGATCCACCTGCGGCTTCACCGCGACGAAGCCCGCGACTGTTTGCAGTTGTTTGTGGATGCAGACGACGAGCAACTGTTTTGATTGCGAGTCACAAAAGGCCGAGCAACTGTTTTGATTGTGAGTCACAAAAGGCCGAGCAGATGTTGTGACTGCGAGTCATAAAAAGTTGAGTAGATATTTTCACCATGTAAATAACAAGGGCCTGCACACTGCAGGCCCTTGCTTATGAGGCGATTAACACCGAGCCGTTTCCTTTCAGTTACCCGCGCGCGCCGCCAGTACCCGCTCCACCGTATCGACGATGGCCTGGGTCTGGGGATCGATCTCGATATTGGTCTGCCAGCCAGCCTTGACCCAACCCAGGTTGGTGCGAGCCAAGGTCTCGGGGATCAGGTGAACGCAGAACTCCCGCTCGCGCACCTCGCCGATGGTCAGGCTGATGCCGTCGATGCCGATGTATCCCTTGGTCAGCACATATTTCATCAGCTCGGGAGCAAGGCGATACCACACCTGACGGTTGTTGGGGGTGTCGATCACCGAGGTGACCTCTGCCATGCCGATGATATGGCCAGACATGGCATGACCGCCGATCTCGTCACCAAAGCGGGCAGCCCGCTCCACATTGACCTTGTCCCCCACCTTTAACAGGCCGAGGTTGGTGAGACGCAGGGTCTCCTGCATCAAATCGAAGCTGACCAGATCCCCCTCAACCCGGGTAACGGTCAGGCAGCAGCCGTTGTGGGCGACCGAGGCGCCGAGGACCAGCCCTTCCCCCCACGCCGAGCTTGGCATGCGGATCACGTGGGTACGAAATGAAGCACTCTCTTCGATGGCGACCAGCTCGGCCACACCTTGCACAATTCCGGTAAACATCATCACCTCTTTGTTTCTGGTAACACGCTCTGTTTTTTATCGCGGCCTGTGGCCGCTTCTTTTACACAATCCGTTTTTTACACAATTCGTTTCATACAAGCCGTCACACCTGCTCCGCCGCCTCAGACCGCGCCAGCACACTCGCCCGGCGCTGGGAATGGATGACCACTATGCCAGCCAGCACGATGAGCAGACACCCCGCCATACTACTGAGAGTCGGCATTTCACCAAACATCAGATAGCCGCAGAGGGTAGAAAAAAAGATCTGGAAATAGAAGAAGGGCGCCAGAGTAGAGGCCTGCGCATACTGCATCGCCTTGATAAGGCAATATTGGGAGAGCAGGGTCACCACTGGTAGCGCCAGCAGATAGGGCAAGTCAGCAAGCCCGGGGAAGTGCCACAGTGCAGGCTGCCAGCAGAGCGTCACCATTGCCACCATCCCCAGCATGAAGCAGGTGACGATCAGGATATCGAGGGTGGTCAGACGTGGATCCACCAGCTTGGTGATGAGGTTGTAGCCGGTGTTGGCCAGCACGATGACCAGTGGCAGCAGGTAGTAGAGGTTCGCGTCGCTCCCGTCGGGATGAATCACCACCAGCACGCCAAACAGCCCCAGCAACACGGCCGCTACCTTGGCCCGGGTCAGACGCTCCCTGAAAAAGAGGACACCGGCCACCACAAAGGCCAGCGAACCAAGCTGGCAGATGATGGTGTAGACATTGAGCGGCACATGGGCCAGCGCAATCACCGAGACCAGCGCACAGACCAGAAACAGCAGCGAACGCAGCAATAGCCAGCGATCCACCGCCAGCAGCGCCGACACGGTGCGCTTTGGCAACAACAGCAGCAGACCGAGAAAAGGAACAAAGAAGCGAAACCAGACCATCTCCATCACGGAGTAGCCATGGAGTACCAGATATTTGTCCGCACCATCCTTGAGCGTCAGGGCGAGAAGAGCAAACAGCGTCAGGAAGATCGCCAGTGAATTGCGCGAAGAGAGCAGCATCAAAGAGGCCGAAACAGGAAAAGGGGGTAACCAAACTAACGGGCTTGCCGCAAATTACAACCGCGAGACTGACAAAATGGGAGCAAAACCGCTATATTTGCTCGCCTTTTTACTTTCAAGGAAGCAAATCATGATGGTTTATGAGTGCTGTGAAGCGATCCGTATCGCCTATAACCAGATTGGCTCCGGCGAGCAGGGCTACGTGCCGAAGGCCATCGCCGCCACTATCCGCGCCCTCAACGCGGTCGCCGCCGATGAGCGGGTGCCCGCCGAACTGCGTGAACAGGCCGCCTATGCTGCCGCCAACCTGCTGATCAGCGATCACGAAGACGCCTGATCCCGCTGCCGGGGCGGCAACTATTTCGTCCTGGATGAATTTCAGGCTAAAATGCCTCCCCCACCCTTTGCATGCCCGCCCGGGTATGCAAAGGCTCTTCCCGATTTCCGCTCTTTCTCTATCTATCTGATCCACTCGGAGGTGTCAGTGCAACGTTATTGGTCCGAGGCGAAGCAGCTCGTCCGTCTAGCCAGCCCCATACTGGTCGCCCAGGTCGCCCAGGTCGCCATGAACTTCGTCGATACCGTGATGGCGGGTCAGGTGAGTGCGGTCGATCTGGCCGCCGTGTCGGTGGCCTCCAGCTTCTGGCTACCGGTGATCCTGCTGGTGCAGGGGATCATCATGGCGCTCACCCCCATCGTTTCCCAGCTCAACGGCGCCCGCAAGCGGGATCAAATCCGCCCGGCCGTCCATCAGGGTTTCTGGCTGGCGCTCATCGTCACCCCGCTGGCGATGGTTGCACTCTATTACAGCCCGCTGGCGCTGCAGTTCATGGATGTGGAGCCGGTGATGGCGGCCAAGACCACCGGCTACCTGCACGCCATCCTGTGGGGTCTGCCCGCCTTCGTGATGTTCCAGGTGCTGCGCAACTTCAGTGAGGGTCTCTCCCACACCATGCCCACCATGGTGATCGGCTTTGTCGGGCTGGCGGTCAATATTCCCGCCAACTACATCTTCATCCACGGTCACTTCGGCATGCCCAAGCTCGGCGGGGTCGGCTGTGGCGTCGCTACCGCCATCGTGCTGTGGGCCATGCTGCTGGCGATGATCCTCTATGTGAAGCTCTCCCGTCACTTCACCGAGATCCGCCTCTTCTCTCAGCTGGCGCGCCCCAACGGCAGCCGGATCTGGCGCCTGTTTCGCTTGGGGTTCCCCATCGCCATGGCGATCTTCTGCGAGGTGACCCTGTTTACCGTGGTGGCACTGATGCTGGCCCCCTTCGGTGCCGAGACGGTGGCGAGTCACCAGATTGCCCTCAACTTTTCCAGCCTGGTGTTTATGCTGCCCCTCTCCATCGGGGTGGGTGTCACCATCCGGGTTGGCCACAGTATCGGTGAAGGGCAGCCCCATCACGCCCGGGTGGCGGCTCGCACCGGCTTAATGCTGGGAATGGCCATCGCCGCGGCCACTGCCGCCATGACGGTGCTGCTGCGCGAGCAGATCGCCTCCATCTATACCGATGATCAGCAGGTGATCGTCCTGGCGGCCATCTTGCTGTTCTTCGCCGCCATCTATCAAATCTCCGACTCGGTGCAGGTGGTCGCGGCCGCCGCACTACGCGGTTACAAGGATACCCAGGCGATCTTCTACGTCACCATCGTCGCCTACTGGGGACTGGGGCTGCCCACCGGCATGATCCTGGGTCTGACCGACTGGCTGGTGCCGCGGATGGGGCCCCAAGGCTTCTGGATCGGCTTTATCGTCGGCCTCACCAGTGCGGCCCTGATGCTGGGGGCGAGATTGCGCTACATCTATGGTCGTTTTGCCACTCCGGAAGCCTGCACTACCCTGTCGCGATCTCAGTAACAGGGCTTGGCGAGCGACAACTCGCCTGCAAAATCAACAGGCTGCGCAAGAACTGGGCAAACAGTCTCCTTTGTGCATATGGCCTGTTGACAGCCTTGGGGGGCATGGGTAGTATGCCGACCACGTCAGCAGCGCTGGCGTAGTGAAGTAAGAGAAAGTGGGTTTATAGCTCAGTTGGTTAGAGCACTACCTTGACATGGTAGGGGTCGTTGGTTCGAATCCAATTAAACCCACCACTTTTTCTGTGATGCGTCCTTAGCTCAGCTGGTTAGAGCACCACCTTGACATGGTGGGGGTCGGTGGTTCGAATCCACTAGGACGCACCATTACAGAACACTGATTATGCGTCCTTAGCTCAGCTGGTTAGAGCATCACCTTGACATGGTGGGGGTCGGTGGTTCGAATCCACTAGGACGCACCATTCAGTTTCAAAACTTTGCAGATATTCCAGATGTGGGTTTATAGCTCAGTTGGTTGGAGCACTACCTTGACATGGTAGGGGTCGTTGGTTCGAATCCAATTAAACCCACCACTTCTGCATAAAGAAATAATAGTCGCATTGCGCACCCTGCGTCCTTAGCTCAGCTGGTTAGAGCATCACCTTGACATGGTGGGGGTCGGTGGTTCGAATCCACTAGGACGCACCAGATTAAAAAAGCCCGCTCATCGAGCGGGCTTTTTGCATTCTACCATGCAGCCACTCCCCTGCCCCGCCAATCCGTTCAGCACAATTCGGCAATGGCGCAGAGCCTTGTTCCCATAAAAAAACCCGTGTCATCCGATAAACGACACGGGCCGGATAGATGCCGCCAGATCTTCAGCTCTGCACGGCAATCTCGTACTTCTTTATCTTGCGATAGAGGGTGGCAATCCCAATCCCCAGCGCCTGTGCGGCCAATTTTTTGTTGCCAAGCCGCTGCAGGGTCTCTTCTATCATCTGTTTTTCCATGCTCTCAAGACCGCTCTCACCCGGAACGGGCTCAGGCAGTTTCTCCGGCGTGGCGGCGAGCGGAGCTGTGGCAGGCACATTGAACGCCGCATCCAGATTGGTCACCGGGATCGACTGGGCGGAGACGTGATGAGGCTCCTGATTGCGGATGACGTTGGGGGGCAGCAGGCTGGCGTCAATCACCTCGCCCGCCTGGCTGACGTTGACCAGATATTCGATGAGGTTGCTGAGCTCGCGCACGTTGCCCGGCCAGCGATACCCCTTGAGCAGCGCCATCACCTCAGGTGCCAGACCGGGATAGACGATGCCAATGCGGCTGGTGTGCAGGTTGAGGAAGTAGTGGGTCAGCAGCTCCACGTCCCCTTCCCGCTCCCGCAGCGGCGGCAGGTTGAGGGGGATGACGTTGATGCGATAGTAGAGATCTTCACGAAACTTCCCTTCGGCGATGTATTGATCGAGATGCTGGTGAGTGGCGGCGATGATGCGAATATCCACCGGCACCGGTCGGCTGGCCCCGATGGGGGTCACCTCCCGCAGCTCCAGCACCCGCAGCAGCTTGGCCTGCATGGTGAGCGGCATATCGCCAATCTCGTCAAGGAACAGGGTGCCCTGATGAGCCGCCTGAATAAGACCCTGCTTACCACCGCTGGAGGCGCCGGTAAAGGAGCCCTTCACATAACCAAACAGCTCGCTCTCCAGCAGTTGTTCGGGAATGGCGGCACAGTTGATAGCGATGAACGGCTTGTCCTGCCGCGGACTCAGGCGATGGACAGCGCGGGCCACCACCTCTTTACCTGTGCCGCTCTCGCCACAAATCAGCACGCTGGAAGGACTCTGGGCGATGCGGTGCAGCAGTCGCTTGAGGGTGCGCATTGGCTTGCTCTCGCCGATCAGCTGATCGATCCGCACATCCGGATCCGGCTCCTGAACCTGACCGGAGTGGGACTGGTGAAACGCCATCAGAAAGAGCTGCTGGCCCTGCACATGGTGCAATTGACCGATGATCAGCTCCTGACGACCCTCAAAGGTGATGATGTGCTGAAGATGACCACTCAGCCCCTGTTGGGAGAAGGTAAGCGGGCGGATCCCCACTTCGCGCCCCTGCAGCTGTTCCTGCTGGCAACCCAGATGATGGAGCGCCACCTCGTTGGCGTAGAGCAGTTGACTCTTGTCATCGAGCAGCAGGCAGCCCTGATCCATGTTGGTCATCAGATTGAGGAACACCTTGTTGACCCCGTCCGACAACCCGCGCGAATCGAGCAACTTGGCCACAAAGATGGTGGAGATGTGGCGCACATAGTCGCACACATCCTGCAGATTGTTGTTGAGGCGCGCCTGCTGCTCGTCGCTGAAGGCCACCAGACTGATCACGCCGATGCAGCGCTCGTCCACCATGATGGGCACCCCGAGGAAGGCGCGCTCACGGCAGCTCTCCTTGCAGGTACAACCGTCACACACGGGATCATCGCTGGTGTGGGTAACGATCTTCTCCCGCTGGTTATCAATCACATAGCGCAGCAGGCGGGAGTCGCCCTCCAGCTGACGTCCGAAGAACTTGCCATAGGGCCCGGTGCCAGCCACCCGAACCATATCGGCATCCACAATCTCGACCTCAAGCTGCAGCACACTGGCCAGCATCTTGGCAAAGCGCAAGATGGTCGGCTGGATCTGCATCAACAGACACTGGTTGCTCACGGATCTCATCCATCATTCCTTTTTGTTCTTGTTCTTTTCCCCCTAAAGGGAGTCATGCTGGCCAGATACTAAGGGATATCAGGGGGAACTACTTCGGGGGGGATCACGAAAAGGGAAAATGATCCGCATCCTCTGCGACTTCCGAGGCACAGATAAAATTCAATAAAAACATAAAGATGAAAACACATGCAGTGAGATAAGCCACTCGGGCCAACCAAGCCTGCTGATCCGCAAAGTCCATCGACAGATCATGCTGAATGTGGGGAAACCAACCACTGATATGGTACGTGACTCACGCGCCGCGTACCTGTTTCAAGACTTGGCACTCATGGTCGAAATCCGCTTTATCTTGCGGCTGAATGTAACTTTGCCAGCGGGCAAACAGCTCGGCCGTCGGATAACGATGCAGACGAATACCGGTGCGATAGAGTTTGGGAAAAAGTGGGTCTGGCTGGGATCTCACGACCAGACCGCGCAGTTTCTCGCCAGAGGGAATGGCAATCACCAGCTCATCCCCCTCTTTCAACCGTATGGCCCCCAGAATACCGATGCCGCCGATGGCTATGTCGCGCACCACCACATAGGGCACCGGGTTGAGCAACTCCAGAAACCAGTTGCGACGGCGACATTCCGCCTTGTAACCACCGCCACTGAGGATAAAACGGCGGTGTCTGCGCCAGTCATAACCGGTAGGCAATGCCGGGTCATAGCGCGATTTTGCCTGCCCCACAGGATCAGATTGCTCACTTGTGCTCATCCGGTTTCCCTCACTGGCATTGGTTAAACAGTGTCAGTCAGCTCTTTTTCAACTATAGCTGTCGCCGTCAGGCCCGGGGCTCGGGGGCCGGATGCGGAGACAACAGATATATCACGGAAGCTCATGATAAATAGAGATGACATGGATGAGATGCGAACGACTGTGACTCGGTTCGATCAAGCAATTGGCCAGTGAGTCGCACCGTCGCACCAATGCAATCTGGCTTAGCCGGGCAGATGAAGTGCCAACCAGACCGCCAGCGGGATCACCAGCACAGAGAGGGCATTGCCGCCGAGCACGATACTGGCCACCTTGTCCGGCTGACAGTGATACTGCTCGCAGAGCATGTAATTCAAGACCGCAGGGGGCAAGGAAACCGACAACATCAACAGCGGGATCCACTCCGTCTTGAGCGGCAACAGCCAGATCGCCAGCAGCAGCGACAATCCCCCCGCCAGCAGATAGAGCAGGTTGCACTTGAGCGCGAGGCCAAGGTGATCGAGCTCTCCCTCCATCAGGCGAATACCCAGCGCAAAGAGCATCAGGGGCACCGAGATCTGGCCGAGCAGCGAGGCCGTGGTCACCACATATTCCGGCAGCGTAATGTGCAGATTGGCCACCAGCAAACCGGCCAGCGCGGCCCACAACACAGGGCTGCGCAGCCACAGCCAGCGGGAGGTATTGGCCGAGAGGATAAACATGCCGACCGAGAAGTGCAGCAGATTGGAGAGCACAAAGAGGATCACGATGGCCCCCAGTTGCTGTTCGCCAAATGCCAGCACCATCAAGGGGATACCAAGATTGCCGGTATTTCGGAACATGGCGGGCAAGATCAGGGCTGCCCGCTCAATCCCTTTGAGTTTGAGCAGTGCGAGCAGCAGACCGGGTAACAGAATAACCAGCGCCCCCGCAGCAATCAGCGGCATATGCTCCGCCAGCGCCAGCGGATACTTGACCAGCGCGGAGAAGACCAGCGCCGGGGTAAACAGCTCGATATTGGCCCGATTGACGTAACCGAGCGCGGCCCCCGGTCGCAATCGCCCGTAGAGGGCGCCGAGCCCGACCACACCGAACACCGGAATGACGATATTGAGCAGGGCGCTGAACATGGGCGGCGTCCGTTACAGTTCGCGAGCCGGTTTGCCCATCAGCACCACCGGATCCAGCGTCACTTCCAGTGCGCCGTTACTGACCCAGAGCTGACCATCGGAAATAGTGCAGGTGAGCTGCATGGTACGCTCGACCATGGCGGTGAGCGGCAGTGTCTGGCTGTCGGAGAGTTCGATGATGCTGAGGTTGTCATGCTGGCTCAGCTTGCCCTGGTTCTGCTTCCACCAGACGCTGGTGCCACGACCGCCGTAGAGATAGAGCACCACCTGACGGGCGCGGTTGCAGGCTTTTTTGAGCCGTTTTTCATCGGGCTGACCCAGCTCGATCCAGAGCTCTACTTCGTCCGAGTAGTTCTTGCACCAGAGCTCGGGTTCATCATCGGCGCTCAATCCCTTGGTGAATTCCAGTCGCTCGGCAGCGTGCCAGGCAAAGGCCGCCAGCCGGATCATCATCCGCTCATCAGTTTCGGAGGGGTGGCGCGCCAGCGTGAGGGAGAAGTCCTGATACAGATTGCGATCCATATCAGACAAACTGATCTGGGCCTTGAATACGGTTGCCTTGAGAGCCATAGAAAACCTTGAACACCTGATAAGAGAAGGGTGAGTGGGAAATACGGGCGCCAGTGTAATCAAAATCGGCGGCAGGTTCGACCATCCTGACCAAAGATTTCCCCTTCCCTGCCGGGATAAGTGCTTTAAAAGACACAAAAAACAAATGCCAGTCCGAAGACTGGCATTTGGCAGCATGGAGAAGCGACTCACTTATCGGCGGACTGTACCCCGAACGCATTCAGCAGCATGCAACAGGTCACTGCCACCGCCACGAATCCGCTCAGAAAGATAAAGGGCATGGCCCCGTATCCCAGTACTGTCCAGATGGTGTGTTCAAGAAGACTCATTGTTGTGTCCTTCATCCGGTGAAAGGTGTGTTCCTTCTGGCGGATATTGGCTCCGCTCTTGATGCCTCCATTTGACCTCAATCAGCGGTTGGGTCCTATGCCACCAAAGTGATAAATGCAGGGTTCATTTGCGCTGGATCAAGCTTTTTGGCCAAATATCCATGCAGTTCAAGCAATTACCACCGCCAGTCAAGGATAGACACAAACACAGCAGAATAAAAAAACGCGCCGGATGGCGCGTTTCTTGGACAGCACAGGCAAGGGATCAGTTGTCGCACAGATCGCTTGGCATGTCCTGACGCAGGCGGGTCCACAGCTTGCCGGACTCGATACCGTACTGACGCACCGTCATGAACACGGCTTCGTGGTTCTTGGTCTCCGCCAGATTGAGCAGGGTCTTGTAGTAGGCATCTGC
This sequence comes from Aeromonas sp. 97A, assembly GCF_051919185.1. Taxonomy (NCBI): domain Bacteria; kingdom Pseudomonadati; phylum Pseudomonadota; class Gammaproteobacteria; order Aeromonadales; family Aeromonadaceae; genus Aeromonas; species Aeromonas sp. 97A. Next base: position 1,154,940 of record NZ_JBQBFF010000001.1, on the reverse strand, counting down.
GGTCTCGCGAGCCTGCTTGTCGGAGAAGTAGTAGCTGCCGACCCGGCTGTACAACCCTTTGAAACCGTTCAGGATCAAAGCATAGATCGGATTGCCGGAAGCAAACGCCAGCTGGTGGTGCAGGCGATAATCGAACTCGGCATAAGCCTGTGCGTTGTTCTCGACCCCATCGGCGCCACGCAGGATCTCGGCGGCCTGTTCCGGATTGTGACGGATCGCCCCGCGGATAAAGATGGTGCAGATATGGGTACGGGCGGAGAGCAGCTGAGCTATCAGATCAGGTACCTTGTCCTGATCCAGACGAGCCAACGTCTCCAGAATATTGAGGCCGGAGGTTTCCCAGAAATTGTTCACCTTGGTCGGCTTGCCATGCTGTATGGTCAACCAGCCATCACGGGCCAGTCGCTGCAGCACTTCGCGCAAGGTCGTCCGCGTCACCCCGATCAACTCGGATAATTCACGCTCGGCGGGCAGAATAGATCCGGGAGGAAAGCGATTGTTCCAGATGGACTCGATGATGTATTCCTCGGCAAACCCAGCTGGGCTCTGCGCTTTTATAACCATGAATTGACTCTGTTGTAATGCGTAAAAAGGCTGACGAATGATATCAAAGCGATGATGGCTGGCAAGCATAAGGTCAGTCCTCTGCTCACATATGGCAAATATAGTGTTGGGAATATGTATCTAATCGCCGCAGGGGAGCCAGCCAACCCCGACAAGGTGGTTATAAAACAGACACATGGGCAGAGATCCATCGGCTATCATTTATAATCGTCACGCTTTTTGATTAAAATCACGAGGAATCAGACAGATAAAGGCCAACATCCGGAGGCACAGGTCGAATCATCCTTGACTGCATAGAAGCAGATCCTAACAACAAAGTTGAGACCCATTATCATGCCAATAAGCCTAGGGCAGGCATTCGCCAAGAACTTCTTGGGCAATGCACCACAGTGGTATAAAAGCGCCATCTTGCTATTTCTGGTAATCAATCCGATTGCCTTCCACCTTGATCCTTTCATTGCGGGCTGGTTACTGGTCGTTGAGTTTATCTTCACCCTGGCCATGGCCCTCAAATGCTACCCCCTGCAACCGGGTGGTCTGCTCGCGATCGAAGCCGTGTTGATCGGCATGACCTCCGCCGATCAGGTCAAACACGAGCTGGTCGCCAATATCGAGGTGCTGCTGTTGCTGGTGTTCATGGTGGCAGGCATCTATTTCATGAAGCAGCTGCTGCTCTATGTCTTCACCAAGCTGCTGATCGGCGTACGCTCCAAGATCCTGCTCTCCCTCTCCTTCTGTCTGGTCTCCGCCTTCCTGTCAGCTTTTCTCGATGCCCTGACCGTGATTGCCGTGGTGATCAGCGTCGCCACCGGTTTCTATGCCATCTATCACAAGGTCTCGTCTGGCAAGGAGTTTGGTCACAGCCATGACCATACCGATGATAAGGAAGTCGCCGAGCTCAATCGCCAGGATCTCGACGATTTTCGCGCCTTCCTGCGCAGCCTGATGATGCATGCCGCCATCGGTACCGCGCTGGGTGGGGTCTGCACCCTGGTGGGCGAGCCGCAAAACCTCATCATCGGCGAACAAGCCAGCTGGAACTTCGCCGAATTTGCCATTCGCATGTCACCCGTCACCGTCCCCGTCTTTATCTGCGGTCTGCTGACCTGCGTGCTGGTAGAGCAGTTCCGCTGGTTTGGCTATGGTGCACGCCTGCCGGACACGGTGCGTGCCATCATGGAGGAGTACAATCGCTACGAAGAGGCAAAACGCAGCCCGCAAGACAAGGCCAAGCTGATCGTTCAGGCGTTGATTGCGGTCTGGCTGATTGTCGGCCTGGCCATGCACCTGGCAGCCGTTGGCCTGATTGGCCTCTCGGTTATCGTGCTGGCCACCTCCCTGACCGGGATCACCGAGGAGCACTCGCTGGGTAAAGCCTTCCAGGAGGCACTCCCCTTCACAGCCCTGCTGGCGGTCTTCTTCAGCGTGGTCGCCGTCATCATCGATCAGCAGCTGTTCAAGCCGGTGATCCAGCTGGTACTGGCAGCCAAACCGGAGAACCAGCTGGCCCTCTTCTATCTGGCCAACGGGGTGCTTTCCATGGTCAGTGACAACGTCTTTGTCGGCACCGTCTACATCAATGAGGTGAAGACGGCCATGCTCAATGGTGCCATCGACCGCGCCCAGTTCGATCTGCTGGCGGTAGCCATCAACACAGGTACCAACCTGCCGTCGGTCGCCACCCCCAATGGTCAGGCCGCCTTTCTGTTTATGCTCACTTCGGCATTGGCGCCGCTGCTGCGTCTCTCCTATGGCCGCATGGTCTGGATGGCGCTGCCCTACACATTGGTGCTGGGGCTGATCGGCTTTTTCTCTGTCGAATTGCTGCTTGGCCCTGCCACCGAGTGGTTCTATCAGCACGGATGGCTGGTGATGGAGAGTACGCTGCCAGCGGTACAGCCAGCGCTGCATTAATCCATTGATATGGTTTCCGAGGGCCCTTTCAGGGCCCTTTTCTTTTCTGCCCCGCTCTGCTCTAATTCAGCCACTGTTTTTTCTGAGAGATCAATGAGATGATCGAGTTTCTCCGCCGTATCGCCGCCCATCGGCTGGCCTGGGGCTTGTTGGCAGCATCAGCCCTGTTCCTCGAGTTGTGTGCCCTCTTCTTCCAGCATGTGCTGGGCCTCTCCCCGTGCGTAATGTGTGTTTACGAACGGTTGGCGACCCTGGGTGTGCTGGCCGCCGGTCTGCTCGGCATGGTGGCGCCGGATAAGTGGTATGTTCGCTGGAGTGCCATGTTGCTGTGGGGCTACAGTGCCTTCCGCGGCTTCCAGCTGGCCCTCAAGCATGTGGACTATCAGGTTAACCCCTCCCCGTTCAACGTCTGCAGCCCGTTTGCCGACTTCCCGAGCTGGGCTCCGCTCGATCAGTGGCTCCCCTGGCTCTTTATGCCGGAAGGGGATTGTGCCCAGATCACCTGGCAGTTCTTCGGTTACTCCATGCCCCAGTGGCTGGTCGTCATCTTCGCCGCTTACCTGTTGGTCTTCACCGTAGTGGCCATCGGCAATCTGGTGAAAGGGCGCTGCTGCAACTGAGTGTCATGCCCGCGTGGAGATAAAAAGGGGGAGCCATGATGGCTCCCCCTTTCTCGTTCTGGCTGACCCTATTTCTGGTTACGCCTTGGCAGTGCTCATCTTGGCCTTGACCGCACCAATCACCATGGGCAACAGGGAGATGCCGATGATGCCGAAGATCAGCAGGGTAAAGTTATGACGCACCACCGGCAGATTGCCAAAGAAGTGGCCGGCATAGACGAAGGAGAGTACCCACAGCAGACCGCCAACCAGGTTGAACGCCAGGAAGCGCGGATAGGTCATGGCCCCCATCCCTGCCACGAACGGCGCAAAGGTACGCACGATAGGCAGGAAGCGGGTGATGATGATGGTCTTGCCACCATGCTTGGCATAGAAGGCGTGGGTCTTCTCCAGATAATCCCGGCGGAAGATTTTGGAGTCCGGGTTGCGGAACAGCTGCTCGCCGAAGAAGTGACCAATGGTGTAGTTGACCACGTTGCCCAGCACAGCTGCGATGATCAGCACGACCGCCAGGGTGTGGACGTCCAGCACACTGCCCACGGTAAGCGCACCGGCGGCAAACAGCAGGGAGTCACCCGGCAGGAACGGCGTCACTACCAACCCGGTTTCACAGAAGATGATCAGAAACAGGATGGCGTAAACCCAGACGCCATAGTTCTCGAACAGCTCTTTCAAATGCACGTCAACGTGCAGAATAAAGTCGATTGCAAAGAGGATCAGATCCATTTTTTCCATACCCATAAAGTGAACGGCGTGGAGTCTACGCCAATGCCATCCGGGCGACAATCACCGGGCATGCCTCTTTTTCATCCCGCAGCGCCCACCTTCAAATGAAACCGTTTTTCCGCTTCCGTCGAGGGTGGGAACACAAAGAGTGATGTCGAGCGTGGTGTTGAAAAGGTGAACTAGGAGGCCTGTTCCAGCTCGCTGCGCACTGCTGGGGGAAGACAACGCTCCCAGCCCCATAGCAACACCAGCAGCAGGGTCACATCATCGAACCAACCCAGCAAGGGCACCACGTCAGGGATAAGATCCACCGGACTGATGCCATAGAGCAGGATAAGGATCACCAGTCCCCTCGTCCACCAGGGGGTACCGGGATGGCGAAAGCCCTGATAGAGACGACGAAGTCGTTGCCAAATCAGCCAGCGTTTACGGCTCATGATTCGATCAACTCGCTGCGCAGCCGCTGGATCTGATCCCGCAGTGCCGCCGCCTGTTCGAACTCCAGATCCCGGGCATGCTGGAACATCTGCTCCTCCATCCGCTTGATCTCTTTGGCAATCTCGCTGGCTGAGCGGACATGGTATTCCCCTTGCGGCTCGGCTGCCTTGCGCATCCCCTTGCCTGGTTTGCCTGCCGTGCGGCTGCCCCCCATGTCCATCACATCGCCAATGGATTTGTTGAGCCCTTTGGGGGTGATCCCATGCTTGAGGTTATGGGCATGCTGCAAGGCGCGGCGCCGCTCGGTCTCCTCAATGGCTACCTTCATCGAGTTGGTGATGGTATCGCCGTAGAGAATGACCTTGCCGTTGAGGTTACGCGCCGCCCGGCCGATGGTCTGGATCAGCGAGCGGGTCGAGCGCAGGAAGCCCTCTTTATCCGCATCCAGAATCGCCACCAGCGACACCTCCGGCATGTCGAGGCCTTCCCGCAGCAGATTGATACCCACCAGCACATCGAACTTGCCAAGGCGCAGATCGCGGATGATCTCCACCCGTTCGACCGTATCAATATCGGAGTGGAGGTAGCGCACCTTGACGTCGTGCTCAGCCAGATACTCGGTCAAGTCTTCCGCCATACGCTTGGTCAGGGTCGTGACCAGCACCCGCTCTTCGACGGCGACCCGCTTGCGGATCTCGGAGAGCAGATCGTCCACCTGCGTGGTCACCGGACGCACCTCGATCTCCGGATCGAGCAGGCCGGTTGGGCGCACAACCTGCTGCACCACATCGCCGCCGGACTTCTCCAGCTCGTAGGGGCCGGGAGTCGCCGAAACAAACACCGTCTGCGGCATCAGCGCTTCAAATTCGTCGAACTTGAGCGGCCGGTTGTCCAGCGCCGAGGGGAGCCGGAAGCCGTACTCCACCAGGGTCTCCTTGCGGGAGCGGTCCCCTTTGAACATGGCGCCAATCTGCGGCACCGTGACGTGGGACTCATCGATGATGAGCAGACCGTCCCCCGGCAGGTAGTCAAACAGGGTGGGCGGCGGCTCCCCCGGCGCACGGCCGGAGAGGTAGCGGCTGTAGTTCTCGATGCCGGAGCAGTAACCCAGCTCCTGCATCATCTCCATGTCGAACTGGGTACGCTGGCTGATGCGCTGCTCTTCAACCAGCTTGTTGAGGGACAACAGCTGCTCGCGGCGGCTGCGCAGCTCCTCCTTGATATGCTCGATAGCCCCCAGAATGGTCTCGCGCGGGGTGGCGTAGTGAGTCTTGGGGTAGATGGTGTAGCGCACTACCGTCTGCTCGATGGCGCCGGTCAGAGGATCGAACTGGGAGAGGCGCTCCACCTCTTCATCAAACAGCTCTACCCGCAGGGCCAGCTTGTCCGATTCGGCAGGGTAGATGTCGATCACTTCACCGCGCACCCGGAAAGTACCGCGTTGAAACGCCATGTCGTTACGGGTGTACTGCAGCTCGGCGAGACGGCGCAGGATATCCCGCTGGTTGATCACATCCCCCACTTTGAGATGCAGCATCATACTCAGATAAGCTTGGGGATCCCCCAGACCATAGATGGCCGACACCGAGGCGACGATCACCACATCGCGCCGCTCCAGTAGTGCCTTGGTGGCCGACAATCGCATCTGCTCGATGTGATCGTTGATCGAGGCATCCTTCTCTATAAAGGTGTCGGTGGTCGGCACATAGGCTTCGGGCTGGTAGTAGTCGTAGTAGGAGACGAAATACTCCACCGCATTGTCGGGGAAGAACTCCTTCATCTCGCCATAGAGCTGGGCGGCCAGGGTCTTGTTGGGAGCTAGGATCATGGTTGGGCGGTTCAGGGTGGCGATGACGTTGGCCATGGTGAAGGTCTTGCCCGAACCGGTCACCCCGAGCAGGGTCTGATGGGCCAGCCCCGACTCGATGCCATCCAGCAGTTGGGCAATCGCCGTGGGTTGATCCCCGGCGGGTTGAAACTGGCTGGCTAACTTGAACAATTTGCTCATGAACACTCCCGACACAAAACAGCAGAGGAGCAGTGTAACCGAGGGTTTGGCAGCGGTACACCCGCGCCATCATCCCGCGAATGGCTTGACCACCTCGGACACCTTCTGTATGATGCTCCTCCTTGCCTGATGTTCCCCCGTAGTTCAGTCGGTAGAACGGCGGACTGTTAATCCGTATGTCACTGGTTCAAGTCCAGTCGGGGGAGCCAATTCCTCACCATCTCGGTGCAAGTTATCCACTTTAGTGCCCTCTCCTGCCAATTTTAATGCACAAGATCCTTCTTGCTGCTGACGCTCCCTTTTGTTACCCGTTCCGGCTCGACAGAGTTTTCTCCTGTTGCACCTAACTATTTGATTTTTATACAAACATTTTTCTTCCGGTATTTTTTGAACAGCCCTTGCACCCCAGTACTGGCGCGGCTTTCAGGGCGATGAACAAGTTTCATAAACAGGGTTATCCACAGATTCTGTGGGTAAGTGCAGCAAGCCCTGTCAGGACGCGGGATTGCCCTTGATGGCCCCCGGCGAAGAGTCATTTTGCTGGCCAACCTGATTTTATGCTGTTTTTTTGCCCCCTCAGGAACAGCGGGGTGACAGGCTCTATTGGCACTTTTCAGAGGTATCTTTTTGCCAACCCTTTTCCCGTGGGCGAACGGGCAAATATCAAGCTGATTTGACCCTCAGCCAACCATGGCGGCCATCGGTTGAATCTGCTGAAACTGATCCCCGCCAAGCGGCCGGACAGCAGAATCTAAAATATCGGCCTGCGCCAGAGCACTTCGGTCGCGGGCAGCAGATTTCACTAATTGACAACGACAGTTACAGCAAAAATTGCCAGATTTCATCCGCTTGTCTCCCTATCACGCCGCAGGTTCCACAAATAGCGTCCGATAACGTCCGATTAATCGCTCCCTTGCGCTTCTTTATTGGGGATAGATCCGGCACAATATCGACCCCACTTTTTTCCTCGGTTTTTCCGGGCATGACCATAGATTTCGTGACACTGCTACATCAAAGCGACTCCCTGCTGCTGTTCGTGGTATTGGCCTTCGGCCTGCTGCTGGGCAAGGTGCGAATTGGCAACTTTCAGATTGGCAACACCATAGGTGTGCTGTTTACCGCCCTGCTGTTCGGCCAGATGGGCTTCGAATTTGCAGCCACCACTGAAAACGTAGGCTTTATGCTGTTCATCTTCTGTGTGGGGATCGAGGCGGGCCCTCACTTCTTCAGCGTCTTCCTGCGCGACGGCATCCACTACATCACCCTGACCCTGGTGATCTTGCTAACCGCCCTGCTGCTGACGGTGGGGCTGGCCAAGTTCTTTAATCTGGGGCCGGGCATGGCGGCGGGGATCCTGGCGGGTTCCCTCACCTCGACCCCGGCGCTGGTGGGTGCCCAGGATGCCCTGCGCAGCGGTCTGCTCAACCTGCCCCATCAGACCGATATGCAGGCGGTGCTAGACAACATGGGCATCGGCTACGCCCTGACCTATCTTGTGGGTCTGGTGGGTCTGATGCTGGTGGTGCGCTACCTCCCCTCGCTGGCACGGCTCGACCTCAATACCGAGGCGCAAAAAATCGCCCGTGAGCGGGGGCTCTCCGACAGCGAGAGTCGCAAGACCTATCTGCCCATCATCCGCGCCTATCGGGTGGGCCCCGAGCTGGCAGCCTGGATCGGTGGCCGTACCCTGCGGGAGACCGGCATCTATCCCCATACCGGCTGCTATGTAGAGCGGATCCGCCGTAACGGCATTCTGGCCAGCCCCGATGGCGATGCCGTTATTCAGGAAGGGGACGAAATCGCCCTGGTGGGCTATCCCGAGAGCCACGAGAAGCTGGACGTCAACTACCGCAACGGTAAAGAGGTGTTTGATCGCAACCTGCTTGACCTGCAGATCGTCACCGAAGAGATTGTGGTGAAAAACGACTCAGTGGTCGGCCGCCATCTGGTGGAGCTCAACCTCACCGAGAAAGGGTGCTTCCTCAACCGGGTAGTGCGCTCCCAGATCGAGATGCCGTTCGATCGCAACATCATGCTGCAAAAGGGCGACGTGTTGCAGATCAGCGGCGAGAAGCAGCGGGTCAAACTGCTGGCCAACAAGATCGGCTTTATCAGCATCCACAGCCAGACCACGGATCTGGTGGCCTTCACCACCTTCTTCGTACTCGGCCTGCTGATCGGCTCCGTTTCGCTGGTGTTCGGTCAGATCGAATTCGGTCTCGGCAACGCCGTCGGCCTGCTGCTGGCAGGCATTCTGATGGGTTACCTGCGGGCCAACCACCCGACGGTCGGCTATGTGCCGCCCGGCGCGCTCAGATTGGCCAAGGATCTCGGTCTGGCGGTCTTTATGGTGAGCACGGGCCTGAAAGCCGGTGGCGGCATCCTCGACCACCTCAGCGAGGTAGGTACGGTAGTGCTCTTCTCCGGCATGCTGGTGACCACCTTGCCGGTGCTGGTAGGCTATCTGTTCGGGGTCTGGGTGCTCAAGATGAACCCGGCGCTGCTGCTCGGTGCCATCACAGGTGCCCGTACTTGTGCCCCGGCGATGGATGTGGTCAACGAGGCAGCCAACAGCTCCATTCCGGCGCTCGGATATGCCGGTACCTATGCGGTGGCCAACGTGATGCTGACCCTGGCGGGCTCCTTTATCATCGGCTTCTGGTTCTAGCCAGTACCATCACATTACCGCTAACAAAGAAGGGAGCCTCAGGCTCCCTTCTTGCTATCTGCCCCGCTAGAGAGATGTAGATCAGGTTCATTGGTGTGGCGTTACCTCCCCCCACCATCTGCGCTGAAATCTGCCACTAACCCACTCTTCCTATTCCACAATGGCCGATGCTCTGCTCTGCTCTGCTCTGCTCTGCTCTGCTCTGCTCTGCTCTGCTCTGCTCTGCTCTGCAATGAGTGATGGCAGATCCCGAAGACAAAAAAAGCGCCCTGAGGCGCTTTTTTCACATCAATTGGATATCAGCCTTTGAACTTGCTGAACACCAGGGAGGCGTTGGTACCGCCAAAGCCGAAGCTGTTGGACATGACGGTGTTGAGTTCGGCCGCTTCGTACTCACGCACGATGGGCAGACCTTCAGCCTTCTCGTCCAGAGTCTCGATGTTGATGCTGGGGGCGATAAAGCCGTGTTCCATCATCAGCAGGGAGTAGACAGCCTCGTGCACGCCCGCAGCGCCCAGCGCATGACCGGTCATCGCCTTGGTGGCAGAAATCTTGGGACCGTTGGCGCCAAACAGCGTCTGGATAGCTTCCAGCTCTTTGGTATCACCGACCGGAGTGGAGGTGCCGTGGGTGTTGATGTAGTCAACCTTGCCCACACCCTGCATCGCCATCTTCATGCAACGCACCGCGCCTTCACCGCTCGGTGCAACCATGTCGTAACCATCGGAGGTGGCACCATAACCGGTCAACTCGGCATAGATGTGAGCACCACGGGCCAGCGCATGTTCCAGCTCTTCGATCACCAGAATGCCGCCGCCACCGGAGATAACGAAACCATCGCGGTTCGCATCATAGGTACGGGACGCTTTTTCCGGCGTGTCGTTGTACTTGGTGGAGAGGGCGCCCATGGCGTCAAACTGGATGGTAGAGGACCAGTCCAGCTCTTCACCGCCACCGGCGAAGACCACATCCTGTTTGCCAAGCTGGATCAGCTCAAGTGCGTGACCGATGCAGTGCGCAGAGGTGGCACAGGCGGAGCTGATGGAGTAGTTGACACCCTTGATCTGGAACGGGGTCGCGAGGCAAGCAGAGGTGGTGGAAGACATGGTGCGCGGCACCATGTAAGGGCCCACACGCTTGACCCCTTTCTCACGGGCGATGTCCACAGATTCCGAGGTGTTCTTGCCGGAGGCACCACCTGAACCGACCACCAGGCCGGTACGCTCGTTGGAGACCTGATCTTCCGCCAGACCGGCATCTTCAATGGCCTGCTGCATGGAGAGGTAGGCGTAGGCCGCAGCGTCGCCCATGAAACGCATGACTTTACGGTCGATCAGTTCAGACGGATCGAGTTTGATGTTACCCCAGACACGGCTGCGCAGGTTGTGCTGCTCGAACTGCTCGGAATAGGTGATGCCGGATTTACCTGCTTTCAGGGAGGCCAGCACTTCTTCCTTGTTGTTGCCGATACTGGAGATGACGCCGATACCGGTGATCACTGCTCTTCTCATTAATTCATCTCGTCTGGAAAAACTGGCGCCAATTCTACCCGCTTTCGGCTGCCAAACTGGTCTGCTTTCACGTAGAATGCCCGCGATTTTGTGACGCGAGCCGAGGAAAACGTGAGTCAAACATCCTTACATCATGCCCGATTGGACTGGAATGAAGCGGGAACTCCTGTCTCCAGTGACTTCGGGGATGTGTACTTTTCCAATGATAACGGTCTAGGTGAAACCCGCTACGTCTTTTTGCAGCAAAACCGGCTACCTGCGCGATTTTCGCACCACGATAGTGACAGTTTCGTGATAGGTGAAACAGGTTTCGGCACAGGCCTTAACTTTCTGGCGACAATGCAAGCCTTCCTGGAACAGGCGCCTCAATCCGGCAACGGCTCCCGTCTGCACTTCATCAGTTTCGAGAAATACCCCCTGACCCAAGACGATCTGCGCAAGGCATTGTCCGCCTGGCCTGAACTTGGCCACTTGAGTCAGGATCTTATCGCCCAATGGCCGCTGCCGGTTTCCGGTTGCCACCGCCTGCATTTTGCGGGTGGCCGCATTCGCCTCGATCTCTGGTTTGGCGATATCAAGGATATGCTGCCGCAGGTGCCTCACCAAGCAGAAGGTCTGGTGGATGCCTGGTATCTGGATGGTTTCTCCCCGGCCAAAAACCCGGAGATGTGGACACAGGAGCTGTTTGATGCTCTCGCTCGCCTCGCCCGTCCCGATTGCTCCATCGCCACCTTTACCTGTGCCGGTTTTGTCCGTCGTGGCCTGATTGCCGCCGGTTTTGCCATGAAGAAGGTGAAGGGCCACGGTAGCAAGCGGGAGATGCTGGTGGGGGATCGCACCGACAAGCAGCCGCAGCAGACCATAGTCCCCTGGTATGCCCGTCCTGCCGGACGCGCTGGCGAGGTGGTGATCATCGGCGGCGGCATCGCCTCGGCCATGACGGCGCTCTCTCTGGTGGAGCGGGGTCGCAAGGTGACGTTGCTGTGCGCAGATGGCGAACCGGCTACCGGCGCCTCAGGCAATCGCCAGGGGGCGCTTTATCCGCTGCTTAACGGCGAGCACGATGCACTGTCACGCTTCTATTCGCTCGCTTTTGGCTATGCCCACCAACGGCTGCTGGCGTTGGCCGAGCGTCATCCCATCGCTTTTGCACTGTGCGGGGTAACCCAGCTCGGTTATGACGACAAATCGGCAGCCAAGCTGGCCAAGATGAGTCAGGGCCCCTTCCCGTCCGAACTAATGCATCCCCTCTCTACAGCAGAGGTAGAGCAGGTGGTTGGCCTGCCCTGCGGCCACAGCGGCGTCAGTTACCCGCTGGGGGGCTGGCTCTGCCCTGTGGATCTCACCCGCGCTGCAATCAAAGAAGCACAAGCCAGTGGTCTGCTGCAGGTGGAGTACCACACCCAAGTAAGCGCCATTGCCGAGCAGGCCGATGGCTGGCAAGTAGAAAGCCAGGATGGCCGCCACTGGCAGGCCCCCAATCTGGTGGTCGCTGCCGGTCACCAGTTGCCAGCATTGCTCCCCTTTGCCGAACTGCCGCTCTATCCGGTGCGCGGTCAGGTGAGCCATGTGCCGACCACGGCCAGCTTGCGTCAGCTCAGCACAGTGCTCTGCTACGATGGCTACCTCACGCCGATGCACAACGATCAACACTGCATCGGCGCCAGTTATGGCCGCAACCAGAGCAGCCTTGAGTTTCGTGCCGAGGAGCAAATCCAGAATCAGGTGCGGTTGCAAGCCTGCCTGCCGGAGCAAACCTGGCCTGCCGAAGTGGATGTGAGCGGCAACGAGGCGCGCGTAGGGGTGCGTTGTGCCAGCAGGGATCACCTTCCGGTGGTGGGGCCAGTGGCCAGATTGCAAGGTCTGGCGGATCACTATGCGCAGCTGCAGCATGATCAGCACAACGCCCAGCCACTCCCCCTTCACCCCGGCCTCTATGTGCTGGGGGCGCTCGGCTCGCGGGGCCTCTGCTCGGCGCCGCTCTGTGGTGAGCTGCTCGCCAGCGAGATCTGCGGCGATCCCCTGCCGCTGGCCGCCGATCTGCTGGAAACGCTCCACCCAGCCCGTTACTGGGTACGCAAGCTGCTCAAAGGCAAGGCGCTGGTCTAAACCAGACTCTGCAAGCAAATAGAATGGCCGCCCATCGGGCGGCCATTCTATTTATCAAATCGTGCGATGCTGGATATTGGGTCTTGAGATAGCGCTCACTTGGGCCAGTGCACCCCGAGCTGTTCGCCGTAACCTGTCTGACGCTGGAATCCGTCGAGCCGTCCCTTAATCTTGTTCAGCTCGCCACTGCCCGCAGCCCACGCGGCATAGCGCAGCGCCTGACAATCTGCATGACCGGGTAATCCCGCAATGGCGCCACCCACCTGATTGGCCCCCTGCAACACCATCTCCTTGAAGCGGGATTCGTAGTCAAACATGCTGGAGAGCAGCCGCCCCCAGCGCTGGCGGGCAGGATCGTTACTGTTCGCGCTCTGACGCCAGCGGGGCAGCAACACGGTGGCGTTGGTGGTCACCGTCACCCGGTTGAGCTGGCAGCGCCCCGGCAACTGCTCGGTATCCAGCTGCCAGTCCACCTGATAACTCGCCTTGCCGAGTACGGGCTTGCCATTCACCTTGGGAGCACTCTGGGCAATCGCCCGGGCAAGCTGCTCCGGACCGGTTGCATTGACCTCATAAAAACGGACATTGATGCGGGACTCTGGCACCACTTGCGGCCGGCTCGGCTGAGCCTGACTCATCAGGGGCAACAGCAACAACCCGACCCCCACTACTCCATAAACCTTGCTGACCATGCCAGACTACCTTCCTTGATTGCACGGGCGGAGTACCAACCTTGGTGAACCCCACCGCCACACAGATGACGGGTATAGCCTATGTGTGACGACGAGGCGGCGCAATACAATGATGCGCCCAGAAATCAGAGCACGCTCACAGGTTGCGTGAGCAGAGTATGGCACAAGGCCAAAACTGTATTTTTATTGAGCATGACGGCTGATGCGCTGCCAGTCGAGGTGATAGTTTTTCACATTGATGTCATGACCATCTATCTGAATAAAATGATCATTTTTAAGGCGGTTGGCAAAAAAGTCCTGATCTGCCCCCTCATTGAGCCACAGCTCGCAAAGTCCCCGTTTTCCCTCTTTAGCATAGAATCTCGAAGTGACCAGCAGAGCGACTCCATCTACCCGGATGGCATGACGGGCCAGGCAGTTTGCTTCGGTGGTTTTGGATGCCAGCGCGGCAAAACGGGGTCTGTTCCCCTCGGCAACCACCAGTACGCCGTAAGAGTGAGGAGCCATGAGACGCCGCATGGCGACCGCCTGATGAGGACCGGTTTGATGAAAACCGTCATTGGTTACCGCAAACACGCAAGTAGGTGAAAATAGCATCGCAAGCAGGAAAAGAGAGCGTTTAATGCCTACAGAATCACCAATCGCCATATAAAAGCCTCAAAAGACAACCAAGGCTGGCAAGGGTAGGTAGCCAAACCCGCTGGGTAAAGTACCTTTACCTTTCTTTAATTCTGTTCACGGGGTTAAACGTTGATTTAGCTCACACAACATCCTGTTTCCAGTCGCCACTCTACCCCTATCGGAATAGACTCCCTCCACTCTCATCCAATCAGAAGGCAACATATGCTGGAACTCATCGTTGGCACCCTGGTCACCCTGGTGGTGGGCCGTGCCATTTTCAAAGGATACTCCGCGACCGGGGTGCTGCTGAGCGGCGGCTTGCTGCTGCTGTTCATCACCGCCATGATGGGCAAGCCGGTACTGCCGAGCAAGGTGGTCAGCACCGGTTACATTGCAACCGATATCTTCGAATACGTCCGCTTCCTGCTCAATGACCGTGGCGGTGGACTGGGGATGCTGATCATGGTGCTGTGCGGCTTCGCCGGCTACATGAGCCATATAGGCGCCAACACCATTCTGGTCAAGTTGGCCAGCAAACCGCTCGGCATCATCAAGTCCCCCTATATCCTGCTGGTGGCTGCCTATCTGGTGGCCTGCGCCATGTCGCTGGCGGTGAGCTCCGCTACCGGCCTCGGCGTGCTGCTGATGGCCACCCTGTTCCCGCTGATGGTCAACATGGGGATCTCCCGTGGCGCGGCTGCGGCCGTGTGCGCCTCGCCAGCCGCCATCATTCTGGCACCTACCTCGGGTGACGTGGTGATGGCCGCTCAGGCCGCCAACATGCCGCTGCTGGACTTTGCCTTCAAGCTGACCCTGCCCATCTCGCTGGTGGCGATCGCCTGTATGGCGGTGACCCACTTCTTCTGGCAGCGCTACCTTGACCAGAAATCCGGTGAACACAACGAGCCGGTCGCACCGGGTGATCTGGTGACTACCGCCCCCGCTTTCTACGCCATCCTGCCCTTTACCCCCATCATTGGGGTGCTGGTGTTTGACGGTAAATGGGGCCCACAACTGGATATCGTCACCATCATCGTCATGTGCATGGTGTTGGCCAGCCTGCTGGAGCTGGTGCGGATCCGCAATGGCAAGGAGCTGCTGGACGGTCTGCAGGTCTGCTGGCGCAACATGGCTGACGCCTTTGCCGGTGTGGTCATGCTGCTGGTCGGTGCTGGCGTCTTCGCCCAGGGTCTGATGACTATCGGCTTTATCGACACCCTGCTGGCTCACGCGCAGGATCTCGGCTCCGGCGGCCTGATCATGATGCTGTCGCTGGTGGTGATCACCACCCTGGCCGCCTTCACCACGGGCTCAGGCAATGCCCCCTTCTACGCCTTCGTGGAGCTGATCCCCAACCTGGC
Organism: Aeromonas sp. 97A; assembly: GCF_051919185.1. Classification (NCBI taxonomy): domain Bacteria; kingdom Pseudomonadati; phylum Pseudomonadota; class Gammaproteobacteria; order Aeromonadales; family Aeromonadaceae; genus Aeromonas; species Aeromonas sp. 97A. The sequence continues at coordinate 1,139,708 of NZ_JBQBFF010000001.1, read as the reverse complement.
CAGCAGCCTTGGCATCAACCCGGCCTATCTGGTAATCCCGATGCTGCAAGCCTCTAACCTGGGTCGCACCATTTCTCCGGTCTCTGGGGTGGTGGTCGCCTGTGCGGGGATGGGCAAGCTCTCGCCGTTCGAAGTGGTCAAGCGCACCAGTATGCCGGTAGCCGTCGGCCTGCTGGTGGTGATCGTCGCCACCCAGATCATGGTCCCCGCCTGATCGCTGACCAGCCCGGCACCCTGCCGGGCTGGTATCCTCCCCCCCCTTTACAGTAGACTCGGTGCTCATTTTCCCCTAAGGAGGACCGAGATGAGTATTACGGTTCAACTTGCCCATTTCAGTGATTGCCACTCCCACTTCGATGGCGCGCCCATGAGCTTCTCCCCTGTCGGTGAAGGCCAATGGCGCACCCAGTGCGGCGGTTATGCCCGGATCCTGACCCGACTGACCCAACTGCGTGCCAAAGCCGCAGCAGCCGGCCAGCGTTTTCTGTTTCTGCACGGTGGCGACTCCTTTCAGGGCTCTCTCTATTTCAACCGCTTCAAAGGGCGCGCCAACGCCGACCTGCTCGCCATGCTGGCCCCCGATGCCATGGTACTTGGCAACCATGAGTTCGATCTGGGCAATGGCCCGTTGGTGGAGTTCTTGCGCCAGCTCGATTTTCCGGTGCTGGCCGCCAATCTGGATAACAGTCAGGAGCCTGCCGACACAACCCTCGGGCTGTGGGATATTCCCCATCTCTACGACGCCCATCAGCCCTGGCATCGTCAGGTGATCGACGGGGTTCCCTTTGCGCTGCTCGGCATCACCCTCGCCCAGATGGCTGCCATCGCCAACCCGGATCCCCACACCCGTTTCCACGCGGTCGCCGACACCCTCACCCGGGTGCTGCGGGAGATCAAGCGCGAAGGGATCCAGCATATCGTGCTGCTGAGCCACCTCGGGCTGGATCAGGACAAGCTGCTGGCCGAGCGCTTCCCCGAGCTCAGCCTCATCATCGGTGGCCATACCCACAGCCTGCTCGGCGATCTCGCGCCGCTGGGTCTGCCAAGCGAAGGCAGCTATCCGCTGGTGAACAACGGGGTGGCTATCCTGCACGCTGGCCACAGCGCCCTCTGCCTCGGTGTCTGCGAGCTCACCTTCGATGAGTCGGGCCGCGTCGTGCAAAGTCAGGGACAGCTGGAGTGGCTCCCTTGGCAGCCCTGGCCATTTGCCTCCACCCCACCCGCTGGGCTCACCTTCTGCGAGCCGGATCAACAGCTTGAACAACATCTGGCCAAACGCTACCGGCCGGAGATTGAAACCATGAGCCAGCGCATCGTCACCCGACTGGCGGCGTCACTGCCCCATCAGCGGCTGCCGGATGCCACCCTGCCCCACGGCAGCCAGCTCGCCCCGCTGGTGGCCCGCGCCATGCTAACCGCCGCCCGTGAACAGGTAGGCGAGGTGGACTTTGCCCTGCACAATGCTGGCGGCGTGCGCTGCTCGCTGGAGCCGGGTCCCCTGAGCGAAGCGGATATCGCCGGTCGCCTGCTGCCGTTTGCCATTCCCCTCACCCTCTATCGGGTGCACGGTCACGAGTTGGCGGAAGCGCTGGAGAATGCCATCGACAACGCCACCAACAACGGCGTGGTCGGCAATGGCAACGGCAGCTTCCCCTACACCGCGGGGGTGCGATTCACCTATCAGGCCGATCGGCCCAAGGGCCAGCGCATCACCCGACTGGAGTGGGAAGCCGCCCCCGGCCAGTGGCAAGCGGTCAATGCCGAACAGGTCTATCGCGGGGTGTCGAGCGCCTATACCGCCTCCGGCAAGGAGGGTTACACCGCACTGGCGCGCACCCTGACCCAGCACAATCAGGAGCTCGGTATCACCCTGGCCGACGCCTTTATCCGCTGGGCCCGTCACCTGCCGACACTGGAAGCGCAGCCCCCCCTGCTTGAGTACTTCAGTTGATATCGGGGGGATGCCTTTGCCATATCCCCCCGACGGCCAAAATTGCCGCAGCCAGCGCCCGGTTCCCTGCAAGAACCGGGCTTTTTCGAGAATATTTGCCCCACACGGGCCCGCCCCATTGCATCGCACTCACTAGCTCGGCAAGATAGGCCCGCTTTCAAGACCAGCTGCAGGAACAGGCGACTTCATGAATCACTCCATCCGTTTCACTCCCCCTCGCGTCAACCCGGGTATCAAGCCAGCCATTGTGCTGCTGACCGCCCTGCTGGCGCTGCTCTTCTGTCTGCGCAACCCGCTCTTCCACGCCATGGCGCCGGGGTTTGATGCCTCGCTGTTCGCGGTGATGGGCAAGATGTGGAGCGAAGGGGGCGTGCTCTATCGCGACATGATCGACATCAAGGGGCCGATGATCTTCGCTCTCGACGCGCTGGGCTATGGAATGGGGGGATTTGTCGGGATCTGGACACTGGAGTGGGTGCTCTGCTGGCTCGGGCTGCTGGCCAGCTGGCAGGCCTTTGCCCAGCTCGGACTCTCGTTCAAGGCGCGGCTCGGCGCCATGCTGGCGGTGCTGGCTCTCTACGGTACCCGTTACTATTACGGCAACATGACCGAGGACTGGACCTTCCACCTCGCCCTCATCGCCCAGTGGGCCTTCATTACCCTGCTGCTGGACAAGGGATTTCGCTGGTGGCCGGCACTGGTGGCGGCACTCACCTTCGCCATCGTCGCCTGGATGCGCACCAACAACGGCGCCTTCTGGGGGGCCTGGTATCTGGTGCTGTTCTGCCACTGGTGCCTGCACGAAAAGTGGCGTGACGCCATCTTGCTGCTCATCTCCAGCCTGCTGGGACTGGCGCTGATTGGCGGCCCGCTTTACGCCTACTTCCAGCAGCATGATCTGCTGGCGGCCTTCAAATACTACGCCTTCGACATCTTCTTCGAGGGGAGCTACGGCAATGGCTTCTCTCCCATGGTGGGCGCCGTCGGCCTGCTGCGCACCGGCCTTATCATGCTGCTACCCGCCTTCATCATTCTGATGCTGAGCCGCCGTCAGGAGTGGTATCTGCCCGCCCTGCTGGCGACCCTGTTTGGGGTGCTGTTTACCCTGATCGCCAACTCGGTCTCCGGCCATGTGTTCGATCACTATGACGTGCTCTATCTGCAACTGGCGGTGCTGCCGCTGGCGGTATTGCTGGATCGCAGCGAACAGCAGGCAGATGCCATCGGGCTGCTCTGCATCTCGCTGGTGGTGCTCACCGCCAGCTGGCTGCTGGCCCAGCAACTCGCCTTTGGCTGGAGCACCAAGGAGTGGTCCCTCGAGCGGGTCAACGAGGTGCTCGGCACCAGCCTGCTGTGGGCGCTGCCGGTACTTATCCTCATCCCTCTCTGGCGCGCCTGGGATGTGCGCAGTGCCACCCCCTGGCTGGCGACGCTGGCCATGCTGCTGCTGATGATCAACAACGCCTGGGAAGGCACCCTCAAGGGTCGCCCTTTCAATCCGGCCGCGCAGGTACGGGTTGATCGCATCAAGGCCGAAACCAGCCCGAGCGACAAGATCTGGGTCGATGGCATCCAGCCGCAATATTATCTCTGGACCGATCGCCAGCCGGCATCCGCCTACCTCTTCTTTGCCAACGTCAATCCGCCCTATGACGTGCGCGAGCGGGTGCTGGCCGATATCCAGCGCCAGACTCCGAAGTTCATCATCGCCAAGCCGGATCGGGTGAGCGAGGAGCTGGTAAAACCCAGCTCCTTTCCCATCTCGCCTTCTATCAATACCTGACCAACCACTATGAAGAGGTGGATCCGGGTCTCTATCGCCGACGCTGATCGTCAATACGCCCCGCAGGGCGGCCATTGTTGCAAATGGCCGCCCTTTTTCTTGCGCCAAAGCCCCTTGCAGCGACGGCCCGCAGTAGGCAAGCCCGCCCGAGATAACTACAATGACGCTCTTTTTGATGTAACGAGTGACACCATGGCGGAACTGACTTATCTGGGCGGCTATCCCGACCCTCTCAAGGCACAGGTACAGCAGCTGATTACGGCAGGCAAGCTGGGGGAGATGCTGGCCAAACGCTATCCGGAAAGCCACCAGATCCAGAGCGACAAGGCGCTGCTTGCCTACACCATGGAGCTGAAGAACCGCTACCTCAAGAGCTCGGCGCCCCTGTCAAAGGTGGTGTTCGATGGCAAGATCAACGTGATCAAGGATGCCCTCGGCCTGCACACCTACGTCAGCCGGGTACAGGGCAGCAAGCTCAAGGCCAAGAACGAGATCCGCATCGCCGCCCTGTTCAAGGAGGCGCCCCCCCCGTTTCTGAAAATGATCGTGGTGCACGAGCTGGCCCATATCAAAGAGAAGGATCACAACAAGAGCTTCTACCAGCTCTGCCAGCATATGGAGCCGGACTATCATCAACTGGAGTTTGATCTCAGGCTCTGGCTCACCTGGCGTGATATCGACAAGGCCAACCGCTAGGTAGACAACCGTTTCAGGGAGGAAACATGTCATTTGCCGCAACCCCCTTTGGTGCCACGCGCTTTATTGCCACTTTGGTAATGGCCAGCTTGGGCCGCGCTGCCCATCCCCGCCGCGCGTCACGTGGGCTGCTGGCGCTGCTGCTTCTGCTCGCTGGCCACAGCGCCCGTGCCGATGAGCGCTGGCAGAGCGACAGCTATCTGGTCGAGAGCTTTATGGCCATCGCCATGGAGCGGGAGTATGGCGAAGCCAGGCAGACCCGTTTTGCCCGCTGGCAGCAGCCGATCCGGCTGCAACTTATCAACGAGTCGGGTGACAAGCCGCTGCAGGCCGACGTGGTGAAGGTACAGGCATCCCATCTGGCCCGCATCACCGGCCACTCCATCAGCATGGTGGCCGCAAAGCCCAACCTCACCCTGATCATGACCGACTACAGCAAGATGAAGAGCTGGGCCAACCGCACCATGGGGGGCGATCCATCGGTCAAGATGGCGCTCAAGGAGGGGCTCTGCCTTGCCAACTTCGCAACCAATGCGAAACACGAGATCAGCCGTGCCACCATAATCATTCCGATAGACTACAGCCGGGCCAAGGGACGCTTTCTCGACTGCGTGGTGGAGGAGTTCACCCAAGTGATGGGGCTGCCCAACGACTCGGACAAGGTGTTTCCCTCCATCTTCAATGACAACAGCATCGACAGCTTTTTGACCGGGCTGGACTATGTGCTGCTCAAGATGGCCTATCACCCGGCCCTCAAAGCCGGAATGAGCAGTGACGAGATCCGCGCCGCACTGCCTATCGCACTGGCCGACCTGCGCGCCAAAGGGGAGATCCGCGAAGCCAATCGCCGGGTGCAGCAGCAGAGCCTGAAAAGCTGGGCGGGGCTGTAACGGCCTGGCTCAACCCAGAGCCAGACAAGCCACCGCGAACTCATCACCAACAAAAAAACGCAGCCACTTGGCTGCGTTTTTTTGTTGTCCGAGGATCAACGGATCAGTAGCGGGCATGCACGTTTATCCGCAACCCATTTATCCAACGCCCGAGTTATCCACTGACAGTGCGGGATCAGGAGGCGACGTTCTCTTCCGGCATCCAGCTGTCGGCGTTCTCCCACACCTCCTGCACCATGGCTTCGGCCAGCTCTTTGTCTTCCTTGCTGGCACGGCTAACAGTCAGGGCCATAGCACTGCCCGGTGCGACCCGCACATGGATATCGGGGAATTTTTCGCCAAGCTGCTTGAGCAGCTCCTGACGCAGCGCCTCCATGGTCGAGGTCGGGATCTGATGTTTTCTGTCGATGATGATTTCAAGACGCATAGGAAACTTCTCCATGATTTATAACTGTATTTTTATCCAGTATTCATGGGAAGTAAAGTGCCAACTTGCACCAATCAGAAAAGATCCAGCTGCTGACCGCAGATCCGGTCGAACGACTCGCCGATAAAGGGGAGGATGGCGTCGGCAATGGGTCGCAACTGCTTGTCGATATAGTGTTCGTAATCGATGGCACTGCGCCGGTACTCCAGCGGCTCGGGGCCATTGAGGGTCATCAGATAGGCGATGGCGCCCCGATGCTGATAGCGCTGGGGCAGACCGCGGCGCAGGTTCTCCTCATCGGCCAGCCGCGCCGCCCGCACATGGGGCGGTACATTCTTCTGATACTCTTCGAGCTTCTGGCGCAGCCGTTTGCGGTAGATAAGCAGATCGTCGTGACGACCGGCACGAGTCTCATCCACCATGGTGCGCACATAGCCGCTGGGATCTTCATCGTGAAACACCAGTTCATAGAGGCGGGTCTGAAACTGCTTGGCCAGCATGGTCCAGTCGGTGCGCACCGATTCGAGCCCCTTGAACACCAGCTGTTCACTCCCCTCACTGGCCTTGCCAACCAGACCGGCATAGCGCTTCTTGCTGCCCTTCTCCAGCCCGCGGATGGTGGGCATCAGAAAGCGGCGATAGTGGGTCTCGTACTGGATCTCGAGATAACTCGGCAGGTCGAATTCGCGCTTGATCAGTGCAGCCCAGTTATCGTTGATCATTTGCGCCAGTCGCTGGCCGATCACGTCCGCCTGTTCGGGACTGGTCTCCTTGCCAAGGTGCACGAAGGTGGAGTCGGTGTCGCCATAGATCACCTCGAAACCCTCCCCTTCGATCCACTCGCGGGTCTGCTGCATGATGCTGTGGCCACGCAAGGTAATGGACGAGGCAAGGCGCGGATCATAGAAACGGCAGCCCCCCGAACCCAGCACGCCGTAGAAGGAGTTCATGATGATCTTGATGGCCTGGGAGAGTGCCTTGTTGCTGGCCGCCTTGGCTCTGTCCCTCGCCGCCCAGAGGGTGGCGATGAGATCCGGCAAGAAGTGGCGGGTTCGGGAGAACATAGCGCCGCGAAAGCCGGGAATGGCGTGGTCGGGGTGTTGCAACCCCTCGATAAGTCCCATGGGGTCGATGCAGAAGGTGCGGATGATGCTGGGATAGAGGCTCTTGAAATCGAGCACCAGCACGTGACGATAGAGACCGGGTTTGGAGTCCATCACATAGCCGCCGGGGCTCGCCAGCCCACCGTCGGCCGGCAGATTGGGGGCCACGTAGCCGCCACGATGGAGCCGCGGCAGATAGAGGTTGGTAAAGGCCGCCACCGAGCCCCCTACCCTGTCCAGCTCAAGACCGGTGAGGGAGGCGCGCTCGATGGCAAACGGGATAAGGTGGCAATAATCGAAGATCTCCCACACCAGCTTGCAATCTTCCAGGTTGTAGCGGGCGAGAGCCTCCTTGTCGGAATGGAACAGCTCGGTGATCTTCTCCCCCCGATTGGCCACATCCTCGATATCCTTGCCACGGCCGAGCAGTTCGCTCGCCACCGCATCCAGGCTGTAGCTGGCAAACTGCCAGGTGGCGCTTTTCAGGGTATCGATGCCATCGAGCACCATGCGCCCGGGAATGATGACGTTGCCAGTCTGGGGATCGCCCCGTGACGAGCGCCAGAAGCAGAGCTCACGACCCCGCCCGAGCCGCAGCCGCCGCTTGTTAAGCTCGGCGCGGCGTAGCAGCAGGCGAAAATCAAAATTAACCACGTTCCAGCCGATGACCAGATCGGGGTCATGCAGGCTGAACCAGCTCTCCAGCGCACTCAGCAGGGAGCTCTCGTCCTCTACCCACTGGACCTGGGTGCCCCAGCTCTCGGCATCCGCTTCCGAGGTACCGATCATGATGACCCGCGCATCCTGCTCACTATAAAGACCGACCGAGAAGAGGGCCCCGTCCATGGCGCACTCCACGTCGAGGGACACCCAGGAGAGGGTTGGCGTCACCGCCTGCGGCGCGCAGCGTGCCTCGTTGACCTCCCAGTATCCCTGCTTGCCCCCCTTTTTTACCGCCCGGCCATCGAAGCGCACACCAGCGGTGATGAATCGCTCCATCAGAAACCGCTCCGGCAGCCGGATATCCGCCTCGAAGTGCTCCAGTCCGCGAATAAGCAACAGCTCGATGGCGCGGTGAAAGGCGCTCAGGGTAGCGAAATAGCAGCTCACCACAGGGCGACCGTCGAAGGTGTGCATCGGCAGGCGGCGAAACCGCCCGCTCACCCCGGCCCCTTTGAACAACTCGGCGGCTTCTGCCATGTGGCTCTGTGGCAAAAAGAATACCGGCTCCTGCCCCGGCACCACCACCCGCACCGGCCCCTGCGCGCTCCAGAGCCACATCACGATTTCGGTGGTAGCAGGCTGCCCGTTGCGACCGCGCACGTCCCGACCGTGGCGGGTCAGGATAAAACCGTCGAGCGGCGGAGTGGCGGGTACGGTGGGCTGGGTTGCAGTCATGAAGCGTAAAGGGGCTGTCCGAGAATGGGACTATTGTACGTTCATACAGTGTCTGCTCGCAATCGTCACGCTGGCTGCGAGGCGGGAGTCAAACTGGTAAGCTCGATCCGGTCGTGATTCCCGCCCATCCCGTTCTGACCACTCTTCGCCGACGAAAGGAGTCTTTGTGGCAATCTATTCCCTGCTGGATCAGCTGGCTATCCCCTACCAGCGCTTTGACCATCCCCCGGTGTTTACCTGTGAGGAGGCGAGCAGGCTGCTGCCCGACCTGCCCGCCGCCAAGACCAAGAACCTCTTTTTGCGCGACCCGAAAAGCGAGCGGCTGTTTCTGGTGGTGAGTCCGGAGGAGCACCGGGTCGACCTCAAGGCGCTGCCGGTAATGCTCGGGGTCAAACGGCTGAGCTTTGGCTCCCCCGAGCGACTCAATGCGGTGCTCGGCCTTACCCCGGGCTCGGTAACCCTGCTCGCCATGGTGCGCGACAGGGAAAAAGCGGTAGAGCTGGTGGTAGACGAGGCCATCTGGCAGGCCGAACAGGTGCAGTGCCATCCGCTGGTCAACACCGCTACTCTGATCATCCGCCTCGACGACGTGCGCCGTCTGCTGACCCATCTGGACAGGGAGGCCATCGTAATGCGCTTGCCTGCTGCAACCTGCGATTAGCACAACGTCTGGCGGTTGGGTTCACCCTGCCGCCAACACAACCACCTTTCACGCAGCGAAATTGACTGACAAGACAATAAAATGGCTCCTTATGCGCTGATAAATCGAGTCAGCAATTGCCATTGTGCAAGAAGTCGGAGGTGAGCACATTCGGCCATTTAACCCATTGATAATAGGTTGGATTCATGTTGTGATCGGCCACTGCCAGCGGGCGATACCCCATCGCCTGTTCGTTCACAGGTGACTTCCCAGAGAGCCCCTTGATGCCAAGTCTGTTTTCCTCGGCCCAGTTGTTGAGTCTGGTGCTGTTCGTCACGCTGTCACATGTGGGGGTCGCCACCATTTTCGCCGCCATGTGGCACACCCATCGCCAGATCAGGGCATTGATCTACTGGTCAGCGGGGGAACTGGTTATCGCGGGGGCTTTTTGCTGCCTGCTGCTGCGCCCCCTTGAGGGAAATGCATCCCTTGCCAATATTCTCTGCACCAACCTGCTGTTGATGTCGACCACCCTGCTCTATGAACGGGGGATGCGCCACTTCTTTCGCCGTGAAGCCGACCAACTGGGCTGGCTGCTGCCCACCGTTACCCTCGGCGGTTTCGTCCTGTTTGCCCTGACTGCCCTGCAGCAACCCCTCTTTGATGCGCACAGCCGGATCATCGTGCTCTCCGGCGTGCTCTCGCTGCAGATTGCGCTGCTTATCTGGCAGCTCTGGCGCTACCAGCGGCTGGCCCCCGTCTATCGGGTGCTGCGCTTTGCCATTCTGCTGCTCGGCCTGCAACTGCTGTTGCAACTACTGCGGATCGCCAAACATCTCTGGCAGCCGGAGCTGGCGGCCAACTCCTTCACCGATCCGCTGCTCGGGCCTGTGATCCTGCTCAGCCTGCTCTTTACCATCGCCCGCAGTTATCTGCTGCTGAGCCTGGTCCACACTCGCCAGCAGCAAGCCTTGCTGGCCACCCAGCGCAAGCTGGAGCGGCGCGCCAATCAGGATGAGCTGACCGGCCTGTTCAGCCGCCACTATTTCGAGCGCCAGGTGGCCCTGCGTGCCCGCGAGGTGAGGAGCCCCAGCCAGCTACTGCTGATCGATCTGGATAACTTCAAACAGATCAACGACCACCACGGCCACCCCGCCGGTGATGCCATGCTGCGGGCCGTGGGCCGGGAGATCGCCAATACCCTGCCTTCTGAGGGCATGGCCGGTCGGCTTGGCGGCGATGAGCTGGCCCTGCTGCTGATGGCGGCCCCGCAGACCCTACCCGACTACTGTCATAGCCTGCAACAGCAGATCGCCGAGGCGACCTGGGAGCTGGCCGGTGGCCCCATCAGCCTCAGTATCGGCCTCACCTCGCTGCACCCTGACGAGGGGTTTGAAGCGGCCTACCTGCGCGCGGATCGGGCCCTTTACGCCGCCAAACAGGCTGGAAGGCAACGGGCCTGCGTACAGGAGCTCCACCACAACGAGCCGCAACCGCTGCCGCCCTGCGCGCTCCTGTCATGAGCGCAGTTCTCGCTCTGCAGTGCCGACCGGCCAGGCTGACAGATGCCCCGGCTTACCGGCGCTATGTCACCGAATGCGCCGAGGACGGACAGCCGCTCTATCAGGTGGCGCAATTTGACCCGAACGGCTGGTTACAGAGCCTGCTGGATCACGCCAAAGGGCGCAACTTGCCCAGTGGATACCTGCCGACCACCACCTATTTTGCCCTCGATGGCGAGGAGATCATCGCCACCCTGCGTCTTCGTCACGGTGACAATGAGGCAACCCGCCAGTGGCTCGGTCATATCGGTTACGAAACTCGCCCCTCTCGCCGTGGCGAAGGGGCCGCGACCGTGCTGCTGCGCTGGGTGCAACAACAGGTGCTGGCAGCGCCGGTGCTGATCAGCTGCGGCGAAGATAATCTGGCCTCCCGCAAGGTCATTACAGCAGCCGGTGGCGTGTTGCTGGGACGGCACTTCCATCCGGGGGATCGCAACTGGCTGGAGATGTATCAGCTATCCCCCTGCCCCAGCCGACCATAGCCGCAGCAGTAATAAAAAGAGCGCCCCGAAGGCGCTCTTTTTGCGAACGTGGCAAGACCGTTAGTAGCTGTCTTCCTGTTCCGCCTTCATCCGGGCCTGACGGGCATAGGCCTCCTCCTCGGCGCTCTCTATCTCCTGCAGCACCGAATCGAGATCAATGGCGGCGCGGCTCTCTTCAAAGTGACCGGTCAGCTCGCTCTCGGGGGTGAGTTTGCCATCTTCAAACAGCGCCCACATCTCCTGGGCATAACGGGTCTTGAGCAGCTCGGGGGCATACATGCCGTAGTAGTTGCGCATATTGTTGACGTCCCGCTCCAGCATCGCCTTGGCCTGGTTGTTGGCGGCGGCATCCACCACCTGGGGCAGGTCGATAATGACCGGGCCCTGTTCATCCACCAGCACATTGAACTCGGAGAGATCGCCGTGGATAAGACCGGCGCAAAGCATCCGCACCACATAGCGGATCACCTTGTGGTGATCGATGACCGCCTGCTCGGGGGTAAGCGCCACATCGTTGAGGCGCGGCGCGACATTGCCATCCTCATCGGTGATAAGTTCCATCAAGAGGACGCCATCGAGGCAGACATAGGGCTGCGGCACCCGCACACCGGCCGCCGCCAGCTTGAACAGGGCGTCGACCTCGGTGTTCTGCCACACCTCTTCATGCTGCTTGCGGCCGTACTTGGAGCCCTTCTCCATGGCGCGAGCGCTGCGGCTGTTCCGCACCTTGCGCCCCTCCTGATAGACCACGGCCTGTTTGAAGCTGCGCTTGGACGCCTCTTTATAGACTTTGGCGCAGCGGATCTCGTCGCCGCAGCGCACCACATAGACGTCGGCCTCTTTGCCGCTCATCAACCGGCTGACGACCTCATCGACCAGGCCGTCATCAACCAGAGGTTGGATTCGATTTGGAATTTTCATGGCCGCCCTTTTACCCTATTTCCGCTCTCGAAGATAGCTCCGCGCACGCTCACCTGCCTCTCCCTTTCATAAGACACCCTGTTATCCCCTGTTTGCGCTGTTTTTGTCCACCCGTTCGCCTTAAAAACCACCAGCAGCAGGCCTAATACGAAAGGCGCCTGTGCCAACAAAAATGGCCCGCAAACGGGCCAATTTTCAAGGTTCGGGCGGCAAGCCCTGACGAATACGCTGGATCCCCGCTTCATAGAGGCCGTCATCCCCCTCCTGATGCTCCAGGGTTTCGAAGATCTTGAGAAACCACATGTACTGCTCGGGATGGCGCGCCACCTGCATCTCTACCACCCGGTTCATGGCATTGACGTCTGCCAGCAGATCGGCGGTGGGATAAGGGTCAAACGGCGGCTCGATCTCCAGCAGATAGCGTCCCTCATCCTCGTCATAGCTGGCGAAGATGGGCACGGCCCTGGCGCCAGTCAGCTTCACCAGCTTGGGCAGCGCGGGCAGGGTTGCCTTGGGGCGACCAAAGAAGGGAACAAACACGCTCGCCTCGCGGCCGTGATCCTGATCCGGCAGGTAGAAAAAACTGGCACCAGCGCGGATCGACTTGATCGCCGGCTTGATCCCGGCGCTGCGCTCGTACACCTTGCCCCCTTTGGCCCGCTCGCGGTTGATGTACCAGTCGAACACCTGATCTTTCGGGCTCTTCATCATGGTGCACATCTCGATCCCCATCATGGAGAAGTAGCGGCCAATCATGTCGACCGCCCAGGTATGAGGCACCACCAGGATCACCGGGCGGCCTGCAGCCTGCTCCGCTTGCACATGCTCCCAGCCGGTGACCTTGATGCGGCGGGTCAGCCGCGCCTTGCTGCGCCAGCTGAGCTCGCCAAAGCCCATAAAGGTCTTGAGCCCGACCCGGATCGATTTGAGTAGCAGCGCCTGCCGTGCAGCGGCATCCAGCTCGGGAAAGCAGATCTTGAGGTTGGTATCTGCGATATAGGCCTGCTTTTTCGAAAAACGCAGCAGGGTCGGTGAGACCAGATCGGCAAAGCGATCCCTCAGTCTCGCGGGGGTAAATGCCAGCAGGGAGAGCAGGCCCAGCGCACACCAGCTGCCCCACCATTTGGGATGCAGCAGGCGACTATGAAATGAGGTATCAAATACCGGATCTAACGCAGACATGGCGACCATCAAGTCATCAAAAACAAACGGTTATTGTAGTTATCCTGACATTTTTTTCTACCCTGGGGAGGCTGGCCATCGACCTGCAAGGCACTGATCAGACTAGTTATCATAAAAAATGGCCCACCTGGGGCCATTTCAATCAATCAAAATTCAGGGTCAGCCGTGGGGCGACAATCCCTTGCGGATCCGGCGTATCCCCTCTTCGTAGAGGCCATCCAGCCCCTCCTGATCTTCACGGGTATCGAAGATCTTGAGGAACCACATGTACTGGCCCGGATGGCGCATCAGCTGCTGTTGTACCATGTCGTTCATGCGACAGGTATCGGCCATCACATCCTCGGTAGGATAGTTGTCGAACGGTGCCTCAATCTCCAGCCGGTAGCAGTGGTTCGCTTCGTCATAGCAAGCGAGCAGCGGCACCGCCTTGGCGCCACTGACCTGTACGAGACGGGGCAAGGCAGGCAGGGTCGCTTTGGGATAGCCAAAGAAGGGGGCGAAGATGCTCTTCTCGCGGCCATGATCCTGATCCGGCAGATAGAAGAAGCTGCGACCGCTCTTGATGGTCCTGATCACCGCCTTGATCCCGGCGCTGCGCTCATAGACGCGGCAACCGTTCTTGGCTCGTGCACGGTTGAGGTGCCAGTCAAACACCGGATTGCGCGCCCGTTTCATCATGGTGCACATGGGCACCCCGCGCTGGGTGAAGCAGTAACCGGCGGCATCCACCGGCCAGGTATGGGGCACCACCAGGATCACCGGACGGCCGGCCGCCCGCTCCGCCTCGATATGCTCCCAACCGATCACCTGCATCCGGCTCATCAGATAACGCTGACTGCGCATGGTGAACTCGCCAAATCCCAACAGACTCTTGAGGCCGACCCGGATCGAGGTCAGTGCAATCGCATCCCGCTCTTCCGGGCTCTTGTCCGGGAAGCAGATCTCCAGATTGGTTCTGGCGATATAGATCTGTTTTTTCGAGATACGAAACACCAGCGGTGCCAAGGCTTCGGCCAAACGGTCGCGCAATCGCACCGGCACAAAGGCGAGCAACATCAGCACGCCGAGCGCCAGCCAGCTGAACCAGTAGCGGGGATGCAGAAAACGGGCTTCAAAAGAGGAGTCAAATACGGGATCTTGGGACGACATGTATTGGGGTCGAGCGAAAAAGTGGTGCTGCATTGTAGTCGTCCTGACAGGTAATACCAGTTAAATCCATGGCAAATAGCCCGCCACGGGTGCCACATCAAAAAACCATAAAAAAATGCCCCGCACTGCGGGGCATTTTGCTCGTTACACAACCAGGGTGGAGGCTCTTTGTCCATCCATCGTATGACTGGTCGTTTATCCCGTCGCTCTCGGAGCGCACTGCTTATCCATTTCCCGATGTCACATCATCAAGATTTATCGGTGAGCACCCTGGCGGGCCATGCCGTTATTCATTTCGGTATTACGCTGCGGCAGAAAAAACATCAGGTAACGCAGTGCCACATACCCGACGATCACGGTAGCCACCCCCAGCTCGAAGTGGGCCAGCAGTCTGATCTGCTCGACGTAGTGACTCCCTTGCGCAAACCCTTCAACCAGATGAGCCACTTTGAACAGGGCGGTGGCACCGATCACTAGCGGGAAGGTGAAGGCGGCATAACCCGGCGAAAAGGGCAGACGCAGCAGTTTGATGAAGGCCAGATAGATGATACCGGTCATCAGGATGGCAATCCCCAACAGCACGGCCACCAGCAGCAGTGACGGCTCCTGGCTGACGGTCAGGTAACCGGCCAGAGAGAGGCTGGCAGGAGCCGCCAGAATGGCGATGGTCGGTTTGGCGGCATCCGGCACTTCATGGCTGAAGATCAGGCGATAGAGCATCAGCGGCAGCATCAGGCCATAGCAGATGATCCCGAACCAGAGCAGACCGTTGGCCAGCGGGGCAAACTGACCACCCGGGAAGGCGACGTCAGCCACGATGATCCCCACAGGCGGCACGAACCAGCTCGGCACCATGTGGTGGATTTCAAACTCTTTGGCGCGATGCCAGATAAAGGTGGCCAGGAACAGCAGATGAACCGCCACGGCAAACAGCCAGAGGGCCTCGCCCGCTTGCGGCGCAAGCATACCGAGCGCTTTGGAGACCACCATGGTGCCCATGGCATAGGTCGGTACCACACTACCCACCACAGGGTGAGCGAGATCCTGCAACAGCAGACGGGGGTGAAGCAGAAACTTGAAGGTCAGGATCACCAGCAGCACGGCCGCAATGGCAGCGCCCAGCAGTTGCATCCGGCCATCGAAGTGACCGGCATTTTCCCAACACCAACCAAGGCTGGCGATGCCCAGCGCCAGACCCGCCATGGGGGTTGGGGCGGCAGCCAGTGATTTACGGGTTCTTGCGATCATGATGACACCTTTCTATTGATGACTATGGCGATAGGATAATGGTCCCTTATCGTTTACGATATCTAAATGAATTAAATCAATCATTCAGGAAAACCAAACACGATGAAACTGACCCTGCAGCAGCTGAAAGTGTTCGCCACCATTGCCCGCTATGGAAACCTTGGCCTTGCCGCCAACGAGCTCTGCCTGAGCAAGGGGGCTGTCTCCCAGTCGCTGCAGGAGCTGGAGCGCCAGCTCTCTACCCCGCTGTTTGACCGCATTCACCCCAGATTGCAGCTCAACAACGAGGGGCGCCTGCTGCAACCGGCCGCCGAAGAGCTGCTGACCCGGATGCAGGATATCGAGAACCTGTTCAGCCCCGATGCCGAGCCGAGCGGCCAGCTTCGCCTTGGTGCCAGCCAGACCATCGGCAACTACCTGCTCCCCACCCTGCTCGCCAGCAGCAAACAGGAGCTGGGGCTCCCCCCCAAGGTGACCATCAACAACACTCACCTGCTCTGTCATGCGCTGGCCAACTTCGAACTGGATATGGCACTGATCGAGGGGGAGAACCACCACCCCGACCTGCTCGCCGAACCCTGGCTGCAGGACGAGATGCTGGTGGTGGCCCCACCCGGTCACCCGCTTGCCAACAAGAAGGAACTCTCCCTCTCCCGTCTGGGGGGCGAGACCTGGGTATTGCGTGAAGCGCAATCGGGCAGCCGCGAGCAATTTATCCAGCAGATCCAGCCCGAGCTGCCCCGCTGGCAACCAGGGCTTGAACTCAACACCCTGGAGGCGGTGATGCTGGCAGTGGAGAAGGGGCTTGGCATCTCCTTTATCTCCCGGCTGGCAGCCTCGGATCGCCTGGCAGATGGGCGGCTGATCGCCCTGCCACTCTCCCGCCGCTTCCCGCGCCAGCTCTCCCTTATCTGGCACAAGCAGAAGTACCACTCCACCTCCCTGCGCCACTTTATCCACTTCTGCCGGGCTCAGGTGAATGATGCCGAGGTGATCAGCCCGGACTAGCCCCCGGTCATATCATCGCTAGCAAACCAGAGCGCCTATGGCGGAAAAGCAAAATGCAGGGATGGAACCGTTGCTCCATCCCTTTGATCACTACACTGTGCAACCTACTACCTACCGCAAACGAGTCACCCTTTCTCCCCGTATCACGACCCCGCATTCAGCCGTGTCGACGCCGTTGTTCGGGGGTGACGAACCCTCCCGATGGCTTCGTCACAAGTGACGAACGTCACAGTTCGACAGCCACATCAGTGCGTTCACTCAACCACGCGAAGATTTTTATTCATTTAAAAACAGCCACTTAAAACCAATTTATCTGTTAGAACCATTCTGGCCCGTATCTTGCCAACCAGCCCCTACTTTCTCCGTTCGCGACACGACAAGGTAGGCTATGAACCGCTTCGTTATCGCTGACCCCAAGCTTTGTATCGGCTGTGGCACCTGTATGGCGGCCTGCAGCGAGGTACACAAGGCGCAAGGTTTGCAGCAAGCCCCCCGTTTAACCGTTATGCGACACGAGCAGGCGACCATGCCGGTTCAGTGCCGTCACTGTGACGATGCCCCCTGCATCAAGGTGTGCCCGGTCGAGGCCATTCGCCAGACCGGCGATTGCGTGCAACTCAACGAGTCGCTCTGCATCGGCTGCAATCTCTGCGCCGTGGCCTGCCCCTTTGGCGCCATCCAGAGTGACGGCAGCCGTCCGGTGGCCGTGGCCACCAGTTACGACACCTATATCCCCTGCTCCATCCGCTCCAGCAACCCCTCCACCTCTGCCGGCCTGCGCTGCTTTGGCGAGGATCTGCTGAGCTGGGAGCCGGGGGTGCGCAGCATCGCGGTCAAGTGCGACCTGTGCGAGTTTCGCGCCGATGGCCCGGCCTGTGTTGGTGCCTGCCCCTCCCAGGCACTGAAGCTGGTCAATGACGGCGACACCGAACGCGCCGCCCGTATCCGTCGCCAGCAAGCGGCCGACACCAACCCGCAAGGGGCCTCTGCCTTCTCGGCGCCTGCCACGGCGCTCCCTGCATCCGATTTATCCACCACAGAGGGAGCTCGCTGATGTTGTCCCCCCTTGTTATGGTCACGCTCCTGCTCTTTTTGCTGGGCGCTGCCGCCGGTTTGCTGCTGCAAAAGCTGCCCGCACTGGCCAACCGTCTCAACAGCGGCCTTGCCCTGCTGGGCTCGCTCGCGGGTCTGGTCGCCGCCATCCAGATCTTTGCCCAAGGCGCCCCCGTCGACGGCCAGCTCTGGCTGCTGGGCTCGGTGCACCTCGACATGCTGGCCGCGCTGATGCTGCTGGTGATTAGCACCGTCGGCGTCGCCGTCGCCCTCTACTCCTTTGCCTATATCCGCGAATATCAGGGCAAGGGGGATGTGGCCATCGGCGCGCTGATGAACCTCTTCCTCTTTGCCATGGTGGGCATGGTGCTGGCCGACAACGTACTCGGTTTCTTGCTCTGCTACGAGCTGGTGACCCTCACCACCTACTGGCTGGTCAAGACCAACCCGGATGCTGTCCAACAGAGCCGCCTCTACCTGGTGATGAACCATATCGGCATGGCGCTGGTGCTGATCGCCTTCTGGCTGCTCTGCCGCGAAAGCGGTTCGCTGGAGTTCGCTGCGCTGCGCGAGCACCATCTGGCGGGCGGATTGGCCTCCCTGGTGTTCCTGCTCAGCTTCTGCGGCTTTGGCCTGCGCGCCGGTTTCGTGCCGCTGCACGGCTGGCTGCCGGTGGCCGAGCCCGTTGCGCCGTCCCATATCTCGGCGCTGATGTCCGGCGTCATGGTGAAGCTGGGTCTCTTTGGCATTTTGCGGGTCTGCATCGATTTTCTCGGCGCCAGCCAGCTCTGGTGGGGTTATGTGGTGCTGATCTTCGGCGCCTGCTCGGCGGTGCTCGGGGTGCTGTTTGCGCTGGCCGAGCACGACCTCAAGCGGCTGCTCGCCTACCACACGGTGGAGAACATCGGCATCATCCTGATGGGGATGGGGATCGGCATGATCGGTATCGCCAACCAGCAACCGGCGCTGGTAGTGCTGGGGCTACTCGGCGCGCTTTATCACCTGCTCAATCACGCCATCTTCAAGAGCCTGCTCTTTATGGGCACCGGCTCTGTGATGTTCCGCCTGCACACCCGCGACATGGACAAGATGGGGGGGCTGGCCAAGCTGATGCCCTGGACTGCGCTGGCGTTCCTCATCGGTGCCATGGCCATCTCGGCGCTGCCGCCGCTCAACGGCTTTGTCAGCGAGTGGTTTATCTACCAATCCCTGCTCTCCATGACCAAACTCGGCACCTCGGTCGTCGCGCCGCTCGCGGTAGTAATGCTGGCGGTAACCGGCGCCATGGCGGTGATGTGTTTCGTCAAGGTGTACGGCATCTGCTTCTGCGGCGCACCGCGCAGCGAACACGCGAGCCACGCCCGCGAAGTGCCAGGAGCCATGGTGGCAGGCACCCTGCTGCTGGCCGCCGTCTGTCTGGTGCTGGGTCTGGGCGCCCCCTGGATTGCCCCCCATATCGCCAGCTATGGCCAAGCCTTGGTAAGCGGCCAAATGAACGTGGCCACTGGCGCCACCCTGCTGCCACTCGATAGCTCACAAGCGATCCTCTCCCCGCCCGTTATCGCCATCACCCTGCTGGGGCTGTTCCTCATTCCGCTGCTGGTACTGGCCATCTTCAAGGGGCCCAAGCTGGGTCGTCGTCACGCTGGTACGCCGTGGGCCTGTGGTTACGCCTATGAGGAGCGCATGAGCCTCACCTCTGGCGGTGTCACCCACACCTTGCGCCAACTCTGCGCGCCGCTCTATCGCAAGCAGCCGCAGCTCGATCTGGCCACCGCCCTGCACGGGGTGAGCGATACCAGCGGGACAACCGGCTGGCTGCTGCACGGCGTTGTGCTGGCGCTCTTTATCCTGATGGCAGTAGGAGTCTGATATGCCTGTTCTTGAAATGCCGAGCTGGGGCATGGTTGCCCTCGCCCTGACCCAGGCCATCGCCATGCTGGCGCTGGCGCCGCTCGCCACCGGTTTCAACCGGGTGCTGCGGGCCAAGATGCACTCCCGTCAGGGGCCGGGCCTGCTGCAGGATTACCGGGATATCGCCAAGCTCCTGCGCCGCCAGGAGGTGACCCCCGAGCCTGCCGGCATCATTTTCAACCTGATGCCTGCGCTGCTCATCGCCGCCCTCTTGCTGGTAGGGATGGCGCTGCCGACCCTGACTCACGAGTCCCCCTTCCCCATCGCCGGGGATCTCATCACCGATATCTATCTGTTCGCCATCTTCCGCTTCTTCTTTTCGCTGGCGGGGCTAGACAGCGGCAGCATGTTTGCAGGGATCGGTGCCCGCCGCGAACTGACCCTCGGCATTCTGGTGGAACCCATTCTGGTGCTTGCCTGCTTCATCATGGCGATGATGGTGGGCAGCTCGGATCTGGGCAACATCAGCAGCTATGTGGCGACCCAGCCGCTGGCCGCGCCCATCGCCACCCTGCTGGCCGGTGCCGCCTGCGCCTTCGCGGTGTTTGTCGAGATGGGCAAGCTGCCCTTTGACTGCGCCGAAGCCGAGCAGGAGCTGCAGGAGGGGCCGCTCACCGAGTACTCCGGTGCGGGCCTGGCCCTGCTCAAGCTCTCCATCGGCCTCAAGCAGCTGGTGGTGGTGCAGCTCTTTCTGGTGATTTTCCTCCCCTTCGGCAAGGCGGCCAACTGGAGTCTGCCTGCGCTCATCGGCGCGGCGCTGATCCTCGCCTGCAAGCTGCTGGTGGCCTTTTTGCTGGCTGGCATCATCGAAAACGCCATGGCCCGTACCCAGTTCGTGCGCACCCACAAGCTCACCCGCTACGGCTTGGGGCTGGCCCTGCTGGCGCTGCTCGCCTATCTGGTCGGGATCTGAATCATGCCCGCCAGCACAGCAACTTTTTCCGATTTCATCATTTGTGAATGCTCATTCCCGAACATTAAAGTGAGAACTGCATGACCATCGCCATTTCGGATCGCATCGGCTGCGACTACATCCAGCAGGTGCGAGCACAACTGCCCCACGCCATCGTCGACGAGGAGTGGCAAACCGTCGATCAGGCCACCATCACCGTCAAACCCACCAGTCTGGTCGAGACGGCCAGCCTGATCTTCCACCAGCTGGGGGGCTGGCTTCCGCTCTCCTTTGCCAATGACGAGCGCAGCCTCAACGGCCACTTCGCCGTCTACCACGTCTTCTCCATGGAGGGCGACACCAAGTGCTGGATCACCGTCAAGGTGCTGGTGGATGCCGATACCCAGGAGTACCCCTCCATCACCCCGACCATTCCGGCGGCGGTGTGGGGCGAGCGGGAGATCCGCGACATGTACGGCCTGCGCGCCATCGGTCTGCCGGACGAACGCCGTCTGGTACTGCCGGACGACTGGCCGGAGGACATCCACCCCCTACGCAAGGACGCCATGGATTATCGCCAGCGCCCGATGCCCACCACCGACACCGAGACCTACCCCTTCGTCAACGAGCTGGGCAGTGATACCAACCGCATCGTGCCGGTCGGCCCGCTGCACATCACCTCGGATGAACCGGGCCACTTTCGTCTGTTTGTCGATGGGGAAGACATCATCGATGCCGACTACCGCCTCTTCTATGTCCATCGCGGCATGGAGAAGCTGGCCGAAACCCGGATGGGCTACAACGAAGTGGCCTTTCTGACCGACCGGGTCTGCGGCATCTGCGGCTTTACCCACAGCGTCGCCTACACCACCTCGGTAGAGAACGCCATGGGTATTGTGGTACCCGAGCGGGCCAAGATGATCCGCGCCGTGCTGCTGGAGGTGGAGCGCCTGCACAGCCATATCCTCAACATCGGCCTGTCGAGCCACTTCACCGGTTTCGACACCGGCTTCATGCAGTTCTTCCGGGTGCGGGAGAAATCCATGACCCTGGCCGAGCTGCTGACCGGCGCGCGCAAGACCTACGGCCTCAACCTGATTGGCGGGGTACGCCGCGACATCTTCAAGGAAGATCGCATCAAGGGTGCCCAACTGGTGCGCGAGCTCCGTGATGAGCTCAAACCCCTGGTGGCCATGCTGCTGGATACCGCCAACATCTCCTCCCGCCTCATCGGTATCGGCAAGCTCGAGCCGCAGATTGCCCGCGATTTCAGCTGCGTCGGCCCCATGGTGCGGGCGAGCGGCTTCAAGCGCGACGTGCGCCGGGTCCACGACTTTGCCGGCTACCGCGAGCTGCCGATGGAGATCCAGACCAAGGCGGGTTGCGATGTGCAATCCCGGGTGCTGGTGCGGATCCACGAGCTCTACGACTCCCTCGACATGATTGAGTTCGGCCTGGAGCACCTGCCGGAAGGGCCACTGCTCACCGAAGGGTTCACCTACCAGCCGGGCAAATTTGCGCTGGGCTTTACCGAGGCGCCCCGCGGCGAGAACGTCCACTGGAGCATGACGGGAGATAACCAGAAGCTGTTCCGCTGGCGCTGCCGCGCCGCCACCTACGCCAACTGGCCCGCCCTGCGCTACATGCTGCGCGGCAATACCGTGGCAGATGCACCGCTCATCATCGGCAGTCTGGATCCCTGCTACTCCTGTACCGACCGGGTCACCCTGGTCGACCCCAAGAAGGGCAAATCCACCGTGGTCTCCTACAAGGAGATCGAGCGCTACGGCATCGATCGCAAAAACTCTCCGCTGAAATAAGGGGTCATCATGATCAAGCTGTTCAAGACCATCCTCAAGGCTGGCACCCCGACCGCCAAGTACCCCTTCGCACCCATTGATGTGAACCGGGATTTTCGCGGCAAACCGAAATATCAGGCGGATCAGTGCATCGCCTGCGCCGCCTGCACCAAGGCCTGCCCGGCCAATGCGCTGGTGATGGAAGTGGACATGGAGACCGGCGAACGGCGCTGGGAGATCTCCATGGCGCGCTGCATCTTCTGCGGCCGCTGCGAGGAAGTCTGCCCGACCCGCGCCATCGCCCTCTCCCCCGAGTTCGAACTGGCGGTGACCAACAAGGCCGACCTTTATGAGGAGGCCCGCTTCGCGCTGGCCCCCTGCACCCTGTGCGGCACCTACTTTGCCCCGAGCAAGCTGGTGGCGCTGGTGGAGGACACCCTCAAGCAGGCAGGCACACCACTCACGACACCGGAGCGGCTGCACCACTGCCCCGACTGCAAACGAAAACAGAGCATGCTGAGCCAGCCTGACTCGGCCCTGATCACACCGATAGCCACACCGATGGCCACACAACAGGAGTGGATGTGATGAGCAAGATCAAAGGCATAGAACCGGTTGTCGGCCATGCCCATACCCGCGCCGTGCCGCTGGCACAGGATCCCGAGATCACCAAACTCAAGAAGACCCTGCTCAAGGACATTCGCCGCTCGGCCTATGTCTACCGGGTCGATTGCGGCGGCTGCAACGCCTGCGAGATCGAGATCTTCGCCACCATCACCCCGCTGTTTGATGCCGAGCGTTTCGGCATCAAGGTGGTTGCCTCCCCCCGCCACGCCGACATCCTGCTCTTTACCGGCGCTGTGACCCGGGCAATGCGGGTACCGGCCCTGCGCGCCTACGAAGCGGCGCCCGATCCCAAGATCTGCATCGCCTACGGCGCCTGCGGCTGTGACGGCGGCATCTTCCACGACCTCTACTGCGTATGGGGCGGTACCGACAAGATCGTGCCGGTGGATGTCTATATCCCCGGCTGCCCCCCCACTCCGGCAGCCACCATCTACGGCTTTGCCGTGGCGCTTGGTCTGCTGGAACAGAAACTCAAAGCCACCAGCCACGAGGTGCAACCGGGTGAGCGGGTCGAGCTGCGCCACACCGGCATCCCCAATGAAATCCGGGTGATGATCGAGCGCGAAGCGCGCCGCATGGCCGGTTATCGGCAGGGGCGGATCATCGCCGACGAGTTTATGGCCCTGCTCGAAGGGGCGACCCAGCAGGATGTGGATCTGCGCATCCAGAGCTACCTCGATCAGCACGACGATCCGCGCCTCTCGGAGATCGTCAACAACCTCGCAAACGCCTGCCTCAACCGGGCGGCCGGCAAGGGAGAGGCGGTGCATGGCTGACGAGGTTTTCTTCTATCGACTCTCGCGCAAGTTCGTCGACGAGCAGTTCGACGTGCCGGAAGAGGCCAGGGAGGTGATGTACTACAGCCTCGCCATCGGCCACCACCTCGGCATCGTCGATTGCCTGCGAGCAGACCTGGTCTGCTCGCTGACCGGTTATCGCGACTGGGTAGCCAAGCTGCCAGAGGGAAGTGAAGCGCGCCGCAAGATGGAGGGATTTCTCACCTTTGGCGAGATCACCATCTATCGCGAGCACTGCCATATGCTGGCCTGCGCCTTCGACCGACTGCGCAAGGCTGGCAATGTGCTTGATGAGCAGGAGCTGGGCTGGACCAACACCTTTATGGATCAGCTGACCGCCCTCTTTAACGACCCCCATATGTACCTGATGGTAAGGAGCCGCTGATGGGCTGCAATCTCGTGTTGACCGTGGGCAATACCATGATGGGGGACGACGGTGCCGGCCCCTATCTCGCCGACAAGCTGCAAGCCGCCCCCCTGCCCGGCTGGATCCATATCGACGGCGGCATCGCGCCGGAAAATGTGGTCTACAAGGTGCGGGAGTTGCAACCGGAGCGAGTGGTGCTGGTGGATGCCGCCGAGATCGGCGAGAAGGCGGGAACCCTGCAGGTGATCCCCCCCGAGACCATCGCCGAGATGTTTATCTTCTCGACCCACAATATGCCGCTCAATTTCCTGATCGACGAGCTCAAGACCTTTGTCCCCGAGGTGATCTTTGTCGGGGTACAACCGGCCATAGTGGCGTTCTCTTTCCCGATGACCGAGATGGTGAGCGAGGCGATGGATTATCTTTATCAGCATCTTGATGCAGCCAAAGATACCGACTTGTTAATAGAGAAACTCGAGCAGTGGAATATTGCCAACGCCAAGCGGTGATTATTTAGCGAGTTGTTAACGACCGTTATTGACCGACGGTTCCGGCAATGTGATCGAGGCCCGATGTTAAATTAAAAACATCGGGCTAATTGTGCTGAACTTGATATAAAACAAGGTTCTTTGATTTTTTCAAAAAACCGATAACTCTCGCTTTTTTATGACAAAAAAAGCGTTGCCAGTCACAGAAATTTGCCACAAAATGGCGACCATTACGGAAGTTGATGGGGTCTGGTGGCCTCCTCGGTCTTCAAAACCGATGTGAGCCGAGAAGGCTTTGGCAGGTTCGATTCCTGCCTCTTCCGCCAAATTTATCTATTGAACAAATACTCTCCCGCTGAATTTTTCGGCCTGAATGTTATTTCCATTGTTTGTTCAATATGTTTGAAGTAATACCTTAAAAAAAGGTGCTTGCTGCTTGCCAATATAATCCGAACTCAGGTTATCTCGCTGGCCAAAAATTAATTTATCAGCATCGATGCAGCATTAATTTATACCCGCTCATTGATGCACCCAGTTTGCACTCATCCGCAAATCGCCAGCAGTGCCATAACCCGTCAGCTCGGCCACTCTATCGGCAAACCGGTGCGCATCCCGAACCCACGCACTGCACTGGTAATCCCATGCCGAACTCGTCTCACGCGTCAGCTATCCCCCACCGCCAGCCCGCATCAGGTCCGGCTGCCGACGATTCACTGCCAGATTCACAGCAACAGCCCAGCCAGCAACAAACCCGTCGTCTGCCCCAAGTGGAACAGCTGCTTCAGCAACCCTTTCTCGCCGGGTTTATCGAGACGCTGAGCCGCCCGCTGGTGACCCAGGCGGTGCGCGACACCCTGAGCGAGCTGCGCCAGAGCGACGATTTTCGCCAGCATGGCGTCGCACCCGAGCAGATCGAGGCGCTGCTTGCCAAACGCTGCCAACAGCAGTTGCGCCAGCGTCAAACCCGGGTGATCAACGCCACCGGCACCCTGGTGCATACCAATCTGGGGCGTTCGCCGTTAAGTCACGAACTGTGGGACGAGGTGCGTGACCTCAACACCGGCTACAACAATCTGGAGCTGGATCTCGCCACCGGCAAGCGCGGCGGGCGCAAGGGGCTGATCGCCCCCCTGCTCCGTTGCCTCACCCAGGCCGAGGATTCGCTGGTGGTCAACAACAACGCCGCCTCGCTCTTTTTGCTGCTGCAGGAGGTGGCCAAGGGGCGCGAGGTGATCGTCTCGCGCGGCGAGCAGATCCAGATTGGCGGCGGCTTTCGCATCCCCGACATTCTGGCGCTCTCCGGCGCCAAACTGGTTGAGGTGGGCACTACCAATATCACTACCGCCAAAGATTACCTCGATGCCATCACCGATCAGAGCGCGCTGGTACTGATGGTGCACAGATCCAATTTCGCCATTCGCGGCTTTACCGAATCCCCCGATATCGGCGAGGTGGCCCGCGCCCTGCCCGAACATGTAGTGCTGGCGGTGGATCAGGGCTCGGGCTTGACCAGCGAAGAGTTTGCGCCGGACGAAACCTCGGTACGCCAGTACATCAAGGCGGGAGCGGATCTGGTCTGCTACTCCGGCGACAAGCTCTTGGGCGGCCCGCAATCGGGCATCATCAGCGGCCGCAGCGACCTTATCAAGCGGCTGGAAAAACACCCCATGATGCGCACCTTCCGCCCGAGCCGCATCGTCTACTCCCTGCTCGAGCGCCTGCTCATCCACAAGCTCAAAAAGTCCCCCATCGGCGAAGGGATTGCCCAGCGCACCTTGAGCAACCCGGCCGCCATGCAGGCGAGAGCCGACCAGCTGATGACCGCCCTGCCCGGCTGCTTTGTGCCGGTCCCCGCCCAGCTGGTGGTGGGCGGCGGCACCTTGCCGGACGAGTTCTACCCGGCCCCTGCGCTGGAATGCAACGACTCGCGCCCGGCCCAGCAGCTGCTCGATGATTTGCGCGAACTGCCGGTGCCGGTCATCGCCACCGTGCGCCAGCAGAAGGTGCTGCTCAATATGGCCACCCTGCTGCCGACCGAAATGGAACTGCTGATTGCCCAACTCAAGGAATTGCTGCTGCCCGCCCCGTTCAATGCAACAAATGCGACCGAGGAGCCCTGATCCCATGACCCCCTATCGCGCCGTTATCGGTCTTGCCGGCCACGTGGATCACGGCAAGACCCTGCTGATCAAGGCCCTCACCGGCATCACCACGGCCCGCGCCCATGAGCAGGCCATCGGCATGACTCAGGATCTCGGCTTTGCCCACTTCGACGACGGTCAGGGCAACACCATAGGCGTCATCGACGTGCCCGGCCACGAGCGTTATATCCGCAACATGGTAGCGGGGCTCTGGAGTCTGGATCTGGTGCTGCTGGTGATTGCCGCCGACGAGGGGTGGATGCCGATGACCGGCGATCACCTGCGCCTGCTCAAGGCGATGGGGGTGCCGCGCCTGCTGGTCTGCATCAACAAGTGCGATCTGATCTCCCCTGACGAGCTGGCACTCCTTGAAGAGCGCCTGCTGGAGCGGGTGATGGACGAGAGCGGCATGGTGCCCGATATCGTCAGCGTCAGCGCCAAAACCGGCGAGAATATAGCTGCCCTGCACGCCGCTATCGTACGTCAGCTGGCCGATCTGCCAGCCTCACAAGCTGCCCGCGAGCAGGCCGCCCCGCGCCTCTATGTTGATCGTGTCTTTACCGCCAACGGCACCGGCACAGTGCTCACCGGCACCTTGCAGCAGGGCCGCCTCAAGGTGGGGGACAAGCTGCGCCTCTACCCCGCCGATCGGGAGGTGCAGGTGCGCTCCCTGCAGGCCTATCACCAGAGCGTTGATGAAATTGGCGCCGTCAGTCGGGTGGCGGTGGGCCTGAAAAAAGTGCCCCACAAGGAGGTGGCCCGCGGCCACTGCCTTACCAGCACTGTCGGCCAGTGCAAGGCGGCAACCCACCTTATTGTGCGACTCAACGCCGAGAGCCTGAGCGGCAAGGCGCTACGCCCCTCTCTGCACAACAAGGAGGTCGAAGTCGCCCTTGGCAGCTGGCATGGCCGAGCCCGTTGTGTGCCGATAAAAGAGGCACCTATAAAAGGGCTGCCCATCAAGGATACCCGGCTGGCGCGGCTGATCTTTACCAGCCCCATCCCCTGCTTCTTTGGCCAGCCGCTTGCCATCATTCGCCACGGCAGCAGCGAACTGCTGCACGGCGCCCGCATCGTCTGGTGCGGTGACATCCACCCCGCCAGACGCAAGGCGCTGCACGCCCTGCTGGGCGAGCTGCCAGATGAGCTCGAGCACTACAACCCCGCAGCCTTGCAGCTGGGGCTCAACGGCTATGTGCTGACCAGCCGCTTTGACCAGCAACCCGAGCAGGTCACCCCCCTAGGTGAGTGGCTGCTGGATAACTGCTGGCTGGCCCAGAGCCGCGACCAGCTGCTGGCTACGCTGGCCAGCGAACCGCTGAGTGCCGCCGAGCTGGCAACCCGCTTTGGCATCGCCCTGCCGGTCACTCAGGCCCTGCTCCAGCAGCTCAAGAGCGAGCAGCTTATTCGTCTGCACCATGACAAGTGGCAGCCGGGCAGCGGCGAGTCTGAAGATGATCTGGGGGAAGAGGCGCAGCTGGTGCTCAAGGTGGTGCGAGATCAAGGCAAGGAGGGTTACGAGCCCGGTAAACTGGGCCCCGGCGGCGTTGAGCTGGATCCCTTTATCACCCGCAAGCTGCCCGCGGTTCTGCAGCAGGGCTTACAGCAAAAAGGCGCGTTGCAAAAGCAGCTGCGCAACCTGGCACGACTCAAGTATCTGGTGCAGCTCGATGGCCCCATCTACTACGACGCCGAGCTTTACAACCAGATGGTCGCCGCCGTGCTGGCGGGCCAGCAGGTGGGAGATCTGATCGACATGGCATCCCTCAAGGAGATCACCGGTTTGTCACGCAAATACGCCATTCCGTTCTGCCTGCGCATGGAGATGGATGGCTGGGTGCGGCGCGAGGAGAACGAGCGCCGGGTGCTGCGTTTGCCGCAGACTCAAGATGAGATGGAGCCGGCATGAGCGCCACCATCACCCCCTCTGGCTCTGCCAATCCGGTCGCCAACCGGCTGCGCCGCGAATTTCATATCGACGGCATAGTTCAGGGGGTGGGCTTTCGCCCCTTCGTATATGGGCTGGCGCTGCGCCACAGCCTTGCCGGTTATGTATTGAACGATGCCAACGGCGTCACCATAGGTGCCGAAGGATCGCCTGAGCAGCTCGCCAGCTTTGCCCGCGAACTGCGGGAACTGGCGCCGCCCTTAAGCCGTATCGATCATTTCAGCGAGCGGGAACTGCCCCTCGCTCATGCTCCCGACTTCGATGGCCAATTTCATGGCCAGTTTCGAATTAAAGCGAGCCAGCAGCAGAGCGCGGCCACGGTCGCCATTTCGCCGGATCAGGGGATGTGCGAGGCATGCGCCACGGACGTGGCCAATCCCAACGATCGCCACCACCACTACCCCTTTACCAACTGCACCCACTGCGGCCCGCGCTACACCATTATCCGCCGCCTCCCCTACGACAGACCCCATACCGCCATGGCGGGCTTTGCCATGTGCCCGCGCTGTGCGGCGGCCTATGACAACCCGCTGGACAGACGCTACCACGCCCAGCCGGTGAGCTGCCCCGAGTGCGGGCCCCATCTCAGCTGGCGAAATGGCCGTGGCGATGCCTTGGCCGAGCGCGAGGATGCGCTGCAAGCAGCTGCAAGCGCCCTGCAAGCGGGGGCGCTGATTGCGGTCAAGGGGATGGGGGGCTATCACCTGATATGCGATGCCCGCAATGAACAGAGCGTTGCCAGATTGCGAATGCTCAAACGGCGCGCACGCAAGCCGCTGGCGGTGATGATAGGCTCCCTTGCCGAGGCCAAATTGCATGTCACCGGCTGCGAGGCAGAGTGGACGCTGCTCGCCTCTCAGGCCAGACCCATCGCCTTGCTGCGCAAGCGCAAAAACGATGATCGGCTCTCAGAATCCCTACTTGCAACCGCGCCGCTGGCCGAGGGGATCGCCCCCGGCATCCCCTACCTTGGCATCATGCTCCCCTACACCCCGCTCCATCAGCTGCTGCTGGACGCCTGCGCCATGCCGCTGGTGGCCACCAGCGCCAATGGTCGCGGCAGCCCGATCCTTATCGAGTGCGAGGCAGTGATCAGGGAACTCGGGGGCGAGATTGATGGCATCCTGGATCACAACCGCCCCATCCTGCACCCGTGCGACGACAGTCTGGTGCAGTGGGCAGGCGGGCGACGCCAGACGTTGCGCCTCGCCCGGGGCTATGCCCCCTGCACTCCCAGCCTGCAACAGGCGGTCAGGGTGCCGCTCTTGGCAGTCGGGGCGCAGCAGAAGAACCAGCTGGCGCTCGCCTTCGGCCGCCAGCGCATCTACAGCCCCTATATCGGCGATCTGCACAGCCTGCCGATGCAGGAGCACTTCGAGCAGACCCTGGCGACCTTTCGCGAACTCTACGATCTCAACCCCGAAGTTCTGGTCTCG
Organism: Aeromonas sp. 97A; assembly: GCF_051919185.1. Taxonomy (NCBI): domain Bacteria; kingdom Pseudomonadati; phylum Pseudomonadota; class Gammaproteobacteria; order Aeromonadales; family Aeromonadaceae; genus Aeromonas; species Aeromonas sp. 97A. The sequence continues at coordinate 1,109,806 of NZ_JBQBFF010000001.1, read as the reverse complement.
GATCGCCATCCGGGCTATCTCAGCCACCAGTGGGCCAAAAACTATTGCCAGGATCAGGGTTCCACCCACCTCGAGGTGCAGCACCATCACGCCCACCTGCTGGCAGTGATGGCCGAACATGACATTACGGGTCCTGTGCTGGGCGTTGCCTTCGATGGCACCGGCCTTGGCGATGACGGCACCCTCTGGGGCGGCGAGCTGCTGCTCGCAGACGTTCAGGGATTTGAGCGCGTTGCCCACCTTGCCCCCTTCAAGCTGATCGGCGGCGAAGCGGCCATTCGCGAGCCGGCGCGCCAGCTGCTGGGGCTGCTGTTTGAATCGCACAGCCCTGAGCAGATCAGTGCCCTCGATATTCCGTTGATCAAGCAACTGCCCCTTAAGCGGATCAGCAACCTGCACCAGCTCTGGCAGCTGGGTCGCAACGCCCCTTACACCAGCTCCATCGGTCGTCTATTCGATGCGGTGGCGGCGCTCTTGGGGGTGATCGACACCCCCGATTACGAGGGCGAAGCGGGACTCTTGCTGGAGGCAGCCGCCTTGCAGCTGGCTCCCGATGAACAGCCCTTCCCCCTTGCCTTTGATCTCAGCCAATCAACAGAGGGGCTACTGCATATCCAGTGGGCCGAGCTCATCAATACCCTTGTCAACGAGTGGTGCAAAGGTACCCCAACCGCCAGACTGGCCGCCGGTTTTATCCGCGCCATCAGCAATCTGGTCATCGCCCTTGCCGGGCGCTTCCCCGGGTATCCGGTGGCGCTCGGGGGCGGCGTATTTCAAAACCGGGTGCTGATGGATCAGCTGGTGCCCGCTCTCGAAGCGGCCGGTCGGCAGGTATTGACCAGCGAAACCCTGCCGCTCAATGACGGTGGCATCGCCGCCGGTCAGCTCTGGTTTGCCATCCACCATCTTGCCACGCACCAGCCTGCCACAGCCGGTTGTGCCACCTTGTCGGAGTCCTGAAATTCATGTGTCTATCCATCCCCTCTCAGGTGGTGCAGCTGCACCCCGAAGATAACTGCGTCACCGTCGACACCCTGGGGGTGCAACGGCGCGTCAGCTGCATGCTGCTCGAGGAGCCTCTCCAGGTGGGGGACTATGTGCTGCTCCATATCGGCTTTGTGATGAGCAAGATTGACGAAGAGGAGGCGCAGGCCAGCCTCGAGAGCTTCCGCCAGATGGTGGCCCTGATGCCCAAACAGGATATCTTGCCATGCTGACCTTGAATGATCTGTTTCAGGGCTTTCGCCAGCCAGAGGTGATCCGCGCCCTCGCCGCCCAAATTAATGAACTGGCAAAAGATCTGCCCGAACCGCTGCGGGTGATGGAGGTGTGTGGCGGCCATACCCACACCATCATGAAGTACGGCCTGCACCAGCTGCTGCCCGCCAGCATCGAGTTTGTCCACGGCCCCGGCTGCCCGGTCTGCATCATGCCCAAAGAGCGCATCGATCAGGCCATCGAGCTGGCCCGCCAGCCCAACGTCATTCTGGTCACCCTGGGGGACATGATCCGGGTGCCGGGCTCCAAAGGCACGCTGGCCCAGCAACGGGCCAAGGGGAGCGATATCCGCCCGGTCTATGACCCCCTCGATGCCCTGCGTATCGCCAAAGAGAACCCGGACAAAACCGTGGTCTTCTTCGCCATCGGTTTCGAGACCTCCACCCCCATGACCGCCGCCTTGCTGGCTGCCGCTGAAGAGCAAGGGGCCCTGAACCTGCTGTTTCATATCAACCATGTGCTGGTGCCCCCCGCCATTCATGCGGTGATGGCCGACGGGGTGGCCAAGGTGAACGCCTTTATCGGCCCCTCCCACGTCAGCGTCATCACCGGCGCCGATATCTACCTGCCCATCGTCGATCGCTATCAGGTGCCCGTGGTGGTGAGCGGCTTCGAGCCGGTGGATGTGATGGAGGCGCTCTTGATGATGGTGCGCCAGAAGGTGGAGGGTCGCTACGCGCTGGAGGTGCAGTACAGCCGCGCCGTCACCGCCAGCGGCAATAAAGCCGCCCAGCGGCTGGTCGAGCGCTTTTTCGAAACCCGAGAGCACTTTCGCTGGCGAGGTCTGGGGGATATCAACGCCTCCGCCCTGCGCCTGCGCGATGCCTTAGCCAAGCGCGATGCGGAGCGCTACTTCCAGCTTGATCAGACCCCCATCGATGACCACAAGGCGTGCCAGTGCGCCGATATCCTGCGCGGCCTGGCCAAACCGAACCAGTGCAAAGTCTTTGGCCGGGGCTGCACCCCGACCCAGCCCATGGGCAGCTGCATGGTCAGCTCCGAAGGGGCCTGCAATGCCTACTACCGATATATGGGGATCCAATGAGAGAAATTCAGTTAAGCCACGGCGGCGGCGGTGTCGAGATGAATCAGCTGATCAATCAGCTCTTCTTTCGCCACTTTGGCAACGAGATCCTGCTGCGCGGTGAAGACGCCGCCCTGCTGCCGGTGAGCGGCCCCATCGCCTTTACCACCGACAGCTTTACCGTCTCGCCGCTCTTCTTCGAGGGGGGGATATCGGCAAGCTGGCTATCGCCGGCACGGTCAACGATCTCGCCATGATGGGGGCCAAGCCCGAGTATCTGAGCTGCAGCTTTATCATCGAGGAGGGCTTCCCCTACGCCGATCTCGCCCGCATCGTCGAGTCGATGGCGGCGGAGCTTGCCAAGAGCGGCGCCCGTATCGTCTGCGGCGACACCAAGGTGGTGCCCAAGGGAGCCGCCGACAAGATCTTTATCAACACCAGCGGGGTCGGCACCTTCCCGCTGCCTGAACAGAGCCGGGGCATTTCGGTGCGGAGCCTCAAGGCCGGTGACGCCATTCTGGTGTCGCGGGATATCGGCAGCCACGGCGCCTGTATTCTGATGGCCCGTGACGCCCTGCAACTGGGCTCCGATCTCAAGAGCGACTGCACCACCCTCTGGCCGCAGGTAGAAGCGCTGCTAAAAGCGGGTATTACCCCTCACGCCCTGCGCGATGCCACTCGCGGTGGCCTTGCCGCCGTGCTCAACGAGTGGAGCAGTGCCTCCGGCGTTGCCATCGAGCTGGAGGAGTCAGCCATTCCGGTGTGCGATCCGGTGCGCGGCCTGTGCGAGCTCTACGGTTTCGAGCCCCATGATCTCGCCAACGAGGGAACCATGGTGCTGGCCCTGCCAGCCGAACAGGCGCAGGACGCGCTGGGCATCTTGCGGCAATTCAACCCCGCTGCCAGCCAGATCGGCGTGGTGCAGGCAAGCGATCGCCACAAGGTGATCCTCAACAACCCCTGGGGCAGCCGCCGTTATCTGGAGCTGCCGCAAGGGGAGCTGCTCCCGCGGATCTGTTGAGCGGCCATGCCGTTACGTCAATTACAGGGAGGAGTCACTGCTCCTCCCCATATCGGTTAAGGAGCCACCATGCACGAAATGTCTCTGGCCATGGCTGCCATCGATCTGGCGGCCGAGCAGGCCACCCAGCGGGGCTTTACCAAAGTGACCGCCCTCTGGCTCGAGGTCGGCAGCTTCTCCTGCGTCGACCCGGACACCATTGCCTTCTGTTTCGAGGCCGCCGCCAAGGGCACAGTCGTCGAGGGGGCCCAACTTCACTTTCAGCACCAGGCGGCAGAGGCCTGGTGTTACGACTGCAACCAGACGGTCACCCTCACCGAGCGCGGGCAAGCCTGCCCCGAGTGTGGCGGATACAAATTACGCGTCGCGCAGGGGAACAGCCTGCGCATCACCGACATCGAGGTAAGTTGATATGTGTAGCGTATGCGGATGCGGCCAGGCGCGGATCGCCGGCCATAAAGATGATCATGACCATGCACACCCCCACGATCATGACCATGAGCACGCTCATGAGCACCACCATGAACATGGTCATAAGCACGATCATCATGCCCATGAGCAGAGCGCACCGCGCACCCTGATCATTCACCACCACTATCACCATCAGGGGGATGTCCATCACCACTACCACGGGGTGCGAGCTCCCATAAGCCACGAGGGTCATGATCACCCCCATGAGCACCACCATGATCACCCCCACGACCATCATCATGATCATGCCCAATCTCATGAGCACGGCCATTCCCACGCACATCCCCATGATCACTGCCATGACCATGACCATGACCATGACCATGACCATGACCATCAGCAGGGTGATCTGCACTATGGCAAAGGGGAAGCGGGATTGTCGGTGCCCGGTATGGGACAGCGCCAGCTGATCGCCATCGAGATGGATGTGCTGGCCAAGAACAACGCGCTGGCGGCCCAAAACCGCGAACACTTCACTGCCGCAGACCAGCTGGTGCTTAACCTGGTCTCTAGCCCGGGTTCAGGCAAAACCACTTTGCTGTGCGAAACTCTGCGCCAACTGGCCGACAAACGCCCCTGCGCGGTGATCGAAGGGGATCAGCAGACCAGCGCCGATGCGGATCGCATTCGTGCCACCGGCGTGCCTGCCGTGCAGATCAACACCGGCAAGGGCTGCCATCTGGACGCCAAAATGGTTCACGACGCCTGCCACCAGCTGCCCGCCAATGAAGGGGGCATCCTCTTTATCGAGAACGTGGGCAATCTGGTCTGCCCCGCCAGCTTCGATCTTGGCGAGAAGTACAAGGTGGCGATCCTCTCCGTCACCGAGGGGGAAGAGAAGCCCCTCAAATACCCGGACATGTTCGCCGCCGCCCAGCTAATGGTGATCAACAAGATCGATCTGCTGCCCTACGTCAGCTTTGATGTGGCCCGCTGCATCGAGAACGCCAAACGGGTCAACCCCTATATTCAGGTGATCCAGGTCAGCGCCACTACCGGTGAAGGGATGGATGCCTGGCTCAACTGGCTGGCCAGTGCCTGAACCAGTTAAACGCTGCTGATAACGGTAGAAAACAAGAGAGGGAGGCTGATGCCTCCCTCTCTTTTATCTGCGCGCTTTGCCAACGATTTTCTCTGTACAGAATGGCCAGCTTTTCATACTCCCCCCCTAACCCTAGCCCTCTCCCCAGGGAGAGGGAATCGGTTTGTGGATGCCGCCGCTATACGACGCCCTCAAACCCCTCAGGGGCGCTTCGAGCATAACAACCAGCCATATTTTCAAACCCCGAGATTTTCCAAACCCTAAACCCTGAGCGTGGTGAGATGGCAACTTCAACTCCCTTCTCCCCTTGCGAGAGAAGGGTTGGGGATGAGGGAAAACTAACCCTCAAGCCGCATTTTCAGCCAATACACCAGTCACGGGCTGCATCTCACCAAAGCGCAGCACCCGATGACAGATCTGACGCAGCAGTGCCTGCTGGTGGCTGAAGACAAGCATACCAAGCCCGCGCTGTTCGCACTCAATCATCAACTCCTGCCAGAGCTGGCGCTGGATTTGCGGATCCAGCTGGGCGGTCACCTCGTCGGCAATCAGCAGACGAGTGCGAGGATCGAGGGCGCGCAGCAGCGCAATGCGGGCCAGCTCGCCACCGGAGAGTTGACCGGGTTTACGACTGAGCCACGCAGGCTTGACCATAAAGCGGGCCAGCATGGCGTTATCGGGGCGCCATACATCCCAGAGCGCCTGCCCGGTGGTGCGATAGGGATTAAAGGTAAGTTCCGGGTGCTGGGGCACCAGCTGGATGGGGTTATAGCCTTTTACCTGTTCAGGCACCGGCTGCCCATCCAGCAGGATCTGCCCGCCGGCCCCAACCGGTTGCCAACCGGCCAATACCCGCCCCAGCGTGGTCTTGCCATAACCGCTCGGGGCGGAGATACCGAGCCGTTCGCCCGCTTTCACCGTCAGTGATAAACCCTGCCAGAGGGGTCGTTCCCCCTGGGCGATAGTGAGATTTCGTACTTCAAACATCAGGAAACCTCCGGCACAGAGAAGAGCGCATTGAACTCCGGCAGCGCCTGCCAGTGGGCGCGGAGCATCTCGCTCCCCTGCCCTTGCCGCAGATGGTGGCTGCTCAAGGTATCGCTCACCTGGCCCTGATGAAGGGCCACGATGCGATCGGCAAAGCGGGCCGCCAGCGCCAGATCGTGGGTCACCCAGAGGATACCGCTGCCCTGATTGGCCAATTCACGCAACTGGCCGAGCAGCAGACAGGCCAGCTCCTCGTCGAGCCAGGCGGTGATCTCGTCTGCCAGAATGTAGCGGGCGCCGCCGAGCGCCGCAGTGCAGGCCAGAATGCGCTTGGCCATGCCACCGGAGAGCTGGCGCGGATAGCTATCCAAGGTGGTCGCGGGCAACTGGTAGCGCAGCAGTTGCTCGCCGAGCCGCTCGCGAGAACCGCTCTGGCCACACAGGCGTGCTGCACGCCCCAGCTGGCGCTCCACCGTCAGCAACGGATTGAGGGCGCTCACCCCCTGCGGCACATAGCAGAGGGTGTGGCCGCGCAGACGGGCGCGGCTGGCATCGCACAGAGGCGTGCCATCGAGGGAGATGCTGCCGCGCATTCGCAGATTGTCCGGCAGCAATGTCAGGGCGCTTTGCAGCAGCAGGCTCTTGCCCTCGCCGCTCCCTCCCACCAGCGCCACTATCTCCCCCGGCGCCAGTTGCAGGCTGATATCGGTCAGCAAAGGCTGCCAACTGCGCCGCCCCAGCCAGGAGTAGTGGGCCGCCTCTATGGTCACCTGATCAAAACTCAGCATGGTTCACTCCTGTGCCACAGCAGCTGTTGCAGAGCGCGGGTAGCCTGATCAAACAGCAGAACCAGCAGCAGCAACATCAGCCCCGGGAAGAGGGCCAGCCACCAGCCGCCACCAGCCAGATAACGCAAGGCATCGGCCAGCAGCAGGCCTAGCGAGGCCTCGTGGGCCGCCAGACCAAAGCCGAGAAAGCTCAAGGCCGCGCTGTGCAGCACCGCATGGGGAAACATCAGCAAGGTGCCGATAAACCACTGGGGCAACAGCCCCGGCAGCAGGTGGGTACGCCAGCGACGCAGCGCCCCCATCCCCTGACAGCGGGCCAGCACCACATAGTCGCTGCAAGCGATCCGCCGCGCCTCGGCGCAGAGAATGAGCGCCAGCTTGGGCCAGTGGGTGAGCGCTACCGCCAGGATCACCCCGCGCATGCCGCCCCCCACGGTAAAGCAGATAAGGATCAGCAGCAGCATATGGGGCAGCGCCAGCATGGCGTCGATCACCATTCGTACCGCCGCATCACATCTGGGGTGAATGAGCGACACGCTTGCCGCCACCATGGCCAACAACCCGCTACAGAGCGCCGTGCTGATCCCCAGCTCCAGACTGGTGAGGGTGCCCTGAAAGGCTCGCAACCAGAGATCCCGCCCCATCTGATCGGTGCCGAACCAGTGGGCCAGCGAGGGGGGCTGCTGGCGCGCCAGCAGATCCATCGGCACATCCTGATGAGAGAAGCTCCAGCCGTAAGTGGCCAGCAGCGCCAATCCGAGCAGGGCAAAAACCAGCCGCACTATGGAGGGAAACGGATTAAACAGCATGCTCGCCCTCCCAGCCCCGATTGATGCGGGCCAGCAGCAAACTGGCCACCGTGTTGCCAATAAAGACCAGCAGGGTGCAGAAGAGCACGATTCCCATCAGCAAGGGAATATCGCCCCTGAGCCCCGCATCCACAGTGGCCTGGCCGAGCCCCGGGTATGAGAAGACCTTTTCGGCCAAGAGCGATCCGCCAATCAGCTCACCAAGGGAGGCAAACTGCAGGCAGAGCGCCGGGGTCAAGGCGTGGCGCAGCACGTGAAAACGCAGCATGGACCAGCCGCCATCCCCCTGAGCACGGGCGTAGCGGATAAAGTCGCTCTCCAGCACCTCGGCCACCCGCGCCCGGGTATGCAGGGCAATATTGCCCACCCCGAGCAGCGCCAGGGTAGTCACCGGCAGCAACAGATGGCGCGCTCGCATAACCCAATCTGCCTCATCGGCCGAGAGGCCCGGCGTCCAGGCGCAGCAGACTGGCAGTAGCGGCCAGTGCACCGCAAACAGGGCGAGCAGCAACAGGCCGACCCAGAAGGTGGGCAAGGAGGCGAGCAGGTAGGCAAAACGGCAAATCAGGCGATCGGGCCAGCGATTGAGATAGCGACCGGCGCAGAGGCCCAGCAAAATCCCGAAAAAACCGGAGAGCAGCCAGGCACCCGCCAGCAGCAGGAAGGAGGCGGCAAAGCGCTGGCCAATCACCTCGCTCACCGGCGCGTTGTAGAGCATGGAGTAACCGAGATCCCCCCGCAGCACCTGGCTAAACCAGTGCCAGTAGCGCAGCCAGAGCGGTTGATCCAGTCCCCAGCGGGCGGCGATGCGGGCGTATTGCTCCGGCGGCACATGGAGCAGGTCGTTGCCGATATAGGCCTTGATGGGGTCGATGGGGGAGTAACTCAGCAGCACAAAGGTGGCGACCGAGACCAGACATAACAGCCCTGCCAGACGCAGCAGGGCTTTTAGCAACAGATAACCTGAATGACTCAAGGGCGAACTTAGCGGCACGTCCACCGCCAATCCTGCAGGTTGTTGAGGAGTGACCAGCTACCGTGGATTTCCGGCGCCCCCTTGCCAAGATCGATGCAGTGGTTGGCGAGATAGGTATGCTGCACATTGAGCAGCCATGCCCAGGCGGCATCTCCCTGCACTCCGGCACCGGTCTTGCCATCCCACTCCACCTGCTGCCAGAACGGCACAGCTGCCTGCCAGTTCGGGGCATCCAGCGCCTGCTTGAGGTGGCCATCCACTACCGGGTTGCTGTAGTAGCCCGGATTGTAGAACTCCACGCCACCGGAGCCGCTCTGGTAGTGGTGATAGAGCTCCATGGGATCCAGACTCCCCCACCCCATCAGCACCGGGTTGGCGTGCATCTCCCGCTCCACCTGCTCCCAGCTGCCGGACTTGAGGCTCACCTCAAGGCCAATGGGTTTGAGCATGGCGCGCACCGCTTCCGCCAGATCCCGGCGGGTGCTGTCACCGCTGGTGTACCAGAGGGTAAAGGCGGCGCGCAGGGAGCCCTTGTGGCGAATGCCATCGCTGCCCATCTTCCAGCCGGCCTCGTCGAGCAGGGCGTTGGCGTGGGCCGCATCCCCATCCTTGAAGGCGGTGGCTTTGTTCAGCCAGGGCAAGCCTTCCACCGCGCTGTAGGCGGGGATGGCGTGCCCTTCCAGCAGTTGATCGGCCAGCAGCTTGCGGTCGATGGCGTAGTTGATGGCGCGGCGCACCGCCACGTCCGAGGTCACGTCGTTGCCGATGGGATAACCCTTGGCATCCTTGCCGCCTGCTGGCGGGATGGGGAAGACGATGCCGCGGTTCTCGACACTCGGCCGCACCCACAGCTTGAGGGAGGCAGGCACGGTGGGCGCCAGTGACGGGGCGATGCGCACCACATCGAGCTGGCTGCTCTGGGCCGCGGCATAGGCGCTCTCTTCATCGATAAAGACAAACACCAGCCGTTTGAAGTCATTGTTGCCGCCAGCGTAATAGGGGTTCGCCTCCACCACCAGTTGCTGGCCGGGCAGGAAGCTCACCAGCCGGTAAGGGCCGGCACCGACCGGCTTTTGGGCATATGCTTTTGCGTCGTAATCCTTCTTCGACACTATCCCCAAAGATCCCAGCACGTTGACGAAGGTGCTCTGGGGGGCACTCAAGGTAATGGCCACCTCGGTGGGCGAGAGCACCTTGGCCGAGACAAAGTTGCCCATGTCGATCTTGCCGCCACCCTTGGCTGCGTTGTTGTAGGTAAAGGCCACATCCTCGGCGGTGAGCGGTGCACCGTTGGAGAATTTCAGGTCAGGCTTGAGGGTAATGATCCATCCTTTGCCATCCGTGCTCGGGGTCACCGCTTGGGTGAGCACATTCTGCCAGCTGAGATCGGCGTTCTGCTTGAGCAGCGGGCTATGCAGCAGCAGGTAACTGCCGTGACTCCAGCCAAGCAGAGGGTCAAACCCTTCGGTGGGCTCACTGCCGATGGCGAGCTTGAGTTCGGCAGGCACAGGTTGGGCGGCGGCCAGCGCCGCGTGAGAGGCAGTGCCCAGCAGCAGGGTCAACAGGGCGGTAGCGCCGGATCTAGCGTAATGGCGAAGGGAATTGCGAGAAACAGTCATGGGGATCCTTCTTGTTTTGTACCACTCACGGATCATCACTCAAAAAAGAGGCGGAATGCGTGTCTGAACATGGGAGTGAGGGGCCAAAATGGCCCCCTATTCTAAACTTGATTTCGCGTGAAACCTAGCGACTATGCCTGTTGACCGCGCCGGGCACCGAATAGCCGTCTGCGGCCCAGATCCACGCCGCCAGCCCCTTGCTGCACCGGCAAGGAGAGCAGCATCTTGAGGGTGCTGCTCACCAGTGAGCGCCCCTCCCCGGCACCGAGATGGGGATCGAGCGGCGACATCAGGGAGCAGGCCAGCAACTGACCACTTTCGGGCAATTCACCCACCATAAAGGTCATGTTGCCGCAGGGGAGCTGCAGGGCGAGTCGATCGCTGCTGCTGCGCACCGGCCAAAGCTGATCCGGCCCCGGCAGCACCACCACGCTCAACATCCAGGGGGTGAGCACGCAGCCGAGCCACTGACCTTCAAACAACGTGCACTCCGCCACAATGGGCATGGTGGCGTGATAGAAGGGCAGCGCCTGCATCTCTTCACGAGCGATCCGCTCATACTGGGCTACCAGCAGAGGTGCGGGATCGCTGGCAAAACCGGCAAATTCCTGCACGTCATCAAGCCCGCTTAAATGGGACTGCACCATAGGCCCTCCCGTGCTTGTTCAGCTTTTTCTTGCTCAGAGAGCGGGATGGCGGGCGCGCCAACGGCGGCCAGCAGGGTCAAAATCCGATCCGTCGCCTCCCCCATGGCAGCCGCCACCACGGAGGTGAGGCCGATGCGGGGCTCGAGGGATTCGGGCTCGACCCCGATCAGGGTGAGCCGCTTGGGCGACTCCCCCGTCATGTGCAGCGCCGAGAGCACATCCGCCAGCCCCAGCTGATGGGGGGATATCTTGCGACCAAACAGGGTCGGGATCTCCTCATCCTTCAGGGTCACCACTATGCCCGGCGGATTACCGCTGCGCACCGCATCCGCCAGAATGATGTGATCGCGACTGGCCATCGCTTCGAGCAGCTCCATACCAGCGGTACCGCCGTCGAGCAGCTCGATGCCGGGGGCGAAACGGTAGTTGCGCCCCAGCGCCTCGACGATGCGCACGCCGACGGCCTCGTCACTCAAGAGCAGGTTGCCCACGCCCAGGATCAAGGTGTTCATCACAGCACCTTCACCTGAGTCGTTTCACCATTTTGGGTATCCACCACATGCACAGCGCAGGACATGCAGGGGTCGAACGAGTGGACGGTGCGCACCACTTCCAGCGGCTTGGCCGGATCGGCTACCGGGGTGCCCACCAGCGATTGCTCGTAGGGGCCGGGTTCATCGTTGAAGTTGCGCGGGCCCGAGTTCCAGGTCGATGGCACCACCGCCTGATAGTTCTCGATCTTGCCGCCCTTGATGACGATCCAGTGGGAGAGCATGCCACGCGGCGCCTCTTCAAAGCCCACCCCGCGAAACTCTTTATCCGCCGGGATCTCTGCCTTAATGTAGGCGGTGGTGTCCCCCTTGCCGATGTTGTCGACCAGCGCCTTCCACTGATGTGACAGGGTATCTTTGAGCACGCAGCAGCGCACCGCACGGCCGATGATGCGGCCCATAGTGGAGTGCAGTTGCTCGGTCTTGATGGCCGAGCCGGTGAGCGCTTTATAAATGCCGTTCAGCTGATCGAAATGCGCCACCGTCTCCGGGTGCTTGGCGGCCAGCTTGACCAGGAGGTCTGCAAGCGGCCCCACCTCCACCACCTTGCCGTAGAAGGTGGGGGATTTGACCCAGGAGTATTTGCCGTCATCCTGCCAGCCGGTGTAGTCGGGCTCGGTCTTGCCCTCCCAAGGCTTGAGGGGAGCGTCATCCTTGTACCAGGCGTGCTTGTTGCTCTCGGCGATGCCGTCCATCAGCCAGCCATCCTGATGGCTCTCGATGGGGCGATAACCTGCCAGATTGCCATTCTCGATGTAGCCGCCCGGCATCAGGAAGCTGCCGCCGTTCGCGTCGGTGGGGAGCTCCGGCACGCTCAGGTAGTGCTTGGCCCCCTGCCCCAGGTTAAGCCACTCGGGGTAGTGGGCGGCTATGATGGCGGCATCCACCTTGTAGACCTGCTCGATGAACTCGCCGAGCCGATCGATAAAGCTCTTCACATAGAGCAACCGCTCCAGGTTGAGCACACTTGGTGCATCCAGGTTAATAGGGTTGGCCACGCCGCCCACCGCCAGGTTCTGGATGTGGGGGGTCTTGCCGCCGAGAATGGCGACAATGCGGTTGGCATCGCGCTGGCACTCCAGTGCCTGCAGATAGTGGGCCACGGCGATGAGGTTCACCTCCGGGCTCAGCTTCATCGCCTTGTGACCCCAGTAGCCGTTGGCAAAGATGCCGAGCTGGCCGCTGGCTACCAACGCGCGGATTTTATCCTGCACCTTGGTCAGCTCGTCGGCACTGTTGAGGGACCAGGTCGATACCCCCTTGAGCATGTCCGCCGCTTTTTGCGGATTGGCCTCAAGGGCCGCGGTGATGTCCACCCAGTCCAGCGCGGAGAGCTGGTAGAAGTGGACGATGTGATCGTGGATGTTGTGGGCCGCGATGATGAGGTTGCGGATGTACTGGGCATTGACCGGCACCTTGGCGCCGATGGCGTTCTCCACCGCCCGCACCGAGGCGATGGCATGAATGGAGGTACATACCCCGCAAATACGCTGCACTATCATCCAGGCATCGCGCGGGTCGTTGCCCTTGACGATCTCCTCCATCCCGCGCCACATGGTGCCGGACGACCAGGCCTTGGTGACGACGCCGCCTTCGATTTCACAGTCGATACGCAGGTGACCCTCGATGCGGGTGATGGGGTCTATGGTGATACGTTGGCTCATACGTTGGCTTTCCCTCGGGCCTGATAATCTTGGTGAACACGTTCAAGTGATGGCAGTACCGGCAACAGCCGGATCAGCAGCAAATAGGCACACACTTCGATGGCAACAAAGCCAAGGGAGATCAGCACCTCCGTCGCGGAGGGGAAATAGTGGTAGCCATTGCCGGGGTTGAAGGCGAGCAGGGAGTAATCCAGTCGCCAGAGGGCGGCGCCCAGCAGCATGCTGAGGGCCCCCAGGAACAACATGCGCGAATCGCGGCGGCTCTTGTCCCAGTGGAACACCAGCAGCGGGAAGATCATCAGCGCAATCTCGCTCCAGAACATGATGGAGAAGCGATTGAACTCGGAGAGATACTCCGACTTGTCGTGGATGACGATCTCGGCAAAGCGCAGCGCCACAAACAGGATCAGGAAGATGTCGATCACCTGGGTCAGCTTGTAGAAGAGCGACTTCTCGTTGGGGCCCCGCCCCGCCAGTCCCGCCTGCACCAAGGAGCCCTCAAATACCACGATGGAGAAGCCCATGATAAATGCGGTCAGAAGCGAAAAGATCGGCAGCAGCTCGTAGCTTTGCCAGAGCGGATGGATCTTCTCCCCCGCCACTATCATCAAGGATCCCATGGAGGATTGGTGCATGGTGGGCAGCAGGGCCCCCAGCGCCAGCACGAAGAACATGATCTTGTTGAGGCGAATGAGTGACGCCTTCCAGCCGAACTTCTCCAGCAGCACGGGAGCGAACTCCAGCGCCATCACCCCGATATAGATGGTCATGCAGACCGCCGTCTCGAACAGCACCGAGGAAGTGTTGAAGTGACCGGGCAGGTAGAAGTACGGCAGGTTCCAGTAACGGCCCACGTCGATGGTGATGGAGAGGCCACCGAGCGAGTAGCCAAACAGGCTCGCCAACAGCGCCGGTCGCACCAGCGGGTGATACTCGCCCCGGTTGAACACATAGACAGCCCAGGCCAGCGCCCAGCCGCCACAGGCGAAGCCGGTACCGATCAAGAGATCGAACGAGATCCAGAGCCCCCAGGGGTAGCCGCCATTCAGATCGGTGACCGAACCCAGCCCGAAGACGAGGCGTTTCAAGATCAACATGCCGCACAGCACGGCAAAGGGGGCCAGCACCAGCACAGGCCAGCTGACCAGCTTGCCGCCGAGAGGATACGCCTTGTGGTTACTCATGATCCTTGCCTCCCTTTGTGGTGCCCTGATCCTTGATCTCCGCACTCCCCTGATCATGACCATCATCGTGATGATGATCGTGACCATTCTTGGTGTTGCGGCGAATGAGCACCGAAAGGCCGGTCAGCACCACCATGGGCAGCACCATCCCCTTGTAGAGGGTGTGCTGGATATGCTCCGAGCGCGCCCCGGAGGAGAGCTCCGGCAGATCGGGCATGTCGAGCTTGGTATAGGGCACCCCGGCCAGCACCAGCACCTGGGTGCCGCCCCCCTCCTTCTCGCCATAGACGTAAGGCTGGTAGTTGGGCACTTCGTGCTGGTAGGGGTCGTTGGCATAGAGGGTCTGGCGCGGATAGGCATATTCGCTGCCCGGAGTCGCCAGCAGACGACGCTTGGCCTCGGCCATCAGCTCCTCGCGGGTGCCGAAAATGACGGCGCCGGTGGGGCACACCTCGACACAACCGGGCAATTTCCCCTGATCGATCCGCTCAAGCCCCTTCTGGTTGCAGAGCTCGCACTTGTGGATCGCCCCCAGCGGGTTGTCATAGTCATATTTGGGCACATCGAACGGGCAACCCACCATGCAGTAGCGACAGCCGGTGCAGACGCTCGGGTCGTAGTGAACGATGCCGGTCTTGGGATCTTTTTTAAGAGCCTGCACCGGACAGACAGAGACGCAGTTGGGATCGACACAGTGCATGCACTGCTTCTTGATGTAGGCGTAGCCATCCACCAACTGATCCTTGTGCTCGCCAGTGCCGCTCTTCCACACCTGAATGATGTTGTTGGTGTAGGGGGTCAGCTTGTCGTTGTTGGACCAGGTTTGCGCCCCGGCTGGATTGGCCGGGTTGCCGTTGAGGCGCTGACACTCCGCCACACAGGCCTGACAGCCAACGCAGAGGGTGGAGTCGTAGAGCATGCCGAGTGCGCCGGGAATGGGCGGCTTGTTCTTGGCCGCCGCCAGTGCGGTGCCGGGTACGGCTGTGCCCGCCGCCAGCGCGCCGACGGAGGCGAATTTGAGGAAGTTTCGTCTGTTCACGGCTACTCCTCCCGTGATGGGTGCTGCCCGGCTTCGTGGCGTTTCTGCTGGCGACCGAGTTCACGCACCGTCATCAGACTCACCCCTACCAGCACCCCGAGGGCGCCACCGATAAGGCCGGTCGCGGTGGGCGAGGTATAGCCCCCCTCCTGGATCTTCACATCGGGTTTATCCACCCTCGGAGTCGGATTCTCTACCTTGGCGAGCTGGAAGATCCCCTTGCTAAAACCGACCCCCTGCTCGTTACAGCCATAACAGGGGTGACCGATGCCGACCGGCCAGATGCCGCCGCCCACATCGCAGAACTCCAGAGTTGAACAGTTGCCGTAGGTCTCCGGCCCCTTGCAGCCCAGATGGTAGAGACACCAGCCCTGCCGGTGGCCCTCATCGCCAAACTCCTTGGCAAAACGCCCTGCGTCGAAGTGCGGACGACGCTCGCAGTTCTCGTGGATCAGCCGCTCATAGGCAAACAGCGGGCGCTTCTTGCTATCCAGCGCCGGCAGCTTGCCGTAGGTGATGTAGTAGGCAACCGTGGTGAGGAAGTTGTGAGGATTGGGCGGGCAACCCGGGATATTGATGATGGGAGTGCTGATATTGCCGAGGGCTTCTTCGAGACTGACGGCGCCGGTCGGGTTGCCGCCGCTGGCAGGCACACCGCCCCAGGCGGCGCAGGAGCCTATGGCGATGACCGCAGCCGCGTCAATGGCGGCACGGCGAATATGGTCAACGATGGGCTCACCGGCCACCATGCAGTAGACGCCACCATCTTTCAGCGGAATGGAGCCATCCACCACCAGCACATACTTGCCCTTGTAGCGGGTCATGGCGTTGTGCTTGTTCTCTTCAGCCTGATGACCAAAGGCCGCCGAGAGCACCTCGTGGTACTCCAGCGAAATGGTATTGAGGATCAGGTTCTCGATGGTGGGGTGAGTGGCCCGCAGCAGTGACTCGGTACAGCCGGTGCACTCCTGCGCCCCAATCCAGATCACCGGCGGCCGTTCGGGGCTGGTGAGCGCAGTGGCCATCTTGGCGACGGCATGCTGACTTAATCCCAGGGTTGCGGCCATCCCGGCACACAATTTCATAAAATCACGGCGATTAATCCCATGAGCCGATAAAAAATTATCCTCGACCATTCTTCTTATTCCCGTAGTGAGCACTTGTTTGATAAATGCTTAATAGCGGAAATGCTAAGGACTCACCCACCCTGCAGTATTGATCTCTATCAATTTCGACCGGCTTACCCCTATTTTCATAGCGAGCCACATCACAAATGAAATTAATTACCCCCAAAGAGATATTTAGCAACTTCGTAAATTTTATGAAATTAATTGGATATTAAATAATTAATCACCGCATATCCTCTCTTTCACTGTGAGCAAAATTAACATGATTGAAATCTTGGCTATACCGCTCATTTCACAATACTGATGACCACCAATAAATGATCCATTGAATATATCTTTACTCATTCCATTGCATATTTCATGCAGTCATCTACGGGCAACCTCCTGACTTGCCTCCCCACACCAGAACGGTCTCACGGCCAGCTGCCACCGGTAGCAAGCACGGCCTGCACGGCACGGTTTACCTGCTGTCGCTTGATATCTGCTTGCATCTTGCCTGCGCTGCAGGGAGATGATTACTCCTGCTAGCCCACACAGTACAACCTCGCTTGGCCTCCCTGCCGTTTAACACAGCTTAGTGAAAAGATGCTGCCGAGGTATGCATATCAGTATGGCCTCCCCCCCACTCTTTATTGTGTTGGATGCTGGTGAGTAAAATATCGCGATCACGGATATGTTTACGCATCATCGTGAATCTGCATTCAAATTAATGGTGAGAGAAAAGGCAAGGTGGAAGGCTGCCTGCAACATAGTGATCATATTTAACTCGCGATGCATTCGCTCATCCGGTTACAGATGTTACCGCACGTATTCACACTATTTACCTTCACGTCACCCTGCGTAATTAACCAGAGCGTAAATATCCATCTCTATCGATATAGATGATAATTATTCTTGTTCAATGGCAACCCTAAAAAATGAGTTGGGATGACGATGAACATGACAAGCGATAAGGGTGTTAACCATTATCCAAGCAGTGGTGCCAGCAACTGCAGCGCCTTATCGAACTCGAACTCGTTGACCGCCCGGCTCACCTCTTGAAATGCAGCACGCAGCGGCAATGCACTGCCAGCCATCAGCCTCAATCTGCTGACAAAGCGCCAACGCCTGGGCATCGCTCTGTGCCAGCAAGGCCCCCAACTGCTGGAGTTGCGCCGCCAGCATCCCGGCATCGATGCCTCGGGAAGCGCCCATCGTCACAGGGGACACTGCCAGCGCGGCTTCCAGCCCAGACAGCAGGGGCTTCAGCTCGGCCATCAGGGATGGCAAGCGGGTTGCGACCCCTGCATCATCCCCCTCTTCACAGGCTTGCTCGAGCAGCGCCGCCTGATCCGCCACACCGGTCGCCCCTATGGTGCTGGCACTGCCCTTGAGGGTGTGAGCAAGACGCCGGGCCGTGACCTTGTCATCCGATGCCCACGCCGATTGGAAACTGGCTGCAAACCCCTGCTGCCCGCTACAGAAGCGCTGCAACATATTGCGGTAGAGCGCACTGTCGCCCCCCATCACGGCCATGCCCCGCTGCACGTCAAGGCCGGGCACGCCTTGCCAAGGGGTCGCATCGTCAGTCACCTGCAACTTGCTGGCGGCAGCCAGAGGTCTGGCGGGTGTGATCCAGTGCGAGAGGGTCGTCAGCAACAGCGGCATATTCAAGGGTTTGGCGATGTGGTCATTCATGCCTGCCGCCAGCGCCTTCTCTTTATCCCCGGCCATGGTGCTGGCGGTCATGGCGATAATGGGGATCCGGGCCAGCGCCGGATCGGCGCGGATCAACCGGGTCGCGGTGTACCCGTCCATCACCGGCATCTGGCAATCCATCAGGATACCGTCAAACCCGCGATCTTGCGCCAGCAGGGCGAGCGCCTGTGCCCCATCGCAAGCACAGACCAGGGAGATCTGCTCCTTGCCCAGCAGGGCCAGCGCCACCTCCCGGTTCATGTCGTTATCATCCACCAACAGCAGACGAGCCCCCGCCAGCCCATGAGCGGGCAGCGCAACCTGATGATGGGGGCTTGCATCCGATAACGCCTCTCGTCCCACGGCATCGCCCCCCTGCGCCTTACACAATGCCTGACACAGTGCCTGCGGGGTAAACGGATGTGCCAGCACATCACACGGCGCCAACCCCAGCGCAGCAACATTGCTGGCAAGCGGTGCGGGATCGCCCGAGGTGATCAGCAAGATCGCGGGCGGCGCTGCCAGCGTGCCAACCTCCTGCAGCACCTCTGACAACCAGCTCTCCCCCTCCAGCCAGCCCAGCACAACTCGATCACAGGGTTTGCACGCCGCGATGCCTTGATGCAGCAGTGCCAGCACTGCGGCGGGCTCGTCCGCGCAGACAAGCTCAACAGGCAGCGCCGCCAGCTGGTGGAGAATGGTCGCTCGCGAAGCAGGACACGACTCCAGCAACAGCAGACGCTGCGGCGCCAGCGGCATGGCCACACGTTGCTCTTTCTCCTTACCCTGATCCGCCAGGGTGGCGAGACAGATACTGAAGTGGAACTCGCTGCCCTGCCCCGGGGCGCTATCCACCCGGATCTCACCGTCCATCAGTTGCACCAGATTGTGCGTGATGGCCAAACCAAGACCGGTGCCACCATATTTGCGGGTGGTCGAGCTGTCAGCCTGTTCAAAGGAGTGGAAGAGACGCTGGCACTGCTCGGCTGTCATGCCGATACCGCTATCCTGCACACTGCCCTGCAGCCAGATCTTGCCATCTCGCTCGTTACTGCGTGCCAGCCGGACAATCACCTCTCCCTGCTCGGTGAACTTGATGGCATTGCTGGTCAGGTTGAGCAGGATCTGGCCAAGCCGCAGGGGATCGCCGCACAAACGGTCAGGCAGATCAGCGGCCAGATCGAACAGCAGCGCCAGCCCCTTTTCCCGCGCCCGAAACGCCGTAAGGTCCGCCAGCCACTCGAACACCTCGTTGAGCTGGAAATCCACCTTCTCCAGTTGCAGCTTGCCCGCCTCCATCTTGGAGAAATCAAGGATGTCGTTGAGGATCCCGAGCAGGTTGTTCGCCGCTCTGTCTATCTTGCTCACATAGTTGTGCTGCTCGGGGGAGAGGTTGGTTTGCAGCACCAGATGGGCCATGCCGATGATGGCATTCATTGGCGTGCGGATCTCATGGCTCATGTTGGCCAAAAATTCGCTCTTGGTTCGGGTGGCATCTTCGGCGATCTGCCTAGCTTCTAGCATGGCGGCCTCAGCCTGCTTACGGTCGCTGAAATCGAAGATGATCCCGTCCAGATAGATGGCCTTACCCTCGGCATCATAGGTGGCGAGTCCGATGGAGTAGACCCAGCGGAGCTGACCCCAGCGATCGAAGATGCGGTACTCGTTGATGTATTGCCGATGTTCGGCAATGGCATCGATGGTGTTGCGGTTGCTCAGTTCGAGGTCATCAGGATGGATCAAGTCACCAAAATCGCGGCTGTTATCGACAAAATCGCTGGCGGGATAGCCGGTTAATTTTTCCGCCTCGTCGCTGACGAACAACATGGTCCAGGGATGATGAGGCAAGCAGCGATAGACCATACCCGGTACGTTGCGCACCATGGACTGGATCCGCTGCTCGCTCTCGTGCAGCCGCTGGCGATCTGCCGCTATCCGGTCATGAGCCTCCCGCATGGCCTGCTCGGCGGCACGGATCGGGGTGATGTCGACCAAGCTGCCGACCGCACCGCTTCGCTCGCTCTCGGCAAGCTCGATCCCCGAGAGAAAATAGAGCATGTCCAGAGGACGGCCATCCTGCGAGAGCATACGCACCTCATGCTGTGTTCTGACCTGACTGCCAACCACCCTCTGTATGGTGCTGTCCTTATCTGCCTCATCCAGTACAGCCAGCTGGGGCAGCTCAGCCAGCCGCTTGCCCTCGACTGGCTGGACACTGCCAAATGCGCTGGTAAAGGCGCGATTTACCCCCAGCAGGCGACCCTGATTATCGGTATAGAAGAGAGGATGTGGCAGGGTATCGATCAATGCCTGCTGGAAGGCAAACTGTTCGTTGCGCTCGCGGATACTGCGGCGACGCAGCATCCGCCCCTGCCAGAGCAGGGCCGAGCTCAGACATATCAACAGGGCGGTGCCGAACAAGGCCAATCGCCGCCATCCTGACACGGCCTGTTCCACATTGCCCAACAGCAGCAGCGTCCACTGCCCTTTGGCATCGTGCCACTCGATAGGCATGCGGCTCACCAGATAGCTATCTTTCCCTATCCGAACTTCACTGCCATCGAGTGCAGGCAGGATCACCGGTTTGCGATCCGGGGCAAAGTAGTGTCCATATAGGCGAGAGGCAAAGAGCTGCTGTTGCCTGGCGGCAGAGTTCGGCCCCACCACCGCCATTTGCCAGTCGCTCTTGTTGCTGGCCATCACCACTCCATCTGGCGAGACCAGCAAACCGATGGTATCGCCCCACCCGGCCAGAAAGGTATCGAGCAGCGCCATCTCGTAACGCGCCACCACCACCCCAGTAATGTCGCTTCCTTGCGCCCGATCGTGAGAGACTGGCGCCGCCACATAGATCATCCGCTTGCCGGTATTGAGGCTAACCCCGGCATCTACCGTTTCCAGCCCCAGGATCCCTTGTCTGAAGTAAGAGCGAAACGACACATCCTGCCCGACGACATGGCGACCAAGCGCATCCCAATCACGGACAATCACCCCTGCTTTATTGGTAACAAAGGCATGATTGGCCTTCACCCCCTGCGCCAACACCTGCAGAGCTTCGCTCGGGCTCAGCTCCCCCCGCTCGAGCAGTGACGATTGCTGGATCTCGCGGTTGAGGCGGCCAGCCAGTTGCACCGCCCCCATCCCCTTGCTTGAGAGGGTAAGTTGCTGCAGATTGTCGCCCTCGCGCTGAATGCGGGTATCCAGCGACTGGCGATACTCCTGCCGCTCCAGCTCCAGATAGAAGGCATCGACCAGCGTGGCCAACATCAGGGAGAGCAATAGCACGGCAGCAATGTGCCAGAGACGCGATTTCATGGTTGACAGCATACTCCATCGTTCTGCCTGACCATCATCAGCACCGCCTCACAGGAGAAGAAGGGCAATAAAGGCGCTCACCGAGCAGCGCATTCATCAACTTGTGGCAGCCACTCTTATCATCAACCAGCAGCACCATAGGATGAGCCGCGTTCGGGGCAAGATGTTCCATATCTCGTGATTCTCCCTGCCAAGATGGAGGATGGCGACCCCTGCCAACCTTTCTCACACCATAACGGATCCCCCGACAGGCAGCCATGACAACCCGGTTGAAATGTGCGCACAACCCGACAGGAGCCAGCAACTCACAAGGGATAAACCGGATACAAGAAAAAAGTGGATATGGGGTAATGGCGGTTGTACACCATCAGAAGATGGGTCAGCACCAACGGTATGATGATATCGGATTGCTCTCTTTATCACGTTGGGTCATGAGCCAGCTTGCAGATTTATATTTCCAGCGCAAGGTAGCAGAGGTATCGGTTGACCAGGGTCATGCACCCTATATTATCATGCTCAAAATGAGCTGGCAGGATACAGCGACAGATGGGCACATCAGATAGCCATATGGACATAGCAAAAATAATTTCCGGCCCCACGCTGGTACTGGAAAAAGATAATGTGCACAGCGATGCGCTATGCAATCAGTTACGAGCCATTGGCATAAGCCAGATTACGGTGGTGGAGAGTGTCGAGGCGCTGGAACGTTGCGTGGCTGATGGCCCTGCCGCCATGATCATCTGCAATATCGATCTCGATTCGGCAAACTTGCTCACGCTGCTGAAAAATATTCGCAGTAGGGCACCTCATCACACACTGCCTTTTTTGACCCTGACCTCAGGGACAGATCGCCCATTGATCGAACAATTTGTCCAGGCGAAAGTCTCTGACATTATCTTGACCCCGCTCAAGCCCGATACCCTTAAAACCAGGATTACTCGGCTGCTGTTGGCAACCAGCCAGTCGCAGCCCCCACTTTCACAATTTGAATTCGGTCGTTTGCACCGTTTTTCCAACAGCGATCTGGTCGCCAGCAATCAGGATAGTCCAACCATTCTGGTGGTTGACGATGTTCCAGATAATTTGATGCTGATCACCTCAGTATTTCGCAAAGAGTTTCATCTCAAGTTGGTCAAGGATGGCGAAAAAGCGATCAGGATCTGCCAATCGGATAATCCACCCGATCTGGTGCTGCTCGATATCATGATGCCCAACCTGAACGGATTCGATGTCGCCAGAATTTTGCGTGAACATCCCCACTCTGAGCACATCCCCATCGTCTTTATGACGGCACTGGATGATATCTATTCCCGTAAACGGGCGATGAAACTGGGGGCCGTCGATTTTATCACCAAGCCGATCGACATCGAGATGCTGCGTTTTCGCATTGCCAATCTGATGCGGCTGGTGCATGCCAGAAGAGATCTGCAAAAAGAGTTCGATCAGATGCTTGAGCTCAATGCGCTCAAAGAGAGCCTCGAGTTCAATATCCGCTATGAAATTCGGGAGCCCCTGCTCAACGCGCTACACCTGCTGGAAGAGCTAGCGGCCGACTCATCGCTCAACATGCTCCAAAAAACCCAGCTATCCATCACCAGAAAATCTGTAGGCGATGCACTGGCATTGACCCGGCTGGCCAGCGAGATTTACCAGATTGAAACCGGCACCTTTGTTTTGAAAGCGGGTAAAGTCCAGCTCTTTAATATTTTCAACCGGCTTTCGGTGCAATTCAAAAATCTCTATGCCGGGAAAAAGCTCGATATCAAGCTGACCAAACCCAAAAATTACCTCTATGACGAGCTATTCATCGCAGGTGACGAATTTCTCTGTTATTCCGCGTTTCAAATATTGACACGGCTCGCTTGTGAGCATGCGGCGCCCTCCTCCTGCGTGGAAATTGTCTGTCTGAAATATCCTGACAGCATTATTTTAAATATTGATAGCTCGACCTTGCTGGATATCAACAATGTCCTCTCTCTGTTCGACAGATTCCCATCATCTAATAACAACAAAGAAGCACACAGTCACAATGGCTATCATGGCAAAATCATGCTGGAAGCTCATGGCGCCACCGTTACTGTGTCGCTGGATGAAGAAACCAGGCTGCTGAATATCTCGGCGTCCTTCCCGCAAAAAGAGGGTTTCAATCCATCTCCAGAGTGAAAAGAATCACGTTCACAGAACTCTGCGGTAACATCGCCGTGGATCATTTTTGGCTACTGCGATGGGTGAATAAACAAAAGGATTTATCACCCCTTTCCATTTATCGTCATCTGGTGGTTTACGCAACGGGGTCTCTTTAATGCAAGCAGCAAGGGCGAACACCATGAAGCTACCCATTATCCTGTTGGGTTATCTCATTTATAAACCCATCCATTTAAGGAGATAACATGAGTCTCATTCGCCGCGTTATCCCCTTGTATGTTCATATTGCCCATCTGTTTCTGGGTTTATTGCTGGTGTTTGCCTTGATCACTCTTGGTCACCAATATCGGCAAACCAAAACCATGCTGATGAGAGAGGCGGAAGAGAGATTCAGCCTGATTGGCCAAATCACCACTCAGGCTTTAGAAGGGCTGTTCAGCACCTCAGCTTTAAGCGTCAATCTGCTCGCCCAACAGCGCCTGACCGAAGCCAAGACCCTGTCAGAGCGAATGGCCAGCCTTCCCTACATGACAACCCTGCTCAAAGGACAACCTTCTGCCAACGCGGTGTATGCCGGTTACAACAACGGCGATCTATTCTGGCTCATGCGCTGGCCTGCCGACACCGAGGTACAACACCTAACGCCGCCCGCCAATACCCGCTGGATCGTTAAGAGCATCCGGCATCAAGAGGCAACCACTCTTACGGAGACCTTCGCGCTGGCCGACAATCTCACCATCATTGAACGGCAAGAGGAATCAGGACAATTTTTTAATCCAATAGAGCATCCATGGTTTATTCAGGCCAAGCAGAGTGGACAGCTGGTGCAATCCCCTCTCTATATCTCGCACGATACTCAGGAGATGTACCTGAGTTTTGCCGAACCAATGCAAAATGGGGCTGGCGTCATAGGGATGAGCCTGAACCTCCGAGCTATCGAGCGCCTGCTCAAATCCGCCAAGATAACCCCCAATATGCGTCTAGCCATCGTCAATGAGCAGGGCGAGCTAATGACAAGTCATAAAGGTGGGATGGTGATTCATGAACATGGCGCTTATCGACTTGCAAGAGTGACCAAAGCCGACCTGCCTATGATCCAACACTTGATGAATGCCAGTCAGAATCAGAAGGCAGATAGTCTTTCCTTTAAATCAGAGGGCAATGATTGGCAAGGAATGCGTATCACTTTACCGGAAGCCGATGGGTCAAAATTAACCCTCTGGATTGCAGCACCTGTCGATGAGTTGCTGGCCACCGCCTTCACCATTCGCAATCAGACCTTCCTTCTGTCGGGCATCTTCCTGATCTTTGCCCTGTTCGCGGCCATCAAGCTGGCCAGAACCGCCGCCAGGCCCCTTGATGACCTGACTCAAGAAGCAGGAAAAATCGCCCACTTCGACTTCAACGATCCGATCAGAGTCAACTCCTATATTGCTGAAATCATCGATCTCTCCCAGGCCATGGGCGACATGAAATCGACCATCCAGCGCTTTTTGCAGCTTTCCACCTCCCTCTCCAGCGAGACCAGTTTCCCCCGCTTGCTGGTGCGGCTGCTCACCGAAATGCAGCAACTGACCGGTGCAACAGGCTGCATGCTCTACCTCTCCGATAGCGGCAACAAGACGCTGGATCTGGCAGGGTTGTGCTGGAATGGCGAGGTGCAGGAGCAAACGCCGATCCACAGTATCGGAACGCTCAATCAGCCAAAACATCCACTGTTCCAGAGCTTGCAAGGAGTAGAACTGGAACCCGTTGCGTTGGTCACCAGCGAATTGCAGATCCTGTTTCCCTACATTGAGGAGAGCGACACGCCGCTGACCTTCTGGCCGATTGCCCTGAAAAACCGTGATGGCCAACTGCTCGGCACCCTGGTGTTTCTGATCGATGAACGGAAGAAGTCCCTGACCCCGCAGCGGATGGCATTTGTCAACGCGCTCTCTTCCACCGCCGCAGTGGCACTCACCACCCAGCGGCTGCTGGAGGAGCAGCGCAATCTGCTGGAGGCCTTTATCCAGCTCATCGCAGGGGCCATCGATGCCAAGAGCCCCTATACCGGTGGCCACTGTCAGCGAGTCCCCGAACTGACCAAGATGCTGGCAGAAGCGGCATGTGAGGCCAAGGAGGGCCCCTTCCAACACTTTTCGCTCGATGAAAAACAGTGGGAAGCAATACATATCGCGGCTTGGCTGCACGATTGCGGCAAAGTCACCACTCCGGAGTTTGTGGTCGACAAGGCCACCAAGCTGGAAACCCTGTGCGATCGCATTCACGAGGTCAGGATGCGCTTTGAAGTGCTGAAACGGGATGCCGAGATTGCCTACTGGCAGGCACGTCTCCATGGGGGTGATGAGGCCACGTTACAGGCCACGCTGCAACAGCAATGGCAACAGCTGGATGAGGAGTTTACCTTTATCGCCCATTGCAACGAAGGGGGCGAATTTATGGCCACAGAGGATATTGCAAGGCTGCAGCAGATCGCGGGCCGCACCTGGCAGCGCACGCTCTCCGATCGGATTGGGATCTCTCAGGATGAACTGGCGCGCAAACAGCGGGCCGCGGAGTCACCGCTGCCGGTCACCGAACCCTTGTTGGCCGATCGCCCAGATCACCTCTTCACCCGCAGAAACCGCGACCGCCTTGCCCCTGACAACCCTTGGGGATTTCAGGTCAACACCCCTGAATACCTCTATAACCGCGGCGAGCTCTACAACCTCGCCATCCGCCGGGGCACCCTCACAGATGAGGAGCGCTACAAGATCAACGAGCACATGATCCAGACCATCATCATGCTCGAAAAACTCCCCTTCCCCGCCAACCTGAAACAGGTGCCGGAAATCGCAGGGGGACACCATGAGAAGATGGATGGCACTGGTTATCCCAAGCGGCTGAAACGGGACGAGATGAGCATCCCTGCCCGGATGATGGCCATCGCCGATATCTTCGAGGCGCTGACCGCCGGCGATCGCCCCTACAAGAAAGCCAAATCTCTTTCGGAGGCCATCCGCATCATGGGATTCATGCAACAGGATCACCATATCGACCCCGAGCTGTTTGCGCTCTTTCTCCGCTCTGGCGTCTACCTGCGCTATGCCAAGCGTTACATGAGCCCGGAGCTCATTGACGAGGTGGATATCAGCCCCTATCTCGCCAGCCATTGATCGCCGCGAGGCACTCTGAGTTACCTGATGCCTGCAGTCTGGGGATCTGCATGCAGACCCGCCGTCTTGTCACCGGTGGTCACCCCGATGCGCAATAGAGATGGGGAGGATATGCACCGGACAGCCATGCTAACCCTCTACATGGCACCTTGTTCTGACTGACCTTACGGACACTTGCCAAGTGCGGAAATTGAACAAAAAAACGAGAAAAATCAAGATAGATAGCCAATTAAAATGACATAGTTGACTATAGTTCAATCGAACGTTTTAAAAACGTGACCACTTCACATGGGCCCAGCGCAATGACCACTGAACGGGAACAGTTGATCCGCTCACTGTTTGATGAGTACATCGAGCTGTATTCATCACGGGATGATCGGCTCACCACGCGGTTTAGCGACAATTTCAGCGGTTTTGCCGGCAGCAGTGATGTTCTGGTTACCGATAAAGATGAGTGGATCCGGATAACCCGCCGCGATTTTGCCCAGATCCCGGGCAGGATCCGCCTGGAAATACTCGATGTGACCCTGCAAGATCTGGCCGCTGATGTGGTGGCTGTCACCGCCTTCTTCCATATCCATCTACCGAAATCAGAACCTATCCTCTCCCGCAGAACCGCCAGACTGGTATTGATTTTTCGACACGAAGCCATGGCGTGGAAAATTGCTCACAGCAGTATCTCCATCCCTTACAGTGCGGCTCGGGAAAGCGAAATTTACCCGATGACCAGTCTGGAGGAGCGCCAACATGAGCTGGAACTCATTATCGAGCTCAGAACCAAGGAGCTGGCGGAAGCGAACCGGAAACTGGAAGCGCTCAGCAATACCGACGGGCTAACCAATATCGGCAACCGTCGTCTATTCGACAACTCATTGAACCAGGCCTGGGAACACTGTATTCAGACAGAGATGCCGATTGCGCTCATCATGCTCGACATCGATCATTTCAAGCAGTTCAACGACCTCTATGGCCACGTTGCCGGTGACGAGTGCCTTCGATTGCTGGCACATACCCTGGCGCAATCCGGGCGCCGCTCGGGGGAGTTGGTGGCCCGCTACGGCGGAGAGGAATTTGTCATCCTGTTGCCACATGTCGAGCCTCAATCCGCCTATGAAATTGCCCAACATATCCAGCGACTGATTTTTGCACTCGCGCAGCCACACGCACAGAATGCCACCGGTCTGGTGACCGTTAGCATGGGTGTCGCCTGCCTCAGACCATCGAGTCACAGGCAGTCGTCTGAACTGGTAAAACTGGCTGATGCTGCGCTCTATGCCGCCAAATCATCCGGCCGTAACTGCATCAGAGTGGCGGAGTCACCCAGCCTCCCGTAACACCTCTGCCCATAAGTCTCTCATACGCCACCATCCTCCCCGTGGGGAACCACTGCGAGCTAACCATCGACGGCAAGGCTCAACGCATCCCATCGCAACATGCCTTCCCACTGATCCAGTGTGCTTTGGTAGGTATCCGCCGCGTTGTAATGGGCCATGGCATGCAGGCGGGCATGATGGCCAAGTCGCTTGACCACGTCGGGCATGGCATTGAGGCTGGCCAGCACCCGCGCCAGATCGCCAGGATCGTTTGGCTGATATTTACGGCAATTCACGTCATCGGTGAGGTGTCGATCCCACCAGGCGCCATCGGCCGGGATCACTACGCATAATCCCGCCGCCATGGCCTCCAGAATGGAGAGACCAAAGGGTTCCTGATGACTGGTGGAGACAAAAATGCCGCATTGAGATCGGATCTCGTCAAGATTGGCGGGGTTGGCATACCAGTGCGTGTCTGGCAGCTGTGGCTGAGGCTGGCTACAGGGCTGCAGCGTGCCCTTGGGCTGCAGATAGCACACCAACAGCTCGGGGCGAGCATCAGGGATCAGTTGATGGGCGGCCAGCATGGTCTCCAGTCCCTTCCAGCGCAGCAACGAGGCCGCCCACAAAATACGAGCCCCCCCCAGGGTCGCTTTGGGCCAATCAATCTCGCTCAAGCCGTTGGTAAATGGCTGCCAGTGTGACGGGAACTCGGTCTCGCCAAGCCGGGCCAGCAATGCCGCCAGGGAGCTGCGAGTTGATTCGAGATAAAACACAAAATTCGCCCGTTGCAAGGCCCTGGCAGAGAGCCCCGAGCACCCCACAGGGCCATGGATCAGCTGAACCACCCGGCACCGCAACCAGCGGGCCGCCCAGTAACAGCAGAGATCCACCCCTGGCCCGGACGCCGCCACCAGGCACTTCACCTCCCCCAGACGCAACACCAGCCAGAGGATCAGCAGGGTCTGCCACCCCTGTTTGAGCAGATAGCCGATGCCGGACTCCCGCCCCTTCAATATGTGGGGCAGCCAAAGGGGATGATGCTGGCAACGGGGCCAGGAGTCGGGATCCTGGGTCAACACATGGCATGTGAGCCCGGGCATCCGTTTGGCCAACTCATCGAGCAGCACTTCGGTTGCAACCTTGGAGCCCCCGCGAAACGGGATGGGATCCACGACGATGATCTTTCCAAACACCGGCTCAGTTTGCATGCTCATCTTGCTGCTCCCTTACTCTGGCACCTTGCTGCGGCCAAACCCCAGTTGCACTCTTTGCGCCACTCTTGCCATCCCACTCGCCAGCATATTGCGACCTCTGGCAAGGAGTCGTTGCCCCGCCCAATGAATGAGTGGTCGGAAGGGTGTGGGGGCCGTTGCGTGCCAACGACCAGCCAGCGCGGCGTCCCAAACCGCCGTGACCCCGTCGACATAGCGCGCCACCGTGAACAACTGTGCGGCACGCAACTGAGCGGCCCGCCCCATTTCACATCGGCGTTGAGGATTACTCAATTGCCGCCAGTGATCAGCCATCTCGGCCCAATCCCCCGGGGTTGCCAGCAAGCCGGTCACCCCCTCCTCCACCACTTCGGGGATGCCGCCCACCCGATAGGCACTGACCGGGAGCCCCAACATGCCCGCCTCCGCCAACGTCAGGCCAAACACCTCCTCACGGGCGCCGGAGACCAGCAGATCCACCCCGCCCCGCAAGATAGCCCCGCTGTCCGGCCGCTCGCCCAAAAAGTGGACCCGCTCAGCCACCCCGAGCTCGACAGCCAACGCCATCAATGCTTCCCGCTCCGGGCCGCTGCCAATGATCAGCAACTGGGCCTCCTCCCCCGATGCCATCAGGGCAGCCAGCGAGCGGATCAACAGATCAATCCCCTTGCGTTTGATCAATGAGCCGACGGTTGCGATGATCATATCCCCCGGGGGCAAGCCCAGCATGCCGACGACCGGCCAGTGAGCACCGCCATTCAGGCGAGCGGCATCCACCCCGTTGGGTACCCGGATCAACCGATCGGCCGCGCAGCCATCCTGGCGCCAACCGGTCAACACCGGCTCGCTCACCCCGATCAGCACGCTTGCCTGATGGACCCGCAGGCTGAACCTGTCTCTTGGCTGGTAACGGGCATGGAGGTGGCACACCAGCGGTACCTGCAACGCCCGACAGACCCCCGCCAGCCACTGACAAGGGGCCGCGCTGTTGGCGTGCACCAGCCCAATCTGCCGCTCGGTGATGAGCTCTCTGGCTCGCCGGGAGAGGCGCCGATGGGCAGCAAGATCAAAGCGGGGCGCCTGCCATCCCAGCAGCAGGCTGAACGGCTCGACCATGGTTTCTACCCCGAGGGTGGCCACCTCTGCCGCCAGCGTCGGGCTATTGCACCAGAGCAACGGCGTAAACCGGCTGCGATCGAGGTGGGCCAGCAGATCCAGCAGGCAGCGTTCGCTGCCGCGGATCCAGTCCTCTCCGTAGTGAACCAGCAAAACAGGGGTTGCGTTCATCCTCTTGCTCCCTTTGGTGGCACTGCCGGCAACCGGGTTGCCTCCTGATGATCCTCAGCGGTGGCCTTCACCTCTGTGGCCGACTGCTGCACGTACTTGATGGCGGCGACGGCCAGCGCCAACTCCAGATAGATGGGCCAGGTAAACCCCTGGGTCAGGAAGGATCCCGAAATCACAAACCCCACCATGCTGGCCATCACCCCCTGCATCGCCGTGATCACTGCAGGAGGCATGCCAGCAAGCTGGCAACGCCAGCCACTGCGCAGGGTCACCGTCACCATGCCGATAAACAGCGCCAACCCGACAAAGCCGGTTTCAGCCAGCACCCCGAACCAGGTGGAGTGCACCGCATGATTCAGTCCATCCCAATGGGGGCTGTAGAAGAAATAGTTGTAATAGAAATTGGACAAGCCCACCCCTACCAGCGGATGGCCCAACGCCATGCCCCAGGCCGCTTGCCAGGCGTAGATCCGCCCCATGGCCGAGGCATCGACCCCGCTCTCGGCGGCGCCGCCAGATGCCCGATCGCTGATCCCGGCGGCGGCAAAGAGCACCAGCAGCGCGACCATCCCCATCGAAATCAACAGGATTTTCGACTTCACCCGCTGCCAGGCAAACAGGCCACTGACCGCACACACACCAAGCAAACCACCGCGGCTCTGGGTGGCGATAATGGCGGCGGCGGTCAGCGCAAAGCCAAGCCCCCCCAGCAAACGCCCCCCCACCCCATTGCCCTGATTGAGCAGCAAGCTCAGTGAAAAGCCGGCAGGAAAGAGCAGCACCAGCGCCAGATCGTTGGGATCCCCCAGCACAGAGCCCAGCTCGCGCCCTATGGTCACCCGGGTCCCCTCCACCAGCCCGATCCCGCTCGCCTTGTTGTAGAGGGCCACCAGCGCCACCAGACAGCCCGCTACCACGAAGGTGCGCACCGCCAGCGCAAAATCCCCCGGAGTGCGCACCAGCCAGGCGGTGGCCAGGGTCATCAGATAGATCTTGCTGTAGCTGCCGGTCCAGGTGGCGATCGCCTCACCCCGGTTACTGGCAAACAGCACACCGATGGAGACCATCACAAAGAAAGCCGTCAGCCAGCTCAGCGCTGGACTCCAGTAGGGCTTGATCCGGCCGGTCAGCAAAATGTGCCAGACCAGTGCGCCGATGGCGGCCAGCGAGAAGAGCAGCGGGATCTTGAGGGGATAGAGCTGGGGGAACACCTCATGCAGTCGAAAGAAGGAGAAGGTGACAAACCCCAGCACCATCAAGAAGGGCCAGCGCAAGGCAAACCAGATGGCGGGAATGGCAAGGCCGAGCACCGGCAGCAGCAAGGGATGGGGCAGCCGCCACCAGAGTAGAGCCAGCACCAGACAGATGACGCTTGCCCAGATGGCTGGCGTTAGACGAGCCATGATCCTGCCCACCATTGGCCGAGCCAGACCATCGCCAGCGCCCCGAGCGAACTGACCCAGAGGGTCGAGAGGCGATACGGCAGCGGCAGCAACCGCTGGCTCACCAGATAAAAGGCGAGCGCCCGCACCAGATAGACCAAAAGCAGAGTCCAGATCACCCCGGCAACCCCGAAGGGGGGGATGGCGAGCAGAAAGCCTGCGACCCCAAGGGCGCTGCAGCCCAGATTGATCACCATCTGGGCATTGCTCTTCTCGCCGCTAAAGCAGCCGACATTGAGCAAGTCCGAAACATTGCGCACCGCCATACCCAGCACCAGCAGCGGAATATAGGCGATCGCCCCGTGATAGCTCTCCGGGGTCAGCCAGCGAATGAGCAAGGGGGCGGTGAGCCCGACAATCCCCGCGGTGACAAACCCCAGTACCGACCCCATCACGCTGTAGTGGGCATTGAGCCGCAGTCCATCCGGCTCGCGCAGCAGCATGAAACGGCGGGGATACCACCAGAGGGCAAAGGGTTGCAGCAACAACCCCACTGCCAACGCCAGCTTGCCCGCCACTGCGTAGTAGGCAAGCAGCGCCTCCCCCACCACATCGGCCAGCAGCCAGCGATCCAGTCCGCTCAGGGCAAAACCTGCCAGCCCGCTCACCACCAGGGGCAATCCATAGCGCAGCAGCGGCCGATAGTGCTGCCAGTCAAAGCGGATCCCGCTATCTCGCCACTGCCAGAGGCTCAGCAGCAGCGCCAGTGCGACGCAGGTCAGAGTGCCGGAGGCCAACACCCCGCTCACACCCCAGCCGAGCCAGAGCCACCAGCCGGTCAGCACCGACTGGATCACCGCCTTGCCTGCGGTCGCCACGAAAAAGAGCTGCGCCTGATTGCGCATCCGCAGCCATGCCAGCGGCACGCCGATCACCCCTTCAAACGGCAGGGCGCAGAGCACCCAGCGCACATCCGCAAGACGGGTTTCCACCGGCAGCCAGGCTTGCACCACAGGTGCCAGCAGCCAGAGCAGCACCAGACTGGCCAGGGCGATCAGCCAGACCAGCCCAAACATGCGGGCCACCACCTGCTGGCGCTCCTGCTCATCTTTCGCCAGTCCGGCAAAGCGGTAGAGGGCATCTACCAGCCCGAAGCCGAGAATGAGGGAGCCCAAGTTGATGAGGGTCAGCAGCACCTCCAGCTGGCCGTATTCGCGAGGCAGCAGCTGATGGGTCAACACCGGCAGCATCAGCAGGGAGATCCCCTTCATCAGGAGCAAGCCGCCGGCGTAATAGAGCATGGCAATCTGGTTCACACCAAGTTTCATAGGGCCTCCCAGCCACCCGAAGCATCCTGCTCCGGGTCAGCTACCGCTAATGCAAAGCCCACGCCACTCACTCCCGCCCAGAGACGATAGCTCCTCTGCGCGGCTTAACCGGCCTGAACAGGCCCAGAATGAGACTGGCATTTGCGTTTTGCACAACGCTGGCTGCAAATTGCACCGACCGGTGCAATCTGCCCCACCTCTTAGCCCCATTTGGCCCGATCTAGCTGGGGCCGTCCTGTTGGCCCGATCCCTGCTTTCTGCTTAGCGAGCAACGGACTGCACCAGAGGGAGAGGTCGCCATGAACACCATCAACCTGCACCGGATGAAAAGCTGGGCAAAACAGGGGGAAACGCCACTGGCTCGCCGGGTATGGCGACTGGCTAAAAGTGCCCGCCACTGGTCATTCCCAGTGATCCCACCCCTGCATCGGCTGCTTTATCGGCTCTATCTGCTGGGCAGCAACGCGCTGGCGACCCTGACCCGCACCCTTTGGTGGACCCCCTTGTTTCAATCTCGCCTCACGGCCCCGGCACCGCGCCTCTATCTCTATGGCGGCATCCCCTATATCAGCGGTCCGGTCACCATCGAAATTGGTGCCGACTGCCGCCTCAGCGCCGCCATGACCATCAGCGGCCGCGCATCGAGCCAGACACCAAGGCTGGTCATTGGCCGCAATGTCGGGATTGGCTGGCAAACCACCCTGGCGGTGGGCAGCAAGATAGTGCTGGGGGATAACGTCAGAATTGCAGGGCGCGCCTTTCTGGCGGGCTACCCGGGGCACCCGGTCAACGCCCGCGATCGCGCCCGGGGCCTGCCGGACCGCGATGAACAGGTGGGGGCCATTGTGCTGGAGCAGGATGTCTGGCTTGGCACCGGGGTGATGGTGATGGCCGGCGTCACCATAGGCGCTGGCACCATTGTCGCCGCAGGCAGTGTCGTCACTCGGGATCTGCCCGCAGGTGTGCTGGCAGCGGGTGTCCCGGCCACCGTACTGCGTCCCTTGCAACCACAGGATCACAGCGACCCCGCACACGCTTCGGAGACCTTTGCATGAAACCACACTCACTGCCGCAACTGGTGGTGCTGGGCGAGGATTGGGGCCAGCACCCCTCCAGCACCCAACACCTGATCAAGCGTCTGTTGCCCGATTATCAAGTGCTCTGGGTCAACTCCATCGGCATGCGCTGCCCCCGCTTTACCCTTCATGATCTCACTCGTATCGTCCGCAAACTGGGGGCCGTGCTGCGCAGCGCGCGCCATGCTGGCGGCCAGTCGGTTGCGCCATCAGAGGTCAGCAGCCCCCAGGTACTGCCGCCGCTCGCCTTGCCGCTGCCGGGCAGTCGGCTGGCGGGCAAGATCAATGGCCACTGGCTGGCGGCGCAGATCCGGCGCCAGTTGCCCGAGCTGGATCGCCCCTTGCTCTGGATCTCCCTGCCCAGCGCCGTCGATCTGATTGGCAAGCTCGAAGAGCGGGCGGTGATCTACTACTGCGGCGATGACTTCTCGGCGCTGGCGGGGGTGGATCATCAGGCCATCGCTCACTGCGAGGCCCGACTGGTGGAAAAAGCGGATCTCATTCTGGCCGCCAGCCCCGCGCTGGCCAGCCGCTTTCCCCCCCATAAAACCCGGCTCCTCAGCCACGGGGTGGATCTCGAGCTGTTTATGCCCCCCAGAGAGCGTCCGGCGGATCTCCCCCCGGCCGCCCCATTGCCGGATTTTACGGCAGCCTGAGCGACTGGATTGATATCCCCCTGCTGGCAGAGACGGCCGCCGCCCTGCCACACTGGGATCTGGTGCTGATTGGCCCGGTCCAGACCGATATCTCCCCCCTCAAGGGGCTCCCCAATATCCATCTGCTGGGGCCCCGTCCCCACCACACGCTGGCAGCCTATGCCCAGCACTGGCAGGTGAGTCTGCTGCCCTTTGTCGACAACGCCCAGATCCGTGCCTGCAATCCATTGAAATTGCGCGAGTATCTGGCCGCAGGGCGCCCCATCGTCAGCACCGATTTTCCGGCCCTCGATGGCTATCGGGATCAGATCCAGCTCCCCCACGATGGGGAGAGCCTGGCCCAGGCCATCAACCGGGCCGCCTTTGATCAATCCAATCCGTGCTGGTTTCAGGAGAGTGGCTGGGAGGGGCTCACCCGCAGCGAAGGGCGCCACACGCGCCAACAGCAGGTGGCCCTGCAAAGCTGGGATCACAAGGCTGCCGAGCTGAACAACTGGTTGAAGGGGCTGCCCGGATGAGCAGAGGGCTCTGGCTGGTTATCCTGCTCTGCGCCAATGCAGCGATGGGCGCCACCCGGCTGGAGGGGCAGACCCCGTTGCCCCTAACCAGTAACCAGACACCCCAGCGGCTCGATCTGAGCACCCACAACTGGCCAATAGGCAGCGATGATGAACTGGTGATCGAGGGCCATAACCCCAGCGCCCGCCCGCAAACCCTGATCCTGCGTATCGACGATGAGGCCTCGGTCAACTACCGTAGCCGGGTCAATCTGGAGCGAATTGTCGCACCCGGCCCCTTCACCCAGCGCTTTGCCTTGAGTGAGTGGCGCACCAGCCAGCCCAGAGCACTGGCGTTGGACAAACTCACCAAGCTCTATCTCTTTATGGCCGATAACGCCCCCTCAATGACCATTCACCGCTGGTACTGGGAACCCGGTCTGACCCTGCCTGCGGGCACCATTGCGCTGGATCTGGGGGCGGCGGCTGCGCCCCGCTTTACCGGCTTTGAGGCCCTGAGCCCGGGGGATCCCCGGCTGATTGGCCACCCCACCGCCATCTTGCGCCCCTCCGGCGATGCCCTGGTGCGCGATGGGCTGCGCAATCTCGACGGCGTACGGTTGGAGGTCGCCAAGGGGCGCTACCAGCTCACCCTCTGGCTGGATGACCCAGGTGAATGGGAGTATCTGCCCCACCCCTTCGAGCGCAGCGTGCTGGTCAATGGCGAGCCCATCTGGGCCGAGCAGTGGCAACCGCAGGAGTGGCTAACGCAGCGCTATCTGGCGGGACAATCTCGCGAGGCGCTGCCAAATCCGGATCCCTGGCAGCTGTTCGGGGCACGACAGGGCGGCCCCGTTCATGTCACTCTGAACCACCCCGGCGGCCCGATCACTATCACATTGGTGGGTCACTCACCGGATGCCAAATACCTGGCGGGGCTGCTGCTTGCCCCCTATCCGGCCCCCACCAGCAAAGAGGCTCTCCCGAATAGTGGAAAAGATCTCGCCGTATTGGCCGACGCTACCGCAAGCGTGCTGACCAAGCAGCGCCAGCTGTTTTTGGAAAAGTGGACTCAGCCCCCCTATTCCCCAACCCCAGCCCCAGCCCCTGCTTCGCAGCAACTGAGCCTCACGCCGATTACGGATGCCGCCCCCACCCTGCAGATCGCCCCGCTATCTGCGGCCGATGCGTTGCAGCAGGCTTCACAACCTGTGCTGGCCGCCCGTGGCAGCCAGCTGTTGCTGGAGTTTGCCATCCACGCCGCCACCGACGATCCGGCCCCTTTGCTGGTGATCCAGCCCCCCGAGCAGGCAGGATCGTTGCTGGCGTTGACCCCCTATTACGGCAAGTGGCATTTGGTTCGCCCGCAGGCGAGCGGCACCCTGCTGGCTCCCTCGGATCAGGAGTTGGTCGAGGGGATCGCCGGGCTTACCCTGCTGGCAGACGTACCTCGGCGTCTGGTGCTGCAAATGACCGTCCCACGCGATGCGCCGGCGGGGCGCTATCTCGGCAATATTCAGCTGCTGAGCCAGCAGCAACTGGTGCAGCTGCCACTGACTATCGAGGTGCTGCCACTGACTCTGCCCGCGGCCAGCAAGCCGGTCGGCATCTATGTCGAAGCACCCCCTTATCTGAATTGGCTGAGCCCCAATCCCGAGGCGTTAAAAGAGCAGATCGCCGAGGCCAGTCGCTGCGATCTGGAGCGGCTCGCCAAGCTCGGGATCAGCGGCCTTTCACCCGCCCTGCCACAAGATGAGGCGGGGATGCGGGAGATCATGGGAGAGGCGGTGGGGCTCGGTTTTGTGCCCCCCCTGCTGGCCTATACCCCGCTCAAACGCTGGGGGAACGACCCTGCCAGCCAGCTTGATCAGTGGCAGGCGCGGCAACAGGCGCTGACCGCCAGCGGCTTGCCACCGCTGGCATGGAGCTTGTTTGATGAGCCCGATCTTGCCACCCTGCCCGCCATTACCAGCCTGGCGCGGGAGATGAAACGGCGGGATCCGGCGGTGATCCGTGCGGGCCACTTCAACCACCCGGGTCAGGTTGGTCTGCTGGCAGAGGTGGAGATTGCCCTGATCAACGCAGGCTTTGGCGCCGACAAGGCCGATGTGGCGCGGGTGCGCAAACACAAGGTCACCCCCTGGTTTTACAATCTGGGCACCCCGAGAGCCGCCGGGTTCTATCTGTGGCAAAGCGGCGCCGAGGGCTATTTGCAGTGGCATGGCCGCATGCCCACCGCCCTGCCCTATGACCCCACCGATGGGCGGGAGAGCGACTTTATGCTGCTCGGCCCGCAAGCCTGCGAGGCGCACCGCCTCTCCCACGATCTGTTGCTGTTGCAGCAAGCCATCGAGGATCTGCGCTGGCTCGCCTGGCTGGAGCAGGAGGCCCGCTATCAGGTGGAGGCCGCCTTGCTACTGGAACGCCTGCGCGATCAGCTGCCGACCCGCTGGCAGGTGGCAGAGCAACTGCCCTCTGCCGCCTGGATCCAGTGGCGCCGCGAGATTGAACGACTGGCCAAGGGATTGAAAACATTGCAAACTGGTGCCAACTCATCCTCCTGAAGTGACTGCGTATGGCCAACCAGACTCCACGATCCACAGCAAAAGACTGCGTCCTGCCCCGCCTGTTGCCTCTGATGCTGCCGCTGCTGATCCTCACCGGTTGCGCCCGTCAGGAGCCGGTCAATGAGACACTGCCGATCCTCAACCAGTTGCGGGAACAACAAATGGCCGAACAGCCCCAGCTGCAACTGCAGTACCAGCAAGCGGAGACACAACTGCCAGCGGATCAGGAGCAGCAGTTGCATCAGTTTTTGGGACGCAAGGATCCGGCCCGGATTGCGCTGGTAAGCGGCCCCGGGCTGCAAACCGACATGCTGGAGAGTGCGCGAATGGCAAGCGTGCGACTAACTGCCCTGACACGCTTGCTGGGAGCTCGCGCCATTGAGCTGGAGCCCCGCTATGACCCCATGCTGGCCCCCAATACCTTGCTGATCCGCATTCTGCCAAACGGTGAATCGGGGTCGGTCACCCCAGCGGCGGCGCAATAAGGTCAATGCAAGAAGTCGGCAAGGCCACCCGATAGAGGGGATAAGGGGTCAGCCCCCACAACTTGCGCCAACCCTGGGTCAGACGGTACGAGAGCAGCGGCGGGCTCTGGTGCAGCTCGCCTAAAAACATCACCCCCTGACTCATCCCTTCACCCGCCAGCGTCACTGACATCGCCTCGCTATCCGGCGCCACCAGCATGGCCTGCAGCAGACCGTCACAGCGGGGATGGGCCAGCTGATAGCTGACATAGGTGCCGCCCAATACCGGCGTGGCCACCCGCAAGCGCCATCCCAACTGGACCAGCTCCAGCAACATGGGCTTTGCCCCCTCGTTAACTGCCCGGTTCTGATAACGCCAGCCCATGGCGGCAGCACTGAGCAGCGCCACCAGCAACAGCAACAGATATCCCCTAGATAGATGCATCACGGCGTCCCCGGATAAAGAGGATGGTCATCACCAACAACATGATGGCCCACTGGTAGAGCTGGGCCAGCGAGCCGGTATGCAGCCAGCCATACCAGCGCAGATCCAGACTCATCAGCACCAGCCGCAGCTGATTGGCCCCGATATAGAGCAGGCAAACCAGCAGCAACATGGGCCACTGCCGGTAGAGGGGGCGCTCCGGCGCCAGCCAGCAGCAGGAGACCAGCCAAGAGAGCACCACCAGATAGAGTTGAGAAAACGAGGAGCACCCCTTGAGCACGATCAGCGCATGGCCCCCCAACCGCTCGATGCGATTGCCATCAAGGCGAGTCTCCCAGCCCAGCAGTTGCAACCACTGGCCCACCCCCCAGGCATCGAGCGCCAGCACAGGGCCGGAGAGCAACGCAAACACCTGCTGCCCCCACAACACCGCCACGGTAAAGGCGAGCACAATCTGCAACACCGCCCGCTCATCGCCACTCTGATGACGGCGCCATAGCGAGGCCACCAGCAACAGACAGGCCAGCGCCTTGCAACTGGCGCTGGGGATCAGGATCAGCAGGATAAAGAGGGCGAGCACCAGCGGATGCGGGCGCCAGCTCGGTGCAACCCGCGATGCAATTTGCCACCAGATAGCAATCAGCAACACCACCAGCAGGTTGAAGTGGCCCATATTGAGCCACACCATACCCCACTGATTGGCCAAACCAAGTAGCAGCCAGTTGGGTGCCCACTGCCAGGGACGGATCGCCATCGCAACTCCTGCCGGTTATCAGCGCTTTTGACCTCTGTCGCAAGTTCTCGCAAGTTCCATGCCTGCCCGGCCTCACCCGGATCAAGCCAAGTCAGAGGATGCAAAAAAGCTGGCACGCTTTATTCATTCCCCCTGCTGGCACTAGCGCCAGGGAGAAGGAGTGAGCAATGAAACTCAAACCGTTGGCAGGGCTGCTGGGGATGTTGTTGGTAACCTCCCCCGCATACGCCTTGACCGAAGTCGATACCGAACTGCAACTGCTGATGGATGTGTCGGGCAGTGTCAGTTCATCGGAATTCAATCTGCAATTACAGGGGTATGTGGACGCCTTTTACAGTCAGGATGTACAGAGCGCCATCCTCGATACCAGCGGCGGCAAACTCGGGTCCATCGCGGTACAGATGATCATGTGGAGCAGCAGCAACCAGCAAAGTCTGATGACCGACTGGTTCCACCTCTACGACATGACCTCCATCAACAACTTCGCCGCCACCCTGGATGCCCTGGTACGCCCCTATGCGGGGATGACGGCCCCCGGTTCAGCCATGGCCTTTGGTGCCCAGCAGTTTGATACCAACAACTACACCGCCGCCCGCCAGGTGATGGATGTGTCAGGTGACGGTATCCAGAACAACGGGCTGGATACCTCTACCGTGCGGGATCAACTGCTCGCCTCCGGCATCGATACCATCAACGGCATCACCATAGGTCAGGACTATGCCGATGGGGTGCTGCAAGAGTGGTATGTGGAGAACGTGGCGGGCGGTCAGGATGCGTTTGTGATCAATGCCACCACCTTTGCCGACTTTGGCAATGCGCTGGAGCTCAAACTGGCGGCCGAGATTGAGGGAGGCATTATTCCGGAAGGGGCACTAGCCGCCCCCATCGAGGAGATCCCGCTGGCCGCCCAGCTGCTGCTCGGTATGCCGCTACTGCTGGCCTGGCGCTATCAACGCCGAACTCAAAGCCGTCCGCAGCAAGCCAACTGGCAACAAACGCCAGCTATCGGCTAGTTAATCACCCCGTGTGTCGCGATTAGGGAGCTATGGCTCCCTGATTTTGGCGAAGTCATGGCAAGATGGACCATAAGGTCTGAAAACACTACTCGTTGACAAATATTTTCTCTTGAGGTGCTTGTTATCTTTAGGATAACACTCTCAAATTTTGCTTTGTATTGCTAACGTAATTAAAGCCGATGACACACCCACAATAATACTAATAAATGCAGTAAACACTCGCTCATTTCGCTTCGATCTCAACTCATCAAAATAAAGCTGAGTTTTAGCTGTCATAGTAAATATCTTATCTGTATATCCTTTCTTACCATTTTGGTTATGGAAATTATTAACCTTTTTTTCACCAGATGCTTTTGCATAAAGTATTGATGCAAGTAATCGTTCTTCATATGGCTCGCCTGATGAGCAGCGAATCTCACAAGCCACATATCCACTAACAATAAGGCTAGCTAAGGGAAAATAATCGCGATAATCACCATGTTTAGATTCTATAAAAGAGCTAAGATCTTCAAGACTAGCTTCACGGTTAGTTATTACACTTCTAAGTAACTTATGACCACTTGATTTCAAAGACCCCCCTTAAACTAAAAATATAACATCACCTTAAGTACGGCAGAGACGTAATATAAAAATAACTACATTACGCTTTAGTCACTAAAAAACTGTAAACTGAACACGCCATGTACATTGAGTTTTTTGAATACCTTCTCATGAAGATTATTTCCATTGTTCTTCATGCCTTAAATTTACAGAGTAGATTTCCTTAAAGCTGTCAATAGCATCAATATAAGGCCATGCATCAAAAA
Organism: Aeromonas sp. 97A; assembly: GCF_051919185.1. Classification (NCBI taxonomy): domain Bacteria; kingdom Pseudomonadati; phylum Pseudomonadota; class Gammaproteobacteria; order Aeromonadales; family Aeromonadaceae; genus Aeromonas; species Aeromonas sp. 97A. Next base: position 1,068,479 of record NZ_JBQBFF010000001.1, on the reverse strand, counting down.
CCATAGCAATAGAATCTATAGCCGATTGATAAGCCCACAAGGCAAAGGCCTTAGTATTAACGACTCGCTCCCAATCGAAAGGGTCATCGGAAACTTTGAAGCCATTCGAACGTAATTTATTTACTAATTTCTTTTCCTTTGGCTGTAATGAGATACCATTTAGAGAAATATTTATTGTTGATGCTTTAGGGTGAGTTAATTCATTTCCAACATCTATGACAATTTGTAATCTTTGGATTGGCTTGGTAGCTTTAACATTGAAACCACTACCTTTAAGTGCACGATAAGTAATATCAAATTTACATAGTATTGGCTTTCGCTCAGCCTTTTCAAGGTCAACAGCCATTCGTACAAGAGGATTTTTTAATCCATGTTTATGGGCTTTGTACCCATTACCAATTTGAACAATTTCGTTTAAAAAAGCCTCAACAGCCGAGATTGATGTTGATATAGCTGATAGACCATCTCTGTTATAATCATCTATTCTAGAAATTAAACGCCGCGTATCATTAAGTAATGCAGGCGCTTTAATCATATATGCATGTGCAGATTGATTCATTTTTCTCCTTTTCCTAACAGGAATTATATGAAAAGAGTTATTAACATGTTGGCAGTTTTTCCATCTCATACTGCCCTTCCACACATCATTAATAACAAAAAGTTTAAATAATAACCATATTGTGATTTTCGCGTATGAGGCCAATAATACCAAACTGGTTTCAGTTGTATCACTCGGTAAAACCACAGTCAAGAAAGGGAAATAGAAAATGCTGCCGTTATCCTCTTTTATCGGCCTGCCGCGATGTTTACTCCGCCATCTGCACGATATAAAAAAGGCCTTATCACAAGGCCTTTTCAGATATATTCAGGTTCCGGCTGTCAGCCAGTTTTGCGGCAATCAACCCGGTTCTGGTGACAAGGGCAGCACCAGCCCATCCAGCGCCTGATCACTGCGGGATGGATAGTCTGGCACCGGCTCGCAGTAGGGAATGCGGCTTAGCACCGGCGCCTTGACCAGGGCGGCCAGTTGATCGGAGCGGCGCAGGCTGGCATCCGCCAATTCGGCCACCAGCGCCAGACCGCAGCCCAGCCCCAACCCGCCAACAATGCCCGCCAGCAGAAACAGCCAGAGCGGGTAGTTGCTCGGCTTGCTGGGGGCAAAGGGCTTGTCGATCACCTTGATCCGCTCCCCCTGCTCGAAGTTGCCCAGATCACCGGTCACCTTGGCCTTCTCATAGCGCAGCAGCAAATCCTGATAGAGGGTGCGTTTGACCGCCAGATCCCGCTCCAGCTCGGCGAGCTGGCGCTCGGTATCTCCCTGGGAGTCGACCACCTTGTCCAGCCCATCGAGCTGGCTCTTCAGGCCGGCGGCGTTTTGCTCTGCCTCCGTCAGCTGCGTTTGGGCCAACTGCCACTCGGGCCCGCGGGCCATATCCGGCTGGGATTTGAGCTGCTCGAACTCCTGCTGCAACTGGTCAATCTGATAGCGCAGACTCTGCACCTTGCTGTGCTCGTCGCTGTAGCGGGCCCGCAGCAACACCAGCTCGGTGCGCATCAGCTGCAGCTTCTCATCCAGTTGGCGGGCCAGCTGGCTCTCTTGCCCCAGCGAGAGCTGATCGACCCGGGCCTTGGCCTGCTGCAAGGTGATCAGGCTCTCGGCATAACGCTCCTGCAAACCATAGAGACGGGCGACGTTGGTACTCTGCTGCTGAGGCAAGGCGCTGGCATGCTCCCGTTTAAAATCGGCGAGCAGCTGCTCGGCCTCTTGCAGTTCGCTGCGCCGGCTGTCGAGCTGGCTTTGCAGGAAACGTTCGGACGACTCCGCCGACTGGCGCCCCTTGCTGAGCAGGTTGAAGAAAAAGCGCCGCGAAATGGCTTCGAGCAAACCGGCGCTGTTGGCCGCCGAATCCGCCTTGACCTTTATCTCGATCACCTCATCGCCGATCAGCCGCAGCGAGACGGCACTCGAGAGCCAGTCCATGATGGCATCGCGCTGAGCTGGGGGGGTCTCGTCATTGACCAGACCGCGATCCCGCGCTACCCCATCCAGCACATAACGGCTGCGCAGCAGGGCTTCGAGCACCGCAAAGCGATCCTTGAGACTCTCCTGAGTGATCAGATCCTTGAGGGTCGGGGTCTGGTTGGCATCTTGCGGCACCATAAAGGTGGTGCGGCTCTCATACTCCTTGGGGGTGAGCAGACCGACCGTCACGCCCACCAGCGGCATCACCAGTACCGGGATCACCAGCAGATAGCGACGGCGCCAGGCGGCAAAGAGAATGATGTAGAGGTTGTAATAGAACTGGACTGGCATGGCATCACTCCCTGAGAAAAGCCCTCCCCCGCACGATGCAAAGGCAGTGCCACCAGAGGAGCTGATCCCCTCTGTGGGCAGATCGCAAGAGTGGTACAAGATTCGCATTCTCCCGCTATCCGGGGTATTACCCCTTCCCTTGCCGGAGCGCGAACCATGTTGTCATCAACCCCGTCGCACAGACCCCATCCCCGCAGAAGCTCCATCGTTCAAATAGTGCAGCACCTGCAGCCCGGCGGGCTGGAGACCATGGTGCTCAACCTCACTCAGGCGAGCCCCGCCGAGCAGCCGGTGCATATCATCTCCCTCGAAGGGCGCAAAGGGGATGTGGTAAGGGCATGGCCTGCCCTGCATCCCTTCGCGGACCACATTCACTGTCTGGAAAAGCCCGCAGGCTGGTCGCTGGTAACCCTCTGGCGGCTCACCCGACTGCTGCGCCAACTCAAGCCCGTCGCGGCACATACCCACCATCTGGGGCCCATGCTCTATGGCGGCCTCGCCAGTCGGCTGGCCCGGGTGCCCACACTGGTACACACAGAGCACGATGCCTGGTATCTCGATGATCCCCATCAGCGCACGCTGGCCCTGTGGGGGCTGCGCGCCTTCAAACCCATTCTGGTGGCCGATGCCACGCCGGTGGCCAACCAGCTACTGGCCAAGCTGGGCCAGCTGTCGCCAACCGTGATCCCCAACGGCATCGATGAGCGGCGCTTTGCCCCAGGCGCCGCCGCCCTCGCCCGTCAGGAGATGGGATTGCCGCAAGGGGTCAAGTTGATTGGCTGCGCCGCCCGCCTTGAGTCGGTCAAGGGCCACACCTTGCTGCTGGAGGCGATCCGCGCCCTGCCGCAGGAGGTGCATCTTGCGTTGGCAGGGGTCGGCAGTTTGCAAAATGCGTTGCAACAACAGTGTCAGCAACTGGGGATCGCCCATCGGGTCCATTTTCTGGGGCTGGTCGAAAACATGCCGCGCTTCTATCAGGGGCTGGATCTCTTCTGCCTCCCCTCGCTGGCGGAGGGGATGCCGCTCTGCGTGCTGGAAGCGCAGGCCTGCGGGGTGCCGGTGGTGATGAGCGACGTGGGGGCGGCCAGAGAGATCGTCTGTCAGGCCAGCGGCCATATTCTGTCGGAGCGGGATCCCGGCCGCCTTGCCCAGCTTCTGGCACAAGGGTTGCTGCACTGCCATAGCCTGCGTGCCGTCACCCGAGAGTTTGTGTGCCAGCAAAGCAGCTTGAGCCGGATGGCTCAGGCCTATCAGCAGCTTTACAGCCGCTGATCAAGCGACCCGATGACCAGAGGAGCATCCCATGGAATGGATCATGATCGTGTTCTGGCTGTGCGCTGTACTGGTGGTCTACCACCATGTCGGCTATCCCCTGCTGCTCAAATTCGGTGGTCGGCAGGCGCGCAAGGTAGCCAATCCGCCCCGCCCTCTGGATCGAGGGTTCAAAACAGACGCCGCCGATGAGGCGCTGCCGACCATCACCCTGCTGATGCCGGTTTATAACGAGGCGGCGACCATCGCGGCCAAGCTGCAAAACCTCGCCAGCCTCGATTACCCCGCCGACAAGCTGTGGGTACATGTGCATTTCGACGGCTGCAGCGACAACAGTTACCCCATTGCGCTAAGTCAGCTCGGTGATCCCGCCCTGCAGCAGTTGCAGATCAGGCTGTTTGATCACCCCCGCAATCGCGGCAAGGTCGCCGTGCTCAACGAGGCCATGACCCGGGTGCACAGCGATCTGGTAGCCCTCACCGATGTCTCGGCCCTGCTGCCCATCGACAGCCTGCTGCTGGCGGTCGCCCATTTTGCCGATCCCAAGGTAGGGGTGGTCGGGGAGGCATACCGCTTCTGGCAACCGGGCTCACAGGGCGAGGAGAGTTACTGGCACTATCAAAGCCAGATCAAACTCTGCGAGTCGGCCCTTGGCGGCATGCTGGGGGCCCACGGGGCCTTTTACATGATGCGCCGGGAGTGCCTCACCCCGCTGGCCGCAGATACCATCAACGACGATTTCATCCTGCCGATGCAGGCCATCGCCAAGGGGTATCGCGCTGTCTATGACAATCGCTGCGCCGCACTGGAGCTGGAAGTTTCCGATGCCGCGCTGGAGGCGACACGGCGCAAGCGGATCGGGGCTGGCAACACCCAGCAGCTGTTGCGGTTGCTGCCCCTGCTACACCCCAAGTTCGGCTGGGTTGCCTTCAACTTTGCCAGTGGCAAGGGGCTGCGGGTGTTGATGCCGCTCTGCCTGACCCTGCTGTGGCTCTGCGCCATCCCGCTTGCCACCCAATCCCTGCTGTTTCAGCTGCTGCTGGGGCTGCAACTGCTGGGGTATCTGCTGGTCATCCTGATCCAGCTGACCCCTGTCCACCCCTGGCCCAATCTGTTTCGCAAGATCCACTATCTGGTACTCGGACACTGGTACAACGGCATGGGCACCCTGCGCTACTGCCTGCGCGCCCCCATACGTTTCATGTCACAGGAGAAAGCCGTATGACACACCCCATTCCAAGATTGACCCTGGTGGTCAAACGCAGCATGGATCTGCTCGGTGCCACTCTTGGCCTGCTGTTGACGCTGCCGTTGTGGCCGCTGATCATGCTGGCCATCCGGCTCGATAGCCCAGGTCCGGTGTTCTTTCGTCAGCTGCGGATCGGGCGCAGCCACGCCACCCATACCGAGCTCTTTTTCATGATCAAGTTTCGCACCATGCGCGCCGACGCCGAGGCGGCCACCGGGCCGGTCTGGTGTGGCAAGGGGGACAGCCGGATCACCCGCAGCGGCGACTTTCTGCGCAAAACCCGGCTCGATGAGCTGCCGCAGTTTATCAATGTGCTCAAGGGGGAGATGTCGCTGATCGGCCCCCGCCCGGAGCGACCCGGGATCGCCAACCGGCTGGAAGATGCGGTGCCGTACTTTATCGAACGCACCTATGAAGTGGCCCCCGGCATTACCGGTCTGGCGCAGGTCAATCAGGGTTACGACGAGTCGCTCGATGATGTGCGCAGCAAGCTGGCGTTCGATCTGGCCTACTCGGTCGCCCTGCTCCACCCCTGGCGCTGGCTGGTGCAGGATGTACATATCATTGGCAAGACGATCGCCATCATGGTCGGCAAGAAGGGGCGCTAATCCCGCCGCACCAACCTCAACCACATCTCAACGCCCATCAGGCCATTGTCACTGCAATGGCCTTTTTTATGGCGCATCGTTGTGGCACGTCCGTGGTGATCACAAAGAAGTCAGCGATCTGATCGCCATTATCTGGCCCCATCCATCCAAAGGCCTGATGCCAGTTTGACCAACCGCAGAAACCCGAGCGTTGCGTGATCACCGAAGCAATCCGCCCCCTGCTCCCCATAACACCGGCACATAAAAAAACGAGTGGCCAGCGGCCACTCGTTTTGACAGGTTTCTCCGTGATTCAGGCGCCGTAGACGGCCAGAATATCGGTCACTCTGTTGTTGACGCTGTACCCGCGGGCTATGGTGTTGCGGGCCGCCTGACTCATTTTGCTGCGCACCACCCCATCGCTGCGCAGCCAGTAGTTGACCAGCTCCGCCATATCCCGCACATGGCCGGGCTCCACCAACCAGCCATTGGATTTATGGTCGATCAGATTGACCAGGCCTCCCACTGCAAAGGTACAAACCGGTATGCCGTGAGCCATCGCCTCCAGGGCCACCAGCGGCAAGCCTTCAAAGCGGGAGGTGATGCAGAGCAGGTCGATGTTGTGCCACTCATTGGCCATGTTCTGGAAACCATGAAGCTGGACACGATCACCATACTGCTGCAACAAGGCGCTTTTCATGGGGCCATCCCCGTAGAGATGAAACGCTCCCTCCGGGCAGAAGGCAGCCAGCTGACAGAACGCCTCCGGCCCCTTTTCCGGCGAGAGGCGGCCGACAAAGGCAATTCGGTTGCCAGTTACCGCAGCCGGCGTCGCTGGCATGGGGACAAAGTTGCTGATCACCGTGCTTGGCACAGGCAATTTGCGAGCGATGGGCTCGCTCACTGCAATACACTTTGCAAAACGCGCTGTGGTGCGATCCAGCCAGCTGTAAAACTTCAGCAACCCCTCCCCGTCATCCCCGCTGTGAAAGGTCGAAACCACCGATTTACCGGTGAACCAGGCCGTCAGCCGCCCCAGCACCCCGGCCTTGTAGCCGTGGGTGTGGATCAGCACCGAAGCCGGCTGGCGGGCCAGACGGCGCATAAAATCGCGGCTGTTTTGGCACACCTCATAGGGCAAGCCCTGCTGTTTGAGCAGGGTCGTAAAGGGGGTCATGCCATGGTTGCTCACCAGCACTATGGTGGGGCGAAATCCCCTGGCCAGCAGATCGTTGGCGAGATGGATAATGTGAACTTCAATTCCACCGACCTGACGCGCATCGATGGCCAGCCAGATCTGCTGCATGGGTAACATAAGGCCCTCCTCCCGTGGCTCCATGCCACCTGAAATGGGGCGCTGCATAGAGCGGGCCAGTCAGGCAAAGAGGGGCAGGATCAGGCGCCGGGACAGGCGACCAGCAGGAGGGTCATGTCATCGAGGGCGGCATCATTGATGCGCTCATCAAACCAGCGGGCAATGCGATGAGCCAGTTGCTCAAGACCGGGCCCCGAGGTCAGGCAGATCGCCTTGAGCTGCGCCTCCCAGCGCTGGCGCTCTGCGGCATCACGGCTATCGAGCAGGCCGTCGGTCCAGAACAGCAGGATCTCGCCGGGCTTGAGCTGACGCTCATTGGTCACGAAGTGGGGATCCGGGCGCAAACCGGGCAAGGGGCCGGTCACGCCGACCTGACGGATGGTGCCGGGCCCGACCAGCCAGGGCGCCGGGTGGCCCGCGCTGGCCCACTGCACCCGCCCCTCGTTGCCGAGCTCAATACAGAGGGTGGTGAGCAGGGTAGCCCCGAGGAGCGGATCACTGTGAACCGCATTGGACAAGATGGTCAGCAAACGGGCGGGGGCGCGCTCCAGATCGTGCGCCGTCAGCAAGCCACGCAGATAACCGGCATAGGCATGGGCAAAAAACTTGGCTTCTGCATCGTGGCCCATCACATCCCCGAGCCACAACACCCGATCCTTGACCAGCAGAAAGTCCCCGCCCCCCACGGTGGCCGCGCGGGTTTGCAACGCCAGCTGGTATCCCCCAATGGAGGTGGCGGGCAATAACGGGCGCAGCGCCGAGGTCATGCGCTGATCCAGCTGCTCGCCCCATTGCGACTTGAGCTGCTGCGAGCGTTGCAGCACCCGCGAAACCGCCAGCAACAGGTCCTGCTTGGTGATGGGTTTGACCAGAAAGTCATCGATCCCCAGCGCCCCCGCCCGACTCTGGGTCCACTGATCCTGATGACCGGTCAGGAAGATAAAGGGCACCCCCTTCATCTTGGGATCCTTCATCAACTGCTGGCGCAGCCCAAAGCCATCGATCCCCTCCATCTCGATATCGGAGAGCACCAGCGCGGGGGGTTGCTTCCCGAGCGCCAGCAGGGCGGCATGGGAGTCGGCATAACTTTCAACCCGATAGTGCTCATGAAGGTAAGCGGTGAGCAGGGCACGCATCACCTTGTCATCGTCGATCACCGCGATCACCGGCAGCTGGTTGACCGGGCCCTGTTGGCGAAGGGTCACGCGATTGCGCTCACCGTCGCGAGAGAAGTGCACCTCGGCAAATAGCTGGTGCACCAGCGCCAGCCCGTATCCCCCCTCCTGCAGCTCATCGGGTAACGGCGCACTGGCAAGACCGGGTTGCGGACCACCATCATCCTCCAGTATCAGACTCAAACCCGTTTCATCCTCTTTCAGCGTGAGCCAGAGCCTTGTCGCGGGAGGGACTGTGTGTTTGACGCTATTGGTGGCCAGCTCACTGAAACAGAGCAGCCAGTTGGCTTGATCCTTTGGGGAAACCTGAAACAGGGAGAGTCCCTGCGCCAGCCGGTTGCGCAGTTCGCGCACCGACTGCAGGGTTGCCGGAGCAGATCGCAACCAGTCATCCATATCGGGCCTCCATCAGCGGGCGATCAGATCCGGAAATTGAGCAAGGCGCTGCGCCGGCACCAGCGCTTGAGCCATTCGGTCACCCGGTTGCTGGGCAGCCGGTTGAGCTCGCGCAGGATCTCGCTGGCCAGCCCCGGGTTGAGTTTGTCGTTATAGACTGCGCCAATCAGATTGGCCTCGGCACGGGTCAGTTTATCCACCGCACTTTGTACCACGGTCGTCGGGGTCACCCCGGCCAATACCACCAGCAGTGCCCCTTCACAGGCCCCACACACCTGATCGGCCGGAATATTGCCCCGATTGAGGGCGGTGAGCGGCGAGGTATCGAAGATCACCACATCGTAATGCTCGAGCCAGCGAACCAGCAATTGGCGCAAGGTATCCTTGTTGCGAAAAGCCATCAGATCCTTGCCCGGCGCCGGGAGCAGCGACAACGACCGGCCATTGGCCACCGGCTCGGGCACATCATTGGGCCCCCAGGCAACAGCCGGGGCGCGGCCGGGGTGATAGAGATTGAGATCCACCAGCAGGGTGCGCAGCCCATCCGCTTCCGAGCGCCTTGCCAGCGCATCGCAGATGGAGCTCACCCCCTCTCCCCCTTCCGACGAGGTGACCGCCAGCGAGCGGATCCCCCGGGCGACCGTCGCCGCGTAGAGGGATTCGAGCTCCAGATATTGAATGGGGATGCTCATATCAAAGCGTCCCGACCAGGGCCACCACCGAGATCGTGGTCAGAATGTCGCGCATACCATCCATGAAAATGGCCCAGTTACTGCTCTTGCTGTCAGGGATAAAGACGGTGTCCCCTGCGCGCAGCACCGGCAACTGGCTAAAGTCGGGCTCTTTGGCAAAGCCGTCGAGATCGAAGCTGCGGGCCTGATCCCCCTGACCACTGGTGGCCATGTTGATCACCACAATCTTCTTGATATAGGCGCTGCTGGTCGGGCCCCCCGCCTCGGCCAGCAGATCCAGCAGGGTCATGGAGGAGTCAAAACGGTAGCGACCAGGGCGGGCTATCGCTCCCAACACCCGAATGGTGTTCTCCTTCGGCTCATCGAGCCAGGGGCGATTCTTCTCCGGCAGATAGATGGAGTCGCCGGGCAGCACCTTGGGCAGCAAGGTTTCATCGCCGGTTTCAAAGTAGAGAGCAAGGTCGAGCTTGCTGACCCGCGCAGTGCTGCCACTGCGATGGGCGATACGCACATTGCGCAGATCCGCCGCCGCAGTCGGGCCATCGGCGGCCGACAGGATGTCGATAAAGCCCATCTGCTCATTGAAGGCATAGCGACCGGGGGCTCCGACCTGACCGAAGATATAGATGGAACTGTCCGGTGACTGGCGCACCCACTGGGACTTGTTATCACTGGGATCGGTGGGCAGCTCGGGGATCATGATGGTGAATCCGGCCCGGATCTTTGGCAGGCTGGCCAGCGCCCCGCCCTGATGGAGAAACTTGTCGAGATCAAACAGGGTCGGCGTGGCCTGCCCCCCTTCGGCGGTCAGGATCTGCACCTTGGCGATATCGGCCCGCTCGTTGGGGCCACCGGCGTGGGCGATCAGATCCAGCAACGACATCTCGTCAGACCATTCATAACGGCCCGGGATCCGCACCGCCCCCATCACCATCACCGCCCGCCCGGGTGCCACTTTCAACCAGGACTTCTCGTTGATATCAGTTTTTTCCGGCACAAAGATGGCATCACCGGGTTTGACTTGGGGCAGCGCCTTTTGCATCCCTTCGGTATAGGCCTGCAAGTCGATGGGTTCGATCGTGCCATCGGTGCGCAGCAAACGGATCTGACGACTCTCGGCATAGCGGGTCGGGCCGCCGGCATTGGCCAGAATATCGAGGAAGGAGTCCCCTTCCCGCCCCTCATAGGCACCGGGTTTGAACACCTCACCCATGATGTAGATGGTGCGTGCCCCCCGTTTTATCTGCTCTTCATCCTTGGGCACGAAGATGGTGGCGCCCGGCGCCAGATTGGGCAGCAGCTTGTTGTTGCCGGAGTCGAGATAGGCTTTGAGATCGAACAGTTCGGGGGCATCACCATTGATCACCCGGATCCGCTCCACCCCGGCAAAACGGGTCACCCCACCGGCTCGCATCAGCAGATCCACGATGGAGTTGCCACTCTTGAAACTAAAGGCGCCGGGGCTGTTGACCTCACCAAACACCTTGATCGCCTTGCCGGTATCGCCATCCCCGCCTGCCGCCAGGGTTGCCGCATCAAAATCAATCTGCACGTTGCCGATCAAAGGGGATGCTGGCACGAACACCACATCAAGGGATTGCAATGGCGGCAACACGCTGGCATCGCCGGTATCGAGATAACGCTTGTAGTCGAAGCTCGAGACCGTGCTGCCGCGCCGCACCTGCATGTTGTTGAGCTGGGCACCGGGCACCAGACCGCCAGCGGCATCGAGGGCCATCTGCACGTTGCCATCGGGCGCCAGATCATAACTGCCGGGTTTTTTGACATAGCCCATCACGCTGATCAGCAGCCGCTTTTCCAGCAAGGTGACGGTCAATTGAGAGAGGTTGTTGTAAACAGGTTTGAGGGCGGTGCGGATCAGCTCATCCGCCTGTTGCAGGGTCTTTCCCCCCACCACGACGTTGCCGACCTCAGGCAGTGCAATCTCCCCCTGCTTGTTGATCTGGAAAGGCTGATCAAAAGCAGGCTCACCGGGTTGCACGATGGCCAACCGATCACCGGGAGCCAACAAGGTGGAGGCCAGTAACGGGCAGGTGAACAACAGCAAGAGAACACAGATCAATCCTTCGAGAGCGCCCCGTTTCATAGACATCCTTTTCGTCTGTTACGTCTGCCCCCATTGGCGTAAGGGGAGCCCTGACCAATCAGCACGACAGCCATCCGCTGTTGTCTGTTGCAGCCGCAAACGTACTTGTTGTAGTGATTGTGCCAACACGGTCTGACGCCAGGCTACATCCGACCAGAGCCGTCCGTGCATATCCCGTTCGATATCAATACGTTGAGATTGTAGTCGTTTCAACTCGGCAGGCATACACCCCTGCAGACTCGCTTGCTTTAATTCCGTCAGCTGCAAGTCGAGTTCCTTCTGACGCTCATCATAACGAGACCAGACCCGCCGTTCATCCTCATTGACCGGAATGCGGGTGGGTCTTGCCTCTGCCATGCCGCCATACCCCTCCGGCGGCCACTGCGCACAACCCGACAACAGAATGGACGAGAGCAGGATACCAAAGCGTTTCATGATGCAGCGGCCATCATGCCACGGGAACGCATATAGGCCTTGATGCTCTCATGGCAGGGGATCACTCGGTCGATATGCAGCATCTCCAGCAGGTCATGGGGTTGACCGGGTCCACAGACAAGGGCCATCTGATGCCCGTTCATAATCAATCTTTTATAGAGAAATACCAAGGCTCCGATCCCCGACGAGTCGATAAAATGAACATCGCTGATATCGGCCAGGATATCTCCCGGGTGGGTCGAGAGGGTTTCAAACAACGGGCGGAGCTCACTGACGGCCATCGCGTCAAACTCGTTTTCCAGTACCACTACCTGGATATCATTAAGGGTGTAAGTCATGCTTTCCATCGCTAGCTCCTTGTCGATTCTCAGACTATTTGCTGTCACGGCATTCTGCACGCTGCAAATGTTATGCCGGGCAGTGCCACGGCACTTGTTCCCCAAATGATACTCTTTGCGCCTTATTCGCCGACACCCACTCCTCGTTTTGATTGCCAAATTGCAATTAACCTCCCCCACTCATTGCAAACTGCAATTCACCTTGGCCGAGATCGCCCGATAACAGGCTAAATGGCTGATAATTCAAGCCCATTAGACTGGGCCCGATTATTGCTTGCCTTTGCACACAGCTCACAAGCCACCGTTGGCTCGCCCCCCATGCCGCCATATTCCAGGAAGGAGAGATCATGAAAGCAGGCCTTTACATCGCACCACTGTTGGCAGCCCTTTGCGGCACCGCATACGCAGCCCCCTCCCCTGACAGCGCCGTGTTGAAGGTTGAAGGCGCCATCAGCAGCCCCACTCATCAGTCTCTGGCCCTGTGGGACAGCGCCATGCTGGATCAACTGCCGGTACACGAAATCAAAACCCATACCCCCTGGTATGACGAAGCCAAGACTTTTCGCGGCCCGCTGCTGCAAGATGTATTGGCCAAGGTCGGGGCAACCGGCAAACAGCTCACCATTACCGCGCTCAATGACTACTCGGTACAGGTGCCGACAAGCGATGCCGAGCAGTATCAGGTCATCCTCGCCCGCACGATCAATGGCAAGCCACTGTCGGTGCGTGACAAAGGGCCGCTGTTCCTTGTCTATCCGTTCGATCAATATCCCGAACTGCAAAACAAGCTCTATTACGGTCGGGCTATCTGGCAGATCAGCGCGATAAAAGTGGAGTAGATCCCATCATGCGTTCCATGGCGGCCAGTCAACGTTTCTTGTTTGTGGTGCTTTGTGTGCTGCTCCTAGCCTTTGCCGGTATTGGTACCATTCAGTATCGGCAATTTCAGGATCTGCAGCGCAGTACCAGCCAGGGCGAAGACAACGTGATGTGGAACTATTTCCAGCTCTATAACGAAGCGCTGCGTTTTCAAAGCTCACTGCTCCATGAGTCGCAACCGACCTTCCAGCTCAGATACGATATTCTGGTCAGCCGCATGGATCTGGTGCTGGAGAGCAAGGATCGCAGCCTGCTTCAGCAAACAGAGATCTACCAGCAGGCAAGCAAAGCAATTCGATCCTACATCTCTCTGGCGGATATCTGGCTCGGCCCGGAAGCCACCAAGCCGATCGACAATCTTGCCCATCAGGAGCTGCGCCAACAGCTTGCCTCCCTGCTCCCCCTGCTCCATCAGCTGACTCTGGAGGTGAACCAGCAGGCGACCCTGTTTGATGTGGCACGCCGCGACAGCGTGAGGGAGCAGATCATCACGACGACACTCATCGCGACCCTGCAATTTGCGCTGCTCTTTGTGCTCGCCCTGCTGATCTGGCGGCAAATGAATATCTCGTTTCTGCAACACAAACTGATGCAGCAGCTCAATGACAAACTGCTGCGGGCAAATCAGGCGGCAGAGGCAGGCACAAGAGCCAAAAGCAGCTTTTTGGCCAACATGAGCCATGAAATTCGCACCCCCATGAATGGCATTCTCGGCATGCTCTCACTGCTGGCCGACCGGGATATGGATCCGAGGGAGCGAGACTATCTGGAGACGGCGCGCGAATCGGCAAACCATCTGCTCGGTCTGCTTAACGACATTCTGGATGTATCCAAGCTGGAAGAGGGCAAGATCGAGCTGCAACTGGCCCCCCATCACTTGCCCCAGCTGCTGGAGGATATCCGTGCCCTGATGCAGAGCAACTGCGATGCAAAAGGGATCAAACTGACCCTGACTGTTGCCCCCGATACGCCGGAGTGGTTGATGATCGACCCGCTGAGGGTGCGCCAGGTCCTCTTCAACCTGGTGAGCAATGCCATCAAGTTCACCCATCAGGGGGAAGTAAAGATCCACGTTGATAGCACCCTGTTGGAGCAGGATCGCCACTCGATACGCATCTCGATCCAAGACACCGGGATCGGCATGAGCAAAAGTCAGCTAAAGAACCTGTTTCAACGTTTCGCCCAGGCGGATGTCTCGATCACCCGCCAATATGGCGGATCGGGCTTGGGACTTGAAATATCCCGTAACCTCGCACGCCTGATGGGCGGCGATATCTCGGTAGAGAGCAGCGAGGGACATGGCAGTACTTTTACCTACATCTGGCCCGCCAGAGCCACGACCCCCTCGATTGTTTGCCTGCCGTCCAAGCCGCTGGATCAGGAGAGCTATCGCATCTTGCTGGTTGATGACAATGCCACCAACCGCAAGGTGATCGGCGCCATGCTCGACTCCGTGGGCCATCAGGTCACACTGGCCGTTCAGGGAGAAGAGGCGCTGGAGAAACTGGGTCACACCGAATTTGATCTGGTGTTGATGGATGTCCAGATGCCAGTGATGGATGGCCTGGTGGCCACCACCCGGATCCGCACCTCCCAGATGCCTTGGGCAGATATCCCCATCATCGCCCTGACGGCGGATGCGATGCCGGAATCCAAGCAATACTATCTTTCCCATGGCATGAACGGGTATATCACCAAGCCCATCAATAAAGAGACGCTGCTAAGCGAGATAAACAGACATATTTCCCATGGTCGGCTTAAATACAACGCAGCCATGCGTGTCACCAAGCAATAAAACCGCGGATTCCGGACTACTGATTGCTCATGTGGGGCAACATTGACCTCTGCAGGCAACTGAATGGGCTTGGGTCTGGAACGCACACAGGCAAGCAGTTTCGCAACAGCGGCACGGCCGTCAGCTTGTGTCGGGTATGCAGGGATTTTTTGATCTCTTTACGACGACCACAGGGGAGCGTGGTGACTTTCCGGTAATACCAGATGCCGTGGGGACTGAGCCAGAGATTCATCGATGAGCTCCTCGTCGTCCACACAAAGTGGATGACCAAGGGCTTTAGGAAGCTAACTTATTGAATTGCAGAAACAAGTGGTGGCCCTACCAGCCACATCCCGGCACTCGAGTCCCCCGCCTTGGCTGCTACCTTCCGGTCCTGACCAGGTCGACGGGTTATCAATGCGAGCCCAAATAAATCAGGCACTTGGGGATGGAACTGATTGCCATCACAGTGTTCTGAAACCTCAACAAGCGAGAATCCGCCGGAAGTACGGTCATCCACATCAAGTGGACATGCTTAAATTGGTAACAAACAGGCCAATCCTACCCGCCCTCTCCCGTACACTGCAAGCACCTCATTACAGGCCCCATCCCCTCCCTCAACAGCTCAACAATCAACCCAATATTGAGCAAAATGAAATCTAATGGTAACTTTGGGTCTCACTTAAACCCGAGGTGACATATGGCTACGAACACAGGCAAAGGCTATCGACAAGGTTCCGTCAACGACCGTACCCAAGTTCAGAACCCGGTTAATGGGAACTGGACGAAACGCGATACGGATAGCGGCAAGTTTATCGAGCAGAAACAAGGTGGGGAGCCCTTCAAAGGGGTAGCCAAAGAAACCGACAACCGCCGGAAGTGAGTTCATCGATGACCGACCAGTGTTCTTGTGGCCAGCCCCTCAACCATTCAGTTGTGTTCCATCAAAACGGGCAGAAACTCAAAAGCTGCCCGAACTGTTCAGAACAGGCTGGCGTTCATGTGTTCTATCGGGCAGGAGAATTCGGATTCAGACGGATGGCTGGTGTAACCAGGATACAATCATGGTGCCGTGGTTGCCGAGCCAAGCATCGTTACATCCTTACTCCAATACAAACTTGTAAATCTGAAGGTGCCCCATCAAGGCCCCTTCAGGATAAACTCGCTATATCAAAGGCAGGGAAGACTTAGTTTCTCTGCCCCACCAATATAAACTCTAACGGAACCCTTTTTATCGGAGATGGATTGTTCTCCACATGGAGAGCCTTCGTCAATTTGGTAGCTTATATTACCCCGAGAAAAATCCCATAGTGTATAACTACAAGCCCCTGTGCCTTGAGGTCGCCATGCTTTTGGATCTTTTATCTCTACATCTGGTTTTTCTGTAATTTTTCTTGGTTTATTCCAAGAGCGATATCGATACAAGTTGTTAGGCATCGAGTCGATCAATATCATGTGCTTTTTAGTCTCACATTGATATGTGATGCCTGTTTCATCCTTTGAATGCTTACGTTCTGCTGTAAGTGGTAGATTTATAGAACCAATTTTATACGCTAGTTTTTTGTCAACATATAACGCTATGACTCCGACACTCGCATTAGAGTTGTTACAGTCAGAATAATGGATGCCATCACTACTCGATACAATTCCATTAGGATTTGTTTTCAAAATAGCATTAACAACCTCTTTAGTAAAAATACGAGAATAGTTATCCCTTAAGCTATTTGGATTAGTGATAGCAATCGCCCCCCATTCAGTTCCAGTAATGCGTAACGGATATTTAATCATTGTAGATAACTGCTCTAAACTTGACGATTCCAGAGCTTTCCTGAGATCGGAATCAAAATAAATAAACTCCCCTTCATCACCAAAAAGATCAAAAAGCCGCCCTTGAACTTCATGAGTCAACACTAAAGCAGGATCACTTCCCCCCTTAACAACTCTATCAACATTCTCTTTTTCCGTAGATTTATCTACTGTAGTTATAGAATCACGATCGCTTTTTCCTGTTTCACCATGGTCTGGCTGATTAATACTATCACCATTAGGCTTCTCTGTTTCTTGAGATACTTTGATATTCTCACTAACTAAAATCTGTTGTAGCTTGTCATCTACTTGGGCCTGTAATGCTCTCTCATTTGCATCCTGCATTTTAGTTAAAACTGAATGGCTTAGTGCATTGCTGGCAGCCTGATACCGTTGAAAGGCATCTATGCATTGATCACTACTCGCATCACCACAATTATCCCATTCATATTTGGCACTCATGAACTCTTCTGATTCTTTAGTAGCATAGGCCATGGGAATAAAAGTAATAAATAAAAATGATAGTATGAATTTAGATTTCATTTAGTGAAATACCCTTCTCGCATTATGACAACACAACCTTTCAATCATCAAAAAGAGCCCTTGGCGGGCTCCTCTTTAAACGTCAATTAATACACTCCCCCCATGTCACGCCATCGGTGCCGCACTCTTCTTTGTGCGTCCCATCAGCAAAGACGGTGAACTTGCGGTAACGCCCTTGGTTGTCATAACTGATAGTGGTGGTGACCTTATTGCTGTCAGTAACAGTCTGTTTCTTGAACCAAGCACTAGCCTCAGGCTCAGGTGTTTTGTCGTCATAGCGATATGGCAGTTGCTCGAAAGCGGCAACCAACTCGCTCATGTTACGAGTCGCGTGATCATTAGCCATCCCTACCCAGTTACTGAGGAAAGGGAAACTGGCAGAACCGCCGAGGAAGTAAACAAACTGGCTGCTGTAGTTGGCCCCTTCCGCTTTATAGCCGACCGTCGCATAGCGATGAGTAATTGCCCCAGCCAGGTTCTCTGGGATGCAATCTTCAAACGCCTGAGCCTCACCGTTAGCAAGGTTCACCAGCTCGTATTCCTTCGCATCAGCGTTAGTGGAGACAGTCTCCTTGATGTCGCAGCTGTAAGGGGTTCGTCTCCATTCCGAGACTCAAACTCGTAGCTATTGCTGTAGCGGTAGTCCTTGCCAGCAACGCTGATCTTCTCGCCATAGATGATGGTTTTGATATCTTGATTGAAGTCGTTACTGACTTTAACCAGCTCAGTTTGACTCTTGGTTGGCCAATAGATCCCTTGCTCGCGATACCAAGCCTTGGGATGCGCATTGTTGTTGTCTCTCGAGTCACCCTGGTGGTAATCCACATAGGCATAGAACGCATCAGGATGGGCACGCTTTAGCTCTTCACTGGCGCTGAATGACTTCTGTAGCCCGCGTACGATTTCTTGGGCCTTGATCGCCGTCTCGTCATCACCGGTAGCGATAAAGTCATCGAACAGTTTATTCTCGGGGATGTTGTAGTGATACACCACCCGATCTACAGCCTGTTTCAGCGACTGCATCAGTTGCTCACGCTTTTGCTGGTTTTCCATCACACTCTGGCAAGTCAGAGCCCCACCAGCAGCCAACTCCTTTTCTACTGAACTCCACAGCACAGTGGTCAGCGGCGTCACATGATAGAAATCATCTTGCGTGATCAGCTTGAACTTCGGCGGTAGTACCATCTGATAAGCCTTCTCAACAGGCCCCAGATCCAGATCCACGGCCCCCACAGGCACATCGACAACCAAGGGCACGTATTGAGCACACGCTTGCTGAGCCTCTGTCAGCTCCAGACGATAATCACCAGCCCCAGATGTGATGCTCTTAGGCTCTCCCTCATCCCATTGCCGATTGAAGTTCAGGTCCAGATAGACAGAGGCACCTTGAACATACCCATCGATCGCCTTCCCCGAGATCGCGGCCTTGGGTTTAGGAGGGGTCGGGGTGCCACCGCTATCTCCACCACCACCTCCACAAGCAGTCAGAGCTATGCATATACCCATACTCACCAGTGAACGAACTGACATCTATTTCTCTCCTTGTCTTTTTTATTATCAGCACACCGAACCCAATTTGATTCCAAAGGAGGCATGCTAATAAATCGCAGCTAAGATTTGTGTGATTGATAGCGCTTTCACGCATTAATGACGACTTTATCTTGTTGATTACATTGATCTTCCCTCTAACTGCCTGAGTATTCTTTGCACACTGGATAGGCTAATCCCCGTTCGACGTGCTATCTCTGCCTTGGCTATTCCCCGTTCAGCGAGTGACAGAACCTCCTCCCCTTTAGCCATGGCGGTCGGCTTACGACCTTTGTAGACCCCACGCTGTTTTGCCATAGTAATCCCTTCTGCCTGACGCTCCAGCATCAGCTCCCGCTCAAACGTGGCGATGGCACCGATCATGGTCAGCATCAGTTTTCCGGTAGGTGTCGAGGTATCGATACCCAGATTCAAAATCCTCAGAGCAACCCGCTTAGCGTGCAGGTACTCCGAGATCTCCAACAGGTGGCGAGTGTTGCGAGCCAAGCGATCCAGCTTGGTCACCATCACCACGTCTCCCTCACGAACAAAATCCAGCATCAACGAGAGCTGCGGGCGATCATCCTTGGCCCCGCTCACCTTCTCCTGAAATATCTTGCTGCACTCGGCCAGTGCCTGAAGCTGGGCATCCAGGCTCTGCCCCACAGTGCTGACACGTGCATATCCCACCAGTGCCATGGTCTCCTCCTGGTCAATAGGGCAAGGTACACTGACGCGACCGGTCAGAAGGTCGAAAGGAACCCATATGACCGGCAAAAAGTGGCACTTTCGCTCGCGTCACACGGGCTTGGTCTATTGACCTGTGCCAGTGATACAAATGAAAACGGGCCGCTCCGTAATGGAGGGCCCGCAGGGGTAGTCAACCAGATGCTCTGGCTGCTCTATCTATTGGTCATGCAGGGTGCCGACCGGGGGATCTCAATGACGCGTCGCCCCGCCCGGCATCCGCAATACCTTGGCCAGCTCCTCGGCATGAGCCTTGTCACGGGCGATGAGGCGGATCATCAGGGTTCCCCCTGCAATGGCAACCAGAGTCACCGAGGTCAGGATCATTTTGTTCATTGGTAGTCCTCTTCGTTCATGTTGTAGAAGTGTGGCGGCATGTAGCGAGCCATCATCGCGTTGACGATGACCGATGCAAACGCCGTCAGGGCTGCCTTCAAGGCGTCCAGCAGCAAGGTTTTCATGAAGTCGTTCATTGCGATTACTCAGGGGTTATCTTCAGTCGGTAGACCTCCATCCGGTGATAGTCGAGAAAGTTCCTCTCCCAGAGCCGGTAGAGGTCCATGGTGGTGGCCAGCGGCCGCTCTCCACACCAGAGCTGTGATACCAGCCCGGCGTTGAAGTCAAAATCGAGATCCTTGACCAGCTCGCCACCGAGGTAAGTGAACTCGGTGACGTAGGCCATCCCCCAGCTACCAGCCCGTTTTTCCAGACGGATTTCGACCGGACGGTAACCACCTGTGTCGGCGGAATAATCGGGACTGCGGAAGTTGAGAGTCAGGGCGGTGGCATCGGGGTGGAGGTCGATTAACTTGGCGAACAGAGCCTGTAGCGGTTTGGATGGGGTCATAGCAGCCCCCTGTCGGCAAACGAGACGATGTCGTGCTGTCCCACCACAAAGTGGTCAAGCACTCGCACGTCTACCATCTCAAGCAAATCCTTGAGACGGGTGGTAATCGCTTTGTCTGCATCTGAAGGGTCGACCATACCGGAGGGATGGTTGTGGGCCAGTATGACCGCTGCGGCGTTTCTGTTGAGGGCCGCCTTGACCACCTCACGGGGATGAATAGTGCCCGCATTGATGGTGCCAAAGAACAGCTCCTGGAAATCCAGTAACCGATGCTGATTGTCGAGCAGCATGACGGCGAACACTTCCCGCTCGTACTCCCCCATCTTGAGCCGAAGGAAGTCTGCTGCCGCTTGGGGCTGGGTGAAGGCTTGGCCCAGATGCCGCTGTCGGCTTTCCAGAATCGCTAATGCCTGATTGATGATGTGATCGCCCTGTCCGGGGTGATCGTCGTAGTGATGTGTCATAACAGTAACCTCGCGTCGTTTTGGTACACGAGTTACTTATGCCAGGGGGCCTGGTTGTTATTGAATCCGAACGGGACTGGTATAAGGGGTGCAGGGGCCCACATTCACCTATGAGCCCTCTTAAAACTTTTTAGACGGATTTCACGGTTTTCCCTTTCATGACGCGATATGTTTCCACTTACGGTCAAAAAAGAGGGGTTAAAACCCACTTGAGACCATTTATTAGCAATACAGTCTCGTTTTGTGTGAAGGAGAACACCAGTGGCAACTACTCATTTTATCCCCGCTCAACCCAGTGAGTACGGTTACATCATTGTCGAACCAAATGACAACGGAGAAACAACCCTTGAGCGTTATCCATTGATCGGGTACGCCATCCAGATTACAGACGGTGGGCCAGAAGATATCAAGATACAGACGCTGCCGGTCTGCACCACCGGCGAGAGCTTCACTCCGAATTTCATCCAGCGCCATGACGGCACCTTCAGTCGAGCCGATGGCGAGTACCTCTGCTACTCCCTGTCAGAGATGATGAATCTTTTCGGTTTCGAAGCTGATGACCCGCAGTGGTTACCCCCCACGAACGTTAAGGAGCTGTCCGAATATGTATGGCGCCCACTGCGGAATCCGCAAAGCTAACCTCTGCTGATTTGGGATCGGGCCCTTTTGCCCGCAATCAAAGGCAAAGGGCCCATTTTGGATGTTCAATCTGCTGAAATTTCAGCTATTTATAGAACTTTTTATGTATGGAATCTCGTAGAAAAAAGTTCTTGAAAATGCCAAAATTTCAGCCGTTCGGCAGACCTCCTCGACCTACTTAGCCTAGGATGGAGTTCCCACTTCCTTTGCTCGGTCGTTGCCCGCTGAAGGAGCACGTCAGCCCTGACATGCTTCTCCAGCAAACGCCTACAGGCTCTGTGCCCGTAATGACTGATGGCCAGCCAACCCCTCGAGCAGCAAGTCCAGCAGCATATTCTGCAACGCCTTGGCCTTATCGGGGTGAGAGAGGTACGTCAGCGACATGCCCTGCTGGGTTTCCATTCGTCCGATAACGGCTTCATCCACCGCATTCGGGAAATCGCCATGCAGAATCGATTCCCGTGGGTTATTGCGGACCTGCTCCATCAGGGGCCCGTTTTCACTCAGCTTAGTCACCATTCCCTGCACCCAGTCGAGCTTGTCCCCATCAGTCACTTCCAGGCCAAACAGATCGTTCATCCGAGCCAGCAGCTCGGAGAGGAAATCCTTCTTTTCCTCTTTCGGCTTGGCACTGCCGAGGGATGCAATGCCCTCCAGTCCATAACCGGCAGCATTCTCTTTGAGTTGCAGATCCTGGGTCCGCTTGGCCTTGAGGTGGTAGTGGCTCAGCATCACCGAGGAAAGGTCTACTTGCTCTTCATCCAACACCTCTTCCCGCAGCAGGGGCAGCAGGTGGCGTGCAAAGACACACAGCCGCTCCATGTCGTAATCGTCGAAGGGGGTGATCTGAGAGACAAACTCGTAGAACCGCACATAACCGTTGAGGTTCTTCTTGAACAGCTCCAGCACCGAACGGGCTTCCCCGGCCTCCTTGAGGCGTCGTTCGGCATTAACCTGGTCGCTACCTGAACCGCCCTGTTCCATCAGCCACTTGAGCTGGGTCCGACACTCCCGAATCGCATCGATGGCCAGCCGGTAACGCTTGGCGAAGCGATCTCTGGCCGGGACGGCGTGCCGCAAGAAGGCATCGGCCCCCCGTTTGGGGTCGAAATAGGCATCGGTAAACGCCACCACCTCGGGCCAGGTGAAGATCCCTTCGCCCTTGAGCTTGTGAAACAGGTCATAGATCAGGTTGGGATCCGACACTGAGTCCAGCGTGGCGGTTTCGTAATACTTCTGGAACTCTTCCAGTACATCCTGCGGGTCGTTCACGAAGTCGAGTACATAGGTACTCTCCTTGCCCGGATAGGTGCGATTGAGCCGCGAGAGGGTCTGGATGCAGTCCACCCCGGTTAAGCGTTTGTCCACATACATGGCACACAGCTTGGGCTGATCGAACCCGGTCTGGAACTTGTTGGCCACCAGCATCACCTGATAGTCAGCCGTATCGAACGCCTTACGCATGTCCCGGCCCTTCAGCTCCGGGTTCATGTTCCGTTCGTTCCACGTCTGCCCCTCGTCCTCAATGTCGCCCGAGAAGGCCACCATGGCCCGAATGGCTTGATAACCCTGGTCCTTAACGTACTTGTCGAACGCCAGCTTGTAGCGGACCGCCTCCATCCGGCTGCTGGTTACCACCATCGCCTTGGCTTGTCCGCCCAAGAGTTTGCCAACATGCTGGCGGAAGTGCTCGACTATCACCTGCACTTTCTGGCCAATGTTGTGCGGGTGCAGCCGGACCCACTGGGATAGCTTGCGCTTGGCCTTCTTGCTGTCCACTTCTGCATCAGCTGCTTCGCTATCCATCGCCAGCTTGAACGCCAACTGGTAGTTGGTGTAGTTCCGCAACACATCGAGAATAAAACCTTCCTCGATCGCCTGGCGCATGGTGTAAACGTGGAACGGCTCGGGTTTGTTCTCATCCGAAATGGGCAGATGGGGCTTGGGCGGGCGACCGAACAGCTCCAGCGTCTTGGCCTTCGGGGTAGCAGTGAAGGCGAAGTAGCTGATGTTCTGACTGCCACCACGGGCAGCCAAGGTCAGATTCATCACATCCTCGGCCGAGAGCTCTTCCTCATCATTCAACTGCTCGGCCATCAATACCTCACGCAGCTGACGAGCAGTCTTGCCGGTCTGGCTGGAGTGAGCCTCATCGGCCACCACCGCAAAGCGGCTGGCTTTCAGGCTGGAGCTCTCCTGAATCGCCTTGAGCACATGGGGGAAGGTCTGAATGGTGACGATAATGATGGGAGTGCCGCTGGTCAGTGCCTCGGCCAACTGAGCAGATTTGCTGCCATCCCCCTCTTCCCGATTAATGCGGGAGATCACCCCGGATGCGTGATCGAACTGAGCGATGGTCTCCTGCAACTGGCTATCGAGCACGGTACGGTCGGTGACGACGATGACGGAATTGAAAAGCTTATCCCCGTCCCGCCGTAGCGATGCGAGCTGATGGGTCAACCAGGCGATAGAGTTCGATTTACCAGAGCCCGCCGAGTGCTGAATCAGGTACTTCTGGCCGCTCCCTTCCCGCTGGAGCGTCGCCAGCAGCGTCTCAACCACCTTCCACTGGTGATAGCGGGGGAAAATCATTGTCTCTTTCTTCTTGAGACGGCCCAGTGCGTCCTCATCCAATTTCACCTGCAGATGCAGATAGCGACCCAGAATATTGAGGAAGGTCTCGGGCGCGAAAATCTCCTGCCATAGGTACTCGCTGGCATAGCCTGTCTCAGGCTGATCGTTCCCGGCCCCGCCCTTGGCGGTGCCACGGTTGAACGGCAAGAAGAAGGTATCTGCTCCGGCCAGCCGCGTGGTCATCGCCACCTCAAACTGATTGACGGCAAAGTGCACCAGCGCCCCGCGACGGAAAGCCAGCAGCGGCTCACGCTTGCCCGCCGTCACCAGTGGGCGGTCGAAGCGGTACTGCTGTTTGGCGTTCTCCAGGCTCTGTTTGAAGCAAGACTTGAGCTCCAGCGTTGCCACCGGAATGCCGTTGAGAAACAGAGTGAGATCGAGTCGGCCCTCATAGCCATGGGGGCTGTAGACCAGCTCCGGCACCACCCGCAGCCGGTTCTTGGCATAACGCTCGACGAGCTCTGGGTTAAGGTCATGGTCAGGCTTGAAAGTAGCCACTGCTAGCCGATGCCCTCTGTCCTCTACCTGATGACGAAGTAACCACAAGGTGCCCCGCTCATCGCTCTCAAGGGATCGAGCCACGGCGTTGAGCAGATGACGCTCTGGCTCCTCACCGTAGGTTTTACAGTATTTCTGCCATCCCTCTGGCTGGCTCTCCTGCACATAGGCGATCACATCTTCGGGGTAGAGGGCTCTCTCTTTGTCATAGTGTGCCGACTCGCCCACCAGCCAACCTGATGCGGCCAGTTGCTCGATGATATGGTCCTGAAAGGCTTTTTCCCGTGCTTTGTTATCCATACGAATCAATTCTCCAGATAGGAACGCTCAATCAGGGCGATCACCATTTCCCAGTCCTGCTGGTGACGAATGGTCAGCTCCAGATCACCGGTTCCCCAGTGGCCCTTGTTGCGGGCATCGACAATCCTCCCCTCCACTAGCTCGATGGTATCGGGGTCGAGATTGAGGTAGAGCTTGAGGTGAGGGTTCTGCTGGGTGGAGGCAATCACCACACAGACAAAGTTGCGGATCTTCTTGAAGGCCGTGTAGAGCTTGAGCTCCTTGCGTTGCACCTCATCACCCAGCGCCTCAATAAAATCGCACACTGACTCGTGGAGGGTACGCAACGAAGGACTGGAAGCAGCCAGACGTTCCGCATTGGTACGGACATGGCCATTGGAGGCTTGGACTGGTTCACTCACAGGTATCGATGGCAGCAGACCAAGCTCAGTCGGGGTGGAGGGTTTATTGATCTGGCTGGTCACCGCATTGACCAACTCCAGCATCAGCAGATCGTCGCCAAACAGCTTGTAGCGGATCAGTTCGACATTGCGGTTGATCTGCTGCACTGCGTGCAAGTCATAGCGAGTGAAGTCACCGGCTATGCAGAGCAGGCGGGTGCCGGACCACTCGATGCTATCGGCCACCTCTTTCCCCAGCGTCTCCATCACCAGCCAGCGGTACTCGGCCTGATGGTCGAGCAACCAATCCAGATAAAAAAGGCCCTGATTGATGACATTTTCGTTACTGTAACGCTTGTACTCGATGATCACCGGGCAGCCATTCTCATCGATCCCGAGAGAATCGATCCGCCCCTTGTGGGTCTTGCCGGTAGTGTATTCACTGGCCAAGAAGCGAACCCCGAGAAAGGCGGCCATCTGCTGCTCTATCAGAATCTGCAACTGCTTTTCCACCATGGCAGCCTTGCCTTCCAGTTCGCTCACCCCGTGCTGACCATAACGGAACAGTTTGATATCGCTCATGCGACGACCTCGTCGGCGGGTGGCGTCCAGCCCCGTAGGTCGATCTTGCCGGTAACGGCGGCGGAAATCAGGGCGATGCGGCGTTCTTGCAAGAGGCAGATTTTTTCTTCCGCTTTCTGCAAGACATTTTTAAGAATGTTCAATTTACTAAATGCCCAAGTAATGATTTCTTTCTGTTCATCTATTTTGGGGAAACCAGCAGTTAATGTGCGAACATCATCCATGCCAATGGTCTTGATCGTTGCCCCAAATGTGTATCTTTCGAACTCCAACTCCATAGCATAAAAAACCAACAATAAAAATTCAGGAATAACTTTCTTTTCGTTACAGATCCAAGCAATTAAATGCTGCGATACTGCCATTGGTATTGTAGTAATCGCAGCCAATCCGATAGAAGCATCTCTCGTGAATACAACCGCTCGTTCTGGCAATAAATGTGCAGAAGAGTTTGCCATTCCAAGTTCATTAATCTTATAAAATGTGTCAGATATGTAATCAACAACCTTTAATGTTTTCGAATCGTTCAACGATACCCAAGGAATATTACAATCAATCCAATACTCCTCCACTTGGCGGCTTGGTGTATGACCGCTTTCAATTTTTGCGTAGTTTTTAATTCTGGATACAACCCAATGCTTCGGCACTTGACCGAGCCACTCGACGCCGGAGTCTTTCATGGGAGCACTGGGGTTGAGGCCCTTGGTGACGGCGTGGGAGATCACCGCCTGCCGCTTCTCTTTGAGCAGTTCGATCAGCCGCTGCTGCTGGGCAATCAGCCGATCAATCCGGGCGGTTTCGTAGTCGAGGAAGGCTGCGATAGTGTGCTGTTCTTCGGGTGAAGGAAGCGGCAACGATATAGCACCAAATTGCTCAAATGTGATCGACTTACCATCTCTCAAGCTGTCCGTTGATGCCTGCAATGCAGCGATATAGGGGGAGCTCTTGAAAAGATACCTATAAAACCAAGGATGAATAGCCTTCAGTGCTTGAAGAACAGTGTATGCAGGGCTCACACAGCCAGAGTAGGCACTATGCTCTATACCACCCTCGAAGCTACGTAGGCTTATAACAAAATCATTCTCAGATACATGCTTGAAATTTTCCGTTCCCTTCAAGGCAAGCATCACTTTATTTCCGGTCATTTCCATCAATAAAGACTGTGGAATAACGCCGTATGCCTGACTTGCAGCTAATTGTGTAGATTCTGGTTTAGCCGTCTCTCTACGTTGGCTAAGAAGTCTCTTGCCGTGGAAAACAGCCCAATGACTTGGCGTATTCCCTAACCAAGCAACCCCTGAATCTTTATATTCCGGATAGGGTTGATATTGACCTGCGGTTTTCGGTTCGGCAGCTATCATTTCTGCTCTCCTTGTTGTTGGGCCTGTTGCCAGAAGGGATCTTGCTGCCAATTCGTCGGCATCCCCATATGGGCAAGGGAGATATGGGGATATTTGGCTAGCAGGGCAGCCAACCGTTCCCCCCAGCGAGAAGCAGGGCTGATGGTGCCAAGCATACTCTGCAAAGCCACCAGCACGGGGTAAAGACGCTTCTCCCAGCGGATATGAGGATCAGCAAGCTCAACCTCTTGTTTTAGCCAGTTGACCGCATCAGAGGTGGGTAGCTTGATACTGACCCCCAGCTCACGATTCCAGAGCCTTG
This sequence comes from Aeromonas sp. 97A, assembly GCF_051919185.1. Classification (NCBI taxonomy): domain Bacteria; kingdom Pseudomonadati; phylum Pseudomonadota; class Gammaproteobacteria; order Aeromonadales; family Aeromonadaceae; genus Aeromonas; species Aeromonas sp. 97A. The sequence goes on along the minus strand of NZ_JBQBFF010000001.1, from coordinate 1,041,320 downwards.
CATGGTGAGCACAGATATTGCGGATCAGATTGATGCCTTTAAGCCAGGAGAGGATCAACTCGGCATGAGAGCCCAAGCCCCGAGCGATAGCCTTTTGATCAGCCGCTCGCAGCAGGCCTGCATAGAGGTAGGAGAGATCACCCCAGGTCAGCATCTCTACCATCATCCAGCAAGGGGGCAAGCGTGGATGCTCGTAACTACATAGATAGTGACGAAGGAAGGTCTCTTGTCGCACCTTCTGGCCCAACGCCTGCCGCTGCTCGTCACTCAGGTTGCGGCGTTTTTCCAACTGCCGTAGATCGTTCTCCAACCGCTTTCGCTCATCATCAAGCTGTCGCTCAAGGCCCGCCAGCAGGCGTTTATGGCCATATTCACACTTGAAGTGGCTCTCATCCAAATACCAAAAGGGATCGTTGCCATAGGTGAGAGACATGTGATTGCACAGCTGTGCCCGCACGGCTACCTCGACACGCTCGATAGCATCGAGCACCAGCAGGCGAAGCTCCCTATCGAACACATAAAGTGACAGCAGATCGTCAAAGCGGGTGCCAGGCAGGAAACGATGCTCTCGTGAACCTGGCTGGGTATATGGGATGGCATAGGCCGAGAGCCGATAATAACTGATGTGCGAAAGGTAGCGTGTCGCACGCTCCTCATCGCCGATGATCAGACCCCGTTCACGCCACTGCTGGAGATGCTCAGCGGCACTCTTGGCCGGTTTGTTAAAGCGGGTCATGTCACCTCCCCCTGTGCTGGCGAGGTTGACGAACGAGCATAAAAAAACCCGCCAATTTGTGCATAACCTGGTATGAAACCAACGTCATAGGCATGGCGGGTGTGTTGCCCGCAATATTAGGTATCGTGCGCACGATAGTCAATCTCTTTGCGTCATATTGCGTGCTATTGCGTCCAACCCCGTCGGCGATTCCTGAGTAACCAGTATGCATTGGTATCATGAATGCACCTGTGCCAGCAGTTGCATGATCTCCTTGGCGACCGCATCGAGATCGGCATCGATAGCTGCCAAGTCGCGGGGCGGCTGGTACTGGTAGAAGTGGCGGTTAAAGGGGATCTCGTAGCCCACGATGCCGACCTGGCCATCGAGCGGGTCGGTTTTACTGGTGTCTATCCAGGCATCCGGTACATGGGGCAACACCTCACGCTTGAGATACTCATGAATGTCTTCCCCGAGCGGCACGTTCTCGTAGTCCCGCAGATCGGAGCTGGCCTCCACTTCCCCCTTGCTCTTGCAAGGTTCTGCCTCATCACACTGCTCGCCCAAGGTGCTCACCAGCAGCTTAAAGGCGGGGGCTGGCAGCTTGATTGTGCCTAACGCCTTGGTGAGCTGCTTCCTGAACTGTTCACGGCACAGCAGCCGCTCGGGCAGGGTCGGCAGGGCCGCAAGGATGGCCTGCTGTAACTCGTTATCAAGCTTGGCCCATCCCTTGTCGGCGGTGAGACTGGCGAGCCGCTCGGCATCCTGCGGGTAGAACGCCAGTTTCAGCGGCCGCTCCACGGTGATGCGGCGATAACCGAAGGCGGTGGTGGGGAATATCTTGGCGATCGGGCTCGCCTCGAAACGGCTGGCGAGGCGGACGATTTGCTCAATGGCCTCGTCGCTCAATTGCTTACGCTTAGAGCCCAAGGATTTTCGCATTGGGCTGTGCATGTCGCTGGCGTTAATGAGCAGCACCTTGCCCTTACGCTCCGCCGGTTTATGGTTCGATAGTACCCAGATATAGGTGGCGATGCCGGTGTTGTAGAACATGTCGGTGGGCAAGGCCACCAGGGTATCGAGCAGGTCGTGCTCGAGGATATGCGGCGGATCTCGCTCTCGCCGCTACCTGCCCCACCGGTAAAGAGCGGAGAGCCGTTGAGGATGATGCCGATACGGGCGCCCTCTGGCTTCATCTTGGCGATCAAGTGTTGCAGGAACAACAGCGATCCATCGGAGACGCGGGGCAGACCCGCCCCAAAGCGGCCGCTGTGGCCCTTTAGCAAGTGTTCATCCCGGACTTGCTTCTCGACCTTCTTCCAGTCCACCCCGAATGGCGGGTTGGAGAGGCAGTAATCGAACCGATCGGTCGGCAACTGGTCGTCGGAGAGAGTGTTGCCGAGCTTGATGTTGCTGATGTCCTGCCCCTTGATCAGCATGTCGGCCTTGCAGATGGCAAACGACTCGGGGTTGAGCTCTTGCCCAAAGGTGGCAAGTCGTGCCGCCGGGTTCAGCTCGTGCAGGTACTCCATACCGCATGAGAGAAAACCGCCGGTGCCTGCCGTGGGGTCATAGATGGTTCGCACCACGCCAGCGGTGGTCAGGGCCTCGTCATCAGCCGCAAACACCAGAGATGTGGTCAGCCGCACTATATCGCGGGGGGTGAAGTGCTCACCGGCGGTCTCATTGGAGCTTTCGGCAAACTTGCGGATCAGCTCCTCGAACACCAGACCCATGTGGTAGTTGTCGACGGCTTCGGGGGAGAGATCGACGTTAGCGAAGTTGCGAACCACCTTGTAGAGCAGGTCGGCATCTTCCAGCAGATCGATGCTGGCGGCGAAGTTGAAGTGCTCGAACACCTCGAACGCCTCACGGGAAAAGCCCCGCACATAAGCATCTAGGTTGTCACCGATCTGCTTCTCACCCAGGTTGTCCAGTGTGAGCTTGGCGGTGTTGTAGAAGCTCTGCCCGGCGGCATTCAGCAGCAGCTTATGGCGGGCCAGCTCGGGCAGTGCCTTGGTGCTCTCTGCGGTGGCCAGCACCTTGTCACGGGTCGGGGCTAGCACGCACTCCAGACGACGTAGCACGGTGAACGGCAGAATGATGCGCCCGTACTGGGACTGCTTGAAATCACCTCGCAGAAGGTCAGCCACCGACCAGATAAGATTGGCAAGGGATGAGATATTGGTAGTCATGGAAACCCCGTGGGACCGCCTTGCGGTCTGAGACAGACGAAATGGCACGGATTCTACCACGGGAAATCATCCATGGGGGTGATATAGGTTGCACTTAACTCCCTGAATGAACGTACATGTCGCATTTTCAAGCGGATCGATTTTGACCTGCTGATGGGGGCGTCCCGTCCGTGGAGCCGACAAGGGAATCAGCAATATTGTGAACTTGATCCCACTATCGAGATCACATGAAAAAATCTTTGATCATGGATTTTGCGTTGTTCACAACGAAAACGCGAAATGGGGTCTTGGGGAGGAAAAAAGAGGGGTTGTATTGCTTCTGCCGATCAGTATAGTCGGGGTTGTCGGCGGGCAGACGCCCCCGCACATCGCACCTTGGCTCACGCCATAGGCCCACGGGGGGCGCTGTTACCCGACCTGATTACCGCCGCTTGGAACACACACAACCTAATTTTAGTTCCACAGCAGCGGTCATCTAAGAGGAGAGACATCATGTCTCAATCCACTCAATTTGACCTTGAATTTGCCCTGGCCGATGCTGGCCACTCCCTGAATATCAACTTTGCAGCCATCAAAGAGCAGTTCCCCATTATGGATGTCGCCTCGGCTCTGACCGGGCAAGACGTCAAGAAAGTCGGCTCCAACACCTACCGACTGGATGATGCCAGTTGCCCACTGTGCGGCCATAATGATTGCTTCACCCTCTACCCTGACGACGATAGGTTTAAGTGCTTTAGCTGTGATGAACATGGGGATGTGCTCGATCTAGTCGTCAAGTGCGACAAAGCCCGTAGCCCTGCTGATGCAGCCCGCTTGCTCCTGCTGGGCGAGCTGTCAGTCGCCCCGACCATTCGCAAGGTGGTGAAGCTGGAGCAACCGATCTACACGGCCCCACCTGCTCGCCTGCAAGAGCTCTTCAAGCTGGCCGCCAACCACTACCAAGCTCGCCTTGATGTAGAGGAGTTGATGGAGCTGCGTGGCCACTCAGAGGAGGTGTTGGTGGGGCTGGATATCGGCTTCTCCGGTGGCCTGAACAAGGCTCTGAGGGATGCGGGGTTCAGCCAAGAGGAACGACTTGCCTCCGGTCTGGTCAAGCCTCGCAACGATGCCCCAGATCTGCTTCGTGACTTCTTCCCGAGCGGTGTCTATGTGTTCCCGCACTTCGACCGCAACGGACAAGTCAGCCGCTTCACTTTCAAGGACCCAAACAAGCAGTATCAGTTCCAGTTGCCGAGCCAGCACTGGCTTAACGGGGTGCAGTTCTACGGAGAAGAGAGCCTGAATGCCACCGGCCCTGTTGCCCTGGTAGAGGGGGAAAATGACCGCATGTCGCTGGTGGATGCAGGTTGGCCGGGCCCTGTGCTGGCTACCATTGGCACGCTGTCACAGACACAGTTAGAGTGGCTGGGGCGTGAGCTGGCTGACAGTGATGTTGTCACCTTCTTCGACACTGATGACGCGGGCGACAAGTACCGCTCAAAGGTGGCCCAACTCGGTCTCAAGCTGACCCAAGTAAAGCTGCCGGATAGCGTCAAGGACATCGACGAATACCTGCATGGCGACAACCCCTTGCCTCTGACCGAGCTGGTGGCGGCATTCACCCTGGTTGAGCCTGTGGCCGAAGCCGAAGCCGAAGCCGAAGCCGAAGCCGAAGCCGAAGCCGAAGCCGAAGCCGTTCAGGACGATGATCAGCAGCCGGAAGTCGTCAAGGTCATGCCACGTACAGCCATCTTTGAAAACGAGCTCAACGACTCGGCCAACGCCGAACGGTTCGTGCAGATGCACGGGCATAACCTGAAGTTCGTCCCTGAGTTAGGTGGCTTTATCTACTTCGATGGTACGCACTGGACCCAGAATGACTTGACGCCCATGATCCTTGCTCAAACCGTGGGCAAAGAGATCCAGGAAATCGGACAGATGTTGATCAAGCAGGCGTGCAAGAAAGAGGAGTTGTCTTGGGCCTATGCAGTACTCAGACACGGCTCAAGTAGCCTTAACCGGGCTGGCATTCAAAACATGCTGGAGCTGGCCAAGCCGATGATGACGGCAAGACTGCATGAGCTGAATGCCAATCCAATGCTGTTGGGCACGGCGAACGGTGTCATCGACCTGAAGTCGGGTCGCCTGTTGGCACCGAGACGGGCATTCATGATTACCCACCATAGCCCGGTGGCCTATGACCCAGCCGCTGTCTGCCCGCGATGGGAGCAGTTCATCAGCGAGATCACCTGTGACGATGCCGAGTATGCCGCCTTCCTGCAACGTTGTGTGGGCTACTGGATCACCGGCCGCACCGACGAACAGCTCCTGTTCTTCCTCCACGGGGGCGGCTGCAATGGCAAGAGTACCTTCATGTCGGTCATTCAGCAGTTACTGGGAGAGTTCAGTCGGCAGATCAGCAGTAACGTCTTGCTGTTCAACCGCAACGGCAATACAGGGCCGAACCCGTCCCTGACCAAGCTGGTGGATGCACGTCTCGTGGTCGCCAACGAGCTGCCTGAGGGGGCCCGTATGGATGAGAACTTGGTGAAGGCCATGACAGGGGATGACGTGATTGTCGCTCGTGCACCCTACGCCAAGAAGGAGATGGAGTTCCGTCCAACCTTCTCTCTGGTGATGGTGGGCAACCACAAGCCCGAGATCCGCGATACCAGCAATGGCATGTGGCGTCGGATGTTGATGCTGCCCTTCAATGCCTCCTTCACGAAGGCACAATTGGACCCCATGCTGATGGAGAAGCTGCGGGCCGAGATGCCCGGCATTCTGAACTGGGCCATCCAGGGCTGCCAGATGTGGCAAGAGCAGAGGCTCAAGGCGTCGATTCCTGCTCGCCTCAAGCAGGATGTCGAGACCTACCGTGCCGAGTCGGATATGGTTGGCTGCTTCCTTGAAGAGTGCACCCAGGCCAGAGCAGGGGCCAAAGTGCCCATGAGCGAGGTCTATGCGGCCTACAGCCGCTGGGCAGAGCAGAACGGTGAATGGGCCATGAAGCAGTTGGCCCTCAAGAAGAAGCTGATGGAGAAGGGCTTTGCAGTCCCCCGCTACAACAGCAAGGCAACCGTCATCGGGTTGACCCTGCTCGATAGCGAGATGGCTGACATGACGGCATCATCCACCAGTAAGACAGAGCTCGGTGCCAACTACACCGTATAACCAAACGAGGGGCCTGCGGGCCCCTCATACTTTGATCTAAAAGTGACGCTCAATATAGAGTGTTTGGTCGTGCATCCAAAGCTGACCTTAACGGAAACATGTTCCTTGTCGCGATAGCTGCATCCCTTACTTAGCAACCATTTTTGCAAGTGTCCGCAGGATTTTGCCCCAGAATCCGAACCAGTAACGCCCGAGGCTCACGTACAGCATCAGTGCCGACTGCAAGCACTTTACCGTCCATATTCGCAGTATATTCAGCCACTACATCACCAAAAGCATTACGCTGCAAAGCAACCTTCTGGCCCTTCTTCACATCGTCCCCCAACTTGACGAGGACTTCTGCAAAGCCACCAGTCGTTGCCCGAATCGAGCTCATTTCATTACCTATGTATGTCTTGTGGCTCTCGGCGGTGGCCCCAAGCTTTCCATCTATCACCTTGTAGTGACGCAATACGTTTAAGGCCCCCTGTAAGCCTCGATCAATCATATCCTGTTGATACACCCGTGGCTCGCCTACTTCTGCGGTTATAGCCGGAATGCCATTCTCAACAAACGTAGTTTCCATCGACCCCGCTTCACCAGGATCCTTTTTAATTTGGTCGGCAGGGAACAGTTCCGCAATGGTCTTTACATCCGCATTGCGATAATCGGCATAAATAAAGAGTGGGTATGCCGTCCCAGTAGACTGAGTGTGATAGTCGATGGCCAAATCGACATTCCCTTTGTAGATTTTGTTCCACATCAGCCATGCCTGACGCTCGGGAGCATTACCTGTCTCTTTACCTGGATGAATCCGGTTGTAATCGATCACATCACCACCGTCAGTCGATATTGCCCATGTACGCGACACTCGCTCTAAACCGGAACGATTGGGGCCAATAACCCCAATGACGGTCCCTTTCATCTTGGCCGGTTCAAGTTGTGCCATCGCCTTTTGTACGATCCGAACACCATTGAGTTCGTCACCATGAACTCCAGCCTGTAGCAATACTTTTTTACCATCGGTAGCCCCTTTGGCCACCATGATCGGCACGTACCAACGTTGACCAGTTCCGGTCTCGACGCCCTCGAACATAAAACGGTGCTGGCCTGTAGCAAGATCAGCGACATCGAGTGCTGAAATCACAGGTATACCTTGGACCTTATCGCCTGTGTACTGGGTGGCTGCATGGGCAACCGAACCAAAAAGTGCTAATCCAACAGCAAACGCAACATAACGCATACGACTCTCCATGATGCTCAATATGATTAGTAAATCCCGACTCGATAAGCTGGCAGGCAGTCCAAGGCTAAAACATGTCGAGGCGACTAAGCTATCAAGGAGATATGTCGAGTATCTACTTTGGGTTAGAAGAGATGTGATGCAAAGACATAGTCTTGGGCACATTGAAGACGAATGAATCCACTCTCCCTTGTGCTGACATGCAAGACCACAAAACCAAATCACATCTGCCGTTTTTGACTTTCCCGTTTTGCCCGCCAACAAAGGAAAATGGACCAAACCAAGCAGTCAATCTGCCGAAATTTCAGCTATTTATAGAACTTTTTCTGTATGAAACATCGTAGAAAAAGTTCTTAAAAATGCCAAAATTTCAGCATCTCAGCAGACCCATCTTTCCCTTTATCCGGCATCAGCAAAGGATGAAAGGGCCGCTTCTATCACCTCTTTGAGCTTCTCCAGCGAGACATCCCCTCCGTATCGGTCATAGCTGATCGCCCCGTTGGTGTGGCCCAGGATCGCCGCCGCATACTGCAATGGCACTCCGTGATCTTTGAGGGCGGTTCCCACGGTATGCCGCAGGCTGTGGAAGTCCTTGTCGACGGGGCGATGGCGGCTAAACCACTGCCCCCACAGGTGGCTGTATCCATCCTGGCGATGTGGCAGTTCAGGGAAAAGGCGTCCCCCTATCCTCCCCTTCACAAACTCGATGAAACCGCTCTGGAGGAGGTGTCGATGAAGAGGAACGAGACGAGCACTGTTGGCCGTCTTGAGTTTCTGGTCTGGCCGTCCACTGCGAATATTCAAGCACCATATACCGTCAACCTGTTGCACATCATCGGCATAGAGCTGACAGATTTCGTTGGCACGAGCTCCGGTGAACAGACCCAGCAGAGCAATCCACCTACGGTGGGGCTCTTGCTGCTTAGCCCACCCGATAAACTTGCGACGTTCTTCCGCTGTGTACCCACTTCGTGAGTTCACCTCCTTGGCTCGCTGTAGCTTCAATCCGGCAAAGTGGTTGATGACCCCATCCTGATGGTTAGCCAGCCAGCTAAACAGCAGGGAGAGCTTCTGCAGATACTTGTTGATGGTGGTCGGACTCTTGCCGGAGTTCAGCAGGTCCTCCTTGAACTTGACCACATCCGCTTTCGCATAGTCAGCAGCCGGTCTATCACCCAGCGCCTTGATGAAGCAGCCGATGTAGTTCTTCTGGTTGCTGAGCTCTTTCGGTGCCCAAGAGAGGGCCTTCTCTTTCAGATAACGGTCACTCAGGACTGACAGGAGCGGTGCACGCGGTTTGGTCGCCGGAGTCATCGGCTGGGCTACTGATTGCTCATGTGGGGCAGCATTGACGTCTACAGGCAACTGAATGGGCTTGGGTCTGGAACGCACGCAGGCAAGCAGCTGAGTCACCTTATGACGTGCACAAAGTTTGTCTCGGGTATGCAGGGATTTTTTGATCTCTTTACGACGACCACAGGGGAGCGTGGTGACTTTCCGGTAATACCAGATGCCGTGGGGACTGAGCCAGAGATTCATCGATGAGCTCCTCGTCGTCCACACAAAGTGGATGACCAAGGGCTTTAGGAAGCTAACTTATTGAATTGCAGAAACAAGTGGTGGCCCTACCAGCCACATCCCGGCACTCGAGTCCCCCGCCTTGGCTGCTACCTTCCGGTCCTGACCAGGTCGACGGGTTATCAATGCGAGAGGACCAATAGGACCACCGGCGAGGAGAATAGGCAAACTGGGCGTTCAATGCAACGGCTTTCTACCCTCCAACAGATCGTTTGCCTTATTTTTCAACAATCTGCCGAATGAATCAGCTAAACAGCATAAATTTCGCCCCCACCAGCAGCATCAGCAGGGCAAAGGCCTGCTTAAGGCGTGTGGGTGACAGGCGGTGTGCCAGCTTGGCGCCAATGCGTGCGAACTGGGTACTGGTCAGCACAATGCCCAGCAGGGCGGGCAGATAGATGTAGCCCACACTCCACTCGGGCAGATCGGCATGATCCCAACCCGCATAGAGGTAGCTGAGGCTCCCCGCCAGCGCGATGGGCATGCTGCAGGCTGCAGAGGCCGCTACCGCATTGCGCATTGGCACCGAGTTCCAGCTCAGATAAGGGACGGTCAGCGAGCCACCACCAATACCAAACAGGGCTGACATCCAGCCAATGATGGCACCGGCAATGCCTGTGCCGAGCGGCCCCGGCATATGGCGCTCCGCTTTGGGTTTAAGGTTAAGCCCCATCTGTAGCGCCATGCTCCAGGCGAAACAACCGATGATGATATTGAGGGTGCTGGTGCTGAGCAGATTGGCGGTCATGCCGCCAAGCCAGCCCCCAATCAGCATGCCGGCGCCGAGTCGGCGGATCATCACCCAATCGACGGCGCCCGCCTCCCGGTGGGCCCGCAGCGAGCTGAATCCGGTAAAGATCATGGTGGGCAACGAGGTGCCGAGGGCCAGATGGGTAATGATTTCAGGGTCGATGCCCTGGGCGCGAAAGGTCATGACCAGCACGGGGACAATGATAAGACCGCCGCCGATCCCGAACAGTCCCGCCAGCATACCGGCAAAGGCGCCCAGCAGGAGGTAACCCATAAACAGCATAAAAATTCCTGTGTTAAACAAAAACTGGCCAACACGACCGGGCAACAGTGGATATCTGCATGAAAAAAAAGAGATGGCGCGAGGGCCATCTCTTCATTGTGCCGGTTAGTGCAGTGGAATGGTACCGTCCATCACCTTGTAGAAGGCCAGCACGGCACAGCCAAGCAGGGCCGCCGTCATCCCCTGCTCCAACCGGTTAAGGCCGCGCAGACCGTGATGCTGACGCGCCTTCCAGTAGATGAAGATGCCCGGACTATAGAGCAGCGCCACCAGCAGCAGGTACTCCACACCGGCAGCGTAGACCAGCCAGCAGCCGTAAACCGTCGCCACCAGAGCCAGCAGCAGGTCACGCTTGCGTTGATGAGGTTGACCCTGATAGGTCTCCCCTTTCAATGCCAGCTTCAGGCCATAGGCACCGGAGAAAACGTAGGGCACCAGCGCCGCCGAGGTGGCGATGTTGACCAGCGCCAGATAGGTGCTGCTCTGGAAGTAGATGATGATCAGGAAGATCTGCACCAGACAGGTGGAGCACCAGAGCGACACCTGCGGCGAGCCGTTCTTGTTCTCCTTGGCAAACCAGCCCGGGAACACACCGGTCTTGCCCGCGATGTAGGGCACTTCAGCGGCCAGCACGGTCCAGCTGAGCAGAGCACCCATCACCGACACCACCAGACCGATGTTGATAAGCCAGGCGCCCCAGGGGCCGACCACGGCTTCGAGGATCATGGCGGTCGAAGGGTTCTTGAGCGCCGCCAGTTGCGGCTGGCTCATGACACCTAGCGAGAACAGGGTCACCATCACATAGAGTGTCAGGGCGCCGAGCAGCGCCAGCACGGTCGCGCGGCCCACATCCTTGCGATGACGGGCACGGGCAGAGACCACCACGGCCCCTTCAATCCCGATAAAGACCCAGAGGGTCACCTTCATGGTGGACTTGACCTGATCCATCACGGAGCCCAGCTCCATGTTGTTCTGGCCCCAGATATCCAGAGTGAAGGTATCCATGTTGAAGGCCAGCAGGATCGCAACACAGAAGACGATGAGCGGCACCATCTTGGCGATGGTAGTGACGATATTCACCAGTGCAGCAACCTGTACCCCGCGCAGCACCAGCGCATGCACCGACCAGATCAGGATGGAGGCCAGCGTGATGGCCACCGGCGTATTGCCGTCACCGAAGATGACGTTGTCAGGCGTATCGAAGAAGTAGCTCAGGGCGCTAAACACTACGATGGCGTAGGAGACGTTGGCCAGCAGTTGGCAGAGCCAGTAACCCCAGGCGGCGTTGAAACCGATGAAATCGCCGAAACCGGCCTTGGCATAGCTGAAGATACCGCCATCGAGATCAGGGCGGCGCATGGAGAGGTTCTGATAGACCAGCGCGAGACAGATCATGCCAAGACCGGTGATGGCCCAACCCAGGGCGACCGCCCCGGCACTGGCATGCGCAGCAATGTTTTGTGGCAGACTGAAGACCCCGGCGCCGACCATGGAGCCGATCACCAGCGAAATGAGGGCGCCCAGCCCTAGTTTCTTGTCCATTTCAATCCTGTTTATTTAGGCGGCGGCAGAGCGTCCGTATTCATACTGCGCGCAATATGGGAGGGGCTGGGAATCCTGACCCCGTGAAAAAGGCGGCAACTATATTGCATGACTATTCCGACCGCAATCCCTCGTCCCGTCAATCATGCACCGCCTTGACCGCGCGCAATTTTACAGCACTGACCCATATGGCCTGTGAGCTGGCTCAAATTAACCAAGACCCATTGATATTTCTCATTTTTCTGCCAACACAGCCTGACTCGCATGGTTCCTATGCATTGCCATTCAGGCGCTCTCTGTATAAATAATCTGCATAAAAAAGCCCCGGTGGAAACACCGGGGCCCATTATGTAAATCCCTATAAACGCAAACCGCCATCCAGTTCTATCATCCTTCCCGACAGATAGTCGTTGGCAAAAATAAAGCTCACCGTCTCGGCCAGCTGTTGCGCCTCGCCAAGGGTGCCGACCGGAATGGCCTGCTGCATCCGCGCCATCGCCTCCGGCTTCATCGCCGCCGTCATGTCGGTGGCAAACACCCCGGGGGCAATCCCCATCACCCGAATGCCATGGCGCGCCAACTCCCGCGCCCAGGTAACCACCAGCGAGGCAACCCCCGCCTTGCTGGCAGCATAGTTGCTCTGGCCAATATTGCCGGCGCGGGCGATGGAAGAGATGTTGATGATAACGCCCCCCAGCCCCCCTTGCGCCATCAGCGCCGCCCCCTCGCGACCGCAGAGGAAGGTACCTGTGAGGTTGACGTCAATCACGCTCTGCCACTGGGCCAGCGTCATCTTCTCCACCAGCTCACCCTCTTTCACCTTGATCAGCATGCCATCGCGCAAAATGCCGGCGCAGTTGATAAGACCGTGCAGCACGCCAAAACGCCCTTTGATGGCGGCAAACGCGGCTTCAACCTCGGCTTCGCTCGCCACATTGCAGACAAACAGCTCGCACTGGCTATCTTGATCGCACTGATCACTCTGACTGCGCACCAGGGCTGCGGTCGCCTCCAGATCTGCGCGATTGATGTCGAGCAGCGCCAGCGTCGCCCCCTGTGCGCCCAGGGCCAGCGCAATAGCCCGTCCCAAGCCACGTCCAGCGCCGGTAATAACGATGACCTTATCTTTGATATCCATCAATGCTCCTTGTAGCTGGTCGAAGAGAGATGCCTTGAAGAGAGGTGGCCCATCAGGCGGGATCCTGTTTATCCAGATAGAGTTCGACGATGCTGGAGAAATCGCGGCTCCCCTGCCCCTGAGCGGCATGCAGGTTGAACAGGTTACGCGCGAGCGCCCCCATCGGCACAGCGCTGTGGCCATGCTCGGCCAGCGCCATGGCCAATCCCAAATCTTTCACCATCAAACGGGTCATAAAGCCCCCCTGATAGTTGCGGGCGGCAGGGACATTCTCCATCACCCCGGGCCAGGGGTTGTAGCGCTCCAGACTCCAGTTGTTGCCGGAGCTCTTGCCCATGATGGTAGAGAGCACGGCGGGATCCAGTCCCTCCTTCACCCCGAGGGCCAGCGCCTCGGCGGTACCCGCCATATGGATCGCAAGCAGCATGTTGTTGCACATCTTGGCGATCTGCCCCGCCCCCAGCGTCCCTGCGTGAAACAGGTTCTGCCCCATGCAGGCGAGCAGGGATTTCGCCGCCTCGAAATCCGCCGCGTCACCACCAACGATAAAGGTGAGCGTCCCGGCGGCCGCACCGGCGACACCGCCCGATACGGGGGCATCGATAAAGCGCAAACCGCGTGCGCGGGCCGCCTCCCCGACCTGACGGGCAGAGTCGACATCGATAGTGGAGCAGTCGATCACCAGTGCACCAACCGGCAGGGCTGCCAGCAGATCCTGCCCCTCAGACAACCAAAGGTCACGCACATGCTCCCCCGCAGGTAGCATGCTGATCACCACCTCGCAGCCGGTCACCGCCTCACGGGCATCCCCTGTGGCGATGCAGCCAGCGGCGATGGCGCGCTCAATGTTTTGGGCAACCAGATCAAACACCTGCACCCTGTGCCCGGCCCTGGCCAGATTGGCCGCCATGGGCCCCCCCATGTTGCCGAGCCCGATAAACCCTATCCTTGTCATCCCGCTTGCTCCCTGCGTTGCTGATGGCGGCGTGCGCCGGTTGCCAAGATGTTATTCCTTGCAGGCCAACGGATTGCTCCCCTGCGGCCAGCGATAGAACTCGTCCAGCCACTCCCCCTCCGGTGGCAACTGTAGCCAGCGGGGATCTTTATCCTTGTCGATCAGCAGTGCCCGTACCCCTTCCACAAAATCCCCCTTGAGCACGCAGTTGACCGAGAGGGTCAGCTCCTCGGCAAATACTTCAGCCAAGGAGTAGCGGCGAGCCTGCCAATATTGGCGCCACAAAATGGCGCGGCTGATGGGGCTGCCAGTGCGGCAGATCTGTTGCGCCTGCTGAAGTACCACCTCCTGTTCATCGAAATGGGCGCTGAACAGCCGCGCCAATACCCCTTGCAACGTGCGCCCCGCCAGCAAGGCATCGATCCTCTGTTGATGGGGTAGCAGCACTGGCGCAGGCAAGCGGGCCGCCACCTCACCATGCAACCCCGTGAGCAGCAGATCGATCTGCTCACGGGGATCACCACTGCCAGCCCAGTCGAGTACGGCGAGGCGTGACAACAGCGCACTGCGCTCGCCACTGGCGATGGCGTGATCCGCCAGCCCAAGACCGATGGCATCACTCCCGTTGAAGCGGGCGCCAGTCAGACCGAGCCAGAGCCCCAGCCGCCCCGGCATCCGGCTTAAAAACCAGCTTGCTCCAACGTCGGGGTAGAGGCCTATGGTCACCTCCGGCATGGCGAACAGGCTTCTTTCGGTCACCACCCGAAAATCGGCTCCGGCAAACAGGCCAATACCGCCCCCCATGCAGATACCGTCCGCCACGCAGATCAGGGGCTTGCGGCAAGAGTGGATGTGGTGGTCGAGCCGGTACTCCTGCTCGAAAAAGTCGCGGGCATATTCGAACAGTTCCGATCCGCTTGCCTCCTGTTTGCGGTAATAGAAGGAGCGGATATCGCCACCGGCACAAAATGCCTTCTCACCCATCCCCTGCAGCAGTACACAGACGATGGCGGGATCCTGCTCCCAACGGGTCAGCGTCTGTTGCAGGATCTGGATCATCGGCAGGCTCAATGCGTTGAGAGACGCAGGGCTGTCGAGGGTCAACACCCCGATCTGATGGCCATCTTCGGTGGGATAACAGCTAACCTTGACCGGCTCACTCATAAACGGCTCCGTATGGACTTATTCTGTTGGGCCATATTGCCAGCGCGGTAAGCGTTTCTCCAGGAAGGCGGCCACCCCTTCACGCTGGTTGGCATCGCTAAAGAGATCGAGAAACAGCGCTCGCTCAAGGGGCAATGCCGCATCCCGCGGGCCACTGCGGCCCTGATTGATCAGGTTTTTGCAGGCGCGCAGGGCACTCGGGCTCTGGCGCTCCACCAGATGGGCCATCTGGTGCGCGGCCTCCCACGCCTGACCGGTTTTCACCACCTCCTCCACCAGCCCCATCTCGTAGGCCAGCGAGGCACTCACCTTCTCGCCGCAGAGGATCATCCGCTTGGCCCAGCCCGGCCCCACCAGCTCGGTCAGGCGCTGGGTGCCACCGGCACAGGGAAGCAAGCCCACCGAGGCCTCCGGCAGTCCCAGCAACGCCTGCTGCTCGGCGATACGGATATCACAGGCCAGCGCCACTTCCAGGCCACCGCCCATGGCATAACCATTGATGGCGGCGATACTGACGCCATGGAAACGGGCCAGCGCCTCGAAGGCCTTGCCAAAGGCCTCGGCTACTTCGCGGGCCAGCTCGACATTCCCCTCGACAAACATATTGAGGTCGGCACCGGCGCAGAAAAATTTGTCGCCCGCACCACGGATCACCAGCGCCACCACATCGGGACGACTGTCGAGCTCCACCATCATCTGCAAAAAGGCCTGCAGGCTGGCGAGGGTCCAGGTGTTGGCAGGGGGATGGTCGAGAGTGATATAGGCCACGTGGCCATGATATTCGAGTCTGATCCTTGTCATAACATTGTCCTTGTCGATGAAGCTGCCGCCATGATGACAGGCTTGAGTGACACCAACCTGTGGCTGGCTCACAAAGCCGAAACCGGCATGGCATGGTGCAAATCGGGTGGCTGTAGACACCCCCTTGATGCGACCACCGGTTAGCCCAGCGACAAACCGGGATCGGCCAGCATACGGCGTGCGATGATGAGTCGCATCACCTCGTTGGTGCCCTCCAGAATGCGGTGTACCCGTGTATCGCGCAGATAGCGCTCGAGCGGATACTCGCGGATATAACCATAGCCGCCAAAGAGTTGCAGAGCCTCATCACAGATTTGATAACCCACATCGGTAGCATAACGTTTGGCCATGGCACACCAGGCACTCTTGTCGGGAGCCCCGCGATCCAGCTTGTCGGCGGCCTGACGTACCAGCAGGCGGGCGGCAGCCAGCTCGGTCGCCATATCGGCCAGGCGAAACTGCACGCTCTGGAATTCGCTGATCGGGTGACCAAATTGCTGGCGCTGCTGCACATAGGCCAGCGCATCATCCAGCGCCTGCTGGGCGGTGCCAACCGAACAGGTGGCAATATTGATGCGCCCCCCATCGAGGGCCTGCATGGCGAACTTGAATCCTTCCCCCTCTTCGCCCAACCGATAACAGGCAGGAATGCGAACCCCGTTGAAAACAACCTCCCGGGTCGGCTGGCTGTTCCAGCCCATCTTCTCTTCTGCCTTGCCATAGCTCACGCCGGGAGCATTAGCCTGCACCATAAAGGCAGAGACCCCCTTCGCACCTTCACCACCGGTACGGGCCATCACCACCAGCACATCGCTGCTGCCTGCTCCCGAGATAAAGACCTTGGTTCCCTCGATGAGGTAGCTATCACCCTCGCGAGTGGCTCGGGTCTTGAGTGCCGCAGCATCGGAACCCGCCCCTGGCTCGGTGAGGCAATAGGAGCCCAGCAGCTCGCCGCTGGCCAGTTTGGGCACCCACTCCTTGGCAACCTCGGTGGGCAGCCAGCTGCCCAGCATCCAGCTCACCATGTTGTGAATGGTCAGATAAGCCGTGGTCGAGGTACAGCCCATGGCGAGGCGCTCGAAGATGAGGCTAGCATCGAGACGAGGCAGCCCCAATCCGCCAAACTGCTCCGGGGTATAGAGACCACAAAACCCGAGCTCGGCCGCCTGCTTGATGGACGGGATCGGAAACTCATGCTCCTTGTCCCAGCGCGCGGCATTAGGTTTGAGCGCATCGTCAGCAAAGGCGGCGGCCGCCTCCACATACGCCTGTTGATCATCGGTCAGGGTAAAATCCATCTCGTCGTTCTCTCCCTTGTTGCCCCACGCTTATTTTCCCGCGCTTACTTTCCTGAGTTAGTGCTTTATGACGCGGCGCCCACACACTGGTCATTCGGATCTGCCACTATGGCGTTGTTGTCGTGGTAGCTGATGACGCTCTCACTACCACCTTTCAATCGACACACAACAGATTAACAATTGATTTACGTTTACGCTAACGTAAACTTGTAGCAGAAGTGAAGTACAAAAATGGACCGACCACTGCCAACCGTGAAGCTAGGTTAGCAGGTCGAACCAACCTTCCTACCCGACTGTCATATCCGCAAGGAGAGCATGGATGCAGATGGATGAGACCCTGAATGCCCTGACCGAACAGGTTGCGGCTTTCTGCCAGAAAGTGATCGCCCCGCGCGCCAGCGAGATCGATCAGAGCAACGCCTTCCCCCGTGATCTCTGGCCCCGGATGGGTGAACTGGGGCTGCACGGCATCACGGTGGCGGAGGAGTATGACGGGGTGAACCTCGGCTATCTGGCCCACGTGCTGGTGATGGAGCAGGTGAGCCGCGCCAGCGCCTCGGTCGGCCTCTCCTACGGCGCCCACTCCAATCTCTGCATCAACCAGATCCACCGCCACGGCACACCGGAGCAGAAAGCGCGCTACCTGCCCCCGCTGGTGAGCGGCGAGCATGTGGGGGCGCTGGCCATGAGCGAGCCGGGTGCAGGCTCCGATGTGGTCAGCATGCACCTCACCGCAGTGCGCGAGGGGGAGCACTTCGTGCTGAACGGCAACAAGATGTGGATCACCAACGGCCCGGATGCCGAGACCTTCGTCATCTATGCCAAGACCGATGCCGCTGCCGGCCCCAAAGGGATTTCTGCCTTTATCGTCGAAGCGCACACTCCCGGTTTCTCCACCGCCCAGAAGCTCGACAAGCTCGGCATGCGCGGCTCCAGCACCTGCGAGCTGGTGTTCGACAACTGCCGGGTACCGCAGGAGAACTTGCTGGGCCCCTTGCACGGCGGGGTCAAGGTGTTGATGAGCGGGCTCGATTACGAGCGGGTGGTACTGGCGGCCGGCCCCCTTGGCATCATGCAGGCCTGCATGGACGTGGTGCTGCCCTATGTGCGCGAGCGCAAACAGTTCGGCCAGGCCATCGGCGAGTTTCAGCTGGTGCAGGGCAAGCTCGCCGACATGTATACCCGCCTCGCCAGCAGCCGGGCGCTGGTCTATTCGGTGGCGAGCGCCTGCGATCAGGGCCGCACCAGCCGTAAAGATTGCGCCGCCGCTATCCTGTTTGCCGCCGAAAATGCCACCCAGATGGCGCTCGATGCCATCCAGCTGCTCGGCGGCAACGGCTACATCAACGAATACCCCACCGGCCGTCTGCTGCGGGACGCCAAGCTCTACGAGATAGGTGCTGGCACCTCGGAGATCCGCCGCTGGCTGATTGGTCGCGAGCTGATGGGAGAGAACGCATGAGTCGTATCCACTCCCGTCTCGACACGGCGAGCCCGGAATATGCAGTCAATCGGGCCGCCATGCAGGGGCTGGTCGACGATCTCCATGCTCGCATTGCCGAGATCGCCCAAGGAGGCGGCGCGGCCAACAACGCCCGCCATCAGGCCCGTGGCAAGCTGCTGCCCCGCGAGCGCATCAATCAGCTGCTGGACCCGGGCTCCCCGTTTCTCGAACTGTCGGCGCTGGCTGGCTGGCAGGTCTATGACGAGCCGGTGCCCGCCGCCGGCATCATCACCGGCATCGGCCGGGTCTCGGGCAGGCTCTGTATGCTGGTGGTGAACGACGCCACCGTGAAGGGCGGCACCTACTACCCGCTCACGGTGAAAAAGCACCTGCGCGCCCAGGCCATCGCCGAGCGGCTGCGCCTCCCCTGCCTCTATCTGGTGGATTCCGGCGGCGCCTTTCTGCCGATGCAGGATGAGGTGTTCCCCGACCGGGATCACTTTGGTCGCATCTTCTACAACCAGGCCCGCATGTCGGCCCAGAACATCCCCCAGCTGGCGGTGGTGATGGGGCTCTGCACCGCAGGCGGCGCCTACGTGCCCGCCATGGCGGACGAGTCAATCATGGTCAGGGAGCAGGCCACCATCTTTCTGGCCGGCCCGCCGCTGGTCAAGGCCGCCACCGGTGAGGAGATCAGCGCCGAGGCACTGGGCGGCGCCGAGGTGCACTGCGCCCACTCCGGGGTGGCTGATCATATGGCCCGTGACGATGCCCATGCGCTGGCCATCGCCCGCACGCTGGTTACTCATCTGGGTAACGAGCCGATAGAGAGCAGCCCCGGCTACGAACCCCCCGGCTACCCGATCGAGGAGCTCTACGGTCTGGTGGGCACCAGTCTCAAACGCCCTTACGACGCCCGCGAACTGATTGCCCGATTGGTGGATGGCTCTGACTTTGACGAATTCAAGGCGCTGTTCGGCACCACTCTGGTAACCGTCTTTGCCCGGATTTGCGGCATGGAAGTGGGGATCCTCGCCAACAACGGCGTGCTGCACAGCGACAGCGCCCAGAAAGGCGCCCACTTTATCCAGCTCTGCAACCGCCGCACCATCCCGCTGCTCTTTTTACAGAACATCACCGGTTTTATGGTGGGCAGCACGGCAGAGCGCGAAGGGATCGCCAAGCATGGCGCCAAGCTGGTCACCGCGGTGGCCTGCAGCCGGGTGCCCAAGATCACTCTGATAGTCGGTGGCAGCTTCGGTGCCGGCAACTACGGCATGTGCGGCCGCGCCTATGAACCCGATTTTCTCTTTAGCTGGCCCAACAGCCGTATCTCTGTCATGGGTGGCGAACAAGCTGCCGGGGTGCTGGTGCAGGTGCGTCGGGACAAGCTGGCTGCCGAGGGCAAAGATTTGAGCGAGCAGGAGGCCGCCGCCATCCGAGCCCCAGTGATCGAGCAGTATGAGCGCCAGGGCCACCCCTACTACGCCAGCGCTCGCCTGTGGGATGACGGCGTGATCGACCCGGCCCAGAGCCGCACCGTGCTGGCACTGGCACTGGCCGCCTGTCAGGGTGCCCGCATTGCACCCGAGCAGTACGGCATCTTCCGGATGTAAGGAGCAAAACTATGTCAGATCCACTTACTTCCTCAGCACTTGGCTCTTCAACACAGGGCCCGTTTCGGCTGGAGCGGCACGGCCCATTGGCCGAACTGGTGCTGTCGCGCCCGGCCCGCCACAACGCCTTTGATGCCGACCTGATGCTGGGGCTGCTCGACTGCCTCGATGACCTGGCCCATCTCCATGGTCATGCTCTCGCCGAACGTCCTCATGCTTTGCTGCTGCGGGCCGAAGGCAAACACTTCTGCGCGGGCGCCGACCTCAACTGGATGCGCAATCTGGCCCACGCTGATTTCGAACACAATCGCGAAGACGCCCGGGTACTGGCGCGGCTGATGCAGACCCTCGATGAGCTCCCCTTCCCCACGGTAGCGCTGGTGCAAGGGGCCGCCTATGGCGGGGCGCTGGGGCTGATCTGTACCTGCGATCTGGTGCTGGCCAGCGACGACGCCCGCTTTTGCCTCTCAGAGGTAAGCCTCGGGCTAGTGCCTGCGGTGATCAGCCCCTACGTGGTACGTGCCATGGGAATGCGTCAGGCGCGCCGCTACATGCTCAGTGCCGAGCCGTTCGATGCCATCACCGCCTGTCGGCTCAATGTGGCACACCAACTCTGCCAACCGGATCAACTGCTGGCGGAGGGACGGGCGCAGGCCCTTCGTCTGTGCCGCAACGGGCCGGAAGCGATGAAAGAGACCAAACGGCTGCTGGCGGCGATAGAAGACCATCCTTCCCGCCTGCACGAAGAGAAAACTGTCGAGACCATCGCCCGGGTTCGGGTGGGGCTCGAAGCCCAAGAGGGGATGCAGGCCTTCTTCGACAAACGTCCTCCCGCCTGGCGTCCCCGTTTCAAGGATGAGACATGACCCATCACTCTCAGATTAAGCGCCTGCTGATTGCCAATCGCGGCGAAATTGCTGTGCGCATCATCAAGACGGCGAAACGCCTCGGCATCCACACCATCGCCCTCTACTCCGATGCCGACGCCCACGCCATGCACACTCGTCTTGCCGATGAGGCTTGGCATCTGGGGCCCGCACCGGCCAGAGAGAGCTATCTCGACACCGGCAAGGTGCTGAAGATTGCCAAAGAGGCGCGTGCCGATGCCATCCATCCCGGTTACGGCTTTCTGTCGGAAAACAGCGATTTTGCCACCGCCTGCGAACAGCGCGGCCTGCGCTTTGTCGGCCCAAGCGGCGCCGCCATTCTCGCCATGGGCGACAAATCGGGCGCCAAGGCGCTGATGCAGGCTGCCGGCGTACCTGTGCTGCCCGGCTATCACGGCACGGATCAGCGGCCGGACTTTTTGCGCGATCAGGCGAGCCAGATTGACTTCCCGCTACTTATCAAGGCGGCCAGTGGCGGCGGTGGCAAGGGGATGCGTAGGGTCGATCAGCTGGCCGACTTTGACGAGTCGCTGGCGGCAGTCAAACGGGAAGCCAAGGCCGCCTTTGGTGACGATCTGGTGCTGCTGGAGCGCTATCTGCCCCTGGCTCGCCATGTGGAAGTACAGGTCTTTGCCGATAGCCTCGGCAACGCCATCTATCTGGGGGACAGGGATTGCTCCTTGCAGCGACGCCATCAGAAGGTGATCGAAGAGGCTCCCGCCCCCGACATCCCTCCGGCTCTGCGCCGCGCCATGGGGGAGGCAGCCGTGGCCGCAGCCAAAGCCATCAATTATCAGGGGGCTGGCACCATCGAGTTCCTGCTCTGCAAGGATGCGTTCTTCTTTATGGAGATGAACACCCGGCTGCAGGTGGAGCATCCGGTCACCGAAGCGGTGACCGGGCAGGATCTGGTTGCCTGGCAGCTGGCCGTAGCCGAAGGCAAGCCGCTGCCACTCACCCAAGAGGAAGTGGTGCTGCGCGGCCATGCAGTGGAGGCGCGCCTCTACGCCGAGGATGTGGCGGCCGGTTTTCTGCCCGCCAGCGGGCCTATCCACTGGCTCCACTGGCCCGTTGGCGTGCGCATCGACACCGGCGTTACCGCTGGCGATGAGGTCAGCCCCTATTACGATCCCATGATCGCCAAGCTGATCGCCCACGGCCAGAGTCGCGCCGAGGCGTTCGCTCAACTGGCCGATGCGCTGGCGGCACTGGATCTCGGGCCGCTGGTGCACAACGGCCCGCTGCTGCTGCGCCTGTGTGAAGAGCCCGACGTCCTGGCCATGGGCCACCATACCCAATGGCCCATACCCACCACAGCACGGCCCATTCCTGAGCTCGCCTGGCCGCTGGCCGCCCTCTGGCTGGCGAGCCGCCCTGCGGGCACCTCCCCCTGGCAGCAAGCCTGCGGATTTCGGCTAGGGCCGGATCGCTGCTGGACAGCGGCGGTACGCATTGGTGATGAGCGCCGGGTATTGACCCTTCACGATCATGGCGGCCAGTTTGAGTGGCAAGGGGAGACTCATTGCTACCAGAGAGGTGACGATAATATCCGGCTGCAGAAGGGCGGCGGCAGGCAACAGATCCCCATTCAGACGGTCGCAGGCTCGGAGGCAGCCTTCATCATGACCCTGGGGGGCCAGCGCATCCGCTTCGCGGCCGATGATCGGCAGCACAGCCACCATCATGATCAGACAAATGAGAAGGCGCAGGGCGCCATCGCCCCCATGCACGGCATAGTGGTAGCCGTGATGATCGAACCTGGCCAAACGGTCAGCAAGGGGCAACCCCTGCTGGTGCTGGAAGCGATGAAGATGGAGCACCAACTGCGTGCAGAGCGGGACGGGGTAATTGAAGCCCTGCTGTGCAAACAGGGCGAGCAGGTAAGCCAGGGAACCGTGCTGGTGCGCTTTGCCGAAGAGACTGCTTCACAGGAGGAACACCCATGAACCGATCACAGGACGTCCGTGACGACAGGGTCAGTCTGGTGGAGATGGGGCCGCGAGATGGCCTGCAAAATGAAGCTGCGCCCCTCTCCCTGGTACAGCGGCTGGAGCTGATCCAGCGCCTTACCGACAGCGGGCTGCAACGCATCGAGGTGGGTGCCTTTGTCTCTGCCAAAAAAGTGCCGCAGATGGCGGACTCCGCTGCGCTGTTCGAGGCACTGCCGCGCAAGGGCTCAACCCGTTACGGCGCTCTGGTGCCCAATCTGCAAGGCTTGCAGGCAGCCATTGCCGCCCGCGCCGATGAGATTGGTCTCTTCACCGCCTGCTCCGACGGTTTTACCCGCGCCAATATCGGCATCAGCGTGGAGGAGTCGCTGGTGCGCTTCGCCCCCTTGGTACAGGAGGCGCGCCGACTCGGCATCAAGGTGCGCGGCTACCTCTCCACCGTCATCGCCTGCCCGTTCGATGGCCCGACCCGCCCGAAACGGGTCGCCGCCATGGCCGAACAGTTGCTGGATCTCGGCTGCCACGAAATTTCGCTGGGGGACACCATAGGCGTTGGCACCCCCGGCACGGTGGCGCCCATGCTGGATGCGGTGCTGCACGAGATCCCGGCGGGGCGACTCGCGGTCCATTTTCACGACACCTACGGTCAGGGCTTGGCCAACCTGCTACCCGCGCTGGAGCGTGGCATTCGCACCATCGACTGCTCGGTGGCGGGGCTTGGCGGCTGCCCCTATGCGCCGGGCGCCTCCGGCAATGTGGCATCAGAAGAGGTGGTCTACCTGCTACATGGCCTTGGCATGACGACAGGAGTGGATCTCGACAAACTGGCGGCCACCGGCCAGTGGGTGAGCGAGCAGCTCGCTCGCCCCAACGGCTCGCGGGTCGGTCAGGCCCTGCACGCCAATGCCGAGCGACTGCGTGCCCGCCTCTGCCAACCAAACGCCCAGCAACAGGAGTCATGACCATGTCCCGTTCCCTGCCCGGCAAGGAGATCACCTACAGCATTTCGGAGCTGGCCCACGAGTTCGATGTCACGCCGCGCACCATCCGCTACTACGAGGATGAGGGGCTGCTCACCCCGCTGCGGGAGGGGCAAACCCGCATCTACAGCCATCGGGACAAGATCCGGCTCAAGTTGACTCTGCGCGGCAAACGGCTGGGGTTTAGCCTGGCCGAGATCCGCGAGCTGTTCGATATGTACGACACCGACAAATCGAGCAAAACCCAGCTCCACTCCATGATCCAGCTGATCGAGACAAAACGCGGCGTGCTGCGCCAACAACTGGAGGATATCCAGATGGTGATGGCCGAGCTGGAAGCCGCCGAGCAGCGCTGTGTTAATTCCCTTAACAGCTTGAAAACTGGCGCAGATTAACCGAATCTGGGAGCAAGCTATTGCCTTGGGGATCCCATGAGATATTGGTGCTGGTTTTTGCTCTTGTTCAGCCTCTCTGGCTGGAGCCATCCCCTCATCAAGGTTGGCGGATACCCCTATGCCCCCTTTGTGGTCAAACTCTCCGATTCCCGCTATGAAGGGCTGACGCTGGACCTCATCGCCAAGCTAAACGAGATCCAGCAAGAGGTAAGATTCGTGTTTGTTCCCACCTCGGCCGCCAACCGTTACAAGGCGCTCGATCTGGGCCGTTTCTCGCTGATGCTGTTTGAAGACAGCAAGTGGGGCTGGGACACAGATAAATTCAAGATGACAGCCCCCTTTCTCGGTGGTGGTGAGGTCTATGTGGCCCTGAACAAAACGGGTCGGGATCAGCGCTTTTTCGATGACCCCTCTCGGCATCATCTTATCGGGGTGACCGGCTACCACTACGGCGTTGGCCAGTTCAATGCCGATCCTCTCTACCTGCAGCGCAAGCTCAATATCACCCTGGTCAAGGACAACGTCAGTGTCTTGCAAGCGCTACTCAAAGGGCGTGGCGAGGTAGCCATTCTCAACGTTTCCTACCTTAACCAGTATCTGCTGGCCCACCCCGACACCGCCGACCAGCTGCTGATCTCGCAAAAATGGGATCAACAGTATCAGCACCGCGCAATCCTTCACCCTGAGGCCCCCATTACCCCTGCCCAGCTGGAACAGTGGCTGGCAGCGCTGCAACAAATGGGTGAACTGGATCGCCTTTGGACAAAGTACGGCGTACAACAGCACGCAACCCCATGATTACTATCCAGCTTTTCTGTACCATGGCGGGAACCAAATGGGAGTGCACCAAATGAACACCACCGAGCCCGCGTCCCCCAAGCTCCGCTTGCTGCGCTACCTTGCCTACGCTTTCCTGCTGTTTCTTATCCTGATCACTCTGCTGCTGTGGCAAACCCCCCGTTTGATCCAGCGCTATCTGCCCGGCTGGCTGGCCGAGCACTATGGCCTGCAACTGACGCTGGGGGAGATTGACGTAGGTCTGCGCAACCCTTCTATCTCCATCGGCGCGACTGCCCTGCTCGATGCCAAGCAGCAGACCATCATCGGTTTTGAACAGCTCTTTATCACCCCAAACCTGCAAACCAGCTGGCAGCAGAAAGGGGTCGTGCTTTCCGCCGTCACCCTGACCAAACCCGTGGTGCAGCTGCAACGGCTGGCAGACAAAAAGGGGGATGTTCGACTCAATCTAACCGATGCGCTGGCGACCCTGCTCACCCCTGCGCCCGCCCCCGAGCCCGAGACAGCCAGCGCCCCGCTACTGGTCGATATTGCCAGCGTCAATGTCACTGACGGGCATATGCGCTATCAGGATCAGCGCAAGGAGAGCGAACCCGGCTGGTTGCCGCCTCTCAATCTGGAGAAAATGACCCTCAAGCTCGATAACCTGCGCACCGAGGCAAATCACCCGACCGCCTATCAGCTGAACGCCGCCATCAACGGCAAAAGCAGCCTCGCTGCCCACGGCAAACTCGATGTAATGAGCGGCATGGGTCAGGGCAAAGCGAGCCTCAAACAGGTCGACCTGAAACCCTTCGCCCCGCTCTGGGCACCCTATCTCAAGCTGGATCTGGCCAAGGGCCACGCCAATGCAGAGGTGGAGTACCAGCTTAAAGAGGGCAAGCAAGGAGTGCTGTGGCAATTGTCCAAAGGCAAGCTGACCCTGGACAACTGGCAGCTTAAAAAACACAAGGGCGACGAATTTGCCCGCTTCGGCCAGCTGGCCCTGAGCGATCTGGCTGTCGATGGCCAGAAACAGTCGCTCCAGATCGGCAAGGTCACTCTGCAACAACCCCTGCTCAAGGCCACCCTCAACCCACAGCTGGAACTGGATCTGGCTGACTTGCTGATTGAACAAGCTCCCGCCAAGCCCGTCAAAGGGGCCCACGTCGCAAACGAGGTGGCCAACAATGCGGCGCCCAAGTCGGCACAACAAGCAAAGGCAGCCGCTAACGGCAAGAAACACGGGACAGACAAACCCTGGCAGTGGCAGATCAAGCAGATCCTTATCGACAGGGGCGATCTCACTCTCACCGAATCGAGCAGCGGCAAACCGCAGGCACGCCAGCTCTCCGGCCTCAAGCTAGCGCTGGGGCCACTGGGCAGCAAGGGGGAGCAACCGAGCAAACTGACTCTGGCCACCCAGTTCAACCAGAGCAGCCCCCTCGCCTTTGATGGCCAACTGACCCTGACTCCTTTCACCTTAAGCGGCGAGATCAACCAGCAGGAGCTGCCCCTGACGCTGGCGCAACCCTATCTGGCCGATCTGGTGCGTATCAAGGTGCAAAACGGGCTGCTGAGCAGCAAGACCCGCCTTGATCTCGCCACCACCGCCCAGGGAGATCTCAGCAAGCTGACCCTGCAAGGGGGGCTCGATATCAACGGGCTCAAGGTGGTCGATCGGGCAGACAATCAGCGGCTGCTGGAGTTCAACACCCTGGCTCTCACCGGTCTGACGTACGACGGCATCAGCCAGCAGATGCGGATCAAGGACATTGCCTTGAACAAGCCCTTCGCCCGCATCGAGATCAACGAAGATGGCACCACCAACCTGCAACAGCTGCTGTTGCCACAACCGGCGGCAACCAACAGCCCTCACGCGACGGCTGGCAGCAAGGCTCCCGATTTTCGTTTCACCATCGATCAGCTGCGCACCGAGCAGGGCAACCTGCGCTTTGCCGACCGCAGTCTGAGTCAGGATTTTGTGGCCGATATCGCCTCGCTGGGCGGCCAGAGCCGCCATATCAGCAATATTCCGGGGCAACGCTCCGATCTCGCCTTCAACGGCAAGGTGGATCGCTATGCGCCAGTGACCATTCGCGGCGGTACCAACCTGCTGGTCGCCAACCCGATCCTCGACATCGCGGTCGCTTTCCACAATCTGGAGCTCACCACCTTTACCCCTTATTCGGGCACCTATGCCGGTTATGCCATCGACAAGGGGCAGCTCTCCATGAAGCTGCATTACAAGCTGGAGGGCAATCGGCTGGAGGGGGATAACGACATCACCATCAAGAAGCTGCAACTGGGCGAGAAGATCAAGAGCGATCAGGCCAAGGATCTGCCGCTGGGGCTGGCCATCGCCCTGCTAAGCGATGCCAACGGGGTGATACAGATGAACCTCAAGGTGAAGGGCGATCTCGATCAACCGGACTTCAGCATCGGCAATATCTTCTGGGATGTGCTGGGCAACACCCTGAGCAAGGCGATCACCTCCCCCTTCTCCCTGCTCGCCTCGCTGGCCGATGGCACCGAAGATCTCGACGAACTTCCCTTCCTGCCGGGGGAGCCCGACCTCACCCCCACCCAGCAGGAGAAACTGGTCAAGCTGGCGCAGGCCCTCAAGGATAGACCCAAGCTCAGCATGAACATTCGCGGCAAGGTCAACTTCAACGAGGAGCGCCCCATCCTGCAACGGCAAAAACTGGAGCGGGTACTGGCCAAGCTCACCGGCAATCAGGCGGATCTCGACCTGCTGGAACAGGACTCAGCCCTGCAAGAGGCGCTGGCCCAGGCCTATGAAGAGCGCTTTGGCGAAGATCTGGATGATCTGGCGGACCGCCTCCATCTGGATGAAGAGAGCGCGGCACTGCGGGCCCAGGCGGTGATCCTGCTGCGGGATCAGCAGCTCATCACCGCCAAATCCCTGCGCAATCTCGCCATGCGCCGGGCGCAAAATACCAAGGAGTTTCTGGTCGACAGCCAAGGGATCGCCCCGGAGCGGCTGTTCGTGCTCGACAGCCAGGTCAAGGAAGAGGATAAGGAAGCCAAAGTGATCCTGACACTGGATCAGTAAGGCCGCCGCACTGCGCAAATGCGTAATAAAAATACAACCCCTCAACTATTTTGACACCTTTTGCTCACCAAACAGCCTGTCTTGGTGAGCATTTGGCCTCTGATGCAAATAATCACGTAGTTTTTTTACGATTTATCCCCCTTGCCCCCTTGCGGGCGCGCCACAGCCTGCCTAAAATCGCGCGTCTTTTGTTAACCCCACCTCTATTTTTGGAGAACGCCACGTGAGCGAAAAATTGGCCAACCCTGCCCCTCTGGGTCTGATGGGTTTCGGTATGACCACCATCCTGCTGAACATCCATAACGCAGGTTTCTTCCCCATCAGCGCCATGATCCTGGCCATGGGCCTGTGCTACGGCGGCATCGCCCAGATCATCGCTGGCATCATGGAGTACAAGCGTGGCAACACCTTCGGTGTGACTGCGTTCACCTCCTACGGCCTGTTCTGGCTGAGCCTGGTGTTCCTGCTGATCATGCCGACCATGGGTCTGGCCGAAGCCACTCCGCACGCCTACATGGGTTGGTATCTGCTGATGTGGGGCATGTTCACCCTGTTCATGCTGGTTGGCACCATCAACTACCCGCGCGCCAAGCAGTTCGTTTTCGCCTCCCTGACCGTGCTGTTCTTCCTGCTGGCCGCCCGTGACTTCACCGGCAGCACCCTGATCGGCACCATCGCCGGTTTCGAAGGCATCATCTGTGGCGCCAGCGCCATCTACCTGGCTATGGCCACCGTGATCAATGAGCAGTTCGGCCGTACCGTGATGCCAATCGGCGATCACAAGAAAGCCGCCGCCGTACAGCTGAAAGCCGCTGCCTGATAGGCAAGCCACTCAGATTGTGAAAAAGGCACCCTCGGGTGCCTTTTTGCTATCTCGAATAACCGTTCAACAGATCGGTTATCAGCTCAGTGACTTGGCGTCCCCCTCCCCCGCCAGCAAACGGGTCGCGGGAAAACGCAGTGCGGGATCCTGGCTAAAGAACTGGCTCAGTTGCCGGTATACCGCGGGATAGACCTGTTGCAGCCGCAGCGGATCGGTAAAGAAGCACTCGCAGCTGACGGCAAAAAATTCGGCGGGATGTTCAGCAGCATAGGGATCGATATCGGTCACTTCGTCCCGATCAAGCTGCTGGCACAGCGTATCGAAGGCGCTCTGAAATGCCTGTTGCCACAGCAGGCTGCTCATCTGCCCCGGCAACGGCGGCGCGCCGTCCGCCTCACCGCCTAGCATGTCGAGCTTGTGAGCCAGCTCGTGGATCACCAGATTAAAGCCGTCCCAGTCACCATCCTGCTGCAGTTCGCTCCAGGCCAGCACCAGCGGCCCTTGCGGCCAGGATTCACCAGCGTTCTCCTCTTCAAACTCGTTCACCAACCCGAACTCATCCTGCACCTCCTGACGCCGGGTGACGGGTTCGGGAATGATGATGACTTCGTGAAAGCCGCGATACCAATCAAGGCCGAGGTGCAAGATGGGCAACGCCGCCTGCAGTGCCAGCACCGCCTGTTGACGGGGGCTGAGATCTACCCCGATCAGGGTCAGGGTCTTGCGCTTGAGCAGCTGCTGCCCCAAGCCGATAAGCGTCGTCTGCTCGGCATCGCTGAGCCCTTGCAAGATGGGCACTGCCGCCAGCGCCTGACGCCACAGCGCCAACTCATCCTCACTCATGGGCGTTTGCGGGCGACCACCCAGCCATTTGAACCATCCCAGCACGCCTACTCCTTCTTTTGATGCAAACAACAGGTCACAGCAGTTTGACGAACCGTTTCGGCCGCTCCTGATAATCCTGCGCCAGATAGAAACGGTGGGCCGCCTCGCGCTTGAGACTGCTGGATAGCTCCAGCTGGGCGCAACCTGCGGCCCGCGCCATCGCTTCGGCTCCCTTGAGCAAGGCTGCGCCCACTCCGCCCCTCTTGCCCCTTCATCGACAACCAGCGCCGAGATCAGG
This sequence comes from Aeromonas sp. 97A, assembly GCF_051919185.1. Taxonomy (NCBI): domain Bacteria; kingdom Pseudomonadati; phylum Pseudomonadota; class Gammaproteobacteria; order Aeromonadales; family Aeromonadaceae; genus Aeromonas; species Aeromonas sp. 97A. The sequence goes on along the minus strand of NZ_JBQBFF010000001.1, from coordinate 1,011,456 downwards.
CCCCAAGCTGGTGCAACATGCAACGGTGCCAGCTTGTGCCAGACCAGCACGCCGACCACTTTGTCGGCCAGGGATGCGAGCAGCACAACGCTCGCGGGATCCGGTGCCAACAGGCGCGCCGTCACGTCACCGCCTTCGGCAGGATACCCCAATTGGCTGAACAGGTGGGCGATGGCGCTCCCGTCGTCGACCTCAGGGGGACGGATCGTCAACGTCTCAGGGTCATTTTTCATTGTTGGCCTCATGTTTGCTTTCCATTGTGTTACGCCCGTCACATTGTCTGGCGCAGATCAACAAGGAGGATCTCATCTTTACTCATAGAAAACGCTGCCTGCCATTATCCCCCCACCCTTGTCAATTCACAAATTTGCAACAAGGCAACATTTTTCGCTGGGAAGCACCGATACAACTCGATATGTTACAAGCCATGCATGGCGCGTGTTTGCGCTCTGCTTAACCCCTCAACCTTGCGCTCATTTGTTAACTGGATTGTTAACAAACAGGGCCGAAAACAGTGACAGAGAGCGAGGCCAAGATCTCGCCAAGACAGCGCCACAAACACAACAAAGGAGTTGTTGTACATGAATGAAATCGTCAATGCCATCAATGGTGTAATCTGGAGCCCTGCGCTCATTTACCTGTGTCTGGGGGTCGGTCTTTACTTCTCCCTGCGCACCCGTTTTTTGCAACTGCGTCATATCAAAGAGATGGTGCGCCTGATGTTTGATGGCAAGAGCACCGATGCCGGTGTCTCCTCCTTCCAGGCGCTGGCCATGACCCTGGCCGGTCGTGTGGGTACCGGTAACATCGCCGGTGTGGCCACCGCCATCACCTTCGGTGGCCCGGGCGCCCTGTTCTGGATGTGGATGGTCGCCTTCCTCGGCGCCAGCTCCGCCTTCGTGGAGTCCACCCTGGGTCAGGTTTACAAAGAGAAGATCAACGGTGAATACCGCGGCGGCCCGGCCTTCTACATCGAGAAAGGGCTTGGCATGAAGTGGTACGCCTGGACCTTCGCCATCGCTACCGTCTTCGCCTGCGGCGTGCTGCTGCCGGGCGTGCAGGCCAACTCCATCGGCTCCAGCCTGCAGACCGCCTTTAATATCGATCCGAACGTCACCGCCGCCGGTCTGGCGCTGCTGCTCGGCTTTATTATCTTCGGCGGCGTCAAGCGTATCGCCAGCTTCGCCAGTACCGTGGTGCCCTTTATGGCGCTGGGCTACATCATCGTGGCTTGCGTCATCATCGCCCTCAATATCGGCCAGCTGCCGAGCGTGATCCTGCTGATCTGGAAGAGCGCCTTCGGTCTGGATGCCGGTTTCGGTGCCATTCTGGGTCTGGCCATCATGTGGGGGGTAAAACGCGGGGTCTACTCCAACGAAGCGGGTCAGGGTACCGGGCCGCACGCCTCCTCTGCTGCGGCAGTGAGTCACCCGGCCAAGCAGGGTCTGGTGCAGGCGTTTTCCGTCTATATCGACACCCTGTTCGTCTGCTCCGCCACCGGCTTTATGCTGCTGATCACCGGTCTCTATAACGTACAAGGGCCGGACGGCGCCGCCATCTACACGGGTATTGCCGGTATCGCAGCAGGCCCGGGCTATGTGCAGACCGCTATGGAGAGCATGATGCCGGGCTTTGGCAGCATTTTCGTGGCCATCGCGCTGTTCTTCTTCGCGTTCACCACCATCGTTGCCTACTACTACATCGCCGAAACCAACATCGCCTACATCAACCGCAAGATTAATCGCCCCTGGCTCACCTTCTTGCTGAAAATTGCGCTGATGGCTGCCACCGTCTACGGCACCGTCAAGACTGCAGATCTGGCGTGGGGCATGGGTGATATCGGGGTCGGCCTGATGGCATGGCTCAACATCATCGCCATCCTGCTGCTGCAAAAGACCGCCTTCACCTGTCTGAAGGATTATGAAGCGCAGCAGGCACAAGGTATTGACCCCGTATTCCACCCGGAGAAGCTCGGCATCAAGAACGCCGATTACTGGGTGGGCAAGCGCTCCGAAGAGAACCTGGAACTGGAGAAATCGGGCCATCAGTTCGAGCCGGATCAGGATCGCAAGACCTCCTGAACCAGAACGACATAAGACATCAATAAAAATGGCAGCCTCGGCTGCCATTTCTTTTTACTGTCACCTCAACTCAGAGCGGATTGCGGCGCGGCCCGAAGGGCAGACGCCAGCGAAACAGGCTGTTAAGGGTGGCCCGCCACTGATTGGGTCGCCCCAGGATCTGCTTTTGCAGGCGGGTCTCCTCTTTGAGCATCGCCTCATCGCTGCGGGCCCAGGCCTGGCTGTAGAGCTGCTTGATCCCCGCCAGTGCATCCGGCGACTTGGTGATCAGGGTGCGGGCAAACTCCCGCGCCTCCACCAGCGGATCGGCGCAGACCCGGCTCACCATCCCGAGAGCTTTGGCCTCGAAGGCATCCAGCTCGCGCCCGCTCATGGCCAGCTCCATGGCGGTATCCAGCCCCATCAAGTTGCGCATGGTGACACTGCCGCTCATGTCGGGGATGATGCCCCACTTGATCTCCATCACCGAAAAGCGGCAATCGGGGGTGCTGAAGCGAAAATCGGCCCCGAGCGCAATCTGCAAGCCACCGCCAAAACAGACTCCCTGGGTCACCGCAATCACCGGCACAGGCAGCTGATGCCAGCCATAGGCGACCCGCTGGGCTAGATTGGTCGCCTCGTCCGCCTCACGCTTGAGAATATCGAGCGCTGCCACCGGCTGTCTCAGCATGGATTTCACATCCAGCCCGGCGCAGAAGGCTCGCCCCTCGCCATGCAGAATCACCGCCCGCAGCCCCTTGTGCCGGGCGAGCTGCGTCAATGTCTCGTCGATGGCGCTGAACATAGCGCGGTCCAGCGCATTGAGTTTATCCCCCCGCGTCAGCATCACTTCGGCAATCCCGTCGTGGATCTCGCACTTGACCCTTGGTTTTTCCATCTCCCTTGTCCTCTCCTTGATCCCTGAAACTGACTCACTGGTCATACCACCACGTTATCAGAGTGTGAACAGGCGGTACAGCTGAGACTAAAGTCGGCTGGTCGCCTCCCCCTCCCTTTGTCACACTGGGAGCTGCATGAGTGCCGCAAGCCAGCAGAGGACGCTGTCATGTCAACCCTGTTCAATTTTGCCAGACCACCGTTCGACAGACTGGATGAGGAGGCGCGCGAGCGGCTCTCCCGTCACCTCTCGCTCTGCTATTTTCGGGCCGGGGATCTGCTGCTCAAGGAGGGGGACGAGCCTCCCGGCCTCTATCTCATCATCAAGGGGGCGGTGGAAGAGTCTGCTCCTCACCACCAGTTTGGTGATTACGGGGTCGATGATCTGTTCGATGTGCGCGCCCAGTTTGATGGCCGCTGCCGCCACCGCTTCACCGCGCTGGAAGATAGCCTCTGCCAACTCATTCCTCGCCACACTTTTCTGGCGCTCTGTGAGCAGGACCCGCAGTTTGCCAGCTACTTCACCGCCAATCTGGCCGAGCGCCAGCGCCAGCAGGAGCAACGCGAGCAACTGGGTCAGAAGAATCTGGCGGAATTTATCCTGACCCGCATCGAACCCGGCCACCTGCAGGCACCGCTTATCGTCGACAGCAAGCTGTCACTGCTGGCGGCGACCGAAGCCATGGTGAGCAAGGGGACCGATTGCCTGCTCTACCCGGCCCACGACGGCTCCCTCACGCTGGCAACCCGCAAGACCTTGCTCCACGCCCTGACCCTCAAGGGATTGCCGCTGACGGCCCCGCTCTCGGTGCTGACCCCCACGCCCCTGATTGGTCTGCCGCTGGAGAGCTATCTGTTTGATGCCCTGCTGCTGATGACCCGCCATCGTATCAAGCGACTGGTGGTGTGGCGTGGCAACGAGGTGGCGGGCATCTTGCAACTGACTCAGGTGCTGGGGCTCTTCTCGACCCACTCCCATGTGCTGACCCTGCGCATCGCCCGTGCCGACAGCCTGCCGGCACTGGAGGCGGTCGCCCGCGAGCAGCAGCAATTGACCCGATCCCTGTTTGCCCAAGGGATCCACACCGCCTTTTTGATGAAGCTGATCGCCACCATCAACGAACAGCTGATCGCCAAAGCCTTTGCGCTGGTGATCCCCCCCGAGGTGCAGGATAGAGTCTGCCTGTTGATGCTGGGCTCGGAGGGGCGCGGCGAGCAGATCCTCAAAACCGATCAGGACAACGCCCTGATCCTGCCAGAGGGGCTGACATGGCCCACCCAGACAGCCGATCTGGCCGAATTCAGCGCCCTGCTGGAGCGCCTCGGCTACCCCCTCTGCCCCGGGCAGGTGATGGTGAACAATCCGGCCTGGGTAAAAACAGGCTGCGAGTGGCAAAGCGCTATTGCCAGCGCCTGCACCACGGCAAAAGAGGATGAGCTACTCTGGCTCGCCACCTTGGCCGATGCTCACCCCATCGCGGGGGATCGACAGCTCCATCTGCCGGTTGCCAGAGCGCTGCGCGAGCAGTTGGCGGACAGGCGGGATCTGCTGGCGGAGATGGTGCGACCGGCGGTGGCCTTTCATGCCCCGCTCACCCTGTTTGGCAGGCTGGAGCAGCCACCGGAAGGGCTGGATCTGAAACGGGGCGGCCTGTTCCCGCTGGTGCACGGTATCCGCATGTTGGCCCTTGAGGCAGGCATTCTGGAGACTTCAACCCTGGGGCGTATCGATGCGCTGGTGGCCGCCGATCGGCTCAGTGCCGACTATGGCAGCAATCTGGCGGAGGCGTTCCGGCTCTTTATCCGGCTTAGGCTGCGCAGCCAGCTCAAGGGGGGCAATAGTCGGGTGCAGACAAGCGAGCTTAGCCACAGCGAGCGGGATCTGTTGCGTCAGGCGCTGCATCAGGTTAAGAAGTTCCAGCAGTGGCTCACCTTGCACTTTCGTCTGAGACAATAGCCATGTTGAGCCGCGTTCGACGCTACTGGTATGGCCGTGCGTTCCGAACGGGCGAGTTCGCGCCGCTCTTTGCCACCCCACCGGAAGATGAACGGATCGCCCTCGATTTCGAGACCACCAGTCTCGATCCCGAGCAGGCCGAGATCGTCTCCATCGGGGCGGTGCGCATTCAGGGTAACCGGCTGCTGACCGGCGAGGCCCTCGCCATCAAGGTGCAGCCACCGGCCAGCCTGACCAGCCAATCTGTGGTGATCCACGGTCTGCGCCATCAGGATCTGCAACAGGGAATGGAGCTGGAAGCCGCGCTGCGCCTGCTGCTCGACTTTATCGGCCCCCGTGAACTTGTGGGCTATCACATCGCCTACGATCTGCGTATTCTCAATCTCGCCTGCCAGAAATTGTGGGGATTGACCCTGCCCCAGCGAGGGATCGAGGTGAGCCAGCTTTATCATGACCACCTCTATCGCCGCTATCCCGATGCGGCCATTGACCTCCACTTAAGTGCCATCTGCAGCCACCTTGAACTGCCATCCCTACCCGCCCACGATGCCCTTGCCGATGCCACCACGGCCGCGCTCATCTACCTGCGCCTGACCTGCGGCTCGCCGCTCACTTATCCCAAAGTCTAATTGTCGAGAAATAACATTTAATTCACATTTTGCTTACATGAGCAGATTGCCTGCTCGTCGGGGTTACCCCATCCACCGCTGACACTCATGTCATGGAGAACTGCAATGGAACAGCAAAGCTATCTGAGGATCCAGCAAGATCCCAACTTCCAGGAGCTGGTCGCCAAGCGCCAGCGTTTTGCCTGGGCCCTCTCGGCTCTGATGCTGGGACTCTACCTGGCGTTTATTCTGCTCATCGCCTTTGCCCCCGGTTGGCTGGGCACCCCGCTCAGCGACAGTACCACCGTCACCCGTGGCATTCCGGTCGGGGTGGGACTGATCCTCTCCTCCTTCGTGTTGACCGGCATCTATGTGTTTCGGGCCAACGGCGAGTTTGACGAGCTGAATCAGAAGATCCTCAAGGGAGTGCAGTCATGAGCGCAAAAAGCATGAAAGGCAAGTGGCTGCTGTTGGCCTCACTGGCCTCCTCCCCCCTGCTGGCAGCGGATGCGCTGACCGGCGAGGTACAACGCCAACCCCTCAATGTGTCGGCCATCGTGATGTTCGTGGTCTTTGTAGCCGCCACCTTGTTCATCACCTACTGGGCCTCCAAGCGCAACCGCTCGGCTTCCGACTACTATGCGGCCGGTGGCCGTATCACCGGCTTCCAGAACGGTCTGGCCATCGCCGGTGACTACATGTCCGCCGCCTCCTTCCTCGGGATCTCCGCGCTGGTCTACACCTCCGGCTACGATGGTCTGATTTACTCCATCGGTTTTCTGGTGGGCTGGCCCATCATTCTGTTCCTGATCGCCGAGCGGCTGCGCAACCTCGGCAAATATACCTTTGCCGATGTCGCCTCCTATCGTCTCAAGCAGACTGAAGTGCGTACCCTCTCAGCCTGTGGTTCGCTGGTGGTGGTCGCCCTCTACCTGATCGCCCAGATGGTCGGTGCCGGCAAGCTGATCGAGCTGCTGTTTGGCCTGCAATACCATGTGGCCGTGGTGCTGGTCGGTATCCTGATGGTGCTCTACGTGCTGTTTGGCGGCATGCTGGCCACTACCTGGGTGCAGATCATCAAGGCAGTGATGCTACTCTCCGGTGCCAGCTTCATGGCCATCATGGTCATGAAATCGGTCAACTTCGATATCGGTGCCCTGTTTAGCGAAGCGGTCAAGGTGCACGAGAAAGGGATCGCCATCATGAGCCCGGGTGGCCTGGTTGCTGACCCCATCTCCGCCATCTCGCTCGGTCTGGCATTGATGTTCGGTACCGCCGGTCTGCCCCATATCCTGATGCGTTTCTTCACCGTGAGCGATGCCAAAGAGGCGCGTAAATCGGTGTTCTACGCCACCGGCTTTATCGGCTACTTCTACATCCTCACCTTCATCATCGGCTTTGGCGCCATCTTGCTGGTGAGCACCAACCCGACCTTCAAGGACGCCACCGGCGCCCTGCTGGGCGGCACCAACATGGCGGCCGTCCATCTGGCCAATGCGGTCGGTGGCAGTCTGTTCCTCGGCTTCATCTCCGCCGTGGCATTTGCCACCATTCTGGCGGTAGTTGCCGGATTGACCCTGGCCGGTGCCTCTGCGGTCTCCCATGACCTCTATGCCAGCGTGTTGAAGAAGGGCAAGGCTAACGAGACCGATGAACTGCGTGTCTCCAAGATGACGACTCTGGTGCTGGGCGTGGTTGCCATTGGTCTGGGGATCCTGTTCGAGAAGCAGAACATCGCCTTCATGGTGGGTCTGGCCTTCTCCATCGCCGCCAGCTGCAACTTCCCGGTGCTGTTCCTCTCCATGTTCTGGTCACGCCTGACCACCCGTGGCGCCGTCTACGGTGGCTGGCTGGGGCTGGTGAGCGCCGTAACCCTGATGATCCTGGGCCCGACCGTGTGGGTGAAAGTGCTGGGCCATGCAGAGGCCATCTTCCCCTACGAATACCCTGCCCTCTTCTCCATGGGGTTGGCCTTCGTCGGGATCTGGTTCTTCTCCATCACCGACAGCTCCCAGAACGCCGCCGACGAACATGCCAAGTTCTTGCCGCAGTTCGTTCGCTCCCAAACCGGGCTGGGTGCCTCTGGCGCCACTTCCCACTAACGGGCAGCCATCACGCAAAAGCCGGCTTCACGCCGGCTTTTTTTATTGCCCATCAATCGGCTGCACGCCCCGCTTGCCCCGATCAAGATCACACTTCTCGCTAAAACTTTCGGGGGATCTGTGCCATAATGCGCGCCATTTGACAGACCAATCGGGACACATACCTTGTTAAGTAGCAACAACATCACCATGCAGTTCGGCGCCAAGCCGCTGTTTGAGAACATCAACGTCAAGTTTGGCGGCGGCAACCGCTATGGCCTTATCGGCGCCAACGGCTGTGGCAAGTCCACCTTTATGAAGATCCTCGGTGGTGATCTGGAGCCCACTGGCGGTAATGTGAGCCTGGACGTCAACGAGCGCATCGGTAAGCTGCGTCAGGATCAGTTCGCCTACGAAGATATGCGCGTACTGGACGTGGTCATGATGGGTCACACCGAGCTGTGGGCGGCTATCGCCGAGCGCGATGCCATCTACGCCAACCTCGAAGCCACCGACGAAGACTATATGAAGGCCGCCGAGCTGGAAGGTCTGGTCGCCGAATATGACGGCTACACCGCTGAAGCGCGTGCAGGCGAGCTGCTGCTGGGTGTCGGCATTCCCCTTGAACAGCACAACGGCCCGATGAGCGAAGTGGCCCCGGGCTGGAAACTGCGGGTGCTGCTGGCACAGGCGCTGTTCTCCAACCCTGACATCCTGCTGCTGGACGAGCCGACCAACAACCTGGATATCAACACCATTCGCTGGCTGGAGCAGGTGCTCAACGAACGTGAAAGCACCATGATCATCATCTCTCACGACCGTCACTTCCTTAACTCTGTCTGTACCCACATGGCGGATCTGGACTACGGCGAGCTGCGCGTTTACCCAGGCAACTACGACGACTACATGCTGGCCGCCACCCAGGCGCGCGAGCGTCTGCTGGCCGACAACGCCAAGAAGAAGGCCCAGATTGCCGATCTGCAATCCTTCGTCTCCCGTTTCAGCGCCAACGCCTCCAAGTCCCGTCAGGCGACCTCCCGTCTCAAGCAGATCGACAAGATCAAGATTGAGGACGTCAAGGTCTCCAGCCGCCAGAACCCCTTCATCCGCTTCGAGCAGGACAAAAAGCTCTATCGCAACATCCTGGAAGTGGAAGGTGTATCCAAGGGTTATGGCGACGGTCCCCTGTTCAAGGGCCTCAACATGATGATGGAAGTGGGCGAGAAGGTCGCCATTCTGGGTACCAACGGTATCGGTAAATCGACTCTGATCAAGACCTTGGTGGGCGCACTGGCTCCGGATACCGGCACCATCAAGTGGTCCGAGAACGCCCAGATCGGTTACTACGCTCAGGATCACGCCGAAGACTTCGACACTGATCTCAACGTATTCGACTGGATGGCCCAGTGGAAACAGGAGAACGAAGACGAGCAGGCTGTACGCTCCATACTGGGCCGTCTGCTCTTCTCTCAGGACGACATCAAGAAGCCGGTCAAGGTGCTCTCCGGTGGTGAACAGGGCCGCATGCTGTTCGGCAAGCTGATGATGCAGCGCCCCAACATCCTGATCATGGATGAGCCGACCAACCACCTGGACATGGAATCCATCGAATCCTTGAACATGGCACTGGAGCTCTACCAGGGGACCCTGATCTTCGTCTCTCACGACCGCGAATTCGTCTCCTCTCTGGCGACCCGCATCCTGGAGCTGACCGAAGATGGCATCCGCGACTTCGGCGGCACCTACGAGGATTACCTGCGCACCCAGGGCGTGGTATAACCCCGCACCTGCGCAAGTTCGCAATGAAAAACCGGCACACACGTGCCGGTTTTTTTATATTCCGTATTTAGACGATTGAGATGGCGTATAGCAGTGATGTGACTACACACCACAGAGCAAAGAGCAAAGAGCAAAGAGCAAAGAGCAAAGAGCAAAGAGCAAAGAGCAAAGAGCAAAGCTTGAGTCTCCCCCCTCTTTTGCCCACAGATAAAAAAACGGCTCCATCAAGGAGCCGTTTTCAATGGGTTGCGCAGTGCCGATTACTCGACGGTCGCTTCCACACTGGTGAAGTACTCGATCTTGGCCGCTTTGCGCAACTCGTCGATCAGAGACTTGTAATCCACCTGGGCTTTGCCCTGACCCAGCTGAGCTTGCAGCATGGCAGCCATACCGGATGCGACGGCAGGGACGTTGACCTTGTCCAGCGCAACCACAACGCGGTCACCATTGGTCTCGGCAACCAGAGCCACGCTCGGCTTGCCGTCGATCGGATGGGGCAGCGTGAACGCCTGGGCAATCAGATTCTGATCCAGCTCGCGATCGAAGCGGGCAACCCCTTTGTGGGTCTCCACTTTCAGACCGAGTGCAGTCAGATCGGCTGTGATGCTCTCACCGACTTTCAGCTTGTCCAGCAGGCCCTGGGCCTTGCCACGGGCCACTTCGCTAGCCTTGTCATGCTTGATGGCGGCAATCACTTGCTCTTTCACCTCGGCCAGCGGCTTGACCGCTTTGGGCTTGTGACCAGTGATGTGCAGCACCAGCGCCTTGCCGTCAGCCAGCTCGATCACGTCGGAGTTGGTATTGTCATCGCGCAGCTGTTCGGAGAACGCAACAGAGAGCACCTTGGGATCATTCAGCGGAGCCGGAGCAGTCGCCTGGGTGAAGAAATCGGAAGATTGAACCTTCATCCCCATGGCATCAGCGGTCAGATCCAGCGAGTCCGGGTTTTCGAAGCTGTTGTCAGCCATCTTCTGCTGCTCGGCGAAGAACTTCTCCTTGGCCTTGTCAGCTTGCAGACGGGTGATGGTCTCTTCTTTCACATCGGCAAACGGCTTGATCTGGGCGGCTTCAACCCCAGCAGCTTGATGATGTGGAAACCGAACGGGCTCTTCACCACGCCGGAGAGATCGCCAGCCTTGTCCAGGGCGAACGCGGCTTTCTCGAAGGCCGGATCCATCACCCCTTTCTCGAACCAGTCCAGCTCACCGCCTTTTTTGGCAGAGAAGGTATCGGAAGAGTCAGCCTTGGCCAGCGCAGCGAAATCATCACCCGACTTGGCTTTGGCCAGCACGGCTTCTGCTTTCTGCTCGGCCGCTTTCTCATCCTTGCCAAACGGGATCAGGATATGAGCCACATGGCGACGCTCGGCACGCTGGAACAGATCCTGGTGCTGATCGTAGTAATCCTGGGCATCCTGCTCGGTGACCTTGATATCTTTGGCGAGGTTGGCGGCGTCCAGCAGCAGATAGTCGACCTTGACCTGCTCGTCGTTCATGAAACGGGCGCCATTGGTCTTGTAGTACTGCTCCAGCTCGTTGTCGGAGACCTGAACATCAGCCATGTAGTTGGCGGCAGCCAGACGCACCAGACGCAGATCGCGAGTCTGGTTGTAGAGCTTGTCGAGCTGCTCCGCTTCACCCTTGAGGGAGAATTCGGTGCCCAGCAGGGCGCTCATCAACTGTTGACGCACCATGTCCTGACGCAGGGAGTCACGGAACATTTCGGGAGTCATGCCAGCACGACGGATCAGTTGCAGATAGCGGTCATTGTTGAACTTGCCGTTCTCGGCAAACTCCGGCATGGCCACGATGGCTTGCTTGATCTGTTCGTCACTGATACGCAGACCCAGTTCACGGGCCTTGCTGTCCAGCAGAGCCTGATCGATCAGGCGATCCAGCACACCGCGACGGAACTGTTTCATGTAATCGGGGCTCGCGGCCAGCTGGCTGAATGCCTCTCCCATCTGGGATTCCATGCGGGCGCGCTCGTTACGGTAGGCATTTTCCAGTGCCGCAGCACTGATCTCGGTGCCATTGACGGTGGCGGGGGCGGTACGGGCCGGGCCGTTCAGGTAACTACCTACACCAGCCAAGGCAAAGGAGAGGATGATCAGGCCCAAGATAACCTTGGCTACCTTGCCCTGCGCCCCTTCGCGTAGTTTATCCAACATCATGTTTGTACTTATGCTCCCGAACTCGATGGGCGTAAACAATAAAAAGGCGCACCGATTGCGATGCGCCTTGGTCAATCAGTATGAGAGAAGACTCTCTAACTTGTCTGGTCTGCGACCAAGGACGGTAGCCGACGGATATCAGCGACCGACTTAGTTAACAGCGTCTTTCAGGGCCTTACCGGCTTTGAAGGCAGGAACTTTACCAGCAGCGATTTCGATGGTCGCGCCAGTCTGCGGGTTACGGCCTGAACGGGCAGCACGCTCGCGTACAGCGAAAGTACCGAAACCAACCAGAGCAACCTGGTCACCCTCTTTCAGCGCTTCACCAACAGCATCAATGAAGGCATCCAACGCACGGCCAGCGGCAGCTTTGGAGATATCGGCACCGTCTGCAATCTTGTCAATCAGTTGAGATTTATTCACTCTTATATTCCCCTTTTATCAAACACCGCTGCGGCGCTGATTTCCCTGGCCACAACAAGTGGAGGTTTTATAGCAAGCCTCCTGATCAGTTGCAAGTGACAATCTGGCGCAAACCCGCGCCACACAACGCATTGCGACTCATCACGAGTACCCGATCGGTGGTCAAGGCTACTTCCGTTATCGGGCGCATGCAAGCCTTAACCACCCGCCGAATGCGCCAAATTTGCGGCGCATCAACATTTACACGACAGAAACGCGCTCAAACCCCTGTGGATTGTCCTGCAACGCCAATTCCAGCACCTCGTCAATCCAGCGAACCGGATAAATTTCAAGGTCTTGTTTGACGTTTGCCGGGATCTCCTCAAGGTCACGCTCGTTCTCTTTCGGAATAAGCACTCGCTTGATGCCGCCACGGTGGGCTGCCAGCAACTTCTCCTTGAGACCACCGATGGGCAACACTTCGCCGCGCAAGGTGATCTCCCCTGTCATCGCCACATCAGCACGAACCGGATTACCGGTCAAGCTGGAGACCAGGGCGGTACACATGGCGATACCGGCGCTCGGACCATCTTTCGGGGTTGCCCCTTCCGGTACGTGCACGTGGATATCGCGCTTCTCGTAGAAGTCGGCGTTGATGCGCAGCTTCTCGGCACGGGCCCGTACGACCGTCATGGCCGCCTGGATGGACTCCTGCATCACGTCACCGAGAGAACCGGTGTAGGTGAGCTTGCCCTTGCCCGGCATGTTGGTGGTTTCGATGGTGAGCAGATCGCCGCCCACTTCGGTCCACGCCAAACCACAGACCTGACCCACCTGGTTCTGGTCGGTGGCCTTGCCGTAATCGAAACGCTGCACCCCGAGGAACTCCTTGAGGTTCTCCTGATTGACCTGAACATGCTTGATGCTCTTGTCCAGCAGGATGCGCTTGACCGCCTTGCGACAAATCTTGGAGATCTCGCGCTCCAGACTCCGCACACCCGCCTCGCGGGTGTAGTAGCGGATCACTCCGACCAGGGCAGAATCTTCGATGGTGATCTCGGACTCTTTCAGGCCGTTACGCTGGATCTGCTTGGCAACCAGATGCTGCTTGGCAATGTTGAGCTTCTCATCTTCGGTGTAACCGGAGAGGCGGATCACTTCCATCCGGTCCAGCAAGGGACCCGGGATGTTCATGGAGTTGGAGGTGGCCACGAACATCACGTCCGACAGGTCATAATCCACTTCCAGGTAGTGATCGTTGAAGCTGTTGTTCTGTTCCGGATCCAGCACTTCCAGCAAGGCAGAGGCAGGATCGCCGCGCATGTCCGAGCTCATCTTGTCGATCTCATCGAGCAGGAACAGCGGGTTCTTCACGCCAACTTTCGCCATCTTCTGGATGAGCTTGCCAGGCATGGAACCGATATAGGTACGGCGGTGACCGCGGATCTCCGCTTCGTCACGCACCCCACCGAGGGCCATCCGCACATATTTGCGGCCTGTCGCCTTGGCGATGGATTGGCCCAACGAGGTCTTGCCCACACCGGGAGGCCCAACCAGACAGAGGATGGGGCCCTTGAGCTTGTTCACCCGTGCCTGTACCGCCAGATATTCGAGAATGCGATCCTTGACCTTCTCGAGGCCATAGTGATCGGCGTCCAGCACATCTTGCGCCTTGCCAAGGTCTTTTTTGACTTTGGAGCGCGCCTTCCAGGGCACCTGTACCATCCAGTCCACATAGCTGCGAACCACGGTAGCCTCGGCGGACATGGGAGACATCATCTTCAGCTTGGCAAGCTCGGCCTGGGCCTTTTCACGGGCATCTTCCGGCATGCCAGCCTCTTCAATCTTGCGATTGAGGGCTTCGAACTCATCCGGGCTATCTTCCAGCTCACCCAGCTCTTTTTGGATGGCCTTCATCTGCTCGTTGAGGTAATACTCGCGCTGGCTCTTTTCCATCTGCTTCTTGACGCGAGTACGGATGCGCTTCTCGACCTGCAGCAGGTCAATTTCCGACTCCATCATCGCCATCAGGAATTCGATGCGCTCGGAAACCGAGACGATCTCCAGCACCTTCTGCTTGTCTTCCAGCTTGAGCGGCATGTGGGCCGCCATGGTGTCAGCCAGACGCGCAGCATCGTCGATCGCCGAGATCGAGGTCAGTACCTCGGGCGGGATCTTCTTGTTGAGCTTGATATAGCCTTCAAACTGGCCGATGGCGGAGCGAACCAGCACTTCCTGATCCTTCTCCTCAATGGCTTGGGAGGGAATGTACTGGGCCTCGCAGACAAAGAAATCCTTGTCGTCGATCATCCGCTCCAGGCGGGCACGCTGTCCCCCCTCTACCAGCACCTTGACGGTGCCGTCCGGCAGCTTGAGCATCTGCAGAATATTGGCCACTGTCCCGACGGTGAAGATCTCCTCCACCGTTGGCTCATCGGTTGACGCATCCTTCTGGGCCACCAGCAGAACTTTCTTGTCCTGCTCCATGGCCGCTTCCAGACAGCGAATGGATTTTTCCCGCCCCACAAAGAGTGGAATGACCATGTGGGGATAAACCACCACGTCACGAAGAGGCAGGACGGGAATCTCGATGCGTTCTGAACGCTCTAGGTTCATATATGTCCTCTCGGCTTGTTATACCGTTGGCAAAGCGCTTGGCTGAGTATATGGGGGCGCTGAGATGAGATTCAATCGCCGAAACCGTAAAAAGCATGAAAGGGGCAAAAAGCCCCTTCCATTTGATTAAAAATCAGACATTTACTCTGATGCAGCAGCCTGAGTTTCGGGATTTTCGTAAATCATCAAGGGCGCAGAGTCCCCTTTGATCACGGTCTCGTCGATCACCACCTTGCTGACCCCTTCCAGAGAAGGCAAGTCATACATGGTATCCAGCAGCACGGCTTCCACGATGGAACGCAGACCACGAGCACCGGTTTTACGCTCCATCGCCTTGCGGGCAATGGCGTTGAGCGCATCGTCACGGAACTCCAGCTCAACCCCTTCCAGATCGAACAACGCAGCGTACTGTTTGGTCAGCGCGTTTTTCGGCTCTTTCAGGATCTGGATAAGAGCAGACTCGTCCAGCTCGGTCAGGGTCGCGACCACCGGCAGACGGCCGATGAACTCGGGGATCAGACCATACTTGATCAGATCTTCCGGCTCTACCTTGGCGAAGGTCTCGCTCAGGGTGGCCTTGGCATCCTTGGATTTCACCTCGGCGCCAAAACCGATACCGGTTCCCTTCACGGAACGCTGCTCGATCACCTTGTCCAGACCGGCAAAGGCACCGCCGCAGATGAAGAGGATCTTGGAGGTATCAACCTGCAAGAACTCCTGCTGCGGATGCTTGCGACCACCTTGCGGCGGCACGGAAGCGATGGTCCCTTCGATCAGCTTGAGCAGTGCCTGCTGTACCCCTTCCCCGGAGACATCACGGGTGATGGAGGGGTTGTCCGACTTGCGGGAGATCTTGTCGATCTCGTCGATATAGACGATGCCACGCTGGGCCTTCTCCACGTCGTAGTCGCACTTTTGCAGCAGCTTCTGGATGATGTTCTCCACGTCCTCGCCCACATAACCGGCTTCGGTCAGAGTGGTCGCATCGGCCATGGTAAACGGCACATCCAGCAGACGAGCCAGAGTCTCAGCCAGCAGGGTTTTACCGCTACCGGTCGGACCAATCAGCAGAATGTTGGATTTGCCGAGCTCCACACCACTGTTTTCGCCGCTGTTGCGCAGACGCTTGTAGTGGTTGTAGACGGCAACGGCCAACACCTTCTTGGCGTACTCCTGCCCGATCACATAGTCATCGAGATGAGCGCGGATCTGATGAGGAGTCGGCAGCTCGTTACCATCGCGCTTGGGCGAGATCTCGCGGATCTCTTCGCGGATGATGTCGTTGCACAGCTCGACGCACTCATCACATATGTAGACGGAAGGGCCAGCGATCAGCTTGCGCACTTCATGCTGGCTTTTGCCGCAAAAAGAGCAGTAGAGCAGCTTATCACCCTCACCCTTGCGTTTCTCTGTCATTCAGCAACCTCGTTTTATCAATAGAGGATGGATCGGCCTGTTGAGTTTACAACAGACCGGGACACCCTGCTCAGCTACGCTGGCTCAGGACACCGTCTACCAGACCATAGGCCACGGCCTGCTCGGCGGACATGAAGTTGTCACGATCGGTGTCACGCTCGATGGTAGCCATGTCTTGACCGGTGTGGAACGCCAGGCGCTCGTTCAGGGTATTTTTGATCTTCAGGATCTCCTGGGCGTGGATCTGGATATCAGATGCCTGACCCTGGAAGCCACCCAGCGGCTGGTGGATCATCACGCGGGCGTTAGGCAGGCAGAAACGCTTGCCCTTGGCGCCACCGGCCAGCAGGAAGGCACCCATGGAGCAGGCCTGCCCCATGCAGACGGTGCTGACATCCGGCTTGATGAACTGCATGGTGTCATAGATGGACATGCCCGCAGTCACCGAACCACCCGGCGAGTTGATGTAGATATAGATGTCCTTGTCCGGATTCTCGGATTCGAGGAACAGCAACTGGGCAACCACCAGATTGGCCATGTGATCTTCAACCTGACCGGTCAGGAAGATCACCCGCTCTTTCAGCAGACGGGAGTAAATATCGTAGGAACGTTCACCCTTGGCAGTCTGTTCGACCACGATGGGGACCAGCGCATTGCTGGGAGAATCGGTCATATCGTTATAGTTCTTGTACATAAGGCATTGTCCCTAAAATAAAATGGCCCGAGTGGAGATCACACGAGCCATTATACTTAACAGTCTTGACCTTAAGTCAAATGTTCTTAGGCAGCGGCGCCAGACTTGTTGATCACTTCGTCAAAGGCAACTTCTTTTTCGGTCACTTGCGCTTTGGACAGGATCAGGTCGATAGCTTGATCTTCTACTGCCAGGTTACGAACGCCGTTCAGCATCTGTTCGTTCTTCTGGTAGTACTCGATCACTTCCTTCGGATCTTCGTAGGCAGTCGCCATGGACTCGATGATGCTGTTTACACGGGCATCGTCAGCCTTGATCTCGTTGGTACGGATCACGTCACCCAGCAGCAGGCCTACGCGTACACGACGCTCGGCTTGAGCCTGGAACAGTTCAGCCGGCAGCTCGGGAGCGTTGCCGCCCTGGAAGCCACCGAAGCGCTGCAGCGCCTGCTGACGCAGTGCGTCGATCTCTTGAGCAACAGCTGCTTTCGGCAGGTCGATTTGGTTGGCTTCAACCAGACCGTTCAGAACCTGCTCTTTCACGCTGTTTTTCAGGGCTTGAGCCAGTTCGCGCTCCATGTTCTTGCGCACTTCGGCTTTCAGCTCTTCAACAGAACCGCTTTCGATACCGAAACGCTTCACGAACTCTTCGGTCAGCTCAGGCAGGATCTGCTCTTCAACCTTGATCAGTTTGGAAGCGAACTTGGCTTCTTTGCCTTTCAGGTTTTCAGCGTGGTAGTCAGCCGGGAATGTCACTTCGATGGTGAACTCGTCGCCCGCTTTCTTGCCCATGATGGCGTCTTCGAAGCCCGGGATCATGCGGCCAGCGCCCAGCACCAAGTTGAAGCCTTCAGCTTTGCCGCCGTCGAACTCTTCACCGTCAATGGAACCGACGAAGTCCATGGTCACACGCATGCCATTGGCAGCGGCAACATCGGCATCAGCCCAGGTAGCGTGCTGCTTGCGCAGGGTGTCGATCATGTTGGCCAGATCTTCATCCTTCACGGTAGCAACCGGCTTCTCGACCTTGATGGTCTCGAGACCTGCAACTTCGAACTCCGGATACACTTCGAAAGTGGCGGTGAATTCGAAATCCTGACCTTCTTTGATCTCTTTCGGATCCATGGTCGGGGCACCGGCCGGGCTCAGTTTGTTTTCGATGATGGCTTTGATGAAGTTGCTCTGCATCATTTCATCAGCAACGCGGGCGTGAGCCATGGCGCCGAACATCTTCTTGATGATGGCAACCGGAGCCTTGCCAGGACGGAAACCGTCGATGCGACGAGTTTTGGCCAGGCCATTCAATTCTTTACGCACAGCGGCGTCTACGGTAGCGGCCGGTACAGTGATGGTAAGACGGCGTTCCAGACCCTGGGTTGTCTCTACAGAAACTTGCATTCTTCTACCTCGTTCAACTCAGCACTGTGTGCTGACCCTTTATTGCCCCTGGGCAAAGCCCGGAGTCTTCCTGTTTATAAAGACAACGATATGTCTTTGTGATGAGAAAATATGACGCGGCATTATAGCGGCGCACTTTGGTCGAGTCGAGCCACACATCCCCCACATTGAGCGGCGTGCAAGCACAATTCGTGCAAAACTGCCCTTTATATGGGGAGAGAGGTGCCCGACTTCAACTATCCGATGGCAATAATTTTGCGTTTGCTCACCTTTTTTCATCCGAACGCCGCTTTATTACCCATCTTTCGCCGAAAAACAGCCCACCGTTGCGCGCGGCGACTCAATTTGACCAGCCAAAAGGCGATTGGGCCAATCAACCATTGCGTCCCTACCCCTCCCTCGTTATGGTGGCAACCAAATTGATGATCTGGAGTCACTCACATGGCCTTTTTCCGCTTCTTGTTCAATCTGCTCTGGTTTGTACTGGGAGGTGTCTTTATGGGCCTGGCCTGGTGGCTGGCCGGTCTTGTCTGCTTTATCTCGCTGGTCGGCATCCCCTGGGGACGTGCCTGCTTCGTGATCGGCACCTTTACCTTCTTCCCGTTTGGCAAGCAGGCCGTCAATCGCAAGACCATGACCGGCCAGAGCGATATCGGCACCGGCACTCTGGGGCTGATTGGCAACATCCTCTGGTTCGTGCTGATCGGCGTCTGGCTGGCCATCGGCCACATCGCTTCCGCGCTGGCCTGCTTCGTGACCATTATCGGTATCCCGTTCGGTATCCAGCACCTCAAGCTGGCACTCATCAGTCTGGCGCCCATCGGCCAGATGATTGTGACCAACCAGGAAGCGGAATCGGGCCGCTATATCCGCTAACTGCGGGAAATGCGCGGGCAAACGCTGCCCTGCAACGAAAAAAAGGGCAGACTAGGTTCTGCCCTTTTCTATTCTCTTTTGTTGAGGCCATCATGTTACCCAGCCACTTTTTCGCCAATCTCGCCCGCATGAAACTCATCTATCGCTGGCCCCTGATGCGCAACATCCAGCCGGAAAACATCGCCGAGCACAGCCTGCAGGTTGCCATGGTGGCCCATGCCCTCGGCATCATCAAAAATCGACTGTTTGGCGGCAGCGTGAATGCCGACCGCGCCGCGGTGATGGCCCTCTACCACGACAGCAGTGAAGTGCTGACCGGCGATCTGCCTACCCCGGTCAAATACTTCAACCCCGAAATTGCCCGCGAGTACAAGAAGATAGAACTGGCCGCCGAGCAGCGTCTACTTGGCATGCTGCCGCCGGAACTGGTGGAGGACTTTCGCCCCCTGCTCGATTCGGCAGCCCAGGATGGCGAGCTGGCCAGGCTGGTCAAGGATGCCGACACCCTCTGCGCCTATACCAAGTGTCTGGAGGAGATCAACGCGGGCAATCGGGAGTTCGAACCGGCTCGCAAGCGCCTTGAAGCCATGCTGGCAGCCCGGATGAGCGATGAGATGCGCTACTTTATCGACACCTTTGTGGCCAGCTTCTCCCTGCCGCTCGATGAGCTTAACGCTCACTAAGCCAGTCCACGCGACCTGAAAACAGCAGGGCCCGCCGGTTTGCACCGGCGGGCCCTTCGTTATTTATGGCGCATTAGATACAGCGCATCAGTGACCCAGCTCGCGGGAGGGGACCAGACCGCTCGCCCGCCAGGCGGGATAGAGGGTCGCCACCAGACTCATCAGGATGGCGGCGCCCGTCACGATGAGCAGATCCTGCATATGCAACTCGGTCGGCAAGAAGTCGATAAAGTAGATATCCGGATTGAGGAAGCGGTGACCGATGAGCTTTTCGACAACGCTCAGGATCTGGGTCAGCTTGCTGGAGAGCAGCCCACCCAGCAGGGCACCGAGCAGGGCACCGGCCACACCGTTGACCATCCCCTGAATGACGAATGTCAGCCGGATCTGACCCGGGCTCGCCCCCATGGTTTTCAGGATGGCGATTTCGCTGCGCTTCTCGTTCACCGCCATCACCAGAGTGGAGACGATGTTGAAGCAGGCGACGGCCACCACCATCAGCATCACCACATACATGACGGTACGCACCATCTGGATGTCCTGATAGAGGTAGCCCTGGCTGTTCATCCAGCTGCGGATGTAAACATGATGAGGGAACTGCTGCGCCGCGGCGATCGTAATATTTTGTGCATTAAGCACATCGCTCACCCGCAGGCTGAAGCCCTCCACATCGCTGCCCATGCCGGTGATCCCTTGCGCATCGGCCAGATGCATAAAGCCGAGCAAACCGTCGAGCTGACCGCCGATCTCCAGCAGCCCTACCACGGTCAGGGCTTCGCGCCGGGGATTCTTGATCCCCGCCTGATCGCCCCCTTGCGGCAGCAGCAGGGCGACCGAGTCCCCCACCTTGACCCCCAGCTTATCGGCGATGGTCTTGCCAAGGATCACCCCACGTTCACCCGGTTGCAGCTCACGCAGACCACGGCCCGTCATGTATTTGCCTGCATCCGACAGATTGGCTTCCAGATCGGGTAACACTGCGCGCAGTTGTACCCCCTTGAGGGCGGAGCCATGCTCCAGCAGGCCATTGAGGCGAATGACCGGGGCAGCCGCCTCAACGCCCGGCTGGGCCAGCAGGTAGTCACGCAGACGCGGCCAATCCGGCAACGGCCGCTCGACGGCGTCCAGCTCACCTTGCGGCACCACGGAGAGCACCCTGTCTTTGAGCTCCCGCTCGAAACCGTTCATGGCGGAGAGGCCCAGGATCAGCGCCATCACCCCGAGGGCGATACCGATCAGGGAAGAGGCTGAGATAAAGGCGATAAACCCGTTGCGACGGCGGGAGCGGCTGTAACGCAGGCCCAGAAAGAGGGGCAGCGGTTTGAACATCAGGCAACCTCCGCCATCACGCCGCTCACCAGGGTCACCCGGCGATGGAGCTTGGCCGCGAGGCTCAAGTCGTGAGTCACCACCACAAAGGCGGTGCCCAGTTCACGATTCAGTTCACACAGCAGTTCATACACTGCGGTGGCACTGGCGTGATCCAGATTGCCAGTGGGCTCATCCGCCAGCACCAGACTCGGTTCGTTGACCAGCGCTCGGGCGATCGCCACCCGCTGACGTTCACCACCGGAGAGCTCGGAGGGACGGTGATTCAAGCGATGGGAGAGCCCCACCCGCCCCAGCATCTTGGTTGCCTTTTCGGTGGCAACCGCCACCGACTCACCGGCGATCAGCAGCGGCATGGCCGCATTTTCCAGCGCACTGAACTCGGAGAGCAAGTGGTGGAACTGATAGACAAAGCCCAGCTCGCGGTTGCGAAAACGGGCCTGGGTACGGCTGTCCCAGTGGTGGATATCCTCCCCCTTGAACAGCACGGCGCCGCTGGAGGGGTTGTCCAGCGCCCCCATCAGGTGCAGCAGAGTGGTCTTGCCGGAGCCGGAGCTCCCCACCACCGCCAGCATTTCACCGGGTGCGACGCAGAGATCGATCCCCTTGAGCACCTGAGTCTCCAGCTCCCCCTCTTTATAGACATGGTTGAGCGCCTGGCAGCGCAGCAGAGGTTCACGGGATACGGCTTCATTCATAACAGGGGCTCCACTTGCCTCGGTAACAACGCTGGCACCCGCAACTACGGGGGCACCAGTCACAACAGAAGATGCATTATTCACGGCATTACTCATAACGCAGCGCCTCGGCCGGTTTCACCCGCGCAGCGCGGGCCGCCGGATAGAGGGTGGCACTGAAGCTCAGCAGCACGGCGCCCAGCAAGATGGTGATGACCTGAGCCGGCTCGACAATCACCGGCAGGCCACTGCCGCCCGCCGCCATATAGAGGTTGAGCCCCACCGCATTGAGCAGAGGGTTGAGACCCAAGGAGAGCGCAAGGCCTGCCAGTCCGCCAAACAGGGCGCCAATCACCCCGCTGGAGGCGCCAAGCACCATGAAGATTTTAACGATCCCTGATTCACTCATGCCCATGGTGCGCAGGATGGCCACTTCGCCCTCTTTGTCCGTCACCACCATCACCAGCGCGGAGAGGATGTTGAAGGTAGCGACGGCGATGATCAGCACCAGCATCAGCCCCATCATCCGTTTTTCCATGGCGACCGCTTGGAACAGCTCGCCCCGCTCGCGGCGCCAATCCTGCCACAGCAGCCCATCCGGCAACGGTGTCTTGATCACCTCGTCGGCGGCAAAGGGATCATCGAGCCAGAGGCGAATGCCACCGACGGTTTCTGTCGGCAAGCGCAGCAGCCGCTGGGCATCCCCCAGCGCGATCAGCGCAATCTGGTTATCCACATCGGCGCCGACCCCGAAGATGCCGGAGACGGTAAAGAGGCGCTGGGCCGGTACCCGGCCAAACGGGGTGAAGCGGGTCCCTTCGGTCAGGATCAAACGAACCTGATCGCCGATGGAGATATTGAGGCGACGTGCCACCCCCTGCCCCAGCACGATGCGGTAGTGACCCGCCTGCAGAGTATCGAGGCGCCCCCCCAGCATCTGGCTGTGGAGGATGTCATCCTTGGGCCACTTTGCAGGGTCGATTCCCTGCACGCTCACCCCGGTCAGCTGGCCGGGGCTTTGCAGCATCCCTTCGCTGTCGAGCATGGGGGCCGAGGCGACCACATGGGGTAATTTGGCCAGATCCGGCAAGCCTTGCGGGTCGGCATCAATGCGGCCAGCCTGATTGGTCACCACCACATGGGGGATCACCCCGAGGATGCGCCCTTTGAGCTGCCCTTCGAAACCGTTCATCACCGAAATGACCACCATCAGGGCGGCAACCCCGATGGCGATGCCAAAGGTAGAGAACAGGGAGATAAATGAGACGAAGCGATTGCTGCGCTTCGAGCCTGCATAACGCAGGCCGATGGCCAGCGAAAGGGGCTGAAAAAGTCCGGTCTTCAAGGATATGTACGTTGCCAACAAAATAAGATACCGGATAATAAAGGGAAACCGTCCATGACAACAAGGGATAGCCTCCATGCAGGAACAGTTCTTCAGCGTCACTCATGCCACGCCGGTCAATGTGATCCCCATGCCGGCCGACTTCCACCTCCCCTCGCTGGAGGAGCTGGACGCTGAGCTGCCGGAGCCCTTTCGGATCTCTTCGGCCATTACCTCCATCGATCTGGTGACCACTCGCCTGCTGCGCAACCAGAACGAGTCGATGCACGACCTGATCGAGATCGTCAATCAGCAGTCCCGCAAGATCGACATGATCATGGGCTATGTACTCTCCCTGCAGGACCATCCGGAGCAGCGCTTTCACACCCTGCGCTTCGGGGCTGGCCAGCTCACCTACCTTCACCCCTATCATGATCACGGGGCTGCGCCGCACCTGCACCAGATAGTGCGCCTCAAGATCTTCCTGCGGGAAGAGGCGGCCGCCATCTACTGCTATGGCCAGGTCAAACAGCTCGACGGCGGTGAACATGGCACCCATGTGCAGCTCGACTATGTGCGGATCCGCGAAGATGACCGTGAACTGCTGGTTCGTGCCAGCCTCCACGTGCAATCGAAGCAGCTCAAGCTGCGCGCCCAAGAACGTCAGCGCTAACCATAGCGAACGTCGCGATAGATAACGTCAACGTTAAAAGAATCGAACCATGCCAATGACACTCCCCGCCTTGCCCGCCAAAGCGGGCCAAAAGATCACGCTCGGCCAGCTGGTCGGCAGCAGCCTCTCGCTGATTGCAGCCCGTCTCACCAGTGAAGCCAAGGGGCCGGTACTGCTTATCACTGCCGATACCCCGAGCGCCCTGCGCCTTGAACAGGAGCTACAGTATTTGCTGGCAGACAAGCAGCTAGCCGATCAGTCCGCGCCGGTATTGCTGTTCCCCGATTGGGAGACCCTGCCCTACGATACCTTCTCCCCCCATCAGGACATCATCTCCCAGCGACTCGAGACCCTCTACAAGCTGCCGCAGATGAGCAAAGGGGTATTGATTGTCCCCATCTCCACCCTGATGTTGCGCTGCGCACCCCGGGTCTATCTCGACAAATACAGCCTGATGGTGAAGGCCGGTCAGCGCCTCAACCTGCAACAGCTGCGCGGGCGGCTGGCCGAGGCGGGTTACGTGGCGGTGGATCAGGTGCTGGAACATGGCGAATTTGCCGCTCGCGGCTCCCTGCTCGATCTCTTCCCCATGGGCAGTAGCAGCCCCTATCGCATCGACTTCTTCGACGATGAAGTGGACTCCATCCGCCCATTCGATCCCGAAACCCAGCGCTCCAGCGAACCGGTCAAGACGGTCAGCCTGCTGCCTGCCCGGGAATACCCCACCGACGAGGCGGCCATCGAACTGTTTCGCGGCCAGTTCCGCGAGCAGTTCGAGCTGTCGCGGGCCGAGGGCTCCGTCTATCAGGAGGTGAGCAAGGGACGCTGGCCCGCCGGCATCGAGTATTATCTGCCGCTCTTCTTCAACCAAACCGCCAGCCTGTTTGACTACCTGCCGGAAGAGACCCTGTTGCTCACCGTGGGGGATATCTACCCCGCTGCCCAGCGCTTCTGGAACGATATCGGCCAGCGCTATGAAGACAGACGCTGGGACAACACTCGCCCCCTGCTACCCCCGGCCCAGCTCTATCTGCCGGTGGAGCAGCTCTTTGCCTCTCTGGGCCAATATGGCGCGGTACGGCTGCAAGAGGCCGCAACTGCGGGCGATGCTGGTCAGCACGATCTGCCTATCTCGGCCCTGCCGGATCTGCAACTCGATCACAGCAAGGAGCAACCCCTGCTGGCGCTCGACCAGTTCCTCCAAGGCTTTGCCGGGCGCACCCTGTTTGCAGTGGAGTCCGAAGGACGGCGGGAGGTGCTCGGCGATCTGCTGGCGCGTATCTCGCTGCAACCTAAAGAGTTCCCCTCCCTCGACGCCTTTATGGCAAGCCCGGATCGCCACGGCCTCTTGGTTACACCGCTTGAGCGTGGCTTCCTGTGGCAGGAGGCAGGTCAGGATCCACTGGCCCTGATCACCGAAACCGAGCTGCTGGGCGGCAAGGTGCGCAGCAAGCGGGCGCGAGAGAAGAGCAAGAACCTGAGCTCCGATACGGTGATTCGCAACCTCGGCGAGCTGACTCAGGGCCAGCCGGTGGTGCATCTGGATCACGGGGTTGGCCGCTATCTGGGACTGGAAACCATCGATGCCGGTGGCCTACCCACCGAGTTTTTGACCCTCGAATATGCCGGCGGCGACAAGCTGTTCGTGCCGGTCACCAGTTTGCACCTTATCAGCCGTTATACCGGATCGGATAACCCGCCCTGCCACAAGCTCGGCGGCGAGGCCTGGAGCAAGGCGCGGCGCAAGGCGGCGGAAAAGGTGCGCGACGTGGCAGCCGAGTTGCTGGATGTCTACGCTCATCGCGCCGCTCGCGCCGGGTTTGCCTTCAAGCACGACAAAGAGGCCTATCGCCAGTTTGCCGCAAGCTTCCCGTTCGAGGAGACCGACGATCAGCTTAACGCCATCAATGCGGTGCTGGGGGACATGTGTCAGGCCAAGAGCATGGACCGACTGGTGTGTGGCGACGTGGGTTTTGGCAAAACCGAAGTGGCGATGCGGGCGGCGTTTGTGGCGGTGCACGGCGGCAAGCAGGTTGCCGTGCTGGTGCCCACCACCCTGCTGGCGCAACAGCACTACGACAACTTCCGCGACCGCTTCGCCAACTGGCCGGTGCGGGTCGAGGTGCTGAGCCGCTTCCGCTCCGCCAAGGAGCAGAGCGCTGTGATGAAGGAATTGGCAGAAGGCAAGGTGGACATCATCATCGGCACCCACAAGCTGCTTGGCTCCGAACTCACTTTCAAGGATCTGGGACTGCTCATCGTCGATGAGGAGCACAGATTCGGCGTGCGCCAGAAGGAGAAGATCAAGGCGCTGCGGGCCGATGTGGATATCCTCACTCTCACCGCTACCCCCATTCCGCGCACACTCAACATGGCGATGTCCGGCATGCGGGATCTCTCCATCATCGCCACCCCCCCCGCCAAGCGACTCGCCATCAAGACCTTCGTGCGCCAGCACGAACCGGCGGTGGTACGCGAGGCGGTGCTGCGGGAATTGAAGCGTGGTGGTCAGGTTTACTACCTGCACAACGATGTCGAGAGCATCGAGAAGTGCGCCGCCGATCTTGCCGAATTGGTGCCGGAGGCGCGCATCGGCATCGCCCACGGCCAGATGCGCGAGCGCGACCTTGAGCGGATCATGTCCGACTTCTACCACCAGCGCTTCAACCTGCTGGTCTGCACTACCATCATCGAGACCGGCATCGACGTTCCGAGCGCCAACACCATCATCATGGATCGGGCGGATCATCTCGGTCTGGCCCAGCTGCACCAGCTGCGGGGTCGGGTTGGCCGCTCTCACCATCAGGCCTATGCCTACCTGCTCACTCCCCATCCCAAGCTGATGACCAAGGATGCGGCCAAGCGGCTGGAGGCGATCGCCTCGCTCGAAGATCTCGGTGCCGGCTTTGCGCTGGCGACCCACGATCTGGAGATCCGTGGCGCAGGCGAACTGCTCGGCGACGATCAGAGCGGCCAGATCGAATCGGTCGGCTTCACCCTCTACATGGAGATGCTGGAGCAGGCGGTCGAGGCACTGAAAAATGGCAAGGAGCCGTCACTGGAGCAGCTGATGAGCCAGCACACCGAGGTGGAGCTGCGCCTGCCGGCGCTGTTGCCGGACGACTACATCCCGGACGTCAACATGCGCCTCTCCATGTACAAGCGGATCGCCAGCGCGGCGGACGAGCAGGAGCTGCGCGAGTTGAAAGTGGAGCTGATCGACCGCTTTGGCCTCTTGCCGGAGGCGACCAAAACCCTGCTGGAGCTGGCTGCCTTCCGTCAGCGTGCCACCGCCCTTGGCATTCGCCGGGTGGAGATGAGCGAGCGCGGCGGCTATCTCGACTTCACCCAGGAGACCAAGGTCAATCCGGCCTATCTGGTCAAACTGCTCTCCAGCCAGCCACGGGTCTACAAGATGGACGGGCCGACTCGGCTGCGCTTCCAGGTGCCGACCCAAGATCGCGCCATGCGCCTGAAACTGGTAGATGGTTTGCTGGCTGATCTGGCCAGCAACAGCCTGTGAGTCTCTGCAGCGCTGGCGGCGAGCCAGAGAGATAATACCAACTAAAACGGGAGCCATATCGGCTCCCGTTTTTTATTTGCTATCTGACTACTGCGTACGTTCAGCCTTGGTTAGCTGGATCCTCATGGGCGGAGAACTCGCGCATAAAGGCCTCGGCGCGCTCCACCATCTTGGTCGAGCCAACAAAGTAAGGGGTACGCTGGTGCAGCGCGGTGGGCTGGATATCCATGATGCGGCCAAAGCCATCGGAGGCCTTGCCACCAGCCTGCTCTACCAGAAACGCCATCGGGTTGCACTCATAGAGCAGCCGCAGCTTGCCGTTCGGCGAGTTGGTGCCGGACGGATAGATGTAGATGCCACCCTTGAGCAGGTTGCGATGGAAATCGGAAACCAGGGAACCGATATAACGGGAGGTGTAAGGTCTGTGGGTCGCCTCGTCGCGCTCCTGACAATATTTGAGGTACTTCTTCACCCCGTCCGGGAACTTGATGTAGTTGCCCTCGTTGATGGAGTAGATCTTGCCCTCTTCCGGAATGCGGATGTTCTCGTGGGAGAGGCAGAAGCAACCGATGGAGGG
The DNA here is from genome assembly GCF_051919185.1 of Aeromonas sp. 97A. NCBI lineage: Bacteria > Pseudomonadati > Pseudomonadota > Gammaproteobacteria > Aeromonadales > Aeromonadaceae > Aeromonas > Aeromonas sp. 97A. The sequence continues at coordinate 983,714 of NZ_JBQBFF010000001.1, read as the reverse complement.
GTCGTAGGTAAAGCCGTTGACGCCAAAGCCGGTAGTGTAGACCAGCATGGTGGAGGAGCCGTAGACCACATAACCGGCGGCGACCTGACGGTTGCCCGGTTGCAGGAAGTCCTCCAGGGTCACCGGCGAACCCTGCGGGCTCAAACGGCGGTAGATGGAGAAGATGGTCCCGACCGAGACGTTGACGTCGATATTGGAAGAGCCATCGAGCGGGTCGATCAGCACCACATACTTGGAGTTTTTGGAGAGCGGTGAGTCAAAGGCGACGAAGTCCTCTTCCTCTTCCGAAGCCATGCCGCACACCTCGCCGCGCGCTTCGAGCGCCGCCTTGAAGCGTTCGTTGGCATAAACATCCAACTTCTGCTGCACCTCGCCCTGTACGTTTTCAGCGCCCATGGAACCGATGATATCCGCCAGTCCCGCCTTGTTGATCTCCCGGTTCACCACCTTGGCAGCAAGGCGGATCGAGCTGAGCAACGAAGTCAGCTCGCCTGTCGCGGTAGGATAATCCGCCTGCTTTTTGACGATGAACTCACCCATGGTGATCATGTTTCGCATTTTTGTTCCTTTAGATCGCATCCGTTGGCATTGAAAACGTTTGCAGGCATCGGCAAAAAAAATGCCGATCACCGGCGGCCTTGATTTGTAACCTAATGTAACGTCTGTTTTTTGTTTTTGCAGCGAATTAAGCGGCCTATTAAATAGGCTATTTCGCCTCACGTTATGGTAAAAGGCGCGTTTTATTCGGTTTCAATCGATAACTTTCGGCCCCTTAATTCGTGGCAATAACCTGCTGCAAGCCATGATCCGACTGGCCTTGGACCATTAAAAATGGAGTCTGATGGGCCTGCCGTTCCCTCAGCCATTGCCTCTTGAGATCCGATCGCCAATCCAGCACACTGATTTCGCTTTGGAAGCAAATAAAACTCAAGGATTATCAATGAACAAGACTCTCATTGCCGGCATGGTAGCCGGACTGTTTGCCCTTCCCGCCTGGGCTGCCCAGGTGCCTGCCGGTACCAAGCTGCTGCCGGATGCCCAACAAATCTACGTGACCAATATCGGCACCGAACCCACCACCATCGACCCCCAGCTGGTAGAAGAGACCGCCGGTAGTGCCATAGTCAACGATCTGTTTGAAGGGCTCTATGAGCTGGATAATACCGGCAAGATTAAACCAGCAGGCGCCGTCAGCTACGAGGTCGACAAGACGGTACCGTCTACACCTTCAAGCTGAGGCCCGAGGCCAAGTGGTCAAACGGTGAACCGGTCACCGCCGCCGATTATGTCTACGGCTGGCAACGGGCGGCCGATCCCAAGACGGCCTCCAACTACGCCTGGTTTATCGAGTTGACCGGAGTGGTCAATGCAAGCGAGGTGACCCAGGACAAGAAGAGCCCGTCAGAGCTCGGGATCAAGGCGCTCGATGACCACACCCTGCAGGTTACCCTGAAAAATCCGGTCCCCTTCTTCCTGAAGACGCTGGCCCACTACACCACGTTCCCGGCCCCCAAGGCCACCATTGAAAAATTCGGCAAGGATTGGGTCAAACCGGGCAATATCGTCTCCAACGGTGCCTTTGTACTCAAGGAGTGGACCCCCAACGAGCGGCTGAGTGCCGAGCGCAATACCCACTACTGGAACAACCAGCACACCGTCCTGAACAAGGTGATCTATCTGGAGATCGTCTCCGAAACCGCCGCCTACAACCGCTATCGCACCGGTGAACTGCACTACACCACTTATCCGCTGGAGCAGTACAAGCAGCTCAAGAGCAAGAGCCCGGAAGAACTGGTCAGCGTCCCCACGCTGGCCAGCTATTACTATGTCTTCAATACCCAGCGCAAACCGTTCGATGACCCGAAAGTACGCAAGGCGCTCTCGCTCGCCATCGACCGGGAGACCATCACCGACAAGATCCTGGGACAGGGACAAATTGCCGCATATAGCTTCACGCCCCCCATTGTGGACGGTTTTGAATTGAAAAAACCGGCCAGCCAGCTGCAGAGCAAAGAGGAGCGGATCAAGCAAGCCAAAGCCCTGTTGGCCGAAGCGGGATATGGCCCGGACAAGCCACTCACAGTGGACATTCTCTACAACACCAACGAGAGCCACAAAAAGATTGCGCTGGCCGTCTCCTCCATGTGGAAACACAACCTGGGGGTCACTGCCACCCTCAACAACATGGAGTGGAAGACCATGGTCTCGGCACTCAACGAGGGGGATTTCGGGGTTAGCCGCTATGGCTGGAACGGGGATTATAACGATGCCTCCACCTTCCTCGACATCATGACCTCCAGCAGCAGTGCCAACAGCGGCAAGTGGTTCAACAAGGAGTACGACGCCCTGCTGGCCAAGGCCCACGACTCGCTGGATCCCGCTGAACGCAATGCCCTGTATCAACAGGCAGAGGCACTCATTGATGCGGATGCCCCCATCGCGCCCATCTATTTCTCGGTCAAATCCAGGTTGCTCAAACCTTTCGTGAAAGGCTATCCCCACCTTAACCCGCAGGATGTGGTCTACAGCAAGGAGCTCTATCTGGTTGCCCAATAGACACTGACTGAACAGATCAACCAGACTTGCTGACCTTTGTTGTAGTGATGGTCAAGAGAGGCAGCTTCAAGTCCAGGTAATCTGAGTTGGACCGCCGATATCTGCAACAAGCGAACGCCAGAACCGCCTTCTGAACGACAAAACCCCCGATACGCTGTATCGGGGGTTTTGAGGTAGAAAACACAAGCTAAAAATGGGTGACGTTTTCAGCTTCTAGATCAGGCCACATTGCACTTGATCGCTTGGCTCAGCTGGCCCAAGTGATTATGTGATCAATCCACTCACCAGCCTGCTCCTCGTGAACCACTTTGCCACGTACAGATTGACCCGCCTGATGCATGGCAGAACGACTGCCGGTCAGCAGCGGATGCCACTCTGGCAGAGTATCCCCGTCAGCCAGTAAACGATAGGCGCAGGTAGAGGGGAGCCAATCATATTCGGCAATCTTGTCGTGAGTTATCTGCAGACAGTCAGGCTCTTTTTTGAAGCGATTAAGATAATCGGAACACTGGCAGGTCTTGGTATTGAGCAGGTTACAAGCCACATTGGTGAAAACCAGTTCATCTGTATCTTCATCAATGAGCTTGTTAAGGCAACATTTACCGCAACCATCGCAGAGGGATTCCCACTCGGATTCAGTCATCTGCTGCAGACTCTTGGTCTGCCAAAAGGAGGATTGCATCATACCGCTCACTTAATATGCCTTCTCAAACGCGTGGTTATACCTATTGTTACCCTGAATTTCAAGGTTGGCATGGCCCACGGAGTTCTTTAGCAATAAAAACCAAAAATAAAAAAACCGGCGCCTTGGCGCCGGTTTTTGCTCACTACGTCTCGATTACAGAGAAGCGGTGAAGGTACGGGTGATGACGTCTTGCTGTTGCTCTTTGGTCAAAGAGTTGAAGCGAACGGCATAACCGGATACGCGGATGGTCAACTGCGGATATTTCTCCGGGTTTTCCATGGCGTCCAGCAGCATTTCACGGTTCATCACGTTAACGTTCAGGTGCTGACCACCCTCTACGTTGGATTCGTGGTGGAAGTAACCGTCCATCAGGCCAGCCAGGTTGGCTTTCTGGGCTTCCATATCTTTACCCAGTGCGTTCGGAACGATGGAGAAGGTATAGGAGATACCATCTTTAGCGTAAGCGAACGGCAGCTTGGCTACGGAAGTCAGGGAAGCAACAGCACCTTTCTGGTCACGACCGTGCATCGGGTTTGCACCCGGGCCGAACGGAGCACCGGCACGACGGCCATCCGGGGTGTTACCGGTCTTCTTGCCATATACCACGTTGGAGGTGATGGTCAGAACAGACTGGGTAGCAACAGCACCACGGTAGGTGTTCAGCTTCTGAATCTTCTTCATGAAGCGCTCAACCAGGTCACAGGCGATATCATCGACGCGAGCATCGTTGTTACCGAACTGCGGGTATTCGCCTTCGATTTCGAAGTCGATGGCAACGCCATCTTCGTCACGAATCGGCTTGACCTTGGCGTACTTGATGGCAGACAGGGAGTCAGCGGCTACGGACAGACCAGCGATACCACACGCCATGGTGCGATATACGTCACGGTCGTGCAGCGCCATCAGAGAAGCTTCGTAGCTGTACTTGTCGTGCATGTAGTGGATGATGTTCAGCGCAGCAACGTATTGCTTGGCCAGCCAATCCATGAAGTGGTCCAGACGATCCATTACGTCGTTGTAGTCGAGGTACTCGGACTTGACCATCTCGGTCTTCGGACCGACCTGGATCTTGAGCTTCTCGTCCATACCACCGTTGATTGCATACAGCATGGTCTTGGCCAGGTTGGCACGAGCACCGAAGAACTGCATCTGCTTACCAACGATCATCGGGGATACACAGCAAGCGATGGCGTAGTCATCGTTGTTGAAATCCGGACGCATCAGATCGTCGTTCTCGTACTGAACGGAAGAGGTCTCGATGGATACCTTGGCACAGTACTTTTTGAAACCGACCGGCAGCTTCTCGGACCACAGGATGGTCAGGTTCGGCTCAGGGGACGGGCCCATGGTGTACAGGGTGTTCAGCATACGGAAGCTGTTCTTGGTGACCAGAGTACGGCCATCAACGCCCATACCAGCCAGGGTCTCGGTCGCCCACATCGGGTCGCCGGAGAACAGTGAATCGTATTCCGGAGTACGCAGGAAGCGAACCATACGCAGCTTCATGACCATGTGGTCCATCAGCTCCTGGGCTTCTTGCTCGGTGATCAGGCCTTTTTGCAGGTCACGCTCGATGTAGATATCCAGGAAGCTGGAGGTACGACCGAAGGACATGGCTGCACCGTTCTGGGATTTGACTGCCGCCAGGTAGGCGAAGTAGGTCCACTGTACGGCTTCTTTGGCGTTCTTGGCCGGTACGGAGATATCGCAACCGTACTTGGCAGCCATCACCTTCATCTGTGCCAGGGCACGGTGCTGCTCGGAGATCTCTTCGCGCAGACGGATGGTGGCTTCCAGGTTGACGCCGTTTTCCAGGTCAGCTTGCAGGGACTTGAACTGGGCCAGTTTGTCGGCCATCAGGAAGTCAACACCGTACAGGGCAACACGACGGTAGTCACCGATGATACGGCCACGGCCGTAGGCATCCGGCAGACCGGTGATAACACCAGACTTACGGCAGTTCAGGATGTCTTTGGTGTAAACGTCAAACACGCCCTGGTTGTGAGTCTTGCGGTATTCGGTGAAGATCTTCTCGACCATCGGGTCCAGTTGACGACCGTACACTTCGCAAGAAGTTTTAACCATCTTGATACCGCCGTTGGCGATGATGGCGCGCTTCAGCGGCTTGTCAGTCTGCAGACCAACGATCTGCTCCAGGCTCTGATCGATATAACCGGCATCGTGTGCGGTAATGGTGGAGGGCAGGTCAGTATCAAAATCAACCGGCGCATGAGTGCGGTTCTCGATTTTGATCCCTTCCATGACCTTGTCCCACAGCTTGGTGGTCGCTTCGGTCGCGCCAGCCAGGAAGGACTCGTCACCTTCATACGGGGTGTAGTTCTTCTGGATGAAGTCACGGGTGTTGACAGAGGTCTGCCATTCACCGGCCGCGAAGCCTTCCCATGCTTTTTGGAACTGTTCGTTAAGTTCTGCCATTTTTCATTACCTCACACGGTATTGATGTAGTATCCCGCAATCATCCTTAATGATGACGACGGAAGATAAACCAGTAAGTCAGACCAACCATCACGCCACCACCGATGATATTGCCGATGGTCACGGGGATGAGGTTGTGTAGGACGAAGTTGGATACGGTCAGGTCAGCAAAAGTTGCCGGATCCTGGCCGATGGCCTGCCAAAATTCCGGACTAGCCACGCTGTGGATAGCGATACCAACCGGAATCATAAACATGTTTGCGATGCTGTGCTCGAAACCTGATGCAACGAACATGGCAACCGGCAGCAGCATAACCACTACCTTGTCAGTCGCGCTCCGGGCACCAAAGGCCATCCAGGCAGCAAGACATACCATCAGGTTACAGAGGATACCCAGCGCCACCGCTTCGAAGAAGGTGTGGTGAATTTTGTGTTGGGCCACTTTGAGGGCGTTAAGGCCCCACTGACCGTCTGCTGCCGTGTACTCGGCAGAAACGATGATCAGCGCCACCATCAGCAGACCGCCAATCAGGTTACCGAAGTAGACCAGACCCCAATTCTTGAGCAGCTGAGCCCAGCTGATGCGATTGGCAGCCTTGGCCACCAGTGTCAGGGTGGTGGAGGTGAACAGCTCGGCACCGAGCAGCACACAGAGAATAAGTCCGAGAGAAAAGCAGAGACCGCCCACCAACTTGGCCATACCCCAAGGCATGGAGCCGGTTCCGGTCGTCACTGTGATGTAGAAGATAAATGCGATGGCGATGAAAGCGCCTGCGGTGATGGCCAGTGGAATGACCTTGTATGCCGGCTTGGTAGCCTTGGCATAGGTGATGTCTTCAGCCAGTGCAGCGATGGCTTCGGGCTTGAGACAATCGAATGGAGATTCAGCTTTCAATTATTTTCTACCTGAATGTTTTGCCTGTTGAAATCATAACAAAGGGCCAAATAGCCAAAATTGACATTGATCAAGTTTATCAGAGTGCGAATGTAATTTTACTACAAATATTTTAGTGCGATGGCTACGCCACTTTACACCAGGTATCAGCTGAAACAGAAATGTCACATTTTTAATGCAATGATTTTAAAGAATTTATTCTAGAGCATGGAAATGTGGCATTGGCAAGATATCTTTGCAGATCGACAGCACATCCCCTGCCCTGCCATCAACCCCCTTAGGGGTATTTTTTGTTTTTTATTTCATCTTTGAATAACAATCCCGTGCTTTGCCGCACCATAAACAGAAGGGGCCACACGGCCCCTTCCTTTACAACAACGATCACGCCCAGTGATGGGCTCGCTTGGCCTTCTGCAGCTTCTCGTAAGCCGCCAGCAGCTTCTGGTGCAGCGGGAACTGGGAGAGCGACAGGTCGGCCGCTTCCAGACCGTGGAAGCGTGCTTCGCCAGTGGCGTTGGCCCATGCCTGTGCCAGCGTCTCTTCGCCATACATGCGAGTGAAGACGGCGCGATACTGCTCCGGATCCCGCTCCTCGTCGAGGAACAACTCGACGCAGGCACGCAAAGCGCGGTAGTAGCTGGCACGCTCGGCAGTGAACACCGACTGGTTGAACTCCATGGTCCAGTCAATGAGATCAAGTGCGGTCTCCAGCTCACCGGCGGCCAGCGCCAGCATGGCTTTCAGCTCGCCAACGCGCAGGGTGTGCAGCGCGGTACCCTTGGCAGCGGCGATGCCCAGCAGCTCGCGTACACGGGTGCGCTCGTCGTGCCCCTCTTCATCCAGTTGATCAAACAACGCCATGTACTGCTCGGCATCCCAATCCAGTGATGGCAGCGCCAGGATCACTTCGCGCAGGTTGGCGCCCATGTTGTTGTTGGCCAGCAGCAGATCTTCGGCCGGATAGATGTCGGACATGCCCGGCACCAGAATGCGGCAGGCGTAGACACCCAGATGCTCGTAGTCTGCGATATAGACCGGCTGCTCCAGCTCATGGAAGATGCCGATCAGGTGGTCGAACTCCTCCTGCGAGGTGCCACGGAAGTCCCAATCGGCAAACTCAAAGTCCGCATCCTGCTTGAACAGATCCCAGCTGATAAGGCCCGAGGAGTCGATGAAGTGGGTCTCGAGGTTATGGTGATCCGCCACCTGCTCGTTGTCGAATGACGGCGGCACAAACACGTCGAGATCCTTGAGACCGCGGCCCTGCAGCAGCTCGGTGACGGTACGCTCGAAGGCCACTTCGAAGCGCGGGTGGGCACCGAAGGAGGCAAAGCAGGTGCCATTGCTCGGGTTGAGCAGCACCACGCAGATGACCGGATAACGGCCACCGAGGGAAGCATCGAAGCTGTAAATGGGGAAGCCTTCCGCTTCGAGCGCCGCGATGGAGGCGGCAATTCCCGGATAACGGGCAATCACCTCGTCCGGGATCAGCGGCAGGCTGATGGCCTCGGCGATGATCTTGTTCTTCACGTGGCGCTCAAACACCTCGGAGAGCGCCTGGGTGCGCGCTTCGGTCTTGGTGTTGCCGGCGCTCATGCCGTTGGAGACATAAAGGTTGCCGATGATGTTCATCGGGATGTAGACGGTCTCGTGATCGGACTGACGCTCGAACGGCAGGGCGACGATACCGCGCTCCTCGTTGTTTGACTGCAGATCCACCAGCATGTCGGCGGTCACTTCACCGTCCGGGTTGTAGAACTTGCGGGTGAAGCTATCGAGCAGACCGGCCGGGAACTGGTCACCCTCGATGGGGAACCACTTCTCGTTCGGGTAGTGAACGAAATCGCCGTTGGCGACCTGCTCGCCCAGATAGAAGTCGGCGAAGAAGTAGTTGGTGGAGAGACGCTCGAAATATTCGCCAAGGGCAGAAGCGAGGGCCGCCTTCTTGCTGGCACCCTTGCCGTTGGTGAAGCAGAGGGCGCACTCTTTGTCGCGAATATGCACCGACCAGACGTTCGGCACGGGGTTGAGCCAGGAGGCCTCTTCAATATCAAAGCCCAAGGCTTGCAGCTTGGTCTGGAAGCGTTCGATGGAGTCTTCCAGCGCCGCGTCCTTGCCGGGAATAAAAGTGTGGTCAGTCATCACGATATCCTGATTTTTATTGGCTCATGTTCGGCCGCAGATAATAGCAGGGGTCGGCGGCTTTGGCAGGACAAAAATCAGCAAAGAGGGATGAGTCGCACGGTGAGGAACCGGCTTGCCCCCTCTCCCCCGCCACAAACAGCACGGGCCCGGGGATTGCCCGGGCCCGCTTGTTACGCAAAGCGATACATCGTCAGAGCTGCTTGCCCTGGCTCACAATCACCTGGCTGTACCAGTGGAAGCTCGCTTTCTTGATCCGGCGAAGGGAGCCCCCCTGCTCGTCACGCTCCACATAGACGAAGCCGTAACGCTTCTGGTAGCCGTTGAGCCAGCTCAGGATGTCGGTGAACGACCAGGCGCAGTAGCCGAGCAATTCCACCCCATCCTGCATCGCCTCCTGGCACGCCTTGACGTGGCTGCGCAGGTAATCGATGCGGTACGCATCGGTCGCCCGCGCATCATTCACCTTGTCGCCCGCCTCCAGCTTGTCGAACTCGCCAAGACCGTTCTCGGTGATCATCAGCGGCAGACCATAACGGGAAGAGAGGCGACGCAGTGCGATGCGCATCCCGGTCGGGTCGATGGCCCAGTCCCAGTTGCTGGTTTCAAGGTGCGGATTGGGCGCCGTCTTGTAGAGGCCGGGGATGCCGCTGGACGGCGTAGTGCCTTTCTTGCCGGTGGTGTTGATCCGCTGCAGGGTCTGACCGCCCAAGGGGTTATCAGTGTAGGTCAGGGTGTAGTAATAGTTGACGCCGATGTAGTCGGGCGTCCCCTCTCGCAGCAGCTCCATATCGCCCGGCAGGATCTCCGGCGCCTCACCGTTTTCCCGCAAGTAAGCGAGCGCCGCCTGCGGATAGCGGCCAAAGCAGTAGGCATCCAGCCACCAGAGGTTGTTGAACTCCTCGGCGTTCTCGTAGGCCAGCATATCTTTCGGATCGCACGACGCAGGATAGGCAGGGGAGTAGGCAAAGCTCGGGCCGATGAGGCCATTTGGCACATGCTGGCGAAACGCCTTGATCACCCGGGCGTTGGCCAGAAACGCGATATGGTTGGCGGCAAAGAAGCGCTTGCGATCCTGCACAGCGGGCGGATGGGTGCCGAGCTGATAGGCGTTAGTCAGGTTGTAGTTCTGCTCGTTAAGCGACACCCAGTACTTCACCTTGCCGGCAAAGCGCTGATAGAGGGTCACGCAGTAGCGCTCGAAATCCTCGATAATGCGTCGGTCTTCCCAACCGCCGTACTCATCTTGCAGCGCCTGCGGCAGATCCCAGTGATAAAGGGTCAGTACCGGCTCGATCTGGTGGGCCAAGAGGGTGTCGATCAGCTTCTCGTAGAAGGCCAGACCCGCCTCGTTCACCTCCCCCCGACCGGTGGGATAGATGCGTGGCCAGCTCACCGAGAAGCGGTAGGCCTTGAGCCCCATCTCGGCCATCAGCGCCACGTCCTCTTCCATGCGGTGGTAGTGATCCACCGCCACATCGCCGTTGCTCCCCTCAAAGGTCTTGCCCGGCAGCTTGGTGAAGAGATCCCACACCGAGGGCCCCTTGCCATCGGCATTCCAGCCCCCCTCCACCTGATAGGCGGCGGAGGCGGCGCCCCACAGAAAATCGCTCGGGAAGTCGTTGAACTTGTGGTGATGCATCTGGTGTTGCTCCTTCTGCGCTGATGGTGTCAGCCATCTCTGATAACTCGGCGCCCCCGTGCTGGGGCACCCGAAATGAATTGGCATAAGCATCCATCACTTCTAAAATTCCGTCCAATGACAAATATGACCACTCAACATTCCCAACAGGAATGAAAGGAGCCCTGATGGAGCTACGGGATCTGAAAGCCTTCGTCACTCTGGGGGAGGTGCTGCACTTCGGCCAGGCGGCGGTACGTCAGCACGTTACCCAGTCGGCCCTGAGCAAACAGATCAGGCGGCTGGAGGAGGAGCTGGGCGGCGAGCTGTTCGAGCGCAACGCCAGTACCACTCGCCTCACCGGACTGGGCAGGGCGCTGTATGAGGATGCCCGCGCTGTGGTCATCCAGAGCGAGCAGCTCTCGCGCACCGCCCGCGACGTGCTGGCGGGCAATGTCGGCACCCTGCGCATCGGCTTTGGCGTGGCCACCAAGATCCTGGTGCCCGCCGCCATCGCCCGTTTTCGCGCCGAGCGGCCGCAGGTGACCATCGAGCTCAACGATCTCTCCACCCACCACCAGCTACTGGCCCTCAGTGAAGGCAAGCTGGATCTCGGTTTTTGCCGCCTGCCCGCCCCCAAGGGGTGGCACGCCCTGCCGGTGGTCGAAGCCCACTTTGTCGCCGTGCTGCCCGCCAGCTACCGCGATGTGAGGGAGTTGGCGGATCTGGTGGACAAGCCGCTGGCGATCCTGCGTCGTGACAAGGCCCCGTCCTTTTACGATCACCTGATGAACTATCTGGCCCAGAGCGGGCTGCGTTTTCGCGATATCCAGTACGTCAACGACTTCGCCGCCGGTGTTGCCACCGCGGCGGCAGAGATCGCCTGGACCCTGGTCCCCTCCTCCACCACCATAGAGCACCCGGATGTACTCACCCTGCCCCTTAGAGATGGGGAAGCCTGCTGGACCATTGGCCTTATCCGTCCGCCCCACAGCAAGGGGCCCTTGATCGATGCCTTCTGGGCAACCATCGCCGATATGGCGCCAAGATAGACACGCCGTTGGCAAACCGCAGATGGCGGCCGCGCATCAACGATAGCGTTCGACGATACGCGCCAACTCGCCGCTTTGTCGCAGCTGTTGCAGGGCACTGTTGAACTCGGTTATCCGGGTATTAAAGCGAGAGTGCTTGCCGATGCAGAGATTGAACGGGGTAGAGTCAAGCTGCAGCGGCACCTCGACCACCAACCCGGAGAGACCCAGCTGGTTGAGTTTGAAGCGTGCCACCAGTGGGTCGGTCACCATCAGATCCCCCCGACCCGCCGCCAGCATTTTGAAGACATTATCGACATTGATGGTGTGATGAACGGTGAAGCCCGCCAGGTTCTCCTTGCCCCAGCCGTTACCGAAATAGTCGAGAAAGGTAAGTGATTTGAAGTCGCTCAAGCGGCTGGCTCGCTGAAACTCCGCCATGCGGGGATGGGCACGCTGGGTAAAAATAGTTAGCACAGTGGTAGTGACCGGCTCTTCCACAACCAGGGTATAACTGCGCCGCTCCTGAGTGGCGATGGTGACAAAACCATCGGCCTGCGCCATCCGCACCAGTTTTTGCGCCCGTTGCCACGGATAACCTTCATGGCGCACCCGCAGCCCCATCTGCGCCGCCACCCGATCCATCACGTCGATCATCAGCCCGCGCATCTTGCCCTGTTCGTCACGCCACGAATATGGGGCAAAGTCGTCAAAGTAGACCATCTTCAACTCGGCCGCTGGCGCCGCCCATGCACTCTGCCACATCAGCAATCCCCACAGGATTGCACTCCCCAAACTGACTCTCATGGCCGCGACTCCATCCACTTCTGCCAACTCTGAGCCTAGTGCAAAGCGTGCTGCGGCAAGGATCAGAAGCCAGTGAAACAAGTGGCCAGCAAAAAGAGAGGGGAAGCAGTGGCTTCCCCTCTCTCGTTCGTTTTTCATCACGCCACCTTACCGATGGCTGTCACGGCTTGCCGGTTACGCCAGCTCGGCCCGCAGCGCCTTGGTAGCATCGACCATCACCTTGAGGGCGGCCTCTGTCTCTTCCCAGCCGCGGGTCTTGAGGCCGCAATCCGGGTTGACCCAGAGCCGCTCGGCCGGGATCTGCTTGGCCGCCTTGCGCAGCAACCCCTCAATCCAGCTCTGGCTCGGCACGTTCGGCGAGTGGATGTCGTAGACACCCGGGCCAATCTCGTTGGGGTAGTTGAAGCGTTCGAACGCTTCGAGCAGCTGCATCTGGCTGCGGCTGGTCTCGATGGTGATCACATCCGCATCCAGCGCCGCCACCGCCTCGATGATGAGGTTGAAATCGCTGTAGCACATGTGGGTGTGGATCTGGGTGCTGTCCGCCACCGGGCTTGCACTCAGACGGAAGGCCCGCACCGCCCAGTCGAGATAGGCCTGATGATCTTGCTTGCGCAGGGGCAAGCCTTCGCGGATCGCCGGTTCGTCGATCTGGATGATCTTGATGCCAGCGGCTTCCAGATCTGCCACCTCGTCGCGAATGGCCAGCCCGATTTGCAGGGCAGATTGCTCGCGGCTCACGTCTTCGCGCGGGAAGGACCAGCAGAGGATGGTCACAGGGCCAGTCAGCATCCCCTTCACCGGCTTGTCGGTCAGGCTCTGGGCAAATCGGGTCCATTCGAGCGTCATGGGGGTAGGGCGGTCAATATCGCGGGTGATCACCGGCGGCTTGACGCAGCGTGAGCCATAGCTCTGTACCCAGCCGAAGCGGGTGATGGCAAAGCCATCCAGCAGCTCACCGAAATACTCCACCATGTCATTGCGCTCGGCCTCGCCATGTACCAGCACGTCCAGCCCGATGGCCTCCTGACGCGCGATGGCATCGCGGATCTCGGCCTTTATGCCCGCCTCGTAGGCGCTGTCATCGATGCGACCAGCGCGCCAATCCTGCCGCAACACCCGGATCTGCGAGGTCTGCGGGAAGGAGCCAATGGTGGTGGTGGGCAGCAGCGGCAGCTTGAGATCCGAGCGCTGCAGCTCGGCCCTGACCGGATAGGGGCTGTGGCGATCAAAATCGCTGTTGGTGAGGCTGGCGAGCCGTGACTGCACCGCTTTTTTGTGCACCCGGCTGTCGGACTCCCGATCCACGATGGGCTGGCTGTAGGCGGTGATTTTGTCGAGCTCGCCCCCATCCAGATACTCTCTGAGCAGTCCCAGCTCGAAACATTTTTGCAAGGCGAAGGCGAACCAGCTGCGGGTCTGGGGATCCAGCTCCTGCTCCAGGGTCAAATCCACCGGGCTGTGCAGCAATGAGCAGGATGAGGCCACCCAGAGCCGCTCGCCGAGTTTGGCTTTCAGTACCTTCAGGGTCGGCGCCAACTTGGCCAGATTGGCACGCCAGACGTTGCGGCCATTGATCACCCCGGCGGAGATGACCCACTGGGCGGGCAGATGCGGCACCAGAGTCTCCAGCTGCTCGGGGGCGGCCACCAGATCCAGATGCAGGCCATCAACTTTCAGGCTGGTGATGATGTCGCGCTGATGGGCCACCGAACCGAAATAGGTGGTGAGCAACAGCTTGCAGGGGCCCGCGAGGCGCTCGTAGGCGTTGAGGTAGGCCAGCCGCCACTCGTCCGGCAGGTCCAGCGTCAACGCAGGTTCATCGATCTGTACCCACTCCACTCCCTGGGCGGCCAACTTGGCCAGGATCTCCTGATAGGCGATGAGCAGGCGATCGAGCAGTTCAAGGCGCGAGAAGCCGCTCTCTTTCTCCTTGCCGAGCCAGAGGTAGGAGACCGGTCCCAGCAGTACCGCCTTGACCGGCAGCCCCAGTGCTTTGGCCTCTTCTACCTCGTCAAACAGCTGGCTCCAGCCCAGTTTGAAGCGTTGATCACGGCTAAATTCCGGCACCAGATAGTGATAGTTGGTGTTGAACCATTTGGTCATCTCGGCGGCGGCCGCCGCCGGGCCGGTCGGCGCACGGCCGCGGGCGACCCGGAACAGGGTGTCGAGATCGGTCTCGCCATGACGGTGGCGGGCAGGCACCGCATCCACCAGCAGGCTGGTGCCGAGCACCTGATCGTACCAGGCGAAGTCGCCCACCGGCAGCAGATTGACCCCGGCGCCGTGCTGGGCCTGCCAATGGCGCTCACGCAGCGTCTTGCCCACGGCAACGAGTTCGGCCTGAGTGGTCTCGCCACGCCAGTAGGATTCGAGGGCAAATTTCAGCTCGCGCTTGGCGCCGATACGGGGGAAGCCCAGGGTGTGTGCTCGTGTCATAGGTTCATTTCCTTATGCTCATTCATCTGATGGGAAACTGGATGATTTAGCCATCCAGATGTTTACACATCCAAAATGACAAGATAAGGTGACGCTGGCTATTGAATCCTCTTCAAGTGGCTCTCAAATAATCCTCAACTGACCGCCGGTAAGGTTCACCGCGAGGATACAGAGGCCGATTTTTACAGGTGCAAGAGGTGCCGGTGTCAAGAAGCGCAGCAGGCTACCGCCGGCCGCAACCTCAGCGCCATATGCAATCTCACAAGGAGCCATCTTATGGCAGTGCCAAGCAATGCAGGGATAGAGATCAAACACTTGAAAACATTGACCGCGCTGGCCGAGCAGGGCTCGCTGGCCGGTGCGGCGCTGACCCTCAACCTTACCCAGTCCGCCCTCTCCCACCAGCTCAAAGAGCTGGAGACCCGCCTCAATCTGGAGCTCTACCTGCGCAAAAGCCGCCCGCTGGTGCTGACCGCAGCCGGCAGCCAGCTGCTCGCCCTCGCCCGTCAGGTGTTACCTGCGCTATCCCAGACCGAGAAACAGCTGCAAGCCCTGCAGAGTGGCGATGCGGGCAGGCTGCATCTGGCGCTCGATTGCCACAGCTGCATCCAGTGGCTGCTGCCGCTGTTGCCGGAATTTCGCCGCCAGTGGCCCGGGGTGGATCTGGAAGTGGAGTCAGTGCCGGGCTTTGATGCCATCAATGCCCTGCTCGGCGGCCAGCTCGACCTGCTGCTCACCTCGGACGTGCAGGCTCGGGGCGATCTCCACTTCGAGCCGCTGTTTGCCTTCGATCTGACTCTGGTGATGGCGCCGGATCACCCCCTCTGCCACCAGAGCCGCATCGAGCCGGGCGATCTGGGGCCAGAGGTGCTGCTGGTCTATCCGGTGGAGCGCAGCCGCATGGATATCTTCAGCCGCTTTTTGCAGCCCGCCGGGGTGGAGCCCGCCCGCTGCAAGCCGGTGGACAACACCTCGGTAATGCTGCAGATGGCCGCCGCTGGCCTCGGGGTAGCCGCTCTGCCGCGCTGGGCCAGTGACGAATTTGTCAGACAGGGGATGCTCTGCGCCCGCCCCCTCGGCAGCGGTATCCGTCGCCATATGTACGGCGCGGTGGGCCGCCGATCGGGATCAAGCCTGCCTGCAGAACCTGTTCGAGCGCATTCGCCGCAAGATGGAGGGATAGCCCTCCTCAGCGTGGCTGGCCGACCTCTGCCAGCAGTGCAGGCAACTGCGCCTTGATAAAGTCGATGAGGGCCCTGACCGCCGGTGACAGACCGCGCCGCGCGGGATAGAGCATCACCAGCTTGCCATCTTTGGGACGCCACTCGGGCAGCAGTTGTTGCAGCCGCCCATCCGCCAGCTCACTCACGCAGGCGTAAAGTGGCAAGCCCACCATCCCAAGCCCCGCCAGCGCAGCCTGTTTGAGGGTCTGCACATTGTCGCTGCGCAGCAGCACATTGACCGCCACCTCCTCACTTTCCCCACTGTCGTGCCGCAGCCGCAACAGATCGGCCTGACGCTCCAGCGAGCTGAAAAGCAGGGCATCCTCTCCCTCCAGCTGGCTAGGGTGCGCCAGCGCATTGTGGCGGGAGAGCCACGCCGGGGTCGCCAGCACGCCCCACTGCACCGTACAGAGCGGCACCTGCACCAGGCTGGAGGGGGGCTGCTCAAAGGCCACCCCGCGGATCACCACATCCAGCCCCTCCTCCAGCAGATCCACCTGCCGATTGCTGGCTTGCACGGCGAGTCTTACCTTGGGGTATTGCGCCATAAAAGCGGGCAGTAAACGGGCAAGCAGCGCATCGGCAATGGTAATGGGCACGCTGATCCGCACCAGACCGCTCGGCTCCTGCTGCCGTTGCCGCACAGCCGCCTCTCCGGCCTGCGCCTCGGCCAGCATCGCCTGACAGTGGCGATAGAGCACCTCACCGGCATCGGTCAGGCTGAGTTGGCGCGAGGTACGTTGCAGCAGCCGGGTATCCAGCCGCTCCTCCAGCAGCCGGATCCGGCGCGAGATCCGCGACTTGGGCACGCCAAGCGCCCGCGCGGCGGCAGTGAATCCCTGTCGCTGCACCACATGGGTGAAGAGATAGAGATCATTCAAATCAAGTTCCAGTGGTGTCATCGGGCAGCCTTGGTCAGGGTGAGGTGAATTCACATCGTTCCATTGATGGAACGATAAGAACCTATTTCACCAGATTGTCGCCATTTTTGCAGCCATCATAATGGCCCTGTCCCCATCAGACGGTTGCTGCACGGGCAATCCGCCCCACCAGCAAGGTCCGTTTGACTGTTCCGATATCACAAGGAGTTCACCATGAAACTGCGACAAATCTGCTCTGCCACCCTGCTCGGTCTGGCGACCCTGACCGCCACGCTGGCCACCACAGCGACACCGGCCATGGCCGCCGAGGCTGCCAGCCATCCGACCGTATCACCCAACCGCTATCTGGAGATGCTCTCCCGAGACAATGCAGTACTGCTGCTGGTCGACCATCAGGTCGGCTTGCTGAGCGGCGTACGCGACACCACGGTGGGCGAGCTCAAGCACAACGTGGTGGCGCTGGCCAACGCCGCCCGCGCCCTCGGCGTGCCGGTGATCGTGACCGCTACCATGCCCGATGGCATGTGGGGCCCCACCATGCCTGAACTGACCAGTGCCCTGCCGGATGTGAAGGTGATCAACCGCACCGTCATCAACGCCTGGGACGATCCTGCCGTGCGCGCCGCCATTGAGAAGACCGGCCGCAAACAGCTGATCATCGCCGGGGTATCCCTCGAGATCTGCGCCAGCTTCCCGGCCCTCTCTGCCAAGGCTGCCGGCTATGATGCCCGGGTGGTGCTCGATGCCTCCGGCACCTTCAACGAAGCCAAGCGCACCACTGGGCTGCAACGCTTGCTGGGGGCCGGTATCCCGGTCACCGACTACGCCTCCGCCGCGGTCGAGATGCTGCGCAGCAACGTCGACCCCAAGGCGCACGATGTCTACAGCGCCCTCGACATGCCTTTCGCCACCCTGGTGTGGCAGATGCAAGAAGGTGCCAAGAAGTCGTAACTCGCCCCGCCTTCGGTCAGATGACCGAAGGCATCTTTTGTCTTCAAGAGGTTATATCGATGACCAGACGCCTGACTCTCTCCGCCCCCGTCAAGGGCCAACCGCTGCGCATTGGCAGCGGCTTTGAAGCCAGCCATTTTGGCGAACACTTTTTCAACGGTCTGATAGACCCCGTGGTGATGGTGGATCACTTCCAGATGACCGCCCCCACCTTCGAGCCCCATCCCCATGCCGGGATCTCTGCCGTCACTTATCTGTTCGAGGATTCGACGAGCCCTCACGTCAACTACGACTCCCTCGGCAATCAGGGCCCCATCGAACCGGGGGCGCTCCACTGGCTGGCGGCCGGGCGCGGTGCCGTACATACCGAGCAGCCGGAAGGGGCATCCCCCTATGTCCACGCCCTGCAGATCTTCGTCAACCTGCCTGCCCGTCAAAAGATGATGTCGCCTTTTGCCGTCCACGCAGCCGCTGCCACCATCCCCGAATTTCATGGCAAAGGGGTGCGAGTACGGGTGGTCGCAGGCCACAGCAACGGGATAACGGCACCACACTCGGCAGAGCTGCCCCAACCCTTTACCCTGCTCGATGGCCATTGCGCGCCCGGCAGCCGCTTCACCCATCTGCTGGCGGCAGGCTGGAATGCCATGATCTATCCCCTGACCGGATCGCTGACCCTGCAGGCGGAGGGAGAGCGGCACCTCATCCCGGCAGGTCACGGGATGGGGATAAGCCTCCCTGCCGACGGCGGCGAGGCGGTGGCTCTGCAGCTTGAGGCCACCGAGCCATGCCACTTCGTGGTGCTCTCAGGCCAGGCGCTCAATGAACCCCTGGTCAAACATGGTCCCTTCGTCATGAACAGCCACGACGCTATTGCAGATCGGCTGCATGCCTATCAACGCGGCGAATTTGGCCAGCTCAGCGATGAGTGGCTGCACAACGGCCAATCTCAGCCATGAACACGCTCGCTGGCCACCAGCCACAAAGAACCTGTTGGCCTCTGGTCTTCCTCGCCATTTTCGCCGGTGCCAGCGGCGCCCTCTGCCTTGGCAAAGTGCCCGCCGTGCTCGGCATACTGCGCAGCGAGCTGGGGCTGACACTGGTTGAAGCCAGCTATCTCGCCTCGGCTTTCAATACGCTGGCGATCCTCTGCAGCCTCTTTCTCGGCCTGTTGCTGACCCGCTGGAGTGGGCGGCAAACCGGGGTTGTCGGGCTTTTGGTTATCGTCACAGGCGGAGCGTTGGCACTGCCCGCCACCGGGCTGGCCATGATGCTGCTGTCGCGCATTGTCGAGGGGATTGGCTTTTTGCTGATCTCGGTGGCCATGCCCGCCTTTATCGTGGCGGTGACCCGGGAGGAGGATAAACGGCTGGCCCTGAGTCTGTGGGCGGTCAATCTGCCCCTTGGTGCGGCGGCCGGCATGCTGCTCACCCCCTGGCTCACGGCGCAAGGTGGCTGGCGCCTGGCCTGGCTGATCCTGATGGCTCTGCAACTCTCGGCCCTGCTGCTTCTGCTGGCTAGTCGTTCGGCAGATAAACTGCGGGTCTGGGCACCCCAAAACTCGATCAACTCGGGCCACCCGCTGCGCCAACTCACGGTGCTCCGGCAGAAGGCACTCTGGCGCTACGGGTTGGCGTTCACGCTCTACAGCCTGATGCTATGGGCGCTCTTTGTCTGGCTGCCAACCATGTTGCAAGGCACTCCCGGGACTGGCCAAAGCCAGATCGCCCTGCTCTCGGCACTGGCGGTGGTCGCCAACATTCCCGGCAACCTGATGGGGGCATGGCTGCTGCGCCGGAGCGTGGCGCGAGATCGGCTCATCAGCTGGGCACTGAGCCTGATGGCGCTGTGCGGCATGCTCGCCTTCTGGCCCGGCCTGTCGCCGTGGTGGGCCTATGGATTGTGCCTCGCCCTCTCCCTGGCGGGCGGTATGGCGCCACCGGCGATCCTCTCGTCTGCGCAGGGAGTGAGTCAGGGGCCGGTGCAACTGGCCATCGTGCAGGGCTTTTTTGTCCAGCTCGCCAACTTCGGTCAGCTGCTGGGCCCCCTGTTGCTGGCGGCCCTGATGACGGACAGCGGCCATTGGGGAAGCGCTCGCTGGCTCTTTCTGGGCGGCTTGCTGCTGGTCGCGCTACTCTATGCCGCGGGCCACCTGCCGGGCTTAAGCATGGCTGTAAAACAGGCTCGATCGCATTCTCGGCAAGATGGAAGATGACGAATAGAGAGGGAAACATCACAGTTATCGCAGGGAATGCTGGCCAGACAAGAGGCTGTTCAGTATGTTAACTGTTTAATCATGCTTAACGGTAGCCACCATGTCTCAAGTCGATCTCAATCTCTTTCGCGTCCTCGATGCGGTGATCCGCTATGGTGGTGTCACCACAGCCGCCGAGATGATGGAGATGACCCCCTCGGCCATCAGCCAGGCCATCAGCCGCCTGACCAGCCTGGTGGGCGAGCCGCTGTTTGTCCGCCAGGGACGCGGCATCACCCCCACGGCGCGAGCGCTCAGTCTGCACCACGAGATCATGGTGCCGCTGCACGACATGGAGCGCAGCCTGCAGCGCTCCGATCTCTTTGATCCCCAGACCAGTCGGCGCACTTTTCGCATCGCGGGGGTGCCCGATATCGATATCTTCTTCCTGCCGGAGCTCAACAACCTGCTGCAGACCCAAGCCCCCAACTGTCAGCTGGAGTGGAACACCCAGGTGCAGGACGAAGCCCTGCGCCAGAACAGCCTCTATCTGCACAGCGTGGATCTGGTGCTGGCCACCAAGCCGATGGCGGAGCAGGGGATCGAAAACGAGCAGATAATGTCCCAGGCCCTGCGCATCGCCTGCCGCAAGGATCACCCCAGGATCCGCCAGGCCCCCGACATGGCCACCTTCTTCAACGAAAAGCACGTGGTATTGCAAACCAGGCGGCTCGACAGCTTGCTGCTCAACACCCTGACCAAGGCGCCGCTGCCGCCGCGCCAGATTGCCTACGAGAGCGACTCCCTGCTCACCGCCCTTCATCTGGTGAGTCGTACCGACTGGCTCTGCGTCGCCAGCCAGTGGCACATGGAGAAGCTGGGGCAGGCGCTGGATCTGGCCAGCTATCCCCTCCCCTGGCTCTCGGAGGATTGCCCCGTCTATATGAGTTGGCACAAGAGCTCCGGTCAGGATACCGGGCTTAATTGGCTCAAAGATCAGGTGCGGGCCGTCAGTTCGTTTTAAGTATGCTTAACAGTCAAGCATGCCCATCTCCTCATCCGGGCTATCGCTCTTCTCGACAAACCGCCTTATGGATAATTCCCCTTCAGGATAATCGGGGGCCTTTTCTCAACCATTAAGGCGCAGCTCATGACGACATCGTCGTGCCGAAGTAGCTGCGCAGCGCCTCCACCACCCGTCGCACCTTCTCCGGGATCTCCCGCTGCGGCGTGATGGCGTGGATCTCCATCGGCGCCACCCGAAAACCGGGCAACAGTTCGAGCAGACGCCCCTGCGCCAGATCCTCGCCAATTTCTCCCTCCGGTTGCAGCGAGATCCCCTGCCCCGCCAGCGCAAACTGGCGCAGGGGCAACACGTTATTGCAGAGCACCTTGGCCTTGAACCTCACCCTGTGCTCGCCCCCCTTCTCGTCAAGCAGCAGCAAACCGTTGCCCAGCATGTCGCCGCAGAGCCAGTCGTGGGTGGCCAGATCGGCGGGCGTGCGCGGCGTCCCCTTGCGCGCCAGATAGGCGGGCGCAGCGCAGAGCAGCATCCAGGTCTGCCCCAGTTTGCGGGCCACCAGAGTCGAGTCGGGCAAGGTGCCGACCCGCAATGCCACGTCAATCCGTTCGGCAATCAGATCCCGCTTTTCGTCATCGGCAATTATCTGGATGGTGAGGCCGGGGTGAGCCTGCAACAGCGGGGACAATGCCAGCGCCAGCGGCTGGCCCGCCATCCCCACCGGGGCGGTTATCCGCACTTCCCCGAGCAGGGCGTCGCGCACCTCGGAGAGGCGCAGCTCGGTCTCGTTCAGGGTCTGCTGCAACGCCCGGCAACCTTGCCACACCACCTCCCCCGCCTCGGTCAGACTGAGGCGACGGGTGGAGCGATGGAGCAGGGGCAGCCCGAGCAGGCTCTCCAGCTGGCTGATATGCTGACTGACGGCAGAGGGGGTCATGCCGAGGGATTTGGCCGCCCCTGTCATGCTGCCCGCTTCCACCACGGCAGCGAAGATGGCGTAACGTCTGAGCTGTTCCATTATTAAATCCAGCTTACAAGTGAATGCATTTTTGAGGTGATTATTAAATCATAACTGGCGGCGTAGGATAGCCCCATTCCAACAGTGAAGGAGAGTTCCCCATGAAGATTGCCCTGATCGGTGCCAGCGGTTTTGTCGGTTCAGCCATCCTGAACGAGGCCATCAGCCGCGGCCATCACGTCACCGCCATCGTCCGCGATGTCAGCAAGGTGGCCGCCCATCCGCAGGTCACCGCCGTGGCGGTGGATGCCCAAAACCCGCAGGCATTGGCCGAGGTGCTCCGGGGGCACGCTCGAGTGATCAGCGCCTACAACCCGGGCTGGACCACCGGATATCTACGACCAGTACCTCAAGGGCGCCAACGCGATCGTCGCAGCAGTCAAAGCGGCCAACAGCTGGCTGCTGGTAGTAGGTGGCGCCGGCAGTCTGGAGGTCGCCCCCGGCGTGCAACTGGTGGATACCCCGGAGTTCCAGGCCGAGTGGAAACAGGGGGCACTGGCGGCCCGCGACGGTCTCACCGCCCTGCGCCGTGAAACTGCCCTCGACTGGCGTTTCGTCTCCCCGCCCGTGTTCCTGGAACCCGGCGAGAAGCTCGGCGGCTACCGGCTCGGTGCCGATCAGGTGCTGTTCAGCGGTGAACAACCGGCCGGGATCACGGTCGGCGATCTGGCCGACGGCGTGCTCAACGAAGCGGAAAAACCGGCCCACCTGCGCCAGCGCTTTACCCTGGGTTACTGAGAGCCTGCAACCGGTGAAGGCCAGAATGCGCGGTCACTCGCCTGCGCACCCGGTCAGGTGAACACCCGCTCAACCAGAAGGGAGGCATCCGCCTCCCTTCTGTTTTGGCCATTTTCTGTTTTGGTCATTATTGCCGCTGGTAGCTTGCCTCTGGTTATCACTCTCCTTCCCATCATTTCCCATTCCGCCCTTAATGGCTGCGCAAAAAGCAGCCACCCCATTACACACCGAATTCCATTTCGAATTTTGTATATAACTAAGAATAATTTGTTGCTTCCGTCTTATAACACCGAACAGTAGCATCCCCTTCATCCCAGATGGCGCCACACCGCAGCGCATACCGCCACACTGTCGCGCCATCCCGTTTGCCGCTCATCAGACCTGCCCACACCAGAGGCAGCAGAAGAGATGGCACCAGAGATAACGAAAGAGTGAGGAGGTGCACATGGAACATTCACCACTGCCGATCATCGATCTGGCTGCCCTCAACGGGGCACCCGACCTGCGTCGCCCTATGTTGGCCAGGCTGGCCGCGGCCGCCCGCGACGTCGGCTTTTTCTATCTGACAGGACATGGCCTGAGTGACGCCGAGCAGCGAGAGACCCTGGCGCTGGCAGAGCGCTTCTTTGCCCTGCCGGAGCAGGAGAAGCTGGCGGTGCAGATGGTCAACAGCCCCCACTTTCGCGGCTACAACCGGGTCGGTGCCGAGCTGACCCGCCAGCGGCCGGACCTGCGGGAGCAGTTCGATATCATGAACGAGGCGCAAGCCCTGCCTGCGGCCCAGCTCCGTGAACCCTGGCAGCGGCTGATCGGCCCCAACCAGTGGCCAACCGCCCTGCCAGAGATGAAAGCCCATCTGCTGGCGTGGCAGGAGCGGCTGAGCGACATCACCCTCACCCTGCTGGCCGCTTTTGCCGAGGTGCTGGAGCAACCGGCCAACGTGTTTGACGCCAGCATCCGCGGCGCCCCCTATCAGCACATGAAGCTCATTCACTACCCGGGGCAAGAGGCGGGCGGCAGCAGTCAGGGGGTTGGCGCCCACAAGGATCCCGGCTACCTGACGCTGGTGATGCAGGACAATCATTCGGGGCTTGAGGTCGAGACGGCCGACGGCTGGATCTCCGCGCCCCCCCTGCCAGGAGCGCTGGTGGTCAATATCGGCGAGCTGCTGGAGCTGGCCTCCAACGGCTATCTCAAGGCGACCCTGCATCGGGTGGTGAGCCCGCCGCCCGGCGTCTCGCGCCTCTCCTGCGCCTTCTTTATGGCGGCGCGGCTCGATGCCACCGTGCCGCTGCTCAGCCTCTCCCCCGCGCTGGCCGCGCAGGCACAAGGGCCGGAGAGTGACCCGACCAACCCGCTCTTCTATCAGGTAGGGGAGAACGTACTCAAGGGGCGGCTGCGCTCCCACCCGGACGTGGCGGCGCGTCACTATGGGCCGGTGGAACCAGCTCGCCTCCCGCGCACAGAGAGCGAAGCGATACCGGCCTAAGCAGCGCAAAGATCCCTAGGCGGGTATATGCATAAGCCACAAGCAGCATGGATATACCCGCCCAGACAAAACACAACATGTAACGAACAACAAAACACAACCAGTCATGGCCAGAGCTTGGCCATCACGGAGCAACACGATGAAATTCAAGACCATGAGCGTACACAGCGGCCAGCGGATCGACCCCCAGACCGGCGCCCTCACCACCCCGCTCTACCAGAGCAGCACCTTCAGCTACTTCAACGCCCAGGCGGGCAAGGAGCGCTTTGCAGGTCAGGCCCCCGGCTTTATCTACAGCCGCTTTGGCAACCCCACCACCGCCGAGCTGGAGCAGAAGCTGGCTGCCCTCGAAGGTGCAGATGAGGCACTGGTGGTGGCGAGCGGCATGGCGGCGGTGAGCGCCATCATGTATGCGCTGGCTGACAGCGGCGATGAGGTGGCCTATATCGGCCCGCTCTACGGCGGCACCGATGCCTTCTTGAAGCAAACCTTCAGCCGAGCCGGCATCAAGGTCACCGCCTACGAGAGCGACCGGGATCTGCTGGCCAACATCCGTCCTGCCACCAAGGTGGTACTGTTCGAAACCCTGACCAACCCCACCCTCAAGGTGGTGGATCCGCGACTGGTGGTGGAAGCGGCCCGCAAGGTGGGCGCCATCACGGTGTGTGACAACACCTTCCTTACCCCCTACCTGCTGCGCCCGCTGGAGCTCGGGGTCGATGTAGTGATGCACAGCGGCACCAAATATCTGGGCGGCCACGGCGACATCATCGCCGGGGTGGTGGCGGGCTCTCACGCCCTGATGAAATCGATCCGCACCGTGGCCCTCAAGCATATCGGCTCCCCCATCGGCCCGCAGGAGGCCTACCTGCTGCAGCGCGGGGTCAAAACCCTGCCGCTGCGGATGGATGCCCACCTGCACAATGCCCAGAAAGTGGCCGAGTTTCTGGCCGCCCATCCGGCGGTGAAGAAGGTGATCTACCCGGGCCTTGCCAACCATCCGGGCCACGATGCCCTAGGCGCCTTCGCCAGCGGCTTTGGCGGCATGGTGAGCATTGAGCTGGAGGGCGGGTTTGAGCGCTGCGCTACCCTGCTCGATAACCTGCAACTGTTCGTGCAGGCGGTGAGTCTGGGGGATCTCGAGAGTCTCGCTTGCCATCCGGCCAGCACCACCCACGCCGCCATGGACGAGCCAAGCCGCCTCGCCGCCGGGGTCAACGACGACCTCATCCGCTTCAGCATCGGGGTGGAAGATGCGGACGATCTGATCGCCGATCTGGCCGCCGCGCTGGCGCAGATCTAACCGGGCGCGCTTTTACTCGCCGATAAAACAGTGGAGAGTGATATGCCTCAAACACAACAACGGCCCATCAAGGGCCGTTGTTGTTTGTTGCACTATGGAAAGACGGGATTTACTCCTCCCACACCACCACCTGGGATGAGGGCCAGCGATCCCCGACCTGGGCGTACTTTTGCTCCAGCAGGTGACGCTTGATCTTCATGGTGGGGGTCAGCACGCCGTTCTCGATATTCCAGGGGGTTTTCACCACCAGAATGCCGCGAATTTTGGCATGAGATTCCAGCTGATCGTTGACCCGAACCCGCGCCGCTTCCAGTCTGGCGTTGACCTCCTCCCGATTGCCCTTCATGGCACTCTCGGCCAGCTGCACCAGTGCAATGGGCTGCGGCATGCCGTAACCAATCACGCAGAGCTGTTCGATAATGGGCTCCTGCCCCAGCAGTCCCTCGATGGGCACCGGCGCCACATACTTGCCCTTGGCGGTCTTGAACACATCCTTCATCCGGCCGGTGATGGTGAGATAACCCTCCTTGTCCAGCTTGCCCATGTCGCCGGTGTGGAGCCAACCCTCGGCATCGATGGCCTCGGCGCTGTGCTCGGGATCCTTGTAGTAACCCAGCATCATCCCTTCGCAGCGGCAGAGGATCTCCCCCTCGTCGGAGATCTTGATGGTCACCCCGATCCCCGCCTTGCCGACGGTGCCGATCTTGTCGGCGCGGAACGGGTAGTTGATGGTGGAGTAGGCGTGGTTCTCGGTCATACCCCAGGCTTCAGTCACCTTGAGGCCGATGCTCAGATACCACTCAAGCAGCGCAGGGGAGACTGGCGCAGAACCGCAGCCCAACACCCGGGCCTGATCCAGCCCAAGCCCCTTTTGCAGCTTGCGTTTGATAAGGCCGGAGATAAGCGGGATCTTGAGCAGCAACGCCAGTTTGTTCTGGGGCAGCTTCTCGTGGATCTTGATGCGGAACATGGCCCACAGCCGTGGCACCGAGATAAAGACGGTGGGACGGCAGCGTTTGACATCTTCGATAAAGGTGTCGAGAGATTCAGGGAACGCGATGGTAGCGCCGCCATAGAGACTGCCGCCGTAGATGTAGACCCGCTCGGTAATGTGGGCCAGCGGCAGGTAGGAGAAGCCCCGATCGGCCTGGCTCAGGCTCACCGTCTCCACCAGCTTCTCGCATGACCAGGCGTAACGCTCAACGCTCAGCATGGCCCCTTTCGGCTTGCCGGTACTGCCAGAGGTGTAGACCAGACTCAGCAGGGAGTCAGGGGCCTGCACCGGGCTGTCAGGGATCGGCTCGTGCGCCTCCAGCAGATCGTCCCACTGGTGGCTGGCCGGCATGGTGTCATAGGGGAAGGCGATGCGCAGCAGATCGGCGGGTACGCCCGCCTCCTGACTCTTCCAGTCATCCAGCTTGCCGACGAAAATCGCCTTGGCCTCGCTGTGGCGCAGCACATATTCGATGGTGTCGACGTTGGCAGTCGGGTAGATGGGCACGCTCACGTATTGCCCCATCTGCATCGCCAGATCGGCGATAAACCACTGGGCGCAATTCTTGGAGAGCAGCGCCACCTTGTCACCCGCCACCAGACCGAGGTGACGCAAGGCCGTCACCATCCGCCGCGCTTCATCGGCCACTTCACCCCAGGTGAAATCGACATATTCGCGGTTGATGGTTTGACGCAGGTAGGTTCGATCAGGACACTGCCGCTCCCAGTGATAGAGCATCTCGAGCGGCAGTTTATTGGCAATGCGTGAAGAGGAGGCCATAGTTTAATCCCTGAAACAAAAGGCGAAACTTATTATTAACCTTTCACTAACTTCAGGGGAAGGATAAACTCAAACTTCAGTTTGAATTGTGTATCCGATCAAGCTTCTGCGTCTTGTTGCAAACGAATCCACATCGCCTGCACCAGTTTTTCATCCTCTTCAGAAAGCTCACCTTGCAAGATCGCCTCGTTGAGGCTGCGCAGCACATAGCTCTTGACGTCCCGCACCAGGGTCTTGCCTTCCAGCTCGGCCCGGGCAACGGCCAATGAGATATGACCTCGCAGGTAACCCCCCGCAAACAGCTCATCGTCGGTCGCGGTGGCAACCATGCTGTCGATCAGTCCCAACAACTTGTGCTCAAAATCGTGAATCGTCATGTAACGCAGCCTCATTTGCGGCAAAAAATTCGGGGGTATGGAACCGCAATCCGGTTGATTGCAGCTCTCTGGCGCCAGGCCAGCAGCGTCCTTGGCGTCCTATTCCGGGTTGGCCACCGGGTAGATGACCTGATCCTTGTATCCCGTGGTTATTCGCAGATAACCACGCAACGCCCGGTTTAATTGCGGATCATCGGTGTCCACCAGCAGCGGCCTGCCCGCAAGGGCGGCAAGCTTGGCTTTGGTTGCCAACACCTGGATATTGTCCAGCCCGACACACCGAATCACCTCAGGACTCAATTGCTGATTTCCGCGCCCGAACAGATGTCCCTGTCCGCCGATCAGGGTAATGATCAGTCGGCAGCGACGGCCGCGGATCCGGGTCAGGATCTCGGCGGCGCTGAGATCCTGCCCGATAAGTCGGCTATTTTCCACCAGATCCACACCGAGCAAAGTATTTTCCAGACCGAGCTCTGTCATACAGGCTGCCACCGTGCTGCCGGAGCCCATCAGATAGAGGGTATCGGGCTCCATCTGCTCCACCACACCGGCGGCGAGATCCGCCAACACCAGCTCTTCGGACTCCTTGCCCCCCTGCTTGACCGCCTGTACGTAACGCAGATCGCCGGGCACCTTCAGCAGGCCGTAGTGGCGGGCCCGCACCTTGCCCGCGCGAAACGCCTCCTCGTCGATGTCGCGCACCTCGGCATCGATCAGGCTGAGCAGTTCCCCTGCGATCATCCGCGCCACCACCCGCCCGCTGGCGGCGGGCGTCACCCCGTAGACGCCGGAGTGGATCTTGCACCCCGCGGGGATGCCGAGCACATGGCAAGACTCCCCCACCGCGGCGCAGATATCCCGCGCCGTGCCATCGCCACCGGCAAACAGCAGCAGATCGACCCCGGCTTCGCGCATCAACCCGGCGGCGTGGCGGGTATCATCGGCCGAGGTGCTCTCCCCGGCCGGTTGATAGATGACCCGACAGGGCAACCCCAGCTCGCGGGCCACCGTCTCCCCCATCTCTCCTGCTACCGTCAGCAGTTCAAACGGGACGCTCAGCTCGCACAGTGGCAACAAGGCTTGCCGCGCCCGTTCCTGCGCCTTGGGCACAGCGCCACGGGCCAGCGCCTCGGCAACCACACCGTCACTGCCCTTGAGCCCCACTGCGCCGCCAATCCCGGCGACCGGATTAATGATGAACCCTAATCGAAACATGCTTGCCTCCCTTGCGATGGCCACCATTTTTATCTTTTCCCCCCTCTGGGACAAGCAGTGGCGCCCCTGCTAGAATGCGCTGCTTCAATTTTCCAACCAATTTTCAACCAAGGTTCAATCATGCTGGAATGGGTTCTTGATCCCTCTGCCTGGGTCGCACTCGCCACCCTTACCCTGCTCGAAATCGTGCTGGGCATCGACAACATCATCTTTATCTCCATCCTGGTAGGTCGCCTGCCGGAGGCGCAGCGTCAAAAAGCGCGCATTCTGGGTCTGGGGCTCGCCATGGGTACCCGGATCCTGCTGCTGCTCTCGCTGGCCTGGGTGATGCGCCTCACCGATCCGCTCTTCACCGTGCTGGGTGAAGCCATCTCCGGCCGCGATCTGATCCTGCTGCTGGGGGGCCTGTTCCTCATCGGCAAGAGTGCCCACGAGATCCACGTCACCCTGGAAGGGGCGGCCGAGCCGGAGAGCGTCAGCAAAGCGGCCTCGGGCTTTATCAGCACCCTGATCCAGATCGCCATCCTCGATATCGTGTTCAGCCTCGACTCGGTGATCACCGCGGTCGGCATGGCCGATCACGTGCCGGTGATGGTGCTGGCCATCATGATCGCCGTCTTCATCATGATGTTTGCCGCCAAATCCATCGGTGATTTCGTCGATAACCACCCCACCATCAAGATGCTGGCCCTCTCCTTCCTCACCCTGGTGGGCTTCGCCCTGATGGCCGAGGGGATGGACCTGCATATTCCGAAGGGCTACATCTACTTCGCCATGGCCTTCTCGCTGGTGGTAGAGATGATCAACATCCGCCTGCGCAGCCATCACGACAATAACGGGCAAAATAGCGCGCAGTAACCCTGCCCCACATACCCTCGCGACCCCAGCTGTCGCGATCAAAAAGAGCGCCGGTCGGGCGCTCTTTTTTTATGGGTAACGAAACGATGAAAGGGTTATTGATCGCTGATGACGATGGCAACCCGGCGGTTGGCGGCCCGGCCCTCTCTGGTCTTGTTATCCGCCAGCGGCATGGTCTCGCCACGGCCATGGATCTCCAGATTGGCTGGCTTCATGCCGACCGAGACCAGCACATCGGCCACCGACTGGGCCCGCTTCAGGGAGAGCTGCTGGTTGTAGCTGCTCTCGCCAGTATTATCGGTGTGGCCATCCACCCGCGCCTTGTCCAACCCTACGCCAAGCAGTGTTCTACCCAGTTTTTCAACGGATTGGCGAGTCTGGGGATTGAGCGCCCCCACGTTGTTGGCAAACAGCACCCGGTTGGCCAGATCCAGCGTCCACCCCTCATCGGTCAGATAAAAGCCCTGCTCCTTGAGCACGGCGATCTGCTCCGGGGTCAACCCCTTGGGCGCGCTCTGGCAACCGGCCAGCAGCGACAACATCAACCCCAGCAGGGTCACTTTCAACAGGTGGGTGATCTTCATGGTTTGCTCCTTGTTTATGTTGTTATTCTTGCCAGTCAGGCGATGGTTTGCTGTTCGCTGCGGCGCGCCCGTTTCGCCAGATACATGGCTGCATCGGCCTGATCACACAGCACGCTGGCACTCATGCCCGCCTGATAGACGGCGAAGCCGACACTCACCTCGGCCACCAGCTGACGACCGTCACGCAGCGCCACCGGTTCGCTCATCGCCTGCTGGATGCGGCCAATCACCTCTTCTACCTCATGCTGTCGCTGGAGTGGGCCAACCAGCACCGCAAACTCGTCACCACCGAGGCGAAACACCAGATCATCCGGACGCAACTGATGTTGCACCCGTCTTGAGAGCGCGATCAGCACATCGTCACCGGCGTTGTGCCCCAGCGTGTCATTAATTTGCTTGAAGCGATCGCAGTCGAGATAGAGCAGCGCAAACCCCTCTTGCTCGCCGAGGGAGATGGCCTGCGCGAGCCGCGCTTCAAACAGGGCGCGATTGGGCAGTCCGGTGAGGGCATCGTGAGTCGCCTGATGGAGCAGGCTGGCATTTTCGCGGGCCTGCTGGGCCTGCCAGGCTTGCAGCTCGTCCAGCAGGGAGTTGAAGTCATCCCCCAGCTCGTTAATCTCGACGATATCGGCCGGTGGTGCCCGCATCCCCAGGGTGCGCTGTCGGCGTACCGAGTGGGCGACAAGTGCCAGTTTGCGCAGCGGTGCGGTGATGGAGACCTGCATCCGGTCAGCCACATAGAGTGCCACCATGGCGCTCAGCATCAGGCAAACCACCATCACCAGCAGCGCCGAGAGCAAAAACAGCAACAGGTATTCACCGTGGCCGCGCAGCTCGATGGTGGCGATCTGCTCACCCCCCCGCAGCATGGGGAGTTTGACAGGCCCCGGCATCAGCAGTTGGGCCAGATAGTCTTCGAGCGTCACCAGCGGGTTGCTTCTGGGGCGCTCCCAACTGGCGAGCAGCTGGCCATTGGTCAGCACGATAGTGGCTTCGGCCACCTCTTCCTTGGCAACGATGCCGCTAAGTGCCTCGCTCGCCGCCTCCTCATCGTGGAACACCACCGCCGCCTCGGCGCTGTAGCTGATGGCGCGAGCTACCAGCTCCAGATTGTGGTCGGCGTAAAAACGCACTACCAGCAGGGCCACCAGAGTAAAAAAGAGTCCCGCCACGCTGACGGCTGTGATGGCGGCCACCAGATGGGTTCGCCCCAGGCTCTGACGCAGGGTCAGACGGCGGGGAGCAGCGCTCACCTGTCGTCTCATGGGACCCCCTTGTCGGCATGGGCCAGCTTGAGCACCGCGGGATGCACCCGCACGCCGCTCAGGGCCAAGGCATCGAGGTTCACTTTAAACCGCACCCGCACGCTGTCCGGCGAGGTCTGCAGGCAGAACACCGAGCTGGTGGAACAGTCGTGGTTGTATTCGCTGATGCTGAGCACTGGGTGTCCCTGCAGGCGGGCAAACAGCGCAATCCGGGTCGGTTCGTCGAGTACCCCCAGATAGAGCACATCGCAGTGATCGCTGATGGCCGGATCGCTCGCCTCGTAACGATGGACCTGCACGGTACGGCCATTGGCTTGACGATCGATGGTAAAGAGGGCGCCGGCATATTCGGTCGGCGCCGCCACACACATGCGCAGCACCGCAGGCTCGGTGGGCCAGCGGGTGTAACTCATGATATCGAGCACCAGCTCCCTGACCGCCGTCGCCCGGCTCTCTGCGGCTGTTTCCGCCAGCGCGCGGGGCAACAGCAAGCCAAACGCAACCAACAGGAGCGCCAGACGGGCAGTTAAACGGGGGGAAAAGAGTAACAGCATGATCGGGAGGTAGTCGCCTTGACAATACCGCTGCTATGGCATTGCGGTTCGGGTACATGAACCCAGATAGTAAGTTGGCTGACACTGGCCTGACAAGTCTCACCCCGCCATCATCTACCGAGTTCGTGTAAAGAAAACGGAGAGCCCGTCTGGTAACGGGCTCTCTGGTGGCAGGCAACAAGACGGAAATCACTTCTTGCTGATGCCGTATTCTCGCAGCTTGTTGGCGATGGCGGTATGCGACACGCCCAGGCGTTTGGCCAGCTGGCGCGTCGACGGGAAGGCGGGATAGAGCCGGGCCAGCAGCTGGCTCTCGAAGCGCTTCACCGCATCGTCGAGATTCCCCTCAAACCACTCGTCGATCAGCGGCATGGTATCGGCCGCCACCGGCAGATCGATCTGCTCGGGCCCCAGCTCATCCCCTTCCAGCAGGGTCATGGCGCGGTAGAGACAGTTGCGCAGCTGGCGCACGTTGCCCGGCCAGCGATAGGCGGTCAGGTAGTCGGCCATGTTGCGGGTAAAGCGCGGACGGGGTCGCTGCAACTCGCTGGCAAAGCGGGAGACAAACTGCTGGGCCAGCACCATGATGTCTGCCTTGCGCTCGCGCAGGGGTGGCAGCGCCAGACTGAGCACGTTGAGGCGATAGTAGAGATCCTCGCGGAAGGTTCCTTCGTGCACCAGATCCAGCAACTGCTTCTGGGTGGTGCAGATGAAACGCACGTTGACCTTCACCTCCTGCTCGTCACCGACCCGGCGGAACACCCCATCCTGCAGCACCCGCAAAAACTTGGTTTGCAGATGGGGAGACATGTCGCCGATCTCGTCCAGCATCAGGGTGCCGCCACTCGCCAGCTCCAGCACGCCGCGCTTGCCCTCGGTGTTGTTGCCAAAGGCACCGGGGGCATAACCAAACAGCTCGCTCTCGGCCACGTTATCGGGCATGGCGGCGCAGTTGAGGGCCATAAAGGGGTGGCTGGAGCGCAGGCTGGCCCCGTGACAGGCACGGGCCAGCAGCTCCTTGCCGGTGCCGGTCTCGCCGACGATCAGCAGCGGCGCGTCCTGCATCGCCAGTTTACGCGCTTGCGACAGCACCTCTTTCATCTTGGGACTCTCGGCCTGCAGATGCTCGAAGCCCCCCACTTCCACCGCATGGAGCGCGCTGAAGTGCAGGCCGACCCGACGGGCAGATTTGAGCACCACCACGGCACCGGCCAGCGCCTGCTTGCCGCGGGCTTCTGCCACGAACAGCGGCATCAGATCCGCCAGATACTCTTCGCCATTGAAACTGAGCTTGCAGGTCTGTGGCTTGATCTCGCTCGCCTCCAGCCAGCGGGTGAAGGAGAACCCCTTGACCAGCGAACCGAGCGCCACGCCGCGCACCTCCTCCACCGGCAAGCCGAGGGTGGTGAGGGCCGACTGGTTGGCCTGGGTCACCTTGCCCTTGCTGTCGAGGGAGAAGACCAGATCCGGCAGCGCCTTGAGCAGCGCCTCGATCTCGTGGTGCTCTCGCTCGGAAGGCATGTAGGGGATGGTCTTGACGTCGTAGACGCCGGGAATACGGCGGATCTCCGGCATCAGGTGCTGAAAATCACTGAACTCCAGCTCGGGAAAGTTGAGATAGATGATGCCTGAGGTATCGATTTCGATGCCGCGCAGATCGATATTGTGCTCCACCAAGCGGTCGAGCAGTTCCCGGGTCAGGCCCAGGCGGTCTTCACAGCTGACTTCAAGACGCATTCGGGACACACTTCCTAGCTAACTCTATGAATGAGCGGATAATACAGTCTCGATCCCCCCAGTGCGAGCGCCAGCCCATAAAAATGCGGGCCTGCCCCGCTTTCGCAGGCAGGCCCGGGTCAACCGATGACGCTGGTGTGGGGGGCGATTACCGGAGCAACTGATCGGTGCGCGCCGCCATGATGAAGTCGTTGCGATGCAAACCGCCGATCTTGTGCGTCCACCAGCTGACGGTCACCTTCCCCCACTCGGTCAGGATGGCCGGATGATGGAACTCCGCTTCCGCCAGCTCCCCCAGGCGGTTGGTAAAGGCCAGCGCCTCCTTGAAGTTGCGAAACGTAAATTCCCGCCGCAGTTGCAGCGCCCCCTCCTCCACCAGCGGCTGCCAGTCGGGAATAAGCTGCATCAGCTCGCGCAGCTCCTCATCGCTCACCTTGGGGGCATCGGCGCGACACGCTTCACACTGCTGGCTGGCCAGTTCGGACATGGGTTACTCCTGCTTGAATTAATGAAAAATTAATGAAAATGAAATAGGGTTGTGTGCTTTTGGTCAGCTCGCCTGTTTGCCAGCGGGAACCTCAAAGCGCGGCGGATAGAGGCCAAGCCGACTGGCCTCGGCCAGAGCAGCCATGATCTCCTCACCGGTCAGCTGGTAGAGATGATCGAGACTCGGCAGCACAAAATAGGTGGGCTGCATGATGTCGATGCGATACGGGGTGCGCAGCACAGTCAGTAGATCGAACGGTTGCAGCAGCGGTTTGCCACAGAGGGCATAGGCGGTCTCGCCGATGGAGGAGAGAATGCCGCCACCGTAGATACGCAGCCCGTCAGGCGTTGCCAAGAGGCCAAACTCCACGGTGAACCAGTAGAGCCGCGCCAGAAAAACCCGCTGCTCCTTGCTCGCCTGCTGCCCCAACTGACCGTATAGGTGGGTGAAGTGGGCAAAGGCCGGATTGGTCAGCATGGCGCAGTGGCCGAAGATCTCGTGAAAGATATCCGGCTCTTGCAGGTAGTCGAGCTCGTCCCGGCGCCGGATAAAGGTCGCCACCGGAAACTGGCGATTGGCCAGCAGGGCGAAGAAGCGATCGAACGAGATAAGCGCAGGCACCGCCGCCACCGACCAGCCGGTCGCAGGCTGCAAGACGGCGTTGATCTCGGCCAGCTGGGGGATGCGATCACGGGGCAGTCCCAGCCTGTCGAGACCGGCCAGATACTCGTTACACCCCTTGCCAGCAAGAGCGGCTAACTGACGTTCGATCAGGACCTGCCAGGTACCATGCTCCTCGTTGCTGTAGTGGATCACCCCGTCAGCATCCGGCTGGTGGGCGGTGTAGAAGGTTGCCATAGCGGTTCCATCCTCTGGCGCCACATCAGGCGCCTTGCCGTTTCATCACGGTTTCACTGTAACGAAATGGCAACAAAAAAAGCAGCCGACCCATGAGTCGGCAGCCGGAAACAGTTGTAAATAAATTGTGACAACCCGCTAACCAATCCCCACTACAGCTTGACCATGATATGGCGCGGCACCGTGTAATCCTCCAGCGCATAGAGGGAGAGATCCTTGCCGTAGCCCGACATCTTCATGCCGCCGTGGGGCATCTCGGAGGTGAGCATGAAGTGGGTGTTGATCCAGGTGCAGCCATATTGCAGGTGGCTGGCCACCTTGCTGGCGAGGCTCAAATCCCGGGTCCAGACCGACGAGGCGAGGCCATAGTCCGAGTCGTTGGCCCACTGCACCACCTGCTCGGCATCGTTGAAACGGGTCACCGACACCACGGGGCCAAACACCTCGCGGCGCACGATCTCATCCTCCTGCCGGGCCCCGACAATCAGGGTCGGCTCGAAGAAGAAGCCGTTGCCTGGACGGATCTTGCCTCCCGCAGTCACCTCCACATGACCGCTGCTCTGGGCCCGCTCGACAAAGCTGGCGACCCGGTTGCGCTGTCTGTCCGAAATAAGCGGCCCCATCTCGACCCCCTCCTCGTATTGGCTACCTACCTTGATGGAGGCCACCGCCTCGGTCATGGCGGCGACGAACTTGTCGTAGATCTTGCCCTGGGCATAGATACGGCAGGCGGCGGTGCAATCTTGCCCGGCATTGTAGAAACCGAAGGTGCGAATGCCCGCCACTACCGCCTCCAGATCCGCATCGTCGAAGATGATCACCGGTGCCTTGCCCCCCAACTCAAGGTGGGTACGCTTCATGGTGCGGGCGGCGCTCTGCAGGATCTTCTGACCGGTGGCGATATCGCCGGTGAGCGACACCATCCGCACCAGCGGGTGCTCCACCAGCGGAGCCCCCACACTCTCGCCCCGCCCGCAGATGACGTTGATAACGCCGCGGGGAAAGATCTCGCTGGCCAGCTCCGCCAAACGCAGCGCGGTGAGCGGGGTCTGTTCGGAGGGTTTGAGCACCACCGTATTGCCCGCCGCCAGCACCGGCGCCATCTTCCAGGCCGCCATCATCAGCGGGTAGTTCCAGGGGGCGATACTGCCCACAACACCTATGGGGTCGCGGCGGATCATGCTGGTGTGCCCCTCGAGATACTCCCCCGCCAGCGGCCCTTGCAGGCAGCGGGCCGCCCCAGCAAAAAAGCGGAAGCAATCCACCACCGCGGGCAGCTCGTCGTTGAGCACTGCCAGATAGGGTTTGCCGCAGTTGAGGGATTCGAGCGCCGCGAACTCCTCGGCGTGGCGCTCGATGAGATCCGCCAGACGCAGCAGCAGGTTGCTGCGCTGGGCCGGGGTGGTGCGGCTCCACTGGGCGAAGGCGCGCTGGGCACCGTTCACCGCCCGGTTCACCTGTTCGAACGAGGCTTCGGGTACGGCGGCGATCTGCTCGCCATTGGCCGGGTTGAGAATGGGTTCGGCCTGCCCCTCGCCGGTCACAAACTGGCCATCAATCAAGAGTTGGGTAGAGAGTTTCATGGTTGCATCCTTGCGCACGCGTTGAGTCATCATTTGCCACTGCCAGCGACATCATGGGTGTCGCGAGTGAGGTAGTAGGCAAGCAAAATAGGGATAGTGGTGAAGGCCACTATGATGAGGGCCACCACGTTGGTGACCGGCCTGTCTCGGGGACGGATCAGCTCCTGATACATCCAGATGGGCAGCGTGGTCTGCTGGCCCGCCGTGAAGGTAGTGACAATCACTTCGTCAAAGCTCAGGGCAAAGGCCAGCATGCCCCCCGCCAGCAGCGCCGTGGCCAGATTGGGCAGGATCACGTAGCGCAGGGTCTGGAAGCCGTCGGCCCCGAGATCCATCGACGCCTCGATGAGGCTCTGGTTGGTGCGGCGAAAACGGGCCAGCGCATTGTTGTAGACCACCACCACACAGAAGGTGGCGTGGCCGATAACGATGGTCCAGAAGCTGAACGGGATCTCCATCAGGCCGTAGGCCGAGCGCAGCGCGATACCGGTGACGATACCGGGCAGCGCGATGGGCAGCACCAGCAAGAGCGACACCACCTCCTGACCGAAGAAGCGGCTGCGGGCAATGGCCCCTGCCGCCAAGGTGCCGAGGATCATGGCTGCCAACGTCGCCAGCCCAGCGACCTCCAGCGACAGCTGTATGGCACGCCACACATCGGGGCGATTTAGGGTCACCTCGAACCATTTGAGGGTGAGCCCGGGGGGCGGAAACTGGTAACTCTTGCTCTCGCTGGTGAAGGCGTAGAGGAAGATAAACAGAATGGGAAAGTGCAGGAACAAGAGTCCACCGATGGCGGCGTACTTGAGCAGGCCCGAAGGGCGCTCTCCCTGACGGCTCACTGAGCTAGCTGACATGACGGCCTCCTTGCTGCCGGTTCAAATCGATAGGGTCAAAGCGCATCAAAGGCTCCTAACCGTTTCGCAATCGCCAGATAGATGGCGATGATAAGGATCGGCACCAGCGAGAAGGCGGCGGCAAAGGGCAGATTGCCCGCCGTTCCTGCTGCATGTAGACCACCTGACCGATATACATGGTCGAGTTGCCGATGATGCCGGGGATGATGTAATCACCGAGGGTCAGCGAGAAGGTGAAAATGGAGCCCGCCACCACACCGGGCAACGCCAGCGGCAGGATCAGGTTGCGAAAGGTCTGGGCGGGTGTCGCCCCCAGATCGCTGCTCGCCTCCAGCAGGGATCGCGGTATACGCTCCACCGCCGCCTGAATGGGCAGGATCATGAAGGGCAGCCAGACATAGACGAACACGATAAAGGTGCCGAGCCGCGAGAAGGAGAGCGACGGGCCACCGATCACCGGCAAGGAGAGGATGGCATCGAGCAGCCACTCCAGCCCCATGCTGTCTGCCAGCCAGCTCACCACCCCCTCTTTGGCCAAAATCAGCTTCCAGGCGTAGACCCGCACCAGATAGCTGGACCAGAGCGGCAGCATGATCCCTACATAGAACAGCGCCCGGGTCTTGCCACTGGTGTAGCGTGCCATGTAGTAGGCAACCGGAAAACCGAGCAGGGCGCAGGCCAGGGTCACCAGCAGCGACATGCCGACGGTGCGGCCGATCACATCCAGATTCTCCGGTCGCAGCAGGGCGACGAAGTTTTGCAGCCCAAGCTCGTGACGCACCTGACCGCTGAACTCGTCCAGCCCGAACAGGGAGTTGGAGAGCAACATCAGCAAGGAGCCGACATAGATGATCCCGAGCCACAGCAGCGGCGGCCCCAGCAGGATCGCCAGCAGCAGGCCGGGCCGACCATAGAGCAGGGTCGAGAGGCGCCGCAGCGGCCTGAAACGGGCAGGTTCGGGCTGATGGTTCATGGCAAGACTCGCACTGTGAGGGGCACTCATGGCTGCGCCCCCTGATGGGCGCCGCTCAGGCGATGGATGGCCTGCTCCGACCAGCTGAGGCTGACCCTGCTGCCACGGGCCAGACGGGCCTGCCCCTCATTGGGGTGGTTGACGATGATCTCGAGCTGCTCCCCGAGATCAACCCGATAACGGACGAAGGGACCCAGATACTCCACCTCGCGGATCTCCCCCGACCAGCCCGGCGTGCCCGCCTCAGCGAGCCGGATCCGCTCCGGGCGCACCATCATCTGGCTGCCGTCACCGCACAGCCGTCTGGCCTGCTCCCCTTCGAACAGATTGACGGTGCCAACGAAGCGGGCCACAAACGGCGTCGCCGGAGCGTCGTAGATGGTATCGGGCGCAGCGATCTGCTCGATCTTGCCCTGACTGAAGATGCAGATCCGGTCGCTCATGGAGAGCGCCTCCTGCTGATCGTGGGTGACGAAGATAAAGGTGATGCCCAGCTGGCGTTGCAGCGCCTTGAGCTCAAGCTGCATCTGCTCGCGCAGTTTGAGATCGAGGGCCCCCAGCGGCTCATCCAGCAGCAGGATGCGTGGCTGGTTGATGAGGGCCCGGGCGATGGCGATGCGCTGGCGCTGGCCGCCGGAGAGCTGGCTTGGGCGGCGCTTGCCGACCCCGGGCAGTCGCACCAGCTCCAGCATCTCGTCCACCTTGCGGTAACGCTGTGCCTTGGCGACCCCCTTGAGCATCAGGCCATAGCCGATGTTGTCGCGCACATCCATGTTGGGAAACAGGGCATAGTCCTGAAACACGGTATTGAGGTTGCGATCGTAGGGGGGTACGGTGGAGCAGGGTTCGCCAAACAGGCGGATCTCCCCGTCGCTCGGGTACTCGAAGCCCGCGATCATCCGCAGGCAAGTAGTCTTGCCGGAACCGCTCGGCCCCAGCAGGGTAAAGAATTCCCCGGAGGGGATCTGGAAAGAGATGTCGTCGACCGCCTTCACATCGCCATAGTGGCGACTGACCCGGTCAAATTGTACGGCGTTCATGGGGCGTCCTTGTCTGTACTGGGATGGGCCGGACTCCTGTCCGGCCCGCTTGATTATCCGCTCTCGGCAGTCGTGCAGAGGAGGCGCAGCGCCCCTGCCGTTGGCAAGGTGGCAGCGGTTCCGACCACCTTGCTCACCCCGCCTTAGCGGCCGCCCAGAATGGCGATATAGTCGGAAACCCAGCGGTAATAGGGCACGCAAGTTCCCTGGCTCTTGCACTGGGAAACCGGAGTGCGCCAGAAGCGAACCCGATCGAAGTTGTCGATACCGTTGGTTTTGCACCCGGTCGGGCCCAGCAGGGCATTGCCCTCACAGGCGGCAGGTACCACAGGCACCGAGCCAAACCAGGCTGCGAGATCCCCCTGCAGCTTGTTGCTCAGGGAGTGCTCCAGCCACTTGTAAGCGCAGGTGAGGTTCTTGGCATCGCTGTGCACCATGCTGGTATCGGCCCAACCGGTCACTCCCTCTTTGGGCACAGTGGTGGCGATGGGTTGCTTGTCGGCAATCAGGGCATTGGCCTGGAACGGCCAAGAGCCTGACGCGACCACCCCTTCGTTCTTGAAGTCATCGATTTGAACGAAAGCATCATGCCAGTAGCGTCCCACCAGCTGGCGCTGCTTGCGCAGTAGATCGAGGGAGGCCTTGTACTGATCCTCGTTCAGCTCGTAAGGATCCTTGATGCCCAGGGCAGGCTGATGGGTCATCAGATAGAGGGCGGCATCGGCGATGTGGATCGGGCCGTCAAAGGCCTGCACCCGCCCCTTGTTGGACTTTCCATCCGCCAGGGTCTGTTCCTCGAATACCACGTTCCAGGAGTCCGGTGCCTTGGGGAACACCTTGGTGTTGTACATCAGGATATTGCCGCCCCACTGGTAGGGCACGCCGTAGTGCTTGCCATCCACAGTGTGCCAGGGGGCATTTTGCAGCCGGGGATCAATCTTGCTGTAGCTCGGGATGAGCGCCAGATTGAGTGGCTGCACCTTGCCACCGGCAATCAGACGCAGACTGGCATCGCCGGAGGCGGTCACCAGATCGAAGCCCCCCTCGTTCATCAAGGCCACCATCTCGTCCGAGGTGGCCGCCGTCTTGACGCTCACCTTGCAGCCGGTCTCTTTCTCGAATCCGGTCACCCAGTCGTAGTTCTTGTCGGTCTCGCCACGCTCAACGTAGCCAGCCCAGGCCACGATATTGAGCTGGCCTTCACCCTTGCCGAGCTCGGTCGGGGCAGCCTGGGTCTGGCCTGCCAGCAGCGCCGGAACAAGAGCCAGCATCAGAGGGGTCAATTTCATCATGCACTCCTTGCATTGTGTTGACTTGCATCAGGTGAAGGAACGCCACCGCGGGCGTTAACATCCTGTTAACCAGCAATGAGCTTAGGGGAGTGACAATACGATGAATATTTCAATTTTTGATGGCTCAGGTATCAGCTAAATCGATATCGAGTGCAGATGAATCTGATTTTTGGTGGCTACCCCGCAAGAGATGGCTAGCGAGGGAGAGCCTGACGGGCCCGCAACCGGCTCTGATCCCGCGCAATATCGATAAATTCCCGCGCCGTCCAATCCAGCCGAGAACCACGGCGCCACACCAGCCCGATATCGATGGCGGGAATGGGCTCCTTGATGGGGCGCGCCTCGACCCGCTCCTGCTCCAGCGACCAGGGGCGATAGGCAAAATCGGGCAACAGGGCGACCCCGAGCTGGCTCGCCACCAGACTGCGCACCGCCTCCACCGACGCAGTGCGCAGCACGATACGGGGGGAGATGCCGTAGCGGCGCAGGCCGCCACCGATGATCTGATCGAGCTGATCGGCGGTCAGCGAGATCATCGGCTCCTCCCCCAGCGCGGTGAGCGAGAGGGTCGACTCGGCGCAGAGCGGGTGGTTGGCGGCAAGCCAGAGCCGCAGCGGCGAACGGGTCAGCAATTCGGTATCAAACGCCTCTTGCCGGATGGTGCGGTTGGTCATCAGGATCCCCACATCCACCTCGCCGTTGACGATCTGGTGCTCCAGAAAAGGCTGTTCATCCTCCTTCACCTCGATCTGTACCGCCGGAAAGGCACGGCGAAAGCGGCCAAGCGCCTCTGAGAGGTAGTAACCCGCCACCAATGTGGTCACGCCGATGGTGAGTCGCCCCTGATCCTGCTGGGCCACCGCTTTGAGGGAGTGGCTCGCCTCGGTCATGGCGCCGAGAATGCGGCGGGCGTGGAGCAAAAACTGGTGCCCCTGAGTGGTGAGGGTGACGCCGCGCGGATTGCGCTCGAATAGCGGGGCGCCGAGCTCGGTCTCCAGCTCGCGAATGGCGCTGGTGACCGCCGACTGGGAGATATGAAGCTCGGCTGCGGCACGGCTCACTGAAAAGCTGTCGGCCACGGCCACAAAATAACGGATCTGGCGAAAGGTAAAGTTCATCGGGCATCCTTGCCGATTGGTACGATGAGTGTGATTGGTAAGATTGACTGCCAGCTTAACCGTAAACGGGCGTCTCGCCAAAACCGGGCACTGCTGCCAACTCAATGATCTGCCGATTAAAACCATGCCCCTGCGGCTTGGCGAGCACGACAGGGGCATGGGTCATCGCAGCAAGGTGCAGACAGGGCTA
Source organism: Aeromonas sp. 97A (assembly GCF_051919185.1). Classification (NCBI taxonomy): domain Bacteria; kingdom Pseudomonadati; phylum Pseudomonadota; class Gammaproteobacteria; order Aeromonadales; family Aeromonadaceae; genus Aeromonas; species Aeromonas sp. 97A. The sequence goes on along the minus strand of NZ_JBQBFF010000001.1, from coordinate 941,522 downwards.
TCAGGATTTGTTGAGATACCCCGCCAACTGGCCGATCAGCCGCTTGCGCAGCTCACCCAGTTTCGGCTTCTCGTCAGCACACCATGGCAGCGGGCGGCACGCTTCGATGGTGCGCAGGCCAAGGCGAGCGGTGAGCAGCCCGGCCCCCACCCCTTGCGCCGCACGGGCAGAGAGCTTGGCGGCAAACTCGGCGCCCAGCAAGTCCATCCCCACCTCGGTCACCAGCTCGGTGGCACCGGCGTAGAGCATGTTGCGAAACACCTGACGGATCAGACGTATGCGGCTCCAGTAGCCAAGCTCGATGGCGTAGACATCGGCGATATCCTCGATCATCCGCAGGTTGCGCCACAGCATCAGCATCATGTCGACGGTAGCGAGCGGACTGAGCGCCACCAGCACAGCGGCCTCCCCCGACCATTTAGCCACCCGCGCCTGCGCCAGTTTGTCGCGCTCGGCGAGCACCAGCTGGCTATAGAGGGTCAGCACTTCCCGATCGCTGTGGCTCTCATCGAGCTGGGCCAGCCAGGTTTGATACCCCTCGCGCCCCTTGTCGCCACTTTTGACCGCCAACCCTTCGCAGAAGGCCTGCCCCTGCCCGACTCCCTGATGGGCCAGCAGATCTTCTGCTCGCGAGCGCACATCCTGACGCCGCTTGAGGGTGCGCAGCCGCAGCCACTCGCACCCCACCACGCTGGCGGTGCCCGCCGCCACCAGCGCCGAGGCCGCCAGCCAGGCGCTGCCCCAGAGCGGAGTGGTGAGAAACTGATCGTAAAGAAAGGCGCCATACTGGCCCAAGGAGAGCAGACCGACCGCCCCCAGCCCCCACGCCAGTAGTCGATGACGGCGACGCGGTTTGATGACGAGGGCACTCTCCACCTCGGTGAACTCGTCCAGCTCGTCGAGGCGCTCGAAGCTCGCCTCCTCCAGCCGCTGGGCCGGTGCGGGCGGGCGCTCGTCACTGGCCACCGTCAAGGCAGGCTCAAGGATCACCTTGCCCTGCAGCGGTGGCCGCTCTTTTATCTGATCGTTCATCGCATTGTTCTCCTGTGCGCAGCCTTCGGCTCAGGTGCCAAGACCGCACACCGTTATTCGAGGTGATCCCCGAGCAGAAACTCCAGCGCTGCATCGAGCCGGATATGGGGCAGCGCCTGATGGGCGCTCATGGGCATGGGGCGAAATGCCTGAAAATCAAAGCCCTGACTGTTCCACCACTGCGCAGGCGGAATATGGGGAGGCACCTCCCCGGGGAAGAGCAGCAGCGGCTCACCGCTCAGGCTGGTGCCGCGGATGGCGGGGAACTCGCGGCCATTGGCCACCCCCTTGCCCACCTCGGTCGCCTTGATGGCGGCGAGCGCCAAGCACTCAGTGGTGATCCCCTCAAAACGAGCCTGACCGCGACCGCTGCGTACCAGATGCTGGAGCAGGGAGACCATGGGCGCATGCTGTTCGGGGGTGACGTGATCGGCCTTGCTCGCCACAAACAGCAGCTTGTCGATACGGGGCGAAAAGAGTCGCCGCCACCAGTTGCTCTTGCCGTAGGCAAAGCTCTCCATGATGCGGGCGATGGCCTGCTGCATGTCGCCAAAGCTGGCCGCCCCGGCGTTGAGGGGCTGCAGGCAATCCACCAGCACGATCTGGCGATCAAAACCGGCAAAGTGCTGCTCGTAGAAGCCCTGCACCAGATGCTGTTTGTACTGCTCGAAGCGCTGCTTGAGAGTGGCGTAAAGAGTGCCATCGGCGGGCTCGCCGACAGGCATCTCCCACACCCAGGGGACAAATTGCAGCATGGGGGCACCGGCATACTCCCCCGGCAACACGAAGCGACCGGGTTGAATAAGGTGCAATCCCAGCTCCTGTTTGCAGGCATGCAGATAGGCGGTGTAGCGCTCGGCCAGCTCAGCCACCGGCCGCTCTTCGAAGCGCTGCTCTGCCTGCCACCCGGGGGTCAGCCAGCTGGCGGCGAGCGCTTGCAGCTCGGGGCGACGAAGCTGCTCGCGCACCTGTTCGCTCCACTGCTCGTAGCTCATCTCCAGCAGCGGCAAGTCGAGCAGCCACTCCCCGGGGTAGTCCACCAGATCCACGTAGAGGGTGGAGATCTCCCCCAGATGTTTGCGCAGGGGATGACGGGTGCGATAGCGGATTTCGAGGCGCACTTCGGCCACGCCTCGGGTGGGCTCGGGCCAGGCAGGTGGATCGCCAAACAGGGAGTCGAGGCCACGCTCGTAGGCAAAGGTGGGGATGTGGGCATTGAGCTGCGGCACCCGGCGGGCACCGAGGATGCGCCCCTGACGCAGGGCATCCCACAACGGCAAACGGCCGTCGATGGCCGCGTGTTCCAGCTGGTTGACCAGCGCCGTGATAAAGGCGGTTTTGCCGCTGCGAGAGAGGCCGGTCACCGCCAGCCGGATATGGCGATCCCGCACCCGGTTCACCACGTCGTTCGCCTTGTGTTGCAGGCGAGTCAACTTCTGTTCCAGTTTATTGAGTATCAAGACTTGATCCGTTCTCCCTTGGTGGTTGCATCTGGATAGCTGGTGTCGATGGTGGCGCATCACGGGAGGCGCCGCCATCGACATGGGTGCTTGAGCAAGCACTACAGCTTGCGAAATTCCCGCTGCAGGGTGAACTCCCTTGAGGTCACCAGCTTCTCGATCCGCTGAACTCTGGGCTCCAGCGCGTCAAGTTCCTGCGCGATGCGGCCCAGCGCCTGATGAGGGGTGATCCCCGCCTGCCAGCTGCGCGCTTTCATCCGCACCTCGGCAAAGTCGGCATCCTCTTGCGAATAGAGGGTGACCGGCTTTTTGTCGAGCAAGAACCAGGCGGCGATATAGGCGGTGAAGGTAATGAAACCGGCGAAGATAAGGCCACTGATGGCGAGCAGCCGCACGATCCAGGTCTCCACCCCGAAATACTCAGCCAAACCGGCACAGATCCCGGCTATCTTGCCACGCTGGGGATCGCGATAGAGGTTACGCCCTTCACGACTGACACTGCTCATACCTTGTTCCTCCAACCGGGTACTTCTGCATCCAGAATCGACTCCAGCGCCCCTACTCGCTCCTGCATCTTCTCGGTGCGAGCCAGCAGCCCTTGCAGTTGTTCCCGCTCGCTATCGGCAAGACCGGCGCCAATCCGCCCCTTGGCACGATAGTGCAGCACCAGCCAGATGGGAGCCACCACCACCATGAAGACCACCATGGGAACCATCAATACGCCCAGCAGATCTTCCATCTGTTACTCCCCCTGTTTGCCTTCGCTTTTGCTGTCGCCCTGACCCAGCTTCTGGCGCATGGCTTCCAACTCGCGGCTTATCTGATCGTCAACTTCCAACTCGGCAAACTGCTGCGCCAGCGCCTTGTCGGACTGTCCCAGATCGGCGCGCGCTTCCATTTCGTCGATGCGACGCTCCATCCGCTCAAACTTGCTCACCACCGCCTGGCTCTCGCCACGGGCTACCTGGCTCTGCACATTGAGACGGCTGCTGGCCGCTTCGGTGCGAATGGCCATCGCCTTTTGACGGGCGCGGGCATCTTCCAGCTTGGCTTCGAGCTGGCGGATCTCTTCACCCAGCTTCTCGATGCCGCTATCGACCGCCTGCTGCTCGCGGTAGAGGGTCTCTGACAACTCGGTCTGTTTCTTCTTCTCGATAAGGGCCGCGCGGGCCAGATCTTCACGCCCTTTGGTCAGGGCCAGCTCGGCCTTGGCTTGCCACTCGTCGACCCGCTCCTGATGACGGGCGACCTGACGGCCAATATCTTTCTGGCTGGCGAGGAAGCGGGCCAGATTGGAGCGCTCCTTGACCAGCTCGTCCTCCATCTCCTGGATGATCAGGCGCACCATCTTCTGGGGATCTTCTGCCTTGTCGAGCAGGGCCGTCAGGTTGGAATTGATGATGTCGGCCAGACGGGAAAAAATACTCATGATTGCACTCCTGTTATTGGCATGGCGTTGTTTTTCCATTGACAATGGCAACTTGTGTGCCAATCTGGAACAAAATTTAACTTGTTGATTTATATGGGGCAGAATAGCCGGATTGCAAGATGCCTCGCGCAAGTGATGATTAAAATCACCAACTTTTGGTAAGATTGACCAGCTTTTACAACTGACAGGGATCACTATGACCACGGCCACGGAAAGCCTGCTGGGGGAATCCAACGCATTTCTCGAGATCATTGAGCAGGCCTCACGGCTCGCCCCGCTGCGCAAACCCGTGCTGATCATCGGTGAGCGGGGGACGGGCAAGGAGCTGATCGCCCACCGCCTACATTATCTCTCGGCGCGCTGGGATCAAAGCTTTGTCACCATCAACTGCGCCACCCTGAGCGAGAGCCTGCTGGAGACCGAGCTGTTCGGTCACGAAGCGGGGTCGTTTACCGGTGCAGCCAAGCGCCATCAGGGCCGCTTCGAGCGGGCCGATGGCGGCACCCTCTTCCTCGACGAGCTGGCCACCACCAGCGCCCGGGTGCAGGAGAAGTTGCTGCGGGTCATCGAGTATGGCGAGTTCGAGCGGGTGGGTGGGGCCAAGCCCCTCAAGGTGGATGTGCGGCTGGTCTGCGCCACCAACGAGGATCTCCCTGCGCTGGCCGACAAGGGGCAGTTTCGCCACGATCTGCTCGACCGGCTCGCGTTTGATGTGATCACCCTCCCCCTTGCGGGAGCGGCGGGAAGATATCCTGATGCTGGCGGAGCACTTCGCCCACAGCATGACGCGGGAGCTGGGCTATCCGCTGTTTGCCGGTTTCTCGCGCAAGGCGACCCAGTTGCTGCTGGATTACCACTGGCCGGGCAATGTGAGAGAGCTGAAGAACGTGGTGGAGCGCAGTATCTATCGTCAAGGCAATCCCCAGCTGCCGCTCTCGACCCTGGTGCTCAACCCGTTTGATTCCCCCTGGCGACCACAGGTCACGCAACCTGCGCAAGAGGCCCGAAGCGAGGTACAATCTGCATCCCCCCTCGCCTTGCCGCTCGATCTCAAGCAGGCGGTGGCGGAGTACGAGATTAATTTACTCAAGCAAGCGATGCAGCAATCCCAGTATAATCAGCGCAAAGCCGCTCAACTGCTGGCCTTAAGCTATCACCAGTTCCGTGGCATGCTACGCAAATATCAGCTGCTGGATGGCGATAACGATGCAGAACAAGAGTGAAGGAGCGCGGTTGATGCCGACTCCAGCAACACGCCAGCCTTCGCGCTGGCACATTTGTATCAAAACGTGCGTACAAAACCCCTATAAGAACATGGTTCAACAATGAGAATGCTCACACCCTTGCTGCTGGGTCTGCTGGTGCTGGTCACCGGCTGCCAGAAGCAACCCGAGGCCTCCAAAACCGGACTCATCTATTGTGCTGAGGGATCCCCCCTCTCCTTCAATCCCCATGTTTCCAACTCCGGGGTGACACTGGATGCCAGTGCCCGTCCGCTCTACGACCGCCTGCTGGAGGTGAACCCCAACACCCTGGCGCTGGAGCCGGCGCTCGCCACCAACTGGCATGTCAGCGAGGATGGTCTCACCTATACCCTGACCCTGCGCAAGGGGGTGACTTTTCACCATACCCCCTGGTTCAAGCCCACCCGCACTTTCAATGCCGATGACGTGGTCTTCACCTATGCCCGCCAGCTGGACGAGCAGCACCCCTATCACAATGTGTCCGGCGGCGATTACCCCTACTTCTACAGCCTGGGGCAAGATCTGCTGATCAAGCGGGTGAGCAAGAAGGGGCCGCAGACGGTGGTGTTCGAGCTGAACCAGCCGAACGCCTCCTTCCTCGCCACCCTGGCCAGCGACTATGCGGTGATCCTCTCCGCCGAATACGCCGAGCAGATGTTGCAGGCGGGCACCCCGGCCCTGCTCGATAGCCGCCCCATCGGCACCGGGCCGTTCAGCTTCAAGGAGTATCGCCACAACGAGTTCATCCGCTATCTGCGTCACCCCGGCTACTGGGGCGGCGATGCCAAGATTGAACAGCTGGTCTACGACATCACCCCCAAATCCGCCAAACGGCTGGCCAAGCTGCTGACCGGCGAGTGCGACGTATGAGCACACCTTCCGCCAGCCAGCTCTCGGTGATCAAGCAAAATCCGGCGCTCAGTCTCTCGGTCCAGTCGGGGATGAACGTCGCCTTTTTGGCCCTCAATACCCGCAAGCCGCCGTTCAACAACGTCAAGGTGCGTCAGGCCATTGCCAGCGCCATCAACATCGACAACCTGTTGCAGGCGGTCTATTTCGATACCGGCCTGCCCGCCAACAGCCTGTTGCCGACCCTCTCATGGGGGTACAACCCCAGCCTGCCCGAGCGCAAACCCGACCTGAAACGGGCGCGCCAGCTGCTCAAGGAGGCAGGACTGGAGAAAGGGTTCGAGATGCAGGTGCTGGTGCAACCGGACGCCCGCCCCTACAACCCGGATGCGGTCAAGACCGCCCAGCTGATCCGCAGCGATCTGGCCAAGGTCGGGATCAAGCTCAAGATCGTGCAACGGGAGTGGCCGGTGATCGAAGGGCGCCTCACCAAGGGGCAGTACGACAGTCTGCTCTCCGGCTGGATTGCCGACAACGCCGACCCGGACAACTTCTTCCGCCAGCTGCTGAGCTGCTCGGCAGTGGAGCGCGGCAACAACTACAGCCGCTGGTGTAGCCCGGCCTTCGATCAGTTGCTGGATGATGCGGTCACCACGCCCCAGCTCTCGTTCCGGCTGCGCAACTACTACTATGCCCAGACCCTGCTTAACGAACAGCTGCCGCTGATCCCGCTGGCGCACGCCTTGCGTACCCAGGTCAGCCGCAGCGACATCGAGGGGCTGACGCTGATGCCCTTTGGCGGCACCTCCTTCAACCAGGCTCACAGGGAGTAAGCATGCTTCTATACACCTTGCGCCGCATCAACCTGCTGCTCATCACCCTGTTGGCGCTGACCTTTGTTGCCTATCTGCTGGACTATCGGCTGATCGGCAATCAGCTCAGCTTCTGGAGCGGCTATCCCGACTTCCTGCGCCGCATTTTCGCAGGTGACCTGGGGCTCTCCAGCGTCTCCGGGCTGCCGGTGCTGGACGAGATCCGCCACTACTTCCCGGCGACCCTGATCCTCTGTCTGGCGGCGTTCGCCATCTCGCTGCTGGTGGGCATTCCTCTCGGCACCCTGGCGGCCCTGTCACAGGGCAAGACGCTGGATCTCTCCATCATGACTGCCGGTCTTATCGGCTATGCGGTGCCGGTGTTCTGGCTGGCGCTGCTGGTGGTGATGCTCTTTTCGCTGGATCTCGGCTGGTTGCCAGCCTCCGGGCAGATCAGCCTGCTCTACGATGTGCCCCCCATTACCGGCATCGCGGTGATCGATGTGCTGCTCAGCAACGAACCCTGGCGGCAAGCGGCGCTGCATGATGCCCTGCGCCACCTGATCCTTCCGTCACTGGTGCTGGCGGTGGTGCCCACCACCGAGGTGATCCGCCATGTGCGCAGTTCCCTCATCGACGTGATGAAGCAGAACTACATCAAGGCGGCGGCGAGCCGGGGCCTTTCCAAGGCGCAGATCGTCTGGCGCCATGGTCTGAAGAATGCCTTACCACCGGTACTGCCGCTGCTGGGTCTGCAGCTAGGCAGCGTACTCACCTCCGCCATGATCACCGAGGTGGTGTTCGAGTGGCACGGGATCGGCCGCTGGCTTATCAGCAGCATCGCCCTGCAGGATTACGCCGCCATTCGCGGCGCGACCCTGGTGGTGGCCAGTTTCGTGATCCTGACCAGCGTCAGCACCGAGTTGCTGACCACCCTTATCTATCCGGCACGGCGCAAAGAGTTGTATGCCAAACAAGATTGAACGCGCTCATGGCGTGACCAGGAGCCAGGTATCCTATGCAAGATAAATCGAACATCTATCCCGAGCTCAAGATCCTCTCGCCCCTCGAGCAGACGTGGGCCTCCTACAGCCGCAATCCGCTGGCAATGGCAGGGCTCTGGTGCTTTTTGCTGTTGCTGCTCATCACGCTGGTGGGGCCGCTGGTCGTCCCCTACGGCATCGATGAACAGCACACCGACAAGCTGCTGCTGGCCCCCTCGTGGGCGGCGACCGGCAACATCGACTACTTCCTCGGCACCGACGATCTGGGGCGCGACATGCTCTCCCGGCTGGTGGTGGGGGCGCGTCTCACCTTCGGCTATGCGCTGGTCGTGGTGGTGATCGCCATGGTGGTGGGTTCCGCCATCGGTATCCTCGGCGGCATGAGCAAGGGGCTTAAATCGAGCGTGCTGCACCACCTGCTCGATACCCTGCTCTCCATCCCCTCCCTGCTGATGGCCATCATCATGGTTGCCATCATGGGACCGGGTTTTGGCAATACCCTGATAGCCATTACCCTGGCGTTGATCCCGCCCTTTATCCGGGCCACCTACAACGCAGTACATGCCGAGATGCAGAAGGAGTACATCACCGCCAGCCGCCTCGATGGCTCGCCCCCCTTCCGGATCATGCGTCTGGCTATTTTGCCCAACATTGTCGAAACCCTGGTGGCCCAGACCACCCGCACCTTGTCGGCAGCCATTCTCGATATCTCGGCGGTCGGTTTTCTCGGCCTCGGCGCCCAGTCTCCCCAACCGGAGTGGGGCACCATGCTGGCCGATTCGAGCGACCTTATCTATCTCGCCCCCTGGACCGTCACCCTGCCCGGCATCGCCATCCTGTTCAGCGTGCTGGTGACCAATTTAGTTGGTGAAGGCATTCGCGAAGCACTCAAAGAGGGGAATGACTGATGCCGCTGCTCGACATTCGTAATCTCACCATCGAGATCGACACCCCGCAAGGCAAGGTCAAGGCGGTGGATAAGGTGAGCCTGACCCTGACCGAGGGGGAGATCCGCGGTCTGGTGGGTGAATCCGGCTCCGGAAAAAGTCTGATCGCCAAGGTGATCGTCGGCATCGAGAAAGACAACTGGACGGTTCGTGCCGACCGGATGCGTTTCAACGACATGGATCTGCTGACCATGGCCCCCAAGGAGCGCCGTCGCATCATGGGCCGCGAGATCGCCATGATCTTCCAGGACCCCATCAGCTGTCTCGACCCCTCCGAAGAGATCGGCACCCAGCTGGAAGAGGCGATCCCGACCGATTCGTTCGAGGGACAATTCTGGCAGCGCTTCCAGTGGCGCAAGAAGAAGGCCATCGCCCTGCTGCACCGGGTAGGCGTCAAGGATCACCGCAAGGTGATGCGCGCCTATCCCCACGAGCTGTCGGATGGCATGTGCCAGAAGGTGATGATCGCCATGGCCATTGCCAACCAGCCGCGTCTGCTGGTAGCCGACGAGCCTACCAGCGCCATGGAGTCCACCACCCACTCCCAGATCCTGCGACTGCTGGACAAGATGAACAAGCTGGGCAATACCACCATCCTGATCATCAGTAACGATATCGCCGCCATCGCCAACCTGACCGATACCATCAACGTGATGTACTGCGGCCAGATGGTGGAAGTGGGCACCCGGGAGCAGATCCTCGAGACCCCGCATCACCCCTATACCGATGCCCTGCTCAAATCGATCCCCGACTTTGACAAGCTGGTGCGCCACAAGTCGCGCCTCGAGACCCTGCCCGGCGTCATCCCGCCGCTGCAACACCTGCCCATCGGCTGCCGTCTGGGGCCGCGCTGCCCCTACGCCCAGAAGCAGTGCGTGCAGACTCCGTTGATGAACAAGATCAAGGGCCATCAGTTCAGCTGCCACTTCCCGCTGAACATGGAGGAGCCAAAAAAATGATGACCGTTAATGCCCCCATGAAGGAGCCCCGCTTGTGATCGAGCCGTCCCTGTTGCAGGTCAGAGGCCTTAGCAAAACCTACCAGAACCGCACCGGTCTATTCCGTCGTCAGGCGGTGGAGGCGATCAAGCCCCTCTCGTTCGATCTCGAAGTGGGTCAGACCCTCGCCATCGTCGGCGAAGCTGGCTCCGGCAAGAGTACCCTCGCCCGCATTCTGGCCGGGATGATCGAACCCACCAGCGGCGACATCGCCATCGACGGCCAGCTGATGGTGCATGGCGATTACCAGACTCGCTGCAAACTGCTGCGGATGATTTTTCAAGATCCCAACACCTCGCTGAACCGCAAGATCCGGGTCGGCCAGATCCTGGAGACGCCGCTGCGTCTCAACACCGAGATGACCGAGGAGGAGCGCCGCGAGAAGGTGGTGCAGACCCTGCGTATGGTGGGGATGCTGCCGGATCACGCCCTGTTCTATCCGCAGATGCTCTCCTCCGGTCAGCAGCAGCGGGTGGCGCTGGCGCGGGCGCTGATCCTCAACCCCAAGATAGTGGTGGCCGATGAGGCGCTCTCCACCCTGGATATCTCGGTACGCTCCCAGATCATCAATCTGCTGCTGGAGATGCAGGAGACCATGGGACTGAGTTATGTGCTGGTAGCCAACGATTTGGGTATCGTCAGCCATATCAGTGACGAGGTGCTGGTAATGCACGAAGGTCGGGTGGTGGAGCGCGGCAAGACCCTCAAAGTGTTTGCCGATCCCCAACATGAGGTGACTCGCCGTCTCATCCAGAACTACAACAACGAATACCGCAAATAGAGAGGCGCTGGCCACCTCCCCTGCCGCTGTGTTTCGCCGAGCTCACACGGCGGGATCAAAAAAGCCCACTGCATGCAGTGGGCTTTCTGTTACCGGCGTTGCTGCTTAGCCTTGCAGCAACAGGCGGTTGATGCGGGAGACGAAGCTCGCCGGATCGTTCAGCCCGCCCTGCTCGGCCAGCTGGGCCTGTTCGTGCAGCAGAGTGACCCACTCGCCAAACAGTGCCTCGTCCTGAATGGTATCGAGCTTCTTCACCAGCGCGTGGTCGGGGTTGAGCTCCAGAATGTACTTCTGCTCCGGCACCGGCTGGCCGGCGGCACGCATCAGCTTGATCATCTGGGTGCTCATACCGTAGGCGTCGGTGACGATGCAAGAGGGGGAGTCGGTCAGACGGTGGGTGACACGCACCTCTTTCACTGCATCGCCCAGGCTCTTCTTGACCCGCTCAACCAGACCGGCGTTGGCCTTCTCGGCCTCTTCCTGCGCCTGCTTGGAGGCTTCGTCTTCCAGATCGCCGAGATCCAGTTCGCCACGGGTGACGGAGATAAGCTGCTTGCCGTCGAACTCGGTCAGATGGCTCATCAGCCACTCGTCCACGCGCTCCCACATCAGCAGCACTTCGACACCCTTCTTGCGGAAGATCTCGAGGTGCGGGCTGTTCTTGGCAGCGGCATAGGAGTCAGCAGTGATGTAGTAGATCTTCTGCTGGCCTTCCTTCATGCGGCCCACGTAATCCTCGAGAGAGATGGTCTGGGCTTCGCCCTCGCCCGCGGTGCTGGCAAAGCGCAGGAGCTTGGCGATCTCTTCGCGGTTGGCGTAATCCTCGGCCGGGCCCTCTTTGAGCACGTTACCGAACTCTTTCCAGAATTTGGCGTACTTCTCGGCATCGTCTTTCGCCAGCTTGGAGAGCATGGTCAGCACGCGCTTTGAGCAAGCCTTGCGCAGAGAGGCGGTCACCTTGTTGTCCTGCAGGATTTCACGGCTGACGTTGAGCGGCAGATCGTTGGAGTCCAGCACCCCTTTGACGAAGCGCAGGTAGGTCGGCATAAACTGCTCGGCGTCGTCCATGATGAAGACGCGCTGTACGTAGAGCTTCAGACCGTGCTTCTGCTCGCGGTTGTAGAGGTCGAACGGTGCGCGGGCCGGTACGTAGAGCAGGCTGGTGTACTCCTGCGCCCCTTCCACCCGGTTGTGACCCCAGAGCAGCGGATCTTCAAAGTCGTGAGCAACGTGCTTGTAGAACTCCTGATACTCCTCGTCCTTGATATCTTTCGGGTTGCGGGTCCACAGTGCAGTCGCGCGGTTGACCTGCTCCCACTCGCCCGGGGTGCCGACGATGGTCTCGCCATCCTCTTCACGATCCGGGGTACCCTCTTTGAACATCTCGACCGGTACGCTGATGTGATCGGAATATTTACCCACCACGGAGCGCAGACGCCAGTCGTCGAGGAACTCGTCCTCTTCGGCACGCAGGTGCAGGATGACATCGGTACCGCGACCCTCTTTGGTCACATCAGCGACGGTGAAGGAGCCTTCCCCTTCCGATTCCCACTGTACGCCCTGCTCCGGGGCAGTACCGGCGGCACGGGACACCACGGTCACCTTGTCGGCCACGATAAAGGCGGAGTAGAAACCGACCCCGAACTGACCGATCAGCTGGGAATCCTTACCCTGATCGCCGGAGAGGTTTTTGAAAAATTCGGCGGTGCCGGACTTGGCGATGGTACCCAGGTGCTCAATCACCTGATCGCGGGTCATACCGATCCCGTTATCGGAGATGGTCAGGGTACGCTTCTCTTTGTCCACCACCAGGCGCACACGCAACTGGCCGTCGTTTTCGAACAAAGAGGCATCGGAAAGCGCCTTGAAGCGCAGCTTGTCCGCCGCATCGGATGCGTTGGAGATCAGCTCGCGCAGGAATACTTCTTTGTTGGAGTAGAGGCTGTGAGCCATCAGGCTCAGCAGTTGTTTGACTTCAGTTTGAAAGCCGTGGGTTTCGGCATGAACACTTTGGGTCATGGACCAATCCTCAGAAACATCGGGTTGAACATACGCCCAACCTAGATGGGGACAGCGATCCAAATATCAAGGGGGCGAATGTGCAATCCTGCTCATTCGCCCCCTTTTTCCATTCAACTGCCGATTTTCTGATCAAGCCGCAATGATACAGCCCTATCCCGCCCCTTATTTGAGGCGCTGGCGCCCCATCAGGGAGTGGGAGAGCGTGGTGCCATCCACCAGCTCCAGCTCGCCCCCCACCGGCACGCCATGGGCGATGCGGCTTACCTCCACCCCGGCAGCACGGGCCATATCGGCGATATACCAGGCGGTGGCATCCCCCTCGATGGTGGGGTTGGTGGCGAGGATCAGTTCGCTGATCGCCTCATCCTTCAGGCGGCGCTCCAGAATATCGAGCCCCAGCTCCTCGGGGCCGATACCATCGAGCGGCGACAGATGGCCCATCAGCACAAAGTAACGACCGGAAAACTGGCCGGTCTGCTCGATGGCAGCCACGTCCGCCGGGCTCTCCACCACACAGAGCAGACCATTCTCTTCCCGCTTGGGATTGGCGCAAATATCGCAGCGATCGTTCTCGGTAAAGGTGCGGCAGTGGCTGCAGTGGCCAATCTCGGTCAGGGCGCGGGAGAGCAGCTGGGCCAGCCGCAAACCGCCGCTGCGCTCGCGCTCGAGCAGGGTAAAGGCCATCCGCTGTGCCGATTTGGGCCCCACCCCCGGCAGCACCTGCAGGGCTTTCATCATCTCGTCGAGCAGGGGACTGAATTTCATAACACACCTCACACTGGCCAACCCGCACCACTCTCTGGATAACCGCGGGTCAGCTGAACTGGATAACGCAACTGGCGCAGGACTATACCCGAGCACGCCGCCCATCGCTATCGGCTTGCCAACAGAGTCCATAAAAACGCGGATAACAAAAAGCCCTGACGTTTCCGTCAGGGCTTTGCAATTTGGCGGTGAGGGAGGGATTCGAACCCTCGATTCTCACTAACATTCAGTAACTCACTGATTTCATTACAGTGATGCACCTTGAATTCTTAGCTGTTGTACCAGCGTTTTGTACCACTTAGCTCAACAGTTGCAAAATAGCGTGTCATAAAGCTCGTCAAATGTCTCGATTTTTTTGAAGTTCCTTTTCGGAACCTCTCGAAGCATCGGACGCTCTAACTTTTCACCATCAGCATTGCCCTTAGTATGCTTCGCTACTCTATCCCCTAGGGGCGGCAGCTTTTCACCCGGAGCACCACCTAAGAATAAATAATGGTCAATATCGAGGGCTTCTTCGTCAAAAACAGTCCACACCACACAACCAGATGGCTTATCTGCCAAGGACAAATGGATTTTCTGATTGCTGGCACGTCCCCCCTTACGAGTTGACTTCAACTGTATGTGCCTCAAAATACCCCGTGATTCAACAAGGATGTCATAACCTCGATGATCGACCTCCGGTTTGGCAACCTCCACATCACATGCACCATCACGCCATGAACGTTTAAAAAGTTCAGCGATAAACAAATGCTCCAAGAGCTTTTCCCTGAATGTCGAGTTCACTGAATGGCGTGAATCATCAGCAACCTCTTCAGGTTCATCATGGCGATGATCTATCTGGCTTACCTCCTCCGATGGGATGTAAGTCACCATCTCCAAATACTTTTTCATGGCCGAACGGGTATCTCTGATCCTGTGTGCTGGCATCCCGGCATCCGCTAAACGTGAGCACAAGTTGCTGATATGCAACTCGCAGCTCAGCGTTGAGTGAGATATGTCGCAATGCAGTACACTAGATGCGGCGTTGAGATTACTGACATAGGAACTGATAGACCTCTCCGCTATACGTCCTGACAGGAATGATCTGAATTCGTTTTCATTTTGGATTGCCATGAAGTTTCCTGATGTCAAAAAAAGGCCCCAAAGAGCCTTGTCAGTTTTCATGCGATAATATGCGATGAACACTCGATACACTGATACCGAGCCGCTTTGCCACTGATGCTTTAGCGATGCCCTGCGATAGAAGATGCAGCACCTCGTCCCGCTTCTCCATCGCTGTCGGCTTGCGGCCTTTGTAGACCCCTTTGGCCTTTGCCAAGGCGATCCCTTCCGCCTGACGCTCCAGCATGATTTCCCGCTCGAACGTGGCGATGGCCCCGATCATGGTCAGCATCAGTTTGCCTGTCGGTGTGGCCGTGTCGATGCCCAGATTCTGGATCTGTAATGTTACCCCTTTGGCGTGTAGTTGGTCTGTGATCTCCAGCAAGTGCCGGGTGTTCCGGGCCAGACGATCCAATTTGGTCACCTTTAGCACGTCTCCAGAGCGGGCAAATTCGAGCATTGCCTGTAGTTGCGGCCTATCCGTCTTGCTACCGCTGACCTGCTCATGAAAAACTTTTTCACACTCCGCCAGAGCTATCAGTTGCTGCTCCAGCGATTGCCCCGTGGTCGAGACACGGGCATACCCGATGATTGCCATGATGGCCTCCCAATAGGCTCAAGACCCTGCAAGAAAAACGTGTCAAAACTCGAAAACCAACCCGTGTGACAAGGGTTGCCGGGGGGCCTCCGGTCTGTCACACGGGCATGGTCTATTGAGTGTCCGGCTCCTTCGGCGGGGGCGGTGGTGTCTGCATCGAGTTGACGGCCTCCTTGATGAGGACGCCCAAGGCTGCCAGCAGTGCCGCCTCCAACGCTTTCAGTAACGGGTTTCCTTGCTGCTCATTCATACGCCTTCTCCTTGCTGGATGGCTCCCGACAAGGGGCCAGATGTGATGTATTCCATGGGGTTCTCCTATGGTGCTGATCTCTATCTGGCTTATACCGGCGTTGGGTCTGAATGTTGCCTGCTCGTTTTCCTTGTGCTGGTGGGGTTTGGGATTGTTTTTTCAGGGTCCCCAACGAGGCGGGATCGTTGCTATCTTCTCGGAATCTCTCCTTCGGGTGGCTGGTAAGCTCCCGTCTCGGGTCGTACTAGTAAAAGAAAGAGGTGTGAACTACGGCCTGGAACACCGACACAGTAGACACACAGATGACGAATCCCTCTTGCTCTCTACATTCCTTCATGTGTGCGACCCCGAATGGAGCCACACACATGTTGAACAATGTGTGTGCCACTGACACACCAAGCGGCACTAACTATCAGAGATAGAAGCGATAGAATGCCTGTTTGCCGGTGTGCTTTGCCTTAACCCGCAACCCTAGCCGTTTGGCAATCCGCTTCAGGTCGCGTAGTGGCTGCACCGAATAGAGCAGATATCCGGCTGCATCACAGGTATAACCAAGCTGGGCAGACTTTCGAGTGATGTCGATGTACTTTTCCCCCCGTCGCCAGACCATCAGCTTCAGAAGCCGCTGCAGGTACTCTTCGACACTGATGATTTCCTGTTCAATACGGCAGATTGCGGCCCAGACTTCCTGCTCCTCATGACGCACCCGGATTGGCTTCAGGCCGGTAGCCTGCTCGATATGTATATCTCGTTGCTGATCACGCAAGCGGTTGGCTGGCTCTTGGTGATAGGCTTCATCAAACTCAATCAGGTACTGTTCCCACCCCCCCATGGCTCGGAAACTCGAAGAGTCTGGCCTGAAGCCACTCAGGCCAACCGAGAAATCGACCCGATAGGGCTCACAAACGTATTGGGGCTGAACCGTCGTCCAGACGTCACGCTGCCTGAACTCGTTAAGCAGAGGCAGCAAATAGATGAGGTAGAAGGCTGCCTCGAACCGGCTCATTCCCTCCATGCGGGGGAGAGATTCACCTGTAACGCGTTCAAGCTCCACGATCAGCTCGACGTTGAGATGAGAACGAGGGCCATAGGTCAGGATCGCGAGGGCCTGCTGAGGCGTCCATGAACCAAGTCCATCATCGGGTTTCGGGATCTCTAGCCAATCAAGTTCAGGAATGTCAATGAGGTTAAGGAACGCCTGCTGTATGTATTGCTCATGCTCGCCATCAAATCCGGGGACGAGGTCCAGCACACGGTAAGGACACAGCAAGTCATTCCGTCCCGGCTCTTGCAGTAGGTTGTCTAGTGTCAGCTTCATGATTGCACCTCCGCTGCTGCTACGGAGCCTTCAATGACACCAAGGGGCTGCCATACAGGCACCGGCCATCGGGGCATCTGGCAGATGGCCTCATGTAACTGTCTGAACGAGCCGTAACGTCTGCCCACGTTGGAGCCTTGCGAGTGGCCGGTGATGGCGTTTTGCAAATCTTCCCGGATACCCAACTCCCGCATGTGGGTAATGAAGGTATGCCGGAAGGCGTGTATCGGGGAGATGGAGCCCGCCTTGAGTTCCAAGATCTGACTGATCTGCTTCCTGAGCCACTTGCCCAAATCGACGCTGTAGCGCCCACCAGACTGGCTTGGGACCAACTCGGGGAACAACGGGCCTGCTGCAGTTCGGCTCGCCAAGAAACGTTCAAAGCCAAGCTCCAACAGATGTGGATGGAGCGGCACCTCCCTCTCTTTTCCAGTCTTGACCGACTGTGATTCGTCCCAGTCTCGGATATGGATGACCCATTGACCGTTTTTCTGCTCGACATCACGCCGGAACAGTTGGCAGACCTCCTCCGAACGAGCCCCGGTATAGGCCAGCAGCACGGGTACCCAGTAGATCGCCTCGCCAAATTGGGCTCGTTGCGGGCGGATGTTGCCGGTAAACAGGCCGCTACCAAACAGGGTATTCATCTCGGCATCGCTAAACTCGGGAGCCCGGTCACGGGTCGCTTTAGGCACTTCGATCTTGACCCCATGGCAGGGATTGTCGGGGATCAGGGCATCCCCATGTGCCCGCTCCAGTATGCCGGAAAGCAGACGGATGATCCCCTTCACCCGTGCCAAGGAGATGGTCGGCAAGCCCTCCTGCTGAGCCTTGGCAACCTGTTCTCTGAAAGGCAGTTGCTCAATCTCTTGATTGGGCCGATAAGGGGTCAACATGAGCAAGTTACGGAACTCGATACACAGCGGCTTGGTGATACGGTTGAGCGGTAGATCGCCGAACGCCTCGATAAACCGGCGGACAACTGACTCCCGCTCACGTCGCCACGTCTTAGCCCCCTTGGGGTTAACCTTGCCCTGCTCATCGGCCAGCGTCTTGAAAAATGCACTGAGGCGGAGGGCATCTGGTTCAGAGGGGGCTGTCGTACCTGTCGCTGAGGGGAAAAGAGGGGCGATGGGTAAGCTCTTGGGCCTTTCGTCTATCTGATGCTGGATGTTCTTGAAGGAGGACTTGCAGATCGATACACAATGATCGGCTAGTAGCATGCACAGCTTGGTATAAAGGGGGTCATCAGAAGCCAGCTCAACCTGAGCCAGAGCTAAGCATTCCTGTGCAAACTCACGCATAGCCACACATAGACGCTTGGGGTTAATCGAGCTTAACGCATCCCCATAAAACTCCCCGTGTGAGCTGAAGTGCCGGGCGGCCGAGTCATCCTCATACTCACAAAGTACATAGCGAGCAAGGATGTCGGGGTCTCCCAAGCGTAATTCTTCTCGTTCACGCCAAGCTTCGGCGAAGCTGCGGATTTGGGAGAAGGTGAGGGCTACCTTGCTCTCCTGCTGTGCCTTGAGGCTCCGTGCATTTGCCAAGATAGCGTGAAACTCTTTCTGAACCAGAAATGCTCTGGACTTGGCTTCCTGCGGGTCTTTGGTGTCTAGGGAACGCTTAAGCTCGCCCTTATTGCCTTCAACGAAGGGGCGAAGTGCTGGCGGGATGACTTGACGGATCTTGTAGACCCCCGTCTTCGGGTCTTTTTTGGGGTTCGGCATAATGGCCATTTTGTACCACCTTTCTGGCCCTCCTGACAAAGTGACAGGGGGCAAAGTGTGAACGAAACACCACTAAAACCAGCAAGTTACTGACGCAAAAGAAAAACCCCAACCATCAAGGTCGGGGTTTACTGTTTGGCGGTGAGGGAGGGATTCGAACCCTCGATACGTTGCCGTATACACACTTTCCAGGCGTGCTCCTTCAGCCACTCGGACACCTCACCAAATTTTGGTCTGTGGTTTAACGTGTTCAGCCAACACGGTGTTCGCTGCGCTGTTGCGCTGGAACGGGGCGTAATTTAGGGGAAAGCCCCGCCCGCGTCAACGGCTTTTTTCACCTGGCAAATCGTTCGAACACTTAATGCACAGATTCCGGAGCAACCTGGATTTCCGGCAGGTTGAGGAAGCCGGAACGTTCGCATTCGGCAACCAGTTCGTGGGTAGCGGCGATGGTGCTTTGCACGAACAGCAGGAACTGCTCGACGCTGAGTCCGGCCTTGGTAAAGACGGTGTGGCCGACCACCAGCCGCGGCAGGTTGTCATCGATGATATCGAGGAACACCTTGAGGGAGGGGTACTGCATATTGAGTCGGCCCAGTTCGGCAACCAGCGGCAGCATTGCGGAGGGGCGCACTTCCAGCTCGGAGGAGAACAGCAGGCCTTCCTCTTCCACGAAGATCCGGCTCTCCTGAATACCATCGACCGACTGCAAAGAGACAATGTGGATACCGTGACACTGGTCGCAGACATAGTGCTCGATACGAGCCTGTTGCAACCAACGCATTATCATTTCGGAGCTGGGGATATTCATCATTTCCACGACAAGATTGGGATCAAGGGGCGCAGTCTAAACCAATTTGCTATCAACAAAAAGCACGCCAACCCGATAACCCTGCGGCTCGCTTCTTTTTGGCAAGCGCTATGCATATACTCAGCCAAATCCACGATGACGCTTGCCCCACAGGGGGCCCCATGACTATCCAAGAAAAGTATCGCCTTCATCTGAAATCACTCTCGGATGAGCTGCTCACCCTGCAAAAACCCATCCGCATTCTGGATGCCATCAAATGGCCACGCCATCTGCAGGATCGCTTTCTGGCAGGCGGTGGCAGGGAGCTGCCCGCTATCGACAGGCACTTCTATGATGCCCTCCCCCTCGGCTTCGATCCGCGCAACAAGTATCTGGAGCTCAAGGAGCTGCGGGACCGGATCCGCAGAAAACTGGGGCCACAGGACGATCTTGGCCGGATCCTTCAAGAGACGGTCGATCAGTACATGGTGGTGATCGAGATGCTGCGCCAGCGCGGCCAACCCGATTTTCAGCGTTACAGCCAGCTGCTTTATGGCTCTGCCAGCGATCACCTGCGCGGGGATCGCAAGACTCTCAAGGAGCTGGGCGCCCGCCTGTGCGATATCTTCTCCCTGCCCGGCGCCCGCCATCTGGTGCGCCCCTACCCCAAGGAGTTCGAAGGAGAGGCCGCGGTCGCCAAACTGCAGGGCAAGCTGTCGAGCTACTTCAGTGACGGCACTGTGCAGGTGAAGCTGAGCGATGGGATTGTCTCCGATGCCGCGGCCGGTGGCGACTACATCAAGCTCAACTCCCACGCCCGTTTCTCCGAGCTGGACTTGCAGGTGCTGGAGGTACACGAGGGGTGGGTCCATGTCGGCACCACCCTCAACGGTCGCCAGCAGCCTTATGCCACCTGGCTGAGCGCCGGTTCACCGCGGATCACCGCCTGTCAGGAGGGGTTGGCCGTCCTGATAGAGACCCTCACCTTCAGCTCCTTTCCGGATCGGGCCAAGCGTATCTCCGATCGGGTGATGGCCATCGACATGGCCGAGCGCGGCGCCGATTTTATCGAGGTGTTTCAGCACTTCGTGCAGCAGGGCACCAGCGAGCACGACGCCTACAAGATCACCCAGCGGGTCTTTCGTGGCGGCATGGTGGGCGGCGGTGCCTGCTTTACCAAGGATCTCTCCTACGTGCGTGGCTATGTGGAGACGGTCAACTTTATCCGCAGCGCCGTGCTGGAAGGCGTGCCCGAGATCCTGCCGATGCTGTTTGTCGGCAAGGTGACGCTGGATGACATTCCGGTGCTCTATCAGCACTATCTGGAGGGGCTGATCGCCGCTCCCCGCTATTTGCCGCCGATGTTTCGCGATCTCACCGGCCTCTATGTCTGGTTCGGTTTTGCCTCCGGCATGTCACTGGTCGATATAGGCCGGGTACAGCACCATTTTCGCCAGCTGTTTCAACGCCTGCCGGTGGCCGACCCCATCATTGCGCCGGTGGATATCGAGATAGACTGAACCACAGCGATACAAGTTGGGGAAAATAAAAAGGGCGCCAGATTGGCGCCCTTCTCGACTATTCAGATATCGCAGCCGAATTACTTGTAGGCCCGACCTTCCAGATAGTGTTTGCGACAGAGCGATACATAGCGATCGTTGCCGCCGATCTCCACCTGTTCGCCATCACGCATCACCTGCCCCGCTTCGTTGACCCGGGAGTTCATGTGAGCCTTGTTGCCACACCAGCAGATGCTCTTCAGCTCTTCAAACTTGTCGGCCAGACAGAGCAGATGGTAGGAGCCCGGGAACAGCTCGCCGCGAAAATCGGTCTTGAGGCCATAGGCCATCACCGGAATATCCTGCTCATCGACGATGCGGGCCAACTGGTAGACCTGCTCACGGGTCAGGAACTGGGCCTCGTCCACGATGAAAACATCGATATGTTTCTTCGCATGGCGCGCTTTCACCATTTCAAACAGATCGCAGCTGTCGCTGAACACGTCCACCTTCAGTTCAAGGCCAACCCGGGCACTGATCACCCCGACCCCGAAACGGTCATCGATGGCTGGCGTCATCGCCAGAGGATGCATGCCCCGCTCCAGATAGTTGAAGTGCGCCTGAATGAGCTGGGTGGATTTGCCTGAATTCATGGTGGCAAATTTGTAGTGCAGTGAAGCCATGATACTGTTCCGAAACTGAATTTATGGGGCGCATGCTAACCAAAGCCCCTGACAAAACCAAGGGGCCCGCGGGCCCCTTGCTCTATAAATGTTACGCGGTGGCCAACACTGGCCGCGCTTTGGCCTTTTTCAGGTGATAGCCGGTAAAGAGCACGAACCAGAGGGCACTGACACTGAAACCGGCCAGGCTGGAGTGCATCAAGCCCATCGCCAGGTAACCGATGGCCGCGCCGAAGGCGATGGCCAGTGCATAGGGCAGCTGGGTCATCACGTGATCGATGTGATGGCAACCGGCACCGGTAGCAGAGAGGATGCTGGTGCTGGAGATGGGTGAGCTGTGATCCCCGAACACGGAGCCGGCCAGTACCGCAGCCAGCATCGGCAGCATCAGGCTGATGTCGCTGGCGGCGGCCATGTCACCGGCCAGCGGCAGCATGATGCCGAAGGTACCCCAGCTGGTGCCGGTGGCAAACGCCATGGCACAGGAGAGGATAAAGACCACGGCAGGTAGCACTTCGATCGGCAGGTTGCCGTTAGCCAGCGAAGCCAGGTACTTGCCGGTCTCCACATCGCGCACCACGGCACCTATGGTCCAGGCAAACAGCAGGATGTTGATGGCTGGCAGCATGGCCATGACGCCTTGCGGCGCGGCCTTGATCCAGTTCTTGGCACCCAGCTTCAGGCGCATAGCCAGACCGATGGAGACCACCAGACTGCACAGGGCACCGTAAACCAGCGAAGAGCCGACGTTGGTGTTTTCGAACGAGCCAAGCACGCTGAAGGGCAGCCCTTTCTCGCTCAGCACCGCAGCACCGGAATCAATCATGAAATAGATGGTGGCGGCGGTCAGGGTCAGGATCGGCAGTACCATGTCGATCATGCCGCCGTTGCTCTCTTCCGGGCTCTCCATATCCAGACCGATGGGGCGGCCCTTGGACTCATCCCACAGCTTGCCTTCCAGCGCCCACGCTTCGTGTTGACGCATCGGGCCGATGTCGAGTTGGAATGCAATCACCACCAGCACCATGATCAGGGTGAAGACGGCGTAGAGGTTCATCGGGATCATCTCGACAAATGCCGCGATGGGGCTCTGCTCGGTCAGACCGTGGGCCGCCATGATGCCGCCAACCAGGGCGATGATATAAGCCCCCCAGGAGGAGATGGGCATCAGCACGCAGACCGGCGCCGCGGTGGAGTCCAGCAGATAGGCCAATTTGGCACGGGAGATCTGGAAGCGGTCGGTCACCGGACGGCAGATGGCCCCCACCGACAGGCTGTGGAAGAAGTCATCGATAAAGAAGGCAAACACCATCATGCCAGTCAGGGCTTTGGCGCCCTTGCGGGTCTTGGCTCGACGCTCGGCCCACTCGGCAAAGGCACGGGTCGCCCCGGAGACGCTCATCAGGCTGATGAGGCCACCCAGCAGCAGCATAAACAGGATCATGTTGACATTGTCACGATTGAGCGCGCCATCGACCCAGAAGATCTTGAGCACGGTATTCAACATGTAATGCAGGGATTCGAGGGGTGAAAACTGATTGAGCAGCAAACTGCCGGTGACGATGCCCACACCAAGGGACAGCAGCACGCGGCGGGTCATGATCGCCAGCGCGACAGCCAACAGGGGGGGAAGAACGGACCAACCGGAGTCGGCGAAATGACTAATGTCCATGATCTCTTTGCACCTAAAGATTACAGGTGGAGATCTACCGAGAGGATCTAAAGAAACAAAACCTATGGGGAGGTCATACTCCTCAGCCCCTTCAGGTAGCGCTCCATAGTGGATGACTATGGCAGTCCTGCACCTATTAGATGCAGAACCAGCAGCCCGGTATGATGGCCTGGCCACTTCGGCGCTGACTCCTTTCCTTGTGCATCACAGGCATCACCCTCCGCACAAATACTCATAGGCAGCGCGCCTCTACTTAAAGGTATTCGCCGCACATTTTATCGAGATGGCAGCTTATAGCAAGTTTTTTGATTAAATAATCATAATAAACATATCAAGGTCTAAAAATGGTAGTCAAATGATGCAACAACGCCTGTTTTGACGCTATTTTCACCTACTGCGGTTTCATTGGCATCCAATCTCCAAGCCTATTGCTGGCCATATTAAATATCTGTATTGATGTTCCCCACGGATATTATATTTAACCCAGCTTGACTTATTTAAATCGCCAAGCAAGAATCAGCTAGAACATAATATTTTTCTCTGACTCGACGTGGTAACTCCTATGAATGAATTTTTAAAGGTACTGCTTAATATCCGCAGTCTGCGTGCGACCTGCCGCGAACTTTCTCTGGAACAACTGGAAGAGGTACTGGAAAAACTCTCTGCGATCGTTGCTGAGCGTCAGCAGGATGAAGCTGCCGAGCGTCAGGCCCGTGAAGAGCATCTGCGGAAAATTAACGAATATAGCGAAATGCTGAAAGCCGCCGGTATTGACCCGGCAGAATTGGTAAGCGCTGTCGCTACCAACCCCGGCAAATCAGAAAAAGCCAAGCGGGCGCCACGTCCTGCCAAATATCGCTATCAGGATAATGGCGTAGAGAAAACCTGGACCGGCCAGGGCCGTATGCCTTCGGCTATTGCCAGCGCTGTGGCAGCAGGCAAATCACTGGAAGACTTTGCTATCTGATCTCAATCTCGTTGCTAATAAAAAACCTCGCCAAGGCGAGGTTTTTTATTGCCGCTTAAACGTGAAATATCAGATAGCTGATTGCGGGCGATCTGCTGCCTTGACCCATAGCACTTCACGCTCCCCTGCCACGCAGATGAGATAGCGGGCAACGGTAAAGAACCAGTCACTCATCCGGTTCAGATAGGGCAGCACCTCGGGATTGACCCGCTCTTCCCGGCTCAATGTCAGCAGCAAACGCTCGCAATGACGCACCAGAGTACGCACCACATGTGCTTGCGCCGCGGCACGGGAACCACCGGGCAATATAAATTGGCGCAGCGGTGGCAATGGCTCGCTATAACGATCTATCTGCTGTTCAAGGCGAGTGGTCCAGGCGGCATTAACTTGCCAAATTGATTCATTCTGGGCGTCGCTGGAGAATGCCAACTCCCCCCCCAGATCAAACAACTCCTGTTGCAACAGCTGTAAATCAGCCAATAAGCCGACCTCTTGCGACGGGACGTCACAAATCAGCAAGCCAATATGGGAGTTGAGCTCATCGATATAACCGTAGGTCTCGACCCGCAAATGATCCTTGGGCAATGGGATACCATCGGCCAGCCGGGTCATGCCCTTGTCGCCCTGCCTCGTATATATTCTCATACCGACATCCTGTTAATAATGGGAATAATCATGGACTCAAGTCCATTGAGTTTGATTTCGTAAGCCAACGCCAGCGTCTGGCCCAATTTACCCGCCGGAAAACCGCTGCGCGCCATCCACACCAGATAGGGCTCGGGAATATCGATGATACGCCGCCCCTGATATTTACCGTAAGGCATCTTGTTGGTCAGAGTCAGCAGCACCTGTTCGTCGGATAGCCAATCCATATTAATCAATATCCAGATATTTATGAGTCTGGATTGAGAGTCGCCAGTTACGCGCGATACAGGTATCCATCGCCAATTGGGTGGCCCTTGGCTTCTGGCTGATCGGCTGCAAGGCAATGACCACGTCCGGGCGCAGAGTTGCGGTCGCCAGTAGCGCATCCAGCTCTTCAATATGGTGCTCGGTGGCCACCGGATGCTTGATCTCGTTGGCCCGCTCCAGCGCCGAGACCAGCACAGGCAGCCCCCCTTTCATGCCAATTTTGGGGGAGACGGTCACCCAGGTCTGCTCATGGGTCTTGATCTCGCTGGTGCCACTGGTTTCAATCTGCACCTGATAACCCGCCGCCAGCAGGGCAGACGAGAGTTCGTGCAGATCGTAGAGGCAGGGCTCGCCACCGGTGATCACCACATGGCGCGCCTGATAACCCAGGTCGGTAAAGCTCTTGATAATCTGCGCGGTGCTGAGTTGGCTCCAACAATCGGATTCGTTGGAGCGATCCAGCACCGCCGCCTTGCCCACTTCACGAGCCGGATCAACAACCCAGGTATGACGGGTATCGCACCAGGGGCAGCCCACCGGGCAACCCTGCAGGCGAACAAAGATGGCGGGCAGGCCGGTAAAGATGCCCTCCCCCTGGATGGTCTGGAAAATCTCGTTGATTGGGTAGTGCATCTCGATCACGGCTTGTTGCAAAAGTCGCGGATTATACCCCAAGCCACGGCAAGACGCAGGCTCACTCTGCGCTTTTCTCACCCAGCCCGGTTTTCTCAAACAGTCTGGCCATGATGCCCGCCTTGTCGGCCAGATAGTTGTTTAGGCCGCGACTGCGCAGTTCACACGCAGGACACGTGCCGCAACCGTCACCGGCAATGCCGTTGTAGCAGGTCAGGGTCTGCTGGCGCACCGTGTCGAGGTGACCATAGTGATCCGCCAGTGCCCAGGTCTCGGCCTTGTCGAGCCACATCAGGGGAGTTTCAAAACGGATGCCGCGATCCAGCCCGAGCGACACCGCCTGATTGAGGGCCTTGACGAACTCGTCACGGCAATCGGGATAGCCGGAGAAGTCGGTCTCGCAGACACCGGTGATCACCGCTTCGGCGCCCACCTGATAGGCATAGATGGAAGCCAGGGTCAGGAACAGGATATTGCGACCCGGCACGAAGGTGTTGGGCAGGCCATTATCCTGCAGCTCGCAGCTGACCGGGATGTCGTCACGGGTCAGGGCAGAGACCGCCAGCTCATTGAGCAGCGTCACATCCATCACCTTGTGGGCGGCGATCCCCAGAGCACTGCCCAGACGACGCGCGGTGTCGATCTCTTCCCGATGGCGCTGGCCATAGTCGAAGGTGATGGCGTGCATTTCATCATACTGAGCCAATGCCTGTACCAGACAAGTGGTGCTGTCCTGACCGCCACTGAAAACCACGACTGCTTTTTTCATCTTGATAACTCCTTCAAATGTCACGCGCGGCGGCCTTCGGCAAAGTCCTGCCACTGGGTATTCAACCGGTTAAACAGGGTCAGCAAGGGCGCATAGTGCTCCGGCCTCCCCTCCCACCGGGACAAGAGGTGATAGCCCGCCTCTATAGTAGAGAGGGCATCGGGAAAGGGTTTCTTGCGAATGGCATATTGACCGGCAATGGCACCAACGCCGATGCGGGGCAAGCGGGCCAGTGCCGGGTTGCTCTGCAACATGCGATAGGCTTTGCGCCAGGTGCCGTCGAGCAAGATAAAGGCGATGGACGTTTTGCCAGAGGATTCACTCTCCCGCTGTTGGCGAAGATCGGTCAGCGAAATGGCATCCTCATCCGGCCAGAGTAGATAGCAGCGACGGGAAGGATCTGCAAGCAACCCATTGAGCCACTCATCGCGGGAAAAGTCCTCCCCCACATGGATCTCGCACTGTTGCAAAGAGGCCGCCAGCAGCGCCGCAGTCCCCTTGGGATGTGCCACCTCGTTGGGGTGCTGCAAGATGTAGAGGGGCGTGTGATTGTCAACAGGCACAATATAATCGCACAGGCAGGCTTTGAGGGCTCGGGTGCAACGTGTACAGTATCGACTGTTCTTGTCGTTGGACTGTTTCATGTTGTCAGACAAATCTGGATTGCTCTGGGTTATCACGCTCTCTCTCACCAGCTTGCTACTCTTCTTTACCGTTCCCAATCTTCAGCTCTCCTTCGATCGGCCCTTGATCGCCGGGGGCGAAGGGTGGCGGATCATAACAGGCAATCTGGCTCATACCAATCTGTGGCACCTGCTGCTCAATCTGGGCGGCCTCGCCATCCTCTATAGCCTGTTTCGCGACTATCTGGGTGGGGCTCGCCTGCCGCTGCTGATGTTGCTGCTCTGGTTGGCTGTGGGCTTGGGGATCTGGTGGTGGTGCCCGCAGACCCAGTGGTACATGGGGCTATCCGGCTCGCTGCATGGTCTGTTTGTCTGGGGGGCAATGCAGGATATCCGCCACGGACGCCGCACGTCGGGCTGGCTACTGTTGGCAGGGATGGGGCTCAAGCTGGCGATGGACTTCTACAACGCAGGAGAGAGCCCGATATCCACCCTGATTAATGCCAGGGTACACATCGGCTCTCATCTTATCGGGGCCGGTGCAGGCCTGTTGCTCGGCCTGCACCGTGTATCACTGAGTGAGCCTGTTACGCGCCAACCAGCTCGGCATTGATGCTGGCCAGCATGGCGGCCGGATCGGCAGCCTGCGTAATGGGGCGACCGATAACCAGATAATCGGACCCCGCCTCGACCGCCGCTTTCGGTGTCATCACCCGGCGCTGATCCCCGGCCGCTGAACCAGTTGGGCGAATACCCGGGGTCACCAGCTTGAAATCTTCGCCCAGCAAGGCTTTCAACTCATGGGCCTCGTTGGCAGAGCAGACAACCCCATCCAGACCGGATGTTTTGGTCAAGGTAGCCAGCCGGATCACCTGCTCGGCCGGGCTCACATCCAACCCGAGGGGGATCATGTCGGACTGCTCCATGCTGGTCAGTACGGTCACCCCGATCAACAATGGCGCCTTGTCGCCATAAGGCAGCAGCGCCTCTTTGGCGGCACGCATCATCCGCTCACCACCACTGGCATGCACGTTGACCATCCAGACACCGAGCTCGGCACTGGCTGCCACAGCTTTGGCAACAGTATTGGGAATATCGTGAAACTTCAGATCCAGAAAGACATCGAATCCCTTGGCCACCAGCTGACGTACAAACTGCGGGCCAAACAGGGTAAACATCTCCTTGCCTACCTTGAGACGGCACTGGGCCGGAGAGATACGTTCAACGAACGCTAAGGCATCTGCCTCGTGCTGATAATCCAGCGCTACCAGTACTTTGGGATCTTGCATCTCACATCCTATTGCTTGTTATTCACCGTCCAGACCACGGATCGGCTTGATGGAACCCCACTGGCGACAAGACGGGCACTGCCAGAACAGCGAGTGAGTGGCAAAGCCGCACTGCCGACACTTGTGGGTTGACTTGATTTTGATCTGCTCGCCGACCAGCTGTTGCAGCAGTTCGAGGCTCTCCTTGGCAGGCCCCTCTTCCGCACTGGCCAGCTGAAAACCCACCAGCTGGTAAAAACCTTTCATCGAGGGATGACGACGCAGCTGACGCAACACCAGCGAACGGGCCTGGCTCAGGCCATCACGCTCTTCAACCAGCTTGGCAAGGGCCAGGGTCACGCTGACACCGGCGTGATCTTCCACTGCCTTCTCAAGCAGCGGGATCAACGCAGGCGTGCGCCCCAACTGCTGATAGCACTCGAGCAATTTGGGCATTGCCTCGGAGGCAAAGTCGATATCCTGCTCGAACACCCGCAGCAGCTCCTTGCTGGCCTGCTCATACTCCCCCTCTGCCATGGCGAGCTCAGCGAGGCGCAAACTGGCCCGGGCACATGCCGGATTGATACTGAGCGCCCGTTTGAGCTTGGCCAGCCCCTCCCCTTTATTGCCCTCACGCAGCGCGATCTCGGCTTGCTCGCAATAGAAATGGGAGATGGGGTCGGCCAGCTTCTTGCCCTGGAATTTTTGCAGACGAACCGCCACATCGATGGCCTTATCCCAATCCCGCAACTGCTGATGGATGATCAACAGCTGTGCCAGCGCCGTCTCTTCATAGTCGCTGTCGTCACACAGCTCATTCCAGAGCGCTTCCGCTCGGTCCAGCAGACCAGCAGCCAAAAAGTCGCGCGCAAGCTCCTGCAGGGCAAGCTGTCGCTGCTCCCGGGTCAGTTGGCGGGTTACCAGGTTCTGGTGGATCTTGATTGCACGATCGACCTCCCCACGCTGGCGAAACAGGTTGCCGAGGGAGAGGTGTGTTTCGATGGTTTCACTGTCCACCTCAAGCAGCTGGATAAAGAGATCCACCGCCTTGTCGGATTCATCGGACAGCAAATAGTTGAGGCCCGCCACATACTGGCGGGAAAACTGGTTACTCTGTTTTTGGGTGTCCTGGCGAACACTCCTGCGACCCATGTACCAGCCATAACCGGCAGCGATAGGCAACAGCAGGAAAAGCAGTTCAAGCATTGAGGAACATTATTCCTTACCCGGTGACCGGGCCAGCTCCAACTCGCGGGATTGACGACGCATGGTGCGGTTGAGGGTGCGGTTTTGCATTTTCAGGAGCAGGAACAGCAGGCCGAATACCAGCCAGCCCAGCAAAAAGCCGCCAGCAAAGAAGAAGCCCAACAGCATGGCAAGTGAAAACTCACCCTGAGCGATCAGGTAATTGAACTGAACCAGCTGGCCATTTTGTGAGCCCAGCGCCAGGGTCAGAACAAACACCAGCACCAGCGGAATGAGGGCCAAAATACGCTTCATAAGAGCTCCCTGTCAGTATCTAATGAGAGGCTGATTATCCTTAAAATCGCAGGCAGACTCTAGAGTGAATGGGAAAAGAGTTTAAGAAACAAGACGATTGGCACAGGAATCGGTGCCAAAAAGAAAAAAGGCATACCCGAGGTATGCCCATTTCTGCATTATTCAATGATGTTGACGCGCTCGCGCAACTCTTTGCCAGGTTTGAAGTGCGGGACATATTTCCCGGTCAGTTCAACCTTGTCCCCAGTCTTGGGGTTGCGGCCCACACGGGGCGCACGATAGTGCAGTGAAAAACTGCCAAATCCGCGGATTTCAATCCGGTCGCCGTTTTGCAAGGTCGACGCCATCTGCTCAAGGATCTCCTTGATGGCGGCTTCGACATCCTTGGCCGGCATATGCATGCGGCTGGCTGCCAGTTGTTCGATGAGATCTGATTTGGTCATAACGTTAAATCTCCTTCCCCGATCACATGCAATATTCATTTTGCCAGGATAAAAAAGGGCGGCGCAATGCCGCCCTTTTCTTGCATCAAGGATTACTCACCCTTGGCGGCTTTGAACGCTTCCATCATAGCATTGCTGAACACAACTTCTTCTTGTTGGTTCAGGTTATCGATAGCAACACGCTCATCAGCCTCGTCCTTAGCACGGACAGACAGGCTTACGGTGCGGTTCTTACGATCAACGCCCATGAATTTAGCTTCAACTTCGTCACCAACAGACAGCACCAGAGTGGCGTCTTCTACGCGGTCACGAGCAGCGTCGGAGGCACGCAGGTAGCCTTCTACGCCATCAGCCAGTTCGATAACGGCACCTTTGGCATCAACCTCGGTAACCTTACCCTTCACGATAGCACCTTTCTTGTTGTCAGCCAGGTACTTGTTGAACGGGTCTTCTTCGATCTGCTTGACACCCAGGGAGATGCGCTCACGCTCCGGATCCACTTGCAGAACAACGGCTTCGATCTCGTCGCCTTTCTTGAATTCACGCACGGCTTCTTCGCCCTGGTTGTTCCAGGAGATGTCAGACAGGTGAACCAGGCCGTCGATGCCGCCATCCAGACCGATGAAGATACCGAAGTCAGTGATGGACTTGATCTTGCCGGAAACACGGTCGCCTTTGGCGTGAGTTTCGGCAAACAGCTGCCACGGGTTGGATTTGCACTGCTTCAGACCCAGGGAGATACGACGACGCTCTTCGTCGATGTCCAGAACCATCACATCAACCACGTCACCAACGTTAACAACTTTGGACGGGTGGATGTTCTTGTTGGTCCAATCCATCTCGGATACGTGTACCAGGCCTTCAACGCCTTCTTCGATTTCAACGAAGCAGCCGTAGTCGGTCAGGTTGGTCACGCGGCCAGACAGACGGGTGGTCTCCGGGTAACGCTTGGCGATAGCAACCCAGGGATCTTCGCCCAGCTGCTTCAGACCCAGGGATACACGGGTACGCTCGCGGTCGAACTTCAGAACCTTGACAGCGATCTCGTCGCCAACGTTGACGATTTCGGAAGGATGCTTAACGCGCTTCCACGCCATGTCGGTGATGTGCAGCAGGCCGTCAACACCGCCCAGATCTACGAATGCACCGTAGTCGGTCAGGTTCTTGACGATACCCTTAACTTCTTGACCTTCTTGCAGGTTAGCCAGCAGGCTTTCGCGCTCGGAGGTGTTCTCGGTCTCGATCACGGCACGACGGGAAACAACAACGTTGTTGCGCTTCTGGTCCAGCTTGATGACTTTGAACTCGAGTTCTTTGTTTTCCAGGTGAGCGGTGTCACGGATCGGACGCACGTCAACCAGAGAACCCGGCAGGAAGGCACGGATGCCGTTCAGTTCAACGGTGAAACCACCCTTGACCTTGCCGTTGATGATACCGATAACGGTAGCTTGCTCTTCGTAAGCCTTCTCAAGCTGCAGCCAGGCTTCGTGGCGCTTGGCTTTTTCGCGGGACAGCTTGGTTTCGCCGAAACCATCTTCGATAGAGTCCAGAGCCACGTCAACGGTGTCGCCGACGTTGATTTCCAGCTCGCCCATGGCGTTCTTGAATTCTTCAGCCGGGATAGCGGACTCGGATTTCAGACCGGCGTCAACCAGTACGAAACCGTTCTCGATAGCAACGACAGTACCCTTGACGATGGAACCTTGACGGGTTTCAACGGCGTTCAGGGACTCTTCAAAGAGTTGAGCAAAAGATTCGATCATTGTTTATGTCACAAATGAAACATCCACTTGCAATCCGGCACAAGCGGGGCTGTTTTAAATAATCTGCGCCATCCTTGGTGCAGACGACCGGATGTCAGCTTGCGCTGGCATCACCAAGTTGTTGCTCTGCATAGGCGAGCACTGTTGCCAGCACTTCATCTATGGTCATGGCGGTAGAGTCTACCACCAGAGCATCTTCTGCCGGTTTCAGGGGTGCAGTAGCGCGATTTCTGTCGCGATCGTCACGTTCCCGAATCTCGGTTAAAAGACGCTCAAAGTTAACATCAAAGCCCTTATCTTGCAACTGCTTATAGCGACGCTGGGCCCGTTCTTCGGCACTGGCGTCGAGGAAAATCTTCACCTCGGCCTCGGGGAAAACAACTGTGCCCATATCACGACCATCGGCAATCAGACCCGGGGCCTGACGAAATGCCCGCTGACGGCGCAGCAAGGCTTCGCGCACCCGGGGGAAGGCGGCGATTTTACTGGCAGCATTACCCACTTCTTCGGTGCGGATGGTGCGGGAGACATCTTCCCCTTCCAGGATCACCTTGACCAGATCGCCCTCAACCTGAAATTGCACATCCAGATTGGCAGCCAGTGGCACCAGTGAGGCTTCACTGTCCAGCTCTACATCGTGATGCAGGGCGGCCAGGGACAACACCCGATAGATGGCGCCCGAGTCCAGCAAGTGCCAACCCAGCTTCTCAGCAAGCAGCTGACACAAGGTGCCTTTACCTGCACCACTGGGGCCATCAATTGTCATTACGGGGGCCATCTGAGGCATAACTTCTCTCCTGCACTGTGTTGCTCCCATCCCGAAGGGGTGGGTTAATGGGCGCCGATTATACCCGAATGTGGTGAGCCTGGCAGTCATCAATCCGTACAAAGGGCCAAAACCCCGCCGGACAGCTGTGCTTGTATCTCATTTGGAGATTTCATTAAGCAATGCAGGGACTTGTTCTTATGGTCGTTCCTGACAAGGCGCGCTAAACTGGCCCCCTTTTTTGAGCCGTTAGTAGTAAGGAGCAACCTATGAGCAGCGTTACCCTCGTGGCCAAATCCAAATTGCCAACCCCTTGGGGCACCTTCACGCTGGTAGGTTTTCAGGAAACCGGCACAGGCAAAGACCACGCCGCACTGGTGATGGGCGACATTACCGGTGACGAGCCCGTGCTGGGCCGGATCCACTCAGAGTGCCTGACCGGCGACGCCCTGTTCAGCCTGCGTTGTGACTGCGGTTTCCAGTTGCAGGCGGCCATGGAGAATATCGCCAAAGCCGGTCGTGGCGTGTTGCTGTATGTGCGTCAAGAGGGCCGTGGCATCGGCTTGCTCAACAAGATCCGCGCCTATCACCTGCAGGATCAGGGGGCCGATACCGTTGAGGCCAACGTGGCACTTGGTTTCGCCGCCGATATGCGCGACTACACCATCTGCGCCGATATGCTCAAGCAGCTTGAGGTCAAGTCTCTCAAACTGATGACCAATAACCCGCGCAAGATGAAAGCGATGGAATCCTTCGGTATTCCGGTGGCCGAACGGGTACCGTTGCAGGAAGGGCGCAATCCCCACAACGAGTTCTATCTGTCGACCAAGGCCAACAAGCTGGATCACATGCTGAAGAAATGAGCTTGATTGGATGGATGAAAAATAGTCAAACGCCTCCCGTTGGGAGGCGTTTTTCTTGGGACGACCCTAGCTATCGCTGTGGTACGGTCAGATTGGCCAGCAGAGCTTCAAGCTCTTCGCCAGTGCGGGCCGCGCAGTATTGATCGACCCGCTCGTGGGTCAATTGCGGCGCGAGACGTTCAATCAGATCGTAGAGATAGCCGCATAAAAATGCCCCTCTGCGCAACCCGATAGCGGCCACACCGCCTGGTAGCCAGGGCGCCGTTTTGAGCACCAGATCGCCATCGCGCTGGGGCTCCCAAGCAAAAGTTGCCATCACCCCGATGCCCATTCCTTGTCTGACATAAGTCTTGAGCACATCGCTGTCGCTCGCACAGCAGGAGATCCGGCTCTCGGCATGAGCGCAATCAGTGCCATGAGCTGTGGAGAGCGCCCTTCCATCGGTCACCAATGCAAACTCCACCAGCTCAGCCGGAGTCAGCGATGTTGCTTTGGCCAACGGATGATCCTTGGGTAGCACCAAGCCCCGTTGCCACTGAAAAGAGGGGAGCACAAGCAGATCGCTCCCATCCTCCGGTTCATCCGCCAGCAGCAGATCGGCAGCGCCATCATGCACGGCTGCGCGGCACTGCGCCGCACTCCCCTGCATCACAGTTACGGCAACTTTGGGAAAGCGGGCCATAAAACCCTTGAGGATGGCGGGCAGAATATAACGGGCTTGCAGATGAGTGGCAGCAATGGTGAGGGTTCCCTGCTCCGGATGCACATGCTGCCTGGCCATCACCTTGATGGTGGCCACCTTGTCCAGCACCTCCGCGGCCACTTTGATCACATCCCGACCGATGGGGGTGATCTGGGTCAGGTGTTTGCCGCTGCGCTCGAAGATCTGGATCCCCAGCTCATCCTCCAGCATCCGCACCTGTTTGCTGATCCCGGGCTGAGAGGTAAAGAGGCTCTCGGCGGTGGCCGACAGATTCAGCCTGTGGTTCGCCACCTCGACGATATAGCGCAATTGCTGCAATTTCATGGTGTAGCCCTCAAGCGAACCCACCGTTAATAGTAACAAACTTTCAGCAATGGCCCGCCGCCATCAGGCCGGGCGCTCCTTGAGTAGGAAATCACGCAAGGCACGATTGGCCATGGAGAGCGGATCACCCCGCCGCCACGCCACACAGAGATCGAGATAGATGGGCGGGTCGAAGGGCACGCCACTCAGATCCGGATCCTCTTCCAGCACCATCCGCAAGAAGGTGGTCACCGCAAAGCCTTGCCGCACCACCGCCTTGAGCAGAGGGATAAGATTGCTCTCGAAGGCGATATCGGGTTCGACGCCCAGGCTCTGGGCCAGCGCCTCCATATGCTCCCGGTGATAAAAGCCGCGGCGAAACAGCGCCAGCTCCTGAGCAAAGAACTGCGAGAGAGTGACGGCTGGTTCACCGCGCAGGGGGTGATCGTCCCCCACCACCATCAACATCTCTTCACTCAGCAGATGTGCCCCCTCGATGGCGGGGGGAGATCACTGGTGATGAGAATGGCCAGATCGAGGGAGCCATCCACCATCCGGCTGAGCAGCTCACGGGTGCCTGCCTCCTCAACCCGGATCTTGAGGCCGGGGTAGCGGTGCTTGAAGGCCATCAGACGAGGGGGAAAATAGTAGGAGCCCATCATATAGGGGATCCCGATCCGCACCTCCCCCCGCTCCAGCCCCTTGAGCTCGGCCATCTCGGCCTCGGCCTGATGCATCTGCAGTAACAGACGCTCGGCATGGCGACAGAGCACCTCCCCCTCAGGGGTGAGCCGTACCGCCCGGTCCTGTCGATCAAACAGTCGCAACTCGAGCTGCTGCTCCAGCTTGGCAATGGCCATGCTGACGGCCGGTTGTGCCACATGCAAACTGTTGGCTGCCTTGGTAAATGAGCCGGCATCCCTGACCGCCAGCAGATAGGTGAGCTGTTTCAGATCCACGTATCAATTTATCTTATGAGATGGATAACTTAAATATATTATATTTATAACCGTAAGGACTCTACCCTGACCAAAAGTAGTCAGGACAATACGCAATGATTGAAGTTGGAAGTCGCGAGTGGATACGTGCAACCCTGGCCCTCAGCCTGGGCTCTTTTCTGGTGTTTCTGAACCTCTACCAGACCCATCCCCTGTTACCCCTGATCGCCGAGGTCTTCTCGGTCAACTCCCTCTCGGCCAGCTGGACCCTGGCAGGATGCACTGCTGGCCTCGCCGCCTCCCTGCTGATCTGCGCCAGACTGGCGGATCGCCATGGCCGTCGGCAGGTCATGCTGGGTACCCTCACCCTGGCGATCTTGCTCTCACTGTTGATCCCGCTGGTTGAGCAGTTTGGTTCCCTGCTGTTGCTGCGCATCCTGCAGGGCGCGCTGCTGGCAGGACTGCCCGCGACCGCGATTGCCTATATGGGGGAAGAGTTCAGCAAACGGGCGCTGCTCTCGGCGGTGGGGGTCTATATTGCCGCCAACTCCCTCGGTGGCATTGCCGGTCGGGTGGTCGGCGGTCTGTTGGCGGGCTGGTTTGGCGACTGGCAGCATACCTTTCTGGGGATCGGAGTGATCAGCCTGTTACTGCTGCCGCTGGTCTTCTGGCTGCTGCCCCATCAGACCCGCTTTGTGGCGAGCGCCCCCGTTCGCGGCCAATTTGCCCGCGCCTTGCAACAACACCTGACCAATCCCTTGCTGGTAGGGGCTTACCTTATCGGCGGGCTCAACTTTATGGTGTTTCTGAACCAGTTCAGTTATCTCACCTTCCTGCTGGCAAAGCCTCCTTTCTCCTTGCCCACCCAGTGGCTCGGCATGCTGTTTCTCACCTATCTCTCGGGGACGGTGGCCTCCTCACTGAGCGGCCGCTTTGCCAACCGCTGGGGGGCACAACGCATGCTGCTGGTCGGGATCACCCTGATGGCCCTCGGCAGTCTGTGGCTGCTGCAAGCTAGCCTGCTCGGTATCCTGAGTGGCTTGCTGATCTCCAGCTTCGGCTTTTTCCTGGCACACGCCTGCGCCAGCGCCTGGGTCGGTCATCATGTCGAACACAACCGCGCCCTCGCCTCCTCCCTCTATCTGGTGGCCTACTATCTGGGAGCCAGTCTGGGTGGGCTTTACCTGCACCCCTTCTGGGAGCAAGGCGAGCTGGGCGGTCTGGTCATGGGAATTGAACTGATCCTCATCCTGACGGCGGGCTTGAGCCTCTGGCTCGGCCGTCTCAAGCAGCGAAGCCAATCGCCACTGCCCGCCCAGCAACCCCACCGACACGGGTAACGGGCTCAGCGCAAACAGGGTCACCCACGAGCAGATGGCGATCTCGCAACCCAGCACTGCCAGATAGCAAAAGGGGTCACACCGGTGACCCCTTTTGCTGCGTTATTCAAGAGCCTGTCAGGCTCGCACCGCATTGAGCGCAGGATCACTCCTGATCGAAATAATCCGCAGGCACCGCGACCACAGCACCGGTCGCCACCTCTTCGGCGATCACCTCAGCCAGCGGGCGCAGGTGAAACTTGATCTGGCCGGAAGGCAACATCAGGCCAATATCGGGGTTGCGGGTATCCTGCATGTTGCCGGTTTTGAATGGCAGCTCGGGATAGCGCGCTACCAGATCTTGCAGTGAAGTGACCACCAGCTCGATATGTTCCAACCCCGCCTGATGGACGCGCCCCGGTTTCGGTGCAGCCAGCTCGATACAGGGTACCTGTACCTCACCAGCCAACAGAGGCTGATGCAACTGATAAGTGGCGATGGGACGTCCGCCAATCATACCCTCCACCAGCAAGGTGCCCGACTCAGCCAGCACAGCACATAGCGCGCGGTACTCCTGCAGGGTAGCCGCCCGATAACAGAGGTGATCGACCGTTGGCCGGGAAATTGTGACGCCACTGGCGGCCAGTTCGGCCAACAGCTGAGAAACAAATGGGGCCATTGGCCCCAGTGTGGAATCGAGAGGGTGGGACATGCTTACCATTTCTTCTTGGGTTGAAACAGGACATCGAGCTCGTCGGCTTCCTTGTCCTTGATGTTTTGCAGATCCTGCGCGCTATTTTGCTGCTGCAGCTCTTCAAGCTCCTTGAGCCCCTGACGCATATCTTCTTCACGGGCCAGCAGATAGGGATCCTTGTCGCCCACGCTCGCCATGGCAGAGAGTCCCTTGGTATAGAGCTGGCGGCATGTACCATATTGGCCCTGAATGCGGGCATCCATCGCCCGCTTGACCAGATTGGAGATATTGATCTTGAGCTGCATCAGTTCGAGGCGGCGCTCTTCCTGGGCAAACCCTTGCGGGTCAATCTTGCCCTTGTTGTGCTCGACTCGCAGCACGGCCCGCATCTTCTTGACCAGCTGCAGCATCTGGATCGCCTGACGATCGGACTCCGGGGTCTTGAACTGCCCCTCATCCTGCACGCTGTAGTTCTCCTGCACATTCTTGATCTGGGTCTGCACATCAACGATGCGCTGCTTGATCTGATTGTTCGGCATCACCTGGGCGATGGCGCGATAGGCATCGAGGATCCGGTGCTGCAACAGCAACACCATGTTCTTGGAGAAAGGCACCAGATTGACGTTCAGCAACACCTCTTCGGTCTCGTCAGCCACCGTCTTGTGTCTGGCAACGGCGTGACGCTTGTCCGCCTCTGCCTTCTGCTTATATTGCTGCACCACGTTATAGGCGATAACCAAAAACAGGAGTGCGCCAATAGACAGCAATACCAAAGTTAAAATCATAGGATGTCCAAACCCCTGTTCCTATCCAATTGCGTGATCCTACAACAGCTTACCCACTTAAGGTAGCCTGCAGATCCCCCCTTGCCCACGATTTGTCACCAAGCTGTGCCCCCGGTCTCAGGGAGAGATTGCAGGATCAGGGGATGATGACCATGACAGTCACCTCCCCATAGTATCGCCCATCAGCGCCATTACTTGAGGTTAAAGCCCCGCGATTGCAGGAATCCCAGCATGAAAGGGCGGGACTCCTTGCCCAGAATGGCGCGGATCTGGCCGCTCCAGGTCTGCTGCTTGTTGTTGCTGCTGCGGGCCTGATAGTAGTCCGCGATCTGCTGATCGTACCGGGCCAGCAGGTCGCGATCCAGCTCGTGCTGGTAGCGCTCCTGATGCACCACCAATCACCTGGGCAGACGGGGTTTCTGCTCCGGCTGCTGGGCAGGATGACCAAGGCAGAGGCCAAACAGCGGGATCACCTGATGGGGCAAGCCGAGCAGTTCGCTCACCTCGGCCGGATGGTTGCGAATGCCGCCGATATAGACCCCGCCCAGCCCCAGCGACTGGGCCGCCAGCAGGGCGTTTTGCGCCATCAGGGCGCCGTCGATGGCTCCGATCAGCAACTGCTCCGCATAGCCGGTCTGGGCCTCGGGCACGATCTGGGTGTGGCGGTGGTAATCGGCGCAGAACACCAGAAACTCGGCCGCCTGCACCACATAGGGTTGATTGCCCGCCAGCATTGCCAACTGCTGACGCGCCTCGGGCTCGCAGACTCGCACAATACTGGTCACCTGCAAAAAGCTCGAGGTTGAGGCGGACTGGGCGGCGGCGAGAATAGCATCCAGCTGCTGCGGGGCGATCGGCTCGGCAGTGAACTGACGAATGGAGCGATGGGAAAGGATAAGATCGATGGTCTGATTCATGGCACCTCCAAAATGAGGTAACACCATAGCGAAAAAAACGAGGGAGCCCAAGGCTCCCTCGCACACCCAGCTTAAGGGGCCGGATAGACGTAAGGGGCTTGCAACCCGAGCGGGAAGCCGAGCGCCCAGTAGAGCAGCAGAAAAATCGTCCAGCTTACCAGGAAGGCCAGTGAGTAGGGCAGCATCATGGAGACCAGAGTACCGATCCCGGTGCTCTTCACATACTGCTGGCAATAGACCACCACCAGCGGGAAGAAGACCATCAGCGGGGTGATGATGTTGGAGGCAGAATCCCCTACCCGATAGGCCGCCTGGGTCAGCTCGGGGGAGATCCCCACCGCCATCAGCATGGGTACCAGGATCGGACTGATCAGCGCCCACTTGGCCGAAGCCGACCCCACCACCAGATTGACGCTGGCGGTCAGCAGGATCATCCCGACGATGGTCACTTCACCGGGCAGCGCCAGCGCATGAAGCACTTCGGCACCGGAGAGGGCCAGCAGGGTGCCCAGGTTGGAGTCGCCAAACGCCTTGATAAAGAGCGCGCAGAAGAAGGCCATCACCATGTAGGAGCCCATCTTGTTCATGGTGGCCGACATGGCATCGATCACATCCTTGCCACTCTTGAAGCTGCCTGCGACAAAGCCGTAGACAATCCCGGGCAGGATAAAGAGCAAGAAGATGAGCGGCACAATGGACTTCATCACCGGCGCGGCGAAGGTGGTCAGGGAGCCATCGGCAGCACGCAGCGGTGAATCGCTCGGAGAGAGCGCCAGCGCCAGCAGCACGATAGCCGCCAGCATGGCAAACCCGGCCCAGTTGAAAGCCCGGCTCTCTTGCGCGCTGTAGCGCCCCATCTCGTCGGCACTCTCCAGATCCTCGTTGAGCGCCACGTGCTTGAGGCGCGGCTCCACCACCTTTTCGGTGATGAACCAGCCGACGCAGATGATCAGCAACGAAGAGGCACCGGTAAAAATGATGTTGCACAGGGTGTTGACCATGTAGTCAGGATCGAGCAACTGAGCAGCGGACTGGGTAAAACCCTGCAGCAGCGCATCCCCGCCGGAGGGCAGGAAGTTGGCGGCAAAACCGCCGGAAACGCCGGCAAAGGCAGCGGCGATCCCCGCCAGCGGATGGCGTCCGGCAGCGTGGAAGATGATGCCACCGATGGGGATCACCAGCACATAGCCCGCATCTGCGGCGGTGTGGCTGACGATCGCTACCAGGATCAGCATGGGAGTGAGAAAACGGGCAGGCGTCACCTTCAGCAACTTTTTCAGACCGGTATTGATAAAACCGGACTGCTCGGCCACCCCGACCCCGAGCATGGCCACCAGCACGATCCCCAGCGGGGCAAAGCCGGTAAAGGTGGTCACCATGGTGGAGAGAAACTCGGCCAGACCGGCACCGGTCAGCAGGTTGTTGACCACTACCGCCTCCCCGGTACGGGGGTTGACCAGATCAAAGTGGAATTGTGACAACACCCAGGAGCCGACCCAGACGATCAGCAAGGCGTAGAGGAACAGCATGGCGGGGTCGGGTAATTTGTTCCCGGCTTTCTCGACGCCATTGAGGAAACGGTTCAGCCAACCCTTGGGAGGGCTGGCCGGACGGTCATTGACAGCAGCATGACTCATTATTGCGATACTCCTTTCCCTAGAAACGAGGTCGCATGCTAGCAATTCCAGCCAATCCGTCTCATGACCGATCGCAAAAGAATGATTAATTTTGATTAAATATTGCGGAATAAAATCCCAAGTTGTGGCCTAACGCACACTTGTTACTCTGCCATCACGGCATCTAGCAGTGGATAACGCCCAACCTGGCACTCCACCACAAAACCGCTCGCCTCGACTTGTGCCACTGTCAGCGGCTTGCTGAACAGATATCCCTGGAACACATGGCACCCCTGGGTCTGCAGGGCGGCCAGCTCGTGAGGCTCCTCCACCCCTTCCGCCATGATCCCCAACCCCAGATTGGTGGCCATGGCCGCAGTCGCCCGGATCACCGGCAAGTTGAGACCGACCACGAAGGAGCGATCCAGCTTGATGTTGTTGATCGGCAACCGGTTGAGATAGGCCAGCGAGGAGTAGCCGGTACCGAAATCGTCGATGGCAATCTTGATCCCCTGCTCGCTCAAATCGTCGAGAATGCCGAGGCACCCCTTCATATCGAGCATCAGCACGGTTTCGGTCAGCTCCAGCGTCAACAGTGAGGCATCCACCCCGTGCAGCTCCAGCTGCTGGCGAACTTGCCCGGGCAACGCCGACGAGAGCTGGAAACCGGAGAGGTTGACGGAGACCGGAACCCGCTGATGGAAGCGCTTCTGCCAGCTGGCGACCTGTGCCAGCGCGGTGGAGAGCACCCAGCTGCCGATCTCGCGGATCAGCCCCATCTCTTCGGCCAGCGGGATAAATTCCACCGGCGACACATGGCCGAGCACCGGGTTGTACCAGCGCAGCAGCGCCTCGTAACCGATCAGACGCCGTTTGGCGGCATCGACCTGCGGCTGGTAACAGAGGCTCAGCTCTTGGCGGCCGATGGCCTTGGCCAGAAACTGTTTGAGATTGAGCTTGCGCTGCAGGGTCTGCTGCATGCTGGGGGTGAAACGCTGCCAGCGCAGCCGCCCCATCTGCTTGGCCTGATACATGGCCATGTCGGCACGGGTGATAAGGTTGTCCCCGTCATCCGCATCATCGGGATAGATGGCGATACCGATACTGCCGCCGATGGTCACCTCCGGCAGCCCGCTCAGTTGCAGCGGCTTGGTCATCTGGGAGAGCATCTGATCGGCCACCTCTTGCGCCCGATCCCCCTGATTGCCCAGCGGCACCAGTGCTGTGAATTCATCGCCACCGAGGCGAGCCAGCTCCACATCCCGCGGGCAAATCTGTTTGAGGCGACCGGCGACCCGCTCCAGCAGGCGATCTCCCGCCTTGTGGCCGTAGTTGTCGTTGACCAGCTTGAAGTTGTCCAGATCCATGAACACCAACGCGAAACGCTCCCCCAGCCCGCAATAGGCCTCAAGGGATTTCATCAAGCCATACCGATTGAGCAGGCCGGTCAGGGAGTCGTGCCAGGCGAGGTGGCGATGCTCCAGCTCTTCGAGTTTGCGATCGGTAATATCCCGCATGGTGAGCAGAATGCGGGCCCCCTGCTGGATATAGCGGAACTGATACTGGAACCAGCGCATCCCCTTGAGGGTACGGCACTCCCCCTCGGTCACCACTTCATCGAGACGGGAGAGCTTCTGGTAGAAGCTGTCATCATTGCCGGAGAAAACCTGGGAGAGCTTGGCGATCTGGTGGCCGAAACACATTTCGAAGTGATAGTTGCCACTCTCGAACACACCATGGCTATCGAACAGGCAGGCAAGGGTATCGCCGGTTGCCAGCGAGGACTCCTGATAGAGGGTATCGGAGTCGAGCACCGCTTCGGTCATCATCATCAGCCGGCCAGCCAGTTGAATACCAGAGAGGCGCAGATAGATCTGCTTCTTGATCCCCTTTGGGGAGAGGGTCCACCACTCGTTGTAACTGCGCCCCTGCTGAAAATCACCCAGATAGCGCTGCAGCAGCAGATCAATGGCGGTTGCCATATCGGCAGAGAAGTCGCGGGAGCAGAGTTCGTCGAGAGACGTCGCCTCCCACACGGAGAGCGCGGCGCTGTTTGCCCAGAAAATATGGTGATGCTCGATGTCATAAACCCAGATCGGGGTATGCAGAACATCCATCGTCTTCAGTAACCGTTCGTCAAGCGTATTCATCTGGTCAAGGTCATTCATGCTGGATGGTCACTGGTTAACCGGAAAACAGATCTGGCAAACCGCTAGCTGCAGAATGCAAGGTGCAAACACCTCTCGGCCATTATCCCTTTTCACATAGCCAAGAGCGGACAAAACTATTTCAGATATCAACAACAGGGCTGCCTGTACGGCAATACTACAAAGGACTCAGCCAAGGACCCTGTTAATCCAAGCAAATCATATAGTCGATTTTTAACTTTTTTCCCCAGTAAAAACAAGCACTAAGAGCTATCCACTCGAGACCTTGAAAGAGCAATTGCATATTTGCTGCGACAAATTTGTTATTAACATTTAAATCAATGGTGGAAATAGTCATCACTCTCTGTCACAAAGCTTCCATTAATTAACCAAGCGGATGGATAAACAGCCAAAAAAACGCCAAAACGGACAAAAATAGTTCACTAAGGCGGAATTGATATACCCCAAATTCATTTTTCAACAGGCAATGAGCAAAACCCGAATATATGATCTGCATCACATTGGCTGTAGATGGCAAACCATCCCGGCTGAGTACGCAGAGCAACCCGGCGCCCTTCCATCAGGTTGCAATATCGGCCTTCGACTGCGGTTATAGCGGAACACATCAGGGAATATG
Source organism: Aeromonas sp. 97A (assembly GCF_051919185.1). Classification (NCBI taxonomy): domain Bacteria; kingdom Pseudomonadati; phylum Pseudomonadota; class Gammaproteobacteria; order Aeromonadales; family Aeromonadaceae; genus Aeromonas; species Aeromonas sp. 97A. Next base: position 897,972 of record NZ_JBQBFF010000001.1, on the reverse strand, counting down.
GCAAACATCACTGCCGCAGTACCATTTGGCATCGTGCCGGAATAATCACCAGCTCGGGGAAACTGAGATGACAGGCGGGTGGATAACTGGTATCAACAGAAATCGAATCCAGATCAATTAAACGCTGAATTACCCTTGCCAACCCGGAACGCTCTTTTTATGGTTGCCCCCTTGTTACACCCAGAACAGCGTTTATGAAGCACATCGAAGAGTTCTACCTGTTCGTCAAGGTGGTGCAAGAGGGAGGATTCTCCCACGCTGCAGCCGCACTGGGCATGCCAACAGGCACCATCAGTCGACGCATTTCCCAGCTGGAAGAGCAACTGGGTTGCTCCCTGCTACATCGCTCTACCCGCAAGCTCCGCCTTACCGATGATGGCCTCAGATACTACGAACGTCTCTGCACGCCACTCGCACAAATCGAGCAGGCCACCAGCGAGATCCAGGGTCAAGAGGCCGACATCACCGGGCTTATCCGGATAGCTGCACCGATCGCACTCTCCAACACCATCCTCATCGATATGCTGGCCGAATTCGGGCTGCACTATCCCGAGGTACAGTTCGATATCACCCAGACTAATGATCACCAGCACCTGTTCGACAATGATCGGGATCTGGTGTTCTTCAACGGAGAGCTGCCCCAGTCGCTGCCAAATGCGATCTGTCTCGGCCATATCGAGTACGGCCTGTTTGCCTCACCACTCTATTTGACCAAGAAGGGCACCCCCTCCCATCCCAACCAGCTGGAAGAGCACGATCTCATCTACTGCTGGCCTCACCAGCACTGGCAGCTGACCGACAAGGATGGCCAGAGCGTCTGCATCAAACGCAGCGCCAAACTGACCGTCAACCAGACCCAGGCCGCGGTACGCGCAGCCCGACGTCATCTGGGGATCGTCAACGCCCCGCTGCACTATCTGAGCAGCTTCCTCCATGACGAGCAGCTGGTGCCGGTACTGACCGACTGGCAAACCGGCAATCGCCCCTTCTACATGTTGTGTTGCCAGCACCAGTTCGCTCCGTTGCGTGTTAAGATGTTCGTTGAATTTGTTGAAAAATACTCAGCACGCTATCGCAATCGGCAGTGGGACAACCAATTTTCACAAGGTGATAGCCTCACCCATTGCATCTGACCGTTAGCGGGCCACACTTATAGCATCCCTTGCCAACAGAGCCTGCCTAACGCCATGAATGTATTGATATGTGATGACTCCGGGTTCGCCCGCAAACAGCTGGCGCGGGCGCTCCCGGCCGACTGGAAAGTCGATTTGCACTACGCAGCCAATGGTCTCGAAGGGATCGAACAGGTGCTGATGGGTCATGGCGATCTCATCTTCCTCGATCTGACCATGCCGGAAATGGACGGTTACGGCGTGCTGGAGACCCTCCAACGGGAGGGTCTGCGCAACAAGGTGATCGTGGTCTCCGGGGATATCCAGCCAGAGGCCTATCAACGGGTCATGGGGCTGGGGGCGCTCGATTTCATCAAGAAACCCGCCGCCCCCGAGACCCTGCTCGCCCTGCTCAAACAACACGGTTTCTGGAGTGCCGCCCCAAGCGGTCAACCAAGCGCCCCCGAGCAGCTGACAAGCGGCGTGGTAGCCGATGCAGGCGTCAAGATCACCCCCGAAATCCGCGATGTCTATCAGGAGCTGGCCAACGTCTCCATGGGTCAGGCGGCCGACTTGCTGGCTCGTCTGCTCAACGCCTTCGTGGTACTGCCTATCCCCAACGTCAACGTGCTGGAGGTCTCCGAGCTGCACATGGCCCTCTCGGCCGCTGCGGATTCGGATACCCTCTCCGCCGTCTGTCAGGGGTTTATCGGAGCGGGGATCGCCGGTGAAGCGCTGATCCTGTTCCATGACTCCAGCTTCAAAGATTTGGCCAAGCTGATGAACCATCAGGGGACGCTGGATCGCACCGCCGAACTGGAGCTGCTGATGGATACCGCCAACGTGCTGATCGGCGCCTTCCTGCGCGGCTACGCCAACCAGCTCGACACCCCCTTTAGTCAGGGGCACCCGGTGGTGCTCGGCCAGCACAGACCCATCAACGAGCTGATCAACACCAACAAGAGTCGCTGGCGCCGCACGCTCGCCATCGAGATCAACTACCGGATCCAGGATTACGCGGTGCAGTGTGACCTGCTGCTGCTGTTTACCGAAGATTCCATCGCCACCATGAACAACAAAATCATGCACATGCTCTAGGAGTGACTATGGAAATCCGTGAATTTCATTGGCTGATGAACATAGTCCAGAACCTGGACGTAGGCCTGGTAGTGCTCGACAAGGAGTACAAGGTTCAGGTGTGGAACGGCTTTATGGAGAGCCACAGCGGCCGACTGGCCAGTGACGTGCGCGATGGCGTACTGTTCGAGCTCTTCCCCGATGTGGACAGAGCCTGGTTCGAACGCAAGGCCAACATGGTCTTCAAACTCAACAACCGCGCCTTCAGCACCTGGGAGCAGAAGCCCTATCTGCTGCGTTTCTCCAACTACCGCCCCATTACCGGCTCGGCCCCCCACATGTTCCAGAACCTGACCCTGGTGCCACTGGCCGATTTCGGCGGTCAGGTGACCCACATCGCGGTGATGATCTACGATGCCACCGATGAGGCCATGCTGATGAGCGGCCAGCGGCAGGCTTGAGCTTGCAGCAAATAACAGAGGGCGCCGCGGCGCCCTCTGTTATTTCGGTATGAACAGGTCTTGGTATAACCTCTACCTGACCAGCCGTCTCAACGCGCTCCAAGATACTCGGTGAAGGCGTCGATCACCTCTTCAATATCGTCATCGTTGATTTGCAGATGGGTCACCAGCCGCAGCTCGCCGTAACCGGAGAAGAGGATCCCCCGCTCCTTCATAAAAGCGAGCAGAGGGGCCGATTCCCCCTCATGCAGCCGCAGGAACACCATGTTGCTCTGCACCAGCGAGAGGTCGAGCTCGATGCCCGGCAATGCAGCCAACCCTTCGGCCAGCCGTTTGGCACGGCGGTGATCATCGGCCAGACGGGTCACATGCTGCTCGAGGGCAAACAGACCGGCTTGCGCCAGAATGCCCGCCTGGCGCATGCCCCCCCCCAGCATCTTGCGTAGGCGGCGCGCACGGGCGATGAAATCGTGCCTGCCCACCAGCAGCGAGCCCACCGGTGCGCCCAACCCCTTGGAGAGACAAATCGAGATGCTGTCAAACGGCGCGGCGATCACCGCGGCCGCTGTCTCGCTGGCCACGGCGGCGTTAAAGAGCCGGGCGCCATCGAGATGAAGCCTCAAGCCGCGCTCGGCAACGAATGCCCCCATCTCCTGCAGATAGGAGAGCGGCAGCACCTTGCCGTTGTGGGTGTTCTCAAGGCAGATCAGGCGAGTCTGGACGAAGTGGGCATCATCAGGGGCCAGCGCAGCCTTGATATCATCGAATGCAAGCGTGCCATCACGCTGCATCGGCAAGGGTTGCAGGGCTACGGAGCCCAGCACGGCACTCCCCTGCGCTTCATAGCGATAGATGTGAGCGGCGTTGCCGAGGATGGCCCCCTCACCGCGCTGACAGTGGCTCATCACCGCCAACAGATTGGACATGGTGCCGGACGGCACAAACAGCGCCGCCTGTTTGCCCAGCAATCTGGCCCCAAAGGCCTCCAGCGCGTTGACGCCCGGATCTTCACCATAGACATCGTCACCGACTTCGGCGTGGAGCATGGCCTGACGCATGGCGTCAGTAGGCTGGGTGACGGTGTCACTTCGTAAATCGATATAGCGCATGAGATCCCTCCTGAAACAGGAGAGTGACGTTAGCCATGCGCCCCTCGCTTGGCAAGGGGCGCATGAGCAGAATGTGAAGCCAATAGACGTCCGTAGAACTCGCAGGCGGGATTTACCAGGGTAGCGGCTGACCGTTGAGATCCAGTAGCTGGCCCGATTGGGTCAACGATAACCCCTTGATGAGATTGAGCAGTTTCACCGCCACCTCGGCAGGCTCCTGCAATTGCTCCGCAGGCAACTCACTCAGAAAGGGGGTGTTCATCGGGGAGTCCATCAAGCCGGGCGCCACCGCCACCACCCCCGCTTGCGGGAAACGTTGCGCCCACTCGAGGGCCAGAGTTTTCACCCCCATGTCGAGGGCCGCCTTGCTCATCCGGTAGCTGTAACGCCCCCCCTCCAGATTGGAGGTGATGGAGCCCGCCAGATCAGAGATGGCACACAACCACAGCGGATGGTCATTGCCCATCAACCGACTGAAACGGGCAGCCAGCGCCAGTGTTGGCCAGGCATTGGCCAGCAGGCTGTCGCACAGCCACTTGGGGTGCACCTCTTCGATCCGCCGCTCCGGCATAAAGCTGACATCGTGCAACAGGCCGATGGTGTTGATCACCACAGTGGGAAGCGGATCGGTGCCGTAGAGGGTAAACAGGGCATCGAACGAGATGGCGTCCACCTCTTGCAGCGGGAAGAAAGCCCCCATCTCGATCCCTTTTGGATAGGTGCGCCCGGCCAGAAGGAAGGACTCCTCCCTTGCCATCAGCTCTCTTGCCAGCGCCGAGCCCAGCGCACCACTTCCGAGGATCAAGTAGCTCATCGCCCATTCCATGGAGAGTTATCTTGCTTAGAGCGTATCAGAATAATCAACCGGCCGTGACACGACCAAAGGGTAATATGCCCCTCATCACGCTTCCCCCAGATGGCGACCAAACTCCCGCGCCAGCGCCAAGTCGAGAAAACCGTCCGCTTTCTTGTGGGTGCGCAAAAACTGGTAATAGGCGAGCAGGGTGACCAGTGCCTCCTCATCGGGCAGCCCCACCCCGGGTTGCTGCTCGCCCAGCAGTAGCTGCGCCGCTGCCAGTGCCTCCCTGTCGACCACTTCCGCCTGACGGTAGAGATAACCGCAGCCGGTTGCCAGCCACTCCAGCGAGCAGTTGGCCCCCATGGCGATCTGGTTGGCCCGCGCCAGGCCAGGCTCGGCTCCCTTCAAATATTTGCGGATCAGCGCTTCACTGAGCCCCACCTTGCGGGCAAACGCGCTCACGCTCATCTCCCCGATCAGGCTCTGCAAGCGCTCGGCAAATCCTTCCATCCAACTCTCTCTCCTACTTTGCGATCAGAACCAAAGTTCGAATCATGCCACTGCCCATTATTGCTTTGCCAGCCACATGAGGCCAAGATGCCCGCAGTCATCTATGTTGCACATCGTTTTCGCATCGTGTTTTTCAAGGAGTCAACCATGTCTGTATCCCGTGTCGCCCTGCATCCGCAAGGCCCCACCTTCTCTCGCCTCATCATGGGTTACTGGCGCCTGATGGAGTGGCAGCTCTCTCCGGCCGCTCTGCTCGATCTGATGAAATATCATCTGGATCTGGGGGTCACCACCATCGATCACGCCGATATCTATGGTGGCTACCAGTGCGAAGAGGTCTTTGGTCATGCCCTACGCCTCGAGCCTTCCCTGCGCAGCCGGATGGAGATTGTCAGCAAGTGCGGCATCGCCCTCACCGCCAAACCGGAGCATGCCCTCAACCACTATAACACCGGCAAGGACCATATCATCGCCAGCGCCGAGGCCTCGCTGCGCAAGCTCGGCACCGACCATCTGGACCTGCTTCTGATCCACCGCCCGGATCCCCTGATGAACGCAGATGAAGTGGCCGACGCCTTTATCACCCTGAAACAGGCGGGCAAGATCAAGCACGCCGGGGTATCCAACTTCACCGCCCGTCAGTTCGAGCTACTGCAATCGCGCCTCCCCTTCCCGCTGGTCACCAACCAGCTGGAGATCTCGCCGCTTCATCAGGAAGGGACCCTCGATGGTACCCTGGATCAGTGCCAGCAGCTTGGCATCAAGCCGATGGCCTGGTCATGTCTCGGCGGCGGCCGACTGTTCAGCGATGACGGCTATGCCCCGCTGCGTGCCGAACTGGAGCAGATCCGTCAGGAAGTGGGCGCCCAGACTATCGAGCAGGTGGTCTACGCCTGGGTAATGATGCTGCCAAGCCAGCCGCTGCCATTGATTGGCTCCGGCAAACGGGAGCGGATTGCTGCCGCCGTGGCCGCCGAATCCATCGCCCTCAATCGCCAGCAGTGGTTCCGCATCCGCAAGGCGGCGCTCGGTTACGACGTCCCCTGATAACAGCAAAACGTCCAGAAACAAAAACGGCATGGGGGAAACCCATGCCGTTTTTTTATTGCCGAGGTACCTTAGCGGTGGCGCTGTTGCGGGCGACCACGGGGAGCATCTGTCTTCGGTTTGGCCTGGTTGACGGTGATGGTACGGCCACCGACTTCTGTGCCATGCAGACCAGCGATGGCCTTTTCGGCATCACCATTGACCGGCATTTCAATAAAACCAAACCCCTTTGACTGGCCGGTATCGCGGTCGATGATGATATCAACCTTGTCGACCTGCCCAAACTGGCTGAACAGGGTTTTCAGTTCGTCGGCCGTCATCCGGTACGACAGATTTCCTACGTAAATCTTCATGCCATCCACTCTCGATTCAAGGTGCCTTCTCTATGCAATTCCCAGCATAACGGTAAGGGCACAACCCCTATGCCGGACCTGCCATGGCTTCATGCCGTGGCCTTCTCCACACTGTCGTCAAGTTATTGATCTCTTGGGTTAACAGTGCAGACAAGATCAATTCGAGTCACTGGCAGTATCTGAGCTTTGCCGGGAATTGTCGAGAAAATAGTCGACTCAGACCGATTGCAGATCTGACAACCGTTGCGCCAGCATCCGGCGACCGTGCCAGGCCCGTTTAAAGCCGAAGCGATAGACAGACGGGCTCACCAGATGCAGCTCCCCCGCCCTGAGATCCAGCAAGGCCATGGCCGCCGCCAGCTCCTCTTCACTCAGTTGCAGATCGAGGCTGAAGTCGAGCCACTGGCCGTCGTGGCCCACTCGCCGCTCCCGTTCGAGCGCCACCAGCTGGTTGCGGGGCAGCGCCAGCGCCTCATCCTTGTTGCCATTGAGCAGATAGATATGCTGTTCGTCCCACCCCAGCTCCGCCAGGCGCCAGGGCTGCCAGCTGCGGGGCAGCGACACCATGATCCCGGTGATGCCACCAAAGACCACGCCTACCCAGTTGAGCAGCGCCATGGCGCCCCAGCCATCCCACAAGGAGGCCACCACCACGCCCCAACTCACCAGCAACAGCAGAAAAATGACGCAGCGATAGCGAACCGCTGGCGGCATCAACAGCTGTACCTGGGAACCGGCAAGCAAGGATGTAATACGCATGAAAAGCTCCTGTCATCACGAAATGGCGCCATTGTGAATAGCCATCAGGATGCTGACAAGGGGGTTTTCTTTGTCATCCCCCTATAAAATCAATACCATGGCGTAAATGATTCTCAGTGGAACCCGCTTCTTGACCAGCTCGCAACCCTGTGTGCGCTTTTGTGGCGTCGACAAATTCTATGGCGATTTTCAGGCTCTTCATCACATCGATCTCACCATTGAACGGGGAGAGAAGTGGGTCATCTGTGGCCCGTCAGGCTCGGGAAAATCGACCCTGATCCGCACCATCAACGGGCTGGAGGGGATCGACGGCGGCCAGCTGTTCCTGTTTGGCGAGCCGGTAACCCCCGCCTACTTGCGTCGCCTGCAAGGTCGGGTCGGCATGGTGTTTCAGCAGTTCAACCTCTTCCCCCATATGACGGTGCTGGAAAACCTGATGGTGGCGCCGGTGCATACCCTGGGGTTGCGCCCTGAGGAGGCCAAAGCCCGGGCGCTCGGGCTGCTCGAGCGGGTGCGCATTCAGGCGCAGGCCGACAAGTACCCTCACCAGCTCTCCGGCGGCCAGCAGCAGCGGGTCGCCATCGCCCGCTCCCTCTGCATGCAACCCGAGCTGATGCTGTTTGACGAGCCCACCTCCGCCCTCGACCCCGAGATGATCCGCGAAGTGCTCGATGTGATCCGCGAGCTGGCTGACGAGGGGATGACCCTGATCTGCGTTACCCACGAGATGGGCTTTGCCCGTCAGGTGGCGGATCGGGTGCTCTTTATGGATGAAGGGAAGATTATCGAGTCGGCCCCGCCCGCCCAGCTGTTCAACGCCCCTCGTCACCCGCGTACCCGGGCCTTCCTCGAACAGGTGCTCAGCTATCATGGCTAGGCTCAATCGCCCCCGCCTGCTCGGCTGGTTGTCAGGCACTGTGATGCTCTCTGTGCTACTGGGCTGGGCGCTCTATAGCGGCGCTCGCCAGATGGGCTATGAGTGGCAGTGGCCGCGGGTGTTGCCCTTTCTCGGCGAATGGGACGAGGGAACCTTTTATGCCGGCCCCCTGCTAAACGGCCTGCTGGTCACTTTGCAGGTGGCGCTGCTCAGTCTGTTGGGCACGATGGCGGTCGGTGTGTGCGTGGTTAGCCTGCGGCTGCTCCCCTCCCGGCTCGGCCCCTGGCTCGCCATCGCCTATCTGGCGCTGGTGCGCACCACGCCCCAGCTGGTGCAGCTCTATATTCTCTATTTCTTGCTGGGCCCCATGCTGGGATTGGCCCCCCTTGCCTGCGCCGTGTTGAGCCTCTCCCTCTATCAGGGGGCCTTCACCGCCGAAGTGCTGCGTGCAGGTGTACAGGCCATTCCCAAAGGACAGTGGGAGGCAGCCCAGTCGCTTGGCTTGTCACGGGCCATCACCCTGCGCAAGGTGATCCTGCCCCAGCTGGTGCGCATCACCTTGCCGCCGCTGACCAACGAGCTGGTCTCCCTTATCAAACATTCGGCGCTGGTGAGTGTGATCGCCATCTTCGATCTGACCAACGAAGGGCGTACTCTGGTTGCCGATACGTTTCTGACCTTTGAGGTGTGGTTTACCGTGGCTGCCCTCTATTTGCTGTTAACCCTGACGCTGTCAGCCTGTTCGCGGGCGCTGGCCCGTCACCTGAATCCGGATCAACAAGGACGCTAACCATGAATCTGTCATTCAAGACCACCCTGTCGGGCGCAGCCCTGCTGCTGGCAAGCCTGCTCACTCCGGCACTGGCAGAAACTGCCCCCTCCGACACCCAGGCACAGATCGAGCAGAGCGGTACCCTGCGGGTCGGCATGTCCACCTTCGCCCCCTGGGCGATGCGCGACAAGCAGGGGGCTCTGATCGGTTTCGAGATTGACGTGGCCCGTCGCCTCGCCACAGATAACGGCTGGCAGGTAGAGTTCGTGCCTACCGCCTGGGATGGCATCATCCCCTCCCTGCTGGCGAAAAAATATGACGTCATCATCGGCGGCCTCACCATCACCCCCGAGCGGGAGAAGAGCGTGCGCTTCACCCAGGCTTACTCCCATTCGGGGGTGCAGCTGGCCGCCTCCAGCACCATGGCCAAAGAGAAGAAAACCGTGGCGGACTTCAACCAGCGCGGGGTGATCCTGGCGGTACGTCGTGGCGCCTCACCGGTACAGGTGGCAAAAGAACACTTCCCCAAGGCCACCCTGCGCCAGTTTGATGACGAGTCACAGGTATTTCAGGAGGTGCTGAACGGCCGCGCCCACGGCGCCCTCTCCTCCTCCCCGAAACCGGAGCAGGAAGCGCTGCGCCACCCCGATGCCCTCTTTATGCCTTTTGCCGAGCCGTTGGCACAAGGCGATGAAGGTTTTGCCCTGCGCAAAGGGGATGATGCGTTAGCGGAAGAGTTCAACGAGTGGATCGCCGCCCGTCAGGCCGATGGCTGGCTCAAGGCGCGCCATGACTACTGGTTCAAGTCGCTGGCGTGGGAAGCGCAGGTCGCCAACCCCTGATGCTGATTGCTCTAAAAGAGACCATCCGGCGCATCGTCCGTGGGGCATGTCGGAACATCAACTGGCTGGATGGGGCGATCGCCCTGATCCTGCTGCTGGCTGGCCTCTGGCTGGCCAGCCGCTTGCACATCGGGGTAGCCTATCAGTGGCGCTGGCATGAGGCCTTCGATCTGCTGTTCACCCCTGGCCCTCACGGCGAGTTGCCCTACTTTTTCAGCGGTCTGCTCACCACCTTGCGCATCGCCCTGCTCGGCATGGTGCTGGCGCTGCTGCTCGGCACTGCGCTGGGGGTAGCCGCCTTCAGCCGCAGCCCCTGGCTGGTGATGCCCGCGACCCTGTTTATCCAGCTGATCCGCAATCTGCCGCCGCTGGTCTTTATCTTCATCTTCTACTTCTTTATCGCCAACCAGCTGCTGCCTGCGAGCGGCCTCTCCCGCTGGCTCGGCACCGTATCACTCTCCCCGTGGCAAGAGGCGCTGTTTGGCCCACCTGCCCGCTGGGAGAACCTCATCTCAGGCACCCTCTGCGTTGGCATGATCAGCGCAGCCTTCGTCGCCGAGATCGTCCGTGCCGGGCTGGCCGCCATCCCCCGCGGCCAGTGGGAGGCGGCGCAGAGCCTCGGACTCTCCCCCTGGGTGCGGCTGCGCCATGTGATCCTGCCGCAGGCCATGCTGCTGATGTTGCCCCCCCTCACCGGCCAGCTCATTGCGCTGGTGAAGGATACCGCCATCGTTTCCCTTATCTCGGTGCAGGAGCTTACCTTCGTCGGCACCGAGATGGCCAACTCCAGCGGGCTGGTCTACGAGATCTGGCTGCTGGTGGCCGCAGCCTATTTATTTATATGTTTGAGTCTGTTCGTATTGCTGAGCCGACTCGAAACAAGACAAGGAGCACGCACATGCTGACGTCCCTGTTGATGGCGACCGTATTGCAAGCGGAAGCTATCGGCGGTTATGCCGCCGGTTGCCTGAAAAACGGCGTATCCCTTCCCCTCGAAGGGCCTGGTTATCAGGTGATCCGCACCAAGCGGCTGCGCTACTACGGCCACCCCGACCTTATCCACTATCTGCAAGCGCTGGCCAACCAGACCCGCATGGCCGGGCTGCCGGACCTCTATATCGCCGATCTGGCGATGGCCCGGGGCGGCCCCTTTACCTCCGGCCATCGTAGCCATCAGACCGGACTTGATGCCGATATCTGGTTTCGCATGGCCAACCGCCCCATCAGCAAATGGGAGCAGGATGCCCCCAAGGAGTGGGCACTGATCGACGAACCCAGCTACAAGATGTTGCCGGGTCGCTTTGGCCCCCAGCAGCTCACCCTGCTGCGGCTGGCGGCTAGCAAGCCCGAGGTGGCCCGCATCTTTGTCAATCCGGTGATCAAATCCGCGGTCTGCCAGCAGGCTGGTAGCGAGCCTTGGGTCGCCAAACTGCGCCCCTGGGTGGGCCACTTCAGCCACTTCCATGTGCGGCTGCGCTGCCCGGTGGGTAGCCCGGATTGTGAACCCCAGGCTCCCATTCCGCCCGGCAATGGCTGTGGGGAAGAGCTGGCATTCTGGCTAAAAGACAAGCCCCAGTTGCCCAAGGTCTCCGGCATCAACAAGCGACCCGAGCTACCTGCGCGTTGTGGCAACTGACCCCAAGCTGGTATGGTGATGCACTCTTGGTCGTACACCATCCATGGCGCACTATCGACTTGAAATATCAAAGGAGAACAACAAGATGGCCACATCACTCTGGCGCAGAACCACGCAGAGCCTGTTGACCCTGACCCTGCTGCTCGGCCTGACCGGCTGCGGCATGAACAACATTCCGACCCTGGATGAGCAGGTTAAAGCAAGCTGGGGGCAGGTGGAGAACCAGTATCAGCGCCGTGCCGACCTCATTCCCAATCTGGTGGCAACCGTCAAGGGCTACGCCAACCATGAGCAGGAGACCCTAAAGGCGGTCACCGATGCCCGTGCCCGGGTCGGCAGCGTGCAGGTGAGCGCTCCTGCCAAGCTCAAGGAGTTTGAAGCGGCGCAGAACCAGCTCTCCAGCGCCCTCTCTCGCCTGATGGTGGTGGTCGAACGCTACCCCGAGCTGAAAGCGGATCAGCAGTTCCTTGCCCTGCAGGCCCAACTGGAAGGAACCGAGAATCGCATCTCAGTGGCTCGCCGCGACTATATCGAGGCGGTGCGCCAGTTCAATACCGAGATCCGCACTTTCCCCGGCGTCATCTGGTCCAAGCTGCTCTACTCGGATCTGGAGGCCAAACCCAGTTTCAGTGCCAAACCCGGTGCCGATGAGGCGCCCAAGGTCAGCTTCCAATGAAGATGATGCTGCGCTGGTTTCTTCCCTGTCTGCTGCTCTGGGCCAGTGCCCTGCAAGCGGCACCGGACTTCCCGACGCTGAGCGGACGGGTGGTGGATGAAGCCAGTCTGATGTCCCGCAAACAGGCCCATCAACTGACCCAACAGCTGGCCGCCTTTGAAAAGCGCAGCGGCATCCAGCTGGTGGTGGTCTCCGTCGACAGCCTCGATGGGGAGACCATCGAGGAGTACGGCTACCAGCTCGGTCGCCACTGGGGGATCGGCCAGAAAGGCAAAAACAATGGCGTGCTGTTGCTGATCGCCCAGGATGAGCGCAAGGTTCGCATCGAGGTAGGCTATGGATTGGAAGGCGCCCTGCCCGACGCCATCGCAGCCAACATCATCCATGGCCGCATCCTGCCCGCCTTCAAGCGCGGCGATATGGTGGCCGGGATCATGGCGGGCAGCCAGAGCATCATGAAGGCACTCGCCGGAGAGTATCAGCCGGTCGAGCAGCCAAAGAGTGACAACGGTGGCGGCCCCTGGCTGTTTATTCTGGTGGTGATTGCGATGATCGTGCTCCACAACCTGCGCGGGGGTGGCGGCGGTGGTCCGGGAGGACGACGTCGGTCGGCCTACATGGCCGGTGGATTGGGTGCCGGCTCCTTTGGTGGTCGCTCCGGCGGCGGATTCAGCGGTGGCGGCGGCAGTTTTGGCGGTGGCGGAGCCTCCGGTGGCTGGTAACAGGAGTAAAGAGACAAATCATGATTTCTAAACAGTTCTTCCACACGCTTCAGGCCAAGGTGCGCGAAGCGGAGCTAGAGACTGATGCTGAACTGGTCACCGTGCTGGCCCCGGCCAGCGATGGCTATCGCTACATTCCCACCCTCTGGGCGGCGCTGCTGGCGATGCTCACCCCGCTGCTGGTGTTCCAGCTCGGCTTCTGGCTCGGTTGGTACGAAATCCTGCTGGTGCAGTGGTCGGTCTGGCTGCTGCTGAGCCTGCTGTTCCACTGGACCCCCATCAAGATGCGGCTCATCCCGAAGAAGGTTCGCCAGCACCGGGCGGCCCTGATGGCCCGCCTGCAATTTGTCGAGCAGGGGCTGCACCGCACCCGCGACCGGCTCGGGGTGCTGATCTTCGTCTCGGCCGCCGAACACTATGTAGAAATACTGGTGGATGATGGCATCGCCCAGCATATCGACAACGGCCAGTGGCAGGAGATCATCGACGACTTCGTGGCGCGAGTGCGCAACAAGGAGATCGAACAGGGTTTTCTGGAGTGCGTAGAGCGCGTTAGCGCCATTCTGACCGATGCCTTCCCGGCCACCCGGGCTCAAAACGAGCTGCCGGACAGCCTGATCATCCTCGACAAGCCCTGATCCGGTTTAAAAAACCGGCATTCTGCGCAAGGGTTAGGCATTCGGAAAAGATTATGAAAAATAAGGGGAAAAGAGGTTGACCCACACAGTCCTTTCCCCTAAATTACGCCCCGTTCCAGCGCAACAGCGCAGCGAACGAAAATTTGGTGAGGTGTCCGAGTGGCTGAAGGAGCACGCCTGGAAAGTGTGTATACGGCAACGTATCGAGGGTTCGAATCCCTCCCTCACCGCCAAATCTAAAAAAACCGACCTCAGGGTCGGTTTTTTGCTTTCCGGAAAACACCTGTGCCGACAAGTGAGCCAGAACCACGCAGTGGCAGATCATCCACGCACTCATCCCCCGGTTTGCAAAGCACTGATGGAACATCACTGCTTTTCGTATTGCCAGCTCCCTCCCCCTACCTTGCTTTTGTGATTGCCCCACCCGACAAGCGTTCCTTCCTGTCACAACAGGAGCAACAAGATGATTGCAATGCCATCTTATGGCCGCAACACGCCTTCTTTTATGGACGTTACCCAGCGCCCATTAATTGCTCAGCGATTGGATATCATTTTGAAAAACTGATACTTAAGTAGCTACACTAGCGATTATCAACATGCAGGGATGTGTAAAAAATGAGCTTGATTGGCTTGGTACTGGCGTTGATCGCCATCCTTGGCGGCAACATGATCGAGGGTGGTCATCCCAGCGCACTGCTCGATCTGCCCGCATTTCTTATCGTGATCGGCGGTACCATAGGTGCTGCGCTGACCCAGTTCCCCTTCTCCGTCGTCGGCAGCACCATGAAGCGTTTCAAATGGCTGCTCTCCCCCCTCAAGCTCGACATGCATGAACAGGCCCAGTTACTGGAGACCCTGGCAGGCAACGCCCGCCGCAGCGGCATGCTGGCGCTGGAAGGGATGATCGACGAGATCAAGGATCCCTTCCTGAAGAAAGGGGTGCAGATGATGGTCGATGGTTACGAGAAAACCAAGATACACGAGGTGCTGGAGAACGAGATCGAATTTGAACAGGAAGATCTCGAACAGACGGTCAAATTCTATGAAGCCATGGGCGGCTACTGCCCGACCATGGGGATCGTCGGGGCGGTATTTGGCCTGATCCACGCCATGGGTCTGCTAGATGCCCCCGACAAGCTGGGCGGCGCCATCGCGGTGGCCTTTATCGCTACCATCTACGGGGTATCCGCCGCCAACCTGATCTTCTTGCCGTTCGGCAACCGCTACAAAGGGTTCGCCCACCAGATCCGCCACTACAAGGAGATGACCCTGACCGGCATTCTCTGCATCGTGGATGGCGAATCCCAAGCGCGCCTGCAAGTTACCCTCGAACCTTATCTGGGAGGTCACGGTGGCCAAAAAGAAAAAGGCTGAAGCACCGGAGAACCACGAACGCTGGCTGGTCTCCTATGCCGACTTCATGACCCTGCTGTTCGCCCTGTTTGTGGTGCTCTACTCCTTTGCCATGGCCAAGCAGTCCGAAACCCGGGTGCTTATCCAGGGCTTTATCGAGTCGCTGGGTAAAATCGGCCTCATCTCCCCACCTGCCGGCTCACCTTTGATGCAGGGGGGCACAGGGATTCTCGAGCCAGAATCAAAAACTACGCCGAGCAGCCCGAAAGAGGAGACTGTGCTGGAGAAAGATGCCCCCATGGCGGCATCGGACCCCTTCAACGAGACCATAGGTGCCTCGGAAAAGCCGAGCGCCACCGAATCCTGGCCCCATAAGACCAAGGAGCAGGAGTGGGTGCAGGTGACCAAGCAGAAGCTTGAGCAACAGCTCAAGGCCCAGATTGAATCGAAGGATCTCGAGGTCGAGCAACTCGGCAGTCAACTGGTGATCCGCATCGGCGAGAAGGCGCTATTCCCCTCCGATTCGGCGTTCCTGCAGCCCCAGTTCATCCCGCTGGTCAACAAGATCGCCGGCATTCTGGCCAATATCCCGGGGCAGGTAGTGGTCACCGGTCATACCGACAACTCCCAGGCGCCGGTGGAGCTTTATCGCAACAACTGGGAGCTCTCGGTGCTGCGGGCCTCTTCCATCGTGCAGACCATGCTGACCAACCCCCAGCTGGATGCCAGACGAGTCATCGCTCAGGGGGTTGCCGACACTCAACCCCGCTTTGCTAATGACACCCCCGAACATCGCCAGGCGAATCGCCGGGTCGATATCACCCTCTCTCAAGGCAAGGCAGCAGAAGAGTCACTGCAACTGCTCAAGCCCTGATCCCCCCGCTCCCGCTTCGCGCGGGAGCCTCTTTCTAAAAACAAATAAATCAATAATATCAACACCATAAGATCTTAATGATAATGATTGCCATTTATTGTCAAGTGGTCAGGCCTCTGCAATAATGCCGCCCCTCAGGCTTAAATAAAAACAATTATCATTATGAACAAACTGCTTCAGGCATGGCCGGCACTCCTGTGTGCCTCCGCTGGCGCGGCCGATCTTCCCCCTGTGGAGAAGGCGCGCAGCGACGACACCATCATTGTCACCGGGCAACGGGTACAACAGAAACTCTCCGATGTTTCCGGCTCCATCACCGTCATCACCCAGGAAGAGCTGGACCGTCAGGTCGCCAGCGAGCTGACTCATGTGTTTCGCAAGATCCCCGGAGTCTCGGTCACCGGCTCTGCCGGGCGACCGCAAAACATCAGCGTGCGCGGCATCGGTGGCAACCGTATCCTGCTGATCAAGGATGGAGTGCGCGTCAGCGACGGCTTTGGCGCCGACAACATCAATGACAAGGTAGGTCGCTTCAACTTCGACCTTGATGACATCAAGCAGATTGAGGTGGCCAAGGGGGCCGGCTCCTCCCTGCATGGCTCCGATGCCATCGGCGGCACCGTGGTGATGAATACCAAGCAGCCGGAAGATTATCTGCAACAGCAAGATAGCTATCTGGCGGCCAAAACCCTCTACGGTGGCGACAGCAACAAGAAGAAGCTCAGCATGACCGGCGCGGTGCGGGCACTGGAGAGCGAACATCTGTTGCGCCTCTCCGGCTGGCGTGGCAACGAAACCGCCAACTTTGAGGAGAACCGTATTCCGGCTGATCTGGATGGCATGAGTGCCTCCACCAGCAGCCGCCTCCCCCTCAATGCCCATCACGCTCTGCGGCTGGAGCTGGACTACTACGAGGATCACGCCAAACGCCAGATGGGCCCAAAGGCGGTGCCCCAACCCGATGGCAGCTGGGATGTGGTCGGTTTTCAGGAAGATGGCGATCAGCGCACCCAGGGCGGCAAGTTCAGTTGGGAAGCCAACGATCTGGGCATGGTCAATACCCTCAACTGGAGCCTGTTTGGCAATCAGTCTCGCAACGAGGCCAACCAGCGCCAGCTGCTGCGCAACGATGCCCTGAGCGGCTATCCCAGATATCGCAGCCAGCGCACCCTCTCCACGTTCGAGGAGCTGCGCCTTGGCAGCGAGCTGGAGTTGCAGAGCAAGCTGAGCACCGGCTCGCTGGATCACACCTTCAGCTACGGTGTGGAGCTGGAGCAGGCCAACCACGAGCGGCCGGTCAGCAATCTGACCCTGGAAGATGGCATCACCACCCAGGGACAGAAAGCCCCCTTCAGCAAGGCCGAAACCCGCCGCGATGGCATCTGGCTGAGCGATGTGATCGATCTGGGCAGCTGGCAGTTTACCCCGACCCTGCGCTTTGACCGCCAGCGCCTGCGCGCACCGGACAGCAATCTGGCCGAGAACCACAGCGACCACATCTCCCCCAGTGTGGCGGCCAGTTACCGCTTCAACGAAACATGGCGCAGCTGGCTCAGCTATGCCAACGGCTTCCGCGCCCCCGCTTACGATCAGGTTTACGGCAACATTCCTCACTACTTTGCCATGCCGCCGTTCGAGATCATTGCCAACCCCAACCTCAAGGAGGAGACCAGCCACAGCCTGGAGTGGGGATTGAATGGCCAAAGCGACAACTGGAGCGTCAAACCGGCCGTTTTCTACAACCGCTACTACAACTTCATCGACTGGCGCCAGACCGGTTTTCGCCTCGATGACGGTGTCTTCCTGCGCCAATATCGCAACGTTGCCAAAGCAGAAACCTGGGGCGCCGAGCTGGCCGCCAGCCTCTGGCTGAGCGACGAGTGGGAGCTTTCGACCAATCTGGCCTGGATGGATGGCAAGGATCACCGCGGTGAGCCGCTGCGCACGCAGACACCGCTGGAAGGCAACACCACCCTGCGCTGGCAACAGCTCGACTGGGGGGTTGAGCTCAGTGGCAACTATGCCGCCGCCATGACCAAGGTGCCACAGTGCGCCAATGCGCAGACTGGCTACAACGGTGCCTGCCAGAGCAGCGCAGGCTGGTTCAGCCTGGATCTCACCGGCGACTGGCAGATCACCGAGGCGCTCAAGGTCAATGCCACCATCGGCAACCTGCTCGATACCCGCTACGTCCGCTATCAGGATGTGGCCGGACTTCCGGCTGGCAGCGATACCTCCCTCTACAGCCAGAGCGGCCGCTACCTGTCAGCCAGCCTCAGCTACCGTTTCGTGGGGATGTGATGAAACATCATGCAATCATGGCGGCCCTGTTGGCCGCCCCGTTGGCTTGGGCGCAAGAGACTCTGCCACCGCCGATCCCGTCCCAATCGCACCTGATTTCAGGCAATCCCGTACGCCAGGATCCCTACTTCTGGTTGCGGGACGAGAGCCGTAGCAACCCGGCCATTCTCGCCCTGCTCAAGCAGCAAAATCGCTGGAGCGAGCAGCAGTTCGCCGCGCAGCAGCCGCTGGAAGCAACCTTGCGCGCCGAATTTGCCCGCCATCCGGCGGGGGAATCTGTGCCAGACAACTGGCTTGTCCGCGGCGATCAGGCATGGCAGCTGCGCCCGGATGGCTCACTCTGGCAACGCCACGGGGGCAAGGTGCTGCAGCGGCTTCCCGCCAGAGCGGGTGAGGGCTATTACGAAGCGGGCGGCTGGGCACTGAGCCCGGATAACCTCACACTGGCCATCGCCGAAGACAGGCGCGGCGATCTCGACTATCAGGTCACCCAGCTCGATCTCCAGAGCGGCAAGGTGCTGGCCAGTTTGGCGCAGCGCAGCGCTGATCTCGCCTGGTCACAAGATGGTCGCACCCTCTACACCATCGCCAACGAGCGCTACACCCTGCGCCCCTGGCAGCTGCGCGGCTGGCAGGATGGCCAGGAGCAGACTCTCTATGAGGAGCAGGATCCCGCCTGGCTGCTCGGCCTCTATCGCACCACGGATGGCCAGCATCTGGTGTTGCAGGGCAACAACCACGACAGCTCGGAGCAATACCTGCTCGACTCGGGCAAGCCGCAGCAGATAAAACCCCGCCAGCGCGGGGTGGAATACTATCTGGACAGTCAATCCGGCTGGGTGATCAAGAGCAACCGGGAGGGGGCGTTTGCCCTCTATTCAGCCAGCACGCCGCTCGATGAGTGGCAGCGCCTGTGGCCCGCCAAAGGGGAAGATCTCGGCGATCCCGAGAAGTGGCGACTGTTTGATCGCCATCTGGTGGTGCAGTTTCGCCAGCAGGGGGAGGATTGGCTCGCCCTGCTCGATCGCAACGGCCATGAACGCCAGCGCCTGCCGCTGGCCAGTGGCGCCGGAACCGGCTGGCTGCAAGGAGAACATGACCCGGCCAGCGACCGCATTCTGGTGCGCAGTCAGGGCTTGAGCCAGCCCCCCGGCCAGCGCTGGCTGGATTTGAACAGCGGCCACTGGATCAACGACCAGCACACCGCAGGCAATAAAGCATTGCCCTATCAGAGCGAGCGGCGCTGGATCACCTCTGCCGATGGCACCCGGGTGCCTGTCTCGCTGGTGTGGCGCAAGGATCTGGCACCTCGCGCCGTACTGCTCTACGGCTATGGCGCCTATGGCACGCCGATGCGCCCCTACTACCAGAAAGAGCTGTTGAGCCTGCTGGATCGGGGCTTTGTCTACGCCATCGCCCATGTGCGCGGCGGCGGCATGCTGGGGGAGCAGTGGACCCGCGACGGGCGGGGCATCAACAAGCAGAACGGCATCAGCGACTTTATCGCAGCCGGCAACGCCCTGCGCCACTGGTCGCCCGACTCTGCTCCCCTGCCCCTGTTTGCCATGGGGGGCAGCGCGGGGGGCACGCTGGTTGCTGCGGCCCTCAACCAGCAACCGACACTCTTTAGCGGCGCCGTGTTGCAGGTTCCCTTCGTCGATATGCTCGGCACCATGAGCGATCCTGCCCTCCCCTTGACCCGTCAGGAGTACCAGGAGTGGGGCAATCCGGCCAAGCCCGCAGAGTATCAGGCGATGCGTCGCATCAGCCCCTACGACAACCTGCACCGCGCCCCCTACCCGCCCCTGCTGGTCACTACCGCCCTGCACGATAGCCAGGTCCCCTACTGGGAGCCGGTCAAGTGGCTGGCCCGCCTGCGGGAGCACAGCACGGGCTCCGGCCCCTACCTGCTGCTGACCGAACTGGAGGGAGGCCACCGCGCCGGTGGTGGCGATCGGGCTCGTGAATTTGCCTTCTTGTTGCATCTGGCGGGGATCAATCAATGACCCTGCCGCTGATTGGGAGTACCACTATGAAACCCCTGTTGCCCGCCCTCTTGCTGGGGCTGGCTGGCTTTTCCACTCAGGCCGCCGAACTGCGTTTTGTCGAACAGGACGCCCCGGCCGATCCCCGCCTCTGGCTCGAACAGCAGCTCGGCGTCACCCTGAGTGATGCCCCGGCCTATCAGCGCCAAGGCAAGCTGGGCCACTATCTGCATTATCGTCAGCAGCTCAATGGCGCACCGATCGCCGGCCTGATGGCCGCCGTCAGTCTCGATGAGCAGGGTCGCCCGTGGCGCCTTTATCACAATACCCGGCTGATGCAGGCACAGGCGACGCCATGTGATGAAGCAAGCCGCGCCGGGGTGGATGCCTATACCGCCACGCTGGATGGTACGGTGTGGCAAGTCGCTGGCAGTGACGAAGCCCAGCCTTGGTACTGGCAGGATGGCGACACACTGACTGCGGCCTGGCGTCTGCTGGCGGTGGAAAGCCAGCCGGGCAACAGCAAGAGCAGCTACTGGCAACTGTTTGTCACCTGCGATGGCAGCGCCCTGCTGGGGCGCACGCTGCAAGAGGCCAACACCCGTGCCGAAGCGATCCCGCTGGCAGGGGAAGCGGCTACGGTGCAGGCCCGCATCTTTGCCCTCGACCCACGCACCCAACTGCAAGATGGCAACCTGTTGTGGCGCCACGATCTGGTGCTGGACAACCGGGCCTATCGCACCGTGCCGCTCACGGTACAAAAGGTGGATGACACCTACCAGCTAAGCGGCCCTCGCGCCCGGGTCGTGGATGGCACGGCGCCGGAAACTGCCCCCTTTAGCAGCCCTGATGCCGATGGCTTCCAGCTGGATCACCAGCAGCCCGCCTTCCTCGATGTCAATGGCTACTACCATCTGGATCTGGCCCAGCGCCATGTGGAATCCCTTGGCTACCCGACGCTGATGGGCGGCCCCCTGGCCATCGATACCGATGCCGGGGAGCAGGACAACTCTCTCTATGACCCCTTCCTGCGCCGGTTGGAAATTGGCCGGATAGGGGTACCCGATGCGGAAGATCCCATGGTGATCTGGCACGAGTTTGGCCATGCGGTGCAGCACCATATCCTGCCCGACATGGGAGAAGAGGGTGACTGGGGCGCCATCGGCGAGGGCTTTAGCGACTATCTGGCCGCCAGCTGGCGCCAGCGTAGTCCAGAGGCTCGCCAGTTCGAGCCTTTCATGGTCTTCAACTGGGATGCCAGGATCAGCGGCCGAACGCCCCGTCAGCTCGATGATCTGCGGGCGCGCTATCATCCGGGCTTCCTCTATCCGGCTCACCTCACCATCAACGGCAGCAACGGCGACCAGCTGTGGGGCACCCCGCTCTTCACCGCGCTGCGCCAGGCCGTTGAACAATATGGCGAGGTAGCCCGTGACGAGTTCGATACCCTGCTGATTGAATCCCACTTCGGCCTCGGCCCGCAGGTGCGGATGCCCCAGCTGGCGCGGGTCACCGTGGATACCGCCAACCGCCTCTATCCGGATCGCAGCTATGGCAAGCTGCTGGAGCAGGCCTTCCGCCATCACGCCCTGCTGCCCACCCCCATCGCGGCCCGCCTTGCCGATGACAGCTACCTGCTGCCCGCGGAGAAAAAGAGCCTCGCCATCGAATTGACCAACCAGAGCGGCCGCCCCCTGACCGTGGCTGACGCCAGCCTGATCCCGACCAAGGGGCTCATGGGTGACGGTCACTGGCAGGGAGAGCTCAACGCCGATGGCACCGCCCGCTGGACCCTACCGCTGGAAGCAGCGAGCAACCTGACCTGTGGCGAGGCAGTCACCTTGCCGCTGCAGTTCCAGCTCACCCTGCCCAGCCCCACCGAGCGCCAGACCCGTCTTGACCTGCAACTGCCGATCGGTGAACCGCTCTGGCAGCGGGCCATCGGCCAGGGTGGCCAGATCAAGGATGCACTGAGCGATGAGCGGCACGGCCTGTCCCGCTTCACTCTCACCCTGCCCGAGAGCAAGGCCCGCATCGACAGCGGATTCGTGGTTGCCCTCGATCTGGAGCACAGCAAACTGGAGCAGCTGGAGATCTGGCTCACCTCCCCTTACGGCACCCGGATCAGCCTGTGGAACAAGGGTTACGCCAGCCATACCCGGCTCAAAGGGGAGTTCCCCCGTGAACTGGTACCGTTCGAATCACTCGATAAGCTGCACGGCGAACCGCTCGCTGGCCGCTGGCTGTTGGAAATCAACGACACCAGCGCCGGTGACACCGGTCAGTTGCGCAACTGGCGGGTAGCCCAGCAAGTCGGCGCCCGCTGCGACAAGGATGAAGCCCTGCCCAACACCGGCATCATTCCCCTTGAGCAGGATGAAGGGGGTGGCGGCACGGCTTCCCCCCTGCTGCTGTTGCTGGCCCTCTGGCCCCGCCTCTGGCGCCGGAGCACCCCGCGCCGTTGAATCCTGTACCACGGGGGTTACCGCCCCCGTGAACCTGTGACCGAATCAAGGAATGTGAAGTGAAACAATCCGTACTGGTTATTGCAACCCTCTCAGCCCTGCTCAGCGCCTGTGGCGGCGGGGAAGATAACGCACCACTGGCGATCCCGGACTACCGGGTCGATGTCGCCCTGCCGACTGCCGGAACCCTGTGCGCCGATCTGGATCAGAACTGGCAATGTGATCCTGCCGACCCTGCCGTCAGCGGCGAAGGAGTTGTGGCCCTGGTCAGCCGTTCGGCCAACATCGTCAACTCGCCCCTGCTGTTCGTACCGAGGAGCGGAGGCCTTCTGCTGGCACATCCGGCTGCCAAAGGGGATCCACAACGGCTACAACCGACCCTGCTCAGCACCCTGTGGCAGAGCCGCATTGCCGAAGGGGTGGCCGCCGATCGCGCACTGACGCAGATGTTGGCCGATCTCGCGCCGCTGCAACCGGGCGGCGATCGCGCGGCCCTCGCAGGTCTCGGCCAGTTTGATCAAGCGCTACAACAGGTGGCGATCAGCTTGCAGCAACAGGCCCGCACACGCCTTGCCACCGCCAAGGAGACCCAGTTGCTCACCACCAGCTATCGCGCCATCAGCCTGATGCTGGCGCAATTGGCTCAGGAGTGGCAGCGCAACGGCCAGTTTGCCGAAAATATCCAAAGCGAACTGCTGACCCTGCTGGTGCAACAGCAGCCACGCAACCTGCTGACCGTCACCGGCGTCACCACCTTCAGCGATGGCAACGATCCGCTGCTGGAACAGGAGCCCGATGATTATCCGGGACAAGATGCCAGCTGGAATCGCACTCGTCCCCAGCTTGCCTATCGCAAACTCGATGATCGCGGTCAGGTGCTCCCCGACAACGCGCCGAGCTGGCAGTGCGTCAAGGATCTCAATACCGGTCTGGTGTGGGAGGTCAAATCGGATGATCCCTTGAGTCCTGACTGGAAAAGCAGACCCTTTGCCTATGAGGATGAGCAGTTCAAGGCGACCGCAGGCGAGCAGCAAGCGGCCTACCAGCATATTCATAAGAGGATCGAACAGCTCACCGCCGAAGGAGATCTGGCGGCCCTCGCCCGGGCACAGGCGCTGACCACCATACTGACCACCCGCGCGTATCAGCAGTGGCTCAATGGCGAGCAGCGCTGCGGCATCAGCCAGTGGCGGCTGCCCACCATGGGTGAGCTGATGTCACTGATGCACTACGGTAGCCTGGCCAAGGACCCGCTGGGTCAGCGCATCATCGTGGATACCCGTTACTTCCCGGATATCGCCTCCTCGGAAGATGACACCTACCATGGCTACTACTGGAGCGCCACCAGCAACACCGCCCAGCGCTTCTCCGGTGGCCCCATCAGCAAACGCACAGTCCTGCTCCTGGGAGAAGATGCGGGCACCACCTATCCCGCGCTGGTGCAGCAAGATACCTATATCGAGCTGATGCAGGTACGACTGGTCGCCACTCCCCAATAATCCGAGGAATATCATGAGCCTTTATCGCTTTTCGTTCGCCATGCTGGCACTGCTGGCCCCCCTGGCCCACGGTGCTGCCATTTGTGATGACACCATGGATCGCACCGCCCCCTCTGCCCGTTTTCTTGACCATGGCAACGGCACCGTCACGGATCAACACACCGGCCTCACCTGGATGCGCTGCAAACTGGGGCAGACATGGAGTGGCAGCAGTTGCCTGGGTGAACCGACCGTTTACTACTGGCAGCAGGGGCTGCAAGTGGCGGAGCGGATCCGCAGTGACAGCAGCCATGCTCTCTATCACTTCGGCGGTATCAGCCAGTGGCGCCTGCCCGACATCAAGGAGCTGGCGACCCTGGTCGAGCACGCCTGCTACAAGCCCTCTCTCAATGAAGCTATTTTCCCGCGCGCCATGGCGGGGGGCGGTAAAGAGGTCAATGAGGGTTATGTCTATCTGATGAGCAGCACGGTAACCTCCGCCAATGGTCAGCGGGCGTATCTGGATATCACCTCGGGAGATATCGGTCTTCGCGCCATTGGCGCCTACCCGGATCAGGTCTTGCTGGTCGCCAATAAACCCTGACCGCCCCACGCTCGAAACCGGAACGCGATGACAGGAGAGGCTTGAAAGCCTCTCTTTTTATTGCTCTTGCCGCCCCCCTACCTCACCCGCCATCACGCTCTTCTCCCGCCTGTGCCCCCTGCACGCGATATCGACCTGATCCGGCTTCGCCCGCGGCATTTACCCCTTTCAGGTGATGACGAGGAACAGCTCTCTGCGCTTTCCAGGCCTTTCTCGCCCGCCATAACCAACAAAAAAGTGCGCTTCTTAACAAAATTTAATTACTGGTTAACCGATTAATAATTAACCCGTAAAAATGACATGTAAATCAGTGCGAAAGTGTCATAATGCGTAACATTATTGTTAAGTCACTTGATTAATTTGGTTAGGAAAAACCTCTATGTTTGCTGATATTTCTGCTCAACATTGGGCTTTTGCCATTTATGTCATCGGTGCCATCACCATCTGTCTGGTGATGATAGGCCTCGCCGCCCTGCTGGGAGGTCGTGCCTACGGCCGCACCAAGAACAAGCCATTTGAATCTGGTGTCGACTCGGTCGGCAGTGCCCGCCTGCGTTTTTCCGCCAAGTTCTATCTGGTCGCCATGTTCTTCGTCATCTTCGACGTCGAGGCACTCTACCTGTTTGCCTGGTCTGTCTCCGTGCGGGAGAGCGGCTGGGTCGGCTTTATTGAAGCCACCATTTTCATCGGACTGCTGCTTATCGGCCTGATCTACCTCTGGCGCATCGGCGCTCTGGACTGGTCGCCGCGCAAACCGCAGCTGAACAACAAAAACAGTGATTGAACCACAGACCCTTTCCTTGAGGTTGCACCATGAAGTACACCCTGACCCGGATTGACCCGGATGCACCCGTTGAGCGCTACCCCCAGGAGCAGCGCCAGACCGTCGATGACCCACTGGCGCAAGAAGCGACGCGCGGCATCATGATGGGCCGCCTCGAGGAGGTGCTGCAAGACACAGTCAACTGGGGCCGCAAAAACTCCCTCTGGCCTTACAACTTCGGCATCTCCTGCTGCTACGTGGAGATGTGTACCGCCTTCACCTCCCCCCACGATGTGGCCCGCTTCGGCGCCGAAGTTATCCGAGCCTCGCCCCGTCAGGCCGACTTCATGGTGATTGCAGGGACCCCCTTCATCAAGATGGCGCCAGTCATCCAGCGCCTGTATGAACAGCTGCTCGAACCCAAGTGGGTGATCTCCATGGGGGCCTGCGCCAACTCCGGCGGCATGTATGACATCTATTCCGTGGTGCAGGGGGTGGACAAGTTCCTGCCGGTCGACGTCTACATTCCGGGTTGCCCGCCCCGTCCCGAAGCCTTTTTACAAGCCCTGATGCTGCTGCAGGACTCCATCGGCAAAGAACGCCGCCCCCTCTCCTGGGTGGTGGGCGATCAGGGGATCTACCGTCCCCAGATGCAGGCCGAAAAAGAGCGCAAGCGCGGCGAACGGATCAATGTGACCAACCTGCGCACGCCGGATGAGATCTGACCATGAAACTGACTCGTGATTTTCCCAGCAATTACGCCATGGCCCAGTGGCAGCCCAGCGACCACAAGGATGCCAAAGTCATTGGCGAACTGTTTGCCCACTTCGGGGCCGAGCACTTCACCGTGCAGACCACGCGCACCGGCGTGCCGGTGGTCTGGCTTCCCCGCGAACTGCTTCAGGATGTGATGGGCTTTTTGCGCAAGGTGCCCTCCCCGTTTGTGATGCTGTTTGATCTCAGCGCCACCGATGAGCGGCTGCGCAGCCATCGCGACGGTCTGCCCCAGAGCGATTTCACCGTCTTCTATCACCTCATCTCCATCGACCGTAACGCCGATGTGATGTTGAAAGTGGCGCTGGCCGAAAGTGACCTGCATCTGCCCACCATCACCAACCACTTCCCCAATGCCAACTGGTACGAGCGTGAAGTGTGGGATCTGATGGGCATCACCTTCGATGGCCACCCCCATCTGACCCGCATCATGATGCCCAAGAGCTGGCAGGGTCACCCGCTGCGCAAGGATTACCCGGCGCGCGCCACCGAATTCGATCCCTTCATGCTCGATGCCGCCAAACAGGACATGGAGCAGGAGAACCTGCTGTTCAAACCGGAAGAGTGGGGCCTGGCCCGCGGCAACGAGAATGAGGACTACATGTTCCTCAACCTCGGCCCCAACCACCCCTCTGCTCACGGCGCCTTCCGGTTGGTGTTGCAGCTCGATGGCGAGGAGATCCGTAACTGTGTGCCCGACATCGGCTACCACCATCGCGGTGCCGAGAAGATGGGCGAGCGCCAATCCTGGCACAGCTACATCCCCTATACCGACCGGGTCGAGTATCTGGGCGGGGTGATGAACAACCTCCCTTATGTGCTGGCGGTCGAGAAGCTGGCCGGCATCAAGGTGCCCCAGCGGGTCGACATGATCCGGGTGATGATGGCGGAGCTGTTCCGCATCCAGAGCCACCTCTTGTTCCTCGGGACCTATATCCAGGACGTGGGGGCCATGACCCCGGTCTTCTTCACCTTCACCGACCGGCAGAAGATCTACACCATCATCGAAGCGATCACCGGTGCCCGCATGCACCCGGCCTGGTTCCGCATCGGCGGTGTGGCCCACGACTTGCCGAAGGGATGGCAACGGCTGGTGCAGGACAACCTGCTGAGCTGGCTGCCCAAGCGCTTGATGGATTACGAAAAAGCGGCGATGCGCAACAGCATTCTGCGCGGTCGCACCATAGGCGTCTCTGCCTACACCACCGAGCAGGCGTTGTCCTGGGGCACCACGGGGGCCGGCTTGCGCGCCACCGGCCTCAACTTCGACATACGCAAGTGGCGCCCCTACTCCGGTTACGATCAGTTCGACTTTGAAGTGCCGGTCGGCAGCAATGGCGATGCCTACGACAGAGCCACCGTGCGGATCGAGGAGATCCGCCAGAGCATGTCGATCATCGAGCAGTGCATGAAGAACATGCCGGAGGGCCCCTTCAAGGCGGATCACCCCCTCACCACCCCGCCGCCCAAAGAGCGCACCCTGCAGCACATCGAGACCCTGATCAACCACTTCCTGCAAGTGTCTTGGGGCCCGGTGATGCCCGCTGCCGAGTCGTTCCAGATGATTGAGGCGACCAAGGGGGTCAACAGTTACTACCTGACCAGTGACGGCTCCACCATGAGCTACCGGACCCGGATCCGCACCCCGAGCTTTGCTCACCTGCAGCAGATCCCCTCGGTGATCAAGGGCAGCATGGTGTCGGACCTCATCGTCTATCTGGGCAGTATCGATTTTGTTATGTCGGATGTGGACCGTTAAGTGATCCGCCCTCCCGGCCATGGCCGGGAATCGGGATCGCCGGACGAGCAGTAAAAGGACAAGCCACCAAAGGTCAAGTCATGAGCCAGCAATGTCAGTGTCACAATAATCAGACCCCACAGGGGCAAGGGGCATGCAGCAGCAAACAGGACGACTTCGTTCTGAGCCAGGCTGAACGCGATGCCATCGAACACGAGAAACACCACTACGAAGATCCCCGCGCCGCCAGCATCGAAGCGCTCAAGATCGTGCAGCAGGCCAGAGGCTGGGTACCCGACGGCGCCATTCACGCCATCGCGGCCGAGCTCGGCATTCCCGCCAGCGACGTGGAGGGGGTCGCCACCTTCTATAGCCAGATCTTCCGCCAGCCGGTAGGGCGTCACATTATCCGCGTCTGCGACAGCATGGTCTGCTACATCAATGGCCATGAAGATCTGATGGCCGGTCTAAAGGAGGTGATGAACCTCGGCCCCGGTCAAACCACCCCGGATGGCCGCTTCACCCTGCTGCCGGTCTGCTGCCTTGGCAACTGCGACAAGGGGCCAGCCATCATGATCGATGACGACACCTATGGCGGCCTCGATCCGGTGACCTTGCTGAAAACACTGGAGGCTTACCCATGAGCCTGCCGCAGAACAAAATCCTCGCCTCTCTTAGCACCGCCAACCGCACGGCCCGCACCGCCGAGACCCACCCGCTCACCTGGCGGCTGCGGGATGACGGCCAACCGGTATGGCTGGAGGAGTATCAGGCCAAACAGGGCTATGAAGCGGTGCGCAAGGCGCTCGGCCAGATGAGCCCGGACGAGATTGTCAGCACCGTCAAGGATGCCGGTCTCAAGGGGCGCGGCGGTGCGGGCTTCCCCACGGGTGTGAAGTGGGGGCTGATGCCCAAAGACGAGAGCATGAACATCCGTTACCTGCTCTGCAACGCCGACGAGATGGAGCCCAACACCTGGAAAGATCGCCTGCTGATGGAGCAACTGCCCCATCTGCTGATCGAGGGGATGATCATCAGTGCTCGGGCGCTCAAGGCCTATCGCGGCTATATCTTTCTGCGCGGCGAATACGTTGATGCCGCCATCCACCTGCGCCGCGCGGTGGAAGAGGCCAAGGCAGCCGGTCTGCTGGGCAAGAACATTCTGGGCTCCGGTTTTGATTTCGAGCTGTTCGTCCACACCGGCGCCGGCCGCTACATCTGTGGTGAAGAGACGGCGTTGATCAATTCGCTGGAAGGGCGCCGCGCCAACCCGCGCGCCAAACCCCCCTTCCCCGCCGTCTCCGGCGTCTGGGGCAAACCCACCTGCGTCAACAACGTCGAAACCCTCTGCAACGTCCCCGCCATTATCGGCAACGGAGTAGCCTGGTATCACGGGCTGGCGCTGCCGGGCTCGGAAGATCACGGCACCAAGCTGATGGGCTTCTCCGGCAAGGTGAACAACCCCGGGGTCTGGGAGCTGCCCTTTGGCATCACCGCCCGCGAGCTGTTTGAAAATTACGCCGGCGGGATGAAGAGCGGCTATCGCCTGAAAGCGTGGCAACCGGGCGGCGCGGGCACCGGCTTCCTGCTGCCGGAGCACCTCGATGCCCAGATGTATACCGCCGGTATCGGCAAGGTAGGTACCCGGATGGGGACTGGCCTCGCCATGGCGGTGGATGACTCCATCAGCATGGTCTCCCTGCTGCGCAACATGGAGGAGTTCTTCGCCCGCGAGTCGTGTGGCTGGTGCACGCCCTGTCGCGATGGCCTGCCCTGGAGCGTCAAGCTGCTGCGGGCACTGGAGCGTGGCGAAGGACAATCCGGCGATCTGGCGACTCTGGAGCAACTCTGCGGTTTTCTCGGCCCGGGCAAGACCTTCTGCGCCCACGCACCGGGCGCCGTCGAGCCGCTGGCCAGCGCCATCAAATATTTCCGCTCCGAATTCGAGGCCGGGATCAAAGGCAGCGGTGATAACCGCAAGCCGGTCAAAGGGATCCAGCCCAATCTGCTGGGCGAGCGCTGGTAACGACACCACAGATTTCACAAAACAGGTTTCAGGGAAGTTGTATGGCAACCATTTATGTAGACGGCAAAGAGTACGAGGTAGACGGAGCAGATAACCTGCTGCAAGCCTGTCTGTCGCTGGGTCTGGACGTCCCCTATTTCTGCTGGCATCCGGCGCTGGGTAGCGTTGGCGCCTGCCGCCAGTGTGCGGTGAAACAGTATCAGAATGCCGATGACAAGCGCGGCCGTCTGGTCATGTCCTGCATGACCCCGGCCACCGATGGCAGCTACATCGCCATCGAGGATGAAGAGGCTAAAGAATTTCGCAAGAGCGTGGTGGAGTGGCTGATGACCAACCACCCCCACGACTGCCCGGTGTGTGAAGAGGGCGGCGCCTGCCACCTGCAGGACATGACGGTAATGACCGGCCACAACAGCCGTCGCTACCGCTTTACCAAGCGCACCCACCAGAATCAGGAGCTGGGCCCCTTCATCGGTCACGAGATGAACCGCTGCATCGCCTGCTACCGCTGCGTCCGTTACTACAAGGATTATGCCGGTGGCGAGGATCTCGGGGTCTACGGTGCCCACGACAACGTCTATTTCGGGCGGGTCGAGGATGGCACCCTGGAGAGCGAATTTTCCGGCAACCTGGTGGAGGTCTGCCCCACCGGCGTCTTCACCGACAAGACCCACTCCGAGCGCTACAACCGCAAGTGGGACATGCAGTTTGCCCCCAGCATCTGCCAGCAATGTTCCGTGGGCTGCAACATCAGTCCGGGTGAGCGTTATGGCGAGCTGCGCCGTATCGAAAACCGCTTCCACGGCAGCGTCAACCACTACTTCCTCTGTGACCGTGGCCGCTTTGGCTATGGCTACGTCAATCTGACCGACCGCCCGCGCCAACCGCTGCTCAAAGATGGCAACAACCAGCTGACCATCACAGTCGATGGCGCCCTCAACCGCGCCGCAGATGCCCTGCGCAGTGCCCGCGGCCTCATCGGCATCGGCTCGCCCCGCGCCTCGCTGGAGAGCAACTTTGCCCTGCGCGCGCTGGTGGGTGAAGCCAACTTCTACGCAGGCGTCGAGCAGGCCGAATGGGCCTGTCAGCTGAAGATGCTGCAGATCCTGCAACAGGGCGGCGTGCCGACCCCGAGCCTGCGGGACATGGAAGAGGCCGATGCCATTCTGCTGCTCGGCGAAGATGTCACCATGAGCGCCGCCCGTATCGCGTTGGCGCTGCGCCAAGCCGTCAAGGGCAAGGCTCGCGAGCTGGCCCGCAAGATGAAGGTGGATCTGTGGCAAGTCGCCGCCGTTCAGACCCTGGGTCAGAACGAGCGCTACCCGCTGCTCATCACCAGCCTCGACACCACCCGTCTGGACGATGTGGCGGCCGACAAGCTGCACGCCCCCTATGTCGATCAGGCGCGCCTTGGCTTTGCCATCGCCAACCTGCTCGACCCGGCCGCACCGGCCGTGAGCGACCTCTGCCCCGAGCTGCAGGCACAAGCGACTCGCTGGGCCGAGCTGCTCGGCAACGCCAGGAAGCCGCTCATCATTGCAGGCTCCAGTGCCCGCGATGTGGCGCTGCTTGAGGCGGCCAGCAACATTGCCCGCGCCCTGAAAGGCCGAGGTCTGGAAGCCAACATCGCGCTGGTTGGCCAGGAGGCCAACTCGCTGGGGCTGGCCATGCTGGGCGCTCAAACCTTGTCAGACAAGCCACTCGAAGCCGCCCTTGCGCGTATCGAGGCCGAAGAGGGGTTGGCGCTGGTCACCCTGGAGAACGATCTTTACCGCCGCGCGCCGCGCAACCGGGTGGATGCTGCACTGGCACGGCTGCAGCACCTGCTGGTCATCGACCATCAGGCGACCCCGACCGCCAACAAGGCTGATCTGGTGCTGCCAGCGGCCAGTTTTGCCGAAGCCGATGGCACCCTGGTGAACATGGAAGGGCGCGCCCAGCGCTTCTTCCAGGTCTATGCACCCGCCTTTTACAACGCCGATATTCAGGTGCGTGAAGGGTGGCGCTGGCTGGCGGCGCTGCAAGGGGCGATCGAACGCAAGCCGCTGCGCTGGCAGAACTTCGACCAGGTCAACCATGACTGTGCCACCAGCAATCCGCTGCTGGCTACCATGCTGGAAGCTGCGCCCAACGCAGGCTTGCGGATCCGTGGCATGCGACTGGCCCGTGAGCCACACCGCTACAGTGGTCGCACCTCCATGCTGGCGGATCAGAACGTCAGCGAGCCGCGGGTAGCGCAAGATCCCGACTCCCCCTTCAACTTCTCCATGGAAGGGTATGCCGGTGCCCGTCAGCCGCTGCCGCAAGTACCGTTCGCCTGGGCGCCGGGCTGGAACTCTCCCTCCGCCTGGAACAAGTTCCAGGATGAAGTGGGTGGCAAACTGCGTGCTGGCGATCCGGGTCGCCATCTGCTGGAAGCAAGCGAAGATACCCTTGGCTGGTTTACTACCATCCCCACCCCCTTCAAGGCCGCAGAGGCGCTGCAAGTGGTCAATTACGCCCAGCTGTTTGGCGGCGAGGAGCTCTCCGCTCGCAGCCCGGTCATTCAGGCCCGGATGAACGAACCCGAGCTGGTGCTCAATCCCCTTGATGCGCAGCGTCTGGCCCTCCACGGGGGCAGTCAGGTCTCCTTCTCCTGGGGCGGTAGCCACTGGCAACTGCGCCTGCGCCTGAGCGAGCAGCTGAGCGCCGGTCTGGTGGGGCTCCCCCTTGGGGTAAACGGCCTGCCGACGGCCCTGCAACAAGCCTCAATCACTAACCTGCAGGAGGTGATCGCATGAGCGAGTCGCTGATCGATCTGTTGCTGGAGGTGGGCAAGGCACTGATCGTGCTGGTGGGGATCGTGGGGGCTGGCGCCTTCATGAGCTTCATCGAGCGCCGTCTGCTGGCCCTGTGGCAGGATCGCTACGGCCCCAACCGGGTGGGGCCGTTTGGTCTGCTCCAGCTGGCCGCCGACATGATCAAGATGTTCTTCAAGGAGGACTGGATCCCGCCGTTCGCCGATCGCCGGATCTTTATCCTGGCCCCCATCATCGCCTTCACTGCCTTTATTCTGGCGTTTGCGGTGGTGCCCATCACCCCCACCTGGGGCGTGGCGGATCTCAATGTGGGGCTGCTCTACATCCTGGCCATCGCGGGGCTGGCGGTCTATGCGGTGCTGTTCGCCGGCTGGTCGAGCAACAACAAATACTCATTGCTCGGCAGCTTGCGCGCCTCGGCCCAGACCCTCTCCTACGAGGTGTTTCTCGGGCTATCCCTGATGGGGATTGTGATCCAGACCGGCAGTTTCAACCTGCGGGATATCGTCGAGGCACAGGCAGACTTGTGGAACGTGGTGCCCCAGATCCTGGGCTTTGTCACCTTCCTGTTTGCCGGTGTCGCCGTCACCCACCGTCACCCGTTTGACCAGCCGGAAGCCGAGCAGGAGCTCGCCGACGGCTATCACATCGAGTATGCGGGGATGAAGTGGGGTCTCTTCTTCGTGGGCGAATATATCGGCATCGTGCTGATCTCCTCGCTCATCGTGACCCTCTTCTTCGGTGGCTGGCACGGCCCCTGGCTGCCACCCTTCATCTGGTTTGCCCTGAAGACCGCCTGTTTCATGGTGTTCTTCATCCTGCTGCGGGCCTCCCTGCCTCGCCCGCGCTTTGACCAGGTGATGTCGTTTGGCTGGAAAGTCTGCTTGCCGCTGACCCTGATCAATATGCTGGTCACCGCGGCAGTTGTACTGATAAGTACGCAGTGAGGCACTCAATATGAAAATTGTTAGCATCATTCAGGGTGTCGGCACCCAGTTACGCAGTCTGGCCATGGTCTTCTCCCATGCCTGGCGGCCCCGTGAAACCCTCAACTATCCGGAGCAGGCTGTCTATGCGGCCCCCCGCTACCGCGGTCGCATCGTGCTGACCCGCGACCCCGATGGGGACGAGCGTTGCGTGGCCTGTAACCTCTGCGCGGTCGCCTGCCCGGTCGGCTGCATCTCGCTGCAAAAATCCGAGCGGGAAGATGGTCGCTGGTATCCGGAGTTCTTTCGCATCAACTTCTCTCGCTGCATCTTCTGCGGCCTGTGTGAAGAGGCCTGCCCCACCACCGCCATACAGCTGACACCGGATTTCGAGATGGGTGAGTATCGCCGCCAGGATCTGGTGTACGAGAAGGAGGATCTGCTGATCAGCGGGCCCGGCAAATACCCGGACTACAACTTCTACCGCATGAGCGGGATGGCCATCGACGGCAAGCCGAAAGGGGATGCCGAAAACGAAGCCAAGCCCATCGATGTCAAGAGCCTGCTGCCCTGAGGAGTCAATCATGGAACTGGCATTTTATGCCTCGGCCCTGGTGGCCATTTACAGCACGCTGCGGGTGATCAGCACCAGCAATCCCATGCATGCGCTGCTCAATCTCATCATCTCCCTCATCGCCGTGGCCATGATCTTCTTCTGCCTGGGTGCCGCCTTTGCCGGTGCCCTGCAGGTGATCGTCTACGCCGGCGCCATCATGGTGCTGTTCGTGTTCGTGGTGATGATGCTGAACCTGGGTTCAGCGCAGGCACAGGAGAAAAAGTGGCTCACCCCCATGACCTGGGGGGGCCCTGCCCTGCTCTCGCTGATCCTGCTGGGCTTTCTGGCCCACGGCATTCTCGGAGTGACCGGGGGCCTGATCGGGGTGACCGAGGTGACCGCCAAGCAGGTGGGTGTCGAGCTCTTTGGCCCCTATGTGCTGGCGGTGGAGCTTGCCTCCATCCTGCTGCTGGCGGGTCTGGTAACCGCCTATCACCTGGGTCGGGAAGAGAAGAGCGGTGAAGTGCTCTCCGTCCCGCGCTCTACTTCCCGCTCTGCACAAGAAGGAGGTCAGCAATGAATGGAATCCCCATGGAGCACGGGCTTTTGCTGGCCGCGGTGCTCTTCTGCATCGGCTTGTGCGGTCTGCTGATCCGCCGCAACCTGCTCTACATCCTGATGAGTATCGAAATCATGATGAATGCCTCGGCACTGGCGTTTGTGGTGGCGGGTAGCCGCTGGGCCCAGGCCGATGGCCAGATCATGTATATCCTGGTGATTTCTCTGGCGGCAGCGGAGGCCAGTATCGGCCTTGCCCTGTTACTGCTGCTCTATCGTCGTTACCACACCCTGAACGTGGACACTGTGAGCGAGATGCGCGGATGAGCCTCTTATATCTGACTTTTCTATTTCCGCTGCTGGGATGGCTGGTGCTGGCCTTCTCCCTCGGCCGGTTTGGCGAGCGTACCTCGGCGCTGATCGGGGTGGGCTCCATTGGCCTGTCGGCCCTCACTACCCTGTGGGTCGGCATCGACTTTCTGGGCAACCCGCCCGAGGGGGGCGTCTATATCCAGCGCCTGTGGCAATGGATGGCGGTGGGCAACTTTACCCCGAGCTTCTCGCTGGCACTGGATGGCCTGTCTCTGACCATGCTGGGGGTGGTGACCGGGGTGGGTTTCTTTATCCACCTGTTCGCCTCCTGGTATATGCGCGGGGAAGAGGGTTACTCCCGCTTCTTTACCTACACCAACCTCTTTATCGCCAGCATGCTGTTTCTGGTGCTGGCCGATGACCTGCTGTTTGTCTACCTCGGCTGGGAAGGGGTAGGGCTGTGCAGCTATCTGCTGATCGGCTTCTACTACAAGGATCGCAAGAACGGAGCGGCGGCCCTCAAGGCATTTGTCGTGACCCGGGTGGGTGATGTCTTCCTCGCCATCGGTCTGTTTATCCTCTATCGGGAACTGGGCACCCTCAATATCCACGAGCTGCTGGTTCGTGCCCCGACCCTGTTTGCCGAGGGCTCCCCTGCCCTGTCGCTGGCCTGCCTGATGCTCCTGGGCGGCGCGGTCGGCAAATCAGCCCAGCTGCCGCTGCAAACCTGGCTGGCGGATGCGATGGCAGGCCCGACCCCTGTCTCCGCACTGATCCACGCCGCCACCATGGTGACCGCCGGTGTCTACCTGATTGCCCGTACCCACGGCCTGTTCCTGCTGGCGCCAGAGATCCTCCATCTGGTCGGGCTGGTTGGCGCCATCACCCTGGTGCTGGCAGGCTTTGCCGCGCTGGTTCAGACCGATATCAAGCGGATCCTCGCCTACTCCACCATGAGCCAAATTGGCTACATGTTTCTGGCACTGGGTGTCGGCGCATGGGAAGGGGCCATCTTCCACCTGATGACCCACGCCTTCTTCAAGGCGCTGCTGTTCCTCTCCGCCGGTGCCGTGATCGTTGCCTGCACCATGAGCAGAACATCTTCAAGATGGGTGGCCTGCGCAAGAGTTTGCCGCTGGTCTACGCCTGCTTCCTGGTGGGGGGCTCGGCGCTGGCGGCGTTGCCGCTGGTCACTTCCGGTTTCTACAGTAAGGACGCTATCCTGTGGCAAGTAGAAGCCTCTGGCCAAAGCGCGCTGCTGTGGGCTGGTCTGGTAGGGGCATTCCTCACCTCGCTCTATACCTTCCGGCTGATATTTATCGCCTTCCATGGCAAAGAGCAGACCAAAGCCCATGCGGGCCACGGTCTGGCTCACCATCTGCCGCTGCTGGTGCTGCTGGTGCTCTCTACCGGCATAGGCGCGCTGATCACCCCGCCACTGGCAGGTGTACTACCCGCAGGCCCGGGGGACCATATCGAAGAGGGTCGCCATGCCCTGGAGGTTGCCTCCGGCATCATCGCCATTGCAGGCATCGCGCTGGCCGCGTTTCTGTTCCTTGGTGAGCGCCGGCTGGCCACATCCATTGCCAACAGTGCGCCGGGTCGTCTGCTCAGCACCCTCTGGTTCAACGCCTGGGGCTTTGACTGGCTCTATGACCAGCTGTGGGTCAAACCCTATCTGCTGGCGACCCGTCTGGTCGGGCAGGATCCGCTGGACTGGATGATGGGCCTGCCCGCCTGGTTTGCCCTGCGTGGCAACCAGCTGCTGGCCTGGACCGTGACCGGCAAGTTGCGCTGGTATGCCGCCTCCATGGGGATCGGCGCCGTGCTGGTGCTGGCGCTGTTGCTGCTGGGGTAACGCGATGAACAACCGGACAATCATACAGCCAGGCTGTTTGCTCTCCCTGATGGAACAGGGAGCGCAATCTCATATGAACTTGAACGAGAGCTGATACCGTGACCTTACTCTGGATCTTGCTAATTCCTTTTATCGGCGGCTTGCTCTGCTGGCAGATGGAGCGTCTCGGCGGACAGTTTGTCCGCTGGGTTGCCCTGCTCTCCATGAGCGCCAGCCTGCTGCTCCTGTGCCATCTGGCTAAGTGGTGATTTCTCTCTTGCCACCACCGGCCTCGATAGCGCGGGCGTCTCTGGTGCTGCCTCCGCCTGGGCCGCCGAGTGGCGCCTGCCGTGGATCCCCCGCTTCGGCATCTCTTTGCATCTCGCGGTGGATGGCCTGTCGCTCTTGATGGTGATCCTCACCTGCTTTATCGGAGTACTGGCCATCCTCTGTTCGTGGAAAGAGATCGTGCAGCGCATCGGCTTCTTCCACCTCAACCTGCTCTGGATCCTGGGCGGCGTGCTCGGGGTCTTTATGGCGCTGGACCTGTTCCTCTTCTTCTTCTTCTGGGAGATGATGCTGGTCCCCATGTACTTCCTGATTGCGCTCTGGGGCCACTCGGTCACTGACGGCAAATCACGGATCAACGCCGCGACCAAGTTCTTCATCTACACCCAGGTGAGCGGCCTTATCATGCTGGTGGCCATCATCGGGCTGGTGCTGACCCACCAGCATGCCACCGGAGTCTTCACCTTCAACTATCTGGAGCTGCTCAATACCCCGATGAGCAAGGGCGTTCAGTGGCTGCTGATGCTGGGCTTCTTTATCGCCTTCGCGGTCAAGATGCCACTGGTGCCGCTGCACGGCTGGCTGCCGGATGCCCACAGTCAGGCGCCGACCGCAGGTTCGGTGGATCTCGCCGGTATTTTGCTCAAAACCGCAGCCTACGGTCTGCTGCGTTTTGCCTTGCCGCTCTTCCCCGAGGCGTCCGCCGAATTTGCCCCCTACGCCATGGTGCTTGGCCTGATCGGTATCGTCTATGGCGCCATCGTGGCCTTTGCCCAGACCGACATCAAACGGCTGGTAGCCTACACCAGCATCTCCCACATGGGTTTTGTGATGATCGCCATCTACTCGGGTAGCGAGCTGGCCCTGCAGGGTGCGGTGGTGCAGATGATCGCCCACGGTCTCTCCGCTGCCGGCCTCTTTATCCTCTGCGGTCAGCTCTACGAGCGGTTGCACACCCGGGATCTGCGCCAGATGGGCGGCCTGTGGGGACGCCTGCGCTATCTGCCCGGTGTGATGCTCTTCTTCTCGGTGGCGTCACTTGGCATGCCGGGCACCGGCAACTTTGTCGGCGAGTTCCTGATCCTGGTCGGCAGCTTCCAGGTTGCCCCTGTCATCACGGCGGTCGCCACCTTCGGTCTGGTACTGGCCTCGGTCTACTCCCTCATCATGTTGCAGCGCGCCTGCTTTGGCCCCGCCAAGGATGAGAGCATGCTCAAGGGACTGGATCGCCGCGAGCTGACCATGATGATGGTGATCGCGGGCCTGCTGGTTCTGCTTGGCCTCTATCCCCAACCCGTGATTGACACCGCCAGCAGCAGCCTTATCAACGTGCTGCACTGGTATCTGCTGCCGACTGCTGGAGCCCTGCAATGACTTTCTCCGCTTCCCAACTGCTGGCACTGCTTCCCCTGCTGTTGACCACCGGGGCCATGGCAGCCCTGATGCTGGCCATCGCCTGGCGCCGCTGTGTCACCACCGCCTTTACCGTGACCATTGTTGGCCTCAACCTTGCTCTGTTCTCGCTGCCCATCGTGATGGCGCAAGGGGATCAGGGGGTCACCCCGCTGCTGCAAGTTGACAGTTACGCCGTCTTCTACATGGGACTGGTGCTCATCGGCGCCCTGGCCACCTGCACCTTCGGTCAATCGTGGCTGAAAGCCTACCCGGACAACCGGGAGGAGTTCTTCCTGCTGCTGCTGATCGCCACCGCTGGTGGTCTGGTGCTGGCCTGCTCTCGTCACCTCGCCTCTCTCTTTATCGGGATCGAGATGCTGACCCTGCCGATGTTCGGTCTGGTGGGTTACGCCTACCGCGAGCGCCACTCGCTGGAAGCCGCGGTGAAATACATGGTGCTCTCTGCTGCCGCCACCGCCTTCCTGTTGTTTGGCATGGCGCTACTCTACGCACAGGCGGGCAGCCTGAGCTTTGCCGCCCTGGGGCAGACCCTGGCCGAGAGCCCGGCTCACCATCCGCTGCTGATGGGCGGTTTGGGGTTAATGCTGGTCGGCTTTGCCTTTAAATTGTCGCTGGCCCCCTTCCACCTCTGGACCCCGGATGTCTACGAAGGTGCCCCGGCACCGGTCGCCACCTTCCTCGCCACCGTCAGCAAGGTGGCGGTCTTTGCCGTGCTGCTGCGCTTCTATCTGGCGGTACCGGCGGCGAGCGATCCCATGATCCACTGGCTGCTGGCAGCCATGGCGGTCATCTCCATCCTGGTCGGCAACCTGCTGGCTCTGGTGCAGACCAACGTCAAACGGATGCTGGGTTACTCCTCCATCTCCCACTTCGGCTACCTGCTGGCGGTGATCGTGGCGAGCCGATTCGGCCAGATGCCGGTGGAAGCAGCCGGGGTCTACCTGCTGATGTATCTCTTCACCAGCCTGGGTGCCTTTGGGGTGGTGAGCATGATGTCGAGCCCCTATCGCGGCAAGGATGCCGACTCCCTGCACAGCTATCGTGGTCTGTTCTGGAAGCGCCCCTATCTGACTGCCGTACTGACGGTGATGATGTTGTCACTCGCGGGCATCCCGATGACCCTCGGCTTTATCGGCAAGTTCTACCTCATCGGCGTCACCGTCGAGGCGCAGCTCTGGTGGCTCTCCGGTGCCATCGTGCTCGGCAGCGCACTGGGTCTCTACTACTATCTCAAGGTGATGGTGACCCTCTATCTGCGCGAACCAGGCATGCAGCAGCGGGATGCCAGCGCCGACTGGGCGCTCTCCTCCGGTGGTGTGGTGGTGCTGCTCTCAGCAGTGCTGGTGGTGTTGCTGGGGCTCTATCCCCAGCCGGTCATCAGCCTGGTACAAGGGTTCCAGCACGTGGTATTGCAGTAACCTTTACCGTCGCTACCCCTCATTACCCGCAAAACCGGCAGCCTTGGCTGCCGGTTTTCTATTTGCGTAACAACAGCATCGCGCACTCCGCGAGCCAGCAAATGACAGATCAATCAGCGAGGGTGATGCCCATCATGGTTTTTGCCATACAACCAGAACCGGGCGAGATCCTCATACCCTCTTGAATTCCTTATTGATATATTGGTTATATTCTGGAATGGAGTTCAGATTGATGAAGCAACACTACGTTTGCCAATTTAACCCGACAGAACTGGCCGCCACGCTGGCACCCTTGCAAGGAGGCAAGCTGACCATACTGCTGGCCGAACAGGATTGCGCGCAGGTCCCCCTGTTGCAGCAGTTGTGCCGCGACTTCAACATCGCCCTGAATGGCGTCATCTTCCCCCAGCTGATCGGTGCGCAAGGATTGTTGCCGCAGGGTGCTTGGCTACTGCCCAGAGCCCACCCCTATCACGCCACACTGCTGCCCCTGACACCGCAGGCCAGCGCAGCATCCCTTGCCCACCTGATTGCGGAACAGGTGGAGAACATGCTGGCCACCTGGCCAACCCCTTCGCCGCCACCAACCCTGTTTCTGACCTTCGACAACCTCATTCCCAATATCGCCTCCATTCTGGATGCGCTTTATCTGCAGCTGGCCAATCGCGTCAACTATGCCGGCGCCAACGCAGGCAGCGGCAGCTTCACCCCTATTGCCTGCCTGTTCGACAATCAACGGCAACTTGCCTACGGGGTCACCTGCACGCTGCTGCCCAGCAACAGCTTTCCCTTTCTGGAACATGGTTATCAACTCTCGGCCCAACCAATGCTGGCCACCAGCAGTGAAGCGAACAAGATTGCCTACATCGACTGGCAACCGGCCTTTCAAAAATATCAGGGGCTGATCCGCCAGCAATTCCAGCACACTATTGTGCGCGAGGAGCTCTACCGTTTCGTGGTGCACATGCCACTGGGCCTGCTGCGGGCCAACGGGGATGTGATTGTCAGGATCCCCGTCGAGGCAAACGATGACGGCGCCCTGCTCTGCGCCGGCGAGGTCGCGGAGCACAGCATCCTCACTCTGCTGAAGGCGCCAGAGAGTGCCACCGAACATGCCTGCTCACTGGCCAGGCGCCTTAACCAGCAACAAACCCTCACCCGGGCACACTTGCTGGAGGTCTACTACTGCGCGGGACGCCAGCTGCACTTCGACCAGCAGACGGTGACCGAGCTGCACACCCTGCTGACCCACTCGGGGGCCGGCGATCTGGCAGGAGCCCTCTCCCTTGGCGAAATTGGCAGCGTGCGCCACGGGGATTACCCCCAATGTCATAACGGCACCATTCTCTGTAACGGGGCATTGATATGAACAACGACCACGCCATGGCCATCGTCTGCGATCTGGCGCTCTGCATCGGGCGTGAAGTGACGCTGGATGCGCTGCTCACCAAGATACTGCAACGCTTCATGCATCACTGCGCCACGCCGGTTGGTGCGGTATTGCAGCAACAACGGGAGGGATACAAGCTGCTCAAGGTGATCGGCGACGAGCAGCTTCGCCAGCACACCGGCACCACCCTGGCCCTGCCCGGGTGGGTTAGCGAGGAGGAGCACTGCCTGCTGCAACAGACGCTCCCCCTGCCGGGCAGCCGCCCCTACCAGTTTGCCTATCGGCTCAAGGTTGAAGGGGGTTATCTCATCTTGCTGCTCGCCCCCCAGCCACATCAGCAGATCGTACCGGTCTGCCATCTGTTCAGCCCGGTGCTCGGCAACCTGGCCCGCGCCATTTCCCTGTGCAAGGACAGCGAGCTGCTCGCCCTGCGTCAGCAGGCCGAACTGAAGGATCTGAAACACTTCAACGAATCCCTGCTCAAGGCTATCCCGATCCCGGTGTTCTACAAAGATATCGAAGGGCGGTTTC
This sequence comes from Aeromonas sp. 97A, assembly GCF_051919185.1. Lineage (NCBI taxonomy): Bacteria > Pseudomonadati > Pseudomonadota > Gammaproteobacteria > Aeromonadales > Aeromonadaceae > Aeromonas > Aeromonas sp. 97A. Next base: position 856,191 of record NZ_JBQBFF010000001.1, on the reverse strand, counting down.
TGGGCTGCAACCAGGCCTTCAATCAGGTGATCGGCATCGGCAAGGAGGCGCTGCTGGGTCGACAGGTCGAGGAGCTGCTGCCAGTCGGGCTTGCCGAGGCCTACAGCATGCGGGAAGCCGAATTGCTGCGAAGTCGCCAGCCCCAGTGCATCGAACAGCAGTTGCATGACCGCAATGGCATGCGCTATCAGGTCATCTGTTTCAAGGATCTCTTCTATGACCATCAGGGGATGGTTGCCGGCATCATCGGCACCCTAGTCGACATCACCCGCCTCAAGGAGAGCGAGCGCCACCAGCGTGACCTGCTGTTCCAGACCATCAGTGCCCTCGCCAGCGCCATCAGTCACAAGGATCGCAACAGTGCGGGCCATGAGCTGAGGGTGCGCGATTTGGCACTGGCCATCGGGCAGGCCATGCAACTGCGGCAAGAGCGGCTGGATGCGCTTGGACTGGCGGCCATGGTGCACAATATCGGCCTGCTGCAGATCCCCACCGAGATCATCACTCGCCCCCGTGAATTGCGGCCGGTGGAGTTCGAACTGATCAAGCAGCACCCCCAGGCCGGCCACGATATTCTCAAACAGATCGACTTCCCCTGGCCCATCGCCACTATAGTGCTGCAGCACCACGAAAACCTCGATGGCAGCGGCTATCCGCAGGGGCTGGCGGGCAGCGCCATTACCCTGGAGGCGCGCATTATCCGGGTGGCCGATTCGCTGATCGCCATGACCTCCCATCGCCCGTTCCGCCGGGCCATGCCTCTGAGTGACGCCATTGCCGAACTGACCCGCTATGCCGGGATCCATTACGATGAAAAAGTGGTCAACAGCTGTATCGTGCTCTGGCAGACCGGCTACCACTTCGGCCCTCCCATCAGTCAACTTGCAGACAAGGCGGGATAAGATGTCCGAACTCCTCACCTCATGTGCACTCCCCCACCCACTGACCGATGCGCTCCCCTCCTCGGCGCTGTTGCTGACCCAGGTGATGGATCAGCTTCCCTATCGGGTGCTGCTCAAAGACACCCGATTCAGCTACATCGCGGGCAACCGCCTGCTGGCGGCGGATCTCGCCCTCTCACCAGAGGCACTGGTGGGCAAGAATGACTGCGACTTCTTTCCCCCCGAACTGGTACAGCGCTATCGGGAGGATGACGCCCGAGTCATGCGCGAGGGGATACACCAGCACATCGAAGAGCCCTATCTGAAGGGGGGAGAAGCCCGCTGGCTCAGCACCACCAAGTTTCCCCTGCGTGATGAGGCGGGGAGTATCGTGGGGGTCGGCGTCTTCTTCGAAGACATTACCGAGCAGAAGTGGCAGCAGGAGAAACTGCAACAGTACAGCTGGACCCAGCAGGCGATCAGCCGCGCCCACCACGCCCTGCTCAAACCGGGCGATGAGCCGCAACTGCTGCAGGATATCTGCGATGCCATCGCCGTCGATGACCGTTTTCCGCTGGTGGCAGTGCTGCAAGGCCAGCACGATCTCGCCCAACCACCGAGGATCGTTGCGCAGGCAGGCAGTGCCGATGCATCGGAACAAACGTTGTGGTTGAACGATGATGCCCTCACCCAGGCCATCCTCCACCAGCGGCGCCTCAATCAGGTGATCTTCCACGAGCGGCCCCATACCGGTCGCCACCCGTTGCGCTCCCGCCTGCAGATCCCCTTGCCACTGCAGGAGGATCTGGCCGGTGCGCTGATCATTCACAGCGACCAGCCACGGCTGTTCAGCCAGGAGGAGGAGCAACTCTTCATCCAGCTGACCGACTACCTCACCTATGGCCTGCAGGCGCGCCATACCCAGCAGGCTTATCTGCGCTCGCAACAGGAGAAGATCTTCCATGCCCGCCAGCTGGAGCTGGCACTGGAAGATGCGCTGGGTGCCATCGCCGCCGTGCTGGAGCAGCGCGATCCCTATACCGCTGGCCATCAGAAACATGTGGCCAAGCTGGCCCAAGCCATCGGCCGGGAGCTCAGGCTGGAAGAGAAGCGGCTGCGGGGGATCTATCTGGGTGCCATGGTGCACGATATCGGCAAGATCCAGGTACCGGCTGAAATTCTCACCAAACCGGAACGCCTCACGCCGCTGGAGTTCGAGCTGGTCAAGGAACACCCCGCCATCGGCTATCTGGTGCTCAAGGATATCGACTTCCCCTGGCCCATCGCCCGGATGATCCACCAGCACCACGAGTATCTCGATGGCTCCGGCTATCCGCAGAGGCTCAAGGGGGATGAGATCCTGCTGGAGGCCCGCATCCTCACCGTTGCCGATATCGTCGAATCCATGTCCTCGGATCGCCCCTATCGCGCCGCCCTCGGCATTCCCCAGGCCCGTGAGCAGATCATCCAGATGCGCGGCCATCAGCTCGATGCGGATGTGGTGGATGCCTGTCTGCGGATCCTCGACCGGGGAGACTTTATCCCCCAACCGCTCGGCAAGCCGTAACGACACGGATAAAAAAACCGGCCAATTGGCCGGTTTCTGTTTTTATGCGCTGGCGCTGTCTCTATTAACCCAGACGAACCCGGGCGTTGCGGAACATCCGCATCCAGGCGCCGTCCTCGCCCCAGTTGTCGGGGTGCCAGGAGTTGGCCACGGTGCGGAACACCCGCTCCGGGTGCGGCATCATGATGGTGGCGCGGCCATCGGTGGTGGTCACGGCGGTGATACCATCCGGCGAGCCGTTCGGGTTGGCCGGGTACTGCTCGGTCACGCTGCCGCGGTTGTCGACAAAGCGCAGCCCTACCAGACCGCTCTGCTGCAGTGCGTTCAGGTGAGCGGCATCGCGCACCTCGACACGCCCTTCCCCGTGGGAAACGGCAATCGGCATCACCGAGCCTGCCATGCCGGCGAAGAAGGCCGATGGGGACTCCTGCACCTGCACCAGACTGAAGCGGGCCTCGAAGCGCTCGGAGCGGTTGCGCACAAAGCGCGGCCACAGATCTGCGCCCGGGATGAGATCCCGCAGGTTGGACATCATCTGGCAACCGTTGCAGACACCCAGAGAGAGGGTATCGCCACGCTCGAAGAAGCGCTGGAACTGCTCGCGGGCGTTGTCGTTGAACAGGATGGACTTGGCCCAGCCTTCCCCCGCCCCCAGCACGTCACCGTAGGAGAAGCCGCCGCAGGCCACCAGGGTCTGGAACTCTTCCAGCTTGATGCGACCGGAGAGAATGTCGCTCATATGGACATCGACCGCCGCGAAACCGGCACGATCGAACGCCGCCGCCATCTCTACATGAGAGTTGACCCCCTGCTCGCGCAACACCGCCAGACGGGGGGAGACCCCGCGGGCAATGTAAGGTGCAGCCACATCCTCGGACGGGTTGTAAGTCAGCTTGGCATGCAGACCCGGATCGGTGGCGTCCTGACGGGCCGCGTGCTCACTGTCGGCGCACGCCGGATTGTCGCGCAGGCGCTGCATCTGCCAGCTGGTCTCGCCCCAGATGGTGCGAAGGGCAGTGCGGCTGGCACGATAGACCTCCTGACCGCCCCGCTGCAAGGTGATGATATCCCCTTCGCGCACGGTACCGAGCACATGGGAGCAGGCTGCAAGACCGTGACCGGCCAGCAGGGTCATCACCGTCTCTTTGTCTTCACGACGCACCTGAATGACGGCGCCCAGCTCTTCGTTGAACAGCGCCGGCAGCAGCTCGCCGCCGATGCGATCAAGCTGGATGTCGAGGCCACAGTGACCGGCAAACGCCATCTCGGTCAGGGTGACGAACAGGCCGCCGTCAGAGCGGTCGTGATAGGCGATCAGTTTGCGATCGGCCACCAGCGCCTGAATGGCGTTGAAGAAGCCCTTGAGCTGGACCGGATTGTCGAGATCCGGCGCCTTGTCACCCAGCTGGCGATAGACCTGCGCCAGTGCCGAGGCGCCGAGGCGCTGCTTGCCATTGCCAAGGTCGACGAGGATAAGGTCGGTTTCACCGAGATCGGTACGCAGCTGTGGCGTTACAGTGTTGCGCACATCCTCGACCCGGGCAAAAGCGGAGATGAGCAGAGAGAGCGGCGAGGTGACGCTGTGCTCCTTGCCATCCTGCTGCCAGCGGGTCTTCATGGACATGGAGTCCTTGCCCACCGGGATGGTGATGCCAAGGGCCGGGCAGAGCTCCTCGCCCACCGCTTTGACCGCCTCATAGAGACCGGCATCTTCCCCCGGGTGACCGGCAGCGGCCATCCAGTTGGCGGAGAGCTTGACCCGCTTCAGCGACCCGATATGAGTCGGCGCCAGGTTGGTAAGCGCTTCCGCCACCGCCATGCGAGCGGAGGCGGCGTGGGAGAGCAGCGCCACCGGGGTACGCTCGCCCATGGACATGGCTTCGCCGTGATAGCTGTCGTAGGTCGCAGCGGTGACGGCGCAATCGGCCACCGGGATCTGCCAGGGGCCAACCATCTGGTCGCGATTGACCAGACCGGTCACGCTGCGATCGCCGATGGTGATAAGGAAGGACTTCTCCGCCACGGTCGGCAGGCGCAGTACCCGCTCGGCCGCGTCACTCAAAGTGATGCCATCGAGCTGGAGCGCTTTGCCTTGTGCAGGCAGAGTCACCACGTCGCGGTGCATCTTGGGCGCCTTGCCGAGCAGCACGTCCAGCGGCAGATCGATGGGCTGATTGTCAAAGTGGCTGTCAGAGAGGGTCAGATGCTTCTCTTCGGTCGCGGTACCGATGACGGCATAGGGCGCGCGCTCACGCTCGCACAGGGCCTTGAACAGCGGCAGCTTATCTTGTGCTACCGCCAGCACGTAACGCTCCTGGGATTCGTTGCACCAGATCTCCAGCGGGCTCATGCCCGGCTCGTCGCTCTGGATGGCGCGCAAATCGAAACGACCGCCACGCTCACCGTCGTTGACCAGCTCCGGCATGGCGTTGGAGAGACCGCCCGCCCCCACATCGTGGATAAAGACGATAGGGTTGTCGTCACCCAGCTGCCAGCAGCGATCGATCACCTCCTGGCAACGGCGCTCCATCTCGGGGTTGTCACGCTGCACCGAGGCAAAGTCGAGATCTTCGGCTGACTGGCCGGAGGCCATGGAGGATGCGGCACCACCGCCCAGACCGATGTTCATCGCCGGGCCGCCCAGCACGATCAGCGCCGCACCGACAGGGATATCCCCTTTCTGGACATGTTCGGTGCGGATGTTGCCGATGCCGCCCGCCAGCATGATGGGTTTGTGGTAGCCACGCACCTCGACGCCGTTGTGGCTCGGCACCTCCTCTTCGAATGTACGGAAATAGCCGAGAATGGCCGGACGGCCGAACTCGTTGTTAAACGCGGCGCCGCCGAGCGGCCCCTCTTGCATGATGTCGAAGGCGCTGACGATACGGCTCGGCTTGCCGAAATCCTGCTCCCAGGGCTGCTCGAAGCCGGGAATGCGCAGGTTGGAGACGGAGAAACCGACCAGACCCGCCTTGGGCTTGGCACCGCGACCGGTGGCTCCCTCGTCGCGGATTTCGCCGCCGGAGCCGGTGGCTGCGCCCGGGAATGGGGAGATGGCGGTCGGGTGGTTGTGGGTCTCCACCTTCATCAGGATGTCGACCTGTTCCTGGTGATACTGGTATTCGCCGTTGGCCGGGCTCGGGAAGAAGCGGCCACCCTGGCTCCCTTCCATCACGGCGGCGTTGTCTTTATAGGCAGAGAGGACATGATCCGGCGTCTGCTCGAAGGTGTTCTTGATCATCTTGAACAGCGACTTGGGCTGCTGCTCACCGTCGATGGTCCAGTCGGCGTTGAAGATCTTGTGACGGCAGTGCTCGGAGTTCGCCTGGGCGAACATGTAGAGCTCGATGTCGTTGGGGTTGCGACCCAGCTTGGTGAAGTTCTCTACCAGATAGTCGATTTCGTCATCGGCCAGCGCCAGACCCAGCGCCACGTTGGCTTCGGCCAGGGCTGCGCGACCACCGCCCAGCACATCCACCTGGGTGAAGGGGCGCGGCTCGTGGTGAGCAAACAGGGCAGCAGCTTCACTCATCTCGGCAAACACCACTTCCATCATCCGATCATGGAGCACGGCAGCAATGGCGCTGCGCTGGGCGGCACTCAACTCACCCTGCCCCTTGATGGTCAGGTAATAGGCAATACCACGCTCCAGCCGCTTGACCTGTTTCAGGCCGCAGTTGTGGGCGATGTCGGTTGCTTTGGAAGACCAGGGAGAGATAGTGCCGGGGCGGGGGGTAACAAGAAACAGCTGACCGCTGGGGGTGTGTTCGGGGATGGTCGGGCCGTAGCGCAAGAGCTGGCCCAAGGTCGCTCGCTCGGGGGGAGAGAGGGGGCTTGTCAGCTCGGCAAAGTGCACATACTCGGCATAGACATCCTCTATCTCTACTCCACTCTCGTTTCTCATCTGTGCGAAGCGTTGCAGCAGTTTTTGGACACGAAAATCAGACAGTGCTGGGGCACCACGCAAGATATCCATATGACCTTTCTCACCAAGTTTTAAAGTGGGGGGGAATTGAGACGCGCGTATTATAGGGATCTGGCTCACAGCGGACAAACGTTTTTCTCACTTCGTGCAGTGTGACTCTGCGCACACTCCTGGTAGAGAGTGCGGCGCACCGCAAGTGATTGATGGCTCTGGTATTACATGTCGCTAGTTATCCAATATCATTTAGATGACAACCTTTTGATTTGTTTGACTAGCTTAAATCACACTAGCCTGAATACTTTATAATAATGTAAAGTATTGGTCAGGATGATATGGAGACATCAAATGGCATCATTCAAGGAAAGAGCTGGCGGTACAGTATGGGTGCGGGTCAGCGTTAAAATTGATCGGAAATTCAAACAGTTAACGTACACAGCACCCAACATGGAGGAAGCCAAGCTATGGGCTGCAAGACAGGAGGCGGGGCAGAAACTCGAATCTAAAGGTGGTCAGGGGATGACAGTGTTCGAGCTGCATTGTGCTTACATGAACAGAACCCCAAATCCCAGCACAAAGGAGTTCATCAAGTATTGCCTCAATCGAGCACTCAATTGGTTTGGTGGTGTAAGTGAAGGTGACAGCTTAGAGACCAAGCAGGCCAAGCGGAATACCCTGATGCCTCACAACATTACGCCTAACAAAGTAGAAGAGTACCTTAGACAACCAAACTACGACTTCAACACCTTACGCTGCGACATACTGTACCTGCGCCGCATTCTTCGTATTGGAGGCTTTAACCATCTTGACGGAGTGCGAATTGGAGGTGAGCGGGTCAAGCCTAAAAGGCTGATCACTCAAGAGGAATATCAGCAGCTTCTCAATGTTGCCATGACCAAACACATATGGATGATCAGACTGCTGTTTGAGAGTGGCTGGCGAAGAGGTGAGGTATTCAATCTACGCCCATGCGATTTGCGATTCGGTTCTAATCCTGTAGCCGACTTCCTCGATGTGAAGTCAGGCGAGCCCAGGGTTAGAGTGATGACTGAGGGATGTCAGGCTGTATTAATGGATCTGATGGCCGAACATATTCGCCAAGGGAAAGACCAGTACACACGCTTTTGCACCTACCATAACCCTCGGGAAATTTCCCAGATGATTCTACGTTATCGTAAACGAGCGGGATTAGGAGATCATGTCCACCCCCATGCATTCCGCCACCGCTTCATTACTGCTGCCCAATCAAATGCGGGGCTGACGGCCAAAGAGGTAATGTTGTATACGGGGCACACCGATGTGAACACCGTCAATCGGTACACCCAACCAGATCCAAAGCTGGCACAAGAAAAGATGCGCCGTATTAGCCGCGTCACGACAAGCTACCCAAACCCTAAGTTCTTCATGGACTGACCAACAAAAAGCCCCTCGATTGAGGGGCTTTCTATTAGAACGAAGAGACGGCCTTCACCGGTAGCAATGGATCGTCATTGCAAGCCATGAGGGCGTCACGCTCCACGTAGCTCGTCTGCATAGCGCCCCGACCGAAGGGGTGCCACACCAAGAACATGCTGCCCTTGTTGTTGCCTCGCGCCGGTTCGCCGGTCTCGGGGTGCAGGAAGGACAAGCGCCCGCCTGTTACAACCACCACCTCCTGACAAGTCGCCTTCGCTTTCTTAAACCAGCCGGTTGATTGGTCGAGCATGACCAGCATGACCGTCCCGATGCCTTCCGTTCTGGCCTCGTTCGCTGCGTCCCCCCATGGGCCAATGTTGCTGTACGGCGGATTGCACCACGCATACTCCCCAGGCATAGCGAACCACGTCCACGGCGTAGCCAAGGCGTTGTGGCGCTCGTCTATGAAGATGGGCAACTGGGTATTGATGACACTGGCCGCAACGTCCACAACCAACGGATAGCGGGCCGCCATGTACTGGAACACCGGTCTCGGTGTGCGGTAGTGGTCGCGGTTCATTGCGCCCCCAATGTTAACGAGAGGCTATGTTGCGCCTCCCCTCGGAGTTGGAACTCTTCGAGAGCCAAGGTGCGCTTATCAATCCTGCGCTTTGCCAACCCGCCCCCGTGGAAACTCCCCTCGTTTGCCGAGTCCATTGCGCGGAGAGTGTGATCGTTGATGCGCCGATTCAACTCGTCACGCTTGCGGATCATGGTTTCCATCCAGTCGAAGGCGTTGATGAACGCCTCCTTGAATGCGCCCGCTTTGGCTCCTGTAAAGCCCATGATAAGGAACACACAGCCGTTGCGAGTAATCAGGTACTGAGGTTGTATGTCGCCATTTTTATCAATGAAATCAGTCTGCTCAAAATTGAGCGACCTAAACTCATCACTACAGCTAAGCTGCCGGATGGCCCTAAGTACGTTCTTGTGACTTCTCCCAAAAGCCTCCGCAATGATGCGAGAGTTGGTCACTATCTGATCGCCTTTGACCGAAACCAATGCGCGGAACACCCCCTCGTCCAGTTGGTCTTCCACGGTATTCGCTGTGACTTCAAACATGATGAATCCCTTCAAGATGTAAGAGAGCCAAGTAGAGAATGCGCCAGTGCTTGAGGCGCATCACGACTAGGCTGTCGTCTGTTGTCATTCGGTTGCGCCGGTTGATGACCACCGGCACTTCCGGCCCTCTGCTTTTGGCCAAGCTGCGCTCTGCTTGCGCCATCGCCTCCAAGAAGTTGAGGCGCTCCACGCGCTTGGCCTCGATATGAAGAAGGGGCGTCCCCACTAGGTCAGCCCCTCCGGTCATTCGCTCGTTCACACCACCGCCGCCCGATAACGGCGTCATCAGGTGACAGGCCCAAGAGAATGTTGATGCGGCCATACGACAGACCTTCCTCGATGCACTCTTTCAGGCGGGCGTCCAGTTCATCCGTCCATTGGAAGGTGAAGGACGGGCGGTAGAACAGGTGCTTCTGGGTGACAAGGCGCTTCCAGTGCTCAAGGGTGGTGCTCATGCTGGGATCTCCTGCAATGAGGCCACCGGCACGGACACGACCGGCATCATCATCCCAAGCGGGTGATGTGGCAGGATGGGGAGTCTTGCTTGGGCCAAGTTGGTGAAGAACTCGTAACGCAGACTCGGGCCTTGATTGGAGACGAGAATGCAATGCTTGAGGGTCACACCACTGAGACCATGCGCGTGGCTCAAGATAGCCAAGTCGAGGTGAATGACCTCTTCGTTGGGCTCAACGTAGTAGATGAAGATGTCCACGCAGCCATCTTCGTTGACGCCCGCGTAGGTGAATGGATGCCGCTCGGCCATCTTCATTGATGCCCGCATAAGTGAATGGATGCCGCTCGGCCAACTGGGTGAGCGTGACATCGAAGTACCCCTCAAGGGCACTGCGGGCCTGCTGTTTCAACATAACGATCCTTGTTAGTTATCCCGTTGCTTCATCGACCTCGCACACCTGTCGCAGATGAATTGCCACTTCGGGCGCTTCACGCACTTCTTGCAGAACAGGCATGGACGAGTCCAATAGTTGACCTTGAGAGGGGCGACAAACTTCGCGCCGTCAAACTCTCTGATGCCTTCGCGCACCAAGATCCTTTTGAGGGTGTCAACACACACACCTACTCGCTCGGCCTGTACTGGTAAGCTCTCTGGCGGTAACGAACGGAGCCACTCAAGTTGCTCGTTCGTCAGTTTGGTTTTCTTCGGCATAGTTCCCTCTCACACCAAGGCATAAAAAACATACCACACACTCACCCCGTTGCAATCTCAAAGAACATAAACGGGCTAGTGTATTTTTATACAGCATAGCCAAAGGTCTAAAGGGTGTGATGGACACAACAAAACAAACAATCGTCTTTGTCTTTTGGTCAAAAAAATGCTACCCTCAATTCACTTTTTAAGAGGCTCAAGCGGCTTTAGCACGCCCCTCTGCGTTTGCTTCGCACGCAGGGGCGAAGTAAAAGTTGGAAGGATTCTTAAACGGCTTAAACTTTAAGGGTTTACGACTCTTGAGGGGTGGCCAAGTGAATTGAAAAAAGGGGGGCCGCGTGTCCGCTGAAATGTCACTGGAGGAACGGCGTCAGTACGTCCGTGACAACTACCCAGATGTGGCAGAACTAATCAGACTCGCCCGCCTTCACTTCGGTGAGTCTGTCGAGATAGTGGTTACACTGGATGAACCAATAACAAAGGGGCCGTGAGCCCCTTTGTTTATTCCTCGATCCCCAGGATGTCGTTAGCCGTTCGCAGCGGTAGGCAAAGCATTCGGGATGCGTCCTCCGCACTGTGGCCATCGTTGATTAGCTGGTAGACATTTGAGTACTTAGAGTTGTGGCTGTAGCTGGTCTCCATCCCAACGAGCGTGGGGAAGGGCACAGCGCGGGATCAAGCTCAACATCTACATACGGTTCATCCCAACATGCGCGGGGAGCTGCTGGATGCCTTGATAGCAATGCAAGGCCAACTGCGCGGTTCATCCCCACGGGTGCGGGGAGCTGCAAGTGTTCCTCCTCGATCCTGCGACACTGAGCGGTTCATCCCCGCGTGCGCAGGGAACAGCAATGGCGCCTCGCCACGCCACAGCAGAGACTGGCTTCATCCCCGCGTGCGCGGGGAGCAGGAACGATCTGGTGTTGACCGGCTACGTGGTCGACGGTTCATCCCCGCGTGCGCGGGGAGCAGCCGGTACGCACCTCCTTGGCCTTCTCCGGGTACGGTTCATCCCCGCGTGCGCGGGGAGCAGGCCGCCTTGGTGGCCTTCACCACCAACGTGAACGGTTCATCCCCGCGTGCGCGGGGAGCAGTAGCAAACCAACGAGATAGCTAACAGGAGAAACGGTTCATCCCCGCGTGCGCGGGGAGCAGTTAATCTGTGCGTTGGCAGAGTCAGCAACTACCGGTTCATCCCCGCGTACGCGGGGAGCAGGTTGGTGATAGTGCAAGTGAATTCCTCCGCAAACGGTTCATCCCCGCGTGCGCGGGGAGCAGTATCCAGGCGGCGGTACTCTTCGCGGCTGACGCGGTTCATCCCCGCGTGCGCGGGGAGCAGAAGCGAGCGCGAGCACCTGCGCGCCGTGGTCGGCGGTTCATCCCCGCGTGCGCGGGGAGCAGTTCCCCTGGGCATCGACCACAGTGTGATCGGCCGGTTCATCCCCGCGTGCGCGGGGAGCAGCCAAGCAACCCCCCAGAGGCGTTTTAAGAGGGCGGTTCATCCCCGCGTGCGCGGGGAGCAGGCGGCCGTCAGCTCCTGACCCTGCTCGGTAACCGGTTCATCCCCGCGTGCGCGGGGAGCAGCGGCGCAGGATGGCGCAGGCCACGGCCTGTTGCGGTTCATCCCCGCGTGCGCGGGGAGCAGAACGCACAGAGCGCCACCTTGGCGGTAGATATCGGTTCATCCCCGCGTGCGCGGGGAGCAGTGGTGTGCTGGCGCTCACGGCTCCATGTACCCCGGTTCATCCCCGCATGCGCGGGGAGCAGGCAAGGCCTGCGATGCAGATGGCCTTGATAACCGGTTCATCCCCGCGTGCGCGGGGAGCAGTTGCTTGGTGCTCAAAAATCGGAGCGCAAGCCCGGTTCATCCCCGCGTGCGCGGGGAGCAGTCGATCATGTAGAGGTTGTTCATCCGCCACCACGGTTCATCCCCGCGTGCGCGGGGAGCAGAGGCGTCATCCAAACACTCCCAGGCCAGCGGCCGGTTCATCCCCGCGTGCGCGGGGAGCAGTGGGTCAGCGCTGGGCGGTCGCCTGGCTTCCACGGTTCATCCCCGCGTGCGCGGGGAGCAGGAGGATCGTGCCACCTGCCACCACCTCGCGCTCGGTTCATCCCCGCGTGCGCGGGGAGCAGCAGCGCGATGGCCTGCGGGATTTTCTCGTGGTCGGTTCATCCCCGCGTGCGCGGGGAGCAGGATAACGCTCGGCGCACCGACCACACCGATCCCGGTTCATCCCCGCGTGCGCGGGGAGCAGGGCGCGATCCGCCTCAGACTGCGCACGGTCCGCGGTTCATCCCCGCGTGCGCGGGGAGCAGGGGAACCGCTTGAGCGCAATTGTGAATTCCTGCGGTTCATCCCCGCGTGCGCGGGGAGCAGGAGCGGTGCCAGTTCGAAGATCTCTTTGCCGTCGGTTCATCCCCGCGTGCGCGGGGATCAGCGCAGTTTCTTCCCCGCCACCGAGCGGGTGATCGGTTCATCCCCGCGTGCGCGGGGAGCAGTTCAGCCTGAGCGAGGAGCAGGTCAAAGCCAACGGTTCATCCCCGCGTGCGCGGGGAGCAGATAATGCTGAACGACATTATGCGCAGTTGTGGCGGTTCATCCCCGCGTGCGCGGGGAGCAGCTCAAGTTCCCGGTCTATCAGTCGGTTGGCAGCGGTTCATCCCCGCGTGCGCGGGGAGCAGACAAGTGGAATGGAACGTAACATAACAAAAAACGGTTCATCCCCGCGTGCGCGGGGAGCAGAAGCGAAGAAGGTTGAGAGGACCATCACCACGCGGTTCATCCCCGCGTGCGCGGGGAGCAGCGGATTTCTCCTGCTGGTCTGGGTACGGCTAACGGTTCATCCCCGCGTGCGCGGGGAGCAGGTAAACTGGCCGGGGACATCGCTCCCGCCATCCGGTTCATCCCCGCGTGCGCGGGGAGCAGCTATACGGTGTTATTCCGGAGCGGTTCATACACGGTTCATCCCCGCGTGCGCGGGGAGCAGATGACAGACGGAGTGATCGCCCAATGATCGGCCGGTTCATCCCCGCGTGCGCGGGGAGCAGGTTGAATCCCGGGCTGAGTTCGAGGCGCGCCGCGGTTCATCCCCGCGTGCGCGGGGAGCAGCCCCATCTGCTTTTTGCCGGACGCGAGATCATCGGTTCATCCCCGCGTGCGCGGGGAGCAGTGGCGATGATCTCATTGCCGATGATCATATTGCGGTTCATCCCCGCGTGCGCGGGGAGCAGCAGGTCATCATGGAATCAAACCAGGTGCGGTACGGTTCATCCCCGCGTGCGCGGGGAGCAGGTCCAAGCTGAACACCGACACCGGTAATATCGCGGTTCATCCCCGCGTGCGCGGGGAGCAGTGCGTGCCCCCCAGACGGTAAACCTGAATATACGGTTCATCCCCGCGTGCGCGGGGAGCAGAAGAGCCTTGTCATCATCGATGAGAGCCAGAACGGTTCATCCCCGCGTGCGCGGGGAGCAGATCAAACTCGACTTCACCGACGGTAAGGGCAACGGTTCATCCCCGCGTGCGCGGGGAGCAGGCCTTCACTTCAAAGCGTCCCGCTGCTACGTGCGGTTCATCCCCGCGTGCGCGGGGAGCAGGTAATGTTCCCCGCCCTTCTCTGGGCGACGGCTGGTTCATCCCCGCGTGCGCGGGGAGCAGGGGGTGGAGATCAGGATTGCCAAGAAGGCTGACGGTTCATCCCCGCGTGCGCGGGGAGCAGAAAAGCCAGTTAGTTGTAAGCTCGGCGAGCAACGGTTCATCCCCGCGTGCGCGGGGAGCAGTAAAAGTTAAGTCATCCCCTGAAGGGGGAGTGCGGTTCATCCCCGCGTGCGCGGGGAGCAGATAACTGCAGGGTCGTTTTTCAGTCCAATGGTCGGTTCATCCCCGCGTGCGCGGGGAGCAGGCCAATGTTCCATCCAGACTATTGGCGGTGGTCGGTTCATCCCCGCGTGCGCGGGGAGCAGTCCGGTAGCTGTTGTCACCTCCGCCGCTGTCGCGGTTCATCCCCGCGTGCGCGGGGAGCAGTGGACCGCCGAAATCGGCGGCAAGACCGCAGGCGGTTCATCCCCGCGTGCGCGGGGAGCAGGGATATCCATGCCTTCTTTACGGATGGAGTCCCGGTTCATCCCCGCGTGCGCGGGGAGCAGGCCACATGGACGCGGGGAACACGCAGGCCGAACGGTTCATCCCCGCGTGCGCGGGGAGCAGGGTGTAGTGATGAGCAAGGCCCAGGCTGAATACGGTTCATCCCCGCGTGCGCGGGGAGCAGCCAATAGAGAGCCAGCAGGCACACCCATCACCCGGTTCATCCCCGCGTGCGCGGGGAGCAGTAATTCTGACAAAAAAGACCGTAATCATTAGCCGGTTCATCCCCGCGTGCGCGGGGAGCAGAACCTTCCCGCATCCGGTGATGAGGGCGTAAACGGTTCATCCCCGCGTGCGCGGGGAGCAGAGTCTCGCCAGCGCCGCCGAATGCGTCGCCATCGGTTCATCCCCGCGTGCGCGGGGAGCAGCAGAGCTGGCGGTTACAGATTATCACCATCTGCGGTTCATCCCCGCGTGCGCGGGGAGCAGTCGGAATCTGAGACAGGAGTCCACGCCGGTCGCGGTTCATCCCCGCGTGCGCGGGGAGCAGGGCAACGACGCGAAATCACGCCGCGCTAAAAACGGTTCATCCCCGCGTGCGCGGGGAGCAGGTGTTCGGGAGCCGCCCTGATATAGTGTTCGCCGGTTCATCCCCGCGTGCGCGGGGAGCAGCGCCGCCCCGTCACCGGACAGTGCAAAATGACCGGTTCATCCCCGCGTGCGCGGGGAGCAGCGACATAGAACCCAGCTTCGATTACTGGTCTACGGTTCATCCCCGCGTGCGCGGGGAGCAGCAGCTCGCCCGCTATGCCGATGAGTAGCGACCCGGTTCATCCCCGCGTGCGCGGGGAGCAGTTATCTATGGTAAAGCGTATCAAGAAGTCTGGCGGTTCATCCCCGCGTGCGCGGGGAGCAGGCACCATGCCTAAATTCTTCTGGATGCACAACCCGGTTCATCCCCGCGTGCGCGGGGAGCAGATGTCGTTACGCGCTCGGTTCTGCGTCTCTGGCGGTTCATCCCCGCGTGCGCGGGGAGCAGATGAAGCCCCCACCAACCCACAAGCACGTTTTCGGTTCATCCCCGCGTGCGCGGGGAGCAGACTTAATGGATGTTATTGATTTAAATGGCTTTTTCAAACCATAAAAAGCTACCAACTAATCCTGATTGTTAAAGAACGATAACCTATTGATTTTCAAAGGGTAGAAATGAGACTAACCGGCAGCCATCCAAGTCCACCGGCATCCTTCTATTTGCTCCCAAGGTTTGAAAGTCAAACCCTGAGTCGTTGTTAGCAGGCCATGCCATCACGATATTGCCCTGCTCAACCAATGCCTCACACTGTTGCCAGATCATCTCTCGTGCACGGCGCGAGACATCTCCCACATACACACCTGCACGGACCTCCAGCAACCAGATAGCCAGCCGACCACGCAAACGTGGGGGCACATCTTCGGTCACGACGACCAACATGCTCATCACTGACTCCTGTGACCGGCGTCCCCCATGCCGATCGGTTCGGGAATGGCGGGCGGCTGAGCATCCTTGGGAGGCTCAGGCGGGGTGTTCCCCCCTGCAGCAAGCACCTCTTCAATTAGCGGGATCAGCTTTTCCAAGGTGCGCAGTTTGTTAAAACTGTCGCGACAAGCCAAGCGTACTGCGCGATCAGGGTTGGCATTGCCCTTAGCCGCAATCTCAAACGCCTGGGGCACCACGGTTTCAAATTTGATGATGTCGGCTATGTCGTAGACAAACGAGAGCGGCTTGCCACTATGGATAAAGCCGATGGCGGGGGCATACCCGGCAGCCAGTATGGCCGCCTCGGTGATGCCATAGAGGCAGGATGTGGCGGCGCTAATGCATTGATTGGGCAGGTCGCCCTTCTCCCAATCCTTGGGATCATAGCGCCTCCCCTGCCACTTAACCCCATATCGAGCAGCCAACAGTTTGTAGGTCTCACGCACCCTGGCCCCTTCGATCCCACGCAACTGATCTACTGAACGACGGCTGGGAGGTGGCTCGCCAAAGCGCAGCTCAAACATCTTGCGTACTACTTTGAGACGCAGCTCTTCATCCAGTGCAAGTTTGGCCTGAAAGAGTAGCCGGTCGGATCGGGCACCTCCCGGTTGACCTGCAGCATAGAGCCTCACCCCGGCCTCCCCTACCCAAACCAGCAGAGTACCAGCCATTGCTGCCAGCTTGACGGCTGCGTGAGAGACCCGAGTGCCGGGCTCTAGCATCAGACAGGCGACAGTACCAATGGGTATGTGAGTGCGTACCCCCTCTTTGTCCACCAGCACAAAGGCGCCGTCGATCACATCGAGCTGGCCATATTTAAGAAACAGCATGGCCCGGCGATCCTTGATTGGGAGTGGCTTTAGAGGGGGGAGCATCAGGCTTTTCCCAAAGAAAGCAAGCCGCAACCCAGCGACTTGGCTGGGCCGATACCGGCACACAGGGCGGCTCGCAAGACATCAGGCTCGACAACCTGCAAGTAACCCTCGAAGGTCGCAGTCAAGACACTAAGACGGCTTGTTCCCTTCCGCCCATGCTGCATCACAGAGCTACTGACCAGTGCATGGACAAGACTAAAACCGTGACGCTCTCCTTGCCGAGCAAGCCAAGCCAACTGCTCTTCCTCGCTACACAGCCCCCTGCGTTTGCCATCACGGGTTACCGTCGGATTAGCCTGCAGGCGAAAGCGATAGGAACGACCTTGTTCAAGCCATTGCTCGGGTGCAAAGCGCTTCTCTTGCACTTCCCCTTGCAGGTAGTAAGGCAGATCGCGTAACGGCCCCCAGTTCCCCTCGGTTTGCGATTGCACCAGCAGTTGAGGCTGTTGCCAATTGGCTGTTGCCTCGAGACGCCACAAGAAGCGTGCAGGCGCGGTCTCTTCGTCGGGAGCAAAAGCCCTGGCCAAGGTACGATGAAGCTCGTAGGGATTGGCCAGGTCACGACGTGCCTCCTTGCTTCTTGGGTTCAAGATCAATCGACTCAGATGCAATTGATTCAGGGACATGACACCTCCTCAGGCTCCAGTTGCTCAGTGAGCACAAAACGGGGGCCAAAGCGGCGATCTGCAAAAGGGGCTATCGGTTGATCGAGGCGAACTGTCCCTTCTGTCGCCTCCAACAACAAGCGACGCACTTGCAGACCAGCCCCCTTGATCAACTCGGGATAGTCGCGCAGAGCTTCCAGCAAAGCGCTATCTCGCACACCATCAGGCAGATACACTGGCGGTGACGGCAAACACCCCTTGCGGCCCAAGCTAAGAGGCCAATGGGGCGTTTTCAGTGCCTGATGGATTTGATCGAGCAAAGCTCGTTCCCCTTCAAAACCAACCAGAAAAGCGGCATCGCTCAAGTAGTAGCGTGGGCTGACCACGGTGCGCTTCATATCGACCTTGCCAGCCGCGTTAACGATACCGGTGGCCGTCTGATAATCGCGCAACACAACCCCTTCCCTGTCCACCCTCACCCCCATCTGAAGGGCCGCAAGATCATCGACAGACTCGCTTCGATCCCGCCCCAGGGCGGCGCAGATTAGCCCGAGCACTCCCGATTTGGAAGGCTCCAGCTGGGTGTCGCGTTCATCAAAGCGGCTAGTAGTCCCCCAAGATTGCATAGGCCCTTGCAGCCGCAGTAGCAGTGTCGGCATGTTACTCTCCCCACTGGGTCTCGACGACATCGCGTACCCAAGCAGCCAAGTCGCTTACCGAGCTGCGGGCCTGACTGTTCTCGAGCTGCCACTTGCCAGTGAGATCGATATGGGCCCAGCGATCGGTTGCATCTCCGTAGACGGGGGCCAGCTTGCTCTCGTACTCACCAAGCGCCGCCACAGACTGTTCGGTGAGGCTCTTGTCGTGGCGCGGCTGGATCGGACGCTCGAAGGCATTGGCCAGATTGAGAGGGCTTTTACGCAGGCTAACCCCGATAAACTCAGGCAGGTTGTGGGCAGCGAAGCTGTTTTGTTTGCCCGTCGGTATGGCTCGGACCATCGACTGGATCAAAGACTCAATGGCCGATGCTGTCAGCTCCTTGTCATCTTGCAGGTTCTGCAACAACTTGCTCACATCAAGCGCGGCATAGCGGTAGAAGGTAGCGGAGTTGAACTCGACCTGGCCAATCATGCCTGCACCGGTTTCGTCAGGGCCACCCACGTCATCGACAGCAGTAAAGTAGTCAAAGTCGCGCTCGACCCTGTGAGTGCTTATGGCATGGGCTACCTGACAGGCAGCATCCTGATTCACCTGAGGCAAGTCGGCCAGCATTCGGCCAAAGAGGGCAACATCCACCGCCTTGCCACCATCGAGTAGCGCCTTGGCCTGCTTGGCCAACTCAGCTGGAATGGCTGCCTTGCTCTCTTTTTTCCCCTTTTTCTCACCCGCCGCCGGAATGATAAGTGCATCCCAGTGTTCTTCTATCAGAGCGGCAAAACCGGCAATCTCGCGTTCGCCCAAAAACAGCAGATACTCGGTCTTGCCATCATCCTTGAGCTTGAGCCCTGCAGCCGCCAAGGCGGCCTCAATCTTACCGCTCGCTTCCTCCTGATCTCGATCAGCCAGTCTTTCCAGCAACAACGCCTGCAGTTTCTTGGTGCGAAGAGCACGATACTCGGTAGGGATAAGCTGCTGGTCACGGCTATAAAGACGAATGGCGCGCTTGAAACACTGACTACTGACCCGGGCACGGCGTTGGCCACCAAAGATTGCATCCTTGGGTGCTCCGGTATCATCACGGTTCAAATTGGAAGGGGCGAAGTTCTGGATCAGATGCAGTTCAACAAACAGGGTCATAGTTTCTCTCCTTGAAGATTTAGTCGTTTGAAGCGATGTGGGCTGCTACACGGTAGAAATCAGTGGCCCACCGGCGACGCAATTGATCGAGTCGATCGGGGTAGGCCGGGTTAAGCCAGTCGGTGAGATCCCAAAGCAGCCGCTGATAATCAATGGCCATACCATGGGATCTCAACAAGGTGACACAGTGGCGTAACGGCTCGGCCAAGGTCTCGCCATCACACTCAAGCAGCGCGATAAAACGCCCCTCTATGGATGGGCTTTGTTCTTGCTTGCGATAGAGAGCCCCCATCGCCTTGGCCAAGGTCGCCTCGCAATGCTCTGGATGAAGTGCAAACAGCCCCGCCACCAGGTAGTGCGACTGACGACGGGCAGAATCAGGATGCTCGTCTGCTGCGATAAAGGGCTCAACGTAGGGAAAGACGCGCGGCGCCGTGCCAGGGGCAAAGGTGAGACTGCGGCGCAGTTCGGCCAACGCCCCACGGTTGCTCTGTGCGAGTCGCTGCAGATAATCAACAAAGGGCTGATCACTCATTGAACTTCTCCTGTTTCGTTAAGGGCTGTCAGTTGCTCCCGAATGGCAAACCACAAGCGAGACTGAACCTTGGCATTGGCACGCCATACGCTGGCTCCTCCTCCCAAGCAGGTCAGTTGTGCTTCCCAAGCAGCAATAGCGGCCTCTTTCAGCACTTGCTGCCATTGCCTCTCCGCGGCATCGGGGTCTTGTTCGATAAGAGCTAGGGTCGCCATCAGGGCGCGCTCGGCGCGGGCAAAGAAGAGCGGTGTAGCGGGGCCAGCATCAAACAGGGTGCGAGCCCGGCTGCGGGTATCTTTCTGCTGACTGTCTGGCAGGGTATCCGCAATCAGCTGCACTGCGGCTCCTTTAAACGACGCAAACAGAGTCTCGGCCATCTCCAACATCAGGCGGGCCGCTCGGGACACCTCGGGTTGATCCAGCAGAGCCTGCGGCAACTCTAGCTGCTCGACTCGCCAACGCAGCAACTTGGCCTTATCGCTGGCAAGACCCGCTACCAACAGACGAAGATGCGCTTTACCCAGCGATTCGTTTAAACGGGTGGCATTCTCAATGATGGCTGCCGGGCGCGAGCCCCCATCGGGCAGCAGGGCAGGCAGATCACGCCAGAGTGCTCGCCCTTCACTAAAGGTGAGGCGCACGAGCCCATTGCTGCCCTCCCGAAAGTTAGCCATGGGATCAGGAGCGTGAGGATCTTCGTCCAATCCCTGCCCGGCGGCAAAGCGTAACCAGCGGATAGCACCATCCTCCTCTCGTTGAAACAGCACGGCGCGGGTCTGGCGGGTGAAGCGATCGTTGGGGCCAGTGACAAGTAGAGGAGGCGATTTCAGATTGGTAACAGTGAGCGCGGGTCGCTCCCAGCTCGGCAAGTCTTCATGGTCAGGCGAGGCGGGATGCAGGCTCAGGATAAGGGTCTGCGTTAGGGACTCACCCAGTGGCAAGGCGGCCGCCGTATTAGCCAGCGGGCCAGCCTTGTCGGCATCACGAAACACCTTGACCAGACCACCCGGTGTGCACTGTAAAAAACCGAGCAGGGTTCGAATGGCGTGAGCCGGTGAGATGGCGTCAGGCGCGGTGTCCACCGAGTGGTTAAACACCACAGGCGCATTGCCGCTGACGCAGGCCAGATCAATCTGTGCCCAGGGTTTGAACTTCTCGCAGGTCTCGCCCGCCGTGGCCAGCGCCGCCACCTGCATAAAGGGATGCACGGCGTGAAACAGCCAGAAACGATCGCGCCACTTTTCCAAGTAGGCGGTGATGGTCTCGGTGGGCAGCCCATGGCTAAACCAGTGGCGCAGGTCCCGTTGACCCCAGTTAGGCGTCTGTGCGTTCAGGGCTCTGTGGGTAATGGCAAGCAGCAGGCGATATTGGGCCATTAAGGAGGGGGGCGCCGTCTCTGCCAGGGCCACTATCTGCGGCGCCTGCTCAAAGAGGGCTAGCAGGCCCAGCTCCCTGACCTCTCCGCTTAGCATCCTGACCGGCAGCCAAGGCTCGTCGAGCAGATTAAAACGCATTGTCATTGTCACTCCTTTGGTTATTCCCTGTTCCGGTAGATAAGCCCCAACTCCCCATCGAGCCAAACCACTAGCCTGCCATCCAGTTGCGACCTGCCGTCGCTATCGAGCAACAGCGGGTAGCTGTAGCGAAGCAGCGGGCTCTGAGCAAAGGCTTGCACGTCGGGTTGCTGCTTGATGGCCTTAACCAGGGCTTGATTGGAGAGGTTGAGCTGGCGGGCGCAGAGTTGGCAGGCCAGTTCAGTTGAAAGCGGTGCATCGAGCGCGAAGGGCTCAGCATCAGGCGTCAAGGCCACCCCCTTGTCAGAGACAAAGAGCGGGATCACGGTGACGCTGGGTTTGCCCAGCCGGGTGCAGTTAATTAAGCCTTTGTCCTCGCCCTCCCCCTCTTCGTAACCTCTGGGCTTGTTCGAATAGGCAGTACCCGGATCTGCATCGGCCCTGATAACAATATTGCGGGCCAGCTGCCGCTGGTGTTGCTCTGCAGCCAGATAAGTGGCGTAGCTGTATTCCTCGATATATTGGCGTAGCGCCTCACTCACCGAATCGGGCAACTCCCCATCGCCATAGACGGCCTGAACCAGCCGATCGATATCCTGGGGCAGTTGCAAGCTGGTTTCGCCGAGGAGCCGCACCCAGGTCATGGCGAGCAGGTAGGGATCGTAGACAAAGCGCCAACGGGTGGTCGCCAAATCGGGTAATTCACCGGGTAAGAGTCCGGCTACTGTCAACACCGGCTGACGATGAGGCTCGGGGCGGGCTGGGCGCTGATGGCGATGCAAGCGCCCCACCCGCTGCAATAGCAGATCGACCGGGGCGAGATCGCTGATTAAAAAGTCAAAATCAATGTCCAAAGATTGCTCGACAACTTGGGTTGCCACCAACAGGGCCCGGGCCGGACGCTTCCCCTCTTTTCCAAAGGTGGAGAGCACGGCAGCTTCTCGCTGTGCCCGTTCATCGGACGGGAAACGGGCATGAAAAATCTGCAGGGTGAGATCTTCCGGCGCCTTGGCCTTGAGCAGGCTATAGAGCTGCTGCGCCCGCTCGACCGTATTGACGATGATGGCGCCGCAACCGCCGTGGGTCAGGGCCTCAAGTGCTACGCAGAGCAACTCCTCGGGTGTAGTACCGCATCCGGCCAACCGGACGGGCTCCATCATTCGGCTTTCTATCTGGTCATCCCAGTCGAGGCCCCTGTCATCGGCAAGCACCAACCGCGGATAGGCAAGCTCTGGCAGCACTGCAGGGTCAACCCGCCATGCCTTGAGCAAACCATCACGACGCTTGGTTGGCAGGGTGGCACTCATCAGGATAACTGAGCAGCCCAGGCCTTTTAGCCAGCGCAGCAGCGCTTCAATCAGCCCTTCGGTATAGGTGTCGTAGGCATGAACTTCATCGAGCACCACCACTCGATTGGCCAGCCCCCAGAGCCGCACGAAGTGATGTTTGACATTCAGCACAGAGAAGAGCGCCTGATCGATGGTGCCCACTCCATAGGGAGCGATCAGCGGTCGCTTGCGACGGGAGAACCAGCGGGCGGCTTCTACTCCCTCACTCTGCTTGCCATCGTCACCCCACACGTCCTTGAGCGCTGCCATCATCTCGTGACGAGCGGCGCCACCGTGGATCAGTTGCAGATCGGGCGCCGAACCGTGTGCAAAAGCATCCATAAACTGGCGAGCACGGGCAAACAGTGCATTGCCGGTGGCCTGGGTTGGCAAGGCCAGATAGAAGCCGCGATGGCCATTCGTACGCTGCAAGTGCAGATGCGCCATAAAGGCGAGCTCTGTCTTGCCCTCCCCCATGGGGGCCTCCACCAGCAGCAAAGCGGGCCCTTGGCTCGCTTGTAACAACTCTATACCCTGGCTCTGCAGGGCTCGTGGTATGACAGGCTTATCGGCAGCCAACATTTGGCCAAGTTGCCTATCAAGTGGGACGGGTTCTGCTAGCAAAGGTGAAAAGGAACGCCAGCCGATCGCCGTCAGCGCCTCATGAGCCAGTCTTTTGGCATGGAGGTAGTGTTGCCTGAGATCGTCGTGACGAATACCGAGGGGAAACCACTCGGGGTTAGAGCCGATCCAGTCGGAAATAGAAGTCAGCCCTGCCAGCCAATTGATGGCAGGTAGCGCCAGTTCGTCAGCGGTAATCACTCCTGATGGGGTCAGCACCTTCCAGTAGGTATCGAGCAATGCCTGCCGGGCTTGCTGCCATGCCTTATCTTCACGCAGCGGCAAGCCATCCCCAACCTCCTTTGTGGTCAACGGGTAACCGTGATGAGCTCCAACCGCCTCAGCCACATTCAGGCACCAAGGGGTCTCGGCACCTGTGTGTACCGGTAGCCATTTTTTCAAAATGGCGTTCGAGGCACAGTCATGGCGATTACTGCGCAGCGATGTACTGGCAAAGGTCAGTCCTTGAGCCTTGGCAAGTGCCTGCCCTTGCTCCCATTTGGCTTGGAATCCCGGGATGGCCTTGCCCACATCATGCAAACCAGCAAGCGTCGCCAGCCAACGGGGAGCCCCCTCAACCGACATACCAAATTGACTGGCCAGGTGTTGATGGGTAGTGGCGGGTTCAAGCTCGAGGATAGCTTCTGCTACCGCCGCGACATCTAGCATGTGAGCCAGCAAAGGGTGGCCTTGATCCTCGCCACTCTTGGCCCAGAGAACCGCAGCCTGTGGGTCTAGGTTTGAAAACAGAACAGGCTCATTTACTCCATCCATTGCGGGGTCGCCTCCGGCACTCAAGTGTGACTCTCGACTGTCATTATTCCCCTCTCACTGGCTCACCGGCTGAGCCAGTGGTGCCACTGCCTCGTGTTTTTTTAATCCGGCTTCCATGGCCGCTATCACACTCTGACGTAGTTCAAGTGGTGCAAGTACCTCAACCTCGCCACTAAAGCGCATCAGGTCGCGTACCAGTTCGCGTTGATCGGCATAGGGGAAAGTGAGACGAATATGACCGCTTGGCTCTATGGTCTGGAGCTGCTCCCGGTGCCACTGCACATCTCTGACCCAAGGGGTAGCAGATGGGTCAAAGCGCAGCTCGGCCTGTTTCAAATCAGCCCCGGCGAAGATGCCATAGCCATTTGCAAAGAGTGCATCCAGCTCTGGCGTCCCACATTCGCAGGCGGCTTCATCCAGCGATTTGGGTTCGACTATTCGACTCAAGGCAAAGAGGCGCAGGGCCTCTCGTCCATGACACCAGGCAAGCAGATACCAGTTGTCCCGATACCAGCAGAGACGCTGTGGTGATACTTGACGCTCTTCGGACTGATGTTGTGTGGGGTGATAGAGAAAGTGGAGTTGACGCCTGGAAAACAGCGTTTGTACCAGAGGTAGGAATAGCTCTGGGGACACGTATTGGCGCCCGATGCTTTCCACACGCAGGCGGTCAGCTTCATTCTGCCACTGGGGACCCAGCAAATCTCCGATACGTGCCTGCAACTGAGCCAACCCCTGCTGCTGCAGACCCGGTTGCACATCTTGCAGCAGGCGATTGGCCATCAAGAGCGCAAAGGCTTCCGATTCGGTAAGCCAGACGCCCGGCAAGGTAAATCGACCATCATCGGTATCGTAACGATAACCACGAGCGGTCGGGTCCCAGATTATTGGCGCCTGATAACGGTCTCGCAGCAATTCCAGCAGCCGTTTGAAAGTGCTGGCTGAGCACGCAAGTCGTTCGAGTATGACGGAGCGTGGAACAGGGTAACGGAAGTCCAATAGTAACTGGTGTAAGGCAAGGGCTCGGTTAAGTTGTTCCATTCTTCTGTTAAGTTATTGGTTAATAACGACTAGGCTACCACTTAAGGAATGGAAAAACCCTATCGAGTCTCACATATACGCGACCTTTAAAGACCGAGCGTTATCTTAGTTTCTTGTATTTCGCTACTTGTTCGAGGAAGTAGCGACCCAGTTCACCTTGATGTTGGTTCGCTTCGCTTTCTGCGCTGGCCAAGTGACCGTTGCGCTCCTTCCATACCGCATATGCGGCGGCCTTCTCGACCTCGACCCGCTCTTGCTGCTCTTTCGGTAGGGCACACAGATTGTGACTCATACTGACCTCTTTGTTATTTGTTGGCGCCATGGTACGCCATCACTGGCATGCGGGACTTGCGCTGGTTCAAAGGTGGTGCGCTATAATGCCTGTATATAAACACAGGTGTTTTGCCATGAAGCTGTTAACCCCAGACCCATCACCCGCCGAGGTGACCATCCCGCTGTTCTTGCACCGCGCCTCTTGCGGCTTTCCCAGCCCAGCCAGCGACTATCTGGAAGGGAAGTTGGACCTCAACACCCACTGCGTGGCGCACCCTGCAGCAACCTTCTATCTGCGTGCCGAGGGGGAGAGCATGACCGGGGTCGGCATCTTTCCCGGTGACTTGCTGGTGGTCGATAAGAGCCTCACCCCGCGCCATGGTGATGTGGTGATTGCACTACTCGATGGCGGCTTCACGGTAAAGACCTTGCAGCTCAAGCCGAGGTTGCGGCTGTTGCCAGCCAATCCGGCGTTCGCGCCTATCGACCCTTGTATGAGCCTCTCCCTGGAGTTGTTCGGAGTGGTCACCCATGTGATTGGCAATCTGAGGCAGCGTGATGGCTATAGCGCTCGTTGATGTAAACAACTTCTACGCCAGCTGTGAGCGGCTGTTTCGCCCTGAGCTGCGTGGCCGCCCGATCGTGGTGCTCTCCAACAACGATGGATGCGTGGTGTCGCGCAGCCCCGAAGCCAAGGCGATGGGTATCAAGATGGCCGGGCCCTACTTCAAGATCCGCGAGCAGTTCGAGGCGCATGGCGGTGTGGCATTCAGCTCCAACTACGCGCTCTACGGCGATATGTCTGGCAGGGTGATGAGCACGTTGGAGACCATGGCCCCCGAGCTGGAGGTCTACTCCATCGATGAAGCATTCCTGTCACTGTCGGAGTCGTTTGCCGGGGACCTGACAGCCTATGGGCAACAGATCCGGCAGCGAGTGTGGCAGTGGACCGGCCTAACGGTAGGGGTCGGGATCGGCCCCACCAAGACCCTCGCCAAGCTGGCAAACTATGCAGCCAAGAAGTGGCCTGCCACGGGCGGCGTCGTGGACTTGCGTGACGAGCTGCGCCGTGCCCGGCTGATGGCTATCACTCCGGTGGACGAGGTGTGGGGCATAGGACGGCGCTTGGGAGCCAAGTTGGTGGCACAAGGCATCAACACCGTGGCTGACCTGGTGGCTAGCGATGCCAAAGGGTTACGCGCCCAATACGGCGTGGTGGTCGAGCGGATCGTACAGGAGCTGCGTGGCCTGCCTTGTGCAGAGCTGACAGTTGAACCGACGGCGAAGCAGCAGATCCTCTCGAGCCGTTCCTTTGGTGAGCGCGTGACTGACCGTGGAGAAATGGCCCAAGCGTTGTCAGGCTTTATGGCTCGCGCAGCCGAGAAGCTGCGGGCCGAGGGGATGTGTTGCCAGCGGGTGCACCTGTTCGTGCGAACTAGCCCCTTTGACGAACGAGCGCCTTACTACAGTGAGCAGGCTGGCGTCCGGCTGGTCTGCCCTAGCGATGACACCCGGTTGCTGCTGCAGCAAGTGAACGTGCTGCTAGCGCAGATTTGGCGCGACGGTTACCGCTATCAGAAGGGGGGCGTCATGCTGAGTGAGTTCACTCCCAAGGGGCAGCAACAGGCAGACCTGTTTGCCCCGTCCTCCGCTCAATCGGACGCGCTGATGGCAGTGATGGACCAGATCAAAGCCAAGGGATTGGGGCGCGTAGGCTTTGCCAGCCAAGGCACGGGGTCGCCTGAGTGGATGATGCGACAAGAGCACCTGAGCCCCTGCTATACCACCCGCTGGGAGGACCTGCCGGTGGCGAGGTAACCAAAGCACAATGAGGCCGCTACTTGGCCGCAATAGGACGTTTTGGAAAAGTGCTGCGAATGTAAGCGGGGCCCGGTGACGACTTCTAACTGCGCGGCGGCGGGGTCGTCCTCCCCCCCCCTCCTTTTTTCCGACCCTCCCCCCCCCCCCCCTTTTTTGTGTTCGCGAGCTTCTTTTTTCTTTTATCGGGCCCAACCTATCGTTAACCAATTGATTATAAAGACCAATGCGTTTCCTATCATAGGAAACACACCCTCTCTCAATGATGGCTTTTATCTATTGAAATCAAGAGATTCAACGCTATTTTCGATATTACCCCACCCCACAAATAGCCCCATACAGATCCCCATAACTTAGCGAACTGCCTGACTACCCCCTAAAGGGGGTATTAAATCTTGGGGCGACCGGCTCGGATTCCCCGACCGGAGTTCACTTCGATCAAGGAGATCGCCATGAACACCGTCGCTACTACCGCTATGACTGCCCAAGAACTCCACGCTGCCATCGTAGATGGCAAGGTCTCCGTCACCGAGGCCAAGGCCGTACTTCGTGCCCGTATCGCCAAGGCCGAGGCCGAAGGCCGCAAGCCACGCGCTCCGAGCGTCCAACTCCTGAAGGAGTTGGAAGACCTCAAGCCACGCGCCAAGCCAACGGCAGCTACGCTGCCCAATCCCGTGGACGCCCTCAAGGCAGCCAAGCCAGCCAAGCCTGCGAAGCAGCCGCAACCTGCGAAGCAGGCACCGGCCAAGCCTGCGGCCAAGGCCGCTGACGCCAACGCATCCGCGTTGAGCAACGACCAGTTGCTCGACCTGCTCCGCGAACGCGCCGCGTCAGACAAGTCCTTCCTGTCCAGCGTTGGGATGCTGTTCGTTGAACTCACCCAAGCCAAGTAACGAAGCGGCCCCTAAAGGGGCCGTTAACTCTTTGGGCGGCCATTCGGTCGCCCTTTTTCATTTGGAGAAAACGCCATGCGTCACATCGTCAACGCCCACTGGATGGGCCTTTCGTTCACAAAGACTGCCACCAACAGTGGCGACAGCCTCGCCAGCGTCTTGACCGAGGCTTACGAGTGGGCCGACTGGGCCGCCCAAGAAACGGGCGTACCCATAGGCGAACAAGACATCGTTGAAGTCACCACCACCCACGAATACACCGGCCCTCACGCGACAGCGTGGGGGCTTTTTTTATGCCCAAACCAAAAGGTACACACCATGAGCCTCTTCGCACTCAACATGATCGCACTGTCCATGATCGCCCTGACCTGCATCGTTGCCCCGTTCAACGCACATGCTGCCGAGCTGCCACCGCAGCCCACGGCTGCACCCATGATTGGCCATCTTGAACCAGTGCAACCGACACCCGTTGAGCGTCCAGACCAACCCGAGATCGTCCTCGATATGGTTGCGCTCAATGAATCCATCGTGAGTGAGGCACTGGCAACCATCAAGGATGCCAAGCAATAACGCGAGAGATAACGCTCACACATCCCCCGTGAGGCAGCCCTAATGTGGCTGCCTTTTTTCGTTTCAAGGAGAAACAACATGATCGAGTTCAACGATTCATTCAGCCAAGCCGCAGTAGCCGAAGCCCTGCGAGCACACGAAAGCCTGCAAGAGATCGTCAACCGCAACCTGATGGTGCGTGGTTGGGAGTACGACTATGACGAGACCGGCAAGCGCACCAGTCCACCGCACATCAAGCCCGTGCCAACGATGCACAAGACCACGCTGTACGTGAACCCGAGCGACATGAGGGACAACCTGCCCCGTGAGATTGGCTTTGCGTGGTGGGAGCGCCAGTGCAACGAGCATGGCTACCCCGTTGGCGAGTGGAAGCGAACCATCGTGGGTGCCTACTTCAACCACGGCACCAATGAGCAACCGAACTGGGGGAGCCACACATGAAAGTCAGAGTCACCGCCCGCTTCAAGGGCAAGGTCATCGAGACCGCAGTGATGTCAATCGAGGCGCTGATAGAGCGCCTTATTGATGCCAACGAGGTGGCCAAGTGCATGGGTATCCGTGAGCAACTGGCCGACTACAACAAGACAAGCGTGGTGCGCTTTACCCAGTGCGTAAGGGGCAGGCGCTACACCATGACAGCGAGGAAAGAGTGATGAGCATCTTCGAGGGACACACATGGGGACTGGGCACCCAGAACCTGCCCAAGCTGGGGGCTCGGGCCATCCTGCATCGGGGAAACGTGGACTTCCTGGGCGACCGTGCCGGTGTCTACGGTGAGCCAAGTGAAGAGTGGCGGGCCGAGTGCGACAAGGTGTTGTGGCACTTCATCAAGGAGCTGACCGCCATGGCCAAGGCATACCAGATATGCACCGACATGGACGAGGTATTCCGCCTCGAACACAAGGGCTGGGTGTGTGAGGCCAGCCCAAGGCGTAGCTATGGCTACCTCTACATCGACATCTACAAGGAGGCCAACGATGGAGCGTGAAGAAGCACTCAACGCAATGCGTGAGCATGTAGCCGAGTTCATCCAGTTGGAACTGACCGACAAGCTGGAGGCGCAGCTAACCAAGTTACTGGACAGCGGCGCGATTGATACCAGCCAGTGGGATGGAGTGAATCTGGTGATCCCCCGCACTGTGACCGCCGCCTTGTTGAGTGAAGCGGCGAGCCGTGTGTTGTGGCACAGCCAAGAGAGGAAGTACCAAGCCGAAGTCCAGAACCTACGCAGCTTCCTCTAACCCAACGCCCCGCTACTTAGCGGGGTTTCTGTTTCAAGGAGATACAACATGGCCAAGATAACCTTTCGCGCCAAGGTGAATGACGGGTACGTGAAGATCCCCAAGCTGGGCCGTCAGCACTGCGACATGAATGCGTTCCACTATCACCCACGTTACGGGGCATACAGCAACTCAACGCTGTTCCCGCAGTTGCTGGCCCGCATTGCCAGCGACCTGACCAAGGGCACCGGCCACCTTAACGTAGCCAAGCTGCCCGCCAACGTGGAAGTGGACACATCCAAGTTCCTCGCCACCGTAACCATCGAGGTGTGACATGAAGCGAGTCACCATCAACAGCGTGAATGCCAAGACCGGTGAGCCCATGACAGTCACCGGCCTGCCCGCAAGGCTGGTCGTTCAAGGCGAGCTGCTGTACTGCATCGTCAACGATGGGACGCTTACCCACTATGCCAGTGGGCGGGCAATCACCACCAACGTGAACAGCGCCAAGTACCAGCTGCTCTACCACTTCCGACACCAGCGGGTGAGTACCAAGCAAGCGGCGCAGTATGCGTTAGACCTCGTTGTCGAGCGGGTCGGGCTGGCCAAGTTCAAAGAGACCATCGCCAGCGCCCCCGTCATCAACCACTAAGGGGTGTGACATGAAGGTATTCAACCACTCGGCGTTGCTGATGGAGCCAGCAACACAACGGGTATGCCCACGCTGCAAGGGATTCGGCGGGGTGAATCGTGATGATGGCCCGTGTCCCTTGTGCAAGGGGCATGGCCGCTTGTGGATCAGCGCATCCGGTTGGACGAGACCCCTGCACAGCAGGGCTACAGCCAGCCAACTCTACTAACCCCAACGCCCCTCACATGAGGGGCTTTTTGTTTCACGGAGAAACATCATGTTCAAACCAACTGTTCACTCTTACTTCTCAGGCGCTGGCCTGATGGACACCGGCCTGATCTTCGGTGGCCTGCCCATCGCCCGCTCGTTCGAGTTAGATCCGCTGGCCTGCAAGGTGCAGGCTGCCAACCTTGGCGACCACGTTGAGAACGTGGACGTGACCCAGCTGTGTGTGACTGGCCAAGGTGAGGCGGATGTCATCATCGGCACCTACCCATGCACCAAGTACAGCAACATTGCCGACATCAAGGGCACCCGCACGGGTGACGACTTGTTCCTCCACTTCTTCCGCCACATTGCGTTGATGCGGCCCGAGGTGTACGTGGTCGAGAACGTACCTGGGATGACCAAGTTTCCGGTGGTCATGGAAGCAATGACCCAGTTGCCGGACTACTACGTGACCACGTTCAACCCAGTGCGGGCCGAGCACATGGTTCCCCAACGCCGTGACCGGCTGATCATCATGGGCAGTCGCCGCCCGTTCACATGGAATGCCCCCGACAAGGGCAAGGTGCCAAGCCTGATGTCGCTGTTAGAACGTGACCCCGAGATAGTCATCCCGCCCTCGGTCTATGCCCGCCTCAACGGGCAGTATCGTGACAAGCCCATCATTAGCGACCCCTTTAAGGGTGACATCGCACCCACCTGTCTAGCCCACTACGCCAAGGACAAGGGCACCCGTCTGGTGATAGACCCAGTGACCCGCAAGCCGCGTCCTTACACGGTTCGTGAGTACGCAAGGTTGATGGGGCTGCCCGACTTCTTCACCTTTGACGCACCCGATAGCGATGCCTATCGCATGATTGGCAACGGCGTTGTGTTCCACAAGGGCGTGTGGGTGGCGAATGAGATCGTGAGGTATTTTTCTCACTCCCATCGACAATCAAGACCACTCACAAGAGCGGCTTCACATCAGAACGTCTGAAAGATACCCCTTGGTTTTCTCTGACACCTTCTCATTAACTTTCTCACGCTTCATTCGCGCAAAAAAAGAGACCCTAAAGGGTCTCTTAAATCTTGGGCTGACCAATCCGGTCGGCCTTTTTAATGGGGCCGGTTCCTTTGGGGACTGGCCCTTTTCACATCTGGAGAAATGCTATGAACGCAAAAGTAGAAACCACCCTGTACGCCAACATCACCGACCTGTTCGAGCTGCTCAAGGACTTCAACAAGGCCAAGGTCAGACTGACCGGTCGGGGTGCCACCAAGGATGTCATGGGCTGGAGCCGCACGGCGAGTGAGCACGTTTGCTTTGGCTCGGTGACAGGGCGCACCACCGAGCAGAGCTTGCGTATGCACCTGTCGAACCTGCTGAACGAGGACATCGACCACCTCAAGCAGGAAGTGGCGCAGAAGGGCTATGACGCCGTGCTGTCCACCGTCAAGGCGAACCTCTTGGTGTTCAAGGGGCAAGCCAAGCACACCGCCCTGGGTCAGTTGGACGAGCTGCAATCCAAGAGCTTTATGGAGGCAGTGGGCGCACTTCCGCAGCCGACTGAGGGGGTGAGCGAAGCGAACGCCCCGAAGGAGGCGGAGGCCAAGGGGGACGAGTGGGTATTCAACGTGCCCGCCTTGCGTGGGTTGCAGGGTGGCCGTGCTTACTACGCCGTGACCATGCCCTATCGGGTACTCGCCCGCCTGTTGCAGATCCAGACCGGCTTTGCCGCTATCGAGCGAGCCCAACGTGAAGTGAACAAGTCTCGGGTGACTGACCTTGTGGACTACATGGGCCAAGCAGGATACGCCCTGCCAGCCCTGACTGGGTGTGTCGAGGGTAAGGCCGAGTTTACCGGCGACCACATGGGCACACTCGCCATCGACATGGGAGCCAAGATCTTGCTGGCTGATGGCCAACATCGGGCGAGTGCCATCGTCAACAAGGTGGAGGCTGATGCCGCGCTTGCGGGTGAGTCAGTAATCATCCAGTTGTATACCGGCCTCACCTTGGACGAACGGCAGCAGCTGTTCTCTGACCTCAACAGCAAGGCGGTCAAGCCGAACGCCTCGATCAACAACCTCTACAACCACCGCAAGGATGGCAGCCAAGTGGCTCGGGCCGTGGCCAACGCCGTGTTCCCTGGGCTTATCGACTTCGAGCGCACCACCTGTGGTGGCCGCAGTGAGTACCTGTACCCGTTCAAGACGCTCATTGATGCCAACAACGTGCTGATGAACAAGCGTGATGGTGAAGCGTGGCAGGAGGAAGAGAAGGTTGATGCCCTCAAGATCTGGGCGTTGATCATGAAGCGGGTGCCGGTCACAACCGCAGCCGGTTCAGGGGATAACGTGGCCAAGCTGCGTGAAGGCTCGGTGCTCGGCACTGCCGTGGGCCTGATGGTGCTGGTCTGGGTAGCCAAGGTGCTGATGGAACAGGAGGGATTGAACGGGCTCACTCACCTGCGTAAAGCCGACTGGGACAAGGGTTGGTTCGGTTGGCAGGGCAACGTGATGTTGGGGGCCAAGATGATTAAGAACGGCAGCAGTATCAAGGATGGTGCCCGCGCCGTGTTAAGCCTGCTTGATATGCCTGTTACGGGTGTGTCCGGTAATTGACGATACCCCAAGTCATTTTTGTTGCCTTTCAAAGGGTCAAAGAGTTTTCAACATTGGTCGGATCATTTACGGATGTGAGGAAAGCCGCATGACAACCTCAAATGAATCAAAAAAAGAACCAGCCGCCGTCGCCTCGTTAATCATTGAAGCCAGCAAGCACGTCAACAAATCGTGGCAGGAGCTGGCCCACTTGGCGTCCAACTGGATGGTTGCCCAAGGGCTGGAGACACCGATAAGCCAGCAGGATCTCGCCTCGCTGGCAGCTTGCATGATGTTCACCGGCAAGCCCAAAGCCCCAGACGCTGGCGACCGTGACTCGTTCTTCGAGTTCATCGGTGTGAAGCAGAAGCCCAAGGAGGACTTGGGCGCTGGGGTGGCGGTGGAGATAGACGGGTGCAAGGGTATGCTGCGTTACCGTCTGGCCAAGGACATGTTCGATACCACGCTACGTGTCCCGATACCCACCATTGAATGGGCTGACCAAGCCCCGCACTCCGTCCCCCAGATCAATCCCTTCTACGAAGTCACCCCCGTCTTTCACGATGTCTTGACCGCCATGGCTATGGGCTTTCGCTCATGGCTGTTCGGTCATACCGGCACCGGAAAGACGGCGGCTATCAGGGAGATCTGCGCACGGTGCAGCTTGCCGCTGGTGCGGATCAACTTCGATTCGGAAATGACCCGTGCTGACCTCGTTGGCAAGACCGAGTTGCTCAACGATGGCGGCACGACCGTGAGCCGGTTCATTGAGGGTGTGCTGCCCCGTGCTCTCCCGCACGTTGGGGTAGTGCTGCTCGATGAACTGGACTTCATCCGGCCCGACCTCGCCTACGTCATGCAGGCGGTGCTGGAGGGGGATGAACTGGTACTGACCGGTGATAACGGTCGCCGTGTACCGGTGCATCCGCAGTGCTGGATAGTGGCCGCAGCGAATACCTGTGGCCAAGGTGATGATGTCGGCCTGTACCGAGGGGCGCGTGAGCAATCCGCCGCATTCCTCAACCGGTTCCAGACCTTCATCGAGTTTGAATACATGGAGTGGCCCAAGGAGGCGGCCTTGCTGGAGCGTGAGACCAGCCTGCCTACCCACATCTGCGAGAAGCTGTGCCTGTATGCCAAGGAGCATCGGGAAGCGTTCGGCAGGCGTGAGGTGCTCACTCCGATCTCGTACCGCCAGTTGGTCACGATGGCCAACCGGATGATGTTCATGTCACGACATGCAGGCGTCTTGCCACAGGACGGAGTATGGGAGGCCATGGAGTTGGTGGTCTTCAATGCCATGCCTGCACATGAGCGCGTCAAGATGACGGGCATCGCACAACGGTTAAGCATCTAAGGAGGATGTGATGGGTTAAAGCGACATTTCTAACCTGCCCGTGTGGCCGGTCATCCTTCGACTGGGGGGACGGGTACTACACCCGTTCCATTGGTAAGGCGAAACGAATGTAACCGAGCGGTAGCAACGGGGGCCAAGGCGGCCCCCTTTTTTATGTCATGGAGATATGAAAATGAACTCGACCGATCTGGTAATTGAGTGCAACGCGATAGCCCGCGTGTTGGGCAGATCGCAGGTGCGCGTAGAGTTTGCAGGGAGTGAGGCGTGGAATGACGGCTCCCTGATCCGCCTGCCCGAGATAGCTGCGGGCAAGGTAAGTGACGACAAGGTAGCGATGATGCGTGGCTATACCGACCATGAGACTGCGCACTCGCTGTTTACTGACTTTGTGTTTTTCCGGCAACACGACAAGACCAAGGCCGACCAGATCAACTATCTGGAAGACCCACGGATCGAGGCGGCCTACCAGCAGCAGTACCCTGGGGCGTGGAGTAGCTTGAACGCCATGCGTCATGTGTCGGCGCAACTCCAGCTTGATGCACTGGCCAAGGTGCCGCCGCATCTGCTCGACTGGGGGCGGCTGATCTTCGGGGCGGTCAAGTGGACGGCCTCCCAGATGATGGGCCACGGTGGTGACGTACAGCGGGAGCTGGTTGCCATGATACCGGAGCACTACCGGCCACTGGCCAGCGAGTTTGCGACCCGCTCGATGGCGGCCAAGAGTACCCAAGAGATAGCGGCGCTCGTTGACGAACTGTGTGAGCGGTTCAAACAGGAGCAAGCCAAAGAGCCACAGAAAGCGCCTGAGCAGGAGCAGGAGCCAAGCGAAGGGGATGACAAGGACGAGGGCGAGGATGGGCAGGAAGGGCAGCCCAAGGGCGTTGGTGAGGACGGAGAAGGTGACGAGGGCCAAGAGGATGGCGGGGCGTCTGGTGGCCAAGGAGAACAGCAAGCGCCGCTCATTGACGAGGCGGCCATCCTGAGCGGCATGGCCAGCCGTGAGGTGGGCTTGCCCAAGTTCAACCTCCAGCTGTTCGAGTACAAGCACGATGACGCCCACATCTGCGGCGTAGCCTTCTCGGCCAAGGAGAAGGTCGCCATCAGTCCGATGGGTTCCCATGCCAAGAGCATCCTCAAACGTGCGCTGATAGGCGTTGATGACAGTCGCTGGCTGGGTGGCCGTGTCCATGGCTTGCTCGATGCCAACGACTTGGTGCGGGCCTACCAAGGCGAGGATGACGTTTACCGGCAGCGCACCAAAGACCCCGAGCTTGATACCGCCGTCACCCTGCTGATCGACATGAGTTCCAGCATGAGGGGCGAACGGATTGAGTGGGCCACCAAGACGGCGTTGATGCTGGGTGATGCGCTCGACTCGCTGGGTGTGCCACTGTCGATCCTGGGTCACACCACCATGGCCCTGCACAACTACGCCATCTACCCCAAGGCCGATGTGGATCAGGTGTTCGCATTTGCCAACGACAACCGCCACCCCCAACTGTCCTGCTTCAAGTTCCAGAACGCCGACCAGACCGGACGGAAGTTGAAGGGCGGACGCTCGGGCAAGGTGGTTGAGAGGCTGGCCATCAAGGCGTATGAGCGTTACCGGCTGGGCCACTCACTCAACGCGGACGAGGTGTACGGCCTCGGCTGCGCGTTGACGAGTGCCCCAGGGTATATCTCATCCGACCCGTTGGTGATGTTTAATTTGTTAGGGTTCGGGATGAGGATCAGAAACGCCCGTGATGTGATCGAAAGGTTGCCCTATTTAGTGGGTGTGTACGGAGCCAATAACATCGACAACCGTGCTATTGAGTTTGCTGTCAATCAGATTGGGAAGTGTAAACAGAAGCGTAAAATAATTTTAATGTTGTGTGATGGCATTCCATATGCGCGTGGGGCACTTTCTAACTTATTGAATTCCTGTACCCATAACACCCTAGCTAATGTGTCGACCCTTGGTATCAAGGTGATCACTTTCGGCTTTGGTTCAACAAGTGTTAAAGGATGTACCCATTATGATGTAACATCAGGCTCAATCGGGCAGATAGAAAAAACAGTCCTTTTTGTTGTCAATGAAGTGCTAAAAACATCATACCCTCGCCATTCCCCGAGCAGAACTGGTGCAGTGGAGACAACCATATGAAAGCTAGACCGGCATATAGGATTAGGTTGAACTGGATTAGGATGGCTCCTGCACACAGAAAAAGTCTCGTTAAGAACCCAAACTGGTGGGTGCTTGTCGCCCAGCGGGTGAAGTCAGGCGTGAAAATCGAGGATGCTATCAGCCAAGTGGAGAGTGAGTGCGAGGCTAGACTCGCGGCTCGCAAGGCAAATGGAGATTAATATGGATAGTTTAGAGATTGAGCGGATCTTGCATCAGTTTCAAGGCCTGGAGCTACAGAACCGCATTTTGGAAAAGAAGTTTAATAACTTACAAAACGAACATCAGAAGACACTTGATGTAATCGAATCGCTTAAATCGAACCTCTCTGAATTACAACTGCAACTTGCATCATTTGGTATTGCACCATCGCACGACAATGAATCGCTACGAGAACTCAGCGACCTGACTCCACGCCAACACGTTATCCTTCAATTATTTATTGAAGGATTTAACTACGACCAGATGGCTCAACGGATCGGGGTCTCGATTAATACAATCAAGACTCAAGCCAAGGCTATCCGCACCAAGTGGGGCGTGGACAACCGATCCGACCTGATATTCAAGGCCCGCCGTGCCATCGGTAGCGTGGCTGACAATGTGTATGTCGAGATCAGTGGTGGGTTGCCGAAGAACTGGGGTGAAGAGTTCGCTCACCTAGCCAAGGATGCAGACCCACATAACGTGTTGTACCGGCCAAGTAAGGGAAGAGGTGCTGGACATGAAGACGAAGAAGATTGATGGCAAAGAGTTGGCGACCATGAAGGACGCCGCCCTTTGCTACCTATCCGATAAGGAACGGTCAAGATCGACCACTCATATCGTCTCGAAGCTGGCCCCTTTTTGGGGCCAGTTTCGTTTGGTCGATGTGAACCAGCGGACGATGGATGACTACGCCAAGGGGCTGGTCGGGATGGCCCAAGCAACCAAGGCGCGGATGTGCAGGCAGGCCCGCACGGTCTACCTGTACGGGTGCCGTGAGTTTGACCTCGCGCCCAAGGGGATCAAGGTGCCGACCGAGGGCAAGCACTGCGCCGAATTTCTGACCAAGCCTGAACTGGCCAAGTTGTTGGAGGGGCTGACGGATGAAGCCAGGGCCATTGCGACCTTCATGGTCTATACCGGCGCACGGTATTGCGAGGCCCGACTGGTAGAGGTGGATGACCTCAAGCAGATGGGCACGGCGTTGATGTGCCGATTACGCCACAGGAAGGGCAGCGAGACGCTTTGGCGCGAACGCTGGGTGCCGGTGCATCCGAAGGTACAGGAAGAGATTAAGCAGCACGGTAGCGTCTCTGGTGCGCTCTGGCGCAATGGCCAAGGGAACCGCTGGCACAAGGACGCGACTGCGCTACGCAAGCAGATGAAGCGGGTAGCGGCCAAGCTCGGGTTCGAGGCTCGGCCCCATGTACTGCGGCATACCTTCGGGACGCTACTGGCCAACGAGGGGGGAGACCTGCGGATACTGGCGGAACTGATGGGCCATGCCAGCTTGCAGCAGACCCGAACCTACATCAATGCAGGGAATCAGGAGGCCGCCGCGCTGGTCGGGAAATTGTGATGCTTTTAGATATTGGAATCACCCAACTAGATAGGGAGGGCTAGTTTGGATAAAGCAAGATAAGCTCAGATATGGTATGTTATGTTTTGCCATTACCCCTCAATCACTTATCGAACGCCCTTATATTCTCTGGTATAAAGGTGCCTCTTTTTTGACAAATGCCGATTTTTTCAACAAAGGTACTCACCTACTTGCGCTGCATTTTTCGACTGTTTATCGGGCTGTTGTTGACGCTGACGCTGGTTGGCTGCGACTTCTATAGCCCCTCCAGCCAGCTGGAGCAGATCCGCCAGCGAGGCGAGATCCGGGTTGGCACCATCTATGGTCCCACCTCCTATTACCAGCGTGACGACCTCGCCCAGGGGTTCGATTACGAGCTGGCGCAAAATTATGCCGACTGGTTGGGGGTGAAACTCACCATCATCCCGGTCGACACCACTGACCAACTGGTCACCCTGCTGAAAAAGGGCAAACTCGATCTGGCGGCTGCCGCCATCATGGTCACCCCCGAACGGCGCGAGCTGTTTCGCTTCGGCCCGGGCTTCTACCAGGTCTCTCCCAAACTGGTCTACCGCAACGGCAAACCCAAGCCTGCCTCGTTGAACGACATCAAGGGCAAGCTGGTGGTGGCCGCCGGCTCCACCGGTGAAGATCTGCTCAAAGAGATGAGCAAAGAGAATCCGAAACTAGCCTGGAGCACCAGCGACAACGCCGATGTGGAGGAGCTGCTCAAGCAGGTGGTGGATGGCAAGATTGACTACACGGTGGTGCAGGATACCGTGCTGGCCCGTACCCAGCGCTACTACCCGGAGCTCACCGAGGGGCTGACCCTGGCCCAGAAGCAGACCGTTGCCTGGGCCATGAGCAAGCTGCCCGATGACAGCCTCTATGCCAGCGTGATCGACTTCTTCGGTCAGCGCTTTATGGATGGTGCCATCGCCAAGCTGGACGAAAAGTACTTCGGCCACGTGCAGAACTTCGACTTTGTCGATACCCGCACCTTCCTCAAGCGCGCCAAGAGCCTGCTGCCCAAGTACCAGCCGCTGTTCCAGACTCACGCCAAGAATATCGACTGGCGTCTGCTCGCCGCCATCAGCTATCAGGAGTCCCACTGGGACCCGCAAGCCCGCTCCTACACCGGCGTGCGCGGCATGATGATGCTGACCGAGCCCACCGCCAAGGCGATGGGAGTCAACGACCGGCTTCATCCGGAAGAGAGCATCAAGGGTGGCTCCCTCTATCTGCAACAGATGATGGAGAAGGTGCCGGATTCGGTGCCCGATGACGAGAAGGTGTGGTTTGCCCTCACCGCCTACAACATCGGTTACGGCCACATGATGGATGCCCGCCGCCTGACCAAAGAGCTCGGCAAGAATCCTGACGCCTGGAGCGACGTGAAAGAGGTGCTGCCGCTGCTGCAGCAAGCGCGCTGGCACCGCAAGGTGCGTTATGGCTATGCCCGTGGCAGCGAGGCGCGCAACTATGTCAACAACGTGCGCCAGTATTACCAGAGTCTGCTCTGGCTAGACAACGAGCAACAGAAGGCACATCAGCGGGAGAGTCTCGACAACGACAGCGAGCCCGAGCTGGCCGAGCGCCCCACCGCCATCGCCGAAGTGGTCAATCAGATCACCATGCGCTAACCAGCCATTATTCGGCTGTTTTCACGCAAACTTCTCTGTTACCATCGATTCACATCGGAGCCTATCCGAAATCGCATTGTTTTCATTATGTTGAGGGATTAAATAACAGCAATTTCGGATGGGCTCCATCAATGACCCAAGGCCGGGATGGCCAACTGAGTTGGGAGGAGACCAAGATGCAAAAACGTAGAAAAATCAGTCTGGTCAGAAAAGCGAAGTGCAGCTGGAGCCCCAGACGCAAACTCAAGCTTAATGACATCAAGCGCAATCTGTGGCGCAGAAATCGATCCTATACCCTGCTTATTGCAGAGCACACAGCATAAACCCGGCATTCGCCGGGTTTTTTATCTTCTTTCTCACCTGAATACTGTCTTACACCAGCGCCGCCTTGAACTGTACCGACCGCTTGGAGATCAGCGAGT
This sequence comes from Aeromonas sp. 97A, assembly GCF_051919185.1. Taxonomy (NCBI): domain Bacteria; kingdom Pseudomonadati; phylum Pseudomonadota; class Gammaproteobacteria; order Aeromonadales; family Aeromonadaceae; genus Aeromonas; species Aeromonas sp. 97A. Next base: position 816,086 of record NZ_JBQBFF010000001.1, on the reverse strand, counting down.
TGCAGTGGTTGCAGAAGTAATCCACCGCGCCGCACGCCTTGAGACGTTCCAGCTCCTGCTGGCAGGTGGGGCAGATGGCCGTGACGCGAACAGGGGCCTGGCACTGGCCACAGGTTTGCTCCTTGCTGCGGGTATCCAGTTCAGCCTGGCATGATGGACAAAGCAGGGCTTCCATAATCAACTCCTCGAAAGTGGATCTGCCATGGTCTTGTTCCATGGCAGATCCCCCTCCCCTTATTCCTCACCTTAACATGGCGAGGATAACAAAGCGGCTGCCGGTGAGGGCAGCCGCAAGGGCTTATTTCTTCTTCATCTTCAGCAGGCGTTTGCGCTGACGTTCCTGACTCAGGGTCATGGTGTTCTTCTTCCCTTCAAACGGGTTGACCGACTCCTGGAACTCGACCCGGATCGGCGAGCCCATGATCTTGAGGGACTTGCGGAAGTAGTTGATCAGATACCGCTTGTAGGAGTCCGGCAAGTCGTTCAGCTGGTTGCCGTGGATCACGATGCGCGGCGGGTTGTAGCCACCGGCGTGAGCATACTTGAGCTTGACGCGGCGACCGTTGACCATCGGCGGCTGGTGATCTTCCTGCGCCATCTGCATGATGCGGGTCAGCATGGCCGTGCTGGTACGACGGGTGGCGGACTGGTAAGCCTCCTGAATGGATTCAAACAGATGGCCGACACCGCTGCCGTGCAGGGCGGAGATGAAGTGGACGCGAGCGAAGTCGATGAAGCCCAAGCGACGATCCAGCTCGTTCTTCACATCCTCTTTCACCTTCTGATCCAGACCATCCCACTTGTTCACCACCAGCACCACGGAGCGACCGGCGTGGAGCACATAGCCAAGGATGCTCAAGTCCTGATCGGTGATGGTCTCCTGGGCGTCGATCACCAGCAGGCAGACGTTGGCATCTTCGATGGCTTTCAGGGTCTTGATAACGGAGAACTTCTCCACCGTCTCGTGCACCTTACCACGACGACGCACACCGGCGGTGTCGATGACCACATACTTCTGCTCGTCACGCTCCATCGGAATGTAAACGGAGTCACGAGTGGTGCCGGGCATGTCATAGACGATGACCCGATCTTCACCCAGCATGCGGTTGGTCAGGGTCGATTTACCGACGTTGGGACGACCAACGATGGCGAACTTGATGGGCAGGTCGGCGAACGGGGTCTCCTTGGTGTCCTCTTTGGTATCGAGTTCACCGGCAGCCACCATACGCAGCAGGGCTTCTTCGTCGAAGTCCTCCTCTTCCTCATCCTGCGCATCTTCATCGGTAGCGGAGTCGACCAGGGTCTCCAGATGGGGAGCCAGGGCCAGTTCCAGCAGGCTCAGCACGCCACGACCGTGGGCGGCAGCGATCTGGTAGACCTCGCCCAGCGCCAGACCGTAGAACTCGGAGACCGCGGAATCACCGTCGATACCGTCGGTCTTGTTGGCCACCAGAAATACCTTCTTGTGGGCCTTGCGCAAGTGCTCGGCGATGGCTTGATCCGCCGCGGTCAGACCGGCACGGGCATCCACCATGAACAGCACGACGTCCGCTTCTTCGATGGCCAGCAGGGATTGCTCGGCCATCTTCAGCTCGATCCCCTCTTCGGTGCCATCGATACCGCCGGTATCGACCACGATAAATTCCAGCTCGCCCAACTTCGCCTGACCGTATTTACGGTCCCGGGTCAGACCGGGAAAATCGGCAACCAGGGCATCCCGAGTACGGGTCAAGCGGTTAAACAGGGTGGATTTCCCCACGTTGGGGCGGCCCACCAGGGCTACTACAGGAGTCATAAAAGCCTCATTCTCAAGACGACAAAGGCTCCGGGTCCGAAGACCAGGAGCCGGATATTCACATTATCGGACGATCAAGGACGCTTGAGGGCGTACAACTTGCCGTCACGGCTCTGCACATACAGGGTCTCGCCATCCACCAGCGGGGCGGCATAGAGACCACTGCTATCGAGCTGCTGCATCGCCTTGATGGTACCGTCGGTACGATCAAGCCAATACAGGTATCCTTCCACATCACCCACCACCACATAGTCACCGAAGATGACTGGTGCAGTGACGGTACGATTTTCCAGCTGGGTGTTGGACCACAGCTCCAGACCGTTGCGACGGTCGATGGCAAACAGATGGCTGCGGCTGTCGGTCAGCACGATGGCATTACCGGTCATCGCCAGATCGCGATAGCCGGAATACTTGCGCTTCCACACTTCATCGCCGGTCATCAGTTTGCGCGCCATCAGCTGACCGTTGTAGGCGATGGCGTAGAGCTCATCACCGGCAATCAGCGGGCTGGCATCGACGTCAACCATGCGGTCCAGCTCGGTGGCACCGCGCGGATCAGCCACCTTGGACTGGCGCACAGGCTGGCCGTTGCTCAGCAGGGCGATGCCCACCTTGCCATCGGCACGACCGTAAATCACGGCGCCGTTGGTGATCACCGGTGCACCGGCACTGCGCAGGGTCAGTGGCGGCTGCTCTTCGGAGAGCGACCACTGCATCTTGCCTTCGTCGGCATCGAGCGCAATCAAGCGACCGGAGGTGGTCAACACCACCACGCGGCCATCTTCCACCGCAGGGCTTGCCACCACTTCGCCGGGCACATTGGTCTGCCACAGCACTTCGCCATTCTCTTCGTTCAGGGCGTAAACCCCCCCGTTCTCGGAGCCGAGGAACAGCTTGCCGTAACGGGAGACCAGACCACCCGAGAGGCGGGCGCTGCGCTTGTCGGCGTTGACCGGCAGGTCAGCCAGATCGACACTCCAGAGGCGATCACCACTGGCACGGTCAAAGGCGCTGACATCGCCGTCACGAGCCGCCGCGTAGATGCGATCCTCTTCCACCACCGGCTTTAGCTGGGAGTAGAAGTCACCGATGCCATCACCCACAGTTGATGACCATGCGGTGTCGGCCGTGAAGGCAGATTCAACCTTGGGCAGCGGCGCCATCGGGTTGAGATCCTCTTCGGAACTGAACAGGGAGCAACCCTGCAGAGCGAAGGAGACCGCAGCCCCCAGCGCCACCATCTTGAATAGATTACGCATCCGGTGCCTCACCAGTCGCAACGGCCGGCAGGGCCAGATCGTCCATTTTCAGCTTGAGCTCGGCGCTACCCTGCAGGCCGCCGGCATCCGCCGCCGCCTGATAGGCATCACGAGCCTCTTCGGTCTTGCCCTGCTTTTGCAGCACATCACCACGGGCTTCGGCTACCTGCGCCTTGAAGGCCTCATTCTGGATGGTCGCCAGCTTGGCCAGCGCTTCATCTGCCTTGCCCTGATCATTCAGCACACGGGCCAGACGCAGCGCCGCGATGGGACGAATGCTCTCGTCACCCGTGGTCGCCACCAGCTCCAGCTGCTCGACAGCCAGATCCAGCTTGCCCGCCTTGACGGCAGCGGCAGCCAGTTGCAACGCGGCCAGTTCACCGTAGGAGTCACCCTTGTTGGCGGTGACAAACTGCTGTGCCTGCTCGAAACCGGCGGCATCGCCCTTGGCCAGCTGCTCAATCACCTGGTTGTAAGAGTGGGAGGAGGCCTCCATGGTCTCTTGCTGGTGCTGGTTGTAATAGCGCCAGCCGAACAGACCGACCAGACCGATCACGGTCCCGGCAATCACCGAGGTTCCGTTCTCTTTCCACCACTCCTTGATAACCTCAACCTGTTGTTCTTCGGTGGTATAGACTTCCACAGCTTACTCTCCTTTGGCTGCCAGCAGGGCAATGGCGGCGTCAACCTTGACGGTCTGTTGCTCGGCCTGACCACGCAGATATTTGATAGTGATCTCCCCGTTTTGCACCTCGGTCTCACCAAGGATCAGGGCGATTGCCGCGCCGCTCTTGTCGGCACGTTTGAGTTGTTTCTTGAAGTTGCCACCACCGCAGTGGCTCATGAGGCGCAGGTCCGGCAGGGCATCGCGCAGACGCTCGGCCAGCTGAAAGCCAGCCTGTTCGGTCCCCTCGCCCACCATCGCCAGATAGACATCCACCGCCGGGCGGATATCGGCGTTGAGCTCGAGAGTTTCCAGCATCAGCACCAGACGCTCCATGCCCATGGCAAAGCCCACGGCCGGGGTCGGTTGACCGCCCAGCTGCTCTACCAGACCATCGTAGCGGCCACCGGCACAGACGGTGCCCTGGGCACCCAGACTGCTGGTGACCCACTCGAACACGGTCAGGTTGTAGTAGTCAAGACCACGCACCAGACGCTCGTTCACTTCGTATTTGATACCGGCAGACTCGAGCAGGCGCTTGAGCCCCTCGAAGTGGGCCAGGCTCTCTTCGCCCAGATGGTCGAACAGACGCGGGGCACCCGCCAAAATGGCCTGCACCTTTTCATCCTTGGAATCGAGCACCCGCAGCGGGTTGCTGTACATGCGGCGCTGGCTCTCTTCGTCCAGCTGCTCCTTGTACTGCTCCAGATAGGCCACCAGCGCATCGCGGTAAGCGGCACGCTCGGCGCTCTGACCCAAGGTGTTGAGCTGCAGGGTGACATGCTCGCTGATGCCAAACAGACGCCACAGACGGTGGGTCAGCATGATCAGCTCAGCGTCAATGTCCGGCCCGTTGATGCCAAACAGCTCGACACCGAACTGATGGAACTGGCGGTAACGGCCCTTCTGGGGACGCTCGTGACGGAACATGGGGCCCATGTACCACATCCGGCGTTCCTGGTTGTAGAGCAGACCGTGTTCGATACCGGCACGGACGCAGCTGGCGGTCCCTTCCGGACGCAGGCTCAGGCTGTCGCCGTTACGGTCTTCAAAGGTGTACATCTCTTTTTCGACCACGTCGGTCACTTCACCGATGGCGCGCTTGAACAGATGAGTCTGCTCGACAATCGGCATGCGCACTTCGCTGTAGCCATAGCTGGCAACGACCTGGCGCAGGATCTGTTCAACCTTCTGCCATACCGGGCTCTGCTCCGGCAGGCAATCATTCATACCGCGAATAGCTTGGATCTGTTTTGCCACGTTGATACTCGAGAAAAAGAGGTAAAATTTGGCCGCATTATAGGGATTTTCCCCCCAAGGTAAAATCAGGGAATCCGGATGCGGGATTTAAAATCAGTCACCTGGAAAAAGGGCCACCCAATGTGGCCCTGTTTCGCTCACTCCTTGTCCATCGGGATCCGGTTGGCGGGATCCAGCATGGCGGCGCGGGCGCGAATGCGGCGCTCCAGAGTTGGAATGAGATCCTTGTTGTCGAGCCGATCGACCCGCTGGCCCCCTTCATAGAAGGCACTCTTGTTGGCGGCACCGGCCAGACCAAGGTCGGAGACCAGCGCTTCGCCCGGCCCATTCACCACACAGCCGATGATGGAAACATCCATCGGGGTGATGATGTCTTCGAGCCGCTCTTCCAGTGCATTGACGGTAGCGATCACATCGAACTCCTGCCGTGAGCAGGATGGGCAAGCGATAAAGTTGATGCCACGGGAGCGAATACGCAGGGATTTGAGGATATCGAAACCGACCTTCACCTCCTCCACCGGATCCGCCGCCAGCGAGATACGCAGGGTATCGCCGATGCCGTCGGTGAGCAGCATGCCCAGACCAATAGCAGACTTCACCGCGCCGGCACGGAAACCGCCCGCTTCGGTGATGCCAAGGTGCAGCGGCTGCTCGATCTGCTTGGCCAGCAGGCGATAGGCACCGACGGCCAGGAACACATCGGAGGCCTTGACGCTCACCTTGAAGTCCTGAAAGTCGAGGCGATCGAGGTAGTCCACGTGACGCATGGCGGACTCTACCAGCGCTTCGGGGGTCGGCTCGCCGTACTTCTCCTGGATATCTTTCTCCAGCGACCCGCCATTGACCCCGATACGGATCGGGATATTGAGGTCGCGCGCGCAATCGACCACCGAGCGCACCCGCTGCTCGTTGCCGATGTTGCCCGGGTTGATACGCAGGCAGTCGGCACCGTACTCGGCCACTTTCAGGGCGATGCGATAGTCGAAGTGGATATCGGCAACGATGGGGATGCGGGTCTGCTGTTTGATCAGCCGGAAGGCTTCCGCCGCTTCCATGGTGGGCACGGAGACACGGACGATATCGGCACCGACCCGCTCGATCCGCTGGATCTGCTCGATGGTGGCGGCGACATCTGTGGTCTTGGTGTTGGTCATGGTCTGCACGGTAATGGGGGCATCGCCCCCAACCGGTACATTACCAACCATGATCTGTCTGGATTTACGACGAATGATGGGTGATTCGTGAGAAGACATGGGAAACAGATTACTCCTGCGGCAGTGAGAAGCGGGCTGTACGACCGTTGTTGTAACGGCTCATATCAAACGACTGACCCTTGTAGTCAAGCTTGACGGCCATGGGCGCGCCAATGATGAACTTCAGGGGCTCGGCGCCTTCCAGCACCAGCTCGTCGTTGGCCTTCTTCAGACCACTGAACAGGGTCTTGCCGTTAGCATCCTTCACATCCAGCCAGCAATCGGCGGTGAAGCTCATCTTCAGTTGCGGCGCAGTCGCCGGATCAACGACAGCCTCTTCAGATTCAGTGCCATTGGCACCGGATACTGCTGCATCGGTCGCAGTGCCGACAGCCGCGCTGACATCGCTCGGGGCAACAGCCGCAGAAGCAGGCGCCAGGGTAGCCGTCGCATCGGAGATCACTGCAGGAGCAGTCACGTCCGTGGCGGCCGGTGCGATGGCTGCGCCTTCCACCGGGGCGGTGTTGATCACATCGGGCGGCGTGATAGCAGGTTCAGCCGGAGTCGAACTGGTTGCACTCATCTCGGTGGCTGCCAGCGCTTCATCACCGGCGGAGCGACGGGAAGTACTCTGCCACCACCAGGCGACCGAGAGCGCAATCAACACCAGGATCACCAGCCAGGTCACCACCTTGAGCCGACTGTCGTTGGCTTGCTGGCGGGAGCGACGGGAGAAGCTCTGCATGTCGATATTGTCGGGAGGAGTCAGACCCAGCTTGTCGTAAGCAGCCAGAATGGTCTCGTCGGGGATCCCGACCAGCTTGGCATAGGTACGCAGATAGCCCCGAATAAAGGTATGGGAGGTGTGCTTGTCGTAGGTATCCGATTCGATAGCGGCGATCAGGGTCAGACGAAGGTGAATGCGGGACGCAACCTGTTCTCGTGTCCAGCCAAGCTGTTCACGGGCGTTGCGCAGCAATTGGCCTGGGCCTACTGCCTGGGAGTCGTCTTGGAAATCGTGTTGCTGTTCAATAGTCATTGGCTAAATAACGCTTGGCTTGTTGCGAAGTGGGATATTGCCTTACCAGCTCAGTCCCGAATTGGTGAAGTAATGCCGGCTTGTCCATCGCCTGTGCCAGCCGAAGTCTCAACCAGAGACTCTCCTCGTTCTCGTCTGACACATCGGCAAAACGGGCGAGGTAGGACTGCACATCAGGCAGCTTGCCATCTTTCATGGAAAGCTCGGCCAAGTCCAGCAATAACCCTGGATTGCGGGGATTATACCCCAAGGCCAGGCGATAGTACTCGCCTGCTTTATCATTTCTGCGATTTTGCAGCGCACAAAGTGCCGCATTTTCATAGGTATCGGCAATTTTTACATAGCCTGGCTGAATAACAGCCTGGTTGAACGCCTGATCTGCCTCGGCATACCTGCCGCGATCACAGAGGAAGGCACCATAGTTGTTCATTGCGTCAGCATTGGACGGATCCATGGCAAGTGCGTTCTTGTAATGGGTCTCGGCTGCCTTGAAATCTCCTACCTTCTGGTAAAAGTAGGCAAAACCGATCTGGGTCTGGGGGTTGGAGGGGTCATACTGGAGGGCGCGGTCAAGATTGAACTTGGCCTGCTCGGCATTGCCCTGACGCAGGTACTGGATACCCAGGTCGAGGCGGGTTTGGGCAGCCGCCTTGAGGTCAGGACCCACTTCACGCTGGGTCGAGTTCTGGCCAGCGTAAGTGGTCTCGGTCACACAGCCTGGCAGCGCGCAGAGCGCTGCCACTACGATCAATGTACGTGTATCCATTCCCTGTCTATACAATGGCTTAGCATTTAAACCATTTTGACGGAAATCCCATCCTGTTGCATCCGATTTTTGATAGTTCGCTTGGTACGGTCAATCACGTCACCCACCAGCTGACCACAGGCGGCATCGATGTCATCACCACGGGTCTTGCGGACAATCACGGTGAAACCGTACTCCATCAGCACCTTGGAAAAGCGATCGATACGGCTGTTGCTCGGCTTGCCGTAAGGGTTGCCTGGGAAGGGGTTGAACGGGATCAGGTTGATCTTGCTCGGAGTGTCCTTGAGCACCTTGGCCAGCTCGTGAGCATGCTGCATATCGTCATTGATATGATCGAGCAGCACATACTCGACGGTCACCCGACCACCGTTGGCATTGGATTTGGCCAGGTAACGACGGACACCGGCGAGGAACTCCTCGATGTTGTACTTGTCGTTGATCGGCATGATCTCTGAACGCAACTTGTCGTTCGGGGCGTGCAGGGAGATAGCCAGCGCCACGTCGATCTGGTCACCCAGCTTGTCCAGCGCAGGTACCACGCCAGAGGTGGAGATGGTCACCCGGCGTTTGGAGATGCCAAAGCCGTAGTCATCCATCATCAGACGCATGGCAGGCACCACGTTGGCGAGGTTAAGCAGCGGCTCGCCCATCCCCATCATCACCACGTTGGTGATGGGACGCTTGCCACCGACCACACGGGCCGCACGCCACACCTGACCGATGATCTCGGAGACTTTCAGATTGCGGTTGAAGCCTTGTTGAGCCGTGGAGCAGAACTTGCACTCCAGCGCACAGCCAACTTGAGAGGAGACGCAGAGGGTCGCGCGGTCATCTTCCGGGATGTAGACGGTCTCTACCTCCTGATCACCCACCTGCAGGGCCCACTTGATGGTGCCATCGGCAGAGCGCTGCTCGCGGCTGATCTCGGGCGCCTTGATCTCGGCGATCGCCTTGAGGCGCTCTTTGAGCACCTTGTTGACATTGGTCATCTGATCGAAATCATCACACCCAAAGTGATAGATCCACTTCATGACCTGATCTGCCCGGAATGGCTTCTCGCCCAGTTCGACGAAAAAGGCACGCATGGCATCCCGATCAAGATCCAGCAGGTTGATTTTTGTTTCGCTCATCAATGGCCTCAGTTCAAACACTTCATCAATTATTGGCTGACGACGTCAGGGGGCGGCATTGTACAAATAATGGGTCTGGCTTTCCACCTGGAGAATAGAGGGATATTGCGTAAACAGCGAAAACAACAAAGGGAGCCGAGGCTCCCTTGGGTCATCATCCACAAAAATCAGCCGCGCGGGCAGATCTCGTTGTCAGAGAAGAAGTAGGCAATTTCGCGGGCAGCGGATGCCGGAGCATCAGAGCCATGCACTGCGTTGCGATCGATGCTCTCGGCATAACAGGCACGCAAGGTACCAGCCAGCGCCTCTTTCGGGTTGGTAGCCCCCATGATCTCGCGATTGCGACGGATGGCGTCTTCCCCTTCCAGCACCTGCACCATGACAGGGCCAGAGGTCATGAAGCTGACCAGATTGTCATAAAAAGGCTTGCCCTGATGCTCGGCATAGAAACCGGCAGCCTGTTCACTGCTCATGTGCAGCATTTTGGATGCCACCACTTTCAAGCCTGCGCTTTCGAAACGGCTATAGATGGCACCGATCAGGTTCTTGCTGACAGCATCCGGTTTGACGATAGAGAAGGTACGTTCGATGGCCATTGATATCTTTCCTTAACTACAGAGTTTTATTGTTAGAATCCATGTTCGCTGGCGATTATACGTAAACAAAAACCGGAAAAACACACAAACAAGCAACTTTTTATTAAACATCACTCCCTTGCAATCAACATCCATACTCATCTTGACCGAGCAGAGCCGGAAAATATGTGCGCTTGCGCACGATAGTTACCTTAAGCCGCCAAAACCCCATCTTTTGTTCACAATTCGAACAGCATGAAAAAGGCACCCGAAGGTGCCTTGTCTCGCCTATTTGGCTTCCGCCAGCAAGGCCCGCGCTATGGTGCGCATCCCCAGGGTATTGGCTCCCGGCGCCCAGAGGGCATCGCCGTTGTCACTGAAGCAGGCGGCCAGATCGATATGCAACCAGCCCATCCCCTCGTTGGCAACGAAACGGGAGAGGAAACCCGCAGCGTTGGAGGCGCCACCCGGCCCGCCCCCCTTCACCGGACGGCTGTTGGCCGTGTCGGCGTAATGGGAGGGGCACTGCTGGCGGTGCCAGGGCTCCAGCGGCAGCGGCCAGGCAGGCTCATGCTCAGCATCGGCATAGGTCATGGCGCGGCTTACCAACCCTTTGTCGAGGCCGAACAGAGCATTGTAGCGCCCACCCAGCGCCATCACGGCTGCGCCGGTCAGGGTCGCGGCATCGATGATCAGCGGTGCGCCGGACTCGCTCGCCAGTTGCAGGCCGTCGGCCAGCACCAGCCGCCCCTCGGCATCGGTATTCACAATCTCGACCGTGGTGCCGTTCTTGTAGGTGAGGATGTCGCCCAGCTTGTAGGCGTGGCCGGAGACCAGGTTCTCGGCGCAGCAGAGGATCAGCTTCACCCGCTTGTCGAGCCCGCGCAGCATAGCCAGCGCCAGCGCACCGGTGACAATCGCCGCACCACCCATGTCGCACTTCATGGTGAGCATCCCCTCGGAGCTCTTCATGGAGTAGCCGCCGGAGTCAAAGGTGATCCCCTTGCCCACCAGCGCTGCCGCCACCGGCGCCTTGGGGTCACGCCCCGGGTTGAAGTCGAGCTCCAGCAATACCGGTTCGCGCGCACTGCCGCGGCCCACTTGGTAAAGGCCGACCCAGCCCGCCTGTTGCAGCGCTTCGCCTTTCAAAATGCGATGACTCACCTTGTCCGGCGCCAGCTCGGTTATAAAGGAGGCAGCTTCCACCGCCAGCTCCAGCGGGCCCAACTGCTCCGGGGTGGCATTGGTCATCTCGCGCACCCAGCGGCCGCAGAGCCAACGCGCTTCCAGCTCCTCTCTGTCCTCTTCCGAGGACATGGCCCACTGCAGTTGCACCTCCGCCTTGGGGGTTTGCAGCCCTTGGGCAAAAGCCCACTGTTGTTCACGCTCCCAGTGACCAGCCAGGGTCACTTTCTGGACCCCCTGCTGGCAAAGGCGACGGGCCGCCTGCTGGATATCGAGCAGCGGATTGGCCGTCACCAGATGGATCACCATGCCGTCGGCACGGTGAGAGAGCAGCGCCCCCTCCCCCCACTCGGCCGGTGCAAATTCACGACTCAGCCAGACATTCATGCGGTCACCTCCTGCAGCCAGCGGGCGATGGTACGCAGACCGTGCCCCTTGGCGCCGGTCGCCCAGAGATCATTGCCCGATTTCTGATAAGAGGCTGCCAGATCCAGGTGCACCCAGCCCTTGCCCTCATCGCGCACGAAGCGGGAGAGAAACGCAGCAGCCGTGGTGGCACCGGCCGTGCCCTCTGCCGAGGCGACGTTGCCCAGATCGGCAAAGGCCGAGGTGAGCTGGCTGGCATGCCAGGGCTCCAGCGGCAGCGCCCACGCCTGTTCGTTTTCCACCTTGGCAGCGGCCAGCACACGCAGCTGTTCGGTCTCATCGAGGGCAAACACCGCATTATAATCGCGCCCCAGCGCCATCTTGGCGGCGCCGGTCAGGGTGGCTGCGTCAAGGATATAAGCCGCACCGCTGTCGGAGGCCGCCATCAGGCCATCGGCCAGCACCAGACGACCTTCCGCATCGGTGTTCTGGATCTCGACCGAAACCCCATTCTTGTAAGTGAGGATGTCGCCCAGCTTGAAGGCGTGGCCGGAGACCAGGTTCTCGGCGCAGCAGAGAATGAGCTTCACCCGCTGGTTCAGACCGCGGCTGATAGCCAGCGCCAGCGCGCCGGTCACCATGGCCGCGCCGCCCATATCGGACTTCATCGGCAGCATGTTGTCAGAGGACTTCATGGAGTAGCCACCGGAATCAAAAGTGATCCCCTTGCCCACCAGCGCCGCCACCACGGGCGCATTGCGATCACCGGTCGGGTTGTAGTCGAGCTCCAGCAGCACAGGCTCGCGCTCGCTGCCACGGCCAACCGACCAGATCCCGATATGGCCGGACTCGCGCAGCGCTTCACCGGCGGTGATGCGGGCAGTAACCTGATCCCCAGCCAGACCACGAATGAGCAACAGGGCCGATTCCGCCAGACTCATGGGGTAGATCTCTTCCGGACAGCCATTGGTGATGTCACGTACCCAGCGAGCCGCCTTGAGCAGCGCATCCAGTTCACGGGCTTCCGCGTTGCTCTGCTGGCCAAAATCCAGTTCACGCGCTCCCTTGGCGGCGTAGAACCCCTGGGCGAACGCATAGCGACGCTCCAGATCCCAGCCTTCACCGACCAGCGTCACCCGCTTGATCCCGCTCGATTCGAGGCGACGGGCGGCGCGCTGAACGGTGCGCAGAACATCCTTCTCCTGACCGGCGGCACCAAGATGGATCAGTGCCTCGTCGCCATTGAAACTGAGCTGGGCGCCCTCGCCCCAATAGGCGGCCGCAGCCTGGGTGGATAACGCTACCTTCATCATGTCAGCCATCGTGTTTGCTTCCTTTTTACTGGCACTATGTATAAGCACTCTTTATGGGAAAGAGCTTATTGGCAAAGAGAGAATAACGAATACAAAAAAGGCCGTGCCCACGAGGGTCACGGCCTTCCACCATATCACTGAAGCACCACAGGATGCTGCACGTGCAATTCACTCATGTGTAATTAATGGCGTTCAGAGGCAAGGTTCAGGGTGTACTTGGGCAGTTCCACCACCAGATCCTCGTCCGCCAGTTTTGCCTGGCAGCTGAGACGGGATTCCGGCTCCAGCCCCCACGCCTTGTCCAGCATGTCGTCTTCCAGCTCGTCGCTCGGCTCGAGCGAGTCGAAACCTTCGCGCACAACGCAGTGGCAGGTGGTGCAGGCACAGGATTTCTCGCAGGCGTGCTCGATTTCGATACCGTTGCGCAGCGCCACATCCAGAATGGTCTCGCCGCTTTGCCCCTCGAGGGCGGCGCCATCCGGACAGAGTACGGGATGAGGAAGAATGATCAGTTTTGGCATATTACACCTTGTTGACGTTTTGTCCGGTCAGCACCTTGCGGATGGAGGCGTCCATCCGGCGGGCTGCAAACTCGCCACTGACAGCATCGGCTGCCTCAATGGCTTCTTTGATTTGATGGGTTGCGCCGCTGTTGCGTATGGTCAGCAGATGGGCGATGGCGGCATCAATCTCGGCACGCTCGGCAGCATTGAGCAGGGCATCGCCATCGGCGGCCAGCGCCGCATTGAGACTCTCGACCACCCGGTCGGCTTCAACCTGCTGCTCGGCCAGCATGCGGGCATCCATATCCTGCTGGGCGTTCTCGATGGAGGCACTCAGCATGTTGAGGATATCCTGCTCCGCCAGCCCGTAAGAGGGCTTGACCTGGATCTCGGCCTGCACGCCGGAAGATTTCTCCATGGCGCTGACCGAGAGCAGACCATCCGCATCCACCTGGAAGGTGACGCGAATATGGGCGGCGCCGGCTGCCATCGGCGGAATACCAGTCAGGGTAAAGCGGGCCAGGGAGCGGCAATCGGCCACCAACTCGCGCTCACCCTGTACCACGTGAATGGCCATGGCGGTCTGACCATCCTTGAAGGTGGTGAACTCCTGGGCGCGGGCAACCGGAATGGTCGTGTTGCGCGGGATCACTTTCTCGGCGAGACCACCCATGGTCTCCAGACCCAGCGACAAGGGGATAACGTCCAGCAGCAGCATCTCGGCATCGGGCTTGTTGCCCACCAGAATATCGGCCTGGATGGCGGCGCCAATGGCGACCACCTTGTCAGGATCGATACTGGTCAGCGGCGTACGCTGGAAGAACTCGCCCACCAGTTCACGCACCAGCGGCACCCGGGTGGAGCCACCGACCATCACCACTTCCAGCACTTCCACCTGCTCGAGACCGGCATCGCGCAGGGCGCGGCGACAAGCCAGCAAGGTCCGTTTCACCAGCGGGGTGATGAGTTCATCAAACTGGCTGCGGCTCACTGAACCCTGCCAGCCAGCAAAGGTGCACGCCACTTGCTCGGCATCGGTCAGGCCGTGTTTGACGGCCGCGGCCACATCCAGCAGCTCGCGCTGCAGATGGGCATCCAGCTCACCGGAGAGGCCCGCCTGCTCCTTGATCCAGTCCGCCAGCAGGTGATCAAAATCATCACCGCCGAGGGCGGAATCGCCGCCGGTCGCCATCACTTCAAACACACCGCGGTGCAGACGCAGGATGGAGATATCGAAGGTGCCGCCCCCCAGATCGTAAACCGCGATCACCCCTTCCTGACCGGAGTCAAGGCCATAGGCAATAGCAGCCGCGGTCGGCTCGTTGAGCAGCCGCAGCACGTGCAGACCGGCCAGACGGGCCGCATCCTTGGTGCCCTGACGCTGGGCATCATCGAAATAGGCGGGCACGGTAATGACCACGCCATCGAGATCGCCCCCGAGTGTCTGGGCGCCACGTTCGGCCAGCTTTTTGAGAATTTCGGCCGAGACCTGTACCGGATTGACCAGCCCCTGACGGGTTTGCAGTTGCGGCATGCCATTGTCGGCAGCGATGAACTGGTAGGGCTGCTGGCGGGTATCGATATCGGCCAGCGCCTTGCCCATCATCCGTTTGACCGAGACGATGGTGTTGTGAGGATCGAGCGCCGCTTCGCGCTTGGCATCAATTCCGACTCGAATGGCGTCGTTTTGATAGTGCACCACTGACGGGAGCAGGTCGCGCCCTTGCTCATCGCAAAGGGTATCGGCGTGACCACTGCGAACCGCAGCGACGAGAGAGTTGGTGGTGCCAAGATCGATGCCGACGGCACGTTTGTGCTGATGAGGAACAGCGCTCTGGCCGGGTTCGGCGATTTGCAGTAATGCCATGGGTAATGAAACTTCCAGCGTTAAAGGATCAAGACTCGAGAAGCGAGTCTTCGAATCGTTCCAGCTCTTCGAGGAGCTTGTCGACAAACTTGAGTTTGCGAACGCAATCAGCGGCAACGAGATCTTTGCCGGCGGCAAGAGACTCGGTCAGCTGCTGCATCAACATCTGGTGATCATGCCTGATCTCGCTGCGAAAATCCTTGATGGCGCGCTCAGGGTCGGCGTCATCTTTCAGATCGGCCAGACGCTCGCGCCACTCCAGCTGCTGCATCAGAAATGCGGTATCTTGCAGGGTCTGCTGTTCACCACGGATATCGGTGCCACGCAGGGAGAGCAGATATTCTGCACGGCGTAGCGGCGCCTTGAGGGTGGTGAATGCTTCATTGATCTGGGCGGCACGTTGCACAGCAGCCAGCTGCTCCCGTTCGGGGGCGGTGGCAAAACGATCAGGATGGAATTGGGTTTGCAGCTGGCGGTAGGTATCAGCCAACTGACGGGTATCGAGCTCGAAGCCTTCAACCAGCCCAAACAGCTCGAAATGATTCATGCAAACCTCTTGGAAACGTTCGCCACAACCTCACTCGCCCCTGGCAAATGAGATGTGGTTGAACGGGTCATGGGCGACCCGCTCAACCACAGACGAAGGATCATTGACGTCAAACATCTCAGACACTGAAGCTTTCGCCGCAACCACACTCGCCTTTGGCGTTGGGATTATTGAACTGGAAGCCCTCGTTGAGGCCCTCCTTGACGAAATCCAGCTCGGTGCCATCCAGATGGATCAGGCTCTTGGCATCGACAATAATCTTGACGCCCTGCTGCTCAAACACCTGATCCTCATCGGTCAGTTCATCAACGAACTCAAGCACGTAGGCCAGACCGGAGCAGCCGGTGGTTTTGACGCCGAGGCGCAGGCCAATGCCCTTGCCCCGGTTAGCCAGAAAAGAGGAAACCCGTGCCGCGGCGGCATCTGTCATGGTAATAGCCATACTGCTCTCCGGCGCTTAGAGACCTTTCTTCTGCTTGTAATCGGCGATGGCTGCCTTGATGGCGTCCTCGGCCAGAATGGAGCAGTGGATCTTCACCGGTGGCAGAGCCAGCTCTTCGGCGATATCGGTGTTCTTGATGCCAGCAGCTTCGTCCAGGGTCTTGCCCTTGACCCATTCGGTCACTAGGGAGCTGGAGGCGATGGCAGAACCGCAACCGTAGGTCTTGAACTTGGCATCTTCGATGATGCCTTCGTCGCTGATCTTCAATTGCAGCTTCATCACGTCGCCACAAGCGGGCGCACCGACCATGCCGGTTGCAACGCTGGGATCATTCTTGTCGAAACCACCGACGTTGCGAGGATTCTCGTAGTGGTCGATTACTTTTTCACTGTAAGCCATATCTCACTCCTGCTAATTCTGTTGCTCACTGACCCAGTGGATCAGTGATGAGCCCATTCGACCGTGTTCAGATCGACGCCGTCTTTGTACATCTCCCACAGGGGGGACATCTCGCGCAGACGACCGATGGAGTCACGAATAAGCTTGACCGCGTAGTCAATCTCTTCCTCGGTGGTGAAGCGACCCATGCTGAAACGGATGGAGCTGTGCGCCAGCTCGTCGTTCAGACCCAGTGCGCGCAGCACATAGGAAGGTTCCAGGCTGGCGGAAGTACAGGCCGAACCGGAAGAGACCGCCAAATCTTTCAGCGCCATGATGAGGGATTCCCCTTCCACATAGGCAAAGCTGACGTTGAGGTTGCCCGGAACACGCTGATCCAGATCGCCATTGATGTAGACGGCTTCAATGTCCTTGATGCCATTCCACAGACGCTGACGCAGTGCCAAGATACGCTCGCCTTCACTCACCATCTCTTCTTTGGCGATGCGGAAAGCTTCGCCCATCCCGACGATCTGGTGGGTCGGCAGAGTACCGGAACGCATGCCGCGCTCGTGGCCGCCACCGTGCATCTGGGCTTCCAGACGAACGCGGGGTTTGCGGCGAACAAACAGTGCACCGATCCCTTTCGGACCATACACCTTGTGCGCAGAGACGGAGAGCAGATCCACTTTCAGTGCTTCCACATCTACCGGGATCTTGCCCACACTCTGAACGGCATCCACGTGCAGCAGGATCTTGCGGGAACGGCACAACTCGCCGATGGCGGCAATGTTCTGAACCACGCCGATTTCGTTGTTCACATGCATGATGCTGACCAGGATGGTGTCATCACGCATGGCATTCTCGATCATCTCGATAGTGAACAGGCCGTTTGGCATCGGCTCAAGATAGGTCACCTCGAACCCTTCACGCTCCAGCTGGCGACAGGTATCGAGCACCGCCTTGTGTTCGGTCTTGGAGGTGATGATGTGCTTGCCCTTGCTGGCATAGAAGTGGGCAACACCCTTGATGGCCAGGTTATTGGATTCGGTCGCACCGGAAGTGAAGACGATCTCGCGGGGATCGGCACCGATCAGATCTGCCACTTGATTACGGGCCAGATCCACCGCCTCTTCGGCTTGCCAGCCAAAGCGGTGAGAACGGGAAGCCGGATTGCCGAACAGACCATCCATGGTGAGACACTGCATCATTTTTTCTGCAACACGCGGGTCCACCGGACAGGTTGCCGAATAATCAAGGTAAATAGGCAGTTTCATGTTTTTCTCCGTCACAGTCCGGGTCATACAGAGTCCCGCTGTGGAAAGCACGTTTATAGTTGGACTTTCAAGCTCACATCGCCGTGTTCTGCCCGATCAACCAGGGACAACACGGTCTTCATTTGTTCATCTTGCTTGCCGGCAATGCGGCGCACATCGGCCTGGCGTACCAGCTCTGCCAGCGTGATATCCCCGAGGAAGCTGGAGATCCTCTCACTCAGGTCGCGCCACAGGGAGTGAGTCAGGCACTGGGTACCGCCGTGGCAACCGCCCTTGCCGAGGCACTTGGTTGCATCGACCGACTCATCGACCGCGGTGATCACCTGACCAACCGAAATCTCGCCTGGGGCCAACCCGAGGCGATAACCACCGCCCGGGCCACGCACGCTGCTCACCAGACCATGTTTGCGCAGGCGGGCAAAGAGCTGCTCGAGATAGGACAACGAGATGCCCTGGCGCTCGGAAATATCGGCAAGGGGGACGGGCCCCTGCTCTGCATGCAGCGCCACGTCGAGCATGGCGGTTACAGCGTAACGTCCTTTTGAAGTCAGTCTCATGTGCCTTACCGTCTTGCGAAGCAATTTAATGGGGCACATGGTCACATACCCGACCAAATCAGTCAAGTATATGGTTGAGTAAATCAGTCGGATTAATCCGGTACGCGCGCTTTCTGCACCGAGGTCAGAATACCGCGCAGAATGTTGAGCTCAGCTGCTTCCGGCCGAGCCCGATTGAACAGGCGACGCAGCTTGCTCATTACATGACCCGGATGGTCATCGGCAATAAAACCGGTCTTCATCAGGGTTTGTTCCAGGTGCTGATAGAACCCTTCCAGCTGGGCGGCACTCGGATAGGCCATCTCATCTTCAGGCTCGGCGGCCTGCCCCTGCAGCCAGCGCATCCGCACTTCGTAACAGAGGGTCTGCACCGCCATGGCCAGATTGAGAGAGCTGTAATCAGGATTGGCCGGAATGGCCACGTGGTAGTGGCACTTTTGCAATTCGTCGTTGGTGAGACCGGTGCGTTCACGGCCAAACACCAGCGCGACCGGGTGCTGCATCCCCTCAACCACCGACTTTTCGCCGGCCTCACGGGGATCGAGCATGGGCCAGCTCAGGGTTCGAGAACGGGCGCTGGTGCCAATCACCAGACCACAATCGGCGATCGCGTCATCCAGAGTCGGGACGATACGGGCATTGGCAAGCACATCGCTGGCACCAGCCGCCAGGGCGAAGGCATTGTCATCCGGCAAGGCTTGCGGATCAACCAATACCAGCTGGGTCAACCCCATGGTCTTCATGGCGCGTGCCGCAGACCCCATGTTGCCGGTATGAGAGGTGTTTACCAAAACGATACGAATCTGATCCAACATGCCCAGTCAATCTTCAGTCAAAAATGGCGCGCAATTGTAACATAAGAGAACACGATGTTGGCACCGTAAAAGCCGAGCCATTTCAGAACAAAACCACCTGTTTGTATAACAAACCAGCATGAGGGAAGTGAGAGGGGGGGACTAAACTTGATGGATATCCGATAAACGCACAGGAGACACCACGCCATGCTTCCTCCCTTTATCTATGAGAGATTGCCCAGCCTCTACCTGCTGGCAGCCATTGCCATTATTACGTTGAGTGAACAGCCCCTGCTCTGGTTTGCTGGCGCCTTGCTGTTTATCGCCGGTGCGGTGACCTGGATGATGCGCTCCAGCTACCGACGTACCGATCTGATTATCTTTCCGAGCAAACGCTGGCTACAGCCGGAGTGGCTGTATGAAGCGCAACCCTTTATCTGGCTGGCTGCGGGGCTGGCCATGTCACAGCTGCCCGCCCCTGCGGCACTCATCGCCTTGCTGCCCTGTCTGTGGGCCTGTCGCTGCCTCTGGGCACGGCACCATTATCGTCGCCATGCCCATGGGGTGATTGCCCACTTAAGACGGGATCCCGCCCGGCGCCGTCTGCACCGGAGCCTGCGCTGACGCGGTACGGGCGCGTTCGATAAACGTCGCCAGATCCATCAAGGGATACTTCATCAGGCTTGGCAAGCCATCGAGATCCAGACTGTCCATCAGGTTTTTCACCTCAAGACCCAGTTCGGTATCCCCTTCTATCTTCAGCTTGCGCTGGAAAAAGAGCGAATCCGGATCCTCTTTGCGACCGGCAATCAGGATCAGGTCGTTGGCGGTACCGCTGAAGCAGACATCGGCCTTGTCACACTCGCGAGCCACCACCAGCTGGCCATTCTGCTCACTGATAAACCAGCACAGCTCCAGATCAGAGACGTCGACTTTCAGCCACTTGTCTGCCAGAAACTCGAAATCGCCATCTTCGATAGCCTCTTTGAAAACCCGGGCCAGCAAACTCTCCATCAGCTGCTTTTGCAGATTGAAGGGAACAAGCTTGAGGGGATGGCGCAAGAAGCGCGGAGCCTGTTCGACCAGGCGGCGTTGCAGTTGTTGAAACACGATAGACTCCCTTTTTTGCGCATTCAAACACAGGGAGAGTGGCAAGATCCTGTTGGAAATCAAACTTGTGCAGGGTTACCTCAAGAAGGGTAAAGCCACACAAAGCTGCCTCAGGTCAAAAAGCGGGTGTGCATGGCTGCATACAATCAGGGCTCGTTTGCCCTTCATATGCACTCTCGGAGCGTACCAATGGAATTACTCTGTCCGGCAGGCAGTTTGCCGGCACTGAAAACCGCCGTGGATAACGGGGCCGATGCCGTTTATATCGGTTTCAAGGATGACACCAATGCCCGCCACTTTGCCGGTCTCAACTTTACCGACAGCAAACTGGAGAAGGCGGTGGATTATGTGCATCAACATGGTCGCAAGCTGCATATTGCTATCAATACCTTTGCCCATCCCGGGGCCGATACTCGATGGAAACAGGCGGTTGATCGCGGGGTAGCCCTCGGCGCCGATGCGTTAATCATCGCCGATCTCGCCGTGCTGGAATATGCCAGCCGCCACTACCCCGAGATGGAACTCCATGTCTCGGTGCAGGCCAGCGCCACCAATGCCGCCGCCATTCGCTTCTATCAGCAGCAATTCAATGTCACACGGGTGGTGCTGCCCCGGGTGCTCTCAATGCATCAGGTCAAGCAGCTGGCCCGCGAAACCGATGTTGGCCTTGAGGTATTCGCCTTTGGCAGCCTCTGCATCATGGCCGAGGGGCGCTGCTATCTCTCCTCCTACATGACTGGCGAGAGTCCCAACACCGTCGGCGCCTGCTCACCGGCCAAGTTCGTCCGCTGGGAAGAGACCCCGAATGGTCTCGAGTCGCGGCTCAACGAGGTGCTGATCGACCGCTATGGCCCGGGCGAAAATGCTGGCTATCCGACCCTGTGCAAGGGGCGTTTCGACGTGGATGGCCAGACCTACCACGCGCTGGAAGAGCCCACCAGTCTCAATACCCTGGGTCTCCTGCCCGAGCTGTTCAAGACCGGGATCCAGTCGGTCAAGATTGAAGGGCGCCAACGCAGCCCCGCCTATGTGGAGCAAGTGACCCGGGTCTGGCGTGCGGCCATCGATGCCTATCAGGCCAATCCCGAAGCCTATCAGGTCAAAGCCGAGTGGGATGCCCAGCTCGCCCGCGTCTCCGAAGGTAGCCAGACTACCCTCGGCGCCTACCATCGTCAGTGGCAATAAGGAGTCCACCCATGCAATTTTCTCTCGGGCCTCTGCTCTTCTACTGGCCCAAAGCCGATACCGAAGCCTTTTACCATGCCGCCGCCGACAGTCAGGCCGACATCATCTATCTGGGGGAGACAGTCTGCAGCAAGCGGCGCGAACTCAAAGTCGATGACTGGATTGCACTGGCCCGTCAGGTGGCCAGCTCCGGCAAGCAGGTGGTGCTCTCGACCCTCGCCCTTATCTCCGCCCCTTCCGAGCTCAAGGAGGTGAAGCGACTGGTCGACAATGGCGATCTTATGGTCGAAGCCAACGATCTCGGTACGGTGCAACTCGCCTGGGAGGCAGGGATCCCCTTCGTCTGTGGCCCCGCCATCAACGCCTATAACGCCGATGTGCTGCGCATGCTGCTTAAACAGGGGATGAAACGCTGGGTCATGCCGGTGGAGCTCTCCCGTGACTGGCTGATCCAGCTCAATCAAGATCTGGGCCCCCTGCGCAACCAATTTGAGGTGGAGGTGTTTGCCTACGGCCATCTGCCGCTCGCCTACTCGGCGCGCTGCTTCACCGCCCGCTCCCTCGACAAACCGAAAGACAACTGCGAGCTCGCCTGCATCAACTACCCCACCGGACGACTGGCCAACAGCCGCGAGGGGCAACGGGTGTTCAATCTCAACGGGATCCAGACCCAGTCCGGTTACTGCTACAACCTGGGTAACGAGCTGGCTGGTATGGAAGGTCTGGTAGATGTGGTCAGGCTTTCGCCGCAAGGGATGGAGACGCTGGAGATGCTGGCCTGCTTCAAAGCCAACCGGCAGGGCCAGGCCCCCCTCTCCTTGCAGCAAGGAAGCGACTGCAACGGCTACTGGCGCCAGATCCCCGGCATGAGCCTGGTGGAGTAAACCGCCATTCGCCCAACAAAAAGGCCTCATCGCGAGGCCTTTTTTACCACTATCTGACAGCTGTTCAGGAGGGCTGATCACCCTTGTTACGAGCGCTCTGGGCACCTGGCGGCAAGGGTTTGCGCGCCATCAACTCCAGCTCCAGCAGCGCATAGCGGTGCTCGATGAAGTCATAGACGTTGTTAGATAAGGCCAGCTTGAAGTAGCTGATGGCTTCCTTGCGGTTGCCTTTGCCCAGCTCGAACTTGCCCAGATAGAAGTAGGTTTCGCACAGGCGCTCGGCAAGCTCCCGGTTATCCTTCACCCCTTTCACCACGTTGCCCATCAGCTGGGATGCGTTGATCTCGCCGGTATAGAGGCGAACCAGATCCCAGTTCCAGGCATCGTCATCGTACTTGTTGAGACGCTCACGCATCCGGCTCATGGCGGCCGACGGGTCGAGTTTCTGCTCGGCCAGATAGAGCCAGATCACCCGATAGGGGTCTTCCGGCTGCGCCTCGTAGAAACGCTTCATATCGGCCGCGGCCAGTTCGGGACGGTTGCCGTAATAGAGGGCGATGCCACGGTTGAGATAGGCATAGTCATAGTCCGGCGCCAGTTCGAGGGCGGAATCGAACGCATCATAGGCTTCGTCGTAATTCTGCTGCTGTACCAGATAGACGCCGATGAAGTTGTAGGCTTCGGCGAAATCCGGTTTCTCCCGCAGGGCACGGTTGAAATCGAGCCGCGCGAGGGAACGCAGACCAACCCGATCAAACACCACGGCACGCTCATAGAACAACTCTGCCCGTTGCTCGGTGGTCAGTTCCATTTCACTGAGCATCTGCCCGAGTCGGGCAAGCGCCAGCTCACTCTGGTAGGAGACCTGCAGGGGGGTCGCCAACACCAGTGAAGCAGGCTGCGGCTTGGGAACCTTGGGGGTGTTAACCTGACTGCTACTGCTGCAACCCCACATGGGAAGCAACAACAGGATACCGAGGAGGTATCCAATCCCTTTCCTGACGTTCAATGAACACTCCGACGCTTACGCTTGACCCCGCATATGGTAAAGGTCAACTGCCGCTTTGTCATGTAGCTGTGCCCCTCTACCTCAAATAAATCAGGATTCGACAGGGTATCCGGCATCGCACCAACCGCGAAACCCGCCGTCGACGCTGATCACCTTGCGATAACCCATCTGTTGCAGGTTGTCCGCAGCCAGAATGGAGCGAAAACCACCACCACAATAGAGGTAGAGCTCGGTCTCAAGATCCGGGAACTGGGTCTCGATATCCCGCTCAATCACGCCACGACCCAGATATCGGGCACCGGGCAGATGGCCTTTGGCCCACTCGCTCTCTTCCCGCACGTCGATCAGGTGAAACGTGCGCCCTTCGTCCTGCCAGCGCTTGATCTGGTGAACATCGGTTTCGGTGATGCGGGAGCGGATCCCGTCAACCAGCGCCAAAAAACGGGGATTGTGATGCATGACAAACTCCTGTTGTTTAAATCATGTGCGTCAGCAAACGACACGCAGAGATAAGAAAAGAGCGCCATGAGGCGCTCTTCACTGTTACGGCAGGATTTCCTGTTGGTCCGCACCCTCTTTCTCTACCTGGGTGGGCAGCATGTGCTCGCGCTTGACGCCGAGGAACATGGCAAACGCACTCGCCACATAGATGGAGGAGTAGGTACCGAACGCCACACCGATCACCATGGCCACGGCAAAACCGTGGATCAGCGCCCCCCCCTTGAGCAGCAGCGCCAGCACCACGATAAAGGTGAGGCCGGAGGTGATGATGGTACGACTCAGGGTCTCGGTCATGGAGAGATCCAGAATGTACTCGGTATCCCCTTTACGCACCTTGCGGAAGTTCTCCCGCAAGCGGTCGAACACCACGATAGTATCGTTCAGGGAGTAACCCACCAGGGTCATCAGTGCCGCCAGTACAGTCAGGTCGAACTCGTACTGGAAGTAGGCAAAGACACCCAGCGTGATCACCACGTCGTGCACCAGGGAGAGAATGCCCCCCAGCGCCAGACGCCATTCGAAACGCACTGCCACGTAGGCCAGGATACAGAGGATGGATGCCAGCATGGCCAGCGCACCGTCTGTCGCCAGTTCATCACCCACGGAAGGGCCGACGAACTCGACGCGTTTGAGCACTGCGCCCTCGTCGAGCTGCTTGGCCGCCGCCAGCACTTCGTTACCCTGTTGTTCTACCTTGACCCCCTCTTTCGGGGTCAGGCGGAACAGCACGTCACGGCTGGAGCCAAAGTGTTGCAGGGTTGCCCCTTCAATCTTCTGCTCTTCCAGAGCGTCGTGGATCTTGTCCAGGCTCACCGACTGCTGGAACCCCACCTCGATGGTGGTACCACCGGTAAAGTCCAGGCCCCAGTTCAGCCCCCTATCAAACAGGAAGAACAGGGCTACCACCATCAGCACGGAAGAGAAAACCACACCCGGCTTGGCATAGCGCATAAACGGGATCGGTTTTTCAAAATGTAGAATCTGAAACATCTCTCTATCCTCAGATGGGCAGCTTGTCGATACGCCGTCCACCCCAAGCCAGGTTGATAATGGCACGGGAAACTGTGATGGCAGTAAACATGGAGGCGGTCAGACCAATGCCCAGCGTCAGGGCAAAGCCCTTGATGGCGCCGGTGCCGATACCGAACAGGATCACACAGGTGATCAGCGAGGTCACGTTGGAGTCGGCGATGGTGGAGAATGCTCGATCAAAGCCCAGATGGATGGCTTGCTGAACACCACGACCGTTGCGGATCTCTTCACGAATACGCTCGTAGATCAGTACGTTGGCATCCACCGCCATACCCAGCGTCAAGACGATACCGGCGATACCCGGCAATGTCATCGTGGCCCCCGGGATCATCGACATGATGCCGACAATCAACACCAGGTTCATACAGAGCGCCAGGTTGGCAACCCAGCCGAACGCGCGGTAGTAGATCCCCATGAACAGCACGATCACCAGCATGGCCCAGCCGATGGCTTCCATACCGCTGTCGATGTTCTGTTGACCCAGGCTCGGGCCAATGGTGCGCTCTTCCACGATCTGGATCGGGGCGATCAGGGCACCGGCACGCAGCAGCAGCGCCAGGTTGTGGGCTTCGTTGGCGTTGTCGATACCTGTGATACGGAACTGGCTGCCAAGACGCGACTGGATGGTGGCGACGTTGATCACTTCCTCCTGCTTGCGGAACTTGCGCTTGCCATCCGGACCCGGTTGACCGACCGGCTTGTACTCGATGAAGACGGTCGCCATCCCTTTACCGACGTTATCCTTGGTAAAGTTGGCCATCTTGTTGCCACCCTGGCCATCCAGCTTGATGTTGACCTGGGGACGGCTGTACTCGTCGAAACCGGACTGGGCTCCCACGATGTGGTCACCGGTCAGGATCACCCGCTTTTGCAGCACCACGGGACGACCATTGCGATCGTTGTAGACCTTGGAGCTGGGCGGGACACGGCCATCGGCCGCAGCCTGGATGTCGGCAGTCTCATCGACCATGTGGAATTCCAGGGTCGCGGTTGCACCCAGGATCTCCTTGGCGCGGGCGGTATCCTGAATACCGGGCAGTTCAACGACAATGCGCTCGGCGCCTTGCTGTTGTACCAGCGGCTCGGCCACGCCCAGTTCGTTGACCCGGTTACGGATGATGGTGATGTTCTGCTCGAGGGCGTACTTCTTCACTTCCTTGATCTTGGCTTCGCTCAGACCCGCCAGCAGGATGAACTCATCCCCTTTCTGCTCGGTAGTGAAAGTCAAATCAGGGTTCTGACGACGCAGATGAGAAACGGCGCGTTCCTGATCGGCTTCGTCACGGAAGATCACCTGCACCTGATCTCCGACCCGGCGTACGCCGGAGTAACGGATCTTCTGGGTGCGCAGCTCGGAGCGGAAATCCTGCACCATCTGCTCTTGCTGCTTGGTCAGTGCTTCGGCCATGTCCACTTCCATCAGGAAGTGCACACCACCGCGCAGATCAAGACCCAGCTTCAGAGGCGCCGCACCGATGGCTTCGAGCCAGGCGGGAGTGGAAGGTGCCAGGTTGAGTGCGGTAATGAAGTTGTCGCCCAGCTTGTTGGCAACGATATCGCGCGCCTTCAGCTGGTCTTCGGTGTTCTTGAAACGGATCAGGATAAAACCGTGCTCGAATGCAGCATGTTTGACCGGGATCTTGGCCGCTTCAAGGGTCTCTTTCACCAGATCAAGAGTATCTAGCTTGACTTCGGCACCACGGCTGGCAGAAACCTGCAAAGCCGGATCTTCGCCGTAAAGATTGGGGGCTGCATATAGAAAACCGATGGCGATCACCAGGATCACCATCAGGTATTTCCACAGCGGATAGCGATTCAACACGCTGTGCTCCTTGGGAGATTAAAGGGACTGGATAGAACCCTTGGGCAGAACGGCAGAGACGAAGTCCTTTTTGATGGTGACTTGAGTCTGGTCGTTCAGGGCGATCACCAGGTAATCGCTGTCTGCAGCCACTTTGGCAATTTTGCCAACCAGGCCACCGGAAGTGAGCACTTCATCACCCTTGGACAAGGAGCTCATCAGATTGCGGTGATCCTTGGCACGCTTGGCCTGGGGACGATAGATCATGAAGTAGAAAATCAGGCCGAATACGGCCAGCATGATGATCATTTCCATACCACCACCCTGTGCACCCGGTGCTGCGCCTTCTGCATACGCCTTGGAGATAATGCTCATTTAACAACCTCTTATTGATGTAGATTTAAAAAAACAAAATTATATGTTGTTGTTATTTAACGTCATTTTCAGCTAACGGAGGCACAGGCTTCCCTTGCCGACGGTAAAACTCTGTTACAAAGTCGTCTAATTTACCCTGCTCGATCGCGTCCCGCAAACCCTGCATCACACGCTGGTAATAACGCAGGTTATGAATCGTATTCAGACGGGCACCGAGGATCTCGTTGCACTTGTCCAGATGGTGCAGGTAGCTTCGGCTGTAGTTCTTGCAGGTGTAGCAATCACACTCGGCATCCAGGGTACTGGTGTCGTTGCGATGTTGGGCGTTGCGGATCTTCACCACACCATCGGTGGTGAACAGGTGGCCGTTGCGGGCGTTGCGGGTCGGCATGACGCAGTCGAACATGTCGATACCGCGGCGCACCCCTTCCACCAGATCTTCCGGCTTGCCGACACCCATCAGGTAGCGCGGCTTGTCAGCCGGAATTTTCGGGCAGACGTGCTCGAGGATACGGTGCATGTCCTCTTTGGGTTCACCCACCGCCAGACCACCGACCGCATAACCGTCGAAACCGATCTCCAGCAGCCCCTTGAGGGAGACATCACGCAGATCTTCGTAGACCGAGCCCTGGATGATGCCGAACAGGGCGTTCTTGTTGCCCAGCGCATCAAACTTGTCGCGGGAGCGCTTGCCCCAGCGCAGGGACATCTCCATGGACTTGCGCGCTTCTTCATAAGTGGCCGGGTACGGAGTGCACTCGTCGAAGATCATCACGATGTCGGAGCCCAGATCGTACTGGATCTCCATGGACTTCTCGGGGTCGAGGAAGATCTTCTCGCCATTGATGGGGTGACGGAAGTGGACGCCCGCTTCGGTGATCTTGCGAATATGGCCCAGGCTGAACACCTGGAAACCACCGGAGTCGGTCAGGATCGGGCCCTGCCAGTTCATGAAGTCATGCAGATCGCCGTGGGCACGCATCACTTCCTGACCCGGACGTAGCCAGAGGTGGAAGGTGTTACCCAGCAGGATCTGGGCGCCGGTTTCACGCACTTCTTCCGGGGTCATCCCCTTGACGGTGCCGTAAGTCCCGACCGGCATAAAGGCCGGTGTTTGTACCACACCACGTTCGAAGACCAGTTGACCGCGACGGGCACGGCCGTCGGTGGTTTTCAGTTCAAATTTCATTGCTACCTCGGCTGCGTCAGATAAACAGTCTGACAATAGGAGGGCCGCTCACGGCCCGGTAAATAAGCTGAAGCTTATGCTTCAACCTGGCGACGGGTGACGAACATGGCGTCCCCGTAGCTGAAGAAACGGTACTGCCCGGCCACGGCTGCCTGATAGGCCGCCATCACGTTGTCATAACCGGCAAAGGCGCTGACCAGCATGATCAGGGTCGACTCCGGCAGATGGAAGTTGGTGACCATGGCATCGACAATCTGGAACTGGTAACCAGGGAAGATGAAGATATCGGTGTCACTAAAGAAGGGCGCCAGCGGTTTGCCCTGCGCCAGGGTGACCTTGGCCGCGCTCTCCAGCGAACGGACCGACGTGGTCCCCACCGCGATCACCCGGCCACCACGGGCACGGGTGGCCGCGATGGCATCTACCACCTCTTGCGGCACTTCCGCATACTCGGAGTGCATATGGTGATCTTCAATCTTATCTACCCGCACCGGCTGGAAGGTCCCCGCCCCTACATGCAGGGTGACGAAGGCCGTTTCAACCCCTTTGGCCCGAATTTTCTCAAGCAGCGGCTCATCAAAGTGCAGACCGGCGGTCGGCGCCGCGACGGCGCCCGGCTTTTGATTGTAAACGGTCTGGTAGCGCTCCTTGTCGGCATCCTCGTCGGGACGGTCGATATAGGGGGGCAGCGGCATGTGGCCGATGGCCTCCAAAATCTCCAGCACCGGACGCGGGTCGAGGAAGTGGATCTCGAACAGGGCGTCGTGACGGGCGCGCATCTCGGCTTCAACACCACCATCCATGATCATCCGGGTGCCGGGCTTGGGCGCCTTGGAGGCACGGACATGGGCCAGCACGCTGTGCTCGTCCAGAATGCGCTCGACCAGTACCTCCAGCTTGCCGCCGCTGGCCTTCTGGCCAAACATGCGCGCCGGAATGACACGGGTGTTATTGAATACCAGCAGGTCACCCGGATTGAGCTGATCCAGCACATCCACAAATTGACCGTGGCGCAGGGCGCCAGTCTGACCATCGAGCTGCAACAGGCGGCTGGCGGTACGCTCTGCCATCGGATAGCGGGCAATCAGCTCGTCTGGCAGATCAAAATGAAAATCGGATACTTGCATCTTTCACCTCGGGGGGAATCGGCGGCTAGTCTAGTTATCCCCATCTTCCAAGGCAACCCAAAAGACCAAAAACCCAAGAGAGACAAGGGGTAGCGAGCAATATTGAGACACACATCCGGTTAATGATTCTTTAATGTTCTGTATTGACCCTGATCATGTTTTGCCAGTTGGGGCTGGGCTAGGGTGAAAGCAGATACACAAGGAGGCCCACCATGATGACCCTATCCGAAATCATGACCGAACACCCCTTCACTCTGGGTCCGTCAAACAGTGTCAAACAGGCGATGGACCTGATGCAGCAGGAGCGGATCCGCCACATTCCCATCGTCGATGAGCAGCATCACCTGCTGGGGTTGGTAACCCTCACCGATATCCTGGCCACCCGGGAATCCAAGCTGCTGCTCATCAGCCCGGAGCGGGAAGCCGAATTTACCGACAGCGTGCAACTCGACGAGATCATGACACGGCAAGTGGCGAGCGTAGATCCTCACGCCGGCATCAAGGAGGCGGCACTTTACCTACAGCGGCACAGATATGGCTGCCTGCCGGTACTCAAAGGACGCAAGCTGATCGGCATTGTCACCGAGTCGGACTTTATTGCAGTGGCCATCAACCTGCTGGAATTGATGGAAGAGCAGGAACCACCTATCGACTTTTGATAGATCTAGCTGTAATTAAATTACAATAAAAGCGTTTTCAGCCGTCAAAATAAGCTGAAATGATGAAACACTTTCATTTTGATTGAAAAATTACACCAAATGCTTGCCTTGTGATCTACGTCACACTATCATCCCTCTCATGCAATAGTTGCCGAGGGGGAGACGAGGGATTGTGCACCCATTATCTTCCTCTCATATGTCTGCAAGTTTGCACACCCCGTAGTTAGTCTTTGCTGTAAAGCATTTGTTTATATAGCCATTCCTTGTTTGATGACCCGGCCCTGTCGTTGCGATAGCGCCGGGATTTTTTTATCCGCGTTTTCTTGTCAGCACATCTCCATCGCTGCGAGCAGCGGCCTCAACCTCCTGCACCACCTGTTTGCTCCACCGTTTATCTCATCGTGTCATCGTGGCTCTGCACACATCTTCCCATGTCTTGAAAAGGCGATGTAGCGCACAGATATTGAACCACGACAAGGAGTTATCTCAGTAGGCTAGAGATATTCATGTTAGGTACAGCCATAGTGAGCTATCTAATAAGTAGATTTAAGCGATTCAAAATTGCGGCTTTTATCGATTAACTGAAGCCCCTATGATGAATCCATCGAAAGTTAAGCGCCTCGTCTGGCAAGACTCTTCAACACCAGACCGGCATATGTACATCACCAAGGAGCAATTACATGTCTACCTACATCAACACTGAAATCAAGCCGTTCAATGCTACCGCCTACCACAATGGCAAATTCGTTCAGGTGTCTGACGCTGACCTGAAAGGCAAGTGGTCCGTGGTCTTCTTCTACCCGGCTGACTTCACCTTCGTTTGCCCGACCGAGCTGGGCGACCTGGCTGACAACTACGCTGAATTCCAGAAACTGGGCGTCGAGATCTACTCTGTCTCTACCGATACCCACTTCACTCACAAAGCATGGCACGACACTTCTGACACCATTCAGAAGATCCAGTACCCGATGATTGGTGACCCGACTGGTACCATCACCCGCAACTTCGGCGTGATGATCGAAGAAGCTGGTCTGGCTGACCGCGGTACCTTCGTAATTGACCCGCAGGGCATCATCCAGATCGTCGAGATCAACGCTGGCGGCATCGGCCGTGATGCACTGGAACTGCTGCGCAAAGTCAAAGCAGCCCAGTACGTTGCCTCCCACCCGGGTGAAGTGTGCCCGGCTAAATGGAAAGAAGGCGAAGCCACTCTGGCCCCGTCCCTGGACCTGGTAGGCAAGATCTAAGCCTCCCGCTTCCAAGACCGGCCCGCATAAGGGCCGGTCTGCTTTCCGGCATTGCCAAATAGGCCTGAAAGCAGACCGACTCACATTTAATGCCAACTCGCCATTACAAGAAGGAATTCGACCATGTTGGATACCAACCTCAAACAACAGCTGAACACCTATCTGCAGTACATCGTCAATCCCATCGAGATCAGCGTGTCCGGCAACGACAGCGACAAATCTGCAGAGCTGCTGGCACTGGCCAGCGAGATCGCCGAGATGTCCTCCAAGATCACCCAGACCTCTGGCACTGCCGCTCGCAAGCCTTCCATGAGTGTCGCGCCGCAGGGCCAAGCCCCGCGCGTTCACTTTGCCGGTATCCCCATGGGTCATGAATTTACCTCTCTGGTGCTCGCCCTGCTGCAAAGCGGCGGCCACCCCTCCAAGGCCGATGCGGCCGTGCAGGAGCAGATCCGCAATCTCAAGGGTGAGTATCACTTCGAGACCTATATCTCCCTCTCCTGCCACAACTGCCCGGACGTAGTACAGGCCCTCAACCTGATGGCGACCCTGAACCCCGGCATCACTCACACCATGATCGACGGCGCCCTGTTCCAGGAAGAAGTTGCCGAGCGTCAAATCATGGCGGTACCGAATGTCTACCTGAACGGCCAACCGTTCAGCCAAGGGCGGATCTCGCTGGAAGAAATCGTCGCCAAACTCGACACCGGTGCCGCCGAGCGCAAGGCTGCCGAGCTGAATGAGAAAGATCCCTACGACGTACTGGTGGTGGGCGGTGGCCCGGCTGGCGCCGCAGCGGCCATCTATGCCGCCCGTAAAGGCATTCGCACCGCCATCGTTGCCGAGCGTTTCGGTGGTCAGGTGATGGACACCGTCGGTATCGAGAACTTTATCTCAGTGCCCTACACCGAAGGCCCCAAGCTGGCCGCCAGCCTGGAGCAACACGTCAAACAGTACGGCGTTGAAGTGATCACCGAGCAGCGCGCCGCCGCCATCAGCAAAGATGGATATGTGAACGTGGATCTCGCCTCTGGCGCCACCTTGAAGAGCCGCGCCGTGATCCTGGCGACCGGTGCCCGCTGGCGTGATCTGAACGTACCGGGCGAGCTCGAGTACCGCACCAAGGGCGTGGCCTACTGCCCGCACTGCGATGGTCCCTTCTTCAAGGGCAAGCGAGTAGCTGTGATCGGTGGCGGTAACTCCGGCATCGAGGCAGCGATCGACTTGGCTGGCATCGTCGAGCATGTGACTGTGGTGGAGTTCGCCGACACCCTGCGAGCCGATGAAGTGCTGCAGAAGAAGGCTCGCTCCATGGGCAATATCGACATCATCATGAGCGCTCGCACCACCGAAGTGATCGGTGATGGCAGCAAGGTGGTCGGTATGGACTACGAAGATCGCACCACCGGTGAGATTAAACACCTGGCGGTGGCGGGGATCTTCGTCCAGATCGGCCTGGTACCGAACACCGAGTTCCTGAAAGGGAGCGAGATTGCCCTGACCCGCTTTGGCGAGATCGAGATCGATACCAAAGGGGCGACCTCCCTGCCCGGCGTCTACGCCGCAGGGGATGCCACCACGGTACCGTTCAAGCAGATCATCATCTCCATGGGTGCTGGCGCCACCGCCGCACTGGGTGCGTTTGATTACCTCATCCGCAACCCGGCTCCTGAAGCGACCCAGGCTGATGCTGTGACCGCCTGATAAAACCCGCCAACAAAAAGCCGACGCTCGATTAAGTAAACACGAGCGTCGGCTTTTTTATATCTGCATCGATGCGCAATAAAAACCCCGCAGCAAATGGCGGGGTTGTTCATGACTGGACTTAAACGACGGGCATCACTCCAGCAAGAAAACAGCCTCGATATTATCACTTACCGTGATCTGCTGTTGTTGATAGCTGTTGTCCGCCATATCCGGCGCGGGAGCTGCCATCGCCATGGCCTGCACCACCTTCAGGTTGCGGCTGTAGGCGGTAATGGGCGAAGCATTGCGGTACTCCACACTGTAGACCTTGCCAAGCTTCATCCCAAACGCCTTGGCCAGAGATTCAGCCTTGGTTTTGGCATCCTCAACGGCATTCAAACGAGCCTGCTCCTTGATGACCTGCGGCGACTTCAACCCGTACTCAATCTGGGATACGGACTCCAGCCCGGCTTTGAGTGCGGTATCCATCAGGGGGCTCAACTTGTCGAGCTGATAGAGCTTCACCGCCAATTGCCGCTGGGCACGGTATCCCAGCAATACCGGCTTCTTGTTCTCGCCATACTGATATTCCGGAGAGACCATCAGGTTGCCAGCCTCAACATCGCTGCGCTTGATCCCCAACCCTTCCAGTTGGCTGAAAAAGGCTGCGACCTTGGTATCGACCTGCTGCTTGGCCTTGAGGCCCTGCTTATCCAGTGCACTCACCGCCACATTGAGGGTGAGCATATCGGGTTCGGTCTTCTGCTCGGCATAACCGCTCACCACCAGATGGGGCGCTTGCGGCACTTCAATCGCCAGCAGCGGAGCACTGACAACCAGAGCGGAAAGAGTAAGAAGGGGACGCCACATAGAAAAAAACCTCAATCGGAAAGATTGAGGCCATTATGCCCGTGCAGCTACGGGATTCATATATCGTGCAAGGGGGGGAGCTGATCCAGTATCTGATTGGTCAGATCGAGACTAATGGTGACCATGCTGCCGGGATCCTGGCTCTGGTTTGCCATATCCAGCGCAGGAGCCGCGCCACAGACCAACACCTCATCATCGAAATGGAACGAGTCCCACGACAGAACGTGTCCTTGCACCGCCTGTCCGATATTGGTGCCACCACTATCCTCCTCCATCGCAGACCAAGGGATGGTATCAGATGGTCCTAGCAAATCTTGCAACAACGGAGAGTGAAAACTGGCCAGCGGATACTCCTGCTGCCCCTGATGATGGCCAACCAGAATCATGTTATGGGCAGACTCGGTATCCATGACCGGCACATAAGTGATAGAGGCCGTAGCGAAGTCAACATAGAGCGAGCCCGCTACATCACCGGCCTCATTCTCAATCTCCATCCCATCCAGCCGATCCCCCGCGATCGATGCCTGATAGCCAAACTGGCCTGCGCAGGTAATGTTCCCCTGCCCATCCCAGCTATAACGGATGCCATCAATGTCGACCCAGTTGAATGACTGCATGATTACCCCTCTCCTCTACTGCCGCTATCTTATCCATCCCCTTGGGGAAAAAACAGGGGCCAGGCAAGCCCGGCCCCGAGACAAGGTTACAGATCAACCTTCAAGTTACCGTCACCCAGCAACTTCTGAATGATCTCAAGGTCACTGTTGCCCAAGGTTGTCAGGTCAATACTGTCAAATTTTATGACGTGGGTGGTTCCTCCATTCGTACCATCCAAATCAATCGTCAATGTTGATTTGTTTGTGCCTGGCCCATCACTACTGAAATTGAGGTACGCATCAAGCGAACCAGAGTTGGCATGTTCGCCAGTGAGCAGCTCGCTTATATCCAGCACATCTCCACCGTCACCAGTTGTGAAGTCTTTGATAACGTCCACACCACCGGCATCACCCGCCCCCCACTTAAAGGTGTCTTTACCGCCTCCACCTGTCAGGGTGTCGCCATCAGCACCACCAAGGAGCAAGTCATCGCCGCCACCACCGCTCAAGATGTCGCTTCCAACCAAACCGCTCAGTACGTTGGCATTGCCATCCCCCGTCAGACTGTCGTTGAACATGGAACCCACCAGATTTTCCATATTGCTCAGACTGTCAGTACCCGCACCACCGGTCGCCTGATTATTACCATTGACCTTAACAGTGACACCGGCCGTACTATCGATGTAACTGGCCGTGTCGTTGCCAGCACCACCGTTCAAGTTATCGTTGCCTGCACCGCCAACAAGAATGTCGTTGCCCTCGCCACCATTCAAAGCGTCGTTACCGGCACCGCCCAGCAGAATATCATTTCCAGCATTGCCGTTGAGCGTATCCGCCCCCGTCCCGCCGATGAGGATCTCGTCCAGATATCCTCCTGTGAGCGTTGCCCCGCTTTGAACATCCACGAAGACCTTGGCCGTATCTGTGGTCGAGCTATTGGTGTAGTTGAATGACCCTTCGTAGCTACTGGGGGTTGCGCTGCCAGAGGTATCATCGAACGTCACCGAACCCGCGTTATCTGTCACTGTTCCGCCAACGGCCCCAGAAACACCCGTAATAATCTGGGTCGCAGCCAGCGGCCCGGTATCATTGACAAGCAGTGCCCAATCCGGAACGGTTACAGGGTCCTGGTTGGTGATGATGAAATCATCACGCACCGCAGTGGGACCAACCGCTGGCCTGATAACGATGGCCAGGGTGCTGGACGCTGTGTCCCCGTCCTTATCGGTAACGCTATAGCCCACGACCTGGTTTATGCCCCCTGCCGGTATAGCAGACGGCGGAGTATAGGTATACGCCCCGTTGTCCATATCTACCTTGAGGGTGCCGCCAGCCAGCGCAATCATCCATTCGTTTGTTGATTGGTTAAAGGTCCCAACCGACGTATCGCCAGATGGGGTATCCGTGTTCTGGTTGTAGGTATACGTTATCCCCCCAACAGTAATGGAGCTGAGCCAGCCACCATCCGCCCCGGCACTGGCCACTATGCCATTGATTATTTGACCCGCCAGCGGTGGCGCCACAACGGTACTCAAAAGCGTAGCGGCCAATTGACTGAAATCAGTCACAACCACAGCGGTTGTATTCGCTGGGCTCGCGCCGCTGACACCATTGTAAGCGATGGGATCAAGTGCAGACTGGGTAGATCCCGAGCCCATCCCTAGCGCAAAGGAGTTAATATTGTTCGCTTTAAGGAAATCAGCCCAATCTTTGGTTTCTCCACTCAGTGTCGAGCCGTCACCATCAATGCCATTGCCACCACCAAGGGAGTTATCTCCATCCAGGACAGAAGCGGCTGAGCCACTCAATGCGTTCGCTGTAGGCTGACCATCTGACATAAAATAGGAGACATTTTGTGCGTTAATCTGCCTGCCTGTATCGCCAAAGGCCTTGATCGCCTCATTTAGAGCATCGTCATAGTTAGTACCACCTGATGGTTGCAGCCCCAATATGGTCGACTTGGCCACATCCACATTGACCCAGATACTGGTTGGGTTAGTAGCAGAGGATGCAAATGTGATGATATTGACCATAACGGTGCCATAGGCACTGTACTTGTCGAGCAACTCCAAGGCAGATTTTTGCATCACCTGCATCCGGGTCATGCCTTGATAGCCCGATGGATCACCCATACTGCCGGAAATATCGAGGATCAACATCAGGTTGGTATTTTGCACCTGAGTGGCCTGACCCGTGTTAGTTGCTACCGATGCAATCGGCCCATCGTCGTTGAAGCGTACCTGACCCGAAATATCTGCTGTCGTACTCTGCACGGTGTCGTTGTCACCGTCTTTCAGGGTGACCGTGACCCCCAACGAACTGGCTGCCAGTGCAACGGATTCGTCGTAGCTGTTGTAGCTATTTCCTGCCACGGCTTCCGCCGGGTGATCCAGCGACAGGTATTGCTCTACCGTCATCACGCCCGTCGCACTGTCTATCTGGATAGCAAACGCCGCCTGGCCAGCAAAGGCTCCGCCCACCACCTGGCCGACCACCACCCCGTTGTCCAGTTGCACCAGGGTTATGGCCGAACCGTCGGTCAGCGCCAGGCCCGAAGTGGCATTACTCACCACCAGGTTGTACACCTTGCTGCCTGCCACAGCCGCGCCATCCGCCCCGTAGGCTTCGGTTGTCAATGTCACAACGGCGCCATTACTGCTGGCCTTGCTGATATACCCAGCCCCACTCACATCCGGATCGTTACCTTTCACCACCGCTCCGGTATCAAGGGTGGCGGTACCGCTGGCACCACTCTCATCAAGCCCCGCCACCGCACTGCTGTTGACGCTGATAGCCACGCGCGGACCATCGTCGTTGAAACGTACCTGACCCGAAATATCTGCTGTCGTACTCTGCACGGTGTCGTTGTCACCGTCTTTCAGGGTGACCGTGACCCCCAACGAACTGGCTGCCAGTGCAACGGATTCGTCGTAGCTGTTGTAGCTATTTCCTGCCACGGCTTCCGCCGGGTGATCCAGCGACAGGTATTGCTCTACCGTCATCACGCCCGTCGCACTGTCTATCTGGATAGCAAACGCCGCCTGGCCAGCAAAGGCTCCGCCCACCACCTGGCCGACCACCACCCCATTGTCCAGTTGCACCAGGGTTATGGCCGAACCGTCGGTCAGCGCCAGGCCCGAAGTGGCATTACTCACCACCAGGTTGTACACCTTGCTGCCTGCCACAGCCGCGCCATCCGCCCCGTAGGCTTCGGTTGTCAATGTCACAACGGCGCCATTACTGCTGGCCTTGCTGATATACCCAGCCCCACTCACATCCGGATCGTTACCTTTCACCACCGCTCCGGTATCAAGGGTGGCGGTACCGCTGGCACCACTCTCATCAAGCCCCGCCACCGCACTGCTGTTGACGCTGATAGCCACGCGCGGACCATCGTCGTTGAAACGTACCTGACCCGAAATATCTGCTGTCGTACTCTGCACGGTGTCGTTGTCACCGTCTTTCAGGGTGACCGTGACCCCCAACGAACTGGCTGCCAGTACAACGGATTCGTCGTAGCTGTTGTAGCTATTTCCTGCCACGGCTTCCGCCGGGTGATCCAGCGACAGGTATTGCTCTACCGTCATCACGCCCGTCGCACTGTCTATCTGGATAGCAAACGCCGCCTGGCCAGCAAAGGCTCCGCCCACCACCTGGCCGACCACCACCCCGTTGTCCAGTTGCACCAGGGTTATGGCCGAACCGTCGGTCAGCGCCAGGCCCGAAGTGGCATTACTCACCACCAGGTTGTACACCTTGCTGCCTGCCACAGCCGCGCCATCCGCCCCGTAGGCTTCGGTTGTCAATGTCACAACGGCGCCATTACTGCTGGCCTTGCTGATATACCCAGCCCCACTCACATCCGGATCGTTACCTTTCACCACCGCTCCGGTATCAAGGGTGGCGGTACCGCTGGCACCACTCTCATCAAGCCCCGCCACCGCACTGCTGTTGACGCTGATAGCCACGCGCGGACCATCGTCGTTGAAACGTACCTGACCCGAAATATCTGCTGTCGTACTCTGCACGGTGTCGTTGTCACCGTCTTTCAGGGTGACCGTGACCCCCAACGAACTGGCTGCCAGTGCAACGGATTCGTCGTAGCTGTTGTAGCTATTTCCTGCCACGGCTTCCGCCGGGTGATCCAGCGACAGGTATTGCTCTACCGTCATCACGCCCGTCGCACTGTCTATCTGGATAGCAAACGCCGCCTGGCCAGCAAAGGCTCCGCCCACCACCTGGCCGACCACCACCCCGTTGTCCAGTTGCACCAGGGTTATGGCCGAACCGTCGGTCAGCGCCAGGCCCGAAGTGGCATTACTCACCACCAGGTTGTACACCTTGCTGCCTGCCACAGCCGCGCCATCCGCCCCGTAGGCTTCGGTTGTCAATGTCACAACGGCGCCATTACTGCTGGCCTTGCTGATATACCCAGCCCCACTCACATCCGGATCGTTACCTTTCACCACCGCTCCGGTATCAAGGGTGGCGGTACCGCTGGCACCACTCTCATCAAGCCCCGCCACCGCACTGCTGTTGACGCTGATAGCCACGCGCGGACCATCGTCGTTGAAGCGTACCTGACCCGAAATATCTGCTGTCGTACTCTGCACGGTGTCGTTGTCACCGTCTTTCAGGGTGACCGTGACCCCCAACGAACTGGCTGCCAGTGCAACGGATTCGTCGTAGCTGTTGTAGCTATTTCCTGCCACGGCTTCCGCCGGGTGATCCAGCGACAGGTATTGCTCTACCGTCATCACGCCCGTCGCACTGTCTATCTGGATAGCAAACGCCGCCTGGCCAGCAAAGGCTCCGCCCACCACCTGGCCGACCACCACCCCATTGTCCAGTTGCACCAGGGTTATGGCCGAACCGTCGGTCAGCGCCAGGCCCGAAGTGGCATTACTCACCACCAGGTTGTACACCTTGCTGCCTGCCACAGCCGCGCCATCCGCCCCGTAGGCTTCGGTTGTCAATGTCACAACGGCGCCATTACTGCTGGCCTTGCTGATATACCCAGCCCCACTCACATCCGGATCGTTACCTTTCACCACCGCTCCGGTATCAAGGGTGGCGGTACCGCTGGCACCACTCTCATCAAGCCCCGCCACCGCACTGCTGTTGACGCTGATAGCCACGCGCGGACCATCGTCGTTGAAACGTACCTGACCCGAAATATCTGCTGTCGTACTCTGCACGGTGTCGTTGTCACCGTCTTTCAGGGTGACCGTGACCCCCAACGAACTGGCTGCCAGTGCAACGGATTCGTCGTAGCTGTTGTAGCTATTTCCTGCCACGGCTTCCGCCGGGTGATCCAGCGACAGGTATTGCTCTACCGTCATCACGCCCGTCGCACTGTCTATCTGGATAGCAAACGCCGCCTGGCCAGCAAAGGCTCCGCCCACCACCTGGCCGACCACCACCCCGTTGTCCAGTTGCACCAGGGTTATGGCCGAACCGTCGGTCAGCGCCAGGCCCGAAGTGGCATTACTCACCACCAGGTTGTACACCTTGCTGCCTGCCACAGCCGCGCCATCCGCCCCGTAGGCTTCGGTTGTCAATGTCACAACGGCGCCATTACTGCAGGCCTTGCTGATATACCCAGCCCCACTCACATCCGGATCGTTACCTTTCACCACCGCTCCGGTATCAAGGGTGGCGGTACCGCTGGCACCACTCTCATCAAGCCCCGCCACCGCACTGCTGTTGACGCTGATAGCCACGCGCGGACCATCGTCGTTGAAACGTACCTGACCCGAAATATCTGCTGTCGTACTCTGCACGGTGTCGTTGTCACCGTCTTTCAGGGTGACCGTGACCCCCAACGAACTGGCTGCCAGTGCAACGGATTCGTCGTAGCTGTTGTAGCTATTTCCTGCCACGGCTTCCGCCGGGTGATCCAGCGACAGGTATTGCTCTACCGTCATCACGCCCGTCGCACTGTCTATCTGGATAGCAAACGCCGCCTGGCCAGCAAAGGCTCCGCCCACCACCTGGCCGACCACCACCCCGTTGTCCAGTTGCACCAGGGTTATGGCCGAACCGTCGGTCAGCGCCAGGCCCGAAGTGGCATTACTCACCACCAGGTTGTACACCTTGCTGCCTGCCACAGCCGCGCCATCCGCCCCGTAGGCTTCGGTTGTCAATGTCACAACGGCGCCATTACTGCTGGCCTTGCTGATATACCCAGCCCCACTCACATCCGGATCGTTACCTTTCACCACCGCTCCGGTATCAAGGGTGGCGGTACCGCTGGCACCACTCTCATCAAGCCCCGCCACCGCACTGCTGTTGACGCTGATAGCCACGCGCGGACCATCGTCGTTGAAACGTACCTGACCCGAAATATCTGCTGTCGTACTCTGCACGGTGTCGTTGTCACCGTCTTTCAGGGTGACCGTGACCCCCAACGAACTGGCTGCCAGTGCAACGGATTCGTCGTAGCTGTTGTAGCTATTTCCTGCCACGGCTTCCGCCGGGTGATCCAGCGACAGGTATTGCTCTACCGTCATCACGCCCGTCGCACTGTCTATCTGGATAGCAAACGCCGCCTGGCCAGCAAAGGCTCCGCCCACCACCTGGCCGACCACCACCCCGTTGTCCAGTTGCACCAGGGTTATGGCCGAACCGTCGGTCAGCGCCAGGCCCGAAGTGGCATTACTCACCACCAGGTTGTACACCTTGCTGCCTGCCACAGCCGCGCCATCCGCCCCGTAGGCTTCGGTTGTCAATGTCACAACGGCGCCATTACTGCTGGCCTTGCTGATATACCCAGCC
The DNA here is from genome assembly GCF_051919185.1 of Aeromonas sp. 97A. Taxonomy (NCBI): domain Bacteria; kingdom Pseudomonadati; phylum Pseudomonadota; class Gammaproteobacteria; order Aeromonadales; family Aeromonadaceae; genus Aeromonas; species Aeromonas sp. 97A. The sequence continues at coordinate 775,128 of NZ_JBQBFF010000001.1, read as the reverse complement.
CCACTCACATCCGGATCGTTACCTTTCACCACCGCTCCGGTATCAAGGGTGGCGGTACCGCTGGCACCACTCTCATCAAGCCCCGCCACCGCACTGCTGTTGACGCTGATAGCCACGCGCGGACCATCGTCGTTGAAACGTACCTGACCCGAAATATCTGCTGTCGTACTCTGCACGGTGTCGTTGTCACCGTCTTTCAGGGTGACCGTGACCCCCAACGAACTGGCTGCCAGTGCAACGGATTCGTCGTAGCTGTTGTAGCTATTTCCTGCCACGGCTTCCGCCGGGTGATCCAGCGACAGGTATTGCTCTACCGTCATCACGCCCGTCGCACTGTCTATCTGGATAGCAAACGCCGCCTGGCCAGCAAAGGCTCCGCCCACCACCTGGCCGACCACCACCCCATTGTCCAGTTGCACCAGGGTTATGGCCGAACCGTCGGTCAGCGCCAGGCCCGAAGTGGCATTACTCACCACCAGGTTGTACACCTTGCTGCCTGCCACAGCCGCGCCATCCGCCCCGTAGGCTTCGGTTGTCAATGTCACAACGGCGCCATTACTGCTGGCCTTGCTGATATACCCAGCCCCACTCACATCCGGATCGTTACCTTTCACCACCGCTCCGGTATCAAGGGTGGCGGTACCGCTGGCACCACTCTCATCAAGCCCCGCCACCGCACTGCTGTTGACGCTGATAGCCACGCGCGGACCATCGTCGTTGAAACGTACCTGACCCGAAATATCTGCTGTCGTACTCTGCACGGTGTCGTTGTCACCGTCTTTCAGGGTGACCGTGACCCCCAACGAACTGGCTGCCAGTGCAACGGATTCGTCGTAGCTGTTGTAGCTATTTCCTGCCACGGCTTCCGCCGGGTGATCCAGCGACAGGTATTGCTCTACCGTCATCACGCCCGTCGCACTGTCTATCTGGATAGCAAACGCCGCCTGGCCAGCAAAGGCTCCGCCCACCACCTGGCCGACCACCACCCCATTGTCCAGTTGCACCAGGGTTATGGCCGAACCGTCGGTCAGCGCCAGGCCCGAAGTGGCATTACTCACCACCAGGTTGTACACCTTGCTGCCTGCCACAGCCGCGCCATCCGCCCCGTAGGCTTCGGTTGTCAATGTCACAACGGCGCCATTACTGCTGGCCTTGCTGATATACCCAGCCCCACTCACATCCGGATCGTTACCTTTCACCACCGCTCCGGTATCAAGGGTGGCGGTACCGCTGGCACCACTCTCATCAAGCCCCGCCACCGCACTGCTGTTGACGCTGATAGCCACGCGCGGACCATCGTCGTTGAAGCGTACCTGACCCGAAATATCTGCTGTCGTACTCTGCACGGTGTCGTTGTCACCGTCTTTCAGGGTGACCGTGACCCCCAACGAACTGGCTGCCAGTGCAACGGATTCGTCGTAGCTGTTGTAGCTATTTCCTGCCACGGCTTCCGCCGGGTGATCCAGCGACAGGTATTGCTCTACCGTCATCACGCCCGTCGCACTGTCTATCTGGATAGCAAACGCCGCCTGGCCAGCAAAGGCTCCGCCCACCACCTGGCCGACCACCACCCCGTTGTCCAGTTGCACCAGGGTTATGGCCGAACCGTCGGTCAGCGCCAGGCCCGAAGTGGCATTACTCACCACCAGGTTGTACACCTTGCTGCCTGCCACAGCCGCGCCATCCGCCCCGTAGGCTTCGGTTGTCAATGTCACAACGGCGCCATTACTGCTGGCCTTGCTGATATACCCAGCCCCACTCACATCCGGATCGTTACCTTTCACCACCGCTCCGGTATCAAGGGTGGCGGTACCGCTGGCACCACTCTCATCAAGCCCCGCCACCGCACTGCTGTTGACGCTGATAGCCACGCGCGGACCATCGTCGTTGAAGCGTACCTGACCCGAAATATCTGCTGTCGTACTCTGCACGGTGTCGTTGTCACCGTCTTTCAGGGTGACCGTGACCCCCAACGAACTGGCTGCCAGTGCAACGGATTCGTCGTAGCTGTTGTAGCTATTTCCTGCCACGGCTTCCGCCGGGTGATCCAGCGACAGGTATTGCTCTACCGTCATCACGCCCGTCGCACTGTCTATCTGGATAGCAAACGCCGCCTGGCCAGCAAAGGCTCCGCCCACCACCTGGCCGACCACCACCCCGTTGTCCAGTTGCACCAGGGTTATGGCCGAACCGTCGGTCAGCGCCAGGCCCGAAGTGGCATTACTCACCACCAGGTTGTACACCTTGCTGCCTGCCACAGCCGCGCCATCCGCCCCGTAGGCTTCGGTTGTCAATGTCACAACGGCGCCATTACTGCTGGCCTTGCTGATATACCCAGCCCCACTCACATCCGGATCGTTACCTTTCACCACCGCTCCGGTATCAAGGGTGGCGGTACCGCTGGCACCACTCTCATCAAGCCCCGCCACCGCACTGCTGTTGACGCTGATAGCCACGCGCGGACCATCGTCGTTGAAACGTACCTGACCCGAAATATCTGCTGTCGTACTCTGCACGGTGTCGTTGTCACCGTCTTTCAGGGTGACCGTGACCCCCAACGAACTGGCTGCCAGTGCAACGGATTCGTCGTAGCTGTTGTAGCTATTTCCTGCCACGGCTTCCGCCGGGTGATCCAGCGACAGGTATTGCTCTACCGTCATCACGCCCGTCGCACTGTCTATCTGGATAGCAAACGCCGCCTGGCCAGCAAAGGCTCCGCCCACCACCTGGCCGACCACCACCCCATTGTCCAGTTGCACCAGGGTTATGGCCGAACCGTCGGTCAGCGCCAGGCCCGAAGTGGCATTACTCACCACCAGGTTGTACACCTTGCTGCCTGCCACAGCCGCGCCATCCGCCCCGTAGGCTTCGGTTGTCAATGTCACAACGGCGCCATTACTGCTGGCCTTGCTGATATACCCAGCCCCACTCACATCCGGATCGTTACCTTTCACCACCGCTCCGGTATCAAGGGTGGCGGTACCGCTGGCACCACTCTCATCAAGCCCCGCCACCGCACTGCTGTTGACGCTGATAGCCACGCGCGGACCATCGTCGTTGAAACGTACCTGACCCGAAATATCTGCTGTCGTACTCTGCACGGTGTCGTTGTCACCGTCTTTCAGGGTGACCGTGACCCCCAACGAACTGGCTGCCAGTGCAACGGATTCGTCGTAGCTGTTGTAGCTATTTCCTGCCACGGCTTCCGCCGGGTGATCCAGCGACAGGTATTGCTCTACCGTCATCACGCCCGTCGCACTGTCTATCTGGATAGCAAACGCCGCCTGGCCAGCAAAGGCTCCGCCCACCACCTGGCCGACCACCACCCCATTGTCCAGTTGCACCAGGGTTATGGCCGAACCGTCGGTCAGCGCCAGGCCCGAAGTGGCATTACTCACCACCAGGTTGTACACCTTGCTGCCTGCCACAGCCGCGCCATCCGCCCCGTAGGCTTCGGTTGTCAATGTCACAACGGCGCCATTACTGCTGGCCTTGCTGATATACCCAGCCCCACTCACATCCGGATCGTTACCTTTCACCACCGCTCCGGTATCAAGGGTGGCGGTACCGCTGGCACCACTCTCATCAAGCCCCGCCACCGCACTGCTGTTGACGCTGATAGCCACGCGCGGACCATCGTCGTTGAAGCGTACCTGACCCGAAATATCTGCTGTCGTACTCTGCACGGTGTCGTTGTCACCGTCTTTCAGGGTGACCGTGACCCCCAACGAACTGGCTGCCAGTGCAACGGATTCGTCGTAGCTGTTGTAGCTATTTCCTGCCACGGCTTCCGCCGGGTGATCCAGCGACAGGTATTGCTCTACCGTCATCACGCCCGTCGCACTGTCTATCTGGATAGCAAACGCCGCCTGGCCAGCAAAGGCTCCGCCCACCACCTGGCCGACCACCACCCCGTTGTCCAGTTGCACCAGGGTTATGGCCGAACCGTCGGTCAGCGCCAGGCCCGAAGTGGCATTACTCACCACCAGGTTGTACACCTTGCTGCCTGCCACAGCCGCGCCATCCGCCCCGTAGGCTTCGGTTGTCAATGTCACAACGGCGCCATTACTGCTGGCCTTGCTGATATACCCAGCCCCACTCACATCCGGATCGTTACCTTTCACCACCGCTCCGGTATCAAGGGTGGCGGTACCGCTGGCACCACTCTCATCAAGCCCCGCCACCGCACTGCTGTTGACGCTGATAGCCACGCGCGGACCATCGTCGTTGAAGCGTACCTGACCCGAAATATCTGCTGTCGTACTCTGCACGGTGTCGTTGTCACCGTCTTTCAGGGTGACCGTGACCCCCAACGAACTGGCTGCCAGTGCAACGGATTCGTCGTAGCTGTTGTAGCTATTTCCTGCCACGGCTTCCGCCGGGTGATCCAGCGACAGGTATTGCTCTACCGTCATCACGCCCGTCGCACTGTCTATCTGGATAGCAAACGCCGCCTGGCCAGCAAAGGCTCCGCCCACCACCTGGCCGACCACCACCCCGTTGTCCAGTTGCACCAGGGTTATGGCCGAACCGTCGGTCAGCGCCAGGCCCGAAGTGGCATTACTCACCACCAGGTTGTACACCTTGCTGCCTGCCACAGCCGCGCCATCCGCCCCGTAGGCTTCGGTTGTCAATGTCACAACGGCGCCATTACTGCTGGCCTTGCTGATATACCCAGCCCCACTCACATCCGGATCGTTACCTTTCACCACCGCTCCGGTATCAAGGGTGGCGGTACCGCTGGCACCACTCTCATCAAGCCCCGCCACCGCACTGCTGTTGACGCTGATAGCCACGCGCGGACCATCGTCGTTGAAACGTACCTGACCCGAAATATCTGCTGTCGTACTCTGCACGGTGTCGTTGTCACCGTCTTTCAGGGTGACCGTGACCCCCAACGAACTGGCTGCCAGTGCAACGGATTCGTCGTAGCTGTTGTAGCTATTTCCTGCCACGGCTTCCGCCGGGTGATCCAGCGACAGGTATTGCTCTACCGTCATCACGCCCGTCGCACTGTCTATCTGGATAGCAAACGCCGCCTGGCCAGCAAAGGCTCCGCCCACCACCTGGCCGACCACCACCCCATTGTCCAGTTGCACCAGGGTTATGGCCGAACCGTCGGTCAGCGCCAGGCCCGAAGTGGCATTACTCACCACCAGGTTGTACACCTTGCTGCCTGCCACAGCCGCGCCATCCGCCCCGTAGGCTTCGGTTGTCAATGTCACAACGGCGCCATTACTGCTGGCCTTGCTGATATACCCAGCCCCACTCACATCCGGATCGTTACCTTTCACCACCGCTCCGGTATCAAGGGTGGCGGTACCGCTGGCACCACTCTCATCAAGCCCCGCCACCGCACTGCTGTTGACGCTGATAGCCACGCGCGGACCATCGTCGTTGAAACGTACCTGACCCGAAATATCTGCTGTCGTACTCTGCACGGTGTCGTTGTCACCGTCTTTCAGGGTGACCGTGACCCCCAACGAACTGGCTGCCAGTGCAACGGATTCGTCGTAGCTGTTGTAGCTATTTCCTGCCACGGCTTCCGCCGGGTGATCCAGCGACAGGTATTGCTCTACCGTCATCACGCCCGTCGCACTGTCTATCTGGATAGCAAACGCCGCCTGGCCAGCAAAGGCTCCGCCCACCACCTGGCCGACCACCACCCCGTTGTCCAGTTGCACCAGGGTTATGGCCGAACCGTCGGTCAGCGCCAGGCCCGAAGTGGCATTACTCACCACCAGGTTGTACACCTTGCTGCCTGCCACAGCCGCGCCATCCGCCCCGTAGGCTTCGGTTGTCAATGTCACAACGGCGCCATTACTGCTGGCCTTGCTGATATACCCAGCCCCACTCACATCCGGATCGTTACCTTTCACCACCGCTCCGGTATCAAGGGTGGCGGTACCGCTGGCACCACTCTCATCAAGCCCCGCCACCGCACTGCTGTTGACGCTGATAGCCACGCGCGGACCATCGTCGTTGAAACGTACCTGACCCGAAATATCTGCTGTCGCACTCTGCACGGTGTCGTTGTCACCGTCTTTCAGGGTGACCGTGACCCCCAACGAACTGGCTGCCAGTGCAACGGATTCGTCGTAGCTGTTGTAGCTATTTCCTGCCACGGCTTCCGCCGGGTGATCCAGCGACAGGTATTGCTCTACCGTCATCACGCCCGTCGCACTGTCTATCTGGATAGCAAACGCCGCCTGGCCAGCAAAGGCTCCGCCCACCACCTGGCCGACCACCACCCCGTTGTCCAGTTGCACCAGGGTTATGGCCGAACCGTCGGTCAGCGCCAGGCCCGAAGTGGCATTACTCACCACCAGGTTGTACACCTTGCTGCCTGCCACAGCCGCGCCATCCGCCCCGTAGGCTTCGGTTGTCAATGTCACAACGGCGCCATTACTGCTGGCCTTGCTGATATACCCAGCCCCACTCACATCCGGATCGTTACCTTTCACCACCGCTCCGGTATCAAGGGTGGCGGTACCGCTGGCACCACTCTCATCAAGCCCCGCCACCGCACTGCTGTTGACGCTGATAGCCACGCGTGGCACATCATCTTCCACCTTGATGGCAAAGCTCCCCGCCGGGAAGCTATCTGTAAGCTGATCTCCGTCACCATCGGTGGCGGTCAGTACGCCAGAGAAGTCGATCCCCACGCCAGTCAGTTGTTCGCCGTCATCACCATCCGCTGTCGGATGGTCCAGCGGACCAATCAGGGTAAAGCTGTAGCTGCCATCCGCCCCTACGGTCAGGGTAAAGACCGGCACACCGCCTGCATTGGCGGTCAACACATTACCCACCACGCTGTAGCTGAGCGCTACACCGCCACTGGTCAGTCCCAGCCCCACCAGACTGCTGACATCACTGCCCAGACCAAAGCTGCCTACCCCATCGGCACCAAAGTTGACCAAGCTATTGAGGGTACCGGCCGCACCGCTGGCGCTCACACTCTGACCCGTCCCTTCGCTATTACCGCTGGTCAGCGCATCTTCATGGACCAAACTGCGCACAGATAGTTCTTCCCTATCAACCAGAGTTGGTATGTCATCCAAAATGGCGACATCAAGGGTATCGCTAGCCGTATCACCATCACTATCGATCAGCACAACGCTGAAGCTTTCGCTCAGGGAGGTGTCATTGACGGGTCTTGTATGGTCTCCATTATCGCCAAGGGTATAGCTGTAACTGACTTGCCCTTCACCGGTCACCGGGTTGTAGGTCACCGCTGAGATAGTCAGTACATTTCCTAACGAGCTGATAATGGATTGTGGAAACGATGCGCCTAACTGGCCATTGGTGATTAATGTAACGCCAGCCAAGGTCAAACTCTGGACGCCATCAGGGGCATTAAAAGTAAACACCCCACTTTGAGTTAACGCGGCAGCGTTAGGTGCCGAACCGTCGACCAAGTTGGCATCACTGACCAACACCTCTCCCCCTTCCAGAGTCAGCCCATCAAGGCCTACCGCCTCATCTACCGGAGTAATGGAGATAACGAGTGTTGAAGTCACTGTATCCTGGCCATCAGTTACCTGATAGTTCACTGGGGGAACTGCGCCATCATAGTTAGGCGCAGGAGTAAAGATATAGCTCCCATCCGGATTGATGATCAGCGTGCCCACTCCGGTAATGGTGGCAGCAACACCAGCAGGGACTCCGATATTGATACCCCAGTCATATGAAACGATAGAGGCATCAGCAGGCCCATCTGGATTAGTACTATTGTCGAGCAAATTCCCACTGATCTGAGTGTCTTCCAGGGTCACGGCGGTTTCGCCCAAATCATCAAGCTGATTTTCAAGAATCAAATCTTCGGCCTGATTTTCATTGATGACAGCGGCCGTATCGTAGGTGGTATCAAACCCTGCAGCCGCTATCGTGGCATCGCCTGTTCGATCAATTGTTACGAAACCACCATTACCACTGGCCCCCGCAACCCCACCAATACCGCCACCACCACCGGCCGCTGGTGCCCCACCAGCAGCAGAAGCCTCAAAGTTTTGAGTCGGGTCAACACCCTGCAGAATCGATTCTTGCAATGCGGCAATATCTGAAGGTGCGCCTTCCTGGCTGGCCGCCACTTGCGGTTGAGCAGGTTCAGCGGACTCGGAACCTGCCGGAACATCCGATGCTGGAGTATCGTCATAAGGGGAAAGAGCCAGCTTGGCGTCATCAGCTATGGTCAATTTGGCTCCGGGTTGGAGAATTTCCCCTTTTTGCAGAGGGCGGCTGCTTCCATCAGCCAGCACAATCTCCACATTGCCTTCGATAGCTGAGACAACCACGGACTTGTCGATGATTTGGGTACGCATATCCATTGCTCCAAGGTGACAGATCTTGATGTCTACACCGTAGAAGGAGATAGCGCGCTGTTCCTTTGCAAAAAAGCGTACGTTCGAGAGGAATTCAACAAATGGACGGAAAAAAATCGAAGAGTTGGAATTTCTTAATACAAATCAGAACCCTAGGCACAGCCCCATTCAAGACTGACCTTGAGTTGGTTATAGAAAAATGGCGAAAAGAGAAGTAACTGGTATAAAAAAGGCCCCTATCGGGGCCATTTCCAGCATTTAATTCAAGACAATGGGAAGGCAGGATGAACAAATCCCTGGTAACCATCGATATGCAACTTGGAAAGCAGTTCCACTTGATGTTGATCCTCGACACGGGTCGCAATGGTGGTCACACCGGCATTATGTGCGGCGCGACACACTGCAGCCAGGAATGAGGTGTCAGCCCCCGGCTCCATGACCTGACTGGTATAACCGTGATCAACCTTGACATAAGCCGGCGACAACTCCTCCAGATAGCCCAGAGACTGGAAGTGACGACCATAGTGGTCAACCCCCCACTGGAAACCATGAGCTTGCAAGGTGCCAACCAACGCAGCCACGTTGTCTTTATGTTTCATGATGGCAGCTTCAGGTATTTCAAATAACAACCGCTCTTTGAGCTCTGCATGCTCGGTCAGATAGCGCGTCAGCCAGGTTAAAAACTCATCCGAGCAGAGCGAGCCAGCAGTGATGTTGATCGCCAGTACCAGATCAGAGTGTTTTTGCAGTAATGGAACGCAAGCATCAAGCACCGCTTGGTCAAACTCGCCCCCCAATTTGAACTGTTCAATCGCGGGCAAGAACTGACCGGCAAAATAATCAGTGCCATCCCGAGAGATAGAAGCAAACAGCTCGGCATGCAACCTTGCTCCATTATCAAACCGGCAAGCTGGTTGTGCTTTGAAGCGCCAAAGTTGTCGTGAAATTGCATCTTGTACCAGATCTCGCCAGGCCAAACGCCCCATCAAACCTTGCTCGGTACCCCCTTCCATCACCACAGCACCACGGCGTTCATTGCGCGCCTTGCCAAGCGCATTATCGGCTTTGGTCAACAAGGCAGAGAGATCATCATTGCCATCACGACCGGCAATACCGATGACGGAGAGCGCATCCCCTTCGCCCATTGGATTCACCACCAGATCGGCAATGCGGCTATTAATCACTTCAGCCAGCTCTTTTAGCTGAGTCAGATCGTCAGTTGGACAGAGCAGCGCATATTCCGTCGCGGAGATCCGTGCCAAGGCTGCGCCATCCCACCCTTTTAATTGCTCTTTCAAAGCCTGAGCTATCGATTTGACCATGTTGTCACGGGCAGCAAAGCCTTCATCGCGATAGATATCATCCAGCATGTCGACCGCAACCAGCATGACGCCACCTTGGCCAGCCTCCGCTATCCATGCGTTTACCTGACCCACAAAATAGGCTCGGTTGCCAAGCCCCGACACGGCATCGACATAAACCCGCTCACGCAATTTCTCGGCCTCATCGGCTTGCTCTTTGAACTGCAACGCCAACTTGCTTGAGAGGGTGTTGATCGCCTGAACGACCTGCTTCAATTCATGGGTTTTAGGCTCCGGGATCGTATGACCGAAATGGTGCAGCTCGATCTCGACGGCTTGATCACAGATCTGTTTGAGTGGCTTGAGCAAGTAGTTGAGTGCTCTCATCAACAAAATTGTGGTGATCAAAAAGCCGACCAGAAACCAGCTCGCCAGCTCGCTCATCCCCCGCCACAACTCGTAATAAGCCTGGCCGGGGTGACCCACTACTTTTAATTTTCCAAGCTGCAACCAGCCAGACGTCAGAATTGACTCGTTGGATACCTCAGGAAACAGACCCAAATTCACAAACCACTGCGGCACCCCCTGAATATTGTTGGTATTTTCCTGCTCGATGACATCCTTTGATGCAAGCAGGTCAAGGCGAACCAGTCGATAATAGCCGCCATCAAAAATAGCCTGGATCACCGACTCGGCACCGACCTTGTCACCGTTTTCCAGATAGGGGGTGAGCGCAAGCCCCAGCGAGGTTGCCGTATTGATGACCGTTGTTTCCTGTTGCTGCGCCAGATAAGTGCGGGTTGAATTGAATTGCACCCAGTATGTGGCCGCAAATAACAATCCAAACAGCAGCAGCATGGTGGCTAATAACTGTCGATAGAGCGTCATAGGTTAATCATCCAAATTCACCACTGGCCGAGCCAATCGCCCCGAGGTCATGCGATTGCGTAAATCATTCCATAGTCCCAAGCGGGATGATTGACCAGCCAGTTCCCCTTGGCCTCGTGCCTTCATCAACCACAAGTGACTACCGTTAAAACTGTAAATAGGCACCAGATCACGCCGCTGTGTGGCAGGGCGAATCGAGCCTATCAAATTATCCAAAATAACCGGAACGGAAGAGGGTGTCTCATAATATGCCACCACCATGTGAAACTGGTTGTAATCAAGCGCCTTGACGTACACCATCCGCATTTTATCATCCGGGATCCCAAGCTCGAGCAGCGTAGAGTATTTGGCGATACTGAAATCTTCACAGTCTCCCCCGGCGGCTCCCAAAAATTCCAGCGGGGTTGCCCAATAATCCTTTTTGCGCCACAACTTGATATCGTCAATAAAACGCATTCGATTGAAAAAATTATTTACCCGCTCAAGCTTTTTTTCTTCGCTCAGGGCCCTGCCCTTCGTCTCCATGACCAACATACGCCAACTGGTTACACGCTTGCCGGCTCTGGCGCCATAGGTCTGCTCCGCCCGTTTTATCAAGTTGAGATCTTCCTGTGGCAGAGGCTGACTGGCACAGAGCAGAAGTGAGAAGGGTAACAGCAGGATCCATAAGGAGTGGCGCAGAGCGCGTAGTGATCGGTATCTCCATTCATTGAGAAGATAACACCATCGGCTACCGGTTCCGCGCTGGAGTGTCACATCATATTCCTGCTGCATTATTACTGCTGCACTCCTCAAAGCTCGTACAACAACCTGCGTTAGCCAAACATGGTGACTGCCAGCTGCAATCACCATGTTGGCGTTCATGATCCCTGCGGGATCATGAACAAACGGTTATTGCCTGGCCTGCCATTCAGCGGGTTGTTTGACGCTAAATGCATTGAGCAGACTGCCTGTCGCGTTGAGAATGCGATAGTCAGCCAGCAGTGCATCATACTCGGCAGTGATATAGCTGCGACGCGCCTCGAACAATTCGTTCTCGGTGTTCAATACGTCCAGCAATGTCCGTTGACCCAAACCAAACTGCTTCTTGTATGCCTGTACGGTGTCATAGCTGGCGTCAACATGCTCTTTCAGGAAGGTCTTCTGCTTGGCCAGCGACTCTTTCGCGTTCCAGGCGAGACGAGTGCCTTCCTCAACCTGGCGAAACGCATTCAAATGAATGTCTTTCGCCTGAGAGTAGAGCGCCGATGTTGCATTGCTCTCTGCCACATCAGAACCGCCACGGAACAGGTTGTAACGCATGCGCACCATTGCGGTCAGATCATCGTTGCGCCCTTTGACCGCATCGATATCCTCATTCCAGTTCTGATCGACCTCGAATGTTACATTCGGGTAGAAACCGGATTTGGCGCCTTCATGTTGATACTTGGCCGCTTCGATATCCTGCAGGGAAGAGAGCAGGGTCGGGTGGACTTCGGTCGCCGTTTTCAGCGCACTATCGAGGCTGGTCGGGATAAGCTCGGTATTGGGAACCGGCTGTACCAGATCTTTGGGAACCTCGTTCACGACACGAATAAATTCACTCTCTGCGTCGCGATAGTTGTTTTCAGCAGCGGCCTGATTTGAATAGGCCCGGGCAACACGACCTTCAATCTGGGTCTGATCCGCAGTAGAACCAAGCCCTGAATCAGTCCGCTTGCTGATGTCGCTGCGGATTTGTTCGTGGGTTTCCAGGTTCTGTTTGGAGAGTTCCAAAATCTCCTTCTGACGCAGCATATTGAGGTAGACCTCAGCCACCCGCAGCGCAGTGTTTTCTGCTTCGGAGATCATCGCCAGACGCTGGGCATTGGCTTCAGCTTCGGTTCTGGAGACGTTGTTGCTGACATCAAAGCCATCAAACAACATTTGCCGCAGACTGAGTCCAGCCTCTTTGCGAGTCATGGAATCATCAATATTGCTGTTGGCGCTGGCAGCACGGGTAGAAGGGCTGTCAGTTTTTTCATAGCCTACGCCGCCACGCAGATCGATCGTAGGATAATAGCCACCCTTGGCTCCATCATGCTGATAGAGTCGTGCCTGATACAGATCAAACGCTTCCTTTATCTTGGGATGCGTAGCAAGTGTCTGTGCCACCGACTCTTCCAGAGTCTGGGCCTGACCCAAACTCGGGATCAGGATGCAGCCACTGACCAGCATGGCAACAATCGTTTTTTTCATGTTATCTCCAGTCATGTTTTGTTTTTAGATTGTTGGCTTATCGTTCTCTCAGTGCCGACTGCTTTGCCCGTAAAATCGGCTTAAGCAAATAGTCTAGGACACTTTTTTTACCAGTAATGATATCAGCACTGGCTAACATACCGGGGATGATGGGAAGTGCGTTAAGCTCATCGCCCAAGTAACTCTTCTCTGTTCGAACCCGAACCAGATAAAAGGAGTTCCCCTCCTCATCCTGGATCGAATCCGCACTTATCTGTTCAACCTTGCCATGCAATCCTCCATAGATTGTAAAGTCGTAGGCAGTAATTTTGACGATGGCATCCAGCCCTGGTCGCAGGAAGGCGATATCTTTCGGTGACACCTTGGCTTCTACCAGCAAGGTATCCTCCAGTGGCACAATCTCCATCAAATCCATGCCGGGCTGAACCACGCCGCCCAGGGTGTTGATCTTGAGTTTTTTGATGGTGCCCTTGAGCGGAGCAATCACACTGGTCCGGTCGACCCTGTCTCGCAAGCCAACCTGCCCTTCTGACAACTGGCCAAGTCGCCCCTGCTTCTCGTTCAGTTCAGTCTGGGAGTCAGCTCTGAACTTCAGCGCAATATCATTACGCTTGGAGATGGTCTCACGCAGCACCGAATTGAGTTTTGGGATCAGCAGACGGTTGCTCTCCAGCTCCCCCTGCATCTCGTTGACCTGCCGCTCCAGCTTGATTAGCTCCACTTGAGGCACTATACCCTCTTTCGCCAGCGGACGGCTAATATTCAGTTCCTGTCTGGCCAGATCCACACTGCGATTCACGGTGCGGATCTTGGCATTCAGTTCAATCAACTCCTGCTCTTTCTGTTCGATTTGCTGACCAAGAATATAGAGCTGGTTCTTCAGGTTATTGAGGCGATCCCGCTGTACAGACCGCTCACGGTGTGCGTATTCGGCAAAGACGGTTTCATAACCATCGGGGAACTGGATTGGCGCTTCACCTACCACGACCTGTTCACGCCACCCCAGTGCCGGGTCGTTTTTCACCTCGACGCTGGCCATCTCGGCGCGCAGACGGGCCACATCCCCCTTGAGGGTGACTACCTCTTGCTCCCGTTCTCTAAAGTCGGAGCGGAAACGGGTGTCATCAATACGCAGCAGCGGCTGCCCCTTTTCGACGATATCCCCCTCTTTAACGAAGATCTCTTTGACGATCCCCCCTTCCAGGTTCTGGATCACCTGCAGCTGACGGGACGGAATAACTTTGCCCTGACCCACGGTGACTTCATCCAGTTCGGCCCAGGCCGCCCAGACAATGGCACTCATGAAAAAGAGGAAACAGCACCATAGCAGGATACGAGCTCCGGTCGGCGTGGTCAGCAGTACAGCTGCCGCGCCGTCATCGACAAATTCCAGATGCTCGGGTGCTGGCAATACCTCGCCGGAAGGCGCCCTTTTGCTGCGCTTGAACCAGTCCATGAGCCCCTTAACCATGGGACACCTCCTGCACGCGCACCTTGCCTTCCTTCAACTGCTGCAACACCACCTCTTTGGGGCCATCAGCAACGATCTGCCCCTGCTCGATAACGATCACTCGCGATGCCACATCCAGCATCGAGGTTTTGTGAGTGATGAGGATCAAGGTGGTTTCCGGGCCGAGTCGAGCCAGCTCCTGTTTCACCTGCATCTCGGACTGGTTATCCATGTTGGAGGTCGGCTCATCCATCACCAGAATGGGGGGATCATTGAGCAGGGCCCGCGCCAGCAAGATCGCCTGACGCTGGCCACCGGAGAGCTGGCGGCCCCCCTCGCCGATCTGACGGTCAAGCCCGTTGGGATCCCGGTTGGTAAAGTTGGTGACGCCCGCCCGCTTGGCAGCACGCAAAACCCGCACATCATCCACCAGTGGATTGCCCAGCATGATGTTGTCCCGCACCGAGCCGAAAAAGAGAATAACATCTTGCGGAACACAACCGATATTGCGGCGGATCACCGCCGAGGGCAGCTGATCCAGTTCAAATCCATCGATGCGTACCGAACCATCGGTCGGCCGATACAGTCCCATCAGCAACTTCTCGAGGGTCGTTTTGCCTGCACCAATCCGGCCGATAATCGCCACCTTTTCACCCGGCTGAATACGCAAATTGATATTGTGCAGAGTGCTGGTTTCCATTCCCGGATATTTGAAGGAGACATTTTCAAATTCAATGCGACCGGCAATCACCGGATGATGAATATATTGCTTGCCCTCCTCCTGCTCCCCCGGGGTTTGCATGATTTTTTCCAGAATATCCAACGCAGACTTGGCCTGGTTATAGCGGGTCGACAGCACGGAGAGCTGCACCATGGGCGCAATCGCACGGCTGGAGAGCATCACGGCGGCAATCATCCCCCCCATGGTGACCAAGCCCTCGGATATCTGGTAAACACCGACGATCACCAGGCCGACGGTTACCACCTGCTGGATATAGCTGGCCAGCGATGACATGGAGTTGGTAATGCGGCGGGTCTGTACGCCCCAGGTGGAAATATGGGAGACGGCCTGTTCCCAGCGATGCTGGAACATGCTCTCGGCGCCGAAGATCTTGACGGTTTCCAGCCCGGAAATACTTTCAATCAGGTTGGCGTTTTTCTGGGACGCAAGGCGCGAACCCTCTTCGATGGACTGCTTGAGAGGCTCCTGAATATAAAAGCTGTAAGCGATGAGGATCAGCATGGCGACGATGGGGACCACCACCATCACACCGGCAAACATCCAGATAATAAAAAGGAAGAAGACGGCAAAAGGGAGATCGATAAGAGTAGAAACCGTTGCGGAGGTGTAAAACTCCCGCACCGATTCAAATTCCTGCAGATGTTTGGCGAACGCGCCGGTGGAAGCGGGACGAGATTCCATCCTCATGCCCATCACCTTGGCGAAAATCTTGGCGGACAGCAGCACATCAGACTTTTTGCCAGCGATATCGATAAAGTAGCTGCGCAACTGCCGCATCACAAAATCGAAGGTAAAGACCACCATGGCCCCGACCGCCAGCACCCAGAGTGAATCAAACGCCAGATTGGGCACAATCTTGTCATAGACGTTCATGGTGAAAAGAGGGCTGGCGATGGCAAACAGGTTGATCAGAATGGAGGCGATCAGCACATCGCGATAGATGCCGCGGGATTCGAACAAGGTGCTCCAGAACCAGTGGCCATCACGGGTTTCCAGCACCTTGGGCGAGCGTTCGTCAAACTTGAACTGCTTCTTCACGTAGAAGAGGCGTCCCAGATACTCATCACCCAACTGGGCTGCGGTCAGCCATTGCGCGGCATCACCGGCCTGCGGGAAAATCACTTTCCCCTGGCTGCGATCTTCGTTCCACTCCAGCAAAATGCAGGCGCCACCACTGCGCATCTGCAATACGCAAGGCAGCAGCAAGGGAGAAATATCGGCCAGTGGCTGGATCACTTCACGGGCGGATAACCCGCCCCGCTCGGCAGCACGGCAAAAGAGTGCGGTTGTCAGGCGTCCGGAGACCAGTGGCAACCCGGTCGTCAGGGCATCCTGACTGTTGGGTACACCATAAAAACGGGTCAAAAAGACCAGACACTCCAATAACTCATCAATACGACTTGTTTCTGCTTGCATAGCATCCTGTCACTGCATAAATGAGGTAGATAAGAGCGTTCATCGCTCATATTTCCCTGCTATAGCCACGCTAAAACCGAGTGGCCTTCCCGCTGATGAGACTGATCAGGGGATAAACCTGTCCAGATAGATCGCGACACTCATCCCCAATTTCCCGGCACAGCAGCAATGGCGGCATGATTCGTTATTGGTAAAAATAATCGACTCATCAACACCATGCTAACACTGCAACCAGGGTGAATGTCGGAGTTAATTGATAATGACATTTATTATGGCGCACCACTATATCAACCGGCACGTACCAAAACTATAGTTTAGGGTATGAAGTTTTTTATATAACCCTATGTTTTACGTGAAAATAATAATCTGGTGCTCAATTATAGGTCAGGAAGTATGAAGGGTCTGCCCAACGCGTGACCTTGCGGGCCGCTCAATGAGAGTGCTTTGGCAATATCCGCCATGGCAGTCCAGCGATTTTCACACCAGGCTGGCGCCAACAGAGTTGGACGGCGCGCGGAGGCCGAAATCCGGTGATACACCACCTCGGGCGGCGTGTGCTGGATCATGGCAACGGCCGCTTCCACATACTGCTCCAGCGTCAATACCTCAAGCCGACCCGCCTGCCACGCTTTGCCAAGAGTACTACCCTCAACAACATGAAGCGGATGCAACTTGATCCCCTCAACACCGGTCTCAACGATACGATGCAGGGTATCGAGGCTGTCCATCGGCACCTCCCCCGGCAGGCCGACGATCAGATGAGCACATACCTTGATGCCGCGCTGATGGGCACGTCTTACCGCATCCTCATAGGCGGCATAACCATGGCCGCGGTTGATCCGTTGCAGGGTCTTGTCATTGGCACTTTGCAGCCCGAGCTCCAGCCACACCTCGTAACCCCGGGCCTGATAGCCCGCCAACAGATCCAGCACCGCATCCGGCACGCAATCGGGGCGAGTGCCCACACAGAGCCCCACCATATCGCTCACTGACAGCGCCTCTTCATACATCCGCTGCAGATATTCGACCTCGGCATAGGTGCTGGTATATGCCTGAAAGTAGGCAAGATAGCGTTTGGCACGGGTGACTTCGTCCCGGCGAGCCAGCAGTTGTTGCACCACGGAGAGTTGTTGGGCCGACTCGTCGGCAAAAGAGGAAACGTTGCAGAAGGTGCAGCCACCACGGCCCAGGGTGCCGTCCCGGTTCGGGCAGGTGAAGGCCCCATGGATGGAGAGTTTGTGGATCTTCTGACCATGACGCTGCTTGAGATCCTGACCGAATGTATTGACGAGTTCGTGTAACTGCATGACACCTCCGCTAAAGGAGCGCCATTGTACGAGCTTGCGCAAAACAGGGGCTGAGCTGGATCAAGCTAGCGGAGAGGGTAAAACATATAAATACCCGACCAATTTTGAATAAATATAGATAAAAAGCGCAAAAAAAGGATTTTTACAGTTCTTTGATGATTAAAACAGTAAACATCAATATGAAAATGAGACCTGATAACCCACTGTTGAACAATGAAAAATTCAAAGAGACCCGACAGCACACAATTGCAAGCATGGGATATTGAAAATGTGATCCCTTCCGCTGTCGGCCACATCGGGTTGGTAAAATTACTACATTCGCCCATAGTCGCCGAGCGCACCATTGAGCCCGTCAATGGCGATATATTTAACCAACAAAATCAAACCACACAGAATAAACACTCAATAACTGCGAGTTAATCCCCCTAACCCGACATTTTGTTATGCGAATGTAACCATGAAGACAAACCTGACCTGCGATTGACCTCGCCAGAAAATCCCATTAGTTTGGAGATTCGCCACGTCAGGCAGACGGAACCACAAGAGCCAATCGCAATTTATGCAGTCAGGTGATGACTGTGCGATACAAGGCCGAGCAAGGGAGAAATGCAATGTCACTATATGATCCAAAGCTGGAGAGGGATAACTGTGGCTTCGGCCTGTTGGCCCACATGGAAGGGGAAGCCAGCCACAAGCTTGTCCGTCTCGCGATGTCAGCATTGGCTCGCATGCAGCACCGCGGCGGGATCTCCGCCGATGGCAAGACCGGCGATGGTTGCGGTCTGCTGCTGCAAAAACCGGACAGCTTCTTCAGAGCTGTCGCCGAGGAGAAGGGATGGCACCTTGGCCGCAACTATGCGGTCGGCATGCTGTTTCTCAACCCTGACCCCGTATTGGCCCAGGCAACTCGCGACATCATCGACGAGGAGCTGGAAAAAGAGACCCTGAGTCTGGTCGGCTGGCGCAAGGTGCCTGTCGATACCAACGTACTCGGTACTATCGCCAAAGCCTCCCTGCCCAGCATTGAACAGGTCTTTGTCAACGCCCCGCCCGGCTGGGTCGACAAGGATCTCGAGCGTCGCCTCTATATCGTGCGTCGTCGCATCGAAAAGCGCGTCAACGACGACTACTTCTATGTGGTCAGCCTCTCCAACCTGGTCACCGTCTATAAAGGGCTGTGCATGCCAGTGGACTTGCCGCGCTTCTATCTGGATCTCGCCGACATCCGTATGCAGGCCGCCATTTGCGTCTTCCACCAGCGCTTCTCCACCAACACCAGTCCGCGCTGGCCGCTGGCCCAGCCGTTCCGCTATCTGGCCCACAACGGCGAGATCAACACCATCGCCGGCAACCGCCAGTGGGCCAAGGCTCGCAGCTACAAGTTTGCCACCCCGCTCATTCCCGATCTGCAGGAAGCGGCCCCCTTCGTCAACACCACCGGCTCTGACTCCTCCAGCCTCGACAACATGCTGGATCTCTTCCTCGCCGGTGGCATGGACCTGTTCCGCGCCATGCGTCTGTTGATCCCGCCAGCATGGCAAAAACATCCGAACATGGATGACGACCTGCGCGCCTTCTACGACTTCAACTCCATGCACATGGAGCCGTGGGATGGCCCGGCTGGTATCGTCATGACCGATGGCCGCTACGCCACCTGCGCCCTTGACAGAAACGGCCTGCGTCCGGCCCGCTACGTCATCACCAAGGACAAGTTCATCACGCTGGCCTCCGAAGTTGGCACTTGGGACTACACCCCGGACGAAGTGCTGGAGAAGGGCCGGGTCGGTCCGGGCGAGCTGTTCGTGGTGGATACCAGCAACGGCAAGGTGTGGACCAGCTTCGAGATCGATGACGATCTCAAGAGCCGCCACACCTACAAGCAGTGGATGGACAAACATTGCCGTCGCTTGGTCCCCTTCGAGCAGATGGACGACAGCCAGACCGGTAGCCGCGAGTTCTCCGATGAGCAGCTGAAAACCTATCAGAAGCTGTTTGGCTACTCCTTCGAGGAGCTGGACCAGATCATCCGGGTTCTCGGTGAAAATGGTCAGGAAGCGGTGGGCTCCATGGGGGATGACACCCCGATGGCTGTGCTCTCTTCCAGCGCTCGCACCCTCTATGACTACTTCCGCCAGATGTTTGCGCAAGTGACCAACCCGCCCATCGATCCGCTGCGGGAAAACCACGTCATGTCGCTCGCCACCTGTATCGGTCGCGAGCAGAACGTCTTCAACGAGACCTTCGGCCACGCCCACCGGGTACTGTTCCAGTCACCGATCCTGCTCTACTCCGATTTCCACCAGCTGCTGGCACTGGAGGGGGAGTACTACCGCCACAAGGTGATCAGCCTCAACTTCAAGCCCGAAGAGGGGCTGGAGGCCGCCATCCTGCGCATCTGCGAGGAGGCCAAAACCGCTGCCAAGAGTGGCACCGTACTTCTGGTGCTGTCGGACCGCGACATCAGCATCGATACCCTGCCCATCCCGGCCGCCATGGCGGTGGGTGCGGTGCAGCGTACTCTGGTGGACAACAACCTGCGCTGTGACGCCAACATTCTGGTGGAGACCGCGAGTGTACGCGATCCGCACCACTTCTCGGTGCTGCTGGGCTTTGGCGCGACCGCCATCTACCCCTATCTGGCCTACGAAACCCTGGCCAAGCAGGTTGAAGAGGGTGTGCTCTCCATGCCCCTGCGCCAGGCGATGGTCAACTACCGCAACGGCATCAACAAGGGGCTCTACAAGGTGATGTCCAAAATGGGCATCAGCACGGTCGCCAGCTACCGCTGCTCCCAGCTGTTTGAAGCGGTGGGTCTGGCCAAAGCCGTGGTCGAGACCTGTTTCCGCGGCGTATCGAGCCGTATTCAGGGCGCCGACTTTGCCGACATCCAGCAGGATCAGCTCAAGCTGGCCCGTCAGGCCTGGCTGGCCCGCAAGCCCCTCGCCCACGGCGGCCTGCTCAAGTTCGTTCACGGCGGCGAGTACCACACCTACAACCCGGATGTGGTGCAGACCCTGCAAACCGCGGTGCGCTCCGGCAACTATGCCGATTACAAGGAGTACGCCCGTCTGGTCAACGAACGCCCGGTCTCTACCTTGCGTGACCTGTTGGCCCTGAAGAAGGTCGACAATCCGGTCGCACTGGATCAGGTTGAGCCGGCCGACAAGCTGTTCCCCCGCTTTGACTCCGCCGCCATGTCCATCGGAGCCCTCGGCCCTGAGGCCCACGAGGCACTGGCTGTTGCCATGAACCGCCTCGGCGGTCAGAGCAACTCCGGCGAAGGTGGCGAAGATCCCAAGCGCTTCGGCACCGAGAAGAACTCCCGCATCAAGCAGGTGGCTTCCGGTCGCTTTGGCGTCACCCCCCACTACCTGATGAACGCCGATGTGGTGCAGATCAAGGTGGCTCAAGGCGCCAAGCCCGGAGAAGGGGGCCAGCTGCCCGGTGACAAGGTGACAGCCCAGATCGCCCAGCTGCGTTATTCCGTGCCCGGCGTGACCCTGATTTCACCGCCGCCGCACCACGACATTTACTCCATCGAGGATCTGGCCCAGCTCATCTTCGACATCAAGCAGATCAACCCGAGCTGTCTGGTGTCAGTGAAACTGGTCTCCGAACCCGGCGTTGGCACCATTGCCTGCGGCGTGGCCAAGGCCTATGCCGACTTCATCACCATCTCCGGTTATGACGGCGGCACTGGCGCGAGCCCCCTCACCTCGGTCAAATATGCCGGCTCCCCGTGGGAGCTGGGTCTGGCTGAAACCCAGCAGGCGCTGGTCGCCAACGGTCTGCGCCACAAGGTGCGGCTGCAGGTGGATGGCGGCCTCAAGACCGGTCTCGACATCATCAAAGCGGCCATCCTCGGCGCCGAGAGCTTCGGCTTTGGCACCGGTCCCATGGTAGCGCTCGGTTGCAAATACCTGCGGATCTGCCACCTGAACAACTGCGCCACTGGCGTTGCCACTCAGGATGAGAAGCTGCGTCGCGAGCACTTCACCGGCCTGCCGGAGATGGTGATGAACTACTTCAAGTTCATCGCCGAGGAGACTCGCGAGCTGATGGCCCAGCTGGGTGTCACCCAGCTGACCGACCTGATTGGCCGCACCGATCTGCTGGAAGCCCTGCCCGGCCTCACAGCCCGTCAGGCCAAGCTGGATCTCTCCGGCATTCTGGCCCGTCCGGTTGCTCCGGCAGGCTCCAGCCTGTTCAGCCAGCAGCACAACCCCACCTTCGACAAGGGGCCGCTAAACCTGAAAATGGTGGAAGATCTGCTGGAAGCGGTGGAAACCTCAAGCGGTGGCGAGTTCCGCTACGACATTCGCAACACCGACCGCTCGGTGGGTGCGCGCCTCTCGGGCGAGATCGTCAAACGTCACGGCAATCAGGGGATGGCGGCGGATCCGGTCAAGGTGCACTTCAACGGCACCGCTGGCCAGAGCTTCGGTGTCTGGAACGCGGGTGGCCTTGAGATGATCCTCACTGGCGATGCCAACGACTATGTGGGCAAGGGGATGACCGGCGGCAAGCTGGTGATCAAGCCCCATGTCGGCGTGGCGTTCAAATCCCACGAAGCGGCCATCATCGGCAACACCTGCCTCTACGGCGCCACCGGCGGCAAACTCTACGCCGCAGGCACTGCTGGCGAGCGTTTCGCGGTGCGCAATTCCGGCGCCCTGGCGGTAGTCGAGGGGATTGGCGACAACGGCTGTGAATACATGACCGGCGGCATCGTCACCGTGCTCGGTCAGACCGGCGTCAACTTCGCGGCGGGCATGACCGGCGGCTTTGCCTACGTGCTCGACGAGTGCGGCAACTTCGCCAAGCGCACCAACCCCGAGCTGGTGGAACTGCTGGACGTGGCGGATCTCGCCATCCATCAGGAGCACCTGCGCGGCATCATCACTGCGCACCTCAATGAGACCGGCAGCTCGCGCGCCGAGGAGATCCTGGCCAACTTCGACTCCTATGTGCCCAAGTTCAGGCTGATCAAACCCAAGTCCAGCGACGTGAAATCGCTGCTGGGTCACACCAGCCGTTCCAGTGCAGAACTCAGAATCCAGGCGCAATAAGGAGGGAACCCTATGAGCCAGAACGTATTTCAGTTTATCGATGTGCAGCGGGTCGACCCGCCCAAGAAGCCACTCAAGATCCGCAAAATCCAGTTTGTGGAGATCTACGAGTCCTTCAATCAGCCGCAGGTACAGATGCAGGCGGATCGCTGCCTCGAGTGCGGCAACCCCTACTGCGAGTGGAAGTGTCCGGTCCACAACTACATCCCCAACTGGCTGAAACTGGCCAAAGAGGGGCGCATTCTTGAGGCGGTGGAGCTCTCCCACCAGACCAACAGCCTGCCGGAAGTGTGCGGTCGGGTCTGCCCGCAGGATCGCCTCTGCGAGGGCTCCTGCACCCTCAACGATCGCTTCGGCGCGGTGACCATCGGCAACATCGAAAAATACATCACCGACAAGGCGTTCGAGATGGGCTGGAAGCCCGATCTCTCGAACGTGGTCAAGACCGGCAAGCGGGTCGCCGTCATCGGCGCCGGCCCGGCGGGTCTCGCCTGTGCCGACGTGCTGGCACGCAACGGCGTCACCCCGGTGGTGTTTGACAAGTATCCGGAGATCGGCGGCCTGCTCACCTTCGGCATCCCCTCCTTCAAGCTGGAAAAAGAGGTGATGCAGCGTCGCCGCGAGATCTTCCAGGGGATGGGCGTGGAGTTTCGTCTCGAGACCGAAGTTGGCAAGGACATCACCTTCGCCGATCTGCTCGGCGAGTTCGACGCGGTCTTCCTCGGGGTCGGTACCTACAAGTACATGAAGGGTGGCTTTGCCAACGAAGAGGCGCCGGGAGTCTATGACGCCCTGCCCTACCTCATCGCCAACGCCAACCGCTTGCTGGGGTTCGAGAAGGCGCAAGCCGACTACATCGATTTCGCTGGCAAGCAGGTGGTGGTGCTGGGCGGTGGTGATACCGCCATGGACTGCGTGCGTACCGCTATTCGTCAGGGAGCCGCCAAGGTGATCTGTGCCTATCGCCGCGACGAGGAGAACATGCCGGGCTCCAAGCGGGAGGTGAAAAACGCCCGCGAGGAGGGGGTTGAGTTCATGTTCAACCTGCAACCTGTGGCAGTCGAACTGGATGCCAGCGGTCGCACCGTCGGCATCAAGGTGGTGAGCACCGAGCTGGGTGAACCCGATGCCAATGGCCGCCGCAACCCGGTGGTTATCGAGGGCTCCGAGCAGGTGCTGGCCGCCGATGCGGTGGTGATGGCGTTTGGCTTCCAACCCAACCCCCAACCCTGGATGGCGGAGTTTGGCATCGAGCTCGATAACCGGGATCGCATCAAGGCGCGCGAGCAGGCGGAATATGCCTTCCAGACCAGCAACCCCAAGGTGTTCGCCGGTGGCGATGCGGTACGCGGATCCGATCTGGTGGTCACCGCCATCTACGAAGGGCGCAAGGCAGCCGAAGGGATCATGGACTATCTGGCGGTCTAACCTGCACTTCCTCAGTCAACCCAAAACAGAGCCCCGCCAGTGCGGGGCTCTTCTTTTCAGACTCGGGATTCAAGGCTAGGAGTTCTCACTGGCAGCTTGTCACCTATCACTCCACCCACCTCGTCCGGGGAGCGGCTAGATGCTCCAGCTCTCCGGCAACCGCTCGGTGAGGGTGGAGATGTACTCGAAGGTACGCGCCCGCTTGGGAGTGGTGAACATCTGGCGTGCACTGCCTGCTTCCACCACCTCACCCGCCTCCAGAAAGATCACCTGCTGCGCTATCTGGGCGGCCAGCCGCAGATCGTGGGTGGCGATTAGCATGGTGGTTCCCTCGCGGGCCAGCTGGCGCAGCACCGTCACCACCTCCTGGGCAAGCTCGGGATCCAGCGCCGAGGTGGGTTCATCACAGAGCAGTACCTTGGGCGATGGCGCCAGCGCCCTCGCAATGGCAACCCGCTGCTGCTGGCCACCGGAGAGGGTGGCAGGCACCGCCTCGGCCTTGTGCCTGAGCCCCACCTTGTCGAGCAGTTGCAAGCCGCGCACCTCCGCTTTCGCTCTTGGCCACTTCAACACGGTCACGAGCCCCTCAATCACGTTTTCCAGCACCGTCATGTGCGGGAACAGTTGGAAATTCTGGAATACCATGCCGGTCTGCTGGCGCAATGCCTGCACGCTCTGGCGAGGCAGATGGTGAGAAAAATCGAGTTCGCTCCCCCCCAACACCAAGTGCCCCGCATCCGGCCGCTCCAGCACATTGACACAGCGCAACAGGGTGCTCTTGCCACTGCCAGAGGGGCCAATCAGGGCGGTCACACTGCCCGCCACCATGGCAAGATCGATCCCCTTGAGCACCCGCTGCCCGCCAAACTGCTTCTCGATACCACGCAACCGGATCATAGGGCGACCTCCCGGGTCTCTTTGTGGGTCAACTTGCGCTCCAGCCGGTCTTGCAAGGTGGAGAGCACCGAGCTAAACAGCAGGTAGATGATGGCCGTCTCTATGTAAAGGATCAGCAGCTCATAGGTGACAGAGGCGAGCCGCTGGGCCGCCTGAAACAGCTCAGGAACGGTCACTGCCGCCGCCAACGAGGTGTCCTTCACCAGCGAAATAAAGGTGTTGGAAAGCGGTGGCACCGCAATGCGCGCCGCCTGCGGCAGGATCACCCGCCACATCACCTGGGGCCAGTTCATGCCAATCGAATAGGCTGCCTCCCACTGCCCTTTCGGGATCGCCGCGAGAGTAGCGCGGATGATCTCCGAGCTGTAGGCGCCGATGTTGAGGGTGAACCCGATCACCGCGGCGGTGAAGGCATCCAGCACAATGCCAGCACTCGGCAAGCCATAAAAAATCAGAAAGAGCTGTACCAGCAGCGGCGTGCCACGAATAAGCCAGACATAAAAACGAACCAGTGCCACCAATGGTGTCGAGCCATATAATCTGGCCAGCGCCACCAGCAAACCGAGCAATATTCCCAAGAAAAAGGTGATCAGGGTCAGTGGCACGGTAAAAATAAGCCCCGCGCTAAGCAGGGGCCAAAAAGAGTCGATCATTAACTGCAACCAGGCTGGCACGTTAATTACCTCGCTAGTTATTATTTTCCGGCAATATTATTGCGAGACATCAGTACCAAAATACTTAAGAGATATTTTCTGGTAGCTACCATCCTGTTTGGCAGTGCGCAGTGCCTGATTGATAGCGGCCAGCAATTCCGGCTGTCCCTTGGCGAGCAACACTGCCGATTGATCCCCCTTCGCCTCGGTCGCCGCCACCCTCAATTTGGCATCCGGTTTCTGTTTCTTGAAGTCGAGGAACGAAAGGCTGTCATTGATGGTGGCATCCACTCGCCCGGTCAGCACCAGCTGCAGTGACTGGTTGAAGCCCTCGGTGGCGACCACCTCGGCGCCCGAGGATTTCGCCAGATGAGCAAAGTTGCTGGTCAGGGACTGGGATGATTTCTTACCCTTCAGATCCGCAAAGCTGTTGATGCTGTGATTATCGCTGTGCACCACGATCACCGCTTTGGAGGTGATGTAGGGATCTGAAAAATCATACTTTTTCAGCCGCTCCGGGGTGATGGCCACTTCGTTGAGCACCAGATCGTAGCGCTTGGCATCCACTCCGGCGATGAGACCATCCCACTTGCCTTCGACAAACTCCGGCTTCACCCCAAGGCCTTTTGCAATCAGCTCGCCAATCTCCACATCAAAGCCGACCAGCTTGCCGCTCTTGTCGTGATAGGTGAACGGAGGATAGGCGCCTTCAGTGCCGATTTTGATCGCACCGGCACTCTGGATAGCGGCGAGGCTGGACTCGGCTTGCGCCGATGTCATCAAAGCCAGTGGAAGGGCTGCCAGCAAAAACAGGGAGTGCAGTTTTTTCATTATTCACCTCGTTATATTTGTAAACATCCAGCACGCTTGCCAACGATAATCCGGATTACCATGCAATTATTATTTTGAATCCTGCTGCTACCAGCACCATTTAATCGGGCCACGCCACATATACGATGACAGCCAATAAACGATTGCACTTGGTGGCACCAGCAAGAAAATAACGCGGAGGTTCCCGTTACCAAACCATGAAATATGAAGATGTTTAGTGAAATAATGAATAACGAAAAAGCAGTCCTGCATTCGCTACTGATTGCGGGGCACACTGTTTATTCATGATGAATAAAAACACACTGCCAGCCAGATACCAAATCCAGGCCATCACCTTGTTACAAACGCACCACCAGCCACTCCCCCTTGCCGACCGGCACCAGCGAGGTGACAAAAGCGGGGTCCTGCCCGACCTCGTTCATCCACTCCACCATCTCGCTGCGATGGGAGATGGCGTTATCAACCACCAGCAGGCCACGGGGTGCCAGCAGACGGCGGATCTGCGGCCACCATGCCCGGTAGTGCTGACGATCCGAATCGAGGAAGATGAGCTGATAGCCGGCTTGCGGCAAGGTCGGTAGCAACTCGCCCGCATCCCCTGCCAGCAAGGTTACCCAAGGGGCCAGCCCTGCCCTCTGAAAGTTGTCATGGGCCTGCACGCGCTTATCCTCATCCTGCTCAATGGTGGTCACGTGCCCCTCCAGCCGACGCACAGCTTCTGCCAGCCAGAGTGTGGAGTAACCATTGGAGGTGCCAATCTCCAGCACCGCCTGCGCCCCACGGGTCTGCACCAATACTGACAGCAACTCCCCCGTGTCGCGGGTGATATTGAGCAACTTGCGGTGGCGAGCCTGCTGCATGCTGTCATTGCGCTCGCCAAGCTGCTCCAGCTGGCGTTTTAACTGTTCCAGTTCCATCGATATCCCTTTCGTCCTTGCCCAAAACCGTTAGCCCACACCTCCAAGCTTGGCATTTGGGAGTCAAATGATTGCTTTCAACCGCCATTCACACCACAAAGGATGAGAAAAGAACAACCATTTGAGGCAGAATTTGTGACGTCTATCTGTTACACTTCGCGCCCGCCATTTTCCGGCTCACTCTCTGACTTGATGTCAGGCGCAGCCGTCGGTGGTTACAACCTCCGTCTCGCTCATGCCGAGCTAACCAAGCCAAACACAGCCCAGCTGGAACACAGGAACCCATTATGAGATTTGAATCGTTCGATTTTGCCCCCGAGATTTTGCGTGCTGTCTCAGATTGCGGTTATCAGGAGATGACCCCTGTGCAGCAACAGGCGATCCCGGCCATTCGCCGTGGCCGCGATGTGCTGGCCAGCGCCCAGACCGGTACCGGCAAGACCGCCGCCTTCGCCCTGCCCATCTTGCAGCGTCTGGTAGACAATCCGGCTCCGGTCCAGCCTTCCAACGCCCGTGTGCTGATCCTGACCCCGACCCGCGAGCTGGCGGCTCAGGTGGCGAGCAACATCAATGACTTCGCCAAGTATCTCGATATCACCACCATCACCATCGTCGGCGGTGGCAAGCAGGACGTGCAGGCCAAGAAGCTCAAAGCGGGCGCTCACATCATTGTGGCCACCCCGGGCCGTCTGCTGGAGCACCTCACCGCCTGCAACCTCAGCCTCTCTGGCGTCGAGTGTCTGGTGATGGATGAAGCGGATCGCATCCTCGACATGGGCTTCAGTGCCGATGTGCAGAAGATCCTGCAAGCGGTCAACAAGACCCGTCAAAACCTGCTCTTCTCCGCCACCTTCTCCGACGCGGTGAAGAAGCTGGCCAACCTGATGCTGGACAGACCGCAGATCGTCAGCGTCAACAAGCAGAACTCCACCGCCGACACCGTCAGCCACACCGTCTATCCGGTCGAGCAGAAGCGCAAGCGCGAGCTGCTCTCAGAGCTGATTGGCAAGCAGAACTGGCAGCAGGTGCTGGTGTTCGCCAGTACCCGCGAGAGCTGTGATGTGCTGGTCGAGGAGCTGAACCTCGACGGCATCAAGTCCGCCGTGGTCCATGGCGAGAAGGCCCAGGGCAACCGTCGCCGCGCCCTGCGCGAATTCATGGAAGGCAAGGTACGGGTACTGGTCGCCACCGAAGTGGCCGCCCGTGGTCTGGACATTCCGGATCTGGAATACGTGGTCAACTATGATCTGCCGTTCCTGGCGGAAGATTATGTGCACCGCATCGGCCGTACCGGTCGTGCCGGCAAGCGCGGCATGGCCATCTCCTTCGTCAGCCGTGAAGAGGAGCGCACCCTGCTGGAGATCGAGGCCCTGATCGGCCAGAAGATCCGCCGCATCATGGTGCCGGGCTATGAGGTGAGCAGCCGTGACGAGCTGATCAAACAGCTGCAAGAGCGTCGCCGCTTTGGCAAGCGCCCGCAGCGTGAAGATAACGCCGTAGCCCAGGTGATGGCCGAAGCCAAGCTGCAGGGTCAGCGCCTCAAGCGTCTGGCTGCAGCCAAGAAGCCCCGTCAGCCGAAATAAGGCGGGCAGTTGCTCTATTGAACCGCAAAGGCGCCACTGGCGCCTTTGCCATCTCTGTCATCGGTGTTGGCCCCTGGTGGTCAACTCAAGGATTGCTTATGACCTCTCAGACCTACAATCAGGCCCTGTTCGAGATGGCCACCCAGAGCCTGGCCGAACTGGCCCGCACCGCCGAGCAAAAGGCGGGCAAGCGCACTCCGGCGCAAGAGAGCCACTTTCTCTGCACCTGGATGGCCGACTCCCTCAAGGAGAAGCGCTTCTCCCGTCTGGTGATGGAAGATTTGAAAGCTTGGGTGCAGCTTGGCCGCACTCTGGGTGCGGGCGCCGATCTCAAGGGATTGCTGGAGCGCATCGCCTTCCAGTACCAGTGTGCCATGGCCAACCCGCAGCAGCTGGGGGCCAAGCTGGCGGCCCTGCTGGAGGATCTGACGGCGGCAGGCTGGCTGGTGCTGACCGAGAGCGAGGTGAACGCCAAGCTGCGCCTGCAATCGGGCGGTCAGGCGAGTCTGGTGGTAAGCCATAGCGAATATGAAGGCCATATCGAGGACGGTGAGCTTGTCAAACCCCTCACCCTCTATGTGCGCGGTGACGAGAAGGTGCTGGCCGAGGCGGCCTTCAAGCACGGCCTGCTGCTGAGCCAGGGCAACAAGAAGACCACCCTGGTCAAACATCACAAGGCCTACCGGCTGATGCCAGACAACGCCCAACCGGCGCTGGCACTGCTGAGCGAGGCTCGCCAGAGCGCCTGATCCCGCCTGTTTTCAACAATAAAAACGGCAGACCCTTGCGCAGGATCTGCCGTTTTTTATTGTTCGATCTTTGGTGATGAGGTTGGGTAGTCGTTTAGCGGATCTTGATGCCAATCTGGCCCGCGTCACACCACTCGAACATCACCTCCTCGCTCTTGCCGCAGCAACTGCCACCACAGACCCGACTCTCGCGCTTGATAACCCGCCCCTTGCGCATCCAGACGCCGAGCATGGCCTCCACCGCATCTTCCGAGGTGTGGAAGTGGCGAGCCAGATCACGCCGGCTCACCTTCTGCTGCGCGGCGAGGTAATCCCCCAGCTCGCGCAGGATCATAAGGTCACCACCTTGCGGGCAACGATGTCACCGTGACGGCGACCGGCCCACCAGAGCAGTACCAGAGAGAGGCCGTAGCTGACGATCCAGAACAGGCTCTGCTCCGGATGAGCGGCAAAGGTCGCGACCTGATAGAAGAGGGTCGCGCACATAAAGGCCATATAGTTGCACCATACCGCCGTCATCAGCGCCCACTGACGACCGGTTTCCCGCACCAGCGCGCCCATGGCGGCGGCGCAAGGCATGTAGAGCAGCACGAACAAGAGGTAGGCAAAGGCACCGGCCGCCCCGTCGAAGTGGGTCTGCATGTTGCCGTAGGTGGAGACATCCACCTCCTGCGCCTCGGCGGCAGCTTTCTGGTCGTCGAGGTTGCCAACATCAAGCCCCATGGGGTCGCTCGGGTTGATCTCCGCCAGATTGGCCGCCACGGCATCGATCGCCTCGTGGAAGCTGGCCACCAGCGAGAACTCGCTCTCCTCCTCTGCATCGCCACCACCGGCGTAGAGGCTGTTGAGGGTACCGACCACCGCCTCTTTGGCGAAGATACCGGTGACGATACCGACTGTGGCCTGCCAGTTGTCATCGCGTACACCTATGGGGTGCAGCACCGGGGTCACCGCCTGGCTTAACTTGCTCAGGACCGAGCTCTCCTGCTCCTGATGGCCGAAGCTGCCATCGGTGCCGAGCGAATTGAGCACGCTCAGCACGGCGACCACCAGCACGATGGTTTTACCGGCACCAAAGACGAAGGATTTGAGCTTCTGCCAGGTCTTGATGGCAACGTTGACCGGACGCGGCCACTCGTAATCCGGCATCTCCATCAGCATGGAGTCGCTCTTGCCCGGCAGCAGGGTGCTGCGCAGCAACAGGCCGGTGAGCACCGCCACCAGAATGCCGATGAGGTAGAGACCGAACACCAGGTTCTGGCCTGATTCAGGGAAGAAAGCCACCGCAAACAGGGCGTAAACCGGCAGACGGGCACCGCACGACATGAAGGGAGCCATGGCGGAGGTCATCAGCCGCTCCCGCTCGGAGTTGAGGGTACGGGTCGCCATCACCGAGGGGACGGTACAGCCAAAGCCCATCAGCATCGGCACGAACGCCTTGCCCGGCAGGCCGAGGCGGCGCATCAGGGCATCCACCACGAAGGCGGCACGGGCCAGATAGCCTGAACTCTCCAGCACCGCGAGGAACAGATAGAGGCAGCCAATCACCGGAATAAAGGTGGCGACGGTCTGCAAGCCGACCCCGAAGCCATCAGCCAGAATGGCGCCCAGCCACTCAGGGGCATTGACCAGTCCCAGCAGGTGGTGCACCCCATCGACAAACAGGGCGCCGCCCATGATGTCAAAGAAGTCGATAAAGGCGCTGCCAACGTTGATGGCAAACAGGAACATCAGGTACATGACAAACAGGAAGAAGGGGATGCCAATCCAGCGATTGAGCAGCACCCGATCCAGCCACTCGCTCTGGGCCTCGGTGAGCTTGCCCTTCTGCTGACGAGCCTGTTGTACCCACTGGTGGATATGGCCGTAGCGAATATCCGCCAGTTGCAGGTCGATATCCTGTCCCTGATGGGCGCGAGCCACTACATTGGCTGCGGCCGCCTGCTGACCGGGCAGCAAGGTCTCCTGCATCACCGCATCCTCTTCCAGCAGACGCAGGGCGCGACCACGGGTAGTGAGGTGATGCGGGGCGAGCAGGGTCTCCAGCTCCGCCAGATCGGTTTCAAGCTCGTGGCCGTAATCGAGCAGCAAGGCCGCTTGCGGCTGACCGATAAACTGGCGGATCTGCTGCTTGAATGCGGCAACTTGCTTGCTGTTGTGGGCAGAGAGGGCCACCACCGGGCAACCGAGGGATTTGCCGAGCTTGCTCTCGTCGATGACGATGCGGCGCTTTTGCAGGATATCCAGCTTGTTGAGCACCACCACCATGGGCAGGCCAAGTTCGCGCAGTTGCAGCGTGAGGTAGAGGGAGCGCTCCAGATTGGCGGCGTCGATGACGTTGAGCAGCAGGTCGGGTTGTTGGCCCTGGGCAAAGCGGCTGGCAATCTGCTCGTCCAGACTGCCATCCTGACTGGCCAGGCTATAGATGCCGGGCAGATCCATCAGCTTGAAGTGATGCTCACCCGCGCTGAACTCACCCATCTTCTTGTCGACGGTGACACCACTCCAGTTGCCTACCTGCTGGCGGGCGCCGGTCAGGGCGTTGAACAGGGAGGTCTTGCCGCTATTGGGGTTACCTACCGTTACCAGGGAATAATTCATACCAGCTCTACCTCTATTTTCTTCTGAACCCGCCGCGTGCGTGTGGCAAGCCGCTTTGCAGGTTCGACTTCTTGTCTCTGAACCGCTCCCGGTGACGTTTCTAAACGGGAGCGGCAGCCGAGCAGGGGGTTATACCGTCTCGACTTCTATTTGCTGGGCCAGACTCTTTTGCATGGAGAGACAGATCCCCTGGCACTGGATCTGGAGCGGGTCCCCCAGGGGGGCGGAGCGCAGATAGATGACTTCAGTCTGGGGCAACAGGCCCATCACCATCAGTTTGCGGCGCAGCGGCCGGGCGAGCTGATTCATATTCTTGATGCGAGCACTCTGTCCCGGTGACAACTGCGTGAGTACCATGACTGACTCCTGAAGTTAAACAATAATAATTCGCTTTTACTTGGGGCATTATAAGCTGTGTCTTCAACTTTTATTTGAGTAAAATCAAACTCCGCTTAGCTAACCCATAAAGTATTGCCATGAGTCACGACAACAACAGCCGCCTCGTTTACAGCACAGATGGCGGCATGATCAAGGAGCAGAGCGCTCCCCAATCCGCCTCCCCCTTCCCCACCGACGGCACCGTGCGCATTCGCCGCGAGACCAAGGGGCGCAAGGGTGCCGGTGTGATCACCATTCATGGCGTACCCGCCGATCAGCAAAAATCCCTGGCCACCCTGCTCAAGAAAAAGTGCGGCACCGGAGGCGGTATCAAGGAGGGAGTGATCGAGATCCAGGGGGATAAACGGGACCTGATCAAAACCGAGTTGGAGAAAGCCGGTTTCAGCGTCAAGCTGGTGGGTGGCTGATCCCCTTGTCACTCATGCGGTTTTTCCCTAGAATGCCCGCTCCCATCGAGGGGGAGTAGTCTCGCACGCCGGTGCCATCCATTGCATGAATACCGGTTTGCGACCCTGATCAACATACTTGGTGCCAAATCACCATGGTCAGGGTGATCCATGCAAGTCATGGATTTGACAAGACCTTTGACGGGCCAGTGCCAATACCGGGGACGGATGGCGCAGGCTTGTCTTTGGTTTATAACAATTCCGTCCCCCGGTCATTTTTATGGAAGCCTTGTTAACCTCAACCCTCAGCGTCGCCATTGCCGAAATCGGCGATAAAACCCAGCTGTTGGCGTTGCTGCTCATCTGCCGTTTTCGCAAGCCCTGGCCCATCATCGCCGGCATGCTGGCGGCTACCCTGCTCAACCATGCGGGCGCCGCCTGGATTGGCGAGTTCATCAGCCGCTGGCTCGATCCCAAGATAATGACCTGGCTGGTCGCCATCGCCTTTATTGCCATGGCTATCTGGATTTTGGTGCCGGACAAGATGGATGACGAGGAGAGCTCGCTGGATAAATACGGCCCCTTTATGGCCACCTTCGTGCTCTTCTTCATCGCCGAGATTGGCGACAAGACCCAGATCGCCACCGTGCTGCTGGCCGCCAAATATGACTCGCTGGTGCAGGTCATTACCGGTACCACCCTCGGCATGATGCTGGCCAACGTGCCTGTGGTGCTGATCGGCAAGCTGGGGGCAGACAAGCTGCCGCTCAAGGGGATCCGCATCGCCTGCGCCACCCTCTTCGTCGGCCTCGGGGTGAGCACCCTGCTCTTTGCCTGATCGCCTTTTCCGCTAACCAAGCCCTCCACCTCGGAGGGCTTTTTTGTTTGCTGCTTTGTCTATTGCGTAACCCGCTGTCGCAACCACCAGCCGCAGAGCCAAGGGGCAGTGCACGGTTGCGGGGACCTCATGCCATAATGGGGCAAACCTCGCGGAGTCCCCCCATGCACAACGTATCAAGAGAGACGCTTCTCGAATGGGTCAAACAGAGACGGCTGGCGCCTGAGAAGCTGGCGGACGCCCTGACCCTCGCCGATCTTCCCCCCATCCGGCGCGCTGGCAGTGGCTGTTTGACCGGCTGCTGCTCTGGCTCGGCGCCATCTGTATCGGGGCTGGCCTCATCTTCTTCGTCGCCTTCAACTGGCAAGAGCTGGGCCGGGTCTCCCGCCTCGCCCTGCTGGAGGCACCGCTGCTCGCCATGCTGCTTCTGCTGTGGCGCAAACCGCTGGGGGATACCCCCCGTCAGGCGCTGCTGCTCGCTATCGCCCTCAATATCGGCGCCCTGCTGGCGCTGGTGGGTCAGACCTACCAGACCGGCGCCGATCCCTGGCAACTGTTCGCCACCTGGGCGCTGATGCTGGTGCCACTGGCGGTATTTGGCCAAAGCCCCCTGCTCTGGACCTTGAGCTGGCTGCTCGGCCAGCTGGCGCTGGTGCTCTACTGGCGGCTCGGTTTGTTCACGTTCTTCTTTACCTTCGATGAAGAGGGATTGGGCTGGTGCCTTACCCTGCTCAACGCCGCCCTCTGGGGTCTGCTTCTGCTGGCACCAAACCGCTGGCGCATGATGCCAAGCTGGCTGGCGGGTCTGGCTGCCGGTTTGGGGGCCACCCTGCTCACCCTGCTGGCGTTGTTTGATGCCGCCTCTGCGCTGGTGTGGCCACTCTGGCTTGGCTGGCTCGCCGCGGCCTATGCCTTGTGGCATCACAGATTTATCGCCGGACTCGCCATGGGGTGCCTCAGCCTGATTGCCGTCATCCTCGCGGCGCTGGGCAAGTGGATGGAGCCCGACATCAACGGCTTCTTGCTGCTGAGCCTGATCGCCATCGGCCTTTCTGTCACCGCCGCCCGCTGGCTGCAACAACAACGGAGGTCTCATGAGTGATCTGACCCTTTGGCAAGCGCTGCAACAGGCCAATCTCGTGGAAGGGGATCAGCCCCGTGATACCCACCCCCACTGGTCGAGCCGCTTTCTGCTCGGGCTGGTGGGCTGGATTGCCGCCCTGTTCCTGCTCTTTTTCCTGTTTCTCACCTTCGAGCAGCTGACCCGCGAGGCCAACAGCGCCCTGCTGCTGGGGGCCGTGCTGCTGGCGGGGGCCTACGCCCTCAATCGCAGCCAAAGCGGCGATCTCTGGGATCAGTTCGTGCTGGCCCTCACTCTGGCGGCCGATGCCTGGCTGCTCTATGGCCTGCTCGATCAGCTGGATCTCCATCACGCCCTGCTCTGGTTTGGGTTGTGCCTGCTGTCCCTTGCCATCGCCGTGCTGTTCGATCACTGGCTGGTGCGGTTGTTTCACAGTGTGGCGGCGGCCCTGCTGCTCACCCTTGGTCTCGCCTGCCTCGGGCTGCAACTGCTGGCCCTGCCGCTGGTGATGACGGCCATCACCTTCTGCTGGCTGCGGGCAGATAGGGATCCAGAGCGCCACCAGCTCTATCACTCCATCACGTTGGGGCTGGCACTCTCCCTGCTGGTGCTGGGCCGCCTGCACCACCCGCTGTGGGATGGCGGCAGCAGCGTGCTGGACGAACTGGGGCTATCGCGCCTGCCGCTCTGGCTCAATCCCCTGCTCTGCGCCGCCCTGCTGCTGGCGGTAATGGTGAAGCTGAGGCTCCCTCTGCTGTTTGGCCTGCCACTGGTGCTGATCAGCGCCGTTATCCCCGGCATGGGGGCGGGTGCACTGGTGCTGATCCTCGGGTTTTATGCCGGCAGTCTGGGGCTGATGACCCTCTCGGCCCTGCTGCTGCTCGGTTATGGCTCGCTCTATTACTACGATCTTGGGCTCACCCTGATGACCAAATCCTGGCTGCTGCTGGGCTCCGGCATCCTGCTGCTGGGTGCCCGCCAGCTGCTCACCACCTTCGCGGCAAGGAGCGACTCATGAAACCTGTGACCCGACAGCTCGCCCTGTTGCTGAGCGGCCTCGCCATCCTAGCAGGCATCAATGCCACCGTCTGGCGCTATGAGCACGCCATGAGCAGCGGCGAAGTGGTGCTGCTGCGACTCGCCCCGGTCGATCCCCGCTCCCTGATGCAGGGGGATTACATGCGGCTCAACTATGAAATTGCCCGCGAGCTGACCAGCCGCAACGCCCGTGCAACTCAAGACAAGGGCAGCGACACCCTGGTGATCCGCCTCGATGCCCATCAGGTGGCCACTCTGGTGGCCGATGGCAAACCGGATCGGCTCGCCAGCGATGAGCGGCTATTGCAAGTGCACCAGAGCGAGCGGCAGTGGCAGATTGGCCCCGATGCCTACTTCTTTGAAGAGGGGTCGGGGCAGCAGTACGAAACAGCCCGCTACGGCGAGTTCCGGCTGCAGGCGGATGGCAAGACCCTGCTGGTGGGGCTGCGGGATGAGGCCTACCAACCCATCGGGCAGATCCGCGCCCGCTGGTAACGGCAGTGAGTGGCTATTTACTCTGTTCATGGTCACACTCAATACACGGTTGATCGCTAAGGATGTTCCCAATGAGGATATGGCTGATCTGTCATCTGTTGCTGCTCTGCTGGGCCTCGGCGGCCCGTGCCGATCTCGGCAAGCTCGAGTATCTCACCGAAGAGTATCCCCCCTACAACTACAGCGATGCGCAGGGACAACCCACCGGCCTTGCGGTCGATCTGCTGCAGATGATCTGGCAACACAGCGGCGTGACGCCCCAGCCGGTGCGCATCCTGCCCTGGGCGCGGGGTTATTACTTGCTAACCCAGAAGCCCAATGTGGTGCTCTTCTCCACCGCCCGCACCCAGGCGCGGGAGGATCTCTTCAAGTGGGTCTGCCCCATCGGCTACTCGGAGTACATACTGCTGGGCCGCAAAGCGCAGAACATCACCCTGACCGCCTTCGAACAGATGAGCCAGTACAAGATCAGCGCGGTGCGCTCGGATGCCGCCGAGCAGCTGCTGCTCAACAACGGCATGGATGACAACAACATCATTCCGGCCAACCGCCTGTCGCAAGGGTTGAAGATGCTGCTCTCCGGCCGCGCCGACCTGCTCGCCACCAGCAAGCTGGCGGGATATGACGCCATCCGCGAACTGAAGCTCAATGGCGACGACTTCAATGTGGCCATGGTGCTGAGCGCCGAGCAGCTCTGCTACGCCTTCAGCCGTCAGGTGCCCGACAGCGAGATCACCCTCTTTCAGCAGGGCCTGACCCGCGCCCTCGCCTCGGAAGAGTTTCGCAAATTGCAGGCCAAATACCTGCCGGTGCGCTGAGTACTCACTCACCCGATGGGCAGCAGTTCGCTGCCCATTTTATTGATGAAAGATGCAATAGAGGTGGCTAGCTATTCCCGCCACAAGCAGTCAAACTGGGCTACATAGTTGATTGCGAAGGATCTTTCCCGTGCGGACATGGCACCTACCTCATCTGCTACTGCTCTTGTGGGCCACCTTCGCGCAGGCCGATCCGGGCAAACTCGAGTATCTGAGCGAAATCTCTCCCCCGTTTAATTTCAGCGACCAGCAAGGAATGCCGACCGGATTGTCGGTGGAGCTGATGCAGCTTATCTGGAAAGCGCGGGGCGTGTCGCCCCAGCCCATCCGCATTATGCCGTGGGCCCGGGGCTACAACCTGCTGCAACAAAAACCCAATGTGGTGCTGTTTGCCACCGCCCGCACCCCGCAGCGGGAAGCGCTTTTCAAGTGGGCCTGCCCCATCGATCACTCGGAGTTTGTGCTGCTGGGGCGCAAGGCGGACAACATCACCCTCGGCTCGGAGGCCGAGATCAGCCGCTACAAGGTCGGCGTGGTGCGCTCTACCGTCTCCAAACAGCTGCTGCTCGAGCGCGGTATCGATGAGCGCCAGCTGATGCTGGCCAACCGCCTCACCCAGGCGGCCAAAATGCTCACCTCAGGTCGCGCCGATCTGTTTGCGACCAACAAGCTGGCGGGCTATCAAACTCTGCAGCAGCTCGGCTTCAAGCCGGATGACTTTCATGTCGCCTTCGTGCTGGATGCCAGACCGCTCTGCTACGCCTTCAGCCGTCAGGTGCCCGACAGCGAGGTCGCCCTCTTTCAGCAGGCGCTGACCCAGGTCGTCGCCTCAGCGGATTACTCGGCCCTGCAAGCCAAATACCTGCCGCTGCGCTAACGCCCTGATCGCCGCCGACATTGGACGCAGGATGGGACTGTGCACCCATGCTTTTTTGCCAAACATGCCCCATCGCCTTGGCGAAATCGGCCAGCTTGGTCACACTTGAGCAGATATTCCCTTGATCAGGATGGCAAAAATGAAACCATGGATTGGATTGGCCGCGGCGCTGCTGGCCACCCTCGCACAGGCGAGTCCTGAGCTCGGCAAACTGCACTACATCACCGAAGAGTACAAACCCTACAACTACGCCGATGCCAGTGGCGCCCCCACCGGCCTCGCGGTCGAACTGCTGCAACTGGTATGGAAAAAGACCAATACCCCGGCGCAGCCCATCACCATCATGCCTTGGGCGCGCGGTTACTACCTGCTGACCCAAAAGCCCAATGCGGTACTCTTCTCCACCGCCCGCACCCAGGCGCGGGATCCCCTGTTCAAGTGGGCCTGCCCCATCGGATA
Organism: Aeromonas sp. 97A; assembly: GCF_051919185.1. NCBI lineage: Bacteria > Pseudomonadati > Pseudomonadota > Gammaproteobacteria > Aeromonadales > Aeromonadaceae > Aeromonas > Aeromonas sp. 97A. The sequence continues at coordinate 736,367 of NZ_JBQBFF010000001.1, read as the reverse complement.
TGCCGAGATCGTGCTGGTGGGGCTGGCCGATCGCAATATCACCATCACCAAGCTCGACGATGCCAAGGCGTTCAATATCGGGGCGGTGCGGGCCGATGTGGGGGAGCAACTGCTGCTCAACAACGGCTTTGACGAAACCAAACTGATGGCCGCCAACCGGCTGGCACAGGCGCTCAAGATGCTCACCTCAGGCCGGGTCGATCTGGTCTCCACCAACAAGACCACCATGGAGCAGCTGATCGTCGAGCAAAAACTCGATCCCGCCCGCTTCAAGGAGCAGTGGGTGCTGAGCTCTGAGCAGTTCTGCTTCGCCTTCAGCCATCCGGTGAGCGACGAACTGGTCAAGGAGTTCCAGACCGGCTTGACCCAGGTGCTGGCGAGCAGCGAATACCCGCTGCTGCACAGCAAATACTTCCCTACCCCCGCCGCCAAATAGCGGCGCCGCGTCGAGCACCAACAACAAGGGGCCCATTGCGGGCCCCTTCGCTTTTTACCGTTTGCGCTCCCTCTTTTTACCGTTTGCACTCCCCTCGCGGCGTCACCCCACCGCCCAGCCACTGCCAAGCCCCGACAATCATCAACTAATCGCTAATTAATAAAAGTTTGTGCCAGCGCAAAAAATCACTCTTTTCTGATAGTTAGCTCATCAAAACCATAGATAAGACCACTCTGGCTCCGTAATATGGCGACGGGCGTCTGTTGACCCCTTTCCGAGATCAATGGTCAACGGCGCAATCTGGTAGCGACAGTCAGGGGCGGTAGCGACTTTAGCGTAGGGTCGATTAGCGAAGCGTAATCGTCCGCGGTAACCGTCCCCTCTCCCCTTGCGGGAGAGGGCTAGGGTGAGGGGTCGGTAACGTCATTGCTTGACGAAATATCGCCGTCTAATTGGCATGGCTTCGTCATGCAGAAGGAGAAGGTTATGCCCTAGCCGGGAGGACTTATGAAAGATAAAAATGTAGAGTGCATTTAAAGCTATTACTCTCATATTTTTAATGCTATGGTTTATAACAACATGCAAATATCAAACTTAATAACAAAAATTGAAAACAATGTCTTCTCTGAGAAAGAACTAATTAATTTATTCAACAACGCGACATCAAATAACAAGATAAGTGAAGAGGATAAAGCACTTCTTATTTTCTCTATAGAGAAAAATACTCGCCTTCGATTTCCAAAGTCAGCAAAAAGAATTTTCGGTGCCAAGGAATCTTTTGCAGAAAGTAAACTCGACAAACTATACCAAGATTTATGCAAAGAATTCAATCTAAGTAATAATCAGCTTAAGAATGGCGTAAAAACTGGTGGGTTAATGATATCAGGTGAATTTTATATCGATGTTTACATGTCATATAAAAACATCGAAAATCATGGTGTAGCCATAACCCTTACACAACCAGACATAGAATCCGAATTAACTGTCACAGTAAAACGATACAAAACTTACGGTAGTGACTCCGGCACTATTAATATGCATGAGAGCAACATGGATGATTTTGATAATTCCGCACAAGTATATAAAGCATACATTCAGGAATTAATTCAATAGTTTAATAAAGGTGCATAAAACAGTCCGCCATCTCGGTAACCGTCCCCTCTCCCCTTGTGGGAGAGGGTTAGAGTGAGGGGGTAGGTAACGTCTCTGCCCTGCAACAAGGTATTTGGCATGGCTTCGCCATGCAGAACGCGAGGACTCCGTCCTCGATGGGATTTCGCCGCCGCTACGCGGCTTGGCGAGTGACTTTTCTTTGCGTGGCCAAAGAAAAGTCACCAAAAGAAAGGCCACCCCCACTTGTTCGCCCTCCTGCGTCGGGTTCCCTCGGTTCAGGCAAAAGGTCTGGCGGAACGACGCAGACGGTACATCCCTGTACCGCCTGCGTCTGCGCCGTCGTCCATGACGGCGCTCCTGACCTTGTGCCCTCACCTCGGCGAACAACAGGGGGCAACCCCGAATCTTCAGCCCCGAGGCCAGTTAACAGCCCCCTATCTATTCGGGGCAAAGAGCGGGCGGGTTGTTATCTCACAGCCAACCCCTCGCCCACCCCATGGCGAGATCAGATTGTCGCACCTATGCAAGAAGCGCCATAACCATAGTTGCATAAGTGAAAAAATCATGACGGGTACAGCAGCAAGCGGTACATATCCCTATCGGGCAAGGGTTGTATATCGAAAGCCCGATAGTAAGTATTTCACCGTAATAACCCCTTATTTCTCGAACGTCCGATTACGCCTCCACAATCGAATACAACAGGTTTATCTATAGATATTTATATATAAAAATCTAAAACAAGGACTATAAGATGGCTTCACTTATTGAAAAAAACATTGGAAGTAGCTCGTTAAGCTGGCTACCTCTTGACGATATCAATCAGTCCTACGATGAAATATTAAATTCGTGGTGTTCTGCAAATTTTTTATTTAAAGAGCTAGATGATAGCAAAAGAATAAAAGGGCTTAGGCCACCTCAAATTGGTGGTATTTTTGCCGCTCTTGGGTTTGCAAAATCAGAAGAAAAAACAGCAGCAACGATTGTAATGCCGACAGGGACAGGTAAGACAGAGACAATCCTCTCTATCGTTGTCGCTGGAAAATTCAAAAAAACACTAGTCATTGTCCCCTCTGATGCTTTACGAGAGCAGACAAAAGAAAAATTTATACACCTTGGCTTACTTAGACAACTAGAGTTAATTGACTGCAGTACTTCAAATCCTATTGTAGCCACGATTAAACATGGAATTAACAATGAGGAGGAATTACAGGAAATTTTACAGTCAAATGTAATAATATCATCCGCATCAGCTCTTTCTCTTTTCTCCAATAAAAATCTTTCAAAACTCACAAGTGTTTGTACACATCTTATTGTCGATGAGGCTCACCATATCACTGCTACCACTTGGGCTAGGATTAAGTCTCATTTTGAAAACAAACCAATATTTCAATTTACTGCAACTCCATTTAGGTCAGATCGCACAAGAATAGGTGGAAAAATAATATTTAATTATCCACTAAAAAAAGCTCAAGAAGATGGGTATTTTAAACCTATCGAATTCCACCCAATTCGGGAGTTTGTTGAGGAAAAATCAGATGCAGCGATTGCCCAAAAAGCTATAGACTTACTCAGGGAAGATATAGCTAATGGTTTTGATCACATAATGATGGCAAGAGCAAGTACAATTGAACGTGCAAAATCTATTTTTGAAATTTACTCTAATGAAAAAGATCTTAATCCCGTCTTAATAAACAGCCAGACAAAAAATAAAAAAGAGGTCTTGGCTGCCATACGAAACAGAGAACATAAAATAATAGTATGCGTTGATATGCTAGGTGAGGGATTTGATCTGCCTCAACTAAAAATATCGGCATTACATGACCCTCACAAAAGCATAAATATAATGCTTCAATTCACAGGACGATTTACTCGAACGACAAAAAATGTTGGCGATGCAAAATTCATCGCTAACATTGCCAATCCCAATATGAGTGATAGTCTTGAGGAACTTTATAAAGAAGATTCTGACTGGAATAGTGTCATCAGCGATATCAGCTCACGAAAAATCCAAGATGAGAGAGAGTATCATGAGTTTAGGTCTGAATTTTCCACCCCGAGCAAACTATTGGATTTAGGTCTAACACCCAGCATAAGTTCTACGATTTATAGAATGAGCTTAGAAAAATGGCAACCAAACAATTTTATATCATTTGGGAACAAACATTTTCAAATAGTCGACTCTACCATTAATGATGATCAAGACATCCTGATATTCTCAGTAAAATCTTTTCTGCCAGTTGGCTGGACTAGCTCAAAAGAGCTTTTTGATGAATCATGGGATTTATATATCGCGTATTACAATAAGGAATTAAATCTCCTATTCATTCACTCTTCTGCTAAAGATGGATTAGTAAAACGTTTGGTTAAACTAGTCGCTCCTGATGCATCTCTAGTTCAAGGTGAGTATGTTTTTAGAGCGCTTGCTGGACTGAAACGGTTAAAACTACAAAATGTTGGCCTTAATAAAAACAAGAGAGGCCTTCGTTATTCTATGCATACCGGAACTGAAGTAAATGATCAAATTCCAGACATAGAGGCCAATAGAGCAACCAAATCCAACATTTTTGGTAAAGGATATGAAAACGGGGAATTAGTTAGTATAGGCTGCTCTCATAAAGGGAAAGTCTGGGCCATGGACAGTGACTCTCTGGATAAATGGATTACTTGGTGCAAAAATGTCGGTCAAAAGATTCTTGATGACTCAATAAACACTAACGAAGTAATGAAAACGGCAATGCAAACTGAAGAGTTAGATACATATCCTGACTTACATCCTTTATCTATCGAATGGCCCGTTGAGTTACTCAGAAAAAATGAATTAAAGGTCACAATTCTCTCCGATACATGGGAGGAAAAATTAATACAATGCGAATTAATATTGATAGACAAGACTAACATTGATAATAAATCCATGGCAATAGGAATAAAAACTCAGCATAGTACTAACTTAATAACAGCAAAAATACATAAAAAAGGCGAGGTTTTATTCCACTCAACAGAAAACATTAAAATAAACTTAGGTGAAAGCATCATTAACATCACTGATTATTTTAATGAAAACCCACCGACAATTTTCATGTCAGACACTTCTGTAGTTGATGGAGGCCTAAGGTATTATCCCAATGAAAAATATTCTTACCTTTACGACAAAAACAATATTGAGGATTGGGAATGGGTTGGTGTAGACATATCTATTGAATCTCAAACAGAATCCAAAATAAAAAACTCAATTCAATACCATACAATCCAAAGATTATTAAATCACTATGACATTGTATTTGATGATGATGGTGCAGGTGAAGTGGCCGACATAGTGGCAATAAAAAACATTGATAATAGAGAGCTTGTGATCGACCTGTTTCACTGCAAGTATTGTACAAAATCCAATGGTATAGCAAAACCTGGAGCAAGGGTTGATGATGTATATCAAGTTGCGGGACAAGCAGAAAAAAGTGTCAAGTGGTTTGGAGACAAAGAGAATCTAATCTTACGTTTGATGCAACGTGAACGTAGTCGCTTAAAAAATGGTAGAGCATCAAGAATAGAAAAGGGCCATTTTGAAGATTTAGTGCAATTAGCAAAAATCGCTAGATATGCATCTTTTAAATGTGGAATCTCTGTTGTTCAACCTGCAATATCAAAAAAGGTAATATCTGATGACCAGTTGACAGTATTAGGTGCCACTGCAGCTTATATAGATGAAATAAGCGGTATAAAACTGAGAGTAATTACAAATATTTAGCACTGCATTTTAATATATTAAAGTCAAAACTAAATAAAAACCGCAGCCTTGAGCTGCGGTTTTTATTTCTATTCCCCAAACATGTCTTCATCCCAACCAAAAAACTATTTCCCCAACCCCTTGCACTGCTCTCCCCCTGCGGCGGGATAGGCGGTGAGCGTCTCATAGAGGGCGGCGCGCAGGCTGCCGGATTGGCAGAAATCGCAGCTGCCGCCAGCGTCTATATCGGTGATACGGGCGCCTTGCGGCCCGTCCAGTACCAAATAGGTGCTGACAAAACGGTAGGTACCGCTGGGGACGTCGAGCGGGGTGCCCGGCTCGCCAAAGGTGAAGCGCACCTTGACCTCGCTGCGATCCCGGCTGCCGGCGATGGCGCGCGACGAGAGGATCTCCGAGCCCAGCAGATTATCCCAAGCGTTGGGCAGGAAGGGGTTGCCCTCGACAAAGGGGGGCTTCTCGTCGGGGGCCTCGCGGGTGGCTATTTCGCGCGCCTTTGAGGCGGCATTGAGCAGGCAGAGCAGCTCGGGGGAGACGATAGTGGGCAGCGCGCCGCCGAGATCGCTCTGATAGAGGCCACTCGGTTTGACTTGGCGCTCCCAGTCGAGAAACTGGGCCACCTTGGCCTTGGCGCGGGCACTGGCGGCCGGATCGAGTTTGCCGCTGGTGGTGGTGCCCGCATGGGCCGGGGCGATCAGAGCTGCCGCAGAGAGGGCCAGTGCCAACACAGGCCAGCTGGATATCTTCATGATGCCATCTTCCTTATGTTCGCTTGCATGGGCCGCGCCTTGAACCAAGCGCCGGCCCTGAAAAAAGAGCGCAGCCCAAGGGCTGCGCTCTGCGTCAGGTCGTCAACCGGCAGGCCTTAAGCACGGCGCCAGCTGGTCTTGCCGGCGCTGTCTTCCAGCACGATGCCCATCTCGGTGAGACGGTTGCGGGCGGCATCGGCAGCAGCCCAGTTCTTGTCGGCACGGGCCTGATTGCGCTCGGCGATCAGGCGCTCGATCTCGGCAACCTCTTCGTCCGCTTCGTCACCCTTCAAGAAAGCCTCGGGGTCTTGCTGCAGGATGCCGAGCACGGCGCCCAGCTCACGCAGACGGGCGCCCAGCGCGGCGGCAACGGCCATGTCTTCCGCTTTCTGGCGGTTGATCTCGCGCACCAGATCGAACAGGGCGGAGTAGGCTTCCGGGGTGTTGAAGTCATCGTCCATCGCTTCCTTGAAGCGCGCTACCTGCTCGTCACCACCGGCAGCAGCGGCTACTGGCAGGTCGCGCAGGGCAGTGTACATCCGCTCCAGCGCGGCGCGGGCTTGCTTCAGGTTATCTTCCGAGTAGTTGAGCTGGCTGCGGTAGTGGCCAGACATCAGGAAGTAACGGACGGTTTCGGCGTCGTAGTGAGCCAGCACGTCGCGGATGGTGAAGAAGTTGCCAAGGGATTTGGACATCTTCTCTTTATCCACCATCACCATGCCGCTGTGCATCCAGGTGTTGACGTAATCGCCACCGTGGGCGCAGCAGGACTGGGCGATCTCGTTCTCATGGTGCGGGAACTGCAGATCGGAGCCGCCGCCGTGGATGTCGAAGTGGTTGCCAAGGTGCTTGGAGTTCATGGCGGAGCACTCGATGTGCCAGCCAGGACGGCCCGGGCCCCAGGGGCTTTCCCAGGTCGGCTCGCCGGGCTTGGACATCTTCCACAGCACGAAGTCGAGGGGGTTGCGCTTGGCATCCACCACGTCAACGCGGGCACCGGCTTGCAGCTGCTCCAGATCCTGACCGGAGAGTTTGCCGTAGTCGGCGTAGGATTCGACGATAAACATCACATCGCCGTTGTCCGCCACGTAGGCGTGCTCTTTTTCCAGCAGGGATTGCACCAGCTCGATGATCTCTTCGATGTGCTGGGTGGCGCGCGGTTCGATATCCGGGCGCACCATGCCGAGGGCGTCAAAGTCGGCGTGCATGTCGCCGATCAGACGCTCGGTCAGCTCGTCGCAGGTGACGCGGGTTTCAGCGGCGCGCTTGATGATCTTGTCATCCACGTCGGTGATGTTGCGCACATAGGTGAGGTCGTAACCGGCGTAACGCAGGTAGCGAGCCACCACATCAAAGGCGACGAAGGTGCGGCCGTGGCCGATATGACAGTGATCGTAGATGGTGACACCACACACATACATGCCCACCTTGCCCGGGTGGATAGGTTTGAATTCTTCTTTTTGACGAGTGAGTGTGTTGTATATCTTCAGCATCTTCTAACCACTGCCTGTGAGTAAAATGGTTGGTCATGATACCCCGTTCAGGGGCAGAAAACGAGGCAGAAAAGAGGGCCAATCCCGCCTGCCAGCACTGTTACGGCGCCTGAGAGACTATGCCGCCAGCCCCTGATGGGCTAGAATTGCCACCACTTTATGCCATACACCTGCGGGCACTTCGTCGTCCGCACCAAATGAAAGGACATATCATGGTCACTCTGCACACCAATCACGGCGACATCACCCTCACCCTGAACGCTGAAAAAGCCCCGGAAACCGTGGCCAACTTCCTGCAATACTGCCGTGACGGTCACTACGACAACACCATTTTCCACCGCGTCATCGACGGCTTCATGATCCAGGGCGGCGGCTATGCCCCGGGCTTTGAAGAGAAAGACACCCGCGCCCCCATCAAGAACGAAGCGGCCAACGGCCTGTCCAACAAGATCGGCACCATCGCCATGGCCCGCACCATGGAGCCGCACTCTGCCAGCGCCCAGTTCTTCATCAACGTGAACAACAACGACTTCCTCGACTTCAAATCCGCCACCACTCAGGGCTTCGGCTACTGCGTATTCGGTGAAGTGACCGCCGGCATGGACGTGGTCAACAAGATCAAGGGCGTCAAGACCGGCAACTACGGCCGTATCCACCAGGACGTGCCGGTAGAAGACGTAGTGATCACCAAGGTGACCCTTGCTGACTGATCTCTGCCGACTCGGCACTGACAAAACTGCGGCCCCGGCCGCAGTTTTTCCATCTGCCTCCCCCACTGCCAGCCCAAACTGGCGCCGCCTCGACTATCTGGCCCACGGCAACCCACGCCAGCGCTCGGCCCATGCCCTGCTCACCGCCGGTGTGTGGGATGAGCTGGCCGCGCAGTGCGCCGATATGGCACTGGTGAGCACGCTCGCCATCGGGCTGGATCGGCCGGGCAGCGATCTCGATATTCTCTGCCAGCATCCCGATCCGGCGGCGTTTGCCGCTATTTTTGCAGAGCAAGGCTGGCAGGCGAGCGCCAAGGGCGACAATATCTGGTTGCTGGAGCGCATCTTTGCCTGCCTCGACCAGCACAGTGTCGATAGCAGTTGCGACAAGAGCGAGGCCAGCTGGCCAGTGGAGCTGTACGTCACCGCCGCCCCCATCGAGACGCTGAATGGCTGGCGCCACCTCACCCTGATGGCCGCGTTGCTCGAGCGGTTTGGTGATGCCTTCTACCGCGAAGTGCTGCGCCTGCGCCTTGAAGAGGGATTGAAAGGGGAAGCGGCCATGTGCCGGTTGCTGGGTCTGGCGGGCGATCCTTACGCCGCGCTGCTGACGCTGGAGGGATGCAATCTGGCCGAGCTGTCATGGCAGCCGCCATCCCGTGACGATATCCATACCTCAACTGGCACGATGGCGCCCGCAGCGCACTGTTCGTCCCCTGTTGTTTCTACTATCTCTGCCACCCCTGTTTCGACCGAGAGCCCGACCCCCACATCATGAGCACCCTTTTTATCAGTGACATTCACCTCTCTGCCCAGCGGCCCGATATGACCGCGGCACTGGTGCGCTTTCTCGAGCACGACGCCCCCGGCGCCGATGCCCTCTATGTGCTGGGGGATCTCTTCGAATTCTGGATTGGCGATGATGACCCCAATCCGCTCCATCAACAGATGGCCGACGCCTTTTTGGCCCTGAGCCAGCAGAACGTGCCCATCTACTTTATCCACGGCAACCGCGACTTTCTGCTGGGCCAGCAGTTTGCCAAGCGCGCGGGGATGACATTGCTGGGTGACCCTTGCGTGATCGACCTCTATGGGGAACGGGTAGTGCTGAGCCACGGCGATCGGCTCTGCACCCTGGATGAGGGGTATCAGAAGTTTCGCCGCATCACCCAGCTCAAGTGGCTGCGCTGGCTGTTCCTGCGGCTGCCGCTTGCCCGCCGTCAGGCCATCGCCTGCAAGATGCGCGGCCAAAGCCAGATGGAGAACGCCCACAAGAGCCAGATCATCATGGATGTGACGCCCGCGGCGGTGGACGACACCCTGCGCGCCCACGACTGCCGGATGATGATCCACGGCCACACCCACAGACCCGCCATCCACGACTTCACCCTCGATGGCCACCCCGCCCGCCGCATCGTGCTGGGAGACTGGTTCGAGCAAGGCTCGGTGCTGGTCTGTCGCCCCGGCGAGCAGCGGCTGGAAATGCGTGCGCTGGCAACGATCGACCCCGCCGCTCAGCCATCCGTCTGACATCCCCCCTGTGCGGGTTGCAGGCAAAACCTGCGGCCCAGCATCCCCTGTTAACCCGGTGAAGCGACTCATTACGGTGAGCTCAGGCTGGTATGGCCTGTGCTGATGGGGTGCTCGCCCCATCCCTATCGGTTCTGCTGCGCCAGCAACACCAGATACGGCAAAAGCCGGCCAAAAAAACATCCAAGATGCTGAAAATAAAGCAAAATGACCATTCAATCAGCGTTGAAATAAGCAAGGCAGCTCATTAGACTACCGACTCCCCTACCCGTCGTAACACAAGGAACGTATCAGACAATGAAAAAGACGGTTCTCACTCCCTTACTGGCGCTGTTGATCACAGGCTGTGGCGGCGGTGATGGCGAACAGGAAGAGACCCCTACCCGCCCCCCTGTCACCCCCAACTATTTCGAGGCATCCAGCCAGAGTAGCGCGGGCGGACAGTTGAACCCCACCAGCCTGCGGTTGGCGGCGGGTGAACAGGGGCGCTTCTCGGTACAGGCTGACAGCGGTTACCTCCTGACCGAGATAAGCGGATGTGATGGCACCCTGGACGGCCTCACCTATACCACTGGCCCCATGAGCAGCGATTGCCAAATCTCGGCCAGCTTCACGCAGGAGAGTGCCGCCGTCTATTTCAACGCCACCACCCAAGCTTCTCAGGGGGGCGCGCTAAGCCCCGACGCCCTGCGTCTGAACGCCGGTGAACAGGGCCGTTTCACCGTGCAGCCCGAGAGTGGCTTCGTGCTGGCGCAGATCGCTGGGTGTGAGGGCACACTGACAGGTAATACCTACACCACAGCCCCCATGCGCGCCGATTGTCAGATCTCGGCCCGCTTTATCAGCGATGCCGCCAATGCGATTGCCCGGGAAGATCATACCCTTGCCAGCGAGCAATCCCTGATCGCCCATGCCCGTGCGGCGATTGCCGACAGTGAGGCGCACCGCACCGAGCTGGTTCGCAGCCTCTATCAGGGAATGGCACAGATCAGCTGGAACCCGAGCCACGACTCCATCACCTTTTCCAGCTTCCAGCCGGAGAGCACGGTGACCCTGCTCCCCTCCAACATCAATGGCAAGGGGGAGAGCGAGATCCGGGGGCTGGTGATGGTCTCAGAGCAAGCCGATTACCGTCAGGCAGCCATGGGGGCGAACCTGTTTTCCGTTGACCGCACAGCGCAGAGCGAGGCACTGCTCAAGGGCCTGATTGGCTGGCTGACCCGGGGCAAGGATAGCGATGACCTGCGCATCCTCACCGCCCAGATGCCAAGTCGCGCCGATAGCGTCTATTTTCCCCACAACGAAGGCGTGCGTGACTGGCTCAAGGCGATCTATCCCGACAAGCACAGCATCAACCCGGCCAATACCTGCGATTATCAGGCGCTGAGCGACTGTATCGATACCATGGCGCCGGAGCTTATCGTGATCAGCGATATCGACCGCCAAGGACTCGGGTATCAGGGGATCGCAGAGGCGATCGCCAAGGCCAAAGCGGCCGGGATCCCGCTGCTGCTCTCCAACTACCGGCGCGATGCCAGCCCGCTGCTAAGCCCCCTCTATCTCGATATGGGGCTGGTCACCTGGGGCAACTACTGGTCAAAACTCAGAGCCAGCGATCTGGCAGTGAACACCATCATGGCACCCGACGCCCAGCTGATGGCGGTCGATACCCTGCTTGGCAACCTTCTGGATCGCAACTTCACGACCCAGTGGCTCGATAGCTGCGGCGGCAACTTTATCAATTGCGGTGGCTCGGAGAGCTTCAACCAGCAGTTCAAGCTGGGTGCCGACTGGCTGAGAAATGCGGCCATCACCCTCGACAAGGCAGGGATCAGTCCCTTTGCCCGTGACGGCGTGACACTGTTGCCCGCCACCCTGCTGCTGGCCGACAAATACCGTGCCGCCATCGACTACCCCATCGCCTGGGATGAGCATCAATCCTGGCAGCAGGCGATGTTTGCCGACTGGCTGGTGAGCTATGCCCGCACTCGTACCCCGGCCCAACCCGATCTGGGGGAGTACGTCACCGATCGCAGCAAGGTAGTGAAGGGACAAGCGACTCACTATGCCTATCCCGCAACGCTCACCGACAGTCGGCGCATTGCGGTTCCCTACAGCGGGCAGTGGACCACCACCGGCTGGTATGCCCTGCCGGGACAAACCATCACCCTGAGACGCACCGATAACGCCGATGTGTCCGCTACCGTCCGACTCAACTACCACAGGCCCAACACCAATCGCGCCTATGAGCAGAAGATCTATCGAGCCCCGCTGGAGCTGACCACCGGACGACTGATCTTGGCCAAGGGGGGCAGCGTCACCTTCACCTCGCCCTATGGCGGCCCTATCTACCTCTATCTGGAAGGGGCGGCTGCATCGCTGGCCGTCCAGGTGAGCGCCACGGGCGTCACCCGTCATCCGGCCATCATGGATTTCAGTGATGAGCAGCAGATCCGCGAGTTCAACGAGCGGCTGGAACAAACCGAGCTGCCCCATATCGATCTGCGGGCCGATGGCGCAGAACAGCATCTGCGCCGGGATCGCTTCACCAAGGCGGTGGGTGGCGTCATCCCCGACACCAATGCCCTGCTCGACAGCATCGCCCGGGATCACATCAATGGTGTCTACACCCTGGCGGGCCTGAAAATTCAGGGCAAGGGGCTCGATGAGTCGCTGCCTGCGGATGTTAAAAACGCCTGCGTGGCACTGTTGGGGGAGGGGTGTCTCGATGAATCGCTCCATACCCGCACCATCATCCAGCATGCCAACTATGACCAGAATGCCCATTGCGGCAGCGGTTGCAGCGGCAACCCGTGGGACTCTTCCGGCAGCATCAGCCCGACCGGCTGGCTCGACAATCACGAGCTGGGCCACAACCTGCAGACCAACCGGTTGAACGTGCAGTACGCTGCGGCAGGCGATGCCGACAACTGGAGTGGCTACGGGAGCCGGGCGGGGGAAAACTCCAACAACATCTTCCCTTATGTGGTGAAGTGGCGCGCCCATTATCTAAGAGATGGCAACACGGCGCCCATCAGGGATGGACACATGAATCACAAGGATCTCTTCTATGTGTTCATGTCTGATGCGGCGCAGGTAAGGGACAGGAGTGGCAACCGCGTTGTGCTCGGGGCCAACTGCAAGGTGCTCGATACCGGCGAGAGTCGCTACGAAGCCCCCTGGAAGAGCAATGCCTACGCCGTCCACAACGGCTATCGCATGGCGTTTTATATCCAGATGGCATTACGCGCCCACCGTATGCTCCTGACTGATGGCACCCGGCTGAACGATGGCTTCACTCTCTTCACCCTGCTCTATCAGCATTCACGGATCTTCGGCGCGGCAGCCGACAGTGAAGCGCAGTGGAATGCCAACAAGGATAGGCTCGGCTTTAGCCTGTTCCCCTACTCGGGGCATGCGGTCTATGGCGGCAAACGGGTGCGCGACATACCGGGCAATGACTTTATGCTGGTTGCACTCAGTCGGCTCACCGGTTGGGACTGGCGCAATCATTTCGATCTGCTCGGCCTGCGTTACTCAAGCCTCGCGGTCGCTCAGGTGCAGGCCAACCAGCGTTATGGCAGCCTGCCGATGGGGATGTATGTGCTGGAGGATGACCTGCCCCCAGCCAACATGAGCGAAGGTGTCACATTCCTGCCGCTCTCCGAAAGCGACGGATCCACCCTCTGGCCCCGTAACAGTGGCTCGCCAAGCGCCTGCCCAACACCCTGAATCCGGTCATCACAATAACCACAACAAGCGCCCGGCAGGGCGCTTGTTGTTTATCCAGCCTCTGGCCCCGTTGTTGATGATGTGAAGAGGGTGGAATTAAGTGGTGATCGCTCACAGATCAGCAAAGCAAACCTGCACTCCTCCTTCAGTCCCCAGGTTGTGTGAACCCCGTCACCTTGCCCCTTGCCGATTGAGAGGATGATGGCGCTCAGGCAGAAACGTCTTTCTCGCCAGTATTTCAACAAGTTGAGGTTTGTATGCCTGACAGCAATGCGGTCGCTCACCCGTTCGATGCCAAGAAGATCAATGTCAACGATCCCTATGAGATGAAGCAGTGGATCAAAATGTTCGAGTGCACCGAGGTCCAGCTGAAACGGGCGGTCAAGGCAGTCGGCACCTCAGGCAAGGCGATCAGAAAATACCTCAAGAAGTGAGGGCACCACCCCGTCACAAACCCGGCCCCGCTCGCGGGGCTTTTCTCATCTTCGCCTTTACGTGAGCCCATCCCCGCCCCTGTTTGGCGGCGCACATACCGCCATTCAACCGCTCATAACCGGACTGTGCAGCCCGACCAGCACTGGCCGCCGTCCGACAGCTTGTGACCAGCCAGCGCCGTCCGGCCCTTCGCATCCCGGCATCCCTGCCTATAATGCGGGCTCAAACACACAGAGAGGATTAATCCATGGGCTTTATCAGCTGGATCGTATTGGGACTGTTGGTGGGTATTCTGGCGAAGTGGATCATGCCGGGTCGCGACGGCGGTGGTTTCTTCATGACTGCCCTGTTGGGGATTGTCGGTGCCATGGTTGGCGGCTACATGGGTACCCTGCTGGGGCTGGGCTCGGTGACCGGTTTCAATATCCCGAGCATCGCGCTGGCCACCGTGGGCGCCCTTATCGTCCTGTTTGTCTTCAACAAGATCCGCAGCTGACCCCCAACGCCATCTATGTGTAGATAAACAGGGCACCGCGAGGTGCCCTCTCTTTTTTATCGCCCTCACGATGTTGCCAGCGGCAAGATCAGCCTCACCAGCAAGCCCCCCAGCTGGGTCGCTGGCAGCAACACCACTTCGCCGTGGTGGTAGTGGGCGATATCGCGCACCAGTGCCAGACCCAGCCCCGCTCCCGGCTGTTCGCTCCCCTGCTCGAGGCGCTGGAACGGCTGCCAGACCCGCTCCGCCAGCTCGGGGGCGATGCCGGGGCCGCTATCCTCCACCTCCAGCCAGATCTGCCCGTTGCTTCGCACCACCCGCGCCGTCACGGTGCCGTGGGGCGGGGTGTATTTGATGGCGTTGTCGAGCAGGTTGGCGCACAGCTCCCCGAGCAGCAGCGGCTCCCCCGCCACCATGATGGCGGACTCCTCCCCTTCGTAACCGAGATCGATCCCCTTGCTCCGCGCCTGCGCCAACCGTGACAAACAGGCCTGCTGCACCAGCGCCGTCAACTCCATGGGCTCACGCTGGCGCAGCCCGGAGCACTCGTCCGATTTGAGCCGGGCCAGCAACAGTAACCGTTCGGTCAGGGCGATGGTGTGATCGAGCCGCACGGCCATGGCATCGAGGCTTTCGCTCATCAGGGCCGGATCGCCACTGCCGCGCGCCACCTCAACTTGGGTTTTCAGGATGGTAAGCGGAGTGCGCAGCTGATGGGCTGCATCGGCGCTAAAGCGCTCCTGCCGGGCCACCAGCTGGCGCAATCGGGCCAACTGACGGTTGAACGCCTGCACCAGCGGCCGGGTCTCCTGCCAGGGGAGCAGGTCGGGCAAGGGGGCAAGATTGGCGGCATCGCGGCGCAGGATCTCCCGCGACAAACGGCGCATCGGGGTGAGCAGCCGCTTGAGCAACAGATAGGCGAGCAGCAGGGTGAGCACCACCAGCGCCCCCTGGGTCAGCAGGGCCGACCAGAGCAACTGCTCCGCCAGCTGCTGGCGACCGAGCAGGGTTTCCGCCACAGTGATACGAGCCATGCCGTTGACGCCCCCCTCGCCTACCGGTTGCAGCAGCATCACGGCACGGATCGGTGCCTCCTGATAGAGCCCGTCGTAGAAGTAGGCGAGCGCCGGATAACGGTCGGTCAGGGGCGTGCCGTCCGGCATGGGGGGCAAGTCGTCAAAGCCGGAGATGACCCTATCGTCGATGCCGCGCACCTGATAGAAGAGGCGATCGCGCATGTTGCGCTCGAAGCTGTCGAGCACCACATAGGGCACATCCACCCTGAGGCTGCCTTCGGCTGCCGTCAGCCGCTCGGCGACGGTGCGGGCCGAAGCAAGCAGGGTGCGATCATAGGCCGAGGTAGCCGCCGCCAGCGCGCCGTAGTAGCTGTACCAGGCCGAGGCGGCCCAGAGGATCAGCAAGGGGCCCCCCAGAAACAGCAGCAGTTGATGGAGCAGGGAGCGACTAATGGGAAGCCTCCGGCGCCGCTTCCAGCAGATAGCCCAGCCCGCGCAGGGTGGTGATCACCACCCCGCTGCCCACCAGCTTTTTGCGCAGCCGGTGGATATAGAGATCGATGCTGTCGAGCCCTACCTCGTCATCGAGGTTGAACACCTGCTCGAACAGCTGCCCCTTGGCGACCGGCCGCCCGTGGCGATACATCAGCGCGGTCAGCAGCGCCTGCTCACGCGGAGTCAGGGCCAGGCGGGCATCGGCCAGCAGAAAATAGCCGTCGGGGTGCAGGGTCAAGTGCCCCAGTCGCAGCTCGGCACCACCGCTTTCGCTGCGCCGCAGCAGGGCTCGCAACCGGGCATCCAGCTCCCCCAGATCGAACGGCTTGGCCAGATAGTCATCGGCTCCGGCATTGAGACCGCAGATCCGCTCCTCCACCGCGCCGCGGGCGGTGAGCAGCAGCACCGGCACCCCCTGCCCCCGACTACGCAACCGGCCGAGTACCGCCAGCCCGTCGAGCTTGGGCATCTCGATATCGAGCACCGCCAGCGCGTACTGTTCGTGGCGCAGCAGGTGGTCAGCCTGAGCCCCGTCAGCCACCCAATCCACCGCGAAACCGGCGCTGGTGAGTGCCCGCGACAGCCAGTGGGCCAGTTCGTGATTATCTTCCGCCAACAGCAAGCGCATCCCTCTCCCCTTGTTCCTAACCACGGCATTCAGCCGCACTGCTTCAACTGCATCCCTTCGTCACTGCTATTGCGGGAGAAGGTGCGATCAGGGTCACACTCCCGGCTCTTGGTCAGCGATTGAAAGGTGAATGAAAGGTTGTTGTTTTAACAATTTCGCATCACTTCGTCTATCGACGGAGTCACACCCAGGAAAAACAACGACAAGATGGAGCACACAACCATGAAGCAACGCACACGTCATGCCCTCGCCCTGCTGACCCTGCTCGGCGCCCTGCCACTGCAGGCGGCCGAAAGTGCCACGACCCCGAGCCGTACCGAATGCATCGCACCGGCCAAACCGGGCGGTGGTTTCGATCTCACCTGCAAGTTGCTGCAGGTGAGCCTGCAGGAGACCGGCACCATCGACAAGCCGATGCGGGTCACCTACATGCCGGGCGGGGTCGGTGCCGTGGCCTACAACGCCATCGTGGCCCAGCGCCCTGCCGAGGCGGGGACTGTGGTCGCCTTCTCCGGTGGCTCCCTGCTCAACCTCTCCCAAGGCAAGTTTGGCCGTTACGGGGTGGACGATGTGCGCTGGCTGGCGGCAGTGGGTACCGATTACGGCATGATCGCGGTGCGCCACGATGCTCCCTATCAGAACCTCAAGGAGCTGGTGAGCGCCATGGAGCGCGATCCCAACAGCGTGGTGATCGGCGCAGGCGCCTCCATCGGCAGTCAGGACTGGATGAAGACGGCGCTGCTGGCCAAACAGGCCGGGGTTGACCCGCACAAGATGCGCTACGTCGCCTTTGAAGGGGGTGGCGAGCCGGTCACCGCGCTGCTTGGCAACCATGTGCAGGCGGTCTCCGGCGATTTGAGCGAGATGGTGCCCTATATCGGCGGCGACAAGCTGCGTGTGCTGGCGGTGTTCTCTGCCGAGCGGCTGCCCGGCAAGCTGGCCAACATCCCCACCGCCAAAGAGCAGGGTTATGACTTGGTGTGGCCGGTGATCCGCGGCTTCTATGTCGGCCCCAAGGTAAGCGACAGCGAATACCAGTGGTGGAAGCAGACCTTCGATCAGCTGGTGAAGACCGACACCTTCAAGGCGCAGCGGGATCTGCGCGGCCTGTTCGAGTTTGACCTCACCGGCGAGGCCCTCGACAGCTACGTCAAGGAGCAGGTGGCGCAATATCGCGAACAGGCCAAAGCCTTCGGTCTGGCCAAATAGGAGCCGCAGCCATGAGCGATCGCATCTTCGCCGCCATCTGGCTGCTGCTCTGTCTGGCAGGCGCCGCCATCGCCTGGCAGATCCAGAGCGAATACAGCTATGAGCCGCTGGGGCCACGCCCCTTCCCGCTCGGCATCATCGGCCTGATGGCGCTCTGCGCCCTGTTGCTGCTGCGCCGCCAGCCGGACACCGTCAGCTGGCCGCCGCTGCGTACCCTGCGCCACCTCGCCATCATGGTGGTGGCGCTGGCCGGGTACGGTGCCAGCTTCGAGTGGCTGGGCTTTCCGCTGGCCACCACCCTGCTCACCTTTGTACTGGGGCGCCTGTTTGGCGCCTCTGCCAAAGCCGCCCTACTCTCCGGCGTCGTCGGCGGTCTGGTGCTCTATCTCGCCTTCGACCGGCTGCTGGATGTCACCCTGCCCCTCGGCGTCTGGTTCTCTTAAGGAGTCAATATGGATACCTGGATGTACCTATCCCAGGGCTTTGCGGTGGCACTCACCCCGGAGAATCTGGTGATCGCCCTCATCGGCTGCTTTGTCGGCACCGTGGTCGGCCTGCTGCCGGGCCTTGGCCCCATCAACGGGGTCGCCATCCTGTTGCCGCTGGCTTTTGCCCTGAAACTGCCCCCCGAATCGGCGCTCATTCTGCTCGCCACCGTCTACATAGGTTGCGAGTATGGCGGGCGGATCTCCTCGATCCTGCTCAACGTGCCGGGGGATGCCGCCGCCATCATGACCGCGCTGGATGGCTACCCCATGGCCCAGCAGGGCAAGGCGGGAGTGGCCCTCTCCATCTCGGCGGTCAGCTCCTTTGTCGGCTCCATGCTCGCCATCGGCGGGATCATTCTGTTCGCCCCGGCGCTGGCGCGCTGGTCCCTCGCCTTCGGCCCGGCGGAGTATTTCGCCCTGATGGTGTTCGCCATCGCCTGCCTTGGCAGCATGATGAGCCAGAACCCGCTCAAATCCTTTATGGCCGCGCTGATTGGGCTCGGGCTCGCCACCGTTGGAGTGGATGCCAATACCGGCGTCTATCGCTTCACCTTCGACAGCGTTCACCTCTCGGATGGGGTGCAGTTTATCGTGGTGGTGATCGGCCTCTTCTCGGTGAGCGAAATCCTGCTGATGCTGGAGCACACCAGCAGCGGCGGCAAGCTGGTGCGCACCACCGGGCGGATGCTGTTCAACTTCAAGGAGCTGGTCCATTGCACCGGCACCATGTTGCGTTCCTCCACCATCGGCTTCTTCGTCGGCATTCTGCCCGGCGCCGGTGCCACCATCGCCAGTGCCATCACCTACATGACCGAGAAGCGGCTGGCGGGGCCCAATGCCAAATTCGGCGAAGGGGACATTCGCGGCGTGGCCGCGCCGGAGGCGGCCAACAACGCATCGGCCTGCGGCTCCTTTATCCCCATGCTGACCCTGGGGGTGCCGGGTTCGGGCACCACAGCGGTGATGATGGGGGCACTGACCCTCTACAACATCACCCCCGGCCCCACCATGTTCACCGAACAACCCGATGTGGTGTGGGGACTGATCGCCGCCCTCTTGCTGGCCAACGTCATGCTGCTGGTGATGAACATCCCCATGGTGGGGCTCTTTACCCGCATGCTCTCCATCCCACTCTGGTTTTTGGTGCCCGCCATCGCCAGCGTCTCGGCAGTGGGTGTCTATGCGGTGCACAGCACTACCTTCGATCTGCTGCTGATGGTGGCCCTCGGGGTCTTTGGCTACCTGCTGCGCAAGATGCACTTCCCCATGTCACCGCTCATTCTGGGCTTCGTGCTGGGTGAAATGCTGGAGCAGAACCTGCGCCGCGCCCTCTCCATCAGCAATGGCGACACCGCCATCCTGTGGAGCAGCGGCATCAGCCAGACCCTGCTGGTACTGGCCATTGCAGTGATCACCCTGCCCCCGCTGGTACGCCTGCTGCGCCGCCGCAAAGCCGATCCGCTGATCCCGGACGCCCGCCCGGAGCAGGGTGCCTGATCCGATAGAAAGATGACGGGACATATTGATATAAAAGGGCGAGATCTGAACGATCTCGCCCTTTTTAACAGACCGCATCCATCTGTCACTAACGGTATAAAAACATCCAATATATCAACGCTAATCGCCCCGCTTTCTCTGACACCTCAAGAGTCTCAAACTGACGTCATTCAACCAGTGTTATGAGCAAGCCGCTACGTGACAAGGAAATATTCAGACTGGCCGCTGTATCCCTTGTTCTCGATCTGTATTCCCCACCGAGTCAGGGGGTGGCAAGCCTGATAGTGAGCTTGAGCTGGCAATTAAACGCCGCAGGCTCTACCGGACTACACCTGTGTGGCTCAAATGTGGACTCGGAGGAAAAAGAAAAAGGCCACTATTTCTAGTGGCCTTTCGTAACTCTTTGATTGCTTTACTTAATAACTGGTGCCCGAGGCCGGAATCGAACCGGCACGACGCGAACGTCGAGGGATTTTAAATCCCTTGTGTCTACCGATTTCACCACTCGGGCACCGCAATCGGTATCAAGCTCGCGTGGCGGGCTTGTCAATATGGAGGCACGTTCCGGAGTCGAACCGGACTAAACGGATTTGCAATCCGCTGCATAACCGCTTTGCTAACGCGCCATGCAAAAGAGAGTTGGCTCTCTATTGTCTGAATTTGGAGCGGGAAACGAGACTCGAACTCGCGACCCCGACCTTGGCAAGGTCGTGCTCTACCAACTGAGCTATTCCCGCATTGGTCTGGCTGACTGCCTGACTACGAGGACGCATTCTAGCGATGTTCCTCGCCCAGTCAACCAGAAATATTTAATTACCTGATCGTTCGGGCGTTTTTTGCCCTTTTTGAACAGTTTTAGCGCCTTTGGCCGTTTCCTGCCTCAAATCAGCGGAAACCTCACCTTGCAGCGCGGGTGACTCACAGGTTGGCGTGGTGAGTCAAATCGCCCCAGGCTGCCTTCATGTACTGGAACATCGACCAGAAGGTGAGCACGGTGGCGACATAGAGCATCACATAGGCGAGCCACACCATCCAGACGTTGTATTGCCAAATCAGACCGGTGAGTGACACCATCTGGATCATGGTCTTCCACTTGCCAATCCAGCTGACCGCCACCGAGGAGCGTTTGCCGAGCTCGGCCATCCACTCACGCAGGGCGGAGATGATGATCTCGCGGCCAATCATGGTCATGGCGGGGATAGTCACCCAGATGGTGTTGTAGTGTTCGACGATGACCACCAGCGCGGCGGCGACCATGATCTTGTCGGCAACGGGGTCAAGGAAGGCGCCAAAGGCGGTGGACTGATTGAGCTTGCGAGCCAGATAGCCATCAAACCAGTCGGTGGCAGCGGCCAGAATAAAGATGATGGCGGCAGCCAGATAGGACCATTGATAAGGCAGATAGAACAGGATGACGAAGACGGGAATGAGCAAAATCCGGAAAAACGTCAACAGGTTAGGTATGTTTGTCATTATTTTCAGCCACTTCTTGTACGTCGCTACATAGTGCGCCAAAGCCGATTTGCGATGCAACCGCACTGGCGCCCGTCTTGGTCTTTTTAATCCATCAATCTTCTCAAAATGCGAGGGCCATTATGGCATTTACGGCCCCCCCGCGTCACGGCTCTTGTGCATCAAGGAGTTAGCGATTTTGCCATGCCGTTAACCCTGCTCAGGCGCTGTGCAAACCATCGTGGATGGTCTGGGCCAGCTCCTGACTGATGCCGGGTACCTTGGCCAGTTCATCCACGCTCGCCTTTTTGACCTCCTGCAGGCCGCCCAGATATTTGAGCAGCGCCTGCCGCCGCTTTGGCCCCACCCCCGGAATATCCTCCAGACTGCTGCTGGTGCGGGCCTTGGCACGCCGCGCCCGGTGGCCGGTAATGGCAAAACGGTGGGATTCATCGCGAATATGTTGAATAAGGTGCAAAGCGGGCATATCTGCCGGTAAATGCAGCTCTTCGTGGCTCTCCCCCATGATGAGAGTTTCCAACCCCGCCTTGCGGGTGACCCCCTTGGCAATCCCCACCAGCAGCGGATATTTACCGCCGAGAAACTCCAGCTGACGGGCCAGGATCTCTTCGGCGCGGCGCAACTGGCCGAGTCCACCGTCGATAAACAGCACGTCCGGCACCTTGTCCGGCTCCTGCTGCTTGCCAAAGCGGCGCTCCAGCGCCTGCTCCATCGCCGCGTAGTCATCACCACCTGTGATGCCGTCGATATTGAAACGACGATATTCCGATGAGAGCGGCCCCTCCCGGTTGAACACCACGCAAGAGGCCACGGTGCGCTCCCCCATGGTGTGGGAGATATCGAAACACTCCATGCGGGCGATGGGGCGCTCCAGCTCCAGCAGCTCTTCCAGCTGGTCGTAGCGGGCGGTGATGGTGCTCTTGTGAGCCAGCCGCGAGCGTAGCGCCGTCTCGGCGTTGATGGAGGCGAGCTTGATAAAGCGGGCCCGTTCGGCGCGGGTACGGCTCACCACCCGCACCTTGTAGCCTGCGGTCTGGCTCAGAGTCTCGGCGATGACGCTCTCGTCCTCAAGGGCCACATCGAGCAGCACCTCGCTCGGGATCTGCCGCCCCCCCTGCCCCGACAGATAGAACTGCAGCAGGAAGGATTGCACCACCTCGTCGAGTTGGGTATCGGCCGGCACTTTCGGGAAGTAGCTGCGCGAGCCGAGCACCTTGCCCTGACGGATAAAGAGCACGTGGATGCAGGCAGCGCCTTGCTCGAAGGCGACCCCCACCACATCCAGCTCGTCCAGCACGTTGCCGCTCACCGACTGCTGCTCGGTGACCCGGCGCAGCGCCAGGATCTGATCCCGGTAGCGGGCCGCCTCTTCAAAGCGCAGATCACCGCTGGCTGACTCCATCTTGCCCACCAGCTCGCCAATCACCTGCTGGTTCTTGCCCGCCAGAAACAGCTTGGCCAGCTCCACCTGCTGGGCATATTCGGCCTCGCTCACCAGTCCAGGTACGCAAGGGCCAGCGCAACGCTTGAGCTGGTAGAGCAGGCAGGGACGGGTGCGGTTGGCATAGACCGCATCTTCGCACTGACGCACCGGAAATATTTTCTGCATCAGATGCAAACTCTCGCGCACCGCGCCGCCAGAGGGGTACGGGCCGAAGTACTCCCCCTTCACCTTGCGGGCACCGCGATGGACGCCGATGCGTGGATGCTGGTGCGCGGTGATGATGATCCAGGGGTAGGATTTGTCGTCCCTCAGCAGCACGTTGTAACGGGGCTGGTACTGCTTGATGAGATTGTGCTCGAGGATCAGCGCCTCGGTCTCGGTGTGAGTGACGGTGACCTGGATATCGGCGATCTGGCGCACCAGGGTGCGGGTCTTGATGCTGTCGACGTTGGTGCGAAAGTAGGAGGCGAGCCGCTTTTTCAGATCCTTGGCCTTGCCCACATAGATCACGGTGCCACCGCTGTCATACATGCGGTAGACGCCGCTCTGATGGGTGACGGCGCTCAGAAACGCCTTGCTGTCGAAGAGAGGTTCGGGAGAGAGGGTCATCAGCTACTCGGCTCACACAAAGGCAAAGATTGACGGGCAGAGCATACTGCCCCCGCGGCCTGAAAAGCAAAGGGGCAGAAAAGCAAAAAGGCGGCACGCGCCGCCTTTGTGACCACACGCCACCCGATTAGAGGGTATCGGCATCCAGCATGCCATAGCGAATGGCCAGATGGGTCAGTTCCACGTCACCGTTGATCCCCAGCTTGCTGAACAGACGATAGCGGTAGCTGTTGACCGTCTTCGGGCTCAGGTTGAGCTGCTCGGAGATATCAGTCACCTTCTGCCCCTTGGTGATCATCATCATGATCTGCAGCTCGCGCTCGGAGAGGGACTTGAAGGGATTCTCGTCAGCGGAGGCAAATTGGCTGAGGGCCATCTGCTGGGCAATCTCCGGGGAGATGTAGCGCTGACCGGAGTGCACCAACCGGATCGCCTGGATCATCTCGTCAGGGGCTGCCCCCTTGGTCAGGTAACCGGCAGCGCCGGCCTGCATCACCTTGGTGGGGAACGGATTTTCTGAATGAATTGTCAGCACTATGATGCGCACATCGGGGCGGATCCGCAGAATTTTGCGGGTCGCTTCCAGACCACCAATACCCGGCATGTTCATGTCCATCAGGATCACGTCCGGATGGTGTTGGCGGCAGAAAGTGACTGCGGTCTCGCCGCTCTGTGCTTCGCCCACCACCTTGATCCCGCGCACATCTTCAAGAATGCGTCTTATCCCTGTACGCACCAGCTCATGATCATCGACCAGGAATACATTTATCACCCAAACACCCCGTTTTATCTCGTTTTAGCCGCCCGGTTAGGGTTAACAGGGCGTCTTGCATCATAACCAAACTCGTCGCTTTGGCAAACCATGCACGCCAAAAGTTTGAGAAAACCCATGTTTAGCGTTTAAAATCAAATAATTATATAAATTTTCAAAACAAAAAACGGTGTCTTGCGACACCGTTTTTCATGATGTTAGTGCTGTGGCCATCACTTGGCCAAAAAGGCCCGCACCTTCTCCAGATCGGCCTGGGTATCCACCCCGACCGGCGGCGCTTCAAGGGCCTGGGCGACGTGGATCTTCTCCCCGTACCAGAGCACCCGCAGTTGCTCCAGTGCCTCGACCTGCTCCAGCACGCTCGGTGCCCAGTCTATGTAACGCTGGATAAAGCCGGCGCGATAGGCGTAGATGCCGATATGACGCTGGTAGTGGTCACCAATCTGCTCGTGACTGTTGGCAAAACGATCCCGATCCCAGGGTATGCTGGCGCGACTGAAGTAGAGGGCGTAACCATCCTTGTCAGTCACCACTTTCACTGCGTTCGGATTGAACGCCTCTTCGGCATCCTGGATCGGCACCGACAGGGTCGCCAT
This sequence comes from Aeromonas sp. 97A, assembly GCF_051919185.1. Classification (NCBI taxonomy): domain Bacteria; kingdom Pseudomonadati; phylum Pseudomonadota; class Gammaproteobacteria; order Aeromonadales; family Aeromonadaceae; genus Aeromonas; species Aeromonas sp. 97A. The sequence continues at coordinate 711,707 of NZ_JBQBFF010000001.1, read as the reverse complement.
CGGCGCCGTGGCGGCGGCCAGATTATCCGCTACCTGACGAATGATGGCGGGCGGAATGAGCGGCTCATCCCCCTGCACATTGACGATGATGGTATCGGCGGCAAAGCCGTAGTGACGACACACCTCGGCCAGACGCTCGGTGCCGGACTGATGATCCGGTGAGGTCATGCACACCTCGACGCCGGTGCTCAGCAGTGCCTGCTGCACCCGCTCGTCATCGGTGGCGACGATCACCCGATCGGCACCCGATTGCAGGGCTTTCTCCACCACGTGCTGCACCATGGGCTTGCCATGGATATCCGCCAGCGGCTTGCCCGGCAGACGGGTTGACGCATAGCGGGCAGGAATGACGACGACGAAACTCATGACGGCAGCTCATCGCTGTTGAGCGGACGGGCACGGTTCTCCAGTAGTACCGGGATCCCATCTTCCAGCGGATAGGCCAGCTTGTCGAAGCGGCAGACCAGCTCATGAACTGCTTTGTTGTAGTGCAGCTTACCCTTGCAGACTGGGCAGGCGATGATGTCGAGCAACTTGATGTCCAAAGCCAAAACGATACTCCTTCAACGATGTCGCGCTGGCGGCTTCATCACGCCAGCGATGGATGTCGAGCAACCAGATATTCCATACGGGGCATATCAACCCCCTGCTCCCCCACTGAGGCGAGAGAGATTAATCTTGCGCCCTGATCGCGCCCTTCCCCTTTGTCCCCAGCTTGTGCAGCAGGGTATCGAGCAAGGAGGCGGGCAACTCGGCACTGACCGGCAGATACCACCAGTTTGCGAGGGCAAACGGACGACACTTGACCGCATCCTTCTCGGTCATCAGCAGCGGCTTGCTGGCAAAGCGGCCCACCAGCTCATCCCGATCGAAGGGGTGATGATCGCCGTAGGCGGCCTGTTGATCCAGCTGATAGCCGAGCCCTTCCAGGGTGGCAAAGAAGCGGGGCGGATGACCGATCCCAGCCAACGCATCGACCGGCCCCGACAAGGGGGCAGCCAGCGGGGCATCGTCGCGCACCCGGCGCGGGGTGTCGGCGACCAGTTGCATGGGGTACTCCCCCTTGCCCGGCTCGCCGCCGTTGCAGATGATGGCGTCCACCCGTTTGAGACGAGTGACCGGCTCGCGCAGCGGCCCCATGGGCAGCAGGCAGGCATTGCCGAAACGGCGCGCTCCGTCCACCACCACCAGCTCGATGTCGCGGGCCAGCGCGTAGTGCTGCAGGCCGTCGTCGGTGATGATGATATCCACCTCACCGCTCTGCTCCAGCAGTCGTACCGCGTCGGCCCGTTTCGGGGCAACCACCACCGGACAACCGCAGCGCCGGGCAATCAACACAGGCTCATCACCTGCTTGCGCCGTGGTGCTGGTCTCATCCAGCCGATAGGGGTAATGGGGCGCCTTGCCACCATAGCCACGGCTCACCACCCCGGGGCGATAGCCGCGGGCTTGCAACTGCTCCACCAGCCAGACCACCACCGGCGTCTTGCCGTTACCCCCCACCGAAATATTGCCCACCACGATCACCGGCCAGGAGGAGCGATACCCCTTGCGCCAGCCATGACGATAGGCGTAGCGGCGGGTGCCGCTGATGATGGCAAACAGCAGGGCAAAGGGGGCCAGCAACCAGCGCCAGCCACTTTTGCGATACCAGAGCCGTTCCAGCATCAGGCCTTGCTTCCCGCGTTGCCAAACTGAATGGCGCGCAGCTGGGCATAGGTGCCGCGCTGCTCCATCAGTGCTTCGTGGTTACCGCGCTCGACGATATGACCTTCGTCGATCACCAGGATCTCGTCCGCCTTCTCGATGGTGGAGAGACGGTGGGCGATCACCAGCGAGGTACGCGCCTTGCAAAGCTCGTCGATAGCCGCCTGAATGTGGCGCTCGGATTCGGTATCGAGGGCCGAGGTGGCCTCATCCAGCAGTAGAACCGGCGCATCGCGCAGCAGGGCGCGCGCAATGGCAACACGCTGACGCTGGCCGCCGGAAAGGGATGCACCGTTCTCGCCAACCACAGTGTCATACCCGTTGCTCATCTTGCTGACGAACTCGTCGGCGTGAGCGATACGGGCGGCCTGCACGATCTGGTCTCGGCTGTATTTGTCTTCTGCGGCGTAGGCGATGTTGTTGGCCACCGAGTCATTGAACAGGTGAACATGCTGGGAGACCAGCGCGTACTGCTTGCGCAGCTCGCTCAACTTGTATTCGCGGATGTTGATGCCGTCCAGCAGGATCTCGCCCTGATCGATGTCGTAGAAGCGGGTCAGCAGGCTGGCAATGGTACTCTTGCCAGAGCCGGAACGGCCCACCAGCGCCACCGATTTACCCGCCTCCACCTTGAAGCTGACGTTGTGCAGCGCCGGAGTATCCTTGGTCGGGTAGGTGAAGGTGACGTTGCGAAACTCGATCTCGCCGCGGGCACGCTCCAGAGTGCGGGTGCCAGTATCCTGCTCCGGCTCGGTGTCGAGCAGGCCAAACAGGCTGTGGCAGGCGGTGATGGCGCGCTGGAACTGGTTGTTGACGTCGGTCAGGCTTTTCAGCGGCTTGAGCAGCATCATCATGGAGGTGATCATGACGGTAAACGTACCGGCCGTCAGAGTTGACTTGACGCTGTCAATGGTCGCGACGTAGAGGAAGGCAGCCAGCGCGATGGAGGCAACCATCTGCACAACAGGGCTGCCGATGGCATCGGCGGCGACCATCTTCATAGTCTGCTGGCGCATGTTGTTGCTGACCTGGAAGAAGCGTTTCTCTTCCACCTTCTGGCCACCAAACATCAGCACCTCTTTGTGCCCTTTGAGCATCTGCTCGGTGGAGGTGGTGATATCACCCACCGCCTGCTGAATGTGACGGCTGATCTGGCGGAAACGACGGCTGATAAGGCCGATGATGACCCCCACCAGCGGGCCAACCACCAGGAAAATCACCGATAACTGCCAGGAGTGCCAGAACATCAGGCCGAGCAGACCGACCACGGTCGCCCCTTCCCGCACCAGGGTCACCAGCGTGGTGCTCGCCGCCGAGGAGACCTGACTGGCGTCATAGGTCACCTTGGAGAGCAGATGACCGGTGTTCTGGCGGTCGAAGAAGCTCATCGGCATCGCCACCATGTGATTGAACACCTGCTGTTGCAGACGCATCACAACGTGGTTGCCGACCCAGGCCATGCAGTAGTTGGAGAGAAAGTTGGCGACACCGCGCAGGGCCACGATGCCGAGGACGAAGAAGGGCATCCATTTCAGAACGGTGCTGTCGTTGCCATTGATGCCCTGATCGATCAGCGGCTTGATGGAGTAGACAAAGGTGGTATCCACGGCGGCGTAGCCCAGCATCCCTATGATGCCACCGACCAGGCCCAGCTTGCGATCACGGACATAACCGAGCAGGCGTTTGAATACTGGCCAGCTCTCTTGTGAGGTTTCTTGTTGCATGAATAGCCGTTAGTAATGGAAATGACGGGCTATTCTAGCCAAAGCGCAGGCTTACACCAAGCGCCGCCACCTATATCGCATTCCCACACGGCAGAAATGGCGGATTATTGCTCAAACCACACTCGCGGTCGCCACCAGTCGCCACTGCGCCGGTACCAGGGCCCCAGATCTCGCTCGGCGGTGACGCTCAAGCCCGCTGCGGTGGGTTCGACCAGCATCGCCCCTTGCTGACCGGTGATCCACTGGCGGGCATCCCGATAGCGGGCCACTACATCGGGACGGGGAAAGCCCCACTGATTCATAAAGCCGGCGCTGTGGATCACATCCTTTGCCGCCACCGCCGCGACAAACGGGGGCGTGGAGGAGGTGCGACTGCCATGATGGGGGCTCACCAGCAAGGTGCTGGCCAATCCCTTTCCCTCCAGCGCCACCAGCCGCTGCTCGGCCTGCCGCTCGATATCGGCACTGAGCAGCACGCTGCGCTGCCCATCGTTGATACGCACTACGCAGCCATCGTTATTGCGCCCGCCACCGGGACGTTCTGGCCAGAGCACTGCAAACGAGAGCCCCTGCCAGCGCCACTGTTGCCCACGCTGGCACAGGGTGGTTCCCTCACTGAAGGGGTAAGAGGAGAACTCGTGGCGCACCGGCATGGCGCTGAGCAGTCGCTTGCGATTGCCGGCATGGTCCCGATCATTGTGGCTGATGATGAGGCGATCGATGACCCGGATCCCCAGATGGCTCAGCTGAGGCAGGATCACCGCGTCCGCCATGTTGTAGCCTCCGGGATAGCGATCACCTGTGTCATAGAGGATGGCACGCTCCCCCTTGCTGATCAGCACTGCCAGCCCTTGCCCCACATCCAGCACCCGCAGTTGCCAGCGGACTGGCGTTGGCCAGAGCGCCAACAACAGCGCACACAGACCCGGTAGCCAGAGCCAGCGTGCCGGGCGCCACTGCGCGGCGAACCAGAGCAGCAACAGCAGGGTGCAAAGCGGTAGCCACCAACCGGGCAGTGGCCACCACAGTTGCAGTTGTTCGGAAAGCCAGCTCAGGATCGTCAGCACCCACTCGAGCCCCAGATCCGCCAGCCAGAACAGGCCGTAGGCGAGCAAAGTGGAGATCGGCGCCAGCAGCACCCCAATCAACGCCAGCGGTATGATGGCGATACAAAAGAGCGGTACCGCCAACAGGTTGATCACCATGGCAAGAGGCGCTATCCCCTCGAACAATGCCAGTTGCAGCGGCAGCAGACCAAGCAGCAGCCAGAGCTGGATCTGCCAGAGCCCCGGCTTGTCGTGGAGATATCCCACCAGCAGCAGGATGGCCACCGCCAGAAACGAAAGCCAGAAGCCGGCCGAATAGAGGGCGAAGGGATCCCAGAGGGTCAGCACAACAAAGGCCCACAGCCAGATGCGCCAGGCCGGCCACTCCCGCCGGCTCCAGCGCAGCACACTCCACACCAGCACCATGATCAGAGCCCGTTCGGTGGCCACTGCAAATCCGGCCAACGCGCTGTAGACAGCGGCAAACAGCAGGGAGGTGATGATGGCGCCGCGCAGACCAAACAGCCTGCCCAACCACCACCCAAGCACCGCCACCAGCGCGATGTGTTGCCCTGAGATGGCGATGATATGGGTCAGGCCGCTGCCGCGAAACAGCTCCCACTGGGCATCCGTGATGCCGCTCTGCTCGCCAAAAGTGAGCGCCGCCAGCAAGTGAGCATGATCAAGTGGACGCCAACTCTCGGTCGCGGCCCCCAACCAGCGTTCACGCCAACCCGCAGGTGCCTGTTGAATATCTATCACCCGACGCAGATTGCCGGTGGCGGTGATCCCCTTGCCCAGCAGCAGACGCCGCCCATCCAGCCCCGCCTCGTTGGCCAGACCGTGAGCCGGTTTCAACGAGGTCATCAGGGTGATCCGGCTACCTACCGTCATGGCTGGCAATGCCTGATAGGCATTGACCCGGATCAGGGGCTCAGGTGTCACCGGTTGTTCGTCGAGGATGCTCACCCGCAGCAGCAGCCGGACAAATTTATCCCCCTCGGGCTCTGCACTTTGCAGCTGTGCGGTTATCATGTGGCTCGTCTGATCGCCCAACCGCTCCAGCCAGGCCAGCCGATAGGCAAGATTGGCCTGCATCCAGAGGATGCCGAGCAGGAGAAACAGCCACCGCCAGGCACGGCAATATGCAAGGGGGATCAGCAGGGACAGCAACAGGCCCCCCCATGCGAGTGAAGGTAACCATGGCCAGAGCAGTGAGGAGCTTGCCCCCAGGGCAAACGACAACAGACGCAGATCCATGGAGCAAGTATTTAGCAAGGTTTCAATATGCCCAAACGACTCATTAAACGCTGGATGCCCGATCAGCAAACCCTGAAAGAACACAAGCACCTGCGGCTGTTCGGCAAACTGCTGCTCGATGCCAACCTCTGGCACCTCAACCGCCGCTCGGCTGCCGGGGCATTTGCGGTGGGCCTCTTCATGGCCTGGGTGCCGCTCCCCTGCCAGATGCTGCTGGCTGCCGGTGGAGCCATCCTGTGCCGGGTCAATCTGCCGCTCTCGGTGGCGCTGGTCTGGCTCTCCAACCCCTTTACCATGCCGCCCCTGCTCTATGGTGCCTATCTGGTGGGTTGCCAGCTGCTGGGACATTCGGCGCAGCAGATAGAGATTGAGTTCACTTGGGAGTGGCTGGTCTCGGTGCTGGGAACTGTGGCACCGCCGCTGTTGCTGGGCTCGCTGATCCTTGCCCTGCTCAGTTCTCTTATCGGTTACACCCTGATCCGTACCTTTTGGCGGATCAGCACGGTGCGCCAGTGGCAAAAACGCAAGATGGCCCGCCCATGCTGAGTCGCTGGTTTTCCCGCTTCAAGCTCGATCCCGACACGCTTCGCCAGCAGAAGTGGTTTGCCCTGTTTGGTGAGCGACTGCTTGCCCCTGCCCTCTGGCAAGGGGGCACTCGCGCCCTGAGTGGTGCGGTGGCGGCCGGGATCTTCGCCTGCTGGTTCCCCATCCCGATGCACTCGCTCATCGCAGTCGGTCTGGCGCTGGCATTCAGCCTCAACCTGCCACTGGCGCTGCTGGCGGTCTGGTTCAACAATCCGCTGACTTTGCCGTTCATGTATCTCTACGCCTATCGCACCGGTTGTCTGGTACTGCACCAGACACCGGAGCCTTTCCGCCTCAGCTGGACCCTGCACTGGCTGGAGCAGGAGGCGGCCACTCTGGTGCCTCCCTTCCTGCTCGGCAGCCTGCTGCTGGCGGTACTCACCGCCCTGAGCGGCGGCGCCCTGACCGCGCTGCTGCTGCAACTGCGCAAGCTGTGGCAAGGTGCCCGCCACCAGTGAGCCCCCTTCCCATCGTTTGACGATCAGCCGTTGGCGATCAAAAAAGCCCGTCACCAAGATGACGGGCTTTTTCATGGCATAGTGCTGCATAGTGCCAGAGCATCAGGCGATGCGATTACAGCACCTTGGCAATGGCCTCGCACAGGGGATCGATATTGGCGCGGGTAATACCGGCTACGCTGATCCGGCCTGAGCCGACGATGTAGATGGCAAATTCGCTCTTGAGGCGCTCCACCTGATCCTTGGTGAGACCGGAGAAGGAGAACATGCCGTTCTGCTCGCGGATAAAGCTGAAATCCTGGCTCACGCCGAGGGCAGCCAGCTTCTCTACCAGCAGCTCGCGCATCTCGCGAATACGCACCCGCATGGCGGCCACTTCTTCGACCCACTCGGCATAGAGAGCCGGATCGCTCACCACGGCGGTGACCACAGCGGCGCCGTGTGACGGCGGGTTGGAGTAGTTGGCACGGATCACGGTCTTGACCTGAGTGAAGGCCACATCGGCAATCTCCTTGGTCGCGCTCACCAGCGTGAAGGCGCCGACCCGCTCGTTATAGAGGCCGAAGTTCTTGGAGAAGGAGCTCGCCACCAGCAGCTCGTCATGGCACTCGGCGAAGATACGCAGGCCTTCGGCATCCTCTTCGATACCACGGGCAAAACCCTGATAGGCGAAGTCAAACAGCGGCAACCAGCCGGCAGCAGCACTCTGCTTGGCCAGCGCGCGCCACTGATCGCTAGTGGGGTCGATACCGGTCGGGTTGTGGCAGCAACCGTGCAGCAGCACCAGCTCACCCGGCTGCACTTCGGCCAGCGAGGCCTGCATGGCGGCAAAGTCGAGTCCCTTGGTGGCGGCGTCGTAGTACTTGTACCACTTGACGGTCAGGCCCGCGGCCTGGAATACGCTGACGTGGTTGGCCCAGGTGGGATCGGAGATCCAGATGGTCTTGGCCAGACCGTTGCGCACCACGAATTCGGCCGCGATACGCAGGGCGCCGGTGCCGCCCGGCGCTTGGGCGGTCTTGGCGCGGCCGCTGGCAACCAACGCAGAATGCTGCCCGAACAGCAGTTGCTGCACGATGCGGCCATATTCGATATTGCCTTCAATACCGAGGTAGTTCTTTGTCTTCTCGTCGGTCAGCAGCTTCTGCTCGGCTTTCTTGACGCAGTGAAGAATGGGGGTGGCACCGGACTCGTCCTTGTAGATCCCTACGCCCAGATTGATCTTGTGGCTGCGAGAGTCAGCGCGGAAGGCTTCGGTCAGGCCCAGGATCGGATCCGCTGGGGCGGCAACAACCTTTTCAAACATGGTATTCCCTGTATTCCGTTGAGTTCGTTGGGTGGCAAAGCGGCTTGATAAACAAAAGCGCTCATCTGGCGAGCGCTTCGTCAACTCTTTATATCACCGCGTTCAATGGGGGAAAACCGCTTTTTGGCTCGCTTTCAGGCCAATTTCAACCAACGGCATGCCACGCTGGCGCCAGTGCGCACACCTCGGCAGACAAGCCACCATTGGACTCAACCAAACCGCTACAAACTGCTAACAATGACTTGGGGATCCGGCTCAGCTCCCAGGGCCGAGCCTCAATCAAAGGTTGGGCATACGCGCTGAGGATGGGGGCCAGATCACGGGGCAGCCACCAGCTGGCCGGACGGCCCAAGCGCTGGGCCAGCGCCTGCAGCCGATCCACCCCGGCAGGGTCGAGGGCGGTGAGATGACTCCACAGCACATTGGGGGGCAAGGCGGCCACCACCTGCTGCAAGGCTAGAGGAGCCGATGGGGGGGACCACACCAGCAAGGTGCCGGGTTCAAGAGGCAGCTCGGCAAAGGCGCCAACGCTGTCTGTGGTGATCACCCGCTCGATACTCCCCTCCCCCCACAGGATCTTGCCAAGACCCGCCAGGGTGCGCTCGGGCAGCGCCACCTCCCCCAGCGCCTGCAACCAGGGGGCTGCGTCGATCAGGGTGCCGCCGCTGAAAAAGAGGCTGAACGGCTGGGCGGCGCGCAAGCGCAACAGCTGATCGGCACAGAGCCGGATCCCCTTGTCCTCGAAATCAATCTGCTCGTTGGGGGTGAAGTTCACTTCGCTCTTGCGATAGAGCGCCGCCAGCACCCGTTCGTTGACCAGCTCCCCCAATTGCCAGCCCTGAGCATGCAACCACTCCTCAGGTTCGGGGGGCGCGGTGGCGATCTCGGCCAGCATCAGCTCGCGGGTGAGATAGCGCCGTCCGGCCGGGGTGAGCTCATAGCAGTGGCTGCCATGGGCGAGCAGCAGCTGGTTATCCTTGAGCAGGCCCACCAGCGGTTGCCACTGGCGGCCACGGATCACCACAGGTGAGTGGCTCAGCAACTGCTGCGCCAGTGCCCGCCATTCGGGGTGACTAAAGTCGATCAATTACAATCCATCCCTGTCAGTGCTCAATCGGATAAACAAACAGCCTGAAAAGGTACCGTTACAGGCCGATGACGCCAAGCCTCCCGCGCCAATTACGTGACTTCGCTCCCTGCAATTTTCCCCAAACAGAAGAGCCCACCGTGGGGTGGGCTCTTTCTTGGATAACACTCGACGCTTATTCGACGTTGAGGCGCAGTTCGGCGTCGTGCCAACCCAGTGGCAGGGTCAACAGCTGATCGATCAGCTCCCGGCGATCGGATTTCTCCAGATAAGCGAGATAGAGCGGACGGCTCAGCGGCTGGCCCCCTTCTACCAGATGCAACGCCCCCTTCTCGAGGAAGGGGCTGACCATCCGCCGTGGCAGGTAGGCAGCGCCACCGTTGGCCAGCACGAACTGCAACGCCATGCTGGCAGAGCTGGAGTGCAGCACCGGGGTCTTTTGCAGGCTCTGCAACCGGCTCGGCTGCGGCTCGAAGCTGGTACCCCAGTCGAGATGGATGTGGGGCATCTGCATCAGGTTGTCAGCATTGGCCGCCGGATCCCGGCTCACCAGCTCGAACACCAGCTCCCCGATGGGATGCAGGGCAATCTCGTCGATCTTGGTCGGCTCGGAGAGCAGAGCCAAATCGAGAGAGCGTTCCAGCAACTGACGGCAGAGGTGCTCGCGGGAAGCCGTTTCCAGCCGCACCGCCAAGCCGGGCGCCAGCGCATAGATGTGGTTGAGCCAGTCATTGAAATCGAGCTCCCAGAAGACGGCGGGAGCACCGATAGCCAGCTGCTGGCTGAAACCGGGCGAGAGCGCCACATCCTGTTTGGCACGACCGAGGGTATGGAGGATGGCGTCTGCATAGGGCAGCAGACGCTCACCGGAGGCTGTCAAACGGATGTTGTTGCGATGACGGGCAAACAGACTAACACCGAGTTGCTGTTCAAGCTGGCGGATCCTGAAGCTCACCGCCGACTGGGTCAGATAGAGATTTTCAGCAGCCCGGCCAAAGTGCCGGGTCTTGCTCACCTCGATAAAGGTCCGAAGCAGCTCGGTATCCATTAATCGATGGACTCGTCACTGCCGCCGCCGCTGCCACCGCCGACATCAAAGCTGCCGCCACCGCTGCTCTCTTCGCTGGCGCCGCCAACGACGGTGCAGAGGCGATGAACGCGCTTGGGACCGATCACCTTGAGGTACTTGAACCACACCTTGGCATGGGGGTTGGCACCGGCTGCGCCGGATTTGACCTGTTCGACGAAGGCGGACTCGACATCGTCACGGGGTGCAAGGTTGCCCTGGTAGAGTGCCAGCATGGCGGTACCATACTTTTCCAGACTGTCCGCTTCGGCCACAGTGAATTCGCCACTGCGACGCAGGCCACGGGGAAAATGTTTGAAGTCGTTGAAACGCTTGTCTGATTCGAAGCTCATAGTGCTCTTTTTTCTGGTTAGTTTGACCTTTGCGGGCAAGTATCATCAGGCCATCGCCGAGTGCAAAATCAATTTTCTCACTATGTTAATAAATATCTTTTATCGAAGTCACTTTGCCCCATCGTTGACGCCGATTTTGTGGCATAACACACAAAAAACGTTGATAAATAATAAACTTATGTAAACGTGCAGCCAATTTGCACGTCACTTTTTGGACTGTGCAGGCAAAAATAAAGCGCCATACGGCGCTTTATTTATCACATCAGGTGAACCAGCTGAACCTTTGGTTCAAACATGCTTACTCAATCATGGCCGGTTGGGCCAAGTTGTCGGCACGCCACAGACGGTAGCGCACTTCATACTCCTGCGGCACGTAGATCACGAACGGCAGTTTTGAGTTGTAGTTCACGAAGAAGCCCTGACCGTAGATCTGGACGAAGGTCTCTTTCTGTTGGTTATCCGGGCACATCATCAGGGTGCTGATGGGGTCGGAGACTTTGCCCAGTTTCAGGTAGTTGTAGCCCCAGCCTTTGACGCTGTGCTGTTCCAGGTTGCCTGCAAAACGCGGTACGTTGCAATCAACCATCATCTTTTTGCCGACCTGCAGCTCGACCATCATGTCGGCTTCTTTCTCGACTTCAGGCAGGCGGATCACCACACGTTCCTGATTCACGTCAGCGGCTGGGAACATGCTGATATCAAATTTTTTCGGCTCGGCGGCGAAGGCATGGCCACCCAGCAACAAGGCGCCCAGCAGGCTAAAACGCAATACGGTTTTCATCTGTACCTCATGGGGTTGGTTCAACGCCGCTAGACTAACCGCTCTGCCGATTTCATGCCAGCGATCTGCTACGTAAAAACTGCGTAAAATGATGCAGATCCGGCACACCATGACGTGATCTGGCTATTTTCTGACAGGGCGCACACTCCCGTTGCGGGAACCTGAAACAAAAAGCGAGGCCAATTAGCCTCGCTTTGCATTCAAATGGCGCCAGAGTGCTATTTGGCCGCCTCTTGATGGGCCTTGATGACGGCCACCGCCTTGTCGGGGAAGTCGCTGAACACCCCATCCACATCGGCCTGATAGAGGAAGATGTTAAGGAGATCGGTAAAGTCCTTGGCATAGGCCGGGATCTGCCCCTCATCCTGACGGAAGGTATAGGGGTGAACTTTCAGGCCCGCCGCATGGGCTTCTTTTACCATGCCGGTGAAGACCGGTTTGCCCAAAGTGCCCGGCTCGGTGACGATCATCGGTTTCCACGGGCCAATCCCTTCGGCATAGCTGGCGATGGTTTTCATCGCTCCCGGCTTGAACATCCAGTCATAGTTGTAGGGGGTCGCCTTACCCTTGGCGTCGTAGACCATGGTCTCGTTCCAGTCGGTCTCGGCCATCAGCTGCACCAGTTTCAGATCCATACCCATGGCGGGCATCAGCTCGCTGTTGATGCGCTTGAGTTCATCGGCATCGAAGCACTGCAGATAGACCTTGTCATCCTTCCCGGTGTAGCCGTACTCCTTGAGCACCCTCAGCACTGCTTTGGAGATATCCTTGCCTTCGTGACGGAACAGCCAGGGCGCCTTGATCTCCGGGTAGATGCCGATGTTCTTGCCGGTGCTCTTGTTGAGCCCCTGGATCATCTCGATCTCCTCCTGGAAGGTGTGGATCTTGAAGTCTGACTTCCAGAGCGCGAAACGGGCCGGATAGACCGGCACCTGCTTGCCATCCACCAGCTGGAACGGCTCGGTCATACGCAGGGAACGCACCTCGTCCAGGGTAAAATCCACCACATAGTAACGACCGTCCGGACGGGCACGGCCAGGGAAGCGCGCAGCCACATCGGTGATGCCATCGAGGAAGTGATCGTGCATCACCACCAGCTGGTCATCCTTGGTCATCACCAGATCCTGCTCCAGATAGTCAGCCCCCATGCCATAGGCCAGCGCCTTGGACTCCAGGGTATGCTCGGGCAGGTAGCCGGAAGCGCCACGGTGGGCGATCACCACCTTGCCTTCATCGGCAGCCAACACGGGTAATGAGAGGGATGCCCCAAGGCTCAAGGCGATGAGGGAAACGGCGAGTTTTTTCATATGTGATGCTCTTTATTATTGTGTGTAGGTAATTGTTCTATCAGAGGTTTGTTGCATATTTACGGTGGAAAGCGGTGGGCAGCAGCGCACTGCCCACCGTCACTCATCAGCTCGCCTTGCGCAGAGCCTGATGGTATTGGTCGAGCCAAATCTGCAGGATCTGCTGCTCTGAGTCGTTCAGGCGCAGCCCCAGCTTGCTGCGGCGCCAGAGGATATCGTCCAGTGAACAGGCCCACTCCCGCTCGATGAGATAACGCACTTCCGACTCGTGCAGGCCGCCACCGAAGTGAATGCCGCGATCCTCTTTCAGCCAGAGACGGGCATGGGCACCATAGGCCTCGGCAATACGCAGGGCACTGCGATCATCGAGCCAGTCAAACTCCAGCGCAAAGGCGCGGGCCAGCTCGCGCACCGAGCAGTCAAACTCGCCGCCGGGCAGACGGCTGGTCGCCGTCCAGTCATCCCCCATCTGGCTAAACCAGGGCTTGAGCTTGTTGCAGGCGGCCTGCGCCAGCTTGCGATAGGTGGTGAGCTTGCCGCCAAATACCGAGAGCAGCGGCGCACCGTCGGATTCGCCAGAGAGTTCGAGGGTGTAGTCGCGGGTCACCGCCTGCGGCGAGTCTGACTCGTCGTCGCAGAGCGGGCGCACCCCGGCGTAAGTCCAGATCACATCTTTCGGCGCAATTTGGCGAGTGAAGTGGGCGTTGACCACCTTGCACAGGTAGGTAATTTCGGCCTCGCTGATCTTCGCTTCCCGCGGGCTGCCGTGGTGCTCCACATCGGTGGTGCCGATGAGAGAGTAGTCCTGCTGATACGGGATGACGAAGACGATGCGATTGTCTTCGTTTTGCAGGATATAAGCCTCTTCGCGCTCATGGATGCGCGGCACTATCATGTGACTGCCTTTAATAAGGCGAATGCCGCGGGGGGATTTCTCGTGCAGGCTCTCGTCATAGAAGGTCTTGACCCAGGGGCCCGCTGCATTGACCAGACCACGGCAGGTGACGGTGAACTGCTCGCCCCCTTCCCGCTCCAAAGTGAGCGTCCAGTGTTTGGAACCGCGCACCGCCTTGATGCAGCGAGTGCGGGTCTGCACGTCGGCCCCCTTGTCACGGGCCATCATGGCATTGAGCACCACCAACCGGGCATCGTCGACCCAAGCGTCCGAGTATTCAAACCCCTTATTGATCCCTGCGGTCAAGCCATCTTGCGGCAGGAAGCGCACGCCACAGCTCCCCTTTAGCTTGTCGCGCTTGGCCAGATTGTCATAGAGGAACAGACCGGCGCGGATCATCCTGGCCGGACGCAGGTGCGGGCGGTGCGGCAGGCGAAAACGCATGGGACGGGCGATGTGAGGCGCCATACCGAGCAGCACCTCACGCTCCGCCAACGCCTCTTTCACCAGCCGGAATTCGTAATGCTCGAGATAACGCAAACCGCCGTGGATCAGCTTGCTGGAGTTGGACGAGGTGGCAGAGGCGAGATCTTGCGCCTCAAACAGGGCAACCTTCAGACCCCGTCCTGCCGCATCGGCTGCGATGCCGACCCCGTTGATGCCGCCACCGACGACGACCAGATCATAATGTTCGCTCATGTTCACCTACTTTCATTTTTATGATCGCTATAACAGCAATGTTTGATTTCGCTCATTTTAGAACATGAAAATACAACAAACGAACATTTTATGGTGAAAGTGTGATCGCCACAGCCCGCCAGAGGTGGCAAAGAGGACAGGTCAGCTGAGCAAATGGCGTCGGGCCGAAATCAGCGGGTTACTAGCCAAAAAAACCAGATTGAATAGTGGTTTTGGCAATACCCATAAAGGGGTGAGATGAGTGCAGGAATGGGAGACAAAAAAAGAAAGGAGGCCGCCCTGACGGGCGACCGGCACAGCCTTGGCGTGTTTCGCCGTCAGCAGATGTGGCAGGCGATCTGGTGTTGCGCCATCAATCGCGCTAGCTTTTCCGGTGGCTCCTGATCGGTAAAGAGGGCGTGGATCTGGCTGAGATTGCCCAGATTGACCATGGCATTGCGACCGAACTTGGTGTGGTCGGCGGCCAGGAACACCTGACGGGAGTGAGCGATGATGGCCTGGGCAATCTTCACCTCGTGATAGTCGAAATCGAGCAGGGAGCCGTCGTTGTCGATCCCCGAAATCCCGATGACGCCATAGTCCATGCGAAACTGACCGATAAAGTCGCGGGTCGCCTCCCCCACGATGCCGCCATCGCGGTTGCGGATCTCGCCACCGGCAATGATGACGGTGAAGTCATCCTTGGCCGTCAAAATGCTGGCCACGTTGAGGTTGTTGGTGACGATGCGCAGCTCACGGTGATCGAGCAGGGCGCGGGCGATCGCCTCGGTGGTGGTGCCTATGTCGATAAAGAGCGATGAGCCGTCGGGAATATTGGCCGCTACCTCGCGGGCGATGCGCTCTTTCTCCTTGAGTTGCATCACTTTACGGGCGCTATAGGCGGTATTGACGGTACTCGAATGCAGGGAGGCACCGCCATGATGGCGCCGGATCTTGTTCTGTTCGGCGAGATCGTTCAGATCCCGGCGAATGGTCTGGGGGCTGACGTCAAAGTGGGTCACCAGATCGTCGGTCGAGACAAATCCCTGCCGCGTCAGGACGTCCAGGATCTCCAGATGTCGTTGGGTTTGCTTCACGCTTGCACTCCGATGATGAGACAAAAAAAGGCCCCGGCAGATGCGGGGCCTTTTGGCAGTTTACCTGATCCCCTTTGGGATCAATAAGCTGAGGATCACGTTTTATGCCTTATGGGCAGCCGCTTTCTTGGCCGCAACGGCAATGTTCTCATGCTTGAGGGTCATCGCCAGCAGAATGATGGAGAGCACGCAGGAGACGGTCAGCACCATGAAGCCGCCATCCCAACCGAAGTGGTCAACGGTATAACCCAGCATGGCGTTGGCTGCCACGGCGCCGCCCAGATAACCGAACAGACCGGTGAAACCTGCCGCAGTACCGGCTGCTTTCTTCGGTGCCAGCTCAAGAGCATAGAGGCCGATCAGCATGACAGGGCCGTAGATCAGGAAGCCGATAGCCACCAGCGCCATCATGTCGATGGTCGGGTTGCCGGCCGGGTTGAACCAGTAAACCAGCACAGCCAGGGTCACCAGCACCATGAACAGGATACCGGCCGGGGCACGGCGGCCCTGGAACATCTTGTCAGAGATCCAGCCACACAGCAGGGTGCCCGGAATACCGGCCCACTCGTAGAGGAAGTAAGCCCAGGAGGAGTTGTCGACGGTGAAGTGCTTGGCCTCTTTCAGGTAGGTTGGCGCCCAGTCCAGCACACCGTAACGAATGAGGTAAACGAAAGCGTTGGCGATCGCGATGTACCACAGCAGTTTGTTGTGCAGCACGTACTTGACGAAGATCTCCTTGGCGGAGAACTCCTGCTCGTGGCTCTCGTTGTAATCCTTCGGATAGTCGTTCTTGTACTCCTCGATGGGAGGCAGACCGACCGATTGCGGGGTATCACGCATCACGAAGAAGGCGATCACCGCGATGGCGGCCGCCGCTGCCGCAGGCACATAGAAGGCACTGCGCCAGTCGTTGAACCAGCCCATCCCGAGGATAAACAGCGGGCCAATCATGCCGCCGCCCACGTTGTGCGCCACGTTCCAGACCGCAACCACTTCACCGCGCTCTTTCTGTGACCACCAGTGCACCATGGTGCGACCGCAGGGCGGCCAGCCCATGCCCTGTGCCCAACCGTTCAGGAACAACAGCACAAACATGATGGCAATACTGGAGGTGGCCCAGTGCATGGTACCCATCATGAACATGATGGCAGCCGAGAGCAGCAGACCGGCGGAGAGGAAGTAACGGGCGTTGGAACGGTCAGAGACGTTCCCCATCAGGAACTTGGACAAACCGTAAGCGATGGAGACCCCGGAGAGCGCGAAACCGAGATCACCACGGGAGAAGCCCTGCTCGATCAGATAGGGCATCGCCAGACTGAAGTTTTTCCGTACCAGGTAGTAGCCGGCGTAACCGAAGAAGATCCCGAAAAACACCTGCCAACGCATGCGTTTGTAGAAGGGGTCGACCTTGTCAGCCGGGAGCCTGTCGATGTGCGCCGCAGGCCTGAAGAGACTAAGCATGTTCTGCTTCCTTATTGTTGTTATGGGCGGTTGAGGATGCCCTGACCATTCCAACGAATCATGTGAGTCCGCTGATTCGCAAGCGAGCCTATTGTGCTCATATGCGCTCATTTAATCTGTGATGCATGCTCAAATATTGCAGTTTTATTACAAATAAAAGCTCCAAATGAGAAATCACTCAGCAAGCGCCAGCCCTTGTGTGGCAAGGGTTGGGAGCTACCCCCTAAGTGGTAACTGGCGGTTATCAAGATGCTTTACGTCACATTTTCTTAGCAATGAGTGGGATCTTGTCCACATTTCCTATGGAGGGGGGATGGTGAAATTATGGGGAAGGGTTATTTTCTGTCACGACCGATAACGAGCGCAAACGAGCATAACGTTTGCGCAAGACGCAAAAACAACAAGGAAACGTTTTCGGCAGCAACGGATAGACACAAAAAGATAAAACGGAACATCAAACCTCTACGGGTGGATATAAGGAACAAAAGTATGAGCATACAAAGACCCAATACCCTGCTTGGCGAGTGCATCGCCGAGTTTATCGGAACCGGCCTGCTGATATTTTTCGGCGTCGGATGTGTGGCGGCACTGGTGCTGGCAGGTGCCAACTTCGGGCAGTGGGAAATCTCCATTACCTGGGGTCTGGGTGTGGCCATCGCCATCTATGTGACCGGCGGCATTTCAGGTGCTCACCTGAACCCGGCTGTAACCCTGGCGCTGATGACCTTCTGCGGTTTCGACAAGCGCAAGGTGGTGCCCTACATCATCGCCCAGATGGCCGGTGCCTTCTGCTTCGCCGCCCTTGTCTACTTCCTTTATGGTAACCTTTTCACCCAGTGGGAAGTGACCCATAACGTGGTGCGCGGCAGCGTCGAGAGCCTCGGCACCGCCGGGATCTTCTCCACCTACCCCAATGCCCTGCTGACCAATATGCAAGCTTTTGCCGTCGAGCTGGTGATCACCGCCGTCCTGATGCTGGGCATCATGGCGCTGGGTGACAACAACAATGGCGCCCCCAAAGGGTTCGCGGCCGCCCTGCTGATCGGTATCCTGATCGCGGTGATCGGCGCCTCCCTTGGCCCGTTAACCGGTTTTGCCATGAACCCGGCCCGTGACTTTGGTCCGAAACTGTTCGCGTTCTTTGCTGGCTGGGGTGATGTTGCCCTGACCGGTGGTCGTGACAACCCCTACTTCTGGGTTCCGATCCTTGGCCCCATCGTTGGCGCCCAGATTGGTACCGCTCTGTATGTCAAAGTGCTGGCTCCCTGCGTCCCGGGCAACCGTGTCGTCACCACCGAGCAAGCGACCCAAACCGCCAAAGAAGAGGCTGCCGCATAAGAGCGGCCCCCTCCAACGTATAAAAACGTGGAAAATAGAAACGTGGAGAACATCATGTCTGCTGAAAAGAAATATGTCGTCGCTCTGGACCAGGGAACCACCTCTTCCCGCGCCATCGTGTTTGATCAGGATGCCAACATTGTCGGTACCTCCCAGCGCGAATTCACCCAGCACTACCCGAAAGCGGGCTGGGTAGAGCACGACCCGATGGAGATCTGGGCGACCCAATCCTCCGTCTTTACCGAAGTGCTGGCCAAGACCGGCCTGCGCAGCGAAGAGATCGCCGCCATCGGTATCACCAACCAGCGTGAAACCACAGTGGTATGGGAAAAGGCCACCGGCAAGCCCATCTACAACGCCATCGTCTGGCAGTGCCGCCGCACCGCCGCCATCTGCGAGGAGCTGAAAGCACGTGGTCTGGAAGAGTACGTTCGCGAGAACACCGGTCTGGTGCTGGATGCCTACTTCTCCGGTACCAAAGTGAAGTGGATCCTCGACAATGTGGAAGGTGCCCGCGAGAAGGCGATGAACGGCGAGCTGCTGTTTGGCACCATCGACACCTGGTTGGTCTGGAAGATGACCAATGGCGAAGTGCATGTCACCGACCCGACCAACGCCTCCCGCACCATGCTCTACAACATCCGTGAGCTGAAGTGGGACGAGAAGATGCTGGACGAGCTGGGCATCCCCATGTCCATGCTGCCGGAAGTGAAACCCTCTTCCGAAGTGTACGGCTACACCACCCGTGGCGGCGGCTCCCGCATCCCCATCGCCGGTATTGCCGGTGACCAGCAGTCTGCCCTGTTCGGCCAGCTCTGCTTTGAAAAAGGGATGGCCAAGAACACCTACGGTACCGGCTGCTTCATGCTGATGAACACCGGCACCGAGCCGGTTCGCTCCAGCAACGGCCTGCTGACTACCGTCGCCATCGGCCCGAAAGGGGAAGTGAACTACGCGCTGGAAGGTGCGGTATTCATGGGCGGCGCCACCATCCAGTGGCTGCGTGACGAGCTGAAGATCATCCACGATGCCCGCGATACCGACTACTTCGCCTCCAAGGTGGGTGACACCAACGGCGTCTATCTGGTACCGGCCTTCGTTGGTCTGGGCGCGCCCTACTGGGATCCCTATGCTCGCGGCACCATGGTTGGTCTGACCCGTGGTGCCAACCGCAACCACATCATCCGTGCTGCGCTGGAATCCATCGCCTATCAGAGCCGCGATGTGCTGGATGCGATGCAGCAGGACTCCGGCATCAAGCTGGCAGCGCTGAAAGTAGACGGTGGCGCCGTAGCCAACGACTTCCTGATGCAGTTCCAGGCTGACATGATGCACACCCCGGTGGTACGTCCGACCCGCATCGAGACTACCGCCATGGGTGCCGCCTTCCTGGCAGGTCTGGCAGTCGGCTTCTGGAAGAGCTCGGACGAGCTGGAAGACAAGTTCAGCGTGGACCGCGAGTTCATCCCGCAGATGGACAGAGACGATCGCGCCAAACGTTACAGCGGCTGGCAAAAAGCGGTTGAGCGTTCACGCCGTTGGGCTGAAGAGGATTGATCGGGCATCCGACATTCTGTTGAGAGAAACCCCAGAGAGGCCGACCGCAATGTCGGCCTCTCTTTTTATGCTTTCCCTTGCCGCTTTCTGCCCCCTTCCCCGCTAACTGCTCCCTCCTGTTTTTCTGCCGCCCTCTGTTGTTACCATCCGCCACAACACAATTGAGTTCTCTATCTATAATCATCATCTGGGTCGCATATGCGACCTTATTTATGAGGAGAGCGATATGGAGAGGGCGATACACCGTTTTACACTGCAATCACTCTGGTCAGGGCTCGGGATCCGCACCCGGATCCTCGCTGGCGTGGCGATACTGATGGCCATCGCCATCAGCTGCATCACCTTGATCCTCGAGCAGATATCCCACAGTCAGGCCCAGCAGCGGGTCGAACGCTACGAGCTGCCAAGCAGCGTGGATCGCATTGCCAACCAGCTGACAGCGCAGCTTATCCAGCATCTGACCGAGGCACAGGCGCTGGCCAGCAACCGTTTTGTCATCGACTGGCTGACCGCTGGCATGCCAGAGCAAGAGTGGCCCGCCATGGAGCGCTACTTTCAGGATCTGCAACGGCGGATCGGCGGCAACGTCTTTATCGCCCCCCGCCAGAGCAACACCCTGATCAACTTCAGCGGCGGCCCCACCGCCCAGAAATCGCTGAGCGAATCAGACCCGAAAGATGGGTGGTTTTTCGGCTTTCTCAAACGCAGCAAACCCTATGAGTTGAACCTCGACATCTCCGATTTTGACAAGCGCGCCTCCCTCTATATCAACACCGCCGTCACCCACGAGGGCAAGACCCTGGCGGTGGCAGGTACCTCCATCGACATGAGTGCCCTGAGCAAGCTCATCAGCGGCTACCGGATCGGCAAGAGTGGTCAGGTCTATCTGGCCGACATGGAGGGCAATATCGAGATCCACCCCGAGCAGGAGGTGGAGGGGGCCGCCCACCACCAGCAATCCTTCCTCGATACCGTCAAACGGCTTATTCCCAATGCCCGGGAACAGGTGGCCGTAGAGGCGCTAACACTGGAGGGGCAAACCTACCTCATCGCGGTGCGTTACATCCCCACCCTCAACCGGCTGCTGATTGGCGAGATCAACAGCGCCGAGCTGGAAGAGGGACTGCAGGAATCCCGCCAGCTCATCATCATGGTGTCGCTCGCCATCGGCGGGATCGCCATGCTGGCCTCCGCCTGGCTGGCTCACTCCATCAGTCGCCCGATTCGTCAGGCAGCCGATGGCATGCACCACATCACCGCCGATCGGGATCTGGCAACCCGCCTCGACTTCTCTGACGAGTCGGAGCTGGGCATGATGGCCCAAAGTTTCAATCAGCTGATCCAGAGCCTGAACCAGAGCTTCTCCCGCTTCCAGCAGTCAGGCAGCGCCCTCTCCGCGCAGTCGTCCCAATCCATGCAGCAAGCCCAGGCACTGGCAGGAGAAGCGTGCCAGCAGGCCCAGAGCATTCAGGAGCTGACCACTGTGGTCACCACCATCGGTGACAACGCCGAGCAGATCGCCAGCCGCTCTGAAGGGGTCAACGACGTAACCCAACGCATCGCCAACCATATGCTCAGCATCGAGCAGGATGTGACCCAGAGCGCCGCGCAACTCGACACCTTGCGCAGCAGCATCGGCAGCTCCTCGGCCCTGCTCGATGAGGTGGTGAAAGACAGCAACAACATCACCCAGATCATGAACCTCATCCGCGATGTCTCGAACCAGACCAACCTGCTGGCCCTCAATGCGGCCATCGAAGCGGCCCGTGCGGGGGATATGGGACGAGGCTTTGCGGTGGTGGCCGACGAGGTACGCCAACTGGCGGTGCGTACCCAGACGGCCACCAAGGATGTGCAGGATCTTATCTTGCGCCTGCAGGAGGGAACCCGGCAGGCCAGCAGCTCGATGGCAGACTCCCGCAACTTGAGCGAAGAGGGATACAATCGGATGAATCAGGCCAGAGAGGTGCTGGTTGATGCAACCAGCCAGATCAACCAGACCGCCCTCGAGATCAACGAGATCAGTGCGCTGGCGCAGGCGCAGAATCAACAGATGGGGCAAGCCAGAACGGCGCTTGATGAGCTCGCCATGGTGGCCGAACACCAGCGAGAACACGCGCAGGAGAGCAATGCCGCCAGCCGCGAACTGTTCGAACTGGCCAAGGCCATCGACGAGCAGATCCGCCAATACCGGATTGGCTAGGCCCGGCGCTTCCCCCTCTCCCTCTCAATAACCAAGACGCCACCGCAGGGTGGCGTTTTCATTTTGCAAATCATTTTGCCTGCGCTCTCGAAACGGGAATGACGACAAAACTCGCAAGATATTGATAATTAACATGAAAAAATGTGGAACGGCCATTGCTTAGTGACATCAGACTCAACAGAGGGATATCGCCATGAAACCAACCACCAATCAAGCGCCCGTAGCCCACGTCGCCACTCAAAAAGAGACACTGACTCCCCGCGAAGGCACCTTCCTGATGATGGTGGCCCAGCTAGTGGTGCTCACCTGCATCGTACTGGCCGCCACCGTCGGCGGCCTCTCATGGCAGTGGACCCTGCTGCTGACCATTCCGCCGGTGATCGGTGGCGCCCTGCTCAGCCGGGTATGGGGCAAACTGCCCCAGTAACTCCGCTTCAGCTCACACACCTTCCCGAACCGGCGGCCGACCCTCAAGTCGGCCGTCTGTTTATCTGCCACCAGGCTAATGCTGATTAGCCGCAACGAAGGTGCGGCTTGTTCTTCGCCAAGCAAACCGCAGCGACGAACCGTTCAAACAAACCGCACAAACCAACCTGAACTACAGGGTATGGCTGCCCAGCTGCTCTTTGAGAAAATCGAGCCAGACCCGCAGTCGGATATCCCGCTGGGCATCGGAGTAGAAGACCGCATTGATGGGGCGCGAGGCGCCACTGTTACTGCGGGCCAGCACCTCCACCAGCGCGCCGCTCTCCCGATCCGGCCCGGTCATGAAATCCGATAGACAGACAATCCCCTGCCCAGCCAGCGCCAGCTGACGCAAGGTTTCACCGCTGCTGGCACGCAGGCTGGGGGTGATGGCAAAGCGATCCCCCTGCTCGGCACTGAGCAGCGGCCAGTGGTTGAGGTGATCGGGATGCAAAAAGCCGAGCAGCTCGTGACCGCTCAGCAGATCCGCCGGTTGGCGCGGGGTGCCGCGCTCGCTCAAATAAGCGGGAGAGGCCAGCAGCCGCAACCGCGAACGGCCCAGCGGCAGCGCGCGCAGGGAGGAGTCGGTCAGCTCGCCGATGCGGATGGCCATGTCCACCCGCCGCTCCATCAGATTGATAAAGCCCTCCGAGCTGTGCAGCTGTAGCTCGATGGCAGGGTAGCGGCGGCGAAACTCGCCGATGATCGGCACCAGCCGGTGCAGAATAAAGGGGGTAGCGGCATCGACTCTCAACACCCCTTCGGGTTGTTCCCGGCGCATCAGCAGATGCCCCTCCGCCTCGCTCATCTCGGTCAGGATCTTCACCGCCCGCTGATAGAACCAGCACCCCTCCTCGGTCAGGCTGACCCGGCGGGTGGTACGATTGAGCAGCACGGTGGAGAGCTTCTCCTCCAGCCGCTTGATGCCGCGACTCACCACCGAGTTGTCCATGCCGAGGTTCTCCGCCGCCTGGCGAAAACTGCCCGCCTCCACCACCGCCACAAACAGGGTCAGTTCATCAGAATGGGTCTTCATTGCTGTTATCCGGACAAGAGTAATGGGCCTTTATAGGCGCAGCCGCTGTGGATTGGCAAGCGTGCTCAGACAGGCGATCTTGTTTTTCGAAGAGAAATAACTAGAGAGAATCACTATCTCTCATCCTGTTTAATCAGTAGAATGCGATCAAGAGGAATCGTATGAAGCCAGATTATCAAGGGGATACATTAATGGAGTTTGAAGAACGGCTGGCTATTGCCCATCAACTACTGGCTGACAGTGGCCTCAAGGAATTTCACTACAATCCGTGGCTGTTCAAATTGCTGCGTAAACTCGGCGTCCCCGTCAAGCCGCCTTATTACGCGGGCTGGCTTACCAATTTCCTCTGTTCCGGCCTCTCTATTGCGCCGTTATGGGGTCTGATTATGTGGACATTCGTCTGGCATCCAGAGGGAAGGGATCTTTTATCAGCCCTGTTCAACACAGCCATGTTCGCTGGCGTATTTGGTCTTTTCACCTTAATTGGACTCTGGCTCAAACGCCGGCAGCTTGGATTGACCCCATGGGAGCAGTTGGAGCACCAGCACATCAATGAAGGCACAGAGAAGAAGGTCAAAGCTCCTGCTGCCGATTGAAACTGGGTGCAATACAGGCTCTGAAGAGCACACTTTCACAGACCCGGACTCTCACCTTGCCAGATTTCGTTAAATTTTTTATCAGCTTTTCAATTAACTGCCTCATCCAAACCGCCATTGGCCTCTTGGTTCTCGCCTACAGGCTTTTCCGCCACCACAATGGCAACTGGCGCAGCTATCGACGAAGCTGGGATCCTCTCCCTCTATTTGCCTCCATTTTCCTGGGCATGGTGATCGCAAAAAAGCTTCATCCGGCCATCATGGCAGCCTTGTAATGATTGGCCATAGCTTGGACGTTCATAGCCACAAATAATCAAGTAGTTCACTAGATGATCAAACATTTGTGCCCTCACTGTGAGATAAGCTGTGGATCAAAGCGTCCATACAGGCCAGTAATATCTCTTTGCGGGTTTTAGGTGGTTTGCCATTGAACGCGCAATCAGCGAAGGTGAGCTGGTGACTCATGCAGAAACAGGGGTGTTGACTACAAATTCAGACAATCATTCATAAAAATTTCTCACTACTGCTATTGCTGCTCTCCCCCCAATACTGTTTTGCGACCAGCGCCCTGTTTCCTGCAAGTCACGGCAGGCATACTGACCCTTCGTTTTTGCCAAGGAGGTTCAGATGTCATCACCCGTGATTGTGATTGCCCAGCTTGAAGCCAAACCCGAATTCGCCCCCCAGTTTCGCGCCGCCCTTGAGCCGCTGATTGCGGCCACCTTGCAAGAGGCGGGCTGCCAGCGCTATCAGCTGCATCAGGACTTGGACAATCCACACAGCTGGATGCTCTACGAGGTATGGGAGAGCGAAGCGGCCCTCACCGCCCATCAGAGCCAACCCCACTTTACCGAATTTGTCGCCAAGGCCGAGCCATGGTTTGCCAGCAGCGCCATTCGCCGCTATCAGCCGCTGGGCGCCTGACGGGCCCTTGCGCCACTCCTGTTTAGCCCGTCAAGGGCCAACCACCACCCCATTGAGGAATGAGATGATCAATATGCCACCCATGGGTCTGGGCACCTTCCGCCTGAAGGGCGAGCCGCTGCTTGCCACCCTGACCAACGGTCTGGAGCTGGGCTATCGCCATATCGATACCGCCCAGATCTATGACAATGAAGCCGAGGTCGGCGCCGTGCTGACCCGCAGCACTGTTGCTCGCCACGAGATCTACCTGACCACCAAGGTGTGGACCAGCGAGTTTGGCCCGGGCAAGCTGCTCCCGAGCCTTGAGGTGAGCCTGGAAAAACTGGGCACCGACTATCTGGATCTGGCGCTGATCCACTGGCCCTCCCCCAAGGATGAGGTGCCAATGGCGGTCTATCTGGAGCAGCTGGCCGAGGCCAAAGCACAAGGCCTGACCCGCGAGATCGGTGTCTCCAACTTCACCGTGGCCCAACTCAAACAGGCCATCGATATTTTGGGGCCTGGGGCCATCGCTCACCAACAGATCGAGGTTCATCCCCTGCTGCAAAATCACAAGGTAGTCGAGTTCTGCAAAGCCCAGGGTATCGCCGTCACCGCCTATATGCCGCTCGCCTATGGCAAGGTGCTGAGCGAGCCGCTGCTGATGGAGATTGGCCAGCGCCACGGGGTATCGGCGGCGCAGGTATCGCTGGCGTGGCTGCTGGCGCAGGGCATGACAGTGATCCCGAGCTCCACCAAGCGGGAGAATCAGGCCGCCAATCTGGCCGCCCTCGATATCACCTTGAGCAGCGAGGAGATGGCCGCCATCGCCACGCTGGATCGGGGTGAGCGCTGCGCCAATCCCGACTTTGCCCCTGCATGGGACTGACGCGAAAGGCGTGAGACTAACGCGAAAGAAAGGCTGGCTCTGCCAGCAAGCCAGATAAAACAGGGAGAGCATCATGCTCTCCCTGTCTCTTTTCTTGCCTCACGCTTTGTAGCGCTTGCTGAACGTCCAGTCGCCATATTGATGCCAGATACAGCCCCGCAATCAGGGCGCGTTCTGGCAAAGGGCGGGATCGAACACTTGCTTCCAGTCTGATTTCATATCGACCACCACCCAGCCCCGTGCTTTTGCCTGTGCCAGCCCGTCGATCAGCTTGCCGCTGGCTGGCGGATGGCTGTCGTAGGCGTATTCGCGCTTGGCATCGGTGTGGTGCACCAGCAGGCCGAAAGTGTGGTAATCCGGGTTGGTCGAGGTGTATTGCAGCATGGGCACGTCGCCATCGCTGTTACCAAAGGCGCCGACCGGACGCTGCCCCATAAAGAGGTGAATGGCGGCCGGTTTCGCCTTGCTGTCATCGAAATAGGCGCCGTTCATGGTCTTGCGGATCTCGCTGCCCTCCCCGGTCAGGGCAAACTCGCCGAGGGTAAAGGAGCCAATCACCTGCTGGGGCGGGATGCCATACATCTGCTCGGACATCACCCGCATAAAATCGACGCCGCCGCCGGAGACAATCCAGGTCTGAAAGCCATTGTCCCGCAGATACCCCAGCAGCTGCTTCATCGGCAGATACCCGAGCTGATCGTAGTGGCAGCCAAAACGGGGATCCTTGCTGCTGTTGACCCAGCGAGTGACCCGCTCGGCAAACTCGGTGGTAGTCATGCCGCTGTGGGTCAGTCCCACCAGCTTGGCGAGCCCCTTCTCCCCCGATTTGGCCACGGCCTTGAGGTCGTTGTTCAGCACTGCCGCGACAATGGGGTCGGCCTTCCACTCCGGATGTTCCGGTGCCAGGCGCTTGATCTCGTCCATCGCAAACTGCAGCTGATAGGTCATGGGCGCTTCAGGCCAGAGGGTGCCGTCATTATCAAACACCACATGGCGCTTCTCTGGCGGAATAAAAGTGGCCTGTTGCTGATCGGTGGCATTGGTTACCCAGCGGGTGATCGCCTGCTTGGCTGCCGTGTCATTCCAGGCAGAGAGGGGATCGCTCTGGCCAGCCTGTACCGCAAAGGCACCGCACAGCAGCAAAAGAGAGGAGAGTCGATTCAATGCCATCATGTTACCTGTCAGCTGGATATTGCCTGTCTATTGCCTGTAGATGAAAGCGCACGGCCATCACAACACCGGCGCGCATGGATTCAACACACTCGGGTTTCACAGGGAAAATCCTATGGCGGCCCGCTTGTACTGGAGCTTAAGCAAGCTCAGAAAAAGAGCAGCGTTCATCCCGTTCTGCGAGGCAGATCACTGCGTTGCGCTCACGCCGCGGGCAACCCCCCCTCCCCATCGTCATTACTGCTGATTTGGCAAAAGTAATTTGATGTTACCGTCATTTTTGCCAACAAAACCCATCGGCATACTGGCGCCATTCTCCCGTCGGGAGTCCCTATCCAAGGAGTTGTTATGCCACTGGCGTTATTTGCCCTTACCTTAAGTGCCTTTGCGATCGGCACTACCGAATTTGTGATCGTGGGGCTTATCCCCACCATAGCCCAGCAGCTTAATGTCTCGCTCCCCTCGGCGGGCCTGCTGGTCAGCCTCTATGCCCTTGGGGTAGCCATCGGCGCCCCCGTGCTCACAGCGCTCACCGGCAAGGTGCCGCGCAAGTGGCTGCTGGTGGGACTGATGGCACTCTTTACCGCCGGCAACCTGCTGGCCTGGCAGGCCCCCGGTTACGAGAGCCTGATCGTGGCCCGCATCCTCACCGGATTGGCGCACGGGGTCTTCTTTTCGGTAGGCAGCACCATCGCCACGGGTCTTGTGGCCAAAGAGAAGGCAGCGAGCGCCATCGCCATCATGTTCAGCGGCCTCACCGTGGCACTGGTAACCGGCGTACCGCTCGGCACCTGGATTGGTCAGGTCTTTGGCTGGCGTGAAACCTTTCTGGTAGTAAGCCTGCTCGGCCTCATCGCCATGGTGGGCAGCCTGCTGCTGATCCCGAGCAACCTGCCCAAGGGGGCAGCCTCGACCATCCGCGAGCAACTCTCGGTACTGACCAAAAAGCCGCTGCTGCTGGTCTACGCCAAAACCGCCCTTGGTTATGGCGGCGCCTTCACGGCCTTCACCTTCCTCGCCCCCATCCTGCAGCAGGTGAGCGGCTTTAGCGCCGGTGCGGTGAGCCTGATCCTGCTGGTGTACGGGGTATCGGTTGCCGTCGGCAATATCTGGGGCGGCAAGCTGGCCGACAAGATGGGCCCATTGCCCGCACTGAAACTGCTGTTTGCCGGTCTGGCGCTGGTGCTGCTGGCCCTCACCTTCACCGCACCCCATCCGGTGCTGGCCGTGCTCACCGTGCTGGTGTGGGGCGCCTTTGCCTTCGGCAACGTGCCGGGTCTGCAGGTACTGGTGGTGAAGCAGGCCGAACTGCACACCCCCAAGGCGGTGGATGTGGCATCGGGCCTGAATATTGCCGCCTTCAACGTCGGCATTGCACTGGGATCTGTGGTTGGTGGCTTGGTGGTAGAGCACCTCGGCCTGATGCACACCCCCTGGATCGGCGCCCTTATCGTTCTGCTGGCCTACGGGCTAACCCATGTCAGCGAGCGCCGCGAAGCCCTCCGGCTCGCTGCCTGTCAGGCATAAGCTGCGCCAGCAGGCGTCACGCAAGGGCGTGGCGCCTGCTGCAATCGGCGCGGCAGGCTTCTATGCTGTGACACAGCCTCAAGCCCTCAACTGTTTCAGTAACCAAGCCGGTCACCCTCGCATCATTTGCCACGGAGTCTGTTATGAAGGTGCTTATTGTCTATGCCCATCCCGAACCCAAAAGCTTCAACGGTGCCCTCTTCTGCCACGCCATCAGGGCGCTGGAGCAAGCGGGTCACACAGTGATGACCAGCGATCTCTATGCCATGGGCTTTGATCCCGTCTCGGATCGGCGCAACTTCACCGCCGCCAGCGATCCCGATTTTCTCAAGCTGCAGCTTGAAGAGCTGGCTGCCACCGAGCAGGGCAGCTTTGCCCCGCAACTGGAGCAGGAGATGCAAAAGCTGGAGGCGGCCGACCTGCTGATCTTCCAGTTCCCGCTCTGGTGGTTTGGCCTGCCCGCCATTCTCAAGGGGTGGGTGGATCGGGTCTTTGCCATGGGGCGGGTTTATGGTCAGGGCCATATCTACGAGAGCGGCAAGTTTCGCGGCAAGCGGGCGTTGCTGAGCCTCACCACCGGCGGCCCTGCCGAGACCTATCTGCCCGACGGCTTCAACGGCGATATCGACGGGGTGCTGCGCCCCATCCAGCGCGGGATCCTGCAATTTGTCGGCTTCGACGTGCTGCGCCCCCATATCTGCTATGCCCCGGTGCGGGTCTCGCAAGAAGAGCGGGAAGCCTGGCTCGCCCAGTGGGCCGATCGCCTTGGCCAGATTGAGCAGGAGTCCCCCATCGCAGTCGGCCGCTACCAGTAGTAGCTGACGCCCCCCAAAGCACAAAAACAGCGAGCAGCCCCCGGCCGCTCGCTGTTTTTCACGCTCTGTCGTTATGGTTTTTGTTATCCGTGGGCAAGCATTATGCCGCCTGTGGTACGCCTGCTTTGCCGGTCACCGCCCGCTTGAGCCAGTAGTCGAGGCTGACGTAGCGGCCCCCGCCGTAAACCAGCAGCACCAGCAGCATCACGAAGTAGGTGGCGGCAAACTCCATCCCGTTGTTGAGCATCACGGGATCCCCGAGCTCGGTGATGTAGTTGTAGCGACCGGGGAAGTTGGCGGCCAGCCACTCGATAAAGCCGTTGAGGCGCACAGTAGCCTCCATGCTGCCGGTGGCGATGGCATCCCAGCCGTGCTTCCAGTGAACCATGGCGCTCGCCACGCTCATCAGGAAGATGGTGGGAATGGCCATGATACGGGTAAAGAGGCCAAGGGCGATGCAGATGCAGCCCAGCACCTCGGTGCCCGCCGCCAGAAAGGCGAGCAGGGTCGGGAACGGCAGGTTGAGCCCCCCTTCCGAGACCGGGGCACCAAACCAGGCGACGGTGCCGGCAAAGCCCATCACCTTGGAGTGGGCCCCCACATAGATGACCGGAATGAGATAGAGACGAATGGCCAGCAGGGCCAGAAAATCGAGCCGCTTGCACTGGGCCACCGCCCGCTCGTACCACTGGATCAGGGTGTTGTTCATGGGAATTCTCCTTGGTGTTTGCTAAATGGGGGCAAGGGGGCGCCGGGCTGGCGCTCGCCAACGGACAAGGTCAGCAGACCCAGCCGGTGAAAATGGCGAGCCCACTCGCTCAGATCAAAATCACTGCGAACCTGTTGCAGGAACGCGGCTTGGGTGATCCCAGGCTGCTGTTGCAGCAGCTGGATCAGCGCCACATCCCATTCGCGCAAGCGCTGGGTCACCACCTGATGTTCCGGGCTGCGAAACAGGCCATAGAAGTGGTTGCCCTGCCGGGTCGGCACCACGCCGCTGCGACGAATGGCGAAGGGGAGTTCAAGCAGTTGCAGGGTGGGATTGAGCACAAGCGGACTCTCCGCTGTCACCTCAACCCCCGATATAACTTGCGGCACTACCCCTTCATCAATCTCGACACAGAGGCAGGCCCACTCGTACTCCAGCAGCGCCAGCCGCTGCCTGGGCCAGTTGAGAGAGCCTTCACTGTGGCGATGCTGCACATAGCGGACAAACTCGGTGGCGATATGGTGAAACTCGGGGGCCTCGGCGCCGTGCTGGATAACAAAGCCCTCCACCAGTTGCCATCTGTCCACCAGCGCCCAGTGAGCGTGGGTGAGCGGAAAAGCGCTCTCCAGCACCGACTCCACATTGGCGCGCACGCTGCGGGCATAGTGGCTGGCGATGCCATCCTGCGGCAGCCGCACCCGGCTCGCCAGCCAGGCGGTCTGCTGCTGCATCCGCTGCGGGGCCGTTTTGGGCGCAGTGATCAGTGATAACCGTCTATCCATAGCGCACCTCCCGCACCTGACTGTCGATCGCCTCGCAACAGGCGCCGTGCACCCGCGCCAGCTCGGCCTCCAGCTCTGCCAGCGGTGGCAGATGGTGATCCCGCTCCAGCAACAGGGGGCGCAGGCCATGGGTCTGCACCGTATAACGGGCCAGCGCCACCACCTCCTCACAGACCGGACGACCATGGGTATCCAGCAAGGTGCCATCCGCCTCTTCCAGATGACCGGCGATATGGAAATAGCTGATCGCACTGCCCGGCAGCCCGGCGATCATCCGCTTGGGGCAGTAACCGTGGTTGCGGCTGTTCACAAAGACGTTGTTGATATCGAGCAACAGCTCGCAGCCGCTGCGCGCCACCAGCTCGGCGAGAAAATCCTCCTCCGGCATCTCGTGGTCATAGCCGTGGTAGTAGGAGATATTTTCCAGCACCAGCGGGCGGGCCAGCGCATCCTGCACCTGCGCAATCCGCTCGGCCAGATAGGGGATGTTCTCCCACTGACGCGGCACCGGTAGCAGTTCGTAAAGATACCCCTGCTGGTCGCGGGAAAAGCTCAGGTGCTCGCTATAGATCTCTATGCCGAACTCGTCCAGAAAGGTGCGGATCTGGCTGAGCAGGGTGCGATTGAGGGGCTGGCAATCGCCGAGGGAGAGGCTGAGGCCGTGGGCCACCAGCGGGTAACGCTCGGCCAGCTGATGCAGCTGCGCCCGCCTGGCGCCGCCGATGGCCATCCAGTTCTCCGGCGCCAGCTCGAGAAAATCGATGCCGGGGCGGACGGGGCCGGAGCAGAGCGCATCCAGATGCTCCTGCCGCAGCCCGATCCCCCGACTGCGGGAGCTTATTGGCCGCATACCCCCTCCGTCATCTTGCTGCCGCTGTTGGTACCGGATCTGTCGCTATCAATCCCCTCTCCCGCCACGCCGCACTTGCCATCGCGGGCGCGCACCAGTCGGCCTTGCGGATCGCTGTCGAGGGCCTGCTTCTCAAAGCGCTTCTCGGTGCCGCACTTGCCCGCCGCACACTTGCCGCCGTGCTGTTCGCTGGGGGCCGCTTTCACCGGCGCATCGCTCGGGGTGGCCGCCAGCGCCAGCCCCGGGGTCAGGGCAATCAGGCTGGTCATGGCGATGGAGAGGGTCAGTTTGTTGGTTTTGTTGCTGCTTGGGTTACTCATGGGTGGACTCCTTGACGGATGAAACTGGGTAGCTGGAGAGATCGCGGGCGGCAATCACCTGACCGCGGAACTGCGACTTGACGATGTCGAGCGCCTCGCTCTTGCGGCTCAGCCCCAACCCCATCCAGTGGTTCAGCACCAGCAACTTGGGGTTCACCTCGGCGGCAATCTTGGCCACCACCGATGGCTTGGCATGAAGCGAAGCCGAAACCGGGTCGGCCCCTTCGTGGATGGCGAGCGGCATCACCAGAATGTCGGCGCCCCGGGCAAAATCGAGGAAGGCGGGGTTGGAACCGTTCTGATCCGCCGAGATGACGATGCTCCCCTCGGCACTCTGGATCCGGTAGGCAAGACAGGGCACGTCACCGTGGGGGATGCCGAGCGCGGTGATGGTCAGCCCATCCTGCTGATAGACGGTGTGGGGTTTTGGCCCCCGATAGGGGACATCAATCAGGGTGATGGGGAAGAGACCATCGGTGCCATCCTTGAAACCGCTCAGGTAGGCATACGCCCCCTTCTCCTTGTTGAAGAGGGCGTCAAAGTAGCCGCTCATGCTGGGGAAGGCCGAACCTGCCTCGGGCCCCGCCAGATCCAGCGGGTCACTGCGCTCGAAGAAGTAGGCTCCCTTGAGCAGAGCGGGCAGGTCGGTCACATGGTCGGTGTGAAAGTGGGTGATGCCGATAAAATCGACCTCTTCGAGCTTGGCCCCCGCCTGACCGAAGCGCAGGTAGACGCCGCCACCGGCATCGATCAGGATGCGGGATTTCCCCTTCCACCAGATCACCTCGCTGGAGGAGGCACGCTGATCGTCGGAGATGGGGCCGCCGCTACCGAGCACCTGCAGGGTGAAGTTCTTGTCCAGTGGCGTCAGTTGTACGCCCTGGCTGGCGGCACCCGCCGGCGCGGCGGCAAGGGCGCAGCCGATGGCCAGCGCCACCGCTTTCAATGTCTGTTTCATATTGATTACCTGTCGGTTGAGTGACAGTTCGCGACTGTCAGTGAAGTGGCAGGGTGGGTGATCGGGCTGCGCCACTGGCAGCCCGACCGGGCATGCGGGCAACCCCGCAGATCAGATCTGGTCGCGGTCAGCCGCTTCCCAGCGCGCTTCCAGCCAGAGCAGATTGCACAGGCCCAGCAACAGGGCAAAGCCAAGCCCCAGTATCCAGGTGAAGTACCACATGGCGTCCTCCTTATGGTCAGTAGAGTTGATGGCCGTCGCGCTTGATGCGGGCACGGTCGAGCTTGCCGCGCACCACCCGATAGACCCAGCCGGTGTAGCCGAGGTTGACCGGCATCAGCACCAGCACGATGCCGAACATGATGGCCAACGTCTTGTAGCTGGAGGTGCCATCCCACAGGGTCAGGCTGCTCGCGGCATCAAGGGTTGAAGGGAGCACAAAGGGGAAGAGCGAGATGGCCACCGAGCCAAGCATGGCGATGCAGGCCACGGCGCTTGCCACCAGAGCCAGCCGTCCGCGCTCCAGCCAGGCGGCGATGCCGCTCGCCAGTGGCGCCAGCGCGCCCATCACCGGCACCAGCCAGAGCAGTGGCTGCTCGTGGTAGTTGCGCAGCCAGCCGGCGACATGGGGGGTAACCCCCTTCATCAGCGGGCTCAGCACGGCGTTGCCGTCAAAGGGCTGGCCCGCCAGACCGGTCAGCTGATAGCCCTGCAGATCCACCAGATGCCAACCGGCCAGCAGGTAGAAAAAGGTCACCAGCGGGGCCAGCAGGATGGCGATACCCCGTGCGCGCACGCAGGCGTCCCCGTTACCTTGGCTTGCAGAAAACCGGCGCCGTGCAGCAGCAGCAAGGTGATGGCGGTGGCCAGCACCGAGAGCAGCCAGCCCCAGTGGAAGGTGAACGCGCCGTAGTGCAGACGCAGCGCCGTGTCGAAGCGAAACGGCAAGCCCTGCATCACCAGACCGATGGCGGCGCCGAGGATCAGGGTCGGTATCAGGCCCCCCGCCACCAGCGCCCTATCCCACCAGCGGCGCCACAGCGGGTCGGTCAGCTTGCTGCGATAGTCAAAACCGACCGGGCGCAGAAACAGGCCGAGCAGCAGCACCACCATGGGGATGTAAAGCACCGAGAAGGCGGCGGCATAGACCAGCGGCCAGGCGGCGAACAGGGCGCCGGCACCGGCAATCAGCCATACCTGATTGCCCTCCCACACCGGCCCCACGCTGTTGATCACCAGCCGCCGGTCGTCGTCATCCTGCGAGACCACCGGCAGCAACATGGCGATGCCGAGATCGAAGCCATCCATCACGATAAAGCCGACCATCATGAAAAGCAGCAGCGCCCACCAGATGAGTTTCAGAGTTGCGTAATCCATCAGGCGATCCTCGCAAGTTCGGGTTGTTCACCGCTGTAGCGGCCGGTATGGAGAATGGCGGGCCCCTTGCGGATCACCCGGCGCAGCAGGAACAGCTCCACAACCAGCAACAGGGTGTAGATGGAACAGATGGCGATAAGACTGAACCAGAGCTGGCCCGGGGTAAGCAGGGAGACCGAGGCCGACACCGGCAGCACGTCGCTGATGGTCCAGGGCTGGCGACCGAACTCGGCCACAAACCAGCCCGCCTCGATGGCGATCCAGGGCAGCGGAATGCTCCAGAGCAGGGTCTTGAGCAGGCGTGGCGAGCTCTGCAGCCGGTTGCGGCAGAGCTGGACAAAGCTCACCACCATCAGCCCCAGCATCACGACGCCGAGCCCCACCATCAGACGAAAACCGAAGAAGAGCGGCGCCACCTGCGGGATGGAGTCCTCCACCGCCTTGGCAATCTCCGCCTCCCCCGCCTTGGCGATATTGCTGGCATAGGGGGTGAGCAGCAGACCGTAGCCGAGATCCTTGCCGTGTTTGGCAAACAGCGCCCGGTTTTCGGCCGAGTCGTTGCCGGCGCGGATCTGTTCGAGTGCACCGGACGCCACCATGCCGCTGCGAATGCGCGCCTCGTGCTGCACCTTGAGATCCTTGATGCCGGTCACCGCCTCATCGAGGGAGCGAGTGGCGATGATCCCCATCAGATACGGGATCTTGATGGCGGCGTGAGTGGTCTCCCCCTGCTGATCCGGGAAGCCGAACAGGGTAAAGGAGGCCGGGGCCGGCTCGGTGTGCCACTCCGCCTCGATGGCGGCGAGCTTCACCTTCTGCACCTCGCCGGTGCGATAGCCAGACTCATCCCCGAGCACGATGACCGAGAGGATGGCCGCCAGTCCGAAGCCGGAGGCGATGGCGAAGGAGCGCAGGGCAAACTGCACCTCGGTCTTGCGCAGCAGATACCAGCTGCTCACCCCCATCACGAACATGGAGGCGGCCACATAGCCCGCCGCAACGGTGTGAACGAACTTCACCTGCGCCACCGGATTGAGCAGCACGGCGGCGATATCCACCAGCTCCATCCGCTGGGTCAGCAGGTTGAACTCGGCCCCCACCGGATTTTGCATCCAGCCGTTGCCGATCAGGATCCAGAGCGCCGAGAGGTTGGAGCCGAGCGCCACCAGCATGGTCACCAGCAGGTGCTTGCCGCGGGAGAGCTTGTCCCAGCCAAAGAAGAAGAGCCCCACCAGGGTCGATTCGAGGAAGAAGGCCATCAGCCCCTCGATGGCCAGCGGGGTACCGAAGATATCCCCCACGTAGTGGGAGTAGTAAGCCCAGTTGGTACCGAACTGGAACTCCATGGTGATCCCCGTGGTGACCCCCATGACGAAGTTGATGCCAAACAGTTTGCCCCAGAAGCGGGTGATGTCCTGATAGATCACCTTGCCGGTCATCACATAGGCCGACTCGGCGATCACCAGGATCCAGGACAGCCCCAGGGTGAGGGGGACAAACAGGAAGTGGAACAGGGCCGTGGCGCCAAATTGCAGGCGCGACAGGCTGACCACGTCATCCGGATTGATCATGTGTCACTCTCTTTTGTTGTATTTGCCTTGCACGTTTCATGCAGGACAAGTACACCACGGGTCATGACACCTATAACAGATGCAGTTATAGTGAATAGCACCTATAACAGTTGATCCAGATCATGCCTCTTTACCAACAACTGGCCGAACGCCTGAGCCGCGAGATCGATGACGGTATCTGGCAACCGGGGGAACGCATCCCCTCCATCCGCCAGTGCTGCAAGACCCACCACCTGAGCCCGATGACGGTGCTGCAGGCGTATCAGCTGCTGGAGAGTCAGGGGCGGATCCTCGCCCGCCCCCAGTCCGGTTACTACGTCAAGGCCGCCTCGCCACAGGTGGCGCGCCACACCCCGAGCCAGACCCACTACAGCGGCTCGGTGGATATCAACGATCTGGTGTTCGAGGTGTTGCAGGCGAGCAAATCGCGGGCACTGGTGCCTCTTGGCATGTCGGTGGCCGACCCGACCCTGTTCCCCCATCCCCAGCTCGGGCGGGCGCTGGCCAGCTGCATGCGCAGGCTCGACCCCTTCAGCACGGTGGCCGACCTGCCCCCCGGCAACGAGGCGCTGCGCCGCGCCATCGCCCAGCGCTACGCCAGCGACGGGGTCGCCATCAACCCGCAGGAGATCATCATCACCACCGGCGCCATGGAGGCGCTCTCCCTCAGTCTGCAGGTGCTGACCGAGCCCGGTGACTGGGTGGTGGTAGAGTCGCCCACCTTCTATGGCGCCCTGCAGGCCATCGAGCGGCTGAAGCTCAAGGCGGTGGAGATCCCGGTGATCCCGGGGGTAGGCATCGATCTGGCGCTGTTGGAAGATGCCCTCAGCCAGATGCCGATCAAGGCGTGCTGGCTGATGGGCAATGTGCAGCACCCGCTGGGCCACACCATGCCCGATGCGCACAAACAGGGGCTGATGGCACTGCTCAACGCCCACAAGGTGCCGCTGGTGGAGGATGACGTTTATGCCGAGGTCTACTTCGGCCGCGAGCGCCCCAAACCCATCAAGCACTGGGATCAGCGCGGTGACAGCCTGCTCTGCAGCTCCTTTTCCAAGTGTCTGGCGCCGGGCTTTCGGGTCGGCTGGGTGGTGGCGGGGCCCCATGCCGAGCGGATCCAGCGGCTGCAACTGATGTCCACCCTCTCCACCAATGTACCGAGCCAGCTGGCACTGGCCGAGATGCTGCGTCAGGGCGGGGTGGATGCCCACTTTCGCCGTCTGCGCCACACTCTGGCCCAGCGCCAGCAGCAGATGCGGGCAGCGCTGCAGCGACTGTTACCAAGCGAGGTGCGGATCTCCTCCCCCGATGGCGGCTACTTTCTCTGGCTGGAGTTTGCGCCCCGCCTCGACAGCCGCGCCCTCCACGCCATGGCGCTCGACTGCGGCTTCTCCATCGCCCCCGGCGCCCTCTTCTCCAGTCAGGGGCAACACAACCACTGCCTGCGCCTCAACAGCTCCCATCCCTGGAGCGAACAGCTGGAGCAGGCGCTCCACCAGCTTGCAGGCCTGATAAAGCGGCAGCTGGCAACAGAGGGGTGATCGCCAAAGCGCAGAAACAACAACGCCCCTTGGGCGGGGCGTTATCGGCAATCCATGGCGGTGAGGGTATCAGGCGGGGGCGTTAAGCTGGGCCACCTGCCGCTCGATGCTCCCTTTGAGGTTGTCATCGAGTTTGAGGGCGCGCGCCAGTTCGTCGAGATAAGCGCGCTCCATAAAGTGATCCACCTCGATGGCGAGCAGGGAGGCGAGATAGACCTCGGTGGCCAGCTCCATGTCGGTCACTTCCCGCGCCAGCGCGTGGGGGTCGAGGGGGCGGGCCAGCTCGGCGTCAATCCAGCGGGCCGCATCGCTCTGGCCCTGTTCGGTCAGGTACTCCTGAATTTTCTGGCGCTCGGCGCCGTCGATATGGCCGTCGGCCCGGGCTGCCGCCACCATGGCGCGCACCAAGAGAGCCGATCGGGCGTCCAGCGCATTACCTTCCAGAGTGCTGACGGGATGGGTCGGCTGGGCGGGCGCCGCCTGCTGGGCCTGCCAATCCTGATAGAGCTTGTAGGCCAGTCCGCCAAGGGCCGCGGCGCCGCCCACGGCAGCCGCCTTGCCGCCATATTTGCGCATCTTCTTGTTGCCCAGCAGCAGACCGAGCGCACCACCGGCCAGCGCCCCCTGCATCTGCCCCTTGCGCTTGTCTCCGCCTTCGTTGAGCCAGCCTTTGCCAGCCCCCAGCAACTGTTCCAGCATCTGTTTCATGGTGTCACTCCTGCGGGTCAAAAAAGTGAAATCGGGATGAATAGAGCCAGATAGTGACCCCGCCCCCCTGAATCGGGGATGAACCCTTGACCGGGCAGGCCGATGGGGCAAAGCTCAGGGAAACTCTTCAGGCAATAAGGATGTGACTGTGCCGAATCGCGAACTGACCCTGCAATTTCTGGCCGAACCCTCTGACGTCAATTTCGGCGGCAAGGTGCATGGCGGCATGGTGATGAAGTGGATCGATCAGGCGGGCTATGCCTGCGCCGCGGGCTGGTGCGGCGGCTATGCAGTGACCGTCTATGTGGGGGGGATCCGCTTTTTGCGCCCCATCCAGATTGGCCAGCTGGTGGAGGTGCATGCTCAGGTGATCCACACCGGCACCACCAGCATGCATCTGGCGGTGGATGTCTACAGCCGCCACCCCACCGAGACCGAGCGCCACAAGACCACCCACTGCATCATCATCTTTGTGGCGATGGATGAGCAGGGCAAACCGACCCCGGTGCCCCAGTGGCAGCCGCTGAGCGAGAGCGATCTGCAGTTGCAGCAGTACGCCAAAAAGCTGATTGCCCTGCGCGAGGAGATCGACAAGGAGATGCGCCAGCACCTCTGACCTTCGTGGCTCACAACCCGACAGAGCGGGCGCTTTCGGCCAACGGCGGCGCCCCTGTATAATCCCCCCTTTTCCCGCAACCGGAACCCTGCCCATGTCACTGGAAACTGCCCCGCCCGAGGTGAAACTCGCGGTGGATCTGATTGAACTGCTGGAAACCAATGAGCTGGCCCCCGAACTGGTGCTGGCGGCGCTGGCCATCGTAAAAAATGACTACGAGCGCAAGCTGGCGGAGGGGAAGGATCACTGATCCCTCCCCGCACTTTTTCCGCCTTATCTTTCCGACTTCAATTGTTCCCCACAGAAGTTTTTCCCCGCATAGCCACTCACTGCGGCCCCATCACCTCGTCGCACAGGGCGATCAGGGCGGCACTCAGGCGGCTGAGCGGCTCGCCCCCATCCTTTGCCGCATGGAGCGCCAGCTCCACCGATGCCACCTTGGGCCACTGAGTCAGGGCCAGCTGATCGGCGGGCATCAGCCGTTTGGGCAGCAAGCTCACACCAATGCCTGCGCTCACCGCCCCCTGCAAACTGGCGAGACTGGCGCTGACATAGGCGACACGCCAGCGCCGCCCCAGACCATCGAGCGCCTCGGTCATCTGCTGGCGATAGAGCCCTTCGCTCGGGAAGGCAACCAGCGGCAGCGGATCACGCCCCTTGGCCGGCCAGTCGCGACTATCGACCCACACCAGCGGCTCACGCCAGCTGGCGAGCGGCGAGCCCTGTCCGCGCACCTGCTTGACCAGCGCCAGATCCAGCTCCCCCGCCGCGAAGCGCTGCCAAATGTGATGGCTCAGGCCGCTCTCCACCTCCAGCCGCACCTCGGGATAGTCGCGGGCAAAGGCGGCCAGCACCGGGGTGATGGCTCCGGCGGCGAAATCCTCCGGCACCCCGAGGCTGAGGGATATGCTTCCCTCGCTCACCTGCTCCTCGGCCTGAGCCAGCAGCGCCAGAATGCGGCGGGCCAGTCCCAGCAGCTGCTCCCCCTCGGCCGTCGCCACCACCTGCCGACCGGAGCGATCCAGCAGCGGGCAGCCAATCTGCTGTTCGAGCCTGCGCATCTGCTGGCTGATGGTGGATTGGGTCAGGTGGACCCGTTCACCGGCCCGGGTGAAGCTGCCGGTGTCGATAATGGCGACAAAACTGCGCAGTAACAGGGGATCCAGCATGGGTTTCTCCATTTATAAAACCACTGAAACTCATTTTATCATTTAATTTCCAAATGGTTTGTTTCGCCGCTAGGCTGGCATTTGTTTAGTCAAATCAGGGTTTTTCATCATGTCTGCGCCCCTTGGTGCCTCTGCCAACACCCGCCCGATCTGCTCATCAACCACCCTCCCGATTCATCAGCGCTGGCTGGAGCAGGCGGTGCAACTGGCCAGAGCCAATCACCGGCAGGGTGGCCGCCCCTTCGCCGCCCTGCTGGTACGCGATGGTCAGCTGGTGGCGAGCGCGGTCAACGGTATCCATCTGGATGGGGATCCGACCCGTCACGCCGAGCTGGAGGCGCTGCGCAAGGCAAGCCAGTGCGGGCCGCTCGCGGGTGCCACCGTCTACGCCAGTGGTCACCCCTGCCCCATGTGCCTCGGCGCGCTGGTGATGAACGGCATCGCCGCCGTCTACTACGCCTTTGATAACGCCGATGCAGCCCCGTTCGGCTTTGACAACACTGACGCCTATCAAAAGCTGGGGCTACCGCTGGCACCGCCTCCTCTGCCGCTGGTCAAGCTGGCCGTCCCCCTGACGGCGGCGGATCTCTACGGCTCCCAGTTACAACAAGCCACACAAGCAGCGCCTGATCATGAGTAAGGGGACTTTCGAACGCCAGGCAGAGGCGCGCCGCCAGCAGTTTGCCCTGCTGGTGCTGGTGATCCTAATTGGCCTGAATCTGCGCCCCTTTCTTACCTCCATCGGCCCGCTGAGCGGCGAGATTGGCCGCGCCCTGTCGCTCGGGATGGATACCCTGGCCTGGCTCACCCTGCTGCCACTGTGGCTCATCGGGGTCGGCGTGCTGCTCACCCCGCGCCTGCGCAGCCTTGCCAGTGCTACCACCCTGCTGGGGCTGGCCCTGCTGCTGCTCGCGGCGGGCAGTGCCCTGCGTTTTGATGCCCAGAGCGGCGCCCTGCTGATCACCACCGCCGCCCTCTGTGGCCTGGGTTCGGCGCTGGTGCAGGGAGTGCTGCCCGCCCTTATCAAGCAGCACTTTGACCGCAAGGTGCCGCAAGTGATGGGGATCTTCTCTGCCTGCATGATGGGGGGCGGCGCGCTCGGTGCCAGCCTTACACCACGACTGGCGGCGAGCCTCGACTGGTCGCAGGCACTGGCACTCTGGAGCCTGCCGCTGCTGCTGGCTCTCGCTTGGCTGGGGTGGAAAGTGCGTCTGCCAAGCACCGCGGCGGTCGCGATCCCCCACGGCGAGCAGCGGCTGATCACCCTGCCCCGCAGCTGGTTGCTGATCGTCTGCTTTGGCATCATCAACAGCGGTTACGGCATAGTCGTGGCCTGGCTGGCACCCGCCTATATGGCGAATGGGTGGAACGCTGCGCAGGCTGGCGAGCTGGTCGCCTGGCTGGCACTGGCGCAGACTGCCAGCGGCCTTGGCTTGCCGCTACTGGCGGCGCGCAGTCTGGATCGGCGGCCGTGGATGGGGCTGGCGATTGCCATGCAGCTGGCAGGATTTGGCGGCCTCTGGCTGGCGCCAGCCAGTGCCCCGATTCTCTGGTGCATGCTGTGCGGCGCCGGTCTTGGCGGCAGCTTTTCCCTCATCATGGTGATTGCGCTCGATCACCTGCCCGACCCGCGCCGCGCGGGCACCCTGAGCGCCCTGATGCAGGGCTTCGGCTTTATGCTGGCGGCCACCGGCCCCTGGGTGGCGGCACAGCTCTATCACTATGTGGGCGACTTTGCGGCCGCCTGGCAGTGGCAACTGGGAGGATTGCTGCTGATGAGCCTGCTGGTAGTGCGCCTCGACCCGCGCCACTACCCTCGCGTCATGGGGTTACCGACCACCAGCGAGCCAACCCTTTCGGCGCCCCGCCCAACCGACTCTGCGACCCAAAGCAACACACCGGCCTGAGGCCGGTGTGTTGGAGATAACCGTGTT
Source organism: Aeromonas sp. 97A (assembly GCF_051919185.1). Lineage (NCBI taxonomy): Bacteria > Pseudomonadati > Pseudomonadota > Gammaproteobacteria > Aeromonadales > Aeromonadaceae > Aeromonas > Aeromonas sp. 97A. Next base: position 669,862 of record NZ_JBQBFF010000001.1, on the reverse strand, counting down.
GGGGATTACAAGGTAGGCTGATGCCACTCAGGGGAGCAACTCAGCGCCCCTTCTTCTGCCGTCCGCTGTTAGCAGTGCGCGGCTTGCCAGCGGCCGGTTTGCCCCCCTTGCCGGGTGCCCCTTTGCCTGCACTGCCCTTGCCAGCGCCGCCCTTGTTGGCAGCACCTTTGCCCGCGCCCCCCTTGCCCACCGGCAGCTTCTTCTCGAAAGCTTCCGGGCCCGGCACATTGGGACGACCGCCAATCTCGTGATCGTCATCGCGGCGCGGCTTCTTGCCTTGGGCCGGCTTGGCGGTTGGCGCCGCTGGGGCCTTGGCCGCCTTCGGTTTGTCGCCTTTGGCCGGTTTCACCTCGGAGGAGGAGTCCTCAATCAGCTTGAACAGATCGATCAGCTCATCGTCGGTCAGATCGCGCCACTCGCCCACCGGCAGCCCCTTGAGGCTGACGTTCATGATGCGAATGCGCTCCAGCTTGGTCACTTCAAAACCGAAGTGCTCGCACATGCGGCGGATCTGGCGATTCAGCCCCTGCACCAGGGTGATGCGAAAGACGAACGGCGCCTCTTTCTTCACCTTGCACTTCTTGGTCACAGTACCGAGGATCGGCACCCCGGCCGCCATGCCGCGCACAAACTCATCGGTCACCGGCTTGTCGACGGTCACCAGATACTCTTTCTCGTGATCGTTGCCCGCCCGCAGGATCTTGTTGACCAGATCGCCGTGGTTGGTGAGGAAAATCAGCCCCTGCGAATCCTTGTCGAGACGCCCGATGGGGAAGACCCGGGTGCTGTGGTTGACGAAATCGACGATGTTGTCCTTCTCGCCCGCCTCTGTGGTACTCACGATGCCAACCGGCTTGTTGAGGGCGATCAGCACCAGACTGTCCGCCTCGCGCGGCTCGATCACCTGACCATTCACCTTGACCAGATCGCCAACCTGCACCTGATCGCCAATCCCGGCGCGCTTGCCGTTGATAAAGACATGGCCCTGCTCGATAAAGCGGTCGGCCTCGCGGCGCGAGCAGATGCCGCTCTCGCTGATGTATTTGTTCAGGCGCATGGATTCGTTAGCCAGCATGGGTCACCTGCCACAGGGTCTGGGCCACGCCCGGTTGTGCCATCGGCTGTGCCGGGGAGGCTGTCTGCTGCATCAGCCAATTCACTACGTCAAAGTTCTGCATACCATTCCATCTTCAAAAAAGGCCAATGCCAGCTTATTCATCAAAAAACGCCGCTACAGTAGCATAATAGCCCCCTCTCAGGGGCAGATAGTTGCAAGGTCGCAGCGCCCAAGCGGGCATCCGCGAACAAGTTCACGCCGCCAGATGGCCCGCGATGCAACCGTTGAACGGCCAGCCTGATGCCAACGGCGTGATCAGGCGCCCACAGCCAGCGCGGCAGAATGCCATCAACTATACATATCACCTTGTTTCCATTAGGCTTTAAGCCGGTTGGCTGCGCCCAATGTGCTGCGCCAAACTCGCCCGCCCAGAGGCGGCCCCCCCCCTCTATCGCCAAGGATTGCACCATGCTGGCTCACACTCGCCGCCTTGTTCGCCGTGCTCTGCTGACCCTGTTGCTGCTGTTGCTGACCGCGTGGGCGGTGATTGCCTACTTCGCCTGGCAAGCAGCGCCGCTGCAACTGTGGCACACAGTGGTGCCCCCAGAGCTCAGCGCCGATGAGCTCGATAACAGCGACTGGCAAGCCTATCTGACCCGCGAAGCAGAGCTGTTCGAGCTGGTGGCCACCGAGGTGGTCGCCAAGACGCCGCCGGAGCAGCAACTGGCCAGCAATCGCTACTATCAGGACGCGCCCATCAATCCCGCCCGCTTTCAGCAGAACTGGAACCGCTCCTACCTGCTGCGCCCCGAGGGGGAAATCAAAGGGGTGGCGGTACTGCTGCACGGCCTGACCGACTCCCCCTATAGCCTGCGCCATCTGGCCAGACGCTATCAGGAGCAGGGCTTTATCGCGCTGGGGCTGCGGATCCCCGGCCACGGCACCGTGCCCGCTGGCCTCGTGGATGTGGATTGGGAGACCTGGCTGGCCGCTACCCGACTTGCGGTGCGGGAGGCCAGATTGCTGGCACCGGGCAAGCGGCCGCTGCATCTGGTGGGCTTTTCCAACGGCGGCGCGCTGGCGGTGAAATATGCGCTCGATGCGTTGGCCGACCCGAGCGGCACGCTGGCAAAACCGGATCGGCTGGTGCTGATCTCCCCGATGATCGGGGTGACCCGCTTTGCCCGCTTCGCCGGGATCAAGGCCGTGCCTGCCCTGCTGCCCGCCTTTGCCAACGCAGCCTGGCTCGACACCATGCCGGAGTTCAACCCGTTCAAATACAACTCGTTTCCGGTCAACGGGGCGCGCCAATCCTATCGCCTGACTCACGCCATCCAGCAGCAGGTGCGCCAGCTGGCCGCCAGTGGCGAGCTGGCGGCGTTTCCCCCCGCCCTCACCTTCCAGTCGGTGATGGACTACACCGTCAGCACCCGCTCCATCATTGCCGATCTCTACCACTACCTGCCGGCCAACGGCAGCGAACTGGTGCTGTTTGATATCAACCGCAGCACCCTCTTTGGCCCGCTGATGAGCTCGGCCTCCGAGCTGGCGCTGCACCGCTTGCTGCCAAACGCCCCTCAGCACTATCGCCTCACCGTGGTGGGCAATGTCGACCCCGCCTCCCCCGCAACGCAGGCCAGAACGCTGGCCAGCGCCGATCAGCCTGAGCAGCTCCGCCCGCTGGGCATCGACTATCCCAAGGAGATCTACTCCCTCTCCCATGTGGCGCTCCCCTTCCCGATGGACGACCCCCTCTATGGCATGGCGGCACGCCCGGAGCAGCGGGAGCAATACGGCATCAATCTCGGCGGTCTGGCCCTGCGTGGCGAGCGCGGAGTGCTGATCGTCAACCCCGGCGCCCTCACCCGCACCTCCTCCAACCCCTTCTACCCCTATCTGCAGCAGCGGGCGATGGAGACCCTCACCGCCCCTCCCGTGGCTCGGTCTGCAGCCGTAACCCCTGCCAGCAGCGGTCAACCTGATGCGGCCTATCAGGCCGAGCTGGAGCAGTTTTTACAGGAGAGCGACGAGAGCAGCGCGCCTTTCTAGGGTGTTTCTGGAGTATCGGCAAAGAGCCACTGGCGCTGGGTCGATGGCGATACAAGAAAGGGGCCGTCAATTGACGGCCCCTTTCTATTGATGATGGCGATGGGAGTGATGGCTTGGTGGGCTCAGGGATAGATGCTGACTTCTATCAGGTTCTGGTCCGGATCGAGGAAGTAGATGGATTCTATCGGCCCACAGGCACCGCTTTTGGTCACAGGCCCCTCGACAATCTCCACCCCGTGGCAGGCAAGCTGGGCCATCACCTGCTCCAGCGGCCAGCGGGTGATAAGGCAGACATCTCCCGACCCCACCTGCGCCCGATTGCGCGGCTCCTGCCCCAGCAGTTGCAGATTGATCTTCTGGTTGCCAAACCCTACCGCCCGGCGCCCCGCACCGAAGGTGATGGCCTCCATATTGAGCACCGAACTGTAAAATTCCACGGCCCGTTCGATATCACTGACCGTCAATACCAGATGGTCGATATGGCTGATCATGGTTACCTCCTGGTGGTGATCTGGCTGATGTGACCGACATATGCCCGCAAACATCCGACTGTCGTCGCCACAGCGGGCAACCCCATCTTACCCGGCAAGGGAGAGCCCATGTGTGCCGTGGCGCGCAAAGCGAGCGCAAATGATCTGGTCAAATAAATTCGCGTTACTGCACCGCTGCGCACGCTTTATCCCGCTGGGCCAGCAGGGCTTCATCATCACTGTCCATTGCCGCCAGAATCGCCTGATTGCAGGCACGCTCCGCCAGCTTGGCCGGACTCTGTTTGGCATCCCCTATTTCGGCGATAAGGGGCCGATAACTGACGGCCGCCGAGCAGTACATGGTGCGAAATTTGGGCAGTTGCCAACTGCTGTCATCCTGCCGGGTCAAGTCATCGCACAGCTTGTGAAACAGGGCGGACGCCTTGACCGTGCACTGGCTAAAACGCCGCACATCCTGCTCGTAGGGACGACAAACGCTCGGCTGCTGGATCTGCCACAGCTGAAAAGAGAACGGGACTGACTCCCCCTCATACTGCACCACCAGCGTCTTGGCCTCGGTGCCATAGATATCCGCAACCTGCTGCTGTACCAGATTGAGATAAGCCGAAAAAAGATAGGAAACCGGATCCATCACCACCTCCCTGTGGTTGTCACTGCCGGGCTTTATTACCGAAAACCGGGGCGATTTTCAAACGAGTAACAGGCGACAACAGCTTACTGATTTGGTTGGAAAAAATGATACTCTTCTCGCCACCCTCATGTACAACGTTCAAGGCTAAAGTGCGATGCAACAATGCGGTATTTATGAACAGCTCATTACTCAACTGCTGACATCTCGACTCGACCGCGCGCGCTTTTACGTAGGGGAACGCCAACTTGAACCTGCCGAAGCGGCAGTTTGGTTATCCAGATTTCTGAGCCGGGTTTTGGAATATGCGGTGGGTTCGGTCACTGGAGAGGATCAGCTGCAACGGCAGATCGAGCTGGCTAACCAGTTATTGCTTTGGCTAAAGGATCGCACCCAAGACCCAGACTTTATTGGCGAGAACCTCATCGATAGTCAGGGGAAAATTCTGACCGCGCTTTACCAGTTGGATAACCCCATCTCCGCCAATTTAAAGCAATATGCCGAGGATATTTTCCCTCTGACAGGTCTCACTCAGAGCGAACTGTTTTGTGGCAGCAATGCGGGTTTGTCGATGGAGTCGGAGATTAAACGGGAGATATTATCTGCAGATAACATCTGCTGGCTGGTCTCATTTATCAAATGGGCAGGTATCCGGATTTTCCGTCATGAGCTGGAAGAGTTCACTCGCAGCGGCCGCCAATTAAAAGTAATTACTACCTCTTATATGGGAGCGACCGATGCCAAGGCAGTTGAATTTTTAGCCAACCTCCCAAATACCGAAGTCAAACTCAGCTATAACACCCAGCGCGAGCGGTTGCATGCCAAGAGCTATCTCTTTTGCCGAAATACCGGCTTTCATACCGGCTATATAGGTTCCTCCAATCTCTCTCACTCTGCCCTCACCAGCGGCTTGGAGTGGAACCTAAAAATCACCTCGCAAGAGATCCCTCATATTATCGAGAAATCCCTGAGTACCTTTGAAACCTATTGGGAATCCGATGATTTTGAGCTGTTTGATGGCAAGCTGGAAAGCCGTACAAAATTGCAGCATGCACTGCAAGAGGCCCGTGGGGATGTGGACAAAAATAGCCCTGCCTATTTCTTTGATATCACGCCGTTTCCCCATCAACTGGAGATCCTTGAACAATTGGCGATGGAGCGCGCTTTACACCAGCGCTTCCGTAACTTGGTGGTTGCGGCCACCGGTACAGGGAAAACCCTGATCTCCGCTTTTGATTTTGCGCGTTTTCTGAAAACCAAACCCGACGCCAAGTTCCTGTTTGTCGCCCACAAAGAGGAGATCTTGCGCCAAGCATTGGCCTCGTACCGCGGTGTGCTCAAGCAATCCAATTTTGGCGAACTCTTAGTCGGCGGCGCCGTGCCAACCCACTACCGTCAACTATTTGCCTCGGTGCAATCCTTGAATAACCAGCTGGCTAATTTACGTCTTAGCCCAGATTATTTCGATTACATCGTCATTGATGAGGTTCACCATATTGCGGCAGCCAGTTATCGCGGTCTGCTCGCCGCCTTTGAACCTCACATTCTGTTGGGATTAACCGCAACGCCAGAGCGCCATGATGGCGGTGATATTCTTGCCGACTTTTGTGGTGTCATCGCAGCAGAGATCCGCTTGCCCGAGGCCATCAATCGTCGCCATCTCTGTCCGTTCCAATATTTTGGTATCGATGATGATACTGACTTGCGCCAAGTGGCTTGGAAAAATGGCCGTTATGACATCACTGAGCTCACCAATATTTATACCCACAATCAGCAGCGGGTACAGAAGATAGTCCAGAGCCTCAATGAGATCGTCACCGATATTACCAAGATCAAAGCGCTGGCATTTTGTGTGAGCCGTGAACATGCCGACTTTATGTGCAAGACATTTTTATTGAAGGGCATCAAGGCTGACATCCTCACTAGCGATAACCGAGACGAGCGGCATAGTAAACAACAATATTTGCGCACTGGGGTTATCAATATTCTCTGCGTGGTGGACATCTTCAACGAAGGGGTTGATATCCCGGAAGTCGATACCTTACTGTTTTTACGACCAACGGAAAGTCTCACCATCTTCTTACAGCAATTAGGGCGCGGCCTGCGGCTGGCGAGCGATAAAGAGTGCTGCACCGTGTTGGACTTTGTTGGCAATGCCCGTGCGGAGTATGACTTTGCCCAGAAATTCCGGGCACTGGTGGGCAAAACCAACAAGGCGATCAGCCACGAAATCAAACAGGGCTTCCCTCACGCCCCCTTGGGCTGCCGCATCGAACTCTCAAAACAAACCCAAGAGTTAATTCTGAGCAATATCAAAAAGGCGACCCTCAATACCTCGCGCCTCATGGGCCTGATCCGCCGTTTCTCACTGGATTGTGATTTACCGCTGACGCTGGCGAACTTTTTGAAGTTCTACCCTCACATCAGCCTTGAGGAGATCTACAAGCGCGGCAATTGGAGCACCTTGGTCAAACAGGCCCGCAACCATACCATTTCTGAAATGAGCGATGAGAAGCTGTCGACCCTCTACACCCGGGCCATCAAAACCCGGCTATTGGGCTGCGATGCGCTCCATTACTTGAACTTCTTACAAACCTTGGTGGCAGACGCCTTTACCTTAACGGCCGAACACGATGAACGTATGGCCTTGATGTGCCATTACGACTTCTGGCAACAGAGCGGCCCCAATGCAGGCTTTAGCTCCTTGGCGCACAGCCTGAAACAACTCAATCAACCAGAGTTAAGGGCCGAGCTGGCAGATCTGTTGCCCATGCTGCTCAACCGGGTGCAACACGAACAAAGCGCCATGCCAAACCTTCCCGGTAATCCGCTGCAACTGCATGCTCGCTATGCCAGAGAGCAGGTGCTGGTTGGCTTTGGCGCGACCACCTTCGCGCAGCAACCCACGGCTCGCGAAGGGGTCTATGTCATCGCAGAGCAAAATATCGAGTTGCTGTTCGTGACCTTGAACAAAACGGAACAGCACTTCTCCCCCACTACCCGTTATCACGACTACGCCATCAACGAGTCGCTGTTTCATTGGCAGAGCCAAAACAGCGCTCGCCCAGAACGGGGTAAGGGGCTGAGTTACATAAACCACAGAGCAGAAGGTAAGCGCTTGTTTCTGTTCGTTCGTGAGCAGAGCAAAGATGAATTTGGCCGCACCCTTGGCTTTGTGAACTTTGGTGAGGTGGAGTACGTATCCCACACTGGCAGCCAACCGATGAACATTAAATGGCGTCTCACTACTCCGATGCCGCCATTTATGTGGAAAGAGGCCGCCAAACTGGCTGTTGGTTAGTAAGGCTTCTCACCCGGTGGGAAGATGACGTAAAACCCACCGGATTCTCGCCCAAAACCCCGGCTAAATTATCCAGTTGCATAATAACCATGCGGCCTTGCGGTTGTTTAACTGGCCCTAACGTCAGATAATACCGCCCGCCTTCAAACCCCGATAACCCGACTTTCAGTGACGGTAATTGATGACTGAGTACCTGCTTTTATTGATCGGCACCGTGCTGGTTAACAACTTCGTGCTGGTGAAATTCCTCGGCCTCTGCCCCTTTATGGGGGTCTCCGGCAAGCTGGAAACCGCCATCGGCATGGGGCTGGCGACCACCTTCGTGATGACCCTTGCCAGTGCCAGCTCCTATCTGGTGGAGCACTATATCCTGCTGCCGCTGGATATCGCCTATCTGCGCACCCTCGCCTTTATTCTGGTGATCGCCGTGGTGGTGCAGTTTACCGAGATGGTAGTGCGCAAGAGCAGCCCGACTCTCTATCGCCTGCTGGGGATCTTCCTGCCCCTCATCACCACCAACTGCGCGGTGCTCGGGGTGGCGCTGCTCAGCATCAATGAGCGACACGACTTTATCCAGAGCGTGATCTACGGCTTTGGCGCCGCGACCGGCTTCTCGCTGGTGTTGATCCTGTTTGCCGCCATGCGCGAGCGTCTGGTCGCCGCCGATGTACCCGCGCCGTTTCGCGGGGTGTCGATTGCCATGATCACCGCCGGTCTGATGTCGCTGGCCTTTATGGGCTTTACCGGCCTTATCAAGATATAACCATGATCCATATTCTCTTTGCCATTCTGGTGCTCACCCTGCTGGCGCTGGCGTTCGGGATTATCCTGGGCTTTGCCGCCGTCAAGTTTCATGTGGAAGCAGACCCCATCGTCGATCAGCTCGATGCCCTGCTGCCCCAGACCCAGTGTGGCCAGTGCGGCTATCCCGGCTGCAAACCCTACGCCGAGGCGCTCGCCAACGGCGATCAGATCAACAAGTGCGTACCCGGTGGCGAGGCCACCATGCGCAAGATTGCCGATCTGATGGGGGTCGAGCCCCAGCCACTGGGGGGCAGTGACGAGGCCGCAGTGCCGGTCAAGAAGGTCGCCTTTATCCACGAAGATCAGTGCATCGGCTGCACCAAGTGCATTCAGGCCTGCCCGGTGGACGCCATCGTCGGCGCTACCAAGGCGATGCATACCGTGATTGCCAACGAGTGCACCGGTTGCGATCTCTGTGTCGATCCCTGCCCGACCGACTGCATCGAGATGATTCCGGTGCCCACCACGGTCGATAACTGGAAGTGGGATCTCAATAACGTGCATGTTCCGGGCAAGATTCCGGTCAAGATTGTGGAATAAACAGCGGAGCAACCATGCATTCCTTACTCGAACGTATCAAAGCCGGCACGCTCTGGGACTTTCACGGTGGCATTCACCCCGCCGACAACAAGCTGCAATCAAGCCAGAGCCCGGTGGTAGACGCCGGTCTGCCGCCACGCCTCATCATTCCGCTGCGCCAGCACGCAGGCCCCGCCGGTGATCTGCTGGTTCAAGTGGGCGACAAGGTCAAAAAAGGGCAGCCGCTGACCCGTTATGCCAAGGGGCGGGTCGTCCCTGTCCATGCCTCCACCTCCGGCACCATCACCGAGATTGGCAACCACACGGTTGCCCACCCCTCCGGACTCGGCGATCTCTGCGTCATTCTCACCCCGGATGGGGAGGATGAGTGGGGCGAGCGCAATGGCAAAGCCGATTACTGGAATCTGGAGCGGGGCGAGCTGCTCGAGCGCATCCAACAGGCAGGGGTAGCGGGCCTTGGCGGCGCCGTATTCCCCACACACAGCAAGCTAGATGGCCGCGGCCAGCTCACCGAGATCCTGATCGTCAACGGGCTGGAGTGCGAACCCTATATCACCACCGACGATCGGTTGATGCAGCAGTATGCCGACGAGATCATGGATGGCATCCGGGTGCTCAAGCACCTGCTCAAACCGAAACTCACCCTGATCGGGGTGGAAGACAACAAGCCCGAAGCGATCGAGCAACTGACTCGCCACGCCACCGATGAAGATGTGCTGGTCAAGACGGTGCCGACCAAGTACCCCTCCGGCGGTGCCAAGCAGACCATCGAGCTGCTCACCGGCCGTCAGGTACCCAAGGGGGGCCGCGCGGTCGATATCGGCATCATGGTGCTCAACGTCGCCACCGTGTTTGCCATCAAGCGCGCCATTATCGACGGCGAGCCGCTGATCGAGCGGATCGTCACCCTCACCGGCGACAGCTTCAAGAAACCCGGCAACGCCTGGGTGCGCCTAGGTACGCCGGTGCGCTGGCTGTTGCAGCGTTTCGAGCTGCAACCGGAAGCGGAGCAGCGGGTGATCATGGGAGGCCCCATGATGGGCTTTACCCTGCCCCACGCCATGGTGCCTGTGGTCAAGGCCACCAACTGCCTGCTGGCGCCGACGCAGGCCGAACTGCCCGCCCCCGGCCCGGAGCAGCCCTGCATCCGTTGCAGCGCCTGTGCCGATGCCTGCCCGGCCACCCTGCTGCCGCAAGAGCTCTACTGGTACAGCCGGGCCAAGGAGTATGACAAGGCCGAGAAGCTCAACCTGATGGACTGCATCGAGTGCGGCGCCTGCGCCTGGGTCTGCCCGAGCGAGATCCCGCTGGTGCAGTACTACAAGATCGCCAAGGACGACATTCGCGAAGCCCGCGCCGAGGCCGAAAAAGCCGAGCGCGCCAAACAGCGTTTCGAGGCCAAGCAGGCACGCTTCGAGCGGGAGAAAGCGGCCCGCGAAGCGCGCCATGCCGAAGCCGCCGCCCAGCGCCGTCAGACCATGACGGCCGCAGGCGGGGAGGATCCTGTGGCAGCGGCACTCGCCCGCATCAAAGCCAAGCAGGATGCGCCCATCACAGCCATTGCCGCCACCGCAGAGGGCTTGCCTGACAACAGCGCCGTGATTGCCGCCCGCGAAGCCCGCAAACGGGAAGCGGAGGCGCGCCGCGCCGCCAAACTGGCGGAAAGCGCAAACAGCGAAACAGCCGCTGCGCTGCAATCCACCGAGGCGGTTGACCCCGCCAGCGATCCCAAGAAAGCAGCCATCGCTGCCGCACTGGCCCGCGCCAAGGCCAAGAAAGCCGCTCAGGCTGGCGAGAGCGCCGAGCCTGTGACTGCCGAAGCCGTTGCTGCCCCTGCGGTAGATGCTGATCAGCAAAAGGCAGAGGTTGATCCGAAAAAGGCAGCGATTGCCGCCGCCATTGCCCGTGCCAAAGCCAAAAAGGCCGAAGCCAGTGGCGAGCCGGTAAGCGCAGCCAACAGCGCGGCAACTGAACCAGACACCCAAAGCGATGCGCCCGTCGATCCCAAGAAAGCGGCTATCGCTGCAGCCATCGCTCGTGCCAAGGCCAAGAAGCTGGCCCAGCAGGGTGACAGCGCTGAGGACGATCTGACAGACACCGCCGGCACCAGCGAAACGGCTGCAACCCAAAGCGATGCGCCATCTGCGGCCAGCGAAGCGGTTGATCCCAAGAAAGCCGCTATCGCCGCTGCCATTGCCCGCGCCAAGGCCAAAAAGGCAGCCCAGCAGGGCGAGAGTGCCGGTGCTGAAGGTGCGCTGAGTGAGCCTACTGCCAGCGCACAGACCCGCGACGTGGCGGTAGCCAAGAGCGAAGTAACCACCAGCCAAAGCGATACGGCAGCAAGCGAAGCGGTCGATCCCAAGAAGGCCGCTATCGCCGCTGCCATCGCCCGTGCCAAGGCCAAAAAACTGGCCCAGCAGGGCGCAAGTGCCGGTGCTGAGGGTACGCAAGGTGAGCTATCAGCAAGCGCGGAGACCCGCGACGTGGCGCTAGCCAAGAGCGAAGTAACCACCAGCCACAGCGATACGGCTGCAAGTGCAGCGGTCGATCCCAAGAAGGCCGCTATCGCCGCTGCCATCGCCCGGGCCAAGGCCAAAAAACTGGCCCAGCAGAGCGCAAGTACCAGTGCTGAGGTAGAAAATGCCGGAACTGAGGGTGAGCGCGCACCGGCCGAGCCGATGCAAAGCGATGCAGCCAGCAGTGAGCAACCACTTGCCGTCACTGCCGCGCCTGAAGCGAGCGCCCCTGTGGCTGATGCCCCGGTTGATCCGAAAAAAGCGGCCATTGCAGCCGCGGTGGCCCGCGCCAAGGCGAAGAAGCTGGCGGCCGAGGCGGCCAGAGCAGCAGAGACTGCCGCGGAAGATGCCCCGTCAGCCGACCGAACAACCACAAGGTAATCGACAGACTCATGTTCAATATTGCGACTGCGCCGTTTGCCCATAACCGCAAACAGACCCGAACCCTGATGCTGCTGGTGATCCTGGCCTGCATGCCGGGCTTGCTGGCCCAGACCTGGTTCTTCGGCTGGGGCTCCTTTATCCAGATCCTGCTGGCGCTGGTCACTGCGCTGCTGTGCGAGGCGCTGGTGCTCAAGCTGCGGGGCCGCGCCATCAAGCCTGCCCTGATGGATGGCAGTGCGGCGGTCACCGCCGTGCTGATCGGTCTCTCCCTGCCGCCGCTGCTGCCGTGGTGGATGCTGGTGGTGGGCACTGCCTTTGCCATCATTGTCGCCAAACACCTTTACGGCGGACTGGGTCAGAACCTGTTCAACCCGGCCATGGTCGCCTATGTGCTGCTGCTGGTCTCCTTCCCGGTGCAGATGACCAGCTGGCTGCCGCCGGAGAGCGTGCGCGCCTACAGCCTCGGCTTTGGTGATGCGGCGTCGGTGATCTTTACCGGCTTTAGCCTCGACGGCTACAGCATGGCCCAGCTCAAGCAGGGGGTGGATGGTCTCACCATGGCGACCCCCCTCGATACCCTGAAAACCGGCCTGACTCAGGGTCTCACCACCGGCGAGATCCTGAGCGGCCCGCTGTTTGAGGGTTGGGGCGGAATCGGCTGGAGCTGGGTCAACCTCGGCTATCTGCTGGGCGGCCTGTTCCTGCTGCAACAGAAAGTGATCAACTGGCGCATTCCCACCGCGATTCTCGGTGCCCTGCTGGCGGCCTCCACCATCGGCTATCTGGTAAGCCCGGATGCGACTGCCACGCCCATGTTCCATCTCTTTAGCGGCGCGACCATGCTGGGGGCCTTCTTTATCGCCACCGATCCGGTCAGTGCCTGCACCACGCCGCGCGGCCGACTGGTCTATGGCGTGCTGATCGGGGTGCTGGTCTACATCATCCGCCGCTTTGGCGGCTATCCGGATGCATTCGCCTTCGCCGTGCTGCTGGCCAACCTTTGCGTACCCTTTATTGACAGCCTGACTCGCCCGAAAGTGTATGGAGCCCGTCGCCAATGATGTTTCTGCCCTTTTCCCCCATCACAGCTGACGGAGCCCGTACATGTTAAAGAGCATGCGCAAGAACGGCCTTATTCTGGCGATGTTCGCGCTCGGCTGTACCGCGCTGGTGGTACTGACCAACGAGTTGACCAAGGATAAAATCGCCCACCAGCAGCAGCTGGAGAAGCAGCAGACCCTCTCGGTATTGCTGCCAGAGGGGAGCTATGACAACGATCTGGTGGCCAGCTGCAAGCAGGTGACCAGCAGGAAGTATCTCGGCAGCGATCAGCCGCAGGCCCTCTATACCGCCAGCAAGAATGGCGTGGTAACCGGCTATGCGCTGGAGGCGATCGCACCGGATGGCTACAGCGGGGCGATCCGCATCGTGGCGGGCTTTGATGCCAAGGGCACCATCACCGCCGTGCGTGTGCTCGCTCACAACGAGACCCCTGGCCTTGGTGACAAGATCGAGCTGAAGAAATCGGACTGGATCAACAGCTTTGCCGGAAAATTCCTGACCCATGACAACGAGCCCCAGTGGGCGGTGAAGAAAGATGGCGGCGAGTTCGATGCCTTTACCGGCGCCACCATCACCCCGCGAGCCGTGGTCAAGGCGGTGAAGAACCTGCTTAAACTGCAGCAGGAGCAACCCGAACTGCTCAGCAACGCCCCGGCTTGTCCGGCGGCGAACTAACGGAGTCGAGCCATCATGAACCAGATGGAACAGATTGAAACGGGCGCAACCCCGATTGCCGAGCTGGAAAGCCGCAAGGGCGAGCTCAAGGAGCTGATGAGTCAGGGGCTGTGGAAGAACAACCCCTCGCTGGTGCAGGTGCTGGGGCTTTGCCCGACCCTTGCCGTCTCCTCCACCTTTACCAATGCGCTGGGGCTCGGCCTTGCCACCATGGCAGTGCTGGTCTGCTCCAACCTCGCGGTCTCGCTTGTGCGCAACTGGGTGCCGAAGGATATTCGCATTCCGGTCTATGTGATGATCATCGCCTCGCTGGTGACCAGCGTGCAGCTGCTGATGAACGCCTACACCTATGGCCTCTATCAGGCGCTCGGCATCTTTATCGCCCTCATCGTCACCAACTGCGTCATCATCGGCCGCGCCGAGGCCTATGCCTCCAAGAACCCGCCGCTGCTGGCGGCCCTCGACGGCCTGATGATGGGCCTTGGCTTTACCCTGGTGCTGCTGGTACTGGGCGGCATGCGCGAGATCATCGGCATGGGCACCCTGTTTGATGGCGCCGAGCTGCTGCTGGGCGAGTGGGCCAAATCCCTGCGCATCGAGCTGTTCCACGCCGATGCCAGCCTGCTGCTGGCGATTTTGCCGCCGGGCGGCTTTATCGGGCTGGGACTGCTGATCGCCGCCAAGAACGCCATCAACGACTGGCGTGATCGCAAACAGGCAGCCACAGTGGCCCACTGCAACGTTGCCCCGGCTCGCGTCCGGGCGACCGAGCTATGATCGGACGCAAGGCATGAACAACCAGAAACGCAGAGAGATCCTCGAGCGGCTGCGGGCAAACAACCCCAACCCCACCACAGAGCTCAACTTCAACTCGCCGTTTGAACTCCTGATCGCCGTGCTGCTCTCGGCGCAGGCGACCGATGTCAGCGTCAACAAGGCGACCGACAAGCTCTATCCGGTGGCCAACACCCCGCAAGCTATGCTGGATCTCGGGGTGGACGGGCTCAAGGAGTACATCAAGACGATTGGCCTCTTCAACACCAAGGCCGAGAACGTCATCAAGACCTGCGCCATCCTGCTGGAGCGCCACGGCGGCGAGGTGCCGGAGAATCGCGAAGCGCTGGAAGCCCTGCCGGGAGTCGGCCGCAAGACCGCCAACGTGGTACTCAACACCGCCTTTGGCTGGCCCACCATCGCCGTCGATACCCATATCTTCCGGGTATCGAACCGCACCGGCTTTGCGGTAGGCAAGAACGTGGATCAGGTGGAGGAGAAGCTGCTCAAGGTAGTGCCCGCCGAGTTCAAGCTGGATGTTCACCACTGGCTGATCCTGCACGGGCGTTACACCTGTCTGGCTCGCAAGCCCCGTTGTGGTTCCTGTATCATCGAGGACTTGTGCGAATACAAAGAGAAGGTCTATCCCGAGAACTGATAGCCTCGCAACCGAGATTGAAAGCAGTACACATCACCAACCCGGAGAACTGAGCAATGAGAATTCTGCATACCATGCTGCGTGTCGGCGATCTGCAACGCTCCATCGACTTCTACACCCGCGTCCTTGGCATGAAGCTGCTGCGCAAGAGCGAGAACAGCGAGTACAAGTACACATTGGCCTTCGTCGGCTACGGTGACGAGAAAGATGAAGCGGTGATCGAGCTGACCTACAACTGGGGGGTGAGCGAGTACGAACTGGGCTCAGCCTACGGCCACATCGCGCTGGAAGCGGACGACATCTATGCCACTTGCGATGCCTTGCGTGCCGCCGGTGCCAAGATCACCCGCGAACCGGGCCCGGTCAAGGGCGGTACCACCGTCATCGCCTTCGTCGAAGATCCGGACGGTTACAAGATTGAACTGATCGCCAAGAAAGATGCCGGTACTGGCCTAGGTGACAGCTTCTAAGCTGCCCTAATCCCACTGCCGAATGGCAGGATCAAAAAAGAGCGCAGACGCGCTCTTTTTTATGCTTCTCTGACCGGGCCGCAAAGCTAGATCTCGCCATTGCGCCCCATGCTGATCACCACCCGCCGGTTCTTGGCACGACCCTGTTCGGTTTCGTTGGAGGCAACATGCTGCTTCTCGCCATGCCCCTCCACCGAGATCTTGCCAGGATCGATCCCCAGATCGACAAACACCTTCTTGATGGCATCGGCCCGCTTCTCGGAGAGTTTCAGGTTCGGCCAGCGGCCGCCATAGCTGTCGCTGTAGGCATCGATCACCACCACGTCGATGCTCTTGTCCGCCTTGATAAACTCGCTGATCATCGCCAGCCGCCGCTTGGAGGGGATGGAGAGCTGATCGCTGTTCTTGTCGTAGGTAAGCACGCTAAAGGCGATATCGTTGAAGCTGTAGGGCAAGAGCCCGCTCAGACAGTCGATAAAGGCCTGATATTTCACCCGAAAGTTGACTGACGAGAGGGACACTCGCACCGCGCGGTTCTGGCGATACCAGTCCCGATACTGGAAGGTCGGCATCCGCCCCCCCTCCAGCTCGTCGAGCATGGTCCAGGCGGTTTGCCCCTCCACCAGCCCATCAAACTGCTGATAGAAGCGCAGCTGGCTCACTTCTCGCCCGGCAATCCCCGGGCGCCATACCGGCGGCATGATGCCAAGGCTCACCGTCTGGGTCTGGGCCTGTGGCCGCTTGCCCTTGAGCTCGAAGTCGAGGTTTATCTTGCGTCCGGCGCGGCTGACAAAGGCCCCCGTTCCCCAGTTGGGAATAGGGTGCTCGAGGCGACACTCAATCTGGGTATCGGAGGTCAAACGCCAGACGGATTGATCCAGACCGGCACCAAATTCGGTGACCCCAGCCTGTAACTGCATACTCACGGATATGCTGACCAACCCCAACACCCAAGCGTTCAATTGCTTGTCCTCCACACGATCTCACAAGAGATATCGGCGGCAAGAGGCCAAGCTTTAGCGACAAACTGCAAAGGCGTGCCGTTGGTGTGGCAAAGGCTTGCCCCTCAGCGGCAACCGACCGAAAGCGGCGCTTATTCCCCCCTCTTAGCTCCGTGCCAACCGGCAGGAAGCTCGCTACAGTAAAGCCAGGGCAATCAGACGCCGCTTATCGGGAACCACACTCATGCACCGCTCTTGCTCCTCTTTATTGCAGATGTTGTTGCCAATGCTGCTGGCGCTATCCGGCAGCGCCGTCAAGGCCGCAACACAGGATCAGGAGTGGGCACAAGAGCGCGCCAATGCGGTGCTCTCGCTGATGACCTTCACCGTGGTGCCCGACATCACCGCCAGCAACCTCGATATCGGCAGCGGCACCAATCAATCTGCCGCCCTCAACATGACCCAGATCGGTGGCGGCGCCACCATGAGCGAAGCCGTGCCCATCTATCTGGAAGGGGCGATCGGCTTTAGCCGCTACGATCCCCAGTTTGTGGTGAGCAACGGCACAGAGAGCCGCACCCTCCCGACCAAGTGGAACAGCCTGACCGCCTCTGGCGGGATCGGCTGGGATATCGCCCTCCATGAAGACCCGCGCGGTGGCCACTGGGTGCTGCGCCCCATCGCCAACGTCTCGCTCGGTACCATGGCCAGCGATCTGCGGATCGGCAACTGGCTGCTGGAGCGCACCAAGGGCTACTCGCTGGATTTTCTCGATGGTGGGCAGCTCAATATGTACGGACTGGGATGCTCGCTGATGCTCGACTACGAGCTCTTTTCAAAGGCGCAGGATATCGATGTCGAAGTGCGCTACTCCTACCAACACCTGCAAAGCTTTGGCGGTACCTCGACCAGCGTCCGTGGTCACGCCGAGGCGGAGAACCTCGGTCTCTATCTGCGCCGCCGGGCCCCGCTGTTCCACTGGACCCTGCTCGACAGACCGGTGCGTTATGTACTGGAGGGGGCCCATACCGCATATCTGGGGGAGCAGCGGGGGTTGCTTGGCTTTGACTCCCTCAACTCCATCGGCGCCGGTCTGGAGCTGGACAGCAGCAAATACGACATCATAGTCACCCGTACCCGGCTGGTTGCCCGCTATATGTTCAGCCACAACACCAGCGGTTATTCCATCGGGTTGGCCATGAGTTTCTAAGTCGTTATTTTTGCCTGACAAAAGTGGGCAATCCTCAGTGAAAGCACAGTAACACACCAGATAATCACGCCCTATTGACGGAGGGTTTATTTATCCTGACCCTTTCATATGCCTCACCACCCCGTCATATCAGGTAAAAATATCCACCTGCTGGTAGGCTAATTCCCCCCTCACACACCGAATATTGGAGTTTTTTGTCTGTGTATTTACGGCGCGCAATGGCTGATTGGCCCTTGATATCGCCAGCCTGTGCCATCATGCAACATAGGAAATACTCTACTCCCGGCATTGCAGCCCTATGGCCAACTTTATCGACACCCATAAGGAACCATCCCGGATGGTCCCCCATCTTTTGCACAGTGACTTGAACTGCACCTAACCTATTGTTTTAAATGATTTATAGTTTTTCATATTTTATGAATCCAATTAATCCTGTTTTATTTTACTTACATCACCCGACTGCTAAATTTGGCGTCATCCCGGCAGGGCGAGGCGCACTGAAACGACTGACTGCGGGCTACCGATAACAGGTGTGCAATGAGCACAGAAATAACGTTCAGGCATAGCAACCGTTATTTTGACGACATCACACTTGCTAATCCTTGTTGATTTGAGGTTATCTGATGAAAAAAACGCTGCTTGCTCTCTCTGTATTGGTCATGACCGGAACTGCATATGCAGGGGTGCCTGATTTATCCGCCAGCTGTCCTGGACATATTAATCTTCGCATCGAAGATGGCACGGCTTATATCAATAACCAGCAAATTCCACTTAAAAAAGTGAATTCAAATTTCTACGAGGCGAGCAAGGGGCGCACCACCCTCTCCATGGTGAAAAATGGCGACTGGGGCATCACCTATTTTGTCAAAAATGGCAACAGCGGCGCCTGCCAGCTCAATGACGATGAGAACGATGACGACGGCGATGATGAGAGCGCCAGCAGCAGTGCCTACAACGGTAGCACTGCGCAAACCAAGGTTGCCGAGAACGCCTGCATGAACGCCGTCGCCAGAAAAGCGGGCGTCAGCCGCAGCAAACTGACCCTCGACTATGTGGCCGACTCCCAGGCGGGGATGATGATTGATATCAAAGGGCCCCATGACCGGCTCTGGCAATGCCTCACCGACGCCCGCGGCCATATTTCAGGCATCAATCAGGACTGATTTCGAGCCACAGCTCAGCGGGGCTCACACCTACTGTGGGGGCTCCACCCCTTATCCATTGCAATTATTTGATACAGGTAAATGAAGATGAAATCCAAACAGACTCTTCTCAATGTCGCCCTCGGTTGCCTGCTGGCGGTCGGTATCTCCGGCTGTGCCGTGGCCAAAACCCATCACGGCCACAAGACCCATGCCCAAGCGCACGCTCAGGAAGGGGCCGTGCAGTATGGCGACGAGAGCCCGTGGGCTGGCAACTATAAAGCGGTCACTGACGATGGCCGCACCGTGGCCGAAATTCACGTCGATACCACAGGGGAGACCTATATCGATGGCAATCAGGTCAAACCAAGCCACAGCGGCAGCGACTACCTGAAATTCAAGCAGGAGACCATCACTTACACCCTGCGCAAAAGCGGTGCCAGCTGGAAAGACAGCGATGCCGGCACCAGCGGCCGCATCCTGTTCGATTGATAATCCCGACACCGGCCTTGCCAGACACCAAGCCCCGCCAAGGGGCTTTTTTGCACCTGCGATTTACCATCAACCACAGCCCGCCCCGAAAAATCCAGCCTTGTCACAGAGTTAGTGCAATCTGTCACATATTCCTGTTGATGAAATTGTTAGGATGGTTCAGTTCGGCGCCCAATTATCCGCATGAAACCATGATGTCGATTGCCAGCCGCACTGGCTGGGTGATCACGGCGCCCGGAATGGAAATGACCTGCCGAACGCCAGCCAAGTATTTGCGCCGCCAGTTACACCACAGGGATAGAGATTTTTGCCATGGCCAAGTTTTTGAATACCAGCGCAACCAACTATTTTCTTGAAGAACTTATCAAAGATGCCAAAGAACGTCTGATCCTGATCAGCCCCTTCCTCAAGCTCAACGACAGGATCAAGGAGCTGCTCACCGACAAGAACCGCCTCAAGATCGATGTGCGGATCGTCTATGGCAAAAGCGAGCTGCAACCGGAAGAGATCAGCTGGCTCAAAGAGCTCACCTATATCCGCACCAGCTTTTGCAAAAACCTCCATGCCAAGTGCTATCTCAATGAAGAGATGTGCATTGTCACCAGCCTCAATCTCTACGAGTTCAGTCAGGTCAATAACAACGAGATGGGGGTATTGATCCAGCGCTCGGAAGATCATGACCTTTACCGTGATGCCTATGATGAGGCACAACGAATTATTCGGGTCAGTGATGAAGTCCGCATATCACTTGAACGGGTTGTCAGTGAAGCCGAAACCCAACAGCCTTCTGCTAACGAAAATGAGTCAGCCACTGAAAAACTGACCTCATCCAAACTGGCGCAAAAATGGGGGCTCAAAACCAATGAGTTGCTGGAAAAAATGGTGACTCACGGCTTGCTTGAGCTGCGTGACAGCAAGCATTACCTCACAGCGAAAGGCAAAGAGGAAGGAGGGGAGTTTAGAATGAGCCCCAAATTTGGCCCCTATTTCCTCTGGCCAGAGGCCATGAATCCCCTCTAATTCACAGACTGGATAAATGTGAAATGGACTTCACTCCCGTTATTGCGGTTCTGCTGGGCCAGTTCTGGTATCTGCTGCCCCTGTTGTTGATTGCCACCCTGATCAAAACGCCCAGGTTCAAGGGGATTGTTGGGGAGACATTTATCAACTTGGGCATCCAGCTTTTTCTCGACAAGCGGGAGTACCACCTGCTCAAGAACGTGACCCTGCCGACCCCGCAGGGCACTACCCAAATCGATCATGTGATCGTCTCGCGCTTCGGGCTGTTTGTGATCGAGACCAAGAACATCAAGGGGTGGATATTTGGCAATCCAGCCAACAAGAGCTGGACCCAGCAGCTCTATCGCCGCAGACATACCTTTCAAAATCCCCTGCGCCAAAACTATCTGCACCTGATGACGCTCAAATCCTTGTTGGGTCTTGCTGATCATCAGCTCCATTCGATTATCTACTTTATTGGCGACTGCACCTTTAAAACCCCCATGCCGGATAACGTGATGAACCGTGGGCTTATTCGCTATATCAAGAGTAAAACCACGCAGGTGTTGACCCCTGCCGAAGTCACCAGAGTGATCGACACCATCCAGCGGGGACGACTGGCCGCCAATTGGCAGACCCATAAACAGCATGTGGCGCAGTTGAAAGCACGTCACAGCGAGGTTCCCCACCCACCTTTATCCGTAGCTGCAATGCCTGTCGTCAATCAGGTGGTGAACGCCGCGCCAACCATCACCGAATCGCTCACCCAAGCAAATCCACTATGCCCCAGATGCGGCAACCCGATGGTATTGCGTACCGCCAAACGGGGGGATAACCGAGGCAATCAGTTTTGGGGATGTAGTGAATACCCCAAATGCAGATTCATTGTAAATCTGACGGGGAACAGCAAGGCATGAACTGCCACACAAGGGGAAACTCACTCTGACATCAAGGGCGGCCAATTGGCCGCCCTTGATGTGTTTCTTAGCGAATGGTCGCCATCTGCCGCACGCAGCGCTGCTCTCTGTCATCCACCCGCTTGGCAAACCAGGCGGTGGTGAGGTTGCGGGTAATTTTCGGGCTCTTTAGCTGAATGCCGGGCAGGATGGCGCGGGGCAGTCGCTTGCCCGCTTGCTTGTCGGCCAGGGTAAAGATGCGATGGTAGAGATCGGTCTCGGCAAATTCGGCGGTATCCCCTTTGCGAAGGCTCTGGTGGATCGCCTGCTTGCTCATATTGACCCGGTTGGCGAGGGTGTAGACGGCAAGCTCGGTATTGCCCGGCAGATCCGAGTCATAGCGGATCAGATCCCCGTCCAGCGCCAGAGTTTTGCCACTCAAACGGCTGACGGCGGCCTGAAAGGCGGCATTGCGACTGGCGTACCAGCCGGCGTTGAAATCGGCAAAGCGGTAGAGGGTATCTGGGTAGTCGGCGGGATAACCGAAGATATGTCTGGTGCCAAACCAGATGCCGCCGCGACGGGTAAAGACTTCGTGGCGGATGGAATCCTTGATTGGATAGGGGTAGCCACGGGCGTTGGCCTCGGCAAAGGCGATGCTCACCTGCATCGGGCCACCGGTATGCACCGGGTTGAGGTTGCCAAACAGCGTCTTGCCCATCGGCAGCATGCTGATCATATCTTCGAAGATTTCACTCATCTCCCGTTCGGTACGCAACTTGTCGATGCGCTCGGCATAGCTCTTGCCGGTGGGCGAGTTGATGGAGAGCGCGGCCCGCACCATAAATTCGGGGATCAGCAGCTTGGCTGCCCGTGAGTTGATCTCTTTCCAGGCGATCTTGCCAAGGCCCGGCACCACGGGGTCGGCCTGATAAGTGGCTTCCTGCTCCGCCACCGCCAGCACGCTACAGACGTTGTGATCATTGACCGTCACCCCCTGGGTGGTGAGCGCCGTCACCACGTCGTTGGCCCACCCCTGTTTGTCAGGCACCTGACGGGGCAAGAAGCGCACGATACGGCTCTTCATATCCGCCGGTTTGCGCGGCTGCATGGCAGGCGGCGTTTTGGGGTTGCTCACGCTCGCCTCTTTGGCAGGCGCGGAGGCGGGATCACTGGCACAACCGGCCAGCAACAAGGCAGAGCAGAAGGCAAGAAGACGACAGGAAGGCAAAGCGGTCATAAGCATGTCCATTTTTTGTAGGCCCTACAGGCAGCGCCGCTGGCACTGCACTGACAAGCAAAGTGGGGCCATTGTAGAGGATTGCCTGCTGCAGTTGAAACTTGTGCTCGCAGCATCCCCTACCCTTGCCTGCTTTTACCACCCCACGCGCCATCCGTTGTCTGCGATGCGGAAGACATGACCTTCTTCAAGAATTCACCCGGCCCGAACCGAACGGCGAGCGCCTGATAAAAAGAAACCCCCGCCATCGCTGGCGGGGGTTGGTCGTCTGGCAAGCCGGGCTGATGCCTGCTGCAAACTCTTAGCGGTTTTTCACCTTCTGGTGCAGCTCCTGCACCGAGTTGACATTGGCGGTGGCATCCACGCTGATGGCCATGCAGGTGGCAAACGCCTCGTTCATGGTGGTGGTATACGCCACCTTGTTCTGCAAGGCGGCGCGACGCAGCTGCTTGGAGTCCTGGATCGCCACCCGCCCTTCGGCGGTGTTGACGATGTAGGTGTACTCGCCATTCTTGATGCGGTCGAGAATGTGCGGGCGACCTTCGTGCACCTTGTTGACCAGACGCGGGTTGATGCTCGCTTCACCCAGTGCGACCGCGGTGCCGTGAGTGGCATCCAGCTCGTAGCCCAGCTCCAGCAGCTTGGCAGCCAAATCGACCACCTGCGCCTTGTCGCTGTGACGCACTGACAAGAGGGCACGACCCTCTTTCGGTACGGCGTGGTTGGCACCCAGCTGCGCCTTGGCATAGGCCTCGGCAAAGCTGCTGCCCACCCCCATTACCTCACCGGTAGAGCGCATCTCTGGCCCGAGCAGCGGGTCAACCCCCGGGAACTTGGCGAACGGCAGCACCACCTCTTTCACCGAGTAGTAGGGTGGGATGATCTCTTTGGTGAAGCCCTGTTGTTGCAGCGACTGACCGGCCATCACACGGGCGGCAATCTTGGCCAGCGGGGCGCCGGTCGCCTTGGAGACGAACGGCACGGTACGGGCGGCACGCGGGTTCACCTCGATGAGGTAGATGTCATCGCCCTTGACCGCGAACTGTACGTTCATCAGGCCGATAACGCCGAGCTCCAGCGCCAGCTTGCGCACCTGCTCGCGGATCTCGTCCTGAATCTTCTTGGACAAGGTATAGGGAGGCAGGGAGCAACCGGAGTCACCGGAGTGGATACCGGCCTGTTCGATGTGCTCCATGATGCCGCCGATGACCACATCGGTGCCGTCGCAGATAGCATCCACGTCCAGCTCGGTCGCATCGTCCAGGAAGCGGTCCAGCAGTACCGGCGATTCGTTGGAGACGCTCACCGCCTCGGCGAAGTAGCGACGCAGATCCTGCTCGTCATAGACGATTTCCATGGCGCGGCCACCCAGCACGTAGGAGGGGCGAACCACCAGCGGGTAGGTAATGCGCTCGGCCAGCAGCACGGCCTGCTCCAGCGCGGTAACGGTGCCGTTTTCCGGCTGCTTGAGGCCGAGGCGCTCGACGGCAGACTGGAAGCGCTCGCGGTCTTCGGCGCGGTCGATGGCATCCGGGCTGGTACCGATGATCGGCACACCGTTGGCTTCCAGTGCTCGGGCCAGTTTCAGCGGGGTCTGGCCACCGTACTGAACGATGACGCCCTTGGGTTTTTCGATGCGCACGATTTCCAGCACATCTTCCAGGGTCACTGGCTCGAAGTAGAGACGGTCGGAGGTGTCGTAATCGGTAGAGACGGTCTCCGGGTTGCAGTTGACCATGATGGTCTCGTAACCGTCTTCGCGCAGGGCCAGCGCCGCGTGCACGCAGCAGTAGTCGAACTCGATACCCTGACCGATACGGTTCGGGCCGCCGCCGATGATCATGATCTTGTCGCGGTTGCTCGGGGCCGCTTCGCACTCCTCGTCATAGCTGGAGTACATGTAGGCGGTGTTGGTGGCGAACTCGGCGGCGCAGGTATCGACCCGCTTGTAGACCGGGAAGATGTTGTGGCGGGCGCGCAGTTTGCGCACTTCCCCTTCGGCCACGCCGAGGATCTTGGCCAGACGGGCATCGGCAAAGCCTTTGCGCTTGAGGGCGCGCAGGAAGTCGGCATCCAGACCCGCCATGCCGCGCTCTTTCACCTCTTCTTCCAGCTTCACCAAGTCTTCAATCTGCACCAGGAACCAGGGGTCAATCTTGGTCAGCTTGAAGATGCCATCCATGGAGAGACCGGCGCGGAACGCATCGGCGATGTAGAAGATACGGTCACTACCGGCGTCCTGCAGCTCGTGACGGATGCGGGTCAGGGAGTCCGGGGCATTGAGGTCAACCATGGGGTCGAAGCCGGTTTTGCCGGTCTCGAGGCTGCGCAGCGCCTTGTGCAGGGACTCCTGGAAGTTGCGGCCGATGGCCATCACTTCGCCGACCGACTTCATCTGGGTCGTCAGACGGTCGTTGGCACCGGCGAATTTTTCGAAGTTGAAGCGCGGCACCTTGGTGACCACGTAGTCGATGGCCGGCTCGAAGGAGGCCGGAGTACGGCCGCCGGTGATGTCGTTCATCAGCTCGTCTAGGGTGTAACCGATGGCGAGCTTGGCGGCGATCTTGGCGATGGGGAAACCGGTCGCCTTGGAGGCCAGCGCGGAGGAGCGCGACACCCGCGGGTTCATCTCGATGATGACCATGCGACCATCTTTCGGGTTGATACCGAACTGGACGTTGGAGCCGCCGGTCTCGACGCCGATCTCGCGCAGCACCGCCATGGAGGCGTTGCGCATCAGCTGGTACTCCTTGTCGGTCAGCGTCTGGGCTGGCGCGACCGTGATGGAGTCACCGGTGTGGATACCCATGGGGTCGAAGTTTTCGATGGCGCAGACGATGATGCAGTTGTCGTTGCGATCCCGCACCACTTCCATCTCGTACTCTTTCCAGCCGATCAGCGACTCGTCGATGAGCAGCTCTTTGGTCGGCGACAAGTCCAGACCGCGCTCGCAGATCTCGACGAACTCTTCGGTGTTGTAGGCGATGCCGCCACCCGAGCCGCCCATGGTAAAGGAGGGACGGATGATACAGGGGAAGCCGACCATCTGCTGCACGCCCCACGCCTCTTCCATGTTGTGGGCGATGCCGGCACGCGGGCACTCGAGGCCAATGCTGCGCATCGCCTTGTCAAAGCGGGAGCGATCTTCGGCCTTGTCGATGGCGTCGGCGGTGGCACCGATCATCTCGACACCGAACTCGGCCAGCACGCCATGCTTCTCCAGCGCCAGTGCGCAGTTAAGCGCAGTCTGGCCGCCCATGGTGGGCAGGATGGCGTCCGGGCGCTCTTTCTTGATGATTTCGCGCACCACTTCCCAGGTGATGGGCTCGATGTAGGTGGCGTCAGCCATCTCCGGGTCGGTCATGATGGTGGCCGGGTTGGAGTTGACCAGAATGACGCGGTAGCCCTCCTCGCGCAGGGCTTTGCACGCCTGGGCGCCGGAGTAGTCAAATTCGCAGGCTTGGCCGATGACGATGGGGCCGGCGCCGAGGATCAGGATGCTCTGAAGGTCATTACGTTTTGGCATGAAACTCTTTCCTCTATTTCTTAGGCGCGATACTGCTTAATCAATTCAATAAAGTGGTCAAAAAGACCGGCACAGTCGTGCGGGCCCGGGCTCGCTTCGGGGTGCCCCTGGAAGCTGAAGGCCGGACGGTCGGTGCGATGGATACCTTGCAGGGAACCATCGAACAGGGAGACGTGGGTGGCGCGCAGGCAATCCGGCAGGCTGTTCTCGTCTACCGCAAAGCCGTGGTTCTGAGCGGTGATCATGACGGTGTTGTCATCGAGGCTCTTCACCGGATGGTTGGCGCCGTGGTGGCCAAACTTCATCTTGACGGTCTTGGCACCGGAGGCCAGACCCAGCAGCTGGTGACCCAGACAGATGCCGAATACCGGCGTGTTGGTATTAAGGAAAGCCTTGATGGCCTCGATGGCGTAGTCGCACGGCTCGGGGTCGCCGGGGCCGTTGGAGAGGAAGATGCCATCCGGGTTCAGCGCCAGTACCTCGGCGGCCGGGGTCTTGGCAGGCACCACGGTCAGGCGGCAGCCACGGTCAACCAGCATCCGCAGGATGTTGCGCTTGACGCCAAAGTCATAGGCTACCACGTGGTATTTCAGCTGGTCGGCATCCGGGGTGACGTGCCCCTTGCCAAGCTGCCAGCTCCCTTCGGTCCAGTTGTACGCCTCACCAACCGTCACCTCTTTGGCCAGATCCATCCCCTTCAGACCGGGGAAGGCGCGGGCCTGTTCGAGGGCATAGGCTTCATCGACCTGTTTCCCGGCCAGAATGCAGCCAGCCTGAGCGCCTTTCTCGCGCAGGATGCGGGTCAGTTTGCGGGTGTCGATGTCGGCGATGCCAACGATGTTGTGAGACTTGAGGTATTCGGAGAGGGATTGCTGATTGCGGAAATTGGAGGTAAGTATCGGAAGGTCCCGGATGATCAATCCCTGAGCATGGATCTGACTGGACTCTTCATCTTCGCTGTTGGTGCCGGTGTTGCCTATATGGGGGTAAGTGAGGGTGACGATCTGACGGGAATAAGAGGGATCGGTGAGGATTTCCTGATAGCCCGTCATCGACGTATTGAAAACCACTTCACCAACGGAACATCCCTCGGCGCCTATCGACACGCCTTTGAACACAGTTCCATCTTCCAGCACTAGCAATGCAGTGTGATTCAAGACAACCTCCAGTTATTTAGCTTTAAATTCAGCAATTTACCTGGGTGTTGCGGGCTCGGTTCCGGTCTTGGACAGGACTCGAACCCGGCAGATTTCTGGCAAATTGGGCGCATTCTACTTAAAAAAAGTGGCATTTCAACGTCTTTTCTCAGATGAAATGCATCTAAATTCAATAAAAAGGCAACATTACCCATTATCTATGCACTTAATCGCTTTGCAACCCCCTCCCACGAAAGAAAAGGAAAAACCACCACCAAAAGATGCCACCAAGCCAGCAATAGCGACAAAAACAAACAAAAAAAACCAATCAAAACAATGACATTTATTTTTACACAAAAAACATTAATGAAAGATTTAACGCTTTTATGATGACAAGAGTGAATATGAAAAATGGAAAACGTTTTTCTGCATTTGAATTTTTAGTCTTTTTCAGTCCATGTAAAAGAATGGCTTTATCCGCCATAAAGATGCTCAAATCTGTTACCTGGTGATGACATTCAGGAAGGGAAAATCTGGCGGATCACGCAATAGTGTGATTTATAAGGCATTCAGTTAAAAATTGCAGGAAGCGTGTCTTTTTACACAAACTCTGGCTAACTGACAGCAAAAACCCCGGCAAGCCGGGGTTTTTCACTGGGGTAGCAGTAGTACGAAAGTGCCGCTCAGAGACATCACTTGAGATTGAGCACATCCTGCATGTCATAAAGACCGGCACCCTGCTGACCAAGCCACTTGCCCGCCCGCACAGCACCGTTGGCGAAGGTCAGGCGGCTGGAGGCCTTGTGGCTGATCTCCACCCGCTCGCCGATATCGGCAAACATGACGGTATGCTCCCCCACCAGATCGCCGGCGCGAATGGTGGCAAAGCCGATAGTGTTGCGATCCCGCTCGCCAGTGATCCCCTCGCGACCATAGACGGCGCACTCCTTGAGATCCCGGCCCAGCGTTTTGGCGACCACTTCACCCATGGAGAGCGCAGTACCGGATGGCGCATCCACCTTGTGGCGATGGTGGCCCTCGATGATCTCGATGTCGGTGTAATCCCCCATCACCTTGGCGGCCTGCTCCAGCAGCTTGAACACCAGGTTGACCCCGACCGAGTAGTTGGAGGCGAACACGATACCGATCTGCTTGCCCGCCTCTTTCAGGGCGGCCTTGCCTGCATCGTCAAAACCGGTGGTGCCGATCACCATCTGCTTGTGGTGGGCCAGCGCAAAAGCAAGATTGGCCAGGGTCACCTCCGGACGAGTGAAGTCGATGATGAGATCAAACTCGTCACGCACCTTGTCCAGACTATCGCTGATGGCCACACCCAGATGGCCCAGCCCATTGAGCTCACCGGCATCAAGGCCGATCACCGCCGAACCCGGCCGCTCCAGTGCAGCCCCGACCACTACGCCATCGGTGTTGGTGATGGCCTCCAGCAGCACCTTGCCCATACGACCATTACAGCCCATCACGGCCACACGGATCGGATTGTCCATCTCCACCCTCTCATCTCTTTTAATTATGGAAAGAGACCGTTTTACCAGCCCGCGCCGGGTTTGAAAAGCTATGATGCCACCACTCCTTGCTGCACTCGCCAACGGCAGCGCCCACTGGCTGGCCAAGAACTTCCTTTTGGTCACAGGCCGTTTTTCATCGTCTCACTCCATCATTTGGCAGACCGGGTGCCATCTGATAGGTTCGAACGAGTGAAATGCCAGCACAAGCAAAATCAGGGCAACGCCCGTGTCGATATCAAACGAGGTGCAAGGATGAGCACAGGATTGCTGTTTGCTGTGGGGTTGATATCACTGACCCTGATCATACTGGCCGCGGCTCTGCTGTTTGGCGGGCCGAGCCCGGCACCGGCGATGGCCAGCATCAACGACCCTTTCAAGGGGAGTGACTGGAGCAACATGCCACCCCTCTCAAGATACCCGGCACGTGACGGCACGCAGCTGGCCTATCGGCACTATGGCGCAGAGGGCAATACGAAGAACAACAAGGTCAAGGGCAGTGTGGTACTGGTTCACGGTTCTTCTGCCAGCAGTCAGAGCATGCACAAGATGGCAAGCGCCTTTTCGCAAGCGGGATACGACGCCTACGCCCTTGATATTCGCGGCCATGGTGCATCGGGCAACAAAGGCACCATTGCCTACATCGGTCAGCTTGAAGACGATCTGGAAGATTTCATCAAGTCGGTGGCCCCCGGCAAGCCTGTAACACTCATCGGCTTCTCGTCAGGGGGTGGCTTTGTGCTGCGCGTTGCTGGCAGCTCGCGACAAACCCTGTTCGAGAGCTATCTGCTGCTCTCCCCCTATCTTGGCCCCACCGCCGCCAACTACCGGCCCAACAGCGGTGGCTGGGTGCGTGTCGGCTTGCCTCGCCTCATCGCCCTGAGCATCCTCAACGGTTTCCATATTTCCGCACTCAACCATCTGACCGTGCTGAACTTTGCCCTTAATGATGAGGCGAAATCTCTGCTGACCCCCTCCTACTCCTTCAACCTTGCCTCGAACTTTCAGCCAGAGCGCGACTATCAGCAGAATTTACGCAATGTGCAACGCCCCTGCGCCGTGATCGCGGGCGCAAATGACGAAGCCTTTCACACAGATCAACTTGAACCTGAGTTAAGACGTCTCGGCATCTCCTGGCCTGTCACCCTGCTGCCCGGTATTGGCCACATTCCGCTGACGCTGGAACAGGATGCTCTCGCGACAGCCGTTCAGGCGGTGGAGAAACTGACACAGTAACCACACAGCCCAGGTCTTGTGTCCACGCGTTCTGGAAATATCCGCACCATGCTCACGTAGAGATAGAGAGAGGTGCGGCTGACGTTTGGCAGCGGGAGAAATCCCCAAGATGGCATACAGAGACCTTATCGTTTACCTCTTTCCTTATTAAAAGCACGCGATACCCCCAGATACCCGCGGACTGCGCCAGAACAGCAATGAACAATAAACAACACCAACTTCTTTTTCCGAATATTCTTTGGATATCTCAATAACACCAGAATCATCAAACAAAAACACCTATCCATCTGGACGTCTATCTTGACCAAGCGAGGTTGACTCACTACTGTGGGCACCCCAATGCGGCAGGATGCCCGCCCTGTTTTCCCCCTATCCCTATCCGATACAGGTACAAAGCAGTTCATGACAGGAGGTCATTGTTCAATTTCAGAGGAACACATGATCCAGACTCAACCCAGTGCCAGGGCCTTGCTGCCACTTCTGGTTTTTCTCGCACTCTTTATCGGTACCGGTACCTGGCTGACCCTGCAGGGGGTCGAGTTCGCTTTCTATCAGCTGCCCGCTCCGGTTGCTGCCTTGCCTGCGGTGATGCTGGCCCTGCTGCTTGGCAAAGAGAGCTTCAACAGCAATCTGGAGACCTTCTTCAAGGGGGTTGGCCACAGCAATATCATGGCGATGTGCCTTATCTATCTGCTGGCGGGCGCCTTTGCCAGCGTGGCCAAGGCCACCGGCGGCGTTGATGCCACCGTAGCGCTGGGCCTGTCGCTCATCCCTGGCTGGGCGCTGTTGCCCGGGCTGTTCCTCATCTCTGCCTTTATTGCTACCGCCATGGGCACCTCCATGGGCACCATAGGTGCCGTGGCCCCCGTGGCGCTGGGCGTGGCGCAGGCGGCCGGTATCGATCCGGTGCTGATGGCAGGTACCATTCTCTCCGGCGCCATGTTTGGCGATAACCTCTCCATCATCTCCGACACCACCATAGCGGCCACCCGCAGTCAGGGGTGCGAGATGAAGGACAAGTTCCGCGAGAACTTCAAGATTGCAGCCCCAGCTGCCATCGCGGTGATCCTGCTCTATCTGACCCTGGGCTCAGTAGGTGAATCCCCAGCCAACGGCAGCGCCATCGAACTGTTCAAGGTGATGCCTTATCTGCTGATCCTGGGGCTAGCGCTCGCCGGAGTGAATGTGTTTGTGGTGCTGGGGATCGGCATTCTGGCTGCCGGAGTGGTGGGCATGATCAACGGCTACGCCATCGGTCAGTTCAGCAAGGATATCTATCAGGGCTTTACCGGCATGCAGGAGATCTTCCTGCTCTCCATGCTGATCGGCGGCCTCGGCGCCCTGATGGAGCGTCAGGGTGGACTGGCATGGATCAGCGAGCGCATCAGCGCCCTGATTGCCCGTTTCACTCGCGAGCACAATGGTGAACAGAACGAGAAAGCCGCCGAGCTCGGCATCGCCGGGGTGGTGAGCCTCACCAACCTCTGCACCGCCAACAATACCGTCGCCATCATTGTTGCGAGCAAGGTCGCCCGCGATCTGGCCGAACACCACGGTGTCACCCCGCGCCGAGCCGCCTCCATGCTCGATATTTTCTCCTGCGTGGTACAGGGTCTGATCCCCTGGGGCGCACAGGCGCTGCTGCTGGGATCCATCTTCGCCCTGTCGCCGTTGGCGGTGGTAAGCATGAGTTTCTACCCGATGGCGCTCGCGGTAGCGGCGCTGATTGCCGTGTTCGTGAAGCACCAGATGCGCGGCAAAGCTGACAAGTAACAGACCAGAGGCTGGCGCGCCGACATGCCATCAACAGGGGCCACACCCTGGCACTTGTTGACTCACTATCGGATCCGCCAGCATTTATCCCACCGTCCCGGGCATCAGCCGTCCGGGGCGAGAGTCCCCTGTCACCCCTTAACGTCAAGAGTGAATGTGCTAAGGTAGAGCGCGTTCAAGCCATCGATGCGCAGCTATACCAGAGGTTCCCCATGCATGAGTCCCAACCCGAACGTCAATCCCTGCGCCAACTGGTTCGTCAACGCCGCAAAAATCTGAGTCCGGCCGAGCAGCAGGCGGCGGCCCAACAGCTGCTGGCCCAGTTCAAGCAACACCCCGAGATCCTCGCCGCCAAACGCATTGCCCTCTATCTGGCCAATGACGGGGAGATCAATCCCTTGCCCACCATCCATTGGCTGTGGGCCCAGCACAAAGAGGTCTACCTGCCGGTGCTCCACCCCTTTACCCCGGGTCACCTGCTCTTTTTGCGCTATACCGCCACCAGCCCCATGGTACGCAACCGCTACGGCATCGAAGAGCCGGAGCTGGATATCCTGCAGGTGGTGCCCCACAGCACGCTCGATCTTATCTGCACCCCGCTGGTCGCCTTCGATGCCCAGGGCAATCGCCTTGGCATGGGGGGCGGCTACTACGATCGCACTCTCGCCATCTGGCATGAGCACAAGCTGGGGCCCAAGCCGCTCGGCATTGCCCACGACTGCCAGCAGGTGGATGCGGTCCCGCAAGAGGAGTGGGATGTGCCGCTGCCCCAGATCATCACCCCAAGCCACTGCTGGCGCTTTGAATAAGCTGTTTTTGGCAGGCAGCCCCTGCTTGGTGCGCGCAAACGCAGAATAAACAGGCAAACGATTTACAAAGTCCCTCTTTTTGCCCCGGAACGTGAGCAACAAGGTCGCGACGGAGTACCGGGTTGGATATAATGCGCCCGCTTTTTTCTTAAGGAACGATCATGACTCAAGATGAAATGAAGAAGGCGGCCGGTTGGGCTGCGCTCAAGTATGTGGTTCCCGGCACCATCGTCGGGGTGGGCACCGGCTCTACCGTCAACCACTTTATCGACGCGCTGGCGACCATGAAGGACGAGATCAAGGGGGCGGTATCCAGCTCCGTGGCCTCTACCGAGCGCCTCAAGGGCTTCGGCATCACCGTATATGATCTCAACGAGATCGATGCCCTCTCCGTCTATGTGGATGGCGCCGACGAGATCAACGCAACCCGCGACATGATCAAGGGCGGTGGCGCAGCCCTGACCCGCGAGAAGATCGTTGCCGCCGTCGCTGACAAGTTCATCTGCATCATCGACAACACCAAGACAGTCGACGTGCTGGGCCAGTTCCCGCTGCCGGTGGAAGTGATCCCGATGGCCCGCGAATACGTGGCCCGCGAAATTCGCAAACTGGGTGGCAACCCGGTGTGGCGTGAAGGCGTGGTCACCGACAACGGCAACCACATTCTGGATGTGAAAGGCATGGCCATTACCGACGCCAAGGCGCTGGAAGTACGACTGAACGCCATTGTTGGTGTGGTCACCAACGGCCTGTTCGCCGCGCGCGGCGCCGACGTGGTCCTGATCGGTACGCCGGACGGCGTGATTACCCAGTAATCCCGACACCGGTAGCACAGTACAGCGGCATCCTCGCTCGCCAGCGCCACTCTGCCACCCCTGACGCAGCAGCAGCGTTGATTGAGTCCCGGGACGGGATATGACCCAAACATTGCACTGTGAATAAATGACGGCGCCTGATGGCGCCGTTTTTATTTATCCCTCAACAAGTTGCATACGGATGTTTACAACATTCGTTGATAACTTCAAAGAATTTGACTTTCGTCACAAATATTCCCTCTCCCAAACGTTTTTGCTACTTTACGGTTTTCTTCGCACACCAAATCTGCACTTACATTTGCACATACAGAGGGATCGTCATGACTGCCAAGTTTTCGTTGGACAAGGATAAAATCAAGGTTCTGCTGCTGGAGGGGGTTCACCCCAACACCGTAGAGACCTTTCGTGCCGCAGGTTACACCAGTGTGGAGTATCTCAAGACCTCGCTCTCCGAAGAGGAGCTGATCGAGCAGATCCGCGACGTCCATTTCATCGGGCTGCGCTCCCGCACCCAGATCACCGAGAAAGTCCTCGACGCCGCCAACAAGCTGGTCGCCATCGGCTGCTTCTGCATCGGTACCAACCAGGTCGAGCTGGAAGCGGCCCAGATCCGCGGTATTCCGGTCTTCAACGCCCCCTTCTCCAACACCCGCTCGGTCGCCGAGCTGGTACTGGGCGAGATCCTGCTGCTGCTGCGCGGCATCCCCGAGAAAAACGCCAAGTGCCATCGCGGCGTGTGGGAAAAACTGGCCAATCGCTCGGTGGAAGCCCGCGGCAAGAAGCTCGGCATCATCGGCTACGGCCACATCGGTACCCAGCTTGGCATCATCGCCGAGAGCATCGGCATGAAGGTTTATTACTACGATATCGAGAACAAGCTCTCGCTGGGCAACGCCATTCAGGTGCCGAGCATGGTCGAGCTGCTCAATATGTCTGACGTCATCAGCCTGCACGTGCCGGAGACCGCCTCCACCAAGAACATGATCGGTGCCGAGCAGCTGCGGATGATGAAACCGGGCGCCATCTTCATCAACGCCGCCCGCGGTACCGTGGTGGATATCGATGCGCTGGCTGACGTCATCAAGAGCGGCCATATCGCCGGCGCCGCCATCGACGTCTTCCCGGTCGAGCCCAAGTCCAATGACGAGGAGTTCCAAAGCCCGCTGCGTGGGCTGGAGAACGTGATCCTGACTCCGCACATCGGTGGCACCACCCATGAAGCGCAGGAGAACATCGGGCTGGAAGTGGCCAACAAGCTGGTCAAATACTCCGACAACGGCTCCACCCTCTCTGCCGTCAACTTCCCGGAAGTGTCGCTGCCGGGCCATAAGGGCTCCAGCCGCCTGCTGCACATTCACCGCAACCAGCCGGGCGTGATGAACCAGATCAACCAGATCTTCGCCGAAGAGGGGATCAACATCGCCGGTCAATACCTGCAGACCAGCAGCCATATCGGTTACGTGGTGATCGACGTGGAGACCGAGCACAGCGAGAAGGCGCTCGCCAAGCTCAAGGAGATCAACGGCACCATCCGTGCCCGCATCCTCCACTGATAGCCCCTTATCTGCGCAGCAAAAAGCCCGTCGTGATGACGGGCTTTTGTGTGAAGCAGAACCTCAAAGCAGCGTGATGGCTTACCACCACCCCAACAGGTTGCGGCCCACCAGAGCGCCCCACACCAGGGCATTGAGGGCCAACGCGATAAAGACGGCGGCAGAGCCCAAATCCTTGGCGCGACCGGAGAGCTCATGATGCTCGGAGCCAACCCTGTCTACCACAGCTTCAATGGCAGAGTTGAGGATCTCGACGATCACCACCAGCCAGCTGATGACGATAAGCAGCAGGATCTGGTTGAGAGAATCCCCCAGCCAGAAGGCCAGCGGCATCAGCAACAGGATCAGCATCAGCTCCTGCCGAAACGCCGCCTCGTTAATCCAGGCTGACTTGAGCCCCTTCATGCTGTAACCGGTTGCGTTGATGATGCGGGTGACCCCGGTTGCCCCTGGCTTTGCCACGCTAACTACCTCATTTGGAATCGATTTTGGCCTCACATCCTATCAGAGCCCCCCAAGGTTTCAATCAGGGGACTTTTGCTTTATTTTATCTCTTTGCTTTTTCGCCCCTTGCGGCTGACACCACCCACTCGAGACTTGAGTTGTATGTCCATTCACACAGATGAATTGCGCACCCGTCGCCTGGAGTCACTGATCACTCCGAGCGAGCTTGCACACGCGTTTCCGATCACCGATACCATTGCCCAGAATCTGCTGGATGCCCGTCGCGAAGTGGAAGCCATTCTGGCCGGAGACGATCAGCGCCTGCTGGTCATTGTCGGCCCCTGCTCTATCCATGATCCCGCTGCTGCTCGCGAGTATGCCCAGCGCCTCAACGCCCTGCGCGAGCAGTATAAAGAGAGCCTCTGCATCGTGATGCGCACCTACTTCGAGAAGCCGCGCACCATCGTCGGCTGGAAAGGGCTGATCAACGATCCGCGCCTCGATGGCAGCTTCGACGTCAACGAAGGGCTGAAACTGGCACGCAAGCTGCTGGTCGATATCAATGAGCTCGGCATGCCCACCGCCACCGAATTCCTCGATATGGTGACCGGCCAGTATATTGCCGACCTCATCACCTGGGGCGCCATCGGTGCTCGTACCACCGAATCCCAGGTACACCGCGAGATGGCTTCGGCCCTATCCTGCCCGGTTGGCTTCAAGAACGGCACCGACGGCAATACCCGCATCGCCATCGATGCGGTGCGCGCCGCCCGTCACAGCCACATCTTCTATTCGCCGGACAAAGACGGCAAGATGACCATCTACCGCACCGCCGGTAACCCCTTTGGTCATGTGATCCTGCGTGGTGGCCACCGACCCAACTACGACACAGCCAGTGTCGATGAAGCCTGTGAAGCGCTGGCCGATGTGGGCCTGCCGGAGCGTCTGGTGGTCGATTTCAGCCACGGCAACAGCATGAAGGATCACCGCCGTCAGCTGCTGGTCGCGCAAGATATCTGCGATCAGCTGCGCCGTGGCCGCACCGGCATCGCCGGCATCATGGCCGAAAGCTTCCTGGTGGAAGGGCGTCAGGATGTGGAGAACGGCTGCGCCGCCACCTTTGGCCAGAGCATCACTGATGCCTGCCTGTCATGGAGCGACACCGAAACCCTGCTGGCGATGCTGGCAGAGGCTGCACTGGTACGCCTTGCCAAGCGGCAAGCCTGAGCCCCGATGACGAATATCGGCTGGCAGATAGTCCCCCTCGACGAGACGCTGCTGGCGCAGTGGGCAACCCTGCGCCAGCAGCTGTGGCCGCACCACGCACTTTCGGCCCACCTGCAGGAAGGGGTTGAGATGTTGGCCAATGCACATCTCAACGCCTTTCTGGCACTGGATGAGCAGAGTCAGGCGGTAGGCTTTGCCGATGCCGCCCTGCGCCACGATTACGTGAATGGCTGCAACAGCAGCCCAGTGATGTATCTGGAAGGGGTCTATGTGCAACCGGCCTCGCGCCAGCGTGGGGTGGCCCAAGCCTTGATCGCTCAGGTGGCGCAGTGGGGCCGCGAGCTGGGTTGCCGGGAACTGGCCTCCGATGCCGCCATCGACAATCTTGACTCGCAGCAGATGCACCAACAACTCGGCTTTGCCGAAACGGAGCGAGTCGTATTCTTCAAAAAGGCCCTCGGCTGACGCCAAGGGCCTTTCTTGTTTCTCACAAACTGGGCATAAACCACACCCGCCCTGCCGCTTCGATGCGGTCGGTGCTGATCTGAAACACCTGCGCCAGCAGCGCCTCATCCACCAGCTCGACACCCCCTTCGCGCACCACCGCGCCCCCTTGCAGGCAGAGAATGCGGTCGGCCCAGTCGATGGCCAGATTGATATCGTGGATGGCGAGCACCACCAGCAAGCCCTGCCCGGCCAGGGTTTTCAGCAACCGCAACAGCGCCAACTGATGATGCAGATCGAGCCCCGCCAGCGGTTCATCCAGCAGCAGCACCTTGCCGGTCGGATTGAGGCTCGGCCACACCTGCAGCAGGGTGCGGGCAATCAGCACCCGCTGCTGCTCGCCCCCCGACAACCGGCTGAAGTCACGAGCCAACAAGGCTTCCAGTTCCAATGCCTCGCACAGTGCATTTATCGCCTCATTCTGTCTGGCGGGTGCAACCATCTCATCGAGCCCCAGGCTCAACACCTGAAACACCGGAATATGAAACAGCTGGGGCTGACGCTGGGGCAGCATGGCGCGCCGTTTGGCAAGCTCGGGCCAACTCATGTCAGTAAGCACTTCCCCCCCCAGCAGCACTGTGCCATCGGCGGGTAAAATCCCCGCCAGCGCCCCGAGCAGGGTCGACTTGCCACTGCCATTGGGGCCAAGCAGCGCCACCAACTGGCCGCCATGCCAGCGGATATCCAGGGGAGAGAGCCGTCCGGCAATGGCGAGTGCGCGCGCCTCCAGCAGCGGCGCAGCAGCACGAGAAGAAACCGGCATGGGATCAGCGGGTGACATCGGCATCTTGCCTCAACAACGGGTAAATAAGGAGACTGCGCGCCCCGACCAAATCATGCAGATATTCATGCAGCACCATCGGCAGTTTGCCTCAATAGCAGGTAGATAAAGAGCGGCGCCCCCACCGAGGCGGTGATGACGCCGATAGGCAACTCCCCCGCGCTCAGGGTGGATCGAGCAACCAGATCGGCCGCCAGCAGCAAGGCCCCGCCGCCAAGCGCCGAGGCAGGCAGCAGAAAGCGCTGATCGCTGCCACCGCAGAGCCGCAGCAGATGGGGCACCACCAACCCGACAAAACCGATGACACCACACAACGACACCGCCACACCGGTCAGCAGACAGACCGCCAGCACCAGCCGCACCCGCATCTTGTCGACATCCATCCCCATCAGGCGGGCCTGGGTCTCCCCCAACAACAACTGTTGCAGCGCCTTGCCCTGCCAACAGAGCCAGCCCAGGGTGAGCGGCAGCACCAGCCACCACCAGCCGAACTGCTGGCTGCCGTAAGAGAGGCTCCCCATCATCCAGAACATGAATTCACGCAAGGAGCCATCGTCGGCAAAGTACATCAACCAGGTCATGGCGGCATTGGTAAGAATACCGATGGCGACGCCAAACAACAGCAAGCGAGCATGACCGAGACGCGCTCGGCGAGCCAGCCGAATGAGCAGCATGGTCACCAGCAGGGCGCCACCAAAGGCCGCCAGCGATAGCCCCCAGCCGGGCAGATAGAGGCCGAGGGACTTGGCCACCGCCATCGCCACCATGGCGGCAAGGCCCGCCCCGCTTGAAACGCCAAGCAACCCGGGTTCGGCCACCGGGTTGTGCAGCATCACCTGCAGCACGGCCCCGCCACAGGCAAGGGCTGCGCCGGCCAAGAGGGCCAGCAAGGCACGGGGTAGCCGCAGCTCCAGCAGGATGCGCTGTTCGAGATCGCCAAGGGGCTGCCAGGGCAGCAGCACAAACTCGCCCCAGACGAGGGAGAAGAGAAACAGCAGCAGGGTCAGCAGCGTCAGGCCACAGAGCCAGCGCCGCTGCCAGCGCTGCTGGCGGGCGATAAGGGAGAGGTACAAGGAGGATCCCCGAATAACAAGGCTTCCCCCCGGCCCTGTCGCAGCGCCGGGGGAAAAGCAGGAAAAGGGCATGATAACAGTGGCTTGCCACCCAAGGTCAAGGCTGGTAACGCTTTGCCATCCCCCTTATCTCGCCGCTGGCCACCAGATTTTGCAGCGCCACCAGCAAGGGCTGGCGCAGCGACTGGTGAGGTGAGTGCTTGCTCATCCCCAGATAGAGGGTCACCGGCGTGGCGGGGCGGTAGTCCGCCTTGCCTATCCGGCTGGCATTTCCCTGACTCAGGGCATAGTCCACCTGACAGTCGGTGCCAATCATCAGCGGCAGGTGACCGCGCTGCACCATGCGCAGCAGCTGATCTTCGGTGGGTACTCCGTGCTTGTCGAGGCGGCTGTCACTGTTGAAGGGCTCAAAGTAGGCGGAGTTGAGCACATAGCCCACCTTCGCCCCCTGCAGATCACGGTATTGGTGGATCCGGGCCACATTGACCGGCTGACCATAAAACGCGGGCCAGCACTGATAGTAGGCAGGCTGCAGATAGTCGATGAACTGCGCCCGCTCGGCGGTATAGGCGAGGCCAATCATCAGATCGACCTGACCGGTCTGCATCTGCTTGAGCGCCCTGCCCCACGGCATCCGCCGTACCTGCAACTCAATGCCGCTCGCCTGTTGCAACCGGCGCAGGATGTCCATGTCGAGCCCCTGCAACCGGCCATCCGCTTGCAGGATGCGAAATGGCGGCCACAGATCGGTGGCTACCGTCAGCGTCGGGGTCGCTCGCACCGGCATGGCAAATAACAGTAACAACACAATCCCGCATAACTTGCCCATCCCGTCGCATACCTCGCACGGCTTATCCTGTTGGTTAAAAATACCCTCCCGCACCACGTATGAAAACCCGTGGTTCAGGGATAAAATGCGCCGGATTTTCAAGGAGAACCCTATGAACCCGATTTTCACCAGTATCGGTCTGCTGCTCTGCAGCAACGTCTTTATGACCTTCGCCTGGTACGCTCACCTCAAGAGCATGAACCATAAACCCTGGATCATTGCCGCCCTGGTGAGCTGGGGTATCGCCCTGTTCGAATACCTGCTGCAAGTGCCTGCCAACCGCATCGGCCATACGGTGATGAGCGTGGGCCAACTTAAAATCCTGCAAGAAGTGATCACACTCACCGTATTCGTCCCCTTCTCTATCTTCTATCTCAAGGAAGATCTGAAATGGGACTATCTCTGGGCAGGGCTCTGCATTCTCGGTGCGGTCTTTTTTGTCTTTCGCGAGAAACTGACCGGCGCCTGAGGCTGTACACTCAATATCATCCCGCTCATGGCATCTCATTGATCGACGAGGCAAAAAAATGGAATTGCGAGACATGTTACAGATCCTGGCCAAGCAGGATGGCTCAGACCTCTATCTGTCGACCGGCGCGCCCCCCTGCGCCAAATTTAACGGCGGCCTGCGCCCCCTCAACGAAACGCCGCTGGAACCGGGTGAAGTGGCGCGGATCGCCGCCGAGATCATGGATGGCGAGCAGAAGCAGCAGTTCGAGAAGGATCTGGAGATGAACCTCGCCATCTCCCTGCCCCAGATCGGCCGCTTTCGGGTCAACATCTTCAAGCAGCGCAACGAAGTCTCTCTGGTGGCCCGCAACATCAAGACCGAAATCCCCCGCTTTGAAGATCTCAAACTCCCGCCTGTGCTGCTCGACACCATCATGGAGAAACGTGGCCTGGTGCTGTTTGTCGGCGGTACCGGCTCGGGCAAATCCACTTCGCTGGCGGCGCTTATCGACCATCGCAACCGCAACAGCGGCGGCCACATCATCACCATCGAAGATCCGGTGGAGTTCGTTCATCGCCACCGCAAGAGCATCATCAACCAGCGGGAGGTTGGCGTGGATACCCGCAGCTTCCACGCTGCCCTGAAAAACACCCTGCGTCAGGCGCCGGATGTCATTCTTATCGGCGAGATCCGCGATCGCGAGACCATGGAACATGCGCTGGCCTTCTCCGAAACCGGCCACCTTGCCATCTCCACCCTGCACGCCAACAACGCCAACCAGGCGCTGGATCGCATTATCAACTTCTTCCCCGAGGAGCGCCGCCCCCAGCTGCTCAACGATCTGGGCAACAACCTCAAGGCTTTTGTCTCCCAGCGGCTGGTGAAAACCACCGATGGCGGTCGCCGGGCCGCAGTGGAGATCATGCTCGGCACCCACACCATCCGCGACATGATCAAGCGCGGCGAATTTGGCGGCCTCAAAGAGGTGATGGAAAAGTCCAAAGCCCTCGGCATGGTCACCTTCGACAGTGCCCTGTTTGATCTGGTAGTGGAAGGGGTAATTGAGGAAGAAGAGGCGGTGAAAAACGCCGACTCGGCCAACAACCTGCGCCTCAAGATCAAGCTGTGGAAGGAGAAGGGACAGATTGCCAGCAGCAGCGATGCCACCGGCTGGAGCCTCGAACCCACCAAGGACGAGAAGGGCGATTTTTTCTAACCAGCCCCTCGAGAACCCCGGGCCCGCCCGGGGTTCTCTTTATCCAGCACGGCTGACCCGACTTATCCCTCAGCTCACGCAGCTCACGCAGCTCACAGCCAGTCAGCACCAACGGCGAAC
Source organism: Aeromonas sp. 97A (assembly GCF_051919185.1). Classification (NCBI taxonomy): domain Bacteria; kingdom Pseudomonadati; phylum Pseudomonadota; class Gammaproteobacteria; order Aeromonadales; family Aeromonadaceae; genus Aeromonas; species Aeromonas sp. 97A. The sequence goes on along the minus strand of NZ_JBQBFF010000001.1, from coordinate 628,517 downwards.
ACGCTGGCAATACGCCACATACTCGTCGCCGAAACGGGCGCGCAGCAGCCGCTCCTCCGGCATGATCTGAAAGCGGGTCAGCCAGGCAACCAGCACGATTGGCCCAACCCAGACCCAACTTCCACCGAGATAACAGCCCCAGGCGGCCAGCCAGCAGAGCAAGCCCAGATACATGGGATTGCGACTGACACGATAGACGCCGCAGGTCACCAGACGACTGGTGTGCTGCGGTTTGGTGGGGCTGACCGTGGTCTGATGGTGACGAAACCGTTGCAGGGCACCAAAGCCCATGATGGCCCCCGCCACGACCAGCATAGCCATCAGCGTCATTGCCCAGATGCCGGGCTGACTCTCCCCTCTTAGCCACCACATGACACCAGCACAGAGCAGAAAGATCAGCGGTGGTGGCAAACGTAACTCAAGATTGACCATTTTCTTCCCCTGACGAGTGTCGGCCGAACCCGTGTTGCGGTAGACTCCCAACCCGTCAGCGCCTGTTGAGAGTGACAAAGATCATAATAATAACAACAAGTTGTGGTTAAACCACCACCAATGTGGCCGACCCCGTCCAAACTATCCAACGCGAACAACAAAAAGGAATCACCATGCACAAGAAAACTCTGCTGGCTACCCTGATCTTCGGCCTGCTCGCGGGCCAAGCCGTTGCGGCTCCCTATCTGCCCCTTGCGACGGATCATCGCAGCGGCCAGGAGCAAACCGCCAGCAACGCCTGGTTGGAAGTGGATCTGGGCGCCTTTGAACACAATATCCAGACCCTCAAGGATCGTCTCGGTGACAAGGGCCCGCAGATCTGCGCCATCATGAAGGCCGACGCTTACGGTCATGGCATCGACCTGCTGGTCCCCTCCGTGGTCAAGGCCAATATCCCCTGCATCGGCATCGCCAGCAACGAAGAGGCGCGCGTCGCCCGCGAGAAGGGCTTTACCGGCCGTCTGATGCGGGTGCGTGCTGCCACCCCGGATGAAGTAGAGCAGGCCCTGCCCTACAAGATGGAGGAACTGATCGGCAGTCTGGTGAGTGCCCAGGGTATCGCCGATATCGCCCAGCGCCACCACACCACCATTCCGGTGCATATCGCGCTCAACTCCGCCGGCATGAGCCGCAACGGCATCGACCTGCGTCTGGCCGATGCCAAGCAGGATGCGCTGGCCATGCTCAAGCTAAAGGGGATCACCCCGGTCGGCATCATGACCCACTTCCCGGTTGAGGAGAAAGAGGACGTCAAGATGGGACTGGCCCAGTTCAAACTGGACTCCCAGTGGCTGCTGGAAGCGGGCAAACTGGATCGCAGCAAGATCACCATCCACGCCGCCAACTCCTTCGCCACTCTAGCCGTGCCGGACGCCTACTTCGACATGGTGCGCCCGGGCGGCCTGCTCTACGGTGACTCCATCCCCTCCCACACCGAATACAAGCGGGTGATGGCATTCAAGACCCAGGTCGCCTCGGTCAACCACTATGCAGCGGGCAACACCGTCGGTTATGACCGCACCTTTACCCTCAAGCGTGACTCCTGGCTCGCCAACCTGCCGCTGGGCTACTCCGATGGCTATCGCCGCGCCCTCAGCAACAAAGCCTATGTGCTGATCCAGGGTCAGAAGGTGCCGGTGGTCGGCAAGACTTCCATGAACACCATCATGGTGGATGTGACGGATCTGAAAGGGGTGAAACCCGGTGACGAGGTGGTGCTGTTTGGCCGTCAGGGTGACGCCGAAGTGAAACAGGCGGATCTGGAGGAGTACAACGGCGCCCTGCTGGCGGACATGTACACCATATGGGGCTACACCAACCCCAAGAAGATCAAACGCTGATAACACGATATGAAAAAGGGCTCCCGCGGGAGCCCTTGTTGTTATTGCTTCATTGTCTGCCGCGCTCAAGCGGCCTTTTTACGGGTCACAAACAGACTCAGCCCCATGGACACCAGCAGGATCAGCGCGACGACACCGAGTGCTATGCCGGTCGGGATCTTGAAGATATCCAGCAACAGCATCTTGACCCCGATAAACATCAGGATCAGCGCCAGACCGTACTTGAGCAGGGCAAAGCGATCAGCCACACCAGCCAGCAGGAAGTACATGGCGCGCAGACCCATGATGGCAAAGATGTTGGAGGTCAGCACGATGAAGGGATCCGTGGTCACCGCGAAGATGGCCGGGATACTGTCCACCGCGAAGATGAGATCGCTCACCTCCACCAGCACCAGGATCAACAGCAGCGGGGTGGCATAGCGCACACCGTCACGCCAGACGAAAAACTTCTCCCCTTCCAGGGTCTCGGTCACCTTGAAGCGACGGCGCATCCAGCCTAGCAGCGGATTGTTGGCCAAGTCAGGCTCCTTGTCGGCCGCCCACAGCATCTTGGCACCGGTCAGCAGCAGGAAAGCGCCGAACAGATAGAGGATCCAGTGGAACTGCTCGATAAGCCAGCTACCGGCGAACACCATACCGGCACGCATCACGATGGCACCCAGCACCCCGTACAGCAGCACCCGGCGCTGCAGCTCGGCCGGAATGGCAAAGTAACCGAACAGCATCAGCCAGACGAAGACGTTGTCCACTGCCAGCGCTTTCTCGATGAGGTAGCCGGTGAGGAACTCCAGTCCCTTCTGGTTGGCGATTTCACGGCCCGCGCTGTGATCGAGCCAAAGCCAGATGGCCAGGTTGAAGAGCAGGGCCACACTGACCCAGATGAGGGACCAGACACCCGCCTCTTTGAGGGACACCTTGTGTGACTTGCCGCCACCGACAAAGCGTATGTCTATCCATAACAGGACCAGCACTATGCTGAAGAAACCGGTCCACATCCACCATTCACCCATTTTCACGTCTCCCAAAAACGACAAAACCCACGACCGAGAGGCGTGGGTTTGCGTTTGGAGCAGATACACCTTGCCTCTCGGCAAGGTCTCACTTACAGCTGATTTGCATCGACTGCCCGGCTGCCGGGTGCACTGCAGGATATGGGTGCACCGTAATGACGACAAACCGGCGAGAAGTTACTCCCCTTGTTGCGCGGATAGTAGCAGCGGTAAAAGATAACGCCAAGAGGCATCTTCAGTGCCGTCAAAAATAAATCGGGGCCCCATCAAGGAGCCCCGCAAACAGGTTCAACACATCCCCATCAGAGCGGATCGACCTTGAGGCAGGAGACCGCGTGATCGAAGTTCCCCTCCAGCACGGGGCGGGTCTTGGCGCACTCGGGGCCAGCCACCGGGCAGCGGGTGCGAAACACGCAACCGGACGGCGGGTTCATCGGTGAGGGCAAATCCCCCTCCAGGATCTGGATCACCTTGTTGCGCTCCAGCTCAGGGTCCGGGATCGGCACCGCTGACATCAGCGCCTTGGTGTAGGGGTGTAGCGGATTGGCAAAGATCTCCTTGCGGGTCCCCAGCTCAACGGCGTTGCCCAGATACATCACCAGCACCCGATCGGAGATATGTTTGACCACAGACAGATCGTGGGCGATGAAGATGAGCGACAGCCCCATCTCCTTTTGCAGGGATTTGAGCAGGTTGACCACCTGCGCCTGAATGGAGACGTCAAGCGCCGAGACCGGCTCGTCGCAGATGATCATCTTGGGCTCGAGGATCAGCGCCCGGGCAATCCCGATCCGCTGGCACTGGCCACCGGAGAACTCGTGCGGGTAGCGGTTGACCAGGTTGGGCAAGAGCCCCACCTTGCTCATCATGGCGCGCACCTTCTCCTTCACCTCTTCCCGCGGCAGGTTGGGATAGAAGGTGATGAGCGGCTCAGCGATGATGTCGCCGATGGTCATGCGTGGGTTCAGAGAAGCCAGCGGGTCCTGGAAGATCATCTGGATCTCTTTGCGCTTCTCGCGCAGGGCATTCTGATCGAGCTTGGTGAGATCATCACCCAGCCACACCACCTTGCCATCGGTGGCCGGTACCAGACCGATGATGGCGCGGGCAAAGGTCGATTTGCCGCAGCCGGACTCCCCCACCACGCCGAGGGTTTCACCCTCATAGAGACGCAAGGTCACGCCATCGACCGCCTTCAAATCGGATGGCTTGGCCCAAGGCCACGCCTTGCCACTCTTGATACTGAAGTGGACCTTGAGGTCAGACACTTCCAACAGCAATTTTTTGTCGGCACCCATTTAGTTGGCCCCCTTGTTCATGGCATCCGAAACCCAGTGGCAAGCACGCTCCCGACCGTCGTTGAACGGGGTCAGGATCGGTGACTGCTGGCCGCAAATCTCGCTGACCCGGTGGCAACGCTCCTGGAAGGGGCAGCCAGTCGGCAGACGCAGCAGGTTGGGCGGATTGCCCGGGATGGTGGGCAGCACTTCCCCTTCGGTATCGAGACGAGGAATGGCGCGCAGCAGGCCTTCGGTGTAGGGGTGGCTCGGACGATAGAAGATATCGTCTACCTTGCCGTACTCCATGGTACGACCGGCATACATCACCAGCACCTTGTTGCAGATACCGGCGACCACGCCAAGGTCATGGGTGATCATGATGATGGCGGTGTTGAACTCGCGCTTGAGCTCGTTCATCAGAGTCATGATCTGGGCCTGTACGGTCACGTCGAGCGCGGTGGTCGGCTCGTCGGCGATCAGCAGTTGCGGCCGGCAGAGCAGTGCCATGGCGATCATCACCCGCTGACGCATGCCGCCGGAGAACTCGTGGGGATACATCCCCATCCGCTTGCGTGCTTCGGGGATCTTCACCGCATCAAGCATCCGGACCGACTCTTCGAACGCTTCCGCCTTGCTGACGCCCTTATGCAACATCAGCACTTCCATCAGCTGATCCTGCACCTTCATGTAGGGGTTGAGCGAGGTCATGGGGTCCTGGAAGATCATGGCGATCTTCTCGGAGCGGATCTTGTTGAGCTTGGACTCCGGCAGGTTGAGGATCTCCTCACCCTGAAACTTGGCGGAACCGGTAATAATGCCGTTTTTGGCCAGCAGCCCCATGATGGCAAAGGCCGTCTGGGATTTGCCGGAGCCGGACTCGCCGACGATCCCCAGGGTTTCGCCCGCAGAGAGAAAAAGTTGAGGTCGTTAACCGCCACCACATTGCCATCCGGGGTCTTGAACTCGACCCGCAGATCTTTCACATCCAGTAACTTCATATAAAAACTCCTTATCGATCTTTCGTGATGCTTTCCTGTCGACCCGATGCTCGATTAACGATCTTTCGGATCGAGGGCGTCACGCAGACCATCCCCGAGGAAGTTGAAGCAAAACAGGGTCACCACCATAAAGCTGGCGGGGAACAGCAGTTGCCAGATGGCCACTTCCATCGACTTGGAGCCTTCATCCAGCAGGGCACCCCAGCTGGTCATCGGTTCCTGAACACCAAGGCCCAGGAAACTCAGGAAGGATTCAAACATGATCATGCCCGGCACCAGCAAGGTGGCGTAGACGGCCACGATACCGAGTACGTTCGGTACGATATGGCGGGTAATGATCTTCCACTTGGAGACGCCACAGACGTGGGCTGCCTCGATAAACTCCTTGCTCTTGAGGCTGAGAGTCTGGCCGCGCACGATCCGCGCCATGTCGAGCCAGCTCACCGCCCCGATGGCGATAAAGATGAGCGCCAGATTGCGGCCAAAGAAGGTGACCAGCATGATGACAAAGAACATGAAGGGGAAGGCGTTGAGGATCTCCAGTGCCCGCATCATCAGGCTGTCGACCCGCCCGCCGATAAAGCCGGAGGCCGCGCCATACAAAGTACCGATGATGACCGCCACCATGGCGCCCATGATGCCGACCATCAGGGAGATGCGACCGCCCAGCAGGGTGCGCACGAACAGATCGCGCCCCAGACTGTCGGTTCCGAAGTAGTGACCCGCTTCCATATCCGGCGGCGACTGCATGGCGCCCCAGTCCGGATCGTCAAAGGTGTATTGGGACAAATGGGGGCCAAAGATGACCGCCAGACCGATGATGGTCAGAATGATCAGGCTGGTCAGGGCCGCCTTGTTGCGCAGGAAACGGCGACGGGCATCCTTCCACAGGGAGCGCCCCTCCACCACTTCCACTTTTTGCGCGAACGCCTCAACGGCATCGCGTTTTTCAGTTGAAACAACCATGATGAACTCCCGAATTAGTAACGGATCTTGGGATCGATAAAGGCGTAGAGAATATCGACCACAGCGTTAAAGGTGATGGTGAGGGCGCCGACCAGAATGGTCAGACCGAGCACCATGGAGTAATCACGGTTAAGGGCACCGTTGACGAACAGCTGACCGATCCCCGGCAGGCCGAAGATGGTCTCGATCACCACGGAACCTGTGATGATGCCGACAAAGGCCGGGCCCAGATAAGAGACCACCGGCAGCATAGCCGGACGCAGCGCGTGTTTCAGGATGATATGGCGCAGCGGCAAGCCCTTGGCACGGGCGGTACGGATGAAGTTGGAGTTCATGGTCTCGATCATGCTGCCCCGCATGATCCGCGAGATGGCAGAGATGTAGTACATCATCATGCCGAACACCGGCAGCACCATAAACTGGATGCCACCACCCTGCCATCCACCGGCAGGGAACCAGCCAAGATGAATACTGAAAAACAGCACCAGCAAGGGCGCCAGCACAAAACCCGGGATCACCACCCCGGCCATGGCCGACGACATCAGCAGATAGTCGATGATGGTGTTCTGTTTCAGGGCCGCTATGGTGCCGAAGGTGACCCCCAGCAGCACGGCGAAGAAGAAGGCCGTGGTCCCGATCTTGGCGGAAACAGGCAGCGCCTGGCTCACCAGATCATTGACGGTAAAATCCTTGTATTTGAAAGAGGGGCCCAAATCACCCTGCACCAGGTTGCCCAGGTAGGTGAGATATTGCATGCCAATGGGTTTGTCGAGCCCATATTTGGCCTCGATATTGGCGATGACTTCGGGGGGCAGTGAACGCTCGCTGGTAAAGGGGTTACCCGGGGCGAAACGCATCATGAAGAAAGAGACGGTGATCAAGACCAGCAGAGTCGGGATCGCTTCCAATAGCCGTTTAAAAATGAATTTCAACATAGACATTTCCTGTCCTGTACTGCTTCCAAATGGTCGCGGTTGTAATAAAGGCCCGCCGTCTGGCGGGCCCTGCTTGTTATGCGACTTGTTGCTTTAAATCAGTGAGCAATGATGTACATATCTTTGCTGTAGAGGTTATCCAGCGGGTTGGCCGGGTAGCCGCCTACATAGGGTTTGACCATACGGGCAGTCACGTACTGGTAGATGGGGGCGATCGGCATGTCTTTGGCCAGGATCTCTTCAGCCTGGACGTAGAGCTTGTTACGGGCAGCCACATCGACCTGATCACGGGATGAATCCATCAGCTTGTCGAACTCCGGATTGGAGTACTTGCCGTCGTTGTTACCGTGGGTGGTCTGCATCAGATCCAGCATGGAGGAGGCTTCGTTGTAGTCGGCGATCCAGCCGGCACGACCTACGTCAAACTGACCCTGTTTCTTGGTCTCCAGGTAAGTTTTCCACTCCTGGTTGACCAGGCTCACCTGCACGCCCAGCTTCTTCCACATGGAGGCCACGGCCACAGCCACTTTCTTGTGGTTGTCGTCGGTGTTGTAGAGCAGCTCGAACTTCAGCGGTTTGCTGGCATCGAAACCGGCCTCTTGCAGCAGCGCCTTGGCCTTGGCATCACGCTCGGCCTGGGTCATCTTCGACCACTCGGGCGCTACCGGCTTGAAGCCATCGACGAAGTCCGGCACCAGGGTGTAACCCGGCGTCTGACCCTGACCCATCACCTTGTCGGCGATCACGTTGCGATCGATGGCATAGGAGAGCGCAGTACGGACACGCACATCGTCAAACGGCTTCTTCTTGACGTTGTACTGGTAGTAGTAAGTACCAACATAACCGGTCACTTTCAGCTCGTCCGGCTTCTCTTTCTTCATCTGCTTGAAGCGCTCGATGGGCATCTGATAGGTGATGTCCACTTCGCCAGCCAGATAGCGGCTCAGGTCGGCGTTGGTAGACTGGATGGGCAGATAGACCACCTTGTTGATGACGGTCTTGCCATCGTTCCAGTAGTGCTTGTTGCGCTCCACTTCGACGCGCTCGTTCACCACCCAGTTCTTCAGGGTATAGGCACCGTTGGATACCATATTCTCCGGCTGGGTCCACTTGTCACCGAACTTCTCGATCACCTTCTTCGGTACCGGATAGGTGGTGGTGTGGGAGAGCATGCTGACGAAGTAAGGGATCGCTTTCTCGAGCTGCACTTCGAAGGTGTAGTCGTCGGTCGCCTTCACGCCCAGCGTATCAGCCGGCTTTTTACCTGCGATGATCTCGGAGGCATTGGCAATGGTCGGGATCTCCAGATACCAGGAGTAAGGAGAGGCGGTTTTCGGATCAACGGCACGCTGGAAAGCAAAAACGAAATCGTGAGCAGTGACCGGGTCACCGTTGGACCACTTGGCATCTTTGCGCAGGTGGAAGACGTAGTGCTTGTTATCCTTGGTTTCCCAGGATTCAGCCACAGCCGGGAGAATTTCCCCTTTCGGGCCGGAAGCAACGAGACCCTCGAACAGGTCGCGCAGGATATTGGATTCGACCGTTCCTTCGGTCTTGTGCGGGTCAAGGGTCGCAGGCTCGGAGCCGTTGCCCTTTACCAGTTGCTGGACTTCAGCCAGCTTGGTTCCCGCCGGGACATCGGCAGCCTGAGCCACATTGACGCCACCAAACAGTGCAGCCATCAGCAATGTGTTAATCATTGTTTTTTTATGAGTCATTTCCCTACTCCAACAAGAACATTCCATGCGTTTTTTAAAGTGACGGGGTTAAAACCCGCTCCCAGCATAATTCCCTGCCAATTCCGATAATGCAACAGATATTGTCAGGGTAATCGTCATTTTCTGGTCAAAAAATCAGCCGCCATGCGCTTTTTCAGTATTAAAACACCAGCAAAGCTGCTCATTTTTCACACAAACGACCGATTCTAGAAAAGACCGGGCAAAAAGCAACCAATAAAAAGCCGGTCACGAGGACCGGCTTTCATAAAGCGGAGCTGGCTCACATCAGGCTGGGGAAAACCCCCTTGATGCCGGCCACCATGATCTCGATACCCAGCGACATCATGATAAGACCCATGATACGGGTCACCACGTTGATGCCGGTGTTGCCCATGATCTTGAACAGCAGCGGCGCGGCGCGAAAGATGAGCCAGGAGCAGAAGGAGAAGACCACGACAACCACTGACATGCCGAGCAGCTGCTGCCAGTGGCTCTGGCTGGCATAGACAATCACCGAGGAGATAGCACCGGGGCCCGCCATCAGCGGCAGCGCCAACGGCACCACGGCGATAGACTCGCGCACCGCCAGTTCACCCTTCTCCTGTTTGTTGTGCTTCACCTCGCCCAGCTTGCCCTGCAGCATCGACCAGGCAATCAGGGTAATCAGCGACCCACCGGCGATCCGGAACGACGCCAGCGAGATGCCAAACCCATCGAGGATCAGCTGCCCCATATACATGGAGACCAGCAGGATCACCATCACCGCGATATTGGCAGTGGTATTGGTTTTCATCCGCTCGGCCTGGGTATGGTGGCTGGTCAGGCTGACAAACACCGGCAACAAACCAAGCGGGTTGATAATTGCGAACAAACCGACAAAAAACTTCAGATACAACGAGACGTCAATTGCTGCCATAGGCGCCTTCCAATAGAGTTTCGGGCCCAGCGGGCCAGTCCATTAATTTCGTGCGTAAATTTACATCATAGCCAGAGCGGGCACCAATCAAATAATCTCACCATTTTGAGGGTTTTTTAGTTAGTTCATCTAATGCATCCGCGCTAACTGGCATAAACCGATGCCAAAAGCCCTTTCTACCGCCCGACACGCGCCAGAAAAGTGAGCGCAAGCCTGCTTAATCATGACCAGAGAGCCCGACGATGACTGACCGAATGACCAAGCGACTCGAGAGAATCCAGGCTTTGCCTTCCCACTATTTCAGGCCAGACATCACTTCATTGACTCGGCAAGAGAGCCACAATGCAAAAACCGGGAAAGGGGACAGAAATGGCCCCCTCGGGGAATAAAGCGGATTAGTCATGGATTAAAACAACAATCATTTTTGCAACAAACGCTGGAATAAAGTGCGTTTGTCGGTGATTTTGAAACCAATTCACTCATATTTGCTAACCTATACCGCCAAAATAGCTCTGCAATCCTATGTTCGATTGCAATTAACCACTTGATAAATGTGGTTTATTACCCTGCGTTAACAAGTCTCTCGCCTTTCCCTTTGATGCACATTCCGATAACATCAGTCAAACAAGGATTGTGAAATAAAATTTCTTTTGTTCTTTTGTTACACATGATCCAGATCAAGTTTTTCTGAGTCAGCCCCGCTCTATAATCGACTCAGAAAGCGATTTAGTAAGGCATGTGAAAAAGCTGTTGCAACGATACCGTCTTGACAGGGCGACTATAATTGCCGGGCATTGCCAACGTCTTACTAAACAGTTTTCAAATAATCAGGAGATAAACATGGCAGTAACCAATTTGGCTGAACTGGATGCACTGGTCGCCCGCGTTAAGGAAGCCCAGCGTGAATTCGCCAGCTTCTCTCAAGAGCAGGTAGACAAGATCTTCCGTGCCGCCGCCCTGGCCGCCAACAACGCCCGTATCCCCCTGGCCCAGATGGCCGTGGAAGAATCCGGTATGGGTATCATCGAAGACAAGGTTATCAAGAACCACTTCGCCTCCGAATACATCTACAACAAGTACAAAGACGAGAAGACCTGCGGCATTCTGAGCGAAGATGATCAGATGGGCACCATCACCATCGCCGAGCCGGTAGGTATCATCTGTGGTATCGTTCCGACCACCAACCCGACCTCTACTGCGATCTTCAAATCCATGATCGCGCTCAAGACCCGCAACGCCATCATCTTCTCCCCGCACCCCCGTGCCAAGAACTCCACCAATACTGCTGCCAAGCTGGTACTGGATGCAGCTGTTGCCGCTGGTGCACCGAAAGACATCATCGGCTGGATCGACCAACCGTCTGTTGAGCTCTCCAACGCCCTGATGAAGCACGAAGACATCAACCTGATCCTTGCCACCGGTGGCCCGGGCATGGTGAAAGCAGCCTACTCCTCCGGTAAGCCTGCTATCGGTGTGGGTGCCGGTAACGTACCTATCGTTATCGACGAAACCGCCGACGTGAAGCGTGCCGTTGCCTCCATCCTGATGTCCAAGACTTTCGATAACGGCGTGGTCTGTGCTTCCGAGCAGGCAGTCATCGTTGTTGATGCCATCTACGACCAGGTTAAAGAGCGCTTTGCATCCCACAAGGGCCACGTGCTCTCCAAAGAAGATGCTGACAAGGTACGTAAAGTCATCCTGATCAACGGCGCCCTGAACGCCAACATCGTTGGCCAGCCAGCCACCAAGATTGCCGAGATGGCAGGCGTGACTGTACCGGCAGATACCAAGATCCTGATCGGTGAAGGCGTCAAGCTGTGTGCAGAAGATGAGTTTGCTCACGAGAAATTGTCCCCGCTGCTCGGTATGTTCCGTGCAAGCAGCTTCGAAAACGCCGTTGATATGGCCTGTGACATGGTCAACATCGGTGGTATCGGCCACACCTCAGGTCTGTACACCGACCAGGACCGCAACGCTGACCGCATCAAGTACTTCGGCGACAAGATGAAGACCGCGCGTATCCTGATCAACACTCCGTCTACCCAAGGCGGTATCGGTGACCTGTACAACTTCGCAATGGCTCCGTCCCTGACCCTGGGTTGCGGCTCCTGGAGCGGTAACTCCATCTCCGAAAACGTGGGTCCGAAGCACCTGATCAACAAGAAGACAGTCGCAAAACGGGCAGAAAACATGCTGTGGCACAAACTTCCGAAATCCATCTACTTCCGTCGTGGTTCCCTGCCGATCGCTCTGAGCGACCTGGAAGGTAAAAAGCGTGCCATGGTCGTAACTGACCGCTTCCTGTTCAACAACGGCTACGCCGATGAACTGGTCAGCCTGCTGAAAGCACAGAATATGGAAGTGGAAGTGTTCTACGAAGTAGAAGCTGACCCGACCCTGGCTGTGGTTCGCAAGGGTGCCGAGATGGCCAACTCCTTCAAACCGGACGTTATCCTGGCGCTGGGCGGTGGTTCACCGATGGATGCGGCCAAGATCATGTGGGTGATGTACGAGCACCCGAACACTGCGTTCGAAGATCTGGCCATGCGCTTCATGGACATCCGCAAGCGTATCTACAAATTCCCGAAAATGGGCGTGAAGGCCGAACTGGTCTGTATCACCACCACTTCCGGTACCGGCTCTGAAGTCACTCCGTTTGCGGTAGTAACCGATGAAGTGTCTGGTCAGAAGTATCCGCTGGCTGACTACGAGCTGACCCCGAACATGGCCATCGTTGATGCCAACTTGGTCATGGGTATGCCGAAGTCCCTGTGTGCCTTCGGTGGTATCGATGCCGTGACTCACGCCATGGAAGCCTATGTTTCCGTACTGGCTAACGAGTACTCCGACGGTCAGGCGCTGCAAGCCCTGAAAATGCTGAAAGAGTACCTGCCATCCAGCTACCAGAACGGTGCCAACGACCCGATCGCTCGTGAGAAGGTGCACAATGCAGCCACCATCGCCGGTATCGCGTTCGCCAACGCCTTCCTGGGTGTGTGCCACTCCATGGCTCACAAACTGGGTGCCGAGTTCCACATTCCGCACGGTCTGGCTAACGCCCTGCTGATCAGCAACGTCATCCGCTACAACGCGAACGACAACCCGACCAAGCAGACTGCGTTCTCCCAGTACGACCGCCCGCAGGCTCGTCGTCGTTACGCCGAAGTCGCTGACCACCTGGGTCTGACTGCTGCCGGTGACCGCACCGCCGCCAAGATCGAGAAGCTGCTGACTTGGCTGGACGAGCTGAAGGCTACCTTGGGTATCCCGGCCTCTATCCGCGAAGCTGGCGTGACTGAAGCTGACTTCCTGGCCAAGGTTGACCAGCTGGCTATCGAAGCTTTCGATGACCAGTGCACCGGCGCCAACCCGCGCTACCCGCTGATCAGCGAGCTGAAGCAGGTTCTGCTGGACTCCTACTACGGTCGTCCGTTCACCGAAGCCGCTCCGGTAACTGCTGCCCCGGTTGAAGCCAAGGTTGAAGGCAAGAAGAAATCCAAGGCCTGATAACCAGTCCTGAGATAACAAGCCCGCGCACTGCGCGGGCTTTTTTTATCTGCCACTTATCACAGAGCTCCTCACTCCAGCCGATTGCGGTAGTGCAGCGCCTAACTTCCCAACCAACCAACCAACCAACCAACCAACTCGCCCCAGCCAATCCGTTATCGACATCCCAACCTGTGACTCTGTATTGATGGGCCCCTGTGATAACAAGAGCACGCTCCATCACCTCCTCTCCCCTACCCGCAACGAATTACCCTGACGGGCAGATGTGAGCAGTCAACGCCATCTCAAGAGCTAAAGGTGTGATAAACAGGATAAGCGGAGCCTCGCTAACGCAATGCAGCAGAACTGCGACTGGCATACGTGCAGGGCCAACCGACTGGCAGAGACAGAGCAATGATAATTCGCGGAGAAAGCGGGAAAGATTGTCAGTGAAGAGAATTGTTGCGCCGATTACTCAACCGACACATCAGCAGTTGCCACGATGCAAAGATAAAAAAATGGCAGCCATCAGGCTGCCATCGGGAGAGCACGATTCAGCGATCAGAGGGTCGCAGCGACTTCATCGGAGATGGAGCCGTTGTGATACACCTCTTGCACATCGTCCAGATCTTCCAGCATGTCGATCAGACGCATCAGCTTGGGTGCAGTTTCTGCATCCAGCTCCGCTTCGGTGGAGGGGATCATGGTCACTTCGGCGCTCTGGGCCTTGAAGCCGGCAGCTTCCAGACCGTCCAGCACGGTACCGAAGTCGTTCGGGGTGGTGTACACCTCGATGGTGCCATCCTCTTCGGTGACCACGTCATCGGCGCCCGCTTCCAGCGCGGCATCCATCAGGGCATCTTCGTCTACGCCCACGAAAGTCAGCAGACCTTTCTTGCTGAACAGATAGGCAACGGAGCCGTCTGTACCCAGGTTGCCACCGCACTTGCTGAAGGCGTGACGCACTTCGGCTACGGTACGGTTACGGTTGTCGGTCAGGCACTCTACCATCACCGCAGAGCCAGCCGGGCCGTAACCTTCGTATACGATGGTCTCGAGCTGTTCGCCATCGCCACCACCGGCGCCACGCTGAATGGCACGGTTGATGGTGTCGCGGGTCATGTTGTTGGTCAGGGCGGCAGTCACCGCAGCACGCAGACGCGGGTTGTTGGCCGGATCGGCATCACCCAGACGCGCGGAGGTAGTGATTTCGCGGATCAGCTTGGTGAAGATCTTGCCACGCTTGGCGTCCTGAGCGGCCTTGCGATGTTTGATGTTGGCCCATTTACTGTGACCTGCCATAGAGACTCTCCGTTATTTTTTAAATGTCAGTAACACTGATCATGACTAACCCAAGGGAAACACAGAGGCCGCACGGCGGCGGCCTCCGGTGCCGGTATCGGCTTACTCGTCGCCCTTGACGGTGGTTGCAATCGCCAGCTCACCCAGTTGGGCGGCATTGGCAAGGCTGGGGGCGTCTGTCATCAGACAGGCGGCCGCGGTCGTTTTCGGGAAGGCGATGACGTCCCGAATGTTTTCGGTGCCGGTCAGCAGCATGCTGAGACGGTCCAGACCGAAGGCCAGACCGGCGTGCGGCGGGGTACCGTACTTCAGCGCATCCAGCAGGAAGCCGAATTTCAGGCGCTGCTCGGCCGGGGTGATACCCAGGATATCGAACACGGTGGACTGCATCTCGCTGTTGTGGATACGGACAGAGCCGCCACCCACTTCGTAGCCGTTGATCACCATGTCGTAGGCGTTGGCGTAAGCACCCACAGGGTTGGCTTTCAGCTCGGCCGGGCTCATGTTGCTCGGCGCGGTGAACGGGTGGTGCATGGCGGCCAGACCACCTTCACCATCTTCCTCGAACATCGGGAAGTCGATGACCCACAGCGGTTTCCAGCTGTTCTCCAGCAGGCCCAGATCGCGACCCACTTTCAGACGCAGGGCGCCCATGGCATCGCAGACCACTTTCTTGCTGTCAGCGCCAAAGAAGATGATGTCGCCGTCGGCAGCACCGGTACGAGCCAGGATCTCGCGCACGATGGCGTCAGAGAGGAACTTGGCAACCGGAGACTGCACGCCTTCGATACCATTGGCCGCTTCGTTGACCTTCATCCAGGCCAGGCCCTTGGCACCGTAGATGCCGACAAACTTGGTGTATTCGTCGATCTGCTTGCGAGAGAGCTCGGCACCGCCCGGGACTTTCAGGGCAGCCACACGGCCTTTCGGATCGTTGGCGGGGCCCGCGAACACGGCGAACTCGACAGCAGTCAAGAGGTCTGCCACATCGACCAGCTCCATCGGCAGACGCAGGTCCGGCTTGTCGGAGCCGTAGCGACGCATGGCTTCGTCGAAGGTCATGATCGGGAAGTCGCCCAGATCCACGTTCAGGATGTGCAGCCACAGTTTACGGATCATCTCTTCCATCACTTCACGCACCTGCGGCGCGGTCATGAAGGAGGTCTCCACGTCGATCTGGGTGAATTCCGGCTGGCGGTCGGCACGCAGGTCTTCGTCACGGAAGCACTTGACGATCTGGTAGTAGCGATCGAAGCCGGACATCATCAGCAACTGCTTGAACAGCTGGGGTGATTGCGGCAGAGCGTAGAACTTGCCCTTGTGCACGCGGCTCGGCACCAGATAGTCACGGGCACCTTCCGGGGTGGCCTTGGTCAGCATCGGGGTCTCGATATCGAGGAAGCCGTGCTCGTCCATGAAGCGGCGTACGAAGGCGCTGGCCTTGGCACGGGTCTTCAGGTACTTGGCCATCTCGGGACGACGCAGATCCAGGTAGCGATACTTGAGGCTGATCTCTTCGCTGTTGACCTGATTGAAGTCCAGCGGCAGCGGCTCGGCACGGTTGATGATGTTGAGTTCGTGGGCGAACACTTCGATGGCGCCAGTGGCCATGTCGCTGTTGCGCTGGGACTCGGGACGGGTGCGCACCACGCCGGTCACCTGGATGCAGAACTCGCCGCGCAGCTCGGAGGCCAGGGCGAACGCGTCCGGCTTGTCCGGATCGAAGAACACCTGAACGATCCCTTCCCGGTCGCGCATATCGATAAAGATCAGACCGCCGAGATCACGACGACGATGAACCCAACCGCACAATGTAATGGTCTGCCCTGCATGGGCCTCATTGACCTGTCCGCAATAGATAGAGCGCATGGACTTCTTCCTTCGAAATTGTAGAGAGACGGTTAACCTTGGGCCGCCGGGCACGACTGGCAAGCACCGTCTGTCTCACAGCTGGCCAGATTCTTTTTCTTACCCGGTTTGAAATCAGTCTCGTACCATCCGGTTCCCTTGAGCCGGAAGCCTGCCGCCGATATCAGCTTGACCAGATTCGGCTTGCTACAGGCCGGACAGTCGGTCAGGGGGGCATCGGAAAGCTTTTGCAGTTTTGCCAATTCATGGCCACAGACGTCGCAACGATATTCGTAGATAGGCATGGGTCACAAGAAATTGAAAAACAAAAGGGCTGGCATTATAGAGGAAAACCCCCTTTTGGGTAAAATGGCCAGCAGCCTCCTTTCGCCAGTTTTTTGCACTCGATGGCAAAAAGCGGGCAAAAAATCGGCACGAATGCACCAAGAGCGAAGAGAATAGCCATCATGAGCCTCTATTTGGGCCTGCCGCAATGGTCCCACCCCAGCTGGCCCGGCCAGTTGCTGGGCCTTGGCGCCAAGCCTGCCGAACACCTCGCCCACTACGCGACCGTCTTCAACTCGGTGGAGGGTAACACCACCTTCTACGCCCTGCCGACACAGGACACGGTACAGCGCTGGGCCGATGCGGTGCCTAATCACTTTCGTTTCAACTTCAAGTTTCCGCAAACCATCAGCCACCAGAGCGATCTGGTGAGCGCAGACAAGCAAGTCGCCGACTTTATTCGTCTGCTCACGCCACTACACGACAAGCTGGGGCTGCTCACTCTGCAGTTGCCCGCCCGTTTCGGGCCACAGGGGCTGGCCAGACTGGCGGCCTTCATCGAGCGGCTGCCGCGGGCGTTTCGCTACGCCCTCGAAGTGCGCCACCCCGACTTCTTCGCCAAGGGGGAGGCCGAGCGGGCATTGAACCGGCTGCTGATGGAACAGGGAGTGAACCGGGTGATGCTCGACAGCCGGCCACTCTTCTCGGTGCAAGCAACCACGCCAGCCCTTGTCGATGCCCAGGGCAAGAAACCACGCCTGCCGGTGCATCTGCTGGCCACCGCCAACGCCCCCATGGTGCGCTTTATCGGCCTGCCGGATCCGGCGGCCAATCACCCCTTCCTGCCCAGCTGGCTCCCCCACTGGCGCCAGTGGCTTTCCGAGGGCAAGGATCTCTACCTCTATATACATACTGCCGACAACGCCCAGGCACCTGAGCTGGCCCGCCAGATCACCCGCTTGCTGGAGCAGGAGATGGCCCCCTGGCCGGGGGAAAACGATCGCGCACGGCAGGGAGTGCTGCGCTTTTAGCCAACCCATTCTGCGGCCATCGTTTCGCTGCAAAAAAAGTGCTTTTTTGTGGCGTGGCAAGCCCTGGCGTCAAGACAAACGGCCATCAATCCTCTACACTACCGCCCCAAGTAAGGGTCCGGAACATGGCCCGTACGAACAGGACAGGTCCAAAGGATTTCACGACCAGCCACCCCGTTCGTAAACAGGTGATAAATCTACTCTGATGGGTGTCACCCAACGACTCAATTGAACAATACAGCCGGGTGATGTCCCGACTGTCAGGTTGCGCCAGCATGCATACCAAAGATCAAATTTTTGCCGCCCCGATCGCCCGATTGGGTGACTTCTGTTTTGACGAACAGGTCGTCGACGTGTTTCCCGATATGATCCAGCGCTCGGTGCCGGGTTACAGCAACATCATCTCTGCCATCGGCATGATGGCCGCCCGCTACGCCCAACCCGAGAGCCGACTCTATGATCTCGGCTGCTCACTGGGCGCCGCGACCCAGGCGATGCGTCGCCATGTCAGCCAGCCCGGCTGCCGCATCACCGCGGTGGATCTCTCCCATCCGATGATCGAGCGCGCCCGCGCCCACCTATCCGGTTTCAAATCCGAGGTGCCGGTGGAGCTGGTAGAGGCGGATATCTGCGACATCGAGATTGAGAACGCCTCCGTGGTAGTGCTCAACTTCACCCTGCAATTTGTCGAGCCAGAGAAGCGGGCCGCCCTGATCCAGCGCATTCATGATGGGCTGCGCCCGGGCGGGATCCTGATCCTGAGCGAGAAGTTCCGCTTCGAAGATGAACCGGTCAACGAGCTGCTCATCGATCTGCATCTCGACTTCAAGCGGGCCAATGGCTACAGCGAGCTGGAGATCAGCCAGAAACGCACCGCCCTTGAGAACGTGATGCGCACCGACAGCCTGCCGGTGCATCAGGCCCGTCTGCGCGACGCCGGTTTCGTCCATCAGGATCTCTGGTTCCAGTGCTTCAACTTCGGCTCCATGATTGCCATCAAATCCAGCGACGCCCAGCCATGATCGACTTTGCCAATTTCTATCAACTGATTGCCAAAAACCGGCTGAGCCACTGGCTGCATACCCTGCCCGCCCAGCTGCATGCCTGGCAACATGACAACCAGCATGGCGATCTGCCGCGCTGGAATCGCGCCCTCAACAAGCTGCCGGTGGTCTCCCCCGGCAACATCGAGCTGAAAAGCCGGGTCGAGATTGGCTCGGCCGAGAGCATTGGCGAAGGGGAGCGCAAGAAGGTCGAGAGCCTGCTGCGCCACTTCATGCCCTGGCGCAAGGGGCCGTTCACGGTGCACGGTATCCATATCGATACCGAGTGGCGCTCTGACTGGAAGTGGGATCGGGTGCTGCCCCATATCAGCCCGCTCGAAGGCCGTTACGTGCTGGATGTGGGCTGCGGCAGCGGTTACCACCTCTGGCGCATGGTGGGTGAAGGGGCCAAGCTCGTGGTCGGCATCGATCCGAGCCCGCTGTTCCTCTGCCAGTTCGAGGCCATTCGCCACTTCGCGGGCAATGATCAGCGCGCCCACCTGTTGCCGCTCGGTATTCAGGAGCTGCCGGAGCTGCGTGCCTTTGACACCGTCTTCTCCATGGGGGTGCTCTATCACCGCAAATCCCCCATCGAGCACATCGAGCAGTTGCGCAATCAATTGAAAGATGATGGCGAGCTGGTGCTGGAGACCCTGGTGATTGACGGCGGGGTCAACGACGTGCTGATGCCCACCGATCGTTACGGCAAGATGCGCAACGTCTGGTTTATTCCCTCAAGCCGCGCCCTCAAGCTGTGGGTCGAGCGCTGCGGCTTCACCGACGTGCGGATAGTAGACGAGAATATGACCAGCACCGACGAACAGCGTCGTACCGACTGGATGATTAATGAATCCCTGAGTGACTATCTGGATCCAGACAATCCGGCACTCACGGTAGAAGGACACCCGGCGCCGAAACGTGCCGTACTGATTGCCCGCAAGGCCAAAGACTAGCCGATGGCGATTCAGGAAGTTACACTGACCCAATTCCAGGAAGCACAGTTAAATGAATGACATGAAAAGCAAATTAAAAGGAATGACCCTGCTCTCCCTGCTTAGTCTCGGCGGGTGTGTCAATATGGAAAAAGCGCCTCAGGTCCCTGCTCTGACGCTGGCCGAGCTTCGTAGCGAGCTGAGCCAGAGCGAGCAGCGCCTGCAAACATCCATGGAACAGCAACAGAAGCAGTATGTGCAGCAACAGCACCTGCTGGTTCAGCTCAACACAGATGTCACCAATATGAAAGAGTCCATCAAGCAAGTAGACCACAAGCTCGCCACCCTCCCCTCCGAGCCGCCCAAGCCGATGGCCATCCCCACCGAGAAGTGCCCGGCCCCCAATCAGGGTCACACCATCGATGGCAAGCTGATGGTCGGTGAAGCCGAGTGGATCTGGGTTGATGCGGCCAACGACGCCTTCCAGGCGCGGGTCGATACCGGTGCGACCACCTCCTCCATCAGTGCGCAGGAGATCACTATTTTCGAGCGCAACGGCAAAAACTGGGTGCGCTTCTTCCTGAGCCATCAGGAAGTGGACGACAAGATCCAGATCGAAGCGCCGCTGGTACGCCATGTACGGGTGCGTCAGGCCTCTGCCGACGATCTGGACCGCCGTCCGGTGGTGCGTCTGGCCGTGCGCATTGGCGACATGACCGAGAAAGCCGAATTTACCCTGAAAGACCGTAGCGACATGACCTTCCCTGTGCTGCTGGGTCGCGAATTTTTGAAAGACATCGCCGTGGTTGATGTGGCCCGCGAATATATCCAACCCAAACCCAAGCTCAAGGATGTGAAATAATCCATGGTTTCCCGTAAGCCGTTCTATTTGCTGGTAGCCCTGCTGTACATTGTCGGCCTGGGGATGACGATCTATCACCATATCGCGTTGGATGTACCCCTGACGCCCGGTGAAAAGCGCCAGATCTGGTCCATCGAAGCCAAGCTGGAGTTTGAGGCGACCGGTGAGCCGGTGATCGCCTCTCTGGCCATTCCGGGCACCCAGCCCGGTTTCACCCTGATGAACGAGAACGCCGCCAGCCCAGGTTACGGCCTCTCGTTTGTCGAGAAAGATGGCGATGCCCGCGCCGAGTGGTCCATCCGCACCGCCTCCGGCCGTCAGGAGCTCTACTACCGCGTCGACATGATGGCGGATGCCCATGCCAAACCGGCCGCCAATCCGCAGCCGCCTGCCATCGAGAAGCAGATCGAGAGTGAGCCTTACGCCACCGCGATGAAGCAGATCCTCGAGCGGGCCCAGGAGCGCTCTGCCGACGGCTACACCCTGACTCGCGAGATCATCAAAGAGATCGAGAAGCAGGAGCAGAACGCCGAGCTGCTGAAAAAGCACAAGAGCCGCGCCAACCTGATCGCCGAGCTGCTCAACAATGCTGACGTCCCCACCCGCGTGGTGCATGCCCTGAATCTGGAAGATGGCCGCCGTCGTCAGGAACTGGTGGATTACCTGCAGGTATTCAACAGCCCGACCGACTACAAGCTGTTCAACCCGCAAACCGGTGAACAGGGCCGTCCGGCCAACCTGCTGCTGTGGGAATACAACTCCGGCGCCCTGCTGGACGTGACCGGTGGTCACAACTCCCGTGTCAGCTTCTCGATGATCGAGCAGGAGCAGCCGGTTAGCGTGGCACTGGCGCAGAAGTTCGAAAAATCGGAGATGATGAACTTCTCAATCCATAGCCTGCCGCTGGAAGAGCAGACCCTGTTCAAGGGCTTGCTGCTGATCCCGATCGGCGTGCTGATGGTGGTGTTCCTGCGGGTTCTGGTGGGGATCAAAACCTCCGGTACCTTTATGCCGGTGCTGATCGCGGTCGCCTTTATCCAGACCTCTCTGGTCACCGGTCTCATCGGCTTCCTGCTGATCGTCGGCACCGGTCTCATCATCCGCTCCTATCTGTCTCGGCTTAACCTGCTGCTGGTCGCCCGAATATCGGCCATCATCATCATGGTTATCTCGATGATCGGTATTTTCTCCGCGTTCGCCTTCAAGCTGGGGCTGACCGACGGCATGAAGATCACCTTCTTCCCGATGATCATCCTCTCCTGGACCATCGAACGGATGTCCATCCTGTGGGAAGAAGAGGGCCCGAAAGAGGTGTTCCGCCAGGGTGGTGGCTCTCTGCTGGTTGCCGTCATCGCCTATCTGGCCATGGATAACGAGCTCATTCGTCACCTCACCTTCAACTTCCTCGGCCTGCAGCTGGTGCTGATGGCGACCGTGCTGTTGATGGGTAACTACACCGGCTACAAGCTGAGCGAACTGAAGCGCTTCAAGCCGCTGGTGGACGAGATGAAATCTGGCGTCACCCCGGGTAAGGACAAGTAACCGATGTGGTTCTGGGAAAAATACACAACCCCGTGGAGCCTGTCCCAATCAGGCATCCTCGGCATGAACAAGCGCAACCACTCCTACATCAGCCGCTACAATCCGCGCAGCCTCTATCCGCTGGTGGATGACAAGCTGCAGACCAAGCAAATTGCGCTGGATGCAGGGGTTACCGTGCCTGAGCTGATCGGTACCATCCGTGCCCAGCACGATGTGGGTCGCATCACCGAGCTGGTAAAAGATTGGCCGGGCTTCTGCATCAAGCCGGCTCGTGGCTCGGGCGGCAAGGGGATCCTTGTGATCCTCCGTCAGGAAGATGGCCTCTTCTACAAGCCCAACGGCAGCGCCTCTACCGGTCAGGATCTGGAGCGCCATGTCTCCAACATTCTGGCGGGGCTCTATTCGCTTGGCGGCAAGCCCGACGTGGCATTGGTGGAAGGCCTCATCAACTTTGATGATGTGTTCGACGGCTACTCCTTCGAAGGGGTACCCGATGCCCGGGTCATCATCTTCAAGGGGTTCCCGGTGATGGCGATGATGCGCCTCTCCACCGCCGCCTCCGATGGCAAGGCGAACCTGCACCAGGGCGCCGTGGGGGTGGGTCTGTGCCTGCGTACCGGTCGTGCCCTGCGGGCAGTGCAGTTTGGCAATCCGCTGCGCCACCACCCGGACACCGGCCTCGATCTCTATGAGCTCAAGGTACCCCACTGGGATACCCTGCTGACTCTGGCCGCTTCCTGCTACGAGATGTCGGGTCTGGGTTATATCGGTACCGATATGGTGCTGGACAAGTTCCGCGGCCCCATGCTGCTGGAGCTCAACGCCCGTCCGGGTCTTGCCATCCAGATCGCCAACGGTCGCGGCCTGGTGCCCAACCTCAAGACCATCGAGAAACTGGGACAGGTGAAGATGAACGTGGAACAGCGGGTCAATTTCGCCAAGGATCACTTCGGGATCTTTGAGGAATAACTTCTTCGCTTGTGAACTAAGCGCGCGTATGGCGCGCTTTTTTTATGGCGATTGTCTGTCGGCATATCCCCCCACCCAGCCATTCGGATCAGCATCTCATTTCGAAACGACGAGTACGCCAGCGAACGGCTGCTTGGAATAGCAATGGAGCGAGAAGAGTGTGACCGCAATGTCAGGGGATGGATAAATCTCAGGTATAAAAAAACCGGTGCCAAGGCACCGGTTTTTCAAGGAGAGTATGACCCGATTACAGGGAGTCAGCGTTCTCGGACAGGTACTTGGCAACGCCGTCCGGAGAGGCTTGCATACCTTTTTTGCCTTTTTCCCACTGAGCCGGGCACACTTCGCCGTGCTCTTCGTGGAATTGCAGGGCATCGACCATGCGCAGCATCTCGTCGATGTTGCGGCCCAGCGGCAGATCGTTGACAACCTGATGGCGAACGACACCGTTCTTGTCGATCAGGAAGGAGCCACGGAAAGCCACACCGGCTTCCGGATGCTCAACGTCATAGGCTTTGCAGATTTCGTGTTTCACGTCGGCGATCAGTGGGTACTTGACCTGACCGATACCGCCATCTTCCACTTTGGTGTTGCGCCATGCGTTGTGGGAGAACTGGGAATCGATGGAAACACCGATCACTTCCACGCCACGCTTCTGGAACTCTTCATAACGGTGATCGAAGGCAATCAGCTCGGACGGGCAGACGAAGGTGAAATCGAGCGGATAAAAGAAGACAACGGCAGCTTTGCCTTTGATGTGGGATGAGAGGGTGAACGAATCAACGATCTCGCCATTACCCAGAACAGCTGCGGCGGTAAAATCGGGTGCGGGACGGCCTACCAATACCATATTCAATTCCTCTTTATGTGAAGTGAACAATCCGGTGAGGATTGGGCTACCTAGAGCCAAGTCCATCTAATTCAAGCGACAAACTATAGACCCGGTGGTAGATTAGTTAAATCAAATTAAATAGATAGCATTAATCGGGTTTTTCTATGCAACGTTGGCCCAGCCTCAAACAGCTGCAATATCTGGTCGCTCTCGATGAGCACAAGAACTTCAACCGCGCCGCCAAGGCCTGTCATGTCAGCCAGTCGACCCTGAGTACCGGGATCCAGACGCTGGAGGACATGATGAACCTGCAACTGGTGGAGCGGGACCACAAGAGCTTCATTATGACCCCGGTCGGCATGGAAATCGTCGAGCGCGCTCGCAATTTGCTCTCCGATGCGCGGGATCTGATGGAGCTCGGGCAACATCAGGGCGGCGTGATGCAGGGGACGGTACGTCTTGGCTGCATTCCCACCATCGCCCCCTTCCTGCTGAGCAAGCTGCTGAAAGAGTGCAGCAAAACCTATCCTGACCTCGAATTGTTGCTGCGTGAAGACACCACCAGCAATCTGCTCAAGCAGCTGGAACAGGGTCAACTCGACTTGCTGATCCTCGCTCTGCCCATCGAGATCGGGGGATTTCACTGCAAGACCGTCGGTCAGGATCCGTTCCACATGGTGATGCCCGCCAGCATGGCGGCCGGTCTGCATACCCCGTTCGACTACAAGGAGTTGCCCAACCAGAGCATCTTCCTGCTGGAGCGGGAGCACTGCCTCACCGAGCACGCAGTGAGCGCCTGCCGCCTGCGGGACAAGAGCAAGATCAACCCGTTCGCCGCCACCAGCCTGCACACCCTGGTACAGATGGTGGAAGCGGGTCTGGGCACCACCTTCCTGCCGCAGATGGCCATCGATGCCGGCATTCTTGCCAACTCCGATCTGGTGGCCATCCCGCTGCCGGGAGAGACCTCCTATCGCGAAATCGGGCTGGTCTGGCGCCCCAGCACCACCCGGGTGCAGACCTTCTACAAGCTGGCCGAGCTGCTTAAACCGCTGATCAGCCACAACGAGTGACAACAAACGCCAGCCCTCGGGTTGGCGTTTTTCAGTTCCCCGCCACATTTTTCCTCTCGGAGACTAGGTCTGGAGCCAGATCCCTGTTTATGATGGAAAAGTTGTCGCGTGCCCTCCTGCCGCCAGAACGATTTGGCAGGATATGGCGTTCGATAAATGTCTCGTTTGGTAGACCCGTCCGTGGAGAGAGCCCGATGTATCGCAAGCTGCTGCTATCCCTGCTGACTCTGCTGCTGGCCGCCTGTTCCAGCACGCCGGAGCCGCCTCCGGCCCCCCGGCAGAGCAGTGCCTTCGATGGCTTCTACCAACAGTGGCGCGGTGTCCCTTACCGCATGGGCGGCGCCAGCCGCGCCGGGCTAGACTGCTCCGCCTTCACCCAGCTCGCCTACAGTCAGGTGCTGGGCTTCAACCTGCCAAGAACCACCGAATCTCAGGCCAGCATTGGCAAACCGGTGGATCGCTACCGGCTGCAACACGGGGATCTGGTCTTCTTCAAAACCGGCTGGCAACAGTACCATGTGGGGGTCTACACAGGTGCCGGCGAGTTTATTCACGCCTCCACCAGCAAGGGAGTGATCCGCTCCCGCCTCGACAACGTCTACTGGAACAGTCGCTACTGGCAGGCGCGTCGGGTGACCCAGTAACCGCTCAAACGCCTGCTTGCGGCACAAGTTGCGTGCCGATACTCTCCGTCAATCCCTGTCGCGATGTCGGGACACGCAACCCACGCTTATAACTCAATTGGCCCCAAAGCCTGCATATCACACCATTTTGTGATAAGGTGGTGGCCAATTTTTAACACTTTCGCCTTTTTCTCATACGCTCTCTGTCCTGATTGACAACAAGCGAGGCGATAACAAGCAGCGCGCGGCGAAAGTGGAGTGTGGCGCGACACTGCCGGACGGGTGTCCCACAGCTGCAGTATCAAGGGTTAAATAGATAAGGAGATCGTGCAATGAAACAGTATCAAAGCTGGCTGGGGCAATACCTGATGAGTCGCCGTGACGGTGACCACGCCATGGCATGCGAGATGGCGAGTTCCATCTGCGAGTTCTGGCAGCAGCAGGGTGATGAAAACGAACTGGACAAGTGGCAGCAGATTTACCAGAACCATCTGGAAAAGACCACCTGATCCCGACCGTTGCCTTGCTGCCAGCCATCCGGTGTGGGCAGCAAGGCCACTCGCAACCAGCCACCATCAGCCAACCTCTCTCCCCCAATATTCCCGCTACGTTAAACCGCTACCTTCGTTCACCCGCGCTTTACCATCTTCATTTTGCTCTTGCGCACCGGTCTCTATTCATTCCATCTCGGCAGCCATTTCCTGCGCCCAGTCGATAAAAGCCTGGATCTTGGGACACGCCCGGTTGGGCAGGGTCGCCATGTAATAACGCTGCTCGCACTTGATCTCCAAGCCGGGGAAAGGGGCCACCAGCTCGTTGCGTGCCAGTCGCTTGCTCACCAGATTCTTGCGCCCCATGGCGATCCCGGCGTGATTCATGGCGGCGATGATGGCGAGATCCGAGCGATCAAAACCCATGCTCAGCTGGCATGCCTCGAGGCTGACCCCGGCGTGGTGAGCCCAGCTGCTCCATTCGTCGGTATCCGAGTCAAATCCCCATGCCTGCCGATCATGAAGCAGACGGCAAAAGGACAAGTTGGCGGGATTGCCGACAAGCCCGTGCTGCTCGGCATATTCCGGGCTGCAGACCGGCAGCATGAACTCATCCATCAGCGGATGGATGGCAAGCCGCTCCGGGCTCTTCTCATCGAAATAGAGGGTCAAATCGATGCCATAACCATGCAGGTTGATGTTCTCGTTGCCGGTGATGATATTGAGCTCGATCTGCGGATGCAGGCGGGAAAAATCCGCCAACCTGGGCACCAGCCAGCACTGGGCGATGGAGGGACGCGAATAGATGGTCAGGGTACCGGAGAGCTCCTGATTCTTGATCTCCAGGATCTCCTGATTGATGAACTCCAGCGAGGATTTGAGCGCCCAGAACACCCGCTGTCCATCCGCCGTCAGTACCACCTTGCGGTGAAAACGCTCAAAGAGCTTGAACCCCAGCTCCTCTTCCAGCGCGCTGATCCGGTGGCTCACGGCGCTGGGACTCAGCGACAATTCATCAGCTGCCATGGCAAAAGATCCGTGGCGGGCGGCCGCCTCGAAGGTGTGCAGCTTGGCCAGCTGGTAGCCACTCAGCAGCTTGTTGCGCGATATGTAATTATCCCCGTTATACATTCATCCCCCTCTTCGCAAGAGCCGCCGATGATACACCCACAGGCCACCTTCAGGATGAATTCAAAAGACCCAAAGAGTGTGATTTCGATAAATTGTGACCAATGCAGCGCCTTTGCATCACCTCAGTTCATCCAAGTGGTCGATTTCATCATTTGTCAGCCCCACCTCATTTTCATTCAATAAGCGCATAAACAATCACACACAACAGATGTCGAGGCGCAGTATGAGTTCAGAGGTATGGGTCATCGCTACCTTGCTAAGTAGCATCGTTCTTATCGTGGTCACCATAGTGAAGGGCAAGGTGCATCCTTTCCTCGCCCTGCTGCTGGCGAGCTTCTATGTCGGCACCCTGATGGGGATGGAGCCCCTCAAGATGGTCAACGCCATGGAAGAGGGAATTGGCGGCACGCTCGGCTTTCTCGCCGCCGTCATCGGTCTTGGCACCATACTCGGCAAGATGATGGAGGTGTCTGGGGCTGCAGAGCGCATCGGCCTCGCCCTGCAGAGATGCCGCTGGCTTTCGCCTCAGGTCATCATGGTGCTGGTGGGTCTGGTGTGCGGCATCACCCTGTTTGTCGAAGTCGGGGTGGTGTTGCTGATCCCGCTCGCCTTCTCCATCGCCCGCAAGACCAACACCTCGCTACTCAAGCTGGCCATTCCGCTCTGCACCGCCCTGATGGCCGTGCACTGCATAGTGCCGCCCCACACGGCAGCCCTCTATGTCACCAATCAGCTGGGCGCCGATGTGGGTTCCGTCATCGTCTATGGTCTGGCGGTCGGCCTGTTTGCCTCGCTTATCGGTGGCCCCCTGTTCCTCAAACTGCTGGGCAACCGGATTCCGTTCAAGGAGGTACCCGCTGCCTTTGCCGACATCAAGGCCCGCGATGAAGCAACTCTCCCGACCTTAAGCGCCTCGCTCTTCACCGTGCTGCTGCCCATCCTGCTGATGCTGGCCAAGACTGTCGCTGAGCTCAATATGGATCACGCCAGCCACCTCTACACCGTGCTGGAGTTTATCGGCAACCCCATCACCGCCATGTTCATTGCCGCCTTCACCGCCTACTACGTGCTGGGGATCCGTCAGCAGATGAAGATGGAGGGACTGCTTAACAAGACCGAGGAGTGCTTCTCCTCCATCGCCAATATCCTGCTCATCATAGGGACAGGCGGCGCCTTCAACGGCGTGCTCAAGGCAAGCGGCCTGGGCGATAGTCTGGCCACTATCCTCTCCCAGCTGGATATGCACCCCATTCTGCTGGCCTGGCTGGTGGCTATCGTGCTGCACGCCGCCGTGGGCTCCGCCACCGTCGCCATGATGGGCGCCACCGCCATTGTCTCCCCCATCATGGTGCACTACCCGAACATCAGCCCGGAGATCATGACCCTGGCCATCGGCTCCGGTGCCATTGGCTGCACCATGGTGACTGACTCTCTGTTCTGGCTGGTCAAGCAGTATTGCGGCGCCACCCTGAACGAAACGCTCAAGTACTACACCACCGCCACCTTTGTCGCCTCCCTGATGGCGCTGGCCGGTACTTTCCTGCTCTCCTATATCGTGTAACAAGACCGAGAACACTATGAAAAACATCGACGTACAACAGCTCACAGCGCAATTTCCACTGGTGCAATCCCTGATCGCGCTTGAGCCAGTCACCTGGTTCAACCCCAACACCACCACTCTGGCTGCCGGTCTGCCCTATGTGGGGCTCGATAACAACAATGTGGCGGACGCTTCCGCTCGGCTGGCCCGCTTCGCTCCCTACATGTGCGAAGCCTTCCCCGAGACCCGCGCCAGCAACGGTATTCTGGAGTCCGAGATCGCCGCTATTCCGGCGATGCAGGCTACGCTCAACCAGCGCTACGGGGTTGAGGTCACCGGTCGACTGCTGCTGAAAAAAGACAGTCATCTGCCCATCTCCGGCTCCATCAAGGCTCGAGGCGGTATCTACGAGGTGCTGACTCACGCCGAACAGTTGGCGATCAAGGCAGGTCTGCTCTGCGAAGAGGATGACTACCGCAAGCTCTTTAGCGAGGAGTATCGCCAGTTCTTCAACCAGTACAGCATCGCGGTAGGCTCCACCGGCAACCTTGGCATGTCTATCGGCATCATGAGCGCCAAGCTCGGCTTTACCGTCACCGTCCACATGTCGGCCGATGCGCGGGAGTGGAAGAAGCGCAAGCTGCGTGAACACGGCGTCATCGTGGTCGAATATGCCGAAGATTACGGGGTGGCGGTGGAACAGGGGCGCAAAGAGGCCGAGCGGGATCCCAACTGCTTCTTTATCGACGACGAGAACTCCCGCACCCTGTTCCTCGGCTACTCGGTGGCGGGCGAGCGGGTGAAAGCGCAGTTCGACCAGATGGGCATCAAGGTAGATGCCGACCACCCGCTGTTCGTCTACCTCCCTTGCGGCGTGGGTGGCGGCCCGGGCGGCGTGGCCTTTGGTCTCAAGCTCGCGTTCGGGGATAACGTTCACTGCTTCTTCGCCGAGCCCACTCACTCCCCCTGCATGTTGCTGGGGGTCCACACCGGATTGCACGATGCCATTGCGGTGCAGGATCTGGGCATCGATAACCTCACCGCAGCCGACGGCCTCGCGGTAGGTCGCGCCTCCGGCTTCGTCGGCCGCGCCATGGAACGACTGCTCGATGGCTTCTACACCCTGAGTGATCAGGAGATGTATGACCTGCTCGGGCTGCTGGCGCGCGATGAGCAGATCACACTCGAACCGTCAGCCCTGGCGGGTATGGCCGGCCCGTGGCGGGTGGCAGCCAATCCCGAGTGGCTCACCGGGCGCGGTTTCGATGCCGCAACCATGGCACAGGCCACCCATCTGGTGTGGGCCACCGGCGGTGGCATGGTGCCCGCCGAAGAGATGGCAAAGTACCTGGCCAGCGCCAAGATCTAGGCTGTTTTGCCACATTTATCTGCAAATCAACCCGCCATCACGGCGGGTTTTCTGTTTTGGGAACAAGGGGATGGGGCAGTTCTGTCGCAATCCATGGCGACAATTTCCCCAAGTTGGTCAGTTTGTGCTAAAATGGCGCTCATTTTTTGACATCTCGCGTCACGTTCGCCGCCAGATTGCCCATCGGGCTCTCTGCCCGGGTCGTGACTTTGCACCATCATGCCTGATGATGTTCCCCCCAGGATGAGCCAACAGGCTCTCGTCAAGGTGGGCACCCTCAAGGGCACATGAGATAAGGAGATCGGGTAATGAAACAATATCAAAGCTGGCTGGGAGATTATCTGATGAGTCGACGTGACGGAGATCACGCGATGGCTTCGGAACTTGCCAACACCATCTGCGCCTTCTGGAAGGCCCAGGGTGATGAAGCAGAAACCAGCAAATGGCAGCAACGCTATCAGCAACACGTAGAGCAGGCGCAATAAGCCCCTTCACTCTTTCGCGATAAAAAAACCGGCGCACATGGCGCCGGTTTTACGTTTCTGGCAAGCAGCAAATTACATCTGGTCGATCATGTCCTGAGCAAACTGGGAGCAGGAGCGCAGGGTGGCCCCTTCCATCAGACGCTCGAAGTCATAGGTGACGGTCTTGTTGCGGATCGCCGCTTCCATCCCCTTGATGATGAGATCGGCCGCTTCAACCCAGCCCATGTGGCGCAGCATCATCTCGGCGGAGAGGATCAGCGAGCCCGGGTTGACCTTGTCCTGACCGGCATACTTCGGCGCAGTACCGTGGGTCGCCTCGAACAGGGCCACGCCGTCACCGATGTTGGCACCCGGCGCGATACCGATACCGCCTACCTGAGCGGCCAGCGCGTCGGAGATGTAGTCGCCGTTGAGGTTCATACAGGCGATGACGTCATACTCGGCCGGACGCAGCAGGATCTGCTGCAAGAAGGCATCGGCGATGACATCCTTGATGACGATGGTCTTGCCGGTTTTCGGGTTCTTGAAGGAGCACCAGGGGCCGCCGTCGATCAGCTGGGCACCGTACTCGTTCTGGGCCAGAGCATAACCCCAATCCTTGAAGGCACCTTCGGTGAACTTCATGATGTTGCCCTTGTGCACCAGGGTCACTGAGTCGCGATCGTTGTCGATGGCATACTCGATGGCGGCACGCACCAGACGCTCGGTACCGGCTTTGGACATCGGCTTGATGCCGATACCGCAGGACTCGGGGAAGCGAATTTTCTTCACGCCCATCTCGTTTTGCAGGAAGGCGATCACCTTGTTTGCTTCGGCGCTGTCGGCCTTCCACTCGATACCGGCGTAGATGTCTTCGGCGTTTTCACGGAAGATCACCATGTCGGTCAGATCAGGACGTTTCACCGGGCTCGGGGTGCCGTCGTAGTAACGTACCGGACGCAGGCAGATGTAGAGATCCAGCTCCTGACGCAGGGCTACGTTGAGGGAGCGAATACCGCCACCGACCGGAGTAGTCAGCGGGCCCTTGATGGCCACGCAATATTCACGAATGAAATCCAGGGTTTCGGCCGGCAGCCAGGCACCTTCACCATAGACATGAGTCGACTTCTCGCCGGTATAGATCTCCATCCAGGCGATCTTGCGCTCGCCCTTGTAGGCTTTCTCGACCGCAGCATTCACCACATTCAACATGGCCGGGGTTACGTCAACACCGATGCCATCCCCTTCAATAAACGGAATGATCGGATGGTTGGGAACCTGCAGCTTGCCGTTGGCATCGACTGTGATTTTCTGACCTTGGGTCGGGATTACTACTTTGCTTTCCATCGGCATCTCCTAACTTCCGTTTGTTATCAACTTGTTTGTTGCGCGCGGCCATCTTAGCCCATTCATTTTCATAATAAAACGACAAGAAAGCATGTCAGACCAAAGAGGTAGCCACCCGCCAGTGCGCCGTCACCACGCCTTCCCGACACAGCCCCGTTATCCCTCCAGCTCGCTGGCCGCCGCCTGCGGCTGACTCAGGGAACGGTACTGGGAAGGGGTCAAGCCGGTCTTCTGTTTGAACACCCGGCAGAAGTAGTTCACGTCGGTAAACCCGCAGCGATTGGCGACCTCTTCGAGACGGAAGCGATACTTTTTCAGCATGAACTTGGCCCGCTCCAGCCGCACCCAGCTGATGTAGTCCGCCAGCCGCATGTGCCCCTGCTGGCGAAACAGACGTGAGAGGTGGCTGGGGGAGAGATTGAAGCGGGCGGCGATGCATTCGCGGCTGATGGGGCGGTGGAAATTTTCCTGAATGTAGATGCAGATGCCATGAAAAAGATCGGAGCCACGAGGACGACCGCTCTCCGACTCCACCAGCAACTGCCGTGAATAACTTAGCAGCGCCTGCAGCAGGTGATTGTCCATCGGTGCCCTTATCGGCTCCTGCGCAAGGGTGTTGAGGGAGAGCAGGATATGATCGAGCGCCCGTCCGGCACCGGCCTGAATACTGTGCTTCTGCACATCGAAGAAGCCGGTGTCTCCCTTGTGCTTGCTCACCAGACTGAACCCTATCTGACGCTTGCCGAACAACAGGCTGAGCACGGAACAGTCATTGTCCCAATCCGGCTTGTTCCAGCCGTTAGGGGGAATGTACATCGCCTCCCGCGGCCCCATCTGTACCGACTGCACATCCCCTTCCGGGGACCAGATCTGGTTGAGATAGTGGCCACTGAATACCAGCTCGAGACGCGGAAAATTGACCTGATAACTGAAGCAGGGAGGCACCCCTTTGTCAGAGGCAAACAACACCTTCTCAAAGCCTCCCCCCTCACTTAGAAAGCCGTCCAACAGCTGGGTAAAGATGATACTCATGAATGATCCTGATCAAGATGCAGAGAGCAACCGATTGCGGTGCGCTGCCCCTGCCATGCTATAGTCCGCGCCAGACTGAAATTCCCAAAAAATCGTTCTGATACAAGGAGCCATCCATGAGCTACCCGCCGTTTTTTCTAATGTGCAACCCGATCCAGGATTATGTCTGGGGCAGTCGTGACTCCCTGACCACGCTGTTTGGCATCAAAAATCCCGAAGGCAAACCACAAGCTGAACTGTGGATGGGCGCTCACCCCAATGGCTGCTCCGAAGTGACCCTGGCAGGCGAGACCGTGAAGCTTTCCAGCCTGATTGACGCCAACCCCGTCGCCATGCTGGGCGAAGCTACCCAGGCTCGTTTCGGCTCACTCCCCTTCCTGTTCAAGGTGCTCTGCGCCGAGCAAGCCCTCTCCATTCAGGTACACCCGAGCAAGGCACAGGCCGAAGCCGGTTTTGCCAGAGAAGAGGCCGCAGGCATTGATATCAAGGCGAGCAACCGCAACTACAAGGATCCGAACCACAAGCCGGAGCTGGTCTTTGCCCTCACCCGCTATCAGGCGATGAACGGCTTTCGCGCCATCCCTGCCATCCTGGCCCTGTTCGATCGCATGGCGCTGCCCGCACTGGTCGACCTGACCGCGGCGCTTCGCCAGTCACAGGATGAAGCTGGCCTGCAGCACTTCTTCCACCAGTTGCTGATCCTCAGCGGTGATCGCAAGGACGAGGCGCTGGCTGGCCTGCTGGCCTATGCAGCCGCCCATCAGGATGAAGAGACTTTCGCCACCATCAGCAAGCTGGCCAACCAGTACCCGGGGGATGTGGGGCTCTTCTCGCCGTTGCTGCTCAACGTGGTAACACTTGAGCCGGGTCAGGCGATGTTCCTCGATGCCCAGACCCCCCACGCCTACATCCACGGCACTGGCCTCGAGATCATGGCCAACTCCGACAACGTGCTGCGTGCCGGTTTGACCCCCAAATACATGGATGTGCCGGAGCTGCTGGCCTGCACCAGCTGTGTCGCCAAACCGGACGACCAGATCCTGCTCACCCCTCGCATGGAAGGCACAGTACAGCACTTCGACGTGCCGGTACCGGATTTCACCTTCAGCGTATATGGCGCAGGCGAACATGCCCTCACCACCGGCAATGCCGAGATCCTGTTCGCCATCGATGGGGCCATAACCCTCATTGGCCAGGATGGCGAGCGTCTGACACTGACCATAGGGCAATCTGCATTTGTACCCGCCAGCACCGGCGATTATCGCGTGACGGCTGAAGGGCGTTTTGCCCGCGCCAGCAACCGCTGATCCTGGTGGGCCATCGGCTCATCACCCTCTGTTCAAAGGGCCCAGCATGGCCCTTTTTTTCAGCTCATCTGACCATGTGGAGCCCGGTACGACTCACAAAATCGGTCATTTAACTCAACATCGAAGAATAACACGCTGACTTATAATGATTAATATCATTTAGCCTCCCTGGTCACGCCACCCTGCAGTTATGCGAGCCAGCTCACACCCTTCCCCACACGTCATAAAAATCCAGTTAATGCCATTTTTTTCCTCTGTCCTAGGATATTAATCAACGAAATAATAGAAACCGTTAATTTACAGGCAGCAGGAAAAACATTTAAGAGCATTTATATATTCCAGATGTAACACAGCTCAGCCACTTATTTCATAAGTGTAAGGGGCGATTTTTAAATCAGGCTATAGGTGCCTGTTATTTTTCTGCGCATTTATTTTTCCGCCTGTATGGCCAGAACGTTTTCACTATCCATTTTATCTGGCTGATATTCCCCCCGTCACCATCTATATCCAGTGACAGTCGGGGTAATACATGAAGATGGCTATCTCAGCCGGCAGATATTCATTGGCTGGCCCGGCATTCTGCATTATCTGTTTTTATATGTTCGATACCCTACTTTCATTAACCTGTGGCGACAAATATGAAACTGAAACGTTCCCTGCTCGCGTGTGCCGTACTGGCTGGCCTGGTTGGTATATCCGGTTGTCAAAATGACTCGGATACCGCTGTCGATAACAATAAAGAGACTAACGTCTCCCGTTACGTCAATCCGTTCATCGGCACAGGTAATTTGGGCAACACCTATCCTGGTGCCACTACCCCGCATGGCATGGTGCAACTGTCGCCCAATAATGGGGCCAATGGCTGGGAATATATCTCCGGCTATTACTACCACGACAACCGCCTCGCCGGGTTTTCCCACACTCACCTCTCGGGGGCCGGAGCTGGAGACCTCAACGATATTCTGGTGATGCCGATCAACTCACGCTCCAATTTCATGCTGAACGAGGGGTCGGCCTCACTGAATCTGGAGGCCTCCCGCTACAGCCACAAGGATGAAGAGGCAACAGCGGGCTACTACACGGTCAATCTGAAGGATTACGGGATCAAGGCCGAGCTGACCGCCTCGGATCGAGTGGGTGTTCATCGCTACACCTTCCCGCAAGATAAAAAATCGGAAATCGTGGTCAACCTCGGCTTCAAGGTCAACTGGGACTACACCTCCGACTCCTATCTGAAATGGGACAAAACCCACAACCGGATCGAGGGCCATCGCTTCTCTGACGGCTGGGCCCCCAGCCAGAAAGAGTTCTTCGTGATGGAGTTCGACCAGCCCATCAAAAACATCCGCTTCGCCTACTTTGACAAAGACCAAAACCGCTATCTGGACCTGCCGGAAGGCACCACCGAGATCGGCAACGAGACCCGTGGCAAATATCAGTACGCGCGTGCCTATGTGGAATTTGATACCGCAGCGGCGGGCTTGACTGTCGAGGCCAAGGTAGCCCTCTCCAACGTCGAGGTCGGCCGGGATGGCAACGCTGGCGCCTCACTCAACATGACCGAAGTGGCCAATATGTCGTTTGACGATGTCCGTCAGGCTGCGACCCAAAAATGGGAAAAGGAGCTGGGCAAGATCCGGGTCAGTGGGGATGAGGAGTACAAACAGACCTTCTATACCGCGCTCTACCACACCTATCTGGGCCAGACCATTCACTCTGATCTGGACGGACGCTACCGCCAGGTCCATCAGGGGCGCAACGCCTATCCGGATGGCAACACACCGTGGGGCGAGCAGATCGATACCCTCAAGGAGTCGGTTCGCACCGCCGATGCCAACCGGGATGGCAAAGCGGACTTTACCCGTTACGACACCTTCTCCCTGTGGGACACCTACCGCGCAGTACAACCCCTCTCGTCACTGCTGGAACCGGATCGCCTCGCCGATGTGGTGCTCTCCATGCTCTCCTACGCCGAGGAGGAGTGGATGGACGATCTGGGCAACCTGCGCAAGGGCAGATTGCCGGAGTGGACCTTCAAGGGTAACGAGACCGGCATGATGATGGGGATGCACTCCACCCCGGTGATCCACGACGTGCTCTCCAAAGGCTCGCTGGACAGACGGATGATCGCGCTGGGCTTCAGCGATGCGGAACGTCAGGAGATCAAGGAGCGACTGGTGACCGCCATGATCACCGATGCCCGCGCAGCCACCAGCCAGGGAGTCGCCTGGATCAAGGAGTACGAGCAGCAAGGCTATGTGCCTGCCCAGTTGCATGACACTCCGCCGGGCAATGACTGGGAATCGCACTCCCCCTTCAAGGATGCCTGGACCTCCTCCTACTCGCTGGAGTACTCCATGAATGACTGGGCGATCGCCCAATCGATCAAGGCAGTATTTGGCGAAAGTGACCCCCGCTATCAGGAGTTTGCCGATAGATCCAAGAACTGGCAGGCGCAGTTTGACTTTGGCGGCAAGCAGTACAAAGGGTGGTTCAAGGCCCGTGACTACGATGGCAAGTTCATCGATGCTGGCTGGGTAGACCCGAAAACCGGCCGGGCAGTGGGCAAGGATTGGCGCCCCGACATGTTCAACTGGTCATTCGCCGAGTCCAACGGCTGGCAATACGCCTTCAGCGTTCAACATGACATTCATGGCCTGGTCGATCTGATGACCCGGTTCGACCAGACCCAGAATCCTCAGGCCAAACCGGGTGAACTGTTTGCCAAACGGCTGGACGAGTATTGGAGCACCTATCCGGATCGCAACGCTGGCGACAACCAGTTCCCGGTATTCAACACCGGCAACGTGGGACAGCATGTGCAGGGCAACGAGCCCGATATCCATGTGCCCTACCTCTACAACTACGTAGGACAGCCCTGGAAGGGACAGGCCGCCATCGTGGCAGCCACCAACGTCTGCTACAAGAACACCCCTGACGGCATCTGTGGCAACGATGACTTTGGCACCCTCTCTGCCTGGTTCGTGTTCCGGGCGCTGGGCTTCTTCCCGGTCAATGCCTCCTCCGGCATCTACGAGATTGGCACCCCCATGTTCGAAACCGCCTCGCTCGATGTGGGTGCGGGCAAGCAGTTCACCGTCACGGCCCAGAATGTCAGCCGCGACAACATCTACATCCAGTCCGCTCGCCTCAATGGCAGCGAGTTCAATCGCAGCTACCTCACCCATGAGGAAATCCTCAGTGGCGGCAAGCTTGAATTCGTGATGGGCGATAGCCCCAACCAGAACTGGGCCAGCCAGCCGGAAGATCTGCCGCCCGCGCAAGGTATCGGCACCTTCCTGCACGAAGGCAACCTGCCTGCCGGTTCCCGTTAATCACCTGTTCGGGGGAGGGTTCCCTCCCCCATCACCACTCAAAAATGGAATGACCATGTTCAAGTGCAATCTTCTTTCTCTTGCGGTGATTGCCGCGCTGACCGGTGGCATCGCCGGTTGCAACAGTGAGAGCGAGTCTACCGCTATCGAGAAACCGGTAACTCCGGGTGTCGATCTGTCGGTACTGAAATACGTTGACCCCATGATAGGCACCGCCGCATCAGGCCACACTTTCCCCGGTGCCACCCGCCCTGCTGGCATGGTGCAGCTCTCGCCGGATACCTTTATTGGATCCAACACCGATCACGAGAGCGGACTCAACCCCTGGCACTCAGCCTCCGGCTACTGGGACTCTTCCAATTACCTCACGGGCGAGATCGTCGCAACCGATGTTCCGCTCTACGGCTTCTCCCATACCCATCTCTCCGGCACCGGCGCCACCGATCTGGGCGACATTCTGGTACTGCCCTACGCCGAGATGGCCGACGCCCAAATAAACGCCTTTGAC
Organism: Aeromonas sp. 97A; assembly: GCF_051919185.1. Taxonomy (NCBI): domain Bacteria; kingdom Pseudomonadati; phylum Pseudomonadota; class Gammaproteobacteria; order Aeromonadales; family Aeromonadaceae; genus Aeromonas; species Aeromonas sp. 97A. The sequence continues at coordinate 590,510 of NZ_JBQBFF010000001.1, read as the reverse complement.
AAAACCAATGAGCACGCCAGCGCCGGTTATTACCAAACCAGACTGAACAAGGGGGAGATTGAGGTTGAACTGACCACCACCAAACGGGTCGGTTTGCACCGTTACACCTTCGCCAAAGGAGCGGATCGGAATGTGAAATTCGATCTGGGCCACACTCTGCTGAACAACAACGGCCAGTCGCTCAAAAACAAAATCGAAGTGGTGGATGAGTACACCCTGCGTGGCCGCAAAACCTCCACTGGCTGGTTCCAGGGACAGAACCATCAGGGCCAGAACATCTTCTTCTACGCCAAATTCAACCAACCTGTGGCCAAGGCCATGCTGGGCGAGCAGGACAAGATGCCGACCCGGGAGATGCGCCCCAACAGCGTCTATCAAGGGGATGACCTGACCGCCTACCTCAATTTTGGCCAGGGTGACCAACCGCTCGAGATCCGGGTCGGTATCTCGGCGGTGAGCTGGCAAGGAGCACAGAAGAATCTGGAAGCGGAAGCCCCCACCTTTGATTTTGCCAAGGTGAAGTCAGACGCCGAATACGCGTGGGCCGAAAAGCTGGCAACACTCAAAACCGAAGGGGGGACGGAAACCGAGAAGACCAATTTCTACACCGCCCTCTACCACATGATGATCGCCCCTATCGAGCTCTACGATGTGGATGGCAAGTATCTTGATATGCAGGGCACCCTGCGCACCCTGCAACCAGGTGATACCCCCAACTACTCCATCTACTCGACCTGGGATACCTTCCGCGCCGTTCACCCCATGTGGACCATCATGGACCCGCCACAGGCGACTCTCTACGCCAAGGATCTGATCCGCAAATCCAACGTGGAGTTCGGCCTGCTGCCCAAGTGGGAAGGCCACGGCTCGGAAACCGGCACCATGATTGGGTACCCCTCGGCGGCCATCCTTGCCGATGCGGTGACCAAGGGGCTGATCGATGCGCAAGAGGCACTGGAAGCCTCGGTCAAATCGGCCCACTACCGGCCTGCCGATTACCCGCAGATCCATGACGACATCCTGAGTGCGCTGATGGCCGGTCAGCTCAGCTATCACGAGAAAGAGCAGTGCGTCCGTTATCCCAACTGGAACTCGGTCTCCTACTCGCTGGAGTTCTCTTTTTACGACTGGACCATCGCCGAGATGGCGAAAGCCGCGGGCGACATGACCACCTATCAGGAGTTCAAGGCACGATCCTACAACTCGCTCAAACATTGGGATCCCCAGGCTGGCAATGCCGATGGCAAAGGCTTCTTCGTACCGACCGAGCTGAAAAACGGCGACCCGTGCGCCCTGAAATACGCGCCAACCGATTTCGATCCCTACAAGTCGGATGCCTTCTACTACACCGAGGGCAATGCCTGGCAGTGGCAGTGGTCATTCATGCAGGATCTCGACAAGCTGACCGAGATCATGGGTGGCCAGCAGGGACTGAACGACAAGCTCGACAACCTGTTCAATGCCGACCCCAACGGGGGCGAAGCACATCAGGACATGACCGGTTACATCGGGCAGTACATTCATGGCAACGAGCCCTCACACCACGTCATCTATCTCTACAATCGCACCGCTCAGCCCTGGAAAGCGCAGGAGTACCTCGACCGGGTCTATAAGGAGTTCTACAAAACCACCCCGGATGGCCTGATCGGCAATGAAGACGTTGGCCAGATGTCGGCCTGGTACATCATGAGTGCCATGGGCTTCTATCAAATCTCCCCGGGCGACCCGACCTACACCATCGGCCGTCCCATCTTTGACAAGGTCACCATCAACCTGCCCGACGGTCAGTTCAACGTGGTAGCGCAGAACAACAGCCCGGACAACCTCTATGTCAAAGAGGTCACCATCAATGGCAAGCCACTCAACCAGTACAACACCTTCGCCCACAGCGAGATCCGTCCCGGTGGTGAGCTGCGTTTTGTGATGACCAACCAGCAACCGACCCCGTAACTCTACAAGCGGCAAGCCACCCGGCTTGCCGCTTGTTCATCTCCGGAATTTGAGGAACTACGATGTTCAAACCCCACAAGCTGGCCATCATGGTGACAGCCCTGCTTGGCCTCTATGGCTGCAACACAAACGATGAGACTACTGACAATGGCCGCCCCGACAATGCCCTGCAGGTGCTGCAATATGTCGATCCGCTGATCGGCACCGATGGGCTGGGCAATGTCAATCCGGCCCCTGTCATGCCGGAAGGGATGATCCAGCCGGGCCCGGACAACTGGAATCCGGCCAACTGGAATGGCAAGGGATCCCCTTCCGACTATCACCACCATCTGGCCAAGCTTTCCGGCTTCAGCAGCACCCATATCTCGGGGGCAGGCAAGGGGGATCTCAATGATTTCGCCTTCTTGCCCTTCACCGGCAGCAATACCGACCCGGTCACCATCAACAAGACGAGCGAACAGTCGGAAGTAGGCTATTACAAAGCGGATCTGGTGGAGACCGGCATCAAGGCCGAACTCACTGCCACCCAGCGGGTCGCCTTCCACCGTTACAGCTATCCGGCGGGTGAAGATCGTAAAGTCCAGCTCGATCTGCAGCACGAGCTGCTGGAGCAGTATGGCAACCACTCCCGCAATATTTACTTCAGGCGGGTGAGCGACAACGCCATTGCCGGAGCCAGAACCAGCAACGAGTGGGGGCAGTGGCAGACGGTCTTTTTCTACACCGAGTTTTCCGAGCCGTTTGTGGATCAGATCCTCTATGTCGATGGCAAATTGAGCAACGACACAGAGGTGGGGTTGGCCGATTACATCGGGTATGGCGAAACCAGACCCCGGGTACGGGATGTGGTGACCCAACTCAACTTTGCCAAAGGGGAACGGCCCATCACCATGAAGATGGCGATCTCGGGCACCGGCATTGAGGGGGCCATGGCCAACCTGCGCGCCGATGAAGATGGCTACCGCTTCGATCAGGTGGTGCAGGAGAACAAGCAGGCATGGGCGAAAGTGCTCAATAAGTTCACCCTGGAGGGTGGCAGCGATGCCGACAAGACGATGTTTTATACCTCGCTCTATCGCACCTACATCGCCCCCTTCGTCTATCAGGATGTGGATGGTCAATATCGCGGAATGGATGGCAAGGTGCATCAGGCCAAGCCGGGCTTTACCAACTATTCGGTCTACTCCATGTGGGACACCTTCCGCGCCGCCCACCCATTGAAGACCATCATCGAAAAAGAGCGATCCATCGACTATGTGCACGATCTGCTCAACAAATATAAAACCGGCGGCATCATGCCCAAATGGGAGCTGCACTCCGACTATACCGGCGAGATGGTCGGCTATCCGGCGGTCTCCATCATCGCCGATGTCATCGTCAAATATCCGGATGCATTCACGCCGGAAGAGATAAAGCTGGCATTGCAGGCGGCCAACGTCTCCGCCAATTTTGACCTCGAGCTGACCAAAAGCTGGGTGCCCTATAAGGATCCCTGGAACGGTGACAAGCGCTTCACCGTGATGACCCGCCACGGTCAGTATGCCGAGCAGCACGGCTATGTTCCGGCCAACGTCAAATACAAGCCGGAAGAGGGCGGCATGGCGCAGGACAAGTACGATGAGCTGGTCAACGAATCCGTCTCGTACGGTGTCGAGAACGCTTACTATGACTGGTGCATCGCCCAGCTGGCCCGTCTGGCTGGCGACAAATCCGCCGAGAACCGCTATCTGGCCCGGGCTACTACCTGGCGCGCCTATTTTGACTACAACCCGGCGGAATATGGCAAATATGGTTCGACTGGCTTTATGCGCCCCAAAAATTACGATGGCAGTTGGGTCAACAACTACCCCTCCTGTGCCATCGACAACAATGGCAACCCCGTTACGCCACCACAAAACTGTGACATCAACGACAGCAGCCGTTATGACATCTTCTGGCCCTATCGTGCCGAGCACCGGGGACAGGACTTTACCGAAGGCAACACCTGGCAGTGGAGCTGGTTTGTTCCCCACGATATCGAGGGGCTCAAAGAGGCGATGGGGGGCGAGGAGAAATTCAGGAAGAATCTGGATGCCCTCTTCACCGCCAACTCCAATGCCGACACCTCGCAGGGGGATATGACCGGCTATATCGGGCAGTTCGTGATGGGGAACGAACCGGATCACCATGTTCCGTATCTCTATAACTGGACCAAAGAGCCGTGGAAAACCCAGGAGTATGTGGATCAGGCGGTGCGCAGCTTCTTCCACCCAACCACCACAGGGCTGATTGGCAATGAGGACGTGGGGCAAATGTCCGCCTGGTACATCATGAGTGCCCTTGGCTTCTATCAGGTCACGCCGGGAGTCCCGGTCTACACCATAGGTCGGCCGCTGTTTGACAAGGTGACGATGGATATTGATGGCGGGAAATTCATCGTGAGCGCCGAGAACAATGGCCCCCAAAATATCTATGTGGAATCCGTCACCATCAATGGCAAACCGTTGGGGGAAAACCTGACATTCAACCACAGCGATATTCGGGCAGGTGGTGAACTGAAATTTATCATGACGGCGCAAAAACCGACCCGCTCAGATAATAAATAGCCATCATGCATTATCAATATATGTTCAGGCCCAAAGCTTCCTTTGGGCCTCTTTTTGGGTCGATTCACAAGAACACTCAAAAAATATGACGTGCTGCATCACATGATATGCGGATCACAAACAGACAGCCTTGTCACAAAAGTCTAGTGAATGACACTTTTTTACTCTGTCGATGAAACAGAAGCCATGGGAATAATAGCGCTCGCCGGGATTGACAGCGCCGAGCCTTGATATTACTCAGGCACCACTCCGGCATCAAAAAATAAATTCTGACTGCTCACCCCCTACACGATGGAGCCGTTCCATATGTTCAAGAGAAATATTCTGGCTATTACCCTGACCAGCACCCTGGCCATGTTATCCGGCTGCGATTCAGATAACAGCAGCACCGATAACGACGAGCAAAAGCCAACGCCAACCAATGTGTTGCAATACGTGAATCCATTTGTTGGCACTGGCTTTAACGGTCACACTTTTCCCGGCCCCGTGGTACCGGAAGGCATGGTGCAACTCTCGCCGGATACCGAACTGATAGGGTGGCACTCCTCCTCCGGCTATCACTTCGACAAAGACACTCTGTTCGGTTTTTCCCACACCCATCTCTCCGGCACCGGCATGGGGGGGCTCGGGGATATTCTGTTCCTACCCTTTACCGAAGATAAGGCCAAATACATCGAGCCGAACAATGATTACCGCAAGGCCATCTCGGTCAAAATGGACAAAAAAACCGAGCAGGCCGAGCCTGGCTACTATGCGGTGCGTATCGCCGAAAATGGCATCAAGGCCGAGTTGACCGCCTCCGAGCGGGTGGGCTTTCACCGCTACACCTATCCGCAGGGCCAACCACAACGACTGAAGATCGACTTGAATTCGATCCTCAACAGCGACTGGGGATCGAGTTCGCTTCGCAACAAGCTCACTGTCAGCGAAGATGGCTACACCATCACCGGCGAGCGGGATGCCACCCACTTCTCCGGCTGGGCGAAAAACCAGAAGATCTTCTTCCATGTGACCTTCGACAAGAAGATCAAAGGGGTCTACCTCCTCGCCGGGGGTGTGCCGATAGAGGGCTTGAGCGCCGAGCACAAGGCCAAATCCAATGCCGATGTCACCGCCTACGTCGAGTTTGAAGAGGGCGGTTCTGCCCAGCTCAATGCCAAAGTTGCCCTCTCGGCGGTTGATGCCACCGGTGCACAGAAAAACTAACAGGCCGAAGGGGATGTATCGTTTGACGAGGCCCGCGCCAATGCCCGCGACAAGTGGGCCAACGCCCTCAACTTCACCATCGAGGGGGGCAGCAAGAAGCAAAGCGAGATCTTCTACACCGCCCTCTATCACACCAAGATCGCCCCCATCGTCCATCAGGATGTGGATGGTAACTACCGCGGCATGGGCAAAGGGGCGCAGGCCAAGGGGGAAGGCAGCTACTCGATCCACTATGGTCAGGCGAGCGAAGAACAGCCCAACTTCTCGGTCTACTCCCTGTGGGACACCCAGCGGGCGCTGCACCCGCTCAAGACCATCACCGAACCTACCCGCGCCGTGCAATATGCCAAGAACCTGATCCAGAAGTATCTGGAGAGCGGCCTGCTGCCCAAGTGGGAGCATCTGGGGGATGAGACAGGCACCATGGTGGGCTATCCGGCGGTCGTGGTGATTGCCGATGCCATCACCAAATACCCCGATGCCTTCACTGCGCAGGAGAAAAATCTGGCGCTCACGGCCGCCATCGACTCCTCCACCTATACCAACTACCCCATGTTGGCGACCGAGTGGGACAAGGCGGTGCTGGACAAGACCCTGACCAACCACATCGATTACATCGAAAAGAACGGCTTTGCCCCGGCAGTGCAGCGGATCGACGGTCAGCCCGTCTTCGCTGACTACACCCTCGAGTCGGTCTCCTACGGTCTGGAGAACGCCTTCTATGACTGGGCCATCGCCCAGATCGCCAAGGCGGCCGGCAACCCAGCGGCCGAAGCGCGCTATCTGCCCGTTCTAACGGCTATCAGCGCTACTTCGACCACAATGCGACCGAATACGCCCAGTACGGGGTGACCGGTTTCATGCGTCCGGTGATGATCGATGGCTCCTTCATGACGCCGTTTGATCCCTATGGCACCGAACATGAGACTGGCAACTATACCGAGGGCAACGCCTGGCAGTGGACCTGGTTTGTGCCCCATGACATCAAGGGTCTGAAAACCGCGATGGGCGGAGAAGAGGCCTTCAAGCAGAATCTGGACGCCACCTTTGCCGCCGAGAGTCAGGGGTCGGAGACCGCTGACATGACCGGGATGATGGGTCAGGTGGCCTTCGGGAATGAACCCTCCCACCATATCCCCTACCTCTACAACTGGACATCGGAGCCCTGGAAAACTCAGGAGACAGTCGACTACATCCTCGACACCATGTACTCGAACACCCCGGCAGGCATCATAGGCAACGAGGATGTGGGCTCCATGTCTGCCTGGTATGTGATGTCAGCACTTGGCTTCTATCAGGTGAATGCGGCAGATCCCGTCTACACCATTGGCCGCCCGCTATTTGCCAAAGCGACCATCCCGGTCAAGGGGGGAACCTTCACCATCATCGCCGATAACAACAGTGCCAAGAACCGCTATGTCCAGTCGGTCACCATCAATGGCAAACCGCTCAAGGATGGTCTCTTCTTCGAGCACAAGGAGTTTGTACAGGGGGGCAACCTCCACTTCGTGATGGGCGATACCCCGCCACAAAAGTAACGATCGATAGCATTGAGGTGACATTCAGCACGCAACCCGAAAATGTCACTTTGTGATACCCGACGGCCCACGCCAGATGGATTGATAAAATCCAATCAGCGCTGGGCCATTTTATTTTCCAGTGGAAAGCCCTAGTTCAGCCATTAACCCGTTTTTCTCAAATCTGCCTTAAATCGGGCAATAAACCGCAAAAAATGGCTGTAAATCCCATTACAAGGGTTTTTCTGTCATACCTTGACCGCTGTCACAGCCTGCCATTAATTAAACAAAAACAACTATTGAGTTAAAGAACAACACTTTGCGAGCTGGATCACACCAGCAAAACCATGCAACAAAAATCCAGTTATTGCTACATTCATCGCCTGTCCAACCCTACCCTTGAGGGCAATAATGAGCCCAATTCGCAACGCATGACTTAGCCCTTACAGGGAAGGAGAGTGAGATGTTACCCACCATGACCAACGGCAGACTCATCTGCCTGGAGTTGAAGGCCACCAGCAAGGAGGCCCTGTTCGACGAGATGGCACAGATGCTGGCGCGCGATGGCGCCGTGTCTGATCAACAGCAATTCGTCAAGGATATCTGGGCCCGCGAGCAGCTGGACTGCACCGGCTTCGAGCAGGGTGTCGCCCTGCCCCACGCCAAGAGCAAGGCGGTCAGTCGTCCGGCCATTGCCATCGGTGTCAGCCGTCAGGGTATCGAGTACGGTGCCGAAGATGGCAAACCGACCCAGCTGATCTTCATGATCGCCTCCCCGGATGGTGGTGCCAATCACCACATCGAAGTGCTGGCGGAGCTCTCTACCCGTCTGCTGGAGCCGGGTTTTATCGAGCAGATGAAGGCGGCCACCACTGTCGAGCAAGCCCTGACCCTGCTCAAGCAAGGCCCGAAAGCGGAAAAACCGGCGCCAGCCGCCAAACCGGCAGCCACTGCCCCGGCGGCCCCCGAAGAGCGCACCTTCAAGGATCGCCTCAACACCATGAAGCAGCACCTGCTGTTTGGTACTTCCCACATGATCCCCTTCATCGTGGCGGGCGGTGTGCTGCTCTCCCTGTCGGTGATGATGAGCGGCAAGGGCGCCGTGCCGGAAGCGGGCTTCCTTAAAGACATGGCCACCATGGGTATCGCCGGTCTGACTCTGTTTACTGCCGTACTGGGTGGCTACATCGCCTACTCGCTGGCTGACAAGCCGGGCCTGGCCCCGGGCATGATCGGCTCCTGGATTGCCGTTCAGCACTATCAAACCGGTTTCCTTGGCGCCATTCTGGTGGGCTTTATCGCAGGTTTCGTGGTCAATCAGCTCAAACGGATCAAGCTGCCTGACTCTATGACCTCCCTTGGTTCCATCTTCATCTATCCGCTGATCGGTACCTTCCTGGTGTGTGGCATCGTGATGTGGGGGATCGGCGCCCCGATCGCCGCCATGATGGAAGGGATGAACCACTGGCTCTCCAGCATGGCGGGCTCCGGTAAAGTGATGCTGGGGGCCATTCTGGGTGGTATGACCGCCTTCGATATGGGCGGCCCGGTCAACAAGGTTGCTACCCTGTTTGCCCAGACTCAGGTCAACACCCAGCCCTGGCTGATGGGCGGCGTCGGTATCGCCATCTGTGTGCCGCCGCTCGGTATGGCACTGGCGACCTTTATGTCTCCGAAGCGTTACAAGAAAGAGGAGCGTGAATCCGGTAAAGCGGCCGCCATCATGGGGATGATCGGTATCAGTGAAGGTGCCATCCCGTTTGCTGCCGCTGACCCCATGCGCGTTATCCCGGCCATCGTCGCAGGCGGTATCGTCGGCAACATCACCGGCTTTATGATGCACAGTATCAACCACGCACCCTGGGGTGGCTGGATTGTCCTGCCGGTGGTGGAAGGCAAGATGGGTTACATTCTCGGCACCATCCTCGGCGCCCTGACCACCGCCATCATCGTCAACCTGCTGAAGAAGCCAGTGAGCGAAGAAGATGACGTGACCACCACCCAAACCAGCTTCGAGATCATTGAAGCGGAAGGAGAAGCGGACGTACTGGCCATCACTGCCTGCCCGTCTGGCGTGGCCCACACCTTCCTCGCCGCCAAGAGCCTGCAGAAGGCTGCCGCCAAGCAGGGGATCAAGATCAAGGTCGAGACCCAGGGCGCCAACGGCATCATCAACCGCATTACCGCCAAGGATGTCGCCAACGCCCGCTGCGTCATCTTCGCCCACGACGTGGCTATCAAGAACCGCGAGCGCTTCACCAATATCGAGGTCATCGATGTGAAGACCAAGGAGGCGATTCACAATCCGGAAGCACTGTTGGCCCGCACGCTGGGCAACAAGGCAAACGCCGCCTGATAGCAATCAGACCAACCAGTACAAGGGGCCCATCGCGGGCCCCTTTTCGTTGCCTGCCGAGCAACCGCACATCATCCCACCGACCAAGCCACTGATTTAAAACATATTAACCAGTCACATCACGGATCTTGGCGAGCCGTCACAGAACGGTGACGTGTAAAAAAACAGCAATTGAAGCGCTGGTCAGATCTCATGTCAAATGGCTCCGCCTACTAAACTGGAGCATCACAAAAATGATAAAAATCAATAAATTGGTTCTGGCTGTTACCCTCACCCTCACTGCCCCCCCCTTGCTGGCGGCTCACTGGACGTGTGGCGACCACGTACGCTTTGGCCTGCCCTCCGAATCGGATCAGAAGCTCTGCCGTGAAGGGTATGCGGTCGGCTACAACTACGACTACAAGGTGGCGGACTGGGTCTCCTACCGGATGACCGCCCAAAGCGCACAGGGCACAGTGCCGCGCAAGGATGCCTTCGCCGAGGACAGGGAGATCCCGGTTGCCTACCGCGCCACCCTCTCCGACTACAAGGGCTCGGGCTACGACCGTGGCCATCAGGCCCCGGCGGGGGACATGAAATCGAACAAGAACACCATGAAAGAGAGCTTCCTGCTGAGCAACATGACACCGCAGATCGGGGTGCTCAACCAGAAGGCGTGGCGCGTGCTGGAGGACAAGGTGAACAAGTGGGCGGTCTCCCGCAAGGATGTGCAGGTGATCACCGGCCCCATCTTTACCGGCTCTGAAGAGTCCATCGGTCAGGGTGTGGCGATCCCGAGCGCCTACTACAAGATCGTGATGGACCCGGCCAGACTGCAGGCCATCGCCTTTATAATGCCGCAAGAAGAGGTGCCCATCAGCCAGATCGCCGACTACCGGGTCTCGGTGCGCGAGGTGGAGGAGCAGACCCAACTCAACTTCTTCAGCGATATGCCCGAAGAGCAGCAAGAGACGCTGGAAGCCCGCATCTCCCCGATGTGGAACTGACCGCGAACACTCGCCAACAGATGGATTGACACACCATCTGTCTTGCATCGCAACAGAGGGAGGGGGAGTCACGCTCCCCCTGTCCCTTTCAGATGGCTGCTGACCCGTTGCGGCCACTTTTGCGGCCACAGGTGTGGCATCACCCGACGACTCGCCCCGACTCACAGTTTACCGCACCGTTAGCTGGTATATTGCCCTCTCTTTGGCACTAACAGACTGAATTGACGCACATTTGCCTTATCCCATCGGCCCACAAGCCGCTGCGCCACGGCGCGATTCAGCCCGACAGAGGACCTTTTGATGAAACAGACCCTTCTTGCCCTCACCCTCGGCGGCCTGCTGGCGCTCTCGCCCCTCGCCCTGCAAGCGGCCGAGAGCTCGATGCAGATGGAGCACGACCTCAATACCCTGGTCAGCAAACGCCAGGCGGTGGACATGCTGCTCGGCGAAGCGCTGCAGCTCTACAAGTCGCCTGCCAAGATCTCCCACGCCGGTTTTACCGCCAAGATGCCGAGCAATATGGAGCTGGTGACCGAGCGGCTGGTGACCGAGCGGCTGCTGGCCGCCTACCAGCTTGAGCCCTACCGCACCGACCTGCTCATCTCGGCAGCCAACGCCCAGATCTACAACGGTAACCTGAGCCGCGCCATCACCTTGCTGGAGCAGGCGCAGGCCGTCGCCCCGGATGATCTCGACATCAACAGCTATCTCGCCATCTGGCAGTTGGTGAAGGGCAACAAGGAGGCCTCCCGCAGCTATCTGGCGAAAGTGGCGGATCGCAACAGTGGCCGCGCCGCCGATCTGGAAGAGATCATCGCCCGGGTGCAGCGGATCACCGCCGCCCCGCTGCAGACCGAACTAACCGAGGATCAGGTCAAAGCCAGCAGGGAGGGCAAACGCGCCATCGTCACCCTGGGCTACGCCCTCAATCCCGACGGCAGCATGGACAAGATCCTGCTGGGCCGTCTGCAAACCACCCTTGAGCTGGCCAAAGCCGACCCAGAAGCGCTAATCATCCTGACCGGCGGTGTGCCCCAGAACCGCCAGACCGAGGGCAAGCTGATGGCAGACTGGCTGGCCAACCACGGCATCGACCGCAGCCGCCTGATTGAAGAGAACTACGCCACAAGCACGGTGGATAACGCCCTCTACAGCGCCTATGCCCTCGCCCGCCACCAGATTGACTATGCGGTGCTGGTAAGCTCCGCCAGCCATGTACGCCGCGGGCAGACGGTGCTGGAAATCGCCTGCGACCAGATTGGCCCGGCCAACATCAAGGTGGCGAGCGTCAGCTACCCCGACAAACCCCTCGAGGAGCTGGCCACCCCGAGCGAGAGCGAGCTGCTCGGCATCTACCGCGACGCCCTGCGCACCTACGGCATGTGGAGCTACCGATCTGCCCCGCTGATCGAGCGTTGATCGGCCATCAACACGAAAAAGAGAAGGAGGCGTGATGCCTCCCTCTGTTTTTATTGACCGATGATTGGCCAAGCAGCGCCCGTTAGCTGACGATAAAGCCCTGCGAAGGGCTCGCTTTGGGATCATCGCCGAAGCGGTTTGGCCCCTGCTGGCCGTTGCAGACCATAAAGTAGATAAGAACCAAGGTGCCGATAATGGGGATAAGCCCGAGCAGCAGCCACCAAGCGCTGCGGTCGGTATCGTGCAGACGACGGGCCGCCACCGCCAGCGATGGCAGCAGCACAGCCAGCGAATAGATGGAGCTGATCAGCTCATTGTCGCCGCCAATCAGCTTGTCCACCATGCCGAGCAACAGCATGACGATGACGTTGCACAGCACGAACATCCAGTATTCGGTGCGACGGGCTCGCCCGCTGAATACCGCATATTGCTTGAGGACCGAGATATACCAGTTCATTGCGCCTCCTGAGTGGCCTTTATGCCTATGAATAAAAAGAGAGTCGATAAAACAAGTAGTTAAGAGCTTAGCGCGATCATCCCCCCGAGTCGACAATGATGCCCGAACGCCTCCCAAACTAATCAGCTGCGGCAATCATTGACCGACCGAGCCGAGAGATAATTTGCCCTGCAACAGGGCAAATCCCCCCCATCAGCGCATCACTCTCGTCACAAGCAGGAAAATGGTGCTTAATAATCCATTAGCAATCGTATGGACTCAGCGTGAGGATAGCGGTAGATTCGGCGCCCAATCCTGAACAGGATCTGTGTCTCCCTCCCATAATGAATCCACTTATTCATTACTTCTCCTAACACAGGGATAGCCATGAGTATTACACGCAGAGATTTTCTCAACGGCGTTGCCATCACCATTGCGGCAGGCGTCGCCCCCATCAATCTGCTCAAGGCTGCCGAAGGCGGCAGCACGCTGGCGGATAAAACCCTGGCCTACCCGCCCGCCCTCACCGGGCTGCGCGGCAACCACCCGGGCTCTTTCGAACCGGCCCACAGTATCGCCCGTGACGGCAAGCAGTATGACTTCGCCAATATTCCCCTCGAGGGGGAGTACGATCTGGTGATCGTCGGCGCCGGGATCAGCGGTCTGGCCGCCGCCTGCTTCTATCAGCAACTGCTCGGCGCGGATAAGAAGATCCTGCTACTCGACAACCACGATGACTTCGGCGGCCACGCCAAGCGCAACGAGTTCACCACCCCCGATGGCCTGCGTCTGGGTTACGGCGGCAGTGAATCCCTGCAATCACCGCGTTCGGTCTACAGCCCGGTGGCGCTCGGTCTGCTCAAGGCGCTGGAGGTCAACATCGACGAGCTGGCCGCCGGTTTCCAGCAGACCTTCTATCCGGATCTGGGGCTGAGCCGTGGCGTCTATTTCGACGAGAAGCACTTTGGCGTCAACAAGATAGTGAACGGGGATCCGGGCCACAACGTGGCGGATGATATCCCGCGCGATCGCCTGAACGGCCGGCCACTGGCAGAGTTTATCGGTGACTTCCCCCTCGATGATGCTGACAAGGCCGCCCTGTTGGCCCTGCACGAATCGAAGATCGACTACCTGAGCGGCATGACCCGCGAGCAGCAGGATGAGTGGGTGACTCGCAACAGCTACACCACCTTCCTGCGCGATAAAGTGGGCCTCAGCGAGCGGGCGATCACTTACTTCCAGCAGCGCACCAACGACTTCCAGGCGGTCGGCATCGACGCCACCGCCTGCGCCGATGCGCGCCTCTGCGCCTTGCCGGGTTTCGACGGCCTCAATCTGACGCCGCTGGATGCCGAGGAGCAGGCGGAGCTGGACGATCCCTACATCTTCCACTTCCCCGATGGCAACGCCGGTCTCACCCGCCTGATGGTACGCAAGCTCATTCCGCAAGTGGCGCCGGGTCACACCATGCAGGATGTGGTGCTGGCCAAGTTTGACTACAGCAAACTCGACCTGCCTGAGCACAAGGTGCAACTGCGCCTTGGCAGCACGGCGTTGCAGGCCAAAAACGTGCGCCTCGCCGATGACAAGCTGGCGGTGGATGTCACCTACATCAAGGAGGGGAAACTGCATCGGGTGCGGGCCAAACAGTCGATCATGGCGGGCTACAACATGATGATCCCCTACATGGTGCCCGAGATGCCGGAGCCCCAGAAGGAGGCGCTGCGCCAAAATGCCAAGGCGCCGCTGGTCTACACCAAGGTGGTGATCAAGAACTGGCAAGCCTTCGTCAAGCTGGGGGTACACGAGGTCTACTCCCCCGCCGCACCCTACAGCCGGGTCAAGCTCGACTATCCGGTCAGCATGGGTGGCTATGAGCATCCCAAGAGCCCGGATCAGCCGATGTGCCTGCACATGGTCTATGTGCCGACCCTGCCGGGCAGCGGCCTCTCGGCCCGCGAACAGTCCCGCAAGGGGCGCGCCATGATCCTCGGCATGCCGTTCGAACAGCATGAGCAGATGATCCGCGAACAGCTGCAGGGGATGCTCGGCAGCGCCGGTTTCAACCATGAGCAGGATATCCTCGCCATCACGGTCAACCGCTGGTCTCACGGCTACTCCTATGTCACCAACACTCTGTTTGATGACGAAGCGCAGTGCGAAAAATGGATTGAACTGGGTCGCCAACCGATCGGCAACATCACCATCGCCAACTCGGATGCAGGCTGGAGCCCCTACGCCCACGCCGCCATCGACGAAGCGTGGCGCGCCGTCAACGAGCTGGTTGCCATGAGCAAGGGAGGTGCCCAATGAGCCGCGCCCAGTCACTGACCGCCAGCGCCCTGCTGCTGGCCCTGCCCGCCCTTGCCGCCAACGCAGCCCCCGCCATGTCTGCGGGGGAATACGTGGCCAAGCTGGGCGATTGCGCCGCCTGTCACACCAGCGAAACCAGCAAGCCGCTGGCGGGCGGCAAAGGGTTCCCGACCCCCATCGGCACCGTGTTTGCCACCAACATCACCCCCGACAAGAGTCACGGCATCGGCAATTACAGCCTGCCGGAGTTCATCAAGGTGATGCGCGAAGGGGTGGCCCGCGATGGGCATCGCCTCTATCCGGCCATGCCCTACACCGCCTACGCCAAGATGAGCGACGAGGATCTCACCGCCCTCTACCACTACCTGATGCAGGATGTGCAGCCGCTGGCCGTGGCCAACAAAGAGAGCGACATCCCCTGGCCGCTCAATATGCGCTGGCCGCTGATGGGCTGGAACTGGGTCTATCACGACGACAGCCGCTTCACCCCGGTCGCTGGCAAGAGCGAAGAGTGGAACCGTGGCGCCTATCTGGTGCAGGGCGCCGGTCACTGCGGCAGCTGCCACACTCCGCGCGGGCTTGGCATGCAGGAGAAAGCGCTTACCGAGGCGGACCCTGTCTACCTGAGCGGTGCCGCCCTCGACGGCTGGTATGCCCCCGACATTCGCGGCAACCGCTACGACAAGCAGGCGCTGATCGACCTGCTGAAAACTGGCCGCAGCCAGCATCAGGCCGTCGCAGGCCCGATGGCGGAAGTGATCACTCACAGCAGCCAGTACTTCAGCGACGCCGATCTGGCCAGCATCGCCACCTACCTCACCGACCTGAAAGCGGAGCCGGCGGTAGCGAAAGGTGCCCGCGCCTATGCCAGTGCCGGCGGCAAGGCGGACTACGCCATGTACTGTTCCACCTGCCACGGGGTCGATGGCAAGGGCAACGACCACGTCATCCCCTCGCTGGTGAACAACCGCACCGTGCTGGCGGACGATCCGGCGAGCCTGCTCAACGTGCTGCTGCATGGCGCCGAGACGCCCGTCACCCGCGGTCATCTCGGCTACCACATGCCGGGTTACGGCTGGACCATGGATGACGAGCGGATCGCCGAGGTGGTCAATACGTTGCGCGCCTCCTGGGGCAACGAGGAGCAGGCGATCAAGGCTGCTGCCGTCAAGGCCCAGCGCGAGCTGCACGGCAAGGAGTAAGGGCAAGCCGCTCTCGCTTGGCCAAGCGCCATAAAAAACGTGCCTCCACTGGAGGCCCGTTTGCTATCTGATGCACTCGGACTGCTTTTACCCTTTGCGCGGCTTGGCGCCCGGGGCGGCGACGTGACGATAGTCGCCATAGGGGAAGATATTGCGAAAACGCTGGGCCACCGGCTCGGGAATGGAGCGGGAGAAGACCAGCTTGACCCCGTCGCCATCGCGATGTCCCACAATGCGCCCGCGCACTGTTTCGTGGCGCAGGATCTGCTTGGCATGCTCAATAAAGGCGGGCGATACCTTGCCCTGCTTGACCACCACCTTGCCGGGTGCAAGGCGGATCTCGAACAGGGCACCACGCCCCAGCTTCATCAACCACCAGATCAGGGCTATCGCCACTATCAAGGAAATCCAGGCCATCCCAATCCCTCCTAACGTCTTGATATCAGACAGTATAAGCGCCTGAACGCCGCGATTGTTTGGCGGGGATCACAGCCGCAACGCGCGCCACCAAGGATCACCGCCAGACCGTCGCTGACGTTTAACGGCGCTTGCCCCAGGCTACCAGCGTCTCGCGATAGAGAGTGAGCAGCGCCTCATCACGCACCGCCACCCCGACCTGCTGCGGGCGAAACTCGGCCCAGCCATCGTGGGAGTGGCGCTTGCCATCGAACTTTTGCAGGGTATGACCGATGGCCGGGCCACTGTTGATCACCCGCACCGGCCCCTCACGCAGGGTAAAGAGAGTCGGGTCAATGACATAGGCGATGGCGGACGGGTCGTGGACATGGCAGCCGGAGAGCCCCAACTTCTCCGAGTAAAAACGCAGGTAGAAGCGGCTCACATCCCACAGGAACTGGCCCGGCTCGCCAGCTTCGTCACGCAGCGCATCGAGATAGTCGCCGCTGAAAAAGCTCTGCTGAGTCACATCCAACCCGATGATCACCACCGGCCAGTCGGCAGTAAAGACCCGGTCGGCAGCATCGGGATCATCGTGGATATTGGCCTCGGCATAGGGGGTGACGTTGCCGCGATGACCATTGATACCAAAAGCGCCTCCCATCACCACCACCTGTTTCACCAGTGAAACAATCTCGGGCGCCTGCTGCAGTGCCAGCGCCAGATTGGTCAGGGGCCCGATGGTGACGAGAGTGATCTCCCCCGGCGCCGCTTTGACCGCCTCGACAATGTACTGCCATGCGGGACGGGGATCGGGCGCAATACTCACCTCTCCCGCCTCCAGATCACCAAAGCCTCTCGGGCCGTGAACTATGGTGGTGGGGCCGACCGGCTCACGCAGCAGCGGGGCGGCAGCGCCTTTGGCCACATCCGCTTTCATGCCGTACTTCTGCTTGAGCCAGAGGGCGTTGCGGGTGCCATTGGCGATGGTGGCGTTGCCAAAAACGGTGGTGATGGCGAGCAGCTCGATGCCGGGGTGTGCCTCGGCAAAGAGGATGGCCATGGCATCGTCGATACCCGGATCGGTGTCGAGAATAATCTTGTGAGTCTGGATCTTGTCAGTCATATGACCTCCCTGCAACGACAAAAGGGGGAGTCTACCGGGCTCGCCACCCTTTATCCCGGCAGGGGATCACACCCTGAACCTTTGACCACCCTTTCCGGCATCACATCCACAATCCCCGCTACAAAAAATGGCGCGGCCACTTGGAGCCGCGCCATGACGATTCATTATCTCATTGTCCAGAAACTAGGTTCCCGGCATTGCCGCTCAGCGTTTACGGTGCCAACGCGGCGAGGTGGACTTCTCTCCCCAAGGGGTCACACAGGGGAGCAGAGCCCCTTCAATCACCGCATCGCAGCTGGCCAGCGCCTCGGCAATCTTCTGATGCAGCACCCGCAACACCTTGCCTTCGTGCTCGGCCAGCGAGTGGCCGGCGGCAAAGAACTCCGGCTGATACTGCAGCGCCAGCTTCTGGGCAAATTCGTAAGTGTTGAAGCAATCCGGCATCCGCTCAACCACATCTTCAAGCCGGGTCAACAAGCTGTTCAATTCCCTGGTCATAATGCTCCCTCCGTGCATGTGAATAGCCAAAAACTACCTCTTATTAGATAAGCCACCAACGAGCAAACCACAAAAGTGTGGGGAGGAACACAGTTCTCTCTTGCGTCCAGCTGCCGGTGACAGGGGCAGATGATGCCAGCTTTACACTTGCGCAACAAACGACTAGATTTAGACCGACCAATCAGTCGGTTGTTTTTCAGACGGAGAAGAGCATGGGAGTCGCACCGCATCAGCACAGTCCGGAGGATATCCTCGCCATCAAGCTGGCCCTGCCCGAGCAGCTGGAGCGGCTCAAACGGGCAAGCCGGGAACACCCCATGCCGACGCTGGCCGAGCGGCGAACCCAGCTGACCAAGCTCAAGCGGGCGCTGCTGGCCCACAAGGAGCAGCTCTGCACGGCGCTGGCGCAGGATTATGGCCAGCGCAGCCACTACGACAGCCAGATCGCCGACATCCTCCCCTGCATCATGCAGATCAACTACACCCAGAAGCGGCTCAAGCGCTGGATGCAGCCCCATCGTCGCCATGCTGGTCTGCTGCTCGCCCCCGCCAAAGTGGAGGTACACTTCCAGCCGCTCGGAGTGGTCGGCATCATAGTGCCGTGGAACTTTCCGGTGATGCTGAGCCTCGGCCCGCTCATCACCGCCATCGCGGCAGGGAACCGGGCGATGCTGAAACTCTCAGAGTTCACTCCCCATACCAACGCCGTGCTGCGAGCCCTGCTCACCACCACCTTCAACGAGGACGAGATCGCCGTCATCGAGGGGGATGCCCAGATGGCGGCCGCGTTCAGCTCGCTCCCCTTCGATCACCTGCTGTTCACCGGCTCCACCATGGTCGGCAAGCTGGTGATGGCCGCCGCCGCCCCCCAGCTCACCCCACTCACCCTTGAGCTGGGTGGCAAGAGCCCTTGCCTCATCGCCCCCGACATGCCGGTTGAGACCGCCATCGAGCGGATGATCTTCGGCAAGAGCCTCAACGCCGGGCAGATCTGCGTCGCCCCCGACTATGTGCTGCTGCCCCGCAGCGAGGTGGATAACTTTATCGCCGCCTATCGCCGCCACTTCAGCAAGCTCTACCCGCAGGGGCTCAATAGCGCCGACTACGGCGCCATCATCAACGACCGCCAGTATCAACGTCTCGTCAGCTGGCTGGATGAAGCCGAGCAGGCGGGTGCCCAGCTCCACCCCTGTGGCAACCCGGCCCGCGACGACCAGCGTCGCCTGCTGGTGCCCCACCTGCTGACCGGGGTGCCGAGTCAGTGTCAGGTGATGCAGCAGGAGATCTTTGGCCCGCTGCTGCCGCTCATTCCCTACGACACCCTGGAGGAGGCGCTCGCCTATGTGGCTGAACGGCCCCGCCCGCTGGCCCTCTATCTGATGAGCTTCGATCCCGAGTTGCAGGCACGGGTGACCCGGGAGACCCACTCCGGCGGCATGGCGATCAACGAGAGCCTGTTTCAGGTGGCTGCCGATGATGTGCCGTTTGGCGGCATCGGCGCCTCCGGCATGGGCCACTACCACGGCCACGAGGGGTTTCTTACCTTCTCCAAGGCGAAAACCGTGCTGACCCGCGGCAAGTTCACCACCGGCTCCCTGATCCATCCGCCCTACCACAGCTGGATCCAGAAGCTGATGATGGCCTTCTTCCTGCGCTGATGGAGATGACCATGAACCAGGCTATCCCGCAGCCACAAACCATGACCGACAAGCGCCGCCAGATCCTGGATGCCGCCCTCGCCCTCTGCGCCGAAGATGGCCTGCAGGGGGCCGCCACCGCCCGTATCGCCAAGGCTGCCGGGGTGGCCAACGGCACTCTGTTCCACCACTTTCCGAGCAAGGAGGCGCTGATCCTCGCCCTCTATCAGGATGTAAAGACCCGGATGGGGAGCGCCATCCATGAAGCAGATCCCACCCTGCCGCTGTACGACCAGACCCGCCACTACTGGCAGCTGGCGATGGAGTGGATGCAGGCTAACCCCAATGAGCTCAAATTTGTGCTGGGCTTCTTTCACTCTCCGCTGCTGGCCAGACCGGCCCGCAGCCAGATCCTGAACGATGCCCTGCGCTTTCTGCCTGCTCTGCTGGCAAAGGGGCAGGCCAGCGGCGAGCTGATGCAGGCTCCCGCGCCACTGTTGCTGGAGGTGTGTCAGGGCCAGTTCCTCGCCTGCGCATCACTGTTTGTCGATCAACCGGAGCTGGGAGAGGACGACTACTGGCAAGCCAGTGCGTTCGCCCTCTTCTGGTCAGCCATCTCAGGAGCCAATCCCCATGCAAACACGGATGTTTGAACCTGCGGCCGCCCTTGGTCGCCGCCTCTGGATCACCACTCTGCTCTGGGTGGTGGGTCGCACCCTCTGTCGCGCCGCCCGCACCGATGAGGCGGTACGCCGCGAATTGGCGCCGTTGCCGGACGGGTTGGCAATCCGCCTCGAAGTGGGCGGCATCGGCTACGCCATGAACATGCACAAGCAGGGTGGGCGCTGGTATCCCGGTGCGCCAGCCGCCCCTCATGCCACCATCCATCCGCTACGGGTGCGCTTCAAACACCCCAATATCGCCTTTCGCGCCCTGAGTTTTCGGCTCGGGGTCAATCAGGCATTTGGCGAAAACCGGCTGCTGGTGGAGGGGGATCTGACCGTTGCCATGCATCTGGTGCGGGGGCTTGAGCAGTTGCAGTCCCTGATCCTGCCCGCCTTTATCGCGCGGCCTCTGCTGCGCCACTATCCCGCCCCGACCAACAAGATCGGCCGGGCCTGCAACATCTATCTGGGTCTGGTGACCGGCTAACGCGCAAGGAGCCTTGAAATGAGCCGCTATTACGATTTCTTCTGCCCGGTCAAACTGCTGGCCGGTGAACAGGCGCTGGAGCAGCTGGCCAGCGAGCTGGCCAGCCTGGGTGCCCGTCGCCCGCTACTGCTGACCGACAAGGGGGTCAATGCTACCGGCCTTGCCACCCTGCTGGCCAATGTGCTGGCCGAAGGGGAGCTGCCGGTCGCCGCCATCTGGGACGAGATCCCGGCCGACTCTTCCACTGCCGTGGTGGAGCGGATCGCCAAACGCTATCGCGAGCTCGACTGCGACAGCCTGGTGGCGCTGGGGGGCGGCTCGGTCATCGACACCGCCAAGGCAGTCAACATTCTCACTTCCATGGGGGGGGATCATCTGCTCGACTACTCGGGCGCCGGTTGCCTGACCCGTCCCCTCAAGCCGCTGGCGGTGGTGCCCACCACGGCGGGCACAGGATCAGAAGTGACATTGGTTGCAGTGATCAAGGATGAGGCGAGCGGGCGCAAGGTGCCCTTCACCTCCCCCTTCCTGCTGCCCCAGCTGGCGGTGTTAGACCCGCGCCTGACCCAGGGGCTGCCTCTCAATATCACCGCCGCCACTGCCATGGACGCCATGACCCACGCCATCGAGGCCTTTATCGGTACCGCCAAGAACCCGGTGAGCGATGCACTGGCCCTGATGGCAGTGGAGAAGATCGCCAGCGCCCTGCCGCAAATCATCCACGACCCGCAAAACAAACAGCTGCGGCTGCAACTGGCGGAAGGCTCCACGCTGGCTGGCATGGCTTTTTCCAACTCCATGGTGGGGCTGGTGCACGCCCTCGGCCACAGTCTCGGAGCCCGCTGCCATCTGCCACACGGGCTGTGCATGAACCTCTTTTTGCCGACCGTGCTCGACTACAACCGCCCCGAGGTGGATAGCGAGTTGGCCCGGCTGCTGTTGCCGCTGGTGGGGGCAGAGCGCTTTGCTGCCACCCCGGCCCATCAGCGGGCAGAGGCGACCATCACAGCCATTCGCACCCTGCGCGACACCTTGTGGCAAGCGGTCAAGCTGCCGCGCACCATGAGCGAGGCGGGAGTAAGCGATCGCTCGCTACTGACCGAGATCCGCGATCTGGCGGTCAACGACGGTGCCATGCTGTTCAATCGCAAGGACGCCGACCGTGAGCAGTTACTCACCCTGCTGGAGCGAGCCTGGGTCTGATCCCTCCCCTTTGCCAATAATCTTGTGCTGACACTAACGCGGTGCCCGACTCACCATCGGGCACCTTGATCTGCATCGCGATATCGATGTGCCCCCTGTCAAAGGGGGATGATATTGACCACGGGCTCTCATTATCTGTTCTATACCTTGGCTAACAGTTATGTTGTGCCGAGAGACTCAACTTTATGCCAGAGGTGCCCACCATGAGCGACATCATCCATCAGGCCAACCAGCAACAGTTCATCTGTATGGTGGAGGGGAAAGAGTCGAGACTGCGCTACCGGCGGCTCGATGCCAAGACCATCGACGCCTACAGCACCTTCGTACCCCCCGAGCTGCGGGTGCAGGGGATTGCCGATCAGCTGGCGCGCGCCTTCTTCAACTGGACTCAGGCGGAGGGGCTCACTATAGTGCCGAGCTGCCGCTACATTGATGTCTGGTTACGCCGCAATGCCAACAACTGAACCTCTGAACTCCGCCCTCGAACAGCAATTCCAAGCCAAAACAGAAGCCCTGCTGCGGGCCGATCCGCAGCGGATGGCCTGCCTGCAAGCCGCGGCCGAGCTCAATCTGCCCGACTGGGCGCTGGGGGCCGGTTTTATCCGCAACCTCATCTGGGATCACCTTCACCACAAGGCGGTGCCCACCCCGCTCAACGATATCGACCTTATCTATCTCGATAAAAGCGACCCGCAAGGGCTGGCCGAAGCGGAGCACGAAGCTTGGCTCGCCAAACTCCTGCCCGGCCAGCAGTGGGAAGTGCGCAATCAGGCTCGCATGCACACTCGCCAGCTGGTAGCGCCGTTTGCCAGCAGCCTTGAGGCGCTCAGCCACTGGGTCGAGGTGCCCACCTGCATCGGCGTACGCCTCACCCGAGATGGCGAGTTCGAGTGGCTCGCCCCCTACGGCTTTACCATCAACTGGTCGCTGCAAGTGAGTGCCAACCCCAGATGTCGTCAGGACAAACAGATTTTTACCCAGCGCATCAAGGAGAAACGCTGGCAGGCTATCTGGCCTGACCTTCAGGTAAACTGGCCATAACCTGATTGCAATCTTTCGATAACCTTGGGCACACTAGGGGAAAAGCTGGTTGTAACTCAATGGGTTAAATAATGCGCGACTTCTTCTCTCTCGAACGCTGGCTACCGGGCCTCGCCGCCCTGCTGCAATACCAGCGCGCCTGGTTGATGCCAGATCTTCGCGCCGGACTCTCGGTGGCGGCAGTGGCGCTGCCCGTCGCCATTGCCTATGCAGAACTCGCCGGAGTGGGTGCCATCGTCGGTCTCTACTCCTGCATCCTGCCCATGCTGGTCTACGCCCTGTTTGGCACCTCCCGCCAGCTGATTGTCGGCCCCGATGCCGCCACCTGTGCGGTCATCGCCGCCGTGGTGACGCCGCTGGCCGCAGGCGACCCCACCCGTCACTGGCAACTGGTGATGACCATGACCGCCATGACCGGCTTCTGGTGCCTGATTGCCAGCCGCTTCAAGCTGGGAGTACTGGCGGACTTTCTCTCCCGCCCGATCCTGATGGGGCTACTCAATGGTGTGGCCATCACCATCATGGTGGGCCAGCTCTCCAAGATCTTCGGCTTCACTTTCAGCGAACGTTACCTCATCGAGCGGATCGCCAGCGGGGCCACCTATATCACCCAGACCCATCTGCCGACCCTGGCCATGAGTCTGGTAGCCCTGCTCACCCTGCTGCTGGCCAAGCGCTACAAACCGGCATGGCCCTCCTCCATGGTGGCCATGGTGGTGACCGCTGCGCTGGTGTGGGGATTTAATCTCGGCCAGTTTGATATCGCCACCCTGGGGGCCGTGGGCTCCGGCCTGCCCGCGTTCCAGATGCCGGAATTTCCCCCCGGTCTGATGCGGGAGCTGGTGCTGCCTGCGCTTAACCTGGCCATGGTGAGCTTCGTCTCCATGATGCTGACCGCTCGCAGCTTTGCAGCCAAAAACGGTTACGAAATCGACGCAGACAAGGAGTTTCGGGCCCTCGGTATGGCTAACCTCGCCTCCGCGGTCTCCCAGGGCTTTGCCATCAGCGGCGCGGATTCACGCACCGCGGTCAACGACGCCAACGGCGGCAAGAGCCAGCTGGTCTCTATCATCGCCGCTGCGGTGATCGCCCTCATCACCTTCTATCTGACGGCGCCGCTCAAATACATTCCCACCGCCGCCCTCGGGGTGGTGCTGGTGATGGCCTCCCTGTCGCTCACCGATTTTCGCGGTCTCTGGGCCCTGCGCCACTCCGATCGATCCGCCTTCTGGCTGGCGCTGGTCACCTTTATCAGCGTGCTCACCATGGGAGTGATCCCGGGGATCACCCTCGCCGTGTTGCTGGGGCTGTTCCAGTTCCTGCGCAATGTGATGCGCCCCACCGACCAGCTGCTCGGCATGGATGACGAGGGGGTAGTACGTACCCTGGGGGACAACGAACAGGCCAAGGCGATCCCGGGTATTCTGGTCTATCGCTTCAACTCGCCGCTCACCTACTTCAATGCCCCCTATTTCAAGCGGCGGGTGCTGGCCCTGCTGGTGCAGGATCCCCGAGCCCCCAAGTGTCTGGTGATCGATGCGGTCGCCTGCTTCACCCATCAGGACATCAGCGTGATGAGCATGGTGGGAGAGCTGCACAAAGAGCTGAAACGGCGCGGCATCCATATGGTGATGGCGGGTCGCCACGGCCAGATGACCCACTGGCTAAAGCAGGCGGGCGTGCGGGTGGGCGATGAAGGGATCATCCTCTGCCCCGATATGTATCAGGCGCTGCGCCTGACCCGCTGCTACCGCGAGCCGGTGTTCAAGGATGATGCGGTGGTGGAGAGCACCACTGATGCCATCCGCTCCAACTGGCCGCAGGATGATGCCCTGCCCGACTCGGCGCGCCTCACCCTGCCAAGCGAACAGGAGGCGGGCGCCACGCCTGCCTGATCCCTTGGCCTGCGCCCCTGGCCGATGCAATCCTGCACAAGGATTGCACCGGCCTTGGCCTTGGTGTTAAATGCGCCCCCAGAGGGCACTCCCCCGTGTCCTCCCAGCTGTTGGACATGCCATGCAATCTCAATCCCACGCAGGCCCGGGCACCCTCTTTGCGCTGACCTGGCCTCTCTTTATCGATCTCGCCCTGCACTTTCTGACCGGCGCCCTCAATACCTTCATGGTGGGTCACGTCTCCTATCAGGGAGTGGCGGCGCTGGCGGTCGGCAATCAGGTGTTCGACCTCGCCATCACATTGTTCAGCTTCGTCAGTATCGGCACCAGCGTGGTGATCACCCAGTATCTGGGGGCAGGCGATCGGGAGAAGAGTCGGGTGGTGATCCACACCGCTATCGGCTTCAACCTGCTGATCGGTCTGGTGGCAGCCATCGGCGTGATGGCTGGCGCCAGCACCATGCTGGCGCTGATGAACCTGCCTGCCAATCTGATGAGCGACGGGACGCTTTACTTGCAGATCATCGGTCTCTGCCTGTTGCCGGAAGCGGCAGCCCTCTGTCTGGCAGCCACCCTGCGCGCTCACGGCCACACCCGTCAGGCGATGTATGTGACCCTGATCGTTAACCTCATCACCTTCGTCGGCAACCTGCTGCTGCTCTACGGCTGGTTCGGCCTGCCCCAGCTTGGTGTCGCCGGTGTCGCCATCAGCACGGTCGCGGGCCGACTGGTCGGCGTGGTGCTGCTAGTGTGGCTGGTAGCACGCAAGACCGGTATTCGACTGGTGGTGCGCGATATCGTCCACCCCAGTCGGGAGATGCTGGGCAAGGTGCTCCATATCGGCCTGCCGGCGGCAGGGGAGAACCTCTCCTGGATGCTGCAGTTTATGGTGGTGACAGCCTTTGTCGGACTGCTGGGGGACAAGGCGCTGGCAACCCAGTCCTACTTCTTCCAGATCTGCCTGTTTATTTTGCTGTTTGGCCTCTCCATCGGCCTTGGCAACGAGATCATCATCGGTCATCTGGCAGGAGCCAGGCAGTTCGATCGCGCCTATCAACAGCTGCTCAAGAGTCTCAAACTGGGGCTGGCAGTCACCTGCGTCATCGCCGTGGCAGCTGCCCTCAATGGCCGTACCATCATCAGCCTCTTTACCGATGATGCCGACATCATCACCCAGGTGGCGCAACTGTTTCTTATCAGCCTTATCCTCGAGCCCGGCCGCACCTTCAATCTGGTGGTGATCAACGCCCTGCGGGCCACCGGGGATGCCCGTTTCCCCCTCTACATGGCGTTGCTCTCCATGTGGGGAATTGCCGTGCCACTCTCCTATTTCCTCGGTATCATGCAGGGTTATGGACTGGTCGGTATCTGGCTGGCGCTGGCCTGCGACGAGTGGGTGCGCGGTCTGGCCATGTTCTGGCGCTGGCGCAGTCGTCGCTGGCAAAACAAAATTCTTGTTGAAACAAAAGCGGAATCACAATGAAGAAGATAGGACTCTTGCTGGCTGCCATCCTGCTCAGCCCCCTGGCCATGGCGCAAACTGCCCCTGCCGCTCCCAAGGCTCAAGCCACCCAGACCTGGTATGTGGCCCCCATCGCCATCGATGAAACCAGCGACGCCCAGAAGGCGCTGACCAAGGACTTCATGGCCCAGATGATCAAGACCATCAAGA
Source organism: Aeromonas sp. 97A (assembly GCF_051919185.1). Taxonomy (NCBI): domain Bacteria; kingdom Pseudomonadati; phylum Pseudomonadota; class Gammaproteobacteria; order Aeromonadales; family Aeromonadaceae; genus Aeromonas; species Aeromonas sp. 97A. The sequence continues at coordinate 563,920 of NZ_JBQBFF010000001.1, read as the reverse complement.
TCAACGAGTACCAGACCGGCAAGGCGGTGGGCAACACCAAAAAGCCCAAGTGGCTGATCCGCACCAAGCTGATCCCCGCCAGCAACGAGCCGCTGGTCGGCAAGAAGCACCCGCAGGGTCTCACCTACGGCAAGGGCAATCCGACCCAGGAGATCGTCGGCGAGCTGTTGATGAACGGCACCCTGGTGGCCCACATCGGCCAGGGCTGGCGCGAGCCTATCGTCCCGGGCACGCCGGTGGCTGACAAACTCTCCATCGCCAACTATCGCTACGCCATCGGGGATCAGGCCAAGTCGGCGGATCTGGAGGAGCTGGCCGCCCAGATTGGCTTTGAAGCGGGCAAGGTGATCCACCGCGACGGCAAGCCGCTGCCCGAGAAGAAAAAGAAAAAAGAGCAGGCGGACGAAGAAAAAGAGTAACGTTGCCTGCATCCATAAAAAGGGGCCACTCGGCCCCTTTTTTGATCCTGCGCCCTCACGCCAACACTGCCCCTGTTGTGACTTGTCGCACAGTTTGGCTCACCATTCAGATTGATAAATCACTTATCTTGTTTTGATTCAACAAGTTATAAATATCCCGCCGAATACTCCAAATCATTGCCCCCAAATCCGATCAGGATCACATTTATCCCCGGCACTAAGGGGTAGCTTTGGTCTTACAGGCACAATCAAACGAAACCAAGGAGGCTCCATTACATGTTCCCAGAGTACAGAGAACTCATCTCGAAACTGAAGAGCAGTGATGTCCATTTCCAGAAGAAGTTTGACTTGCACAACGACCTGGATGCGGAGATTAGAAAGTTGGAAAAGCATCACGCCAGCGACTATAGCGCCGAGGTGAGAGATCTGAAAAAACAGAAACTCAAACTGAAAGAGGAGATATACGACATCCTCAAACAACATCCACAATAGATGCCTCGAAGAATATGCGGATAAGCAATTTATCCCCCAGCCCGGCCCACGCGCCGGGCTTTTTGTTGTTTCAGTCAATTAGTTGACACCCGAGCCTACCGATCTTGCTGGTAGTTTGTTACATTTTTCCCTTGGAATTCAGGGAATAACGGTGATGATAACATGAGCAGAAAACGATCTTTTTATCATCTCTTGCTGCTTTGCCTGTTCGCATTGAGCCACCCCCTGCAGGCTCAGGAGCCTGAACTGGAGCTGTGGCACTCCCAGCAAGCCGGTTACGTGATCGACGACGTGATCGCCCGCTTCAATCAGGAGGGAAACCACAGAGTGCGGGTCACCCAGATTGAGCCGGGCAAGATCAAGGCGGATCTCCTGCTGGCAGCTCAGGCCAGGGGGCTGCCCGATCTGATGCTAATCCCCTCCGATTTTATCGGCCTCTATCGCCAGATGACCCTCGCTCCCCTCCCGGCCGAGTGGTTTTCCCCCGCGCTGATGGCCAGCGCCTTGCGTTATGTCACCCTGGATCGGCAACGCTGGGGCATGCCCATGATGCAGGGCAACCATCTGATGCTGTTTTACAACAAGGCGCTGGTCTCGACTCCGGTGACCCAATGGCAGCAACTGACAGCTATCACCCCGGCCCTCAAGGCCAAGGGGGTCTACCCCGTCAGCTGGCCCTATCACGACATGTACTACTTCGCCGCCTTTTTACACACCTTTGGCGGCTCGCCGGTGACCGAAGGGCGCATCACCCTCGACAGCCCAGCCATGGTGCAGGCGCTGGAGGCCTACCGCACCGTCGCCAGCGAACAGTGGGTCGATCCCGAGTGCGACTATGACACCGCCCTCACCCGCTTCAATGAGGGCAAGAGCGCCTACCTCATCAATGGGGACTGGGCGTTCAATGACCTGGTGAAGAACATGGGGGATAAGCTGGGCGTCGCCCTGCTGCCCCGCTGGCAAAGCCATCCCATGCACTCCATGAGCGGCGCCTACGTGATGGGAGCCTCCCGCTGGGCGATGGATGATGAGGATCGGCAACCCGTCATCAAGGCACTGATGGCCTTTATCCAGCGTCAGGATATTCAGCAGTTCATCTATCATCAGGGGGCGTTGCTGCCGGTCAATCAGCAGGCTTTTACAGCCATCAGCCGCCGTCCCACGCCTCAGGAAAAAGTGCTGCTGGAGCAGTTCACCCTCAGTACCCCCATGCCCTCCGACAGCGCCATGTCCATCGCCTGGCAAGCGATGGAGAAAGGGTTCGAGCGCTTTAAAGAGGGGATCAGTGCCGCCGACACCGCCCGCTATATGCAGCAGCTGGCCGATCAGCAGTACCGGCAGGTCAAAACACCATGAAACATCGCACCTTTCGGCTCGGCCCGACCCTCATCATCATCCTGTTCACCGTCGCCTTGCTGCCAGCACTGCTGGCCAGCACTGTGCTGCTGATCCGCCAGCACCAGATCATCGCCCAGAGCGAGCAGTCACAGCTGGAGCGGGCCCTCACCAGCATGACCCGCGAGGCCCGCTTTCGCAGCGAGCTGATCGGCACCCAGATCAATCAGCTCAGCCAGGATCGGGTGCTCCATCAGGCCCTCGACAACTTTCTCTTCTCCAGCCATGCCCGGCTGGCGCTGGCCACCTTCATCAAATCCAACAGCCTGCTCACCTCGGCCTACCTCATCGATGACAAGGGGTTGGTGGTGGAGTACATCAATGGCCAGGCCTCCCACCTCGAATCGAGCAACCTGATGCCGCAGCTGATGGCCTGGGGCAAGACCCGCGAGGCAAAACAGGGCAAGCATCTGCTGCTGCCCGTCGATGATCCCGTGCTGGTCGACGACATGGAGCAAAACCGCAGCGGCGGGCTGGCGCTGGTAGCCCCCATCTATCGCAACCACCAGCGCGCTGGGGTGATGCAGACCCCTTCCGGCTTCGTGATGGCCATTCTCCCCTGGCGGCAGATGGCCCAGTTGCTGGAACCCTATCTCAAGGGGAGCGAATATCTGGTGATCTCCCAGGGCGAGAACCGTCTCTACGAAGGGGCTCACCAGAGCGCCAACGCCATGGATGACAGGGAGCCAAGCAAGTTGGCGCAGCCCCTGGCCATTGGCTGGCCCCAGCTGGAGCAGGAGATCACCCCCACCATCACCCTCTACAGCTACAGCAATGACAGGGTCAGCGAGCTCAATAAATCCCAACAGCTGCTGACCGTCAGCATCGCCGTCATGTTGCTGCTGGTGGCCATCGGCTGCGTCTGGCTCACCCGCTGGCTCACCCGACCGCTGCGCTCGCTGGCCGCGCTGGTGCGCAGCTATGGCAAGGGCAATTACCAGCAACGGCAGGCACCGCTGCGCTTTGTGGAATACGACGAGGTGCGCCAGTTGCTGCAGGAGATGGCCAGCACCATCTCGGATCAGGTGCGGGCGCTCTATCAGCAAAATGAACAGCTGCAGCAGGCCAATAGCGAGAAAGAGGCCTTCAACCAGCGGCTGCTCGGCTTCAACGACGAACTGGAGCAAGAGGTCGCCTCGCAAACGACCGCCCTGCGCTCGGCCCTGAGTCGGGAGGAGCGTAGCCGCCATATCCTGCAATCCTGGCTGCAGTTCGGTCTGCACCAGCAGCTGGATATCGATATTGCCGAGCTGGCCAGCTCTGCCCTGCTGCAACTCTCGCAGCTCTATCCCGGCCACCGCTGGGGGCTGGTGATCCGCCGCGATGGCCAGCCCCACTACTCCCTGACCCAGGGGGTCGATGCCCCCTTGCGGGATGCCTTGCAGGAGAAACTGGCTCAACTGATGGATGAGGAGGTCAAACACTCCGAATGCCAGTGGGACAACGCACTCTGGAAGATCATGACCCTGCCCGGTAGCCAGAGCGGCGTGCTGTTTGGCTATCTGATGGTGAGCGCCGAAGGGCTGGAGTCCGAAGACAGGGCCATCTTGCGGCTGTTTGCCAAGCAGTTGGCGGTGGGCATCGAGGGGCGTCTCTTCACCGACGAGCTGGCGCGGGTAGCCCGCACCGACAACCTCACCGGGCTGCCCAACCGGCAGGCGTTCGAAGAGGCCTTCCACCACTATCAAGCAGTGCTGGCGCGCCATCCGGAGCGTCACCTCGCCCTCTTCATGCTCGACCTCAACGGCCTCAAGCGCACCAACGACCAGTATGGGCACGAGGCGGGCGACGCCCTGCTGATCCAGATGGCTCGCCAACTGCGCACCCTCTGCCGTCAGGATGAGAAGATTTTCCGTATCGGCGGCGACGAGTTCGTCCTGCTGGCGGAGGCGGACCACCTCGCCAGCCAGCTGCTGGCAGGTAGACTTGAGGCAAGCCAGCAGCACGCCATCGTGCAACATGGGGAGCACAGCTTCCCGCTGCGTTTTGCCATCGGCTGGAGCAGCAGCGACCAGACCCCGCTGGCGGAGCTGAGCCGGGTGGCGGACGACGCCATGTATGCCAATAAGGCGCGCTTCTATCAGGGGCAGCGATAAAAAGCGGAGGTCTGCGGCGTTGGCGAGCCTTTCGCCAACGCCCTGATCAGCTCGCAAAAATGGCGCGCAACGCTAGACGCGGCGCGGACCATGACTAAGATAGGGGCTCTTGATGTCTCGATTTGGAAGGGAGTAGGAAATGGAGTTAGTACTTGGCCCGCTGGAAGCCCGCGTCATCGGCTGTCTGATTGAAAAAGAGATCTGCACCCCGGATCAATATCCCCTCTCCCTTAATGCACTGGTCAACGCTTGCAACCAGAAGAGCAACCGCGAGCCGGTGCTGGAGCTCTCCGAGCTCGATATCCGCGCCGTGGTGGACGAGCTGATCCGCAAGCGGCTGGTGGTCAACACCGCCGGCTTCAACGCCCGGGTTCCCCGCTATCAGCACAGATTCTGCAACACCGAATTTGGCGAACTGAAATTCAGTGCCCAGGAGCTCGGCATCGTCTGCGAACTGCTGCTGCGCGGCCCGCAAACCCCGGGGGAGCTGCGCTCCCGTACCAACCGACTCTGCAGCTTCGATGATGTCACCGAGGTGGATGCGGTGCTGACACAGCTTATCGAGCGTGGCCCCTACGTGGTCAAACTACCGCGCGAGCCAGGCAAGCGCGAATCCCGCTACGCCCACCTGTTTAGCGGTGAAGTGGATATTCAGGCGATGATGGATGCCGCCCCCGCCGCGGCCTATGCCTCCCCTGCCGCCGACCGCCTGAGCGAGCTGGAGCAGGAGGTGAACGAGCTCAAGAGCCGTCTCGCCGCCATGGAAGCGCGGCTGGCAGCACTGGATGGTCAGGGCTGATCGCCTTTACCATCGCCAATCTCTATCAGGGAGCCGGGGCAGATGTCCCCGGCTCCCTGCGTTTTTTTATCGTGAGGAAGTGCCCGTGATCACCCTGATTAAAGAGTCTGACCACCAGAAGATGCCCTGGAAAAACCAGCAGGGCACCACCAGCCAGATCCTCATCTCCCCCAAGGGGAGCAGCCTTGCCAAACTCGATTTTGACTATCGACTGAGCTCGGCCCCCATCAAGAGCGCGGGTCCCTTCTCCCCCTTTCCCGGCTATCAGCGCATTTTGCTGCCGGTGAGCGGGGCAGGCTTTGTGCTCAACGGTCACCCCTACGCCACCTTCGAGGCAGCGCACTTTAGCGGCGATGAGGAGACCCACTGCGAGTTGCTGAAAAAAGAGGTGACCGATCTGGGGCTTATCTACCATCCGGATCGCATCAGCGCCAACGTGCGGGTACTGAACCTCCCCTTCCCGCTGACCCTTACCCTCGAGCTAGAGAAGACCTACCTCTGTCACCTGCTGAGCGGCCAGCTGGCCGTGCAGGGCAAAGAGGTGGCTATCAACGAGACGCTGGTGGTGACCGGGGAAGAGAGCATTCACTTCGAATGCCAGAAGAAGACCGCCATCGCCTTCTTTACCCTGCAGGCCAAATAGCGCGAAAGTCGGCGGTGTGCAGTCATGCCACACACAAACAGCAGAGATGAAAAAGCCGGGTAATCCCGGCTTTTCTATTGAGGCAACCGGCTCGTGCCGGTCAGCACCTTAGTTGACCTTGAAGGAGCCCTTCATCATGGCGAAGTGGCCGGGGAAGGAGCAGAAGAAGGTGAGATCCTTGCCCGCCAGACCGTCGGTCTTGAAGGTCACGCTGCTGCTCTCGCCGCCGCCGATCAGCTTGGTGTGAGCCAGTACACGGGCATCGTCCTTGGGCAGATAGCCGTTCTCGGCCCCGGCGCTCATCCCGGCAGTCGCCACGGTCTGATAGTCGGCGGTGCTGGCCAGCACCCAGTTGTGACCCATGGCGGTCACAGGCAGCTTGCCGGTGTGGTTCAGGGTGACCGTCACCTCCTTGCAGGTGGCCGGCACGCTCATCTCTTTGAGGTTGTACTGCATGGCATCATTGCCTTCGATGACCAGTGCACACTCATCCGCCAGCACAGGGGCAGCCAGGGTACTCAGAAACAGCAGGGTAATCGCCTTTTTCATCATCTTCTCCTTTGATTGGCAATGGATGGCAACGACTTGGCGGATGCGGTTAACGCTTCGCAAAGATGCCGTCTAAATCGACCTTCATTTTACTCAATTGTCTTCAATCGGCTATGGCTTTTGGCCAAAGCTGCGGGCCAGGTCACCAGACGGTGCTCTACTCGCCACTCTCTCCCTCACGGATGGACGATACGGCGCTCGGCTGTCACAGGTTCAAAACTGTTTAATTTTTTCTGTCCTTTTCCCTCCGATTGGCCCTATCAGGGCTCGCCCGGCGGGCGCCCCTTGGCTAAGCTAGCGCCCCGATATGAACCTTCTCCAGATGAGAGCGCCGGATGATTGCGATAACCCCCGTGGCGGCCCTGCGCGGCCTGCTGCTGACCCTGCTGCTGGCTCTGGCCGGCTGCCAGCCCACCCCGCCTGCCCAGACCCGTATTCAGGGCAAGACCATGGGCACCTACTATGTGGTGACCCTGAGCGATAGCTACCCCGGTGGGGAGCCCGCCCTCAAAAGCGATGTAGAGAGCCTGCTGGCCCGGATGAACAAGGAGATCTCCACCTACGATCCGGGCTCGCTCATCTCCCGTTTCAATCAGGGGCCCGCCAACACCCCGTTTGCCATCCCGCCCGCCATGGCCATCATAGTCCAGCAGGGGATGGATGCCGGTAAGCTGACCGACGGCAAGCTGGATGTGACCGTGGGGCCTCTGGTCAATCTGTGGGGCTTTGGCCCGGACAAACGGCCGGTCAAGCGGCCCGATGAGGCGGCCATTGCCGCCGCCCGCCACAAGGTGGGCATCGACAAGCTGACCCTGACCCCGCAGGGGGATCACTTCCTGCTCGAAAAAACGATCCCGGATCTCTATCTCGACCTCTCCACTCTTGGCGAGGGGGCGGCATCGGATGAAATCGCCGCCCTGCTCGAGGGCAAGGGGGTACACAACTACCTGATCGAAGTGGCCGGTGCGGTGCGCAGCAAGGGCAACAACAGCAAGGGCTCGCCATGGAAAGTAGCCATCGTCGAACCCTCCGATCAGCCGGGAGCGTTTTCCGATATCGTCATCCCCAACGGCATGGCGCTCAGCACAGCGGGCAGCTATCGCAACTACTACGAGCTGGATGGCCAGCGTTACTCCCATATCATCGACCCCGCCACCGGCCAGCCGGTCACCCACAAGCTGGTTTCCGCCAGCGTCATCACCCCGACCGCGCTGGAGGCCGATGCCCTCGATACCGCGCTGATGGTGATGGGACCTGAAGCGGGGATGACATTTGCCAAGCAGCACCAGCTGGCGGTCTATCTCATCATCAAGACCGAACAGGGGTTCAAGGCCGAGTACACACCGCAATTTGCTCCCTATCTGGCAGAGAAAAAACGGTAAGTTCAAGGCCCTGGCAACAGGGCCTTTTTCTTTCACTCAGCGCGGGCAAAAGGCGGACAAACGGAGATGGTTCGCAATCGACAACTTGGCCAATTGCCTCTTCGGGCGCTTTGGTGGCACACTTTCTCCCATCAGCCCGTAGCGCCTCGACCCAGACAGATGCAGACACCTGAACAAGAGCCAGAAAAAAAGAGCCCAGCCAAGCCACAACGCATTCTGATGGTCAATGAGCAGCGCTCGTTTCAGGTGATGATGAAGGCGATGCTGCTCAATCTGGGTATCAGCAACATCACCTACTCCAATACCGCCGAGGATGCGCGGCGCCGCTGCCAGAAGGGCAGTTTCGACATCTATCTCATCGATTACGATCTCGGGATTGGCGAGAATGGCCGCCAGTTACTCGAAAGCCTGCGCGACAAAGACCTGATCCCGCCCCAGAGCGTGGTGATCATGGTGAGTGGCGACAGCTCTCGCGCCATGGTACTGAGCGCGCTGGAAGCCGAACCCGACGAATACCTGATGAAGCCCTTCTCCCAGGAGCAGTTCTCGTTTCGCCTCAAACGTGCCCTCGCCCGGCGCAATGTGCTGGCCAGCGTCTTTACCGCGCTGGCCGATGACAATCTGGCAGCCCTCATTACCGCCTGTGCCGAGCGGGCCGATGCGGTGCCCCGTTTTGCCAACTACTGCCGCTGCCTGCAGGCCGATACCCACCTCAAGCTGGGTCAGGCACAGGAGGCGCGCGCCCTGATGCGCCAGCTGCTGGCCGGGCAGGAGAACAGCTGGGCCCGCCTGACACTGGGCAAGGCCTGCAACACCCTGGGGCTCCACGAAGAGGCGGTCAGCCATCTGCAGGCGACCCTCAAAAATACCCCGCTGATGGTGGAGGCTCACCTCTGGCTGGCGGAATCCCTGCTGGCCCTTGGCAATGACGAGCAGGCGCAGCAGGAGCTCAGACGGGCGGTGGATATCTCCCCCCAGTCTGTGCAACTCTCCCGTCGGCTGGCGGAGGTGTGCCTGCAGCGCCACGACTACGCCCAGGCCAAGGATGTGCTGATGTCGCTGATCGACCTGTCGCGCAACTCCATCCACCGCACGCCCCATTATCTGGGGGCCTATATCCAGACCCTGACCCTCTACGCCCTCAACAGCAACGACAGCTACCACATCGCCAACCTGCAAAAGCAGGTCAATTCTGCCCTGTCGCGCATCCGCGATTCGCTGATGATGTCGGAGTTCAACTACCCGGTGTTCGAGCAGATCTGTCAGGCCCGGGTGCAGATTGCGCTGGGGGAGCTGCTCAAGGGCAAGAAGATGCTCTATCGCGCCAACCAGAACTGGCTCGATGAACCGGCCACCATGCCCCCCGTCCTGCTTGGCGAAACCATCCTTGCCCTCTATCAGCTCGGCGAGTTCGAATATGCCGAAAGCCTGCAAGGGCTGCTGGCAGAGGACGAAGATCGGCTGCTCACCACCTGCATTCAGGCAACCCGCGATGACAAGACGGTGCTGGAGCGACGTCAGCGTTACCAGCAGCTCAACGATCTGGGGATCAAGGCCTATCAGAGCGGCGAGCTGGAGCAGGCCCTCGGTCATTTTCGCGAGGCCCTGCGCCGCGCTCCCGCCAATACCGGTGCGGCTCTCAACAAAATCCAGGTGCTGCTGCAACTGATGCAGAAAAACCGCAAGAGCCCGGAGTTTGGTGCCGAGTGCAAAGACACCCTGGACGTGCTCGACGGAATCCCCCTCAACCCGGCCCAGCAGGAGCGTTTTCGCAAGCTGCGTCAGGAGTTCAACCAGTTCAGCTAAGACGCCGCCGCGCCCCCTTTTCCCCGCCTATGCTGAAACCAGTTCGGCAATGCGAGGGAAACGAAGATGGCGATGTGTCGTTATCTGGTGGCCGATGGCCGCCACTGCAGTGAAGAGGCTGGCGAGCACGATCTCTGCCACTGGCATGATCCCCACCATACCCATCAGGAAGCCCACACCGCCGAGGCGCTTGAACAGTACGTTCGCGCAGGCGGACTCTGCCACGGCCTGCAGCTGTCACGGGCCAATCTGGCGGGCCTCAATCTGGTCAACAAGGAGTCTGATCAGGGATTTTTGCTGGAGCAGTGCAACCTCTATCGCGCCAACCTGCGCGGTGGTCACCTCTACGGCCTGCGCATGAAGGGCGGCAGCCTGATGAAGGCCGATCTCAGTGATGCCAACCTCCAGTGCGCCACCCTCGATGACGTCAACCTGCTCGGCATCCGCTGGCACAACACCCGACTCGACAACATGCAGACCGGCAAACGGGTGATGCAGGATCGCAAGGGGCGCCGCGAACGGGATCCCAAACAGGCGCGCATCTGGTTCAAGGAGGCAGAAGAGACCTACCGGGATCTGCGCAAAGCCTCCGAGGCACAGGGGATCTTCACCATGTCCGGCAACTATATCCAGCAGGAGCTCACCATGCGCCGCCTGCAACTGCCGTTCTGGTCGACCCAGCGCTTCACCTCCTGGGTGGTCGATCTCTTCTGCGGCTATGGCGAGGCCCCGATGCGGGTGGTGCTCTTCTCGTTGCTGCTCATCTTTATCTGCAGCATTTTTTACTTCTTCTGCGGACTGCATTTTCAGGGCGAGCACCTCATCTACCAGCCCGGTGCCCCTCTCGAGCAAAGCCATCTTCCTGCTCGAATGCCTCTACTACAGCGTGGTCACCTTCACCACATTGGGGTACGGCGACTTCACTCCGGTCGGGCTCTCCAGGATCTTCGCCGCCTTCGAAGCCTTCACCGGCAGCTTTACGCTGGCGCTGTTTGTGGTGGTATTCGTCAAAAAGATGACCCGCTGACACCTCTGCCCACCCCGCGGTGCCTGCCACTGACGCAGGCCCGCGGCCAAACTTGCATCCACCGCCGATTCCTAGTCCAATAGCCACTTATAAAAATGACATGAGCATCCCGGACATGAAGATCATCTCTTTCAATATCAACGGCCTGCGCGCCCGTCTGCACCAGCTGCAAGCCATCATCGACAAGCACCAGCCCGATGTGATCGGCCTGCAGGAGATCAAGGTGCACGATGAAGCCTTCCCGCTGGCCGATGTGGAGGCCATGGGCTATCACGTGGAGTTTCACGGCCAGAAGGCCCACTACGGGGTCGCCATCATGAGCAAGCAGAAGCCGGTCAAGGTGGAGAAAGGCTTCCCCACCGATGATGATGAAGCCCAGCGCCGGATGATCATGGCCACCTTCGAGCACGAAGACGGCTCCCTCATCAAGGTGATGAACGGCTACTTCCCGCAGGGTGAAAGCCAGGATCACGAGACCAAGTTCCCGGCCAAGCAGAAGTTTTACGAGGATCTGCAGCACTACCTCGAGACCAACCACACCCCGGACGACCAGCTGGTGCTGATCGGGGATATGAATATCTCCCCCACCGATCTCGACATCGGCATCGGCGAGGCAAACCGCAAACGCTGGCTGCGGGATGGCAAATGCTCCTTCCTGCCCATCGAGCGCGAATGGATGGAGCGACTGAAAGGGTTCGGCCTCACCGACACCTTCCGCGCCGCCAACCCCACCGAGTGCGAGCGTTTCTCCTGGTTTGACTACCGCTCCAAGGGATTTGACGAGAACCGTGGCCTGCGCATCGACCTCATCATGGCCTCCGACGCCCTCAAGGACAAGGTGACCGAGACCGGTATCGACTACGAGCTGCGCGGCATCGAGAAACCCTCCGACCACGCCCCCATCTGGGCCTGCTTCGCCTGACACGGCGCAAGATTAACCGATGAGCCGCGCCGAATTCGTAAACTGTGAAGCGGCTCGCGGTTGCCCGCGATAAAAGGGCGTAAAAAACCCATCCAAACAAGGTGCCTTATGGCACCTTCTTTTTGCAGCAAGGAGTGCCAGCAGTGACCCCAACTCACCTTCCTCTCTCCCCCGCCCGTTTTCTGGCCCTGCGCCTGTTGCCCGGGGAGGATCTTATCGCCGGATTGCGCGCCCAAATGGCCCGACACGGCCTGCAGGCAGCCTGGATCGCCGGGGCGGTCGGCAGCCTGACCCACGCCAACCTGCGCTATGCCGCCCAGCCCGATGGTACCCTGCTGGAGGGGGCCTTCGAGGTGATCGCCCTTGGCGGCACCCTGGATCCGGAGTGCGAACACCTGCATCTCTCCATCTCTGACGAGCAGGGATTGATGCGCGGCGGCCACGTGCTACCTGGTTGCCGGGTGCGCACCACCCTCGAGCTGGTAGTCGGAGAGCTGGAGGCGTACCGTTTTGGCCGTGCCCCCTGCCCCCAATCCGGTTATGAAGAGCTGCTCATTACCCCCAGAACCTTGTGAGGATCACTATGTCCGTCAGTAAACTCTCCAGCTACAACCTGGCTTTTATGGTCATCTGCATCGCCATCAACATGGTGGCGGGACAGGCCGTCTCCATGCTCAAGCTGCCCATCTTCCTCGACTCCATCGGAACTGTGCTCTGCGCCATTCTGGCGGGCCCCTGGATGGCGATAGCCACCGGTCTGCTCACCAACCTGCTGTGGGGCCTGCTCACCGGCCCCATTGCCGCGGCCTTTGCCCCGGTCGCCATGATGATTGGCCTCAGTGCCGGTCTGCTGGCGCGGGCCGGCTGGTTCAACAATCTGCCCAAGGTGGTAGTGAGCAGCGTGGTGATCACCCTGGCGCTCACCCTGGTGGCCATTCCCATCCGCTCCTACCTGTTTGGTGGCGCCACCGGCAGCGGTGCTGATTTCGTGGTTGCCTACCTGCACGCCATGGGTAGCGATCTGCAGGAGTCGGTCGCCGTCACCGTGCTGGGTACCAACCTGCTGGACAAGCTGCTGACCGTGCTGATCGCCTGGGGGCTGGTACGCCGCCTGCCGCAGCGCACCCTGCGCCACTTCCCGCAGATGGCTGCCGTGCGCTGATGCACCTGTTTACCTCCCTCGCACTCTGGCTCTGGTTTTCGGTCACGGCCAGCGTGCTGCCGCCCCCCTGGCTATGGGGCTGGAGCCTGCTGCCGCTACTTGCTCTGGTGCTGCTGCCGGGTGCCCGCGCCCGGCTCAAGCTGGTGCTGGCGGTAATGCTGCCGCTGGGGCTGGGGCTCTATCTGGTGCACGGCCCCTGGTTGCGGATCCTGCTCGGCATGCCAGCGGTTCCAGCCAGCGAAGCGTTTCCCATTCTGCCCCTTTGGTGCCGGCTGCTCGCCTGTCTGGCCAGCGCCCAGCTCTGGCTGTGGGCGGTCTCGACCGAGCGGTTTGTTCATGCGCTCTTTGCCAGCCGGCTGCCCATCGCCCTCTCCTACCTCTGCTGCGGCCCGCTGTTGCTCAAAGAGCAGCTTGGCCACCAGCTGCGCGCTATCATGGAGGCCCAGCTAGCCCGCGGCGTGCCCTTTGACGGCAATCCGCTGGCCCGGCTAAAGGCAACGCTCCCGCTGCTCTCGCCGCTGGTCGGGCAGGCATTGAGTGAGCTGGCCACCCGCAGCATGGCGCTGGATCTGCGCGGCTTTCGCAGCCAGCCGACACGCACCCGCATGACGGAGATCCCGCAGCAACGTTACGAGCCACTACTGCGCTATCTGTTGCTGTTGCTGGTAGTGCTGGAGATTGTCTGGAGGTGGTGGCCATGATCTCGCTGCAAGGGTTGACCATCGGCCACGCGGCCCACCCTGACCACTTTCAACTGGGCCCACTCGATATTGAGCTGAAAGAGGGCGAATGGCTGGCCATCCTGGGTGGCAATGGGGCAGGCAAATCCCTGCTGGCCCAGCTGCTGGCGGGGGGCTGGACCCAGCTGCACCTCGACACGCTGACGGGAGAGGGCGTCATTCTCGGGCAGCCCCATGATAGCGGCCAGCTCAATCACCATGCGGCTGTGCGTCAGTGGGTACAGCAATCCCCTTATCTGCAATTTTCCGGCTGCTGTTTTTCGGTCGCCGATGAGGTGGCGTTTGGCCCGGCCAATCTCGGGTTGCCGCCTGATGAGGTCAGCCGGCGGGTATCCGATGCCATGGCGCTCTGCAACTGCGAGGTGCTGGCAGCCCGCCATCCCCTCGATCTGTCGGGAGGTGAAGCCCAGCGCGTGGTGCAGGCCTGTGCCCTGGCGATGGCTCCCAAGCTCTTGATCCTCGATCAGGCTTGCAGCCGTCTGACCCCGGCGGCAACCCAAACCATGCTGCGGCAGATCCGCCGCTACAGCGAGGAAAACGGCTGCAGCGTCATCTTGCTGGAGCAGCGGCTTTTTCCGGCCGCTCACTTCTGCGAGCGATTCCTGCTGCTCGACCATGGCCGCCAGCTGGCCTGCGGTGAGCTGGGCGAGGTGCTGCCCCATCTGCCCGGGAGGGTTATCCTGCCGGACTCCCTGCGCGAGACGCTACAGGTGCGCGACCCGCGCCATCACCCCTACCCCTTGGCCATGTTGCGGGAGTTTTATGCTGAGCTTTGACCACCTCTGCTTCTCATGGGCACCGGACAATCCCTGCCTGCACGACATCACATTGCAAATTGCCAGTGGGGAACAGGTCGCCATCGTCGGGGATAACGGCGCAGGCAAGTCAACCCTGCTGCGACTGGCGGCGGGTCTGCTGGCCCCCACTTCGGGCACGGTGAGCTGGCAACAGCAGGCGCTCTGCAAGCAGCGGGCACTGGCCCGTGCCAGTCAAATCGGCTTTCTGTTTCAGGAGTCTGAGCGTCAGCTGTTTCACAGTCGGGTCGAGGATGAAATCGCCTTTGGCCTGCGCCTGCAGAAACTGCCGCGCGAGGAGATCCGGCTGCGGGTCGCCGCAGCTCTGGAAGAGTGCGAGCTGACAAAGTGGGCGGCCACCCATCCGCTCGATCTCGATACCGGTCAGCGGCGCATGGTGGCGGTGGCCTGCCTCCATGCCATGCAGCCCGCCTTGCTGCTGCTCGACGAACCGAGCCGGGATTTCGATCCCCATTGGCTTGCCATTCTTGAAAGCTGGCTGGCCAGCGAACGAGCTAAAGGCACCACCATAGTGGCCATCAGTCACGATGCCGAATTTGTCAGACGCAACTTCACCACCCTGATCGAGCTGAAAGCTGGCCATCTGGTTGTCCACGGCCCCACAGCCGAACTACTCTCTGCACTCAATGGCTATAGAGCAGTGCCTTGCTGTTGGCTGCCATGGCCAGGGCTGAACATCCCCGATGATGTCCCGCCCATATCGGAAAAGTCAGACTTTTTCGTCAATCGGCAACCCTAATTGCCACTTTGAGAAGGTTGTGTTCAAGGTTGCCGCCCTATCATCTCCCATTCCAATCATAAAGAAGTTGTTTTTTTAATCATGAAGTTAATGATGTGTATGGAGAAACATGCTGAACGCAGCAGCCGAAATCGATCCAACAGGAGTGTGATGATGAAGGTGCCCAATGCCGGAAGAGAGGTTTACAAACGCAGCTTGCTGACCCTGGCGCTGATCAGCGGTCTGAGTGCCTGTGGCGGCGAGACGACCCAGACGGCACAGACCATGCCCGCCGTCCCTGTGGTGGTCGCCGAGGTCAAGCTGACCGATGTACCGCTCACCACCGAGATGGTGGGAGAGACCGCCGGTTTTCGCGAGATTGATGTGCGCTCCCGGGTCAGTGGCATCCTGCTCAAGCGCACTTATGTGGAAGGCCAGCCGGTTACCGCCGGTCAGGAGCTGTTTTTGATTGACCCTGAGCCCTACAAGGTGGCGCTGGAGCAGGCCAAAGGGACTTTGGCTCAGGAGCAGGCCCGTCTCAACAAGGCCCGTGCAGATCGGGATCGCATCATTCCCCTCTTCAAGCGTCAGGTGGTGAGTCGCAAGGACTATGACGACACCATCGCCAACTACGAAGCGGCTATCGCCAGCCATCAGGCCGCTCAGGCCAAGGTGAAAGAGGCGGAGCTCAACCTCAGCTACACTCAGGTGACCGCCCCCATCAACGGCATGGCGAGCAAGAGCTCCCAGTCCGAGGGGAGCCTTATCTCCACCAGCGGCGACAACGGCCTGCTCACTACCATCACCCAGTTTGATCCGCTCTATGTCAACTTCTCCTACTCGGAGCAGGATCGCCTCAACTTCGAAAACTCGGTAAAGAAAGGGGTGATTGAGGCGAAGGATGCCACCACCTGGCGCACCCATATTCGTCTGGCCGATGGCTCCCTCTATCCGGAGGCGGGCAAGCTCAACTTCTCCGACAACCGGGTCGATCCCCAGACCGGCACCATCCGTGCCCGTGCCATCTTCGACAACAAGGACGGCGTACTGCTGCCGGGCCAGTTTGTCCGCATGACCATCGATCTGGGCACCCGCAAAAACGCCATCGTGGTGCCGCCCCGTGCCATCGTCCAGTCCCAGGCTGACCGCATGGTGATGGTAGTCGATGCCGACAACAAGGTGGTGCCCCGTCCGGTGACCCTGGGCGCAACGGTCGACTCCGGCGTGCTGATCGAGAGCGGTCTGCAGGCTGGTGAGCGCTATATCGTCGAAGGCTTGATGAAGGCCCGCCCCGGCGCCGTGGTGAAACCTGTCTCTGCCGACGAGATGAAGGCGATCACCGGCAAGGTGGTCAGCCAGTCTGCGGCCAAGTAAGGAGCCCGTATGTTTTCCAAGTTCTTCATAGAACGCCCCATCTTCGCCAGCGTGATTTCGATCATTATCGTGCTGGGCGGTTTGGCGGCGATGCGGGCGCTCCCCATCGAACAATATCCCCAGATCACCCCGCCGGTGGTCTCGGTCACGGCGTTTTATCCGGGCGCAACCCCGGAGGTGATCTCCCAGACCGTGGCAGCGCCGCTGGAGCAGCAGATCAACGGCGTCGAGCGGATGATCTACATGCAGTCGGGGTCGGCCTCCAACGGCCAGATGAACCTCAACGTCTACTTCGAGATCGGCACCGACCCGGATCAGGCCACCATCAACGTCAACAACCGGGTCTCGGCCGCCATGGCCCAACTGCCGGAAGAGGTGAAAAAGCAGGGGGTGACGGTCAAGAAGAAATCGACCTCCATCCTGCAGGTGGTTACCCTCCAGTCACCGAACGGCTCGTTTGATACCACCTATCTGTCGAACTACGCCCTGCTCAACATCATCGACGAGCTCAAGCGGATTCCCGGCATCGGTGATACCACCTTGTTTGGCGGTACCGACTATGCGATGCGTATCTGGCTGCGGCCGGATCGACTGGCCCAGCTCGAGCTCACCCCGAGCGACGTGATCGGCGCCATTCGCGAGCAGAATACCCAGTTCGCGGCAGGCAAGATCGGTGCCCAACCCACCACGGCCCCCATCGACTTCACCTACACGGTGCAGACCAAGGGGCGCCTTGAGGATGTGAAGGAGTTCCAGAACATCATCGTCCGCTCCATGCCCGATGGCTCCAAGATCCGGGTCCGCGATGTCGCCCGGGTCGAGCTGGGGGGCAAGGATTATGATCTGGTCGCCCGCGCCAACGGCAAACCGGCCATCGGTATTGCCACCTATCTGCAGCCGGGCGCCAACGCCGTCGCGGTCGCCGATGCGGTACACGCCACCATGGAGCGACTCAAGGAGCGCTTCCCGCAGGATATCGAGTACCAGATCCCCTACGACACCACCGAGTTCGTGAAGATCTCCATCGAAGAGGTGGTACACACCCTGTTCGAGGCGATCGTGCTGGTGTTCGTGGTGGTCTATCTGTTCCTGCAGAACTTCCGCGCCACCCTGATCCCCTGTATCGCGGTGCCGGTGTCGCTCATCGGGACCTTCGCCGGCATGCTGGTGCTCGGTTTCTCCATCAACCTGCTCACCCTGTTCGGCATGGTGCTGGCCATCGGTATCGTGGTGGATGACGCCATCGTGGTGCTCGAAAACGTCGAGCGGATCATGAGCGAGAAGAAGTGCTCGCCCAAAGAGGCCGCCATCCTCGCCATGCAGGAGGTCTCCGGTCCGGTGGTCGCCATCGTGCTGGTGCTCTGCGCCGTGTTCCTGCCGGTCGCCTTTATGGGCGGCATGACAGGGGTGATGTACAAGCAGTTCGCCATCACGGTTGCCGTGTCGGTCGCCATCTCCGGTCTGGTGGCACTGACCCTCTCCCCGGCCCTGTGCGCCGTGCTGCTCAAGGAGGGACACCACAAACCGGCCCGCTTCTTCGTCTGGTTCAACGAAAAATTTGACCAGCTGACCCGCGGCTATGTGCGGGGTGTAGCCTTCCTGAACCGTCGGGTGGGGGTCGCCTTTGCCATCATCGCCGTGCTGATCCTCTCCATCTACGGCCTCTTCCTGAAAGTGCCGGGCGAACTGGTACCGAACGAAGATCAGGGCTACCTCATCTCCGCCGTCATGCTGCCGGATGCCGCCGCGATGAGCCGGACCCAGGCGGTGGCGGATCAGTTCGACAAGATCGCCATGGCCAACCCCCATGTGAAGGATGTGATCACCTTCTCGGGCTTTGACATTCTCTCCAATGCCATCATCAGCAACAGCGGCATGACCTTCATTACCCTGAAGGACTGGAGCGAGCGTCAGGGGGCCGGGCAGGACTCCTTCTCGCTGGCCAAGACCTTCCAGGGCTTGAGCCTGATGGGGCTGGCGGATGGCTTTGTCGCCTCCTTCAACCCGCCCCCCATTCAGGGGATGTCCACCACAGGTGGCCTTGAGGCCTATCTGCAGAACCGTGGCACCGGCAACGCCCAGGCCTTCTCAGGCGAAGTGCAGCGCTTCCTCGAAGCTGCCAAGGCGCGCCCGGAGTTTGCCAGCGTCACCAGCACCTACCGCGCCAACGTACCGCAGGTCTATCTGGACCTGGATCGCGAAAAAGCCAAGGCGCTTGGGCTGCCCATCAACGCGGTGTTCGACACCATGCAGGCCACCTTCGGCCAGGTCTATGTCAACGACTTCAACCAGTTCGGCCGTACCTACCGGGTGCAGTTGCAGTCCGAGGCAGACTATCGCGCCAAGAAGAGCGACATCCGCAACGTCTATGTCCGCTCCGACAAGGGGGAGATGATCCCGCTCAGCAGTCTGGTGACGGTGCGTGATGCCACCGGCCCCGAACTGGTCGAACGCTTCAACATCTTCCAGGCCGCCAAGATCATGGCACAGCCGGCACCCGGCTACAGCTCGGGTCAGGCCATCGCTGCGCTGGAAGAGGTCGCCAATGAGGCTCTTGGCAACGACGCCAAGCTGGAGTGGACCGGCTCCGCCTATCAGGAGAAAGCGGCCGCAGGCAGTGCAGGCATGGCCTTTGGTTTCGGTATCGTGATGATCTTCCTGATTCTGGCCGCCCAGTATGAACGCTGGAGCCTGCCGTTTGCGGTGATCACCGCCGTACCGTTCGCCCTGTTCGGTGCCCTGCTCGCCACCTGGCTGGTGGGGCTGACCAACAACGTCTACTTCCAGATCGGGCTGGTGACCCTGGTCGGCCTTGCCGCCAAGAACGCCATCCTGATCGTGGAGTTCGCGGTGATGAAGCACGAAGAGGGGATGAGCCTCATCGAGTCGGCACTGGAGGCGGCGCGCCTGCGTTTCCGCCCCATCGTGATGACCTCGCTCGCCTTCATCCTCGGCTGTGTGCCGTTGGTCACCTCCAGCGGGGCCGGTGCGGCAAGCCGTCACGCCCTAGGCTGGCCGGTCATCGGCGGCATGCTGGCGGCCACCTTTATCGCCATCTTCTTTATCCCGCTCTTCTTCCGGCTCATCATGCGCCGCTCGGAGAAACGGGCCTGACGATTCCGGTAAAGCTCACCAAGCCCCTCCCTCACGGAGGGGCTTTTTTATGTCACTCCGTTACATCGCAAACAGATAGGCCTTCATCGCCTTGAGACGCACGGTAGCCGCACCGATGATGTCGATGAAGCCAAGCAGCGGATGGGGTTTATGTGCCGAAATCCAGGCTGAGCCGGTTGCCCCTATTGGCAAGTCCACACCGTCCGGCACCAGCATGTCGAGTACCACTGTCCGGCCATGGCTCGACATGTTGTTGCCCACATGCTGCCGTACATCTTGATCCCCCTGCGCAACACTCATCTGGGCCTCCCCCGTACCAGTAAGTACTGAGTGCACCCGTGCCCGAAAGATGCGCCCTGGATAGGCATCTACATAAAACTCGGCAAACTGGCCTGGTGCTATGTTGCGAAAACTCTGATCCGGAATGCGAAACTCCAGAAACTTGCGAGAAGTGTCGTATAGGTGCATGTTGCCGGTACGGGAACCGCTGGCAATATTGACTATCGAGACCTGACCATCAAACGGAGCCCTGATCACCTTCTCTTCATTCCGTCGCTCCTGCAAGGCCAGCTCTGTCTCTAGATTCAACACCTGAGCTTCAATCGCCTGAACCTTCGCTTCACTGGCACTCAGTTGCGCCAGATCGCCATCAATTTGGGTCTGCAGCTGGTCACGGCTCTGAATACTGGCGAAGTTACCCAACTGGGTCAGCCGAGCCAATTCCTTGTGATTGAGGTTCAATCGTGACTGGATCGCTCGCTGCTGGCTTACCTCTGACGCCACTTGGGCATGCTGGGCGTCAATCTGATAGCTCAACGCCTGAGCCTTACCGTTACTCTCCCAGTCTGCAAGACTATAAATGGGCTGACCACGCGCAACGCGCTGATTATGCGCAACATAAATCTGATCTATCTGATGAAACTGGTTGATGCCTAGTAATGGTCCCAACACCGCATGAGGTGCCTTGACCGTCGCCGAATCGGTAAAATCCACCGGAGCCAAATGGCGAGAGGTAGTCAACAAACCAAGCGCCAATAACGCGCCAATTGCGGTACTCCAAAAACCAGTTTTTAGGTTCCAAGGCAATATGTTCAGCTTGACCAGCAACCAGACGATCAGGATATAGGGCAGCAGGATCTCTTTCATGATGCCTCATACCATGGCCGATAATAAGGCTCATCCGCTCGCTCAGCACATCCCAACGGGCAAAGGCGATGATAACGGCAAGCACCCACCAGGTCTTGTCGATAAACAGTCCGCACAAGGAGAGCGCAAACACCAGGGTGATATGCACCGACTCAGACACCTTGGCACGATGCACAGCGATCTCATGCAGTTGCCACAGCAGATAGACCAGATAGAGGACCACATAGAGAGTGATCACAGTAATCACCCCCATAAAGATCTCGGAATCAAGCAGCACCATGATGGCTGGCAAAGCATGGTTGAACTTGGTCGCCTCAATTGGATAGATGTGGGCACCTTTCGAGAAGAAGACAACCAGAGCGACCGTGACCAATATAAACGTCAGGCGCCAAAGCCACCGCGCTAACGCAGAGGGTGATTGTGATGACATTTGATGTTGTTCCTTGAGTAACGGATGAGCAAACAAGTGGACCTCACGAGCCACCCAGCTAATAACGCGCCAGATCGGCGCGACGGCTAGGATGGAGAAGCCCCCAACCAGTGAAGGCTTGCAAGGCTCACAACTCAGAACTGGTGTTGCACACCGATGTTGAAGAAGTTCAGGTAGCTGTTGTTGTAGTTGCCGGACAAGTGCGGGCGACCGATCCCGTCCTGATCCACTGGCATATCACCCAGCCAGGCCAGGGTATAGCTGGCTTCCACCTTGGTGGCTGGGCTCAACTGATAACTGGCCCCCAGACCCCAGCGCCAACCAGAACCCACTGGAAGCATCACAGTTCGGTACTCATCACTCACTGCACTACTGTCATAGCCTATTCCGCTGCTCAAACGCAGTGCTGGGGTGACATCAACCTGTGCCCCCAGGCTGGCATGCCATGTATCCTTGTAATTCATATCAATGGTTTGGCTGCCCATGGCAGATGCCACACCGATATCGCCAAAACGGGACCACTGCTGCCAGTTGGCACTGGCCAGCAAGGCCCACTGGTCGTTGAGCTGGTGATAGCCACTTAGCGTAATGGTCTGCGGAATCATGATCTCGACCCCTAGACCTGCCACATCAGCACGTGGGAAGAGCTGATCTTCCAGCTCCCACTTCAGTTCGGAGAAGTAGCTCAGGCCGATACGGGAGTGCTGATCCAGCTCGTAAAGTACCCCGAAGGAGGCGCCATACGCCCAGTCGCTGTTGGAGAATTCCCGACCTTCCCCCATCCCGGACGTCAGATCCACAGAGGCTTCCAGCGAACCATTCATGGCGATCAGGCTGGCTCCCACCGACCAATTTGAGTCAATGCGGTACGCCAGACTCGGAGCAAAGGCGATGCCGGTCAGCTTGGCCGACTGGGTATAACCACGACCATCCCAGCCATCGCCATAATCGATACCCAGACCGTGACTGCCAAAGACGCCGATACCTGCGACCCATTGATCGTTGATGGCATGAGTCAGATAGAGGCTGCCGAGCGGCGCGGTCTGCAGGGCATTTCCACCGTTGTTACCACCGTTGTCCAGATCCAGCTCAAGGTCGCCGTATACCACACCGCCATTGACCTGCAACTGGGTACCTTCCAGTTTGGTCATACCGGCCGGGTTGCTTGCGATAGTATCTGCCCCTTGGGCACGGGCGGCAGACCCTGCGTTGGCCAGCGCACTGTTGGCAGTGCTGGTCTCGTAGAGGGCAAGGCCGCCAGCCATGGCTGATGGACTCAGCAAAGCGGCAAGCATCAGCGACAGCAGTCGTGGCTGCATTTCAATACTCCTGAATAGTGAACATGGTGAGCACCCGGCAAGGTGTGCTGCTCAAAAACACGGTTTGACTCTTTGATTGTCAGCATCCGGGAGACCTGCGGCTTTATACTGCTCGCTCATGGCGTCGCGGGATGGATAAGGTCGGCAAGCACTCCTGCCGCAGTCATTTATGCCGGAGCAAAAGAGTGAACCATCACGCCATCGTGGTAACTGACAGGGGCATCCTAACGGGATGAGGGGCATGCTTCATTAGGGTTGGGCATACGCAATGGTTAAGCATTGCTTAAATATCCTCCCCCCAACACAGCACCTCTATCACATCACCGGCGCCATTGACCTTCACCTCGTGGCAAGGTTTACAGTCCCGCCATCTGCTCCCGAAGGATGCCCGGATTGTCACTCACCCAGCTTGCTGCAAGATTGCCCTCTGTTGCTCTGGCCCGGCTATTGCTGGCGCTGCTGCTCGTCTGCAATCTGACTCTCTGCATCAGCTGGCATGGTTCCCCCCTCTCCTCCGAGCCGACCCCAAGCAGCGCCCAGTCGATGGTGATGTTAGATTCATCCATGGCGATGGCGGATGGCGATATTTCTCATGCAATGCCCGCTATGGATCACCCGGGCGATATCATGCCCCTCTCCTGTCATCAGGGAGACGAGGGGTCAGCCATGGGCGATGAGTGCCAGATGCAGACCGGCGTCAATGCCCTCTCCTTCGGCGCGATGGCTCTGCTGGGTATGCTGGTCGCCATGCTGATCTTCCCCCTGCTGCTTGGCAGCAACTTCGCAACTGCACGGCTTGATAACTGGTTGCGGGATCCCTTCCTGCGATCGCGCGGTACTCACCCTCCCTCCTGGCCGCGCCGACATCTGATGCTGTCGGTGTTACGCCACTAGAAAGTCCTTCTCTTGCGGCACAGGCAAGCTTTAACTTGCCCGTTTCCTGCCGCCTTGCCTGACCCTGTGCCCCGGCCAAACCGGTCCGCTCACAGGGAGCCGTGCGCACTGATACAGCTGCACCCCGTTTGCCGCCAGCCCCTTTGGTGATGCCTTGCACCTCACCCGACCGGCGGCCTGCAAAAGAGAAGACGTATTATGTCACCAGCCCACTTTTCACCGTCCAAGGTTGCTGCCTTTGCGGGCGCATTACCCTCCTGCACTTTCTGCATGCAGATCCGCGCCGGAGACCAGTCATGAACAAGACCGTCCTGATGTCGGCCCTGCTACTTGCCCTTGGAGCTGGTGGCGGCTACTGGGCCGCCAAACAGACCACCACAGGCAACGCGGCCAAGGAGAAGACGCCGCTCTACTGGGTCAACCCTATGGATCCGCGCGACAAGCGCGATGCCCCTGCCAAGGACAACATGGGGATGGACTTTATCCCCGTCTATGAGGAACAAAAAAACGGCTCGCCGGGCACCGTCACCATCAGCCCCGAGATCCAGCAGAACCTGGGGGTGCGACTTGCCAAGGTGGAGAAGCTGCCTATCCACCAGCAGATCGAGACGGTGGGCTATGTCGGTTATGACGAAGATCGGCTGGAGGCGGTCAACGCCCGCATGGCGGGCTGGATCCGCACCCTCGCCATCAAGAGCGAGGGGCAGCAGGTGAGCAAGGGGAGCCTTATTTACGAGCTCTACGCGCCGGATCTGGTCAACGCCCAGCACGAATACCTGCTGGCACTCAACACGGCCAACCCCCTGCTGCTGCGCGCCGCCGAGGGCAAGCTCAAGTCCCTGCAGGTACCGGCAGATCAAATCTCAGCCCTCAAGCGCAGCCGTCAGGTGCGCGAAACCATCAGCATTTACGCCCCCAGCAGCGGTTATGTCTCCGAGCTCAAGGTGCGCGAGGGCCAGTATGTGGAGCCCGCAGCGGCGCTCTTTAACATCAGCACCCTCCAGCAGGTGTGGGTCAGTGCCGAGGTGTTCGAGCGCCAGGCCGACCAGCTGAAAGTGGGGGATCCGGTCACCATGACCCTCGACTATGCCCCCGGTCGCAGTTGGCAAGGTAAGGTGGATTACCTCTACCCGACACTGGACGCAGCTACCCGCACCCTCAAGGTGCGCCTGCGCTTTGCCAACCCGGACGAGTTTTTGAAACCCAATATGTTTGCCAAGGTGAGCATTCGCACCGGGCAGGGAGAGCCGCAATTGGTGGTGCCGAGCGAAGCGGTGATCCGCACCGGCAGTCAGGATCGGCTGGTGCTGGCGTTGGGGGATGGCAACTTCAAGTCGGTCGCCGTCACCCTCGGCCCCCAGTTTGGCGACAAGGTCGCCATCAAGGCGGGGGTGGAAGCGGGTGACAGCATAGTCAGCTCGGCCCAGTTCCTGCTCGACTCCGAGTCGGCCATCGATTCGGACTTCCAGCGCATGACGGCGGTACGCCCCGCCCAGGTGTGGACCCAGGGCAAGGTTGAAAGCATCGATCTGGCCAAACGTACCCTGATGGTCTCCCACCAGCCCATCCCCGAGTGGCAGTGGCCCGCCATGGAGATGGAGTTCGCCGTCGCCAACGGGGTCGATATCAGCAAGCTGGTCGAGGGGCAGACCCTGCACCTGCAGGTAATGCAGGAGGGGGATGAGTACCGCATCACCAACATCCATCAGGAGAAGGCGCCCGCTACTGACGGCGACGCCAAGCCTGCAACGGATGAGATGGAGAAGATGGAAGGCATGGACCATAGCCAGCATCAGATGACGATGCCCGAGGTGGAGAAGAAGTCATGATCCCTGCCATCATTCGCTGCCTAGCAGGCAACCGCTCTCCGCTCTCTCTACTTGGTGAGAAAGGAGTTCAACCATGATCCCCTCGATTATTCGCTGGTCGGTGGGCAACCGCTTTCTGGTGCTGTTGTTGACCCTCATGCTCACCGCCTGGGGGCTCTGGTCGGTCAAGCAAACCCCGGTGGATGCCCTGCCGGATCTCTCCGACGTGCAGGTGATCATCAAGACGGCCTATCCGGGCCAGGCGCCCCAGGTGGTGGAAGATCAGGTGACCTACCCGCTCACCACCGCCATGCTGGCGGTGCCGGGGGCGACCACGGTGCGCGGCTACTCCTTCTTCGGCGACTCCTTCGTCTATGTGCTGTTTACACGACAACACCGACCTCTACTGGGCCCGCGCCCGGGTGCTGGAGTATTTGAGCCAGGTTGCGCCCAATCTGCCCGCCTCCGCCCGCCCCCAGCTCGGCCCCGATGCCACCGGGGTGGGCTGGGTCTATCAGTACGCGTTGGTAGACAAAACCGGCACGCATGACCTCAGCCAGCTCACCTCCCTGCAGAACTGGTTTCTCAAGTACGAGTTGCAGACGGTGGAGGGGGTCTCCGAGGTCGCCACCGTGGGCGGCATGGTGCGCCAGTATCAGGTGCGGGTCGACCCGGACAAGCTACGCGCCTACGGCATCCCGCTCTCCCTTATCGAGACCGCCATCAAGCAGGGCAATCAGGAGACCGGCGCCTCCGTCATCGAGATGGCGGAAGCGGAGTACATGGTGCGCTCCAACGGTTACCTCAAAAGCATCGAGGATCTGAAGCAGATCCCGCTCGGCACCACGGTACGCGGTGCCCCGCTGCTGCTGGGTGATGTGGCAGATGTGGTCACCGGTCCCCAGATGCGGCGCGGCATCGCCGAGCTCAACGGCGAGGGAGAAGTGGTGGGCGGCATCATAGTGATGCGCTACGGCGAGAATGCCCAGCACACCATCGACGGGGTCAAGGCGCGGCTGGCGGAGCTGAAAAGCAGCCTGCCACAAGGGGTGGAGGTGGTCACTGTCTACGATCGTTCCGACCTTATCCAGCGCGCCATCGACAACCTCTCCGGCAAGCTGCTGGAGGAGTTTGCCGTGGTGGTGCTGGTCTGCCTCGCCTTCCTGTTCCACCTGCGCTCGTCGCTGGTGGTGGTCATTACCCTGCCCATCGCCATCTTGACCGCCTTCATCGTCATGCATCTGCAGGGGATCAACGCCAACATCA
Source organism: Aeromonas sp. 97A (assembly GCF_051919185.1). Classification (NCBI taxonomy): domain Bacteria; kingdom Pseudomonadati; phylum Pseudomonadota; class Gammaproteobacteria; order Aeromonadales; family Aeromonadaceae; genus Aeromonas; species Aeromonas sp. 97A. The sequence continues at coordinate 537,604 of NZ_JBQBFF010000001.1, read as the reverse complement.
TGTCGCTCGGGGGCATCGCCATCGCCATCGGCGCCATGGTGGATGGCGCCATCGTGATGATCGAGAACGTCCACAAACACATGGAGCGGGAGGCGCTCACCGACAAGAACCGCTGGCGCATCATCACAGAGGCGAGCATCGAAGTGGGGCCTGCCATCTTCTTCTCCCTGCTGATCATCACCATCAGCTTCCTGCCGGTGTTCGCGCTGGAGGCACAGGAGGGGCGGATGTTCCATCCCCTCGCCTACACCAAGACCTATGCCATGGCGGCGGCTGCCGCGCTCGCCATCACGCTGGTGCCGGTGATCATGGGTTACTTCATCCGTGGCAAGGTGCTGGCGGAGCAGGCCAACCCGCTGAACCGCTGGCTGAGCCAGGGCTATGTGCCACTGCTGAAAACCGTGCTGGCCCGTCCGAAAACCACTCTGGTTGTCGCCGCCGTAGTGACGGTGGCGGGCTTCTGGCCGCTCAAATACCTCGGCTCCGAGTTCATTCCGCCGCTCGATGAGGGGGACATCATGTATATGCCCACCACCGCAGCCAATATCTCGGTGGGCAAGGCGCGGGAGATTTTGCAGCAGACCGACAAGCTCATTCGTACCGTGCCCGAGGTGCAAAACGTGTTCGGCAAGGCGGGGCGCGCCGAATCGGCCACCGACCCTGCCGATCTGGTGATGATGGAGACCAGCATCCAGCTCAAGCCCCGGGACAAGTGGCGCCCCGGCATGACCCCGGAGAAGCTCAAGGAGGAGCTCGACTCCCTCATCCGCTTCCCCGGCCTCACCAACGCCTGGGTGCCCCCCATCAAGACCCGCATCGACATGCTGGCCACCGGCATCAAGACCCCGGTCGGCATCAAGATAGCGGGGCCGGATCTCAAGGTGATCCAGCAGCTCGGCCAACAGCTTGAGCAGATTGTCGGCAAGGTGGAGGGCGCCTCATCGGTCTACGCCGAGCGGGTGGCCGGCGGCCGCTACGTCAAGGTGGATATCGACCGGCTCAAAGCGGCCCGTTACGGCCTCAACATCGCCGATGTACAGGCGGTACTCGCCACCGCGGTGGGCGGCATGGAGGTGGGCCAAACCATCGAGGGGCGCGAGCGCTATCCCATCAACCTGCGCTACCCCCAGAGCTATCGCGACTCGGTGGCGAGCCTCGAGCTGCTGCCGGTGGTCACTCCAAGTGGCGCACGCATCGCGCTGGCGGATGTGGCACGGGTCTATATCAGCGACGAAGCTCCCATGCTGCGCAGCGAGAATGCGCGCCTCAACGGCTGGGTCTACGTCGACATTCGCGGCCGCGACATTGGCTCCTTCGTCGATGAGGCCAAAGCCGAGGTGGGCAAGCAGCTGGTGCTGCCGGCGGGCTACGCCCTCACCTGGTCTGGCCAATACGAGTACATGGAACGAGCCAAAGCGCGCCTCGCCTACGTGGTGCCGCTCACGGTCACCATTATCGTGCTGCTGCTCTATCTGGCGTTTCGCCGCGTTCAGGAGGTGCTGCTCATTCTCACCACCTTGCCGCTGGCGGTGGTGGGGGGATCTGGACCCTCTGGCTGCTCGACTTCAACCTCTCTGTGGCAGTCGGGGTGGGCTTTATCGCTCTGGCGGGGGTGGCGGTAGAGACCGGCGTCTTGATGCTGGTCTACCTCAACCATGCCTGGGATGACCTGGTGGCCAGTGGCAAGCCGGACAAGGCGGGGCTGCACCGGGCGGTGATCCAGGGCGCCGCCCTGCGCCTGCGCCCCAAGATGATGACGGTGGTCACCATTATCGCCGGCCTCTTGCCCATCATGTGGAGCCACGGTACCGGATCGGAAGTGATGCAGCGCATCGCCGCCCCCATGATCGGCGGCATGGTGAGCGCGCTGGTGCTGACCCTCTTGGTGCTGCCCGCGGCCTACTACCTGTGGCGCAGTCGCAGCCTTGGCAAGAGCGCGAACCCGCAATCCGAATAACCCGATTTCACGATCCATATTGACTGAACGATGAGGAAACCATCATGAACTACAAAACGCTGACCCTGACCCTGCTGCTTGGCCTTGCCACCCACACCAGCCTGCAAGCCGAGGAGATGACGCACAATGAAGGGCACGAGATGAGCCAGACGGGTGAGATGAACGAACAGGCCGCAATAGTGATGACCAAGGGGGTCATTACCCGCCTCGATGAGGGGAGCGGCAAGGTCGGCATCAAGCACGAGGCGATCGAGAATCTCAAGATGCCCGCCATGACCATGGTCTTTCGAGTGGCAGATCCGGCCCAGCTCAAGGGGCTGAAGGTGGGGGATGCCATCCACTTTCATGCCGAAAGCCAGAGCGGCAAGCTCACAGTGACAGCCATCCAGCCGCAATAAACGGCTCTGGCTCGCCGAAAAGGTCACGATAGACAGTGACAACGCAAGAGGGAGGCATCAGCCTCCCTCTTCTTTTGATCAACCTGTTCGTGTGGTCAACCTCTGGCGCGCGATAGCACTCAGCTGCGGGTTGCCAGCAACTGCTCCACATCCTCGATCACCTTGAGGGCCGCCTGCGGGCCGCCGCTGGAGGTCCAGAGCGACCCGTCCACAGCGCCAAAGCGCTTGGCTTTGATCACCGGCAGCTGCTGGAACGCCGGGGTCTGCTCCGCCTGACGCATGGCATCCACCGCATCACCGGTGGCGCTCAGAGTACCGACCACCAGCCAGTCAGCATCCAGCAAGTTGAGGGACTCCAGACTCAGCGCCGGTGAGTGGGGTGCGCCAGTACCCTGCTGCTTGCTTGGGCGTACCAGCCCCATCGACTCCACTACGCTGCTGGCAAAGGTGCCCTGATACATAAAGCTCGGCCCCTTGGGGTTCCAGCGCACTATGCTGATGCTCTCCCCCTGATGCTTGGCCAGCTTGCTGCGGGCCTGAGTCAGCCGCTCGGCATACTGCAGCAAGAAAGTATCCCCTTGCTGGTCGCGGTTGAGGGTGTGGGCGGTGCGGCGGAAGCTATCCTGCCACGGCTCACCCCACTTGCTGGTCACCACGGTCGGCGCGATCTCCCCCAGCAAGGTCAGCAGCTCGGGACGGGTCTGGCCGGTCAGGATAAGGTCGGGCTCCAGCGCAATCAGCGACTCCAGATTGGGGCTGTCGAGATCGCCGATCACCTGGATCCCCATGCCCGCCTTGTTCAGCAAATAGCGAGGCAAGGTGGGTTGACCACGGCCATTGACGGCGCCGATGGGGGTCAGCCCCAGGGTCAGGGTGCTGTCGAGTTCGAGCTCGCTCAGCACCACCACCCGCGTTGGCTGGACTGGCACCTGCACCTTCTGGCCAAACGCATCGGTCACTTCACGCATCTCCTGTGCCTGAACCAGCGGCGCGGCCAGCATCAGGATGGCTGCTGCCAGGGCGGCAAAACGCTTCATCATCTCACTCCTTCATCGTTGCACGGCCCGGATAATCGGCCGCGTGAATACACTCGGTGGGCCCACAGAGCAGGCCCATATGACTCAACTCGCCGAACGCAGGGTGCGGCCATGTTCGTGGCGACGGGGCACGATAATGGGCGCCCCGTCGCCGGGGGCATGCAGAATGTCGACACTGGTCTGGTAGAGCCGGTCGATTAGATCCTTGGTCACCACCTCCCGGGCCGGGCCCATGGCAGCAATGGTCCCCTCGCCGATGGCGATCAACTCGTCACAGTAGCGGGCCGCCATCGCCAGATCGTGGATCACCAGCAGCACGGTTTTGCCTTCGGCAGTGATGCGGTGGATTGACTCCATCACCTCGGTCTGGTGGCCGATATCGAGGGCGCTGGTGGGCTCGTCGAGCAGCACCATGTCGCTGTCCTGCGCCAGGATCATCGCAAGCCAGGCCCGCTGCGCCTGCCCGCCGGAGAGGGACGCGGCGCTCTGCTGCCAGATGCTTTCAAGCTGCATCCGCTCGCAGGCGCTGCGCACCATGCGGGCATCCTCCTCGCCCCACTGATTGAACCAGCCCTGATGAGGGTGGCGGCCATACTGCACCAACTGCTCCACCAGAATGCCGGCAGGCAGGGTTGGCCGCTGGGGCAGGTAGGCGAGCTCCCGCGCCAACCCCTTCATGGGGTAGCTGGCAAGCGGCTTGCCTTTGAGCAGGATCTCGCCGCGTTGGGCTTTCATCTGGCCGGATAGCAGCTTGAGCAGGGTCGATTTGCCGCAGCCGTTGGGGCCGACGATCCCCACCAGCTTGCCCCTCGGCACGCTGAAAGAGATGTCCCGCAAAATGGGGGTCTGCTGATAGGCGAAATGGAGGCGATTTACGGTGAGCGTCATCAGTCAGCCCTCTGGCGATCGTTAACAAGAAGAAACAGCAGCAACAGGCCGCCGAGAATACGGGTCATGATGCCGGTCGCCACCTCGTGAGGGTTTGCCAGCACCCGGACCAAGGTATCGCTGGCAAGCAGCAGCAAGGCGCCGCTGAGTGCCGCCAGCCAGAGCGGCACCACCCGGTCTTTCACCAGCCAGGAGGCAAGAATGGGGGCTGCCATGGCGATAAAGACCACGGGGCCGCCGATGGCGGTGCCGAGCGCCGCCACCAGAATGGCCTGCGCCAGAATGCCCAGTTGTACCCGATCGCCGTTGACGCCAAGCCCTCTGGCCATCTCGGGGCCAAAGCGCAGCACCGCCAGCGCGCGGGAGAGATAGACGATCCACGGGCAGAGCAGCAGCAACAGGATGGCGATAGGGGTAATGGTGCTGTAACCCACGGCGATAAAGCTGCCCATATTCCACAGATAGAGAGAGCTCAAATGCAGCAAGGCCTGAGTGGACATCACAAACTGGCCGAGCGCCTCGAACAGCTCGGAGAGGCCGATGCCGATCACCACGAACAGATAGCCCTGCTCACCCGGTTTGCGGCAGAGGGCATAGAGCACCAGCGCCGCGAAGATAGCGCCGATGGGGGCAGCCCACCAGGGCCAGCTGCCTACCGTCAAGTAGAGGGAGAAGACGATGATGGCCAGAGAGGCGCCGTTGTTGACCCCCACCATGTCGGGTGTGGCCAGCCGGTTGCGCACCAGAGTCTGCACCAGACAGCCGGAGAGCCCCATGGCCGCCCCCGCCACCACCACCCCAAGAATGCGCGGCAGCCGGATCTTGAACAGGGTGAGCTGCTCAAGCCGCGTCCCCTCCCCCAGCAGGGTGTTGACCACCCCGGCAAAGCCGAGATTGCCGCCGCCAACGCTCAGGGCCAGCAGAGCAAGCGCCAGCAGCGCCATGGCCAGCAGAGCCAGCCAACGCCAGCTGGGCAGATGGATCAGCAAAGAGCGGTTGCCGGCCCGCAGGCAGAGCATATCGGTAGGTGTGCGCATCAGCCCCTCACTTGACGGTCAGCAGGGTACGAAAGCCCCCGCGATGAACAATGGCGATCAGTACAGGCGCGCCAATCAGGGCCAGAATAACCCCGTTGGGCAGCTCGAACGGCTGGATCAGCCAGCGCGCCAGAATGTCGGCCAACAGCAGAAACAGCATGCCGAACAGGGCGGAGAAACAGACCTGCACCGACAGCTTCACCGGCTCTACCAGTCGGCCACAGTAGACGGCCAGAAAGCCGACAAAGCCGATGGGGCCGGCGATGGCGATGGCACTGGCGGTAAACAGGGTAGCGGCCAGCAGCACGCCAATTCGCACCCGGTTTGGGCGGATCCCGAGCGCCTGGGCCTGACTGTCCCCCATCTGCATCAGGGTCAGCTGGCGACAGAGCAGCAGGGTGATGACAAACGCCGCCAACACGAAGGGCAGCACGGCTATGATGGCATCGAGATTGGCCGCCGACAGGGAGCCGAGGTTCCAGAAGCGGTACTGCTCCAGCACCATCTTGTTGGAGAGCAGCAGAAAGCTGGAGAGACCGCCGAAGGTGGCGGAGAGCGCCACCCCGACCAGAATTAGCTTCAGCGGATTGGAGCGGCCAATCATCATGCCAAGTCCCAGCACAATAACGTTACCAAGCAGCGCGCCGAAGCCGGCCCAGAGCAGATAACCATAGGCGGACTCCACACCAAACCAGGTGAGCCCCACCACCAGCGCAAAGACGGCCCCGGCGTTGACCCCGAGCAGACCGGGCTCCGCCAGCGGGTTGCGGGTCGCGCTCTGCAACAAGGAGGCCGCCAGAGATAAAGAGGCGCCGACCACCATGGCGCAGAGGGTGCGCGGCAGTCGCAAGGTATTGAGCACCATGGCGAGCTTCTCGTCACTCGCCCAAGGCGCGTCACCCATCAGGTAGCCGAACACTTCGCGGGCACCATAAACACCCGCACCGGTGGCGAGCGAGAGAGAAAGCAGTATGAACAGGAGGAATAATCCCAGCCAGAACAGCGAGGTCTGGTCTCTAAACACCCTTTAACTCCTTATGATTGCAATGCCATCTTGTTGACACAAAAGCCGTCATCCGAGGTGATACCGTGGCAACAACGGAAGCCCGCCAGTGCGGGCTTCCGCTCAGCCACTACATCTTGTAGGCCACACCGGCATAGACAGTGCGCCCGTCGAGGATCTGATCGGCCTCGGTGGCAACCCAGTCACGCTTGGTATTGGTCAGGTTGTTGAGCCCGAACTTCAGATCCAGTGCCCGGGTGGCGTTCCAGACTGCCCCGATATCCAGGGTGTGGAATCCGGCGGTGGTCTCATAGGTGGTGCCGCTCATGCGCGGAACCGGAAGGATCTGGCTGCCGGTGTAGTTCCAGCCGAGCTGGGTACTCAGGCTCTCGATGACCTGCCACTCCAGCTTGGCGTTGACGGTATGCTCCGGCGTCCGATAGAGATCCTTGCCGCTGGTCTTGTCCTCCCCGTCGATCAGGGTGACGTTGCTGGAGAGGGTCAGGGCATCGGTGATATCAAACCAGCCGCTCAGCTCCACCCCCTTGATGCGGGCCTTGCTGACGTTCTGATAGGTCATCACCGCCGGACGCCAGGTGGAGGTCCATGCCTCGCTCTGGATCTTGTCCTTGATATCGTTGTGGAAGGCGGTAACCCCGGCGCCCCAGAACGAACCATCATAGGCGGTGCCCAGCTCGTAGCTGACGGCGGTTTCCGGCTTCAGCTCCGGGTTGCCCACCACGGCGCAGCGACCGCGACAGGCGGCTACCGCATAATCCGGGTTGGACTGGGCAATGGTCGCGCCTTGAACGCCTTGCCAATGCCGCCCTTGACCACCCATTTGTCAGTCAGGCTGTAGAGGGCATAACCACGGGGGCTGAACTCGGTGCCATAGGTCTCGTGGTGATCGACCCGGCCGCTGAAGGTCAGGGCCAGATCGCCAAAGCCAAACTCATCCTGCAGATAGAGCGCGCTCTGGTTGACGCTGACATCGCCCCCCTTGAGGTTGACGTTATGCTTGAGTTCGGTGATGCGGTACTCGGCACCGCTGGTCAGCAGGTGGCTGCCCAGATTACCGCTCAGCTGGCCATCGAAGGTATGGTTGGTCTGGCTCACATCGCCACTGGTCTTGCTCAGCGCCGTCATCAGTTCGGAGTCGTCAAACAGGTCAACCTGCTCGAAGGCATAGCCGACCCGGCTGTCGAACTGATCCCAACGGCCGACGTGGGTGGCGTTGAGTCCCAGTCGTTCCATCTGCTGGATATTGCGCGGCGTCTGGCCGTAGTTGTTCCAGTGGGCCTCCCGATCATCTTTGGCGTAGTTCATCCCCACATCCAGATCCTGACGATCGTCGATCAGCCATTTGACGTTGGAGAGGATCCCCAGCTTTTCACGCTGCTCGATGGCATCGGCCTTGGGGTTAATGCTCTGCTCGCTCTGCCAGGCATCCCTGTGGTTCCCTTCTACCACCAGGTTGGCCAGCAGCTTGTTGTCGATCAGCGCCCCGCCCACATAGGCGCTCGCCTTGTTGATAGTCCCGCCGTGACCGTCGGTGGGGTCGCTGAAGGTATAGGTGGCCGCCGCTTCGGTCTTCTCCCCGGGTTGGCGCAAGATGACATTGACCACCCCGCCCAGCGCATCTGCGCCATAGAGGGAGGAGATGGGGCCACGGATCACTTCGATACGCTCGATGGCCGCCATGGGGATGGCGGAGAGATCGAAATCATTGCCATAACCGGAGGTAAGAGCATCGCGGGAGCTGATACGCCGGCCATTGACCAGCAACAGGGTGTAATCCCCCTCCAGCCCGCGCAACTTGATCTCGCTGCGGCCGTAGCTGGTCGCAGGGCTGATATTGACCCCCGGCAGCTGTTTCAGGGCGCCGGTCAGATCATTGACATTGAGCTTGTCGAGCTCGGCCCGGGTCACCACAGAGACGCTGGCCGGGGCGGTCAGCTCGCTGTGCCGGGTTTTGGTCGCCGTCACCACCATAGTTTCATGAGCGGCGACAGGCGCAGTCCCTTGGGCCAGAACTGGCAGGGCAAAAAGGGACAACACCAGCGGATGCACTGCAAATCGTCGGGATGATGTACGCATCATCAACACTCCACATAAAACAACCAAGGCCAACACCACCGACATCCCTGTCTGACCTCGCCAGACCCGGTGCAAAGTGATGGAGTTCATTGGCATGAACAGTCGTCCATGCCCCATCACCCCGAACATCAGTGCATCACGGCAGGCCCTGCGTTGTGCTATGCCACTCGCAGCCATCAATAACTAAAGCGCCGTACCGACTGACATCGGGACGGCGCAATACTAAATGCAAATCATTTTTATTTGCAAGCGTGAATCAGGTATTCTTTCGCATCCGCTTAATTATCCATCACATCGTGACGGGTCTGGTGATAGGCCTCTTCACTCTTGCCCCGACGCCAGTACGGCACGGCGTAGAGCGACTGGCGATCCACCTCGAGCACAGACCGAAAATGGCGGCGCAGCGGCAGCACCAGCGCCTCTTCCCCACCCAGCCAGAAGAAGCCACCATCGCGCACCAGCGGCAGAGCAATCACATGCTCCAGCAGGCCACTGGACTCGGGCTCACCGACAAACCAGTGACAGCGCACCCCGACCGGTAGCGTCAACGGCTGAGCATCGGCCTGATCCGGCACCAGAATCGCAATTTCCCCTCTGGCCTCGGTAGGCATCACCTCACACATCGCCATGATGGCGGGCAAGGCGGTGAGATCCCCCACCAGACAGTAGTGATCGGCCGGTTGCAGCATGGGGTTGGGACCACCCGGCCCGGAGAGGATTACCTTCTCTCCCGGCTTGGCATGGGTAGCAAAGGCGCTGGCGGGCCCGCCGTCACCGTGCAGCACGAAGTCGATATCAATTTCCTGCTCATCACGGCGAAACGCGCGGATGGTGTAGGTGCGAATCACCGGCTTGTCCGCCGGGTCACTCCAGCGCGGGCCGCTCGGGGTCATGGCAGGCAGCACCGGCTCTACCTGATGGGGCTGGGCCAGCATCACCTTGATATGGGCTCCACCGCAAGTAAAGGGATAGTCAGCCAACTCGCTGCCACCAAAGGTGATGCGACGCAAATGGGGGGTGATCTGGGTAATGGCTTTGACAGTCAGCAGACGGGGACGATTGGGAGGCAGAGATGGGGACACGATGGGGCTCCTCGTTGAGTGTGTCGCCCATGCTACACACAAATAGGAATCACTATCAAATAAGATTGTTTCTCGTCTAATAGCTACAAGCTGGATTCAAACATTCCCAACCACTAGCGTCCACACCCCAATCCAGAAATAGGCTTTATGCACGCTAGCTCCATGATTGGGCAAAGAAAGCAGCCGGACAACGCCATAGTTACAAAGGGTTCCATTTGCTTATTTCGACCATAGTTTTTCGAGATCAAATTTTATTTCCCAATAAGTTTCCTATCCTTAGTGAAGCAGTTAATGTAAGCACAGGATGCCAAACAGGATTGTATGATGGATGACCAGATCCTGATTATTGATGATGACGATCTCTCCCTCCCCGACGCACAGCAAGCGGGCTGGAAGGTGATGATTGTTGACGATGAGCCTGAAGTGCATCGCATCACCAAAATCACCTTGAACAAATTCGAGTTTGACAATCGCCCCATCGATTTTCTGCATGCCTATTCCGCGGCGCAGGCCAAAGAGTTGCTGGCCACCACCCCAGACGTTGCTCTGTTGCTGCTGGACGTGGTGATGGAGGTCGACCACGCCGGCCTTGATGTCGTCAAATACGTCCGTGAAGATCTGCAAAACAAGATGGTACGCATCGTGTTGCGTACCGGCCAGCCCGGCCAGGCGCCGGAAGATGACGTGGTCACCAACTACGACATCAACGACTACAAGGATAAAACCGAGCTCACCTCACAGAAGCTGCGCACCCTGCTGCGGGCCAGCCTACGCTCATATCGGGATATCCGCACCCTGGAGAGTAACCGTCAGGGGCTGGAAAAAGTCATCGAAGCCTCCAAGGGGATCTTTGAGAAACGGGCCCTGCGCCAGTTTGTCGAAGGCGCCCAGGAGCAGCTCAGCGCCCTGCTCCATCTGGGGGAAACCCAGATATACGACGTCAAGCAATACGCCTATGAGGTGAAGGATCAAGTATTGGAGCCCCTGCTCCCCGGCCATCCAGCCATGCTCCTCACGGACGCGCCGGAGATCCTGCGCCAGGCCATGAGCAAGCGCAGCAACGTCTATAACGCCACCCAGATGGTGCTCTACTGTCAGAATCCGCGCCACCACCTGCTGTTCCACATCGAGACCACCCGCCAGCTCAGCCAGATCGATACCAGTCTGCTGACGCTGTTTACCGAAAACATCATAGTGGCGCTGGAGAATATCCGGCTCAATGAGGTGATCGCCGACAACCAGCGGGAGATCATCTATCGCATCGGCGAACTGGTCGAAACCCGTTCAAAAGAGTCAGGGCTGCACGTCAAACGGGTCGCGCTCTATACCGAACAATTCTGCCACCTGATGGGCATGAGCGAAGAGCAGAGCGAGCTGGTGAAACGTGCCTCGCCGCTCCATGACATTGGCAAGGTGGGAATTCCCGATGCCATCTTGCACAAGCCGGGCAAGCTGACACCGGAGGAGTGGGAGATCATGAAAACCCACGCCCAACTCGGGCAGGATATGCTCTCCGGCAGCGATCTGGCGCTGTTCCAGATTGGTGCCACCATCGCTGGCAATCACCATGAGAAATGGAATGGCAGTGGCTATCCCCGCGGTCTGAAAGGGACGGATATTCCGCTGGAGGGGCGGATTGTGGCGCTGGCTGACGTGTTCGATGCCCTGGGTTCGGATCGCTGCTACAAGAAGGCGTGGCCGCTGGACAAGGTGCTGGCCCTGATTGAAGAGGAGAAGGGGCAGCATTTCGACCCCCAGCTGGTCGAGCTGATGATGGCCAATCTGGACAAGTTCCTCGAGATCCGCGAGCAGAACAAGGATGTCTATATCGGCGAACACTGATAGCCAGTTTGTTCTGTTTATGAACTTAAAAAACCGCCCTGCTTATCAAGGCGGTTTTTTATCTCTGGCATCACGCCACTTCAGTACGAGGGTTACTGCTCTGGCAGATTGAGATCCAGCTTGGCAGCAGGTTGTCCGGCTTGCTGATTCTCGGCCTGCGCAGCGGCCAGAGCACGCTTCAGGGCACGCCGTTTTTGTATCACCACAAACCCGACCCCACCCAATACTGCCAGCAGCACACCACCACCCGCCAATGCCCAGATCAGCCAGCCCATTTCCTCCTCTGCCGGAGCTTCATGGGTCGCCTCGGCACTGGAGGCCGGTGTGGCGGCCGACACCACCTCTACAGGAGGCGGCGGTGGCGGGAAGACATTGAAGGTTTTCACCGGCAACTCGATTTTCAGCTCACGGCCGAGGCGAGTGGTGCCATAGAGGGTTGCTTTCACCTCATGCTGACCGACCTCCTTGATGTTGGAGAGATCGATATCAAGCTTGGGGTCGCTGGCGGTCTCGCTGAACTCGTAGAGGCCGCCCACATTGCTGGTCACACTCCCCTTGACAACCACGGAAGCAGGATCCAGCTCATCACGGTCTATTAGCAGTGAGAGCTTGGCACCCAGCTCATCCGAAGGCGGCGACAAGTTATAGCTGAACGGATAGGGGTAAAGCAGTACATCCTGATAACGGGCACGGACAAACACCTGATTGCCCGTGCTGAACATGGCGCGGTACTTGCCACCGGGAATATCCTGCAGCGTCACTTCCGCCGTCATGATGCCATCACCCGGCACTTCGTCGAGCCCCTTGCCATCATCGCGATAGTGGCCAAGTACTTGATCCAGCACGACCTCTTTCTTATCGGCATCGCTGAACGATTGCAGCTTGACGGTCATGCCAAGGTCAGAGAGATAGTATTTATCTTTCGGCGGCTGACCATTGATCAGCAGCCACGCCTTGAGCTTGACCACCTCCCCCTGATAGAGCTGCATCGGCAGGGCGGCGATATCGAGCCGGATATCGGAGAGAATGCGCACCCGGTTATCGGGATCCACCTCGCCAATCGCCTGCCAGGGGCCCGGCATGGGATTGCGCAGGGTAATGAGATCATGCTCCGGCAGCGCCAGCCAACCCACATCGGCAGGTTTGACCTTGCCCACGTAAAGCTTGCTGCCATCGGGGCGAACCAGGATCACCGAGGGGGTGCCCGGCTTGCGCTTGATAATGAAGGTGATCTCCTTCACGCCGTAATCGATGCGAAAGCGGTTATCCAGCAGCGGAATATCGGAAGGGGCAAATACCTCGGTCGCCGTCGCCCCCAGCGAGAGCAACAACAGCAGACCGGCACACCACTTGCTCATTGCCGCCACAGACAACTTCCTCCCTTCTTCTGTACCAGATCCAGTCTCGCCTCGTGCAGGGCCTGAACCTCGGCAGTGGCACGCACCACCTTGAGGGCGGGTCGGTTGCTCTCCAACCGGCGAATGCTGGTGTCCTGATTGTTTTCGTTTTCGTTGTTCTCGGTGGCCAGATTGAGTTTCGTCTGGCCGCCGGTCATCAGCAGGTAGACGTCCGCCAGGATCTCCGCATCGAGCAGAGCCCCGTGCAGGGTACGGTGGGAGTTGTCGATACCGTAACGATCGCACAACACATCCAGGTTGTTGCGCTTGCCGGGGAAGAGATCCCGCGCCATCGCCAGGGTATCTGTAATGGTGCAGATATCCGCCGTCTTGAAGTTGAGTCCGAGCTTGCTGAACTCGTAGTCCATGAAGCTTACGTCAAACGGCGCGTTGTGGGCGATCAGTTCGGCGCCGCGGATGAACTCGAGGAATTCATCGGCAATCTGGCTGAACGACGGTTTGTCACGCAGAAACTCGTCGGTGATACCGTGTACCTGGATCGCTTCCGGGTCGACCAGACGATCAGGCTTGATATAGACGTGATAGTGGTTACCGGTCAGCTTGCGGTTGATCACCTCCACACAGCCGATTTCGATAATGCGGTGCCCCAGATAGACAGGGCCGCCCGCCGTATTCATACCTGTGGTTTCAGTATCCAGAATGATCTGGCGATTCAGTTGGGGTGTGTTCATGATCCAATCTATGTCAAACTTCGGCTTTACTTACTCGCTAGTTTACCCCAAGCCTCATGTTAAAACAGATTGATTGCTCATGTTAAAACAGATTGATGTCTATACCGACGGCTCCTGCCTCGGCAATCCGGGCCCGGGTGGTTACGGGGCCGTCATGGTCTACGGCAAGCACCGCAAAGAGATTTCCGCCGGATTCAAGTTGACCACCAATAACCGGATGGAGCTGATGGCCGCCATCATGGGGCTGCGCACCCTCAACGAACCGTGCAAGGTTCGCCTCACCACCGACAGCCAGTATGTCCGCCAGGGGATCACCCAGTGGATCATCGGCTGGAAGAAGAAAGGGTGGATGACCGCCAACCGCCAACCGGTCAAGAACGTCGATCTCTGGAAGGAGCTGGATGCGGAAGTGGGTCGCCACCAGATTGAGTGGCTCTGGGTGAAGGGTCACTCCGGCCACCCGGAGAACGAACGGTGCGATGAGCTGGCCAGAGAGGCCGCCTGCGGCAAGGATCTGGCCGAGGATACCGGCTACCAGCCCTGACGGGCCATTCCCGGTGTGGCGAGGGACTTTGGCAGTTGCCAGCGCCGCCGCACCGGGATCAGTGGAAAGCGCCGTTTACGGGCCGCAATCACGTATACCGATGCAAATGCCCTGCAATAATCCCGCCCGATACTCTCTCGCCACCAACTGTGCCAGCTCTGTTTTCCCATAAACGAATAACCAAAGCGCTCGTCGAACATCACCTCGCATCCCAGCAGATGCAACCAGTCCGTCACCCGCCCCGGGGTGAACATTCGTGCCGACCAGGGCATTCTGCGCCGCAAGAACGGCACACAGTGACCGATCCCGACCAGACTCATGGGGTTATAGCCACTGATGATCAGCCAGCCATCGTCGGTCAACACTCTTTCGGCTTCGCGCAACACTTGGTGGGGATCGGCAGAGAAATCAAGGCAGTGAGCCAGCAGGCAGGCATCGACGCTGCCGGTCCGCACCGGCAGATCGAGGGGATCGCCATACATGTCGAGCAATCGCCCGCCGGGGGCGACCCCGATCTGGTGACGAATGGAGGAGCGTTTGCAGGAGAGTTCAGCGCTCAGGGCGCCAATTTTCAGCAGATGATACCCAAACAGATTGGGGCACCAGTTGTCGAGCCGTTCCTGGATCTCGGCCGCCACCCAGTCACCCATAGGCAATGCAGACCAGCTGGTCGGGATCTCGATTTGTTGTTCGGTACGTGCCACCTGCATAATAGGGCTCAACTCGGGGTTTCGAACGCCATCCTGTTATATAAGATACCCTCCCTAAAGAGAAGCAGACTCATGTATCCAGTGATCACAGTTCCAGCCTTTAATGACAACTACATCTGGTTGATCCGCCACGAAAATCACTGCCTGGTGGTCGATCCGGGCGATGCCGCCCCCGTGCTGGAGCGGCTCGAGGCATTGGGGCTGGTGCTCGATGCCATCCTGCTGACCCATCACCATCACGACCATGTCGGGGGCGTCACCGACCTGCTTGCCCACTTCCCACACGCCCGGCTCTATGGCCCCAAACTTGACCCGATGCCGGATCACCACGGTCAGTGGCTGGAAGATGGCGATCAGATCAACTGGCACGGCCTCGCTCTCGAGGTGATCCATGTGCCCGGGCACACTCGCGGCCACATCGCCTACCACGGCAACGGCATGCTCTTTTGTGGCGATACCCTCTTCTCGGCCGGTTGTGGCCGCCTGTTTGAAGGGACGCCGGAGCAGATGTACCACTCGCTGCAACGACTCGCCGCCCTGCCCGATGAGACACTCATTTATTGTGCCCACGAGTACACCCTCTCCAACCTGCGTTTTGCCTATGCGGTCGAGCCGGACAACCCGGCGATCCGCCGCCAGATCGGGCTGATCAGCAAACTGCGGCAACAGGGGCTGCCAAGCCTGCCAACCCGGCTGGGTGACGAACGCACTTTCAACATTTTTCTGCGCTGCGAACAGGATTCAGTGAAATTTTCTGCTGAAAAGCATGGGCTAAAATGCGTGGAAAATCCGGTAGATACCTTCACCATCCTGCGTCAGTGGAAGGACGTTTTTTGAACAAACCTTGATCAGGGGGCCATTGCCCCTTATGATGCGAGCTGTTTTTCCTAAAAATGACCGGAACGAGATGAAGGTACGAACGGCCTTATTGGCAGCGCTGTTGCTCAGCGGCTGCCAAAACCTGAGCCATCAGGATGACCGGGCGCTAACGGCAATCGAGCCGATCAAGTCCCCCCAGGTCAAGAAAAAAGCGCATAAAAAACACTCTTCCCATTTCCTGTTTGGCGATGAACAGCTGGACGAAATGGAAGATACGGATAATCTGTGGGTGCGTATCAGCGATGATATGCAACTGGAAACTCCGGACAACCCGCGCATCCGCCAGCAACGTGAGTGGCTGTTGCGCAATGATAAGCATCTGGCGACCATTGCCAGCCGGGCTGAACCCTACCTCTATCTGATGGTAGAGGAGATTGAACGGCGTGAGCTGCCAATGGAGCTTATTACTGTCCCGATGATCGAGAGCATGTTTGATCCTCATGCCCGATCCCGCAGTAATGCCGTCGGACTCTGGCAGTTTGTGCCAGCGACAGGCAGAAACTTCGGTCTGCGCCACGACAACTGGTATGACGGACGGCGCGATGTGCTGGCTTCCACCAATGCAGCGCTCGACTATCTGGAGTACCTGAACCGCTTCTTTGACGGTGACTGGCTGCAAACGCTGGCCGCCTACAATGCCGGTGAAGGTCGGGTGCGCAACGCCATCCAGCGTAACCAGCGCGCAGGCAAACCGACCGACTACTGGTCGCTCGATCTGCCCCGCGAAACCCGGATGTATGTGCCCAAGATCCTCGCCATGGCTGACATGATCAGCAATGCGGACAAGTACAATATCCAGTTGCCGGTGCTCGCCAACGAGCCGAAGCTGCGGGTGGTGGAAACCGGCAGCCAGATCGATCTGAACGTGGCGGCCCAGCTGGCCGGTGTGCGCACGTCACAGCTCAAGGAGGTCAATCCAGCCCTGAGCCGTGGCGTGATGTCGCCCCGTGGCCCTTACCGCCTGCTGGTACCGGTAGAGTATGCCGATACCCTGGAGCTGGCACTGGCCGATCTGCCCAAGAGCGAGCGTATTCGTACCCGCTCCTATCAGGTCACCAGTGGCGATACCCTGTCGCGCATTGCCCAGAATCATGGCGTCAGCGTGAACGAGCTGAAGCTGGCCAACAATCTGCGCAGCAACAACCTTCGTCGCGGTCAGCAACTGGTGATCCCGACCCACGGTCAGGTCAGCAGCAAGGCCAGCTCCGCCAGCAAACCGCAGCAGCTGGCAAGCCGTGGCAGCAGCCAGAAGGCCAAGGTCAGTTACAAGGTGCGCTCGGGTGACAACCTGTGGAGCATCAGCCAGGCGCACGGCGTCTCCCACGAAGAGCTCGCCAAGTGGAATGGTCTGAATGCCAAGTCGGCGCTCAAGCCAGGCATGAAGCTGGTTGTCTATCCCAAGCAAGGGAAGAAGAGCGACAAATCGATGGTGTATCAGGTTCGCCGTGGCGACTCCATCTCTTCCATCGCGGCTCGCTTCCAGGTGGCCATCAACGATGTGATGCGCTGGAACCAGCTGGATAAAGGGGATTACCTCAAGCCCGGTCAGGAGCTGACCCTGTTTGTGAAGAACAACAGCTAAGCCTCACCGCTTGAACCCGATAAAAACGGGGCCAGTCATCTGACTGGCCCCGTTTTTTATTACTGCGGCTAACCGCTGCTGTGTCTGAGCCACCGACTAAAACAATGGCTTGGCGCCGCCTGCGGATGCATCACCGCTCTGCAGGCAAAACTATCACCGCTATTCCCAGAGCCTTGTCGGCACCACCATCAGCACTGTGCGCTGACCGATCGCCACGTTGGCATTGGGGAAGACCACCGCCTCACGCGGCTTCTCGACCGTGTAGCGCAGCTCACCATCCTCGGCCAGCACGAACCCTTGGGGGAATTCGGTGAAGTTGTCCACATCGCTGGCGAACAGGAAGCGAAAGTCCGCCGATTTTTTGGTGATCACCCGATCGATGGCAAACAGGGTGAAATCATCCGCCCGCCACGGCTCCAGCGCCACCTCATCCTGAGTGACCAGCTCCTGCAGCGCTTGGCGGGTTTCGATAAAGCGGGTCATATCGTTCTCGCCAAACGGGCGCACCTTGCCCAACTCCACCGTAAAGGCGTGGGCACCATGCTGGCGGGAGCTGTAGTAGCTGAAGGTCGTGGTCGGGCTGGCGGAGAGCAGAATAGTACGCACCCCGCAGGCGCCGAGGAACTGCACCTGCTCGCGGCAGTGAGGCCGCTCGTGGGGGAAGGGGTAGACGGCAAACTTCTCGTGGCGCGAACCGCGAATGGCGGTGTGCAGGTCGTAGTGGTAGCGGGGACGAGCCGGATCGGCAAAGAAGCGGCTCACATACTGCTCAAGGCGCATGGCGCGGATCCGCTCCCGATTGCAGAGCCCCTCCCCCTTGCTGTGTGCTCCGGAGAAGAGCCGGTTCATGTTCTCCTCCACCTCCCGCAGCCCCAGATTCATCGCCGCCGGATTGCCAAACAGGAACAGCACCCGATGGCGGGCGCTCAGCTCGCCTGAGAGCAGACGACTCAGCAGCTGGTTGCAGATCTCGATGGGAGCGGTCTCGTTGCCGTGGATGCCGCAGGAGAGGACGATATCCTTGCGTCCTCCCGGCTGGTCGCCCGCGCCACTGGCAGGCTCCAGACAGAGCACGCCCGTATCCCAGACGCTGACCCGCGCACCATCGGGCAGGGCAAACTCAAAGGGCTCAAGCTGCCACTCATGGCTGCGGGTCAAGGCCAAAAAATCGTGCTGGGGAATCATCCGTCTCACCCTCTCGCTCTGGAATACTATGGCCGGATTATACGCAAGGCATCGCGGCTTAAAATCGTTTTTTAAACAAATTCAAACAGTAACGATACAAGTGTGATAACAATCGAACGATGACAGCAATGGCAGTAGCGATATGGAATAAATAGAGGATAGGAAAAAGGATCAATAAATAACGGGGGGAGGATAAAACAGACAATGACAGAACTGGCGGCTGGACGCCACAGGGGCAGAACAGCAAACGACTCAGCAGAAAAACAAGGCATCCATGCCCGGTTGATTAACCACGCCAGAACGGCTTGGTGGTCTCTTGATAACGGTCAGCTTCGTTCAGGCCGATGTCTTTGAGCAGGTACTCGGGCAGCTCGGAGAGCTGGCGACGGCTGCGGCTGCGCTCCAGCCAGGTCAGAACGGTCATTTTAACGCGAGCAACCAGATTCAATTGGCTGGAATGCTGGTAACCGGTTTCGGTATAAGTCATGTTGGCCATGATGTGGCTCCTCTGAATATTTGTTTACGCACTGGGCTTTATTTGATGCGCAAAGCTTAGTCAGGGAGCAGGGCCGACTCAATTGACGAATTTTGATACGTTACATTAGGAAAACTAATAGTAAAAAGCTGACTGATATAATTTTAATTGTTTGATTTATAAAGAATAATTAAATCACAATTCGACCATCAACGGCCCGCAGCATATTGTGCTGCATGGCACCACCTTACATATGCAATTTACCGCATTGCCTATGCACTCACCAATGGACGTGCCATGGGTGGCAACCCCGTCATTACATTCGATTGTTAATTCCGTGATCTCTTGGTGATCTTAAATTAACACAATGAAACATATAACAAACTTACTTTTCCTCCCGCGCAGCTCCCTCGATGAAGACCCGAAAACGCCCCTCTTGGCGCGCAACCGGCATACTGGTATGGTTATTTATACAGTAGTTTATTCCCCTGCCCTGACGCCATCGTTTATGCCGTCAGAGGCGGATGAAACCACAGGATCATCGATGGATACCTTTACCCCGACCGCCGCCCTGCGTCAACAGATGGCCGCCATTGAAGCCGCTCTCAACCAGCTGGCCGATCTGCTTGGCCAGCTCGAGCTACAGGAGGCCCATGTCTATCCCCTCCCTCCGGTTGCGCAGGGGGAAGAGCACGACCCGATCGAGCAAATTGAGGTGGGCTATCTCAACGGTGAAGCCGCGCTGGCGGCCACCCTCGCAGCCTATCGGGATCACAGCGCCCGCCCCGGCTGCTCCACCAAGGCGACTCATCGGCTGCCCGGCTGGTTGCGCTTTCCTGCCGCCGCAGCCCCCTTGCTGCAACCGCTGATCGACCAAATAAACCAGCACAAGCTCGATTTCAAGGCGCTGGTGCAGCAGGCGGGGGGACGGGACGAAAAGTTCGAGCTGGTACATACCGCTCTACCCGGGGTGATCACCTTGCAGGTCTACCGCAAACTGACCCTGCTGGCGGGAGAGCTGCAATCCCTCGGCTTTACCTGGGCTGACAAGCAGACCATCAATCGCCTAAGTCGCGAGCAGGTGCTTGAGATGCTGGAGCGCAGCCGCCGCTACATACCGGCCCTCTCCAACAACGAGGAGTGGAGCAAGATGGTGGATCAGGAGGTGTATGACATTCGCCGTCTGCCCGCCGATGCCGAGCTGCGGATCCGCCGCCCGGTCAAGACTCACCCGATGATCAACCTGCTCTGGCTGGAGCGCACCCCGCGCAAGCAGCAGATCAAGGCGAGCCTGCCTCTGCTGCTCTGCTCGGATACCCCGCCCGCGGTCACCCATCTGGGCAACTATCCCCCCAAGAGCCGACAGGCTCGGCGAGATCGCAAGATTGGCGGCGAGCCCATCATAGAGCGGCTGCACCTCTATCTCTATCAGGGGTGACTGGATCAGGGATAGCTGGGCCGCCTTGCCGCGATAAACGAAGTATCCCGCATCAGCACCCCAAATAAGAAAGGGGAGAACATCCTGGATGTTCTCCCCTTGTCTGTATCGATAGGTACTGTGGAAGGCGGCGTCGCCAATCAGCCCATCAGCAGGGCCCGCAGGCTCTCCACATCCAGCCCGCGCACCTCGGACTGGCCGCTCAGCAACCCATCGGCCAGCGCCCGCTTCTCGTCGTGCAGAGCGACGATCTTCTCCTCCACCGTCTGCTCGCACACCAGCCGGTACACGGTCACCGGCTGGGTCTGGCCCATCCGGTGCGCCCGATCGCTCGCCTGATCTTCCACCGCCGGGTTCCACCAGGGATCGAGGTGCAGCACGGTATCGGCCTGGGTGAGGTTGAGGCCGGTTCCCCCCGCCTTGAGGCTGATGAGGAACAGCGGCACCTCCTCATGACGAAAACGCAGGATGGAGTCCTGACGGGACTTGGCGGAGCAGCCGCCATCCAGATAGCAGTAATCCCAGGACTTCTGCTCGATGCGGGCCCGCAACAGACTCAGCAGATCGACGAACTGGCTGAACACCAGCACCCGATGACCGCCGTCGATCGCCTCTTCCAGCAGGGCCATCGCCTCGTCCAGCTTGCTGCTGGTTTGCGACCACTCGGGCATCACCAGCTCCGGTGAGCAGCAGAGACGGCGCAGCCGGGTCAGGCCGCTCAGCACATGCATCAGGGCGCGGCCATCGGCGCTCTGCACCTGCTGCACCACTTCCCGCCGGGTCGCCTCGTAGAGCTGACGCTCCTCGGGGGAGAGGCTGATGTGGTGGATGATCTCGGTCTTGTCCGGCAGCTCGGTCAGCACCTGCTGCTTGAGACGACGCAGGATAAAGGGGCTGATCACCGCCCGCAGCAGCGCCATGTGCTGGGGATCCTTGACCGCCTTGCCAAAGCGACGCTTGAACTCGCCAAGGCTGCCGAGCAGCCCCGGGTTGATAAAGGTGAAGAGGCTCCACAGCTCCCCCAGATGGTTCTCGATGGGGGTGCCGGAGAGGGCGAGGCGAAAATCCCCTTCCAGCTGGAACAACAGCTTGGCGCGCTGGGTACCGGCGTTTTTGATCTGCTGCGCCTCATCGAGCACCATGGAAGACCATCGGCGGGACTTGAGCGCCTCCGCCAGGCTGCCGAGCATGCCGTAGTTGATGAGGATCACCTGACCAGCCTTGGCCTCGCGAATCATCCCCTCCCGCTCGGCCGGGTTCTCGAACACCACCACATCCAGCTCGGGGGCGAAACGGGCAACCTCCTCCTGCCAGTTGGTGACCACTGACTTGGGCACCACCACCAGCGCAGGGCCAAGGTGCTGGCGCATCCGCAACACAATCAGCGCCTGCAGCGTCTTGCCCAGACCCATGTCATCGGCCAGACAGGCACCAAAACCGTGATGGGCCAGGGTCGCCATCCAGCGCACCCCCTCTTTCTGATAGTCCCGCAGGGAGGTGAGCAGCTCGTCCGGGCACTCGACCTCCTGCTGCCACTCCTGCTGCAAGGATTGCCACGCCGCATCCCCTTCGGTGGTAATGACCGAGAGCAGGCGAGTGAGCGGATAGGCCAGCTTGTTGTTGATGCGCTGCTCTTCATCGAGCATGGCCCCCAGCATGGTGAGCCGCTCCACCAGCTTGTCGCTCAGCATCAGGCTGGTCTTCTCGTCGAGCTGAACGGTGCGCTGCCCCGGGGTCATCTGACGCAGAATAAGGCGCAGGTCGAGGATCTGGTGCTCATCGAGCGCCAGTGCCCCTTCGACCTGGAACCAGTCCTGCCGCCGCTCGATACGCAGGCTCAGAGCCGCTTCATCGAGGCTCTTGAGGCGAGCGCTGTCCTGATGCCAGTGAATGACCACGCCGGCATCCACCAGCTCGGGCAGGGCATTGACCAGCGCCAGCGCCTGTTCCCCCTGCAGCAGCCACTCGCTGCCGGGCAGGCCGATGGGCAATTGATTGCGCAGCAGCTGGGCCTGCAGCTTCTCGGCCGCGAGGTCGCGCTGCCAGTAGTGGTACGCCTTGATCCCCTGCCGCACGATCGCCTCCCCCTTGCCAAGGGGCTGGGGCGGTAGATCCTCAAAGCGGGTCACCAGCTTGACCGACAGCTGACCATCCTGCCAATCCAGTTGCACCGAAGGAATGCCCGGCCAGGGAGCCAGTTCGGCGTTGCCGCTAAGCCCCGCAACCTGACTGTGCCAGGGCAGCTCGGGAATAGCGTCCAGGGTGCGTTGCAGCTCGGCCAGCCCCTCGGCGGGCAGCAGCGGGATGGATTCGAGCGCTGGCAATCGGTCGAGCAGCGGCTGCGGGGTGAGGATCAGCTGCCACAGATCCTGCGCCAGCGGCATGATATGGGCCCCGCGGGCGGCCGCATCGGGGCAGAGCTGCGCGCTCATCCCCTGCTCGGTGGCCACCACCTGCAGCAGGGGGGCGCTGATGGCCAGTTGCAGCTTCTGCCCCTTGGCGTTGAACAAGCGGGGGTGATCGGCCAGCGGCGCCCAGACATCCCGCGGCAGCCGTCCCATCACCCGTGGCAGGGTGCGAACCAGTGCCCAGTCATGCTCATCGAGCATGGCGGCATACTGGGTAGAGAGCAGGGCCGGATCGACCCGGCGACCGGCGGTCCACTCCCCCTTGGTACTCAGCTTCTGGATCTTGCACTCCAGCTCGGGGCCGTCGGCATGGAGCAGCCACACCAACCGCTCTTGCGGCTTGCGTACGCCACTGGAGCGTCCCAGCCCCTGCAACCAGTTGAGCCAGCTGGCAGAGGCCGCGGTTTTGTCCTCGTCCCCGTCATCATCCTGCTCGTCACTGCCCTCTTGCGCGCACTCCTCACTGCCGCGCAGTTGGCACAGGGGCGCCCCTTTGGCCGCCTCGCCCAACAAGATGCGCAGCAGATCCTGACAAAAGGCCATCAGGCGATGATGGGGTTCGGCATCGAGCAGATGGGAGAGATCCCACTTGTGCAACATGGCCACCTGCGGGCTCTGGGCTCCGTGACGGGCCAGCGCACAGAGATCGAGCCAGAGATAGCCCCAGTGGAGCTCCTCCACCGGCAGTTGCAGGGTATCGAACAGGCCGACCGCCTGACCGTGGCGATCGCCCGCCCACTGGCTGAGCAAGTCGGCAAGCAGGGGGAACTGGCCAGTCAGGCTGCGCTGCCACTTCTTGCGCTGTTCGCTGGCGATGACGGGATCGGCCTGCTGCAACCAGCCAAGCCAGAGCAGGGCGCTGAATGAACGGGGCCACTGGCACGCTTCACCCTCATCGGTTGCCTGCCACTGGCCCAGTGCGGTGAGCAGTCGCTCGCCAAGCGGGCCGCTCTGGCTCTGTTGGGCCAGCGCCTGCAGGGCTGGCCAGCCGGGGGCGGCATCCTTGTCCTCGCCGGTTGGCGAGGTGCTCTCGCCATCCCCGCAGAGCCAACGCCACTCCGCCTCGAACGCTTTGGCCCGAGCCTGCACCTCGGGGGCACAGCGCACCAGCGCATTGGCCAGCGGCCAGCGCTCTTCATAGGGGGCATCGAGCAAGAGTTGCAGCGAGAAGTGCTCCAGCAGCAGTTGCTGCCAGGCGGGGCTGGAGCCCGCCAGCAACTGGTGAGCGTCCGGGGTATCTAGCAGGGTCAGCAGATCGCTGGCCGAGAAATAGGTGGGGATCTCCCCCGCCTTGCCGCGGCAGAGCTCGCGCACCACTGCATGGGTGAGATCCTGCCCGGTCAATGAGGGCACCCGGCTCCAGTCCGGCGCCGGGCAGAGACCGGCACGCACCCCCAGGATCAACGCCAGCGTTCCCTCGGCGGTCAGGCTCCACTGCTGCTCCCCGCGCAATCTGACCAGCCCCGCATCCTGCAATCGGGTCAGTTTATCGATCAGGGCATGGCCTATCGCCAGTTGTTCTTGCAGCAAACGGGTACTGGCAACGCGCTGCAATTGCAGGGTGGCGAGCAGGGCATAACTATCCGAAGAGAGGGTGGACGCAGACATCAAGACTCACGGGCAAGTGCAAAAGCGGAATTTTAACGGTAAAGCGCCAGCGGCTCGACCCTTTACCGTGAAATAACTCAAAAAAAAACGGCCATCCATGATGACCGTCGAAAGTAACGAAGGAAATAGCCGGATCATCCGGTTACCTCCCACAGCGGGAAAATCGGGAGCGCTAGCCCCTAATTCGTGGAGCCAATGCTAGAGGTTGGCGCCCGAAAAAGCTTTGAAGCGGATCACAGTTGAAAAGGATTTCTGAAAACGGTTTCAATTTTTAGCGGCAAAAAACCACGATTTCGCGCCAAATGAGCCATGTCCCCACTCCTCCTGCTCACCCGGTACAAGCGGTAGAAAACCCTATAACGGTCGCTTGTCGAACGCCCCTGTGCGGGCAGCTGTCAGCTGTATAGCTTCATCAGAACCTGCCGCCCGCAGGCTAGATTTCAGGGCCACCGGACATGGCCGAGATGGGCCAGGAGAGCACGAATCGGCTCCCTCCCTGCCCGGTAGCTTGGCAAACCGCGCTGCCGCCGTGCGCCTCGGCAATCGCCTTGACCACGGCGAGTCCGAGTCCGCTGCCGCCGCTCTTGCGCGAGCGTGATGGATCTCCCCGACGAAACGCATCGAAGATACAGACGGCCACCTCCTCGCTGATGCCTGGCCCCTCATCTTCCACACTCAGGACGCACACACTCTCCGAGCGATACAGCCGCACGGTCAGCAGGCCCGGCAGCGCGTGCTTCTGGGCATTTTCCAACAGCGCCATCAGAGCCTGACGGATACGAAACAGATCGCAGCAGACATGAAGTTCGCTATCGAGCTCCCGCTGCAGCACAAATCCGCTCGCCGCCAGAGGGCTGGCAAATGCCTCAAGCACCACGGCAAGCTCGTCGGCCAGCCTGACCTCGGTCCGCTGCAACTCCAGATGGCCGCTGTCGTTGAGGCTCAATACCCGCAAATCCTCGATCAGGTGAGTCAATCCCTCCACCTGACGCAACAACCCCTCGAAAAGCTCACGCTCTGGCGGAAATACCCCTTCGGCCAGCCCCTGCAAGCGGCCACGCAAAATGGTGACGGGAGTGCGCAACTCGTGGGCGATGGCGGCATTCCAGAACTCCCGCTCGCGGGTCATGCTCTGCAGCCGCTCGGCCATGGCGTTGAAGTCGCGCACCAGTTGCGCCGTCTCCCCGATCGCCTGCTCATCCTCCGGCACGCGGGCATCGAGTTTACCCTCGGCCACCTCGCGCAGGCTGGTTGCCACCGAGTTGAGGGGAGTCAGGATGCGGCGAGAGAGGCGCACCGCCACGTACAGCGCCATCCCCAATGCAATGAGAATGGTGGAGCCAATCCATAACATCTCGACTCTGGAGGGCACCCAGGTCTCGGAGATGCTGCCCGGCACAAACGCCACGGCGATGCCATAAAACACATAGGTGCCGATCACCGCGAGGGAGATGATACCAAGCGCCATCAGCCCCAGGGAGCGGATGATTTGCCTGCGAAGGCCGGGCGCCGATCTCATGCATCGCCCCCGAAGCGATAGCCAACGCCCCAGACACTGGCGGGGACTCCCTGAATGCCGTGTGTCTCCAGTTTTTTGCGCAACTTGCTGATGTGGCTATCCACCGTACGCTCCTGGGTATCCCCTTCGGGTAGGCAGTGAGTCAGCAGTTCGGCGCGACTGAACACCCGTTTCGGCGCCCGCATCAAAGAGGCGAGCAACTTGAACTCGGTCAGGGTCAGCTCCAGCACCTGCTGCTGGTCATCGCGGAAAATGCTGGCCTCGTGGCTCTCCAGATCGATCTGAAACTGGCCGACCCGCAGCACGTTCGCCGTGGCTGGCTTTACGGCCCGAGTGCGCCTGAGCACGGCCTGCACTCGCGCCACCACTTCGGCCGGATTGAAGGGTTTGACCACATAGTCATCCGCCCCCATGCGCAGCCCCATCAGCTTGTCGAGATCCTGATCGAGGGCGGTCAACATGATCACCGGCGTATCGCCGCGCGCCCGGATCTCGCTGAGCACCTGCCAGCCATCCAGTTGCGGCATCTGCACATCCAGCAGCAGGAGATCGGGTTTGAATGCCTGATGCATGGCCAGCGCTTCACGGCCATCGGCGGCGTGCAGGGAGCGCAAGCCATGACGTTGCAGGTAAGCGGCGAGGATGTCGGCGATCTCGGCTTCATCCTCTGCAATCAGTACCAGTGACTGGCCCGCCGGGCTGGCGGAAGCATTGAGATGGGACATAGTCGGACTCGAAAAAAGGTGGCGTTGAACTTTATCATCGCCTCCATGGATTCTCCACAAAGCCTCGAATCATTCGCAATAGCCCCTCGCCATAATGACCGCTCGATGCACTCTCCGGTCACATCACACCGGAGAGACGGTTCAACGAGGTGAGTGGATGATGTTTGTAAAACAGCGGTATGCGGGCGCCCTGCTCGCCGTCATTGCCGCATTCGGGTTGGCGGGTTGCGATGTCGCGCCGCAAGAGCAGGAGGCACCCGCCCTTCCTCAGGTATCGGTGCTGACTCTGACTGGTCGGGAGCTGGTCATCAGCGAGGATCTGCCCGCCCGGGTGGCGGCACTGCGCAGCGCCGACATTCGCGCCCAGATAAGCGGCATCGTGCAGCGCCGCCTGTTCGAGCAGGGCGCCGAGATCAGCGCAGGCACCGTACTGTTCCAGATAAACCCGGCCCCCTTCAAGGCCGATGTCGACAGCGCCGCCGCATTGCAACGGGCCGAGGCCGTGCTGGCCCGCGCCCGCATCCAGATTGACCGCCTGCGGCCGCTGCTGCGCACCGACGCCATCAGCCGCCAGACCTATGACGATGCGGTCTCCCAGCGGGATCAGGCGGCCGCCGATGTAGCTCAGGCCAGGGCAACTCTGGCCCGGCACCAACTGAACCTGCAATTTGCCAGCGTGGAGGCCCCCATCGCTGGACGTATCGATCAGGCGCTGGTGAGTGAAGGGGCACTGGTGTCCCCCACCGATACCACTCCCATGGCCCGGATCCAGCAGATTGATCAGGTCTACGTCGATGTGCGCCAACCTGCCTCGGTGCTGGAATCCCTGCGCCAGCAGGCTGGCTCAACGGCACCGGAACTGGCGGTGGAGATCCTCGGTAGCAATGGCACACCGCTGGGGATGCAGGGGCGCATCCTCTTCTCCGGCATCGAGGTCGATGCCGGAACCGGCGACGTGCTGCTGCGGGTGCTGGTGGATAACCCTGAGCGGCGCCTGTTGCCCGGCCTCTATGTGCAGGCGCGCATCCCCCGTGCCCGCTATGCCAACGCCCTGACCGTGCCCCAGCAGGCGGTAGTTCGCACATCGGGTCAGACCAGCGTGTGGGTGGTGGATGGCCAGGGGCAGGCACAGCTGGTTCCGGTCAACACCGCTGAACTGGTGAATAGCCAGTACCGCATCGCGTCCGGGCTCAGTGCCGGGCAACAGGTGGTGATCGAAGGGATCGACCGTCTGACCCCGGGGGTTCAGGTCATTGCCTACCCCTGGCAACCACCCGCCGTCAGCCAACCGGCTGACGGTGGCATTCGCTGAATCGGAGAGTTATCCATGCCGCAGTTTTTTATCCATCGCCCGGTGTTTGCCTGGGTGATCGCCCTGTTCATCGTGCTGGCAGGGGTCATCGCCATCCCCAAGCTCCCCATCTCACGCTATCCCTCGGTGGCGCCGGTATCGGTGACCCTCTATGCCACCTATCCGGGCGCCACTCCACAGACCCTGAACGATGCGGTGGTGAGCCTTATCGAGCGCGAGCTGTCGGGAGTGAAGAACCTGCTCTACTTCGAGTCCTCTGTGGACGCCTCGGGCAGCGCGCAGATCACTGCCACCTTCAAGCCGGGCTCCGATCCGGAGCTGGCCCAGATGGACGTGCAAAACCGCATAAAGGCGGTCGAGCCTCGCTTGCCACAAGCGGTGCGGCAAACCGGCCTGCAGGTGGAGTCCGCCTCATCCGGCTTTCTGATGATGGTCGGCATGACCTCACCGGATGGCCGCTTCGATGAGGTTGCCCTCAACGACTATATGGCACGCAATATTGTGCAGGAGCTGCGCCGCATCGACGGGGTGGGACGAGTGCAGTTGTTCGGCGCCGAGCAGGCCATGCGCATCTGGGTAGATCCGGCCAAACTCGCCGCCTACGGGCTGACCA
Source organism: Aeromonas sp. 97A (assembly GCF_051919185.1). Classification (NCBI taxonomy): domain Bacteria; kingdom Pseudomonadati; phylum Pseudomonadota; class Gammaproteobacteria; order Aeromonadales; family Aeromonadaceae; genus Aeromonas; species Aeromonas sp. 97A. Next base: position 509,176 of record NZ_JBQBFF010000001.1, on the reverse strand, counting down.
TCGGCGAGCTGGCGCAGGCCATCGAGCAGCAGAACATCCAGATTGCACCGGGACGCCTCGGTGATGAACCCGCCCTGCCGGGGCAGCGCCTGACGGTTCCCCTCACGGTTCAAGGGCAGCTGACAACCCCCGAGGCGTTCGCCGCCATCGTTCTGCGAGCCGGTGGTGATGGCGCCAAGCTGGTGATGGGTGATATCGCCCGGGTCGAGCTGGGGGCGCAATCCTACGCCTTTTCCAACCGGGAGAACGGCGTGGCCGCCACCAGCGCCGCCATCCAGCTCTCCCCCGGCGCCAACGCCGTGCGTACCGCCGATGCGGTACGCACTCGTCTCGCCCAGCTCGCCCCCACCCTGCCGGCGGGCATGGCCTATTCGATCCCCTTTGACTCGGCCCCCTTCGTCAAGGTCTCCATCGAAAAGGTGATCCACACCCTGCTGGAAGCCATGGTGCTGGTGTTTCTGGTGATGTTTCTCTTCCTGCAAAACCTGCGCTACACCCTGATCCCGGCCATCGTCGCCCCCATCGCCCTGCTTGGCACCTTCGCGGTGATGCTGCTGGCCGGTTTTTCGATCAACTCTCTCACCATGTTCGGCATGGTGCTGGCCATCGGCATCATAGTCGACGACGCCATCGTGGTGGTGGAGAACGTCGAGCGCCTGATGGCCACCTGGGGGCTGTCGCCCCGGGAGGCGACCTCGCAAGCTATGAAGGAGATCACCGGGGCGGTGATCGGCATCACCCTGGTGCTCACGGCGGTGTTCCTTCCCATGGCGTTTGGCAGCGGCTCGGTAGGGGTCATCTACCAGCAGTTCACCCTGTCGATGGCGGTGTCGATCCTCATTTCAGCCTTCCTCGCCCTGACCCTGACGCCTGCGCTCTGCGCCACCTTGCTGCGTCCGGTCAGTCCGGCTCATCATGAGAAGCGCGGCTTCTTCGGTGCCTTCAACCGGGGTTTCGAGCGGTTCACGGCAGGCTACGGTGCGCGGGTAACCCGGCTGGTCGGGCGCAGCGGACGGATGATGGCAACCTTTGCCGCCCTCTGCGCCGTGCTGGCCATCACCGCCGCCCAGCTGCCCTCCTCTTTCCTGCCGGACGAGGATCAGGGCTACTTCATGACCTCCATCCAGCTGCCAACCGGCGCCACCAGCGAGCGCACCCTTGAGGTGGTCAAGGCCTTCGAGGCTCACGTCGCCTCTCGCGAGGCGCTGGACACCAACCTGGTGGTGCAGGGCTTCAGCTTCTCCGGCGCAGGCCCCAATGCCGCCATGGCCTTCACCATGCTCAAAGATTGGGATCAGCGTCATGGCGCCACGGCAGCCGAAGAGGCAGATCTGGCACAAGCGGCTATGGCAAATATTCCTGAAGGCACGGTAATGAGCCTGCTGCCGCCCGCCATCGACGAACTGGGCACCGCCTCCGGCTTCACCCTGTTCCTGCAAGACAGAGCCAACCGGGGAGATGCCGCGCTGCTGGCCGCTCAGGCGCAACTGCTTGAACTGGCCGCCAAAAGCCAGGTAGTCAGTGATGTGTATCCCGACAATCTGCCTCCCGGCGAGAGCATTCACCTCGAGATCAACCGACAGAAGGCCGAAGCCATGGGACTCTCGTTCGCCAGCGTGAGCAGTACCCTGTCGGCCGCGATGGGGTCGCTCTACGTCAACGACTTCCCCAACGGCGGGCACATGCAGCAGGTCATTCTGCAGGCCGACGCGTCGGCGCGCATGCAGCTCGATGACGTGCTCGGCCTGCGGGTGCGCAATGCCAGCGGCGGCATGGTCCCCTTGCGGGAGGTGGTGACACCGGAATGGCGCGAGTCGCCGCAACAGATGATGCGCTTCGATGGCTTCCCTGCCGTGCGTATTGCCGGGGGGGCAGCGCCCGGCATCTCCAGCGGAGCGGCGATGGCTGAGATGGAGCGCCTGGTGGCGCAATTGCCGCCAGGCTTCGCATTGGCCTGGACGGGACAGTCGTTGCAAGAGCGCCAGTCGGCCGAGCAGGCCCCCCTGCTGATGCTATTGTCGGCGCTGGTGGTCTTCCTGGTTCTGGCAGCACTCTATGAAAGCTGGTCGATCCCACTCTCGGTGATGCTGGTGGTGCCGCTGGGCCTGCTCGGTGCTGTCGCGGCCGTGATGCTGCGCGGCATGCCCAACGACGTCTTCTTTAAAGTAGGCATGATCACCATCATCGGTCTGTCGGCCAAGAATGCCATCCTCATCGTGGAGTTTGCGCGCCAGTTGCACAGCGAAGGGCGCTCACTGCTTGATGCGGCTGTCACTGCTGCCCGCCTGCGCCTGCGCCCCATTCTGATGACCTCGCTGGCCTTCACCCTCGGGGTGGTGCCCTTGATGCTCGCCAGTGGCGCCAGCGCGGAGACCCAGCACGCCATCGGCACCGGCGTGTTTGGCGGCATGATCAGCGGCACCCTGCTGGCCATCTTCTTCGTACCGGTCTTTTTTGTCTTCATCATCGGGACGCAGCAGCGCCTGCACTCTTGGCAGGCACGGCGAGCATCCAACAGCATTAACCCGGCTCGATGACCACAGATACACCGGCGGCCGGATAGTCCCTCTGCACATCACCAAAAGAAAAAGCCCAACCTGCTAAACAGGTTGGGCTTGGTATGTGGCGGAGAGACAGGGATTCGAACCCTGGGTGGCATTGCTGCCACAATTGATTTCGAGTCAATCCCGTTCGGCCACTCCGGCATCTCTCCGTGGGGAGAGATTTTTACCCAAGCTGGGCCGATGATGCAATAAAAATTTCTTAGATATCAAATGGCTGAATCAGATATCTGGGAGCAGGCTCACAATGCGGCGCGTGCTGTTCGCGTTGCTAGGCCACCCTGCATCCACCCGACATTAACCCTCTCGCACACCCGGCCATTATCCATATCGTGATATTGCCCCATTGCCATCAGGCATCTCTTTTTCCTGCTTGGCGCTCAAATTTATGGGTGATACCGATTTTGGCCGGTTTCCTATGTATCCCCACATCATTGCTTGTGCGCGGCAAGCTGGTAATCATGGGCTGATTGAGGAACAATCGCGCCATCCTGGCGGCTGTGTTGATGATGTTCCGCCCCGATTGAACTGATGGATCTCCTTATGCGATTGCCGAAACTCAAGCCCCTACCCTTAACGCCCGCCCTTTCCATGCTGCTGGCAGCGATCCTGCTCTGCGCGGCGCCGGCAGAGGCCAAACGCTACCTGCTGCCAGCTGCCGGGAGTCGCCTTATCGGTGAGCTGGAGGATTACATCATCCAGCAGAATGAACATCTGGAACTGGTTGGCAAAAATACGCAAATTGGATTTTTGGCGCTGCTTGAGGCAAATCCGGGTGTAGATCCCTATTTACCCAAGCCGGGTACCCGCTTGACGCTGCCCACCCAGATGCTGCTGCCCGATGTGCCGCGCGAGGGGATCGTCATCAATCTGCCGGAGCTGCGTCTCTACTACTTCCCCAAAGGGAAGAGCGAGGTCATCGTGCTGCCTATCGGGATTGGTGATATCGGCCGCGAAACACCCGAGATGACCACCACCGTCATCGAGAAGAATCCCAACCCGACCTGGGTACCCGGCCCCATGGTGCGCAAATCCTGGCTGGAGCAAAAAGGGATCACCCTGCCCGCCGTAGTGCCCCCCGGCCCGGAGAATCCCCTCGGCAAGTTCGCCATGCGCCTTGGCTATGGCAAGCGCGACTACCTGATCCACGGCACCAACAAGGATTTTGGCGTTGGCCTGCGGGTAAGCGCTGGCTGCATCCGGCTGCGACCTGACGATATCGAGGCCCTGTTCAAGATTGTGCCGATTGGCACGCCGGTGCGGGTCATCAACCAACCGGTCAAGGTGGCCATCGAACCGGATGGTCGGCGCTGGCTGGAGGTACACTCCCCGCTCTCCCGCACCGAAGAGGAGCTTGAAAATGGCGCCCCGCTGGTGCTATCTCCGGCCATAGAGAGCTTTATCAGTGCACCTGACGTGATGCAGGATGAGGTGACGGCGGCGCTGGAGAGCAAAAACGGCCTGCCCCGCCCCATCAGCAGCCAACTTGTCAGTGGCTAAATCACCAGCGCCCGAGTCGCACCGGAGTCACCTTACCTCATGAAATTCCTGCCCCTCCTACTCCTGTTGGCCTGTCACTCCTTGTGGGCCAAGGACATTCTCTGGATGAACAATGGCGATCGTCTGACCGGTACCATCGAAGAGATTGACGATGAGTCGGTACGCATCTCTTTGCCCTATACCGGTGCCGTTACCGTCAAGCGGGATGCCATCAAGCGCTGGCGGCTGGAGCACCAGGATAAACCCAAGGCGACCGCCAAAGGTGGATTCACCCTGTTCAAGGATGAGCAGGATGAACGCAATGCCTGGCTCTGGACCGGTAGTGGCGATCTCAACATCAAGCTCAAACACAAGGACAAGCACACCAACAACGTCAACTTCAAGGGCAAGACCGAGTTGGCCAATCTGGACTGGCGCTACAGCCTCTCCGGAGAGTACGCCTACGAAACGTCTGACAGCGTCACCGATAACCACGACTACAAGCTGAACCCGACCATTGACTACTTTTTCGATCAACAGTGGTTTGTACGCAGCTCGCTCAATGCCGAATATGACATGCTGGAGAGCAACTACCTCAGCCTCGACTATGGTACCGGGCCGGGTTACCGCTTCTGGAACGAAAAGCGCCGTCGGCTGGAGTTCGTGGCGCAGGGGGGTCTGCGTAAGACCTACTTCAGGGAAGAGAGCGGGATTGGGTTGCTCTTCAAAGGCAATCGGATCATCGACTATCCCTTTGCCAGCATGAACTGGGATTATCGCCAACCAATCCCGATATGGCGGGAAAAACTGGAGCTGTTCAGTCAGGGGCGCTATCTGCTCTATCTGGATCAACCCTCCCCCTATATCACTCTGAATCGAGATGTGACCGGCAGCGTGGGCTTGCGCTACTACTTCAACGACCACCTGCGCCTCTCCTGGTCGAGCGAGATGGAGTGGGAAGATGGCGAAGTGCATTTCGTCGGTCTCGAGCAAAAGTACAAAGAGACCGAATTCAGGCACCTGCTCAATCTGGGCGCCAGTTTTTGAGTCAACTGCAAACAGAAAGAGGAGCCAAGTTGGCTCCTCTTTCTGTTTTGGTCATCACCTGCCATGGCCCTTCTCCGATGATAGAGCAGGCAACAGAATTGAGAAACCGGCCGTAGGCTCAGATCAGTCCCCAAGCGGCAATCTGGTAGATCCATACCATCGCCAGCAGTGTGCCGACCAATCCCATGATGACGCCGATGCGCACCATCTGGTGACTCTCCACCAGACCGGTGGCGTGGGCCAGCGCATTGGGCGGGGTACTGATGGGCAGCGACATCCCGAGCGAAACCGAAATGGTGACCGCCAGGATCAAGGTGTGGCTGCCGCCCCACTCTGCCAGCTCCGGCATGCTGACTGCCAGTGCCGCTACCAGTGGCAGCAACAGATTGGCGGTTGCGGTGTTGGACATAAAGTTGGCCATCACCACCGCCAGCAGACAGGCGCCGACCAGTACCGCCAGCGTGGAGTATTCGTGGAACGGAATATGGGTGATGAGCCGCTCGGCCAACCCGGAGTCCTCCAGCGCCAGCCCCAGTGCGATACCGCCCGAGACCAGCCAGAGCACATCGAGGGAGATCTTGTGCAGATCGTCCTTGGTGATGATGCCGGTGGTCAGGAACACAGCTACTGGGATCATGGCGACCACGTAGGAGCTCATGCCATGCAGATCCCCCAGTAGCCAGAGCACTATGGTGGTGATAAAAGTGAGGTAGACCACCCAGGCGCGAGGGGTCTGCATAAAGCGCCCCTCAATCTTGAGATCCATCCGCTTGAGGGTGCTCGGGAAGAAGCGCCCCAGCAGAAACCAACCGAGCAGCAACAGCAATACCACAAAGGGCACCGCAAATCCCATCCACTGCCCGAACGAGATGGCATGCTCGCCGGTCAGGTATTTGAGGGCCACCGCGTTGGGCGGAGTGCCGATGGGAGTGCCGATCCCCCCGAGGTTGGCCGCCAGCGGAATGGCCAGCACAAAGCCGATTTTGGCCGGGTCCTTGTCGGGGAACGCCGCCAGCACCGGGGTAAGGATGGCCAGCATCATGGCGGTGGTGGCGGTATTGCTCATAAACATGGAAAAGGTGGCGGTGATCAACATCAGCCCCAGCATGACGATCCGGGGGTCCTGACCGAACGGGCGCAGCAGCACCCGCGCCAGATTGACGTCCAGATGGTACTTGGTCGCCGCAATGGCGAGGAAAAAACCGCCGAGAAACAGCATGATAACCGGCGAGGCAAAGGTCGCCATCACCTCGGTGGACTTGAGCAGCTCACCAAAGCACGGCTCTGCCTTGTCGGCAGTCATGAACCAGAGCCCCTTGTCGGAGAGCAGCAGCAACTCCAGCACTATGATCAGCACCGAGGTAGCAAAGATAGGGATGGGCTCCAGGATCCAGCAGAGGGCGGCCAGCACGAAAATGGCCACGACCCGCTGCTCGATGACTGTGATCCCCTCCAGCGGGATCCAGTGGGTCGGGATCAGCAGGATGGTGAGGCTCAGCAGCAGTGGCAGAATAATCTTGTTATTGATGGGCACTATTGTCTCCAGGATCGGGAGTAAGAAGCCAATAGTGGCATAAAATGCTATCGCCTCACGCGGCCAACTCGCCAAAATGAGAGCTGGCTAACTGCACGGCGCACCGTTTTGTGAGTCATATCAAGCTGGGGTCGGCGCGCTATGGCTGACGCCTCAACCCTTGCAACAAACAGGCAAAAAAACGGGCCCGCTGTTCGTTGCACACGACAGCGGGCCCGTTTCACCATTCATACCGATGAGGGGGCTCAGAAGTAGATGCGGGTCACCGACTCGATGACGCAACCCGGGCGGCGGATCCCTTCGATCTCAACCTTGATCTCTTTGAGCAACTCCAATCCGCCCTTGATGGGGGTGACCCGGGCCAGCTTGGTGCGGGCGCGGATGTTGCTGTCCACCTTGATGGGGTACGGGAAACGTACCTGATCCAGCCCGAAGTTCACCACCATGCGGGCGGTCGGGAACTCGGGGGTGGCCTCATCGACCGAGCCGGTCAACTGCGGCAGCAGCGCCAGGGTCAGGAATCCGTGGGCGATGGTGGTCTTGAAAGGCGACTCGGCGGCCGCACGCTCCGGATCGGTGTGGATCCACTGGTGATCCCCGGTCACTGCAGCAAACTGATCGATCATCTGCTGGCTGACGTGCAGCCACTCGCCGACATGGGTCTCTTCACCAATGCGGGCCTGCAGGGCGGCATAGAGCTCGGCCGCCTCGGCCGCCAGCTCAACAGCGGGTTCCTGAGCCACGGCAGGCTGACCGTTGGCTACTTGTGCCACGGTTGCTGCATCCTGTTGCTGCTCGCTCTGGGACTCGGCTTGCAAGTCCAGCACACGCCCCAGCAAAGGATGAAGATGTGCCTTTTGCTGAAACTCACGCCAGTAGTCGCGGATCGCCGGAGAGAGCCAATCCTTGAGCTCAAAGGGGTGCTGCGCCAGAATTTCGCGCTTGCGCTTCAGAAAATCGACAACTTTCATCTACCGATCCCTATTTGATTCAATGCCTGTAAAGAGGTCTAACCAGTCCTATTTTATTAAAGTTTCAGCTGTAAGTGCAAAAAATCTCGGCGTACACCTGTACCAAGGCGGAAGTAACTACTTACACAATGTAAACCAGCACGATCTGCCAATGAGGAAATCGATTGCCAAAGATGCCGCCAGCAGGGGAAGTTCGCGGTGCTTATCATGAAAAAAGGCCCTCATCGGGCCTTGTGGTGGGGGATCAGCGCGCGCTCGACCAGCCGCGACGCAATCCCTCCTCATCCAGGAAGGACCAGGCGAGGATCCGGCTCACCTTGTTGCCCTGTGCCATGTCGATCACCCGTACCTGACGGGCTCCCACACGGCTCAACGCCTTTTTCGCCCCCGGCAGATTCTCTTTTTTCGACACCAGCGAGCTGAACCAGAGACACTGAGTGGCAAACTCCTTGCTCTGGGCAATCATGTTGGCCAGAAACGCCGCCTCGCCCCCTTCGCACCAGAGCTCGGCCTTCTGGCCGCCGAAGTTGAGCACAGGAGCGCCTGTCACCTCCTTGCCCAGATTGCGCAGCTTGCGCTCCGTCCCCTTGCTCGCCTCTTCCAGCGATGCATGGAACGGCGGATTGCACAGCGTCAGAGCGAAGCGCTCCTTCGGCCCTATGATGCCGCGAAACACATGGTTGGGGTTACCCTGCAGGCGGCACTCAATCTGGTTGCCGAGTCCGTTGCTCTTGGCCAGCAGGGTGGCCGCCTTGACCGAGACCGGATCGATATCCGATCCCACAAAACGCCAGCCATATTCGCGGCAGCCGAGCAGCGGATAGATGCAGTTTGCCCCCACCCCGATATCCAGCACCCTCACCCCCTTGCCGGTAGGGAGCTGGCCTGCGCTCTCGGTCAGCAGGTCGGCCGCCCAGTGCAGGTAGTCCACCCGTCCCGGGATAGGCGGGCAGAGGTAACCGGCAGGCAAGTCCCAGTGGGCAATCCCGTAGTGATGGGCCAGCAGGGCGCGATTGAGGGTCTTCACTGCATCGGGATTGGCAAAATCGATGGTGCGGGTGCCGTAGTCGTTGATAAAGACATGAGCGGCCAACTCGGGAGTTCGCAGGCAAAGCGCCTCAAAGTCGTAACCCGCCTGATGGCGATTACGGGAGTGAAGTCCGGATTTGCGGTCGCCCGACTTGGGGCCACCGGCTGATGGGATGCGGGGTTTCATGCTGAGCCTGCCGAAGAAAACGGGCCCATACTATAGTGATTTGACTCGGGAAAGTCTAAACGAGGGCAATAAAAAACCGGGCTATCGAGCCCGGTTCAAGTGAGGTTGGAAAAACAGTCCGTACTGCGAGCCGTTTGTCCAGCCTGACTCAGATATCGATCCGGCGAGCTTGCCAGAACTTGTTGCGCCAATATTGGCTATCCAGCTTGGAGCGCGTCACACCAGCTCGAGTCGAGGCGTGGATGAATTCACCATTGCCGACATAGATACCAACGTGGTTGAGACGACGATTGATTTTGAAGAAGACCAGATCACCTTCGACCAGATCCTGCTTGGAAACGCGCGTCCCTTCGTGGACTTGAGAGCGGGTATCGCGGGGTAATTCGATACCGACGGCATTGCGGAACACTTCACGGGCAAAGGCGGAACAGTCGATACCGCGCTGGCTGCTGCCACCCATCCGGTAAGGAACACCACGCCACTCTTTATATACAGTCAGGATTTCATTCACATCGGGTGTCTGGGAAGCTTCCGGTTCGATGACAGGTTCAACCATGGAAACTTCGATCTTGCTCGCGACCTCGGGTTGGGGTGCCGAGGCACAACCCACCATTCCGAGCGCGACCAGCAGTAGCATCAGGTGGCGCAATCCTTTATCCCCGCTAAATAGTAAATCTTGTTAAAATACGGCCCCAAAGGGCAATTTATAAGGCAACAGCACCCGACTATATCCAAGAATTCTATCGAGGCAAGTGAAAATCCCTATCAAGCTCACATTTTTGCAAGGAAATGCACGATTTTTCATAATTAATGTGATCATGCCCAAACAATATACAATCGCAAAAAGAGCCTTGGGCCTCATAGATAACTGGCTTTTATCCCTGCTTCAGCACCTTTTTAAAGTGAAAAATCATGATCGAAACCGATCTTTTTTTGTTAAAACCGGCCAGGGTATGCCAGGAACTGCTTGCTCAATTGCCTGAATGGCTGTCAACCGATGAGCTGCATATCTGGCAAGCCATGACCCATTCTGAACGGCGTCAGGAATATCTGGTGAGCCGCGCCCTGCTGCGCCAGCTATTGGCCGAGCGGCTGCAACAACCTGCAGCCACTCTGCAATTTTGCAACGGCCCCCAGGGCAAGCCCCGACTGCATGATGATGCTTGGCAGTTCAATCTGAGCCACAGTGGCAGCTGGCTGGTGTTGGCGCTTTGCCCGCAGGGGCCGCTTGGGGTGGATATCGAACTGGGCAAACGGCGGCATCATCCCCTCCCCCTGGCCCGCCGGTTTTATGCACAGAGTGAATATGAGTGGCTCTGCGCACAGCCTGCTCAAGAGCAGGAGAGCGCCTTCTACCGGCTCTGGTCACGCAAGGAGGCGGTACTGAAAGCCCACGGTGGTGGCATAGCCGCAGGGCTCGAGAAGGTGCGCTTTGTCCCGGAGCAAGGATGGCGACTCGACAACCTGCTCGATGACACCCCTTATCAGGTACAGGATTGGCCCTTTGCCAGCGGCTGGCTCAGCCTCGCAGCGGCGGCAGCCCCTGTGACCTTTTACCGGCTGGATGAGCGCTTGAATTGCCACTCGCTTAACCCCATGTTACTCAACACCCTTTCTGAAGAGTCCAACTCATGATCGTCGACATTACTCCCCAGAATTTTCACGCTGAACTTATCGATGCGTCCATGAAGAAGCCGGTCGTCATCTATTTCCATGCTCCGCAGATGCCGGAGTGCCAGGGGATGACACCGCTGATCGAATCACTGGTTGGGCCCGCCAATGAGCAGGTCACCCTGGCCAAGGTGGATATGAACGATCCCCAACTGCAACCGCTGGCCAGCCAGCTCGGCCTGCGCGCCCTGCCCGCATTGGTGCTGTTCCATCAGGGTCGCCCTGACGAACAGGGGATCATCGAAGGACCGCAGGATGAAGCCACCCTGCGCCAGTATTTCTCCGCCTTCGCCCCCAAAGAAGAGGAAGAGTTGCTGGCCAAGGGACAACAGGCGCTGGCTGACGAGCAGCCCAGCATCGCCTATGCCCATCTGACCAAGGCACACCAGCTGGCTCCTGAACGTCACGACATCAGCCTGTGGCTCATTCAAGCTGCCCTCGACCTCAACCTGCTGGATGAAGCGCAGGATCGCCTCGGCACCATCCCGATGGCGGCGCAGGATGGTCACTTCCATACCCTGAGCTCACGACTGGCGCTCGCCCTGCAAGCGGCAGACAGCCCGGAGCTGCGCGCACTGGAAGCCCGCCATGCAGAACAGCCTGATGATTTTGCTCTGACTCAGGAGCTGGCGGTGCAATACAACCAGGCAGGCCGTCAGGAAGAGGCGTTGGGACTGCTGCTGGAGATCCTCAAGCGGGATTTGGCATTCGGCGATGCCAGAAAGACCTATCTCGATATTCTGGCAACCATGGGCAGCACACCGGCGGCACAGAGCTACCGTCGCAAACTCTATAGTTTGCTCTACTGAGCGGAATCGAACTGGCTGGTAATGATGGGGGAGTGCCGGGAGACCGGCATGACCTCATGGGTCAAGTACGAAGAAGGTGCTGTGGGAATAAGGTGCAGTGGGAATAGTGGAGATACGGTGAATTTCAGGCAAAAAAAAATGGCGCAAAACTGCGCCATTTTTTTCGCATGGATTACTTCTTGTAGGAAGTAGCCATGTTGTCGATGCGCTGGTTAGCACGCATAGCTTCTTGCTTGGCTTCGGCAACATCAGCAGCGATTTTGGACTGATCAGCACGAACTGCGCTAACATCTTGAGCCAGTTGGTCAACTTTGTTAGACAGATTCTGAACGGAAGTTTCCAGTTCGCTGGTGTTTGCACAACCGCCCAGCAGAGCGGACAGACCAACAACACCTACCAACAACAATTTTTTCATTTTTAAAGCTCCCTTGAACTCGCCAGACGTTTAGCAAGCGGCGTGATTATGGCACAAAAAAATCCTACTTTGCATAGTCCCCACCACAGATAAATGCATTAAAACCCTCATTTTTTTTTGAATGAACAGTTTTTGTCCAGATTCGTCTAAAAAATGAGTGCCGTGTGGTGGGGGCACGGACAAAGGTTAACCAAATTTTTGCCTTATTACAATTTCGTATGAGGCTCAGGCTGTACGTTCTGACAACAATTGACGATATTGCACCAGATCCTCGATGGTCAGCACCGGCATCTGGTGCTTGCGACCGAACGCAACCAGATCTGGCAGACGCGCCATCGAGCCATCTTCTTTGGTCAATTCACACAACACACCAAACGGTTTGAGACCAGCCAGCTGCATCAGATCGACCGTCGCTTCGGTATGACCACGGCGGGTAAGCACCCCACCGGTTCGCGCACGCAAAGGGAAAACATGACCCGGGCGGTGCAGATCGCCCGGTTTGGCGCCGTCAGCGATGGCTGCACGAATAGTGGTGATGCGATCAGCCGCCGAGACACCGGTCGTGACCCCCTGCGCCGCTTCGATGGTCACGGTAAAGGCGGTCTGGTAGTGGCTGGAGTTGGCCTCCACCATCATCGGCAGTTCGAGCTGGCGAACCCGCTCGTCGGGCAGGCAGAGGCAGACGATGCCGGAGCACTCGCGGATCATCAGCGCCATCTGTTCATTGGTCATGGATTCGGCGGCGAAAATGAGGTCGCCCTCGTTCTCCCGATCTTCATCGTCGGCCACCAGCACGCCGCCTCCGGCACGCAAGGCAGACAGGGCCGCTTCGACACGGGCAACGGGATCACCGAATTCACTGAGTAGAGACTGATTCATGGTAAAACTCCTAAACAAGACAAGGACCAGAATCAGGGCATAGAAAGGCAGACAGAGACGGGCATGCAGCGGCCAGCCCACAAGGGCCAACACGGCAAGGTCTGTCTTATCCTCTTTCATCCGGACTATGACCGTCGGCTCCGGCATCTCACCGGATCTGCTGACCCCGACCCGGCAATCAGCCAAGTCGGGCGCTCGCGGGCTCCCCGAGTCAATCGGGATACCGCCGGTGGGGAATTGCACCCCGCCCTGAGAATAAGCGCAGACAGCCTAAAGAAAAACGGTTGCAGATACCAGCCAAAATCCCCCGTAGGCTGAAAAGCGTTTCAACATTGCGCCCGGGATCCCGCTCTGCGGCCCGCTCACCAGCACGAAAGACAGTGACTGGCGAATTTCTTTATGGCGCGGATCGGTTTATGGCATAGTTCCCGAAACCAAAAAACAGGGCCCGAAAAGAGAGCCTGAACAACGCTGCCGGCGCAGACAGCAGCGCCAACACCACAAACGGAAAATGACAGAGATGGAAAAGAAAATACTGCTCACGGATTGCCCGGATGCCAAAGGGCTCATCGCCAAGATCACCAACATCTGCTACAAGCACCAGCTCAACATCATCAAGAACGATGAGTTTGTGGATCACGAGAATGGCCGCTTCTTTATGCGTACCGAGCTGGAGGGGCGCTTCAACGACGAGACCCTGCTGGCCGACCTCGATGATGCCCTGCCCATCGGCGCCCAGCGCCGTCTGGTCAAGGCAGGCAAGAAGCGCATCGTCATCCTGGTGACCAAAGAGACCCACTGCCTCGGCGATATTCTGATGAAGAACTACGCGGGTGCGCTGGATATGGATATCGTCGCGGTGATCGGCAACTACGACACCCTGGCCGAGCTCACCGGCAAGTTCGATATCCCGTTCCACACCGTCAGTCACGAGGGTCTGAGCCGGACCGAACATGAGGAGCAGGTTCGCACCATCATCGACAGCTATGAGCCTGACTATGTGATCCTGGCCAAGTATATGCGGGTGCTGACCCCGAGCTTCGTCGAGGCCTATCCGCGCAAGATCCTCAACATCCACCACTCCTTCCTGCCCGCCTTCATCGGTGCCCGCCCCTACCGGCAGGCGTTTGATCGCGGCGTCAAGCTGATCGGTGCCACCGCCCACTTCGTGACCGACGATCTGGATGAAGGCCCCATCGTCGAACAGGACGTGATCCACGTCGGTCACGCCTTCAGTGCGGACGACATGGCCAAGGCGGGTCGGGATGTGGAGAAATCGGTGCTGAGCCGCGCGCTGGAGCTGGTACTGAACGAGCGGGTGTTCGTCTACGGCAACAAGACGGTGGTCTTCAAGTAATCCACCCACATAGCTCGTATGCAAACGCCAGAAACAACAACGGCTCCCGCGGGAGCCGTTGTTGTTTCTGCGCCGAGTGTCAGAGCGGCAGATCGTTTACCGTCACCGCGCCCTTCTCCAGCTTCAGCTCGGAGGTCAGCGCTTGCTTGTCGGCCTTCAGATAACCCATCAGGGTCAGCTGATCGAGCATGGGGGCCAGTTGCGGCACCGCCTTGCCCAGCTTGTCGCTGAGGCTGGCATGCAGCATGCCGGAGAGGGCCTGCATGCCCGCGTCGCTGTTGAACAGCTGCTCCAGCGAGGTGGAGGCCAGCTTCACGTCCCCCTTCATGGTCACCGCCTCACCGTTGAGCTTGGCGCTGAGATCGGCCAGTTCAAGGGTCGCGCCACGTTTGAGCATCTTGTCCAGCGCCTGCTGGATGGCGGCATCTTCAACCCCCTTGCCACCGGCGGCCTGCAGCCCCTGATACCCTTCCAGATCCAGACCGTTGAGGTTAAGCGCCAACTTGCTGTCGGTCACCGCCAGGGTGTCGGTCTCGTTCTCCAGATCCAGCTTGGCAATCTTCATCTGATAGCTGCTGGAGAGGGTCTGGGCATCATCACCCGTCAGCTGAGTCTCGGTGGTCATCCCCTGCAGGGCGACCTTGACGCTGTCAGGCAGTTGTACCGTGAGGGCCGAGAGGGTCATCTCGCTCTGGGGCGAGAGGAGCACACCGCTGATCTCGGCAATGTCGGCACTCCCTTTCAGATCGGCCAGCACCAAGTCCATCTTGCTCTGCTCTTCGTGAACTGTCATCCCCTGCCAGGTCATGGTGAGGTGACCATTCCCCTCCAGATTGCCGTGGAACTCGCCGCTCAGGGGCAGGAAGCTGAACTCGTCCAGCCCCTGTTTGATCTTGAATTCATTGGCCCAGAAACGGCTGCTGTTACCCTGGGTCCAGAGACTGGTGACCGACTCCAGACCGAGTTCCCACTGCTCCATACCCAGTGCGGTAAAGACCGGTGCCAGAGTGCCATTATGGGTATCGAGCAGGAAGTGGCTCTTGATGTAGAGCGGCAGGATCTGGCTCTTGACCACCAGTTGCAACTCGATAGGCTGACTGCCCTCCAGCTCGCTGTCGATGGCAGCCAGCTCCTCCGGCGTCACCACGACCTTCAGGACCCCGTCACGGGTGAAGAGGTTGCTGCTACCCGGCTGCCACTGCATGTCGATGCCAGTCTCTTGCTCTACCTTGGCGATCTGCTCCGCCATGATGTTGTCGAAGCTGTTGCCCGTGTACCAGCACGCAGCCAGACCACCACCTACCAGTGCCGCACCCACGGCGAGGGCCACTATCTTTTTCATATATCCATGTGTCTCCAGGGAGTTGTCACTGCACTCTACGGGGCGGACTCGGGGCTAGGCAAGTCCAATCAGATGGCGAGTCCACTTTCTTGCGGCTCGCCACAACATCACAGCAAGGGGCTGAAGAGATAGAAGATGTTCTCCATCGCCTTCTTGTACCAGGGGCGGGCCTGCCATTGGGCCAGGGTCATCGGGGTGGCTTCCGCCATATAGCCCTGTACCAGCCGGGTCATCTGGGCCACGAACGAGGGGTTATCCACCAGCAGGGTCAGCTCGAAGTTGAGCCAGAGGCTGCGCCGATCCAGATTGACCGTCCCCGCCAGAGCGAAGTCATCATCCACCAGCACGCTCTTGGTATGGAGCAGACCGGCATCGTAGCGGTAAATCTCCACCCCTGCTGCCAGCAGCTCCTCCATAAAAGCGTTGCAGGCGTAATTGGCCATGATGGAGTCGTTGCGTGCCGGCAACACCAGCTGCACCTGCACCCCGCGCGCCGCCGCCGAACTGAGTGCGGCCGCCAGCGGATCGTCGGGCACAAAGTAAGGGGTCGTCAGCACCAGATGGCTGCGCGCCTGATAGATGGCCAGCAGCAGGCTCTGCTGGATGCAGTCGCCGCCGACGAAGGGGCCGGACGGGATCAGCTGGGCGCGGTAGTTGGTCTGGGGCCAGGCTTCCGGCTCATGCTGCAGACTGTCGAGCAGCCGCTCGCCGGTCTCCATCTCCCAGTCCCAGACGAAGATCGACCACATCAGCGGCACCATGGGCCCCTGCACCCGGATCATGATGTCGACCCACTGGCCGACTCCAGCATCCTGCTTGAAGAAACGGGGATCCACCATGTTCATGGAGCCGGTGTAACCCACCCTGTCATCGATCACCACCAGCTTGCGGTGCATCCGCAGATCCTGACGCTGGAACAGAATGCGCCAGGCGCCGACCGGCAGCACCTCCACCAGCTTGACCCCCGCCTTGCGCAGCTTTTTGGGCCAGTGGGAGCGGAAGAACTGTTTACTGCCCACCGAATCGAGCAGCAAGCGACAATCCACGCCGCGTTGCGCCACTTCAATCAGCGCCTCGCACACCTCGTCGGCATCGCCGCCCGGATGCCAGATGTAGAACTCCAGATAGCAGGAGAGCGTCGAGCGACGGATATCCTGGGCAATCTCGCGCAAGATCCAGTCCGGCTTGTTGAGCAAGGTCATGCGGTTGCCGGAGAGCATCGGCATGGCGAGCCGTCCCTGGATGAGATCGTGCAGCGGCTGTGCCTTGGCACCCACTTCGCAGCAGTGCTGCGGGAACAGACGGGCCAGTTGGCGGATCCAGATCGCATAAGGGCGATACATGGCCTGGGCGCGCTCGGCACGACGGCGCCCCAGCTTTATTTCACCAAACAGCACATAGAAGCCCACCCCGGCAAACGGAATGGCATAGATCAGCGCCAGCCAGGCCAGCGACACCCCGATGGGACGGCGTTTCATCACCACCCGAAACGACACACCGGTGACAATCACGGTATGAAAAAGCAGTAGCAGCCAACCCAGAAAACGGGAAAACAGCAGTTGAAGATCGTGTTCCAGACCGTTAAACAACGGGGACTCCTTCTAATCGACAAACAGCGCGGTGGGCAGACCCCAACCGGCCGGGATGGTATGCTGTAAGGCAAATCCATTCTATCAGGTCGCACGCATGATCCTGCAATCTATGCTGCTCAGCCTGGCCATGCTAGGCCAAGGCTCATATGACATCAATGAGCAACAGATAAACCAGTACCTGCAATCTCAGGTGCAAGTCGACAAACAGCTGGAGCTGCCGGGCATCATCAAGGCCCATGTGACGCTTGAGCAGAGCGACGTCCAAATCGGTCGCCAACGCCCCGATACCGCCCGGGTCTATGGCAAGGGCAAGCTCAAAATCGCCCTGCCAGACAATACCGAATATGACGCCCGCCTGCAGATGACCTATGAGGCGAGACCCCGCTATGACAAGAGCCAGAGCGCGCTGTTTCTCGATAACATGAAGCTGGTGGAGTACAAGCTGGAGCCGGAGGCGGCCGAGAAGAAGTTCGGGCTGATGCTCAACATGCTGCTGCAGAGCATGGAGAAGCGGCTCGAGACCAAACCAGTCTACAAACTCAATGACAAGGATCCGGATCAGGCCTGGCTGAAGGAGAATCTGCTGGGGCTGGAGCTGTCACCGGGCAAGATCCACCTACTGACCAAACCCCGCTAAACCGCTCAATTCAGGAGGGGCTGGGTGGTATCCCGTACCAGCAGCTCCACCTGATAACCCTGCTGCTGCTGCCGCTCGTAGAGGGAGAAGAGCGACCCGCTCAATTGATTGAGGGGCATATCGGCAAACCCGGCTTTGAGATAGAAAGGCTTCTCGAAGGGCAGCGCCTGACAGACCACAGGTTTGTCCAACAGACCGTGACAGGCGTGCTGCAGCAGCCGTGACCCCAATCCCAGCGACTGGTAGTGGGGCAACAGGCGAAAGCCGCACAGATGGTAAAACTCCTCCTCGTCCCGCAACCGAACCGCCCCTACCAGCCAGTGAGCATCACGCACGACAAAGATCCGCTCGGCCAGATCCGGCACATAGTGGGAAAACGTCGTCTCGTAATAGTCCCTGATAAGGGAGAGGTCGGCGTCGCAGTACTCTTCGAAAGTGAGTTCCATCGCCAGCTTGCTTGTCACAGACAAATCCTTTGATAATCAGTTATTAGTGCCAGATACGGTGCGCTAATCCGACCACATGACGCCAGCACGATAGCATGCCTTTCGTCAACAAAAAAGCGGACGTCATGGGCAGCTTGCTTACCCGGTGGAAGAGGCCATGACCCACCGCCTGACGGCCAAAACCGTGCTTTATGATGACAATCCTTTATTGCGGCGGATACTTTGATCCCGGTCACCGAATCGGATCATTTGCCCCCTGTTGGCCGCTTGTTCTGCCCTCGTCATGATGCTTTACTCAACATGGTCATCACAAGAAGGAGTATTAGGGTTGAAAGCATGGATGCTGGCAGGCCATATGTTGTTGATCCCCCTGAGCGGATGGAGCCAGACTCCCCCTCCCGCGGAGGTGATCTTCCTGACCGCCGCTCCCTCCCCCTTGCGTCCGAGCAAAGATGCCACTCCCGCCTCACAACCCGACACCGCTCAAACGACGGCAGTCGCCACCAACGGCAAGAAGCAGATCCAGGTCTATAAATCGGTGCAACAAAACGGGGTGGTTCGCTACTCCGACATGGCGCCCGAACAGGGCCATTACGAGCTGCTGCTGTTCAACGACTGCTTCGCCTGCGACCCCAAATCCAGCGTCAACTGGCAAACTACAGGGCTGTTTCTCTATGACTATGCCAGCACCATCAAGGCAGCAGCAAAGACCTATCAGGTTGAGCCTGCGCTGATCCGGGCGCTGATCCATGCGGAATCCGCTTTCAATCCGCTTGCGGTCTCCCGCAAGGGGGCGATGGGGCTGACCCAGCTGATGCCAGCCACGGCGCGGGAGTTGGGGGTCGGCAATGCCTTGCTGGCGGAGCAGAATATCTTCGGCGGGGTGAAATACTTGGCGGGACTGCTCAAGCAGTATGATGGCAACGTGGCGCTGGCGACCGCGGCCTACAATGCCGGCGCGGGCGCCGTACAAAAACATGGCGGTATCCCGCCCTATGCGGAAACCCGTGCCTATGTGGAGCGTGTCCAGCTCCTCCACCTGCGCTACAAAGAGATGCTGCAGGCCAAAGGGCTCTGAGGTTAGCCTCGGTTAATGCTCTTTTCTCTCCCCTCCAGAAACAAAAAACACGCCCGCAGGCGTGTCGATACCACACTTTGTTTCGCAAATGATTACTTCTGCTCAGTCGCCACCAGGCGATAAGCCAGCGCACCCAGAATGGCACCGACAATCGGGGCAACCCAGAACAGCCACAGCTGGCTGATAGCCCAGTCACCGACAAACAGCGCAACACCGGTACTGCGAGCCGGGTTGACCGAGGTATTGGTCACCGGAATGCTGACGAGGTGGATCAGGGTCAGACACAGGCCGATGGCGATCGGCGCGAAACCGGCAGGCGCACGGCTATCAGTGGCCCCCATGATGACGAACAGGAAGAAACCGGTCATCACCACTTCACACACAAGTGCG
The DNA here is from genome assembly GCF_051919185.1 of Aeromonas sp. 97A. Classification (NCBI taxonomy): domain Bacteria; kingdom Pseudomonadati; phylum Pseudomonadota; class Gammaproteobacteria; order Aeromonadales; family Aeromonadaceae; genus Aeromonas; species Aeromonas sp. 97A. The sequence goes on along the minus strand of NZ_JBQBFF010000001.1, from coordinate 489,752 downwards.
GCAGTCAGGCTATAACCACCTGGAGAGTGCTCGCCGTAGCCGTTGGAAGCAAAACCGGCAGAGAGATCAAACCCGGCCTGACCGCTGGCAATCACGTAAAGCACGGCAGCGGCGGCAATTCCACCCAACACCTGCGCCACGATATAAGGCAGTACACCGGATGCCGGAAAACGACCGCCCGCCCACAGACCGACGGTCACGGCCGGATTGAGGTGGCAACCGGAGATATGACCGATGGCAAACGCCATGGTCAGCACGGTCAGACCGAAAGCCAGCGAGACCCCCAGCAGACCAATCCCGACGTGAGGGAAGGCTGCAGCCAGCACGGCACTGCCGCACCCGCCCAATACCAGCCAGAAAGTGCCCATAAACTCAGCAGCAACAGGTTTCACATTATTTCTCCCATTTGAGATAACACCGAACAAGACCCGAGAAGGGCCCATGCTTGAACAAGCGCAGCATTATGGGAGTGTGAGTCGAGATTGCGAACCCTGCAGGCAGAGCTCACTTAATGTGATGTTCGTCACAATTAGTTGATTAGATAAGGGATTTATCATTAAGACGGCTGGCTGCACATCTCATACCCAAGGGCGTCATGCGACAACTTATGACACCGTTTAGCTCGAGTGCTCATCCCTTGAACGATAAAAACGGAGGCGTGGTCAGTCTCCTGCAGGGGCAAAACGGCTGACAACCTGCCCCTGATGCTCAATCCATTCCATAAACATGGCGACGGGTCGGGCATAAACCTGACCATCCTGTTCGGATTGATAAATTACCAGCTGCTCCTGGGTTTCGGTATGCAAAGCCAAGGCAAGCACTTGATAGTAACCCCCCTTGAAGTGGCGATAGCGGCCTGGAACGGGTGCTTGCATGGGAAAACCTCGCAGAAGTGAACACCGATGAGCGAACCACATAAAGATGACACCATGGGTGCCATTCAACTCATCGAAAAGGGGGACGAAGACGATTTTTTACACAAGCCAATCGTGCCACAGGATCCGGATATTGCAACACAGTCAGGCAGCATTGTTAATTCGTTCCCCATGTTTCACTAGTTAACCTTGGTTAGCACCAAAGATCGTGCTGAATTTAACGTTCTGGCAACCCTGTTTTAGGGCTAAAAATCAGGGAATTCTTCTAAAAAGAGGATTGTTCTAGCATTCAATTCTGTGAAGAATAGGGGAAAAGAAATTTGATACTAAAAATCGCCTTTTTCGCCAACGCGTCCCTGTGGGGAAGGAATCACAGTCACCATGTTCACTATCGACAAGTCGCACAAGCTCGACGATGTCTGCTATGACATCCGCGGCCCGGTGCATAAAGAGGCTCGCCGTCTCGAAGACGAAGGCCACCGCATTCTCAAGCTCAACATCGGCAACCCGGCCCCGTTCGGCTTTGATGCGCCGGAAGAGATCATCAAGGATGTGATCCTCAACATGCCCCAGAGCCAGGGCTACTGCGACTCCAAGGGGCTCTTCTCCGCCCGCAAGGCGGTGATGCAGTACTACCAGCAAAAAGGGATGCGCAAGGTCGACATCGAAGACATCTACATCGGCAATGGCGCCAGCGAGCTGATCGTGATGGCGATGCAGGCGTTGCTCAACAACGGCGACGAGATGCTGGTGCCCTCCCCCGACTACCCGCTCTGGACCGCCGCCGTCACCCTCTCCGGTGGCCATGCGGTGCACTATCGCTGCGACGAAGGGGCCGACTGGTATCCGGATCTCGATGACATCCGCGCCCGCATCACCCCGCGCACCCGCGGCCTGGTGCTGATCAACCCCAACAACCCGACCGGTGCCGTCTACGGCAGCGAGTTCCTGCTGGAGGTGATCGAGATCGCCCGCCAGCACAACCTCATCATCTTCGCCGACGAGATCTACGACAAGATCCTCTACGACGATATCTCCCACACCAGCGTCTGCACCCTGTGTGACGATGTGATGGTGGTGACCTTCAACGGCCTCTCCAAGGCTTACCGTGCCTGCGGCTTCCGTCAGGGCTGGATGGTCATCACCGGTCCCAAAGGCCGAGCCCGCGGTTACATTGAAGGGCTGGAGATGCTGGCCTCTATGCGGCTGTGTGCCAACGTGCCGATGCAGCACGCCATTCAGACTGCGCTTGGCGGCTACCAGAGCATCAACGAGCTGATCCTGCCGGGCGGCCGCCTGCGCAAGCAGCGGGACAAGGCGTGGGAGCTCTTGAACGAGATCCCCGGGGTCTCCTGCGTCAAACCCAAGGGAGCGCTCTACATGTTCCCGCGCCTCGACCCCAAGGTGTATGACATCCGCGACGATCAGAAGATGGTGTTCGACCTGCTGCAGCAAGAGAAGCTGCTGCTGGTACAGGGCACCGGCTTCAACTGGCCGGCGCCGGATCACTTCCGGCTGGTGTTCCTGCCCCGCGAAGAGGAGCTGGAGGATGCCATCGGCCGCCTCGCCCGCTTCCTCAAGGGCTACAAGCAGTAAGCAAAGCTCATGAAAAAGGCTCCCGCGGGAGCCTTTTTGTTATCTGTGGTTTTATCCGTGCCATCAGCCGTGCAGCAGGGCACCGGCCACCAGCACCGCCATGGTGATGAGAGCCACCCCGATGATGAAGGGCAGCACCCAGCGCACGAAGCGATCGTAGGGGATCTTGGCCAGCGCCAGACCGGCCACCAGATGGGCGGCGGTGGGGGCAAACAGGTTGATCCAGCCGGAGGCGGACTGATAGGCGGTGATCACCAGATCCCGCGAGATGCCGGAGAAGTCAGCCAGCGGCCCCATCAGCGGCATGGAGACGGTCGCCAGTCCCGAGGTGGAGGGGATGAAGAAGCTCAGGATGATGTGCACCAGATAGGCCATCAGGATGAAGACCGATGAGGAGAGTCCGGTCACCAGCCCTTCAGCCCAATGCAGAATGGTGTCGATGATGACGCCCTGCTCCATCACCACATAGATGCCGCGCGCCACCGCCACCACCAGTGCCACCCCGATAAGATCCCGAGCGCCGCTCAGGAAGGTCGCCACATAGTTGGACTCCGGCATCCGGTTGATCAGCGCAATCAGGATGGAGGCACTGAAGAAGAGGGTAGAGAGCTCGTCAAACCACCAGCCAAAGGTGGGCAGCACGTCGATCCCCAAATCCGACCATGGCACCACCGCATAGATCATCAGCAGGAAGGTGCCGAAGAAGACCAGCATGGTGAGTTTCTGCTTGCCGGTGAAGGCGAGGTTGCCGCTCTTCATCTGGGAAAACTCGTCGTCATAGGTGATGTCGGCCAGCACGGAGCGGGATTTGTCCTGTTGCACCTGCTTGGCGTAGCGCATCACGAACCAGGAGGTGAAGATCACCAGCAGCAGCCACTGGATAACCCTAAGGCCAATCCCCTCACCGATGGGAATGCCGGCAAAACCGGAGGCGATACCGGTGGCAAACGGGTTGACGGTGGAGGCGAGCACCCCGACCCCGGAGCCGAGCAGGATAATGCCCGCAGCCACCATGCGATCGAAGCCAGCCGCCATCATGACCGGCACGATCAGCGCCCAGAAGGCTACCGTCTCCTCCGCCATGCCGAAGGTGGAGCCGCCGAGGGCAAACAGGGCGATCAACACAGGAATTAGCAGCCGCTCACGCCCGGCAAAGCCACGCACAATGGCCCCCACCCCAGCATCAAGCGCACCGCTTTGCATGGTCACAGCGAGAAAACCACCGATGATGAGCACGAACAGCGCCACATCGGCCGCCTTGTGAAAACCCTGGATGGGCGCCTTGAGCACCTCGAATACCCCTTGCGGGTGGGCGGGTAACTCGGTGTAGCTGCCGGGCACCGGCAACAGCCGCTCGTCGCCGCTGTAATCGGCCACGGCCGCTGCCGCCACCGGCTGCTGGGTCTTGGCGGTGACATAGTCATATTTGCCCGCTGGCAGCACCCAGGTCAGGGCGGCCATCAGGGCGATGATGATGAAAAGCAGGGTATAAACAGTGGGGAGTTGGCGCTTCTTGGGCGCCTCGTTTGGAGTGGTCATAGCTTCCGTACCTCGGCAATGCCGTCTGTGATCCGATCAGCGCAAGACTAGCGGGTTTGATATGGGAAAAAGGTGATCGCTGATAATAAAATTCCGCAAATTAGCGGAATGTTTGCCAAAAAAACAGGGCCCCGCGGGGCCCTGTTTTCACTTGAGTCAGACTCAGAGCTCGACCACGTCGAATTTCACATCCGGATTTACATCCGCATCGTAATCGACCTCATCCAGACCGAAACCGAACAGGCGCAGGAACTCCTGCTTGTAGCCGGTGTAGTCAGTCAGCTCGGAGAGGTTTTCGCTGGTGATAGATGGCCACAGGTCGCGGCAGGTCTGCTGCACATCTTCACGCAGTTCCCAGTCATCCATGCGGATGCGAGCCTGCTCGTCCAGCGCCATGTCGGACGCGTAGAGACGGGTGCGCATCATGCGATCCACCTGCTCCATGCAACCCTCGTGAATGCCCTTCTCCTTCATGATCTTGAAAGCCATGGAGATATAGAGCGGCATCACCGGAATGGCGGAAGAAGCCTGGGTCACCACGGATTTGAGCACGGCCACGTGAGCGGTGCCGCCCTTGGCTGCCAGATCGCCACGGATGGCGGCGGCGGCGCGATCCAGATCTTCCTTGGCGCGGCCCAGAGTGCCATGCCAGTAGATTGGCCAGGTCAGATCGGTACCGATGTAGGAGTAAGCCACGGACTTGGCGCCGTCAGCCAGCACGCCAGCATCACGCAGGGCGGCCATCCACAGCTCCCAATCCTGACCACCCATCACGGTGATGGTGTTCTGGATCTCTTCCTCGTTCGCCGGCTCGACGGTGGCGGTGATGATCTGGTCCTTGTTGGTATCGATGGCGGTGGTGGTGTAGACCTCACCGATCGGTTTGAGGGCAGAGCGCACCACTTCGCCGGTTTCCGGCATCTTGCGCACCGGAGAGGCCAGGGAGTAAACAACCAGATCGATTTGACCCAGATCCTGCTTGATGAGCTCGATCACCTTGGCGCGGCACTCGTTGGAGAAGGCATCGCCGTTGACGCTCTTGGCGTAGAGACCCGCCTCTTTGGCTGCCTTGTCGAAGGCGGCAGAGTTGTACCAGCCAGCGGTACCGGTCTTGGACTCGGTGCCCGCTTTTTCAAAGAAGACGCCGAGGGTGGCAGCGCCGCTACCGAAGGCAGCCGCAATCCGGGAGGCCAGGCCATAACCGGTGGAAGCGCCGATCACCAGCACCTTCTTGGGACCATTCTCGATGGTGCCCTTGGCCTTGGTATAAGCGATCTGGCGACGAACATTGGCTTCACAACCGACCGGATGAGTGGTGGTGCAGATAAAGCCGCGAACCTTGGGTTTGATGATCATATGGGGTCTCGGATCCGTTTAATGGATGAAATCGGGGCATAAGATACCTCATCTTGCCGCGATAAGGTGCTCTGATGTGTTGAACTGCGGCAAAAATGGCCATTCAGGGTGACGGCTGCCGTCAAAAATGCACATTTTTTGGAAAGCGTCACTTCATCAGTCCGGTAATTAATCTCCCCATATCTATGGAAGTCGATAACATGTTTCAACGCAGGTGCAGTACGACCAACATGATACAAAAAGGCCCCGAACTCTCGGGGCCTGGGGGTAATGTCATCGAACTATATCAAGCGGCATGTGAGCGCCATTTAAAATGATTAATCTGTGTTCTCATTGACTTGGCCATCTCATCAAGACGCTGACACTTGGCCGATACATGGGCTGCCGAATCCGAGGTATGTACTGCGATATCGGCAATATTGACCATGCTGCGCGTCATCTCTTCGGTGACTTTGCTTTGCTCTTCGGCTGCAGCGGCGACCTGCACATTGAGATTATTCAGATCATCCACCGCACTCACAATTTCTTCCAAAGAGACGCCGCAGGTCAGCATCAGGGTATTCGTCTTCTCCACTTCAGATAATCCGATATTCATACTATCAACAGCCATAGTTGCATTCTGTTGCAGGCGATTGACGGTGTTCTGGATTTCTCCGGTAGAGTTTTGGGTGCGCTGAGCAAGTACCCGGACTTCATCAGCCACCACCGCGAAACCGCGCCCCTGCTCACCCGCTCTGGCGGCTTCAATTGCCGCATTCAGTGCCAGTAAATTGGTTTGTTCGGCAATCGAGCGAATAACCCCCATCACCTGGGTAATGTTATTGCTTTCGATAGCCAGGTTTTGCAGCACAGTGGATGTATTTTGCAATTGACCAGAGAGCAGAGCCATATTCCCAATGGTCTCCTTGACAACCGCTTGCCCCTCTTCGGCCTTGTTTTCAGCCTGACGGGCGGCAATTGCAGCACTATTTGTATTCTGGGCGATTTCGTTAACCGTTGCGCTCATCTCATTCATTGCCGCAGCGCTCTGATCTGTCTCCAGACGCTGCTGGGCCATTTGCTCTGCACTGGTTAGCCCCAGCTCGTTCAGTGCATCGGCGCCTGTCGATAACTGTTCGGCCACGTCATCCATTTCGCCAATCAATCTGCGGAAATGGCTAACCATATCATTCAGCGCCCGTGCGACTTGCCCCAATTCATCTTCCCGAATGACGGGGACGGTGACGGTCAAATCCTGCTCATGCTGCAACTTGTAAAGCGCTCTACGCAAAGCGGTGAGCGGTTGACTGATCCCGCGAAAAATCCAGATCCCCAGCACGGATAAAGCGAACAGGGCAATCCCGGTAATGGAGAGGAAGGCAAATGAAAAATCAACGGCCAGACTTTCCAGGGTACCAACATGCTCATCTGCAAATCTCAGCTGGAGTTCAACCAGCTTGCCCAGCTCCTCATTAAAAGGATCAACCGTGCTGTATAACTGATGAATTGCCTTATCAAGAGGAGCTTGTAATGAAAGATCACTCTTAATACCATCCAGTGTAATGTCGGCTTTGTTCATCAATACCTGGGCAGACTCCGCAATCGCCCGCTCTTCCGCAGACATCTTCTGGGCCATGTAACGCTTCCATTCCGTTGCTGCTTTTAACTGCGCTTCAGTAACGGAACGTTTTGCTTCTTCACGGGTGATTAATCCAACATGCGCTTTATTGATCGCATCAACGACACTGACCGCATACAAGTCTGAAATCAGCTTCAGTTCGGATAACTGCTGCACCTCCTCTTCATTCACCTGATGGGCAGCCTGATTCATCAGGCGCATCCCCCAAAGGGAGAGAGTGCACAGCAAAATCATACAAAACAGCGGTACCACAACCAGCATCAATAATTTGCTACGAACCGAGATCCCTTTCATGGTGTCGTCCTCATACTCAGGCCACTGGTCGTTTAATATGCAATTGATACACCAAGCATCACGCGACCACTCATTTCAATACAATCACCCGCTTACCTCATTAAAAAGCGCGGTCTGTGCACCATAGTGCAATGCAAGTTGCAACCTGTTCGCAAAACCAGACCTTAAACACATCACCGCAGGAGAAGGGCTAATGCCCTTATTGATAATGCGCTTTTTGAGTCTATTCATCATTTCGTTGATGTCTAATCTTCGCAAAGCAAAATCCGTAGCGTGTTGCAGCCTGCATCGTCCATGCACTGATGGCGGCAACGTCCACGAAACTAGCAGGCAATGCGGGTGATGTGGCCATCCTGCAGCTTATAGAAGGCATCTTGCGGCAATTCCTGTGACCAGGTCGCCTCATAGTCGAGATCGGCATAGACGCCGCGCAGCATGGCACCGAGCAGACCGTGGGAGATAACAATGGCCCGCTCGGCGATGGCGGGATCCTGCAACCACAGGTGTGCCCGGCGCTGAATGCTCTCGAAGCTCTCGGCCCCCGGTGCCTGCAGATACCAGTCCCCTTTGCCGGTATCGAGCTCGGGGTGGGCAAGACGCAGCGCCGGGATCTGGCAACTCTCCCACTCCCCCATCCCCAGCTCCATCAAGCGATCGTCCCAGACGATGCGATCTGCCGTCAGTCCCAACTGCTCGCACACCAGCAGCGCAGTCTGACGGGCACGCCCGAGCGGGCTGGCATAGACGGTCCAGTCGTCGGGATCCGCCAGTTCTGCGGCAAGGCGCCGCCCCATGGCGATGGCTTGCGCCTCGCCCTTGTCGGTCAGATCGGAGTTACAACGCCCCTGCAGACGCTGCTCGGCATTGAAGCGGGTCTGGCCGTGGCGCAGCAGATAGATGAGTCGAGACATGATTTCTCCAGCACGTTCAGAGAGATAGAAAAATAAAGGGGGGAAGATGATAGCAGATGAGCCCGAAGGATGGCCCAAATAGAGAGGCTAAAACGGGCGTAAAAAACGGGTCAAGGCTGACCCGTTTGCTGCCAATTTGGCCAGATTAAACCGGCTCAGCCCTTCTTGATCTCCCGCAGATAGCGGTAGATGGAGTGGACCGAGATCCCGAGCTGGCGCGCCGCAATCTGGGCACTGTCTTTTAACTCGAAGATCCCCATGTCGTGCAGCTGGTTGACGATGACCCGGGTCTTCTGGGACGGAGGCACCGCCTCGTTGCCACGCACCTCGGCACTGACGGTGTCGATAGTGCTGTTGAGCGCTTCGTCGATGTTGCGGGCGAACACCTCCGGGGTGGCATGGCTCTCGTGGGGATGCATGCACTCCGGCATCATGGTCCGTAGCACGGATTGCAGCGGGGCATCCATGTCGCTGTTGATGCAGAGCAAACCGATGGCCCTGTGCTCCCCGTTGCGGATCACGGTCGTGATGGAGCGCAGGGTCTTGCCGGTGGCACACTTGGTCATGTAGGGGCTGGAGATATCCTGCCCGCTCTTGAGCTTCATCATCGCCAGGTTGGTGATGGGAGCGCCGACACTGCGGCCGGTGATATGGCCGTTGGCAATCTTGACGATCGAGGGATTGCGCGCATCCAGACTGTGGAGCAGCACTTCGGTGTGCTGACCATACATGGCGGCGATGCCGTCCACAATGTTCTCCATCGACTTGAGGATCTCAAAATCGCTCGGACTCAACTCTTGCAGCTTCACAATGGGACCTTCTTGCAAGGGTTGCTGCCGGACAATGGACGCCGGGCAGCAACCGACAGGGACATCAGGCGGACATGATATCAATAATGGTGCTGTCTGTGGCAGACATGCCCTCCTTCACCATCTGGCCGACGTTGCGGATGGTCTGATCCACGTCACCTGCGACGATCCCCTGCTCCGACACCGAGTGGCTGTTGAGGGCCATCAGGAAGCCGCGCACCGCCGCACCGGAGGAGGTACTCACCTTCATGGCGCAGGAGGCTTTCGCCCCGTCACATACCATACCGGCACTGTCGCTCAGTACGTTCTGGATGGCGAAGCAGGATTGCTCGAAGCTGCCGCCGGCCAGATAGACCATGGCCATGGAGGCGGCCGCGCTGGTCACGGTATTGCCACAGAAGGCCGACAGCGGCGGATAGTGGGACTTGATATAGATGGCGCCCAGATGGCTCATGATGAGGGCGCGAGCCAGCTGCTCTTCGCTGGCCGCAAAGCGCTCGGCAATTACCATCACCGGAATGGTGGCGGCAATGCCCTGGTTGCCGCTGCCGAAGTTGCTCATGGCTGGCAGGGTCGCGCCCCCCATGCGGGCATCGGAGGCAGCCGCCGTCATCATCACGATGCGGTTCATCACATCCTCGCCGATAAGACCAGCATTGATGTTCTGCTGCATGGTGCGGCCAATCTCCAGGCCATAGGGGTTATTCATCCCCTCGGCAGAGAGCTTGCCGTTAAGCTCGGAGGCTTTGAGGATGAATCTGATCTGCTCGAACTCCACCTGAGTGGCGAACTCGTAGATGGCGGCGATGCTGATATCGACGCCATCGCAGATGGAACCGGTGGCGCCGCCCTGGCTCTGATCGGCGGTGAAGGTCACCTCGCCATCGCGGCGCTGCTCGACGATGCGGGTATGACCGCCGCACAGGGTCACTTCGGCACTGTGCTCTTCACCCTTTTCATCAGTGCCATAAACGGTCACGCGGCAGAAGATAAACTCGGGGGCGGCGGTGCGGCTCACCTGCACCTTGCCAGCATCGATCAGCTGCTGGGCACGATCCACCTGTTCTGGCTGGATCGCGGCCAGCACCTCCAGCCCGGCATCGGCGTTGCCACCGATGGCTCCGGCCGCAGCCGCAATAGCCAGACCGATCTTGCCGGTGCCCGGCACATAGACACCCATCGAGTTTTTATAGAGATTGTCCGACACTGCAACCTCGAGGCGACCGGGCTCACAGCCCAGTTGCCGGGTGGCGACCGCTGCGGCATAGGCGGCGGCGATTGGCTCGGTACAACCCAGCGCTGGTTTGACAACCTGTTGAATAATCTGCAGATACTGCTGCCACGCTTGTTTCATCACTTGAACCTTTTTATCAGCATTAACGAGCGATATGGGCGATCGCTTCCACTTCAACCTTGACGCCCATCGGCAGATCCTTCACTGCGAAGCAGCTGCGTGCCGGACAATCTTTCTGGAAATAGGCTTTATAGACCTCGTTGAACGCGGCAAAATCGCTGATCTCGGCGAGGTAGCAGGTGGTTTTGAGCACGGTATCCAGCGAGCCGCCAGCAGCTTCCAGCACGGATTTCAGGTTTTCCAGTGACTGGCGGGTCTGGGCGGCAATTCCCCCTTCCACCACACCACCCTGTTGCTTGCAAACCGGCAACTGACCGGAAGTAAAGATGAGGTCGCCATAGGCAGTGCCGTGGCTGTAGGGACCGATAGCGTCAGGTGCCGCTGCTGCTGTGATGATGCGTTTCATATAGCCACTCCTGTTTGTGCAATTTTTTTTGCAATCATGAATCTCATTTCGTTCAACATTATTTGCTTTTTATTTTATCCATTCAACAAAAAGATACAAAAATGGCGTTTAAAGGCACCTTTCGGCCTCAATATAAACCGTGATCACCATCCTGATTTGAACAAAAGTACTCTTATGGGCATTGTTTACGACAGTTTCATTCAACTATATTTGCGCCGCTTTCCCACATCCCTACAAAAAAGAAGGTTTTAATGGACGCGCATAGCACTACACTCGCCAGCCCCGTGATGGGCACGCTGGAATGGAAAGAAGCGGTTCGCTTCGACAGCACCGACTGGGGCTGGATCATCATGAGCATCGGCATGGCCATCGGCGCAGGGATCGTCTTCCTGCCGGTACAGGTGGGTCTGATGGGCTTGTGGGTCTTTCTGCTCTCGGCGGTGATCGGCTACCCCGCCATGTACATGTTCCAGCGCCTCTTTATCAACACCCTGGCCACCTCGCCGGAGTGCAAGGATTACCCCAGCGTCATCACCGGCTACCTTGGCAAGAACTGGGGTGTGCTGCTCGGCGCGCTCTACTTCGTGATGCTGGTGATCTGGGTCTTCGTCTACTCCACCGCCATCACCAATGACAGCGCCTCCTTCTTGCAGAGCTTCGGCGTCACCGACGGCCTGCTTTCCGAAAACCCGCTCTACGGTCTGGTGCTGATATGCGGTCTGGTGGCTCTGGCCTCGCGCGGCGAAAACCTGCTGTTCAAGATCTCCACCTTTATGGTGCTGACCAAGATCAGCGTGGTCGCAGTGCTCGGCCTGATGATGGTGGACAAGTGGGATGCGGCCAACATCACCGCCATGCCCGCTGCCGGTGACTGGATGAAGGATGCCATCATCATGCTCCCCTTCACCCTCACCTCCATCCTCTTTATCCAGAGCCTGAGCCCCATGGTGATCTCCTACCGCTCGCGGGAAAAGTCGCTGGAAGTGGCCCGCTTCAAGGCGATGCGCGCCATGAATATCGCCTTCGGCATCCTGTTCGTGGTGGTGTTCTTCTACGCCGTCTCCTTCACTCTTGCCATGGGTCACGATCAGGCGGTTAAAGCCTCCGAGGAGAACATCTCCGCGCTGGCCATGGTAGCCCAGGGGATGCCCGGCCAGACCCTCAAGCTCCTGAGCCTCACCCTCAACATCTTCGCGGTGATGACCGCCTACTTCGGCGTTTACCTCGGTTTCCGTGAAGCCTGTCAGGGGCTGGCAATGAACCTGCTGCGCCGCGTCATGCCGGAAAACCGCATCAACAAAGGATTGGTGGGCAAAGGGATCATGGTGTTCACCGTCATGCTCTCCTGGGGTGCCATCGTGCTCAACGCACCGGTACTGAGCTTCACCTCCATCTGCAGCCCCATCTTCGGCATGGTGGGTTGCCTCATCCCGGCTTATCTGGTCTATCAGGTACCGGCGCTGCACAAGTACAAGGGCACCTCCCTCTACATCATCATCGTCACCGGCCTACTGCTCTGTGTCTCGCCCTTCCTGGCGTTCAACTGATCGGTTTCCCCTTATCGACCACGGGTCACCTTCGGGTGGCCCGTTTTCTATTGGTGCGGCTGACGGCGCCCCCGCCCGGACGTAAAAAGCCAAGGGGATCACAACTTGCAACCGGCCATCACCCAAGGGAGGCCGCTCGGAGTACTATTCAGGCAACACGACTCACGCCCGCACTCAGGTATCGAGGCTTAACATGAAATGGATTTTCAACCCCGCCATCCGGCTGGGCAATCAGCTCTCCTTCAAATACAAATTCCTGCTCTGGTCCTGCCTGATGCTGCTGCCACTGGCCTACAGCATGACCAATCTGCTGGGGCGGCTGCAGGATGACAACGTCCAGGCCAACCGCGAGCTGGCAGGGGTGGTCAATCTCATCCCCGTGCCTGCTATCGAGCAAGCCCTGCTCACCCATCGCAATCTGGTGACCCGTCACGCCCATGAGGTGGATCCGGTCGGTGATGATCAGGTCAAGGCTGCCGCACAAGCTGTTGATCAGAACCTGCAAGCCTTTGCCGACACCCGCCAGAACAATCCCTCCTTTAAGGTGATCCAGCAGGGCTGGGCCGCCCTGCAGAGTGAAGTGGGCAAGCTGGAAGTGGAGCAGAGCAACCTGCGCCACGACAAGCTGCTGACCGAGGTGCGCCACCTCTACAAGCACATTACCGCCAGTAGCAGCCTGATCCAGGATCCGGCGCTCGGTACCTACTACATGGTGATCCTCGCCAGCGAGCGGTTGCCGCAGCTGCGCGACCTGCTGGCTCAGGTGCGGGATCGCGCCGCCACCATCGCCGATTTCGGCCTGTTTCAGGCGGAAGGGTACAGCGGCCTGCGTTTTCGTCTCGACCTTATCAGCGCCACTCTGCAAGAGCTGGAGGCCGATCTGACCCTGCTCTACCAGATCGAACCCGCCTACCGCGCCGAGCTGGGTCAGCAGACCGATGCTCTGATACAGCTGGTGCGTCAGGGGGTCGAGACCATGGAAAACAAGATGATGAAGGATCAGCTGGTGCAGCTCTCCACCAAGGAGGTGCAGGCACTGGGGGATAAGATGGACGAGGCCATCACCGCACTGGCAGGCCAGGTACGCCAGCGGCTGGAGGCCGACTTACATCAGCGGCTGACCGCCAACCAACGCCACTTCTGGTGGATCACCGCGCCGCTGACCGCCAGCTTGCTGCTCTACCTCTACCTGATGATCGGCGCCTATCTCTCCCTGCGCGACACCGTGGGGCGGGTGCGTGATATCGCCGCCCGGGTCAACGCCCAGGATCTCAGCCAGCATATCGAGATCGTTGGTCAGGACGAACTGGCCGCCATCAGCCGGGATTACAACGTGACCCTGGAGACCCTGCGCACCCTGATGCGGCGAGTGCGGGAAAATGGCGTCACAGTAGTGGAGAGCGCTACCGAGATCGAAGCGCGCACCTGCCGCTCGCAGGAGGTCATTGCCGATCAGCAAGGGGAGACCCATCAGGTCGCCACCGCCATCAAGGAGCTGGCCGCCACCTCACAAGACATGGCGGGCAACGCCCTGCAAGCCGCCCGCATGACCCAGGAGGCGCAGAACGTGGTCGGTCAGGGCGAGGATGTGGTGGAACGAACCATCAAGGCCATCGACCATATCAACCGCGAGGTGCTGCGTACCGCCGACACCATAGGCCAGCTGGAACAGCAGTGCAGCCAGATTGGCGGCGTCATCAGCGTGATCCGCGGCATCGCCGAACAGACCAACCTGCTGGCCCTCAACGCTGCCATCGAAGCGGCCCGGGCGGGTGAGCAGGGTCGCGGCTTTGCGGTGGTGGCCGACGAGGTGCGATCTCTTGCCAACCGCACCCAGGGGGCTACCGTCGAGATCCAGCAGATGATTGAACAGCTGCAATCCGGTGCCCGCGCCTCGGTCACCGCCATGTCGGCGGCCAGCCATGAGGCGCAGGAGGGGGTCGGGCTGGCGCAGGAGGCAAAGCAGGCTTTTGGCGCCATCACCGAGAAGGTGGATCGAATGGTCGATACCAACGCCATCATCGCCAGCGCCATCGAGCAGCAGGGCGCCGTGGTCAACGAGATCGAACGCAACGTGGTGCGCATCTCGGATGGCAGCGACGAGGCGCTGCAAGTAGCCAACGCCGCCCGCGATGCCGCCCGCCAGATCCACCAGCTCACCGAACAGCTGCGCGCCATGGTACAGAGCTTCGTGCTGTAACAGAGCGCTGACAATCCGGGCTCAACGTGAGCCCGGCATTATCCCGGTCTCGCCCCTGCCCACAACATCTCGGTTGCTCGGATCATCCAGAAAATCTCTGCGACCCACTTGCCGGGCAAACGCCAACAAAGTAGTCTCGAACGAAAACAAAACGCGACATTCCCGACACGCACGGTCTGCGATGTCGAGGGAAACCAAGCCGCCTGCGAGCCACAGATTAAAACCAGCGTCACGTCATCTATCACCCGCTTCAAGCGAGGATTTACCCATGGCCAGATACCAGTTTTTTACCATTCCGGCGTCCAATCGGCAGCAATACACCTTTATCGACATGGCATCTCCGACTTTTCTGAGTGAAAAGGCGGCACTGCTGACCCAAGGATTCGAGGTGGAGGAGGACTTTATTGACGCGACCACTCCACGGGAGGCCGTCGAGAAGTACCAATCCAATTTTCTCTATATAGCGGATGAGATAGGCAAGTCCGATAGCAGCTACGCCGCGGCCGTCGCCATGCTGGAGATTGGCAAGGGGTTATTGGGCAATAAAAACCGCTGAGATAAGGTACAGCGGTGAAGAGTGGTGGCCATCGTGGCAACGCGCCCGATGGCCATATGGCAAGACATCAATTCGGTGATTTAGAAGCGTCCCAGCTGCTGGAGCATCTCGATCAGCTCCTCTTCGCTGCTCGGCTCATAGGCCAGCTGAAGGCTCGGCGCAGCGCCCCCCATCAGCATGTAGACGTTGGTGCTGCAGTGGTCGTAGTGATACCACTTACCGTCGATACAGACGTCGGTATAGCATCTCGGGTCCCTTTTCAGTTCCATATGCACATCCTTTTGTTACATCCCATCAACATCACTCCTGACCGTAAAATAACCACCGAGGTTCACGCTTGATGCAGATCAAGGGAAGCGACTGAAAGGGACAGATATCAGCCAGATCTGTGGCCTGCGGATGCCCCGAGCCACCATAGTTATCCGAATGAAGATGGGCCGAGTGCCCCGCCATATCGCCGGATGGCCCCTGGTAACAAAAACGGCGCCCGCAGGCGCCGTTTTTTCATCTCCCCGCCAAAGCGAGGGGCAAACAGAAGGCTTATTCGTCTTCCAGATAGGCGTAGCCTTGCAGGCCCAGCTCCAGCTCGTCTAGCAGGGCTTTGCGAGTGGCATCGTCCAGAGCCGGGTGGGCAGCGATCCGCTGGTAGTTCTCGCGGATCACGGACGGGTCGATGTTGACGTAACGCAGCAGCTGGTCGACGGTGTCGCCACGCACCACGTTGCGAATGTCCATCTTGCCCTCTTCGTCCAGCCACACTTCCGCGCAGTGGGTGTCACCGAACAGGTTGTGCAGGTCGCCCAGGATCTCCTGATAGGCACCGACCAGGAAGAAGCCGACGTGGCACTCTTCGTTCTCGCCGTAGACCGGCATCGGCAGGGTGCTCTCGACCCCCAGACCGTCGACATAGTGCTCGACCTGACCGTCGGAGTCACAGGTGATATCCATCAGGATACCGCGACGGCTAAGCGGACGATCGAGACCAGCCAGCGGCATCACCGGGAATACCTGACCGATACCCCAGGCATCCGGCAGGGACTGGAACAGAGAGAAGTTGGCAAAGCACTTGTCCGCCAGCTTTTCACTCAGCTCGTCAGCCAGCGCACGGTGGTTGCGGTTGACCGGGTTGAGCATCTCTTTGAGTGCCAGACAGGTGTTCTGGTGCAGCATCTCGGCCCAGGCACGCTGTTCAAGGTTCAAGAGGCCCATGGTGTACTGGGTATTCACGTCACCCAAATCTGCCACCGAGTCATGGAAGATCTCCAGTAGGGAGGGATCTTCGCTGCGCAGGTCCAGCCAGCCTTTCCACATGTTCTGCAGAATGGTCGGCGCATCTTCGTCCGGCGCGCTGATGTCGTTCATCTCCACCCCTTCGGCACCAATGATATTGGTGACCAGCACGGCGTGGTGGGCGGTCAGGGCACGGCCGGACTCGCTGATGATGGTCGGGTGCGGCAGATCGAACTCGCGGCAGACATCGCCGATGCCCCATACCACGTTGTTGGCGTACTCGGAGAGGCTGTAGTTGGCGGAGCAGTGGCTCTGGGAACGGGTTCCCTCGTAGTCCACGCCCAGGCCGCCGCCGACGTCCACGACTTCGATGTTGGCACCGAGGCGACGCAGTTCAGCGTAGAAACGGCCGCACTCGCGGATGCCGCCCTGAATGTCGCGGATATTGGCGATCTGGGAACCCAGATGGAAGTGCAGCAGTTGCAGGCAATCCAGCTTGCCCAGCCCGCGCAGACGCTCGATCAGCGCCAGGATCTGGGAGGCGGAGAGACCAAATTTGGACATGGAGCCGCCGCTCGATTCCCACATGCCGGAGCCGGTGGAAGCGAGCTTGGCACGCACCCCGATGTTGGGCTTGATGTTGAGACGAGCTGACTCGTCCAGCACCATTTCCAGCTCGGAGGGCTTCTCCACCACGATGTAGACCTTGTGGCCCATCAGGTTGCCCAAGAGGGCGTGGCGGATATATTCGCGGTCTTTGTAACCGTTGCAGACGATCACCGAGCCTTGCTCATGGTGATGGGACAGCACGGCCAGCAGTTCCGGTTTGGAACCAGCTTCCAGGCCAAGCCGGGGCTTGTCGCTGTAGGACTGGCTGATGGTCTCGATGACACGACGCTGCTGGTTTACCTTGATCGGGTAAACGCAGAGGTAGTCCCCTTCATAGCCAGACTTTTCGATGGCCTGACCAAAGGCGTTGAACAGCGCATCGACCCGACTCTTGAGGATGTCAGGGAAGCGCAGCAACACGGGGGTGGTCAGCCCGGACTGACGCAACTGTTCGATGGCTTCAGAGAGCACGATATGCGCGTCAGGGCGTGATTTGTCGGGGGCGACGGTCACATGACCGGCGTCATTGATATTGAAAAAACCCGCACCCCAGTAGGGAACGTTGTAGACCTTCAAGGAGTCCTTGCTGGACCAGTTAGTCATGGGCTATGCCTCGCAAATGAGCGACCCAAAGTCGCCTTCGTTACCCTCAATCACATCCAGACCATCTAGTGCAGAGTACGGCGAGCGCTGCCATCACGAGACGCAGCCACCCAAACCAACTTTTGCACATCGCGGCAAGCCAGAGGCTGCCTGGTGGATCTTGGGGAAGTAACGAGTCTTGATGTGGGGCTGGTGGCTTTACATCAAGCTCAACGGTATGCGGTGCCACTATGCCGTAGCGCCGCGGTACTTTGATGACAGACGACATCAGCCACGCCGTCAGTTCATCATTCGGCAGCGATCCCGACAGAAGGAGAGGGTTCCAAGGAAGAGAAGCGAAGGCGCCAGCACGCATGCGTGTTGATAGACGACAACAACCACAGCCCACCTCACCGTCAGTGACCGCCCATGACAAGGGAAGATGATGAGCCGCTGGCCCACTCGGTCAAATGAAGGATGAGAGTCTGTTGTTCTCCCTGATACCGGAGCCTAACCGGTATTAAAGAAACCATTCCCCAGCAGTGTCTGTCGTTTCTGCGTGCCTCGCCCTATAGGCGTATGATCGGTCGGGTTTCTGGCGGCTCTGCCTGCTTCAGGGTTGCCCTTGGATCGGCGCGGAGTGTACACACTTACCGCGGGCAGTGACAATAAAAAATAGTGTTCAAAATCCCCTTTTAATAAGTCGATCAAATCTTGCTGGCGGGCAGGCAGGCTCTGGGATGGCGCAGGTTATGCGACAGCCCGGTTTCCCCTTGAAAAGTGTGCGAAAACGCCATGGTTGGGCTGACGCCTTGCTGTGCGGTGGCTGAGGGGAATTTGGCCGCCACCGCCAGCGCCTAAATATCGCAATAAATGCCACATTTATGCGATCTCCCTCCCGGACGTTGCCCCGCGCGCCGCACATTCGCCGCTCTTCCCTTGCGTCAAAAAATGGGAAAAACCTGCGCTGACGCAATGAGTGCCCCGCACGGATTGGCCACAATGACCGCTCACAATCGGTTAGAGGCTGACTAATGGATACCCTGCTTGAGCGTTTTCTGCGTTACGTAACTTTTCATACCCGCTCCGATGAGACCAATCCAGCCTGCCCGAGCAGCGAGGGACAACTGATCTTTGCCCGCGCCCTGCAAGAAGAGATGAAGGCGCTGGGGCTGACCCAGGTCACCCTGGATGAACACGGCTACCTCACTGGCTGCCTGCCGGGCAACCAGCCGGACGCCCCCGCTATCGGCCTGATTGCCCACATGGACACCGCCGACTACGAGGCGGAGCACGTAGTACCGCAAATCATCGAAAACTATCAGGGCGGCGACATCTGCCTTGGCAAGGGTGACGAGGTGCTCGCCATCCGTGACTACCGCTTCCTGAAAAACTATCTGGGTCAGGACCTCATCACCACCGACGGCACCACCTTGCTTGGCGCCGACGACAAGGCGGGTATCGCCGAGATCCTCACTGCCATCGACCACCTGCAGGCCCACCCCGAGATCCCGCGCGGCGATATCTGGGTCGGCTTTACCCCGGATGAAGAGATTGGCCGTGGCGCCAACCTGTTCCCGCTGGAGAGATTCCCGGCCAAGTGGGCCTATACCGTGGATGGCGGCGAACTGGGCGAGCTGGAGTATGAAAATTTCAACGCCGCCAGCGCCACGGTTCATTTTATCGGCAATAACGTCCACCCCGGCACCGCCAAGGGGAGCATGATCAACAGCCAGACCCTGGCCGCCCGCTTCCACGCAGCCATGCCGGCCGACGAGACCCCTGAGTGCACCGACGGGTATGAGGGCTTCTTCCATTTGGCCCAGATGAGCGGCACCGTGGAGGAGAGCACCCTCCACTACATCATCCGTGACTTCGACGACGAGCACTTCGCCGCACGCAAAGCCGAGATGCAGAACCGGGTGGCCGCCCTGCAAGCCGAGTATCCGAAGGCCCGCATCGAGCTGACCCTGACCGACAGCTATCGCAACATGCGCAGCCAGATCGAGCCGCACATGCATATCGTCGAGCTGGCTCGTGCCGCCATGGAGGCCGCCGACGTGGTGCCCAAGATCAAACCCATTCGCGGTGGTACCGATGGCGCCCGCCTCTCCTTTATGGGTCTGCCCTGCCCCAACCTCTTCACCGGTGGCCACAACTTCCACGGCAAGCACGAGTTCATCCCGCTGCAATCCATGGAGAAATCGGTCGCCACCCTGGTGGAGCTGGTGCGCCTCACCGCAGCTTGGCGCGGTTAATCGATTACCATGACAACCAAGGGGGGAGCCGGTTAACCGGCTCCCCCCTTGCTATCTGGCCATCCCCCATCAGGAAAGGGAAACCGGGGAGGGTCGCTCAGGAGCAACTGGCTGCCGCTGCCATCAAACTGTCATCCCGCTGACATGTCGCGGGAACAGTGCCAGATCATGCTGGGAGCAACGGATCGCCGGAGCCCTCCAGATGTTCACTATCGATACCCTGCTGACCCAGCACTTCCCCCGCCTGCTTTGCTACCCCCTGCTTACCCCGTTGTTCAAGCGGCTGCTGGGCTGGCTGCTCAACGAACGTGCCTTTGCCGACTTTGCCGCCCGCTACCCGCACCTGCGCGGCCTCGACTTTGTCGAGCAGGCGCTGACCCAGCTCGATTTCGACTATCGGGTCAGCGAGGCGCAACTGGAGCATATTCCCGCCAGCGGCCGGGTCATTCTTGTTGCCAACCACCCCATCGGCTCGCTGGATGGACTGGCGCTGCTGCAACTGCTCGGTCGCATCCGCCCCGATGTGAAGATCGTCGCCAACCAGCTGCTGGCCCAGCTCGCGCCGCTGCGCCCTTTGCTATTGCCGGTGGACAATATGGAGGGCAAGACCGATCGACAGGCCATCCTCGCCATGAACGAACACCTCGCCCGTGAAGGGGCGCTGGTGATCTTCCCCGCAGGCGAAGTATCCCGGCTTGGCCTCAAGGGGGTGAAAGATGGCCCCTGGCAGGCAGGCTTTATCAAGCTGGCCCAGCGCACCCGCACCCCGCTGGTGCCCATCCATCTGGGAGGGCGCAACAGCCTCTGGTTCTATCTCGCCTCCTGGCTCAACAAGCCCGCCTCCGCCCTGTTGCTGGTGCGCCAGCTGTTTCGCCAGCAGGGGCAGACCCTGCCGGTGACCATAGGAGCACGCATTCCGCTCGGCAGTTTTCAGGAGCTGCCCGCCAAGACGGCGGCGCGGCTGGTGCGCAACCACCTCTACCGGATTGGCCGTGGCAAAGCGGGACGGCTGCAGACCGAGGCCCCCATCGCCCTGCCGGAGGATCGCCGCCAACTCAAACAGGCCATCGAAAGCTGCGAGCAGCTCGGCACCACCCCGGATGGTCAGGGGATCTACCTCTACCGCCGCCATGAACTGAGTCACTCGGTGATCCTGCGCGAGCTGGGGCGACTGCGGGAGATCGCCTTTCGCGCTGTGGGGGAAGGATCCGGCAAGCGGCGGGATCTCGATGGCTTTGACAACGACTATCACCACCTGATCCTCTGGGATCCGGCCCGACTCGATATTATCGGTGCCTACCGGTTCGCCCCGGTGGCCGAGCTGCTGGCCAGCAAGGGGAAGGATGGCCTCTACAGCCACACCCTGTTCGGCTTTGAGGATAAGCTGCTGCCCCGGCTGGAGCAGGCCATCGAGCTTGGCCGCAGCTTTATCCAGCCCGCCTACTGGGGCAAGCGGGGGCTCGATTATCTCTGGTTCGGCATCGGTGCCTATCTGGCCCGCTATCCCCGCTACCGCTACCTGTTTGGCCCGGTGTCGCTCTCCGGCAGCCTGCCGCCGGCGGCCAAGGATCTGCTGGTGAGCTTCTACCGCCAGCACTTTGCCCCCGAGCTGGCGCTGACCCCCTCCCGCCGTCCCTACCCCGAGACGCAACCTCTGTTCGAAGGGGTGGATTACGGCGCCGATCTCAAAGCTCTCAAGGCCCGCCTCAACAATTTGGGCTGCGCCATCCCTACCCTCTACAAGCAGTATTCCGAGCTGTGCGAGCAGGGCGGCGTCCAGTTTATGGATTTTGGCATCGACTCCGACTTCAACCACTGCATCGACGGGCTGGTGTGGGTCGATGTGAGCCGCATCAAGTCCCACAAGCGTGCCCGCTATATCGGCAGTCATCTGGCCGAGCCGCGCTCATAGCCCTGCAGGCGCCAGGCAAACAGCCAAAGGCAAAAAAGGAGAGAGAGGCCATCGCCTCCCTCTCCTTTCGCTCTCATGCTCAGCACCTTTTCGAGGCGCTCGGCCCATCTGGCGTTACTCGGCCGCCTTGCGATCCGAGTGGCCGAGATCCCGCTCAGGGGCGATAACATCGCGCACCCGCTGCTTGATCTCCTTGGCCTCGGGGAAGCCGTCATCGACCACCCGATCCCACACCTGCACCCCGCTCACCAGAATGCGGAACTCCCCCTTGCTGGCCGGCACCAGCGCCACCTCCCCCAGATCGCTGTCGAAGGTGGATAGCAGCTCCTGCGCCAGCCAGGCGGCGCGCAGCATCCAGCGACAGAGGGTGCAGTAGCGGATTTCGATGCGGGGTTTGCTGATCAGGGTTTCAGACTCGGTCATGAGTGACTCCATAAAAAAGCGACAATGGCGGGAAGTGGCGTACTGCCGCCCAATGGCCGCTCCCGGTTTGGTCAAATCAGTGCTGATCAACCCCATGAAAATCGGCCAGCCAATGGCGGGCAATGGTACGCATCGCCGATTCTGGCAGCTCGAACAGGCCGGGTGCAAGAGGGCCTGCCGCCAGCATCCGGATCCCTTCCATGATCTCCGCCAGCACCAGATAGACATATTCGCCAATCACTGCGCCATGGACGAAGTTGACCGCCTCGCCCCGATTGAGCAGGTAGATCTGGGTACCATCCGGCCGGTTGAGGGCCAGCACATGGGGGCACACCTCTTCGCTCGGCCACGGCAACTGGGCCAGCGAGAAGGCAAACTCGTCGTCAGCCGAGGTGACCGAGGCGACCATGGTGCCGGGGCGCAGCGCCTGTAGATCCGCCAAGTCCAGCGAGCCGTTGCCGGTAGAGCAGATCACCAGCTCGGCACGGCTCAACGCCTCGGCCTTGGTGATCAGACGAAAACCGTGAGAGAGCGCTTCGACCTGTCGCAGCACATCGGTCTCCACCAGCCCGAGATGGAGGTTGCGACAGCGCAGGTCGCGGGCGATGCTGCGCCCCACCTTGCCATAGCCAAACAGCACGGCTTCGCAGACGTTGAAAGTACGGTTGAGGTTACGGGCCAGCGACTCCGCGGAGTAGACCACGCTCAAACCAATCTGGATATCCTCGGCCTGCTTGAGGGGGCTGCGCGCCACCGACACCACAGGGGTCGCCAGCACCTCCTGCTCATAGCGTTGATGGCCGTTCTCGGTCATCTCCACCACCCCGAGGAAACGGGGGCCGAAGTATTCACTCAAGATCACCTGGGTTTTGGCAAAGTAACCGCCAATATCGAGGATCAGCAACCGCTCGTGGGGGGCCACCAGCGGCGCAATCTGCTGGATAATGCTGTCGGGTTCATTAGTCCAGCGTCGGTTGAGGGGCAGCACCGGATAATGTTGTGATACCCACTCCAGGGTCGGACCGTGTACCGATTTCGGTTTGGGCAAAATGGCGCCAATCCGTCCAATCTGACCGAGAGCGTCGATAAAATGGGGGCGATCGGGAAGCAGGTGAGTGACCAGCAGAATGCAGAGACCATCGATACGTCCCTGTCCGGTGAAATGGCGAAAAAACAGATGCTCAGATCCTTGACTGCGCAACTGTGGCCTCCTTATGTGCCGCAAAGCAGGCAAACAGAACCCGGCTCGGCCGGGTTCTGTGTGTGTCCAAATAAAATGAAAATCCTTTTTATCTGAAACACATATGGGGCTCAATCATTATCTGCCAAGAGTATGAGCGAGTATGCAAAAATGACTGTAATTGCCTGTTTTTCATGCAAAAATCAGTACAAAGAAGCAGCAGGCCACACCCACCACAGGCTGAGCCCGGTTCCCGCGGCAGCGAGCAGGATCAGCCCCCCCCAACGCACTGGCCAGGGTTTGTCACGTAACGCCCACTCCAGCAGCGGCAGCAACCAGACCGGCAGCAACACCACCAGCGGCACCTCCACATATTGCCAGGCGAGCATCTGGACGAAGGCGAGGGCCAGCGCCAGACCGGCGGGTGCTACCTTGATGCCAACAAAGGTGGCAAGCAGGGCGCGAAAACCGGCGAAAGCGGCCAGCGCACCGGCCAGCTGGGCAATCAGCAGGCTGCCATCTATGCCGATCACCAGCGCCAGCCAGATAAAGCCGAGGGCAAACCCGAGCCCCTCGCGGCTATCACAGCGCAAGGTGCTCCAGCCAAACCAGAAGATGGCGGGCAGCAGCGCCAGCCAGATCCCGGGTTCGCTCACCAGTACCGAGGCCAATCCCTGCCACCACACCAGCGCACTGAACACGGCAAAGAGCAGCAGCGAGCCGCGCTGATCGTTCACCTGAGCCGCGATGGCGGGGACCAGCAGGGTTAGCGGCAGCCACTGCCACGCCTTTTCCGGAATACCATAGAGGCCGCCGAGCCAGGCTCCCACCAGCCAGAGCGCCAGCGCGCCCCATAGATACCCCATTCGCGGCCAGCGCCACGATAGCAAAGCGGCTCCCAGAGGAGCCGCCAGGGTTTGCAGCAGAAGTTCCGCGCCCATTACTTGCGCACGCCTTCGACAAACAGGTTGATGTTCATCTCGTCCGGGATGCCGGGCAGCATGTAGCTCACGCCAAAGTCACTGCGCTTGATGGTGGTGGAGGCGTTGAAGCCACTGCGGTAACCGCCCCAGGGATCCTTGCCTTCGCCAATTTTGACCAGCTCGAAGGCCACTTCCTTGGAGACGCCGTGCAGAGTCAGGGTCCCTTTCAGCACGCCTTTATCCTTGGTGCCCTCGTAAGCGGAGCTGACGAAGGTCATCTTGGGATACTGCTTCACGTCGAGGAAGTCCGGGCTGCGCAGGTGCTTGTCGCGGGCCTCGTGATTGGAGTCGACGCTGGCGGCATCCACTTCAAAGCTCGCCTTGGCGGCCGCCGGGTTGGCGTCATCCATGCTGAAGGTGCCGCTGAAGGTGTTGAAGCGACCCACCAGCTCGGAGAAGCCCAGGTGACCCACCTTGAACTGCACCGTGGTGTGCGCCGCATCCACATCGTAATCCGCCGCCATCAGAGGGGTAGCCATAAACAGGCAGGAGGCCAGCAGAGCCTTGGTCATTTTCATCCGTTCGTTCCTTCATCTTGGGGTTCACATCAGTGGTTAAAATGCTAACCTCGTTCTGAAGATGAATAATCAGTGATTTATTAAATTCATTATTTACTGAGGATGGAAAATGGATCAGATCGCCGCCATGCGCACCTTTATCAAGGTGGTGGAGTGCCAGAGCTTTACCAAGGCCGCCAACCAGCTCGGCATCTCGGTCGCCATGGCCTCCAAACTGATGCAGCAGCTGGAGGAGTCCCTCGCCACCCGGCTGCTGTCGCGCACCACCCGTCAGGTCAATCCCACCGAAGCGGGCCAGTTCTACTACCAGCGCTCCCTCGCCCTGCTGGCGGAGCTGGAAGAGACCCACAGCCAGCTGACCCACCACAACCAGCAGCCGAACGGCACCCTCAAGCTCTCGGTGCCGATGGATTTTGGCTATCTGCACCTCTCCCCCGCCCTGCCGCTGTTTCGCCAGCGCTTTCCCGATCTCAAGCTCGATATCGAGTACAGTGACCGACGGGTAGCGCTGGTGGAAGAGGGATTCGATCTGGCGCTGCGGATCGGCCACCTCAGCGACTCCTCGCTGGTGGCGCGCCAACTGGCCACCATTCGGGTCGAGCTTTGCGCCAGCCCCGCCTATCTGGCACGCAAGGGCAGACCGGAAAAACCCGAGGATCTCAAGCAGCACGACTGTCTGATCTACACCCTGACCCAGCCGGAGTGGCACTTCAAACGGGGAAGCGAGCAGCAGAGCATCCGGCCACAGGGGCCTCTGCGGGCCAACAACGGGGTGGCGCTGACCCGCGCCGCTTGTGATGATCAGGGCATCATATTGCAGCCCACCTTTATCGTGGGGGAAGCCCTGCGGTCAGGACAGCTGGTCAGCCTGCTGCCGGAGTGGGACAAGGGAGAGGTGGGACTTTATGCGGTCTATCCGCACCGCCGCTTCGTCTCGGCCAAGGTGCGCTGCTTTATCGAATTCGTGCAGGAGCGCTATCTCGCCCCGCAGCAGTGGGATAAGCCGGCATGATTGCCAGAGCAGAGGATACGGCCTGACTGTCCGGCCTGCTGGTCTGGCTTGAAACCTAACGCTGGCCGGATGCGGTGGTGGATGCGGCAACAGGGGTGAGCTTGGCTAGCAGACGCTCCTGCTCGGGGTGCAACTGCCAGCGTGGCAGGCGGGTGCGGACAACTGACAACTGCTGCTCACCCAGGGCATAGGGGAGCGCCACTTCAATCTCGGGGCAGTCAAACATGGCGGCCAGCTGCAGGATCAAAATGAGGTTTGCCTCGTCGGTCTTGTTCTTGTTGACCCGTTTGCGGATCTCGTGGCGCAGCTGGGTTTCGGGGTCCTGGGTCATCGCCTGCCAGCCGAAACCGAACAACGGCACCAGCGCGCTGACAATCCCCAGCGCCGTCATCGGCTGCTTGGGGGGATGATAGAGTGCGTTGAGATCCAGCCGAACAGGATTCTGACGAACCTCACCCTCACCAAATAAAATCGTTTTCGTCATTGGATTACCCGTTATATTCCACTAGACTGCGCCGCATATTTTACCCCGATATGCCAACGAGGTGCTGATGCTAAGCGATATCGAGATCTCCCGCCAGTCCCCCCGTCTCTCAATCCACGCGCTGGCCGAACGCCTCGCCATCCCCCAGCACCAGCTCAGCCCTCATGGCCACTACAAAGGTAAACTCAGCCTCGACCTGCTCACGTCTCAACCCAAGCAGAGCGGCAAGCTGGTACTGGTGAGCGCCATCACCCCGACCCCACTCGGTGAAGGGAAGACGGTGACCACCCTTGGCCTCTCCATGGGGCTCAACCATATCGGCCAGCCCAGCATCGCCACTATCCGCCAGCCGAGCCTCGGGCCGGTATTCGGGGTCAAGGGGGGCGCAGCCGGTGGCGGCCACGCCCAGGTGGTGCCGATGGAGGAGATGAACCTCCACCTTACCGGCGATTTTCACGCTCTGACGGCGGCTCACAATCTGGCGGCTGCAGCCCTCGATGCCCGCCTGTTCCATGAGCGCAAACTCGGCGACCAGTTCAGCGCCAAAACCGGCCTGCCGCGGCTCGATATCGATGCTGACAACATTCTCTGGCCGCGCACCCTCGACATGAATGACCGCGCACTGCGCCACCTCACGATTGGACAGGGGGGCGCTGCCGATGGTGTGGAGCGCAGCGATCGCTTCGTCATCACCGCCGCCTCCGAGCTGATGGCCATTCTGGCGCTGGCGAGCGATCTGAAAGACCTGCGCCAGCGCATCGGCCGCATCCAGCTGGCCCGCGATATTCACGGCAAGCCCATTACCGCCGAACAGCTGGAAGTAGCGGGCGCCATGACGGTGCTGCTGAAAGATGCGCTGCAACCGACCCTGATGCAGACCACCGAGCAAACACCAGTGCTGGTACACGCCGGCCCCTTTGCCAACATCGCCCACGGCAACTCCTCGGTGATCGCCGACCGCATCGCCCTTGGCCTCACCGATTACGTGGTGACCGAAGCGGGTTTCGGCTCCGACATGGGGCTGGAGAAGTTCTTCAATATAAAGAGCCGCCAATCCGGCATTCCCCCCGCCTGCGTAGTGCTGGTGGCCACGGTGCGCGGCCTCAAGGCCAACAGCGGCCTGCTCGATATCCGCCCGGGCCAGCCGCTGCCAGCCAGCCTGCAAGGGGAAGATCTGCCGACCCTCAAGCAGGGCTGCGCCAACCTCGCCTGGCATATCAGGAACGCCCGCCGCTACGGGGTGCCGGTGGTGGTCGCCATCAACCGCTTCCCCACCGACAGCGAGGCCGAACTGGCGCTACTGGCCCATGAAGCGCAGCAAGCCGGTGCCTGTGGTGCGGCCATCTCCAACGCCTTCACCCAGGGTGGTGCCGGTGCCAGCGAGCTGGCCCGCGCCGTGGTCACCGCCTGTGAGCAACCAGGTAAGGTGAAACTGCTCTACCCCGACGAGGCGAGCCTCGATGCCAAACTGGCGACCCTGGTGGAGTGCGGCTACGGCGGCCGCGGAGTGCAGCTCTCCGACAAAGCGCGCCAGCAGCTGGCACAACTCTCCGCCGAAGGGTGGGATCACTTGCCCATCTGCGTGGCCAAGACGCCGCTCTCCATCAGCCATGACCCCGCCCTCAAGGGAGTGCCGACCGATTTCGAGGTGCCCATCGACGAGGTGAAGCTCTGCGCCGGTGCCGGGTTCGTCTATGCGCTGGCGGGCCCCATCATGACCATGCCGGGGCTGGGCAGTCTGCCTGCCTATCGCCATATCGATATCGATGAGAACGGCGAGATAGTCGGCCTGAGCTGAGCCCTTCCACAACGCCAGAAACAACAAGGCCCCGCCAATTGGCGGGGCCTTCTGTTATCCATGCATCAACCCTTAGAGGGTGAAGCGCTGGGTCATATGGTGCAGGGTGTTGGCCAGCTTGCTCAGCTCGACGCAAGCCTGGGCGATCTGATGAGCGCCCTGGGCATTCTCGTCAGCGGCATTGTGAATGTTGACGATGCTGCGGTTGAGCTCTTCGGTCACCGCGTTCTGCTCTTCGGTAGCGGTGGCGATCAGGGTATTCATGTCGGTGATGCGCACCACGGCACCGTTGATGGTCTCGATACTGGTACCGGCATCCCGCGCCAGACCGACGCTCTCCTGCATCTGGTGACGACTCAGCTGCATGGCGTTGCCCGCCTCGGCGGCGCGGCTCTGCAAGAGCTCTATCATCTTGCTGATCTCGGCGGTGGAGTCCTGGGTACGCTGGGCCAATGAACGCACTTCATCCGCAACGACCGCAAAACCACGACCCTGCTCACCGGCACGGGCCGCTTCGATGGCTGCGTTAAGGGCCAGCAGGTTGGTCTGACCGGCGATATCGCGGATCACATCCAGCACCACGCTGATGTTGGCGCTGTCGGCCTCCAGCTGCTGCACCACTGTGCCTGCCTGTTCAATCTTGACCGACACCTCTTCGATGCTGGCAATGGAGCTGCGTACCACTTCGCTGCCGGCAGCGGAGGTGCGGGAGGCATCCTTGGCGGCGCTCATGGCATCCGTGGTGTTGCGGGCCACTTCGTTGACGGTGGACTGCATCTCGTTCATGGCTGTCGCCACCTGGGAGACTTCGTTCTGCTGGATGGCCATGCCGCTGGCAGACTGGCTGGAGATGGCGCTCACCTCCTCCACTGCGCTGCTGAGTTGGCTCACGGAGCCGGCGATCTCGCTCACCAGATCGGAGAGGGAGCCCTGCATCCGGTTGATGGCGGAGCCCAGCTGACCCAGTTCATCACGGTTGAAGCGGCTGTCACGGATCCACTGCTGCAGTTCGCCCTGACCCAGATCGCCATTGGCAATACGCTGGGCCTGACGGGCCAGCATGATCAGCGGGTCGCGGATCTGGCGGGTCAGTACCACGGAGAGCACCACCACAAGAAGCAGACCGAGCACCAGTGCGATGGTGACGCTCAGGTTGGCGGATTGATAAGAGTCGACAATGTCGCTGCGGGATTCAGACGCATAACCATGGTTAATCTGGATAAGGGAGGCCACTGACTTGCTCAGCGCGGTGTAAAGGGGAACTCCCTCCTCAAGGAAGATGCGTTGGGCTTCGGCAAGCTGATCGCTGTCTTGCAGCTGTTTGACTCGCTGGTGCAGGGCGACGTAACGATCCCAGTCAGATTTCACCGTATCGAAGGTACGGCGCTCCGCCACATCCTCAGGCCAGATCGTCTTGTCATGGGCAATCAGCTGCTGCGCGATCGAGTTAAGCTGTTGACTGGCAATATTCCGATATTCAGCCCTTTTCAGCGGCTCGGCAGCCACCACGAAATAACCCAGCTCATAACGACGCAACTCACCGAGAGAATCCCCGATCGCGCTGGTGCGATTGACCGCTGGCAAGATGCTGTCGGTAAACCGGATGGCAACATCATTCATGTTGCCAAACTGGACAAGGGAAAAACCGCCGATAAAGGCGACCATCAAACCGAGCACGGCAAAGCCGGCGGTGAGTTTTTTGCCTATGGTCATGGAACTGGTATTCATGGGATATCCTGGTGGTCGTTAAATTCGTAGCACTCGTCCGGTTCACGCCCTCCTGGCATGAACTATCTGGCCACCTGTTCAGTGGCGCACCATCCAACCTTGATGAATATCTCTGAATTCCATGAGCGGCAGCGAGAGCCGTGAGGGGGCGCTAGAGTAACCGGATTGTGACGGTTCGGAAAGAGTCTGCCCGGTTACTTTTTGTAAGGTGAAAACGAGGGGTTTTTCGTGTTCGATTAAATATACCGCTCAGATGAATAAATCGGAAAAATGCATAACGTTTGCATAAGGCAAGCCGCGCGGGTCAAACCGTTGCAGGCCGCCACTCTCATCCGGGACCAATGAAAAACGCCAGCAATGGCTGCTGGCGTCTCGTTTATTCAGCGTGGCGGTTACAAAACAACCGCCATCTTATCCGCGCAGGCCACCGAGAAACTCGACCCGGGTATCGGGCTGGGTCTTGAACACCCCGCCGAGGGAGGTGGTGGTGGTATAGGAAGTGGAGTCCATCACGCCGCGTGCCTTGACGCAGTAGTGGGTCGCCTTGATGCTGATAGCCACATCCTTGGTACCGAGCAGGGTCTGCAGCGCCAGCAGGATCTGCTGGGTCAGCCGCTCCTGCACCTGGGGACGGCGGGCAAAGAACTGCACGATTCGGTTGATCTTCGACAGGCCAATTACCTTGCCACGAGGGATATAGGCCACATGGGCCATGCCGTCGATGGTGACGAAGTGGTGTTCGCAGGTGCTGGTGAGGCTGATGTCCCGCACCATGATCATCTCGTCCACCTGCATCTTGTTCTCGATCACCGTCACCTTGGGGAAGGTGGAATAGTCGAGGCCGGAGAAGATCTCGTTGACGTACATCTTGGCGATGCGATGCGGCGTCTCGGCCAGACTATCATCGGCCAGATCCAGCCCCAGCGTCTCCATGATGGAGCGCATATGGCCTTCGATCTTCTCCCGCTTCTCCTGGCTGTTCAGCTCGTTGGTGACCAGGGGGGTTTCCAGTCCCTGGGCTTCGAGGGCAGCCCTGACCAGCAAGGCTTCCGGACTTAAGGTTGTCATTATCTTCTCTCCCACGCTCAGGGACTGTGAGGGCCGCTCAAGGAGCAACCCCTTATGTTATGGCGGCGTACAGGGCCGACGGTATCGCTGTAATGGTCGCCACTCGGGATGTAACGGCCATCTGTTATGGCGGCATAGTAAACGGCCATTGCCGCCAAGATTCAAGTCAACTTGTGCGTCACCTCATACTTTATGGCCATCTACCCCCGTTTCTGCGCCGATTACCCCGAGAATCCTTGAGATAACCTGCCCATCCCCGGGGATTTTTGTGATAATCCCGCCTTCAATCATAGAAAGAGGTCATGACGATGGGATTTGATACCAGCGGACTACTCCCCTTAAGCGATGCCCTGCAAGGGATGCTGGAACAACTCGCCTGCTGCTGCGACAGCGAGCAGCAGCCCCTGCCAGAGGCCCTTGGCCGGGTTCTTGCCAGCGACATCGCCTCTCCCCTCGCCGTGCCCCCCTTCGACAACTCCGCCATGGACGGTTACGCCGTGCGCCTTTCGGATCTCACTGCTGGCACCCCGCTCATCATGGCGGGCAAAGCGTTTGCCGGTCAGCCCTATCAGGGCGAGTGGCCCGCCGGCCACTGCGTGCGGATCATGACCGGCGCCCCGGTTCCCGCAGGCACCGATGCGGTGGTGATGCAGGAAGAAACGCAGGCCGACGGCGATCGGATCACTTTTCTTACGCAACCCGAACCGGGCCAGAATATCCGCCGCGCCGGCAGCGATATCGGCAAGGGCGCCTGCGTGCTACCAGCCGGTACTCGCCTCACCCCAAGAGAGATGCCACTGCTGGCCTCCCTCGGCGTGGCAACCGTCGCGGTGCGCCGCCCGCTGAAAGTGGCCATCTTCAGCACTGGCGATGAGCTCAAGCCGGTCGGCACCCCGCTGGCCCACGGCGATATCTATGACTCCAACCGCTACGGCGTGCGGGCCATGCTGGCGCGCATGGGCTGCGACTGCCTCGACCTTGGCATCATCCCCGACGATCCGGCCCAGCTACGCGCTGCCTTTATCCGCGCCGACGAAGAGGCCGATGTACTCATCACCACCGGCGGCGTCTCGGTGGGGGAAGCGGATTTCACCAAACAGCTGCTGGACGAGCTCGGCGAGATTGGCTTCTGGAAGCTGGCCATCAAGCCGGGCAAGCCGTTTGCCTTCGGTCGTCTGCCCCGCGCCTGGTTCTTCGGCCTGCCGGGCAACCCCGTCTCCGCCATGGTCACCTTCGACCAGCTGGTGCAACCGGCGCTGGCCAAGCTGGCGGGCCAGCACTTCGAGCGCCCGCTCCAGCTGCAAGCCATTGCGGCCGAGCCACTCAAAAAGAGCCCCGGCCGACTCGACTTCCAGCGCGGCATCCTGAGTCAAGGGCCAAACGGCCTCGAGGTGCGCAGCACTGGCTCGCAGGACTCCGCCGTGTTCAGCTCACTGTCGCGAGCCAACTGCTACATCGTTCTTGAACGGGAACGGGGCCGCGTCGCCGCGGGCGAGACGGTGACCGTGGAGCCATTCGGGGGATTGCTGCTGTGAGCGAGATCCTGAGCGACGCCGAACTGCTGCGCTACAACCGCCAGATCATCCTCAAATCCTTCGACTTCGAGGGACAGGAGGCGCTCAAGCAGGCCCGTGTGCTGGTGATCGGCGCCGGTGGCCTTGGTTGCGCCGCCAGCCAGTATCTGGCGGTGGCCGGGGTTGGCCAGCTCACCCTGGTCGATTTCGACAAGGTGGAGCTCTCCAATCTGCAGCGTCAGGTGCTACACAACGATGAGCGCATCGGTCACTACAAAGTAGACTCTGCCGCCCAGTCGCTGCGCGCGCTCAATCCCTGGCTTGAGGTACAGACCCACGCTGCCGTGGCCGATGAAGCGCTGCTCGATACCCTGCTGCCCCGACATCAGCTGGTCTTGGATTGCACCGACAATCTGGCCATTCGCAACCTGCTGAATCAAAAAGCTCGCCAGCACAGGGTACCGCTGGTCAGTGGCGCCGCCATCCGGCTGGAGGGACAGCTATGCAGCTTCACCTGGCAGGAAGATGAACCCTGCTACGCCTGCCTCAGCGCCCTGTTTGGCGAGCAGGCCCTCACCTGCGTCGAGGCGGGCGTGCTCGCCCCCGTGGTGGGGCTGGTGGGCAGCCTGCAAGCACTGGAAGCTATCAAACTCTTGGCAGGCATGGGCAAAAGCTACAGCGGCCGCCTGCTGATGATCGACGGCCTGAGCGGCACTTTCCGCGAGATGAAGCTGCCCAAGCGCCCCGACTGCCCCGTCTGCTCCCATCCTTGACGCAAACGGGATCAAAAAAGCCGAACCCTGTGGTTCGGCTTTTGTATTCCGATTTAGTAACGGTATCGGGGATCAGAAGATCCCCTTGGCTTTGACCTTTTTCATACTGGCCACCTGACTCGAGAGATCCTCGATCAAAGGCTCTGCCTCCGTGCCAACCGCACTCTGTCGAGCGGGGGCACTGGCCAGTCGCTGGATCAATCTGTGCTGCTCGCGGATCAGCCGGGATTGCTCTTCCAGTTGGCGAGAGAGCAGCTGGATACTGCTGGCAAGGGGAGCCAGATCCTGCTCGGCCCCTGCTGATGGCAGCTTGCCAGCGATGGCTTCGGCCAGTTGGTCATGATCCAGCGCGGCAGGCAGTCCCTGTTTGAGTTCATCCCACATCTCGGCGGGTTGCTGCTCGCCAAGCCGGCTGACAATCTCGTCCACCAGGGATGTGGTATCACTCTGCCCCAACTGAGGTGCGAGCCTGGCCACAATCTCGTCAATCATCACATCTGCGGCAGGCTGCGCCTCGCCAGCGACCTCACCCAGATTGAAACCACAGCTGGCAAAGGCATGACGCAGGGTCGTCATGCTCACCTGCTCCGGCCCCAGCGCATTGGCAATCGCTTTGCAGAGGTTGGGCGCCAGCACGTACATGAACATGCCCGAGAGGTAGATATCCTTGTGGAAACGGCTCTTGGAGAAATCAAACTCCTCGGTGCCCTCCTGGATCTTTCGCGCCCGTTGATACCAGTTCTGCAATACCCCGACCGCATAGCGATCAGACTCCAGCGCACCCGGATCCATGTAAATGGAGAAGGTCATGCGCTTGAGTTGACTACTCATCGTCAACCTCGGCCATCACAGGCGCTTCGCGATAAACTTCATCCTCTTCCGTGGTGTAGAGGCAGATTTCACGAGCCAGCGCGGACTGAGCATCGTCCAGCAGCTCGACACGGTCACCCAGGGTAGGATAGGCCGCCTTGATCGCGTCATAAATCAGAGATGCGCCGCCACCGACCAGATAGACACGATTCGGGTTCTTGGCAAACTTCTTCGCTTCATGTGCAACCTGAGTGCCCAGCTCGTCGATCTTGTTTTGCATCTTCTCGAGGATCTTGGGGATCTGGCTCTCATCGTTGACCACATCGCGTACAAAGCTCATGTCGTGACGACGCTTGATAAATTCGTTGGCCACCAGATAGCTGGAATCGCTGTCTGCTGCGGCTAGCGCCTTGCGGGTAGCATCGGTCACCATGGAGACACCGATCTCGTTGTTACCGTAGACATCGGAGACATCATCAAACTCACCGACGATGATCCCCATATCCAGAGTGGTGCCGCCACAGTCGATCACCAGAGTCTTGGTGAACTCGTTGCAGCCTGAACCAATCAGACGGGAGAGCGCAGCAGGCAGACTCTCCGGCATCACTTCGACACTGACGATATTGAACAGCTCGCCCTTGTTAAGGGTGATCGGGCGCATCAGGTTGCGGCGTTTCTTCTCGATCTTCTCTTCGTTACGCTGGCAATCGTCCGGGTTGTAAAACTCGGTGATGGGCAGGGTTACGGTGATGGCGACATCGCACGGCGTTACACCTGTCTGCAAAAGGGCATGATGCACGGAGAGCAGGTTGAGATCGTCATACTGGTACTCCACATGGGTGGTGGCCAGAGACTTGTCGGAGGTCGCGTCGTAGGTGTATTTGGTGTTGCCTATCTCGTAGTTGTAGATCTTTTTGTCTTTACGCAATGCGGCGCTCTTCCAATCCTTGCGAAAGGAGTTGGGAGAGATGATGGTCTTGAGCACCTTGTTCTCAATCCAGCTCACCTTGACGTTGGTCGAGCCATCATCGATGGCCATTTTCATTACTTCAGACATGAGGAAACACCTGTTAATAGATCAGAAATGGGTCCGATTGCCTTGCCTTATGCCTTTGGCAAGGCGATCGAACCAATACATACACGGGGTAAAAGGGCGACAAGTTTAATGGGTTTCTAAAATCCGGTGAAGCAAATGATTAAATCCGGAAGGATCTTCCGCGGGCCAGGCGTGGTGGCCATTGGGGGTGTGGATGGTGGCGTTGGGAAGGGCGGCAAACTGCTCTACCCGTTTCGCCAGCGGCAGGTAGTCGTGACTGGAGGAAATGATGGCCACCGGCTGCCAGATAGCGCCGAGCCGGGCCCGTACCGACCAGCCGGGTAACGCCTCCAGCAGCGCCTTGTAGGTTTTCTTTTTATTGCGCACGAAACGCAGCCGGAAGGTGTGGCGCACCTGTGCCAGATCCGGGCCCGGGAAGAGCTCGCGTCCCAGCCACCAGGCGAGCGGACGCATGCCAAACCAGCGCAGCCACTTGAGGCGCTGGGCGTAACGCTCCTGCTCTTTGGGTGTTTCCAGCAGAAACTCGCTAAAACCGTTGACCAGCACCAGCCCCTGCACCTTGTGGGGCAGTTGCAGCGCCAGCTCCAGCGCGACCATGGCCCCCAGCGACAATCCCACGACCCAGGCGGGTTCTGGCTGTGCATCGAGCCAGTTCACCACATCGGCTGCCAGGGTCGCCACATCGAACGGCCCCTCCTGCATGCTCTGGCCGTGGCCGCGCAAGTCCAGCGCCACCACCCGGTAGTGTTCGGAAAACCGTTCGATCTGCGCCTGCCAGTCGAGGCTGGAGGAGCCCAGCCCGTGCAGCAGCAACAGCAAGGGGCCCTCCCCCGCGCTGCGCAGGGCAAGACCGTTGAATTTCATCACCTGATTGCTGCGCATCAGTGTATTGCCTCTCGACTCATCACCTGAACCATCTCTCGTTGTTATATTGCCCGTGGCCATCCTGCCACGTTATCAGCACGGCGCCCAATCAGCCTTCGCTGACCAGACTCACCGCCTTGATGTAAGCGTAGATCTGCTGCTCCGGCGCCAGCGCCAGCCGCCTGGCGGAGCGGCTGGTGATCCGGGCCAGCAGTATCTGCTCACCCAGCGCCAACTGCAACAGGGTCTGGCCGGGACGTACCTCGCGCACCGCCAGCAGACGGGTGACGAGACAGTTGGAGAGACTGGAGTGCTCGATGGGGGCGGTAGCGATCACCACATCGCGCCCCGCCACCTTGATCTGCAAGGGGCCGCTCTCGTCCGGAACATGGGTCATGGTGACCCGCAGCTGCTGCTCACCGAGTTGCAGGGTCGCCATCTGCTCGCCGTCATCATAGTGGGCCAAGGTGGCATTCAGCATCACCCCGGCATCGTCACGGCTGGCGAGCGAGAGATCGGTGCGGGCGAAAATCTCGCTCGGCCTACCTTGCGCCTCCACCCTGCCACCTTCCAGCAACACCAGCTGATCGCAGAGCAGGCTCACCTCCTCCATGGCGTGGCTGACGAAGATCATCGGGATACCGCTCTCCTGCTGCAAGCCCTTGAGCACATGGGCCTGATGGATGCGGCTGCGCCGATCAAGTGCCGAAAAAGGCTCATCGAGCAACAGCAGATCAGGCTCGGCCAGCAGCGCCCGCCCCAGCGCTACCCGCTGGCGTTGACCGCCAGAGAGGGCATGGGCAGGCTGCCCCAGCAGATCGGCAAAACCGAGTCGCGCCGCCAGCGCCTCGGGCTGCCAGCGCCCTCGCCCCTTGCGGGCCGCCAGTTGCAGATTGCCGAGCACCGTCAGATGGGGGAAGAGGCGCGAGTCCTGAAACACCAGCCCGATCCGGCGCGCTTCGGGCAGCAGAGCTGCGCACTCCCGCTCGCGCCACCATAAGCGATCCCCGTTTTGGCGATCGAGCCCGGCGATGATGCGCAGCAGTGTGCTCTTGCCGCAGCCGGAGGGGCCGAACAGGCCGAGGATCCCACCCAGTTCGAGGGCCAGTGCGCAATCGAGGGTAAAGGGGCCAAACTCACGCCGGGCATGGAGGTTCAGGGCATGGCGGGGCGGCACGTTCACTGGCGGAATAGTAGCTGGCTGGTTCATCCGAACACTCTCCGCTGTCTGCGCTGCAACACGCCATAGACCAGCACCAGCATCACCAGCGAGAAGGCCATCAGGCCGCCCGCCAGATAGTGGGCTTGTCGGTAATCCATCGCCTCCACATGATCAAACAGGGCGATGGAGAGCACCTGGGTTTCACCGGGGATATTGCCGCCAATCATCAGCACCACACCGAACTCCCCCAGGGTGTGGGCAAAGCCGAGGGCCGCCGCCATCACGAAGCTGGGCAGGGTCATCGGCAAGATGATGTGGAAGAAGCGCTCCAGCGGGCCAAGCCCCAGGGTCGCAGCAGCTTCCAGCTCCTTGTTGCCCATGTTGACGAAGGCGGAGGTGAGCGGCTGCACCACGAAGGGAAGCGAGTAGAGGATGGAGGCGAGCAGCAGGCCAGTAAAGCTGAACGCCAGCGGCGCCCCGAAGGTGTCGCGCCACCAGGCACCCAATCCGTAGGAGGGGGAAAAGGCCAGCAGCAGATAGAAACCGAGCACAGTTGGCGGCAGCACCAGCGGCAACGCCACCAGGGCTTCTACCAAGGGTCTGAGCCGGTGCTGGCTGCGCGACAGCCACCAGGCCAGCGGCGGTGCCAGCAACAGCAAAATCGCTGTGGTGCAGGCCGCAAGCTTCAGGGTGAGCCAGACCGCCAGCAGGTCCCCTTCACTCATTGCCGACCTCCCGGTTGATAAATGCCCCCAACAGCATGGTATCCATCCTTATTGCAAAGAGTGGCCGACCCGAAGGCCGACCACTCAGGGTATCGCATCAGGCCCATCCACTTATTGGGGCAGGGCATAACCTGCAGCCTTGATCTGCGCCTGACCCGGCCCCTTGAGCCAGGCCACCAGCGCCTCGACCGCGGCGCCTTTCTTCAATACCAGCCCCTGCTGCTCGATGGGGGGATAGAAGCTCGCAGGCACTGCCCAGGCTTCACCAGTCTTGCCCGCCTCAACCAGATTGGCCCAGGCGACAAAGCCCAGCTCGGCATTGCCGGTGTCGACAAATTGCCAGGTCTGGCCGATGTTGGCGCCGGTAAGCAACCGGTACTGCTTGGGATCGATTTTGAGATGGGTGAGGGTCGCCATGGCGGCAGCACCATAGGGGGCGGTACGGGCATTGGCGATGGCGAGGTTGCCTTTCCATCTGCGCAGGGTCGCCTCGTCAGGGGCCGGCCCCCCTTTCTTCCACAGCCCCAGCTGGCCGATGGCGTAGGTGAAGCGATCGCTCCCCTTGCCCTCTTTTTCCAGCTTCTCGGGGGTCGCCGCATCGGCGGAGAGGAAGAGATCGAACGGCGCGCCGTGACTGATCTGGGTGTAGAGCACTCCGGTGGCGGCAGACGAGATGGCCAGGGTGTGGCCGGTCTTGGCGGTAAACTCCTTGCCAATACGCTCTATGGTGCCCTTGAAGTTGGCAGCCACAGCCACCTTCACTTCATCAGCCTGCACGGCACCGGTATGCAAGGTGGCGGCGCAGACGCCGGCGATGACAACAGATAACAGCGGTTTCATTCCCTTTCTCCTGATGGGGCCCGCACATCCGCGCCCCTTGGCGGGGCCGTGGTTCCAGTTGAACCTGCGCCCCTCGTGATGAACAGGTCAGGCTTGCCAGCGGGCAGCGGCGGCGTTGTCGCTCTCCTTGGCCTCGACCCAGCGTTGCACACCCTCGGCGGTCAGCTCTTTTTTCCAGAACGGCGCCCGGGTTTTCAAGAAATCCATGATGAAGTGGCAGGCATCAAAGGCTGCGTCGCGGTGGGCACTGCTCACCGCCACCAGCACGATTTGATCGCCAAGCCACAGCTCGCCGATACGATGAATGAGGGTACACTCCTGCAGCGGCCAGCGGCGGCGGGCCTCCTGCACGATATCGGCCAGCGCCTTCTCGGTCATACCGGGGTAGTGCTCGAGGGCCAGCCCCTTCACCTCCTCCCCCTGATTGAAGTCGCGCACCTTGCCAACAAAAGTGACGATGGCGCCACTGTCGGGGCGGGTGGCGAGGCGGGCATATTCGTCCGCCAGCGAGAAATCCTCCCGCTGGACCAGAATGCGATCGGTCATGGTTGCCTCGCTCATCCTTAACCTCCGGTCACCGGTGGGAAGAAGGCCACCTCATCGCCATCGTTGATGGGGGTATCGAGGGGCACCAGGGTCTGGTTGACCGCCACCAGCAGCTTGCCAGCTTCCAGCGCCAGCGCCCACTTGTCGCCGCGTTCACAGAGCGCCGAGCGCAGTTGTTCGGCAGTGGCGTAGTCGCACGGCAGGCTCAGCTCATCGCAGGCCACCAGCTCTCTTACTTGCGCAAAAAACAGTACCTTGATCATGCTTACTCCCCGCTATTTGACCCCAGCTGAAAATGGCCGGACTTGCCGCCCTTTTTCTCTACCAGCCGCACCTGTTCGATCACCATGTCCTTTTGTACCGCCTTGCACATGTCGTAGATGGTCAGCGCCGCTACCGACGCGGCGGTCAGTGCCTCCATCTCCACCCCGGTCTTGCCGGAGAGTTTGCAGAGGGTGCGGATATGCACCTTTTGCTGCTCGGGCAGCGGCACTATCTCGACCTCAACCTTGGTCAATGCCAGCGGATGACAGAGCGGGATAAGATCGGAGGTCTTCTTGGCGGCCATGATACCGGCGATGCGGGCGGTGGCGAACACGTCCCCCTTGTGGTGCTGGCCGCTCAGGATCAGCGCCAGGGTCTCGGGGGCCATGGCAACAAACGCTTCGGCACGGGCTTCGCGCTCGGTCACCTGCTTGTCGGTCACATCCACCATATGGGCTTCGCCGCTCTGGTTCAGATGCGTCAGGTTGGGCTGGGTCTGCTTGGGATCGGTCTGGTTCATCACTTGCTCTCAGAGGTGGGAGACAAAGTTGCACGGCTTGGTGCGGGCATCGAGCTGATCGCGGATCAGTTGCTCCCAACCCAGCTGACAGGCGCCGGTGGAGCCGGGCAGACAGCAGATCAGGGTGCGATTGGCGAGTCCCGCCAGTGCACGGCTCTGCATGGCGGAGCCTTTAATCTCGGCAAAAGAGAGCTGACGGAACATCTCGCCAAAACCCTGTACGGTGCGCTCGAACAGCACACCGACCGCTTCCGGTACCCGGTTCTGTTCATTGAAGCCGGTACCGCCGTTGATCAGCACCACCTGCACCCCTTCATCGGCGATCCACTCGCTCACCTGGGCTCGAATGCGAAACAGGTTGTCCGGGCAGAGCGCCCGATCGGCCAGCTGATGGCCCGCGTCAGCAAGGGCCGAGACCAGATAGTCACCCGAGCTGTCATCGGCGGCAGTGCGACTGTCGGAGACCGTCAGCACGGCGATCTTGAGGGGAATAAATGCGTTGTGTTTCTGTCCCATCGGGCAGCTCCTTGTGGCTATGGGCCGTCAACGAGGCAGGAAGAGAAGGGGTATGAGAGGCCAGCTGTCAGAGCACAAAAACGGACGCAGACAGGGGTGACCAACTTGCTCAAGCGTGTGACGGCGGGCTGATTCTATCAAAGGTTTCACGAGATATGGGATTTAAAAGACACACAAATCTGATGCTTGTCCCATATATGAACAAAACGCAGGCCGGGTAAACCCGGCCTGTCGTCGCAGGATCAGAATCCTTTCACCCCGGTCATGTCGGGCAGCTGGTGAGCTATCCCCTTGTGACAGTCGATGCAGGTACTTTCACCACTGGCCAGATTGGTAGAGTGCATCTTGGCGGCACGCTGCCCCTGCAGGGAGAAGTCCATGTACTCGAAGTTGTGGCAGTTGCGGCACTCGCGCGAATCGGTCTCTTTCATCCGCTGCCACTCCCGCTCCGCCATCTCGCGTCGGTGCGACTCGAACTTCTCGCGGGTATCCACCTTGCCGGTGATCATGCCCCACAGCTCCTTGGAAGCCTGCACCTTGCGGATGATCTTGTAGGTCCACTCGTGCGGTACGTGGCAATCCGGGCAGCTGGCCCGCACGCCGGAGCGGTTGGCGTAGTGGATGGTATCGCGATACTCCTCGAACACGTTGTCCTTCATCTCGTGACAGCTGGTGCAGAAGGCCTCGGTGTTGGATGCTTCCATGGCGGTGTTGAAGCCCCCCCAGAAAATCACGCCACCGAAGAAGCCCATCAGCAGGATGACCCAGAGAGCCGCCTTCGATGGTGACTTGAAGGTGGTCCACAGACGCTGGATAAAGCCGGGTAATTTCATCTATGGATTCCTCAGTTCAGCGCTTCAACCGGTTTAAAGGTATTTTCCACCAGCGGCTTGGCATCCGCTTGCGGTACATGGCACTGCAGGCAGAAGTAGCGACGCGGCGACACTTCACCCAGGGTCAGGCCGTCGCGGGTCTCGAAGTGAGTCGGACTGATCTTGGGGGCCTTCATGGCACTGGCATTCTTGAAGCTGTGGCAAGCCAGGCACTTGTTGACCTTGGTATCCACCTCGTAGTTACGAATGTCGTGGGGGATCAGCGGCGGCTGATGCATGTACTGGCGATCGTAGGGCGCGCCATCCTTGCGGAAGTTTTTCAGGGGTGCGGCGGTGGCATCAGTCACCAGATCGGTGGCGCCACGCTCGGACTTGAGGCCACCGGTACTGTTGGTGATCTCGGGGGCCGCTGCCATCAAGGATCCCGCCATCAGGCAGGCCAGCATTGCTCCAATCAGCTTTTTCATTATTTGTTCTCCGACGTTTTTTCTGCCTTGACGGCAAAACCTACAGTGATTTCAAAAACTTGTTCCGCGCAGACATCGATGCAGCGGCCACAGTTGGTACACTCCTGAGCCGCAATCAAGGGCCCGTGACCGCGCTTGGCACCGTGAACAGGCCCGCGCAGGATGGGACGCTCCGGGCAGACCGCATAACAATCCATGCAGTTGTTGCACCGCTCGCGCCCCTTGGCAGAAATCTTGATAAACCCGACCCGGTTGACCAGGGCATAGAAGGTCCCCACCGGACAGAGATGACCGCACCAGCCCCGCTCAACCACGAAAAGATCGAACAGGAACAGCGCCACCAGCAGGGCCCAACCCGCGCCCATGCCAAACAGCAGACCGCGCATGGCGAGCGACACCGGATTGACCAGCTCCCACGCCATCACCCCGACCACCGCAGGCACCACCAGCGCCATGGCCAGCAGCCAGTAGCGGGTCGTACGGCTGAACTGGCCGTTGCCCTTGAGGCCAAGGCGCCCCCTGAGCCAGGCTGCGGCATCCGTGATGAGGTTGACCGGACAGACCCAGGAGCAGAACACCCGCCCCCCGACCAGCCAGTAACCGGCCAGCACAATGGCAGCACCCAGCCAGAGGGTGGTGATGGGCCAGTGGCCCGCCGCCAGCGACTGCAACAGCGTGAGGGGATCGGTCAGCGGCACCGTCTCCAGCAACAGCGAGCTGGAGAGGTTGCCCTTGAGGATCCAGATGCCCGCCAGCGGCCCCAGCAAAAACAGCCCGAGCACGCTGAACTGACTCAGCCGACGCAGCAGCAGGAAACGGTGGGAACGCCACCACCCCAGCTTGATGCGAGCCTCTTCCCCCGGATAACGACTCATAACCCCTCCGGTTTGCGGGTGGGCAGGGTGAGCCTGTCGCCGATGAGCGACTTGTTCCCCGCCTTGGCCTTCTCTTCCCAGCCGAGCCTGTAGTGATGACCCAGCTCACCTTTGGCAAGCTGGCGTGGCACCACCTTGATGGCCGCTTCCTCCAGCACGCAGGCATGCTCACACTTGCCACAGCCGGTACAGATATCGCTGTGTACCGTGGGCAGGAACATGGCGTGCTTGCCGGTACGCTGGTTATGCTGCAGCTCAAGAGTGATCGCCTTGTCAATCAACGGGCAGACCCGATAACAGACATCGCAGCGCAGCCCCAGATAGTTGAGACAGTTCTCGTGATCGATGAGCACTGCCACCCCCATCCGGGCCTGATCGATGTCGGTCATCTGCTGATCCAGCGCCCCGCTCGGACAGGCCACCACGCAAGGGATGTCATCACACATCTCGCAGGGCACGGCACGCGCCTTGAAATAAGGGGTACCAGTGGTCACAGGGTCAAACAACCGGGCGAGCTTGAGGGTGTCGTAGGGGCAGGCCTCAACGCAGAGCCCGCAACGCACGCAGGCGCTGAGGAACTCTGTTTCATCGAGGGCGGCGGGCGGACGCAGCGCTTGGGCAGGCACAGCTTGCGCCTGCTGGCGGGCCACGCCACCGAGCCCCACGCCAAGCAGGCCCACACCGCAGGCCCCCTTGGCCATGTCGGCCAGAAACTGGCGACGACTACGACTCATCTCGTACTCCCCCGCCTTAAGCCTTCATCACCTTGACGGCGCACTTCTTGTAATCGGTCTCTTTCGAGAGCGGATCTGTGGCGTCCAGGGTCAGCTTGTTGACCAGCTGGCTCGCATCAAAGAAGGGCATGAAGACCAGTCCTTTCGGCGGACGGTTGCGACCACGGGTCTCGACACGGGTCTTCACCTCGCCACGGCGGGAGGAGACGATCACCTCTTCACCACGGCGCACGCCGCGAGCCTTGGCATCGTCCGGGTGCATGAAGAGCACCGCATCCGGGAAGGCGCGATAAAGCTCGGGCACCCGACGGGTCATGGTGCCGGTGTGCCAGTGTTCCAGCACGCGACCGGTAGAGAGCCACAGGTCGTACTCTTTATCGGGCGACTCAGCGGCGGGCTCAAACGGCAGGGCGAATATGACCGCCTTGCCATCTGGCTTGCCATAAAAACGCACCCCCTCACCCGCTTTCACATAGGGGTCGAACCCTTCACGGTAGCGCCACAGGGTCTCTTTGCCATCTACCACCGGCCAGCGCAGACCGCGCGCTTCGTGGTACTGATCGAACGGCGCCAGATCGTGGCCGTGACCGCGACCGAAGGTGGCGTACTCTTCGAACAACCCTTTCTGGACGTAGAACCCGAAGTGCTCGGCCTCGTCGTTCAGCAGACCTTTGCTCTGCTCTTTCGGGAACTGGTTGACCTGACCGTTGGCATAGAGCACGTCGAACAGGGTTTTGCCCTTCACTTCCGGCATCTTGGCAATCAGCTCTGCCGGCCACACTTCCTCAACCTTGAAGCGCTTGGAGAACTCCATCAGCTGCCACAGGTCGGACTTGGCCCCTTCCGGCGCTTTCACCTGCTGGTGCCAGAACTGGGTACGGCGCTCGGCGTTGCCGTAGGCTCCCTCTTTCTCCACCCACATGGCGGTGGGCAGGATGAGGTCAGCGGCCTGGGCGGTAACAGTCGGGTACGGGTCAGAGACCACAATGAAGTTGCGCGGGTCGCGATAGCCAGGCAGACGATCGGTATTCATGTTGGGACCGGCCTGCATGTTGTTGTTGCACATCACCCAGTAGGCATTGAGCTTGCCATCTTTGAGCATGCGATCCTGCAGCACGGCGTGGTAACCCACCTGCTCCGGAATGGTGCCTTCCGGCAGCTTCCAGATCTGCTCGGCGATGGCGCGATGCTTGGGATCGGTCACCACCATGTCGGCTGGCAGACGGTGGGCAAAGGTGCCCACTTCCCGCGCGGTACCGCACGCAGAAGGCTGGCCAGTCAGGGAGAAGGGGCCAGAGCCCGGCTCGGAGATCTTGCCGGTGAGCAGGTGGATGTTGTAGCAGAGGTTGTTGGCCCAGACACCGCGAGTATGCTGGTTGAAACCCATGGTCCAGTAAGAGACCACCTTCTTGCTCGGATCGGCATAGAGCTTGGCCAGTTTTTCCAGCTTCTCTTTGGAGACGCCGGAGAGCTTGGAGACAGACTCCACATCGTAGTCGGCCACAAACTTGGCAAACTCTTCGAAGGTCATCGGAG
Source organism: Aeromonas sp. 97A (assembly GCF_051919185.1). NCBI lineage: Bacteria > Pseudomonadati > Pseudomonadota > Gammaproteobacteria > Aeromonadales > Aeromonadaceae > Aeromonas > Aeromonas sp. 97A. The sequence goes on along the minus strand of NZ_JBQBFF010000001.1, from coordinate 444,870 downwards.
TGGCATCGCCGCTGTCCGGGTTCTTCGCTTTCTGCTGCAGCGGATCGGTCGGGCGCAGGCCGTAACCGATATCGGTGACCCCCTTCTTGAACACTGTGTGCTTGTTGACGAAGTCCCAGTTCACCTTGTCGTTCTGGATGATGTAGTTGGCGACATAGTTGAGGATCGCCAGATCGGTCTGCGGGGTAAACACCATGCCGTTGTCCGCCAGCTCGAAGCTGCGGTGCTCGAAAGTGGAGAGCACGTGCACCTGCACATCCGGGTTGGAGAGACGACGATCGGACATCCGCGACCAGAGGATGGGGTGCATCTCGGCCATGTTGGATCCCCACAGCACGAACGCATCGGCCTGTTCGATATCGTCGTAACAGCCCATCGGTTCGTCCATGCCGAAGGTACGCATAAAGCCGACGACCGCGGAGGCCATGCAGTGACGGGCATTGGGGTCGATGTTGTTGGAGCGGAAACCGGCCTTCATCAGCTTGGCGGCGGCGTAACCTTCCCAGACGGTCCACTGGCCGGAGCCGAACATGCCGACAGCGGTCGGCCCCTTCTCTTTCAGGGTCGCCTTGAACTTCTCGGCCATGATGTCGAACGCCTGATCCCAGCTGATGGGGGCGAAGTCGCCATCCTTGTCGAACTGGCCGTTCTTCATCCGCAGCATCGGCTGGGTCAGGCGATCCTGGCCGTACATGATCTTGGAGAGGAAGTAACCCTTGATGCAGTTGAGGCCACGGTTGACCGGTGCATCGGGGTCGCCCTGAGTCGCTACAACCCGACCATCCTGAGAGCCCACCAGCACGGAGCAGCCGGTACCGCAGAAGCGGCAGGGAGCCTTATCCCAATGGATGGCAGTCTTGTCGGTACTGGTGATGAGATTGGCTGCCAGCGTGGGGGCACTGACACCGGCCACGGCAGCGGCAGCTGCCACCGCGTTGGCCTTCATAAAGTCGCGTCGACTCAGCTTCATGGCATATCCTCACATTGCTTATCGCGTAATAGTTGTCGAATCTGTCGAACGGGAGCCAGCCATCAGCGGCGGAGGGCACGCCCGGCATCCCATCACTCTTTTCAGTGACCGCCCAGTTCATCGAACTGGTGGTAAATCAGGGCGGCAGAGAGCACGCCCGGCATCGCCTGTATCGCATCAATGGCCGCCATGATCGGCCGCTGGCTCGGACCTTCCAGGGTCACGACCAGCTTGCCCTCGTCACTGACGGCGTGGATCTCGGCCCCTTCAAGGGCGCCAATCTGCTCGGCGAGCTGATGGCGCAATGGGGGCTGGGTCAGCACCACCAGACTCGATACATGGAACTCCTGATCCATTGTGGATTCTGTGTCACACGGCTTCTGACTCATTCTGACTCCTGCTTGAGGGTGGGCTGGCTCGCACCACCGGATGGGGCGGCTCGCCCGTCGACTTTGATGCTGCCAACCGGACAATCCTGCACACAGGCGCCGCAGCCATTACAGCGATCCGGCTCGACCGTCGGGGTAGGCACACGCCCCAGCACCGGAATAAAACGAATGGCATTGGGCTCACAGCTGTCCTGACAGCGCTGGCAGAACACCTGACCATTGGCCAGACAGTTGGCTTCGATATGGGCCTTGTAGTGCCAGGGAGACTCGCTGGTCGGGCGAAACAGCGGCACCTTGCAGACCGTGACGCACCCGGTGCAGAAGGTGCACTCGCCACGCTGGAAATCGACCACCGGAAAACCGCCCTCGCCATTCACCAGGATCTGCTCCGGACAGGCGGCCAGACAGTCCCCGCAGCGGGTACAGTCGGCGACAAATGCCGACCAGTTGACTGACCAGGGCAACTGCACCGGCGGTTCGGCGGTTCTCAGCCGCCCCCGGAACAGGCCGCGGCGGGCAAGATCGATCTCATCCGGCATGTTGACTCCTGTTCTGGTGAAGAAGGGGACAGTGCGAGTCCATGATTGGCATTCTTGATACCAATTATAAGAGTGGGTGTATATTGCGGCCCTGACAAGGTAAGGGATATACCACCAGGGAGATAAACAGGGGGGATTCTTGCGCCAGATCAAAGCCTTGCAGCGCAATAAAAATGGAGGTATCGGTTAAAATACCTCCATGTGAGGATTGCTATTTAATCGTTGGCGATTTTTTTGCGGTTATCCGCCGATCGAGGCGAGATGAGGGGTGATGCCGGCATTGCCCTCATGGAGACGATGGGTGGCACTCTTGCCCGCCAGTGCCGCGCGAATGCGCTGTTGCAGCTCATCAGATTGCCCATCTGCGCCGAGCAGATCCCGCAGGTCGATGCCGTTGTCGCCAAACAGGCACAGATGCAGCTTCCCCAGCGAGGAGACCCGCAGCCGGTTGCAACCGGCACAGAAATCCTTGCTGTAGGGCATGATGAGCCCCACTCCACCCTGCGATTCCGGATGCATGAATACCTGCGCCGGACCGTCATCCGTGCCCCGCAACTGCTGCACCCAGCCACTCTCCAGCAAGCGCTGTTTGATCTGCTCCCCGCTGACATGGTGGTCACGAAACAGGGTATCCATCTCGCCGGTCTGCATCAGCTCGATAAAGCGCAGCTCGATGGGCTTGTGCCTGATCCAGCCCAGAAAGGCATCGAGCTGGTAGTCGTTGAGCCCCTTGAGCAGCACAGCATTGATCTTCACCGATTTGAAACCGGCGGCCAGTGCAGCTTCGATCCCCTCCATCACCTCGGCCAGCTTGTTCTCACCGGTGATCTGATGAAACTGGCGCGGGTCGAGACTGTCGACACTGACATTCAGCGCATTGAGTCCGGCATCAAACCACTCCTGAGCCCGCTCCTTGAGGCGATAGCCGTTGGTGGTCATGGCGACTTTCTCGATGCCCGGGGTGGTGGCAATCACCTTGACGATCTCGGTGAAATCGCGGCGCAGGGAGGGCTCGCCCCCCGTGATGCGCACCTTGCGGGTACCCATGGCGGCAAAACCGCTGACCACGCGGCGGATCTCGTCAATGGAGAGAAAGGGTTGACGCCCCGCTTTGTGACCTTCGGGGGGGCGATAACCGTCAGGCAGGCAATAGGTGCAACGGAAATTGCACACATCGGTCACTGACAGACGCAAATAGTAAAAACGACGGGAAAAACCATCTTCAAGTGGCAACATAAACACCTTTCCAAATACGGGAGGCCAGGGCATTTCTTTCCTGACCCTTACAGCTCGAACGTCGGCTGACGGCTGGTTTCCCCCTATCGCTAGGACTTAGGCAAAACCGCTCGGAGTTCATCTAGTTTTTCGATGCTAACACAAGTTGGAGTACACTCCCACGCATCTTGCGGGGTCCTTATCACTATTCAGAGGTGCGCATCAGTATGGGAAAACGGTTCAGGGTCCATTCGGTCAGCAGTGCCATCGGGCGCGCCATGGTGTTGATCCTCTTCATGGCCAGCCTGATCGCGTTGGTCGCCATGGTCACCCTCTTCTACTCGGTACCCGATGCCAAGGCGATCAACCTCTCCGGTTCGCTGCGGATGCAGGCCTACCGGATGGCCTACGAAATCGAGCGGGGCGACAGCGTGCTGGGGCGCCTCTCCCAGTTTGAAGAGACCCTGCACGCCGAAGAGCTGCAGGAGACCCAGCGCTGGATCACTCCTGCCTCCCTGCGTCGCACCTATGGCGAGGTGCTCGGCCAGTGGCAGATGATGCGCCAGCACATCGAGGATCGCACCCCCAGACGGTACACCGATAACACCGAGCAGTTTGTGGCGGCCATCGACAATTTCGTCAATCAGATGCAGTACCACGTGGAATTCAAGGTGCGGATGCTGGCACTGGCGGAGGGGCTCGGCCTGCTGGCCATCATCACCATCGCCTGGTTCACGGTGCGCTTCACCCGTCAGCAGGTGGTCGCCCCCCTCAACCAGCTGGTCTACTGCGCCCGCCAGATCCAGCGGCAGGATTTCGATCTTAAGCTGCCCGCCCACGGCGAAAACGAGCTGGGGGAACTGTCACGCGCCTTCGTCACCATGGCCGACGAGCTGGGCAAGCTCTATCGGGAGCTGGAAAACAAGGTGGAAGAGAAAACTGCCAAGCTGCAACAGGCCAACGACACCCTCTCGTTTCTCTACTCGACCGCCCAGAAGCTGCACGCCGCCCCGCTCAGTACCCGTACCCTCATCAAACTGCTGGACCGCGCCGCCGCCCACCAGCATATCGACCATATCCGGCTGACCCGCTTCGAGCACAATGCCATGCCGGTCTACATCTCGGGGCGCACCGGCTGGCCCGGCGATCTCGATGCGGTCGCCAGCTTTTATCTGCAGATGGATGAGCAGGAGTTCGGCCGCCTCGACATCATCAGCCAACACCCCATCGATGAGCGGTTGATTAAAAACTTCACCATGCTGCTGGCTCAGGTGCTGCACAAAGACCAGACCCTGCTGCAACAGCAGCGACTGCTGTTGATGGAGGAGCGGGCGGTGATCGCCCGCGAGCTGCACGACTCGCTGGCGCAGGCCCTCTCTTATCTCAAGATCCAGTCCACCCTGCTCAAGCGCTCTTACGCCAAGGGGCTGCATGACAAGGCGCAGGAGGCGATGCAGCAGATCGACGAGGGGCTTAGCAATGCCTATACCCAGTTGCGCGAACTGCTCGGTACCTTCCGTCTCACCATTGGCGATGCCAATCTGGGGGAAGCGATCCGCGTCATGCTTGATCAACTGCAACCTCAGACCCAGGCCGAAATCCGGTTCCATTACGGACTGGCCGACAACGACCTGGAGGCGGGCCAGCATATCCACATTTTGCAGTTGATCCGTGAGGCAGTGCTCAATGCCATCAAACATGCCAACGCGCAAGTGATTGATGTTAGCTGTGAGACCCTCGCCAGTGGTAACATTGAGGTTCAGATTTCAGATGACGGTGTCGGGATCGGACTCGCCAGCTCGGCGATCAACCATTACGGGTTGAGCATCATGAACGAGCGCGCCAGCAAACTGCACGGTCTGCTGACCATCAACGAGCAGCAACCACAAGGCACCTGCGTGCATCTGACCTTTCCCACCAGTCTAGCGAGAGACGCCTGATGGACGAGATGAAATACACAGTTCTGGTCGTAGATGACCATCCCCTCATGCGCAAAGGGATTGTGCAGTTGCTGGCTCTGGAAGAGAACATGGAGGTGACCGGTGAAGCCTCCAACGGCACAGATGCCGTGGCATTGGCCAAAGAGTCCGAGCCGGATCTGATCCTGCTCGACCTCAACATGAAGGGGCTCTCCGGCCTCGATACCCTCAAGGCGCTGCGGGCCGAAGAGATCACCTCCCGGGTGGTGATCCTCACCGTCTCCGATGCCCGTCAGGATGTGGTGGCTTTGCTCAAGGCCGGTGCCGACGGCTACCTGCTCAAGGATACCGAGCCTGATCTGCTGCTGGCCCAGCTGGCCGACGTGATGACCGGCAAGCAGATCCTGAGCGAGCCGCTGCGCCCCTATCTCGAAAACATCTACGAGCTGGATCACCTGCAGCAGAAGCTGGAAAGCTTAACGCGTCGCGAAATGCAAATCCTGCGCGAAATTGCAAAAGGCCTCTCCAACAAACAGGTCGCCTCGGTGCTCCATATCTCCGAGGGAACGGTCAAGGTTCACGTGAAGAGCCTGCTGAAGAAACTCGAGGCGCAAAGCCGCGTGGAAGCGGCTGTCATGTATCTGGAGCAGCGCAACTAAGCGCCCTCAACCGCCCGAAAAGCCACCCTCCGGTGGCTTTTTTCATTCTCTGGCACAGTCGCTGCATTGTCATATTCAGCAACTACTCAATGGAGGATGGAACATGAAACTACAACCTTTGGCACTGTTCCCCTTGCCTTCACACATACTGCCGGGCGGCAAGCTTCCTCTGCGTCTGTTCGAGCCACGCCACCTGCAGATGCTCAAGGAGTCATTCATCAACGATCAAGGCTTTGGCATCGTGATGGAAGAGTCGACCACCTCGGGACAATCCGGCCGCATTCTGCCGGTGGGCACCCGGGTCAAGGTGACCGACTTCTACACCCTCAATGATGGCCTGCTGGGGGTGACGGTGCTGGGACTGGAGCGCTTCTGTATCCACGAGATGGAAACAGACGAGATGGGCCTGCGCCGGGCCAAGGTGGAGATGCTGCCCAACTGGCCGAGCACCCACTCAGATTTCAACGACAAGCTGCTGGTCAATCGCCTGCGGGAAGTATTCGAGCAGTATCCGGAGCTTGATGAGCTCTATCCGGACAAGCGCTTTGAAGATGCCGCCTGGCTCTGCCAACGCTGGCTCGAGATATTGCCGATGCCGATTTATGAAAAGCAGATGCTGATTGCCAAACAAAACAGCGAAGCAGCCCGTAAATTCCTGCATCGCCTGATTTCACAATGACAAAAACAGCGTTGCAAAATGCAATTATTCCAACAATGAAAATGTGAAATTCGCATTTTGCGAGTGAGTAGGAACGCAGAACGCCATAACAAGAGAGAGCCGCTGCGCTAAACGGCCAAAATTGAACACAAAAGAGTCTGAAAAAGTTGGCACAGATTTTTCATATAGATTGATACAACCCGATTTATCCCGTGCTCTCTTCAGTATTTGCTGAAGAACTGGTCAACCCACAAAGTTGACCATTTTTTTTATCCGCGCGTCGGCAACCGCTGACCAAAGTGACGCTGCAAACACTCTCTCAGCCGTGACAAGGTGATGGGCTTGGCGAGAAAGTCATCCATCCCCTGCGCCAGACAGCACGCCTTGTCCTCCGCCATCGCATTGGCCGTCAGGGCGACGATTGGCATGGTGCATCCCAACTCCCGCAACCGGCGAGTAGCTTCCAGTCCGTCCATCAGGGGCATCCGCATATCCATCAGGATCAGATCCGGGAGCTGCTCATCCACCTGCGCCAGCGCCTCCAGACCATTGGCAGCCAACCGTACCTTGCCCACCAGTTTTTGCAGCATCAGCGACACCACCAACTGGTTCACCGGGCTGTCCTCCACCACCAGCACATCCAGTGGCAACAGTGCCGAAGCCCCCTCCTCCCGCTGCGGCTGGCTATGGCAAGGCAACGCCATGCCAGGCAGTTCGAACCAGAAACAGCTTCCCTTGCCCGGCTCGCTCTTCAGGTGGATCTCTCCCCCCATAAGCGTCACCAGACGCTTGCTGATGGCAAGACCGAGGCCGGTACCGGAAAAACGCCGGGTGGCCGAGTTGTCGACCTGGGAGAAGGGTTCAAACAGCAGCGCCTGATCCGCATCAGCGATACCGATCCCGGTGTCGGAGACCGAGATCAGCAGCTTCTCATCCTGCCAACCCAGGTGCAGTGTTACCTGCCCCTGCTCGGTAAATTTGAGGGCGTTGTCCAGCAGATTGCCCATCACCTGTGACAAACGCATCGGATCCCCCTGCAACTCCCGGGGGACCGACTCATCGACCCGATAAACCAGCGCGATCCCCTTGGCTGTCGCGCGAGCTTGCAGCGGCTCGACCAGAGATTGGCAAAGCTGGACGGGTTGCAGGGTCTCGCAGTGAAACACCAAGGTTTGCGACTCGATTTTCGAAAAATCGAGCACGTCGTCGATGATGGTTTGCAGCAATCTGGCCGAGTGGGTGGCATGGCGCAGCAGGCTCTGTTGCTCCGGCGCCAGCTCGGCATGCTGCACCAGATCGAGCATCCCCAACACCGCATTCATGGGCGAACGGATCTCGTGGGTCATCATGGCCAGAAACTGGGACTTGGCACGGTTGGCCGCTTCGGCCTCATCCCGTGCCCGCGCCAGCTCCTCTTCCCTACGGATCTGGTTGCTGATATCCCGGGCAGTGCCGCGATAACCAATAAACAGGCCATCATGGTCAAAGCAGGGCTCGGCGCTCACCTCCATCCAGCAGGGGCCGTGTTGCAGCGCAACCTGCATCCGCACCCCTCGCACCGGCTGGCGCAGCTCCAAAAGCTGCAGGTATTTCTGGGCATCGCAGCTCTGCTTGTTGCAGACGTAGTCATAGAGGGTCGGCCGGGTCGCCTGCGGGGTCATCTCATCCAGATAACCCGGCTCTGAGGCATAACTGAGGCGATGCTCGGCATCTGTCTCCCAAAACCAGTCCGAAGCCATGGCGGCGAAGCTGCGAAAACGGCGTTCGCTGGCCTGCAGCGCCTCGGTTTTTACCGCGACCTGCTCCTGCAAGCGGGCCCGATAGGTGATGTTGACCAGCGCCTGGGCGATAAGCGGACGGCAACGCTCCATGGCGGCCTTGCTGGTGAGATCGAAGGTGCCCGCCCGAGCGTGGCGGCAGATGAGGGTGGCGGTAAAACCGGGGGCCTGCAGCCCGGTCAGCATCACGCTGGCCCAGCCCGGCTCACTCGCCAGCGGCGCAAGCTCAGGGAGCTGGGCTGGATCGTAAATCACCAGGGTTTCACCCGAGATGGCGCGGGCAAATGCCGGGGTCATGCGCCAACTGCGGGCTGATAGCATCGGCTCGGTACTGAGGTGGGTACTCCCCTGCTCCCCTTCCCAGGCCACTACATCCGCGTGATCAAAGCCGATAAAGGGTTTGAGCACCTGGATAAGGCTCTCCAGCACCTGCTCCAGCGTCTTGGCATCGGCGAGGGTGGCAACGCCCCCCAGCAGAGTCTGAGACTCGTGACGATACTTGGCCTCGCGCTCGCGGCAACGCATAAGGTCGACCAGCGTGGTCTGCAATTTGTCGCCGAGGGCTTCCAGTTCACTGTTGCCAATCATCTTGTTGCCTGCTCTGTTATGTTCTGCCGACTCAACGGGTCAGGAAAATCACGCTCGATACCATCAGGTTGCCGTGGGCCAGCTCGCCGTTGGGCAGCCGCCCCTGCTCGCCGAATGTAAAGGGGGTGATAAAGGGGATCTTGCCGAGGCGAGCCTGGCTCTGCTCGACAAATTGGCACAACATATCACCTAGCGCCAAACGACAACCAGCACAAAAGATGATGAGCGCGCCGATAGGCTGCAATTCCACGTCGACCCCATACCCTGGCTCGACGCGCATGGCATTGAGGCTGCGCTGCAACAACCCTTCCTGACTGCTGTACATCAACAGCAGACGCTCCCCTTGCACCACATCGGTAAAGAGCCGCAGCCCGCCCTGTTCGGTCACAGCTTCAGGATGAGAAAGTTTGTAGTAAGGAATACCATCCAGCGCTCCCACCTGACGGGCCAGCGGGGTGAGCGTGGTCTCCCGCAAAATCGCCCCCACCGGCCAGGGCTGCACGCGCCCGCACCAGCGGGCATAGACCTCGGCGGCAGGCTGGTGATCGATGGTGAGTACCTCCCGCCCGTTGCAGGCGGTGATCTCGCCGCTGAATTCGGCAGGCACATAACCGGAGTGAAACTGAAAGGCCAGCTGACAATCGGGATAGAGCACCGCCAGACCGATGCCATCCTGAGCCACCGCCTCATCCCAGCAGAGCTGCCAGTCACCGCTGACGCTGCTATCAGCCGCGGATCCACCGACCACCGGCACCGAGGCACCGAGTTCGGCCTCGATACCGGCCAGCAGCCCCTCTTCCTTGCCGGGACTGGCATGAAACAGGATCAGCTGGGGCAGCTCGCCCGGCCGACCACAGTCGCTCATGGCTCGGCGCAGCAACTGCCGCACATCCACCCCATCACCGCTGGCACCGGCTACCCCGAATGCCCCTTTCTCATCGTACAGAGCAGCAACGGCCAGCCCATATCCGTCTCGGGCGTGGTGTCCCATCTCGGTCATGACACCACCGCAAGAGCTGCACCCAAGCAGGCGGGTCGTCGGGAACTGGCGTTTGAGCGCGTCGCGCAGTATCGCCCCCTCATGGGCTTGGGTAAAATAGAGTAACAGCAGGGAGGGGGCCTGATCGGCATGGTGGCGCAGCTGCGCGCAGATATCTTGGGCCGCCAGCGATGAATTCTGGGCGAGGGAGTGAACGGTCAGAAATTTCAACACCATCTCCTTGTTTTATCGAATGGCAGCCTCAAGCAAAAATCATACCTTTATCAAACAATTATCTCGCTTCGCTTGCTAACATAGCGGTCAACTGAGACCAATGACAGGACGCCCATATGTGGCAAAAAAACATCAATGACTTCGATCGGGTCGTTGCCATCGGTGGTGGCCACGGCATGGGACGAGTGCTTTCGTCCCTCTCGTTTCTCGGTCAACGGCTCACCGGCATCGTCACCACCACAGATGATGGCGGCTCGACCGGACGCCTGCGCAAGAGTCAGGAGTGCATCGCCTGGGGCGATCTGCGCAACTGCCTGAACCAGCTGGTGACTGATCCCAGTATCGGCAGCCTGTTGTTCGAATACCGCTTCGCCGGCAAAGGCGAGCTGGCGGGTCACAACCTTGGCAACCTGATGCTGCTGGCGCTCGATAATCTCTGTGTCCGTCCTCTTGATGCTATCAAGCTGATCAGTGACATGCTCAAAATCGAGTCACAATTGCTACCCATGTCTGAATTTCCCACCGATCTCTGCGCCCATATGGAGTGTGGCACCCAGATCCTGGGAGAGGTATCCATCGATCAACTGGCAACACCGCCCCTCTCCCTCGGCCTGATGCCGGAGGTGCAAGCGACCCGGGAAGCGGTGCTGGCACTGCAGCAGGCGGACATGATCATTCTGGGGCCGGGCAGTTTCCTCACCTCCATCATGCCGCCATTGCTGCTGGCCGAGATCGCCCAGGCCATCAACGAGAGCAGCGCCATGCTGGTTTTCGTCTGCAATCTGGTGGCGGAAAACGGCCCTGCCAGTCAGCTGGATCTGATGAGTCAATGTCGCTGGCTGGAATCCCGGGTCGGTCAGGGTCGGCTGGATGCCATCCTGGCCCCACAAGGCGCGGGTGATGCGGGGGACTGGCAAGGGCGAGTGATCGAAGCCGAGCTGGGCGAGCTTGAGCTGCCCCATCGGCACGATCGGTTGAAGCTGAAACTGGCGCTGGACCGGATCATCCAGCAACTGCTCAACCAGCGTTAGGCTACGGTCACGGCGCCCCGGCATCCCTGCATGGCGCCGTTACTGATAATCGGCAAGAAACGCGAGCACCTGGGGCAAGGAGGCCTCCAGCAGTTGCAATTGGCGCTCTGCCTCGGCCACATCGGCCTGCTTGCTGGCCATCTCCAGCGCCATCACCTGCTGATAGCTCGGCATGGCGCCATAGCTGCCACAGGATGATTTCATGCTGTGCGCCACCCGAGCCAGCGCCTCCCACTCCCCCTGCTCATAGAGGGGTCTGAGCTGACTCAGCTGCTCGCCCACCTCTTCAATAAAGACTGCGATGACAACGGGCAGCATATCCGGACCGATATCCTCTGCCAGCTGCTGCAACACCTTGCGATCCACCCACTCCATGCGAGGCTCCTCCAGAACGGTATTCAAACAGACCATACTATAGATAGTTTTCGATGTCGTGGCTCACGACCAGGCAGTGATGAAGCACCCGATTGGATGGCTCAGGGAATAAAGTGGCAAAAAATGTGATCAGTATCGAAATAGCGATGCTCAAACGCCCCTAAAGACAACAACTTGATTGCCACAAATTAACAATTGATCAACACTCAATGCCGTCAGAGTGATGATGCTCAGCAACACCTCTCATCCCTTTTGCCTTTTATGGCTGCTGCGAAGAACCAGGGTAGGTATCTACCCTGGTATTTTTTTATCTTGCTCAAGCGCGACCTGGTTGGTCGCCACCCGCTCCCCCATGCGAAACAGATTGAATTCACCGGGCGCCATTTTGACCCAATTCTCATTGCCGGTCAGCGGACGGGTGGTGATCAGGGTCACCACATCGTTGGGGGTGGTCTCGCTTTGAAAGTCGATCACCACCTCCTCATCCAGCAGGCTCGCCTCGCCAAAGGGCGCACAGCGGGTCAGCCAGTGCAGGTTGTTGCTGCAGTAGCTCATCACATACTCCCCGTCCGAGAGCAGCATGTTGAACACTCCGAACGCTCTGAGCTCGTCACACAGGGTAGCGAGATAGCGAAACATGGCGGGAAAGTTGGCCGGACGCTTGGGATATTTTTGCTCCAGCCGATCGAGCAGCCAGCAGAAGGCGTGTTCGCTGTCGGTATCCCCCACCGGCCGGTGGCGGCCGGTGGGCAGCTTCTTGTAGCCGGTCAGCTGACCGTTGTGGGCGAAGGTCCAGTAACGACCCCACAGCTCACGGGTAAAGGGGTGAGTATTTTCCAGTGACACGCAGCCACGGTTGGCCTGCCGAATGTGGCTGACCACGGCGCAGCTCTTGATGGGCAGCGCCTGTACCAGTCTGGCGATGGGAGATTGGGCGCTGGGCTCGGGATCCTTGAAGGTGCGAAAGCCCTTCCCCTCGTAGAAGGTGATCCCCCAGCCATCCTTGTGGGGCCCGGTCTTGCCGCCGCGCAGCATCAACCCGGTAAAGCTGAAGCAGATATCGGTCGGCACATTGGCACTCATGCCGAGCAGTTCGCACATATCCGGCAGACTCCTTTCATGATTTGGCTTGTGTCATGTTCGACCAGCACGCTGGTTCGACAGACAACAGGGGAAGGCGCTATCCCTTCCCCTGTGACTGGCAACAACCGGCAGATGGCGAACCATGCTACCGGCGCAGCCCTTATCTGGTAGTTATGGCCTGATTACTTGGCCATCTCTTTTTCGACCAGCTGGATCAGGATGTGGATCACCTTGATGTGCACTTCCTGAATACGGTCGGCATAGCCAAAGTGCGGAACCCGGATCTCGACATCCGCCAGACCCGCCATCTTGCCGCCATCCTTGCCGGTCAGGGCGATCACTTTCATCCCTTTGGCGCGGGCTGCCTCGATGGCTTTCAGGATATTGCCGGAGTTGCCGCTGGTGGAGATACCAAGCAGCACGTCGCCACGGCGGCCGACCGCTTCTACGTAGCGGGAGAAGACATAGTCATAGCCAAAGTCGTTGGAGACGCAGGAGAGGTGGCTCGGATCGGAGATGGCGATACCGGCATAACCCGGGCGGTTCTCGCGGTAACGACCGGTCAGCTCTTCGGCGAAGTGCATGGCGTCACAGTGGGAGCCACCGTTGCCACAAGAGAGCACCTTGCCCTCTTCTTTGAAAGAGTCAGCCAGCAGTTTGGCGGCCGCTTCGATGTTTTTCAGGTTCTGCTCATCAGCCAGGAAGGCCTGCAGCACGCTGGCAGCTTCGGTCAGTTCATTGCGGATCAATTCTTGGTACATGATGTCTCTTCCACTGTTTTTAGTGTGCGTGTAGATCGCGGCTATTCTCGCACAAGCGAATCGCACAGTCGCCCCCTGCGAGCCACAGCGCTGGCGGCGCGTGAGCGTTATGGGGATCACAGAGAGAAGGTAATGAAGATGTAAACAGCTTGATAACTTTGTGCGTATGAATTACAACAGGGGCCATATCCAACAGGTCAGACCTCTGGATGAGTTACACCACGTTGGCACATTTATACACGCAAGGAGCAAGCAATGACGACGACCCTCACTCTGCTCGGGGTGATCCTGGTTATCGGAGCCCTGGCCTATCGCCGGGCATCCCTGTTCATCTCCACCCTGGTCACCGGCGCAGCCCTGGTGCTTGGCGCCCTCTATGGTCATGTGCCCTTGCTGGTATGGGCGCTGTTCGCTGTGATCGCCATCCCGCTCAATCTGGTGGAATTTCGCCGCAATCAAATAACCAAGCCGCTGTTCAAGATCTACAAATCGATCATGCCGGAGATGTCCCGCACCGAGAAAGAGGCGATTGAAGCGGGCACCACCTGGTGGGAAGCAGATCTGTTCGCGGGCAACCCGGACTGGAAAAAGCTGCACGCCATCCCGGTCAGCACCCTCTCTGCCGAAGAGCAGGCCTTTATGGATGGCCCGGTCGAGGAAGTGTGCCGCATGGTGAGCGACTGGGAAGTGACCCACGAGCGCGCGGACCTCTCCCCCGAGGTGTGGCAATACCTGAAGGACAACAAGTTCTTCGCCATGATCATCAAGAAGAAATATGGCGGTCTGGAGTTCTCGGCCTACGCCCAGTCCTGTGTCCTGCAAAAGCTGTGCGGTGCCAGCGCCGTGCTCGCCTCCACCGTCGGCGTGCCCAACTCACTGGGCCCGGGCGAACTGCTGCAGCACTATGGCACTGACGAGCAGAAGGATTACTACCTGCCCCGCCTGGCGGTGGGTAAAGAGATCCCCTGCTTCGCCCTGACCAGCCCGGAGGCGGGCTCTGACGCCGGTTCCATCCCCGACTTCGGTATCGTCTGCAAGGGCGAATGGGAAGGAAAAGAGGTGCTCGGTATGCGCCTCACCTGGAACAAGCGCTACATCACCCTCGCCCCTATCGCCACCGTCTTGGGTCTCGCCTTCAAACTGCGTGATCCGGAACACCTGCTGGGTGAAGAGGAAGAGCTCGGCATCACCTGCGCGCTGATCCCGACTCACATCAAGGGTGTCGGCATCGGCCGTCGCCACTTCCCGCTCAACGTGCCGTTCCAGAACGGCCCGACCCAGGGCAAGGATGTGTTCGTCCCGCTCGATTTCATCATCGGTGGCCCGGCCATGGCCGGTCAGGGCTGGCGCATGCTGGTCGAGTGTCTGTCGGTCGGTCGCGGCATAACCTTGCCCTCCAACAGCACTGGCGGCGTCAAGATGCTGGCCCTGGCGAGCGGTGCCTACAGCCGCATCCGTCGCCAGTTCAAGCTGCCCATCGGCAAGATGGAAGGGATTGAAGAGCCGCTGGCCCGCATCGGCGGCAACGCCTACATCATGGGCGCCGCAGCCAACCTGACCGTGACCGGTATCGACCTTGGCGAGAAGCCCTCGGTCATCTCCGCCATCGTCAAATACCACCTCACCGACCGGGCCCAGAAGTGCATCATCGATGCCATGGATATCCACGGCGGCAAAGCCATCTGCATGGGCCCCAACAACTATCTGGCCCGTGGCTATCAGGGTGCCCCCATCGCCGTTACGGTAGAAGGGGCCAACATCCTGACCCGCAGCATGATCATCTACGGTCAGGGCGCCATCCGTTGCCACCCGTATGTACTGCCGGAGATGCTGGCCGCCAGCCACCCCGACAAGGAGCAGGCGCTGAAGGATTTCGACAAGGCGGTATTCAGCCACGTCGGCTTTGCCATCAGCAACCTGGTACGCAGCTTCTGGCTCGGTATCACCGGCGCCCGCTTTGCCGCGGCCCCTTACAAGGATCAGACCAAGGGCTACTACCAGCAGCTCTCCCGCCTCTCGGCCAACCTGGCGTTCCTGTCAGACATGGCGATGGGCACCCTGGGTGGCGAGCTCAAGCGCAAGGAGCGGGTCTCCGCCCGTCTTGGCGACGTGCTGAGCCAGCTCTATCTGGCCTCAAGCGCCCTCAAGCGCTATCAGGATGAGGGACGCCAGCAGGCCGACCTGCCACTGCTGCACTGGGCACTGCAAGATGCCATGTTCAAGGCACAAGAGGCGATCGACGAGCTACTGCGCAACTTCCCGAACCGCTGGATTGGTCTTGCCCTGCGCGCCGTGGTGCTGCCGCTGGGTCGTGACCTGAACCGTCCGTGCGACAAGCTGGACCAACAGGTTGCCCATCTGCTGCAAACCCCGAGCGAGACCCGCAGCCGCCTGGCCAAGGGGCAATACCTGACTCGCGAAGAGGGCAACCCCTTCGGTCTGCTGGAGCAGGCCCTCGACGACGTACTGGCCGCCGAGCCACTGTTCGAGAAAGTCTGCAAGAGCGATGGCATCAAGCGCCCCTTCATGGCACTGGACAAGGTGGCCGACATGGGTCTGGCCGCTGGCGTACTGACCCAGAGCGAAGCCGAGCTGCTGCGCCGCGCCGAAGTAAGTCGCCTGCGCACCATCAACGTCGATGATTTTGACCCCATCGATCTGGTGGCCAACAAGAAACTGTTTGAAGCCTCCGCTTACCATCACGCGGCCTGATAACCAGCTATCGACAACGCCTCCCTTGTGGAGGCGTTTTATTATCGGCAATCATCCCCATTCACGACCCCCTATTGCCCCAACTTGCACGCATAGCTCCCCCGACCAGCTGCTACCCCCGTGTGGTCAGCCGGGAAAAAAGGCACAATAGCCGACAAATCGAATCACCAAGGAAGCCAAGATGACCCTTGAGCACCTGATCCTGTGGCGCCGCGACCTGCACCGCCTGCCGGAAGCCGCCTGGAAAGAGTTTCGCACCACCAGCCTGATTGCCCACCACCTGAGCGAGCTCGGTTATCGCATTGTGCTTGGCGACAAACTGCTGGCCAGCAATCTGATGATGGGCCGTGATGTGGATGTGGCGGCCGAGAAGGCCCGTGCCCGCCGTCAGGGAGCCCATCCCGACTGGCTGGAGCGGATCGGTGATGTCACTGGCCTGATGGGAGAGCTGGATACCAGCCGTCCCGGTCCGACCCTGGCCTTTCGCTTCGATATCGACGCGGTGGAGGTGGAAGAGTCCGATGCTGAACAACACCAACCGCAGCAGGAGGGTTTTGCCTCCCACAACAAGGGGTGGATGCACGCCTGCGCCCACGATGGCCACACCGCCATCGGCATGGGGCTGGCCAGCAGCCTGATGGCGATGAAGGAGCAGCTGTGCGGTCGTATCAAGCTCTTCTTCCAGCCCGCCGAAGAGGGGTGCCGCGGTGGCAAGGCGCTGGCGGCCGGTGGCGCACTCGATGACGTGGATGCCCTGCTTTCGCTCCATATCGGTATTCACGCTGGCAGCGGCGAGCTGGTGATCAACCCCACCGAGTTTCTCTGCTCCACCAAGTTCGACGTCCACTTTATGGGCACCGCCGCCCACGCGGGACTCGAACCCAATGCCGGCAGCAATGCGCTGGCAGCCGCCTGCATGGCCACCACCGCCATGCTCGGCATTCCCCGCCACCGCGACGGCATGACCCGCATCAACGTCGGCCAGCTTCACGCCGGCAGCGGCCGCAACGTCATCCCCGATCATGCCGAGCTGCGCGGTGAGACCCGCGGCGCCGACAGCGCGCTCAACGACTACATGTTCAGTCAGGTACAGCGCATCGTCGAAGGGACTGCCCTCGCCCACGGTGTCACCTATCGCATCATCAAGCAGGGTGAGGCCATTGCCCTCGACAACAGCCCGGCCCTGCAAGCCGAACTGGCGGCGCTGGCCCGCAAGCAGGGGCTCGCCACTATCCAGACTCGCCGCTTTGGCGCCAGCGAAGATGCCGGTTTTCTGATGGAGCGGGTGCAAAAGCAGGGGGGCGAAGCGGCTTACCTCATCCTGGGGGCCGATCTGGCGGCGCCGCACCATCACAACGAATTCGATTTCGATGAGCGGGTTATGCAAAGCGGGGTCGAGCTGCTGGCCGCCTGGGCACGCGCACGGCTGGGTGTGGTAGAAGCAACCCTCTCTTGATATCCCCTCGGCCAGCTCACCGGCTAACGGGATCAAAAAAAGGCGCCTCGGCGCCTTTTTTCTGCAAGAAAAATCTGAGCGCTACTCGCGGTGCTTGCGATGCACATCGGGGCGACCACCGGTCACGCTATCGGCTCTCCCCTCCTCTTTGGCCTTCTCGGCCCGCTTTTTGCGCATCTCGCGGGGATCGGCGATGAGCGGGCGGTAGATCTCGATACGATCGCCGTCGTGCAGCGGCTCGCTCCCTTTCACCGGGCGGCTGTAGATACCGAACTTGTTGACCGCCAGATCGATCTCGGGGTGTTTTTGTACGATGCCGGACTGCTCGATGGCCGCCTGCACGCAGGTCTCGGGCGCCACCCGCAGGGCAATCACCGTCTGCTGCTGCGGCAAGGCATAGACAACCTCGATATTGAGCTGGTCAGACACCGTAGACCTCCTTCGCCCGGTTGGAGAAGGCGGAGACCATGGAGCTCACCAGATCGCGGAATACCTGACCAAAGGCCACCTCGATGAGCTTGGAGGTAAACTCGAAATCGAGATCAAACTCCACCTTGCAGGCGTCGACATCGAGCGGGGTAAAGGTCCACCAGCCCGCCAGCTTGCGGAACGGGCCATCCACCAGCTCCATCCTGATCTGACGGTTCACATCCAGCTGATTGCGGGTAGTAAAGGTCTTGGCAATCCCCGCCTTGGCCACATCGACCGACGCCATCATGTAGTCATCGCCAGCCTCGTGGACACGGCTGCCGACACAGCCGGGCAAAAACTGCGGATAGGCATCCACATCGTTAACCAACTTGAACATCTGTTCTGCACTGAACATCACCAGGGCACTGCGCGTAATTCGGGGCATGGTTTTTCCTCATCCAATCGGCGCGATTTTATCACCATGTTGGGGGTTGTGGAGGTAAAACCTCAGCCAAACCGCTCAGAAAGCCACCACTTGACCTGCTGCGCGTTTTACAGCCGCCCCTGCCTACGTATAATACGAGCCTCCTAGTCATTGCCGGAAATCGCCCGTCATGAGCAAAAAAAACAGTAAAAACAAAGCCGGGTCCAGCACCATTGCACTCAACAGAACCGCGCGCCACGAATACTTCATCGAAGAGAAGATCGAAGCGGGTCTGTCCCTGCAAGGGTGGGAAGTCAAATCCCTGCGGGCGGGCAAGGCCAACATCAGCGAAGCCTATGTCATCTTTCGCGATGGCGAGGCCTATCTGTTCGGCTCCAGCTTCCTGCCACTGCAAGCGGCCTCCAGCCATGTGGTATGTGACCCGACCCGCACCCGCAAACTGCTGCTGAGCCGTCGTGAACTCGACAAGCTCGAAAGCCTGATCGCCCGTCAGGGCTACACCATAGTTCCCCTCGCCCTCTACTGGAAACAGTGCTGGGTCAAGGTCGAGATCGGCCTGGTGAAGGGCAAGAAAGAGCACGACAAGCGCGAAGATACCAAAGCCCGCGAATGGGATCGGGAAAAAGCCCGCATCATGAAGAACAAGCATCGCGGCTAACCTGCGACTGGCAGGATCAGGACGCCAGTTCACCTTCCCCCGGCGCAGCTGGCTCTTCAGGCTCAGCTGCGTACAATAAATCGGCAAACAGACTGGCTGACAGAAGGAATGGGTATCAACGCCTTGCTATGACAGCATTTTTGCGTACAATCGCAATTAACAACTTGGGGCTGATTCTGGATTCGACAAGATTCACGAAACCCAAGGTGCATGCCGAGGTGCGGTAGGCCTCGTTAATAAACCGCAAAAAAATAGTCGCAAACGACGAAAACTACGCACTAGCAGCTTAATAACCTGCATAGAGCCCTTCTACCCTAGCTTGCCTGTGTCCTAGGGAATCGGAAGGTCATCCTTCACAGGATCGTGTGGAAGTCCTGCTCGGGGCGGAAGCATTAAAACCAATCGAGCTAGTCAATTCGTGGCGTGTCTCTCCGCAGCGGGTTGGCGAATGTAAAGAGTGACTAAGCATGTAGTGCCAAGGATGTAGTAATTTTGGACGGGGGTTCAAATCCCCCCAGCTCCACCAAATACCGGTCCAACAGTGACCAACGAAGTCCAAGAAACCCGCATAGCATAAGGCTTTGCGGGTTTTTTGTTGTCTTATGCTGTCCAATGGGGTGCGTTGCCATCCAGCCCTTTTAGGCATATCGTTAGGCATATCGTTTTGTATGCCTTCCGGAGCGTATGCCTATGCCTCGTATCACCCGTCCCTTATCCCCAACCGAGATCAAAGCAGCCAAGCCCAAAGAGAAGGAATACACCCTCTGCGACGGGGCTGGTCTGGAGCTCGTCATCAAGCCCAATGGCTCCAAGTTGTGGCGCCTGCGTTACTACCGCCCCCTAACTAAACAGAGAAACATGATCAGCTTTGGCTCCTGGCCGGAGATGTCGTTGGCTGAAGCGAGAGAGAAACGCTCCGAAGCCAAAACGTTGCTGCAACAAAACATCGATCCCCAACACCATCGTGATGAGCAGGCATCCGCTGCGTTATCACAGAGCGAGCACACCTTTGAAGCCGTCGCCAAGCGCTGGTTTGATGTTAAGCGCCCTTCCGTCACCCCGGCATATGCCGAGGATCTCTGGCGTTCTCTCGAAATGTACCTGTTCCCCGAGATAGGCACAGTGCCCGTTATGGAAATAAAGGCACAGCGAGCCATCAAGATCATCGAGCCCATCGCTGCTGCTGGAAAACTCGAAACCGTGCGTCGCCTCACGCAACGGGTGAACGAGATCATGACCTTTGCTGTTAACTCTGGTCTGATCGACGCCAACCCTTGCTCGGGGATCAGCAAGGTGTTTCAGCGGCCAGCCAAACAGCACATGCCCAGCATTAACCCCAACCAGTTACCAGAACTGATGAACAGGCTATCGAAGGCCAGCATCAATTTGCAGACCCGCTGCCTCATCGAATGGAGCCTGCATACCTTGGCTCGCCCCAGCGAGGCGGCCGGAGCAAGGTGGGCAGAGATCGATATGGAAAAGAAACTCTGGCGGATCCCACCAGAGAGAATGAAGAAGCGCAGAGGTCATGACGTGCCCTTGACGCCGCAGACACTTGCCTACCTGGACCTCATGCGACCGATCAGCGGCCATCGTGAATTTATCTTCCCTGGTATCCGTAATCCTAAAACGCACACCAACGAGCAAACAGCCAATGCGGCCTTGAAAAGAATGGGATATGAAGGGACCTTGGTCGCTCACGGCCTGCGAGCCTTGGGCAGCACCACCCTGAACGAGAGAGGATTTGATCGAGACGTTATAGAAGCTGCCTTGGCGCACTCTGACAAAGATGAAGTCCGTAGCGCATACAACCGCACGGATTATCTGGAACGTCGCCGAGAAATGATGGTCTGGTGGTCAGAATATATCGATGCAGCATCCAGAGTCGGTTCAGCACTGACGTGGTTGCCATCGTCAAATGTCAGCTGAGCTAAGTTTCAATAACTCAACAACGCAATAGAAAAAGGACTGGTTAGCCAGTCCTTTTGACATCAAATCAGGAATTCTTCCAACTGCCTGCCTTGCTCCAGCATGGCGGCCAACGCTTTAGGAGTGCGTCCCTGGCCGGTCCAGGTGCGCTCTTCACCATTTGCCATATAACGATACTTCGGCGGACGCGGAGCACGTTTCGTGCCATCACGTTGAGCTTTCCCGGCTGGAACGCCCTGTACGAGCTCAGTAGGGTCAATGCCAGCATCAGCCAGCATTGCTTGGAATTCGGCCAGCTTGGCCAAACGCTCGGCATCGGCTGCGCGGGTCTTTTCTATCTCAGCAACCCGCTCGTTATAAATCGAGGAGAACTTCTCATTCGCTTCTTGCAACTGTTCAAAGGAGAGCTCACGCAATGCAGCCCGCAAGCTACGAATATTCAGCAACACTTTCAGAAATTCAGTCATGATTAAGATCTCTCAATAAGGGGCACACCGTCAGCCACATGGATAGCTACTGACTCTGGTGATATAGGTCTTTCAATCTGGATCGTTCTGGTGACTGGTCTGAATAGTGAACAGCACGATTCAGGTAGTAATAACAGTGTTGAATTTTACGCTATTACACCTCATCGATGCAAATGCCATTAATTATCGTTTTAGCATTCTGTCGTCATCAGTGTCCATTTGAATTTGTTGTATTTATACGCAACACATAAAAACGAGGGGATTGGTCCCCTCGCTGTGCTTAACAGACTAGTCATCTCCGTAAATGCTACTAGAACGTTCATACAGAAGCAGCTGTTGTTTATACTACCCAAGTTTCCGGTTTCGCTTAGACGAGCTTACAGGGCATCTGGTGAACGCTAACAGCTCTTCAGGATTAATACGCTCTAAAGCGAGCAATTCTTTAATGTCAGCGATCACCTGCTGCCGCTCATGTGCTCTTACCCTCGCAGCCTCCTCTTCCTCAATGCGCTCCAGCGCTATCGCCTCGATTTCAGCATTCAGTGCTAACAAATCCTCCGATGACAATCCCTTTAATGCCGACCGTAACGATCGGGTATCTGTAAACACACTTGATGCAAGCTTCATTTGCCACCCTAATAAATCAATGCTCAGCCCGAAGTAGTTGGCTAGTACCAAAGTTGCGGTAGCCATCACCGCCGCTCTTCGTATTCTTTTTACTCAGGTACGCCATACGAAACAAAAATGCTTCGAAGTTGTCATCTAGCTCTCGGGCTGACTGGCGATCAAACCGGTACTGCGGATTATCAGGAAAATTCACTAACGTCGCGTTATCAGGATAAGGGAGGCTCAGGGCGCTGCACCACGCCTTCTGGATCCTGGTTCCCATATTGTTAGCGTCATAGTCCCGATAGTCTCCCAGAAAGGCATAGACGTCTTTGTTAAAGAGCAGCATCAGGTGGTAATGGGGTGATGCCGAGGTATCCTGCTCACGGCACCAGATAAAGGCCGGTAGAGACGGAGTACCACGTCGTTTCTGACGATAGTGGTCCGCACGTAGTTGGCTTTTCAGGGACTCCATAAAGCGAGTAATCACTGACGGGTCAGCCCGCTGTAGGCAGGTCAGCGTGTCAGCATCATCTTCAGGTGACTCAACAGCAAAGCGCAGGTCTACCCGCAGCGCATAAACACGGGGATACCTGGCAAGGGTATCGGAAACAACATCCAGACTACGTCTCAAATAGGTGCAATTCATGGGGCCGTAACTATCTGTGTATAATCTAGTAAGTGCTTTCATCTTCAATACTGAATTTTTTAAGTGATTCAACATAGGAGTCCCTACCTTGGTGAATAGACACGGAGGTATAGTTATTGAATTAAATAAATAGATATATTTTTTGCTTAAGTAAATACACCATGCTCTGGATGCTATCCATAGTGGTACATGCTTAGAGGCATGTAGTCTTCACGCTACCCCATCGTTAGATTGCATAGCGTATATGCATCGTTAGTAGTGTGCATGGCTATAGATGTATATAAGAGTGTATGTATTACTATATGTATTGCTATATATAATACATATACCGCATCATGGCCTATCTAAATAAGCCCATACACTACTCAATCAAATGAACATATATACTAAAATATAGACATAGGGTTCCTAATTCAGATGCAGTTATGATACCGCCCTATATAACAACACTCTTAAGTTACTTAAGCGGAGTACTGCAATCAGTTAATACTGAACCTTAATGTATGGGTATGGTGCAACCATTAGTGTCGGAGCTTATTTCTCATGTCAATCAACGGTCTCTCAAAAAGTTCAACTGATGGTATTCCTGAATGGCGTCTTCCTTGATATTCGACTAGCTCGCTAACATAAATTCTATCACGGGTGCGGACTAAAGAGCGCCTAACAAGCCTAGGGTATTTCTTCCAAGATAAAGAAATATAGATTGACTGTTTCTTTTTAAAGCAAATGATATCTCCTCGAGCAATAAGAACTTCTATTGCATCTTCTAGCTTATTCGAATTACGAATACAATGTGGGCCACTTCGTCTAATGTCACCTTTCAAAAACAGCTCATTATTCCAGTTATGAATAATCCACTCCAGTAGCTTATTAACATGTGTCTCGTCCACGAACTCCCTAGCCTCGGGCAATCTAAATATTATCAATGCTTGATGTAAGTATATTTCAGCTAGTTCAATAGCAGTCTGCATAGTTTCATGAGTCACAAGCGTGGCTCTGTAGTTTATGTTTTTAAACACATGAAGTGCCGCCGCAATTCTTGACGCCTGCTCCATAAACTTTGAACCAAAATCTTTATAGTGCTCCAAATATTCCCCACGCCTCATTGCGTATTCAATGTCATTAAACTTGTCATTCCAAATTTTCTTAGCACTTTCTGTTAAATTCAGGCAATGACGCTCCTGGCCTTGTGCTCTCATCTCGAGCCCTTCTTGCAGTAATGCATCAATCCTTGAGCTAAATCTACCTAATTTAATTTTATCATCTAGTGATGCGCTATCATCCCTATCTTCTTGACGATAGCCAATCTCTGACTCAGGCTCACACAGTAGAATTCGAGCGTCTAATCCAGAGCTTCTCATCGCATCACCATTACTATCTCTGAATGTTCTATATATATCAGGCTGGATTTGCATGCTCAAAGTCAAACGAGCACCTTCAATATGAACTTCAGGGGCATTGGCTCTGTCAACACGTATAGTTTGACCTGACCATAGTGAGTTAAACAATGCATTATCTTTCATCAAGTCACTCGACAGTAGTGTCCCAGCTTCATCGGACACCAGAGCTAATGACGTATTCTTCTCAGCTAACATCGACTTCAGTTTTGCGACTGTTATATCCTCAGCTAAAATCCTCTTAACTACCGGAGCTATAGGCATATTTGAATGGTGAGTGTGCCATGCCTCTATTATAATGGGCTGCTCATCACCTTTTTTATGCATCTCATCTAATTCCTTCCTTAACACTTTTTTCTTTATATTCCACAATTCCAGTTCGATCTGATATTTCTGCTGTGCAGCATCTACCTGCTCAGCTAAGCATTTTTCAAATTCACGAACTGGTTTCATCAGTAGCTTATCGACCGTGCTTTTTCTCTCGCCAGAAGCAGCTAGAATTAGAGTGTAAAGTGATGCCGGTATTTTCATCTCACTTTTTGGGCTAATATCTACCAACTGCTGCGATGCGATAGCCATTACAGACAACATTTGAGTCAAGATCATAAATCTCGGGGCCTTTGTTTTATAGGCGACGACATCCAGTGTATCCCAAAGGGACTGATCTAACCGCTCAATGACAGCTTCAATGGCTCTGTGTTGATTCATTTTTGACCTCCATTGTTTGACTACTTTGTGACCTGGTTGCGATCCATTGATTGACCTCGCTCTGACGCCAGCCGATCGCTGACTTGCCAAGTTTTATCGCCTTGGGAAAGCTGGGATCATGCCGGGAAGACCTGGCGTTCAGCTTGTCGTAAATAGTTGATCTAGATAGACTAATTAGCTTGGAAAGCTCAGCCATCCTGATGATGGGGTCTATTGTCTCTAGTGTCATGTGAAATCCCTCTAACGTCTAATTGAATGAGCTCGCATTATGGCGGGCCTCTGGGGTAAGGTCAGGGGGGAAAAACTACGATCCCAACGGGTAAATCATGACAACACACTTCTTTATGATTTTTTTCGACGCTATAGCAAAGGCCCTTGGGTTTAGTAGCCCGGTCCGCCCAACCAAGAAGACCGGCGAAAGTTTGCGCCGTGAACGTCCATCAAATTCTGAAAAATATGATTTACAAAAAACACTGAAAAAAATAACAAAACGCCTACACGATGGTAGCAATTTGCCACCTACCATTCTATTAAACCATATGGATATATTAGAACGTTTATGCAATAAAATGATCCGGAAAAACATTATTGTTAAAGGGTCAATTGATGACATAGACGAAATTTATATTAAAAATGCACTAATTCCATTGATATGTGCTGATTTCTATATTTTTAAGGATAAAGCTACTGAAGAGTCTATCTACTATCATCTTGACAAAATTCTGAGACTGGAACACTTGGTAATAACAGATGGGATAAAAGGGAGTTTCAATAAGCTAACAGCAAAAAAATACTTGCGTAAATATATTAATAGCTCCTTTACTTCAAAACTTTGTGAACATAAACAAATTGACCGTGAAATGGCAGAGTTTTTTATTCAAAAATTATTGGATTTTTTAAATGAACTAAACAATGAGGACAATCAAACCTCTAAAACATTAAATAAAAAGATAAAAGATTGTAATTTACAACTCTCTGAGAATAACTTTGATAGTTCTATCTTTAACATGAATTCAATAGCTGCTGCTTACACTGCCGTTATAATTCTGCAAGATATAGATAATAAAACTGGCATGTTCGGTCATTTTTACAACACCTACAGCAAACTCACTCTCAGTACCTGCTCCATACTGAACCACTTAACATACACCTTAAAATCCGCTCTTGAATATGATTACAATACAATTTATGAAGTAGAGGGGATATCACTCGGATTGCCGCCACCGTTGCGAGTGGATGAGAAGAGGATAAAGTTACTGGAGAATGTCATTGATTGTATTACGTTACTTTTTGGAACGCCTACAATAAACCTCCATAATGAAGAAGTTGATTTAAACCAATTAAATTCGCAGTTGGATTTACTATCACAAATGGTATTTCCTCCACATGTATCTTATTTTTGCCACCTGAAAAATGATAATGGATACATTAAGGTTGAGTACAACCAAAGCGCAACTCCGGACAAAACAAACTATATTGTGTTTGATGTCAATCACTTCTCTACAATTGTAGAACTGGCAAATGACATTGACAATGAATATTATAGTTATTTTTATCAGCATGCACCTTTACTGCTGATACTCAATTACATCAAAGAAGATTCACCAGAAGAAGCTCTAGACATAATAGACAGCTTAAGTGAAGTGGAATTATTTAAGTATGGGTCAAATAAATACGCATTGGGTGTACTTGCAATAGGATTAAATCACAACCAAAGAAGAGCAACTGTAAAAAACATATCATTACTACCACAACTTAATGACACCTTAAATTATCAGGGGGATATGCTCATTCCTGTATTCACACCTAATCATTTAAACTCCTGGCTTTCTAAAAACACGTATTATAAATATTCTATGTTTTTTAGTGTGAATGAATACAGCAAGTACAATCTGTACATAGCACGAGCTATCTATAGTTATAATTTTACCATCGCGCGACATACTACCCCGCCTCACAATCAACGTACATGTGCTTTAGAGCAGAGTGTTCGGACCGTGAATATTCATAAGGTCAATTATGATTCCAAGTTAATTTGTCACGATTCACTTGAACGTCTTAATTTTATATGCGGTAAAATTTTGATTGGGCTAGATAAGATCAATTTCGATGATAGCGACCCTGTAAGCTTTGCAAATGATTTAGTTAGAAACAAAATAGTAACTAGAGCGGAATTAAATGATAACCTAATCCACTGTCTTAAAGGAACGACTCTCGCGATCTGCCTCCTAGACTATAGAAGTATCGTAGCGTATTTATCTGTTCCTGGTGACAATGTTAAAAACATTATCAGGTTGGGTGAAAAATCCAACATCGTTGGATTATTGTTTATGGCATATGAGGCCACTTTTGCCTAAGGAAGGTGCGAATAAGTCACCAAACATAAAAATGCGCCCTTGTAAGCATTTGAATTTAATAAACTAAATTTTTCAGTTTCGTTGTGGAGGGTGCTTATTCGCACCCTCCCTAACAAAACTAGACTGCGAAGAATGCTTTGAATATGTGGTTACTTTATTGTTTTGGTCGGTGCAAGTTACCCTAGCGTAGGTTAGTACACGGGCGATATAATAGCGCACTACCTACTTCTACTCTGGTGAATGGTTACTTCTTAGCCCCTTGTCATCAAGATTCCTGCACCCCATCAAGCATGCCCCTCCAGATACTTTCAGATACGAATATCAAAAATATCTGGAATATCAAAAATATCAGCTGCAAATGAACCCCAAAACATTACTGGCGGCCGTCTGGCATTTTCATATAGCACCGTCTGATTTTATGGTGCTGTGCTGTCACCTTGCATTCCGATTACCTTCAATCAAATAAATTTCAGATATATATTCTCTCTATGAACCTACCTCTGGAGCTGCTTTGCCAGCCCCTTTTTCATTGGAGATTGATATATGGCTCATCTCATCGATACCATGGCCTACACTGGCCAAACACCCTGGCACGGCCTCGGAAATATCTTACCCCCACGACAATCCTTGGAGATCTGGCTTAAAGCTGCCGGAATGGACTGGACCATCGAGCAGAGCAATGTGATGTTTAACGTTGCTACCGATGCCTTGCATATTCGCCCCTATAAAGACAGCAAGGTGCTTTACCGATCCGACACGCTCGAACCCCTGTCGGTCGTCTCCCAACGCTATAACGTGGTACAGCCCCATGAGGTGCTGCACTTCTATCAGGATTTAGTGGAAATCGGCGGCTTTGAATTAGAAACCGCTGGCTCACTTAAGGGCGGCCGTAAATTGTGGGCGCTGGCCCGTACCGGCCAAGACTTGAAACTCAAAGGCAATGACTTGGTGAAGTCCTATCTGCTGCTGGCAACCAGCTGCGACGGCACGCTCTGCACCACGGCGCAATTTACCTCATTGCGAGTGGTCTGTAATAACACCCTGCAGATGGCGTTGCGTAATAGCACTGGGGCAGTCAAAGTCTCTCACTCGACGACATTTGACCCGGCTATTGTCAAAGAGGAATTAGGGTTGGGACTTGCTCATTGGGATGAATTCAAAACCCAGACCAAAGCATTGGCTGCCCGTCCTGTTGCCCCAGAAGAGGCGCTACGTTTCTTTAGCGTCCTGCTGGACCAGCCATTGGATGCCGACAATCAAATTATCCTCACCCGACCAGTCCAACAGCTCCACGAGCTATATCAAGGCGCCGGTATGGGCTCGGAGTTGGCCAGCTCCCAGAATACCGCCTGGGGGCTGGTCAATGCGGTGACGGAATATGTGGACCATCATCGCCGTGCCCGAAGTCAGGACTATCGCCTGGACTCTGCCTGGTTTGGTCAGGGTGCTCAGCTAAAGTCTCAGGCCCTCAATCAGGCCCTTACTCTGCTGCAGTAATCCCCGCTCTACCGATTTATTTCATTTACCCGTCATAGACCCCTACCCAGCCATCAGGCCGGGCGGGGACGTTTATGCCGCTGACAAGGAGTAATGATGAAAGCAAAAGCCAAATACGGTCAGGCTATTCGCTTAGCCTCCACCACCGACCTCTCTCGCAAGCAGTGGTTGGCGATCCGCAAGCTTGGGCTAGGTTCATCCGATGCCGCCGTTGCGGTGGGCCTCTCACCCTATAAATGCCCGCTGTCACTGTGGCTGGAAAAGACCGGGCGTAAGGAGCCGGAAGATATCTCCCACAAAGAAGCTGTGCTGTGGGGTATCGAGCTCGAACCGGTGTTGGCGCAGGTCTACGCCAAGCGCACCGGTTATCGGGTGCGCCGGGTCAATGCGGTACTACAGCACCCCGAGCACCTGTTTATGCTCGCCAATCTCGACCGGGAGGTGGTGGGCCACCCCGACGGCCCCGGCATCCTCGAAATCAAGACTGCCAGCTATCACAGTGCCCCCCAATGGGAGGAGGGCGTACCGGTCGCCTACCAGTGTCAGGTACTCCATCAGCTCGCCGTCACCGGTCATGCCTGGGCGGAAGTGGCGGTACTGATCGGGGGTCAAGATTTTCGGATTTACCGCATCGAGCGCGACGAGGAGAAGATCCGGGATCTCACCGAGCGTGAGGCGCAGTTCTGGCAGCAAGTCACTAGCAACCAGCAGCCCGAGCCCGATGGCTCGGAGGATGCAGGATCGGCGCTAGCCTGGCTATTTCCCCGTGATGATGGCGAGACGGTGGACTTGTCAGATTCGCCCGAGTTCAACCAGCTGTTCGGGGAGTTGCTGCATCTGCGCGAGCACAAGGAGGAAGTGGAGCTACGTGAATCGCAGATCAAGCAGCGGCTACAGGCCACGCTGGGTGAGGCCACGGCGGGACTCTTCGCCGACGGCAAGATCACCTGGAAACGCAGCAAGGATCGGCTGACCCCCGATCTGGACCGGCTCGGTCAGGATCATCCCGATTTGCTCAGCCACTACGTCAAACCGGTGCCCGGCTCACGCCGTTTCACCATTCAAGCAGTTCACGCTGTCAGGAGACACACACCATGATCAAAGGACTGGCGATTACCCCGCCCGTGATTGGGCGGATCTGTATTGGCAAGCTGGTACAGAAAGAGGGGAAATGGGTACCGGAGAAGGACGACAGTTTCACCCTCACCACCCAGGTACAGCAGAAAGGGGGATGGTTGCTCCATCCCTTGCATCAACAGTTCGCTCAAGGGCATGAGCAGGCCAAGATCCGCGCCATTCCGGTACGGGTGCTGTTCAATGACAGCGATCTGAACCTGCGGGCAGAGTACAGCGCCTTTGACCGCCAAACCGGACGGCCGCTCTGTGTCGGCAATGGAGAGGTGGCAAAACGGGTGGGGGCGCAAGGGATGGAGGAAGTCAGTTGCCCCGGTCCGGAGCGCTGCCCTTATGGCCAGCAGCAGGGCTGCAAGCTGTACGGACGACTGAACCTGTTTGTGGAGGGACAGGGGGATGAACTCGGCAGCTTTATCTTTCGCACCACCGGCTATAACTCGGTACGGACCCTGGCGGCACGGCTCAAGTACTTTGAGGCGGTGAGTGGTGGCCTGACTCGCTACCTGCCGCTGACCTTACGGCTGCGGGCCAAGAGCACCACCCAGTCCTACCGTACCCCGGTCTACTACGTGGATTTGACCCTGCGCGATGAACTGACCCTGACTGAGGCAGTCTGTCAGGCACGGCAGGAAGCGTTGCTGGATGATGAGGCTGGGCTGACGATTAGCGAGATGGAAGCCGTGGCGCGGGCGCTACTGCGCAATGGTCAGTTCGAGGAAGTGGATGAAGAGGTGCCAATGCTGCTGGAAGAGTTTTACCCCCAGGTGGAGGAAGGGGAGCATTCGACTGCCGAACCAGCACCGCAAACAGTGGCCCAGCCACGGGGAACGCGAGCACGGGCATCCCCGTTAACCAACAAGCTAGGCAAGGACGCCACACCGGCACCCGGTACACCCTAACTCAGGATTTGGCCAGGCGCTCGACCAACCGCTCAAATGTCTCCAGCAGCAATGCCCGGTCGTCGCTGTCCAGCCGGGCGAGTTTCTGCCCCAAGACGATACCCTGCTCAGTTGGGCGCGGGCTGGTTTCGCGCAAGAAATCGGCCAGCTCGCACCCAAACAGCTGAGCCAGTTCAGCCAGCCGGGCAATGGTCGGCACCACGATACCGCGCTCCATCCGAGAGACGGCTTCCATCCCGATCTTTAGGTGCTCTGCCACCTGTTCCTGGGTCAGTCCCGCCTGCTGGCGCTGCCGCCCAATCGCCTTACCCACGCTTTTAGCCAGCAACTCAACTTTGATGTTCGTCATAAGTCCTCCAATCAACCCATATGGTTGAATGGAGACCCATTGACATGAAGGACCTGTAGGGTTGAATATCAACCTATTAGATCTTTTTCATTGAAATACATGGACCTGAATTGAATGGAGCTCTCCCTACGATCTAACACCTGACTCTCCCACGATGGCTTTGGTCATCTGCCAGCACGCCTGCTGACAACACGTTTATCACGCTCAACCAACCGACCATCTCGTCGGATAGGTTCCTATTGCCAAAAATCATGAAATGGAGAACAAACATGTTAATCCCACTGCTATGGATCGGACTTGCTCTACTGCTAGGTATTGTTGCCTCTGGCAACGGGCGCTCATTCTGGGGTTGGTTCATGCTCGGACTGCTTATCGACCCAATTTTGGCTGGATTATTTTACTGGTTGATTTGCAAAGACTGACATAGCGTTCACCTGATGCACATGCTTATGCGTCAAGGATTAATAATTAAGGTTGACAATATGGGTCTTTTTAAAACACTCACAACAATAAATGGCAATAGCTTAGGTGGTCTTATTATCAAGCTCATTTATAAAGTACCTAAGATGAGCGACGAGGCGATTATTGATATTGTTACAGGTAGAAAATGGGCTCCTGAATTCATCAAGATTTTAGCTGCCAAAGAAGGCGCGAAGCGTTCTCTGAAGATATAACATCACAGGGTATCGTCATGATGCCCTTTCTTTTTATGGCCCCGACCAATGGGATTCAAAAATATGCAAATAATACGAATGCTACGAGTGGCAACGATGGTAGCTCTGCTAAGTTGCTCGGGCACAACCTTTGCTGCCGATGATGCACTACAGATTGAATCGAAAATCCCCACCACCCTCAGCGGAACACTCGGCTATGCCAGTCTGCAATATTGGATAGAAGTGCCAGGCAAAGGGAATGTGGAATTACTCACCGATGCCGACGATGAGGGAGGGCTTATCGAGCTCGTAGGGAAACAGGTATCGCTCAACGGCGCCATGGTGACCTACTCAAACGGGAGTGTCTATTTCGAACCCAAATTCTCGGCCCCAACCTCACCTGGACTATCCATCAGCCAGCAAGACGACGGCACCATCGAGGTAGCCAATGGCGAGCAGGTACTGTTGAGCACTGACATGTACCATTCCATTACCATCAAACATGAGCAACCACTGGCTCAGGGAAAAGCCGTGTTACTCGAACTCAACACCGGGGGAGTCGCCTGCCCAGTACTCTATCAGCTGGCCGTCATCCGTTCGAATGCACTTCCCCTGCTCACTCCCACCTTCGGCACCTGTAGCGACCTTGGCAAGCTGAAGCATGACACCAACGGCTTCACGTTGGCCCTGCCAGGCAACCCTGCCGAAACCTGGGCCTGGGATTCCCGTACCCTGACGTTGCACAAATAGCGTCGTCACTTTTCCACACTGATAACAGGGCACCCACAAGGTGCCCTGTTTCGTTTTTATGCCTGACCACAAGGAGTTAACTTCATGTCTCGATTCACCCCAGGCGATCATCTGGTGACCGCTCGCCTCGGTTATACCCACCACGGCCTCTATGTCGGGGACGACCTCGTTATCCACTACCAGGGGCCTAATCTCGGCCTACCCGGTGAAATCGTGATGACCTCTCTGGATGCGTTTTCCGATGGTAAGCCGGTCTGGTGCAAATTTTGCCCTGTCAGGCGGTATGACCGAACAGCGAGCCTCAAACGTGCCCGCACACGGCTGGGCGAGCATCGATACGATGTGTTGTTCAGTAACTGTGAACACTTCGTGATGTGGTGCATCCACGGTATCCACCACTCGACACAGGTTAGTCAGGTAGCAACGGCGGTGGCGAAAGCGGCCCTTCGTACTCCACAGACTACTATCATTCCCCCAGCTATGACTGTGTTGAGCCGCGAGCGCACCACGTCTGATTACATAACGCTCGCCACCTCTGCTATCACCCTGACCACCCTCGCGACATCGCCAAGCTGGGTCCCCCTGGCAACCGGCGCATTAGCCCTTCACGCAGTCAGCCGCCTCTGGTCCTGGCTCACCGACTGAGCCACTGCCTACCCTCGCACAACAAGGAGCACAACCTATGACTATTCCCTTCTACCGGGACGGCTTTGCCCTGCCCGTCACCCCCGCCCTGCTGGCTCTGCTCAGTCAGGAAGCCGAACGAACCGATCTCGATCTGGGGCGCTGCACCCAGCTGACCTTCAACTTCCGTAACCCCGGTTACAGCGCCGAGCAAGGCGGCATACATCCGGTCGAGATACGCTTGGTGCGCGGTCTTGACGACTGGCTGTTCGATTACGTCACCGACTTCAGCTACCAGGGGCTCGGCCATGATGCCGAGCTCTGCAAGGAGATCGACTTCAACTTCCTCGATGGGGAACACACCATGTTGGGCTGGGGACCGCTGCGGCTGGCCGAAGCGCGGGAATTGTTCGATATCTGGCAAAGCAACTTCATTGCCTACTGCCGGTTGGAATGCTTCAGCGTCACGGTCGCAGGAGATTAGGAGGTCACGATGACCCAAGAATTAGCTCTCTCCCACTACTCACGCCAGTGGCTGGGACGAGTCGCCACCAGCGCCAAGCTAACCCCCACTCGCAGTGGTCAGCGTTGGCTGCTGCACCTGACACCGAATAGCCCACCAGCCCGCACAGTCACCTTGCAAGTGCGTTGGTCTGGCGTGCAGTGGCAACTGCTCTCCCTCACCAATGCCGAGGACTGGCACACCATGAGCCAGCCCGTGGATGAAATCTGTGTGGACCCTAAGCGTCGCTGTTTCTGGCGCAGCCAGGCAGGACCCGTCCCACTCTCTGAGCAGCCCCGCGTGCTGGGAAGCTTTATGAGTGACCTGCAGCGTGCCTGCATCCATCACGGCTATCGTGTGGAGAGTGGCCCCTTACCCCAAGAGGAGGCACAAGATGCCAAAACAACCGGTAGCCGTTGAACTTGAAGCCATCAATCGTAATGGCGAGACGCAAGTGGTTCGGGGCAGCGCCCTGCCCGTGCACGGCTACGGCGTTTACTTGCGAGCGGTAGAAGCCAGTGGATTGGCGCTGGCTACCTGGATAGCTGACTACGACACTATCGGCCAAGCCTATGAGCTGGCGGAACGGCTGAGCGTTGCGCTCGCTATCCCGCTCACCCTGCAGGTCCCCGGATTGCTGATGCCGGTGAAGCGTGCCCCTACAGCCGGAGCAGGAGCAGAAGCCGCCACCAAGACCAACTGAACTACCCTCAAAGTGAACCAACAACCGCTCTACCTTTAACCCCGACATGCTTCATGCGTGCCGGGGTTTTGTTTATTTGGAGAACCCTACATGCGTTACCACAAACTGAAAGCTGGGGAATGCCCCGGCACCTATGTCGTCACCGAACCAGTGACCGAGCAAGACCTGCTGCGCATCGCCAACCAGATTGCCCGCAAACGCCTGGCCAAAGGCACCGCTATCACCAGTACCACTGAGGCCGCCGAACGGTTACAAACCTTGCTGCAGGACCGGGAGCACGAAGTGTTTGGTGCACTGTTCCTCGACTCCCAACATCGTGTACTGGCCTTTGAGGAGCTATTTCGCGGCACTCTCGACAGTGCCAGCATCTACCCACGGGAAGTGGTCAAGCGGGCCTTGCTACTCAACTGCGGGGCCATCATCGCCGTCCACAATCACCCCAGCGGTGACCCGGAACCCAGTCAATCTGACCGGGTCTTTACCCAAGCCCTCAAAGAGGCCTTGGCGCTGGTGGATGTGCGACTGCTCGACCATCTGGTAGTTGGCGCTGAGGGCATGGTATCCCTGGCCGAAAGAGGTCAGCTATGAGCCTTACTCCAGACAAAACCCACCTCACCGCCCTCGATATCATCCTCGAATTGCGTTGCTGGCTTGCTGACAACGTCGAGATGCAGGCCGAGTCCGCCATCGTGGCTCACCTGCCGAGCGGCTACCAACTCACCCAGAGCGATTGTGTCGAGGCCATCGATGCGCTGCTGCATCATCTGCGCCGTTAGCCAATCCAAGAAGGGGCACGCACCATGCGATTACCCAATCCCTATGCCCTTGAGGAAACCCTGGGCAAGCTACGCCATGGCCTGACAACCGCCTGCAACGAGGATGCGCTGACGTTGCTGGAAAAGGCCGTCACCAAGGCCCGTGACGACGAGGGTTATGCCAAGCAGTTTGAAGAGACCTTGCTGCGGGGATCCACCATCGAGATCCGCGAGTGCCTCAGTTGTTTTGGCGACTACTTCGAATGCTCCAGCGACACACCGCCCTATTACCCGCACCACGACGCCGTCAACGGCATTGATTGTGCGCTCTACGCCATCCTGTTCGATGCGGCTTACCAAGACGCAGCGCGGGCACAGCAATAACATGCATGACGATCGCCGAATAACATGCATACCGATCACATTTCCACCAGATAACCTGGGTCATCAAACCAGGATCATCAGGTCCAACACCATGATCCGGATATCCCGACACAACCCCCAAGGCCACCTCACCAAGGTGGCCTTGTTCATTTCAAGGATTCATCCACATGTCTGCTTTTATGATCGACCGCAAGGATTACCTGGCCTTTGCCGTGCAGTTGCACCGCTTTTGCAACGCACCCATGCCACCTCATTACACCCTTGAGTTGCTGCGCACCCTCTGGTGGAACCCGCCAGTAGATACGACCAGTACCTGGACGTGGCGAATAGACAGGCTGGTACGGTTGATGATGCTCGCCAACCACCGTGCAGTCTGGCGTCGCTATCAGCTGGGGCGTCAGCAGGAGCGTAAGGAGTCACGCCAACATGCCTCTACCAAGCTAAGTCCATTTAAACCTGCCCACCATTACCACCAGACACCACTCACCGATACCGAGCTGGTGGCTCTGTACAAATTCACCTGCTGCGCCCTGTACCAATCGAGCGAATGGACCGGGAGCCCAGAGCAGGCACCTCGGTTGGTAAAGGTAATACAGCAGTTGCAGCAGGCCATGGCGCAAGACGTGCTGACCCGCCTGTCACTGTGGGAGCAAGCCCCCTGGGGGGAGATGCGATGAATCTCTCCACCACCCTGACCATGACGAGTTCACAGTCGGACAGCACAGCCGTGCTAGCCCAACGTATCGCCGAGGACATGGCACACCTGCATCACCGTCTGCGTGATGGGGCCAGTGATGAACTGGGCATCAGCATCAGTTACCTGGTCGAAAAATTTGCGGTGTTGGCAGCGGCTTACCGTGCACCTGCAGAAATGGAGAAACATCCATGATTGAGTTCAATGACAGCTTTAGCCAGGCCGCCGTGGCAGAGGCCATGTGTGCCCATCCGGGACTCGCCAAGCTCATCAGTCAGCAGTTGATGCTGCCTAGCTTTGCCTATGCCCACGATGTGGAGGGACGGCGTATTGGCGGCCCGCTGGTTGCACCCAACCCGGTACTGCACAAGACCACGCTCTTTGTCAGCCCACGAGATATGCGTGAACACCTGCCACGAGAGATTCACTTCGCCCGCTTTCGCTGCGCCTGTAATGCAGCGGGTCAGCCGGTCGGTGAGTGGCAACGGGTGATTGTTGGAGCCTACGTCAACCACGGCAGTAACGACACGCCGGATTGGAGTAGTCATACCTGAGTCACGGCCACCAGTACAAACAAGACCTCATGCAGCCCCTCACACCGAGGGGCTGTTTGGATTTTAAGGACCCCACCCATGCACGACCTGAGTGATTACAAAACCCTGACCGCTCGGCAGATAACCACAGCCATCGGTCAGCTCAACCACAGCACCGCGCCGAAGATAATGACCCACCTGGGATTGCGGGCCAGGCAGCCGCAACCGCTCGGTAATGGCCGCAGCAGAACCAAAGCCCTCAAGCTGCTGCGCAGAGTCAAGAAGGCTCACCAAGCAGGGAGTATCCCGTTCGAGCTCACTGTGACGGGTTGCCGCATCGACCGGGGTAGCTATCAGGCTGACCGCTACTACTACGACCTGACGCTACTGGCTCAAGGTTGGCAGCAATACGATACCGAGGAAGACGCCTGGTACTTCGGTATCTGGATTAATACCGAGAAGCTGGAGACTTTTACCTATGCCGAGGGAGATACCAGCCATGTGATTGCGCCGAACGTTGAGGCGTTTCGCGCTGAATTGGCGCGGCTCTACCAGTACCACCCGCAAGCCCCGGCGTTTATCAGCATCGACACAGAGGCTGGCATTGTGACCCACCATTTTGAAGCCAAACCGGAGGTGTGAAATGGCTAAGAACATCACCATCAAGGTGCCCGGCAAACATCCGCGAACCGGTGAGATCACCACCTTTGAGCTAAAGGGCCAACGCATCGATATCGGCATCGGCGGGCAGGCCGTGCCTTTCCTTATTCACGGGAGGGGCATCGGCACCTCGCTTACCCACATTCCGAGTGGCTACCGCATTGCACTGCTCGGTGGCTGGCTCACCGCTCGTTACGCAATACCTGAAAATAAGCCCAGCAGAACGGCATGCGCCCAGATGGCCATAGACCGGCTGGTGGCTCAATACGGCTCGCTGCACCTGCTGGACCGGCTGAATGGCAAACTGGTTATCAATGAGATGGCTGACTGCGCTCGTTGACGCCAACCGTCTCGCTCATCCACACACAGCATAAAGGGCCAGCCTTCACAGGCTGGCCCTTTGCAACACTGGAATCATCGAACATGACCCGTCTAATCATCGGGCTCGAAGTGCATCGCTATGCCCCCGAGCTCAATAAACTGCATCTGCGTAACCGGCAGACGTTATCCGCTCCCGGCATCACCACCATCAAAGAGGCCAAAGCCCGTCTATTTGGCCGCTGGCAGCCTGGGCATCAGGTAACCATCACCGTGAGCCATCCCGATTACGTCAATCTCTCCCGGCTCTACCGGGGGCGACTGGCCAGTCTGACAGAACTCCCGGAGCATCTGAACAGACTGCGCCAGCGCCACAATGTGCCCGGCACAATCATCCACACCCAATTGAGGTATCGCTAATCATGACCACGACAACCATCCACACCCAGGACCAACAACCCGCAGCGCCAGACCACCCCACCCGGATTTTTGCGCAGTGGGGTTTGCCCCATAACGTGACGCCGCGCTTTGGTGCTCGTCTGATACAGAGTCGCTACCGGCTCGATATTCTATCCGATCGGGCCAGTCTGATAGGTGAATGGAGTGAGGCGCAGATAGCCAAGCTCGACCTGGCTTTCCCGGAGATCATCAAAGCTCTGGAAGCCAAGCTGCTGACCGGCGAACTGGATGCCCAACGTCAGCACTGCATCACTATCCAGCACAGCTGCTTTACCTGCGAAGCCGATACCCTTGGCAGTCACGGCTATGTCTACATCGCGATTTATCACGCAATAAGTGCGGACATCACGCACTGCGCCAAGGCGTGATCGCATTCCCACTGGTGGCCACATTAACACCGTGGTTATGATTCACTTCTGACTCACCCAACTAAGAGAACTGCTGATCACCTATTACCACATGCCTCTGACTAACTACGCCAAGAAAACTCTGACAGCTTGAACACAACCAACTAACCCAGCGTTTTCCCCTTCACTAAATACCTCTCCAACCCTGCCGCACCCCACGCGGTGGGGCGATGGCGTATGGAGCACCATCATGTTGCATCACAAACTGATCGCCGGGGAGCACCCCGGCACCTATCTCCTCACCGCTCTGGTTAACGAAGATGAGCTGTTGACGATCGCCAGCCAGACTGATCTCCAGACATAGGCAAAGAGTACGGTTATTATCGATGAATATTTGTTACAGTAGGAATTGTAAGTGCGATAGAGGTCATAACCCTTCTTCGCCTTCATTACGGATTAAACATATTAAAGTATAAGTCAACATCAAAGGGATATAAAATGGGCAACACTAATAAAATTGACATGCTAAACCAAAAATTTCCTATGGTCGGTTTATCTGCTGATTGGATATTCCAGACATGGTTAATAAATGGAAGTATAAACAATGGGACCGTTATCTTTGAAAATGAGGACAGAGAATGCTATGAAGTTATTGATTTCTATTATAAAAACGAAGACCGCCATGAAAGCATATTATATTCAGGGGGGTTAACAGATGTTATAAATTATTCCATCCACATCCTAAAAATTTCTTTCTAAAAACAACATGTTTTTTCATACAGATGGAATTTTCAAAGATATTATAAATGTGTAACCATTACAATAAACTCACAATAAATTCCAAGTTGCTATCAATCTTCCAAATTAATCGTGCGAAAACATGGCGAAAGCAACGATGTAAAGCCCCCAATATACATCAAGCTGGGCGAATACCTACCAGCTTAGCTCAGATAGATAATTTAACACTCGGTAGTAAGCAAGTCATAGCGATGTTGTACCAAGAAAGCCTTCATAAGGTCATGGCACCGACGCCATGTATCATAAGGAACCGATTGAACAGCCTTCTCCGGCATACATCCGATGCTACCAGCCCCCGCCATGAGCCTTACACAAGGCTTTTTATCGACAAGAGCCACGCTTTGGCTTCCCGTTCACGCATCTTCCTGGTATCTTTGTTAGCTGATCAAAAACACAGTATTAGACCATGAACACCGTTTTATCACCGATCCCAATTATCGATTTATTTGCTGGTCCAGGAGGACTAGGCGAAGGATTCTCTTCACTTAACGAAGGTTCTTCCTTCCAGATTATGGTCTCTGCAGAGAAGGATCCTGTTGCTCACCAGACTCTAAGACTCAGGGCTTACTATCGATTACTCAAAAGCAATTTTCCTGATGGACTATCAGATTACTATCAGTTTTGCAATGGGAAATCACCTAATCCTTTCACTGAGAGAACCTATGAGTATTGGGAGCGAGCAAATCATGAAGCGATGTGTATTGCTATCGGTAGTGATAAGGGGAATGCAGCCCTTGACTCTGCAATTACAACTGCATTAGGCAATAAGGATTTACCATGGGTTCTTATTGGCGGACCTCCATGTCAAGCATATTCTCTTGCTGGGCGCTCGAGAAATAAAGGTAACTCTAACTATATACCCGAAGATGATTCTAGGCACTTCCTATACTTGGAGTATTTAAGAATCATAAAAAATAATAAACCAGATATTTTTGTCATGGAGAACGTGAAGGGTATTCTTTCATCAAAAATAAATGGCGGTTTAATTTTTCATCAAATTCTAAGAGATCTTGCAAATCCTAGCATGGCATTGGATAAAAAAGATAATGGCTTACGATATAATATCGTATCTCTTGTCAATGATGAAATATTCATGGATGGTGATGATCCACAAAAAATAGATGCAACTAATTTCATTATTCGCTCCGAAGACTATGGAATACCTCAGGCTCGTCATAGAGTAATTCTACTCGGTATCAGAGACGATCGTTTCAGCCATAATTTACCTAAGCTAAACAAAGAGAGTCGGATTACAGTTAATAATGCTATTGGTAATCTGCCTCCATTACGCAGTAAATTAAGTCGAGAAGAGGACTCTGCTGCTGCATGGGAACAAAAAATCCGAGAAGGATTAAAACTGCTTGCAAACAATGCAATTAAAGAGTCCAAACTCACTTCAGAGCTGATAGATAATATTCGTAAAACAGCTGATTTTCTTCAGAACGTTGATACAGGCTCTCTCCAATATCCAAGAGAGAAAAATG
Source organism: Aeromonas sp. 97A (assembly GCF_051919185.1). NCBI lineage: Bacteria > Pseudomonadati > Pseudomonadota > Gammaproteobacteria > Aeromonadales > Aeromonadaceae > Aeromonas > Aeromonas sp. 97A. Next base: position 404,354 of record NZ_JBQBFF010000001.1, on the reverse strand, counting down.
AAGGTACCACTGGTATTAGTGAACTTGACAAATGGTTCAATGATGACCGACTTAAAGTTTGGCTGAACCACGAAACCAGAGGTCATAGAATTGATGATTTGATTCGATACGGATTTGCTGCATGTTTTGCTAAAATAGAAGGAAGATCGCCAAAGGGGCACAAAGAATTTTGTCTTGACTCCTTAGCTCCAGCGCACAAGAATTGGGAAAGTGGGCATTTTTCGGATCGGTTCCGAGTTCAACTTTCTAATGCACCTTCTACAACAATTACAAGTCATATATCTAAAGATGGGCATTACTTCATTCATCCTGATCCGACACAGTGTCGCAGCCTCACAGTAAGAGAAGCTGCTCGTTTGCAAACCTTTCCTGATAATTATTTTTTCCAGGGTGGACGAACTCAGCAATATCATCAAGTGGGTAATGCAGTGCCGCCCCTATTAGCAAACAAAATAGCTCGTTTGGTGTTAGACATTTTGCAAAAATCTTCTACTTATAGAAGCTGATATCTTAGATGTCTTATCTGTGTCAGAAGTATATAAGAAACCATAACACTATGGCTTGGTAAGCCCAAGCCATAGTGTAAGGATTAATACGATAAATTTAATTAACCTATGCGATGTTAAATATTAGGAGCAATTTAATTCTGGAATATCTACTCTTGGCTGAGAAAATGGACGAGAGAACATAATCTCCCTACATTCAGGCCGCTTCGCCCACTCTGAAATCATTCGCCCGTTTGCAGTCGCATGAAGCTGTGCATTCACCTCGTCTGACCATATTTCAATCTGCTCGAGAAGTTGCGGCGATACAGTCTGGGTGGACCAAATACGCTCCAGACTCAGACGCTCACCAAGCTTCAGGGACACAAGAGAGACTGTATATGCAATCACGTTCGCTTGGAATGCTGCAAAGCGTGGGCGTATTCTACGCTGCGCTTCCTTGAATAAAATGACTTGAGCAATGATGCTCTTATACTCAGCAACATCAGTCAGCCCCCTAGCCTCGCCAGCTGCATTAATAATATCCATGAACGCTTTGAAGTTCTTTTGGCCTCCTAGACTCACCAAGTCTGGTCGCTGCATCCAAGCACTTTGATATTTTGCAAGATCCGTTTTAGTAATCTTGCGAGTTGATGGTATACCTTCCTGTATACGCTTGATACCAGCTGGTGTTTTACCTTCACGTTCAAGCATCACTTTGTAGCTGCCTGTGGCCCGCTCGTAGAACCACCGACTAACGCCATCAGGGCAATATGTAGCCATAGCAAGTTTTTCGAGCTCTACGTGATAAGGCATATTTGCAGACAAATCAGACAGTTGAACTTTATTCTGACTATTGGCATAGCGTGATATATCTGAAATCAGACGTTCTTCCTGCTCTGAACCTACATTTTTCAACACGATGATTTTAGCGGGAACTCTGACCTGAGAGAGATTAATATCTGGAAATTTTTTCTTCGTGAAGAACATCGATGCTGTCGTCTGACCACCATTCACGATCTGCATGCCTTTAAGCCCGAAAATACCGAGGCTGCCATCCTCGGTACGTCCCAAGCTGGCCTCATCAGCAATAATGACAACCCCATTGTTGTAGGCCATAAACCGTTCAGGCTGCTTGCGTAAAGTCTCTGCAATCCCTTTATTGACCCCGCCAACTTGGCTCAGAAACGAACGGACATTGGCTTCAAGAATACGTGCACCATATTTTTCATACAAAAATCGTAGGGCTTCACCGGGAATAGCTGTCATTGCATAATCATATTCCCCCATCTGGTCCGGAACCCAGATACAGGGCAGAGGGCCGCCAGATATATCTTGGAAATTGACAATGAGTTCATCTCGTGGACGCCCCTCCTGCCAGTGATTAAACAAACGCTGGATATCCATAACTTCAAGCTTTACAACCTTACCGGATATTGTACGCGGTTGATATGTACGAACTTTTGCACGCCTGTCGGTCAAAACAAAGACTCGGATCTGCTCAAGGTCAGGATAAACCTGCTTAATTGTGAGCACTAGAGCATATGCCGGATGGGACTCGTCCATTTCCTTGGCTAGTTTGCCCTCCACACACATCGAAAGAAAGCGCAGGCATTGTTCGGCTGCTTTCTGTGCTTCGGCATTAGGAATGTCGACAATTTCATCTAGGCCTTCGTAGTCGCTCACATACAGATCTAGCTGTTCATTGTCTTCAGAAACAGCGAAACCACTCAACCTCACATTTCCTGAACCTAATCCACTTCCAACTCTGGCATCGTATGCACACACTTCAGGATCAAAAGTCATCCCGATATCGGCCATATGTCTTGTAACGATCTCAGTAAAAAGTAGCTCCGGGAATGCTGCTTCTCCGCCCTCAATCCCTCTTTCGACAGTTTCATCACGAACCTGTTGTTGCGTTTGACGCAAAAAATCAACCAATTCCATTCAATTCATCCCAATCATTTCAATTGCTGCGTCAGCTAGGCACTCTTTAGCATCAATCGCATCCAGCTCTATCTCATACTTTGCACGGACCACACCAACCGGAACATTCCCGCCAGTAAGCCTCGGAAAAGTTTCATCGATAAGCATGTAACGTGTACTCACTTCGACAAACTGTCTTGTATACAAATCGGCGTGCGCATCGAGGTACCCCGCATGCAGTAAGGCAAAACCGAAAACAACTGCTGTGGCCTCATCCATCTGCTCTTTTAACGATGCAATACGAACAGGTAGAGAAACCCCTGACGGATCAACTGAAAATCGGCAAGCACAAAGAAACAGAGGTTTGCGAACACTGTCATCTAACTGCTCAAGCGACAGAATAGAGGCGGAAAATCCGTCTTTTGCCAATGTGCTTTTGACTTCAATAGCCCCATGTCCAAGCTGAAAATCTTGCAAGCCATCCATCGGGCCAGTCCAGCCTTCCACAACACTTTCAGCCGAGCAGCCTGCAGCTAGCAATGTGGACATGCACTGTAATTCACCAACTAGACCCAACTCCGCTTCGGGGCCGAGCATGGTAGCTCCTTTCTTCATGAAGCTCATCCACGCACGCAAACGCTTCATGAATATATTCAATAGTTGGCGCCCATCTAGAATTGAGCTACCCAACAAAACTGCAACAAGATCTGTCACGACCGTAGCAAACAGATCAAGGTTTCCTCCTGGCTGGCGTACCAATGCCAACCACTCTTCATTATTATTCCCTAGCTTAATTTTTTTGAACGTGAATCCAGTGGCCGCAGGTAGTCCATGTAATGAACCAATATATCCATTGCCAAACCGGACTAACAAACCTTCCTCATTCCCAGGAAAACAACGACCAGCTCGCAAAGTACACACACCTTCCGGCACAAGCAAAATCGTTCTCCATACGTCCTCGTTCGACACACCTGATAACGCGCGCCATGTCCCGAGGATGTCTTCCTTACTCAGCAGATCCAAATTCTTGCTCCCAGAAAATATGTCCGACCTTGTAGTCGACCTTTATCCCACTGTTGTTGCTGGGAAAACTGATCCCGAATGCCACGACAGGCTCATGACCCTCAGGTAAACCTGCATCCACTGGATTCAGCAAATAAATCAGCAATAATCCCGTTTCTGGGGAGGCAGGAATTCTCTCTGCACCGAATCCACGTATCTTTCTCAGGGCTGGCCCATTTGGAGTCACAGGTTCCTTCTTGCCATCCGGTCTGGCGGGGTCGGCATGCCAGAGTCTTTTCGTTTCATCGAGCGCAGCAAGCCAAGCAACTTCGTCAAGATCCAGCGCCTCATCTCGCGGAGACAGCAGTCGACCAATTGAGTAGCGACCGGCGGCCTGCTGTCGATTAGCCCGTTGGGTTAGCGGTACAACAAGGTCTTCGATCTGCCAAGCGCCCTTGTCAATGCTTCCGCCAACTACAGCCACGTTCCAGTTCAGCAGATAACCATCAAGCGCCATTGAGTCGATGAACTCACACAGCATCTGGCTGTTCACCTTGTACGCGCTAGGGTGAGTTGTATAACCGGCAAGAAACGACGTCACCTCAGCATGGGATACATTTGACCAATACGCTCCGGTCCAGCGATCGCGTCCATCCCCACGTTTCCTCTCCGGTATGGTTGAAGGCTTTCCGATCACAGAAACAAAACTATGGAACGAATCGAAGTTTGCACGAACAATCGCAGACTCTTTGTGCATTGACACTGTTTCGACCACATGCCCACTAAAGGAAAGTCGCAATGTCTTGGCGGATCGCATTTTCAAGGGAGAAGTCACCATCAGTACAGGATGCGATACGACCTTGAGACCGTAATCACGTGGTGTCCCACCACTGGCAACCATCATGTCGAATTCTTCACGCAGCTCTTCTGAGGCATCGGCAATATGCTCAAACCACTCGACCAGATCCGCTGTCGTATAGAGACGGCAAAGATCAAGGTAACCAGGCCGATAACCAAACCACCTTCCCATTTGCATCAAAGTGTCATACATTTTTGATGCACGCAGGAAATAGCTTACACATAGCCCCTCCAAGGTGAGCCCCCGCGCGAGCTTATCACCACCAATAGCAATAACCTTGAGCCCCTTGCCAGAATCAGCGTAATCCAGTGCATCCTTGGCCGTACCATTGATCATCCGCACAGAAAGTTCCGAAACAATATCCGGTATTTGCTCAACAACTTGTTCCCACGAAAAATCGTACCGGCTGACCATATCAGGTATTTGTGCATGCAATTCGGTGGAAACAGGCAAGAAGTCCTTATGCCAGAGTTCGGCAAGGCGCCCCAAAAATCCTTCATGTCCTATTTGTCGCTCTACTCGTTGCAACTGCTGTCGAATATACTGATCTACTACAGCATGTACCGCCGCCTGAGTCTGATTAAATCTTGTTACGTGAATAAGCATTGAGCTATGGGAATCTCCCTGTCCCCGCAGTTTTCTCAATGCACACGTAAGTACAAATGAATCTATCGCCTTTACCAATGACTCGGGCATACCAAATTCATTGTCGATCTTGGGATTGTGTCCATTCTTGTGAGATATCGGCATCCAGCCGGCCTTGCCATCGTCAGAACAGTGGTCATCAACCTTGCGTACAAGAGGCAATGCATCCGCACGAGTTCCACCGTTGTTGATACCAAACAGGCGAGTTGGCCCGACGTAACTGGATGGTGCGCCGAGATTGACAATGAATGCGGCCGGAAAGAGATCTGGCCCTTCTTTCGGGGTGGCATTTCGCTCATGAATGAAAATGTTCGCAAACGGCGTAGCTGTATAGCCAACATAGGCCTTACGCTGAAAAGCGTGCAATATCTTACGAATAAGTCCATTAATGGCTTTAGGCTGATGCTCCTCGTCAGGCAGTCCATTCTCGCCAAAAATTTGTTCACCCGTATCAACAGAAGCATTGTCTGCCTCATCATCGATGACCAGCAAGGGAAGATGTGTCACGATCTTGCGACCGGACTCTGCCTCGACGGTGTTGGCTACATGATTGACGATCCACTTGTGCAGACGTTCAAGGACTTTCTTATTCTTCTTGACAACAAACAACCACGGTCGCTCTTCCGGAGAAATCCCGAGATTCTTCGCGGCGGCCATGCTGAAGTCGCCTTTTTCGGAACGTGTTGTTGCGTAGTGCGGGCGAATCGCAGGATCCCGGTCAATCAGACCGACACCGATCGGCCGGGGTTCGTTACTGGAAGAGTGTGTCTCATATCCCAGAAACCCCTCATCAAGACGCATCTGAGTTTGAGAGCGCAAATTGTTGTGCATTCCAGCCAGAACAATGATGACCTTGTAACCAGCATCGGCCGCCTTGCAGATTAACCCGGTATAGTTGCCCGTTTTTCCTGATTGCACATGACCGACTACGAGACCTCGGCGATCCCAAGCACCTTCGCGGCAAGGGTCCTCCAGCATTGACAACACCTGATCGGATGTTTCATCCAGATTGGCAACCGCATTTGCTGATAGTCGTGTCTCCTGCATTTCACGATAACGCTGCCAGTAACGCCATTCCTTCTTACGTTGTGCGGTCAGCCAAGCAACGTGATCCGACTCATCACCGAGCATGCCCCCCGTCCCAACCCATTCGCTATGGCGGCGGATCAGCTCGTTAATAACGGACTCACGATCCAGATCTTCAGTCCAACGAGGATTCAGCGCGAGCACGAGGTTTATTTTTTCAGAGATCAAACTGTGAGGAATAGACTGAGCATCCTCTGCCAGCAGCAATTCCTGAACGATTTTGACCACACTGATCTTGTTTGCTTCACCTATTAAAGACACACGGCATTCCTTGTTTATAGCTGTTCAGGCAAGCTGGCAACTAGCTCTGGATATTGATTGAACGGCTCGCTTTTCGATAGCCGTTCGCGCGCCATGCTCGAGGACATACCTTTCACGCCTACCATATTTCGATAAAGCACCTCGAGCACCGATTTCACTTCTGCGGGTGGCTCCCCGGCAAAGCCGGTGCACGGAGCCTCTTTATTCTCGGCGGTGTCCAGCCAGATTCGCTGGACTGGAACTGTTTCTTCCAAGACGCGCAGCATGGCCTTTATCTGAGGCAGCAAAACACCGGCATCATCCAATACCGAACGGACCACCGGATGGTCCGTATCAATCCGGTAACGCATACCGCCAGCAAAGTGCTCTGCTTTCCAAGATTGTGCAACCTCACCCCCCCCAGGCATTTTCGGTGCGACTCCGCGATGCACGAATGCTTTGCGGGCTCTGGAACGTGTATCTTCGGCATATCCAATCAACCAGCTTCGCAATGCAACGGGGGGCCTAGCCGTAGACTTGCGAATATCGATTTTCCAGTCGGCATCAGCTGTGTTAGGAATATCAAGGCGAATACGCGCCAGACGGTGGGCCTCGTCTTTTGTCCACGATCGCCCTTGGCCAAGCCCCAGCCAGCTGCCTGCAACCAGAAGACGCTCATTGCGATAGACATAGAACCCTTGCTGCGCCGTCCAGCCGTCAGGTCCTTCTGCAGTCTCGAACTCGGACGGTGATAACTTATCCTTATGCGGTAACACATTGCATTGCAGCTTGACTGCTGCATTTCCTGGCGGTGATACGGAAGGTGATTGCCATGGTTTGCCAGGATGCCCCACAAGGAACGGGTCCCATGGTTTCACCGGCTGACCATTGATACGCAACAACAAACGTCGGGGATGCTCCAGATAACGATGAAAAACCATGCCAAGGTGCCGGTCTACCGCATCGATCAGATCCAGAAACTCTTGCTCTCCAACTCCTTTAGTCACAATGCGATCCATCGCCTCCCACAGAACGAGAGTCCCCCGCCCAGCGTCCTTGAGAGGAGCCAAATATCCTTCTGAACCTTCAGCTGGACCTTCAAGCAAGTACCAACCATCATTCTTTCCAGCGGCAAGCACATCTAGATCCCAGCGCAGGCATTGCAAACCATCCGGCCCACAAGCAGCCACGGTCAGGCAACGGCACTGTGAAAACGAAGCAGTCTTCAAGCCGAGGCCGAAACGCCCTAGGTCATCTGCACTGCGCTCATCGAGAGGGCTCCTCTCCCCAAGCCGCATTGCTTTGTCGATTTCAGCTGCGCTCATACCGCGGCCATCGTCCTGAATTTCAATCCGGCTCTGCTCATTGTTCCAAACAAAGCGCAAGTCAACTGTTGCGGCACCAGCTGCAATGCTGTTATCGATGATGTCTGCCAGCGCGGTCGCAGTGTTGTAACCTAACCCGCGCAAGGCTTCGATCATTGCGGCTGCACGAGGTGGGGCATGTCGCATATTCTGTACTTTCATATTCATCGGCCTTCATCAATATCATCATGCAGATCGTTTTCATCCCAAAACATAGCCAGCACCATACGTCGATTCGGATGGCGCAGTTTGCGCAGGGCCTTGGCTTCGATCTGGCGAATCCGTTCCCGTGTGACATCGAACATTATGCCGACCTGTTCCAGGGTGAAGTCATCCCCTAACCCTATGCCAAAGCGATATTTGATAATCTGATGTTCACGCTCTGACAACTCGGATAGAGCAGCTCTGATTGCATTCGCTAGTTCGTCATTTTCTACACAATGGAAACCATCAGACTCGTTCCCAGCGAGTAATTCCGGACTGTCAATTTCATCAAAGCCACTAAGGAAAATTACTTCACGATCGGCAACTTGTTTTACCTTGCAAACTTCATTGACGCTCATATCGAGCGACACAGCTAACTCGCTATCGCTTACACCACCAAGGGATTTTCCCTCCAGCTCACGAATACCGCGTTGCACTTTGTTGATTTTTTCCACTAAATGAACCGGCACCCGCACCAAACGAAGCTGATCAGCAATGCAGCGGGTAATGGCCTGACGAATCCACCAAGTAGCATAAGTAGAAAATTTAAAGCCAAGTTGAACTTCAAATTTCTCGGCAGCTTTCATCAGGCCGATATTGCCCTCTTGGATCAGGTCTTCTAGGTATATGCCGCTATTGCTATATTTGCTGGCAATGCTCATGACCAGTCGCAGATTGGCATTAACTAGGTCATGGCGGGCTTTCTCGAAAATCCGAATATGCTCTAACGCCAGCTCAGGCTGGAGCTCCGGATCAAACAGATGCAATTTCTTGATCAAACCGGCCAGTAACGATGCGGAAGGGCGAGGGATCATTTCATCGGTCTTACCAGAAATGTCTCCAGCACGTAAAATATTCACATAATCTTCAAAGCTTCCGGAAAAACGACCTTCTTCATCAGTTATCTCGATCTGCTCCAGATCTACGGCTTCATCCTCATCTAGCTCATCAACACTAACCTCTTGTTGCGGCTGCACATCCTCAAAACAGTCCACCCAAGCGCTATCGGGCAAGGCAGCCAGATACCGTGCAAGAGCCTTGATGGCGGAGTCCATACGGGTCCCAAGCAATATTTCCCCATCTTTGGAAATCAAGCCGACTGCACGTGCATCCTGCGAATACGTTCTCAGAGTGCTTGAATTGAATGTATGCACCTCTGACAATGATTCACTTAGGTACGCCTCCAACCTCTCGAATGCCTCATCCAGCAGAACCGCAAGCTCCTCATTCACCACACCTTCCGCTGTGAAACTCTCCTGATTGGCTTCTTCAACCTTGATACCATAATCTTCAAGTATCTGAAGAGTAGCGGGAAGTAATGCATCAGCAGCAGGGCCCGCATCAAGCTGGCAAGCCTCAGCGACCTTGTCAAAAGTGACCCACCCACGTTGAAAACCCTCGACAAAGAGTGCTCTCAGAAACTCCTGCTCCTCGGAGCCCCGGATGACTGCAGGTTTCACCTCTGGCAGCTCAAGCTCCACATCCTCCCAAGATTCGTCAGTATTCAAAGCACGGTGTCTGGATATACGACGATGGGTTTGCGTCACGGAAATCAGAAGGGACACATCTGATTTTGGCGTTACCACTTCCTCCTCTGCCTTCCAGCCAGAATCATCATCTTCATGTAAATGAGCTGAGTCATTTTCCTCCTCCAGCTCAGTAACAGGAACATCTGAAAAAGGAAGGTGCAAAAGAACAAAATCATGTGGCCCGGCTTGTGCAATATCATCAAACTGCGCACTTGTATCTGCATCAACCCATGCAGAATCTTCCGAAGGGGGGAAATCAATTAGACCATCAGATGCTTCATTCCAACTGGAATTAACTCTCTGTTGTTCTATACCAATCACATCTGGCTGGCTCAGTAATACATCCGGAACGATCGGCGTAACCCCCTTACCAGGATTATCTGATAAGGCAATCCACTGACAGGAATCACCTTCTATATCTTCATCCCCTGAATCTCCATAATCAGATGGACCTGTATCCGCTGAAGAAACACCAGAACTTCCGGCAGAAAATACATCTTGGTGAGTCTGAGATACGGCTTGGACGGCCATGAAATAACCCAAAGATGTGGACTCTGCAGCTCTTTCATCCCCTAGAACTACAGCTTTATCATCCCCTAGAACTACAGCTTTATCATCACCAACTATTTCATGCAGATGAATGTCTTCAGGCGTCACTACAACTTCAAATAACGAAGAACCAGCTGGTTCATCTTGAGCGCGATGCAGCATGCATCCGAGCACGTCATAACCCATCTCCGCAGCTATGCTAGATGCTGTTTTACCTTCATTGCTAACCAGTGCTGGATTGGCCCCCGCATCAAGCAACAGCTCGCACAACTCTTGGCTTCCTTTTTCCGCAGCGAGCATCAACGGTGTCCTCCCCCGATCATCTCTAGCATCAAGCATGGAGCGGTTACGTATCTGTAGTTCCACTGCAGCCTTGGCACCGGATTTGATTGCAAAACGCAACATCGCACTGATTCTGGGGGGTGATTGATTTTCAAGCATGATAAAGCTACTCGGCGGGAGTGAATCTAGTAGCCAGCACCGAACTAACTACTTCATGTTGGGCATCTGATTGCCTATGACCGACTGTCACTCTGAACTATGTGCTGGTCTGATATACAGTCTGTGGGATCGTGCATCGGTAAAAGCTAAGTCCAATTGCAACATGGTTACAGCCTATTTTATTTATCAAAGCCCATGATAACAGACTCAATGTGAACACGTTCTGTTTACCTAGCCTTTTTCTCACGATTTGGTCTGTGATGAATGTGCCTAAAAGGCCTTTTGTGATCTGAAATGTCGGTCACAAATGCAATAATTTAATCAAAAATTCGATTAGAGGTCATTGATTTAGAACATTATTTCTAACACTACTGACAGAAAAGTTAATTTGTAGGTCAGTGCGATGCTTAGTGCCATGAACCACTAACAAACGAATGTCGACGTTGCTTCTCAAATCGATGTAGCTTGAATGGAACTAACTAACAACGTGGCATCTGCATTACTGATTCTTTTGTTATCTATTGGCACTATGGTACGCCATCACTGGCATGCGGGACTTGCGCTGGTTCAAAGGTGGTGCGCTATAATGACTGTATATAAATACAGGTGCTGTTGCCATGAAGCTGTTAACCCCAGACCCATCACCCGCCGAGGTGACCATCCCGTTGTTCTTGCACCGCGCCTCTTGTGGCTTTCCCAGCCCTGCCAGCGACTATCTGGAAGGGAAGTTGGACCTCAACACCCACTGCGTGTCGCACCCTGCTGCAACCTTCTATCTGCGTGCCGAGGGGGAGAGCATGACCGGGGTCGGCATCTTTCCCGGTGACTTGCTGGTAGTCGATAAGAGCCTGACCCCGCGCCATGGTGATGTGGTAATTGCACTGCTTGACGGCGGCTTCACGGTAAAGACCTTGCAGCTCAAGCCGAGGTTGCGGCTGCTGCCAGCCAATCCGGCGTTCGCGCCTATCGACCCTTGCATGAGCCTCTCCCTGGAGCTGTTCGGAGTGGTCACCCATGTGATCGGCAATCTGAGGCAGCGTGATGGCCATAGCGCTCGTTGATGTAAACAACTTCTACGCCAGCTGTGAGCGGCTGTTTCGCCCTGAGCTACGTGGCCGCCCGATCGTGGTGCTCTCCAACAACGATGGATGCGTGGTGTCGCGTAGCCCCGAAGCCAAGGCGATGGGCATCAAGATGGCCGGGCCCTACTTCAAGATCCGCGAGCAGTTCGAGGCGCATGGCGGTGTGGCGTTCAGCTCCAACTACGCGCTCTATGGAGATATGTCTGGCAGGGTGATGAGCACGTTGGAGACAATGGCCCCCGAGCTGGAGGTCTACTCCATCGATGAAGCATTCCTGTCACTGTCGGAGTCGTTTGCCGGGGACCTGACGGCCTATGGGCAACAGATCGGGCAGCGAGTGTGGCAGTGGACCGGCCTCACGGTAGGGGTTGGGATCGGCCCCACCAAGACCCTCGCCAAGCTGGCCAACTATGCAGCCAAGAAGTGGCCTGCCACGGGCGGCGTCGTGGACTTGCGTGACGAGCTGCGCCGTGCCCGGCTGATGGCTATCACCCCGGTGGACGAGGTGTGGGGCATAGGACGGCGCTTGGGGGCCAAGTTGGTGGCACAAGGCATCAACACCGTTGCTGACCTGGTGGCTAGCGACGCCAAAGGGTTACGCGCTCAATACGGCGTGGTGGTCGAGCGGATCGTACAGGAGCTGCGTGGCCTGCCTTGCGCAGAGCTGACCGTTGAACCGGCGGCGAAGCAGCAGATCCTCTCGAGCCGTTCCTTTGGTGAGCGCGTGACCGACCGTGGAGAAATGGCCCAAGCGTTGTCGGGCTTTATGGCTCGCGCAGCCGAGAAGCTGCGGGCCGAGGGAATGTGTTGCCAGCGGGTGCACCTGTTCGTGCGAACCAGCCCCTTTGATGAACGAGCCCCTTACTACAGTGAGCAGGCTGGCGTCCGGCTGGTCTGCCCTAGCGATGATACCCGGTTGCTGCTGCAGCAAGTGAACGTGCTGCTACCGCAGATTTGGCGCGACGGTTACCGTTATCAGAAGGGGGGCGTCATGCTGAGTGAGTTCACCCCCAAGGGGCAACAACAGGCAGATCTCTTTGCCCCGTCCTCCGCTCAATCAGATGCGCTGATGGCAGTGATGGACCAGATCAAAGCCAAGGGATTGGGGCGCGTAGGCTTTGCCAGCCAGGGCACTGGGTCGCCTGAGTGGATGATGCGACAAGAGCACCTGAGCCCCTGTTACACCACCCGCTGGGAGGACCTGCCGGTGGCGAGGTAAAAGCCACAGAAGGTTGAAACAGTCTATTCAAAGCTCGCTGGACAGGTAAATTTTGGACGGGAAATTTTTTTCCAAACGAGGAACTGATACAACAGAGAGCGCCAACTTTCGCAAGAGTCAGTTACCTTTTGAGAAAGGTGAGAGTTAAAATTTCCTCCACGGCCAATTAACCACATATGACCATTCCAGCCCAGATAACACTATGTTATTGCAGAAGTTCTGATGTTAGGCATACGGTTAGGCATACATTAATTTTCTGAATTGGCGATTTTAATTTAAGATCAATTAGTTAGTCATTAGGTTCAACATCCCCCAGCCCACCAAACGTTTGGAAAGGGCCACCTCGCAAGAGGTGGCCCTTTTTATTTGTCCATGTCCATGTTGTTTACCGATATCAAACTGGTTGGATTTTTTCCAATATCCCCCTTGAACTGGCCTTTGGCAAAAAAATCAGGCGCATCACCGCGCAGGCTTTATCATCAGGTTGCCATCCCGGTACTAGCCGGACTCACAACCGCACATCGGCATGTCATGACCCAATATTGAGTAAATTGATGTTGGCCGCTGCATTTTAATGCACTTACAATATGCGCCCAATTCTGTTGGATTCCTTCTGATGCTCCGCCAATGTGATCGTCTATTCCTGTTTCTCCTGCTACTGCTCTGGGGCGTGGCGGCGCACGCCATTACCAGTCTGAATGAAGACGAGTTTGATCTGTCTGAGCGCGCCTGGCTGTCATCACACCAGGAGCTGGTCATCGGCATGCCGATGATGGGTGACCCTCCATACAGCTATAAGGATGCAGATCAACGCTTTACCGGCCCAGTCCCCGACATTGCGCAGCAGATTGCCAGAACGCTCGGGTTGACCCTGCGCTACAAGGTTTACCCCTCCTACGTGGATGCGCTAACCGGGCTTGACTACGGCGAAATCGACATGCTGGTGAACGACCAGCCAAGCGAACAGTGGCGATCCAATATTCTCTCCCTCCCGTTTTTGCTCTCCATACCGCGCGGCGTGCTGCTCAACAATGGCAAAACGAAGTTGTCACGACAGGATGCTCATGGCTTGCACTGGATCTGTGTCACGGGAGTCAATGCTTGCAGTGAATTGAAAAAACTGGGATTTCCCCGTGTGACCGAGGTAGAGAGTCGCAGCGAAGCAGCGTTTATGCTCAAAAAGCGCATGGCTGACGCCTATCTTGCTGACATGCCGTCACTGGTGATGGTGAAAGATCAGCACTCCAAGGCTGGCTTCACCATTGCCACCCCGGAATGGGTAAGCGGCACGTCTCTCTCCATCAATATGCACAAGAGCGACCCGGCACTGGTCAGCCTGGTGAGCAAGGCATTCAACGAGATACCGGTTGAAGATCGTCGTCATATGCTGGCAGCTACCACGACTAGCCAACATGCGGACTCAGGAGCGGTGAAGTCTGTGCAGTTTACCCCTGAGGAGCAGGAGTGGCTCAACCAGCATCCTGAGCTGACTTACGGCGTCTCTCCGGACTGGACCTCCATGAGCGAATTCAATTACCGGGGCAGGCTGGTCGGTTATGTGGCAGACCTGATGGCGCTGATGCAGCAAGTCTCCGGGCTGAAGTTCTCTCTGGTTCGCACCAATAGCTGGGGTGAAACCCAGAATATGCTGAAGCTGCGGCAGATCGATTTTATTCCGGCCATCTCCCCCAACCACGACCGCGGCCAGTTTGCGCTGTTCACCCCCGGCTATCTGTTTGTCGATCGGGTCGTTATTGCCCCCAAACGCAGTGCCGATATCACCGATCTCTCACTGCTGCGAGGGAAACGGGTCGGCATGGTGCATGGCTCGCTGGATAAAGATCTACTGACCCACATCGGCGCCCATCCGGTAGAGGTCAACAATGACAACCGCTTGCTGGAGCTGCTGGACACGGGCGATGCCGACTACGTGATGGTCACCCTGCCATCCATCAACAAGCGGGTGAGCGAACGCTATCAGGTGGTCTATGCCGGCAAAGACTTGCGCCTGCCGGTCGCCATGGCCACGCGCAAAGATCCCATGCTGCAGCGGATCCTTACCAAGGTGCTCTATTCGATACCGCCGGAGGAGCTCAATAAAGTGGAGAGACGCTGGCTCTCCATGAGCGTGCAGACCGGCATCAATAACGAAACAGTGCTGTTCTGGTTCGTAATGAGCGGCGCAACTGCCACCCTGCTGTTTACCCTGTTCTGGGCCTGGAACCGTACCCTGAAACGGGAGATCGTGCAGCGACAACGGGCCGAGAAGACGCTCAATGAACAGTTGGTGTTCATCCAGACCCTGCTCGACTCCCTGCCCAATATGGTGGCGCTGCGGGATCGCGATCATCGCCTGACCCTCAGCAACCGGGCATACCGCGAGCTGTTTGTCGGTGATGGGGAAGAAGGTGATCGCTGGGGCTATATGACCGAGGACGAGCGGCAACAGATGTTGCGCGAGGAGCGTGCGGTCTGGGAAACCGGCGAGATCTTCCAAGGATCGGGTTATACCCAGCGCGAGGGGGATGTTCCCCTTCACGTGGTCTACGTCAAGTTGCCCTATCGCGCAGCAGACGGCGCGATTCAGGGGGTGCTGACGGTATTGACCGATGTCAGTGCCCTCAAGGCCGCCGAAAACAAGGTGCGAGAAGTGGAGGGCAGGCTGCGGGACATCACCGACAGCATGCCGGGTCTGGTTTATCAATATCTCTGGCAAGGGGCCGGCAAGGGGAAATTCCTCTATCTGTCCCAAGGGGCCAGCGACATTCTCGGGATGACCCACCAAGAGTTGATGGCAGCCGAGTCTGGCGGCATGATCCTCGGCTTGAACGATGAGGCTCTGGCAACCTTTATCGATAAGGTGGCCAAACATGCGCAAACCCTTGAGCCGCTCGATATGGAGGTGCTGGTGCCCTCTGTTCAGGGGAAGCGCTATATCCAGATCCGCGGCAACTTTGTGGCGCAACAGGGCCATGATCGCCTGCTCAACGGCGTGGTGCAGGACATCACCGCCATCAAGCAACAGGAGCATGAGCTGCGCGAGGCGCGTGCCGCGGCCGAGCAGGCGATGCAGGCTCGCAGCCGTTTTCTGGCCACCATGAGCCATGAGCTGAGAACCCCCATCTCGGGCATGCACGGCATGCTGGAGCTGCTGCGCATGAGCGAGCTCAATGATGACCAGCGCTATCTGCTGCGCAATGTGGAGAGCTCGGCCAACCACCTGCTCTATCTGGTCAACGATATCCTCGACTTTTCCAAAATCGAGGCGGGTCAGCTGCACCTAAATCCCCAATCCTGCCGTCTGCAACCTGTGGTGTGCGATGTGATCCGCGGCCATGCCGCACTGGCCTACAGCAAGGGGCTGAAGGTCACGCTCCAGTGGGAGGATCAACTCCCCGACCTGGCCGATATCGATCCGGTCAGAGTGGGCCAGGTGGTCTCCAATCTGCTCAACAATGCGGTGAAGTTCACCGAGCAGGGCGCCATTTCGATCCAGGCCAGCTGTCACGACCAGCAGCTGGTTATCGCGGTGACGGATACCGGCATCGGCATCGCCGAAGAGAAGCAAACGCTGCTCTTTACCCCGTTCGAGCAGGTGGAATCCGATATCAATCGCCGCTTTGGTGGCACAGGTCTGGGGCTGGCCATCTGTGATCAGCTGGTGAAGAAGATGGGCGGCACCCTGACGGTCAAGAGCCAGCTCGGTGAAGGGGCCTGTTTCCGCTTCAGCATCCCGCTGCTCAATGGCCTGTGGGAGCCACCCGCACTGGCGGGCAGCGAATGGTGGTGGCTGGGTAGCGATGCCGCCTTGCAGGCCACCATGGTGCGGCTCGGCGCCCGGTTGAGCCCCCTCGATATCCACCAGCTCACCGCCGATCTCGACGGCCTGCTGTTGGCAGAAGAGGCCGCGCTGGAGTCCAGCATGGGGAGCGATTGGCACACCTTGCTGCAGTCCGGCACTCTCAAGGGGGTCATCCTCTCCCCCCGCGAAGCGTTGCGGGGGCGCATGGGCTCGGAGAACTGGTGGCGCCTCGGCCAATCCCCCCTCTATCCGGATCTGTTGCTCGAAAGCTGCCGCGAACTGATCACCGGGCGAGCCGTGACCCCCCATGCCGCCAGCATCGAAAAACTGGGCGGGCGGGTGCTGGTCGCCGATGATCATCTGGTCAATCGCGCCCTGCTGACCCGTCAACTGGCGATTCTGGGAGTGGAGTGCGAGGTAGTGGAAGATGGCAAGAAGGCGTTGCGCGCCTGGCAAACCCGGAATTTCGCCCTGCTGATCACCGACTGCCACATGCCACACATGGATGGCTACACCCTGACCCGCCGCCTGCGGGAACAAGGGGAGCAGGCCCCCATCATCGGCGTCACCGCCGATACCTCGGAGGAGGCGGCAGCCAATATGACGGCAGCCGGCATGAACGGCATGCTGTGCAAACCCTATTCGCTGGAGTCACTGCGCCAGATGCTGCTGCGGTGGTTGCCCGCGACTACGATCACAGAGAGAGTGCCCGCACGACAGGCCATCAATCTCGACATGATCGGTCGCTGGCAAGATCTGTTTGGCGATGAAGGGATTGCCAAAAGCATGGCAAGGGAGTATCTGGCCTCCAACCGGAAAGATTGCCACGCTATGATGAGCGCGCTCTCCTCCGATGATAGCCAGGAGCTGGTGGAGATCGCCCACCGCATCAAAGGGGCAGCCAGAATGGTCGGGGAGCTCTCCCTGGCCGAGCAGGCGGCGCAACTGGAATCGGCGGCCCGCCTCAAACAGTTGAGCGAGCTCGCGCTGCTGACACAGAGAGTGGAAGAACAGATGAACAATATTGAACGTGAAATGGGATTGTGGCTCGATGAGTAGAACGGCAGACGAGTTGGTCATCATGGTGGTCGAGGATCACGGGTTTCAACGCAAGACCCTGATGCACCAGATCCGGGCGCTCGGTTATCAGCAACTGCTGGAGGCCGCAGACGGCATCGAAGCCCTGGCGCTGTGCCAGAGCCACACTGTCGACATCCTGTTCTGCGATCTGCGGATGCCCGGCATGGATGGCATGGCGCTGCTACGCCGCCTCTCGCTGGGTGGCTTTCGGGGCGGCATCATCCTCTCCAGCGCGCTGGAAGATGACGTGGTGGAGGCCGTGCTGCGCATGAGCGCGGCCTATGGCCTCCATGTGCTGGGTCGCATCGAAAAACCCTCCAGCCCGCAGCGGCTGCGCCAGCTGATTGACTCCTGGGCACCCAAGTCGGCCCCCTCGGGCAAGGACGATGGCCTCGTCCTGTCGGTGGACGAGCTCAAACGCGCCCTCGACAACGACCAGCTGTTGCCCTGGTATCAACCCAAGGTCGGCTTTGCATCCGGCCAGTGGGTGGGGATGGAGGCGCTGGCCCGCTGGCAGCATCCGGAATATGGGCTGATCTCCCCCGGCATGTTTATCCCGCTGGCGGAAAACAACGGCCTTATCGACCAGCTGACCGATGTCATCATCAACAAGTCGCTGCAGGATTGCCATCTGTGGGGCCAGACCGGTCTCTCCCTCAATCTGTCGATGAACCTCTCCACCACCTCGCTGATTGAGGGAGACCTCTGCCACTTCCTGATCAACCAGTGCCAGCGCTGGGGCGTCAATCCCGAGCTGATCACCCTGGAGGTGACCGAAAGCTCGTTTGTCGAGGATATCGGCAAGGCACTGGAGGTGCTGACCCGGCTGCGGATGCACGGCTTTGGCCTCTCCATCGATGACTTCGGTACCGGCTACTCCTCGATGCAGCAGCTGGCGCTGCTGCCGTTTACCGAGCTCAAACTTGATCGATCTTTTGTCGATCGCTGCTATGCCGACCCCTCCCGTCTGGCCATCATCGAATCGAGCATCGAGCTGGCACGCAAGCTGGGGCTGAAATCAGTCGCCGAAGGGGTGGAAGATGTGCAGACCTGGCAACTGCTGGCCAAGCTGGGGTGCGATATCTGTCAGGGCTTCTTCACCGCCCGCCCTATGCCCCGCAGCGAACTGCAGCACTGGCACCAGATCTGGCAAGCCCGACTGCCGACCCTGATATCCGGCTGATCTCCTGCGACCAACCCTTCGGGCCAACAACGCGCCGATCGGCAACGTGAATGGCCGCCTTGGAAAAGGTGGCCATTTTCTTTGTGTCGGGCTCGCCACTCACGCATGCCCGCCCCCTATCCACCAACCTTTTATCCAACCGAGTGCCCCCCTTTGCTCTGCATGCGCCGCATGCCTTCATCAGAGCCACCATTTATGCAAAATAAGTTGCATCACAAATGATGCTACTGGCGGATCACGCCTACCGTGAGCGAGAGCGGCCTCTCTTCTGCTAGATGCATAAACTGACAATAAGACAATGAATCTCCTGCTGTAACAGGAATGGTTCTCAACGATGCGCCGTGCCGATGAGGTAGACAAGACAACCTGAAATCGTTTTCCCTTTTGAACAATAAGCTGTCTAAAATCAAATAAAGTTGTAAATAATCTTTGTTATGGTGAGCGTATAGCAAGCGACCTCCCTGTCGCTTCCCCTGCTGGCTCCGCCAGATGCAGCATTTTCTGCGCCTTGAAAGCGAGTTTATGACGCCATGATCACCATCACCCTCGATGGGGCTCAGTTGACGGTTGACCCGACCAGAACCCTGCTCCAGATAGCAAAACAGCACCAGATCGATATCCCCTCCCTGTGCAGTGACAACACCAGCGCTCCCAAAACGCCGTGCGATCTCTGCGTGGTCGAGATTGCCGGGCTCGGCATCCGGCGCGCCTGCGAGACGCGCCCCGAGGCAGTGATGATGGTCACGACGCAAAGCGATGCCCTGCGCGCGCACCGCCAGCAGGCGCTCGGCCGCATCCTCGCAGATCACTACGCCGATTGCGAAGCACCCTGCCAGCGCGCCTGTCCGGCCGGGGTGGACATTCAATCCTATCTGCACCACATCGCCATGGGGGAGCACGAGGCGGCGATGGCCGTCATCAAGCAGACCCTGCCGATGCCCCTCTCCATTGGCCGGGTCTGCCCCGCTTTTTGTGAAGCGGAGTGCCGCCGTGCGCTGGTGGATGAGCCGCTGGCAATTCGTCAGCTCAAGCGCCATGCCGCCGATCTCGATCTGGCCGTGGTTGCCCCCTATCAACCGGCAAAGAAGCCTGCCAAGGGCAAGCGGGTGGCCATTATCGGCAGCGGCCCGGGCGGTCTCACCTGCGGTTATTATCTGGGTTACGAGGGGTTTGAGGTCGATCTGTTCGAGGCGATGCCCGAAGCGGGTGGCTGGCTGCGCTACGGCATCCCTGAATACCGGCTACCCAAGGCGATCCTCGATCAGGAGATCGACCTGATGTGCCAAAGCGGCATGCGGATCCACCCCCAGCAGCGACTGGGCCACCAGATCACCCTCTCGGCGCTGTGCCGCGACTATGATGCCGTCTGTCTGGCGGTTGGCGCTTCCAAGGCGGTGCCGATGGATTACCCGGGCAGCACCCTGGCCGGCTGTTATCTCGGGGTCGATTACCTCAAGGATCGGATGCTGGCCAAGCGGCTCACCACCGGCAAGAGGGTGGCGGTGATCGGGGGTGGTAATACCGCTATCGATTGCGCCCGCACGGCGGTCAGGCTGGGGGGTGACACCACCCTTATCTATCGCCGCACCCGCGCCGAGATGCCCGCCGAAGCGTACGAGATCGACGAGGCGGAGCACGAAGGGGTGCGCTTCATGATGCTCACCAATCCGGTGGAGAATCTGGCCGATGAGGGTGGTCGCGTCTGTCAGGTGCGTCTCGAGAAGATGGCCCTCGGCGAGCCGGACGCCTCCGGTCGCCGCCGCCCGGAGCCCACCGGTGAGTTCTTCCTTGAAGAGTTTGATACCGTGATTGCGGCAGTGTCGCAGCAGCCGGACCTCAGCTTTATGGAAGGGGAGCCCCTCCCCCTCCCCTTCACCCGCTGGCAGACGCTGGAGTCCCACCCCGAGACCATGCACAGCGGCCACGGCAACCTGTTCGCCATCGGCGATCTGCGCCGCGGGCCCGCCACCGCCATCGAGGCGGTCGCCGATGGCCGCAAGGCGGCGCTGGCCATCGATCAGTTCCTCCACGGTGACATGATCGACCCGGTGCGGCCCTTCAACGCCTGCAAGGCTCCCACACTCAAGCAGGTCGATCCCGCCCAGTTTGCTCACCTGAAAAAAGTCGCCCGCACCATCATGCCCCATCTGGCAGAGCAGGATCGCGAGGGCAGCTTTGCCGAGGTGGAACGCGGTTTGAGTGATGCCGATGCCCGCAGCGAAGCCAGCCGCTGCCTCGAGTGCGGCTGTCAGGCCAACACTGATTGCGCGCTACGCGACTACGCCACCGAATACAAAGTCGAGCAGAGCGCTCTCGATACCAGTCAATGCCAGAAGTTTGCAGTAGATAGCAGCAGCGAATTTATCGTCTTTGATGCCAACCGCTGCATCGGCTGCGGCCAGTGCGTGCAGACCTGTGGTGAGCAAGCGGTGCAGGGGGTGCTGCGCTTTGCCAAAAACAACGATGGTACCCTCTCGAACCGACCGCAGTTCGACACGGGACTCTCGATGGGCGACTCCCACTGCGTGCAGTGCGGCGCCTGCGTACAGGTCTGCCCCACCGGCGCCCTGGTGGATGCCCGCGACAAGTCACAGGGGCGCACCGAACTGCTCACGCCGGTCAATACCATCTGCACCTACTGCGGGGTCGGCTGCGGTGTCACCCTCTACGTCGATGAGGCGCGCAACCGCATCCGCTATGTGGAGGGGAATCGCAACTCGCCGGTCAATCTGGGGCTGCTCTGCGTCAAGGGGCGCTTCGGCTTTGACTTTATTCAGAGCGAGGAGCGCCTCACCACGCCGCTTGTCCGCAAGGATGGCGAGCTGGTGCCCGCCAGCTGGCAGGAGGCCATCGCCCTGGTCGCCGAGCGTTTCACCGCCCTGCGCCAGCGCTATGGCAGCGATGCACTGGCGGGTTTCTCGTCGGCCAAAACCACCAACGAAGAGAACTACCTGTTTCAGAAGTTCATGCGCCGGGAGCTGGGCACCAACAACGTGGATCACTGCGCGCGGCTCTGCCACGCCTCCACCGTCACCGGGCTGGAGGCGTCGCTCGGCAGCGGCGCCATGACCAACGACATCCCGAGCATTGATCACTCGGATCTCATCTTCATCATCGGCTCCGACACCTCGGCGGCCCACCCCATCATCGGCTCCCATATCAAGCGAGCCGTCACCATGAGCAAGGCGCGGCTGGTAGTGGCCGATCCCAAGCGGATCGAGATGGCGGACCATGCCAGCCTCTATCTGGCTCACCGACCCGGCACCGACGTGATGCTGCTCAACGGCCTGATGCAGCAGATCATCCAGAACAACTGGCACGACAAGGCCTATATCGCCGCACGAGTAGAAGGGTTCGAAGCGCTGCAAGCGGAGGTGCTCTCCCCCGCTTATGCACCGGACAAGGTGGCCCTTGTCACCGGCGTACCGGCCGAGCAGGTGATCGAGCTCGCGCGCCTCATCGGCACCGCCGAACGCACCGCCATCTACTACTCGATGGGGATCACCCAGCACACCACCGGCCACGACAACGTGCGCGCCATCGCCAACCTGCAACTGCTGTGCGGCAACATCGGCATTGAGGGGGGTGGCATCAACCCGCTGCGGGGCCAATCCAACGTGCAGGGCGCCTGTGACATGGGGGCGCTGCCCAACTGCCTGCCCGGCTATCAGAAGGTGGCCAACCCCGAGGTGCATGCCCGCTTCGTGGCAGCCTGGCAGCAGCCAGACTTGCCGCGCACGCCCGGGCTTACCCTCACCGAGACCATCGATGCCGCCTGCGCGGGCAGCATCAAGGGGCTCTATGTAATGGGGGAAAACCCGGTGCTGAGCGATCCGGATCAGCATCACGTCATCGAGGGGCTCAAGCAGCTGGAGTTTCTGGTGGTGCAGGATATCTTCCTCTCGGAAACCGCCCAGCTGGCCGATGTGGTGCTCCCCTCCTGCTCCTTTGCCGAGAAGAGCGGCCACTTCACCAACACCGAGCGGCGGGTGCAGCGCATCACCCCCGCCCTCAAGGCACCGGGCGACGCGCGGGAGGACTGGTGGATCATCCAGCAGATCGCCAACGCCATGGGGGGCGACTGGCACTATCAAAACCCGCAGGAGATCACCGCCGAGATCTGCCAAGTCACCCCGCAATACGCCGGCATCCAGTGGGACAAGGTTGGAGCACAAGGGCTGCAGTGGCCCTGCAACGATGCGGCGCCCGAAGGCACTCGCCTGCTCCACGCCAAGCAGTTCACCCGTGGCAAGGGGGAGATGGTCGCGACCCCGTTCCGCTATGCCGCCGAACTGCCCGACGAGACCTATCCCATCGTGCTCACTACCGGCCGCCTGCTGGAGCAGTTCCACACCGGCACCATGACCCGCAAGACCAAGGGGCTCGACAAGCTGGCTGGCCCGCGGGTGATGATGAGCGTGGTGGATGCGCAGCGGTTGGGGATCAGCAACAGCGAGCAGGTAAAAGTCACCAGTCGCCGCGGCCATATAGAACTGCCCGCCTTCGTGACCAAACGGATGCAACCTGGCGTGGTCTTTATCCCGTTCCACTTTGCCGAAGCCCCGGCCAACCGGCTCACCATCAATGCCACCGACCCCCACGCCAAAATCCCCGAGTTCAAGGTAGCTGCGGTGCGCATCGACAAGCTGGAATCCTCATCGCAAGCTGGAGAGCTATCCATGCAGAAGGAGCCAGCCAAGCCTGTAGTGGTCTAATCATCCCGGACACCATTTTAGGTGGTACAGTCGCCACCATGACCTGAGGTGTTCAATGACAAGATTACGTCGCTCATTTACTGCCGAATTCAAACTCGAAGCCGCATCCCTGGTGCTCGACCAGGGATATTCTGTCCCCGAAGCCAGTCGTTCACTGGATATCGGTGAAACCATACTTCGCCGCTGGGTTCGGCAACTGCAATCCGAACGCAGTGGCACTACCCCAATCAGCAAAGCACTGACTCTGGAGCAGCAAAAAATTCAGGAACTGGAAGCCCGCATCAACCGGCTCGAACGTGAGAAGGACATTCTAAAAAAGGCTACTGCTCTCTTGATGACGGACGAGTTCACACGTACGCGCTGATAGACCGATTAAGGGAGCAAGCCCCCATCACTTTGGTCTGCTGCGCCTTCGATGTTCCCACCTCCTGTTTTTACGATTATCTGGCTCGCAGGCGGACGATTAACCGTGAACGTATGCAACAGCGCTCTGAGTTGCGCCGTTTGTTCAAAGCGAGCCGGAACTCAACGGGCAGCCGCGCCTTGATGTCGATGATGCGGGAGTTGGGGTATCAGATTGGTCGATTCAAAGTACGTAACCTGATGAAGGAAGCCGGTCTGGTATCCAAGCAACCGGGCGCTCATCGCTATCAGGTGGCACAGTCTGAACGACCGGACATACCCAATCTGCTGGCCCGCGAATTTGATGTCCAGCAACCCAATCAGGTGTGGTGTGGCGATATCACCTACGTCTGGGCCGGTGGTCGCTGGCATTACCTGGCAGCGGTGCTTGACCTGCACACTCGGCGGGTCGTGGGCTGGGCGATGTCTGATAAACCTGATGCAGAATTGGCAATCAAAGCCCTGGAGATGGCCTATCAGCAGCGGGGTTGCCCATCTGGTGTGCTATTTCACTCTGACCAGGGCAGCCAATATGGCAGTAGGGCATTTCGGCAACGAGTGTGGCGCTATCGCATGACCCAGAGCATGAGTCGGCGTGGCAACTGCTGGGATAACGCCCCGATGGAACGGTTGTTCAGAAGCCTGAAGTCAGAGTGGCTCCCTGCTATGGGATATATGAGCTTGCGGGAAGCAAAGCGGGATATCAGTTATTACCTGATGGATTACTACAACTGGCGGCGTCCACATCAACACAATGACGGGATACCGCCAGCAAAAGCCGAAGAACGGCCTAACCAAGTGTCCGGATTTAGTTGACCACTACAAAGAGAGGGAAACATCATTAATACGTGGACACCTGACTGGATCGATGTCCAATGTAATCCATCCGGGTAGTATGTCAGCTAACACCTAATGGCCTACCAGAACAAAGAAATAAACGAAAAAACCCAACCTAATCAACAGGTTGGAATTAGCATATGGCGGAGAGATAGCCCCATCCATGACTAGTAGCCGCTCAGGCGGTCACCAAGTTTACTCAAAAACACCTATCCCTTTTCTCCTCCCATCGAGAAGCCAAAAAAGAGTTGGATGGACAGTGGTACAAGTCTATCACATGCTAAATGTGGTACCCCACGTGGTACCCCAATCCAAAATGCACAAATAGCCAGCTTCACTGAGAAGCTAACCATTTGTTTTATATGGTGCCGATAAGGGGAATCGAACTCCTGACCTTCGCATTACGAATTATAACACCCATCGTCTAAACACATCCAAGAAAGTCTTAACAATAAACCATATCACACTGATTTATAACACAATTTAAATAATGATCGTCCGTGTTTGTCCAAAGAGATACTCACATATACAATGACAATAAAGTACGCCGACAAGTACGCGAGACGCCATGATAAAAACTGACCGAGAATGTAGAGCCTTAGTACCTGAAGAAGGAAAACAACGGATTGTCAAGGCAGTCTATAGTGGAGGAAACAAGGGCTTATGTCTTGAAGCTAGAGCTGGAGCACAAACCAAAAGCTGGCTCTATAGATATTACATAGCTCAAAAGCAAACGAAGATGACTCTTGGGAACTATCCTGCAATGAGTCTGGCACTGGCCCGAGAAACCCATGCTCGAATGGTTGTATTCGTTAAACAAGGCATTGATCCCCGAGAGGCAGTGTTAAGTTCCAAGCAAAAAAATGAACAAATGCCTACATTGAACGAATTTTTCGAGCAATGGATTCAACATAAAGCCAATGCCAAACGTAGTAATCGGAAGTATATGGAAATCGGTGCAAGAACTGTCTCTGACTATCGAAGCATCTACAAAACGCATCTAGCGAATGCTCTAGGTAAACTCCGAGTATGTGACATATCAATGGCTGTATTGCATCAACATTATCAAAAGCTCCAAAAAGGGAGCTTGGAGGGCTTACGTAAATCAATGGGGTTGATGAATCAAATGATGGATGAATCAGTCAGAAAACAACTTATTGATTCAAATCCGACATTAGCTCTAAAACCAAAAATTTATAATGCTACCCCTAACGACCCAAGGCAACGATCTTTATCTACTATTGAATTGGCTAGATTGTGGAAA
The DNA here is from genome assembly GCF_051919185.1 of Aeromonas sp. 97A. NCBI lineage: Bacteria > Pseudomonadati > Pseudomonadota > Gammaproteobacteria > Aeromonadales > Aeromonadaceae > Aeromonas > Aeromonas sp. 97A. The sequence goes on along the minus strand of NZ_JBQBFF010000001.1, from coordinate 378,443 downwards.
ACAATAGATGAAAACTCGGTAAAATGGAGAGAACACAGTACCAATGGTAAAAATAAAACCACTTCAATGACCATGTCTACGAGTGTAGCCAATGCTATTAAAATAATTATTCTCACTGCTGTTCGCAGAGGAGAGGTTGCTTCTATGGAGTGGTCACACCTAAATGATGAGGAATGGCTCATTCCGGATACTAAAAATAAAATTCCACACGTAGTAACTCTATGTCCGCTAGCAAAACAAATCATTTCTGAGCAAAGAAAAATCACATCAAAGACATGTAAATTTGTTTTCGAATCATGTGTCAGACCTGAATTCCCGATAACTGGTGATGCAATAACTCGCGCACTTAGCAGACTACAAGAAGCAAAGATGATAGATATTGAACACTTCACATTACATGACCTCAGACGTAGCGTTTCAAATGGTTGTGGGCGTGAACTTAATGCAACGCCTTTTGAAGTAGAACACCTACTTAATCACACAATCAGTGATAGATTATCTAGAATTTATCAAGGTGAGTCTATGCGTGACAAAGACAAGCTTAAAAAGTTATTCTTGGGTTGGGGGAATTTCGTTAGCCAGTACATTGCAAATAATCCTGAACATATGGACCAAGATATCAGACATGATAACGTCATTAAAATTAACTTCCGTAAATGATGAGGTTCAGACACTACACTAACATGTAGACCTACCATCAGTTATCATCAAACAAATCGGAGAGCACCATGAGAGTCGATTTAGCTCATGACTTGAAGCCTAGATTAGCTATAACTGACTCACTAATTGAGAACCTTAATATTCCACATCATCCATTGATGGTTCATTTATGGATAGTTTCTGGCGTAAAACCAGAAACTATCCCTCAGCTCGCTAAAATGGTTATGACAGATGTTGGCACGATATGCCACCTCACCGGCATTAGCAAGAATACTATTTCACGTAAACTCAGAACAAATACACCTCTGACTATTCAACAAGGTTCTAGGGTTTATGGTGTTATATTGGCTCTGGATGCGGCTCGCTCCCTAAATGAAAATGATAATACCAAATCCATAGCATGGCTACATCAACCAGCTAAGGGACTTGGCGGGAAAATGCCAGCTGAACTGTTGAGTACATCAGTAGGAGTTCAAGCAGTGGTAGACTTAGTAGGACGAATTGAACATGGTGTCTACTAATATAAGACAACACATCTGGCTGCCATAATTTTAGTTTTTCCTCGCGTAGCGAGAAAAGATCCAGATTTATTATAATTAAAGGGGGGGTGTCCCCCCTTGCATTCCGTAAAAACATCTATAAAAATCATTGTTACTCATTATGAGTATACTCTTCAAAAAAAATGTCATCTTCTAAATATTGAGCATACAACTTATATGCTAACTGTTGAGCCATATTGGATATACTTGTATCCACGTCGGGGGGAGTCAATGCAGGAAGAATTTTACCTGGTAATGAGAAAGTATAACTTTCATCGCCACTGTGCATATCATAACTTGTAGTTGTATCTGTCGACGTCATTAAATCAAACCCTAACTCTTTAGCAAGAAATATCCATACCCAACACCGGAATGAGTCTTCCTTATCATAATCACTAACCAGCTTATATATTGCGTCAACAGAACCATTGATTGCACTAACAATCCACCAATAATAAGCATTCACCACCATGCCACGAGTTTCACATTCTATTGCAATAGATTCACTACGTTTACTGCCGCCCATATAGCCAATGTATAAAGAGGAATCAAGTCCATGTGATGCCAACTCGAACACAGCATCCATATCAAATGACATTGCAGCTTTTTTCAAGTGATGATACCAATAAATGTATCGTTCTTTATCTGTGTCAACTAATGCATTAATATCAGCACTATTAAAGCCACTGGCTATTCTGTACAATTTTTGATGAAGTTCAAAATCGGTAAATGACGAGGCATTTCGGTCTGCAAATGCACTTAGCTGGACCAACCCCTGGTGTACTAATGGCGAGTTAAATTCATTCTGTTTAAACATATTCATTAATTCCCCAGCATAATGGTCTGAGGAGCTAAAGCGGCTCGCAGTAGTCGAATTAGGAGGAAGTTGATTACTCTTAATATAAAGCTGAGTAATGTAATCGTCGTTTAGGCGATTCCTAAAAATCTCTTTTACGCGTAGGCTTATAATACCCGCCTGCACTAACGAAGTGGCCAACTTCTGAGCAACAAGCTCAGGAATACTAATACCCAGAATAATAGCTCTAGCCTCAATTGCACTTACATCCAACGCAACCTGCCATTTCGTATTACTGAGCAGAATCGCATCAGCTTGCAATGACGCGTAAGTACTGTAGCCATAGGCCGCAGCAATCATCTCGTAGATATGACTACGTTTGAGGGAGATGCCTAGTACATCTTTGAGCTCAAGCTGGGTTGTGTGGACGAACGCTTTGATGGTCATGATCCAATCTCCTAGTCCTACCCCGGGGTATACATCGCACGTTTAATCCATCCAAGGTGAGGATTTGAGGTTGAGATCATGTGGCTTGAGAGTAGTAACCATTTTGACTCGTGCGAAAGTCTGGCTGGTCAGCCGAGACAAATCATATCCGAATTGACAGAACAGTCCAAGAGAATCATGGACTACGGGCGTAGCCAGTTCTACACCGATCAGATCATCGTCACTTTCCTGATTGTTAAGGGGATTTTCAACCTCACTATGCGGGCTACTCAGGGACTATACGACTCCATGTTAGAGCTGATGAATGTGCCACTGCTCACAACGGGTATAGCTATGTCAGCAGGTTAGCACGCACGGTGACGGTGACTTATCGACAACCCGCATTACCGTCTTGGTTATCGACTCAACCGGGTTGAAGGTGTTTGCTGAAGGCGAGTAGAAGATCAGAAAACATGGTGGCGAGTCTGGCGCAAGTTGCATCTGGCAGTAGAGCCGGTGACCCACGATATCGTGACGGCGGAAGTCTCGTTGGAAAATGTCCATGATGCCGAGGTGTTGCCCACCTTGCTCAACCCTCTGCGGCGGCGCAAGCTGGGGCGTATCAAACACCTAATGCACTCCGCTAAAGCTTACCATGAGACAACTCCTTGCAACCCCAGCAGGGGCAATCAACAGGCGGATAGTAAGAAACCACGAACAGGCGGAGCAGTTTCAGTCCTGACACTGGAGGGGGCTCGGAAGAATTGCCGCTGTGCTGGTTGAAGCGATCCTCCAACTCAGTAATACGGCCTGGCAGCTTATTTATGAACTCGTCGGTCTGCTCGAGGGCCAGAGAGTTAACTGCCTGTGTCGGATGCTTTATGGTCATGCCAGAAAGCAATACGGGAGGGACCATCTGCAAGCAGAATACGCCGCCTTCCCAATATTGTTACTTTTTCCATCGTCGCTAATTACAAAGCTGACTGTGAGCTGAATGTAACTCATATTTATCGGCAGTTATAAACACGCTACTCCACTGTGTAATAAAAACTTAAGATTGCAGTCTTATTCTCGCACTCACCAAACCAAAATTAATCATCAATGAGTAATTATGTTGCATTTTAAAAAACTAGCATTGAGTGTTGTAGTTAGCTCCATTTTATTAGCAGGCTGTAATGACAATCACAGTCAAACTGACCAATATATTGACAGCGAAAATGTTCAAACATTAAAGATTTCGATTGTTACCGATACACATCTATATGATGGTAGTATGGGGGATGATATTAATGGCGAGATGTTTCAAGCCGCTATTAGTAGCGACCGCAAGGCGTTTTTGCAAAGTCAAGAATTACTTGATCATGCAATTCAAGAAATGATTAAAAACGGTACCAACGTTATTTTAGTACCAGGTGATTTGACCAAGGATGGGGAACGAATTAACCATAAAAAAGTACGTACAAGCTTGCAGCGTGCTAGAGAACAAGGAATCAAAGTCTATGTGGTGCCGGGTAACCACGATATGAATAACCCCTATGGTTATAAAGAATCCCTGACCCAAACCCTGACCGCCAAAGGAGCTGTCTATCTGGAAGGAAATGAGCAGAATGTTGTCCCTGGCAGCATGGCGCCGCATATGACTAACACCACTGGCGAACCTATGTTTATGGAGAACTGGGATAATTTCTACCAAGATTTTGGTTTTAATGAAGCCATTGCCCGAGACCCTAACTCTTTCTCCTTTGTTGCCGAACCAACAGAGGGCGTGCGAATCCTCGCAATAGACTCCATTACCTCCTCCATCAAAGATGTGCAACAGCACTGGCAAGCTAATAGTCCGGATTATAGTAAAACTGGCGGATCTCTGCTGACGCCTGAGCGTTTGAGCACTCTGGAGTGGATTAAACAGCAGGCACAGGAAGCCAAAGATCAAGGAAAGATATTGCTGGCAATGAACCATGCTGGTGTTATTGAACATTTCCCTAGCAAGAGTGCTTTAATCCCTGGTTATGTCATCGATGGTGAAAAAACCTCATTTCATGATAGTATCGATGTACCCACCTATATAGAAGAATTTACCAACACATACACTGGTAAGAAGAGCAAAACCCTCTATACCAGCACCAGTGAGTATATATCAAAAATCTTGGCGCAAGCAGGTGTGAACATTGTGTTTACTGGTCACTTCCACGCTAATGATATTACCAAACGTCAATATGAGGATGGTAGTTGGATCTATGATATTCAAACAGGTGCCTCAGTGAGCTATCCCGCACCTTATCGCTCGGTATTGGTCGATATTAAAAACAAATTGATAACCACAGATGTTGACAACACAACGGTTATGGAATCAGTTCCTGATGCAAATTTAGTTGGTTTGGTCGATGGTTTGAGCCAAAATATTTTCGCGGCACTCGGTGTTGATATTGATGGACCATTGCTGGAGATCCTTGACAATTCACTAACAAAAAAACCTGTGGCCAAAACCATGCTGGATGTCTATAAGCGTGAGAATTGCCAAAAATTTATCTGTCAAGATTCGGAATGGCAACCCCTGTTTGAAGCAGATGTGTTAGCTGATTCAGGGCTTACCTGGAATGAGCTGTATAAGACAACCCTCAGCCAGTTGATCGGTGCGGTGCTCAAAGCCCATTACCATGGTGATGAAGAGAACTCAGAACAAATCGATGATAAAATGCGCTTTGTTTTAAACTGGGCTCGTGAATATGGCCAAAAACATAATGTTAGCAAACAGGAATTGGCAGACGAAGTCACCAAACTTAAGACTTTGACGCTTTCCCAAGAGTGGGACCCTAGCAAGGATCTCAGCAACCTCCTTGGCGATAAAATGCTGGCGCCAATTTATGGCCTACTAGGTACCGTCGGTGAAGGGATTATCTATGATCCGGTACCAGACCTGAATATCCAGATTGACATGACAAACGGCCAATTTGAAAACCTAAAATAATTAGGCCTATCGTACCAGCCGAACCGCTCCCCCTTATGGTGAGCGGTTTTTTTATTAACTGTGGCCATCAAACACAATGCATAAGTGTAATACTCATTATTAATCTGCTATTTGGACACAACACTGATGTCCATACTACCTATTTATGCCGAACTACTCTTCCTACTATTTGTCTTGGGAAGGTGCGAATAAGTACCCTATGTGCCAAAACTAAAAAGTTTAGCCATTTAATATCAATAATTTAGAATGGTGTGTTTTTGTTGTGCCAAGTGACTTGTTAGCACCTTCCCTAGATGTACCACATAGTTAGCTCAGTGAGAACTACAGACTTGAACAAAAATCCGCATGTATCAAATAAATTCGCTAAAGCTATAACCATATATCATACAGCATTATATATTTTTGCAATGATTATTATTGGGTCGACCTCTGGTTGAACTGATTATTACATTTAGATAATGTTACTCCATTGAAACATTGGTGATTACTTTACAAATTCCAACAACCTAAAAACAGGTTACACAATAACTTACTATATATAATTTCAGTCAATGAATGGTTGGTTGGTTGGTTGGTTGGTATAGGCAACCTATTGAACTTTGATAATTCAAAATTTTTTAAATACAGTCTGTATGGAGATGGTATTCACCTGACAGTTGCCCACAAAAGGGAGTGGTCATACGGCTTCAAACCGGATAACAAAACGGTACCCCTACCGTGTTATCTGGAGTCACCATATGACCACCAACGAGAAAGTAGCACGTCATAAACTCAGCCTGCTAGAGCTCGCCAAAGAGCTCAATAACGTCAGAAAAGCCTGCAAGCTCATCGGCTACAGCCGCCAGCAGTTCTACGAGATTCGCCGTAACTACCAGACCTATGGCGCCGAGGGCTTGCTCGACAAACTCCCCGGCTGTAAAGGCGCTCATCCCAACCGGGTCGCTCCCGAGATTGAGCAAGCCATCCTCGATTACTCTCTCACCAGACCAACCCATGGCCCGCTGCGGGCCGCGCAAGAACTGGCTCTGCAAGGCATCAACGTCAGTGCGGGCGGTGTGCGTGGCGTGTGGCAACGTCACGACTTGCTCTCCAAGCATGACCGCTTGTTGCGCCTCGAGAAAACCCATAGGGAACAGACGATTGAGCTCAATGACGAGCAGATCCGCCTGCTCGAGCGCTTCAGCCCCGAGTTTCGCGAACGCCAAATTGAGGTTCACTACACCGGGGAACTGGTGGCGGTCGACACCTTCTTCGTCGGCGCACTCAAAGGGGTTGGCAAGGTGTATCTGCAAACCGTGCTGGACTGCTACAGCCGCCACGCCTGGGGACGGCTCTACACCAGCAAGCTGCCGGTGACCTCGGTTCATGTGCTCAACGAAACGGTCCTGCCGTTCTTCGAAGCCCATGAGGCTCGGGTCTATACCATCTTGTCGAACAACGGGCGCGAGTTCTGTGGGCGCCCTGACCATCATCCCTACGAGCTGTTCCTGCAACTGGAGGGGATTGAGCACCGGACCACCAAGGTACGCAGACCGCAGAGCAACGGCTTTATCGAGCGGCTACATCGTACCCTGCTGGATGAACACTTCCGTATCAAGGGGAGGACAACCTGGTATGAGTCGGTAGAGCAGATGCAGACAGACCTGGATAGCTACCTGGAGCACTACAACATCCAGCGGCCACATCAGGGCAGGATGATGGAAGGACAGACTCCCTACAGCATGTTCAAAAAGGGTCTGAAATTGATACCGAAGGAAGTGCGCACTAAAGTAGCGTAAACAAGACACCGGTTTGAGGCCGGTGTCAGGTGATAACTAGATCTGTACAGCTCCGCTCAGTTCACTTGTCGCCTGACAGGGGATCTCCTGTTGGGACTTGCCCATCTGACTCTCTAGGTTGGTTGAGTCAGAGGATCAGCTCCCCGGATTCGCTGAAAATTTCGGATTTAGTCAATAACCCACTAAAATTCCACAATAATTAAATTTTTTCCTACACTCAGACTAACGCTCACAGGGATGTCACTATGAACTTATCCATTAAAAACAAGCTGGTCTTGGCTATCGGGATCATCATCCTGGTGATCACCGGCCTGCAAGTCTGGTACAACACCTCACAACTGCGCACTGAAACCCAGAGACTGGTCTGGAGCATCATTGACGAAAGCTCCATGGCCAACGTCAAGGGTATCTCCAACTGGGTCGATGCCCGCATCAGCATGGTCAGTACCACCAAGGAAGCATTCACCAAAGAAGATGAACCCATCAGCCATCTGGCCCAAGCCATGAATGCCGGTGGCTTTGAGGGGGTCTATGCCGGTACTGCTGACGGCAAGATGCTCGAGAGTACCCCCTCCGGCCTGCCAGCCGATTATGACCCCCGTCAACGCACCTGGTACAAGGATGCAGTTGCCGCCGGTAAACTGGTCATCACTGCGCCCTACGCCGATGTCTCTAACGGCAGTTTGATCGTCACCATCGCCGAGCCATTCCAGCGTGGCAACACCCAGGGGGTTATCGCCGGAGATGTCTCTATCAGCGCCCTTATCTCGGATATTCTGACGGTCACTACCGAGGGGACTTACGCCATTCTGGTCGACAGCAACGGCACCATCATCGCCCACCCCGATGCCTCCCTGAGTCTGAAACCCGCCACAACGCTAGCCCCCGAGTTGACCGCGTCTTACATCAATCAGATCGCTCATGACGGTACGATCAACGAGCTGGTGATCAGCGGTAAGAAAGAGGTCTTTGACTTTAACGCGATCCCCAACACCAATTGGTATTACGGCATGATGGTGGATGACGAAACCGCTTACCAGTCGGTACGCCGCATGGTCACCTCCTCACTTATTCAGGGACTTATCACCATATTGATCGTGGCTGGCTTCTCCTATGTCGCCATCAACAGCTCGCTAGCGCCTCTGAAAACCCTGGGCGAGGCAATTGCCGATCTCTCCCGTGGCAACGGCGATTTGACCCGCCGCCTCAAGATCGAGCGTGAAGATGAGGTGAGCGCGGTTGCCAAACACGTCAATACCTTCATTGAGCGGCTCCATGCTATGGTGCAGGACATTTCCAACTCCTCCGGCCAACTCAACCAGCAGGCCAAGTCCTCCCACAGCATGGCGGAGAAGGCCAATGAGGGGCTGGCTCGCCAGCAAAACGAGATCACTCAGATCGCCACTGCGGTCCATGAGATGTCGGCAACTGCGGTCGATGTTGCCAGCAACGCCGAGCAAACTGCCGAAGCGGCCCGCAGCTCCTCCAGCAGTTGCGAGCATGGCAAACAGGTGATCGCCCGCAACCAGCGCTCCATCACCGATCTGGCCACCCAGGTGGAACAGGCCTCCAACATCATTCAGGAACTGGAGAAAAACGCTCAGGAGATCAACACCATCCTCTCCACCATTCAGGGCATCGCCGAGCAGACCAACCTGCTGGCGCTCAACGCTGCCATTGAAGCGGCGCGTGCCGGTGAACAGGGCCGTGGCTTTGCGGTAGTGGCCGACGAGGTGCGCGTTTTGTCACAGCGTACCCACAGCTCGACTGTCGAGATCCGCAGCATGATCGAAACCCTGCAACGCAATACCCAGGGAGCGGTCAGCACCATGCACGAAGGCCAGCAGCTGGCCCAGAACAGCGTGGATGACGCCAACAACGCCACCCATGCGCTGGAGCAGATCACCACCTCGATCAACCAGATCTCCGACATGGCGACCCAGATCTCCAGCGCAGCCGAAGAGCAACGAGCCGTCACCGACGAGGTAAGCCGCAACATTCAGGCGGTCAAAGATGTCTCGGACGAACTGGCGTTGGATGCAGACAGTTCACGTCATCTCTCTGAACAACTTAAAAATATTTCGGATGAACTGAGTAATCAGGTCGGTATGTTCCGCATTTGAGTATGAGTAAAGGGGGCGTATATGCCAAATGCCACTCAGTTAAGGCTCCAGAGGCCGCTCCCCTGATGTGTAAAAATCCGAAACCTTTTGATTTGGTTTCGGATTTTTTATGCTTATCGACTAAGGAAGAGGCGAACAAGTTGATTGCTCCTTCATCATAATCAGCCTACTCACGTTTATAATTTCATTACTCCATTCGCACCGTCCTAAAAACATCCGATTACATCTCTATCTTGTTGATATGAAACTGATATATCCATAGCTTACATTAAGTAACGTTAAAAACGTTTGCCATAGTTCTTACATGTGATTGAATATTCGCCGCTCAATTTTTGAGCATGCAAAGGTTATGGATATTAGAATGGATAGTGCAATGTTGTTGCCTGCGGAAAATGCGGGTCATACGAGCCCACCTCGTATGACCCTTTTATTATCTCGTCTGCAATTTGGGGCGAAGATGAATGTTTTGATGGGACTTATGTTGTTGTTAAGGAAGGTGCGAATAAGCGGGGAAATTCTTCTCGGCTGACGCAGTCATTTCATTTCTTCATGTTTGAGCCGATTTTTTCTCCCGTAAATGCCTTGAATCAGCCTATTTAGACCGTTTCTTCGCCATTTAAGGCGTTATTCCCAGTTTTTAGTGAGATCTCTCCCACTGACGTATCATTTGGTCCGCCCGAAACAGGTTGGCCAGCGTGAATAACATCGCCAGTTGGTTATCGTTTTTCAGCAACCCCTTGTATCTGGCTTTCACGAAGCCGAACTGTCGCTTGATGATGCGAAATGGGTGCTCCACCTTGGCCCGGATGCTGGCTTTCATGTATTCGATGTTGATGGCCGTTTTGTTCTTGCGTGGATGCTGTTTCAAGGTTCTTACCTTGCCGGGGCGCTCGGCGATCAGCCAGTCCACATCCACCTCGGCCAGCTCCTTGCGCTGTGGCGCCCCTTGGTAGCCGGCATCGGCTGAGACAAATTGCTCCTCTCCATGCAGCAGATTACCCAGCTGATTGAGGTCATGCTCGTTGGCCGCTTAGAGATCCCCTCATTTTTTAGAATGATAGCGGCACGTTGATCGAAGATATAAACATCTGCTCATTGCTGAAAAAGCCAAACCACGCTACAGACCGCATAAAACCTGATTTCCTTTCTTTTTACGCTTCACTGTATTTGCCGGTCAAAAAGAAGAGGGCATTCTTGGAGTCCGCGCCACGCCTAGCTCATATGAGGGGATGATTAAGCGTTGGCCGCGGTGGTGACTAGGCTGTGGGTCAGGCCACTCTTGGCATCGACACCAATGTGGGCCTTCATGCCAAAGTGTCACTGATTGCCTTTCTTGGTCTGATGCATCTCCGGATCGCGTTGCTGCTCTTTGTTCTTGGTCGAGCTGGGTGCCTCAATGATGGTGGCATCGACCAAGGTGCCTTGAGTCATCATGACGCCTGCTTCGGCCAGACAGCGATTGATGGTCTTGAACAATTGGCGGGCCAGTTGATGCTGCTCCAGCAGGTGGCGGAAATTCATGATGGTGGTGCGGTCCGGCAAGGCGCTATCCAGGGATAACCGGGCAAACAGACGCATGGAGGCGATTTCGTACAGAGCATCTTCCATCGCGCCATCGCTCAGGTTGTACCAATGCTGCATGCAGTGAATGCGTAGCATGGTTTCCAGCGGATAAGGTCGCCGGCCATTACCAGCCTTGGGGTAAAACGGCTCGATGACTTCCACCATGTTTTGCCATGGCAGAATCTGCTCCATGCGGGACAAGAAAATCTCTTTTCTGGTCTGACGGCGCTTACTGCTGAATTCACTGTCGGCGAAGGTGAGCTGATGACTCATGATGAACCCTTTTTCATGGCTCCAGATGACAAACATGATCTCATATCAGGGACTTGTTCGCACCTTCCCTAGCCAAACGACTGGGGTTAAAATGATAAAGATACATAGCTATGGGCCATTATAGAGTTGCATCCTGCATATTGGTTAACGTGTTGATTTATAGTGTTTTTTATGCACGTATGGTGTAATGTGACGCTAGCATGGTATTGAGAATGTAGTTATGGATAACAAAGTTTCAATCGAAGAAATGCAAGCATTAAAAGTATTGCTTGTAGATGACCACGCTATATTGCGGGCAGGAGTCAAAGCTACACTCTCAACAGATCACCTTATGAAGGTGATTGCAGAGGCTGGCAATGGTAAAGAAGGATTAGATCTGGCAGTAGAATATGAACCAGATTTAATATTGCTTGACCTTCAAATGCCAGTGCTTAATGGATTAGAAACGCTGAAGAGAATCAGAGCAAAGAAAATAAAAAGCAAGGTCGTTATCTTCACCGAGTCAGATTTGGAAATTGATGTTGTAGAAGCGTTTAGGTTCGGAGCCAATGGATATCTTTCAAAAAATATTGAACCGCTTGATTTAATTGGCTTCATTAAGAGCATATGTGCTGATACATCAATTGAAAGTCCTCAGTCAAACAATAAAGTAATGTCAATCTCATTATCAGATAGTAATGTTGGCATTATTGAATCATTAAGCCATAGAGAAATTGATGTAGTAAAACTTCTTGCTGAAGGTCACTCAAACAAAGTCATTTCAAAATTATTATATATATCTCATGGGACGGTAAAAATACATGTGAGAAACATTCTAAGAAAACTAAAATTAAAGTCTAGAGTTGCTGTTACTGTATGGGCACATAACCGAACTATTAAGTAACTATAATTTAAAAATGTACATAAATAAAAATTAACTTGATATTTTTATTGTTGCAGATTATTGCCATACTAGTTAACGACTCTCTTAAATCATATGCCCATAGGGTGCATATGATTTATAAATTCTGCTTGCAACGATACATGGCCTCATCCGCCAAACGGAGTAACAAGTTTAGATCTGGTGGTGTAGTTGCATCATATTCCACATAGCCTATAGAACAAGAAAGGTTATATACCTTACCGCTATGCTTATTGAACTCATCAAAGATCTGATTTATTCGATTATTGATTGATTCAATATAGTTAATGTTTGTTTCTGGGAGTAAAACCACGTATTCATCACCACCTAATCGAGCACAGATATCAGCATTTCTAAAAATCAAGTTGATCAAGCTGGCGGCTTGGCACAATGCATCATCTCCAACATCATGACCAAATCGATCGTTTATAGATTTGAAATGATTCAAATCTATAAACAATAATGAAAGGCCCCTTTTCGTTCTGTATGCATGTTGCAAGTACCTCTCAGCCAGAAGAATAAAACCTCGCCTGTTGGTTATCCCCGTCAACTCATCTATTGTCGCCATTTGAACTGCACGTAACTCGCTTTCAACTGTTAATGCCAAGTCGGTAAATAAAGCTCTATCCTTTTCTCCAAAAGCCCTAGCCTTACGGTCTATAAGGCACAACGAACCGATATGCAATCCATCAGTTATTACTAATGAATGACCAGCATAGAATCGGATGTATGGCTCCCCTTGAACCATTGGATTATTATAATAAAGAGGATCTTTGGTTGCATCCTCAATAACAAGCATGCGTTCTTTGAGAAATCCATTTTTACAAAAAGAGATATTAGGAAGAGGTTCATGGATGTTTAGGCCATAACAAGGCTTGGCCCACTCGTGTTCATTGTCTTCGAATGAGATCAGGGCAATAGGCACATCAAACATGTTGCGAGCCATTCTTGTTATACGAATGAAACGTTCCTCTGTTGGGGAGTCAAGCACTTGGAGACGGCGCAATGCATCTAAGCGAAGAAAGTGGGGATCACTGGTTTCAGAGAACGGTTGCATCCTTGCGGCCTTTTACGTTGTGTCCGAAGCGATGCTATTATGACACTCATTTGGATATAACTAAATAGAATGCTGGATTACGGATGACAGATTTTTAGCGCGGGTATGCGAAAATACACACATTTGGTTTTCTAATGAGACCATCACTAAGGGGGCAATCGAAACTCATTCGTGTTGTTCTATGAAGGCGAGGATATCATCGAGCACCCCAGACGCTTGTAAAGCACCATGGCACGAACTGGATTTTAAATTAATCATAATAGCAAAACTGCTCTTGCAGTTGTTCTACTCTACCCTCGGTTTTCATTTTTTTTAGCATTAAGGCCAAATCTTTCGCTAGCCTTGAGTGTTTTTTATTAAGATACGCATAGCCTGCCAAGGTATCACAATTCCTGCGGAATATATTTTATTATACTCGGTCGATTCCGCAAGCAATGCTTGCTTGCTCCTATCAAATACCAGAGTCTGCTCCACAAATACATCAACGCGTCCTTTTATCAGTTTTTTCAATCCCTGCTCAGTTGTGTTTACCTCTGTCGGCAGGGGGGAGGTAATAAGCTTGGAAAGTGCGTCTTCGGCGCGTTTTGAGCCTCGCCTGAATTCAACTCTTAATCCTTCCTTATCTAGGCTATGCCAAGAATTATATTTTGATTTATTGTCATACACATAAGCTTCAATAGTCACGTTGAAATGTGATTCATTCACTCTGATCAAGTTGGTTGTTTGCTGTTGGTATTCAAATGCCCGATGAATTTCACCATCAACACTGCCATTCTCCGCGAGGATCGGTGCTCTTCCACCAGGAACGCCCTGATATAGAAATTTATATCCCAATCTAGAAAATGCCTCGCTATAAATATTATATAACCAGCACCCATACTTTGAATGATAAGTGTCCGCTGAACTAACTAGAACAATTTTGGTATCAACAGCAATAGCGCATGAAGAAAGTGTCGCAAGGAAAATTAACAATATGTTTCTTATGTTGTATTGTGAAAACATACATACCCCACATTGACACATCCCACTTTTAATATAGCTCACGTTAAAAAATTCGCCATGCTAAATGAAATTAAAATACTGTTGGTGACATTTCTCACGAGATATGGGCTCGCGCCACTTAAATAGTGTTTCTTCCAAAATGGTTTGCTCTGCTGAAAGCTAATGTATAGGAATTCGAGTAGCAAGCCATCAATGCATATTCATAGACAAGTAATTAAAATTATACACAGACACTGAATAAAATAAACAAGATCCCCATGATTAGGGTATCTTGTTTCATACGGTCAATTACTTCTTTACCAGTATAAAAATGATTTCTCTAAGAAATGCTCAGATAGTTGTATTTTTGGCGACAGCTATTTATCGTTTCACTTTGCATGAATACATCTCTTCATCTGCGTGCCGCAGTAGTTGATCTAAATTAGGCGGCATACTAGCATCGTAAATCACAATTCCTAAGGAGCATGACAACTGGTATGGCTTACCACTATGACTATTGAAGTCATCTATTGCATGATTCAGCCGCTCTTTAATTCTCTGACAATGTTCACTACCAGTGCCAGGTAAAAGGACAACGAATTCATCCCCACCAAGGCGAGCGAATATATCAGCATCGCGGAATACTCGGCATAACAACTCGGCCATATGTCGCAACGCGTCATCGCCAATGTCATGACCAAACTTATCGTTAATTAGTTTGAAGTGATTTAGATCTAAAAAAAGTAAGGCCGCTGTGTGTTTTACACGAAATGCATATTTCAAACTTTTTTCGGCGAGCAGCATGAATCCTCTACGGTTAGTTATCCCCGTCAATTCATCTATGGTTGCTCTCTGAACGGCTTGTAACTCACTCTCAACCATGGATGCCAAATCAGCTAACAGCGCTTGGTCTCGTGGGCTAAAACCCCTGGGTTTAGAGTCTATGATGCACAATGTACCCAGCTTCAAACCGTTCCCAACTTCTAGTGGATGGCCTGCATAGAAGCGAATGTGTGGTTCCCCCGTGACTAAGGGGTTGTCAGAAAATCGTGGATCTTGGGCCGCATCTTCAACTACAAACAGTTCTTCACCGAGAATTGCATGACCACAAAAAGAAATGTCTCGCGGTGTCTCCAATACCGGCAACCCACAACATGACTTGAACCACTGTCTGTTTTCATCCACCAATGAAACCAATGCGATGGGCACATCAAACATGTTGCGAGCCATCCTGGTAATCCGGTCAAAACGCTCCTCTGCGGGGCTATCAAGTATCGCTAAACGGCGCAATGCGTCTAAGCGAAGCCGTTCGTTATCCGGTACTACAGGGCTTTGCATCAACATCTCCTTGTTGTGTGGGCACTGTACGCTGCCAACATATACTGTGCATCTGTAGATCTGATGTACTGACAGTATATTACAGTAGGTAGACCTATGATTTCGAGCCATCTCATCTTTGATGACAGGAGCAGTGTTTGCACTCTTGGTAGCGTGGTTGTCGCTCGCTCGACAAACAAGAGCTCGCCTAGAATCCCCCTAGGCTGTGTTCTTAAAGTGATGAAGATATAATCTCACATCTTCTCAACAGCTTAAGATCCATTCCGTGTCCCGCCGTTATCAGCTGACTGATGCACAATGGGGGCTTATCGAGCCCTGTTTCCTTCTCGAAGCCTGATCGGGCGCCCTACCCGTGAAACGCGCCAAGTGCTCGATGGCATTCTCTGGATACTCCACACCGGAGCTCCTTGGCGAGACCTTCCAGAACGTTTCGGACCATGGAATTCGGTCTACAACACCTTCCGGCGTTGGCAGGATGCAGGCCGGATTGATGCCATTCTGGAAGCGCTGCAACTCAAGCTCAATGAAGAAGGGCTCATCGATTTCGACCTGTGGTGCCTGGACGGCTCCAATGTCAGAGCATCCAAAGATGCTGCCGGTGCACGTAAAAAAACACCTCAATGAATCAAGCCCTTGGCCGTTCGCGGGGAGGTTTCGGCAGCAAAATTCACTTGGTCACGGACGGTCATGGCTTACCACTGAGCTTCTGCCTGTCACCGGGGCAATCAGCAGAAATCAGCTATGCAACAAGCGCGTTGGCCATGGCGAGGATACCAACGTCATCAGGTCGCTACCGAACACGGCCAGCGCATCTTGCCGCAGACAAGGCCTATAGCAGCAAAGCCTTTCGAGCCGAGCTACGGCGGAGAAGGATAAAAGCGGTCATTCCGCAACGCAGCGACCAGCAACGGCGCCATAAGGGGCGTCCATTGGTACTGGACAAGGTGCATTACCGCAGGCGCAATGTCGTGGAGCGGTGCTTCGGTTGGTTGAAGAAGTTTCGCCGGTTTTCAACGAGATATGAAAAGCTAGCCAAGAGTTTTGCAGCCTTTATCAAACTGGCATTCTGCCTTCGCTACTTGCGCGAGTTATGTGTGGACAGAAAACCAGCATTTTGAGAACACAGCCTAGTTTTATTCGACCATCCTAGCAAAAAGCCATTCCGCAGTTAACTTGTTTGTCATTAATGAACTAACCTCATATCATCAAGTCTCCCAGTTTTTGCATCTGGATGTTTCACGATGGTCAGAGTCATTTTTCAAGCCAAGGTACATACCTCCGTTGATTCAGGCGGGTGGGTCGAAGTCCCACATTTATGCTTGCAACACTGCGTTATAGAGGACTTTAAGGCTCACCCTCGCTGGAGAAGATCCATCTCATCTTTAGAGCTGGATGAGATTCTCGAACAGCACACCACTAGGTTGTTTGGGGAGGCCAGGCGATTAGATCTGAACACTGTGCCTGAAGGTGTCTCTGTAGATGTGTTCGGGGCTTTGGCTATTGTTACTATAAATTTGATGCAGTGTGACACATACCATTGAAAATATAATATATTCAGACACTTATGGCTTTAAAGCTCAGGCCATCGTCTTCATCGTAGACAAACCTTAACGTTCAGATTGTATGAACGGTAGTAAGTAGTTATCGAGCAAGTCGTCCTGAGGGGGCTCGTTCAGGTTCGAGGAGGGTGATCACAATGATGGGCTCATTTAAAGCTTTCTGGTATGGTTAGCCCATCAGATTTTTTCAGACAGGATGTCGGTGTAATGAGTGATAAAACCCAGTGGAAAACATAGTCATTGATTTCCCGCATGCGTCTTGGGTTAGGGAAGGTGCGAATAAGCGGGGAAATTCTTCTCGGCTGACGCAGTCATTTCATTTCTTCATGTTTGAGCCGATTTTTTCTCCCGTAAATGCCTTGAATCAGCCTATTTAGACCGTTTCTTCGCCATTTAAGGCGTTATTCCCAGTTTTTAGTGAGATCTCTCCCACTGACGTATCATTTGGTCCGCCCGAAACAGGTTGGCCAGCGTGAATGACATCGCCAGTTGGTTATCGTTTTTCAGCAACCCCTTGTATCTGGCTTTCACGAAGCCGAACTGTCGCTTGATGATGCGAAATGGGTGCTCCACCTTGGCCCGGATGCTGGCTTTCATGTATTCGATGTTGATGGCCGTTTTGTTCTTGCGTGGATGCTGTTTCAAGGTTCTTACCTTGCCGGGGCGCTCGGCGATCAGCCAGTCCACATCCACCTCGGCCAGCTCCTTGCGCTGTGGCGCCCCTTGGTAGCCGGCATCGGCTGAGACAAATTGCTCCTCTCCATGCAGCAGATTACCCAGCTGATTGAGGTCATGCTCGTTGGCCGCGGTGGTGACTAGGCTGTGGGTCATGCCACTCTTGGCATCGACACCAATGTGGGCCTTCATGCCAAAGTGCCACTGATTGCCTTTCTTGGTCTGATGCATCTCCGGATCGCGTTGCTGCTCTTTGTTCTTGGTCGAGCTGGGTGCCTCAATGATGGTGGCATCGACCAAGGTGCCTTGGGTCATCATGACGCCTGCTTCGGCCAGCCAGCGATTGATGGTCTTGAACAATTGGCGGGCCAGTTGATGCTGCTCCAGCAGGTGGCGGAAATTCATGATGGTGGTGCGGTCCGGCAAGGCGCTATCTAGGGATAACCGGGCAAACAGACGCATGGAGGCGATTTCGTACAGAGCATCTTCCATCGCGCCATCGCTCAGGTTGTACCAATGCTGCATGCAGTGAATGCGTAGCATGGTTTCCAGCGGATAAGGTCGCCGGCCATTACCAGCCTTGGGGTAAAACGGCTCGATGACTTCCACCATGTTTTGCCATGGTAGAATCTGCTCCATGCGGGACAAGAAAATCTCTTTTCTGGTCTGACGGCGCTTACTGCTGAATTCACTGTCGGCGAAGGTGAGCTGATGACTCATGATGAACCCTGTTCCATGGCTCCAGATGACAAACATGATCTCATATCAGGGACTTGTTCGCACCTTCCCATGATTGACAGCAAGTGACGCCGCTTTGGCCCTTTCCTCACGGCTTAGGTAGATATAGCTTCCTGTAGAACCCAGTGCGCCAATCGAGTCAACATTGGCTAGAGCTAATCGCTCTATCAGGTGGATATAGGCCCTTTCATCGATGCCGTGATGGTTGACGGGCGTCAGGGGAAAAGCACTTAGTCCTGAAAACATCTCTTGTGTTCCCTAGCCATGAAATTAATCAAAATTCAACCTTCTCTTTGGCAGAAGAAGGTTGAGATATAGAGAAACGCGATAAATAAACTTATTTATTCTTTATCTTCAACGTATGTAAATACAATTTGCGCTTCTGGCATCATTTTCTTGAGACCAGAAATAAGGTCATCACTAGCAGCCTGTAGGGCCTCACGCGGCATTTCTGGCAGACTTTCTAAAATGAACCACATCTTTTTTGCATGCTCATCCAGTCGAGTTCTTACACCTTGACGCCAATTCCATCTACGGCAGGTTACTCCTGCTTCATCTCTCCAAATGACTTCCCCTTTCTCTGGTGGTTCATTTGCTGGCTGGCCTGATTTGACTGTATCAAATGCTTCTGTACCTTCAGCAATTGTTAGGTGTGGTATCCCAACATATGCTTCGTAGTTTTCACCACCGACAGGAATTGCATATTTAATGCTGATGGCATTATAGAGATCAACGATAGGATCTGCACTTGTGATCCCACCATCCTTTAGGACTCTATTACGTAAAGCCTCGGCAGAGCATGGCGTTCTCTTCGGTTTTGCACCAAACGTCTTAAATACCTCTCCCCATGCAGCAAGGTGTGCTTCGGCCCAAGTAGGATTATCCTCATGCACACACTTATATGAGTCTAAAAGTGCCTGAGTCGCTACATCAGAATCAATTATTTCTGACGCCAAGACCGTAATACTTATAGCGCGAAATCCAGGGGCAATCTCAAATATCTTTGGACTAATCAAAGGTGCAACTGGCATGCAATGCCTCCATCTATCATATCTTCATCAATCCTCTCATATTATTCTCATCCTAGCATTACTAAAATCAATAAGATTTGAGTAAATCACTTCCAATTCATTGATTTTTTCTGTAATGAAATTTTGAATGCTCAATCTATTATCTACAGGATTGCAGAGAGGTTTACGTTTTTGAATAGTCAGTATATTGCATAAACTTATCCATAAGCTCAAATTATTAAAACTAAGCCATCATTAGCTAAACTGATTGCGCTTGGTGGTCAATTGGATAGCATGGACTGAAACGTGTATGGATACGGTATTCACCTGACAGTTGCCCACCAAAGGGAGTCGTCATACGACTTCACACCGGATAATAAAACCATACCCTTACCGTGTTATCTGGAATCAGCGCATGACCACCAATAAGAAAGTTGTGCGTCAGCTACAGCTCGCTGAGCACCAACGTCGATTGCTCTCCTTGGCGGCAACACGTCCCTTATGTGCCCGCAGGGTCAATGGTGCAGCCGGTATTCTTTCCAGCAGCAGTCCATGATCGCGTATGACGCGATATACCCGTTTGGCGTTTACCAGAGGCTGTCGTGTTGCCTCTGACTGACGCCGTAACAGCGCCCAGACTCGACGATAGCCATAGGAGTGAAGCTCAGCCATCGCCTCCATGATCCGGCCAAGTAAGGCAGCATCATCATGCAGGCGATGATGACGACCATCTTGCCAACCTGGTTTTCGATGAACACGAACGGATAGCTGAGCACGCGATACATTAAGGGCTTGGCTCACACCACTTAATCGTCGTCCCCCGGCAACAAGGGCGCATGCGCAATCCATTTTTTGCTCGGCCATACTCCACGGCTTCTTTGAGGATCTCGTTCTCCATGGTCTTCTTCCCGAGCAGACGCTGGAGCACTCGGACCTGCTTGATGGCAGCAGCCAACTCGGAGGCAGGAACAACATCCTCACCGGCGGTGATCGCCGTGAGCGACCATTCTTGGAATTGTTTGCGCCATTTGAAAAGCTGGTTGGCGTTGACGTCGTGCAAGCGAGCGACATGAGAGACGGTCATCCCAGGCTCAAAGGTCTGCTGCACGATAGCGATTTTCTCTTGCGGAGTCCGGCGTCGACGGCGCTCTGCCCCTGTTAATACTTCGACCATCTTCTCGTTGTGACTAGTACTGCACATAGTTTCAAGACTACCTCTTAAGTTAAGAGGGGCGAAGTGTCTGGATCTTTAAGGGGCCAATCTAGTAACCAAGACCTCAGTTTGAGGCTGGTCTCAGGTGATAAGTAGATCTGTACAGTCTGTAAACCCCCATTCATACAGTCGGTGTTCAGCATTTCCTATGTATACTTTCCGACCACTCATACTCAATTAAACACAAAAAACAAGAGAGATGTACAGAATTGAACAATAAAATGCATACAACTAATAACTCATCTTATATTAAGACAGTACTTCATACAGTCCTATTTATTATTATAATGTCCATGATTGGCATGACTTCAGGTTGAACTTATTATTATATTTCAACCAGACACAACAATGAATCAATAGTAGTTACCGTAAATATAGCCATGTCTATTAATGTCAGGGGTAAATGACTTATACACTGCATAATGGAAAGTCAAAAGTTATAACAACCCAATCTTGTTAAAAAGCCACATCGACTCTCACCTGATTAAATACATTATAAAACAATTCAATGCAGAGGTTAAATTGTTTATTAAGAACAGTTTAAAAGAAAATAGAGATAAGCTTCAGCATGCTTTTAGCTCATATATATATGACATTTCAGCAATTGCACTACTTCTATTACCATTAACACTTACAAACTCATTGTGTGTTTTGCTTGGGCAGGGCTTTGCTCACGCAAATTATGCTACTATATCAGATCTACTAATTCAACTTTCACACACTTTAATTAATTTTTATCCTCTTGCACTGTGTGTGTTAACTAGTTACTATTTATCTCACAAAACATCTATAAATAGTGGTACTTTTATTGTATACGCAATAATACTATTCTATAGTTTATCTCATGCAAACAACTTATACTCCCCTGTTTTTCACCTCCCAAATAACACTATATTGGCTTTAGTAAGCCCGATTTTAACCTTAATCTACTGCAAGAAGGTTACATTACGAGATCTTGTTCCACATTCACTCGATTTCCCCTTAGCCATCTCTTTGCATGTTGCTCGGTTTTCTTGTTTTGCAATTCTAGTACTTGGTCTATCTACACTTAGTAAGTATATATTTAATTTATCTGTTGAGAACTTCGGCGAATATAGACTTAATCCATTAACTTGGTCAGGCGGACTTCTATATCAGACCATATTAGGCTTGTTAGGTTCAATTGGTATTAATGGGCATAACTTCCTACTTCCAATAAAACAAATGCTTTATCAAGCTACAGAACATAACCTTGCTGATGCACATGCTGGAATAGTGCCTGTAAATATTGTTAGCCAAGGGTTCTACGATGCATTCCTCTCCATGGGGGGGTCTGGCAACAGCATTTGTTTACTATTCTGCATTCTATTATTTTCACAGAACCGTAATCATACAATGCTAGCTCTGGCAGCTTTGCCAATGGTTGTATTTAATATAAATGAAGTCTTATTGTTTGGGCTACCTATAATTTTCAACCCACTACTCATAATACCATTTATTTTTGTACCATTAATTAGTTTTGGCATTGCTTATTTTGCTATATCTATTGGCCTTGTAAACCCAATAATTACAACTATAGATTGGATGACACCACCATTGTTGAGTGGGTATATAGCGATGGGTAATAGTATCGATGGTTCGCTATTGCAATTATTTATAATAACAATTGGCATATATATATATAAACCATTTTATATTTCGTTTGCAGGCACGGGTATAAATGAACGGAATGATGGCTGTGATATCAAACGGATCACTCTTGGTCATCTGCTAGCAGAGATTAGGTCCTCCGCACGTAACAATCAAGAGCGAGCAAAAGCACAAATACGAGTTGAAGGTATGGTAAAAAAAGGAAAATTCTTAATGTACTACCAATGCCAAGAGTCCAGCTCAAACTCACCGTTAAGTGTAGAGGCTCTCATTCGTTATCTTGATGAGTCAGGAGAACTCTGTGGTCCGAGTTTTATATCTGATTTTCAACAATTAGATGCTATGCCAATGCTCGATTATATTGTTATTGACCTAGTATTAGCTGACATGCAGAAAATGCCATTAAATAGATTAGAACGTGTCGCGCTTAACATTTCCGCTTCCACATTTAGCCAACGTAATTTTGTTTGCTACTTAACATCTCGTATAGAATTTTTTGAGGTTGACCCGAATAAAATTGAGATTGAGATTACTGAAGAAACTTTACTTGATAACACGGTAGAATTATCTAATACCATTAAGAAGTTACAGTCGCTTGGGATTAATGTTGCCATGGATGATTTTGGGGCTGGATTCGCGTCTTTCCCACACTTAATGAAATACCCATTTGATAAAGTAAAGCTTGACCGTTCATTATTGAAAGATTGCTCTACATATAAAGGTCAGCAGTTATATAAACTACTAGTTCAGATAGGGAATCTGGCCAAATGCCAAGTGCTCGCAGAAGGAGTAGAAACCGAATGGGAGAAAGACTTTGTTATTTCTTGCGGAGTTAAAAGAATTCAGGGATATCAAATTTCCCGCCCAGAACCACTAGCAAAATTTTTGGATAGAATATAATGCCGCTATTTTTTTAAAAAATAACTTTTGTCTTTTTAAGATAAAAACATATCAAACACGTAGAAATAGTGGCGCACCTTATTCCAAGAATAATGGTATACAAAGCGCAGGAAATTTTATCGCTATCGTTAGCGGAATATCATTTATCTTTGTTCATCTAATTGAACGTAGGAGGGGTAAACAAAGTGAGAGCATCTCAATCTAGATTAAATTATTTATTCTTCAAAGCGTTGTCACTTATAATACTGCTAACTTTAATGCTGACTACTTACATGGCTATAGTTAATTACAAGCATGTTGTTAGATTGCACTTGGTTAATTACAATCACCTGTTAACCGTTCTTGAAAAATCGTATTTAAAAAAGATTTTCAATACCAACAAGATTCAACTGGAAGTTCTGTCTGCACATTTAGATCTAGATGCTTTAAGAAGTGGAGAATCTGCTATTAATCAATACTGGCCAATTGTACATCGTATTAAAATGCCAAATCAGCACGCTATCCATTATTACGATCTAAATTCAAATACAATTGAAAGTTATCCACTACAAACAACTATAGGTTACTTTAAGCCTCAGCATCGACCATGGGCTGACCTCCTTAATAAGAGTACTGATGAACCATCTTGGGTTGGTATATATGAAAAAGTAGATAACAGCTCAGTATTGATTTTTGGAAAGAAAGTTATTGATTCCACTGGTACAACAGTTGGTTTATTATTAGTTGATGCCCCTTTAGAATCACTACATCAAACTCTTAGTTATTCCCTCGGAGAGCTTAATGCATCTTTATATTTAGAACATAAACCATCACAAAACTTAATTTCAATTGTAAACCCTAACTTGCTAGATGCAAATACAAATTTATCACCAAAAAATTATTTTTCTTTGGCAAAGACTTGGAATGGCTATTTAATTTTACATGAATTACCCGGGTCAGAATGGCAATTGGGGCTATATTTACCACCTAGTCATTTTACAGACATACTAAAATCAGAAATGAGTAAAGTACTTTTCCCAACAACTGCTATTGCGCTGTTGGCTGGGTTTGGAATCATGCTATTAATTCGTATATTCAAACATGAACAAACATTGATATCAGATAGAATTCAGCAGATTGACAACAATGAAATTGAAAGAGTATCGAATGATAAAAAACTTTACTCTTGGTTTGTTGGAAAAAATCTAGATGAGATAGAGGCTCTTGAGAAAAAGTATCATATTCATCAAAAAGAACTTCGATTAGATCCTCTTACAGGTGTGTTCAATCGTAGAGCATTCAACCAAGACCTAGAAGCGATTGATATGTCTTCATCAGATTATACACTCATACTTATAGATCTTGATGACTTTAAAAAAATAAACGACAACTATGGCCATCAACTTGGTGATCTAGTTTTATGCAGAGTAGTTGATACTTTAGTATCAGTTCTTGGTCTAGAAAATGTGTACAGAATTGGAGGTGATGAGTTTGCAGCAATCCTAATGGTTGATTCAGAGATAGTTCCTAAACTTTTAGATCGGCTTCAGAAGCAGGTATGTAAACTAAAATGGCGAGAAAAAAACTGTACCGTTACGCTTAGTATTGGTGTAACGAAAGGCCAACGTAATTACATAGAGGCAATATCACTTGCTGATGCAGCCCTATATCGTAGCAAGGAAAAAGGCCGTAATTGTTGGAGTTACTAATATAATCCCCCGGAAAACTGGGGGACATATAATAAAATATATCTCGTATCTTGAGATGCTGGAGGTTGTACACTAGAAAATCACGCTTTAGCGATTCTCGAGCCATAACCATCGTCAAAGGTGAGTCAGCTCACCAACCTAGGCTAGGGAGGGTGAGAACAAGTACCCTCCACAACAAAACTGAAAATTTTAGTCGATTTAATTCAAATGCTTACAATGGCGTATTTTTGTACTTGGTGACTTATTCGCACCTTCCCTAATAAAAAATGCTTGATAGATAAATGGAAAACATGCACCACAGTCAGTGGTGCAACCTATAAGACATAGTTGACCTGTACAGAACTATCATTCTGTCCTTGCTCCACGAGAATGAGATGATGGGCCATTGTTTACATTTTAGGTTTAAGGAATGAGCCATATCTATATGTTTAAAAACAGTCACTCTCTACGGCACAAATCAGTAACCCACTGCTGCACCTGAATATTTCTCTCGATTTTGATATAAATCTGCTCACGACATTTATATTTGGCTCATCAAACTAACTATTTCAGCATTATTGAACCAAATATACTGCCGCTTTTAGCAGCAGTACCATTTTTCAAGCCAACGTCCACAGAGAGCCGCCCATCAATACAGTTTCTCCATGCGCTGAATACAGCGACAACTGGCGCTTTCCTGGCTGCGGGTAAATACGACTGGACAAGGTCGCATCCCCATCGTTAACAAATACCTCCACAGACGAGAGATCCAGGAAAACACGAAGTGTCAGATGAACCCCATCAGGCAGAGCAATGCTGCGATAACCATCCAGTCCCTCATCCGGGTAATAACGCCAGAGTACCAACCGTCCAGCTTGGTTATCTACATAGAGCCGGAGCCCTTCCCCCAAACGGATTCCATAGTGTTCTGCTTGACTGTCGCCGGTATGCCAAGTCAGTTCAAGCTCTACAGCATTCGCATCTTCAGTGAGCAAATGTGTACCGCTAAGCTTCTCAAATAGTAGCGGCTGGCGGGCTTTACGAAGAGACTGAACTTCTTTGACAGGACGCTGGCACAAACGCCCATTGCGTTCATAAAGCTCTCTCGGTAGTGTCAAACAGCCCGCCCACGCTTCGCGCTTGGTAGGCATTGGGGACTCCCACATGTTCATCCAAGCCATTATGATTCGTCTGCCGTCATCAGCGACAAAAGATTGCGGAGCATAAAAATCATGCCCGTGGTCAAGTTCTTCGAATTCACCGGTTACGGCAAATGCAGTTCCAGGTTGCCAGTGACCAGGCAACACACCACTCTGAAAACGGTTGCGAAATCGGAATTTTTCCTCTTTCATCCCCTGTGGAGAGAACATTAGCCAGTGGTGGTCGCCACAGTGGAAGAAGTCCGGGCATTCCCACATATAGCTTGACCCAGAGGCCGAGTGCGCTAGTACCCGTTCCAGATGCCAGTCCCGCAGTGACGTACCGCGATATAGAAGTACCTGACCGGTATCAGAAGCATCTCGTGCGCCAATAACCATCCACCAAAATCCATTCTCCCGCCAGACCTTCGGATCACGAAAATGCATGATTCCTTCCGGTGGGGTCAGCACACATCCCTGTTTTTCAAAATTAATTCCGTCACGACTAGTAGCTAAACACTGCACCTCACGGATAAGACTGTCATCCCCTCGCTCTTCCAGACAGACATGGCCAGTGTAGACCAGCGACAACTCTCCATTATCGTCCACAGCACAACCAGAGAAACACCCATCTCTGTCATATTCTTCACTTGGAGCCAGTGCAATCTGTTCGTGTTGCCAGTGCAGCATATCTTTACTGGTGGCATGTCCCCAGTGCATAGATCCTTGATGCTCGCTTGCAGGGTGGTGCTGATAAAACGCATGATAGCGTCCACCAAAATATATAAGCCCGTTCGGGTCATTCATCCACCCGGCTGGAGGAGCCAAATGAAATGATGGATACCAAGTAACACCGCGATGACTAAGGAGTGAATCAAGTGCAGAGTGTGCAGTCGCAATACGTTGTTTCATACGCGGACCTCCTTAAGTTCTATTGTAGGTTCTGTTGAAGAAGTTACCGATTTGCGGGAATTACTCAGGGTGAATATAGATATGACGGTAACAGCCAAGACGATTCCACCCAGTACCAGATAGGTGCTCTGGAATCCAATACTGTCATACAGGTGACCTGCAAAGATTGAGAGGAATATCGCTGCCAATTGTTTTGAGAATTGAAAGCCGATCAGATAAATAGATGCTGATAGCCGGATATCAAAAACACCTGAGATATACTTGAACGCGCCGACCAATAGGAATGGCACTTCTAGAGCATGTAGCATTTTCAGGATAACTACTTCAGTTGCTGTAGTAGCAAAGGCCGACCCAGTGATGCGGATAGCCATAATCAGTCCAGCAACAATCAACGTGTTTTTAGCACCGATGCGGTTAATCACCCAAGGAGAACAGAACATAATGATGGCATTGCAAATCTCGCCAGCCGTAGTGGCAAAACCAAATGCTCTAATCCCCTCCTCTGGTGTATCAAAAAAGGATCGGAAGAATGTAGCAAACTGCTGGTCAAAAACGTCATAAACGCAGGCAACTCCAATCATGTAGAGCATAAACATCCACATCTGACGCATACGAAATAAACTAAATACCATTTTTCCGGAAATCACGGGGGAGTTCGCGCCCAACGCATTCATGACCATCGCCGTCTGACTGGTTCCTGGACGCGCCAACGCCAATAAAAGAACCAGCAATAACGCGCAGCCTGAACCCATCCAGAACACCAGGGATGGATCAATGTTGAAGAGTAGTCCTGCCGTGGTGGCACAGAGAGCCCATCCTAGACAACCGAACATCCTAGCCTTACCGTATTCAAACCCGCTGCTGCGGCTGACACGTTCAATATACGCCTCAATGGCACCGGCCCCAGCTGAAAAAACAAAGCCGATATATAATCCACCACTCAGAGCTCCAGCCCAGATGCTAAACCGCAAGAGCGGAGCAAACACGTACAGAAAGAAAGGGGCGAACAGTACCAGAAGCAGGCTAATGAGCCACATCAGATGTTTTTTTAGGCCAAGACGATCTGAGATAATCCCCAGCAGAGGCTGGAAACTAATTGCAAACAATGACAAGCATGAAAAAACAATTCCGGTATCTGTTTTACTTAATCCAACAACGTCAGACAACCAAACAGGTAGAAATGGAAAACAGGTTGCCATAATGAAAAAGTAGAGAAAAAAGAACAGGCCGAAAATCCAGAAATC
The DNA here is from genome assembly GCF_051919185.1 of Aeromonas sp. 97A. Lineage (NCBI taxonomy): Bacteria > Pseudomonadati > Pseudomonadota > Gammaproteobacteria > Aeromonadales > Aeromonadaceae > Aeromonas > Aeromonas sp. 97A. The sequence goes on along the minus strand of NZ_JBQBFF010000001.1, from coordinate 350,354 downwards.
CTTTTTCTTATGAGTACTAGGCGCATTCATTATTTTTATCCTCTCGGGATAGAATAGAAAGGGCCGAGACCGGCCCAGGTCTTATTATGCCAAACGCTCAAGAGCTATTAGCATGGCGCTTTCCGGATCCAGTATGGGAAGCTGAATACCAGCCAGTGCTAGCCATTCTCCGCAGACCTCGGTGTTCTGGCACATCCATTCTGGCAACCTACGCATGGTATGCCCCCCCTCACCAACCAGTTGAAGATCGGGATGATCAACAACGTGGAGGCGATAACGGGCCTGCGCTTCCAACCCCGGGATACGCAGGGTTCCCGGTAAGGTGTTATCAGGCATCGCGAGCTGACTCACGAGAAAAAGCGCCTGCGTTTGATCTGAGCTCACGACGCCTTGAACCTGAGTTGCAACGTCTGGCATATCAACCCGCCACAACGTGCCGGTGTGAATAAGCTGACGCCATTTTTTGTAGAGCGCAGCATATCGACAGTAACCAGCAGATTCGTCTTCACTTGCTGTCACCGGGTCCAGCTCTAGGCCCATATGCCCAAAAAGAGCCGTCAAGCCGCGAAAAGCAATGCTGTGTTGCCGGAAGGTGGCATGGCAACGATGGCTACCAATGTGTGCTCCCATAACCTCCGGAGGGAAGAAGTAACTCATCCCACGCTGTATGGTGCATCTCTCTAAGGCATCATTGTTATCAGAAGCCCAAAAACGATGTGTGCGAGCAAGCACCTCAAAGTCGATACGCCCGCCACCAGAAGCACAGGATTCAAACTCAACTCGAGGGAAACGTTTTCTCAAAAGCTCCAATAGCCGGTAAAACTGTCTGGTCTGTGAGTCCACCGCTGCACGACCTTCATGCCCCGCTTGGACAAGTTCACGGTTCATGTCCCACTTCACATAGTCAACAGGGTGTTCGCCCAGTAGCCATAAAAAACGTTCATAAATGTATGTAAAAGCTTCGGGAATATTCAGGTTGAGAACGTACTGGTGTCTTCCGGTTGGTTGTGTATAGCCCGGCATTGATAGCACCCAATCGGGATGCAGGCGAAAGAGGTCAGAGTCTGGATTGATCATTTCGGGTTCTAGCCAAATTCCAAACTCCATGCCAAGAGATTTCACATGATTAATCACTGGCATTAGCCCATCTGGATATTTCTGTTCATCTAGATACCAGTCACCTAGGGCTGCATGATCATCATTGCGCCCTTTGAACCAGCCATCGTCGATAATGAATCGCTCGACACCAAGTGCTGCTGCGCGCTCAGCCATCTGCGCGATGTAGTCAGGGTTGTGGTCAAAATAAATACCTTCCCAAGTGTTGAGGTGCACCAGACGAGGTTTCTGATCAGGGAAGTGAATGATTTCATCACGCAAAAAACGGTGATATTGCTGGCTCATGCCGTTGAGACCATCAGGGGAATGGCAGGCGTACAACCAAGGGGTATACAGGGTTTCATCCTGCTTAAGTGCTTTCTCTCCAGGCATCCATAAGGCTTCCGCCTGAAGGTAACGTCGCCCGTCAGTTTTGACCTCACATTTCATGCGATGGTTTCCGCTCCAGCCCAGATGTGCAGCCCACACCTCACCTTGCTGTTCAGAAAAGCCAGGAGTACCTGCAATCAGCGCTGGAAAATGCTCATGGGACGTTCTGCCCCGGCGGTTTTCTAAGACAAAACCATCATGTGTTAGTCGGACCCGGTGCGGTTGAAACTCGCGTGTCCAGCGTCCATGAAAGGCCATCACTTCTCCCGCTCGCTCAGCCACAGGTAAAGTGATCGCGAAACGATTAACCTGCCAATCCCCTTCACGGAGGTTCGTTAGGGCATGCCGCATTTTCAGTACGCCTGAAGATGTCAGTATCAACTCACTCACCATCCGTAGGCCCGCCACCGAATCCTCACTCGTCAGAGTGAGTACTTCTCCGATCTGCTCGACTCTGACGGTTCTGAACACTGGCGATGCATCGAGACCATTTCGGTGTCCCTCCAGCCCTGGAGAGCCAAAAAGTCCTAGTCCGTTCTCAGCCATTAAGGTCAACGGCGTGTCTATATCTAGACGACCATTCGCAACCGGTCTTTCGAGGCTAATACAGTCATCTGGATTAAAGTGTTGCAGAGCGGATCCCCACCAAACTATCTCGGCATAAGGGTGAGTTTTAATAATCAGGTTTGAGTGGGGGCTGCTCAGCCTGCGGTACGTCGGTTCCATAAGACATCTCCGTTTTCGAGTATGTCCTACTGTTGATCCGAAACGTTTCGGCCATCAACCAAAACGTTTCGGATGTGTGATCTGGTTAAAACTAAGACGAAGGGGGAAGGGCTGTTTTACCCGGATTAAAATCCGGCTGCCAGAGCACTTGCAGCGTTTCCGGAGAAACATCTGTGATGAGTTTACGTATCATGTCAGCAACCTGACGGCCGACACGCTCTCTTGTTGACTGAAGAACGGCTGCCACATCCAATTCTATGATACTGTCCTGTGGCAAACCGTCGTAGACAACTAGAGAGACTGCATGCTCTCCATATAGATGGTCAGAAAGCAACAGCGATATGGCTGCACCGTCACCACTCAAGTCGCTATCGGTAATAATGGCGGTAGGGGGAAGTGGAAGTGACATTAGCTCGTTCACAGCTTGGTAACCAGCGCGTCGTGTAGGGGTAATTAAACGTAGCCAAGTCTCAGGCAAGCTATGTAGACTTAGGGCATCTCGCCAACCTTGGCGTCGAGCCATGACATAGGCCCGGGAACTATCCTCACTAAGTAATGCAATTCGCTGATGCCCAAGTGCAATGAGATGCTGCGTGGCATGCCACGTGCCCGCATGGTTATCAAAGTCAAACCAAGCACAGGGAAGACCGGACAACACTTTTCCGAGAGCCAGAAACGGTATGCCAGCCTCAAGAAGGTGTATCAGGCGCGGATCGTTGTCCAACGTGTGAGCCACAATCAGAGCATCAACCCGGCGGCTTTTGACCAAACGCATATAGCTGTGACTGTCAGCCCCCTCATCATCAGCTATCAGCAGTAAGTCGATATCATGCTTGGCCAGTTCACGGCTTATACAACTGACCATATCCATGAACACACTGCTGTTAAATGGTACGGCATGTTCAGGAAACACAAAGCCAACCGCATCAATTTTCCCAGTTTTAAGTCGTCTTGCTTGGGTGTTTGGACGGTAACCCCGACGTTGTGCCTCCATCTCCACACGCATACGGGTCTCTGCCGAGACATCAGAAAACCCACCAAGCGCTCGGCTGACAGTGGTGACAGAAATTCCGAGTTCGGCAGCAATAGCCTTAAGTGACATATCTTCTCCTGCTGTTAACTAATCGCTCTTGGCTGTGTTCTCAGATGTTCGTTCTTGTCACGCCAGTTTCCGTGGGTAGTGAAGACAGAAAGCTAGCTTGGTAAAGGCTGGAAAAACTCTCACCTATAATTCATATCTAATTGAAAATCCGAGAAACTTCATTAGCAATTCGAGATACCACTCTACCATATTGCACCGATGTTAGCGGAGTTTACCGGTATCAGTGGAGGTATCCCTGAATCGCCCCCAGTACTTTAAAAACCTCACAGCCTTGAATGAGGCAACTATTGGTGATGTATGATCTGCCAGCCTTATCCGGAAACAATCAGAATCGAAGCGATTAAACAAGTCATAGAGTACGTGTGGTCGGTGACTACCGTTGCACGATAAACCGGGGTATCCAACCACAGCCTGCATGCATGCATGGATCAAGCAGTAGGCTGTCCCTGCTGAATAACTGCACGAAGAGTAAGTCTTTACAAGCCGAGATCCGATGCCATAAACCAGTCACCGCAGAGGTAACTGTTTTACGGAATTGGTCAAGCAATCCTGGCCTATCAATAGGTTCCCAGCCAGTTGTCAATCAGCGCTGTGAGTTGTGGAATGAGCCGAATGAGGGCTATTATCGGTTCATACCGTGAGCCGAATAAGGTGTCAATTCGGCTCATTTTTGGCATTGCACTGCTTGCCCGCGACACATAATCAACGAGGTTATCGATGACAGTAGACTGGATCTGGCAACACGAGGACTGGCCACATTTTTGCTGGCAAGATAAGCAGTTACTGCCAAGGCTACGTCTGGCACACCGCAATCTGGGACTACTCCAGGGCCTTCATTTATCAGCTCACAGCACAACACTGGCGCATCAGACACATGCCCTAGATACGCTGCTGGCCAATATCGTCGCGTCCTCAGCTATCGAGAATCAGCAACTGAACGCGCAGTCGTTACGTGCATCTCTGGCATGTCGCCTCGGGATAGTGGAGCAGTCACACTACCCTACCTCAGTTAGATCCGAGGGGCTGGCCGCCATGATTGTGGATGCAATTAGCAGCGATGAGCAGTTGACGCTTGAACGCCTGCTGCAATGGCATCGCTGGCTTTTTCCCGCAGATGACCGGAGATCGCATCAGATACGCGTTGGCCAGCTGCGTGGTGATGAGCCGATGCAGGTGATATCCGGAGCACGTGATCGACTCATCGTGCATTTCGAAGCCCCACCACGTGAGGGACTAGGGCAGGCATTGGCCACTTTCATCGACTGGTTCAATACCAGTTTCGATGATCCCTGCCTAGATCCATTACTGCGAGCCGCCATCTGTCAGCTCTGGTTTGTCACGTTACATCCGTTTGATGACGGTAACGGACGGATTAGCCGAGCCCTCACCGATCTTGCACTCTCTCAGGCCGACAACCAGAGCATCAGTCTGTATGCAATTTCGACAGTGATTTTTGAGCGTCGAGCTGATTACTATCGCGCTCTGGAGCAGACCCAGAGAGGTGGTCTGGATATCACCCCTTGGCTGGTTTGGTTTTTGGACACACTCAACGTCACGCTGGAACAGGCACAACAATCATGCACCCAAACTCTGGCCCGGCAACGTTTCTGGCAGCAACACGCTAATGACCAATTGTGCCCTGAACAGGTAATGATCCTGAACTATTTGATAGGCAGTGATGATGATCGCTGTTTGCAGAGCATTAGTGCCAGTCAGTATCAAATTATTGCTCAGGTGAGCAAATCTACAGCCACGCGCCATCTTACTGATCTACTGGAAAAAAACTGCCTAGAAAAAGAGCCTGGTGGAGGCAGAAACACACGATATCGGCTCAAATTGACACCTGAAAAGTAAGCCAATTTATAATATGAGGTGGGTGATTACTGGATTTGCCCCATAGAGCCAGACACTTGCACCTTGTCCATGAATGCTAACTTGTAGGGGGGGAGTGCCGATCGGATTCTCGCCTTCTCAGTTAGTTCCATCCCGAAGCATCGATTTGGGCAAGAACGCCCCGCATCTTTATTCATCACACCGAAAGAGCAAGCAGAGTTCGCTCTATTTTGCAAGATCACTCGAGCACATGATGAAAATACTTCTCATTTTGCTGTTCAAGCTATCCTAAGGGTCCCGTAAGAAATCACTAATCTATCCTCACAGAGTGAACATCTTCAGGTGATAGAACCTTTACTCGTGTATACGTGAACTTTATCATTAGGCACATCACACTTTAAGGTAGCTATTTAATTTAGTGATTTTACTTAGCTGAAGCATTACTGTTTGGAGAGAATAAATGGCAAGGAAAAGGCGGACATCAAAGAAACTTGGAGATTTTTATCTAATTATACTTGCCATCGTCATCTTTATTACTATCAAGATAATTGAAGCTATTAAAGCGGTTCCTTGGCAATTTTGGGTGGGTGCATTCTGCGTTTTATTTCTTTTTTTCACATACCGTTACAAAAAAACCACCGACAAACCAGAAAAACCAACAGTTACAGCCACACCTCATCCAACTAAGCACACTTCACCAGTGCATCGAGAGCCGCCGAGGGCAGCTTTCACGCCATCACATGCCCCCAGTCATTCGAAAGCTATAGCCAACGCGGATACAAAGATGCAACCAGAGGCGTTACCACACCAACAACCGAATCCAAACACTGAAGATCTGATCAAGGTATCGGCCTCTGACCTCATGATTTCTGGAGTATCAACCCCTTTTGAGCCCACGACCTTGGATGCAAACTCTTTTGCCAAGACAAAGCCAGATCCAGCTATTGATGCGCCACCAGCCTCCCTTGATTTTGATGACGATGTTTTTACTGTTTTGTCCCTGACAGATAACGATACGGAACTACCCGCGCCCGAGTTCAGCATATCTTTTTCATTCGGAGAACGCAGCCCATCCGTTGTGCCTTCTGAGCAAAACGTACTCTTCACCTCTTCTGAGCTAATGCCTGCGGGGCCCTGCATGGTTGGCCGCTGGATGTCCCCAGGTGAAGAGATCACTCTTGCTGGTCTCAAAATTAGCGGCGGTATGTTTTATGTCGGCAACACCAGGCTGGATGGAGGCCTCTTTGAAGAGCCATCACTTATCGATCCACAAGCCCTTGTTACCATCAAAGATGCGCCCTCAGATCTTCCTCTGCATGGATATTATCCGAGCTATAAAAATCTCACTGCCGACGCCAAGAAAAGATATTTGCAATGGATTGCGAATGGGCGCAAAGACCCCGACGTCGCAATTGGGTTTGTTTTCATCTTTTTCTATGGCCTTGAGCGCCGGTATTTTATTGATGCCAAAAGAGACGAGCTAGCCAAAAGAGAGATGCCATTTATTCTTGCCGAAATAGCCAGATTGGTGACCATCTATTCGGCGCACCCCTCTTTCACAAGATATGCCACCAATTTTCTCGAATATGGGATGGCGAAGAACATCAGCAAGGAATATTACCTTTTCCCCGCACAAGAGGCCGATCCGCTCAGCTACCACGTCCCTATTTCGCTGAAAATCTGCCTCGGGCAACTGGTTAGAGACGGCAAGCCGGTTCCTGCCGATTGGGCTTTGCTCTGGGCGACCTGTACCCCGACAATTTCCTTACGGACCCCCGCGCAGCGCTGCTTTGATATCTTCAAGGCTATGTTCATCGACACCTATAAACGGGAGTATGGCGATGGCATCAAACTGAAAGAGCTCAAATCCCGTGTCGAGGTTTCCTATGCGCCGTCTTCTTATGCCGTCAGCCAATTCATTGAGCGCTGCGTCACCAATCTATCTGATGTCTCCTTCTCGCAGCCATACATCAGAAAGCTGAGTAAGGTTGTTGACCTTTGCACCTCCTTGCTTGAGCCATATAGCCGGTATCTAGGGAGAAATGTTGGGGCAGAAAACACCTTGGAAGCTTTGCTTCATCTGCCATATCAGTATTGGCCAACAGCCATGAAACAAACGTTCGTGACGCTGGCAGAGGTTGTTGGTGTTGATGCCATGCTCCTGCCTTGGTCTGACCTTGCAGCGCGTATCAACATCAACAGCACGGGAGGCCTCAATAAAGCGCAGTATGAAGGTTTGGCTAACATCTTGGCTCACCACCATATGAGCATCGAGCCTCACCCAGAGGGAAGCAATAAGCGCCCGAAGGGAGACGAGCCTGTTGTCATCTATCCGATAAATCCGCAAGAGACGCTGAACAAAAATCAGAGCAGTGTGGATACTGTGTCCGCATTTGTAGATCTGGCCTGTGTTGTCCTGAATACCGACGAAGATAAATCGGAAGTCACGATCGCTTTCCTCAAGGAGCAGATCGGTTCAATGAACTTCCTGACCCACTCTCAATCAGTTCGACTGATCGCAAAAGCGCTACTGGGCACTCAGGCACCTCCTACCCTGTCGATCGTAAAGAAAGCCATCGATGCCTTGGATGGTGAACAAAAGGCATTAGTCGGCAAGCTGCTCGTCGCCTTTGTGAAAGCTGACAACTCGATCACCCCAGCCAAAGTGAAGGTACTGGAGCAGCTGTATAAGCTGATCTCTTTGGATGTGAAACAGGTCTACTCAGACCTCCATTCAAATGAGGCCAGGATCGTATCAACGAGCAAATCTGGCAGCGTGACCAAGGCTACTGGCAGTGCCTCCAGTTTGGATATGGCTCGGGTGGCACAGCTCAAACAGGAGACCTCTCAAGTCACTGCAATGCTTGCATCCGTGTTTACAGAGAATGATGGTGAACATGATGATATCTACCAGCCACAACAGGCCAAGACAGAAGCGTCATCAGATCAAGCGGACGAGCCGACAACCCTTGGGGACACTCGTTCTCTATTTGGCCTTGATGATGACCTAAGCCAATTCCTCAGGGCTCTGCTTGCCCGTCCGGAATGGGCTCGTGATGATTTGTCTGCACTTGCCAACACCATGGGCCTGATGCTCGATGGTGCACTTGAACAAATTAATGAAGCCATGCTCGATCACTTTGATGAAATGCTGATCGAGGGTGATGACACCATTGAATTGAACACTGACCTTCTGGAGCAAATTCCTCATGAGTAAAATCAGGCCAAAAGAGCGTGACGCCGTCATCCAATCCTTAAGAGCGGGTGTCGTGCCCAAGGTGGGTCAGCATCTCATCCAAGTTGGCCGCAAAAACGAAATTGACGCCTTCATGACAGACATCAATCGCGTTGCCGATACAGGTTCATCATTCAGGATCGTTGTCGGGGAGTATGGTGCCGGTAAAACCTTCCTTCTCAACCTTGTGCGAGCAATCGCGCTTGAGAAGCAGCTTGTTACCGTTCACGCCGATCTCAATCCCGATCGCCGACTGCATGCCAGCGGCGGCCAAGCGCGTTCCCTCTATTCTGAGCTCGCCAAGAATATGTCCACCCGCACGAAACCTGATGGCGGTGCACTTGCGGGTGTAGTGGAGAAGTTCATCGCTCAGGCGAAAAATGAAGCCAAGGCGAATGGCTCACAACCTGAAGCGGTCATCCGGAAGAAGCTGGAAGATCTAGCCGAGATGGTCAATGGCTATGACTTTGCCGAGGTGATCGCCGCCTACTGCAAAGGGTTCCAAGATGGAAATGACCAGCTGAAGCATGACGCCATCAGATGGCTTCGGGGCGAATTCTCAACCAAGACCGATGCCCGCATAGCGCTGGGTGTCCGGACCATCGTTGATGATGCCACCATGTATGATCAGCTCAAGCTGATGGCCCGTTTCGTTCAGCTGGCAGGCTATTCAGGCTTGCTGGTATGCCTTGATGAGATGGTGAACCTCTATAAGCTTGCCAACTCCCAGGCTCGCAACTCCAACTACGAACAAATCCTGCGGATCCTCAATGACTCCTTGCAAGGGACGTCGGTCGGGCTCGGGTTCATCCTTGGCGGCACTCCCGAGTTTTTGATGGACACCCGACGCGGCCTCTTCAGCTATTCAGCCCTGCAATCCCGTTTGGCCGAGAACAGCTTTGCTCAGGATGGGCTGGTGGATTACTCAGGGCCAGTACTGCGCCTCTCAAGCCTGACCCCTGAGGATTTCTACGTTCTCCTTGAGAAGTTGCGGCATGTCTATGCCTGTGGTGATGAAACCCGTTACACATTGCCAGACGAAGCGTTACCGGCATTTATGGCCCATTGTGAGAGCCGGTTGGGGGAAAGCTATTTCAGAACCCCCAGAACGACGATCACCGCCTTTGTGAACCTGCTGGCCGTCCTAGAGCAGAACCCTGATGCAAACTGGAAAGAGCTCATTGGCTTTACTGACATCAAATCTGATCAGGGAGCGGAGTTAGAATTGGCAGTGGAGCCCGATGATGAATTCACCTCGTTCCAGCTCTGACTCCCGACATTTTGAACGGCTGGATGAGCGGATCCGGCGCTGGGTGTGGCAAAAGGGGTGGACCTCTCTTCGTGATGCGCAAGAGCGGGCGATACCGGCATTATTGGGGGCAGATACAGACGTGATCATCGCTGCTGCCACTGCTGCGGGTAAAACTGAAGCTGCCTTCTTGCCGATATTCACGGTGCTACTGAACAGCCCCGAGCCCGCTACGGTTCTATACATCAGTCCTCTCAAAGCGCTGATCAATGATCAATGGGGACGGCTCAACGAGCTCTGTGACTCGTTGGAGATCCCTGTTACTGGCTGGCATGGTGATATCGCCTACAGCAAGAAGCAGAAGTTCTTGAAGAGTCCCAATGGGGTGTTGTTGATCACCCCTGAATCCCTGGAGGCCCTCTTTGTGAATCGGGGGTCATCCATCCCTGGGATGATGGCCAACATCAAGTACATCGTGATTGATGAGCTGCATGCCTTCATCGGCTTTGAGCGAGGAAAACAGATCCAATCCCTGATGCATCGTGTTGAGCTGGCCATCGGTCGTCAGGTCCCCCGCGTTGGGCTCTCTGCTACTCTCGGGGATATGTCGCTCGCGGCAAAATTCTTGCGCCCTTCCCTACCTGATAGCGTCCAGCTCATCGAGTCAAAGGATGGTGGCCAGGAGCTAAAGGTCCTCATCAAAGGCTATCTCGAAGGTAAAACGGAACCAGACGAAGAACGAGATGAAGACGACCCAACATCTCCCTATGTAGCCATCAGTAACGACTTGTATCGTGTACTCCGCGGGTCAAACAACCTGGTATTTCCCAACTCCAGATCGAACGTTGAAAAGTACACAGACCGTTTACGTCGCCTTTGCGAACAAGATAAGGTCCCAAACCAGTTCTGGGCACACCACGGCAGTTTGTCGAAAACATATCGTGAAGAAACGGAACAGGCTTTGAAGTCGGGTGATGTGCCAGCGACAGCGATTTGCACCAGTACGTTGGAGCTCGGGATCGACATTGGCTCCGTTAAAAGTATTTGCCAAATCGGTCGACCACCTGCGGTGTCTTCATTGCGGCAACGTCTTGGTAGGTCCGGACGCCGTAAGGGAGAGTCCGCAATCCTTCGCGGCTACATCATCGAGCGCGAACTCTCCCCCAATACAAGTATCTCAGATTCACTACGTGAGGACCTGATCCAAACTATCGCCATGGTCAGGCTACTGATCGGTGGTTGGTTTGAGCCTCCCCTTGCTGGTGGCTTGCACGCCTCAACTCTAGTTCAACAGATCCTTTCTGTTATCAGTGAGCGCGGCGGCATCATGGCCAGAGACCTTTGGCATAGTCTGCTCTCCCCTGGTGCGCCTTTTGAAGGATTCACACCTGATGACTTTATTGGGCTTCTCAAGCAGATGGGCCGCTTGAAATTGATACAACAGGACTCATCAGGTTTGCTGCTGCACGGTGAAGTAGGCGAAAAACTCGTTAACAATCACGAATTCTACGCATCATTTGTCAGTGATGAGGAATACCGGCTGATCTGCGCCTCTACTCAGGTTGGGTTGATCCCGATAAGCAGGCCTCTGATTACAGGCCAGAAGATCATTTTTGCCGGTCGCCGCTGGCAAGTTCTCGAAGTGAATGAAGAAAAGAAATTTATACTTGTGGCCCCCTCAAAAGGAGGGACTCCTCCTGTCTTCGATAACTGCTTGGCCACTGTTCACGAAATAGTCAGGGTTGAAATGCGCAATGTGCTTGCTGGTGGCTTTGATGTTCCATTTCTTGATACCAGAGCAAAAGAGCTACTGTCCGAAGCAAGAGAAAACTTTAAACGCTTTGACCTTGACTCGACTACATTGATTGAATTGGGCGATAATTCCGTACAGCTGTTCCCGTGGTCCAGTGATATTGCACATGATGCGTTTGTTCTGTTGATGCAAAAAAATGATATTGATGCTGTTAATGAAGGCATTTACATCTTAATTAATTGCAGCAAAGAAAAAATGCTGAATGTTATAGTCAGCATTAAAGACTCACATGTACTATCGACAGACCTACTGGACGGAGTCCGAAACTTAAATCGAGAAAAGTGGGATTGGGCACTTCCTGATAGAATTTTGCGTAAGTCATTCTCCTCACTTAGGTTGGATCTGGAAGGTGCATTAGGAATATGTAAGAAGGTCATACTCATGCATGGAAAATAATTTTTCTACTAAACTGGCTAAATAGCTATTCCGAATAGTAGATCACTGTACTCGTACCGCTTCTACAGGTGACATGGAGCACACATCGTCGATGAGCCTTGTCACTTCAGGTGTTGCATGTTAACCAGAATATGCCAGCGGTGTGACTGTGGATCGTTTGCCGTTGAATAACGGCAATTAAAAATAATTGGTTAATCATTGTTTAAGCCACCTAATCAACCTAAACCCCACATTCGTAGGTTTATTTTCGCTAATGGTTAGATGGTTAATTAGGTTCGCTATAAAGCGATAAGTATATTGACAGCGTTGAATTATACTCATCCATACCTCACAATATTATTTTCATTGAAATTACTTAACCACCTAACCATAACTATCACTCAATCAGTAATAATGTGGCTTACGGATGGTTAGCAACATCATAATGCTCACTTAACCAGAATATAATACATTAACCATTAGTCGCATCTTTTGATAAAAACACCCGACTCAGTGGCGGGTGTTTTTTTACTTTATTACTTTATTACTTTATTACTTTATTACTTTATTACTTTATTACTTTATCTATCCTATTTGTTCCAATCACTGGCAAACAGTATAGAGTTTGATTAGATCGGCCTTTTTTGCTCTTTATTTTCCCCTCGCTCGCAAGCATCCTGAGTGCCTTACCACAAGATGTTGCCATATTGACCTTCTCTCCATGTAGCTTGCACAATTCACTCGCAACAACCCATTTAGTATCATTATATTCCCCTGACAGATAATTATGGCAAATAATATCGTACCAAGCCCCCTTATCAGTGTGAGCATCGTTTATAGACGCAGCTTGAATGACTGTCGTTTCATCCAGATACCAAGAGCCCCCATCATCATATTTTGCCTTTACCTCCAACCAAAACTGACGTAATTTCTCGGGTTCGGTGTGACGCACTCGCCCCTCATCCCAACTCCAACCAAGAATTTCATTAAGAACATCCATATTTGCTGGTGACGCCAACTCGATCACCGCAAACCGCGAACTCCCAGTAGCATCTTTCAGGAAACCAGTGCCGTTAACCGTGCCAATAAAACTAGTTTGACGCCGCTTAACAGTGAAATTACGCCCATACGGCACTCGAAAACGGTCATGATCTCTCGTTAAAAACGCTTTCAGGCTGCCAGCCTCATGCCTGGTGGTACTCTCAAGTTCGGCCAATTCTACCACCCACGCGGAAACTGCGCGTCTCACATCATCAGGCACATCGGGATTGATGGAGCAATCCAGTGTTGACCCAGGTACCACAGTGGCAATATGGCGTATCCATGCAGATTTTTTGAATGATTGGCCACCCGCGAGGACCGGAACCAATTTTGATATCCAATTGGGTTCATATAATGCAGCAACACATCCAATCAACCATGGATTTATTACCTGAGCGGCATAACCTGGGTTGACCGCACCTAGGGTGGCTATCACCTTATCCACTCGTAATTGACCATCCCACGGCATCCCGTCCTCCAGCCAACTACGTACAGGATGATAACTATGCTGTTCACAAATCGCTGTCAAATGATCATCAATTGCCCTGTCTGACAGATGTGCATGCTGGCAGGCATCAACCAGCGCAGATCGCTGACCTGCATCAGAGAGACCTAGGCGCTGATTATCAGAATTAGCGACCTCTGGTTCAGCCGTCATCTGGTTGAAACGCGGGATCCAGTTTTTGTGTAAAATAATAGCATGCAGATTACGGCTAGTCCTCATCGGTCGGCTATTTGGCAAAAGGTCCGGCAACGTCAATTGCTTGCTGTTGTCCATGACTTTCGCGAAAACTACATTTTTTTCCTGCTGCTCATTATTTTTCTGATCTTGCTGGTCGTACGTCAAGAGTTCACACCCAAATATTTTTTCATTGCTTTGCTTCATTGTTATTATCCTCGGCCTTATAGGCCTGATTTTTATATATACTATGCATTACCACTTGGATTTCATTTTAATTATAACCAAAATTAGCCTGTTATAAATCACGCGTGAAATATCAAAAGATGCTTTACCTTTAGTTTATTCCAATGAGACCAGACATGCTTAAACTGTGCTTCGTGTACAATGTCACTTGTAACGACCATATGAGTATAGTGCACAGGAATTCAGAGATAACATTTCAACAAAACCAGTAGATTACGTTATATCTACATAGGCCAACCAGTCTATGTGCCGATGAAGATATGACTATTTCCATCAAAGATCAATAGGACGAAAAAAAATAAATTGACATTTTGTGCAATTTATTTATTAAGCCTAATGATTGCACCTAGAATTACAACAAATATATATAAACACTAATTCCTAGTGACGAAGCATGGCTATTTAAACTACCAGGTTATCGATAAATTTCCGAACGTCGCAGTAGTTATGGCCGCACAGCTAGAGCAGTTCTCGGCATGTCGCATACTGTCCAAAATTGCAGCGGCTGAAACCACTACAGAGGAGAGACCAATCGCCAGCATTGTAGATACAGAACTGGATCACATGCACCACGACCAGTGGTGCAACCTAGAAAAAATGGCTACTGAGCTATCCTGCCTGGGGGGCGAGTACCGACAGATCTATGAACAATCCTCGCTACGCGAGAATGATAGCCATAGCTATTCACCTTTTCAGGTGAGAGGGATACGCTTTATCTATATATATAAAAACAATCCCTCTCAGCTATGCAACTCAGTTACACTGCTGGACCTCAGAGTTTCTCTCGCTCCTGGGCAGTTGGCTGCTCACGTTCGGCCATGACGTCGGCGCTCATACCAGGCTCATCAAACCACCTATCCCAGGACTCACCTACAGGTGTGATTATGCGAGTACGACCAACCACTACGATCTCAACATGCGTGACCTCATCTGGCAGGGCCACGGCCTCGGGCAGGTAAACCCCCTGGCCACGACCACACTTAAAAACTGTTGATTCCATCACGCGTCCTATGAAGCCAGATACCATGTGAACCGAACATAGCTAATGGGCCCGGTATGTCAACTGACACCGGATGCACACGTTATGCAATACGGCTACACTGTATATAAAAACAGTAACCAGTGAGCCACCATGTTCGCCATCCCACATCCAACCCCGGACGCTCTAGAGCTGCCGCTTTTTCTGTCCCCTGTGATTTGCGGCTTTCCTAAATTACTGATCCCAATAGTGCTACTGAATCGCCCCCAGTTCCCTAGACACCTCACAGCCTTAAAATGAGGCAACTATTGGAGGTGTTATGACCCGTCAGCGTTATCCAGAAACATTCAAAATCGAAGCCGTTAAACAAATCACCGAGCGCGGACGGCCGGTGGTTGACGTTGCACGAGCCCTCGGGGTATCCGGCCACAGTCTGTATGCCTGGCTCAAGCAGTACGGTAAGCCTGCTGACCAGCAGCTCGAAGAGTCTGCTTTGCAAGCCGAGATACGCCGCCTGAAAGCCGAACTGCGCCAGGTCACCGAGGAGCTCAATATCCTAAAGGAGGCCGCGTACTTTGCCAGCGAGTCAAGGAAAGGTACGCATTCATAACCTCCCGACTCGACCGCTACAGCGTCGTTACCCTGTGCCAGACCCTGGGGGTTCACCGAAGTGGCTTTTACGCGTGGCTGAAACAGCCCACATCGCCACGCCATCAGGAGGACGAACGACTGACCGGATTGGTCAAGCAATCCTGGCTGGAAAGTGGTGCTGTCTACGGTTATCGCAAAATCCATCGCGACCTTCGTGACGCAGGGGAAGCCTGCGGCAAGCACCGTATGGCCAAATTAATGAGGCGGGAAGGGCTGCGTTCGCAAACGGGCTATCAACGCCGCAAGGGGCATTATGGAGGAGGCAAAAGCCCACAGGTTGCCCCAAACACGCTGGCACGTCAGTTTAAGATGCCAGCTCCCAACATATCCTGGGTGACTGACATTACCTACATCCGCACTCAAGAAGGGTGGTTGTACCTGGCGGTGGTGCTCGACCTGTTCTCTCGCCAGACGTCGGTTGGGCGATGAAGTCACGCATGACGGCAGACTTGGCGGTTGATGCGTTATTGATGGCCGTCTGGCGACGCAAGCCCAAGCAGCCGGTAATGGTGCATTCGGATCAGAGCAGCCAGTTTACCGGTGGTGAATGGCAGGACTTTCTGAAGACCCACAACCTGAGTTGCAGCATGAGCCGACGTGGCAACTGTCACGACAACGCGGTCGCCGAGAGCTTCTTCCAGTTGCTCAAACGGGAGCGGATCAAGCGCAGGATTTACGCGACAAGAGACGAAGCCCGCAGCGATGTGTTTGATTATATCGAGATATTTTACAACCCAATCAGGCGCCATGGTTCCAATGATGGGCTGTCGCCGGTAGAGTTTGAAAGGCAGTTTATTTTTCAGCAACAAAGTGTCTAGAAAACCAGGGGCGATTCAAACGCACCGACTCAAAAGGTTCGAGCTGCATGGCATCGTCACACGCACAGCGTATGCTGAGACACCTCCAAGGGTCGTGTATGAACTAACACCGCTTGGTGAGGGCCTGCGAGTTCTTGAGGCAATGGGTAAGTGGGGGTACTCTTTGCCGGATGATGCCACGTCAAATGAGTCACCATTACAATGGTGACGGACATGGAATTCGTTGCAAGTCCTGAATGCTCTTTTTGAGCCCTCCACCGAAATCTCTCACGACGACACAAGCGATGAGCATTAAGAGCCGCTAAGTAAAGTGCTAATTAAGCCAGTGGTTGAACATCGATGGCCCAATCCTATCGAAAGTTGTCATTTAGGCCACTTTTTAGCGCATGGAGATTGAGCAAAAATCACCTCCTCGAAACATCAACAGGACCAATCACATGAAATTCAACGCACTTCCTTTGGTACTCTCTATCGCTTTTGGTGCAGTCACCGCCCCGGCGTTTGCAGGAGAAAGCAACACTCAGGCTTCCACTTCAACTCATAAAGTTGAAATGCAACAGGTTCGTAATGCGACAGTGAAAATCACTTACGCAGGCACTACCTTCTTGATCGATCCTATGCTGGCTAAAAAGGGCGCTTACCCTGGGTTTGAAGGTACCTATCGCAGCAACCTCCGCAATCCGCTTGTGGAGTTACCTGAGTCGGCAGAGAACATCATCTCAGGAGTGGATGCGGTCATCGTTACTCATACCCACCTTGACCACTGGGACGATGCAGCACAAAGAGCATTGCCTAAAAACATTCCGCTGTTTGCGCAGCATGAGGCTGATGCACAGCTGATCCGCGCTCAGGGTTTCAAGAACGTTCGCGTACTGACTGACGAAGCTGAATTTGGTGGCGTTCAAATTTCCAAGACTGGTGGTCAACATGGCACAGACAAAATGTATGCCGATCCCGTTCCCGCAAAACTGCTTGGTGAAGCCATGGGCGTCATTTTTCAAGCGAAAGGCTATAAGACCCTCTATTTGGCCGGTGACACCATCTGGCGTAAAGAGGTAGACCAGGCCATTGAGACATATGACCCTGAAGTCATCGTGCTCAATGCCGGAAAAGCAAAAATGACTGGGTACGAAGGCGCAATCATCATGGGTGAGGAAGACGTGCTTCGCGCATCACTGGCTGCGAAGAATGCAAAAATTGTTGCGGTGCACATGGACGCAGTTAATCACATGTCCTTGACCCGTGATGAACTACGGGCCTACGTCAAGAAGCATGGTATCGAGAGCCGCGTTGATATCCCGGAAGACGGAGTGTCACTGGCGTTCTGATGTCAATTACATAAAGCGGCATGAAACGGCTTTTGATGTTCAGCAAAGGCATCGTTGCTCGGTTAAGGGGTGGGTTATTGAATAACCCACCCTGCAAGTCTCTGTCAGTTAGGGCTAATCTGTGTCCGCAATACATGTTGCTGTGCTCGCCTTCAAGGAGGTGAGGCCGTTGCTTCCCAAATCTGCCGTCCCCAGCCCCAAATGGTCGCTACATTTGGGGCTTTCCGACAGGCAGACCAAGGCTGTTCAGTTTGTTTATCGCGCTCTCATACGCCATCATTTCCCCTACCTGATCGCTGTATTTCCGCAGACTGATTGCCCCGCCATCAACTGCTTGAACCGACACATTGCTGTCTCTGCCAGCGAGCGATGTTGATAACCCGATCATCTATAATATAATGAGAACGGGCCATACATTTTACCAGTGAAATGAAAACACGACAAACCAATGCCAATAAATACCTAGCAAGATTAGATATAACCCCATATCTATCGTGATTTCATTACCGCAGGTAAAAGCCAGGATCAGCCTCTATCAACACGTTTTGCTGGTAACTCGATTTTTCAGAGCCTTATTTATCTGCGACAATATTGTTGCTCTATGATTAAGTGGAAGCATTTTTTCAAAAATGCTTTGTTTATAACCAGAAGCCGCTGTAATCAAGTAAAAACAATCTTTTTCCCCCAAGAAAAGAGAAAACCATTCATTCTTTGTGAAAGGATTTATTTTATGAATTTTAATTAGCGCATTAAAAATATCCTTAAACACGTCAGACAAACGACCTTTCTTTCTCAACTCAATAATATTTTCATATAACGAGTTGTTAGACTCAACAGATTGTATGGGTGACGACAGTGGGATTTGATTGATGATTACACCAATAAATTCACCAACCCTGCAATCTGGAATATACCCATAATGATCTCGATACTTATCATCGTCGCTCTTATTACGTTTGATAACAGGACACCCGCCAATTAGTCCTTTTTTCTGATTTTCCATGTAAGCATACTGGACCAGTCGTTGCTGCTCCTGGACCCAAAGCTTTGCATTTTTTGCGTCAGCCTCGGTTAACTCTTTTATAAGGGAAAAATCAGAATTCATATCAACTGTACCTAGGTGAACATTTACAGCCCTATACCTACGAACACATTTACCTGAACTGAGCTCCAGCTCTTCCAGTACACTCACGGTTTTGCTAAATGATACTGTTCTAAGATTTGCATTCAACCTCATGTTAGCCATGTCACACCTCTCATTATTATTGTTATTTTATGTTTTTTTCTTTGGTTTGTTCGTGTGATATGGGATCCCCATACCAATCAGCAATCCATTCATTGTTAGTAAAAATTTCATTTTTTAGTTTGTCTCTGTCTAAGAAAAACATGTTTGGCTTATCAATAGTATCTTTTTCTGAGTTGATATCCTGGACATATCCATCAGGAATCAATGCGTTTGATCCTACATGAACGCTCTCCAGCCCTTTCCTAAAAATTGTAGCCAAAACGCCTTCCAACAGTGCTCGTGCATTTGATATAAAACTATCCGATGGTTCTTCGATTGATAGCAAAACAAAATCCAATCTTAGAAGCCGGAAAAAGAATGACGATGTACCATATGTTTTTTTATCCACAAATGACTGCACTGTTCTTTTAATCTTGGCATATTGTTTTTTAGTACAACGAATCAATGCAGTAAACGGTATCACTCTAAGAACGCTTAATTCATTTAATTCATTTGAAACACCCAAGTTCAGACTGTAATCATCTCGTCTAGGTGAATATTCAATACCTTGCTCGATCAGCTTAAACCAAGTAGCCCGTGACTTTTTAACTTTCGTCCCTGATATCCATCGCTGACCATCTATACTGTAACAGATCCCCTGTGGCTCACGATTATCAACTCTCCACGGCTTGACCATTACATTATGCTCACGCAACCCAGTGACAAATTCAGTCATGTTGTTCGGCTGTTTTTTAAAAACCACGTCCATTGCATCCCTGATAATACAAGCGGGATCATGCATAGCATGAAAGCTCCCTCTACCACGGCCATTTTTAATATTTACTATGCTATACTCATGACCGAAATTTTTTTCAGGGCTTTTACAGATCGACAATCCCAATTCCATTTCAATTTTTCGAGCAGCGTCAACTCCACGAGCGTAGTCATTACTATCATCAACTAAGGTTCTGTCTAGTTTTACTCTACATGCCACAACATGTACATGTAGAGACCTTGTATCGCGGTGTATAACAGATGTCCATCGAGTATCGCTACCATATCCCAATTCACTCATTAGCAGCCTAGCTGCAACTAGACATTGATATGGCGTTAATGATTCATCGGGGCTCAATGATAGTGAATAATGTGCACATAGTTGGTTTCCTGTGCCTGCATACAATGATGCCTGCATATTCAACTCCATGAGTAGTGGCCCGATGTCATAATCAGAGACCTCACCTCTTTCATTCAATGTAATATTTGGTCTATTAATTACACCACCACCGAGATGATAAACCTGTGATGGCATGGATTTTCGTTTCCTACCAATATGTATAGCTCGGTAAATATAAGACAGTCTGTACTGGAAGTTTTGGCCGAACCTGTGTTTTTCAAAATTCATTTCAACTTTACTCCAATCAGAGCTTTTTCAATTCCTATAAACAGAGAATTTATAGATGAGAAAGCCTGCATCACTGGAGAGTTATCACTACTGTCAGTAATAAATTTATAAACGTCACTACCGACCTCAGCTTGTCTAATCAACAAAATGATTTGATTTAAATTCGATGATATATTGTATACCCCCTCAGCAATCTCACACGATCATCATATGAAAAATCTGGTGAGATATTACTGTCTGGTTCCCGGAGAGCCAAAAACCGAATCAGGCTAGACTTTTTGGGAATACCATAGGTTTTACTATGCTTAGTTAAAACACGTTGCTCAGCTGCATTAAATGAGATTCGGAGCATTAAACTGCGTTTTTCATCAGCTGATTTTTTGGGTCTACCAGACCGTGGTTTTCTGTTCAATTGCGTGCACCTTTATAATAATTATTAGTAGTGTTATGCGTTTTATTTTTCAAACCAACCTATTTAATAGACATTAAAACATAGCTGGTTTAGCGTTTTTTCAAAAAATATACAATAAATTTATACGAAGTCACATTCAGAAGTGAGCTAAATTATTCGGTGATATTTAATGCTCACTCTAATTATAGTATTGCAAACACTAAATATAATATCAACAATTTTTTGAGCTAAATTATTAATTTAACGACTAACGTTATCTATGGCATTGGCGAAAGTTAATATTTAAAATATGAAATTAACTAGACTTACATGGTGAATTTAATTTTCTTCCGTGAAATTAAAACTATGACATTGGCTGATTAAAGTCATATAAAAAGGCATGCTCTCATCCTATGACAGACATACCTTTTCTAGATCTGGTCGAATCAATGATGTCATATAAGCTCAAGGCTATGAGATAAAATCTTCCCAAATGCTTGATCGTCAACATAATCCGCATGATCATTTATACGCATATTTTTTATCTGACTCAGCACAGTAAAAAAGCACTCCTCACATAGATGTACCTCATATGCCGTACCATCATGTTTCGAACCATAACCCCATTTTGCAGTCAGGGCTCCAAACTGAGGATTATACAAATTTGGGTTCATATTTGGAGTTGTGCTTTTATGGCATACGTCACACTGAATATCAGCTATAACCTCAACCTCTTTTGTGGTCATTATTTTCATAGAACACTCGCTATACATGTAGAGTAATGGACAGATAGCATGAACAAAAATGTCTCATGCCACCCTAAACAAAATTTATTATAGTCGAATGAATAAAAAAAGCAGCCTTACGGCTGCTTTCAATACCACTATAATTGTGGATTAGATCAGATAATCCTCTAAGGACTTTCCGCTAGCAACGCCCTCAGCGATGGCTTTCGGCATACGGCCCTGACCAGTCCAGGTTTTTTCCTGGCCATCTTCGTGATACTTGTACTTTGCGGGACGCGGCGCACGCTTGGCCTTTTCCTTTCCTTCAGCTTTCGACGGAGCTGCACTGCCAACCAGTTCGCTGGGGTCAATCCCTGCGTTTTTCAGCATCTCGCTGAATTCCTCGAGCTTACGCAGACGCTCGGCATTTTCCTCCTGATATCGGAGCTCAGCAGCCTCACGCTCTGTAAACACCTCATCAAATTTGGCCTGAATCTCGACCAACTGTTCGAATGGTAGTTCACGCAGAGCAGCCCGGAGACTACGAATATTCAACAGTGTTTTGATAAAATCGTTCATGGATATCACGCCTAAAAAGTTATTTGTTTATTGCCTAGCATTATCACCTAGCTGTAGTTTGGTGCCAATATTTATCATCAAAATAATTGATCTTTATATAGCCACTTAGGGAAGCTATGAGTAACCGCGCAACGTCGATCTGACTTGAGCTAAGACCCCACAGGTTCCATTAGTTACTGCTAGACTGGTTTATTCATACTGACAGCAGAGATCTTGTGATGACTCAACTCATTCTACTAATCGTTGCCCTCAGTACTCATGGGAGATCCCATGAGATTGCATATGAGGTTTGTGATACATTTATTGAGGATGCTGTTCGGTATTCAGAAATGGACACTATGCATCTGACAGCACTGCGCTCACAGGTTATGGCTGCAAAAGATCTAGCTTTTTTTGAAAGGTTGTTTTCGACGACATCAGACAAATTGCTCCGAGCCTATTCTGCCCATAGCATCGAACAGGCTCGTGAAATGGCTTTTCGCGATACACGGCAGTGGGAGCTGTTGTTGCTAGATATCGGCATCAAGATGCATGGACGACCCGCTAGCGAGTTGTGGAGCACGTATTATCTGGCTTGCCGAGAGACACTGTTGTAATACCATCACTATCTAAGATGCCCCCTCGCTCGGGGCGGTTGTAGCTCTACAATCGCAGACCCACACCATCAAGCAGCGAATTATCGGTTTTATGCATAGCCCACAACTACTGGTACAGCTGCTGGCGGCATAGCCGCAGCAAACACAAAAAAGCTCCATTGGAGCCCGTGCATAGACACCTCAGCCCACACAGGTGATACTGATCATATTCATATTGCTCGGAACTTAGCCACTTACGTTCAGCGCAAAATGACTTTGTCAGGACCCAGTCCATCGAGTGCTCTTTTGAGGTAGCCATGGCACGCACGCTTGACGAAATATTGACCACAGAAATGCCCGACGTTGTCACTCAGGCCAGGGAAAAAGCAGAGCAAATGCGACTGGAGATTCATCTCACCCAACTGCGTGAAATGCTGACCCAGGCTGGCACCGAACCCATGATTTGCGATCAAACACCATCAGTACAGGACGTTACACTGATGGATCTTAAACGCTGGGTCGAGGCTGCTGGGGGAAAACTACAGCTCAATGTTGAAATGCCAAACGGATCTCAGATCTCGTTTACCGTTTAACTAGAAATCCATCTCTGCACACCGTAGCAATTGTCAGCTGACAACAGAGAGATCTGTACCTCGGTGATCGCAGGGGCACACATCATCGGTATCGTGAAATGAAACCCTGGCTGCTGACGGCGGGATGAGCTGCACCTCAGCGCCTGTTGGTTATCCGATTATCGGTATCGTGGAATGGATCTCTGACTGCTGACTGACCGCAATTGTCAGCTGACAACGGGATGATCTGCTCATTAGTGCCCGCAGGCATTCGCGTTATCAGTATCGTGAAATGGAACCCTGACTGCTGACCGACAGCGATTGTCAGCTGACAACGGGATGATCTGCTCATTAGTGCCCGCAGGCATTCGCGTTATCAGTATCGTGAAATGGAACCCTGGCTGCTGACCGACAGCGATTGTCAGCTGACAACGGACTGTTCTGCGCATCAAAACTCACTGGCAACCGGATTATCGGTATCGTGAAATGGAACCCTGACTGCTGACCGACAGCGATTGTCAGCTGACAACGGGATGATCTGCACCTCATTGCTCAATGGTGAATGGATTATCGGTATCGTGAAATGGAACCCTTGCGGCTGGCTGGCTGGCTGGCTGGCTGGCAGCGATTGTCAGCTGACAACGGACTGTTCTGCACATCAAAACTCACTGGCGAGCAAATTATAGGTATCGTGAAATGAAACCCTGGCTGCTGACTGACAGTGATTGTCAGCTGACAACGGGATGATCTGCTCATTAGTGCCCGCAGGCATTCGCGTTATCAGTATCGTGAAATGGAACCCTGACTGCTGACCGACAGCGATTGTCAGCTGACAACGGGATGATCTACACCTCGGAGCCCGCTGGCATCCGCATTATCGGTATCGTGAAATGGAACTCTGCCTGTCCAATGATGGCGATTGTCAGCTGACAACGGATTAACTGTGCCTCAGTGGCCGCAGGCCCTCACATTATCGGTATCGTGAAATGGAACTCCGCCTATCCAGCGATGGCGATTGTCAGCTGACAACGGGGTGATCTGCGCCTCAGGGCCCGCTGGCAACCACATTATCAGTATCGTGAAATGGAACTCCGCCCATCTAGTGATGGCGATTGTCAGCTGACAACGGGGTGATCTGCGTCTCAGAACCCGCTGGCAACCACATTATCGGTATCGTGAAATGGAACTCCGCTCATCCAGTGGCAGCGATTGTCAGCTGACAACGGGGTGATCTGCGTCTCAGAGCCCGCTGGCAACCACATTATCGGTATCGTGAAATGGAACTCCGCTCATCCAGTGGCAGCGATTGTCAGCTGACAACGGACCAATCTTCGCCTGAGTACCCGAGGGCAGAACAGCTACAGGTATCGTGAAATGGAACTCAGCCACTGGCAAACAACGATTGTCGGCTGACAACGGAGTGATCTGCACCTGAGTACCCGCTGACCTGAACAGCTACAGGTATCGTGAAATGGAACTCAGCCATTGGCAAACATCGATTGTCAGCTGACAACGGAGTGATCTGCACCTGAGTACCCGCTGACCTGAACAACTACAGGTATCGTAAAATGGAACTCAGCCCCTGGCAAACATCGATTGTCAGCTGACAACGGAGTGATCTGCACCTGAGTACCCGCTGGCCTGAACAACTACAGGTATCGTGAAATGGAACTCAGCCCTTGGCAAACATCGATTGTCAGCTGACAACGGAGTGATCTGCACCTGAGTACCCGCTGACCTGAACAACTACAGGTATCGTGAAATGAAACTCAGCCCCTGGCAAACATCGATTGTCAGCTGACAACGGAGTGATCTGCACCTGAGTACCCGCTGGCCTGAACAACTACAGGTATCGTGAAATGGAACTCAGCCCTTGGCAAACATCGATTGTCAGCTGACAACGGAGTGATCTGCACCTGAGTACCCGCTGACCTGAACAACTACAGGTATCGTGAAATGAAACTCAGCCCCTGGCAAACATCGATTGTCGGCTGACAACGGAGTGATCTGCACCTGAGTACCCGCTGACCTGAACAACTACAGGTATCGTGAAATGAAACTCAGCCCCTGGCAAACATCGATTGTCGGCTGACAACGGAGTGATCTGCACCTGAGTACCCGCTGACCTGAACAACTACAGGTATCGTGAAATGGAATTTTGACACTGGCAAACATCGATTGTCGGCTGACAACGGAGTGATCTGCACCTGAGTACCCGCTGACCTGAACAACTACAGGTATCGTGAAATGGAATTTTGACACTGGTAAACAGCGATTGTCGGCTGACAACGGGGTGATCTGCGCCTGAGTACCCGCTGACCTGAACAACTACAGGTATCGTGAAATGGAACTCAGCCCCTGCCAAACATCGATTGTCGGCTGACAACGGAGTGATCTGCACCTGAGTACCCGCTGACCTGAACAACTACAGGTATCGTGAAATGGAATTTTGACACTGGTAAACAGCGATTGTCGGCTGACAACGGGGTGATCTGCGCCTAAGTACCCACAGTGAATGGACTATCAGTATCGTGATAAAGGTAAACGGTTGCATCTCAAAGAAAACCACAAGCCATTTGACGTGTGGTTTATTTTTCACTCTATCAAGGTATAGATAAACATTATTGCTGGAGTTAATCTGTATACCTATTAGCATTACAACGATTTCTAATTGCAATTTTATTTCTAATCCAAGAGTCAATTTCTGCCTCTACAAATGCAACGGAGCGAGGCCCCAAACTTACCTGTTGTGGAAACAATCCGTGACTTATTAAGCTATAAACTGTAGACCTGGACATGCCTGTTTTTTTTACTACTTCAGTCATCTTGATCAAACGAATATCTTGCTCGTATACCATATACCCCTCACATTCTAGTTTGAGAAGGATTAAATCACATATATAAAAATACACAAGAAAAACTTAGAGAGAAAACGAAATAAGCCATTGACTCTATTAGACTTTATAAATAACCACATAGAAATGACAGACAATTATTATGTCTTATAAATAATTAGAGCTATTTTATAAGCGATTATAAATAACCATCCTTATGTTGGTGTACTGAACATAGCTGAACTTGCAATAGAGTAGCCTTGTTTTCAACAGCTCTGTATAAAACTTCGCCAACAAAAACCCAATCAAAACTCGTTATCATGCCTTTCTTACTTACAGAGGCGTTGTTGCCCAAATCTATACAGCTTGAATGTAACTACCTGAGGATTTGGCGTTCTGATCACCACCATCCTCTTCAAGTCTGCATTATGGGTACGTCGCCTCACTCCATCGCCAACTGACCTAAATACAACAAATCTTTGATTAATAGTGGCTAACTCACCTTCTGGATTGATGCCGAAGCCATGAGCAATTGGTTTCGCTACGACCTTCATGTACGGCGGGACCGCAGCCCGCTTTACACTGACCAGACCATCAGTACCTCCCTGATGCTCAAGGGAATTTTCAACCTCACTCTGCGGGCTACTCAGGAACTACTCGACTCCCTGTTCGAGTTGATAAATGTGCCGTCGTGCTCACCGGACTATAGCTGTGTCAGCAAGCGTGCACGCACAGTAACAGTGGCCTATCGACAGCCCCCAAAGGGACGCATTACCGACCTAGTGTTCGACTCGACTGGCCTCAAGATATTTGGAGATGGTGAGTGGAAGGTCAAAAACACGGCGGCAAGTGCGGTGCAAGTTGCATCTGGCAGTAGACCCGGCCACTCACGATATCGTGGCGGTGGAAGTGTCATTGGAAAATGTCCATGATGCCGAAGCTCAACCCACTGGCAGAGACGGCGATGAATCGGTTCAAGCAGTTGATGAAGGGCAAAATCAATCTGCGACATACAACGCTCAGGTAGAGGACATGACGGTGTTGTGAGCGCTATAAACAAACTGAATAGTCTTGGCTAGCCGGTCACAAACCAAAGTGTAACTGCTACTTGGGGAAGGGAAATCTGCGTTTTCTGATTGATCTGCCCCCCCCTGAGCAACTGTATCAATCAGCAAATACCACTATTGATGAGTGGTAGCGAGCCATCATCGTTGCTATGACCATGAAGCCAGCAACACTAAATGGTGCAACTAACTATTCACGGCTCCAGCATCTACACAGAAGGTAACCGGGTTGATGTATTGAAATTGGGAGAACAGGTGGATGACCTTACACATAAGGCGCGTATGACAAGAGTAAGAAACGACCCATTCTATACTCTTCACAACAAGTACGCCAACAAGTACGCCGACGATAAACTCACACTAAAATCGTTAACGAAAAAACCTAACACTTTGTTTTATATGGTGCCGATAAGGGGAATCGAACTCCTGACCTTCGCATTACGAATGCGCTACTCTACCAACTGAGCTATACCGGCTTGTTGCTCTCCACATTCATAAAAAATGACCGGCAAGTCAATTGAGCCAGCTCGATTTTATGAGTTGGCTCATGGTGTTAGAGCCCGATTTACAGATCGACAAACTCGGGGATATGGGCACGGCCGCGGCTCTCGAGGAAATCGAGCAGGGCGCGGGGGGAGCGCACCAGGATCCGCTCTTGCGGGAAGCCCGCTTCGGTCACCAGACGGTGGCAATGGTCAAAATCGCCAAGAGTAAATGCCACGTGGGAATCGGAGCCGAAGGTAAGATAGGCCCCCAGATCTCGCGCGGCTTCCACGATGGCACGGCAGTTGCCTTCGCTCCCCGGACGGGAATGAATGAAGGAGGAGTTGTTGATCTCCAGCGCTACCCGATAGTCAGCGGCCGCCTTGACCACCGCCTGAATATCGATTGGAAATGCGGGGTTGCCAGGGTGGCTGATCATGTCGACCCGGCCGCTCTTGATGGCGTTGATCATCGCCTGGGTGTGAGTGGCCTGATCGCAGGGAGGGAATACCTGCTCATGAAAGCCCGCCATGACCATGTCGAGGCGCGACTCATAGCGCTCGGGAAAATCGATCTCCCCCTCCAGGTTTTTGATGTTGGCCTCGATACCCCGCAGGATCCCTACCCCATCCACCACTCTTGGCAATATCGGCAAGTTGGCAAAGTGCCAGACATGAGGAGCATCGGCCATCTCGGGGCCATGATCCGTGGTGGCGAACAGCTTGATCCCCTTGGCCCTGGCTATCGGCAAATAGTCGTGGATGGTGCTGTAGGCATGGGTGCTGGCAATGGTGTGAGTGTGGGTATCGACCGGGTACTTCATCTTCTCTCCCCTCATATTTTGAAAGGGCAGCATAGCAAAGAGCGGCAGCTTGGGCCACGCTGGCACTTGCCACACTTTGTCACAAAATACCGCGAAGCTGACATAGTCTGAGGGGCTCTGGCTGGCATACTGCCCCCGTCGATACATGCCTGAACTCGCATCGACAGTTTGCTGTCAGGATGACGCGAACTCACTTTCCCCACCGTCGCGCCCTGCGGCGGTTTTTTTTGCCTGCAAACCGCAAACCGGTAACAGACGCGCAAAAAAAGGCCCAACTAGCATGGTGCAGGTTGGGCGAGACTTAATGTTTAATTGCAGTGGCATAGATATAGAGTCCTGCTTTTTGACTAAGTTCCGCCCACTTTGCTTTTTTCATCGAAAAACATTCCGCTAACACTCATTCACATTCTCTTGACACTTCACGTTATGAAACGTACTTTTTAAACATTCGTTTAAGTGAGGTGTCCAGTGAGTAAAATCGATACCAAAAACCGTATTCTCGACGCCGCTGAAGTGCTGTTTGCCGAGCGGGGATTCGCCGATACCTCTTTGCGTCTGATCACCAGTGAAGCCGACGTCAATCTGGCGTCGGTGAACTATCACTTTGGCTCCAAGAAGGAGCTGATCCAGGCGGTGCTCGACCGCTATCTGAGCCTGTTTATGCCCGATCTGGATGCCCGCCTGCGGGTACTGATGGAGCAGGAGCAGCTGACCCTGCTGCAACTGTTTGAAAGTTTTGTCGAGCCGCTGATGAAGCTCTCGGCAGTACGGGCCAATGGCCCGGCCATCTTCATGCAGCTGCTGGGGCGCGGCTATATCGACAGCCAGGGCCACCTGCGCCGCTTTATCACCGCCCACTACGGCCCCATTTTGCAGCGGATCACCCAGGCCATCTCCAAGGCCAATCCGGCCCTGTCGCCAGCGGATCTCTTCTGGCGCCTGCACTTCACTCTGGGCACCGTCGTATTCACCATGGCCTCTGCCGATGCGCTGCGCGACATCGCCCTGGCCGACTTTGGCCAGCAGCTCGATGTGGAAGGGCTGGTGCGCAACGTTATTCCTTATCTGGCGTCCGGAGTCGGGGCGCCCGTGGAGTCGACCAGGCTCTCCCTGGCCGTGTAACAACCAACAATAAATCAACGGAAACAGTGAAATAGAAGGAACTTCGGTATGATCACATTGCTTGTCCTGCTGGTGCTGGCGATAGCCGTTGTGCTCGGCGTACCCTCCATCCGTAAAAAGGTGGTAACCCGTCCGGTGTTCGGCATCTTCAAAAAGATACTGCCGCCCTTGTCAGCTACCGAGCGGGAGGCCATGGAAGCCGGCTCCGTCTGGTGGGATGGCGAGTTGTTTCGCGGCAACCCGGACTGGAAAAAACTGCACGGCTACGGCAAGGCCGAGCTGACTGCAGAGGAGCAGGCCTTCATCGACAACCAGGTCGAAACCCTGCTCGCCATGGTCGACGACTTCAAGATCGTCAACGAAACCAAAGATCTGCCGGAGCCGGTGTGGGACTATCTGAAGAAGGAAGGCTTCTTCTCCCTGATCATCCCGAAATCCTACGGCGGCCGCGAATTTTCGGCGATCGCCAACTCCACCATCGTCACCCGCATTGCCACCAAGAGCCTGAGCGTGGCGGTCACCGTCATGGTGCCGAACTCCCTTGGCCCGGGCGAGCTGCTGATGCACTACGGCACCCAGGCCCAGAAAGATTTCTGGCTGCCGGGTCTGGCCAATGGCAAAGAGGTGCCCTGCTTCGCCCTGACCGGGCCGGAAGCGGGCTCCGATGCAGGCGCCATTCCTGACAAGGGGATCGTCTGCAAAGGGATGCACAAGGGTGAAGAGGTGCTGGGTATTCGCCTCAACTGGAACAAGCGCTACATCACCCTGGCCCCCCGTGCCACAGTGCTGGGCTTGGCGTTCAAACTCTATGACCCGGAACAACTGCTGGGTGACAAGGAAGAGCTCGGCATCACCTGCGCGCTCATCCCGACCAGCCACCCGGGCGTGCGCGTAGGCGATCGCCACTACCCCATGGGTCTGGCGTTCCTGAACGGCCCGACTTTCGGCAAGGATGTGTTCATTCCGCTCGACTGGATCATCGGCGGCCCGGATTACGCCGGTCGCGGCTGGCGCATGCTGGTGGAGTGCCTCTCCGCCGGTCGCGGCATCTCGCTGCCTGCTCTGGGCACCGCTTGCGGTCACATGGCGAGCCGCACCGTGGGCGCCTACTCCTACGTGCGCAAGCAGTTCGGCATGTCCATCGGCAAGTTTGAAGGGGTGCAGGAAGCGCTGGCCCGTATCGGCGGCCTCACCTATCAGCTGGAAGGGGCTCGTCGCATGACCGCAGGTTCCCTGGACTTGGGTCAGGCTCCAGCCATCGTCACTGCGATTTCCAAGTACCACATGACCGAGATGGCGCGCCAGATCATGGATGACTCCATGGACATCCACGCCGGTCGCGCCATCCAGCTGGGCCCGAAAAACTACACCGGCTACGCCTACATGGGTATTCCGGTCGCCATCACGGTGGAAGGGGCCAACATCCTGACCCGCAACCTGATGATCTTCGGGCAGGGTGCCACCCGCTGCCACCCGTACGTCTTTGCCGAGCTGGAAGCGGCGGCCGATACCGACGTGGAACGCGGTCTCGAGAAGTTTGACGCCCTGCTGATGAAGCACATCGCCTTCGGCGCCGGCAACTTCTTCGGTTCCCTGTTCCAGGGGCTGACTCTGGGTCAGTTCAACAGCGCACCGGTAGCTGGCGAAACCGCTCGCTACTACAAGCAGCTCTCCCGCATGAGTAAAGGGCTGGCCCTGTGCGCCGACGTCTCCATGCTGATGCTGGGTGGCGATCTCAAGCGCAAGGAGATGATCTCCGCCCGCCTGGGTGACGTGCTGAGCCACCTCTACCTGGCCTCCGCCACCCTCAAAC
Organism: Aeromonas sp. 97A; assembly: GCF_051919185.1. Lineage (NCBI taxonomy): Bacteria > Pseudomonadati > Pseudomonadota > Gammaproteobacteria > Aeromonadales > Aeromonadaceae > Aeromonas > Aeromonas sp. 97A. The sequence continues at coordinate 319,186 of NZ_JBQBFF010000001.1, read as the reverse complement.
ACTACGAGGATCAGGGCCGTATGGTCTCCGATCTGCCGTTCGTGCAGTACGCGGTGGAGCGCAACCTCTACCTGATTGGCAAGGCGTTCGAGGGCTTTTTCCAGAACTTCCCGAACAAGGTGGTGGGTGCCGTACTCAAGCGTGTGGTATTCCCGTTCGGCGTCGGTTACAAGATGCCGGCAGACGATCGCTGCCACGCCATCTGTCTGGCCATGATGAAGCCGGGCGAATTCCGCGACCGTCTGACCGCCCTCTGCTACGTGGGCAAAGACGAGTCGGATCCGGTCGGCCTGATGGAGCGTGCCTTCCAGGCCATGGTCGCTGTGCAGCCCTACGAGAAGAAGCTGGTGCAGGCCCAGAAAGAGGGCAAACTGCCCCGCAAACTGGCGCTGCCGGAGCTGGTTGCCGCCGCGCTGGCCGGTTCCATCCTGAGCAAGGACGAAGCGGACAAGCTGCTGGCCGCCGATGCCCTGCGCTACGAAGCGATTCAGGTAGACAACTTCGCCCCGGGCGAGCTGGAAGGCTTCTCCCAGCAAGCAAACAAGCAGCCAAACAAGGTCGAGCACGCCGCCTGATCCCTTGGCAAACCAGTACCAAACCGGCCCTCGTGGCCGGTTTTTTTGTTTGTTAACCATGCATTTACAAGCCGGGAGAATTCCAGTTAAATGCTTGAGTCCCTGTTGCAGGGGCTTTGGAAGCAAGGCCAGCGGAATGGCCGATAACAACAACTCAGGAAGAGTGAATGAACCTCGCCAAAACGGCGATCGAGCGCCCCATCTGGGTGGCGGTCTCGATCGTGCTGATTTTCCTGCTGGGCCTGCTCAGCATCCGGGGACTGCCGATCCAGCTGTTCCCCGACATCGACCGTCCACACCTCAACATCTCGGTGAGCTGGCGTTCAGCCTCGCCCCAGGAGATGGAGTCGGAGATCACCGACCCCATCGAGCAGGAGATGCAGGGGGTGCAGGGGCTCAAGAGCCTTGTCAGCAACAGCTATCCCGGCTTTACCGAAATCGACATGGAGTTTGCCCTCGGCACCGACATGCAACGGGCCCAACTCGATGTGATTTCGCGATTGAACCGGGTCTCGGGATTGCCGGACAAGATCGGCGGCCCCTACGTCAACAACTACAGCAGCAACGATACCCTCACCTTCTTCTTCATCCAGCAGCTGCCCGGTGCCAAAGGGGTGATCGATGATCATCAGGCGTTGATCGAGGCGCGGGTCAAACCCGAGTTGGAGCGCATCGAAGGGGTCTCGACAGTCGCAGTCGAGGGGATCAACGAGCGCCAGATCCAGATCCGCTTCGACCCCTATCGCGCCGCCGAGCTGGGGGTGGAGATCCCGATACTGGCCAGCCGCGCCACCACCGGCTGGGACGTGTCGGCCGGTACCCTCGACATCGGTCGCTGGGAGTACAAGCTGCGCTTCGCCGGTCGTTACGACGTCGAGACGCTGGGGGACAAGGTGGTGGACTGGCGCAATGGCCTGCCCATCTATCTGCGGGATGTGGCGGAAGTAAGGGTGGCCAGGGAAGAGAACCCGGTGCTGCGGATCCAGAACGGCAATACCGCCATCGCCGCCCAGATCTTCAAGGAGAGCGGTGCCAATGCCCTGGCCTCCCTTGAGGCGATCAAGGCCCGGGTGAACGAGCTCAACCGCGAGGTGCTGGAGCCGGTCGGGCTGCACATGGAGCAGTCGTTCGATGCCTCCCTCTACATCAATCGTGCCGTCAGCATGGTCACCGCCAACCTGGGGCTCGGGGTGCTGCTCTCCTGCGCCATCCTCTGGCTCTTCCTGCGCCAGCTCAAGGCGACCCTGATGATTGCCCTCGCCATCCCCATCAGCATCATGCTCACCTTCTGCCTGCTCAAGGTGATGGATCGCACCCTCAACATCATCTCGCTGGCGGGCATCGCCTTTGCCGTCGGCATGGTGCTCGACGCCGCCATCGTGGTGCTGGAGAGCATCTACCGGCGCCACGAGCGGGGAGATTTGAGCAAGGCGGAGGCGGCGCTCGAAGGCACCCGTCAGGTGTGGACGGCGCTGGTCGCCTCCACCCTCACCACGGTTGCCATCTTCCTGCCGGTGTTGCTGCTCAACGATGTGGAGGGTCAGCTGTTTGCCGATCTGGCGCTGACCATCGCCTGCGCCGTGACAGTCTCCATGCTGGTCGCCGTCACCGTGCTGCCTGCGGTGGCTGCGCGCTGGATGGGACATGAAACGCTGACCGATCCCTATGAGTCGCTGTGGCAGCGCACCACTCGTCATGTGATCCGCTGGACCTCGACCTCACGCCAGCGCTGGACGGTCATCACCCTGATGATGAGCCTGCCGGCCCTGGCCACCTGGGCGCTGCTGCCCAAGATGGACTATCTGCCGGACGTGAAACGGGACGCAGTGGATGTCTGGATGAACTTCACCCCCGGGGTCAACCTCAAGGCTCAGCGCGAAGAGGTGATCGATACTCTGATCGCCCGCCTCGCCCCCTACATGGAGGGGGAGAAAGAGCCTGCCCTCAAGAACTACTACATCTTGCGCTACCCGGGGGGCGCCCAGATTGGCGTGCGCCCCAAGGACGAGACCCGCATCAAGGAGCTGGAGAGCCTGTTGATGAAACAGCTGCTGGTGGGTATTCCCGACACCCGGGTGTTCGGCGGTCAGGGGTCGCTGTTTGGCGGCTTTGACAGCGAGAACGGCGTCTCCCTGCTGCTGCAGGGAGGCAACCTGCCCGAGCTCTATCAGGCGGCCCGAGCCAGCATGGGGATCCTCAGCAAGGACCTGCCGGGAGCACAAATCCGGCCCGAGCCGAGTCTCGACTTCACCGCCCCCGAGCTCAAACTGGTGCCGCAAGATCGGCGTCTCGCCGAAGTGGGTTGGGATCGCACGCCCCTGCCCACCATCATCCAGACCTTTGGCGACGGCTTGCGGGTCGGCGAGTATTTCGATGGCGAGGATCGGCTCGACATCATGCTGATGGGGCAGAGCTCCGCCAATCCGGACGAACTGAAGGCAGTGCCGCTGGCCACCCCCTCCGGGCGCATCGTCCCCCTTGGCGAGCTGCTGCGGGTGGAGCACGACATGGGCCCGGCCAGTATCTTCCGGGCCGATGGGCGGCGCAGCATCATCCTGCAGATAGCGCCCCCGGCGGGCATGACCATGGAGCAGGTGATCGACACCCTGAAAAACCGCAGTTTTGCCGCCATCCGCCCCCTGCTGCCCGCCGGTGGCGAGCTGCGCATTGCCGGCAACGCCGACAGCCTGCAACAGGCGCTCGACAATCTGGGGACCATCTTCCTGTTTGCCGTGGTGATCCTGCTGGTGCTGCTGTGGGGAGTGTTTGCCTCCATCAAGGATGCCCTGCTGGTGCTGCTCACCCTGCCCCTTGCCTCGGTTGGCGGCGTGCTGGCGCTGCAACTGAGCGGGCTGCTGGTGCCGCTGCCGATGGATCTGCTCACCATCATCGGCTTTGTCATCCTGCTGGGACTGGTGGTCAACAACGCCATCCTGCTGGTGCATCAGACCCGCACCGCCGAGCGGGACGGCATGAGCCGCCAGCTGGCGGTGGCCGATGCCCTGCAAAGCCGGATGCGTCCCATCGCCATGACCAGCCTTACCAGCATCTTCGGCATGCTGCCGTTGATGCTGAGCCCGAGCGAAGGGAGCGAAATTTACCGCGGGCTCGCCACCGTCATTGTCGGCGGCATGAGCTGCAGCACCCTGTTTACCCTGATCCTGTTGCCTGCCTTCCTGCGTCTCGGGGAGCAGGTGGCGATCCCACAACCCCTGCGCCAGCGGGCCTGAGCAAGGAGCTCATCGATGACACATATGATTACCCGAATGTTGGCTGGCGCGGTGCTGATTGCAGGCAGTGCGCTACCGGTATTGGCCGATCAGGGCAAGATGGTGACCCTGGCGGATGTGACCCAAGGGGATGCGGCCGCCAATATCTGGGTCAGCGGCACGGTGGCGAGTCGCCAGCAGGCGGCACTCAGCGCCGAAGTGAGCGGCCGAGTGGAGTGGATCGCCGAATTTGGCAGCCGGGTCAAAAAAGGGGATGAGCTGCTGCGCCTCGACAGCGCGGCACTGCGCCTCTCGCTGGAGCAAGCTCGCGCCGAGCAGGCGAAATGGCAGAGCAACTTGCGCTTCGCCCGCGCCGAATCCCAACGGATCACCCGACTGCACCAGCAAAAGAGCGCCTCCCAGAGCCAGTACGACAAGGCCAGCTACGATGTGGAGCAGGCCGCGCTGGCCGAGCGACTGGCCGCCATACAGGTAAACCAGATTGAAGAGCAGCTGCGCCGCAGCCACATCTATGCCCCGTTCGACGGGGTGGTGAACAACCACTTCATCCAGCCCGGCGAGCATGTGGACGCGGGCGAGCAGGCGCTGGAGCTGGTCAACCCGGATCAGCCGGATATCCGCCTGCAGGCCCCCATCCTCTGGGCCCAACAGCTGGCGCCGCAAACCCGGCTGCGGGTGGAGGGGGAGCAGCTGAGCGGTCACGGCGTCTATTACCAGCGAGCCGCCAGCGCCGATCCCAAGTCGCGCCTCATCGAGCTGCGCCTCAAACCGGAAGCGGGCACCTTCATCATCGGCTCGCCGGTACGGGTTGCCCTGCCACTGGGGGATCAGCAGAGCATGCTGCTGCCCCGGGATGCTCTGGTGCTCGGCACCGATGGCAGCGTGGTCTATCAAGTGGCGCAGAGCGGCAAGGCGCTCAAGGTGAATCGGGTGCCGGTCACCGTGCTGTTTGGCGACAGCCAGCAGGTGGCGGTGAGCGGCGCCCTCAAGCAGGGGGATAGGGTGGTGGTGCGCGGCGCGGGCAGCCTGCAGGATGGCGACACCATAGCGCTGTTCAAGGGCTAACCACGCCCGACGCAGGCTGTCCAATCTTTGCCCGCTTAACCCGGGACATACAGCCAAACGTGCCACAGTTTGCTATCTTGGCGGCCATCACTCGCGTTTAGAGCAATCAACACCCATGAGCATTATTTTGGGCATCGATCCGGGTTCGCGGATCACCGGATACGGGGTTATCCGGGTCGTGGGCGGCAAGGCCGAATACTTGGGCTCTGGCTGCATCCGCACCGATTGCGGCGAGCTGCCGGAGCGCCTCAAGCAGGTCTATGACGGGGTATGCGAGATCATCACCCAGTTCAAACCCACCGAGTTTGCCATCGAGCGGGTCTTTATGGCCCGCAACGCCGACTCGGCCCTGAAACTGGGACAGGCCCGGGGCAGCGCCATCGTCGCCGCAGTCAACGCCTATCTGCCGGTGAGCGAATACTCCGCCACCCAGATCAAGCAGGCGGTGGTCGGCACCGGCGGCGCCGCCAAGGAGCAGGTGCAGCATATGGTGACCCATCTGCTGAAACTCTCCGCCACCCCGCAAGCGGATGCAGCAGATGCCCTTGGCGTCGCGCTCTGCCATCTGCACACCCGCCAGAGCCTGATCAAGATGGCCGGCCGTGCCAGCAGCTCGGTACGTGGCCGCTATCGCTGAGCCCTTGTGTCGTCCACGACTCATCTCAGTATCGCTAAATAAAAAAACCGCCCCGAATCTCCGGGGCGGTTTTGTTTTGGGCAGGTAACAACCGGCGGGACTTGTCAGATGAATGTTCTCTCACGTAGCCGGCCATATATTCAGCCACCTTATTCAACCGCGGTATTCGCCCCGGCGAGTCGGGCCTGCTGTTCACCACGCTTTTCCAACTCCGAGCTCATGGCGAAGGAGAGCGCCTCCAGCTGGCCATCGAGGCTGGCATCGATGATCCCCACCTCGGTCTCGAGGATGCAGCCCCCCTGATCGAGGCGGGCATCGGCGGAGATCTCGAGATAGCCGATTTCGGGGAAATCCTTGTGTACCCGGGCGATCTGGTCGCGCACCGCCTGCACCTGCTCGGGGTGAACCCGTATCGTCACCTGCTTCTGGTTGCTCACCAGCGAGAGCGCCTCCCGCACCACCTTGAGGGTGAGCGCCACCTGATCGTAATCGTGCAGGATCTTGCGCACCGCCTGCAGCACCACCTCGCTCATCTGCTGCTCCACGGTGCGATAGTACCCCTGACACTGCAACTGGGTCTGGTGGATCAGCACCGCCTGTTCGCGCCGGGCCTCGTCAATCCCGGCTTGCCAGCCAAGGCTTTTCTGCTCTTCATAGACGGCGCGGGCCTCGGCCACAATATCGGCTGCCTGGGCGCGGGCGGCCTCTACCAGCTCCTGCGCGCTCAGGTAGGAGAGGTAATCCTGGCTACGCAGGATGCGTTGGCTTGGCGCCAGTTGCAGATGGTTACTCTTTATTTCAACAAATGGCAGCATTGGGGGGTTACCTGTTTGGCAATCTTGAGACAAAGCGCCCGAGCCAGTGGCCGCTGATCAGCCGCCAAAGGCCATGATGGCCCGGGTGGCGTAGGGGGAAGTCGCAGGGTGAGACGGCGAGCCCAGTCGGGGTAGCCTTCCCCGGCCGCCGCCAACCAGAACTGCAAACCAGCCTCTTCCAGCAACCCCTCATCGAGCTTAGCGGGCAGAGGCTGCTGCCAGCCAGCGGGCCAGGGGCCGATCAACAAGTCGAGCTGGGAGAGTACGGCTCTGTGCCCCTCCTCCCCCAGCAGGGCGATGATCTGGCGCAGCGTTGGTGCCAGCAAGCAGTGGCGGATCGCCTCACCGTGCAGCACGGCCCCCAGACGGCGCAACAACAACACCAGCTCGCTTTGGGGAAAGAGTGCCAATCCCCCCAGAGGCGCGGGCATCTCGTAGCCAATCCCCAGCGTCAGCGCTTCGAGCAGAGCGCCGTTACTGGCTGGCAGCGTCCGCCACTCTGGCAAGAGTTCCGGCACCTGCGCCCAGGATGAGGGCAGGTGCGCCTCATGGAGGTAACTGGCCGGGCAAAAGCGCAGCTGATAGGGGGTCAAACCGACCGTCATCCGCGACTCCGGCTCCGGTGCCACATGTATTGCGCCAGGTTGCTGGTCACCACCAGCGCCAGCAACAGGGCAATCAAGCCGCCCAGCCGCCACTTTGAACCTTCGCTCACTTCAATGGAGAAGAGCGAGGTATTACGCGGCATCAGCGGGCTCTGGCGCACATCCGCCGAGGGTACCAGCACCACGCTGATCCGGTCGTAGGCGAGCCCCTCGATACTGTTGTTGACCAACTGCTTGATCTGCGGGATGTAAGTATCGAGCTGGATATCCGCCGCATGCTTGATAAAGACCGAGGCCGAGGCGGGAGAGGGTTTCTTGCTGATCCCCTCATTGCCTTCCGGCAGCACAACATGGACGCGAGCCACCAGCACGCCGTCTATTTCCGACAGGGTATTGGAGATCTCCTGCGCCTTGGCATAGGTGAGGCGAGCCCGCTCCTCGGTGGGCGAGGAGATGAGGCCATCCTTGGGAAACACATCCTGCAGAGTGGAGAAGCTCTCTTTGGATAGCCCTTGCGTTTGAGGGTCTCGATGGCCTGCGCCACGTCAGACTCCTCCACCAGCAGCTTGATGCGGCCATCCTTGTCCGGCTGCTTGTCCGAGGCGATCCCCTCGGTTTGCAGCAACGCCAGCATTTCGTTGCCCTCTTTCTGAGTGACCCCGGTATAGAGCTCCACTTTGCAGCCGCTGAGCAGCAGCGAGGCGCCAAGCACCCCCATCAGCATCGATCTCTTCACACTACCTCACTGGGTCTTCAACAGGGTTTCTACGTTCTGGCTCATCTTGCCCACTGTCTTGGCAATCAGCTCCTCCTGCATGGTGATCCGCATCAGCGACCACTGCATCTGCATCAGGCTGTTGGGATCATCCCCCGGGGTCGCCAGCTCGGCTTGCAGGCTCTGTTTGGCCTCGACAAACTGCTGTTTCAACTCCCCCAGCTCCCCCAGAAGAGAGCTCCCCATCCCCTGGGATGTGCTCCCCATCGCCTGTTCAAAACTGGCGACATGGGGCGAGGAGAGATCCACCGCTTTCAACTCATCCAGGCTGGTGACCACCGCCTGGGCAGACTGTGCAATTTCCATCACGCCTCCAGATCAAGTTTGTGCGAATTGCGCATCAGATTGTCGACCATGCCGTTGAGCGGGATCAGGGTCATCAGCTCGCGCCGGGCCAGTGCATCGAGAAACACATGTTCCGCGGGCACTGCGCCCTGCCCGTCCCTGAGCTCGCTCAACAAGTTCAGCAACACCTTCTCCCGCCGCGACGCCAGAGGATCAAACTCCCGCATGGTTGCTCGCAACTCCGGCAGATCGATGGCATCCACCACCGGCGACTGGCGCTCGCCAAAACGCGCGATCAGCTTGTCGGTAACAGGGCCAAACAGCTGCTTGCCAATCTCCGGCGCCGGTTTGTCGCCCTGTTGGTAGATCTGCCAGAGCAGTTCACGTTTGGCGGCTGGTGTTACACCGGCCAGCAACCCCTCAAGGGGAGCCCCCTGTTGCCAGCGTTCGAACAGATCCGGCTCGGGAGTCTTGGCCAGCAGTCGCTCGAACTGGCGTTGGGCCATGGATTCGGGCGGGGGGGGCTGACGCAGCGGCTGCTCTCCCTCCGGCTGATCGCTGCCTTCAATTTTCATGAGGTCATCTGCTCGCGCAGGCCGGCGGCAAACTGTTGCAAGGTTGGTTGGCCACTCTGCTCCAGTCGGAGCAACCGTGCAGCCAGCGCCTCCTGCTGGCCAAGCCGCCACTCGCACAGGGCCAGCCAGGGCTCGATATCCGGAGTGCAGTGCTCGCCACCAAGCTGCAAAGCGGCCTGGTAATCCCCCCGGTTCATCAGGGAGGAGAGGCGAATGAGCGTTACACACTCGGTCATCTCCGGCGCACCATCCAGCCAGTCGGCGATGGTGGCCGCCTCCTGGTGACAATGGTGGCCGGTACCAGCCAGCGCAAGTTCGGCCAGTTGTCGCTTGAGTTCAAGGTTCATCATCAAATCTTCTGCAAAATACCCTGCATCAGGTCTTTCATGGCCCGAGTCACGGTGGAGTTGATGTTGTAGATCACCGACCATTTGTTGATCTTGTGCTGCAGCTCGGCCAACAGCGCCGGGTTGTCAGGGTTTTTTTCCATCGCCGCAATGGCCTTGTTGACCTCGGTATTGGCATCATTGGCCTGCCCGGAGAGGTTCGATGCCACCTGATCGAGGGTGTTAGTAGTACCGTCCGCATACTTAAAGTAATCAGCCATGGTTGTGCTCCTTTATCTTGCCAATGATCGTGAGCCCCGCCTCGATGGCGTCGGCCTGTTGTTGCCACTCCCGATACTGTTGCGGGGTTCCCCCGCGCAGCAGTTGCCGTTTCACTTCTCCCTGCGCCTGAACAAGCTGCTCATGCAGCTCACGAGCAAAGGCGGGATCAGCGCCGGACAGTCGCGCTTCCAAACTGGTCATCATGCCGCTCGGCTCCTTTTAATTTGACGATGTATTGCTGCTTGCCCTTGCTCACCACCACCGCATCGGGGCGAATGGCCAGCACCCGCACCCCGCTGGAGGTTGCGCCCCCAACCGGATAGCGCTGGTTGTCTGCCAGTACCACATAAGGCACCCGGCCAAACGAGACGCTGCGCACGTCGAACTCCAGCTCATCCTGACGCGGCGTTCTGGTCTGATTGATCAGCTCCAGCGTCGGGTGTGTACCGAACTCCCGGCGAAACTGCTGGTTGACCTGCTGAAACTGGCCAAGTTGGCGCTCATCCAGCTGGCCGGAGAGTTCGAGTCGCCCACCCGCCTCACGCACCCGCAATGCACCATCCAGCCCCTGCTCCTGCAGCAAGGCATCGAGGTGCTTGCGATAAGCCCCGGCAATCTGTACCTGATTTTCAACCCCCAGCAGGCCGGGCACCTCCTGCTTGAGCAGAGACTCAATAGTGCTCCACTTGCCATCCTGCCCCTGAATTTCACCGCTGAGCTTGAGCCAGCCGGGCTCCTTGCCATTGCGGATCTGCAGCTGTTCATAACCCAGCTTCTGCAAGATAAAGCCGGCCCCCTGCCGCAGATCTTCCATGGTGCGCAGCTCCAGCCGGTAGTTGAAACCCCTGCTATCGAGATACTGCTGCAAGGCAAGACGCGCGCTGTTCTCATCGACGTAACCCGAGAGTTGCCACAGCTCGGGGTCACTGCTGTTCAGCACCACCTGACGGTAGTTTGGTGCGGCCAGAAAGCGCTTCAATGCCTGCTCACTGCGGGCGGATTCGTTCTCGTCGGCGCCATGCCACCAACCCGTGCCGAGCAGCAAGACCACCGCGACCACCAGACTCAGGCAGAGGACCCCCATCCAGACATCGGCGCCCGCTGCCCGCCGCCGCGGCGCACGAGAAGGAGCAACCACCGCCGCCAGTGCCTCCAGCTGTTCGGGTAGCGAACGACTGTTGTCACAGAAGCTCCAGAGCAGCGGACCGGCCTCCAGTCGCGTCCCTGCCCTGAGCGCCTCTCCCACGGTCAGGGCGACACCGTCCTGAGTCGGGGTAATACCGTCCGCCCAGGCTTGCAGAGTGATCCCTTCCCCATTCACCAGCAGTACCAGATGCTCGGGGGCCATCCCCTCATCCACCAGCACCAGATCAGCCTTGAGGGGATCGGAACCGATGACCAGACGCCCCTCCGGCAGAGGAACTTCTACCCCGCGGTTGAGCCCGCGATATACGCGGCACTTCCAGCTCATCGGGTAGCGCCCTCATTACCCGCCTGCACGCACCAGCTGGCGGCCGGTGTACATTTTTGATCCTTGTTCATTTCGACCAGACGCCAACCCAGCTCATTGCCCATCCGGCACTGAGTGAGGGACGAGCTCTTGCCCCCCTGACGCAGCAGTTGCTGCACATCACGGGCTGCAGCCAGCGGCTGGCATTGCGCACCCCCCAGCACCTTGCCAAGGGAGAGACTCTGATTGGAGATCTCATCAGCCCCGAGCACCCCGGCTCGCAGATCCTGACCATTGCCCAGCGCCAGATAGTGGGCAATACCGTCATCAATCAGACGAGGCTCGATGATAAAGAGCCGCACCGAACGACGAGTCTGGGTATCCTTGCTACGGAACAGCGCCCCCAGATAAGGGATGTCACCAAGGAAGGGCACCTTGCTCAGGTTCTCGCTCATCTCGTCGCGGTAGATACCGCCTATCAGCAGACTCTGGCCATGGCCGACCCGGGCGATGGTATCGACCACGGTGCGACTGATGGTGGGAATGCCATCAGCCCCCGCACTGTTGGGTTTCTGGTTGCCATCCTCGATGTGGAGGCTCAGGCTGATCTCGGGTCTGTCACCCATCTGGATCACCCGGGGCGTCATCCGCAACATGGTGCCGTAAGTGATCCCCTGCAGCTCGGCCACCCGCTCGCCGCTGATCTTCACGTAATAGGTTTCGCTGTGGTCGATCACCGCCTGGGTGTTTTCCTGGGTCAGCAAGGTCGGGCGGGAGACCACCTGGGCATTGCCTTCGTTTTCCAGCAAGTTGACCCGGGCCAGCAGATAGTCGAGTCCCTTGGAGTCCACTAGACTTCCGAGCGCAGCGCCCCCTTCAATTCCTTTGCGATCGCCGGTGGTCTTGATAATCACCTGCTGGTTGGAACCGGTGCGGATCCCCACTCGCCAATCCACCCCCAACTGGGAGAGATCCTCGGCATTGATGTCGATGATGGATAGCGCCACCTCAATGCGGGCCGCCGGTTTGTCGAGCGCGGCGATCAACTTGCCGTACATTGCCATCCGCTCCGGAGCATCGCGCACGATCACCGCATTGAGGGAAGGATCGGCTTGCACGATGGCCTGACCGGAGGTGGCCGTCGCTGCCGTGCTACCCTCGCCGTTGACCATCTGCACGCCAGCATCGCTCAGCAGCTTGGCCAGAATGGTCGCCACACCGGGCGCCGCCACATCGGTATCGCGGTACTGGATGGATCGGTCAGTCGCCGAGGCGTACTTGAGGGGGAAGATCTCGATGGCCAGCGGCCCGGTCTTCTCGCTGCGCAGCTGGGATTGTTGCTCCAGTGCCAGCGCGGTCTGCTCAATCAGCTCAAGGTAACGGGGCGGGCCGGAGACATAGACCAGCCGGTTATCCGCATCGGGGCGCCAGCCAAAACGGGGCTCCCAGATCCCGGCTCGTTGCAGTGCCTGCTTGAGTTCTGCTGCGCCAGTCTGCTCCAGATTGATGAGACGGGACTGCACTTCGCTGTTCTTGAAGACGTAGAGCACATTGCCGTCGTAGTACCAGACCAGGTTGTAGAGGGAGGAGAGCTGCTGCAAAAAGGCGAGCGGCTCGTCATGCTCAAACTGACCGTTGACCTGATCGTTGACCTTGTCGCTGACCACCACCGAGACCTCGTAGTTGGCACCGAAGTTCACCAACACGTCGCGCAGACTCTCCCCTTCTGCCACATAGCTGTAAGGCATGGGCACCCAGTCCAGCTCCTGTGCCATGGCGGGACGCTGCCACGCCATCACGGCGAGGCAGATCCACAACAGGGGACGCAGCAGGGGTTGCACGCTCAAGGGTGCCATATCATCTGTCTCCATTGGGGGGCCAAAGCGGCCTCGGTCAATTGGGGTTCCAACCGCTCCAGCAGGGCGATGTGCTGGCTCAGGCGCTCCGCCAGCAGCGCCTCGTCGAGCCACTCCAGCGCGAGCCGCGCCTCCAGCTGCAAATTGCCAAGATCGTCCAGCACCAGGGCATGGGGGGCATGACGGCCCCAGGCCACCACCTGTTGCAACAGACGCTTTAGCAGCGCCGGATCATGGGCCTCAGCGTCATTCCTCTGGCTGCTTGCAAGCGGGGTACTCAGCAGCAATTCACCGTTTCTGGGGGTCAGAAAGAGGGGATAACCATCGATCCGCAGATGGTACTTTCCCTGTGCGTCGGCAATAAAAGGCCCTTGGCCAAGGTTTGCGGCCAATCGATTCAGTAGCGTTTGCATAGTTCCTCGGGCTATCTAGGGCGCAGGAGGCTGCCAGTAGAAGTGATCCTGACCCAGGGCAATGCCCCGGCCGGCCAGCCACTCATGCAGGGTTAGGGCAGCCTCATCCTGATGGGGCAGAGCCTGCAGGGCATGCCAGAATGTGCCGAGCTCGAGCGGTACCGGCATCAGGTGAACCGGGTCCCCCTCCTTGCTCGTTTGCGCATACCAGGCAGGCCAGGCCAGCTGGAGACGTGTCTCACAATCAGTCTGCAGCCGGGTTAGCTCCTGCTCGCGCTGGTTCAACTGCTCAAGCTGATCGGCGATCCGGCTCTCCAGATCCGCCGGTACATCGACCACGGTCTGCCAGAACACAGCCTGGGCATTGAGCTGGCGGCGCATCACCTGCAACTGCTCCAGTTCGTTAAGCCAGGCGCCGTAAAGTGGTTCAAGACGCTGAACCCACCAGCGGTGCAAGGGATAGAGCACCCAGTGCCACAGCAGGGGACGATCCGCCAGATTGATGCGATCCCCCAGCTGCTGCATCCAGTCACAACGCTCGCTGCCTGCCAGACGCAAGATCTGTTGCAGCTCCTCACGCGAGACGGCCAGCGCGGCATCGAGACGGCGCTGAAACCAGATGGAGCCCAACAGGCTCTCCAGTCGGGTTCTGGGCAACAGTCGTTGCAACAGGGCCATCTGCTGCGAGGTGATCACGCCGGCATCCTGATAACGGAGCACGGACAGCTGGCCGACCAGACGATCCCGACTCAGGGTATCTGGCTGGACAACGGTAACCCGACGACCTGCAAACAGGCCCTGGTTAGGTGAATGGTGATCTTGCTGACTCATGCTATGCCTTGCTCATCTTGCTGCGGGCAATAATGGAATGATGTTTCGATATGCTGGCTATTCTATCCATTGCCTCGCTCCGCGGCTTATAAAAAACGTCAGATTATTTTAGTCCGGCGTTAATCTGTGCCGTGTCGGGCACGGCTTGGCGTACAGCCAAAACGACGACGATAACTCTGGGTAAAATAGGATTGGCTGGAGAAACCGGCCTCCATCGCAATATCGACAATGCTCATTTCACTATTGAGTAATAACTGATGAGCGAAAAGGATCCGCCTTTCACTGATCCAGGCGCGTGGAGAAACACCATATATCGAGCCAAACAGCTCCTTGAAAGTGGTCAATCCCATACCGAACTCTTTGGCGAATTCGCTGAGCTTCCACTCCATCAGATAGTGCTTTTCCATAAACTGTTGCAACCGCTCGACCTGGCGATTGCTCAGCTGGCGCAAAATAGACATTAGTTGAGGCCCCTGTTCGCCAAAAGCGAGCAGAAACAGCAACTCTTCGGTGCGTAATTGGGCCAGTGCGGGGGGATGTTCATGTTCGGTCAACCCGCGCAGTCCCTGAATACATTGGGTCAGCAAGGGGGATGAGTGAAACGGCAACAGCGTGGGGGCCATCCCCTCCAGCCGGGGGACTTCACTCAACAGTGAACCGAAACGTTGCAAGAAGCCTTGCAAAAAGGAGTTTGACAGAGGTAGCCAAAGCAGGCGGCAGGGGCCGTCACCGGTACAGACCGCGTAGTTGCCACGGCGTACGAACAGAAGTTCGTTGGGGGATAATTCATAGGTATCGGTACAGTCCTGCCACTTCATCGATCCTTCCAGGAGAATATAAATTCCCTCTTGCGGATGTTCGATAACGTTAAAAGCAGACATGCACCACTGGAGCAGGGCCATATCGCCCTTCTCTGTGGTAGTAATGCCCTTCATGTTTTATTTTCCTGAATCTGCGTGTAGTACCAGTAACACCTCCGGAAGCGGGTCGCTCTCGGGTGCTTTATTATTGCTGTTATTTTTATTTATTATTTTGTAATCAAGTCATTCGCTGGTGAATTCAAAAATTAATCACCATTGAAATGAGGGGGGATCCTACAACAGTCACAAGCAGAAAAACCAGCCTAAAATTAGAGCTAACACACTATTTATCCAGTGCAACGACTCATACTTAATGGTGTGCTTACAGCAAAAGATACTTCGTTACAAAAAGAAACCTTCAATCTTAACTGACAAATTAATAAATGATTGATTTGAGGCTTTTTATTTAAACGCAATCATTACTGACATTGTGGATAGCAAGCTTTTGGCTGCAATTGAATAATCATTTTTTTGTCATTAAAAATCTTAAAAACTTTCTGCTGACTCATAGCCTGTACCGCGGTGCCATCCATAAATCGCAAGCGGGCACGCAGATAGATCTCCCCTTCCGCCAGTTGCAGAGGGGTCAAACGCAGATCAAACAGCAATGGCAGCATGGTCACCTCATAACGGTGGCTGCCACTTGCAACGGACGCCCCCCGATCACGCTGAGCACAGCCACCTCCACTGTCGCCGGACGTGGCAAGGCTTGCGGGAAATGCACCTCGCCCTTGAGTTGCTGTTGCGATGGCTTCAGCTCCGGGGTGGTGACACAACCGGCCAGCATGGCCGACAACATCAGTGCCAGCAGACCTCTCATAACACCCGGATCCGCCGTTCACTCAGCGGTGTGTGCTCACCCTGTTGCAGTCGCTGCAGCGCCAGCTCCTGGACCTGATTGAGGGTAATGGAGCGTCGCAGCAGTGCCGACAGGGGAACCTGGCTCGCACTGGCTGACCGGGCACTCACGGTTCTGCCTGCAAATGCCCCCACCTTGCCCGCCTCTGCCCCATGCAGGGCCAGCGCGTCTTGTGATTCTTGAATCTTCATGGTTATACCCGCACTCCCATCACCTGATCACTGCTGCCTGCCTCCCGAGTACCGGGTTGCAGCAACTCCTGCCAGAACTCGGTATGCTCCAGCATGCTGGCGAGACTCTCTTCAAGGTACGCCAGGGTCAACCGGCTTGCCGCCATCTGGCGATAGAGTTGCACCGTCAGACTCTCTTCATCGAAACCGAAGTGAAGATTGAACTGATACCAGTGACGATTGAAGCTGGCCAACTGACGAAAAATCCCCTCGCCCACCTGATGCAGCTCGGCCACGTCGGCCTGCAACACCAGCTGATCACGCTCCGGCACCAGGATCAGGCTGAGTTGGAACTGCTCGTCAAAGCAGAGCGCCGCAACCCCCTCCTGATTCAGAGCCAGGGATGGCAAACCATATTTGGTGGCAAATTCAGCGAGCAGTCGATTGATGATGACAGTTACATCCATGATTTCCT
This sequence comes from Aeromonas sp. 97A, assembly GCF_051919185.1. NCBI lineage: Bacteria > Pseudomonadati > Pseudomonadota > Gammaproteobacteria > Aeromonadales > Aeromonadaceae > Aeromonas > Aeromonas sp. 97A. The sequence goes on along the minus strand of NZ_JBQBFF010000001.1, from coordinate 303,102 downwards.
CCAGCAGAGAGGAAGGCATGTTAGCCTGCCACCGCCATGCAGGCTGTCACTCAAGGGCGGCACTTTTAAGAAAAATGGCCGGAAAACAAAAAGGCGCCCCAGTGGGCGCCTTGATTGCCATGACGTTTATGCAACGCCGAATGCCGCTTTCCAGGCCTGATTCTGGCTCTGGGAATACTGCTGCATCAGTTGCAGCAGATCTTTCATAAAGTTGGCATTGAAGGACATATTGTCCTCGGCCTTCTGCTTCTCGGTCTGACTGATGGTCGCCTCGACCTCGTCTTCTTTCGCATTGGCCTGGCTGTCACCCTGCGCCACCTGCACCGCAGAGTTGCTCATTTGCCCCACAGACTGGGTTACGCTGTTGAACACCTGACCACGCTGGGTATTGCGGTCAAATTTCTTGTCCAACAACTGCTTCGCGTTACTGTCTGCAACTTGATCCTGTTTCCAGACTTTGCCCACATCAGCACGGTCAACCTGTTGGCCCTGCTTGCTCAAGCTATCAACCTTGGCGTCAATCAAGGCCTCGCGACCGGCAATCTTGCCATCAAGGGATTGTTGCTGCTTGATAGCCTTGGCGCCCTTGCCCAGGCTGATCCCGCCCATAATGGCAGAGAACCCCGCCATCACGCCGGAGACCACCGCCATAGCGATCATCAGCTTGGCGCCGTGGCGCATCTCGTCAACCTGTGCCTGCTGGTTGCTGATGACCAGCTTGTTCTCGATATCCCGAACCTGTAACCCCTCCTCACGGGCCTGACGGGCCAGTTTGAACAGCAAGGACATCATATCCATCGCACTGTCCAGCTGCGCAACCATCTGGGTCACCCCTTTGGTATCGAAGGGAATGGAGGGACGTGGCAGAGTAGGAACGCTCTTGTTCTCTGCCCCTTGCGAACGGGTCGAAGCGGCGGCCTCATGGGCAGTGGTCGCACTGCGAACCTGCTGCGGCTCACCGGCCTGCACCTCAGTCAGCGGGGCGGTACGGGTCACGCCATTTGCATAATCACTGTTAATCATGGTCGGTACTCCTTAGATAGCGGCAGGTCTGCGGGCCAGGTTGTTCATCATGTCGCCCTTGGCATTGATCATCTGGAAGATCATCTCCATGGTCTGCTGGAACGCCTCGATCATCTGGGCTATCGCCTCCTTGAGCTTGTCGATGACCCCTTGCAGTTCGGTCATCTCGCTCTTGCTCAAGGCAAGATCAGCCTGGGCATCGAGCGACTCGGACTCTTTCGCTGACTGGACCGTTTTGGCCACGCCACTGCTCACATCAATGAGGATATCGGCACCCTGGGTGGCCAGTTTGGCCACTTTCGCCACCTTGTCACTCACCTTCACCGCCTCAACGGTTGCTTTGGCACCAAATTTGGCGGCCACTTCACCCGCCTTGGCAGCGATTTTGGCGGTAACATCCGCGACCTTGCCACCAATCTTGGCGCCCAGTTTGGCAATCGCACCACCAATGGTCGCGCCGAAACTGACTGCGGCTGAAATCACTGCCAACGCAATCTCTATCCCCATCAGGGCTGGCCCCAGCTTCTCCATCACCTCCTTGGAGATAAGGCCATCAGCGGCCGCCTGCTGCACAGCCATGTTGACCACGCCAACGACGCCAGCTGCGATCATCAGGGCACCGGCGGCAGCACCAATCCCGGTTGCCACCATGATGGCACCGATCACCAGCGAGGCGATGGCACTGATCCAGCCAAAAATCTTGCCAAAGATACCGGCCTTCTTGGCCTCCTGGGCACTATCTTCTGCCTCTTTGATCTTCGCCTGGTTCTCGCCGATCTTCTTCTCGTTCAGCGTGCGAGCTTGCCGGATATCATCAAGCTTCAACTTGGTCTGGGTCTTCTCCAGATCGCTGGTGAGCTTGCCCAGCTCAATCTCGAACGCTTCGGGCGAGGTAAAGGCTGCGGTCACCAACCCGGTGGTGTGCGGCAGAATCAAGCGGGTGTTCTCTTTCACCGAAGCCACCAACTTGCCGATTTCACCAAGTTGCTGCGCACTGACCTGGCTATTGCTTACCGCCAGTGGTGCGTTTAGCGAGACCCCTGACTTGCGGGCCTGACCGGTGACTTGCACCGTGGCGGCATCGAGCCGTGTTTCACTGCGAGGTTGGGTTACGGGCGACAGGCCCGCAACATCACCTGTGTTTCCCAGCGGGGAAACCTGTCTTTCATTGCTGATCGGGTTCATCTTGCAGATCCCTTCTGATTGCGATGGCTTCCAACATGACCTTGGCGCTTGCCGCCAGGTCTGCCTGCTGGGGATCTGTGTCCGCCAGCAGTCGGGCCGAGTGGAAGCCACTCTCGGCCCCGTTCAAATCACCTTGTTGCAGCCGGCACTCGGCAGCATGAAACGGGAAACGGGGATCTTTCAGGTCGAGCATGGCGCCAAAGCTGTAGCTTTGAACCGCCGTTTCAAACTCTCCCATCGCCTGACGGCAGGCACCCAGCCCAAGGAAATAGCGCGGCTCGTAGTGATCCAGCATGCAGAGGGCCTGGAAGATCTTGTGAGCATCCTCCCACTTGCCGGCCTGATACTGGCCAAAGGCCAGGGCATAGAGCTGCTCCAGGGTGTCGCCCGAGATATCCTGCAGCATGGCCAGGGTGCCACCGTCAGCCATAAAGGCTTCCAGCTCTGCTTCATATTCCGGGGTCAGGGTGGTATCGGTCTGCATGATCTCTCCTCAAATTGCGCCAAGAATGTCGCGCATGATGCTGTCGTATTTCTGGATAAAGCGGTTGAGTGCCTCGATGGCAGCGTTGTAGCGCGAGCTGACATCGTTGAGGCGGGTGGTCTTTTCACTGACCTGATCGTTGAGCGGGCGAGAACGGTCGCTCACACTGGTGGAGAAGTTGCCAAGCTTATTGTTGTCCTTGTCATAGCTGTAGCTGGCTTCGATATTTTTCATCGCACCGCTCTTCTTCTGCTCACTTTCGAGGAACGTTTTAACTGTGATGACCTGCGTGGCTACGATCTTCTCAAAATTGGCTTTTTTACGCTCATAATCGGCCTTGGCCTCCCCCAGCGTTTTGGGATCGAGACTGGCAGACGTTGCTTTTTCCAGCTCATTTTTAGCGTTGGTGAAATCTTGCTGTGCTTTTTGCACCGACCCATCGGTAAACATTTTTGACAACAGTTTGAACTCTGACCCATCCATAAATTCGGCCAGAGACTGATAGCCATAGAGCTTGTAATCCAGCAGATTGAAATTGGTGTTGAAGGTCTGGCTGGATGCCGCAGAGAGCACCTTGTTGATCTCGGACTGGATCACCCCGTAGATCTTCAGCTCACCGGTCATCTCTGCAAGCTCGTCCCGCAGCCCTTTACGCTGGTTGTCCTGAAACGCCATCACCCCGGTAAAGGTCGTGATGAGATCGTCATCGATGCGATCCATGGTCAGCGCACTGAGGGAGAGCAGCATAAATTCAGGGACGGTCCAGTGGGTGACTGGCGGGGTTTGTTTTGCTCCCCGCTCGATCATTCCCTTGATGGCGGCAATGGCCGCATCTTGCCCCCCTGGAACTGGCCCATCGCCCAATCCCCGTTGATCGAGGCGGGATCCGTCAGATAGGCAGCCAGCAACTTCTCCAGCTGCTCCTTGCTCAGCGCAGTCGATGAGTCAGCACTGATAGTGATCTTGCCCTTGAGCAGCTCGACCAGTTCGGTCAACTTGGGGTTTTTATGGCCCGGCAATGCGTCCAGCGCTTGCCCATCAAGCCAGCCGACGAACGCACCAGGGTTGGTGTTGTAGTCAGGGATAGTGCTCATCACGACTCCTTAAATCATCAGTCCGCGCATCATGGTGGGACGGCGACTCTTGCGGCCCTCTCCCGGCTGTGCCGGCAGTAACGCCTGTCTGCGCTGGATCTCAGCCAGCAACTCCTGCTCGGCCACGGCCACTTGCTCGGTCGGCGCATCGAATAGCAGCTGACAGGTCTGATCCGAGAGAGCGAGGCCAGCCAGCATCTCTTGCAACAGAGCGTTGCGATGATCGCTGTCGGCAATGGCCTGCTCTGCCTGCGAAATGGTCTCGCTATGGTCGGCAAAACGTGGTTGTTTCATCTTGGCTCCTATTCTATGAGGCCCTTTTGGACATGCCTGTCACGCAAGGCCGTGCTTTTGTCGTTTTCGCATATCCCGCAGAGAACAGACTCGCTCGGCGGCCAGCATGAACCAGCCGGGCTCGGGTTCGCAGGCTCCCGTCCAGCGCAGGTAAAAGCGCCCGAGCCGGTCACTACTCAGGCTACTGCCACGAAAGACATCGACGTTGCCGTAGAGGTAATGGCCCGGCCCGAGTACAGCCAGAGTGGCTTCGGCCAGCAGATAAAGGGCGGCAAAGGGGTTGGCCAGTCCGGCCCGCTCCCCCTCTCGGCGCACCAGCAGGATCCAGACCCGTCGGGTCGCAGGATCAAAGCGCCAGGCGAGATAAATTTGGCGATAGCAAAAACCGTGGCCGATCTGGATGGGAGTCGCCCCCAGATGGTGAGGGGCCACCGCCACTCCCCTGGCTTGCAGCCAGGGGATCAGGGGGTCAGTAGTTAACGGGTCCCCCCTCACAGGCAGACCCTCCCGAGGGGCTGGATATTGATCTGCTGGGTCAGCTCCTGATAGGAGAGCACCGGCAGGGCGTGATAATCCCCTTCAATGAGCTTGCGCACATAGCGGCGGATATCCATGGAGACGATGAGCACCGGCTTGTTCTGCATCTGGGCCAGATCACCGACGGTATGGCGCACCTGATCGAGGAAGCTCTGGGTAATGGAGGGATCGAGCGCCAAGTAACTGCCCGCACTGGTCTGGCGAATGCCGCCGCGGATCTGCTCCTCCACCTGCTGATCGAGCAGATAGGCAGGCAAGATGTTGTTGCCGTTGGCGTACTTGTAGCAGATGTAGCGCTTGAGGCTGCTGCGGATGTACTCGGTGAGCTGCACCACATCCTTCTCTTTCTGGCCCCACTCCACCATCGCCTCGAGGATGGCGCGCATGTTGCGGATGGAGATATCCTCCCCCACCAGCCGCTGCAAAATTTCGGTCATCCGCTGCAGCGGGATGATGCGCTGCGCCTCCTTGACCAGCTCGCCATAACTCCCCTCCATCTGCTCCAGCAGGTAGCGGGTCTCCTGAATGCCGATAAAGTCCTCGGCATATTCCCGCAGCACATGGGATAGATGCCAGGTCACCACCTGATCGGTGGTGAGGCTGGCCAGCCGTGACTTCTCCAGCCGCTCCTGATGTTCATTAGCGACCCACAAAGTCGGCTGTCCCGGCAGTAACGGCGCCCCCTCTTCGTAGGGGATCCCCAGCAGATCGAGCTGGGAGGCGCTCTCCTGCACCAGCTGATGGCCCGGTCGCAGCAGACCGCGGGCGACCGGTACTTCCTGCAGTTGGATCAGGTATTCGCCGGGCCCCATCCCCTCGTTGAAACGCAGGTGAATACCCGGGAAGGGCACCCCGAGATCGAGATAGAGGGCGCGGCGCACCCGCACCAGTTCGTCGTTGAGGGCAATCGCCTCCAGCTCGGCCTGCAAAGCGGCATCCACATCGATCAGGAGCGGCACCGTCATGGCAAACTCCTCCTTCTCCCCCAGCTTGCCCCGAGGCTTGCTGCCCGGTTTTGGCTTGCTGCGGGCGGCGGGGGCTCCCGCCCCCTGCGCCAGCACGGCAGGAAGATCCTGACTGTTGCTGCTCTGCGCCTTGCGCTGACGCAAGCCGATAAAATAACCGCCTGCCGTGACGATGGCCGCCAGCGCAAAGAAGGTGATCATCGGGAAGCCCGGGATCAACCCAAACAACACCAGCAACAGACCGCCGATCAGCAGCGCCTTGGGCTGGGCCACCACCTGGGCGCCAATATCGGTACCCAGATCGGAAGACTCTTCAGAAGAGACCCGGGTAACGATGATCCCCGCGGTGATGGCGATCAGCAGCGCCGGCACCTGGGAGACCATGCCATCACCCACCGTCAGGATGGAGTAGAGCTGCAGCGCATCGGCGGCGGATAACCCCTTCTGGGTTACCCCTATGGTGACGCCACCTAGGATGTTGACGAAGATGATGATGAGGCCCGCGATGGCGTCCCCCTTCACAAACTTCATGGCGCCATCCATGGAGCCGAACATCTGGCTCTCCTTCTCGATGACCCCGCGGCGATCCCGCGCCTCGTGCACGTCGATCACCCCGGCGCGCATGTCACCATCGATACTCATCTGCTTGCCGGGCATGGCATCGAGGGAGAAGCGGGCACTCACCTCGGCGACCCGCTCCGAACCCTTGGTGATCACCAGAAACTGGACGATGGTGATGATGAGAAAGATGACGATCCCCACCACCAGATTGCCCCCCACCACGAAGTTGCCGAAGGTGTAGACGATTTGTCCCGCATCGGCCTGCAGCAGGATCATCCGAGTGGTACTCACCGACAAGGCAAGCCGGAACAGGGTGGTGATCAGCAGCACTGCCGGAAAGGCGGAGAACTGCAGCGGCGAATTGATATAAACCGCCATCATCAGCAGTACCACCGAGATGGTCATGTTGATGGCAATCAGGATATCGAGGGCCACCGGCGGCAGCGGCAAGACCATCATAAAGACGATGGCCAGCAGCAGGATCGCCAGCATGATGTCCTTGCGCTCGCCTATCCGGCGCAGCAGCTCAAGGGAGCGTTGATTCATTCTGCTCTTCCAGTTCGAGGTATTGTTGATAGGCAAAACGGGCTTCATCCAGCCGCCCTGCCAACTGGCAGGCCCGGCTGCGACAGAGCCAGAGCGGGCCGTCGGCCTCCCCTTGCTGCATCAGCTGATCGACATGAGCCAGCGCAGCCTCCCCCTCCCCCTGTTTGAGCAGGGCCACCAGCAGGGTCCGTCGCCCTCCCTGATGGTCGGGGTGGATCTGCAACAGGGCGGCCAGCAGCACGCGCGCCTTGTCAGGGTGGCCATATTGCAGTTGCAACCAGCCGGTGAGCAGCAGCGCATCCTGCTGCTGTGACGTAAGCACCATGGTCATACCTTGTGCAGCAGATGAAGGGTCATCTGCATCAGTTGTTCATCGGCGTGCATCTGTTCGAGCAGCGCAGCGGCCGCTCGCAACTCTGGGCTCTGCCCTTCTGCCAGCACGCTGCGCAGACCCTGCATCGCCTGATTGAAATCGACCGGTCGCAGCAAGTCGTGAAAGCCGCGATCCGGGGTGGCGAAATCGAGCAGCACCCGATCCGCCAGCCGCTCGGGGTAGAGGCGGCTGATATGGGGTTCGATGGACTGGCCATCGGGCAACAGGGCATAACGCCCCGGCAGGCTGCGCTCCTGATCGTCGAGGGAGATGGCGCTAAGCTGCTCGATCCCGATATGCGCGGCAGTGATCCGGCTCATGACACCAGCACCTCTCGCTGCAGCCGTGTCAGGGTGGTCACGGCCTGATGGAGCTGGGGCAGAGTCACGGCCCGCTCATCGAGAGTGACGAAAAGGATAAGCTGATCCTCCCCCAACCAGCCGCTGCGCACCGGCAGTGCCGGGCCTTGCGCCGCGGCGGTCAAGGTCATGGCGCGGCGGATCGCCTCGCCACTCTGATGCCAGGGCACGGCGCGGGCCAACCAGAGGGTCAGTTGCCCCTGATGGCGCTCCAGTTGCAGAGTGCCGCTCTGCTCCAGTTCAAGCTGGATCAGCGAATGGGGGTTATCCCCTATGGTGATGCCCAGATCCTGGCAAAACTGCACCAGCAGGGGTTCAATCCAGTTCATGACGACTCTCCAGACAACTCATCCTCTTCCCGCTCGATGGCGTTATCGAGCGCACCCTGACAGCACTGCAACAGGTTCTGGCGCTGCTCCTCCTCACTGAACAGCTCCATCGGCAGCAGGCGGATCAGCCGCTTGAGCTCTTGATAGAGCAGCACCTGCTGGCGACAATCTGACAGCTCAAGAGCCACACCGACCTGCTCCACATCCCGCACGCTGGCCCAGCGTTTCTCCACCAGGGCGATCAGATCGCCCATCAGATCAGAAGGCCCGTATGCCATGGGCCGAGCCCTCCTTCACCCGTTGCCACAGCTCGTCCACTTGCGCCGAGAGAGTGTTGAGCAGCCGCAGCTTGTGCATGTCGCTCATCACCCGTTCCAGCTTGACCGGATCGAGCCAACGCTGCTGGCTGTCGAGATCGGCGCTCAGGGCCTTCATCATGAAACCGGTCACCTTCTCCAGCGCACCGTTGCCAAAGCGGCTGTGAATATCGCGCCAGGCGGCAGAAAGGGCACGGTAGTCCTGCACCGCATCGCGATAGAGATCCCGCAGATCCTGCTCGGCTCCCACGCCCGCTTTGGCCGCTTCGGCCGCGGGGCCGGTAATGCGCGCCCCCAGCACGATGGCACTGCCCTGCTCGTCCGCCAGCTTGGCCAGCGCCTGCTCCACCAGCGCCAGGGTGCCCTGCATCTCCGGTCGTCCGGCGAGGGCCTTGCGCGCCTGACAGAGCGCCTCGAACTGCTCGCTCACCTCCCCCGAATAGCTCTCGAGGTAGGCCAGCAACTGGGAGAGGTTGGCCAGCCGACCGCTGCCGAGGTGGCTCACCATCTCCTTGATCTTCTGCTGGCGTTCGAGCTCCGGCACCTTGTCGAGGTAGTCCCCCACCAGCGCCTCGATCTCGCTGATGCGGGCATGGCTGTCACTCAGCTTGCGCTTGACGAGCGAAAGCTCAGCGCGCTCGGAAAAGACAAAGGTAAGCTCTTCGGCGGCATCGGCCAGCGACTGGGCGGCACTGGCCAGCACGACCCGCTCCCCCTGAAACTGTCCTCCCTGCAGGGGAGCCTGACGGGATGCGACCTCTGCTCCGCGCAGCTCGGGCTGGGCGGCAGGGGCATAGGGGTTGCTCTGGATAATGGCCATGGAAACTCCCGTGACGAATGGATTGACGAGGATGGCATTATAAAAATCGCCCTCGTCCCCCTATGCCAAAATCGGCCGTGAATTTTTAGCCCGCCCCCAACGGTTTTCTAAAAAGTCCCGACTCGTGCTGAAATCTCCGTAGCCCCCCATCCCCTATAGTGGCCACCAGTTTCAATGGCGCAGATTGTTATGACCCTCTCCCTCGACCACATCCCCGACCAGCTTCGTCACGCCATCGACGAGTGCCGCCTGATCCAGATCCGTGGCCGGGTCACCCAGGTGACCGGCACCCTGCTCAAGGCGGTCGTCCCCGGGGTGCGGATCGGTGAGCTCTGCCATCTGCGCAACCCGGACAACACCCTCTCCCTGCAGGCAGAGGTGATCGGCTTTGCCCAGCATCAGGCGCTGCTCACCCCCCTTGGCGAAATGTTTGGCATCTCCTCCAATACCGAGGTGAGCCCGACCGGCGCCATGCATCAGGTCGGGGTCGGCGAGCATCTGCTCGGCCAAGTGCTCGATGGCCTCGGCAACCCCTTTGGCGGTGGCCATCTGCCAGAGCCCGAGGCCTGGTATCCGGTCTATCGGGATGCGCCCGCTCCCATGAGCCGCAAGCGCATCGCCGAGCCCATTTCGCTCGGTATTCGCGCCATCGACGGCCTGCTCACCTGCGGTGAGGGGCAACGGATGGGGATCTTCGCCGCCGCAGGTGGCGGCAAGAGCACCCTGCTGGCGTCGCTTATTCGCAGCGCCGAGGTAGATGTCACCGTGCTGGCGCTGATCGGTGAGCGGGGCCGTGAGGTGCGCGAATTTATCGAAGCGGATCTGGGGGAAGAGGGGCTCAAGAAGGCTGTGCTGGTGGTGGCCACTTCGGATCGCCCCGCCATGGAGCGGGCCAAGGCGGGCTTTGTCGCCACCTCCATCGCCGAGTATTTCCGCGATCAGGGCAAGCGGGTACTGCTGCTGATGGACTCCGTCACCCGCTTTGCCCGTGCCCAGCGGGAGATTGGTCTGGCCGCTGGCGAACCGCCAACCCGACGGGGCTATCCGCCGTCGGTGTTTGCCGCCCTGCCCCGCCTGATGGAGCGGGCCGGTCAGTCAGACAAGGGATCCATCACTGCCCTCTATACCGTGCTGGTAGAGGGGGATGACATGACAGAGCCGGTCGCTGACGAGACCCGCTCCATCCTCGATGGCCACATCATCCTGTCGCGCAAACTGGCGGCGGCCAACCACTACCCGGCCATCGACGTGCTGCGTTCCGCCAGCCGGGTGATGAACCAGATCATCGAGCCCGAGCATCAGGCTCAGGCCGGTCGACTGCGCAGCTGGCTGGCGAAATATGAAGAGGTGGAGCTGTTGCTACAGATCGGCGAATACCAGAAAGGGCAGGACAAGGTAGCCGATGAGGCGATCGCCCGCATCGAGACTATTCGCCAGTGGCTCAGGCAAGGCACTCATGAACCCAGCTCACTGCCGGAAGCCCTCTCGACCCTGGAGGCGCTGACCCGATGATTGGCCGCCTGCAACGAATAAAAGACCTGCGGCTGGATCGGGCCGAGCAGCAGCTCGCCGCCCAGCAGGCTCGGGTGCAACTCGCCCGCGTTCGCCAACGCGAAGCGGAGCAGGAGAGTCTCGACTATCGCCAGTGGCGCCTTGCCGAAGAAGAGCGGCTATTTGCCATCTGTCAGACGGAGCAACTCGATCGCAAGGGGCTCAAGGCGTGGCAACAGCAAGTGGCGCTGCTGCGGGAGAAAGAGGCCCAGCTTGAACAAACTGCCGCCGAGCAGGCCGAGCGGGTCGCCGAAGAGCGCATCCGCTTGCAGGAGCGCCAGCAGGCGGTACACCGCGCTCGCCAGCAGCAACAGAAATTTGCCGAACTACACCGTCAGGAGCAGGCCTCACAGCAAGCCCTGCGTGACTACAACGAAGAGCAGGAACAGGAAGAGTTCCGCCAGCAGATCAGGATGTAACGAGTCATGAACCGAATCCTCCCGATACAGGGCACAGTGACAGCCCGGGGCGATACCTCGATAGCTGAAGCCAATCGATCGCAACAGCAGCATTTCGAGCAGGCGATGCGGCTGGATCAGAACCTCAAAGAACGCGACCACAACCCGCAGCCTGATGGTAAAGGGCAGATCCGTCATTCACAGAGAGTGACGGACGGCCACCCCTTGCCGCAACAGAATATCTACCGCGCGCCCTCAGAAGCTGGCAAGCAAGTTCCCCTACGCCACACGACCAAAGACACGCAGCCTGACAACAAAGAGATCACATCAAAACAACAGCGGCAGGGGAGCGAGCAAACCAACCCGCAACAGCTAACATTCACGCCCTCTAACGGAGATCAGAGCCAGCGCCTTACTGATGAGCGAGTGGCAGCAACAGATATCTCAGCTAAAGAAAGGCACGACAAACCCACTTTTGCTGCACATTCTGGCGCTGAAGTGCTCGACACAAACCCGATAGCGGTAACGGACAACACACCACTCGTGCCACCAACCATTGCACCAATGAATGCAATAACACTGACGCTTGATAAGGCTCGCGCATCTCGTCAACAAACCAAGCACACACAACTCACTGCACAGGACAACGAACAGCGCCCCCCCATACTGACGATAACAGCTAATCCGGCCGCACTGAGGCCAACAAATACCAGCAGCGATGTAATTTCGACGCACCTCAACGAGTCTCTGCCGCTCACCGAGGGGGTTGGGAGCAAGCTCACCGCGCAACCGGAGAGCATGCAAAAAGATCCAGAGACAAGCTTGCTTGAAAGCTCTGCCGATTTGGGGCTAACCGCCATTATTACCCAGCCCTATGGTCATGTTGCCCAAGCCACGCTGACTGAAAACGAGTGGCTTGAAGAACAGCATCCAGTCATTGAGGCTTATGAGGCAAGCAGCGCCAACCCGATACATACCCTCGCCAATACCACGCCACATCTACTGCCATTGGCAACGGACAGCGAGGCGATAACTCCTAAACTGGCCACCACCCAGCCAACTGAGGTCTGTGAACAGGTAGCTCAACTTGACGCAGAAATACCACCGCTGGTGGCGCTCAAGCCAGTCGCTACAGGTGAAACAGCCCCCCAAAATGAGCTCTTTGCCAACCCGACTATCTGGGTCGCACCCCTTGCCGTTACCCCCGGGGATCTGCAGCTCGCCCGGCTGGCACCAGCTGAGAGTAATCGGGAACTGGGTCAGCTGCTGGAGCGACTGGCGGTGGATATCTATCAGGAGCTGGGCCGCCCGGAGCGCCCGCCGCTGCTGCGCCTGACGTTGCCACAGCTGGGCGATCTCTCCATTCGCATCGCTCACCACCATGGCGAGTTGCAGATCGAGATTCTGGCAACCAGCGAAGGGCAACTGCTGCTCAATCAGGGGCGCAGCGATCTGGTCGACCGCCTGCAACGGCTCTATCCCGGCGAGCGGGTCGCCCTCGATCTCTTCGGCCAGCCCGACAGTGAGCAGGGCTCACGCCATAAACGATCCATCTACGAAGAGTGGGATGTCGACGCATGACACCGATTACCCTCACCTCCGCCTCGCTGGCGGAGTTGACTTTACAGCAGACCCTGAGCCAATACCGCCAGCACTTTAACTGGAGTTGCGGCGAGCTGGCCCTCGCCATCGGTTTGCCGCCTGCGACACTCGATACCCGGCTGCAACTGCAGTGGCAGGGGCTCTCTTTGCCCCTGCTGTGCCACGGCGCAGAGCTGGCGCACTGGCTGGCGCCGGATCTACAACAGGCGGCGCTGTTCAGCCTGCCCGAGCCACTGCAACTGGCGTTGATCGAACGGCTGGGACAACCCCTCGGTGGCCTCACCTGCTCGGCGCTGACCCGACCGGAGAGGAACGTTCAGACCGATGAGCCGGCCTTGCAACTGCTGTTGCAACGGGAGGGGGCAAGTCTTGCTCTCTGGCTGCCGCAGCCCGAGCCCTTGCTGAGCAAGTTGCCACCACGACCACAGCAGCAGCGGCTGCCGTTGCCCCTCACCCTCTCCCTGCTGTGGAGCGAGATGGGGCTGACCATGGATGAGCTCGCTACCCTCGCTATCGGCGATGTGCTGCTGCCGCCACCCCATCCGCAGCTCGGTCAGCAACTGCTGGTCTGCGTGGAGGGTCGCCCCTTTGCCTACTGCCAACCCCATCAACAACATCTGGAACTGACTGCCATGCATAATGCTGCCTCCGCTGAACCCTTCGGCCCGACCGAACTGGATCAACTGCGATCCAGGTGAGCTTCGAAGTGGGCCGCCAGACCCTGGACTGGCATACCCTCACCAGCCTGCAACCGGGCGCCCTGATCGATCTTGGCACGCCCCTCGATGGCGAAGTGCGCATCATCAGCAACGGCCATTCGCTGGGGGTGGGCCGACTGGTGGAGATCCAGGGTCGCCTGGGTGTACGGGTCGAACGCCTCGACAACGAGTCACAGTCATGATCCAGTTGCCGGACGAGCTAAACCTTATAGTCGGGCTGGCGCTGCTGGCCCTACTCCCCTTTATCGCCGTGATGGCCACCTCCTTCGTCAAGCTGGCGGTGGTCTTCTCGCTGCTGCGCAACGCCCTCGGGGTGCAGCAGATCCCCCCAACATGGCGATGTACGGGCTGGCGATCATTCTCAGTATTTATGTGATGGCGCCGGTCGGCTTTGCCACCCAAGATTACCTGCGCCAGAACGAAGTGTCGCTGGCCAAATCCGAATCTGTGGAAAAGTTCCTCGATGAGGGGATTGCCCCCTACCGCGACTTTTTGAAAAAGCAGATCAAACCGCGGGAACACGCCTTCTTTATCGACAGCACCAAGCAGCTCTGGCCCAGCAAGTATGCCGACCGGCTGGAGCCCGATAGCCTGCTGATCCTGCTGCCCGCCTTTACCGTGAGCGAGCTGAGCCGCGCCTTCGAGATAGGCTTTCTGATCTACCTGCCCTTTATCGCCATCGACCTCATCATCTCCAACATCTTGCTGGCGATGGGGATGATGATGGTCTCCCCCATGACCATCTCGCTGCCCTTCAAGCTGCTGCTGTTTGTGCTGCTCGATGGCTGGGCCCGCCTGACCCACGGGCTGGTCATCAGTTACGGAGGCTAGCATGAGTCACGCCGATATCCTTCACTTCACCAGCCAGGCGCTCTGGCTGGTGCTGATCCTCTCGATGCCACCTGTGCTGGTGGCGGCGCTGGTGGGCACCCTTGTCTCTTTGCTGCAGGCACTGACCCAGATCCAGGAGCAGACCCTGGGCTTTGTCGCCAAGCTGATCGCCGTGGTGATCACCCTGTTTGCCACCACCGCCTGGCTGGGTAACGAGCTCTACAGCTTTGCCGATATGGTGCTGTTCAAGGTACCGCAGATCCAATGACGCTGGAGAGCCTGCAGGCCCAGATGCTGGCCTATACCCTGCTGCTGCCGCGCTTTATCAGCTGCTTCGTGATGCTGCCGGTGCTGAGCAAACAGATGCTGGGAGGGGCGATGATCCGCAACGGGGTGGTCTGCTCGCTGGCGCTCTACGCCTACCCCACAGTCGCCGACACCTTGCCGGATCAGATCGACGGCATGGCGCTGGCCATGCTGATCGCCAAGGAGGTGCTGCTCGGCCTGCTGATCGGCTTTGTCGCCGCCATCCCCTTCTGGGCCATCGAGGCGAGCGGTTTTCTGATCGACAACCAGCGCGGTGCCGCCATGGGTTCCCTGTTCAACCCGAGTCTCGGCAGCCAGACCAGTCCCACCGGCCTGCTGCTGACCCAGACCCTGATCACCCTCTTCTTTGCCAGCGGCGCCTTTCTCGCCCTGCTGGCCGCCCTGTTCCAGAGCTACATCAGCTGGCCGGTGGCGCATTTTTTCCCCACCATCGACGAGCAGTGGGTCAACTTTTTCTACGGCCAGTTCAGCCATATGTTGCTGCTCTGCGCTTTGCTGGCGGCGCCGCTCTTAATCGCCATGTTTCTGGCCGAATTCGGGCTGGCACTGATCAGTCGCTTCGCCCCCTCCCTCAACGTCTTCGTGCTGGCGATGCCGATAAAAAGCGCCGTCGCCAGCCTGCTGCTGGTCATCTACATCAAGCTGATGATGGACCACGCCTATCAACAGGTGCTGGCGGTGATGGATCCGCTGCAACTACTGATCCCCATTCTGGAGGCGCGATGAGCGGCGAGAAGACCGAACAACCCACCCCCAAAAAGTTGCGGGATGCCCGCCAGAAGGGGCAGGTGGTCAAGAGCAAGGAGGTGGTCTCCACCGCCATCATCCTCAGTCTGGTGGGCATGCTGATGGCGATGTCCGACTACTACCTCGAACATCTGGGCAAGCTGATGATGATCCCGGAATCCCACATCAACCTCCCCTTTACCCAGGCGCTCAACCATGTGGTGGAGAACCTGATGCAGGAGATGGCCTATCTCTGCATCCCGATCCTAGCGGTGTCGGTGCTGGTGGTGCTCGTCTCCCACTTCGCCCAGTACGGTTTTCTGCTGAGTGGTGAGTCCATCAAGCCAGACATCAAAAAGATCAATCCGGTGGAGGGGGCCAAGAAGATCTTCTCCATCAAAAGCCTGATGGAGTTCGTCAAATCACTGCTCAAGGTGAGCCTCCTGAGCCTCTTGGTGTGGGTCACCATAAAGGGCAATCTGCAGGCGATGCTCCAGTTGCCCGGCTGCGGCATGAGCTGCATCACTCCGGTGCTGGGGGGCATGTTGGGCCAGCTGATGGCGGTTTGCGCCATGGGCTTTGTGGTGATCGCCATCGCAGACTACGCCTTCGAACACTACCAGCACATCAAGCAGCTCAAGATGAGCAAGGACGAGGTGAAGCGGGAGTACAAGGAGATGGAAGGGAGCCCGGAGATCAAGAGCAAGCGCCGCCAGTTCCATCAGGAGTTGCAATCGAGCAACATGCGCGCTGATGTCAAGCGCTCCTCGGTCATCGTCGCCAACCCGACCCATATCGCCATCGGTATCCGCTACGAGCGGGGAGAAACGCCGCTGCCGGTGGTGACCCTCAAATTCACCGATGCCCAGGCGCTACAGGTGCGCAAGATTGCCGAAGAGGAGGGGATCCCTGTGCTGCAACGCATTCCACTGGCCCGTGCCCTCTATCGGGATGCCCAACTCAACAACTACATTCCCGCCGACCAGATTGAGGCGACCGCCGAGGTTCTGCGCTGGCTGGAGCAGTGGCGCCAGAGCGAAGGGCCACAGTGGTAGGGCAGCACGCTGCCCGCCTGGCCAAACAAACTGCGCAACACGCGAAAAACTGACAAATCCCCGACCGCTCCCTGATATAGCGCGCCATCACGGCTCGGTATCATCCCCTTATCGTCAACCCTGTCGGGAATCACATCATGGCCTTACCAGCAATCGGTGGACACATTCACCTCAACCGCCCAGCATCGCCCCAGCAGACAGAGGCCAGCCCGCTGCTGGCCAAGGGTAACAAGCTGTTCGAACAATCCGTCAAGCGCGGCATCGGCCACTTCCAGAGCAGCGATCTCAAGCAGGTCATCAGCGCCCTGCGCCAGTTGCAAAGCGCCCCCGATAGCGGCAAAGCGCAGCGGGTGCAGGATGCAATCCAGCACTGGGAGCAGCACCACCCCAAAGAGGTGGCAGCACGCGGCGCTCGTCTGACTGAACTGAAGCAGGCGCTGGCAGAACAGGGTGCCATCACCAGAGCAGCCCCGCGACATGAACCGAAAGTGATGGCGGGTGGCACCCAGGCCCTGCTGCAAAAGAGCATGGCTGGACTGGAAAAACTGGGCAGCTACGCCTGCACCGACGCCCAGACCTTTGTCCAGCCCAACAACCCGAGCTATCAGAAGATCATCGGCAAACTCAACGCCTTCGGGCAGGATCCCCAGCGCCTGGCAGCCAACCAGCGCGCCAACAACAGCGCCAATATGGCCGCCATCCAGATCACCAGAAACAAGCAGCCACTATCCTTGCGCACCATGGAAAACATCGCCAAAGCGGTGGATGACGCCAAGGCCGGTTGCTGCTCGACCCTGGCCTATTCGGCGGCGGCCGAACTGCTGCGCCACAACAGTGACCAGCGGATCGAAGTGCTGGCCCATCGTGGTGCACAAGGTCACGCCCAGACCCACTGCTTTGTGGTAATTGGCCGCGCCGAGGGGAGCGAACTTACCAAGCCGGAAAGCTGGGGGCCACACGCCAAGGTAGTCGACCCCTGGGCCGCGACCATAGGGGCGCCACTGGTCGGTACCCCAGCCCGCCCCCCTATCGCCAACCTGTGGCCGCCCACAGAGTCGGTCTTTGATAACACCCATCGGGAGGATTAATGATGTTCCATGCCATGCTATCAACCCTCGTTCGCCAGCTATCCCTGCCGCATGAGTGCCTGCACGAAGAGGGGCTGGATCTGCAGGCGGGCCCCTTCAGCCTCCATATTCGCGAGCGGGATCAACTGGTGACCCTGTTTATCCCGCTGGGAGATATCCAGACCCCCTCCCTCGCCGCCATGGACGACTGGCCTGTGCTGCAACTCAGTCGCGACAGCGAGCAGAGCACCCTGCTCTGGTGTCGCGAGTGGCTGGACAAGCTGGATGTGGATCTCCTGACCGATATGGTCAGCCGCATGCTGCATCAGGCTGAAGCCCTGACCCAAGGCACGTCTCCGGCAGCCATCGTGGTCAACGAGTCCGCGATCGAACAGACCGTATCACGCCCGAATTACGGTATCCCGAATCCCATCCCGACGACCATTCGAGCCTGATATCAGCGTCAACTCATAAGGGAAAACAGCGCAACCATAACGTGGCCATCACTGATGGCCCCGTTATGTTTTCAAATCCGCATCAAGTTGACCTTACACCCGCCCTTACCTTTGTCAGCTCACCGGCCCGCGAAATCGGCCGTCAGGCGGCAAAACGACTGCTGACCCGGATGCAGCAACCCGAGCTCGCCCCCAACCGCCATATCATCACCCCCAATCTACAAAAGCGGGAGTCGGCCTGAGCTGGCTGGACAAGCCCGCAGCAGCGCAAAACGTGAGCCAGCTCACTGCGCCGGCAAGGAGAAATTGAGAGCCAAGTGGAGAGGAATATGATGGGCACCTCCCTCTCATCACGAGCCCATTTATGAGCAACCCGCACGACCAGAATCCGCCGAGTGAAATCCATCGCTGTGACAAATGCAGAGAACGTACCCGCCATATCGTGGTGCTGGTCGCCCGCGATCACAGCCAGGATGTGATGCCCAAGGATCCGCGCAAAGCCTTCGGCAAGCCTTTACTTCCAGCAGCATCACCAACTGGGCGTTTGGTGAAACACTGGCCTACCAGACCACCCATGTAAAACATCTAATTTGCGAGCGGTGCGGGGAGAAGTTTCTGGAGTATTGATGGCTCCAGTCTGTCATCCGTCACACAACCAACCGAATAAACTCCCGCTATCAAGCAAGTAGTTTGTTGATCCTTGGCAGGTTTTTACCTGCTGCCGGTTTTGCATTGCCCCCACCTTGATTACCATGGCTCACTTGGCAACCGGGATTGGGAGGGACGTTGCCGAGATAGCTCTGGCCACCATAGCGCCATCCCCTCCCGCCACATCGCCGGTTAACAGCAGCAGAGTGGAGGCTGTCGTCCAGGGGCGGTAGCGTGCCGCTTGGCCACACCTGGGCTACACCCCCCTCTCCAGCAATCCACAAGGATCCCGCCGTTATGTTTGAGTACGTCGAAAAACTGCAAGCGCGCATCGCTACCATGGTCAGCCAGAACGGCCGGGATCCGGCAGGCGGCCCACTGGTTTAGCGAGGCCATCGTTCACAACAAGATGATCCATATGCTGGGCACCGGCCACTCCCATATGGTCGGGCTGGAGGGGTTTATCCGTGCCGGTGGCCTTGGCAATATCAACGCCGTGCTCGACTCCACCGTCACCACCGCCGATGGTGCTCTGCGCAGCTCGGCGCTGGAGAAGCTGCCGGGGCTTGCCGCCATCCTGTGGGAGGAGCAGCCGATTGCGCCGGGGGACCTGATGGTGGTCATCTCCAATTCGGGTCGCAACGCCCTGCCCATCGAGTGGGCCCAGCTTGCCAGAGCGCGCGGCCACAAGGTGATCGCTATTACCTCAGTGGCACAATCGGCGCAAAATCCGAGTCGTCACCCTTCTGGCCAGAAACTGATGGAGCTGGCCGATCTGGTACTGGACAACTGCGTGCCACCGGGCGATGGCCTGTGCGAAGTCAATGATCGGGTCACCGGCGCCTTCTCCTCCATCTCCGGCATGGTGCTGATCAATACGCTGGTTGTCGAAGCGCAGAAACTGGCACTGGCACAAGGAGTCACCCCGCTTATTTTCTCCAGCCAGAATGTGGATGGCTTTAATAACGATGATGTTTACCGCCATTTCCAAGGGCGATTGAAGTCGATGTAAAAATCTACATATAGATTTTTTAAATTAAACCATCAACAAAAATTGAGATCACATAGTGGCAGATTATATAAACAAAAACATCCTTAGTCAGGCTTATATTCATGTTGAGCCGAGAGGAATGGAAACCGATGAACAGTTAGAGTCATTCAAGGAAAATTTAAGAATGTTTTCCTTGACTCGTACTGAGTTCTTTTTATCTGAAGGTCTTGAGATCAATGTTGAGTTTGAAGATGGTTCAATAAAAGCTCGTGTGACTGTAATTGGCACACTAATGCTTCTACTTCAAGGTATTAGTTCTTATAAAGACTTCAGAGAGGGCCTTCAACTTCTGTACTCTGATGCAAAATGGCTATCGGATGCCATCATATCGGAATCTTTATATCAAACTAAGGCAAAACATCATGATGTAATCAGAGTGGAGGCTAGAACTGGAATCATTGGCTCCATTCATAAAGTTTTTAATAAGTTGGAAAGCATTAAACGTGGAGCAAAAGGAGCTATGCTCGCCACTGATATTGTAGATAAAATTGATGATGCGCAAAATGAAATATTAAAGTTAATGGATAATATCTGTGATTTAGCTGATAAGGATTTAGTCGCAAAAGAATGTATTGCTTTGGTTAAGGAGCTACCAGAGACACCTGTACCCCCCAAAGATAAAGAAAATAAAATTTATGCTATAGACGAGTACAGACGCAAAAAATCAACTCTAATCGGTGCAATAGAAATCCATCTAATGGCTGATGAGTAAAATCAAATTATCTATAACGCAGATGTGCGGTGATACCCAATTTGACCATAAATTCTGATAGCCCGTAGGTTCGAATAGCGAAGCGTATTCGGACATTCGCGTCATCACCTCTACTTTCCAGTCTCCAGATATCTGTTCCAGAAAAGAGCACTCATAGATGAAACGAATTCTGATTATTGGCAACTCGGGATCGGGCAAAAGCTGGTTGGCGGCTCGATTGGCTGAGGGGTTAACTATCCGCGAGGTCAATCTTGACACCATCGTCTGGCAACCGGGCGGCTTTAACCAAAAACGGCCCCAGCATGAGATTGACCATGCCATTCAAACACTTGCTCAAGCGCCCTCATGGGTGGTCGAAGGGGTATTTGGTGCCCTGGCCGAGCAACTGCTTGATGCCGCTGATACCCTGCTCTTTCTGGATCTCGACTGGTCTGTATGCCGTGATTCGCTGCTATCGCGCGGATCACAGAGTGCCAGGCAACGGGATGCAGTGGCAGCCGAAGAGAGCTTTCAACAACTGCTGGTGTGGGCATCGGAATATGGGCAGCGAGCCGGCAAAAGCTCCCGCCAATTCCATCGCGAGCTGTTTGATCGATTCCCAAACGACAAGCACCGTTTCACGACTCGGGCAGAGGTAAATAGCTATCTCACGCAACTGACCACTCATAGCTAACGGGGTAGAGGATGACGCAACAGGAGCTGGCGAAAATGGGGGGCGCTTCGGTAAATATCCAGCTGCTGGATGGCAAACCCTGTATCAGAAAAAGCGGCGCATCGCCTGTCGAGCGCCATTTCTACCAACGTGCAGCCCCGCATTTGAGCGGGCTCAACACACCTGCCCTGCTCAGGGCCGAAGGAGAGATCCTGTTCCTTGAGCAGATCCCTCATCCGGTCACGCTCACGCAGCTGCACCACAACGAACAGACCTTTGCTCAGCTGGCCAGCCTGCATAACGCCAACTATCAACCCGACTTTTCGGTGAAAACTCACGGCTGGTCGCAGGCCGACACCGACGAGGCGCTCTCTGTACTCTGCCTGCCGGAAGCGGTAAACGAGAAGATCCGCCATATCCAGCAACTTAGTCACGAACTATTCGAGGAGTCATGTCTGATTTCGGGAGATAGCAATGAGGGCAACTGGGGCACCCGCGACAATGGTGAGCTGGTGTTGTTTGACTGGGAGCGATTTGGTTATGGCAGCCCGGCCATCGATCTGGCCCCGCTGGTGCCGCGGATGGGTTCACAGGCTGAGTATGAAACTATCATTGAACGTTATCAGCGCCACAGTTCGCTGCTCTCTGGCGACCGGTTGCTCCGCCATCTCGTCATGGCCAAGTGCTGGCTGATTATTGAGGTCACCAATCTGCTGACCAGAAGGGAGAAGCCGCAGGCACAGCAATATCTGGAGTGGTATCGACAACAAGTTCCCAACTGGCTGGGGTCGGTGGCGCATATTGTGTAATCCGTAGGTTCGAATAGCGCAGCGTATTCGAACGTTCGTGTTATCACCTCTCTCTTTTCGGCCATCCCTCTCTTGCCACCACACTTTCTTCCCAAACAACCCCCTCTGCGCTCGCCCAGCCAATTCGATTGGCCTCCGCCATCAGGCGCATAAAAATCCTAATCCGCCCGACGAAATTGCGACTTTTTGTGAGAATGGTCACATCTGATGGCGCCGTTTAACCACATATAAATCCAGACCATGCTGATGATTAATTTATTGATATGGCGTATTGCAAATCTGATGGCGAGCCTAACATCAATGCATTTGTCTGTTTTTAAAGAAAAAATGGATGAGCTGCTGAAAATGGCGAGTCCTGCCTGAAAACGGGATCTTCATCACATCGCGTTTTACTGCGCACAAAAATCCAGTGATTAGCACATTTGTCCGATAGGGAGGGGGGCGGGCAAGACGCGATAATGATCATGTCATTTTTATCCAGTACGTCGATACGTACTCACGCATAGCTTCCGTCACCGGAAGCGGGGAGAGCGCCATGATAACCACCTTGATCAATGAACATCTGATCAATCTCGATTTGAAAGCGACGCGTAAGGAAGAGGTCTTCACCGAGATGGCCCGCCTGCTGGTCGCGCAAGGCAAGGTCAGCGACGAGCAGCAGTTCGTCAAGGATCTGTGGGCCCGCGAAGAGCTGGGCAACACCGGCTTTGAAGAGGGCGTGGCCCTGCCCCACGCCAAGAGTGCAGCGGTATGCAACCCGGCGGTCGCCATCGGCATCAGCCGCAACGGCATCGAGTACGGCGCCGAAGATGGCAAGCCATCCCATATTTTCTTTATGATCGCCTCCCCCGATGGCGGCGCCAACCACCATATCGAGGTGCTGGCCGAGCTCTCCGGCAAGCTGATCGAAGAGGGCTTTATCGTCAAGCTGCTGGCGGCCAACACCCCGGCCGATGCGCTGGCGCTGCTGCTGGCCAAGAAAGAGGAGCAGAGCGCGGCCCCGACCACCAGCAAAGGCTTTATCATCGGTGTCACCGGCTGCCCGGCCGGTATCGCCCACACCTATCTGGCGGCCGAGTCGCTGGAGCGCGCCGCTCGCGAGCTGGGTTATGAGGTGAAGGTGGAGACCAACGGCTCCATCGGCGTCAAGAACAGCCCGACCGCGGACGAGATCGCCCGCGCCACCGCCATCGTGGTCGCCTGTGACAAGCAGGTGGATATGGCCCGCTTCAACGGCAAGCCCCTCATCAAGACCGGCGTGAAGGCACCCATCAAGGATGGCAAGGGTCTGATTGAGCAGGCCCTGAAAGCCCCCGCCTACGTGGCTGGCAAAGAGGATAAAAAAGGTGAAGAGAAGAGCGCGGGCGGCAGTTCCGATCTCTATCGCTACCTGATGAACGGTGTCTCCCACATGATCCCGTTCGTGGTGACCGGTGGTCTGCTGATCGCCCTGTCACTGGCCATCGGCGGCAACCCGACCCCGAGCGGCATGCAGATCCCGGAAGGGAGCATGTGGAACCAGATCCTCAACGTCGGCGTGGCCGCCTTCACCCTGATGATCCCCATTCTGGCGGGCTATATCGCCTACGCCATCGGTGACCGTCCGGCACTGGCACCGGGCTTTATCGGCGGCTGGATCGCCAACAACGGCAGCTTCTACGGCGCTGACGCCGGTACCGGCTTTATCGGTGCCATCATCGCGGGCCTGTTGGTCGGTTATCTGGTGCGCTGGATTGCCACTCGTCAGTACCACAAGATGGTGCAACCGCTGGTGCCGATCCTGATCGCCCCCATCGTCGGGTCGCTCTTTATCGCTGCGATATTCATCTTCATCATCGGCGCCCCGATTGCCGACATGATGACTGGCCTCAACGCCATGCTGCTCTCCATGAGCGGTGGCAGTCTGGTGCTGCTGGGTATCGTGCTGGGTGGTATGGCTGGTTTTGATATGGGTGGCCCGGTCAACAAGGTGGCCTTCCTCTTCTCCGTCGGCATGATCGCCTCCGGTCAGACCCAGTTTATGGGTGCCATGGCCTGCGCCATCCCGGCTGCCCCCCTTGGCATGTCGCTGGCTACCGTACTCGGTCGCAAGCTAGGCATCTTCGACGAGTCCGAGATCGAAGCGGGCAAAGCCGCTGGCGCCATGGGTCTGGTGGGTATCTCCGAAGGGGCGATTCCGTTCGCCGCCCGTGACCCGCTGGCCGTGATTCCGGCCAACGTGCTGGGCAGCATGACCGCCGCTGTGATGGCCTTCCTGTTCGGAATCACCAACAGCGTTGCCCACGGTGGCCCCATCGTGGCCCTGCTGGGTGCCGTCAACAAGCCGCTGCTGGCCCTGCTCTGCATGATCTGCGGTGCCATCGTCACCGGCGTGGTCGCGGTTGCCCTGAAAAAGCTGCGGGTAAAAAAGAGTGACGAGGTGACCCTGGCCAAGGCGGCCTGAGTCCCTCTCGCCATCGCGGCTCATAGAGCATAAAAGAGGCCACCCCACGGGGTGGCCTCTTGTTTTTTGTGGATAGCTGGCGGGCCGTATTTCCCAATATCGCCCCCCGAGAAATAGTGGTCGATAAGCACTCTTCCCTCATCTCTCCCTTCACCTCTCTCCTTGCCTTTCCCTTGCTCCCTTCTGGCCTATCCATCCCACCAGCCCAGCACTCACACAGAGCGCCAAACTGGCTGAAATGGCAGCAATCCGGCGTCAGCGGTGTGATGTTTCTCACGCTTTGTCCCCGAAAGCGCAAAAACTAGGAAAATTTCCTAGCCCCACTAGGGATGGCTCTCAAGCCATTTTTTGCCCCTCTTATTAGAGTCACCCCACCTGATGTCGTGACCCGCACCGCGACGGGCAATGCGCCCCGTCATCCCGTGCCGGGCCCGGGTTTATATGGATGGAGCGTCGAGCGCAGCAACGGCTGACAGCCCCGACGTTCCGTTCCCCCTTCCGTGGCGTGACCTCGAACAACCTATCTACAAATGAGGGGCGCGGCGGAAATACCGTCTATCTCGCAGAGGATGAACGAAGATGTTGAAATTGCTCCAACAGGTCCGGGTCCCCACCCTCGACCTGCCGGTCGAAGCCCGGCGCAAGCTCTGGTTCAAGCCGTTTATGCAATCTTATCTGGTTGTATTTATTGGCTATTTGACCATGTACCTGATCCGCAAGAACTTCAACATTGCGCAAAATGACATGATCCAGGAGTACGGTCTCTCCATGACCGAGCTTGGCATGATTGGCCTTGGCTTCTCCATCACCTACGGGGTGGGCAAGACCATCGTCTCCTACTACGCCGATGGCAAGAACACCAAGCAGTTCCTGCCGCTGATGCTGATCCTCTCCGCGCTCTGCATGCTGGGCTTCAGTGCCAGCATGGGCGGCACCGGTTTCAGCCTCTACTTCATGATCTTCTTCTACGCCCTGAGCGGTTTCTTCCAGAGCTGTGGCGGTTCGTGCAGCTACTCCACCATCACCAAGTGGACCCCTCGCAACAAGCGCGGCACCTATCTGGGCATGTGGAACCTCTCCCATAACGTGGGCGGTGCCGGTGCGGCCGGTGTGGCGCTGTTCGGTGCCAACTACCTGTTCGATGGCAACGTGCTCGGCATGTTTATCTTCCCCTCCATCATCGCGCTGATCGTCGGCTTTATCGGCCTGCGCTTTGGTAGCGATTCGCCGGAAGCCTATGGCCTTGGCAAGGTGGAAGAGCTGTTTGACGAAGTGGCGAGCGAAGAGGATATCGCTACCGAAGAGCAGAAGCTGACCAAGTGGCAGATCTTCGTGAAGTACGTGTTGCTCAACAAGGTGATCTGGCTGCTCTGCTTTGCCAACATCTTCCTCTACGTGGTGCGTATCGGTATCGACCAGTGGTCTACCGTCTATGCCCACCAGGAGCTGGGCTTCTCCAAAGACGTGGCCATTCAGGGCTTTACCTTCTTCGAAGTGGGCGCACTGGTCGGCACCCTGATGTGGGGTTACCTCTCCGATCTGGCCAACGGTCGTCGTGGTCTGGTGGCTTGCGTGGCGCTGGCGCTGATCATCGCGACCCTGGGTCTCTACCAGCATGCGACCACCCAGTTTATGTTCCTGGGTTCCTTGTTCACCCTGGGCTTCCTGGTGTTTGGTCCGCAACTGCTGATCGGCGTCGCCGCCGTGGGCTTCGTACCCAAGCAGGGCATCAGCGTGGCCGATGGCGTCAAGGGCACCTTCGCCTACCTGATTGGTGACAGCTTCGCCAAACTGGGTCTGGGCATGATCGCCGATGGCACCCCCATTTTCGGTCTGACCGGCTGGACCGGCACCTTCGCGGCGCTGGATATCGCAGCCGCCGCCTGTCTGGTGCTGATGGGTTGTGTCGCGGTCGCCGAGGAGCGCAAGATCCGCCGCATCAAGCGCGAACTGAAAGCCGCCGAGCTGGCTGCCCAGACCGCCTGATAGCCATAACAACAGACGCAGATTGTTCAGGGCCACCCACAGGGGTGGCCCTTGTTGTTTGGGAAAATCCCAATCCCTGCAGGCCCATATCAACCTGCACTGCCGTTCAAGGGACGGGCATATCCCCATCAAGATCCCACTTTTCATATGGACTTTTGGTAAAAGCCCCCCGCTGGCGCTATCTTGTTGCTCCCCCTTGTCAGCATCACAGAGAGCAGATGAAGATCGTCGCCGTCACCGCTTGCCCGACCGGTATCGCCCATACCTATATGGCTGCCGATGCCCTGCAAAAAGCCGCCACTGTGCTGGGACTCAAGATCAAGGTCGAGACACAGGGCGCCATGGGCATGGAAAACATGCTGACCGCCCGCGATATTGCCAGCGCCGACCTGGTGCTGATTGCCTCCGATATCGAGATTGAGCAGAAAGAGCGCTTCCTCGGCTGCACCATCCATCAGGTGAGACTGGAAACCGTGCTGCTGGATGCCAACGCCGTACTCAAGGCCCTGCCGATCCCGGCCTGATGCTGACCCGCGAAATCACCTTCTACTGCCAGCAGGGGTTGAGCATCACCCAGGCCAAGCAGTTGAACCGGCTGGCGGGGATGTTCAAATCCACCATCCGCTGCGCCAACCTCACCCGACGTCAGACCGTTGCCGCCAACAACCAGCTCTCCCTGTTGACCCTCGCCACCCAGCCCGGCGATCTCTGCCAGTTGCAAATTGAAGGGTGCGATGCCGAGCTCGCCCACATGGCCTTCACCTGCTGGTGCGGCGAACTGGGTCAACCGCTGTTGCGCCCGCGCACCGCCGCGCTGGCGGAGTTGCGACTGACCAACGCTCTGCCCGACTACCATTTTGCCCTGCGCCAGCTGGCCTACAGCCCCGAACCGCTGACCAAAGCCGAAGCGCTCGAGCATCTGATTGATCTGCTGCCCGCCGAGCTGGTCAGCAACAGAGCCGCGCTGGAGGAGGCGATCAGTCGGCGCGAGCAGGTCTCGGCCACCATCATCCGCCCCGGCCTTGCCATGCCTCATGTATTGAGCGAAGGGATCAGCCAGCCAGCGCTGACCCTGCTCAATTGCAAGGAGCCCATCGAGTGGGGCTCTCAAATCGGGCCGGTGCAGACCATTATTCTGCTGGCGGTGCCGATTGGTAGCGGACGGGAGACCCTGCGCCCCCTTACCCGACTGGCACAGGCGATGATCGACGATGTGGTCAGCCATGCCCTGCTGTTGGCGGGCTCGGCCCCCGCCCGTCAGGCTATCGTGATCGAGAGCCTGCTGAGCTAGGCGAATTGGCTCTGGGCGCTGCTTGCTGTAACGCCAGCCATTCATCCTGCCCTCAGCACCCTGTGGTACACTCGCTGCCATCGTCTGTCTGAAGTGTGTATCCGATGAAATCTCCCCGCTCCCGTCTCTCTGTCAGCCGCGCGCCGCGCGATAACGCCCCGCGCACGGCGGCCAAACCAGCCGCACCCCGCCATGCATCCCCCCGCAAACCGGAGTTGGCCCCAGAGGATCGCAAATTGCTCCTGCTGAACAAGCCCTACATGGTGCTCTGCCAGTTCACCGACGAGGCGGGCCGCGAGACCCTCAAGGATTACATCAAAGAGCCCGGCATCTATGCCGCAGGGCGGCTCGATCGCGACAGCGAGGGGCTGCTGCTGCTCACCAACGATGGCAAGCTGCAGGCGCGCCTCACCCAGCCGGGGGAGAAGACCCCCAAGACCTACTGGGTGCAGGTAGAAGGCATCCCGAGCGAGGAGAAACTGGCCGCCCTGCGCGCCGGGGTGGAGCTCAACGACGGCATGACCCTGCCTGCCGGGGCGCGCATCATGGATGAACCTGCGGTGTGGCCGCGCAATCCGCCGATCCGCGAGCGCAAGGAGATCCCCACCAGCTGGCTGGAGATCAAGATCATCGAGGGGCGCAACCGGCAGGTACGGCGGATGACAGCCCATATCGGCCACCCCACCCTGCGCCTTATTCGCTACGCCATCGGTGACTGGACGCTAGATGGTCTGGCTCCCGGCGAGAGCCGCTGCCTGCCCGCTCCCGAGTTGGCACCGCTCTCCACCGGCCGCCCGCGTCCCTCCTCATCCCGTTCAGGCGCTCATACCGCCAAACCGGCCAAACCGGCAGGGGAGGCGCCACGGCGGGCCAGCCAGCCGAGACGGGACGAGCGTCCCCGCAGCACTCACCCAACCGAGCGCGCAGCCACGAACCCGACCGGCGGCAAACCCCGCAGCAGCGGGCGAGGAACGGCACGCAGACCCGCCCGTGCGGGCAATCCAAATAGCAGCGACAAGGAGTCATGATGAGCAATCAGGCAGATCACTCGACCACCAGCCACGCCCGTATGGAGGCGCGCCTGACGGTCGCCGCCCTGGTGCAGTGGCAGGGGCGCTTTCTGGTGGTGGAAGAGGAGATAAAAGGCCAGCGCCGCTTCAACCAGCCCGCCGGCCATGTAGAGGCCGGTGAAGATCTGCTCACCGCCGCCTGCCGCGAGCTGAAAGAGGAGACGGGGCTGACCGCCACGCCTACCTCCTGGCTGGGCACCTATCTCTATAAACCGGCCGACAGCGAGGCCACCTATGTACGCACCGCCATCATCTTCGACCTTGAAAAAGCGCCGGGTCAGCACCATCCAGAGGATCCTGACGGCGATGTGCTGGCTTGCCACTGGCTCACTCTGGAAGAAATAGCGGAATGTAAACCGGCCCTGAGAAGCCCCTTGGTATGGCAGTGCATTCAGGATTATCTGGCGGGGACACGGCTGCCGCTCTCGGCCCTCAAGGCCTTTATCTGAGGCCATTTGACACTCTTTTTCGGTGACAAAGGCCAACAACAGAAAAACGATTTCCTGCTATCAGGCTCCTGATGGGAACTGCGGCATGGAGATGTGACCGGGGGCGCAAAACTCTGGTAGAATACGCCCCGTTTAAACGAACTGGTAACTTCGACTAATGACAGACAACAGCCAAATCAAGGTGATCGTCGGCATGTCCGGCGGCGTGGATTCTTCCGTCTCGGCCTACCTGCTCCAGCAGCAGGGCTATCAGGTCGAAGGCTTGTTCATGAAGAACTGGGAAGAAGACGACACGGACGAGTACTGCTCTGCCGCCCAGGATTTGGCTGATGCCAAGGCCGTCTGCGACAAGCTGGGGATGAAACTCCACACCATCAACTTCGCGGCCGAGTACTGGGACAACGTGTTCGAGCACTTCCTCGAAGAGTACAAGGCTGGCCGCACGCCGAACCCCGATATCCTGTGCAACAAGGAGATCAAGTTCAAGGCGTTCCTCGAATTTGCCGCCGAAGAGCTGGGTGCCACCTACATCGCCACCGGCCACTATGTGCGCCGTGACGACAGCACCGGCCGCCCGCGCCTGCTGCGCGGTCTCGATACCAACAAGGATCAGAGCTACTTCCTCTACACCCTGAGTGAGAAGCAAGTGGGTCAGAGCCTGTTCCCGGTTGGCGCTCTGGAGAAGCCCGAGGTACGCCGCATCGCCGAGCAGCTGGATCTCATCACCGCCAAGAAGAAAGACTCCACCGGCATCTGCTTTATCGGTGAGCGCAAGTTCAAGGACTTCCTGGCCAAGTTCCTGCCCGCCCAGCCCGGTAAAATCGAGACCGTGGATGGCAAGGTGATCGGCGAGCATCAGGGTCTGATGTATCACACCCTGGGCCAGCGCAAGGGGCTCGGTATCGGTGGTCGCAAAGATGCCACCGAAGAGGCCTGGTATGTGGTCGACAAAGAGGTCGAGCGCAACGTGCTGGTGGTGGCGCAGGGCGAACATCCCCGCCTCTACTCCGATGGTTTGATTGCCAGCCAGCTGCACTGGGTGGATCGCACCCCGATCCGCGAGCCGCGTCGCTGCACCGTCAAGACCCGCTACCGCCAGCAGGATATCCCCTGCCTGATCCAACCCATCGACGACGAGACCATCCGGGTCATCTTCGACGAGAAACAGGCTGCGGTGACCCCGGGCCAGTCCGCCGTCTTCTACGACGGGGAAGTGTGTCTGGGCGGCGGCATCATCGAACAACGTTTCAGCCATCCGGTTTGAATCCTTAACAGAAGGCAGCAGACGTGAGCGATAAATTCCAAGACAGAACAATGGCCTTTGCCGGCATCTGCCAGGCCGCGTATCTGGTGCAGAAGGTGGCCCGAGACGGCAGCTGTGACGAGGCCGCCCTGCGCGAGAGCCTCTCCAGCATTCTGGTGACCAACCCGAGCCAGCCGCTCGAGGTGTTCAACAACACCCATCTGGCCATTCGCGACGGCTACCGTGCGCTGGTCGAACAGCTGGGTGCCGACGGCAGCCAGAAGAATGCCGAGCTGACCCGCTACGTGGTAAGCCTGATTGCGCTAGAGCGCAAGCTGGCCAAGCGCAAGGACATTCTCAATATGCTGGGTGAGCGGATCAGCCAGATTGGCCGCCAGCAACAGCACTTCGATCTGCTCGACGAGCAGATTTTGGCCAACATGGCGAGCATCTACAGCGATCTAATCAGCCCCATCGGGCCGCGCATCCAGGTGGCGGGTACCCCGCTGTTCCTGCAGCAACCGCTGGTGCAGCACAAGGTGCGCGCCCTGCTGCTGGCAGGCATTCGTGCCTGTGTGCTGTGGCGTCAGCTCGGTGGCAGCCGCACCCAGATCATCTTCGCTCGCAAGAAGATGGTGGAGCTGGCCAAACGTTACTAATCATCGGCTCGCGCGCGGGCAAGCGAGGTCAGCATCAGGGTAAACAGCCGCACATCCGCCTTGATGACGACTCAGCCCCACGCGCGAGTGGATACGGATCCCCCACACCAATCATCAGGAGTTCACCCCATGGAGCTGTCCGCGCTGACTGCTGTTTCCCCGATTGACGGTCGTTATGGCGACAAGGCCGATGCCCTGCGCCCTATCTTCTCCGAATTCGGCCTGCTGCGTTTTCGCGTTGAAGTCGAGGTTCGCTGGTTGCAAAAACTGGCCAGCCACGCCGGGATCCCGGAAGTCCCTGCCCTGAGCGCGGCCGCCAACGCCATGCTCGACGGCATCGTCAGCAACTTCAACGAGAGCGACGCCGCCCGCATCAAACAGATCGAGCGCACCACCAACCATGATGTGAAAGCGGTGGAGTACTTCCTCAAAGAGAAAGTCGAAGTGAACCCGGAGCTGGCGGCTGTCAGCGAGTTCATCCACTTCGCCTGCACCTCGGAAGACATCAACAACAACTCCCACGGTCTGATGCTGAAAACTGCCCGCGAAGAGGTCATCAAGCCTTATTGCGAAAAGCTGATCAGCGAGCTCAAGCGTCTGGCTCACGAGTACCGTGACATGCCGCTGCTCTCCCGCACCCACGGCCAGCCGGCGACCCCGAGCACCATGGGCAAGGAGATGGCCAACGTCGCCTACCGTCTGGAGCGCCAGTTCAAGCAGATCATGGCGGTGGAGATCCTCGGCAAGATCAACGGTGCGGTCGGCAACTACAACGCCCACCTCAGCGCCTACCCGGATGTGGACTGGCACCAGTTCTCCGAGGAGTTTGTTACCTCCCTGGGCCTGACCTGGAACCCCTACACCACCCAGATCGAGCCGCACGACTATATCGCCGAGCTGTTCGACGCCATGGCCCGCTTCAACACCATCCTGATCGACTTCGACCGCGATGTGTGGGGTTACATCTCCCTGGGTCACTTCAAGCAGCGCACCATCGCGGGGGAAATCGGCTCCTCCACCATGCCGCACAAGGTCAACCCCATCGACTTCGAGAACTCCGAAGGCAATCTGGGTCTGGCCAACGCTGTGTTCCAGCATCTGGCGAGCAAGCTGCCTATCTCCCGCTGGCAGCGTGACCTGACCGACTCTACCGTACTGCGCAACCTGGGTGTGGCGGTGGGTTACTCCCTGATTGCCTATCAGGCGACCCTGAAGGGTATCTCCAAGCTGGAAGCCAACGACGCCGCCATGGCCGCCGATCTGGATGCCAACTGGGAAGTGCTGGCCGAGCCGATCCAGACCGTGATGCGCCGCTACGGTATCGAGAAGCCCTACGAGAAGCTCAAGGAGCTGACCCGTGGTCGCCGCGTCGATGCCGAAGGGATGCGCACCTTTATCGACACCCTGGAGTTGCCGGAAGCGGTCAAGGTCGAGCTGAAGAAGCTGACCCCGGCCAACTACATCGGTGACGCCCAGCGTCTGGTTGATCTGCTGAAATAAGCGGATAAATGACACTACCGGGGCCCTGTGCATGATCTGCAACAGGGCCCCGGTTATTTTATTTGGCACCCTATACACGGTTTGCAAGAGGGCTTGCCCGAGGCCGGCAGCCTCCTCTGGCAAGACCTCTCCTGACCTTTGTCGAACCCTTTGACGAGAAGATCTATGTACGAACTCAATCTGGATATCGCTCACTTCCTCGAGCACTACTGGCAGAAGCGCCCGCTCCTTATCAAGGGCGGCTTCAAGGACTTTCAGGACCCCATCAGCCCGGACGAGCTGGCGGGTCTGGCCATGGAAGAGGTGGTCGAGTCCCGCCTCGTCACCCGTTTCGACGGCAAGTGGGATGCCGCCCACGGCCCCTTCGAATCCTACGACCATCTGGGCGAAGAGAACTGGACCATTCTGGTACAGGCTTGCAACCACTGGGCTCCCGAGGTGAACGAGCTGGCCGTGCCGTTCCAGTTCATCCCGGGCTGGCGCTTTGACGATGTGATGGTGAGCTTCTCCACCCCCCATGCGGGTGTCGGCCCCCACATCGACAATTACGATGTGTTTATCACCCAGGGTCTGGGCAAGCGTAACTGGCGGGTTGGCGATGCCAAGCCCCTCAACGAGTTTGCCGCCCACGCCGCCCTGCTCCACTGCGAGCCGTTCGAGGCGATCATCGACGTCATCATGGAGCCGGGCGACATCCTCTACATTCCGCCCGGATTCCCCCACGAAGGCTACGCCATCGAGCCCTCCATGAACTTCTCGGTGGGTTTCCGCGCACCGGATGTCAAGGCGCTTATCTCCTCCTTTGCCGATCACCTGATCGACAACGAGGTGCGTACCGAGCGTTACGGCGATGCCGATCTCAAGCCCCGCACCCATCACGGCGAGATCCAGCCCCACGAGCTGCACCGTCTGCGCGAGCTGATGCAGCAGGCCCTCGATGACGAGACCCTGTTCAAGGAGTGGTTCGGCACCATGATCTCCGAGGCCAAGCACGATCTCGACGTCAATCCGGTCGAGCCGGACTACAGTGCTGAGGAAGTGGCCGACCTGCTGACCCAGGGCGAGCCCGCCATCAAGGTACCGGGTCTGCGCACCGTCTGGTTTAGCGGCGAGAGCCAGCAATGCTTCATCGACGGCGAAGCCTGGACTCTGCAGAGCGAAGACGCAGCAGCCATTTCGCTCTTGTGTGACAAAGACATCATCACTCAAGCCGATATGGTGGAGCTGGCCGATCAGGCCGGTTTCCTGCAACTACTGACCCGTCTGGTCAACCGCGGTTACTGGTTCTTCAACTGATCCGGCAGTAACCGAAGGATAAAAAGGCGCCTTATGGCGCCTTTTTTGTCACTCAGATGCGGTTCAATTAACAATCGATACGCGAAACTGAACCCACTCTTGATGAACCGACAAGTGGTGATTTATTGAACTAAGATCGATGGGTATCATGCGTCCGTCCCTGTTCAAAAGAGAAGCGCCACCATGCAAATCACCTCCCGGCCCATGCCGCTGCCCGATTACGGCAAATACCCCTCCTCTCCCGCTGTCACACCCGAGCAGGTCAGTCAGGCCCGTAACGAAGCACTGACCAAGAAGGATGAATTGCAGGCACAGAGCGAAGATAAAGCAACGGCTCGCAGAACCCTGGCGGTCTCTTATACGGCTAACCAACAAGATAAAGCCGTGGTAGAGCGCTACCTGGAGGCCAGCGGTCAGGAGAGCGACAGCAAGTCGGGCCCGAGCACGGCTGATATGTATCAGGCTGCGAATCGCTACCAGCGCCAGCAGAATCTGAGCGACTACTTGCAATTCCAGCAGAGCCCGCTCGCCCGGCAGATGGGTGACATGGTGGGCGAAGATAATCGCAAGGGCACCCAGCTCGATATCATTGCCTGAGCCTATATGCTCGAATAAGCCCGGCAGGGACTGATATAAACTGAAAAAGCCCTCGATGAGGGCTTTTTCGTTATGGCATGTCGCTGCGACTTCTCGTTATAACGTCTCGCTATAAATGGGACACTTCTGCCTGCGCGTCCGGCAGCTCGTCGGGAAGTTCATCAAACAGCGGGTGATAGAGCACCTCCCCCTGCACACCCGCAAAACCGCGCTCCTGTAGCTCCATTGCCATAAAGCAGTCGGCAGGCACCTCATAGATGCAGTGCAGGCCAAACTCGCTGGCCGGGCGGAAACCGAAACGGCTGTAATAGGCCGGATCCCCGAGTACCACCACCCCTTTCCAGTCCATCTCGAGCGCCGTATCAAGCCCTTCACGGATGAGATCAGAGCCAATCCCCTGACCTTGCCAGTCGGGATGAACCGCGACCGGCGCCAGACCGAGCCAGGGCCCTTCCATGCCGTTAATGGTGATCGGGCTTAGCATCAGGTGCCCCATGAACTCGTACTCTTCCTCTTCGACCATGGTCACTACGGCAGCACCACATTCGCGCAGGCGGTTGACCAGTTCGGCCTCATCGGAACGACCGAAGGCGGCACTCAGCAGCTCATAGACCGGCAGCATGTCACCGGGGCGCTCGGTTCTCAACATCAGGTATTACTCCTCGTACAGCAGAGCGGGCATTATTCCACACAACGGCTGGTCATTCTGAGTACCTTTGTCCAAAAATGGGAGGGTGCACTCAGGAAAACGAGCGGCAAACTGCTGCTGCAAGACGGTTAGCGTAGCCGGGGTGACCCTGTTCATCGCCTCGCGGTAGGCCAGCCAGAGGGCGGGAGCCTCCCGCGCCAACCGCTCAAAGGTCAGTTCTGGCGTTTGATACCAACAGCCATCCAGCTCATCGACCAGCTCCGGCAGCTCCACCAGCAGCCGTAACTGCTGATAGCGTATCTGCGGCGAGTCACCGTTGCCGCCCAGCGCCTGCGCCATCAATTGGTTGAACCAGTGGAGCCGTGATGCGCGCTCCTCGCGGCTGAGCAGCTCGGGCCCTTGACGCCGCAGCGCGGCCAGTTGCAGCAACCACGCCAGCCCCTGTTCATCCCAGTCTTTCAGCAAGACGCAGCCAAGGTGGGACAACTGCTCCGGTTCGGCCTGCTCCAGCAGATCGACGGGGTAACAGTGCAGCTCCAGAGACCTCTCAAGATGCGGCGGGCAGCGAATAGAGCAGGACTCCTCCCCCGCGCCCCTCTCATCCACAAAGAGCGAGATGGCCAGCTTGCCGTTGGCACTCTGCCGCTCCAACGTTACAGGATCCCACAGGATCACCACGGCGACCCGCTCATCAGAAAACCAGCAGGCAATCTCCTCTGCCAAGGGATTGGGTAAGGAGGGTGCGCGATCCAGTCGCCAGTAGCTCACCTCGCACGGCTGGCGACCACTGATATGGCGCCGCCCGCGATAGTGCATCCCCACTTTTGCCATCACCCGGCCGGAGGCTAAATTGTCTGGCATATGGCGAGCCGTCAGCGCAGGCAGTTGCAGTTGGTCAAAGGCGAACCCCTTGACCAAGCCAGCGGCCCGGGTCGCCAGACCGCGATTTTGCCAAGGCACGCCCACCCACCAGGCGAGCTCGCCATTCCAGTGCAGGGAGATCACCCCAAGCAACGCCGCACCTTGCTCCTCTGGCAAGGTGATGGCCCAGCTCCAGCCAAGGCCAAGCGCCGCCTTGCGCCAGCTGAGCGCCAGCCAGTCGCGGGCCCCCTCCGGCGGATAGGGGTGAGGAATATTGAGGGTGTAGCGCGCCAGCGCCTCGTCGCTGCAGTAGCGCACTATCTCGCGTTCATCGTCGGCCTGCAGTGGTCGCAATACGACACCTGATAGCGAATGCCCCTCAGCCAGGGTCGGCACCGTCACGCGGCGCGCCAGCAGGCGATTGAGCACGGCGCCCAAATCGGCCTCGGGGGTGAGCGGCAGATCGGCCCCCACAGGGCCAAGGGTGAGCAGTCCCTGCTCCCTGGCGAGGGTCAGCAGCGAGGTGGAGGCACTGATCAGGATCTGGCGGCTGGGATCAACATGAAATCCGCCAGCAGATCCCCATCGAGCCAGGCAGCCAGCAGGGCCCCCGGGCAGAGCACCCCATCAGGAGGACTGCTCGCCCAGGGAGCATCGGTTTGATCGAGGGCAGCGGCCGCCTCTTTGCCCAGTAGCAGCTGCCAGCGATGACCCTGCAGCTGCCAGACCTGCAACAGCGCAGTCCACTGCGGTTGCCACAGACTGGCCTCGATCAGCAGTTCCATCAGCTGGCCTGACAGGCCGCTGGCAGCGTCAGATGGCGGGGATGGGCTTCGATACGGGCGATCCAGCTACGGATAGCGGGCCACCCCTGCAGGGAGAAGATCCCCTCCTCTGCCACGTGGGTGTAGGCATAAAGGGCGATATCGGCGATGGTAGGCGCATCACCGCACAGATAGGGGCTCTGTTTCAGCTGCTGCTCCATTACCGCCAGCGCCTTCTCGCCACCGGCTTTCAGCCCGTCGAGACGCGCCTCCTGGGACTCGGGGCGGCCGAGATAGTGAACGATAAAGCGGGCCACCGCGATGTAGGGCTCATGGCTGTACTGCTCGAAGAACATCCATTTGAGCACCTCGGCCTGCTGGCGCGGATCGGTTGGCCACAAGGCGCTGCCTTGCCCCAGATAGAAGAGGATGGCGTTGGATTCCGCCAGCGTATCGCCCTGGCCAATCTCCAGCACCGGGATCTTGCCGTTGGGGTTCATGGCCAGAAATGCGGGGGTACGGGTATCCCCCGCCTGAATATCCACCTCTACCCACTCAAGGGGCAGATCCAGCCAGCGGGCCAGCAGCCACACCTTGTAGCAGTTGCCGGAACGCAGATCACCATACAGACGCATACACACTCCTTGTGAAAACAGATTTGAACAGCGCGATCAGGGAGCCAGACGCTCGATATGCCAGCCATCCCCGTCGCGGGTGTAGTAGAAGCGGTCGTGCAGCCGGTGCTCGCCCCCCTGCCAGAACTCCACCGTCTCGATCACCACCCGGAATCCGCCCCAGAAGCTCGGCAGCGGCACTTCGCCATTAGCAAACTTCTGCTTGAGCTCGAGGAACTTGGCCTCCAGCACGCCGCGGGCCGAGATGCGGGTCGACTGTTTGGAGACCCAGGCAGCGATCTGGCTATCCTTGGGACGGCTGTGGAAATACTTCATCACCTCGAAGGTGCTCATCTTCTCCACCCGACCGGTCACATGCACCTGACGGTCGAGCGTATGCCAGGGGAAGAGCAGGCTGATACGAGGATTGCCTTCCAGCTGCTGCGCCTTGCGGCTACCCATATTGGTGTAAAAGACCATCCCTAGGGCATCGTAGTGCTTGAGCAGCACAGTGCGCTGCCAGGGCTGACCATCGGCATCCACCGTCGCTACCACCATGGCGGTGGGATCGGTCAGTTTGGCCTCACAAGCCTGCGCCAACCACTTCTCGAACAGCGCCAGCGGCTCGGCCGGCAGATCGGCCCGGTGCAGCCCGCCACGGGAGTATTCACGGCGCAGATCAGCAACATCCATCATCTTGATTTTCCTTCAAATAAATAATGGTTCCACGACCATCAAGAGAGTGACGCAGGCATTGTGCGCTCGATAAAGCGACCTTGTAAACCATACAAAAAAAGCGAAGAGGCTAACGCCTCTTCGCTTGGTTTATCAATTTACCAAAGATGGGTAATGTCACCCTTGGGTTATCTGGTTTAGTAGCTCATGATCTCACGACGACGCAGCAGCGCAGCGATACCAAGGCCCAACAGCGCGAACAGACCGGTCGAACCGCCGCCACCACCGCCGCCATTGCTTTCAGGCTGGGGAGCAGGTGTATCACTGCTCTTGGTCGCCAGTTTTGGCGTAATGGCATAGAAGATATTGTCGCTACAGGCCAGCTTGAGGCGAACAGCGCTGCCAGCATTGGCCGGAATGGTCACCTCATGGGCGCCATTGTTGTTCACGCCATTGACCAGCGGCTGCCAACTCTTGCCTTCATCGTTGCTATAACTGATATCGACCCGCTGACAGTTGATGCGGCCACCGTCGGTTCCAGCTACTTGCCAGTTCACTGTGGTCGGGCTGCCAACCAGAATACGCTGGTCAGGGGCTGGCAATATCTTGAAGGTTTGTGAACCTGTATCGACCACTTCGACCGAGGTCTCATCATAGGCACCACCGCCTTTTCCATCACGGGCCACCAAACGGAAATTCAGAGTACGCGGTACATTGACCCACGGATCGCCCTTCTCTTCATCTTTTATTAGCCCAGGCTGTTGCAACATAAATCGTTCATATCCCCTTAGCTGAGTAGCCAAAGAAGGAAAGTGACGTTCAGGAGACGTTGCAGGCTCTACAAAACGATATAAGGGTCCATCGTTCAATTTCCCATAGTAAATATCAGATGCACTCTCTGTCGCTCGACCAAGATCAACCTGTTCCCAGGTAAAGGTCATTCCATCTTCACCAGAACCAATCCCTGTGAGTGAAAATGCAGTTCTAACAGGAATAACTTTTGATTGCGATGCTGGCGAGATATTCACATCAATATCTTGCTTGGTCATAGGCTCAACAGCGCCACAATTATCTGGACGACTGGCTAGCACAGCAAGCATCTGCTCAATGGACTTGCTATGAAAATAACCTGTCGTTTTAGATTGCAGATTTTGTGACCCCATGCCAACTCTGCCCGGATAACCCATGATGGTCGCACCGCTACCAACCTCCCAAGCGGAATTAGCTACACGTCCGAGGATGTCGACATTAAAGATATGCTCTGCACCGAGCTGATGACCCACTTCATGCGCAAAGGTATCGACAAACACCGCATCAATCTCTGCGATTCCCGCTCCCGAGCTGCCATTACCGGCTCCACTCATTGCATTAGAACGCAAATTTCGACCAGGGGCGTTTTCCCCGCTATAACCCCGATTTGGAGCTGCGCATAGCGTTCCCATTGCCAGACCAGAATAATTGGTAGTCGTAAGCACGTGACCAATATCAAAATCGCCTAGTTTTTTAGTGAGATCTGTCTCTCTGTGAGCCATCAGCTGGACGAGCTCATTTCGATAAGCATCGTTTCTATCCATGATTGGCGTGGTGAGAGTTGCATCTGCATTGTCTCCATTAAAAAACAGGTCTGTAGATGCATCTTCAAAAATGACATTGTCATTGCCATCAGCCAAGATAAATTTTATACCGAGATCACGCTCATATATTTCATTGACTCGAGCCAGCAATGTTACAATAGATGACAAAGCGCCTACTTTACCATGAAATGAGGAGGTATACTCTCCAGTGGTAGATATCGCAATCCGATATATTTTTATTCCAGGAAAGTTATAATTTTGTGCTGCTTGCTTAGTTGCACTATCTAACAATGAGCGCTTTTTTTCACTTTCATGCTCACTTGTATTATTCTGCATCAGCTCTTCATGATGCCCATTTTTTCGCGGTTTTACATTTTTCTTGTAATAAACAGAATAAAGACCACTACGTTGAACATCAATAAACACCTGCTCCCCTTGGTGCATAAACATGCCATTAAAACCACGTGGGGAAATATCAAAACTACCAGTGTTATTTTCATTACCCACCTCATGGCCTTTAAAGGTCATGATATCCGGATACTTGGCGGCCAATGCAGGTGGCAATACCGACGAGGGCTGCACTTCAAATTGCACCATTCCACTATTGGGTAATGGCAAGGTAATCAGCGTATCGCCAGCACGCAGATTTTGAATAAACTCTTCATCGACCTCAAAGCTGGTATAGGCACTAGTTGTGACTGTATCAGCCGCCTGCCTATTGTGTGCTTCGACCATATGCCATGGGGATGCCAGCGCGATATTAGCTGACATTGCGATGACAACTGAGATTGCATTTATTGTGAACTTCATCATTATTAATCACCTGACTGAACAGCCGGCGAGAATAACGTGACACAAATCACAATTCAACTTTTTCAATAAAAATTAAATGAATTTTATTTCATTTAAAATCATAAAGTTATTGAGTTATAGTTTATAAACAGCTCATTTTGTTAGCATTTTCAGTAGTTCTTTTTAATAGAGTTAAAACTCCAAAAAAAGTATATGGGGGCTCATATGTGAGTCATCGAATCACCCCCATGAGACTATCACTATGTTTGGAATATTAGAGTTATAACTCCAATCCTGCCGATTTACGCGACGTTGTTGAACAGCCACTACGGCCTTGAAATCGCCTCCGGCATGCACCTTTCCAGCATCTGTCGGTTATATCGGGTGGCATAGTCAATCCGCTGCTCAAACTCCGACTCCTTACCCATCTCAATCACATCACCGAACCCTTTCAGATAACGGACTCCGCACCGGGTTCTCGCTTCTGTTTGCAATGACTCCACAACCCCCGGAGCCATACCGCCGCGCCCGCCACGCACGATGAGCCGATAATCCTGAGCAGCAAGACTTTCATCTATTGCCTCGGTCAGTGATGCGGCCACAACAGGCGCTGCGCAGATATATAGAAACAGCAAACTGACGGCTAACCGTAATACCTGCGCCATCCGGCTGCCCCTCCCATCAGGAGGATCACGATAAGATTCACTGCACCACCACCACCGCCGCCACCCGCATTGTTGTCGGTAATGACAGTTGCACTTTCCGTAGTGGCAGACGCATTACCTCTTATCCCATTGATAGAGAAAAAAATATTATTGCTGCATGCCAGCTTCAGCCTGGCCGTGCTGGTCAACGGTGCAGGCAACACCACACTGGCCGACCCGTTATTGGCAAGCCCGCTTGCCAGCGTAGTCCAAGTAGAACCACCATTCTGTGTCAGTGCCAAATCCACGCTGGGACAATTGATAGGAGGCTGATCGGTCCCGGCAACATTCCATGTCACTAGCTGAGTGCTACCCGCCACCATGGCGCCGATCTGCGGAGCTGTGATGGCAAATGCCGCGCCGGTATTGATCACCTGAACCACCATTTCATCACTGCTCACGGCCCCCTGACCATCACGTACGGTAAGGCGGAACTGGAGATTGCGATTGGTCGCAGGCCACGCCTCTCCTTTGGCCAAGACATCCGATATCAGAGAGCTCATGGCGGGCAATGTTCTACGGGGATCCGATGTTGGTGAAACAAAGCGAAACAGCGGGCGGGTTCCATCATCCACCATGGTTGCCACGCTGTAGGATGCATTGCCAAGATCAACCTGCTCCCAGGTGTAACTGAGGGGATGACCATCCAGATCCAGCGCACTACCGACAAGAGTGAAAGGCGTATTGGCGGGGAGCACCCTATCGCCCCCCGCATCCACAACCGGCGCGTTATTGGCAAGCGCCAGGTCGGTGCCGCAGGAGGGCAGAGAGGCCATCAGAGCCCGCATCTGCTCGATCGACTTGCTGTGAAAGAAAGGTGTGCTGTTAACCTGCAGATTCTCCTCACCACAGATCCCGGCATAAGCCATGATGGTCGAGCCACTGCCCGGTTCCCAAGCTGAGCTAGCCTTGCGACCTGTTGCACAACTGTCGGCCATGCCATTGAAGGAGTGCTCTGCCCCCAGCTGGTGCCCCAATTCGTGGGCCACATAATCAATAAAGAATGCATCACCGATAGGCTGTGAGCCTCCGGTCATGCCCCGTGAACGGCTGAAAGGGTTGCATAAAGATCTCAGGGTCGCCACCCCGCCGCCTGATGTCGCCAGCAGATGGCCCAGATCAAAAGAAGGATTGAGCAACACCCCCTGTTGGGTCTGGTTGATTGCGATATCCTGGGTCGAGTTGGTGAAAGGATCCGTCGCAGGATCGGTGAAAATCACATTATCCGTATCAGCTGCAAGCTGAAACTCGGCCCCCACATCACGGCGATAGACTTCATTGACCCGATTAAGCAGTGTTGCAATGGCCGAGAGTGCTGCAACCTTGGTACCACCGTGATACTGGGTATATTCCCCGGTTGCCGAGATGGCGATAGTGTAGCGCTTGCGCAAATTGCCATCGACCAGCACAGCTCGCTCACGCTCGATACCATGAGGATCAATCACCTGATCCACATCCTGTCGCCGCCAGGTATCTTGCTGTTCATAAACGGCATAAGAGAAACCGTCCTGAAGCGGATCGACATAAAAAGTACGCCCCTGATGGGTAAACATACCGTGAAAACCATGTATGGTGACATCAAATCGGCCTTTATCCGCCGCCCGATCGATAGCCTTCCCACTGTAAGTATTGATAGAAGGGTAGCGCTGGGCCAACGGCTCCGGGAGCAAGGCATTGGGATGAACATCAAACTGCACCGTAGTGCCATCCGGCAATGGCAAGGTCAATACACTGGCGAGATGCCCGGGTTCAAAAGGCTTGTCAGGAACCACCACTCTGACCTTTTCAGCTCGCACATCATAGCTCCCTCCCCTTTCCAAGTTTTCATCCATGAAGGTCCACTGTGGTTCTGCTGCAACCTGAACAGACAAACTGGTGATAATCACCGCAATGCCATGCTTCATAGAGCCTCCATGCCCTACCTTGGTGACAACAAGTATGGTGCAGCCTCAATTGACAATCTGCGTGACAGACAGAAAAGAAAATTCGCACAAAATTTCTGTCACGCTGAAAAATCGTGCTACACCCGCACACCCCATCTCAGGCAAAACAGACTGATCC
This sequence comes from Aeromonas sp. 97A, assembly GCF_051919185.1. Classification (NCBI taxonomy): domain Bacteria; kingdom Pseudomonadati; phylum Pseudomonadota; class Gammaproteobacteria; order Aeromonadales; family Aeromonadaceae; genus Aeromonas; species Aeromonas sp. 97A. The sequence goes on along the minus strand of NZ_JBQBFF010000001.1, from coordinate 260,384 downwards.
CATTCAACAACGGAAAAAGTGAAGGCGCCATTGGCGCCTTCACGGATAGATAGGGGGCTGAATATCCCCCCCATTTGGATTGGTTCGTTGGTGTATTACTGCTTGCCAGCGCCCGATGCTATTGGGCAATGAATCACCATACGCTGGTTATACTCGCTGGCGTAAGCGCTCAACTTGGCATGTATCTCTTGCTGACCGGGCCTTATAACATCGCCCAATCCATCCAGATAACGCTTGCCACAGCGCGCCTTGGCCTCTGCCTGCTGCTCGGCTGCAATACCGGGGGCGAACTCTCCCCGCCCGGCTATCACTATCAGGCGATAATCCTGCCTGGCGAGGTTTGCACTCAGATCCTGTTCCAGCGTACTGGCATCGGCCTGACAACCGCCGAGCATGACAAGCAGCAACAGAGGGACTCCCTTCATGTGCGCCTCCGTTGCCAGCCGAGCAGCGCCAGAGCCAGCGCCCACAATCCGATCGCCCCACCACCACCGCCGCCACCTGAAGTCGAGCCACCTTGCACCAGAGGCAATTTGAGGGGACTGATGGCAAAGAAGATATTGTCGCTGCATGCCACTTTCAGCCTGACGCTGCTGGTGAGATCGGCAGGCAACGTTACCGTTGCTGCGCCGTTATTGGGTTGTCCGGCTGCGAGCATTGTCCAGCTTGCGCCCTCATCCTGGGTCACCGAGATGTCCACCTTGCTGCAACTAATCGGCGCCACAGTTGTGCCCGCCACATCCCATGCTATGGCCTGACTGGCCCCCGGAGTGAGAGTCACCCCGTAAAACGGGTTGGTGATGCGAAATGCCGCACCGGTATTGATCACTTGCACTTTCATGTCATCACTGGCAACTCCACCCTGACCATCACGCACCGTTAGTCTGAAATTGAGATCCCGGTTGGTAGTCGGCCAGGCCTCTCCTTTGGCAAGCGTGCCGGAGAGCAGGGATGGCAAACTCGGCAGGATCCGCTCCGGCGATGCCGTGGGAGAGACAAAACGAAACAGCGGCCGGGAGCCATCGTCAATCATGGTGGCGGCACTACTCGATTCAGTACCCAGATCAATCTGCTCCCAGTTGTAGAGCAGAGAATCATTATCCAGATCTCCACCAGCCCCTTTTAACATAAAGGCCGTATTGGCAGGGATCACATAGTCCCCCCTGCAGCTGCCTGCGGGGCATTATTGCTCAACGCGAGTGTGGTTCCGCAAGTCGATACGGTCGCCATGTGCGCACGCATCTGCTCGATGGACTTGCTATGAAAATAGGGGTCGCTGTGAGTCTGGATATTCTCATCACCACAAATACCGGCATAGGCCATGATGGAGCTGCCACTACCAGGCTCATAGGCTTGACTCGCAACCCGGGTACCAGCACCGCAACTCCCGGTAGTGCCGTTGAAGGTATGATCGGCACCAAACTGGTGACCAATTTCATGAGCCACATAGTCAACGAAGAAGGCATCTCCCACCGGTGTGGGTGAACCCGACATCCCGCCAGACTTCTGATTGGTGCAGAGCACTGCCAAACCGGCCAGACCACCGCTACCGGTATTGAGTACATGGCCGATATCAAAATTACCGAGCTGCATATTGGTAAAGTAATAAGCCTGTACCCCGATATTGGTCTGCGCATCCGAATTATCATTGGCAAACAAGTCGCTGGCCGGATCGGTAAAGATCAGGTTGTCATTGCCACTGGCCAGCACGAATTCGGCGCCCACATCCCGTTGATAGACCTGATTGACGCGGTTGAGCAAGGTCGCAATCGCCGCCATGGTAAGCGCTTTGGAGCCACCGTGGTATTGGGTAAATTCTCCTGTCGCCGAAATGGCAATGACATAGCGCTTGCGAACATTGCCATCCACTTGCACCTTGCGCACCAGTTTGCTGAGCTTGGGCCCTATCACCTCATCTGCCGTCTCTTCCAATCGACTATGGGCATCCTGCTGGTAATAGACGGCGTAGCCTTCGGCATTGCGCAGCGGATCGACAAACACCATCCTGCCCTGATGGCTGAACATGGCGTGGAAACCCTGTGGCCCCAGATCGAAGCGTCCTGTCTCTATCGGATGCGCCGGGTTGTGACCCTTGAAGGTGCGGATCTGCGGATACTTGGCGGCAAGATCTGCAGGCAGCACGTCGTAGGCTTCCAGCGCAAAGGTGACCTCCCCCCCATGGGGCAGCGGCAGGGTCAGCTCACTCGCCCCGGCTTGCAGCCCGGCAAAATAGTCGAGCGGCACCTTGGCCACCCGAAACTGATTAGCCCGCACCTCATAACCTTGCTCCGCAGTCGCTCTGGCGGCTACCGTGCTCCACTCGCTGGCCATCAGGCTGGTTGACCCCAACAAACTGGCCACCAACAAGGCCAACGAACACTTACTGGTCACAGGCATCTTTGTCATCCTTGTAGTCATGCACTTTTTTGAACCATTACCGGCATCATTATCCCGCCGAATCAAAAAGCCCGGCGCCACTGTTTCAGCCACTCACCCATGGGGAGTGTTGCGCCAACCCCATCTAACCCCTATCATTGCGCGGATTTGTCAATTTTAGAACTGTCCCTCTTCACAAAGGTGCGGTTCATCTTTATCTGGCCAAGGTTAATCTCATGCTCAAATCCCCACTGTTGCCCCGTTTCGGGGATCTGGTCGTTGCCATTGTTGACGATGTGCTCGGTCAGGGTCTTACCCTCGACCGCGCTTATGCCCGTCACTTCTCCGGCATCGAACTCAAACCGCAAGAACAGGCAAGGATTGCCCTGGTCACCGGCGACCTGCTGCGCCGTCTCAGCCTTTATTGTTTCCTCACCGGCATTCAGGTCCGTCAGGCCGAAAAGAATGTCTGGCCGCTGCTGCACAGCTGGCATGCCTTCCACAAAATTGCCCAGCCCAACCACCCGACCCTGGATCGCTTCAATGAAGAGGCATTCCGCCGCCGTCTGACCGAGGCGAAGAAGAACCCGGTATTGATGGATGGTTGCCCGAGCTGGCTGGAGAAACTGGGTAGCGAGCAGCTGGGTGAAGCCTGGCCTGCCGAGCGTGCCGCCCTGGCCTGGATGCCCAAGCGATACCTGCGGGTCAACACCCTCAAGTGCACCCGTGATGAACTGCAAGCCATGCTGGCCAAAGAGCAGGTCACCACCATTCCGGTTGAAGGTGTGGAGACTGCCCTGCAGGTCACCTCTGACGCCGCCCTGTTCCGTACCAAGGCCTTTGCCGATGGTTGCTTCGAACAGCAGGACGCAGGCTCCCAGCTGGTTGCTGCCGCTTTGGAAGTTGCCCCAGGCATGCGCGTTATCGACGCCTGCGCCGGTGCCGGTGGCAAGACCCTGCATATCGCCGCCATGATGCAAGGCAAAGGCCGTTTGCTGGCAATGGATGTGGAAGAGTGGAAGCTGGAGAACCTCAAGCAGCGAGCTCGTCGCGCCGGTGCCCACAACGTGGAGACCCGGGTCATCACCAGCAGCAAGACCGTCAAGCGCCTCAAAGAAAGCGCCGACCGCGTACTGCTGGACGTGCCCTGCTCCGGTCTGGGCGTCCTCAAGCGCAATCCGGATGCCAAGTGGCGTGATACCGCCGAGCGTCTGCCGGTGCTGGTCGCGCTGCAAGAAGAGATCCTGCAGCGTTACAGCCAGATGGTGAAAGTCGGCGGCCTGCTGGTCTATGCAACCTGCTCCATCCTGCCCGAGGAGAACCGCCAGCAGGTGGACAAGTTCCTCGCCGCCAACGAAAACTTCCGTCTACGTGACGATCACACCGTGAGCCCGTCCGAGACCGGCTTCGACGGTTTCTACATGGCACGTATCGAACGGATCGCCTGATCTGCCCGATGACCATATAGACAAAAGCGGCTGCCATTGGCAGCCGCTCTTTTTTGGCTTGCTGACACACTCCCGATGGGGGTTACAGCGCAGCAATCGCCTCTATCTCGATCTTCACATCCTTCGGCAAGCGGGCCACCTCCACGCAGGAGCGCGCCGGATACATGGCATCGTGCTCGGTGAAGAAGTCGTTGTAGACCCGGTTGACCGCAGCAAAGTCGTTCAGATCCGAGACAAACACCGTGGTCTTGAAGATATTGCGCACTTCACCGCCCGCCGCCTCGACAATCGCCTTGACGTTTTGCAGGGAGCGCAGGGTTTGCGCTTCGATACCCTCTGCAATGTCACCGCTCACCGGGTCCAGTGGGATCTGACCGGAGGTGTAGAGGATGTTGCCAATCCGGGTGGCCTGCACATAGGGGCCGATGGCGCCCGGCGCCGCTTTGGTAGTGATAACCTGTCGCATCTGTTACTTCCTCGTGCTGACAAACAAAAAGTAGGCCCGGAGCAAGCTTGCTCACCCCGGGCATGAGAGTTACATCATGTTGGTGAAGGTTCTGGAGATGACGTCCTGCTGCTGCTCGCGGGTCAGGGCGTTGAAGCGCACCGCATAACCGGAGACCCGGATGGTCAGGCTGGGGTACTTGTCCGGATTGTCGATGGCATCCAGCAGCATCTCGCGGTTCATCACGTTGACGTTGAGGTGCTGACCCCCTTCCACATCCCGCTCATGATGGAAGTAGCCATCCATCAGCCCCACCAGATTGCTCTCGCGATTGGCTGGCTCCTTGCCGAGCGCCCCCGGCACGATGGAGAAGGTGTAGGAGATCCCGTCCTTGGCGTATTTGAACGGCAGCTTGGCCACCGAGGCGAGCGAAGCGACCGCCCCATTGCGATCCCGACCGTGCATCGGGTTGGCTCCCGGTGCAAACGGGGCACCGGCACGGCGGCCATCCGGGGTGTTGCCAGTCTTCTGGCCATAGACCACGTTGGAGGTGATGGTCAGGATCGACTGAGTTGGCACCGCATTGCGGTAGGTCGGCAGCGCCTGGATTTTCTTCATGAAGCGCTCGACCAGATCGCAGGCGATGGAGTCGGCCCGCTCGTCGTTGTTGCCGTACTGGGGATACTCCCCCTCAATCACGAAATCGACCGCCAGCCCGTCAGCATCGCGCACCGGCTTGACCCTGGCGTACTTGATGGCCGCCAGCGAATCGACCGCCACCGACAGACCGGCAATGCCGCAGGCCATGGTGCGATAGACGTCGCGATCGTGCAGCGCCATCAGCGAGGCCTCATAGCTGTACTTGTCGTGCATGTAGTGAATAAGGTTGAGCGCGCTGATGTACTGCACCGCCAACCAATCCATAAAGCTGTCGAGGCTGGCCATGACGGTGTCGTATTCCAGCACCTCGTCCATGATGGGGGCCACTTTCGGGCCAACCTGGATCTTCAGCTTCTCGTCAACGCCACCGTTGATGCAATAGAGCAGGGTTTTGGCGAGGTTGGCGCGGGCACCAAAGAACTGCATCTGCTTGCCGATCACCATCGGGCTCACGCAGCAGGCGATGGCGTAGTCATCGCTCTCGAAATCGGTGCGCATCAGGTCATCATTCTCATACTGCAGGGATGAGGTATCGATGGAGACGCGGGCCGCATAGGTCTTGAAGGCACGTGGCAACCCTTCCGCCCAGAGGATGGTGAGGTTAGGCTCGGGCGCCGGCCCCATGGTCTTGAGGGTATGGAGATAACGGAAGGAGTTCCTGGTCACCAGGGTGCGACCATCCAGCCCCATGCCGCCGATCACCTCGGTGGCCCAGATGGGATCGCCGGAGAAGAGGGAGTCAAACTCGGGAGTACGCAGGAAGCGCACCATGCGGATCTTCATGATGAAGTGATCGACCAGCTCCTGGGCATCCTGCTCGTTGATAAGCCCCGCCTTCAGATCCCGCTCGATATAGATGTCGAGGAAGGTAGCGGTACGACCGAGGGACATGGCCCCACCATTTTGCGACTTCACCGCCGCCAGATAAGCAAAGTAGAGCCACTGCACCGCCTGCTGGGCAGTGCGTGCCGGCCCGGAGATGTCAAAGCCATAGCTGGCCGCCATCTGCTTGATCTGCACCAGTGCCCGCTTGTGCTCGGCCAGCTCCTCGCGCTGGCGGATCACCTGCTCCAGCTGCTCTCCCCGCTCGAGAGCCGGTTGCAGATCGGCAAACTGCAGCTCCCGTTCACGGATTAGATAATCTATGCCATAGAGCGCCACCCGACGATAATCTCCGATAATGCGACCACGGCCGTAACCATCCGGCAAACCGGTCAATACCCCTGATTTTCGGCAGCGCAACATCTCGGGAGAGTAGACGTCGAACACCCCCTGATTGTGGGTTTTACGCAATTCGCTGAAGGTGTATTCAAATTCGGGATCCATCTCCCGGCCATATGCTTCAAAAGAGCTTCTGATCATATTTACGCCGCCAAACGGGTGCAGCGCTCTTTTAAGGGGCTTGTCGGTTTGCAGGCCAACGATTTTTTCCAGCCCCTGCTCGATATAACCCGGCCCGTGGGCGGTGATTGTGGTGGCAATATTGGTATCAAAATCAACAGGCGCGTGGGTGGCATTCTCGATGCGGATCCCCTCCATCACCTTGTTCCACAGGGTGGTGGTCGCTTCGGTCGCATCAGCTAAAAACTGTTCGTCACCTTCATAGGGGGTGTAGTTCTGCTGGATAAAATCACGGACGTTGATCTCGTGCTTCCAGTTTTCACCGGCAAACCCTTGCCATGCCTGACGGAATTTATCCTGATCCAATTGCATATCAACTTTCATCAAATAAACCTCATTCACTACTCATGACACTACAGTGGAAGATGTCAGACGCACTCGGCCTGACGAACCTGCTGCCCCAGACGAATGGCATCCAGCGCGATCATTTTCTCTTCATTGGTGGGAATAACCGCCGCCAGCACCATGGACTCTGCCGCCGAAATTACCCGGCAGCCCTCGCTATTGGGACGCTGGTTAAACGGCTCGCTGATCGCTACGCCAAATACCTGAAGTCGTTCGCATACCAGCTTTCTGATAAAGGCCGAGTTCTCGCCAATACCGCCGGTGAAAATAACGGCATCCAGCCGGCGCAATGAGGTGGCATGGCCACCGATATGGCGGGCAATACGATGGACAAAAGCGTGAATGGCCAATTTCGCCCCGGGATGTCCTTCGTGATAGGCAGCTTCCAATACCCGCATATCGGAGGAGAGCCCCGAAATACCCAGCAGACCGGACTGCTTATTCAATATCCGCTCGATATCCTCGATGGATTGCCCGGTCTTGCTGGCGATATAGGCCAGCGCGCCAAAATCGATATCGCCGCTTCGGCTGCCCATGATCAACCCCTCCAGCGGCGTCATCCCCATCGAGGTATCGACGCTCTTGCCATCCTGCACCGCGCAAATAGAGGCGCCATTGCCCAGATGGGCGATGACCAGACCGGCATGCAGCTCATCCAGCCCCATAAATACGCAGGCCTGCTCGGCCACATAGCGATGGGAGGTGCCATGGAAGCCATAGCGGCGCACGCCGTAATCCTGCAAATATTGGTAAGGCAGCCCATAGATATAAGCTTCCGGCTTCAGGGTCTGGTGAAAACCGGTATCAAATACCGCAATTTGTGGCCGGTTGGGAAATAGCTGGCGGGCGGCCATCACGCCACTTAAATTGGCGTGATTGTGCAGGGGGGCCAAGGGTGACACCTGCTTTATTTTGGCCAATACATGTTCATCAATGATCACGGCTTCGCTAAATTCACTACCACCATGAGCAATTCGATGACCCACCAGTGCAATGGCATCCAGCAGATCCCTTTTTTTCAATTCCTCCGCGATGGCAGCCAATGCACAGGTGTGGTTATTTTCAGCTAATGACATTGCAGGCTCTTTACCCACTTGCAATTGGGGATGGGCCGTCTCAATACCATCCGCTATACCGTAGATCACCACCTCACAGGATTGACTATCCAGTACCGAGAATTTGACCGACGAAGAGCCGCAATTGATAACCAGAACCAACGAATCAAACTTCATTACATCGCCTCGATATTTATGATGTCGAGTCACTGCAGTCAGAACATATTTACCACTGAGTGTGGTGGCCAAATCACGGATAGCCTTGCCCTGGGCCCACATAATTGTGGCCAACCAAGAACAGGTTATTGCGCACTTCTGACTGCGCCATGCAGACCCCGCCAGGGGGGCCTGAATGGCTGATGACTTGCAGAAAAGGTTTTCAGAACAGCTTGGAAACTATATTCAGGATGGTCAGCACACCGATGATGGTGACAAACAGGTTGCTGGCCTGACCTTTATATTTTGCCAGTGCCGGTGTCTTGCTCACCGCATACATCGGCAGCAGACAGAGCAGGGAAGCGATGATTGGCGCCCCCATTGCCTCAATCAGGTCGAGGATGTTGGGGTTCACATAAGCGACCAGCCAGGTCGAACCCATGATGAACAACATACTGACCATATTGAGTTTTTTACTGGAAACCTTGCTTTTGTCGCCCTGATAGCCAAAGCGGAGGATAAGACCATTCAACCCTTCCAGCGTCCCCAGATAGTGGCCGAAGAAGGATTTGAAGATGGCAACCAGCGCAATGATGGACGCCGCATACTCCAGAGTGGTGGCAAACGCAGACTTGCTGCCCGTCATTGAGGAGAAGTGGTTGGCCAGATAGGAGAGCACCGGAATATTCTGGGCTTTGGCTTCCGCCATATTTTGCGGTGACAGGGTAAAGAGGCAGCTGAAGGCAAAGAACATCACCACGGCCACCATCAGCATGCTGGCACCGGAGATAATCTTCGAGCAGCGCTTTTCGGTAAAATCACGACCGAACTCCTGCTCATACTCTTCCCGTTTGGAGACAATGAAAGAGGAGACAATCGGCGAGAAGTTGAAGGAGAAGACCATGATGGAGATCCCCAGCCAGACGGTAACCAGAATACCATCGTGACCAAACATCGATATCTCGCTCAGATTGACCTGATCAAAGACGGCACTGTTCCAGTACGGGACGAGGGAGAGAGAGATAACGATCAGACTGGCAATAAAGGGAAAGACCAGATAGCTCATCACCTTGACCATCAGATCTTTACCGAAGTAGATCACGAATGCCATCAACATCAACAATGCCAGTGCAACCACACCTCGATTAAGCGGAACCAACTGTAGTTGATGCTCCCAAAATGCCATAAAGGTATTGGTGATCGTCACACCATATATCCACAGCAGTGGGCAGATGGCAAAGAAATAGAGGAAGGTAATTACCACTCCACCCATCTTGCCAAAATGTTCTTCAACGGTCTCGGTAATATTTGCCGATGGATTACTGCCAGAAAGACATAATCTGGCCAACGCCCTGTGGCAATAAAATGCAATGGGGTAAGCCAGCACCAGCATGATTAATATTGGGATCAGGCCACCATATCCGGCCCGGATTGGAAAGAACAAGACCCCCGCCCCGATAGCAGTACCGAACAGACCTAATCCCCATGTGGTATCCGATTTACGCCATGCACGCGTATTCTCTTTACTGCCGGTTACAACACTGTCTAATATCATGACTGCATTCCTTACAGGCTAAATTGACGAATATTGTTCTGTTCGATAATTTCGGCGATCCGGGTCAGATCAATATTGCCACCCGAAATAATGCTGACGGTCTTTTTACCTTCGACATAATGTTTCAGCTTGCCACTGAGCAGCGCTGCCGAGGCCAGAGCTCCCGCCCCTTCGGTAATCACCTTGTTGCGCTGAATAAGGTCAACCATGCTATGACGAATATCATCCTCGGTGACCAGTACAATATCATCCACCAATTGTTTGACGATTTCGAAGGTCAGTGAACCGGGTCTTGCCACATCACAGCCATCGGCCAGCGTGCTGCTGGTTCTGTGATTGGTCATGGTACCGGCATAGAAAGAGGCCGCCATACCGTGCACATTCTCGGATTGCACACCAATCACCTTGATGGTCGGATTAATAGATTTGATAGCCATGGCAACACCGGCAATCAAACCACCGCCACCGATCGGTACTATGATGTTATCGACATCATACAAATCTTCGATAATTTCCAGGCCAATGGTGCCCTGGCCGGCAATCACTTTTGCATCGTCGAAGGGGGGGATAAATACGCGGCCTTCCATCTCCACGATTTCGCTGACTTTGGCAATGGTGTCATTGAAGCTATTTCCATGAAGGATCACTTTGGCTGAATAGTCACTGGTTGCAGCAATTTTTGATTTGGGGGCACAGCAAGGCATGACCACCTTGGCATCAATTCCCAACATAGCACTGGAGAGTGATACACCTTGGGCATGATTGCCCGCCGAGCAGGCGACAACACCTTTTTGTCGGTCTTCCAGACTTAATGAACTGAGTTTGTTGAAGGCACCACGAATTTTAAAAGAGCCTGTACGTTGCATGTTTTCAAGCTTGAGGTAAACCTCGCCATGGCAACGTTCGCTGATGTAGTTAGAGGGTAGTTGCGCGGTCTGTATATATGATTGGTCAGTCTTTTTTTGGCTTCAGTAATATCATGAAGACCAATGGGCAGATTGCTATACATCTTCATCGCAAATCTCTTTTTATTTATTAATTTGTAGGGTTTTATTTCACAGGGCGAAGCGATACTAGGTTCTATCACTTGCAATTAATGTGAGCATAAACACAAAAAAATCTACAAAGAGACTGCGTTACAGTGAAATTATCAAAAAATGTGATGGCAGCAACACTTGAATCCAAATGGATTAAAAAAAGTAATCATATATTGGCAAACAATATAATTAACAACTCCAAAACAAAGCCGTAAGGATTAGATTTTTCAGGGCAATTGCGTTGCTTTTTGCAACCGGCAATCAGTTGCTTGCCTGCCAGAACCGGGACAATAAAAAAGGGAGCCTATAAGGCTCCCTCTCGACAACACAGAACCGATTACTCGGCTGCAGCATCATCTTTCTTGTACTTGGCAGCAGTCTCTTTGATCAGAGCCTGCAACTCGCCAGCCTGGAACATCTCGATCATGATGTCACAGCCACCGATCAGCTCACCTTCAACCCACAGTTGGGGGAAGGTCGGCCAGTTGGCGAATTTTGGCAATTCGGCGCGGATATCCGGATTTTGCAGGATATCAACGTATGCAAACGGCTCGCCGCAGGACATCAGAGCCTGGGAGGCCTGGGCAGAGAAGCCACAGCTGGGTAGCTTGGGGGAGCCCTTCATGTAGATGATGATGGGGTTGTCAGCCAGCTGCTGCTTAATCTTTTCAATAGTTTCCATAGGTGCCTCACTAGAGCGATTTCGGCGGCCATTCTACTGCAATCTTGCCCGAGCACAAACTGACAAAGGGGTGACCCGGCTCGAATTGTGCAAAGAACCCACACAGGATTGATCGCGATCATGGCGCCAATCAAGAGTTGTTAGGCCATCTTTGATACTGCTACAATCCCTTGGCTTTGGGCTACCCAGCCCCATCATTTTAAAAACAACTCTTTTCACATATAGAAAAGAGTACGCAATGTCTTGCAACCGTCGCCTTCGCACGGTCCAGCCAATGGAGAGTAGAAAATGGCATTCGAACTTCCCGCTCTGCCCTATGCAATCAACGCTCTGGAACCGCACATCTCCCAGGAAACTCTGGAATATCACCACGGCAAGCACCACAACACCTACGTGGTCAACCTGAACAATCTGGTGCCGGGTACCGAGTTTGAAGGCAAGTCTCTGGAAGAGATCATCAAGACCTCCAACGGCGGCATCTTCAACAACGCCGCCCAGATCTGGAACCACACCTTCTACTGGCACTGCCTCTCCCCGAATGGCGGTGGCGAGCCGACTGGCGCCCTGGCTGATGCCATCAACAAGGCATTCGGCTCCTTCGCCGAGTTCAAAGATGCCTTCACCAAATCAGCCATCGGCAACTTCGGTTCCAGCTGGACTTGGCTGGTGAAGAAAGCTGACGGCACTCTGGCTATCGTTAACACCTCCAACGCCGGCTGCCCGCTGACTGAAGCCGGTACCACCCCGCTGCTGACCGTTGACCTGTGGGAGCACGCCTACTACATCGACTTCCGCAACCTGCGTCCGAAGTACATGGAAACCTTCTGGGCTCTGGTTAACTGGGAATTCGTGGCCAAGAATCTGGCTGCCTAATCAGCCTCGCTTGCCAAAACGCCCCGCACTGCGGGGCGTTTTTTTATCTCGAGATGGCTGCGTAAATGAATAAGGCGCCCGCAGGCGCCTTTTACATATCGAGATGACCCGCTTACTGGTCCAGCTCGTCCATGTATTCATCCAGATTGGCATCGTCGGCCTGCTCTTGCTGAGACGCTTTCAGCTCGGTCTGCTTGCCCGTCACCTTGCCCTGGTTATATTGCAGGTAGAAGTCCTTGGTCAGCGCATAAGGATCGAGGGAGTTGTCGATGATCCGCTCCTGATCGATCAGCTTGGCGCGTGTGCCCAAGCCATCCAGTGCCCAGTGTGCAACCTTCATCGGGAAGGTTAACAGGGCATAGGGGAAGTAGAAGCTGTCAATCGCATCGCCAACCAGCTCCCGGGTGGTAGTCGGGCCGTAGACAGGCACCATGATGTAGGCACCATTACCGATATCGGCCCTGCCCAGCACTGTGTCCATTTCCAGCTTGTTACGCTCGAGGCCGGCATGTTTGGCCACATCAAAGATACCCAGCAGACCGACCGTGGTGTTGAGGGTAAAGCGCCCCAGGTTGGAGCCCGCCCCCTTCAAATCACCGGTGATCAGATGGTTCACCATGCTGCTTGGCTCATCAAAGTTGGCAACAAAGTTGGCAATGCCATCCTTTACCCCTACCGGAATGTAGCGGGCATAGGCATGTACCACAGGACGTGCCACATAGGGTTCCAGCACATCATAGTTGACCGCCCACATGGCCCGGTTGGCCCCTTGGAAGGGATCGCGCGGATCGGCCGCCGTACTGGTGGCACCCGGATTATTCATGCCGGGATTGAGATCCAGACTCTCTGGGCCAGGCTTGGGTGGGCCACCGGCACAGCCAGCCAGCAAGAGGGCTGCCAGTATGGCCCCTGAACGAAGATACATATGATTGTCCTGACGTTTTATTTTGATTTATCAGAAGTATAGATAACCCGGCCCCTACCCAGGGGCCGGGTTATCCAAAGGCATATTAGAGGGCGTGATCGATGCGGATGTCAATCGGAGCGGCAGGGATCTCGGCCGTCTTGACCGGCACGGATACCCCTTCGAAGGCTCCTTCCTTGTTCATCACATTGCCACCGCGCGAGAGACGTGCCTTGAACTGCAGCTCCGGATAGGCCGCCAGTTTGCTGCCTTCCATCATGGCATCGCCATCCCCGAGTGACAGGGTAACAGGCAAGGTTGGCCCTGCGATACGCTTCACGGCGATGGGCATAGGCGGCCCGTTGGGCACCACGGCAAAGACGAAGAGATGGGCATCTTCCGGCATCTGAATGCCCGCCGCCAACGTGACGTGGATGGGGAATTCCCCCTCCTTCACCGCCAGCGGTTGTCCCTCAACTGCGCCCGCTTTGGCTGCGCCTGAATTCGTCACCTCGATGCCGCGCTGCTTGAGCTGCGCGCGGGCATACTCCATGGAGCGCTCGACCATCACGTAACGGGGGGTACCTTTCTCCATCAGTGGCAACATCGCCTGCCAGCGAGCCAGCGCGGTCTGGAAGTCCTCTTTTTGCAGCGCCATAAAGGCATAGACAGAGCGCGCCTCGATATTGTCCGGATCCTGCGCGATAGCAGCCTGCAACAGGGCATCCGCTTGCGCCTCATCCCCCGTCATCATCAGCGCCTGCGCATAAGGCACCGCCACCAGCGACTTCTGGGGAGCCAGCGTGTAGGCCCGCTCCAGCGCCTCGCTGGCCATTTCAGGATCATTGCCATCCAGCGCCAAACGTCCCAGCAGCAGCCAGCCGCGGTAGTCGTTCGGTTCATCCTTGAGGCGTGTACGCAGTGCCAGCGTGAAATCCAGCAGATCCTGCTCGGTCACCTGGGCATCGCGTTCCACCAGAATGCGGTTGCTCAGCTCGCCAAGACGGCTGCTGGCATCTTGCCAGCGACTCACCTCTTGCCAGGAGCCCAACTTGTAGTAGAGCCCCAGACTCACCACCAACAGCACCAGTACACCCGGGATCCAGATCAGACTCTTGCCACTGCGGGCAGTCTGCTCCACATCGGGAATATCATCCAAGAGACTTCGTTGCAGCTCGACCAGCGAGTCAGACTCCTCAGCCAGGACACCCTGCTCGCGCTCTTCGCCAATCTCCAGCAGCCGCTGGCGATAGAGCTGTTTGTTGAGCGCCGAGCGACTGATGCTCTGTTTGCCTTCACCACGCCACAGCGGCACGACGAGCGCCAGACTCACCAGCACCAGCAAGCCCGCAATCACTATCCAAAAAGCGGTCATTGTTTCTCTTCCTCTTTGAGCAGCTCGGCCAGTCGGCGCTGCTCCTCCTCGCTCAAGGCGTTATCCAGTTGTTTTTTCACCGCAGGGGGCCGGCGACTGCGCATCACGACCACGGCGCCACCGATCAGGATCACCAGCAGCGGGCCGAGCCAGAGGATCAGGGTGGAGGCCATCAGGGGCGGGTTATAGAGGATAAAGTTGCCGTAGCGGGCCACCATGTAATCCACTATCTCCTCTTTATCCTTGCCCTCGCGCACCATCTGGTAGGTCTTGTCGCGCAAGTCCTTGGCCAGCCCCGCATTGGAGTCGGCGATATCCTGGTTCTGGCACTTGGGGCAACGCAGCTCCTTGGTCAGTTCGCGAAAGACCTGCTCCTGATTGTCGTTGTCGAAGGTGTAGACATCGATAGCGGCCATGGCCGGCGCTTGCACCACCCATCCCAGCAACAGCAGCAGGGAAGCAATAAATACTCTCATCAAGACTCCCCTCACTTCATGGCATCAAAGATGGGTTTGAGGGTCGACACCCAGTTCTCGGGGTTGATATCCCCCACGTGGCGATACCGGATGATCCCCTTGCTGTCGATAAAGAAGGTCTCCGGCGCGCCGTATACCCCGAGATCCAGCCCCAGCATGCCGTCCGGATCATAGAGGTTGACCTGATAGGGGTTGCCCAGCTCAGCCAGCCATTTGATCGCCTTGTCGCGCTCATCCTTGTAGTTCATGCCGATGATGGGAATACCCTGCCCTGCCAGCTGTTTGAGGTAGGTGTGCTCGCCGTAGCAGGTGGGGCACCAGGTGGCCCAGACGTTGAGCAACATGGGGCGACCGGTCAGGATACTGCGATCGTGCTGTTTGTTCAGATCGTAAATGTCCTGCAAAGTAAACACCGGCACCTCTTTGCCCACCATCACGGACTCAAGCTTGGTGGGATCGGAGTAGAGCCCTTTGAACAGGAACACCGCCCCCAGCAAAAAGACGATAAAGGGGATTAAAAACAACCAGGTCTTTTTGTTCATGCCTTGGCCTCCTCCTCACGACGGCCGAAACGGTAACGCTTGTCGAGCATCGCCAGCACGCCACCGATGGCCATAAAGACGCCGCCAAACCAGATCCAGCGCACGAACGGCTTGTAGTAGATCCGCACCGCCCAGGCTCCGTTGTCGAGCTGTTCCCCCAGCGCCGCATAGAGATCGCGGGTGATACCGGCATCGATGGCCGCTTCGGTCATCGGCATCCGGCTCACCTTGTACATCCGCTTCTCGGGCTTGAGCAGGGCGACCTGCTTGCCATTGTGGTGCACTTCCAGCACGCCCTTGAAGCCATCGTAGTTGGGGCCGTTCTTCTCCTTGATCCCGGCAAAGACGAACTCGTAATCGGCAAAGTGCACCCGATCACCCGCCTGCATCCGCAGATCCTTCTCGATGCTGTAATTCTGGGTGCAGGCGATACCTATTATGCTGACTGCCAGCCCCACATGGCCGAGGATCATGGCCCAGTGGCTGTTGCCAAGCTTGCGCACACCGACTTCAAAGCTGTGCTTGTGGGTAGCCCGCGCCCAGGTCTCCTGCACGCTGGTGACGATGATCCAGGCGCCCAGACCAATCCCTACCGCCGCCCACGGCTTGAAGGTTTCGGCAAAGAGCAGCGGCAACAGCAAGGCTGCGGCCAGACTCAGCACCAGTGCCACGACCACCTTGCTTTTGAGTTCCCCCAGCTCCTGACGACGCCAGCGAAACAGCGGGCCAATCCCCAGCAGCAGGGCAAACGGGATGATCAGCCAGCTGTAGATGTGGTTGAAGAAGGGAGTACCGATAGAGATGCTCCCCAGCCCCAGCTCCTTGTGCACCAGCGGCAGCAAGGTACCGAGCAGCACGGTCAGCAGACCCGCCACCAGCATGATGTTGTTGCAAAGCAGCAGGGTCTCGCGGCTCCACAGCTCGTGTTTGCCGTGGCTCTTCACCTGCGAGCCTTTGAAGGCAAACAGCAGCAAGGATGAGCCGATCACCGCCAGCAGGAAGCCGAGAATAAACAGACCGCGGGTCGGATCGGAGGCAAACGCATGCACCGACACCAACACGCCGGAGCGTACCAGGAAGGTACCCAGCAGGCTCAGCGAGAAGGCAGAGAGGGCCAGCAGCACGGTCCACGCCTTGAAGGTGGCGCGCTTCTCGCTCACCGCCAGCGAGTGCAGCAGAGCGGTACCCGCCAGCCAGGGCATAAACGAGGCGTTTTCTACCGGATCCCAGAACCACCAGCCGCCCCAACCGAGCTCGTAGTAGGCCCACCAAGAGCCGAGCACTATGCCCAGGGTCAGGAATACCCAGGCAGCCATGGTCCAGGGGCGCGACCAGCGAGCCCAGGTCGCATCGAGACGGCAGGTCATCAGCGAAGCAATGGCAAAGGCAAACGCCACCGAGAAACCCACATAACCCATGTAGAGCATCGGCGGATGGAAGATAAGACCCGGATCCTGCAGCAGCGGATTGAGGTCACGACCATCTACCGGGAAATAGGGCAAAGTGCGGGTGAAGGGATCAGAGGTGAACAGCACGAACGCGGTGAAACCGACCGAGATCAGCCCCAACACGCCGAGCACCCGGGCCACCGCATCGAGCGGCAGACGGCGGCTGAACATGGCTACCGCCGCAGTCCAGCCACCCAGGGTCAGTACCCACAGCAGCAGGGAACCTTCGTGGGCCCCCCACACCGCCGAGATACGATAGGCGAGCGGCAGCAGGCTGTTGGAGTTAGTGGCCACATACTGCACGGTAAAGTCGTTATCGATAAAGGCCCAGGTCAGGCAGAGAAACGACAGCAGCAGCAACAAAAACTGGGCATAGGCGAGCGGACGGGCCGCCGACATCATGCCAAGACGCCCCCAACTGGCGCCCAGTAGTGGGTAGCTCCCCAGCAGCAGGGCGGTGGCAAAGGCCAGGATCAGCGCAAACTGACCTAATTCCGGGATCATGAAGGCATTCCTTTCAATTGAACGGTGACAACAGCCGCACCACGCACGGCAGGCAAAGCGAAAAAGGCAAACACCAGAGGGATCACTGCTTGGCTCCCTTCAACTGCGCCTCGGTATACTCCGGCTTGAAGTGCATGCCGTTGGTGGCATCGGCCACTTCCGGCGGCATGTAGTTCTCATCGTGCTTGGCCAACACCTCGAACGCCTCTACGGTCGTGGCATCCTTGAGGGTGCCCTGGGCAACAATCCCCTGCCCTTCACGGAACAGATCCGGCAGGATGCCGTCAAACTCGACCTTCACCAGATGACCGCCGTTATCCACCAGCTTGAAGGCAACCTTGAGGCTCTGGGGATCCCGCTGCACCGACCCCGGCACGACCAACCCACCGATGCGCAGGCGCTGCCCCTCTTCCGGCTTGATCTTGTCCGGCCCCTTCCCCTCCACCAGCTCGCTCGGGGTATAGAAGAGGTCGATATTCTGACTGAGGGCGTAGAGCACCAGCCCGCTGACGGTCGCCAGACCCAGGGTGATGGCGAGAATGATGGTGAGGCGTTTTTTGCGTCTCGGATTCATAGGGTGTTCTCCATCTGCTGGGCCGCCTTGCGACGGGCCTCACGCGCCTGCTTGCTGCGCAACTCACCGAGCAGGCTGCGGGTTTTCATGCGGGTAGAAATGATGATGCCGACCAGACACACCAACGTCAGGCCAAAAGAGAGCCAGACATAGAAGGCGTAACCGCCCATCGCCATAAAATCACTGAAAGAGGCAAAGTACATGCTTACTTCTCCTGCTCTGCAATCTCTTTGACCCAGGGGCGATGCCACTCCCGCATCAGGAGTTCATTACGAAAACGCATCAGGGTCAGGGCCCCGAGAAACGCGGCAAACGCCAGGATCATGATCAGCAGCGGCCAGAGCATCTCGGGTGAAATGGAGGGTTTGTCAAATTTGGTGATGGTGGCCCCCTGATGCAAGGTGTTCCACCACTCCACCGAGTAGTGAATGATGGGCAGGTTGATCACCCCAACCAGTGCCAGAATGCCGGCCGCACGGCCAGCGACCACCTTGTCGCTGAAGGCGTTGTAGAGGGCAATGACCCCCAGATAGAGGAACAGCAGAATAAGCTCGGAGGTCAACCGTGCGTCCCAGACCCACCAGGTGCCCCACATGGGCTTGCCCCAGGCGGCACCGGTAAAGAGGGCGATAAAGGTGAACACGGCGCCGACCGGCGCAATGGCCGCCACCGTCATATCCGCCATCCGCAGTTGCCACACCAGACCGATAAAGGCAGCCACCGCCATGGTGGAGTAGGCCCCCATGGAGAGAATGGCGGATGGCACATGGATATAGATGATCCGGAAGGAATCCCCCTGCTGGTAATCCGCAGGCGCAAACGCCAATCCCCAGACGGTCCCTATCACAAACGAGAGCAGACTAATCACCGCAAACCAGGGCAACAGCGTGCCTGCCAGCTGATAGGCACGCTCCGGTTTGGCATAAGGGTGCAACCATTTCCACATAGCTCACAAAACCTTTTTGTTATTAATCGTTTGGCGAGGCCTACCATACCGACCGCAGGGCAGCATCAAATACCCCGAAAGCAATAAGCGGCACTCTCCTTGATCCATCGCAACATTATTTTTTGCAAAAAGACTCCGTTCGGAGCCAAATCCGGTTCAGCTCACGGCCATCAGTTGAGGCTGACCCGCAACGCCGCCGACACTGCCAGCGGTGTCAGTGTCAGAGCCCCCACCAGCATGGCGGCCAGAATGGCAAGCTGCCCGCCATAGGGCAAGCTCATCCCCGCGGCATCGATGGCTGAGGTGGCAAAAATCAGTACCGGAATATAGAGCGGCAGGATCAGCAGACTGAGCAATACCCCGCCTTTGCGCAATCCCACCGTCAACGCGACCCCGACCGCGCCGAGCAGGCTCAATACCGGAGTGCCCAGTGCCAGCGTCGCGACGACGGCCAGATAGGTGTTCATATCCAGCGACAGCAAAATCGCCAGCAAGGGAGAGATCAGCAGCAGCGGCAAGCCGGTCAGCAGCCAGTGAGCGACCACTTTCGCCAGCGCCAGCAAGCCCAGCGGGTACGGCATCAGCATCATCTGCTCCAGCGCGCCATCGGCAAAGTCGTCGCGAAACAGTCGCTCCAGCGACAGCATGGCCGCCAATAGCGCCGCCACCCAAATGATCCCCGGGGCAATACGGGCCAGCAGTTTGGGCTCCGGGCCAATCCCTAACGGAAACAGGGTGATGACGATGAGGAAAAACCAGAGCGGGTTGAGAATATCGGAACGCTGGCGCAGAGCCATCAGCAGTTCACGGTGAATAAGGTGCATAACAGCGCGCAACATGGCGTTACTCCTCCAATGTCGAGGCGAAGGGGATCAACGAGATAGTCTTCAGCCGTCCCTGCATCAGGGTCAGATCCTGATGGGTGGTGAGGATCACCATGCCGCCCCGCTCAGCGTGGGCCAGAAAAAGCTGCTCGAGCACCTTGACCCCTTGCTTGTCGATGGCGGTAAAGGGCTCATCGAGGATCCAGAGTGCCGCTTTTTGTGACAGCCAGAGTCTGGCCAGAGCCACCCGGCGTTGCTGACCGGCAGAGAGTTGCCCGGTCGGGTTCTCTTCAAATCCGGCCAGCCCTACCCGGGCCAATATCTGCCACAAGTCCGTCTCTGTCTGCTGCGGGTGATGCAACTGCTGGTAGAACTTCAGATTTTCAAAAGGGGTCAGCGCCGCTTTGACGCCCGGCTGATGGCCGAGATAGAGCAGATTGGCATGATACTCATCGCGACAGTGACGAATATTCTCCCCATTCCAGCACACTTCACCGGCAAACGGCTGCGACAGCCCGGTCAACAATCGCAACAGGCTGGTCTTGCCAACCCCGTTGGGCCCTTCAATTTGCACCAGATCGCCGGGCGCAACAGAGAAAGAGAGGTGTTCAAACAGAGTGCGATCTTCGCGCACGCAGCTCAGATTGTTAACTTGAAGCAGCATGGGGATTTTTTCAGAGAAAATGAAGCGGTCTGCATCTTAACACAGTATTGGAATACGTCTTTTCAAAGATGCAACAATTGAACTGACTGGCGACCAGGATCACAAAGAAAATACGGTAGAAACTACTCGCTCAACGCTGCTGGGGGAAAAGCGGCTGCACGCCATAAAATTCAGGAAGGCAATTGCCTTCCTGAATCATCAAGAGCGACCTTTTCGCAACGATATCAAGAGCTCGGCCTCTGCCTTTGGCAACTCGCACTCACTCATGACTTCATCAAGATCGGCGCCCAGTTCGACCATCTTTGCCGCTCGGCTGTAGA
This sequence comes from Aeromonas sp. 97A, assembly GCF_051919185.1. Taxonomy (NCBI): domain Bacteria; kingdom Pseudomonadati; phylum Pseudomonadota; class Gammaproteobacteria; order Aeromonadales; family Aeromonadaceae; genus Aeromonas; species Aeromonas sp. 97A. The sequence goes on along the minus strand of NZ_JBQBFF010000001.1, from coordinate 239,774 downwards.
GCCTGCGTTCGGGATCCTGCATGGTCAGCTCTTGCTGGCGCTCATTGACCTGCTGCATCGCCCCTTCCACCGACTGCAGACGCTGCCCCATGCCAATAGCACCGGTATGGAGTTCCATCATCTGCTTGCGCAAGCTTTCCAACTGACCTTGCAGGGTTGCCACACTGGCCTCGGACTCCTGCTTGCTGCGCTTGCTCTTGAACCAGATATAAGAGGCAAACGCCAAGGCAATCAGGGACATCCCCAAGGCAACCATCTCGATTATCAAAACATCACCTTACTTATCAGAGGGAACCGATATCTTCCCACTCTTCATCGGAGAGCAGCTTGTTCAAGTCAACCAGGATCAGCAGTTGCCCATCGCGGTTGCTCACCCCCTGAATAAACTTGGCGCTCTCTTCAGTGCCGACCGCAGGTGCCGCATCGATTTCGGAAGAGCGCAGATAAACCACCTCAGCCACGCTGTCTACCATGATGCCGATCACCTGCTTCTCGGCCTCGATGATCACAATCCGGGAGTTTTCACTAACATCACCGGAAGGCAGACCGAAGCGGGAACGGGTATCGATGACAGTCACCACATTGCCACGCAGGTTGATGATCCCCAGTACGTACTCAGGCGCACCTGGCACCGGTGCAATTTCGGTGTAGCGCAACACCTCCTGAACCTGCATCACATTGATGCCATAGGTTTCGTTCTCCAGTTGGAAGGTTACCCATTGCAGCACTTCATCTTCGGCCAGATTCTGTGCAATATTGCGCTTTTCTGTCATGTTTTTATTCCTTTTATGAAAACGTCTACTGCTAAAACTAGCAATAAAACAGCTCGATTGCAGAAGTTATCAGCGACCTTCTATGTTAACCCCACGCTCCAGCAACAGGAGCAGTTCGCGGACGTGTAACAGGGCACACATTTTTTCTTTGACCATGCCCGCCAACCAGGGGCGCTTGCCCTCCTGATGGCGCCATTTCACTTGGTCACGGTGTAACAATTCAGTCCCTTTGAGATGGTGGCAGGCTAATCCCCACGGCGATTCACCAAGCATAATCAGATACTTGTAATCATCCATCTCAAGATGCTGACCCGGCATGACCCACTGGGCAGTATCGACCACATTCATCTTCTGCTCGCGAGAGGTCATGATCCCCTTGTACCAGCCCGGTTGGCCAAACAGGGAGGTGATCTCGCCCAGCTGATGAATACCACCCAGCTCGGTCAACGGCACCGCAAACGTCACGCCTGCGACTTCAAAGAAAAGGGCCTGAAACTCTTTACCGGTATCGATATTTTCCCAGGCGACCGGTTCACTGGCCTCTACCGGAGCAACCTCCAGCGCCGTCTCGGTCAGGATAGTAGTATGGGGTTCCGCAACCTCGGGGAGCAGCACCTCCGCAGGCCACTCAGGCTCCACCGGCAGCAGTGATTCCTCTGCCACAATCTCCAGCGGAGTGGTGAGTGTTATCTCCTGGGTGAAGGCATCATTTTCGAACTGGACTTGTCCCACCTGAGCCAATAGCTCACCAAGTTGGGCAAGCCGTGGATCGCTTTCGAGGTAAGGTGCGGCGACTACCTCAGGGACGCTTTGGGGCTGACGTTGCAACTGTAAAACAGGGGCGGATTGAGCCTCTTCCACCTCATCCGGCACCAGTGGCTCATCGAGCAGCAGGGAGTGGAAATAGTCATCCATCGCCCGAACTTGAATGGTATCTCTCATGCCGTCACCTCATGAACCCGTTGCCGCTCAAGGGCATCAAGATGATTGAGCAGCGTTTCATATGCATAGGTTCCACGACTCCCGGGAGAATAGATAGACGGGGGAATATGCAGCAAGCTGGCATCCCGAAACTTGGTATCAATAGGGATCACCGCATTCCACACTGAATCCCCATATTGATCCTTGATCGATTTCAAGGTCATCAAAGAAGCACGGGTACGCTTGTCGAACATGGTCGGGATCACGGTATAGCGAAACTTGTCACGCTTGGAACGCTGCATGATCTCGAATGTTTTCATCATCCGCTCCAACCCCTTGAGGGCCAGAAATTCGGTCTGGACAGGCACCAGAATGCGATCGCAGGCAGCCAGCGCGTTGACCATCATCACCCCCAGTACTGGCGGGCAATCGATCAGCACGTAATCATATTGCTCCTGAATGCGCAGCAGTGCCCGCTTCAGTACCAGTCCCATCCCCTCACGATTGCCCATCACCCGATCAAGGGTCGCCAAGGTAATAGATGCTGGCAGCAAGTTGATATTTTCGAACTTGGTCTTGAGCGTCAGTTTATTGACAAGCTCGGCTGTCGGTTTGACAGCTTGAAACAACTCATAGAGGGTTCCATCCAGGCGATCTGAATCAAAATCAAGATATGCAGTCAGCGAAGCATGAGGGTCGGTATCAATCAACAGCACCCGCTGGCCACGCTGGGCCAGGATCCCCGCAAGCGAGACCACTGTGGTGGTTTTACCCACACCACCTTTCTGGTTGGCAACCGTCCAAACAATCACTGTATCAATCCTGCCTTGTTGTTATGCGTATGCCACCACCGGGCAAGGTGATCACCTTTATCTCTCCTGCATCCACCGCCTGCTGTACAGCAGGAACCGGTTCAGCAACTACCGTAGGCGTTGCAACCACAGGTGCTGGCGGCACCCAGGCAAACTTGGAGATAGCGACCACAACTTTGCGATTCTGCAGTCTGCCCTGCTCGCTGCCGTTGTCAGCAAAGGGGGAAAACTCGCCATATGCCTCGAACGCCAGACGCTGGGGGGCGATCCCATCGGCAATCAAGCCATTGAGTACCGCCTCGGCCCGAGCAGCAGAAAGCGCCCAGTTAGAACGATAAATTTCATTATTTATCTGTTGGTTATCGGTATATCCCCGAACCCTTACATAGTTATCGACCGGTTTGAGAATACTTGAAAGAGTATTAATGACCGGTGCAGCGTTTGGTCCCAAAAAGGCACTGCCGCTGCCAAACAACAAGCCTGAACTGAGTTCAACCGTCAGCCAGTTCTCATCTTGCGTCAGTTTGACGATACCGGCATCCACCAGCGAGCCCATGCTCTGTTGCAACTGCATATCGAGTTTTGCAAGTGTCGCGCCATCTTGTAGCACTGGCACACCAGAAATAGGAGCAAGTGAAGGAGAGGAGGATGCAGGGCTTTCCAGCAACGATGGAGAGGCAGATACCGCGTTATCCAGCAGGGAATTACCCTGCCCTTCAAGCAAGCCATTGCCGCCAGACTGCATGACACTGAACGCCTGGCTCATACCATCAATCACCGCGCGATACTTGTCCTTGTTCACCAGCGCAACAGAGTAGAGCACCACGAACAAGGCAAAGATCAGCGTCATATAATCGGCATAGGAAACCAGCCAACGGTCAAGATGCTCGCGACCCTGCAAGTGCAACCGATAGCGCTTGCGCATGGCTACTCTCCTTTCAAATAGGCCCTGAGCCGGCGTTCAACCTGCAAGCCGTTTTCACCATGGGCGATAGCCAGCAGCCCTTCCAGGGTCATCTCCTGAAAGAGTGCATAGTGATAGTGAAATGCGCGTAGCCGGTTGGCGATAGGCAGGTAGATGAGGTTGGCAAACCCCACTCCATAGATGGTTGCCACAAATGCCACTGCGATACCCGCCCCCAGCGCTGACGGGTCTTCGAGATGAAACATGGCCTGGATCAGGCCCAGCACGGCACCGATGATCCCGATGGTCGGACTGTACCCCCCCATAGCTTCAAATACCCTGGCGGCATGTTCATTACGCTCCTGCTCGATATCGATATCGGCTTCGAGCAACATGCGAATATCCTCCGTGGATACCCCATCGACAATCATGCCAAGCCCTTGACGGGTAAAGTTGTCTTCCTCCTGCTCAGCCTGATTTTCAAGAGCCAGCAGCCCTTGCTGGCGCGCAAAGACGGCCCATGACTGCAACCGTTCGGCCTGCGTCGCGAGATCCTGGCGGGGAGGGGTAAAAATCCATAACAGCTGGCGCAACGCCAGCAGGATGTACTTGGCTGGAGTCTGCAACGTGACGGCACCAACGGTACCACCCAGCACGATCAAAAAAGCGGGGCCGTCCACCAACGTCAACAGGGAGCCGCCATGCCACAGTTGGGCAATGGCAATAGCCCCCAATGCCAGGAGCAGACCGAGCAAGCCCATGATTAGCGCCCCAACTCAACCAGAATACGCTGGGCCACCTTGTCCAGAGGGAGTGATTCGCTGGCAATCCCCGCTTTGGCTACCGCTTGCGGCATACCATATACCACGCAGGAAGCCTCATCCTGAGCCCAGATGGTTGATCCCTGCTCTTTCAGCAGTCTGGCGCCATCACGGCCATCTGCGCCCATACCGGTCAGCACAATCGCCAGTACCTTGTCGGCATAGGTTTTGGCCGCAGAGGCAAAGGTGATGTCCACACAAGGCTTGTAATTTACCTTGTCGTTGCCATCCACGATGCGAATGCGGGCCCCTGCACCACGACCTTCCAGCAGCATCTGTTTGCCACCTGGAGCAAGATAGGCATGCCCTGGTTTAAGCACATCGCCATCTTCCGCTTCCTTGACGCCAATCTGGCATAACCCGTTGAGACGAGCAGCAAACGCGGCAGTAAAAGTGGCTGGCATATGCTGGATAAGCAGGATGGGATGGGGAAAATCCCCCGGCAACTTGGTCAGCACATTTTGCAAAGCAACAGGTCCGCCGGTAGAAGTACCGATCGCCACCAACTGATAACTCTTGCCACTGCGCTTGAATGAAGCACTTGGCACAGTGCGTTGCAGGTCAGGCTGACGATCAGGAGTTCTGGGCGCTGTGCTGCCCAGAGGAACACGAGCAACCGGTTCAGGTGCTTTGGGACGAGCAGCGGATGTCATCAGGAAGCGCTTGCGGGAGATCTCCTTCACCCGCTGTTGCAACAGTCTGACCGCTTCATCTTTGTCTCTGGCAATGTCCTCAAACTTCTTGGGCAAGAAGTCCAGGGCACCGGCGTCCAGCGCATCCAGCGTAGCCTTGGCCCCTTCATGGGTCAGGGAGGAGAACATCAGAATGGGGGTTGGGCACTTGGCCATGATCTCCCGCACCGCACTTATGCCATCCATCACGGGCATTTCGATGTCCATGGTGATCACATCAGGGCGCAGCGACATCGCCTTGTCCACCGCTTCACGTCCATTCTGGGCCGTATCAATCACCGTCAGCATGGGATCCTGATTGATGATCTCGCTCACCCGACGGCGAAAGAAGCTCGAATCGTCGACAACTAATACCTTGACTGCCATTGTTGTTTTTCTAACTCCTTGGGCCTGAGCTATTAATGTCTACGCGCATATGCTTTGAGCAGACTCGGCACATCCAAAATAAGAGCGATTCCGCCATCACTGGTAATCGTCGCACCGGCCATGCCAGGGGTGCCTTGCAGCAGGTTATCAAGTGGCTTGATCACCACCTCTTCCTGACCAATCAAGCTGTCTACCACAAACCCGATTTGCTGAGTGCCAATCTGCACGATCACCACATGTCCGGTATCCTGACGTGAACGCTTGTTGGCGCCACGAATCAACCACTTGTGCAGATAGAAGAGCGGTATCGCCTTCTCGCGCACAATGATGGTGAGCTGGCCATCAACCATGTTGGCCTTTTTCAGGTCCAGATGGAAAATCTCGTTCACACAACCAAGGGGAAGTGCGAAGGTCTGCTCACCCACTTCCACCATCAGAGTTGGCAGAATGGCCAGCGTCAACGGAACCTTGATTTCGAGACGGGTACCTTTCCCCCAGGTGGAATCGATGTGCACCGATCCATTGAGGCTGACAATACTGGTTTTAACCACATCCATTCCGACACCACGGCCAGAGATATCAGAGATCTCGGCCTTGGTTGAAAAGCCCGGAGCAAAGATCAGGTTATAGGCATCGTTGTCGCTCATGCGAGCGGCAGTATCTGCATCCAGAACACCGCGACTGATTGCGATGGACTTGAGTTTCTCAGGATCCATCCCTGCCCCATCATCCTCGATGCAAAGCAGAATATGGTCACCTTGCTGGGAGGCGCTAAGAGTAATTGTCCCTTGCCGCGGCTTGCCCGCTTTCTCCCGCACATCCGGCATTTCGACCCCGTGATCGCAGGAGTTGCGAACGAGGTGAACCAGAGGATCGGCGAGCGCCTCTACCAGGTTTTTATCAAGATCGGTCTCTTCCCCCACCATCACCAGCTCAATCTCTTTCTTGAGGGTTCTGGCCAGATCACGCACCACGCGCGGGAAACGACCAAATACCTTCTTGATTGGCTGCATGCGGGTTTTCATCACCGCACCTTGCAGGTCAGCCGTTACCACATCCAGATTGGCAACCGCCTTTGACATCTCTTCATCATTACTGGCAATACCCAAGCTCACCAGCCGGTTACGAACCAGTACCAACTCACCTACCATGTTCATGATGACATCGAGGGTCTTGGTATCCACCCGCACCGTCGTATCGCTTTGCACGGCACTGTTTTCTACTGGCGCAGGCGCAGACTTGGCGGCTGGTGCTGGAGCCTTGGCTACTTCAGCGGGTTTTGCGGGGGCAGCCGGTGCTGGTTTGGCTACAGGAGTGGCCGGTTTGGGCGGAGTCACCGCAGCAGGTGCGGCAGGTGCGGCAGGTGCGGCAGGTGCGGCAGGTGCGGCAGGTGCGGCAGGTGCGGCAGGTGCGGCAGGTGCGGCAGGTGCGGCAGGTGCCATAGTACTCTGAGGCCCTTGACCACGACCATGCAATTCATCGAGCAGACGCTCAAACTCATCATCATCGATAAGCTCGTCCACCTCTTTTTGCACCGACTTCAGAGGATTTACCTCTGGCGCCCCCATGTGCTGTCCCTGACCATGGAGCTGATCCAGCAAGGCCTCAAACTCATCATCGGTGATATCGCCAGAGCCACCCGCTATCGGGGCTGCAGCAGCCGTCTTGGTCGGAGCACCGCCCACGCCGTGGAGCTCGTCCAGCAGACGCTCGAATTCATCTGCAGAAATTTCATCGATCGACCCGCCGCCATTGACAGGAGCAGGCTCGCCGCTGATGGCTGCGGGTTCAACAACTTCTGGAGCAACTTCTTGAATAACTACCGGTGCTGCAGGTTCAGATTCTACAGCCGCAGCCGCACTGGTAGCAGTGCGCAGTTGCTCTTCCCCTTCTGGCTTGCACAACTCATGGAGGTCATGAAGCAAATCATCTGACGCAGGGCTGGGTGCTTCGCGATTTTGAACCTGGGCGAACATGACATTGATGGCATCCAGCGCTTGCAGGATCACATCCATCAGCTCCGCAGTAACGGTTCGCTTGCCATTACGCAAGATATCGAACACGTTTTCCGCACCGTGGCATACATCAACCAGTTCACCGAGCGACAGAAAACCTGCCCCCCCTTTCACGGTATGGAAACCGCGAAAGATGGCATTCAACAGGTTCTTGTCATCGGGCCGCTTTTCCAAGTCGACCAGTTGTTCAGACAACTGTTCCAATATTTCGGATGCTTCGACCAGAAAGTCTTGCAGTATGTCTTCATCAACTTCGAAGGCCATGCGTCACTCCATTAGAATCCCAAGCTAGACAGCAGATCGTCCACATCATCCTGACCATTGACCACATCGGCACGAGCCTCGGGGTTCATGATAGGGCCCTCTGCTTCAATCCCGTTGACAGGAATACTACGAGTTGAATGCTCAGCAGAAGCCTCACCAAACATGGTCAGCATTTCTATTAATTTTGTTTCAACTTCCTGACAAGCTTGATGACCTTGCGGATCATCTGACCTGTCAAATCCTGAAAATCTTGTGCCATCAGGATTTCTGTCAGCAGTTGCCGTAATTTATCGGCATCAGACTCTGAAGCCTTAATAAAATCATCAAGTTGGTGACATAAGGATTTGAACTGCCCCACGCTCATGTCACGAGACATCAGGGCATTCCAGTTCGGCATCACCAGCTGGATATTGTCATTCAGGCGATCCGCTATCGGCAAACTGGCTTCCACCGCATCCATTGTGCGATTGGCCGCTTTGTCGGTCATATCGATAACGTAGCTCAAGCGCTCCCGAGCATCGGGAATATCATGAGTAGCCAAATCGGGAATACGGGGATCAAGGCGAAATTCTTGAAGTGAATCATGCAGTTGTCGGGTCAGCTGACCTACTTTTTCAAACAGATCGGCTGCGTTGGGGGCACATACTTCGGCAAGCAGTTCATCGGCCAGCTCAAATTCGCCTTGCTCCAGATGAGCAACAAGCATCCTTGCCTGGTCGAGCGAAATCATTGCTCTCGTTTTGGCCATCATCCCTGCAGCTCCTTAGCCAATTCGTTCGAAAATTTTGTCGAGTTTTTCTTTGAGCGTTGCTGCGGTGAAGGGCTTGACGATGTAACCGTTGACGCCAGCTTGGGCGGCTTCAATGATCTGCTCACGTTTGGCTTCAGCAGTTACCATCAGTACCGGCAGATGCTTGAGCTTCTCATCGACACGGATGGCTTTAAGCAGGTCAATACCTTGCATGCCAGGCATGTTCCAGTCGGTAACTACAAACTGAAAATCACCATTTTTCAGCATCGGCAGCGCTGTATTGCCGTCATCCGCCTCATGGGTATTGTTGAATCCCAAGTCGCGCAGCAAGTTCTTGATAATCCGGCGCATCGTTGAAAAATCGTCAACAATGAGGATTTTCATGTTCTTGTCCAAAATTCCCTCCTAAATAGCCACCAGAGTGGCTCACTTACATGATGCTAAAAACGGGTTGTGTCGTGCGGATTATGCCTTAGAGTTTCATCTCAGTGTAGCCAGTACAAACACTTATAGATGCCAATCTCTCAAACGAGCACGCAATCTGTGCATTGCCTGACTGTGGATCTGGCTCACACGCGACTCGCTGACATTCAAAACCTCGCCAATTTCACGCAAATTCAGCTCTTCATCGTAGTAAAGAGAGAGAACCAAAGCTTCTCTCTCTGGTAGACGACCAATTTGCTCGGATAATTGAATCTGAAATCGCTCGGCAGCTAATTCATCGAATCCCGAGCCTGAAGGGGCATCATCGGGGTTGCCGATCACATCCTCGCTGACCCCCAAATCTTCGATGCCGATAATTTTGCCGCAGGAGACGTCTTGCAGCATCACATGGTAATCAGCGATGGAGACCCCCATCTCGGCAGCAACCTCGGTATCTCGCGCGTCACGCCCGTGGGTCTGCTCGACATTCTCGATCGCTTCTGCAATAGCCCGGCTGTTGCGATGCACAGAGCGGGGTACCCAGTCACCACGCCGGATCTCATCCAGCATGGCGCCTCGGATGCGGATCCCGGCATACGTCTCGAAGCTGGCCCCCTTGCTACCGTCAAAATTGCGGGAGGCTTCAAGCAGCCCAATCATACCTGCCTGGATCAGGTCATCCAGCAAGACACTGCTGGGCAGGCGAGCCAACAAATGCTGGGCAATTCGCTTGACCAGGGGAGCATGACGCTCCACCAGCACGTAGGAATCCTGATGACGCAAGTACGCTTGGGCTTTATTCACGGGAACCTTCCTGTGTTGTGGCCGGTTTCTGCAACAAATTTTCCAGGAAAAACTCCAGATGGCCGCCCGGCTGGTTGGGAACCGGCCAGCTCGCAGCCTTGTTGGCAAGGGCCCGGAACGCCAGTGCGGCCGGCGACTTGGGAAACGCCTCGACAATCAGCTTCTGCTTGCGCACGGCGGCACGCAGATTGGTGTCATAAGGTACACAGGCGACCAGCTCCAGCGAGGTGTCGAGGAAACGATCCGTAACCCGGGTCAGTTTGGCAAAGAGCTCCTGCCCTTCGCGCAGACTGCGCACCATATTGGCCACCACCTTGAAACGAAACACGCCGTGATCCTTGGAGAGGATCTTGATGAGGGCGTAGGCATCGGTGATGGAGGTCGGCTCATCACAGACCACCACCATGATGTCCTGAGCGGCACGGGTGAAGCTCAGCACCATGTCGGAGATCCCCGCAGCCGTATCCACCAGCAGGATGTCGACCTGGGTCTTCATTTCGCTGAAGGCACGGATAAGTTCGGCATGCTGCACCGGAGAAAGCTCGACCATGGACTGGGTGCCTGAGGTCGCAGGCACGATCATCATGCCGTAGGGGCCTTCGACGATGATATCGTCGATGGTGCACTCACCCGCCAACACGTGAGAGAGGTTGCGATGAACCCGCAGCCCCAGCATGACGTCGACGTTGGCCAGACCCAGGTCGGCATCCAGCACCATCACCCGCTTGCCTTGGGCGGCCATGGCTCCGGCCACGTTCAGGGTCACGTTGGTCTTGCCCACGCCACCTTTACCACCGGAAACGGCGATTACTTTTACTCGATTGTTTTGACGCATTTTGCGCAGACCACTCGCCTGATCCATATACATGTTACTCATAAAACTCCGAATCTTCGGCCTCGCCAAAGCCTGCGCCCCAGAAATAGGGCTCCTCTGTTTCTCGCTCCAGCGAGCCCATGGCAGCCCCGACGAGCTGCGCCGCATTGGCAACCTGAATATCTTCCGGAACCCTTTGTCCGTCAGTGATATAGCTGATGGGCAATGAATTCTGGATACACACGTTAATCACTTCGCCCAGATTCAGACTTTCATCCAATTTGGTAAGTATGCAGCCGCTTAATGGAATACGCCGGAAATGGTCAACCGCTTCCTGCATCACCCGACGCTGGGAAGTTGCCGACATCACCAGATAACTGCGGATCCGTACCTTGGCATTCTTGACCAGGGTATCGAGCTGCTCGGTCAACCGGATATCCCGTTGGCCTACCCCGGCCGTATCGATAAGTACCAGCCGACGGTGGCGGAACTGATAAAGGGCATTAGCCAGCTCTTCGGCATCACGCACCTGCCGTACCGGGCAACCCATGATGCGGCCATAGGTCTGCAGCTGTTCATGGGCACCAATCCGGTAGTTGTCGGTGGTGATCAGCGCCACCTGCTCGGCGCCATACTTCATGGCGAAACGGGCCGCAAGTTTGGCGATAGTGGTGGTTTTGCCCACCCCGGTCGGACCAAGCAGCGCCACCGCACCGCCCTGACGCATGATCTCGTCCTCACTGATCTTGAGCTGGGCCGTCAGCACCTCGGCCAACTGGGCCATCGCCTGATGGATGGACATATCTTCGGGGATCAGTCCCGCCAGTTGATCGGCAAACGCATCATCAAAGCCCAGTTTCTTGAGCTCCTTGATCAACAGGGCCCGCATCGGTTCGCGGCGCTCCACCTCTTGCCACATCAGTCCGGAGATCTGGTGCTCCAGCAATTTGCGGATGCTGGCCATCTCCTTGCGCATCCCTTCCATCTCCTGATCCCGCTGGGCAGGTTGAGGAGCACGCTGACCTGAGGCAACCCGGGCCTTGGGTTTGGCAGGTTCCGGAGCTGCGCCCCACTGCCCCTGCTCGGCCAATGTTCTGGGCGCTGCATTGGCAGCGGCCAGACCGGCCGATTGGGTATTGCCCATTGGCGCCCCATTGCCCGGCTTGAGCTTCTGCTGGCGCGCCAGCAAGGCGGCCAGGGTATCGGCATAATGTTCGTTCTGCTCCTTCACCGGCGACGGCTCGGGGCGGATCATCTGCCGTGCAGCAGACGAAATATTGACGCTCTCATCGTTCAGCTGACGGCGAACCGGCGCATCTTTGGGCCCCGGGACCTGGGATTGATAATCGACTGCGGCGACTATCTCTACCCCTCCGGTGACCTTCTTGTTGGACATGATGACGGCGTCAGGCCCGAGAGTCTCCTTGACCTCGGCCAGAGCCGTTCGCATATCCTTGGCAAAAAACCGCTTAATCTTCACCCGTCGTCTCCGCTAACTAGTTCTGCCCTACCGCACTGACGATGCGGATCTGCTTGTCGTCGGGCACTTCCTGATAAGACAGAACGCGCAATCCAGGAATGGCATTCTTGACAAATTTCGCCAGGGTATTGCGCAAGATCCCCGATGTCAGAAGCACGGCCGGTTGGCCTTCCAATTCTTGTCGTTGAGTGGCTTCCACCAGCGAGCGCTGCATCCGCTCTGCCAGACCCGGTTCAATACCGGCACCATCACCACCACCTGCCTGCAGGGATTGATGCAATATACGTTCCAATTCCGGCGCCAAGGTAATCACCGGCAGCTCGGGATCGGGGCCTGCAATCTCTTGCACAATCAGGCGACGCAGGGCAATCCGGCAAGCGGCCGTGAGCACTTCCGGATCCGGACTGCGCGGCGCGTATTCAACCAGGGTCTGCAGGATAGTGCGCATATCGCGGATTGGCACGCCTTCATTGAGCAAATTCTGCAATACCTTCACCAGGTTACCCATGCTGATCACTTCCGGCACCAACCCTTCGACCAGCTTGCTCTGATGTTTGCCAATCATGTCGAGCAGTTGTTGTACTTCGTCATGGCCCAGCAGCAGAGCCGCATGGTTGGTCAGGATCTGGCTCAGATGGGTAGCCACCACGGTCGCGGTATCTACCACCGTATACCCCAGCGTCTGTGCCTGAGAGACCATCTCCTTGGCAACCCAGACCGCTTCCAGCCCGAAGGCGGGATCCCGGGTCGCTATCCCCTGGATCTGGCCGAACACCTGCCCCGGATTGATGGCCATCTCCTTATCATGGTAGACATTGGCCTCGCCGGTACTGACCCCCATCAAGGTGATGCGGTATTGATTTGGCGCCAGATCCAGGTTGTCGCGAATGTGGACGGCCGGGACCAGAAAGCCCAGCTCTTGCGAGAGTTTCTTGCGCACCCCTTTGATCCGGTTGAGCAGCTCGCCACCCTGATTGCGATCCACCAGCGGGATCAGCTGATAACCCACTTCAAGCCCGATGATGTCCACCGGCATCACATCGTCCCAGCTCAGCTCTTTCTGCTCATGAGGCTGCTCGGCTGTGGCAGGCAACAGCTCACCCTTGGCCGCTTTGGCGGCCGCCAGTTTCTCGCGGCGCAGCAACCACCAGGCGCCGGCGGCGGCGAGAGCCCCCAGACTCAGGAAGGCGAAATGCGGCATCCCCGGCACCAGTCCCATCATCAGCAGAATACCGGCAGAGATGATCAGGGCTTTGGGATTGTCAAACAGCTGGCCCAGTACGGCGGTACCCATGTCCTGATCGGTATTCTGACGGGTCACTATGATAGCGGCGGCAATGGAGAGCAGCAGGGAGGGGATCTGTGCCACCAGACCGTCACCGATGGCCAACAGGGTATAGATCTCGGCCGATTCGCTGAAGGTCAGCTGGTGCTGCATCATCCCGATGATGAAGCCGCCGATGATGTTGATAAAGAGGATCATGATGCCCGCAATGGCATCCCCTTTGACGAATTTGGAGGCACCATCCATGGAGCCGTAGAAGTCGGCTTCCTGGGTCACATCCTGGCGACGCTTCTTCGCCTCTTCCTGATTGATGAGACCGGCGTTCAAATCGGCATCGATAGCCATCTGTTTGCCCGGCATCGCATCAAGGGTAAAACGGGCACTCACTTCCGCGATCCGCCCGGCACCCTTGGTAATGACCACAAAGTTGATGATCATCAGGATGGTGAAAACGATGATGCCGACCGCATAGTTGCCGCCGATCACCACGTTACCAAACGCCTCGATCACATGGCCGGCCGCCGCACTACCATTATGACCTTCCAGCAACACCACCCGGGTCGAGGCGACGTTCAACGCCAACCGCAGCAGGGTAGCGAGCAGCAGTACGGTCGGGAAAGCAGCAAATTCGAGGGGGCGGCGGGTATAGACGGATACCAGCAACACCACGATGGAGAGGGCAATGTTGAAGGAGAAGAGCACATCCAGCATCAACGGCGGGATGGGCAACACCACCATGCCGAGCGCGGCCAATACCAGCAGAGGGGTGCCAAGGCCTTTGCCCAAAACTCCCCGGTACTCTTTGAACTGGCCCAATACTGCCTTGAATTCCATCGCGCTTCTCAATTTCAACCTGCTGGTGCCAGATTAAAGCAAACATCAAGCCAACAATACAAGACATTGAAATGCAATGGATTTATTTTGACTACGTCAGAACTTTGTCATTTTCGATATTCGGTCGGAATGGGCAGATCTTTAGCCAGCGGCTGGGGACGGCGCCCCTGACCACGGCGGAATTTCTTGAGCTGGAAGACATAAGCGAGCACCTGGGCAACCGCCGCAAACAGCCCTTCCGGGATCTCGTGGCCCAGCTCGGTTGAGTGGTAAATAGCCCGGGTCAAAGCCGGTGACGGCATGATGGGGATCTCGTACTCTCTGGCGATCTCCCTGATCTTCATTGCAATTTCATCAGTGCCCTTGGCCACGACCTTGGGCGCGGCACCGGGTTTGCCTGCATCATACTTGAGCGCTACCGAGTAGTGGGTCGGGTTGGTGATCACCACATCGGCCTTGGGTACATCCCCCATCATCCGGCGCATCGCCATCTGCATCTGCAACTGACGGATCTTGCCCTTTACCTCGGGCTTGCCTTCGCTGTCCTTGAACTCGTCCTTGACCTCCTGTTTGGTCATCTTGAGCTGACGCATGTGATTCCACTGCTGGAACGGCACGTCGATGGCAACGATGGGAAGCAGGGCGCAGCAGAGGATGATCAACATCCAGAGAAACAACTCCAGCGCATCGATAATACCGCCGGGGAAACCCTCCATTGATAGGTTGAGCAGGTGATTGAACTGGCTGGATAACATCCACCAGGCAAACAGGGTGATGAACACCACCTTGGCGATGGATTTGACCAGCTCGATCAGTGACTGCACCCCGAACATGCGCTTGATGCCGCTGAGTGGACTCAACTTGCTCATCTTGGGCATCATGGCTTCGGTGGAGAAGTTCATCCCACCCATCAGGGTGTTGCCGATAAAAGCGGCAATCGCCACCAGTGCAAACAAGAGTCCCAGCGGAAGCACCAGTTCCCCCAGCAGCGCCGGCACCATGGCGATCATGGCATTGGGATCGAACGCCTGCTCCCTGTCCAGGGTAAAGCCCATGGTGACTACCTTGATCATGGCAGTCGCCAGCGAGCCCTTGAGCATCAGCAGGCCAAAGACCGCCGAGAGCAGAACACTGGCGGTCCCCAGCTCTTTTGAACGTGCAATCTGCCCCTTTTCACGGGCCTGTTGCAGTCGTTTGCCCGTGGGTTGTTCGGTACGTTCCTGGTCGGTATCAGCCATGAGCGCCCCCGAAGCACTGGGTGTTGATCAGCTCGCAGCTGACCTCCTGCACCCGCTCCCACATGATGTCGAAGTGGCCGAGGAACCCACCGATAGTGAGCCAGAGGATGAGCAGACCCGACATCATGCTGACCGCAAAACCGATACTGAAAATGTTGAGTTGCGGCGCCGCCCGGGTCATGACACCAAAGGCGAAGTTGATTAGGAGCAAGGCGACGATGGCTGAGAGCGACATCACCAAAGCAGCCTGATACATCACACCCAGAAACGCACTCAGGGTTTTCATGGATGAAACCGAGAGGCCGTGCTCGGAGACAGGCAGTGTCTCGAAACTAAGAATGACCAGCCGCAGCATCACCAGATGACCATCCAGCGCCAGAAACACCAGGGTCGCCAGCATCAGATAAAACTGACCGACCACGGGGGCCGACTGGCCATTCATCGGGTCCACCAGGGTGGCAAAACCCAGACTGGTCTGCATGGCGATGACCTGACCGGCCATCACGAAGCTCTCCATCAGAAACTGGGTCATCAGGCCGAGGGCAATTCCGATCAGCAGTTGCTGGCCCAATACCAGAAAACTGCCGGCAGAGAAGAGTTCAATGGGGGGCATTTTCGGGAGCAGCGGGGCTATCAGAAAGGTGATGGCCAAAGCCAGCCCCATCCGTACCCGCGCAGGAGCAAGGCGGCTGCCAAACACCGCCATCACCATCAGCAGACTGCTCACCCGCGCCAGCGGCCAGAGGATGGAAGACAACCACTCCATGATCAGAGCGGTTGTGTAGGTCATCCCACCACCTCGGGGATTTGGTTCACCATCAGCACGAAGAAGTCCATCAGACTCTGCAAGCCCCAGTGAGCGCCAGCCCCCAGCGCAAACAGTGTCACGATGAGACGAGGCAGAAAGCTCAGGGTCTGTTCGTTGATGGAGGTGGCCGCCTGAAAAATGGCTACCACCAGTCCGATAGCGAGGCTGGGCAGGATCACGGCGCTGACCATGATATTGACCAGCCAGAGCGCCTCGCGAAAGACGTCGACAAAGGTTTCAGGACTCATATTCGGGCTCCTTGCGCTCGACCGGCTAACCGGCACCCAGTCCGAAACTGTTGGCCAACGACCCCAGGATGAGGTTCCAGCCATCCACCATCACGAACAGCATCAGCTTGAAGGGCAGCGAGACGATCATCGGCGAGAGCATCATCATCCCCATCGCCATCAGAATACTGGCGACCACCAGATCGATGACCAAGAACGGCAGGAACAGCATAAAACCAATCTGGAAGGCGGTTTTCAGCTCGCTGGTGACAAACGCAGGGATCAACACCCGCAACGGCACATCGGCAGGTTTCTCCACCTGCACGTTGGCGATCTCCATAAAGGTGTTGAGATCCTTGATCCGGGTCTGGGCCAGCATGAACTGGTGGATGGGCAACTCGGCCCGCTCCAGCGCCTCCTTTGCCTGAATGGTCTCGGCCAGATAGGGCTGCAACGCCTCATCATTGATGCGATCCAGCACCGGCGACATGATGAAGAACGACATAAACAGGGCGATGCCGATCAACACCTGGTTGGAGGGACTCTGTTGCAGACCGATCGCCTGGCGCAAGATACCCAACACCACAATGATGCGGGTAAACGAGGTCATCATGATCACCATGGCCGGCAAGAAGGAGAGCGCGGTCATCAGCGCCAGTACTTGCAGGGTCAGGCTGTACTCCTGAGAGCCATCCCCCATGGTCTTGACGGTCACCGCCGACATGGCGTCCTGTGCCAACGCAGGCCAAGAGCAAAACAGTGGTATCAGCAGGCTGACCAGCAGCCCCGTTTTCAGCCATAAGCCGTTAGCTTTTTTCATGCTTGCCCATCAATTTGCCAAGCTGCTGGGAAAACGCCTGAGGCTGGTTTTCGTCCAGCGGCTCCTCCAGCCGGTAGAGAAAATTGACCTGCTGCGGTGTTACGCCGACCAGCAGTTGCTGTTCGCCCACCTTGACTACCAGCAGCTTCTCTTTGTAACCCACCGGCAACGAGGCGATGACCCGCATCTGGCCGCCACCCATGGCGGTCGCCAGCTTGCTCTTCTTGAGCAGAAAGCCCAGCACCAGAATGAGGCCAATCACCATCAGACTGGAGAGCAACCAGGAGCTCAGACTAGGCACGTTGGCAGATGCCGCTGTCTCGGCAAAGACCGGAACAGGCAGCAATAACAACAGGAGGCGCATCATTTGAGCTTCTTGATCCGTTCAATCTGGCTGATGACGTCAGTCAGGCGGATACCGAACTTGTCGTTCACCACCACCACCTCGCCGTGAGCGATCAGGGTACCGTTGACCAATACATCCAGCGGCTCGCCTGCAACACGATCCAGCTCCACCACCGAGCCCTGGTTCAGCTGCAACAGGTTGCGAATGCTGATCTGGCTGCGGCCCACCTCCATGGCGATAGTGACCGGAATATCGAGAATAGTGTCGAGCTTGCGACGCTCCTCGGCACTGATGGGGGCATCATCTTTCAACTCTTCCAGCGGGGCTGGCTTGGCTTCCGCCGTCACCTGCTCCTCCAGAGCCGCAGCCAGGCATCAGCCATCAGATCCTCTTCCTCAGTTCCGCTCATCTTGTTTCCTTATGCTACTTCGTGACCGTTTACCGTAATAAACCGTCAATTATCGCTGTTGATCTTCGATACTGCGTTCGAGCTCTTCCAGCTCGGCCTCGCCATCAATTCGTACCCCGCCCCGGGTCACCAGATGCATCTCCGTCTTGACCCCTTCCGGACGTTTGAGCTTGTCGGTGATCTTGAGCGCCACATTATCCTTGGTGCGGCCCATCTTGGCGTGGAAAGTGGGCAAGTCCTCGACAAAAACCAGCAGATTTTCCGGCATATCGACCGGAATGATATCGCCAGGTCGCAGCTCCATCAGTTCACGCAGGGTGAGTTCGGTCTCCAGCAGCTTGGCGCGCAGCTCCACCTTGACGTCCATGATCTCGTCACGCAGTGCCTTGCTCCAACGTACGTCGGTATCCCCCTTGTCACTCTGCACACCGGCGTCCAGCAGCTCGCGGATCGGCTCCAGCATGGAATAAGGCATCGCCACGTGGAAGTCGCCGCCGCCGCCATCGAGCTCGATGTGGAACGAGCTCACCACGATCACTTCGGTAGGGCTGACGATGTTGGCCATTGCCGGGTTCACTTCCGAGTCGAGATACTCGAACCCCACATCCATCACTGGCGCCCAGGCATCCTTGTAATCCTCAAACACCAGTTTGAGCAGCATCTGGATAATGCGCCGTTCGGTCGGGGTAAATTCGCGCCCTTCAATCTTGGCGTGATAACGGCCATCGCCACCGAAGAAGTTCTCCACCAGAATGAAGACCAGTCTGGCCTCCATGGTGATGAGCGCCGTCCCCTTGAGCGGGCGGAAGCGCACCATGTTGAGACTGGTCGGCACAAACAGGGTATGAACATACTCGCCAAACTTGAGCATCTGCACGCCGTTGATCGAGACCTCGGCGGTACGACGCATCATGTTGAACAGGCTGATCCGCATATGGCGAGCGAAACGTTCATTCACCAGCTCCAGCGTTGGCATGCGACCACGGACGATGCGGTCTTGGGAGGAGAAGTCAAACTGGGCTACGCCGGGGTCTCCAGCGCCGCCTATCTCTTCCTCTTCGACATCATCGACACCGTGCAAGAGGGCATCAATTTCGTCCTGACTTAACAGATCGCTCACGCTTCACCTACTGCATTACAAAGCCGGTAAACAGCACTTGTTCGATAACGGGGGAAGAGACCAGGTCCTTGAGCACCCGACGGCACTCTTCCAGTGAATCCTTGCGCAGCTTCTCCTTGCCTTCAAAGGTCATCAGCTGTTCGGCACTGGCTGCGCTGAATACCCGCAACAAAGTGCCTTCAATCAGGGGGATATTCTGTTTGGCCAGCGTCTCGTCGGCGGTACCGCGCACCATCAGCTGGATCTTGATCTGCACCAGTCGATCTCGCTGGGCACCTGCGACGTTGAAGACAAAGGGGCGCGGCATACCGACATAGAGGGAAGGTTTAGGCGCTTCCTCCTTGGGTGTGGCCTCGGCACCTTCCGCCGCTTCAGCAGGCGGTTTATCGGAGCCGGAGAGCATCAGGAAGGCGCCAGCACCACCACCGCCCAGCAAAATAACCGCCAGGGCAATGATAATGATCAGCTTCTTTTTCTTGCCCGCAGCCGGGTCTTTTAGCGTCAACTCGTTATCGTCAGCCATCCCTTGTCCACCCTAGTCTCAAACTTGTTCGATATCATAAACTTACTCGGGATTGCATCAAGCATAGAAATCAATTCCGGAACCGTTTGTCGATTCCACCAGCAAACTGGGGTTGGAAGTGGTGAGTTCCCCTTCAACCAGCCCGTTACCGGACCGCGGCTGACCACTACTCTGACCCTGCTGACCCTGCCCGTTAAAGGTGGGCTGGCCCTGTTGCTGCTGTTGCTGCGACTGCTGCTGCACCTGCGTCTGGCCAAGCTGGATCCCCTGCCCTGCCAGCATGTCACGCAGCCGGGGCATCGCCTGCTCCAGCATCTCGCGGGTCTGTCCGTGTTGTACCACAAAATGGACGTTGGCCTGGCTGTCAGCTCCCATCTGGATCTGGATCTTCATCTTGCCAAGGCCGAGGGGGTCGAGCTGAATTTCCGCCTGTTGCAGTTTCTCGGCCAGCATCACATTGACCTTCTGGTGCAATTCGGCAGGCGCTTCCTGACTGGCCAGTTTCAAATGGGGTAAATTCTGCGGCTCACGGCGCAGCGTAGTCTCAGCGGCGGGCGCCCGGCTATCGGCTACCTGTGGCTGAGTCTGGCTGTTCTGGCCATGCTGAACGGTCTGGCTCGGGCTGCTCTCACCGCTCGATGTCGTCGCAACCAGGCTCTTCTCCGCCTCACCGGCCTTCGGTTTTACCTCAAGCGAAACCGCTTTTCGCACCTCGTCGGTACCCGTCACTTCCATCTGTTTGATGCCGGCTGAAATGGTCGACAGCGGTGCTTGCGGCCCCTGAGATTCAGCCTGTGCCAACACCTGCTGCGGCGCCACCATCACGGGGGCGGCAGCGTTATCGGTCGGAGTCGTCGCATTTGTCGTTACGCTGCTCTGGGCTGCGGCACTTTCTGCGACACTTTGCGCCGTCGCCACCTGCGCCGAACCTTGATTAGCGGCGGTGGCTGGCTGCTGGCTACCCTCGGCGGCACCCTTTTCTGCCCCCTTGCCAGTTGCACCACTGCCCTCAGCTGTAGCTGTAGCTGTGCCAGCCTCAGGCTGCTTGAGCGCCTCATTGAAGGCCTTGAGGGCGGCCCCCTGAGTCGCGGCTTGCGTTGCCTGCCCCTTGTTAGTCAAAGCATTGCTGGCGGCGAGATCGGATTTGCTGTCGCCAGCCTCTTTTGTTGCGAGTGACTCAGCGGATTTGGTGGTGCTTGCCGACTCATCGACCGGCAGCACCTTGGCCAGCTGGGTCATCCGCTCTGCCCCCGTGAGGGGCTTGGTGTGCTTGCCATCTGCCCCGAGGGTTTCGCCCTTGGCAGAGGCTTTCTCCCCGGTCTGCCCATCCGCAGTGGTGGCGGCATCTTCACCTTCAGAGGAGAGAACGGCAGCAGAGGCATCGCCCTTCGCCACCACTCGCGCCGCTGAGGAGGATACGGTGGTTTCTGAAGTCGAGTTTGCGGTCGTCGCCAGCGGCGACTGCGCCCCGGTCTGACCGGCAAGCTGGCTGGCAATTCTGGCAGCGGCAGGGGGCTGCTCGCCTTCATCAAGCGCAATCCCCTCCTGCTCACCCTCTTGCGGCAACGGATTGCCGTCTACCGCAGTGGCGCTCTGTTGGGCCGCCACCGCCAGCTGGGTTGTCACTAGCGAGGTATCGAGCTTGAGGGAGTCTTGCAGGCGCAGCAGAAAGTCGGTGGCAGGGACCTCCTCCACCTTGTTGTCGGCGTCAGGATCCTGCTCCTTGCCGGTCTCCTCTTTGGGAGAGGCGCTCTCGGTCGCCAAAGATTTGGCTGATCGGACATGGTTACCGTCCTGAGTAGCCTCGGCGGCGCCCTGTTCGCTGTTCCGGGCCTTGGCAATCAGGGTGGCGAAATCCCCCTTGCTGTCGCTGCCGGTTCCCCCATCGATACTTTTGCTCTCGACGGAACCGCTCAGAGGCGCTTTGTCCAACCCGTTGGCCGGAGCCGAAGGCGTTTGTGTCAACAGTGTCTGCATCATGATGGGATCCCTGAATTCTGGTGGCCCCCAAAGAGATGGCCGCCGACAATGTCCATATCAAAGCAAGTTACAGGCCAGATTGATGAAAACGTCGCAACATGGCGTACTCATCCAGCATCTTCTGCTCCTGACGCTGGGCTTTCTGCTGCTCGCGGCTCGCCTGCTTCTCCAGCAACAGCTCCACCGCCTTGCGCCGCTGCTGGGCCGCCAGCCACTCTTCACGGCGCTGTTCCAGCGCCTGACGCACCTGCAACACCCCTTCGTACTGCTGGGTCGCCGCCTGTTCGAGCTTGTTGATAAAGGCGTGATACTGGGTATTTTGCTGGGGCGAAATCCCCTGCAGGCCGCGATCGGTCCACTGCTGGTGATAGATCTGGCGGTACTGGTTGAGAGCATTTTGCTGATCCATGAACAGCTTGAGATCCTGCTGCGCCTTCACCAGCGCCAGCGCACACTGCTGCTCCGCCTCCACCAGCCGATCGGCCAACAATACCAACCCTTTACTCATCGTCGACCTCTCTGTTACCGACCATCATCAGCGCATCAATGGCATCGCCACCATCTGCAAGGCTTGCAGGCCATCATCGTAGTGAATGACCTCGCGCATCCCCTGCTGCAAGAACTGATCCAGATAGGGTTTTTGAATGATGGCGCGGTCAATGCGCGGATCGGACCCCTGACTGTAGGCGCCGATGGTGATGAGATCCCGGTTCTGCTGATAGAGGGAGTAGAACTGCTTGAGGGTGCGCGCCAGATCCATATGTTCCGGCGAGGTCACCATGGGCATAACCCGGCTGATGGACTTCTCGATGTCGATAGCCGGATAGTGGCCCGCATCGGCCAGCTCGCGCGACAGAACTATGTGACCATCGAGGATCGCCCGCGCCGCATCGGCAATGGGATCTTGCAGGTCATCCCCCTCGGTCAGGACGGTGAAGAAGGCGGTGATGGAGCCCTGGCCGTCACTGCCGTTACCCGCCCGCTCCACCAGCGCCGGTAATTTGGCAAATACCGACGGTGGATAGCCCTTGGTTGCAGGCGGCTCGCCCACCGCCAGCGCGATTTCACGCTGGGCTTGGGCATAACGGGTCAGCGAATCCATCAAGAGCAGCACATTAAGCCCCTGATCGCGGAAATATTCGGCAATGGCCAGCGCCGTTTCACACCCCTTGAGCCGCATCAGCGGCGAGGCATCAGCGGGAGCCGCTACCACCACGGAGCGGGCTCGCCCCTCCTCTCCCAGAATGTCTTCAATAAACTCTTTCACTTCCCGGCCCCGTTCACCGATGAGGCCGACCACCACCACATCTGCCACCGAGCCGCGAGTCATCATGCCAAGCAGCACCGATTTACCGACACCGGAACCGGCAAACAGCCCCATCCGCTGGCCCTGCCCCACCGTCAACACGGCATTGATGGCGCGTACCCCCACGTCCATCGGCTGATGGATCGGGCGGCGAGAGAGCGGGTTGATGCGCTGCTGGGCAAACTGCACGGTCTGGGAGGAGAGAATGGGGCCGAGGCCATCGAGTGGCTGACCAATGCCGTCGATGACCCGACCAAGCAGGTTCATCCCAACCGGAATGCCGTGCTCTTCGGTGATGGGCACCACCCGGGCACCGGGGATCACCCCCTTGAGCTGCTCGCTCGGCATCAGATAGAGGCGATCGCCAGAAAAACCGACCACTTCAGCCTCCAGCGTCCCATCAAGGGTATCGATGCGGCAGAGAGCACCGATGGCGGCGCGGCAGCCAATGGCTTCGAGGGTCAGCCCCACCACCCGGGTCAATTTGCCGGCGACCGGCGGTTTGGGGGCGCTGTCGCGTACCTTGTACCCTTGCAACCGGTTCAGTAGCGAGCCGCTCATCTGGCCTCCTGAGAGCTAAAAAGTGCAGCCGGACAGCAACGTCCGGCATCGGTTATGGGCGTGAGTCCTGCGAAGCCGGTCTCTGCGACGCATTGTCCCGCAAGAAGTTGCGCAGCAACTGATCGATGCGCCCGGAGAGGGTCAAATCGATGCTGGAGAGCTCGGTAGCCAGTTGCAGATCGCCGGGGGAAAGGGTGGGATCGCTTTGCAATCGCCAGTGGCGCTTGGCGCACTCTTCGGCGCCAAATGCCTGTTCGATTCGCGCTATATCGTCGGGATGCAACATCAGAGTCACCCCCTGTTCGGCGGCAGGCAGCAACGCCAGCCCCTCTTTGAGCGCCTCCAGCAAAATGCGGGGGGAGGTCTCCGCTTCGTGACGAATAAGCGCGCGGGCCAGTTGCATCACCAGCGAGACCAACTGCTGCTCCACCGCCTGATCCAGCTCGTTAAGCGGATTGGCAAGGCGGGCGGCGAGCCCCTGCCAGTGGGCAATCTCCTGCTCCACCAGCTCGCGGCCCATGGCCAGCCCCTCCTCGCGCCCCTGTTCGAGACCGGCAGAGTGGCCCTGTTGCAATCCTTCCAGCTTGCCCTCTTCCATACCCTTGGCATAACCGGACTCACGCCCCTCAGCCATCCCCTCTTCCCAGGCGGCCTGACGGATCGCTTCAAGCTCCTCGGCGGTGATGCTGGGGGTCGGCTCCTGTTCGGGCTCCGGCTCCACCACCTCCTCTTCCTGCTGATACCAGTCAGGGGCAAGGCCAAGAGCATTGGTGGGGGCCCCCGCCTCTATCTCGACCTCCATCTCGGGCCAGCCCCAGGTATCAACTCGGGCATCATCGCCCTCGGGGCGCACATACCCACGCAGTTTGTTGTTCATGCTTTGCGCGGCTCCTCACCACTGCCTGATGCGGGGTTGGCATCGCAATTCTGTTTATGGGCCATGGCTTAGAGGAACTCCTCGCCGCCACCAGCGCCCAGCATGATCTCGCCGGCATCCGCCAGACGACGGGCGATGGAGAGGATCTCTTTCTGGGCCGCTTCCACTTCGGAGACCCGGATCGGCCCCATGGCCTCCAGATCGTCCGCCAGCATTTCGGCCGCCCGTTTGGACATGTTCTTGAAGATCTTCTCGCGCATCTGATCGTCGGAGCCCTTGAGGGCGCGTTGCAGCAGATCCCCAGGCACTTCCCGCAGCATGGTCTGGATGCCGCGATCGTCCACATCGATGAGGTTTTCGAACACGAACATCAAATCCTGGATCTGCTGGCTCATCTCTTCGTCCGACTCGCGGATGGAGTCCATCAGCTGGCCTTCGATATTGGTATCCAGATAGTTCATGATGTTGGCGGCAGCCTTCAGGCCGCCCATCTTGGCTGCCTGGGCACCGGCCGCACCGGCGAACTGTTTCTCCATGATGTCGTTCAACTCTTGCAGTGCCGCCGGTTGTACCTCTTCGAGGTTGGCGATACGCATCACCAGATCGAGGCGCACCTGCTCCGGGAACTGGCTCAGGATCTCGGCGGATTGCTCCGGCTCCAGATAGGAGAGCACGATGGTCTGGATCTGCGGGTGTTCGTTCTGGATGATGCTGGCCACCTGACGGGCATCCATCCACTTGAGCGAATCGAGACCGCGGGCGCCGGAACCGAGAATGATCTGGTCCACCAGATTGCTCGCCTTGTCCTCGCCAAGGGCCGCCACCAACGCCTTGCGCACGAAGTCTTCACTGCCGATACCGATGTTGGTGTACTTCTGGATATCGTCGATGAATTGACGGTGCACCGCCGCCACCCGATCGTGACTGAAGTCGGACATGGAGGCCATCGACATACCGAGCCGCTGCACCTGCTTGGGCTCGAGATGACGGAAGATCTGGGCGGCATCCTCTTCATTGAGGCTGAGCATCAGCACCGCAGCCATCTCCATCCCCGACATCTGGTCGAGGATCTGGCGCTGACTGTCGGTGATGTCATTGCCGGTGACTTGACTCTTCTTTTCTTCAGGCATCTTTGTTCGTTACCCATTCTTTAATGACCTGAGCGGCCAGATCCGGCTCGTTCGCCACCAGCGCACGTACCGCCTTGAGCAAGTCTTCGTCACGATGCAGATCCGGCAGTTTCAGCTGGCCATCGCGGACACCAAATACCTGATCGTTCTCGACTTGTGCTGACAGCAGACTCAACTCGTCGTCGCCACCCAGTACGGTGTGGTTGTCGAAATCCACTTCCCCTTCCGGTTTGGCATCCGGATAGAGCAGTCGCTTGAGCATGGGGCGAACCACGGTGACGATCAAGACGATGATCACCAATACCGAGGCGGCAATCCGCACCGCACGCCAGAACCAGGGCTGATCGTAGAGCGGCACTTCAGCCACGGTATCCAGCTCTGGGCGATTGAACGGAATCGCGACCACCTCAAGGGTATCACCACGGGTCACATCAAAGCCAAGGCCACCGCTCAGCAAACGGCGCAATGTATCGAGTTCCGCCTGGGTGCGCGCCTCACGAGTCACGGCCCCGTCGGCACCGGGTACCGCTTTGTAATCCACGGCAACCGAAACAGTCATGCGGCGAATGCCTCCCATCTGACGACGGGTATGGCTGACGGTGGTATCCAGTTCGAAGTTGCGAGTCGCCTCTCTGCGGGAGCGGCCCGAAGCAGCAGCGCTGGCACCATCACCACCGGTCGCCTCCTCGGGAATATTGGAGGCGGCAGGGGGCTGGTTGGAGAGTGCACCAGGCACACCACCGTTGCTGCCGCTGGCGCTGTTCTCTTCCATGGTCATCTCGGAGCGCACTGCAGGCAAGTCAGGGTTGTAAGTCTTGCGGGTCTGCTCCTGCTGGGAGAAGTCGAGGGAGAGATCCACTTCCGCCGTATAGTTGTCAGCCCCCAGCACCGGGATCAGGATGGCGTCAATTTTTTGTTTGTACTCCAGCTCCTGCTTCTGCTGCATGGCAAACTCTTTGCGAGTCTGGGCCGAGATCGGGTCTTGCGAGCCGGAGTTGAGCAGGCGGCCATTCTGGTCGGTGACGGTCACCCGGGTCGGCTCAAGGCCATGTACGGCGGAAGCGACCATATCGACGATGGAGTCCACCTCCCCCTGCCCCAGCGCCGCCCCTTTCAGGTTGAGCACCACGGTGGCACTGGGTTTGCGTTCGTTGCGGGCAAACACGTTGTCTTTCGGAATGGCCAGCAGCACCTGGGCCTTGGCCACATTCTGGAACTGCTCGATGGCGCTCGCCAGCTGGCGCTCGCGGCTCAGCTTCAGACGTTCACTCTCCATCCGCTGGCTGACGCCGAAACTGGAATCTTTCAGCAGGATATCTTCACCACCGATGTTGCTATCGGTGGCATTGGCAAGACCGGCACGGGTCAGGGCCAGTTGGATAGTGGGGTAGCTTTCGGCGTTGACCAGCACGCTCTTGCCATCCACCTCATAGGGGATCTTCTGCTGATCGAGGAAGTCGAGAGTCTTCACCAGCTCCTGGGTGGTGTAGGTGCCGAGCGGACGCATGTCCGGCTCCTTGCCCCACAGCAGGATAAACACCGCAATGGCCAGACAGATGGCAAGCCCCAGGATCAGGGTGATTTGCCGCAGCACATCGGTGTTGGACAGGAAGCCCAGCGCCGAACTCTTCTGCTCATTTTCATCGAGGGCGGCGGTGCCCTCATCGTTTATCAGCAGATCGCCGTTTTGGTCAGTAGCCACGATTTATGTCCTTATTGCTGACATGTTCATGATGTTCAGTCGTCATGGTTTATTGGCGTCGCTTATACCGGCATGTTCATGATGGTCTTGTAGGCATCGACCATCTTGTTGCGCACCTGTACCGTGGCTTCAAAGGCGATGGAGGATTTTTGGCCCGCGATCATCACCTCGGCCAGATCCACCGACTTGTCACCCATATCGAAACGGGTACGCAGGTCATTGGCGGCCCCTTGCAGCTCGTTGACGTTGCCAAGCGCCTGTTGCAGCAGCAGACCAAAGTCGGAGGTTACCTGACGACCGGGTTGTGCCAGCGGCGTTGCGCCTGCTTCGATCTTGAGCGCCTGCATCTCTTGCATCAGGCTGCTTGCACTAATTTCCATTTTCCATCCCCAGACAAATCATTGACGCTGGCATGCAACAAGCAATTAGAGTGCCAATGCGTTAAAAGCGCGATGCGAATGAGTGGCCAGACCAGGCCGGACGGGTTCGACAACGGCAGGCAGCTCTGATTGAATCCGACTCTGACGCCCACTTTTGCTGGCTGGCAAGGAGTCCGCTCTGGATTATCGCAAACCCGTGTTCAAGGCGATGGACTACATCAGCCACCATCTGGATGACAATCCGGGCCTGGATGAGGTCGCAGCGGCGGCGGCCATCTCCACCTTCCACTTCCACCGTATTTTCAAGACGATGGTCGGCGAGACCATTGCCGGATTTACCCGGCGCCTGCGTATGGAGCGCGCAGCCCGTCGCTTGCTCGCCTCCCCCCAGAGCGACATCACCACCCTCGCACTGGCCGCCGGGTTCTCCAGCTCGCAGAATTTCGCCAAGGCCTTTCGCCTGCACTTCGCGATGAGCCCCTCGGAATACCGCCAGCAGCAGGGGGGAAACTGGAAAAGCAAGATTGGAAACGATCCCCTTCCCTTTGACACCTATGATGGCCTGGTCATGCACCCGGTCACCGAACACCCGGGTCTGTTGCAGGGGGCAAGCGTCAGGCAGATGCCCGCCCGGCGCGTGGCGTACATGCGCCGCCTGGGCCCCTATGGCAAAGAGACCTGCGAGCAAGCTCATCGGGATTTGCTCGCGCTGTTCGCCTCAGACGAGGCGATGACACCGGCGGGTACACTGAGTCTCTATTGGGATATCCCCGATATCACCGATGAGACCCGTTGCCGTACTGACGTCTGCATCGAGCTGGGGCCAGAGATCCCCGCTGGGCGCCAGTTAACCACCCAGACCATCGCAGCGGGCCTCTATGCGGTTTGTCAGTTTATCGCTCGCGGCGATCAACTGGTTGCCTGCTGGGAGACGGCGTTTCGCTGGGTAGTGGGTCAAGGGCTGAACTGCGACGATCGTCCGTGTTACGAGCAATACCACGCAGGCACGGACTCCGACCGGGATCATTACGTGTTTGATATCTGTATCCCGCTGATCAACCGATAAGCCGATACCTCATTTCCATTTACCCACTTCGGTGCCTTCGGGCACCGAAGCGACGGAGTCATGCCCATGAATATCAAAACGCTGTTTCTCGCCAGCCTGCTGGTAACGCTTCCCGCTGCCGCCAATGCCCAGTCACAGAGCCAGACGCTGATCTTTGGCGGCACCATCTACAGTGGTGATCCGGCGAACCCTCACCCGGAAGCGGTCGGCATTGAAGGTAAAAAGATCGTGGCAGTCGGCAGCTATCAGGAGGTCAGCGCCCGCCTAGGCAGCCATGCCAAGCATCTTGATCTGAAAGGAAAGTACCTGATGCCGGGGCTCATCGACAGCCATGTTCATGCGGCATTTGCCGGTTTTCAGGGGATGACGGTTAACTTTCCTGACGCCATGAGTGAGGTTGAGCAGGTGCAGCAATTTCTGACCCGCAGCAAGGATGATCCCCGCCTGACACTGGGCGATGTAGAGCTATACAGCAATGTCTCCCTCGACTACTGGCATCAGCTTCCCCTGCTCGATCAGGTGTTCAATGGCCCGCAATACCGGCAGATCCCGGTAGTGCTTGCCGGTTCGGATGCCCACACCGGTTGGGCCAATCAGGCCATGCTGCGCAAGGCTGGCATTGATACCGACACCCTTGACGGTCGTTATGCTCCGCTGAAAGGCAATTTTGGCCTCACCCCATCCGGCAAGCTCAATGGCTTTGCCTCGGAAGGCGGCTGGGATGCCATCCTCAAGGCGCTGCCTCCTGTCAGCGACGAGACGATTGCCAGTGCCATCATGACTGCCGCCAAACAACTCAATCAGGTGGGCATTACCGCCTGGATGGACCCTATCAGCAACATTCGCCCCCTCGCCCCCATCTTCAACGCCGAGCCGGATCGCCGCGATACCGGCCTGCTGCCGGCGTACAGCATGCTCTCCCGGGAAGGCAAGCTGACCGGACATGTGTCCGCACTGGCACTGGTGGGGATACATGCATCACCCGCCATCATTGATGACGTATTGGCGCTGCAACAGCAGTTTCAAGATGCCCCGGACGTTAAACTGGTGGGGATCAAGATCCTGCAAGATGGTGTCATCGAGTATCCATCCCAGACCGCCAAGTTGAGCGAGCCCTACCTCAACCGTCCCGGTTACAGCGGCAAGGATGATCTGGACAAACAGCGTTTCAACGAGCTGATCCGCACCGCGGATGCCCATCAACTTATCGCTCACTTTCATGCCATCGGCGATCGGGCCGTCCGTGAATCCCTCGATGCCATCGCCTATGCCCGGGCCCACAATCAGGATCACCGCTTGCTGCACAGCATCACCCATCTGGAGGTGGTGAGCCCGGCCAGCATTGCCCGTTTCAAACCGCTCAATGTGGCCGCATCGATGCAACTGTTGTGGGCCGGTAAAAACGTGGCGACCACACTGCTGCTTGAAGGAAAAGTGCCCCCGGCACTGCTAGCCCGCCTCTATCCGGCAGGCAGCTTGCTGCAAAGCGGCGCCATTATCGCCGGTGCCAGTGACTGGCCGGTCTCCAGCCCTAACCCTTTCCTCGCCATGTATACCGCGATCACCCGCCAAGGTGAGCTTGGCTTGCTGCCCCCCGCCAGCGAGCAGATCAGCCGTCAGGCCATCTTGCAGGCCTATACCCTCAACGCCGCCAAGGTAATTGGACGGGAGAAAGAGATTGGCTCCATCAGCGCGGGCAAGAGTGCTGACCTGATCTTGCTGGATCGCAATCTGGAACAGGTAGCAAGCGAAGAGCTCAAGGAGACCAAGGTGCTCTGGACCATGTTCAAGGGCAAGCAGGTCTATTCAGCCCACTGACACCGAGAGAACAAACAGGCCCGCACTGCGGGCCTGTTGGCGAGATCACGACAAGCGCATGGCGTGCAGCGAGCAACCGATAACGGCGGGATTAGCGGCTCGTTTCAGTCAAGTCCTTGTCAATCCAGTATTTGGAGCCGGAGATATTGGCATCGAGCAGCAAGCCCTTCTCGCCAATCTGGTAGATGGCCATGCCGCCATTGTATTTGGCGGTCAGCTCGGCGCTCTCCTTGCCTGCCACCACGCCCACTTCGGAGGTAGCCTCCCATCCCTGGGTCACGAAGGCATCGAATCTGGCCTTGTCTTCAAACAGGATCACCTGCTGATAGAACTTGCCGCCAATCCCGGCCGCCAGACCCGCACCAAACATCTTCATATAGGTGTGCTTGCCGGTTTTGCGATTGACTGCCACCCCGGCCCCCTGATTGGTATGCAGCATCAGGGAGAACTTGCGCGAATCGAACACTGCATAGCCATAAGCCTTGTCAAACAACAACTTGGCTGATGGCTGCTCGTTGAACAACCGGATCAGCGCAGTGTCGGCCATGGTATTGAGCGCGATCCTCGCCTCTTTCGCCGTCTTGGGGTTGAGCATCTCGTTGAGCTCCTTGTCGGCCGCCTTCAGCCACTCCTTGCCGGTCGCGATGCTCTTGTCGGTCCAGACCCCAGCGGTATTGAAGGCATCCTCTCCCCAGGCCGAGATGGAAGCCCAGCTCTTTTTGGAAAAATCGCTGACATCCTGCCACACCTCCTTGCTGGTCTCGCTCACTGCCGTTCCGAGATCGGACGCTGCGGCCTTGAGCTTGGCCCAGTCGGCATAACAGGGTGAGAAGGCCAGACTCAGTGACAAGGCCAGCAACCAGTTACGCTTGTTCATTTTTTCACTCCCGTATTGTCGAGTGTCTGGGTTACCTAGGGCGATCACCTACAACAGGCTACCCGGTCAAAATCACTCCCGCATTATCGGAAGGGGAATCCGGTTAAGCAATCATTGAGTCCTGTTTATCCCGCCACAGCCCGACAGCAGTTAACAAAAAGGCTGCTCATCAAAGAGGAGCAGCCTTGTTAAGCACAGTAAAACCGGACGGGCTTATTCGACCATCATCACCTTGCAGGTGTTGGTACTGCCCACGGTTTCCATCTTGTCACCGTGAGTCAGCAGCACCATGTCGCCGCTTTGCAGCAGCCCCTTCTCCTTGAGCACGGCCAGCGCGTCGCGGCACACTTCGTAGACCGGTTTGGTCTCGTCACCGTCAAACATCACCGGGGTGACGCCGCGGTAGAGATTGGTCCAGGCCAGGGTCTTGTTGTGGGGAGACATGGCGAAGATCGGCAGACCGGAGCTGATACGGGACATCAGCAGCGGAGTGGTGCCGGACTCGGTCAACGCCACGATCGCCTTGACCCCTTCCAGGTGGTTGGCCGCATACATGGTGGACATGGCTACAGCTTCTTCAACGGAAGTGAAGGTGTAGCTCATGCGGTGGTTGGAGACGTTCAGGCTCGGGTGCTTCTCGGCACCGACACAGACGCTCGCCATGGAGGTCACGGTCTCGATGGGGAACTGACCGGCAGCAGTCTCGGCGGAGAGCATCACCGCATCGGTACCATCCAGCACGGCGTTGGCCACGTCCATGACCTCTGCACGAGTCGGCAGCGGCGCATTGATCATCGACTCCATCATCTGGGTAGCGGTGATCACCACGCGATTCAAACGACGGGAGTGGCGGATCAACTTCTTCTGTACGCCAACCAGCTCGGGGTCACCGATCTCGACACCCAGATCGCCACGGGCAACCATCACAGCATCGGAACCGAGGATGATGTCTTCCATCGCCTCATCGGTGGCGACGGTTTCGGCGCGCTCAACCTTGGCCACGATCTTGGCATTGGAACCGGCTTCGCGGGCCAGCTCGCGGGCGTAACGCAGGTCATCACCACAGCGCGGGAAGGAGACAGCCAGATAGTCCACATTCATGCGGGCAGCGGTCTTGATGTCTTCCTTGTCTTTCTCGGTCAAGGCCGGAGCGGAGAGACCACCCCCTTTCTTGTTGATGCCCTTGTTGTTGGAGAGCGGCCCGGCCACGGTCACCGTGGTGTGAATGCGGGTGCCTTCAACCTGCTCGACCTTCAGCTGTACACGGCCATCGTCCAGCAGCAGGATATCGCCCTGCACCACATCGTCTGGCAGGCTCTTGTAGTCGATACCGACCTGCTCCTGACAACCTTCACCCTTGCCGAGGGCCGCATCGAGAATGAACTTGTCACCGATGGCCAGATAGATTTTGCCATCCTTGAAAGTGGAAACACGGATTTTCGGGCCTTGCAGATCACCCATGATGGCGACGTGACGACCGAGCTTGGCAGCAATGTCACGCACCTGATTGGCGCGCAGGATATGGTCTTCAGCAGTGCCGTGAGAGAAGTTCATCCGCACCATGTCGGCCCCGGCGCGGATGATCCCTTCGAGGATCCCTTCGCGGTCGGTAGCCGGACCGAGTGTGGTTACAATCTTTGTACGTCTAGGCATGAAAGACTCCAATATGAAGTTGATATGACTTGAGATTCTGCCCCATCAAGCCCATGGCTCGATGCACCCGTTTACAAACCATCTGGGTGGTTTTTGTTATTAAATTACAATACTACACCAAGGCGGGTGGCATAGACAGTCGGGGGCCGGAGCCCCCGACGGTTCAGGAAGAGTGCGGGGTTTCGAAGCGGGATTCGCGCAATCCCTCTTTCACTTTCTTCAGATTTTCGCGAAATTTCATCCCCCGGCGCAGGGTAAAACCGGTCGCCAGCACATCCACCAGCGCCAGCTGGGCGATGCGGGATGCCATCGGCATATAGACATCGGTATCTTCCGGCACATCCATGGAGAGCACCAGATTGCACTCGCGGGCCAGCGGGGAGTCCTTGGCGGTCATACCGATCACGGTGGCGTCGTTCTCGCGAGCCAGCGCGGCGATTTCGACCAGAGCCTTGGTGCGACCGGTGTGGGAGATCAGCACCACTACATCCCCTTCGCTGCTGTTGATGCAGCTCATGCGCATCATGACGATATCGTCAAAGCTCACTACCGGAATGTTGAAGCGAAAGAATTTGTTCTGGGCATCGCGGGCAACGGCGGAGGAGGCGCCAAGGCCAAAGAAGCTGATCTTCTTGGACTGGGTCAGGATATCGACGCAGCGGTTGATGGCAGAGATATCCAGGCTGTTTTTGGCGGCATCCAGACAAGCCATGGTGGATTCGAAGATCTTGGCGGTGTAGGTATCAGGCCCATCTTCCGCTTCCACATGACGATTTACGTAAGGGGTGCCATTGGCCAGGCTCTGGGCCAGATGGAGTTTGAAATCAGGAAAGCCCTTGGTATCGAGACGGCGGCAAAAGCGGTTGACGGTCGGTTCACTGACATCGGCCATCTTGGCCAGAGCAGCGATGCTGGAATGGATGGCGGTCTGGGGAGACGCCAGGATCACCTCGGCAACCTTGCGTTCTGATTTACTGAAACTTTCCAAGTTGTTCGTAATTTTATCAAGGGTATTCATCATCACCACCAGGCGTTTTTGTAATTTAGCTTCAGTGTCTTTGCACTCAATCTACGGCTAAGCAAGTTTCCATTCAAGCTAAGGACTATACAAGACAAGCGGTTATCGCAACTAACGCCTGCCATACAAAGTATGACTCATCTCTAATTATTTCGTACTTTTCGTTACAAAACGTCACCTAGCCATGAAAGCGCTTACAAATGTTGCAAAGCAACAACACTGTGAGCAGGCGCACGTTTGTATCGATCCGGCAGGTGAGCAAGCCTGAGCTCGGATAGAATGGGCCGCATAATCCAACAATAATCTCGGGACACCAGAGTCGTCCCCATCCTGTAACGAAGGAGTTGTTATGCAGCATACCCATGCGCTGGTCGGCGATGTCGGCGGCACCAATGCGCGTCTGGCCCTGTGTGAGCTGGCCACCGGTACTATCTCTCAGGCAAAGACCTACTCAGGTCTGGCCCATCCCAGCCTTGAAGCCGTGGTACGCCTCTATCTGGAAGAACACAAGGTACAGGTGGCTGAAGCCTGCATCGCCATCGCCTGCCCCATCAACGGTGACTGGGTTGCCATGACCAACCACAGCTGGGAGTTCTCCATCAGCGAGATGCAGAGCAATCTCGGGCTGGCACGCCTGCAAGTGATCAACGACTTTACTGCGGTCTCGATGGCGGTGCCGGTATTGGCTGAATCGGATCGCATCCAGCTTGGCGGCGCCGCGCCGGTAGCGGGCAAGCCCATCGCTATCTATGGTGCGGGCACCGGCCTTGGGGTCGCCCATCTGGTCAAGGCGGGTGAGCAGTGGCTGAGCCTGCCGGGTGAAGGTGGTCATGTGGATTTTGCTGCCAACAGCGAAGAGGAAGATGCGGTGCTGCAGGTGATGCGAGGCGAATTGGGCCATGTCTCGGCAGAGCGTTTCCTCTCCGGCCCGGGTCTGGTCAATCTCTATCGCGGGCTGGTGAAATCCGATGGCCGTGAGCCAGAGCCGTTTGCCCCCAAAGACATTACCGAGCGCGCACTGGCCGGAGAGTGCCTCGATTGCCGCCGCACCCTGAGCCTGTTCTGCGTGCTGATGGGCCGCTTTGCCGGCAATCTGGCCCTCAATATGGGCACCTTTGGCGGCGTCTATATCGCAGGTGGTATAGTGCCGCGCTTCCAGGAGTTCTTTACCGGTTCCGGTTTCCGGGTTGCCTTTGAAGACAAGGGACGCTTCAAGTCCTACCTCAAGGAGATCCCCGTGTTCCTGATCACCCATGAAGGGCCGGGGCTGCTCGGTGCAGGCGCGTACTTGCGCCAGTCGATGGGGATCACTATCTGATTGAAGAGGGGTGCGATGCGGGATCATCCATGGTTCAGCCTTGATTCAGTGTGAATGGCATAAAGTGGCCGCACGTAACCAAGAGGGTTGTGCTTCACAAGGAGTGGAAAGCGACTCTCATCCGCTGGATACGTTTGTCACCTGACAAGCCTGAACTGTTTCAACCGGCCTTTTGGCCGGTTTTTTTTACGTCTGATATCCGGGATTACTGGGCCAGCGCCTTCAACTGCGCCTTGTCTGGCGGATTGTTCCAGTCGATGGGACCGTGGGTAAAACGGTACTGCAACCGTGGCAGGCTGGTCTCCAGCCACTCTTCCCGAAAATAGGCATAACCCTGATCCCAATCCGGATCATTGGCCCAACCGCTCTGGAGGAAGTAGAGGCGAGTGCCCTGCCCTTCCGGCACAAATCGCAGGCAAACCTGGGTCTTTTGCTGGCGGATATGGGGTAGGCTGGGCGGGAAATTCCAGCTGAAACTGAGCAGGTCATAGGGCATGACGGCCATGACCCGGCACCCTTCGCTGCCACGTTCACCCAGCGGGGCATCAGGCCTGAAGTAGATCTCGAAAGGACCATTCGGTTCGGCCACCATCAAACATTCGGGAGCCAGAAAACTGCGCAGACCGCTTTCGGTAGTCCAGGCGTGCCAGACATCGTCTATGTGCGCCGGAACAAAAATGTTGCCTTCAATCAGTTTATTGTCCATAAATCAGCGATCCTCAAGCCATCCATACAAGGGACTCCGGCAGTATAGCCCCATGGCAAATACAATGGACAGTGCTTAATCACACCCTTGTCATTTGCATCGATTAACCTGCCGCTGTGCAGCTGCCTCAATGAACATTGGCTTGATCCGGGAGGGCATCATGATCCGGCTCATGGAAGAACACGACATTCCACAACTGGCTCGGCTGTTTTTGAAAAGCCGCCGCCACACCTTTCACTGGGTCGATCCCGCCCGTTTCCAACTCGAGGATTTCGAGGAACAGACCAAAGGTGAACAGGTGTGGGTAGCCGAGCAGGGGGGCAATATCTGCGGCTTTATCGCCATCTGGCAGCCCGATCACTTCGTCCATCACCTCTATGTGTCAAGCGACTGGCACGGCCAGGGGATCGGGCGCGCCCTGCTGGAGCGGGGCCTCGCTGATTCGCCGCACGGCTCGCTCAAGGTTGCGACCCGCAACACGGCGGCAGTAGCCTTCTACCATCGGCTGGGCTGGCAAAACAGTGATGAGACAGGCCACTGCGAGGTCACCGGCCCCTGGTGCAAATTGCTTAGAAACTAGCGGGACGCCCGGCACCTGCGCTTTGTGGTTGAACAGGCACCAGCGGTGCCGGGGGGAAGAACCAGCGGTAGAGATCGAACCAGCCATCTCGCTGGGCAATCACGACCTCATGCACCGGATCGCGCTGGAAGATCGCCACCTTGTTTTCAGTCAGCGGCACCCAGGCATAGTTGACCAGCGCATATTGCGACTGGATCAGGTTGTACTCATTGAGATAGGAGTCATCGTTACCCGATTCGTGCAGTTGGGTACGACTGTCGATGAGGTAAACAAGCTGGTTGAAGAAGGTCAGTTGAAAACCGGTCACTCGCCACTTCTCCCTGGTCGCCTCCTCCTCTTCGATCACGGTGATTTTGCCCCAGCGGCACACCCCGTGATAGTTGACTCCATTGGCCGACATTTTCAGGTCGTAATGGCAGCCCAGACTGTTGATAAACATCCCGACCACAAACAGCAGCACGACAAGCAGTGGCAACAGCAGCAAGGTATTTTTCAGCGTTCGTTTCATCAGAGATCCCTTACAGCGTTTTTTCGAGCTCTTTATAGGAAAGCACGCGAACCTGGTGGCCGGAGACCAGCACCAGCGATGCCGGTTTGACTGGTGGCACATCGCTCCGTGCCTCCATCTGGCAAACAACGCCGGTCGGCGAGTCGGTGCAGTGCACATGGAGCCACTCGAAATGGAGATAGCTGGCGACAAACGCCACCAGCACAGCCAGTAGCAGATTGACGTATATCAGGCCCCTTGCCAGCATTGGCCGCCCGATACCGCTGAGAAAGGCAAGTTTGGCGCGCTCACCAAAAGAACGGGGAGCAGCAGGCTCTTTGATGACCTCGTGGTCGGAGCTTGGTGATGTCGACGGTGGCTGCGCAGCCGCTGCAGGCGTGGGCTCGCTCATCGGCTCGGGCAAGGGCTCACTCTCTGTTGGCAGTGCCTTGCCGTAATAGCTCTTCATCTTGCAGTTAAGATGCAGGGAGTACCCTTTTTTCGGGGTACTTCTGATATCCAGCGTCTGGGGGGATGAGGTGAAGTGGCGACGAATATTGGCGATGGCCACGTTCAGGGAATTGGGGCTGATGGGGCGACCCAACCAGCCGATATCGAGCAACAGATCCTTGTCGCACACCTCGTCATGGTGATCGAGCAGATAGCTGAAAATGAGGCTCTCTGCGGATGACAAACGCACCACCCGGGCGCTTTGCAAGTTGTCCTTGTCGGCACAGAAGATCAGCTCTCGCCTTTTGACATCAAAGACATAATCACCGAAGTGATAGGCTGATATGTTATTGCCTGGCGCAACCCCCGTCATACCAACCACCTGTTATTTGCATTCATCATGAAGAAGATGGGATTCCACACCTGATAAAGCCAGATGGCGGCTCAGGACTCGCTGTAATTAAACGAAATTCTAAAGGGTCGGGATCAGCGGCACAATAGATGCAGGCAGGCATGAGCGGGGAAAATGAAAATATGCGTCCAGCGCTGTCGGACAGTATATCGGGCAGAGCATGATGTTGCGAGTTTCGCCTATCACGGTCACGCCAATCTCAGCTGAACAG
This sequence comes from Aeromonas sp. 97A, assembly GCF_051919185.1. Lineage (NCBI taxonomy): Bacteria > Pseudomonadati > Pseudomonadota > Gammaproteobacteria > Aeromonadales > Aeromonadaceae > Aeromonas > Aeromonas sp. 97A. Next base: position 201,792 of record NZ_JBQBFF010000001.1, on the reverse strand, counting down.
TGACATGGGTATGACGAAAAGCGCTGCTGGACAAGGCCCCTTGCCCCTCACGACATCTCGCCACGCCTCAAATTAATGGGAACCGGCCTGCCCCGCAGGATGATCCAACGGGGCGAAGTGAACTGACTAGACCCGAAACTGCTTGAGCAGGGTGTCGAGTTGGGCCGACAACTGCCGCAGATCGCTGCTGGCTTCCGCAACCTGTGCCACTCTGGCCGCACTCTCGCTGTTGAGCGTCGCAATCCGGTTGACGCTATGGCTGACCGCCTCTGCCACCGAGTGTTGTTCTTCCGATGCCTGGGCGATATACATGTTCATCTCGCGGATCAGGCTGACCTGATTTTTAATTTTCTCCACCGATATCTGCACATCTGCCGCCTCGATGCCGGCGCGGGATGCCTTCTCCTGACTCTGTTGCATGCCGGCACCGACATTTTGGGTCGCTTGCTGCAACCGCTTGATACTGGCGCTGATCTCCTCCGTCGACTGGCGAGTACGGCCCGACAAGGTGCGCACCTCATCCGCCACCACCGCAAAACCGCGCCCCTGATCACCCGCCCGCGCCGCCTCAATGGCCGCGTTGAGGGCAAGCAAATTGGTCTGCTCGGCAATGCCGTTGATCACCTCGATGATGGTGCCAATGCTGCTGCTCTCGGTCGAAAGGGTGCGCATCAGGGTGGCGACTCGCTCCACCTCCCCCACCAGTTGATGGATGGCCTCATTGGCATGGCCCGCCAGATTGTAACCCTGCTCCACATAGAGGTTGGCCTCATCGGTAGCGCCAGAGGTTTTCACCGCGTTACCAGCCACTTCCTGCACTGCCTGACTCATTTCGGTAATGGCAGTAGCGACCTGATCCAGCTCGGATTGCTGGGCGTCACTGCCTACCCGGGTATCTGCCGAGAGGGAGTCACAGAGCTCGGCGGTTTGCAACACACCGGCAGAGAGCTCGTTGATCTCCGCCACCATCTCCTGCAACTTGGCAATAAAGTGGTTGATGTTGGTGGCCAGCGCGCCCATCTCATCCTGACGGCTGATCTTCAGACGCCGGGTCAGATCCCCCTCTCCTTTGGCCAGATCAAACACCGCCTGATTCATCTGATGGAGCGGCCTGAGCACATTGCGATGAATCAGCACCATCAGCAGTGCGATGATGCAGAGATCGAGCACCAGGATCTGCCAGACGGTGGTGATCAACTGCTGGCGCAGTTGGGCCTGAATGGCGGCATCACTGGTTTGCACCAGCAATCGGGCCACGGTGTTTTTCTGGCCACTGTCGTCATAGACCAGATCATATCCCCCATAGGCAGCGGTATCGGCAGGCATGGCTGTCACGGGGGCAATGCTCCCCGCCGTGTCACGGGCAAACCCGGCCACCAGCTTGTCCTTGTTGACCACCAGCAAAGCACTCAGGATATCGGCCGCCAGCTCGGACTTGAGTGATGCCTCGATGAAGGCAGATTCATAATTCCACAGCGGGCCGGGCAGGGAGAGCTGCAGCCGGCCGATGGCCTGCTCGACCAGCGCACTCTGTTTGCTGTAGCTCTCCGCCCTGACGGCGTTGTAGTTGTAAGCGCCAAACAACACCAGCAGCAGACTCACCGACAGGGAGGTCAACACGGCAATCCTGAACGTCAGACTTTTCCAATCCATGGTTTCCTCCCGGTTTTACGGCAGCCGGCGCAGTGCCATTGAGCGGCACTTGCTATTGGTACTGTTACTGGTACTTGGCATTGATCTTGTCGATGGTGCCATCCGCCTTCATGGCAGCGAGGATCTCGTTAAGCTTGGTGATGAGCTCATCGGGCGTGTCCTTGTTAAACGCCAAGCTCATCTGGGTTTCCTTGAACACGAAGACCGGCTTGGGTGAGGCCACCTTCTCCTTGCTGGCCAGATAGGGCGCCAGATACTGGCCGGTTGCCCAAAGATCGATGCGGCCCGCCTCCAGTTTCTTCACGTTGGCGGTGTCGTTGGCCGCCAGCTGCAACTTGGCAAATCCCTGGGCCTTGAGATACTCGGCGGCCGCATCGCCGTTATAGCCACCCACCGAATACTGCTTGGCATCTTCCAGCGACTTGACCGTGATATTGGCGGTCGAGCTGGAGAAAAACACCCAGTTGTTATTGACCAGCGGCCCGACCCACTTGAACAGTGCTTCCCGCTCCGGAGTGCGGGTCGTGGAGTAGAGGGCGGTATTGGGAGTACCGAGGGTATCTTCGTACGCCCGTTTCCAGGGCATCAGGGTCAGCTTGTATTCGACTCCAGCACGCTTGAACAGCTCTTCGACCACCTCGGTCGACAGCCCGACAATCTTGCCCCCCTCTCCCTGCATGTTGAATGGCGGGTAATCCTCGGTCATCACATTCAGTGGCGCAGCCTGAACAGCGCTTATTGCCATCATGGAAGAGACTGAAAAAATTGCACTTTTCCACAGCAGTTGATAGTTCATTGCAACCTCGCTTTGCTTGCCATTCATCCCTGAACATCCGCCGTTACCGATGGCGGTGCACGTCTGACCCGCTGGGGTCATGCCGGCTTTCACGGCTCGCCGCCCACCCATGTGCAGCAGCAAACAGATCCGGATTTTGCCTGTGCGCAACGAAACGCAACCGGCGAGGGAGGCTCACAACAAATCGAGGAGGAAACATGCCAGGGCAGCATAAGGGGAGTGCGGAGTGGGGCGGATAAGCCTCTGCCATACAACAGCGCCGTGGCCAAGAAGAAGCGCATCGTTTTATGACAGGGGTCTGGGAGAGAAATGATATAAAACGCCAACATCCATTTTCCCATACTGCTCGAGGAGACCTCAGAGCCAAACCTGTCCTTTAGCTAAGGTCACGAAAAGAGATACGTCAAATGAGAATGCTAACCCCCTCATCTGCTTCCAAATTAGATTCCAGATGAGCTCCGTCGAGCCAAAAAGTGGCGCTAGATACCCGAAAATGAGAAGGCCACCGCGAGGTGGCCTTCTCCAAATCAACAATCAACGTCTGGTGAAACTCAGTCCTTGGCCGCGTCCATCACACCTTCTTCGGAGTGCGCAGGCAGGATCAGGTTGAGCAGGATGGCGGCAACAGAGGCCAGGCCAACGCCGGCCAGCGCGAAGTCGCCAATCTTCATCTCCAGCGCACCGACACCAACCGTCAGAGTCACAGCGACGATGGCGATATTGCGTGACAGTCCCAGATCCACCTTGGATTCCACCAGCGTCTTGAGACCGATGGCAGCGATGGATCCGAACAGCAGCAGCATGATACCGCCCATCACCGGCATCGGGATGGAGGTAAGCAGCGCATTGAACTTGCCGAAGAAGGCCAGAATGATGGCAAACACCGCAGCCCAGGTCATGGTGACCGGATTGAAGTTGCGAGTGATCATCACGGCACCGGTCACTTCGGCGTAGGTGGTCACAGGGGGGCCACCGATGAAACCGGCGAAACAGACGCCGATGCCGTCACCGGCCAGCGTACGGTGCAAACCCGGATCCTTGGTGTAATCCTTGCCAGTCACGCCACCGATCGCCAACACGCCACCGATATGCTCGATACAGGGGGCGATGGCTACCGGCAACATGAACAACGCAGCAGCCCAGTTGATCTCCGGGGTTTCGAAGTGGGGCAGCGCCAGCCAGGGGGCGTTCACCATGCCATCGAAACTCACCTGGCCCATGAATACCGCCGAGACATAACCGGCAATCACGCCGCACAGGATGGGGATCAGCTTGATCCACCCCTTGCAGAACACAGCTGCAATCAGGGTGACCGCCAGCGAGATACCGGCCAGCGTCAGCGCAGTCCCCGCAGGTACCACCTGCTCACTACCGGCACGGCCCATCGCCATGTTGCAGGCAACCTGCGCCACAGAAAGACCGATGACCATGATCACCGGGCCAATCACCACCGGGGGTAGCAATTTGTGCACAAACCCCATCCCTTTTGCCCGGATCAGCGCAGCCAGAATGAAATACATGAAACCGGCGGCAAACAGGCCAAACATGGTGGATGGCAATCCCCAGGTCTGGGTGGCGTAGATGATGGGAGCGATGAAGGCAAAGCTGGAACCGAGGAAAATCGGGACCTGGCGGCGGGTGCAGAGCTGGAACAACAGGGTGCCCACACCAGCGCCAAGCAGGGCCATGGAGGGGTTCAATCCGGTGAGCAGGGGCACCAGAACCATGGCACCGAAGGCGACAAACAGGATTTGCAGCCCGGCGACACTTTGCTTGACTAAGGAAAACATGGATGTCCTTAATTTTTTGATAACTGATGTGGATATTTATCACTTTTCAGTTATCACAAGACTTTTTCAAGGCACAAAATGAACGCAAATGCGTCACTTGTTACCTTTTACTGCTTGGGAAGGGCATGAAACTGGCTTTTTAGGCGGGATTCGTTGCTACAAGCATCGAGTATGCGATTTTACGCATTATTGTGACGAACGCCAATCGTTTTTCCATCATGTTTATTGTGCTCATGGTCAAAAAATGCCGCCACCAAGGGGCGCTCTATAATGGATCCTGTGAATCAAGATGGACAAGGAGTCCCCATGTCACAGCCCCCATTCAAGGCCAGCCAGCGCAGATTGCTAATCGGCTCGGCCATCGCTCTCGCCCTGTTTGCGAACCCGTTCAGTTATGATTTCGCCCACAATGAGTGGCAAATGAATCAGGCCTATGCCAAGTCCTGCTTTATCGCCGGCACTCGCATCACGATGGCCGATGGCTCCACCCGACCCATAGAGACGCTCCGGGTCGGTGAACGAGTGCTGGATCAACACGGCGGCAGTAACCGGATCCTGGCGATCGAACGGGTCATACTGGGCAAGCGCAGACTCTACGGGATCAATGATCTGCCCCCGTTCTTTACCGCAGAACACCCTCTGCTGACCACGCGGGGCTGGGCAGCCATCTCACCGGCCATGACCCGAACCGAAAACCCGCAACTGGCGGTGCTGCCGCTATTTACCGGCATGCAGATAATGTGTCGCCCGGCACCTGCCATGGCGACGGGCAATCTGGCCCTGCAACCCCAGCCGGAATTACTGCTGGTTGAGTCACTCTGCTGGATCGAGGCATCTCCCACTACCGCACTCTTCAATCTGCTGCTCGATGGCAGCCACAGCTACATCGCCAATGAGCTGATCGTTCACAACAAAGATGGCGATGGTGGCAGTGGGGGCAGCAGTGGTGGAGGCAGCAACAGCGGCGGTGGCAGCGACAGCGGCGGTGGCAGCGACAGCGGCGGAGGCAGCAACAGCGGAGGAGGCAGCGACAGCGGCGGTGGCAGCGACAGCGGCGGAGGCAGCAACAGCGGAGGAGGCAGCGACAGCGGCGGTGGCAGCGACAGCGATGGGGGCAGCGATGACAGTGGCGGCCAAGGCGAGCATGCCGGCGGAGAGCAGCATGGTGGAGGTGAACGGCATGCTGGTGGAGAAAAACATGCAGGGGGAGAACGCCATGGGGGTGGCCGCGGATTTGGCAATGGCGTTGATGACAACGGTGTAGATACCGTCTATGCCAATGGCAACAAGCTCAGAGGTGACGGCACCATCGATGACAACGGCGTGGATGCCGTCGATGCCAACAGCAACAAGCTCAGAGGCGATGGAACCATCGATGACAACGGCGTGGATGCCGTCGATGCCAACGGCAACAAGCTCAGAGGTGACGGTACGGTCGATGACAACGGCGTGGATGCTGTCGATGCCAACGGCAACAAGCTCAGGGGTGATGGCACCGTCGATGACAACGGCGTGGATGCTGTCGATGCCAACGGCAACAAACTAAGAGGTGATGGCACGGTCGATGATCGCCAGCAAGTACTTACCGATGAGCAGGAGCGGGCGCTGCTCAACAACGGCTTTCGCCAACAGGGGCAACCATGATGCGTTATCTGCTAACACTCCTCCTGCTCGGCCTCGCTGGCTGCGCCACGGTCGACACTCCGCCGCTTTACCATCAAATGGATAAGGCAGATGTTCAACTGGCCAATCAGGCTCTCGCCAAGGCGCTGGAAACCCGTACCAAAGGCCAAAGCCTCACCTGGTTCAATCCAGCTAACCGTCACTCGGGTAGCGTCACCCCGCTGCGCACCTTCCGCCATACCAGCGGGGAGTGGTGTCGCGACTATCGCGAGCAACTCTATATCGGCAAGGCGAGCCAGCAGTGGCAGGATACCGCCTGTCGCAATCAGCAAGGGCGCTGGCGGCCATTGCGAACTTAGTGAATGCCACGGGATAAACGAAAGGGGGTAGCAGCGCTACCCCCTTGTCATCTTTTCCGACCCGTTATCCGGGTGGTGAATATGCGGTTATACCCGACGATAGGGCAGGTAAACCGGCTCCCACATATGGTTGAGGATATGCTGCTGCAGATCCTGACCGATCAGCGGGTGGGAGGGATCCCGGCGCACGATATCCTTGAGCACGGCGGTGGCCACATGCACCGAGATGCTGCGCAGCTCGCGAATGCGGGGATAAACGGCCCCTTTCGCCAGGTCAACCTCACTCACGCACTCGGCCAGCGCAAAGGCGGTGGTAGTGAATACATCGGGCGTGATCTCGCGGAGCTGGCTGACGATGGCCGCCAGACCTACACCGGGGAAGATAAAGACGTTGTTGCCCTGCCCGACCCGAAACTCCTGCCCCTCGTAGCTCACATCCTTGAACGGGCTGCCAGTCGCGACAATGGCTTTGCCCTTGCTCCAGCGGTAGATATCTTCCGGCAGCGCTTCACAGTTGGCGGTCGGGTTGGAGAGCGGGAACACCATGGGGCGCTCGCAATGCTGCAGCATCAGCTGGATATGCTCTTCCTGGAAGGCCCCGCCCGAGCCGCTGGTACCCAGCAACACGGTAATGGGCACATGACGCAGCACATCGGCCAGATTGGCCTTGCCGGGCACCTCGGTCTCCCAACCCGCCAGCAGCAAACCCGGTTTGGCGTAGCGACGCTTGTACTCGTCGAGTCCGTCCCGGTTGTCGCACACCAGCCCCTGGGTATCCAGAATGTAGATGCGATCGCGGGCCGCCTGCGGATCCATCCCCTCGCGGATCATCCCCGCGCAGATCTGATCCGCGACGCCAACCCCGCCAGCGCCGGCACCATAGACCAGATAGTTCTGCTGGCCCAGGGTCTCCCCCTTGACCTTGACCGCGCCGATGATACCGGCCAGCACCACGGCACCGGTGCCCTGAATATCATCGTTGAATGACGGCAGTGCCTGCTGGTAGCGGGCCAGATTGTTGAAAGCATTGGATTTGCTGAAGTCTTCCCACTGCAGCACGGCGTTGGGGAAGTGGCGCTTGACCCCCTGCACGAACTTGTCGATGAACTCTTCATACTCCTTGCCGCGAATACGCTTGTGGGGGCGGCCCAGATACATGGGGTCATCGAGCAGTTTCTGGTTGTCGGTGCCCACATCCAGCGCGATGGGCATGCAGCAGGCGGGGTGAATACCGGCACCCAGGGTATAGAGCGCCAGCTTGCCGATGGGGATGCCCATGCCGCCAACACCCTGGTCGCCGATCCCCAGAATGCCCTGGCTGTCGGTGACGACTATGATGCGGATCGATTTGGCATCGAAGTGACGGGCCTGACTGCCCATGTCATCCACGTTGTCCGGGGTAATGTAGAGGCCGCGCGGCTTCTGGAAGCGGTGGCTGAACTCCTGGCACGCCTTGCCCACGGTCGGGGTATAGATATAGGGAGTCATCTCCTCCACATGGCGTGACAACAGGGCATAGAAGAGAGTCTCATTGCGATCCTGCAGGGCACGCAGGTTCTGGTACTTCTCGATATCGCTGCAAGCGCTCTTGAACCCCTCATACACTCGCTCGAGCTGGGCTTCAAAAGTTTGCACCTGAGGCGGCAACAAACCATCGAGATCAAAATCGGCCCGCTCCTGTTCGGTGAAGGCCGTGCCCTTGTTGAGGTATCGATTGTTAAGCAGATCAGTGCCGGTCAGTGCAACGGGGCGAAAATCCTGTCCCTGTGCATCTTTCCACAGCAGATATTGTCCGGTAGCCATAGTCATTCTCTTTGATTTACGTGAAATTGCCGTTCGGCAGGAGAGCAAGACTCATAATGAAATCAATCATATGACGTTTACTCGATCGGTTTTGTGAGCTTGGGCATACCCTGCGGCCAAAATAGGCGCCCGGCGACCCCGGCGAGACAAATATCCACGGCAAGGAATGAGACTCATGTTAGCATTGCGGGCAACCCAGCCCCTTTCACCGCATCACAGCCGGGAGTGATCTGATGCCCTCGCCTCTGCCAGCCTGCGTCCCCTTCTTTCAGCCATGCGCCTGATCCCGCTGCTTGCTCTGTGGTTGTTTCTGACCTGCCAGTCGGCTCTCGCCGCACCGGGCCGGGTACTCAACATCATCGTGGGTGAATGGCCCCCTTTCGTCTCCGAGCAGTCAAAACAGCACGGGCCAGTGGCCCACCTCATCAGCGATCTGTTCAAGGAGGCGGGCTATGAGGTGAAGTTCCACTTCGCTCCCTGGGGTCGGGTCTATTCGCTGGCGGCCAACAGCCAGCTCTACGACGCCACCGCCGTCTGGATGCACAAACCGGAGCGGGAGCAGGATTTTCTGTTCAGTGAAGCGGTGCTGCAGGAGCAGTTTGTCTTCTTCTCCCTCAAATCACGGCAGCTGCAAGCCGAGCGCCTTGAGCAGATCATCGGCATGCGGTTGGGGGGCGATATCGCCTACAGCTACGGGCCCGAGCTGGACAAGATGGTGGCCGATGGCAGGGTAACCCAACAGAAAGTCACCGACGTGAAACAGAATTTCGGCAAGCTGCTGCGCGGACGGATCGACCTCTATCCACAAGAGCTGCGAGTCGGTCTGGCCGAGTTGCAGAGCCAGCTCGACCCCGCCAGCGCGGCACTCATCACCCACAGTCAGACCCCTTTTCTGCGCAACGACAGCTTCGTGATGTTCCCGCGCAAAATGCCGGGTTCAGCCAAACTGCGGGATCAGTTCAATCAGCAGTTGCAGCAGGCCATCGCCAGCGGACGTTATCAGCGCTACTTCGAACGGCTGGCCCGGGGGGACTATTAACCTTGGCGAGGCAAAAACAGAGGGGATAAAACAGAGGTGGCGGCCCTTTGTGGCCGCCACCTCTGTGATGCTTGTCAGCTGCTGGCATTAGCCGCTGATGCCCACCTCCAGCTTGAACGGCGTCTTGGCCTTGCTGCTCTCGGCCGCCCCCATCTGGTAGACCCGAATGGTATAAGTGCCCTTGGCGGGCAGGGTCGCCTCAAAGTTGTTCCCTTCCGTAGAGCCGATAAACATCGCCTCCCCCTTGCTGCCCGGCGGCAAAATATTGAAGTAGGGCTTGCCGGTCAGGATCACCACCATGCTCTGGCCCTTGTTGGCCGTCAGCTTGTAATCGAGGGTCTGGCTACCTTGAATGGTGCCGTTGATAGTCGCCCCTGACTCCCCCTTCTTGAACTGCACCTGCTGGGTCTTGATCCCGTCAGCCGCCTGCGCCACGCCCGCAATACCACCGAAGAGCGCAGATGCACATACCGCTGCCAGCCATGCTTTTCTCATCATTTATCATCCCTTGTGTGAATGGAACCCCTGTTACTGTTGCTCAAGGTGGCCCAAAAAACCATCGCCGTTTACGGCATCGTTCAATCAATTTGCCATCACGATCGACCCGCCATCAAAAGGGGCGCCGCAGCGCCCCTTCTCTTTACTCTTTGTCGACCATCAGCTTGATTTGCCCGCCTTGGGCTCATCAAGGGTGTGCTTCACCTCTTCATACCAGAGGTCGTGGTGCTCCTTGGCCCAGGTCTCGTCCACCTCGCCGGTCACCATCCCCTCCAGCGCCCCTTCCAGCTGGAACAGACCCATGTAGATATGGAAGATAAAGCCGCAGATAAGGATCAAGGCGCCTACGATATGGATGAAGCTGGCCCACTCCATCTGACGGCGCAGCTGGCCGAAGATGGGGAAGTCGAGGAACAACCCGGTCGCCACCACAATGCCGCCAAACCAGATGAGCAGCCAGAAGATCGCCTTCTCGCCGCCGTTGGAGAAGCCCGCCGAGGGGTGACTCCCCTTGTGCTTGCCGAGCATGCCACCAAACTTCATGAACCACTGCACATCCACCATGTTGACGATGTTGTGGCGGAACCACTTGATGAGCACCCCCATCAGGCAGAGGAAGAAGAGCGGCCCCACATAGTTGTGGAACACCTTGGCAAACCAGATCCAGTTCTCCCACACCCCGAGGCTCACCACCGGCTTGATGAAGTACTTGCCGTAGATGATGGCCAGCCCCGACCCGGACAGGGTCAGGAACATGGCTGCCGTGGTCCAGTGCAGCGCCCGATCCAGCCTGCTCCAGCGCTTGAGCTTGCGCCCGGTGCGCGGCTTGGAGAGCTTGGTCTGCCCCACCACCAGATACATCAGGCCACACATGGCGAGCGACCCGAAAATGGCGATGGCACCGAGCGGCGACACCCACTTGGTCTTCACCTCGAACCAGAGCTGGCCCGGCACCGAGATCAGCACCCCGTGCTCCGGCGAGCGGGAGGTGGTCACCCCCTCCTGCCCATCCTTCACCGCCCGCCAATAATCGGCGCCGGCAAAGCCGACCGCCTCTTTCTCGGCATCGGCGAAACTTGCGGTACTCACCAGCAGCAGGGCAGCAAACAGGGCCATTAGCCAGGTTTTCATGCCGCCCCTCCCTGCTTGTTCAGCTTGCTGGCATCGTGGAACAGCTCATCGCCATTACCCCAAGCCGCATCCTTGGCACCGCGATAGGCAACCCGCTCGCGGAAGATATCGGAGATCACCTGCGCATCCCCAGCCAGCAGCGCCTTGGTGGAGCAGAGCTCGGCACACATGGGCAGCTTGCCCTCGGCGATGCGGTTGGCACCGTACTTCTGGCGCTCCGCTTCGCTGTGATCCTCTTCCGGGCCACCGGCGCAGAAGGTGCACTTGTCCATCTTGCCCCGATCGCCAAAGGCGGCGGTCTTCGGGAACTGGGGCGCCCCGAACGGGCAGGCAAACAGGCAGTAGCCGCAACCGATGCAGAGATCCTTGTTGTGCAGCACTATGCCGTCGTCGGTGTGATAGAAGCAGTCGGCGGGGCAGACCGCCATGCAGGGGGCGTCGGTGCAGTGCATGCAGGCGACCGAGATGGAGGTCTCCCCCGGCAGGCCGTCGTTAAGGGTCACCACCCGACGGCGCTGGATGCCCCACTCGAGGGCATCGTCGTTCTCGTTCTTGCACGCCGTCACACAGCCGTTGCACTCGATGCAGCGCTTGGTGTCACACATGAATTTCATTCTGGCCATGGGATCAGGCTCCTACTTTGCGAAAACGGCACAGGGTGACCTTGGTCTCCTGCATCTGGGTGACCGGGTCATAACCATAGGTGGTGACTATGTTGACCGACTCCCCCAGCACATAGGGGTCTGACCCTTCCGGATATTTGGATCGCAGATCCTTGCCCTCGAAGTGGCCGCCGAAGTGGAACGGCATAAAGGCGAGCCCCGGTTTGACCCGCGGGGTCACCAGCGCCTTCACCTTGACCCTGCCCCCTTCCGGCCCCTCGACCCACACATCCTGACCATCGCGCACACCGACGTCGTTGGCATCCGCCGGGTTCATCTCGACGAACATCTCCTGCTGCAATTCAGCCAGCCAGGGGTTGGAGCGGGTCTCATCGCCGCCCCCCTCGTATTCGACCAGACGGCCGGAGGTGAGGATGATCGGGAACTCCTTGCTGACATCCTTCTCCTGCACAGAGGCGTACTGGGTCGGCAGGCGCCACAGGTTCTTCGAATCAGGCCAGGTGGCGTAGTCAGCCAGCAAGTCGCGGCGCGGGGTGTAGAGCGGCTCGCGGTGCTTGGGCACCTGATCCGGGAAAGTCCACACCACGCAGCGCGCCTTGGCGTTACCGTAGGGCACGAAGCCGTGCTTGATGGCGACCCGCTGGATACCGCCGGAGAGGTCAGTCTTCCAGTTCTTGCCCTCGGCCTCTTTCTTCTCGGCCTCGGTCAGCTCATCCCACCAGCCGAGCTGCTTCATCAAGTCGGCAGTGATCTCGGGATAGCCATCTTCCACCTCGCTCCCCTTCGGCCAGGAGTCTTCGGCGAGCAGCGAGACGCCCTGATACTCGATGCCGAAGCGGGCGCGGAAACCGCCTCCCCCTTCCGAGACCGGAATGCTGGTGTCGTAGAGGATGTGGCTGCCGGGATGTTTCATCTCCGGGGTGCCCCAGCAGGGCCAGGGCAGACCGTACACTTCGCCACTGACCGGGCCGCCTTCGGCCTTGAGGTTGGTCTTGTGGAAGGTGTGCCAGTTCTGCTGGTGCGCCTTGAGCCGCTCCGGGCTCTGGCCGGTGTAGCCCACGCTCCACATGCCGCGGTTGTATTCGCGGGTGATGTCTTCCAGCAGTGGCTGATTGCTCTCTACCTTGATGTGCTTGAACAGCTGGTCGGCAAAACCGAGCTTCTTGCTTAGCAGATACATGATCTCGTGATCGACCTTGGATTCGAACAGAGGTTCAATCACCTTATCGCGCCACTGCATGGAGCGGTTGGTGGCGGTGACGGAACCATAGGTCTCGAACTGGGTGGTGGCCGGCAGCAGGTAGACGCCGTCGGTGCGATCGTTCATGACGGCAGCGACTGTGGGATACGGGTCGACAATCACCATCATGTCGAGCTTTTGCATCGCCTTCTTCATTTCCGGGCCGCGGGTCTGGGAGTTGACCGCATGGCCCCAGTAGAACATGGCGCGGATGTTGGAACCCTGCTCGATGAGATCAGCATTCTCCAGCACCCCATCCACCCAGCGGGAGACCGGAATGCCGTTGTTGTTCATCGGCAGCTTGCCGTTGTAGGCCTTGTTGTCGAAACGGGCCTTGATCCACTCGTAATCGACATCCCACACCCGGGCCCAGTGCTTCCAGGAGCCCTCTTCCAGCCCGTAGTAACCGGGCAGGGAGTCGGAGGTGACGCCAAAGTCAGTGGCGCCCTGCACGTTGTCGTGACCACGGAAGATGTTGGTACCCGCCCCGCTCTTGCCCACGTTGCCGAGGGCCAGTTCGAGGATGCAGTAGGCGCGGGTATTGTTGTTGCCTGTGGTGTGCTGGGTACCGCCCATGCACCAGACCACGCAGCCGGGGCGGTTGTCGGCCAGCAGCTTGGCGGCGCCATAGACCTGCTGCTCGTTGAGGCCGGTCACCCGCTCCACTTCGGCCGGAGTCCAGCGCGCCACCTCTTTTTGCACCTCGTCCATGCCGTAGACGCGGGTGCGGATGAACTCCTTGTCTTCCCAGCCGTTCTTGAAGATGTGCCAGAGCATGCCCCAGATAAAGGCGACGTCGGTACCCGGGCGCAGGGAGAGGTACATGTCCGCCTTGGCGGCGGTGCGGGTGCGGCGCGGGTCGACCACCAGGATTTTGCAGCCGTTGCGCTCTTTGGCCAGCAGGATGTGCTGCATGGCGACCGGGTGGGCCTCCGCCGGGTTGGAGCCGATAAACATGATCGACTTGCTGTTGTGCATGTCGTTCAGGCTGTTGGTCATGGCGCCGTAGCCCCAGGTATTGGCTACGCCAGCAACCGTGGTGGAGTGGCAGATCCGCGCCTGGTGATCCACGTTGTTGGTGCCCCAAAGCGACGCCATCTTGCGAAACAGGTAGGCCTGCTCGTTGGAGTGCTTGGCGGAGCCAAGCCAGTAGACGCTGTCGGGGCCGGACTCCTTGCGAAGGCGCAGCACTTCGTTGCCCACCTCTTCGATGGCCTGATCCCAGCTGATGCGCTGCCACTTGCCGCCCACCAGCTTCATCGGGTACTTGAGGCGACGCTCACCGTGGCCGTGCTCGCGCAGGGCAGCCCCCTTGGCGCAGTGGCCGCCAAGGTTGAAGGGGTGATCAAAGGCCGGCTCCTGACCGGTCCAGACGCCGTTCTGCACCTCGGCATAGACGCCGCAGCCCACCGAGCAGTGGGAGCAGATGGTGCGCTTCACCTCGACCGGCACCTCGGCCGCAACGGTTTTGGCCTCGGCCCGTTGCATCATGGCTGGCGCCAGCCAACCGGCGGCCACGGCGCCACCGGCCACCAGACCCGAGTTGACCATAAAGGCACGGCGGGTCAGTCCCTGGCCGCGAATGGCCTCATTGCCCTGCTCACCCGCCTGGGGCTGCTCGGCACGTTTTGTCAGTTTCATGAGTTCTCCTTCGCTATGTTCGGCACTGATCCGGCTCAGTCGGTGCCGCGCAGGGTGCGATAAAAGTCGTGAACATGGGGGGTCTCCCGATAGCCCTTGTCAGGCTCGGTGTCGTGGGTCAGCACCTCTTTGCCCACCACCCGACCGGTGGCACCGGCTAGCACGCCTATGGTAGCGACCACGCCAACTCCCTTGATCAGATTGCGGCGAGACGGGTCTTTCAGCTGTTCATCGCTCATTCTTGTGACCTCTGTTGTTGTTCTTGCTGGCGCCTGCGCGCCAGCTTCGCGTCCAATGGGATATCTCGTCTGCTCGTTTTGTTATGCGCAGCTCTTGTTATGCGCAGATAAGGGCGTTCAGCCCCTCACCACGCAGGCGCCAAACGGCAGGCGCAATTCGTTTTCCAGCTTGAAGAAATCTTCGGCAAGGGCGCCGACCGCCCGGTAGAAGCTGCCCCCTTTCGCCTGTTGCTGATCGCGGCAGCAGGCGAGTACCCAAGGGGCAAGGTGGCGCTCATAGAAGCGGTTGCGCTCCGGATGCTGCTCGCCAATCAGTACCGCCATCACCTCACAGAGGGCGGCCAGATGATCTTCCGGCTCGCACACTCCGCTCTGGCGCTCAAAACCGAGGGACTGCAGATCAGCGCGCAGTACCGCCAGCGGCAGCTCCATCAGGGAGCCAGTGAGATACCAGGAGGCAAACGGCACGATCTCCCCGCGCCCCAGCCCGATAAAGAGATCCTGATACTCCTCGGCAAGCTCGTTTTCGTGGTGGCTGCTAGCCGCCAGCTGCACCAGCCCGAGCCCTCTGGCAAAGGGGCCCGGCATAGCCTGCAACCCTTGCAGCCAGGCGAGCTGTTCGCCACGGGGAGCGGCGCGCCAGAGGCTCGCCAGCAGGGCGTAGAGATCGGCGCTGCTCTGTTCCAGTTCTGTCATGGTCAGTTCGCCAGCCTTTTCGTTATGTTGTTCACTCATCACTGGCCCTCACACCTTGAGCTGGGAGACGGGATCCGCCGCCAGCGCCGCAAACACATCCTTGACCCGACACTCCTCGCACATCAGCAGCCGCTGGGCGGCCTCGTTCTGGAAGTGGGAGTGACCGGCCAGTTTTTGCTGGATGCGGCGGATCATAGAGGCGGGTGCGAACGGCTTGCCGCAGCGAATGCAGCAGGCCGCCTCTTCGGCTTTCAGGCTCTGCACGGCGCGGCGCGCCTCGGGCACAGGTTGCAGGCGAGGCACCAGTACAATGGCCTGCTCGGGGCACGCCTTTTCGCACATGCCGCACTGGATGCAATCCTGCTCGATAAAGTTAAGGCCTGGCGTGTGCCCAACCGCATGCAGGGCGCGGCTCGGGCAGACCGCCACGCAGCCCATGCAGAGGGTGCAGTCAGCTTCTTTCAATTCCACTCTGCCGTATGGGGCGCCGTGAGGCACCGCCAGCGGCTCGCGGTTCCCTTCGCTGGCCTGCCAGAGGGCATCGAAGGCGGCAAACAGGTTCTCCCGTTTGTCTCCCTTGAGCGGCTTCTCCAGCAGGGCAACGGTGGGCTGGCCGGAAACAGGCTCACCAGCATCTGCGTCAAACAGAGCAATGCGATCGGTAGCAAGGCCAGCGCCCGCCAGTAGCACGGCGGCGCTCGCCAGTTCCCGCTCAACCAGTGCACGGACGCTTTCGGGGGCATCGTCGCCCAGCGCGATGCGCACCGCACTGGCGCCATAGGCGAGGGCGGCGAACCAGCTCTCGATGCCTAAACTGGCGCTCTCCTCCACCCAGACCGGCAGCCAGTTGGCAGGCAGAGCAGCAAGTTCGGTTTCCACCCATTCGCGCTCGTTTTCACCAGCGATCAGCAACTGCGGCGCTTCGCCGCCCGCCTCCCGGTAGTGCTTGAGCAAGCGCAGCAGGTAGTCGCCGCTGGTGTTGGCATCGGGCTGGTGATAGGCAATCGCCCCGGTCGGACAGGCAGAGGCGCAGCTACCAAAGCCCTGACAGAGATGGGGATCGATCTGGATTCGACCATTGATGGGCTTGAGGGCATCGGTCGGGCAGACATCGAGGCAGCGGCTGCAACCGGGCACGCCGCGGGCGGTAAAGGCGCAGGCCTCGGGGTCGAGGCGAAAATAGCGCGGCTTGTCGAAAATACCGGTCAGCGCACAGAGCTCGGCGAGCCGTTCAGCCAAGTCTGTGTCATCAGCCAGATGCAGATAACCCACCGGCGGACGCTCCAGCGCAAAGAGCGGGGCACGGCCCAGGTCGGCCACCAGATCAAAGTGCGGTTCGCGTGGCTGTTCACTAACAGCAGCCGCTTGTTGTGGAAAGCCTTGTTGTGGGAAGCAAAGCGCCGCCAGATTAACCCTCTCCCCCTGCCCATTAAGGCCGGTAAGCTGGAACTGCCCCAGATACCCTGTCAGGTTCGGCTCGCGCAGGGCCAGGGCCGCGAGGGATGCGGTGGCATCGAAAATGGCTTCGAGATCTGCCGCCTCGGCATCGTGGACCGCTTCGGTCACCAGCAGGGTGGGCTTCACCCCGGCGGGCAGCAGGCTGGCAGCGCGGCGAATGCGATCTTCCGGGCCGACCAGCAGCAGGCGCCCCTGACTCTGGTAAGAGACAGTGGCCGGGATCAGGTTGTCGGTCTTGACCGTATGCTGCAGCGCATAGGCGCGAGCGCGCGCGTTATGCTCGGCCGCCCCCGCCTCGCGGGCTAGATTTGGGGCCAGATTTGGGCTCAGATTTGGCAATGTTTGTTCAGTGCTCACATACGCTCCTGTGCGCGCCACCTCATGGGATGGGCGCTTGTTGGTAAGCCGAGAGAGCAAGAGGCGAGCCAACTCCCCCGGAAAAAAAGTGACTGACAGGGAGTCAGGATCCTGAGGGTTCCATTCCCTCACCTTTGGTTGGGACATTTTGTCCACCACAGGAAACCAAAATGTCCCGATCGTCGGTGTGGGTTTGAGAATGGTTATCAGCCAGCTCGGGCGGCTCGGCGGCAGGTTCGCTGACAAGCGCAACCGGTTCAGCGGATCCACTGGCCGGATTGACCGATTCGCTCTCCGGCGCGGTTACCTGATCCACCAACCAGTTGCGCAACCCGGCGGTCAGGGCCGCGGGCAGCAATTCGGGCTGGCTGAAATCCTGGGTGTAGTCGTCGAGCCCATCCGGCTTGTGGCTGCGAAACATGGCCCGAAGCGCCTCCCTGTCGGGGAGTTTGGCCTTGCCCGGCTGCGCCGTTGTTAGCGGCGGTTCGCCACTCTCGGCCCCCTCAACGGCAAGAGGTTCACAGCTCCCCTTGTCAGTGCTGACTACGGGGCTATCCAGCGGGGTATCTGAGATTTCACCTTCGCTACTGCCTTCGTTTGGCGCGGCCACAACCTCGGGAATGGCCTCTTCCCGTGGCTGCAATACCTGATGCTTGCGCGCCTCGCTCTTGCGAAACGACCAGCGTTTGAGGAACTCACTCATGGGCGCTGTTTCCGGCCTTGTTTCCGGTACTGATTCCGGCGTCACTGCCACGCTCGCGGCCATCGGGGCCGGTGGCTTTAACGGCGCCGCAGCTGGCTTGATCTACCGTATCGACACCGAGCTGATCCTGCGCCCGCCCCTTGCCCTTCTTGCCCTTGCGGCGGGCCTCCAGCAGCTCGCCGTGGCGGCCGATAAAAGCCTCCACCCAGGCTTGCAGCGCCTCGGGCAGCGGGCAGGAGAGCACCTGCCGCTCGCCATCCATATAGGCGGCAGCCACGGTCTGGCTCAGGGTCAGGCCATCGGCCACAAAGCCATTGTCCACGCGGCTTCCGGTGACAAAGAGGCGGGGCGAGCCGGAGCTCAAATTGAAGCGATAATCCCCCCGCTCATCGCGAAACAGGGTAAGGGGCAGCGCACCGGCCGCCTCGGGCTCGGCGGGATGGAGCGCCGCAATCTCGAAACGGCGGCTCTGCCAGCGGCCAACCTGGCTGTCGATGGCCTCTAACTCCAGTTGCAGCCAGCGCTGCGGGGAGAGGGGTTTGGTTGTCTCTTGCACTGTCACGGCTCCCATCAGAAGGTCTCAGCCGGGCCGCCCTCCCCCGTGATCCACCCAGTTCGAGGCATATCAGAGCAGGAGATTCAGGGCGGCCACGGCCATCAATGGGATAAGACATAGCAAGAGTGGGGCCAAGGCCGGTTTGGTGGTGGATGGAGGCTTTAATGCGGGTTGGCCTGTCATGCGGAATATGGGTTGGCGCGGGCGTAGGTTGGTGCAGAGCGCAGCGAAGCCCAACATGCGGCGTAAAACCAATCCGCCAGAGCTGCTCAAGAGGGATGGCAATAATCGAATAACTCCAGATTATCCGATTATTGCCTTGATAATTTTCTAGCAGTACAAGCAACACTTTGCTGTGCTCAACGTTACCATTTTCACGATAAGCAAAACTAAGTCATATTGAATAATCAACATCTTGAGAAAGCTGATTGATTGAAAGTAATTTATTAATATCAACTTGAATGAAATCAGAAAGTGAGCTTTCAATAATATCATAAGTCTCTTTCTCACTACTAATTTCTGATAACGCGAAATTCAAATAAGTATTAAATCTTTCAATATCCTGTAAACCAAGGGCTATATTAGCTGCGGCAGAAAGAAGAACCGCTTCAGTAAATGCTGGCAAAGACAACCCTCCTTTATGAAATCTCTGTTTCAAGTAACTTTCATATACAGAGTCAAACTCATCTAGATCTATTGTTTTTATCTCAATAGGATCATTGCCTATAGAATACGACAAACTGTGATTCAAATACAATATAACTATATAAAAATGTATGCACTCGCCTAGAAATGGTCGCTTTGTATTTATAAAGCTTTGCCATATGTCGGCATTATTATTATGCAAAGAATTATACAACCAGTAGTAATGAATCATTGCTTTTTTATTGGATATACTTCTCTCACCATCAAAAATACTTGTTATTTTTTGCATGACAGCAGATTGATCAACCACCGCTTTTTTATTTAGCATGGTTATATATGCTGAAAAATATTTATTGACAGATATACCACTAAAACCATCATGTATAAAAATCCAATGCTCTGGTGCCACCTCCGCATATATAACACTACTGGTTTCATTCAGCCAAATTATTTCTTCTTTCTCATGATCAACCCTTCTCTTTACAAATGAGCATATAACCCCTCGAATGAGGCGATTCAAGCCAGAATAAGTAAAATATGGTTCACCAAATCGAATTATATAATCACTTTCGGGAGAATGTGGAGAACTAAGCATTACATCTAAAGGCTTTAGCTCATGCACAAATGAAGAACGAAGTTGATAAAGATTATTCATGCATCGCTGAATGTAAGATGCGCGCATGGTATTTATATTTTCGCCAAGATATACTCGATAATATGATATTGGCAAGTTATCTAAAATGAATTTTTCAAATCTTTTTCTTAGCTTAAACTGCTTACCTTCAATCAATGCCATTTTAATAGAATGGATTGTTTTTTCAGCAAGGCCTTCACAAGCGACTTCAATTTTACTTTTTACATCCTCATGGTAGTCATCCCAGACAGGAATGTAGCCATCATGCTTCTGCGATAAAGACTCTATTGAATAAACCAACGTGGAATATGCAAGATCAAAATTAGTAGATAACGTTTCTTTTGCATCATCTATTATTTTAAGTGAGGCAATGATTGATTTATACGTATTCCGTTTAGTTGACACAAGCTCATTAACAAAGGAAATGAAACTTTCAATCTCATGCTCTTCAAGTGAGCGCCCTAGCTGAACTGTTTTTGGAGATATTTCTCTAGCAGCCGGCTGGTCATAACTCGATACTTTCTTCTCTCTACATATTTTATGCACAAGAGACTTATCTGTTTTTGCTATACAGTCAAAGAAAAACGCCCAAATCAAAATAAACTGTTGAATAAAATCCTGCTCCCCACACTTTATTACTACAGGATGCTCTTCCGTTATTAACTGATAACTGACTACATAACAACTTACAGATCCAGATTCGATTTGTTCAACCTTTAGCTTTGGTAAATCAATAGATATATCAAAGAAAGATTTCACATTAGAGTAAAAAACAAACTTCTCATCATGGAACATTTTCTTTTCATCTGAAAAAAACTTACCTGTTGAAATCTGAAACATTTCATCTCCGATGGCAATGTTGTTGACAACTTAAAAATAACATTATTTCCCTCTAATTATCTAGATATCATGCAGACACACCTCACTACCCAACCTTTTCACCCATGATTACATCCCTATATATCTGGAACAAAACTTGCTGTATCCCTCCCCTTAGATCCCGGCAACCGGTCGCGAGGGGCCCATGACACCGACCTTTATCAAAAGCAATGCAGCAGCCCAGCTCACCATGGCCGTCGAGGTGATGGATGAGCAGGGCACGCTGCAAACCCGCCAAATCGCCTGTGAGCGGCCACTGACGGTCTACCTCAACTGGAAGGAGATCGTCACCCTGATGACGCTGGGGGCCCGCCCCGAGGCGCTGGTGCTGGGTTATCTGAAAAATCAGGGCTTTATCGAGGATATCTCGGCCATCGAGTCGGTGATCGTCGACTGGGAGAGCGAGGCCGCCGCCGTGGTGAGCAGTCAGCAGGCCGCCGATCTCGACAAGTCGCTGGAGAAGAAGACGGTCACCTCCGGCTGCGGTCAGGGCACCATGTATGGCAGCGTGATGAAGAAGCTCGAAGGGGTAGTCTTGGCGGCGCCCGAGCTGAAACAGAGCACCCTCTACGCCCTGCTCAAGGCGTTGTCGGCCCATAACGAAACCTACAAGATGGCCGGTGCCGTCCATGGCTGCGCCATCTGTCGCGGCAGCGAAATCCTCTCCTTTGTCGAGGATGTGGGGCGCCACAATGCGGTGGATACCCTGGCGGGCGAGCTCTGGATGCGCGGCGAGAGTGGCCACGACAAGATCTTCTACACCACCGGGCGACTCACCTCGGAGATGGTGATCAAGGTGGCGCAGATGGGCATTCCGGTGCTGCTGTCGCGCTCCGGCGTCACCCAGATGGGGCTGGATCTCGCCCGCCAGCTCGGCATCACCATGATTGCCCGCGCCAAGGGGCGCCACTTCGAGGTCTTCAGCGGCCACGACCATATGGTGCTGGACGAGAAGCCGCCGGTGCTGGCGCCAGGTTCAGCCGGTCGCGGGATGCGGGACTAAGCCATGAACGAGTTTATGAGTGCCGAACAGATCGCTCTGTATCTCGACCACGCCAGCCAGAGGGTCAAACGTAAGCCATGAACGAGTTTATGAACGTGAAGCAGGTTGCGGAATACCTCGATCTCAACGAGAAGAAGGTCTACCAGCTCGCCAACGAGGCGCGCATCCCCGCCACCAAGGCGACCGGCAAGTGGCTGTTTCCGCGATCCCTGCTCGACCGCTGGCTGCTCGGCAGTTGCCACGAGGGGGTGATGAACGACCGGCTGCTGCTGGCGGGATCCGACGACGTGCTGCTCCACTACGCCAGCAGCCGCTTGGCCCAGCAGCTCGGCACCCAGGCACTGGTGGGCTACACCCCGTGCGGCACCCGTCAGGGGCTGGCGATGCTGGCGCGCGGCCATGTGGATCTGTGCGCCATCCACTGGGGGCAGGCCGAGGAGGCGCACCTGCGCCATCCGGCGCTGGTGCAGCAGTATCAGGGCCACCGGCAATGGGTGATCGTTCATGGCTTTCGCCGGGTGCAGGGACTGGTGCTGCGCCAGGGGCTGCAACCCAAGGAGGCGAAAGAGGCGCTCGACTGGCGCTGGGCCATGCGTCAGGAAGGCGCTGGCAGCCAGCGCGCCCTGCAGGAGTGGCTGCAAACCCAGGGGGAGTCGCTGACCCGGTTGGAGCGCACCCTCGAGGTCAACAGCGAGCGGGAGCTGGCCGCCGCCATCAGCCGCGGCGATGCGGATGTCGGGCCCGGCGCCCAGAGCACCGCCACCGAGTTTGGCCTCGGCTTTATGCCCTTGTCGCAGGAGTGCTTCGATCTGGTGATGCCGCAGGGGGTCTTCTTTCGCACCCTGCTGCAACAGCTGATCGGTTGGCTGCAATCCCCCGAGGGGCGCGAGCTGGCGGCCCGCCTCGGCGGTTATGACCTGAGCCAGAGCGGCAAGCTGGTGTGGAGCCCGCAATAAGTGGCCCGGCACGACCTAACCCTTCCCCCTCTCCCGTAATTCCCGCCTCGCTGGCTGCCCGGCCAGCGAGACAGTTTGCCTGCCTTACCTGACGCTTGTGCCACTACGCCTCTTCATCACCTTCCCCCCAGATCGGAGGGAGTGCGCTGGCGGCCTCCATCCACCTGTAACAGGCGCTCAGAACGGGTCAGCGATCGGCATAAGTTAAAATCGGGTCATTTTGGCAAAACCCATAAATTTTATTTATACCGACTGTTTTGCCCCATACAGGGTGGCGAGGTCGGCCCAGACAGCCCTGCAACAATCCCCTCCGATCCGGCAAAACAGCCCAAGCCGCCATAAAAAAATCCCCAAAGCTTGCTCGGGGATCTTTGCAGTTGCACGAAGGTGAAGAGTTACTGACTGCGCTCGCCGCCGCTTTCACGCCCTTCGGCATTGAGGGCAATGCGCCACCCTTCCAGCTGGGCGGGCTCGCCGCCACTTGGCAGCAGGGCGTGGCTGCGCAGCCGCACGGTAAAGCAGCTCCCCTGCCCCGGGGTAGAGTCCACCAAGAGCTCCCCCCCCCAGCGGCTGATGATGCGGTGGCTCAGGGCCAGCCCCAGCCCGGTGCCGGTGGCGCGGGTGGTGAAGAAGGGGTCGAAGATCTTGTCGATAATGGCCGCCTCGATACCGCTGCCGTTGTCGATGACCCGCACCTCGGCACCGCGCAGCTGACCCAGTTCATCGACCCAGTCGCGGCTCTCGACCCGGATCTCCCCCTGCTCCCCCAGCGCGTGGCTGGCGTTGACCAAGAGGTTGATCAACACCTGCAACAGCTGCTGGCGATCTGCCTCAATGGGCTGCTGGGCCCTGAGATCGGCCACCAGCTCCACCTGCTGCTGGCGCAGAGCGGAGCGCACCAGGGTCAGGCTCTCCTCGATGATGGGGTTAAGGTGCTGCCACACCGGCGCCGTCTCGTAGTCGCCGGGGCGCGAATATTGCAGCAGGCTGCGGGTGATGGCACGAATGCGCTCGATCTGGGCCAGCACCAGCGCCAGCTCCTCGCTGACCGGCTCGGCCGCCTCCCCCAGCTCCAGCTTCATCAGCTCCACATTGCCGAGGATCACCGCCAGCGGGTTGTTGATCTCGTGGGCCACACCGGCCGAAAGCTCGCCAAGGGCCGCCAGCTTCTCGCTGATCAGCAGCTGCTGGCGCGCCTCGGTCAGCATATGGATATGATCTTCCAGCTCGGCAGTCTTGAGCTCGAGGCTTTGGGTGCGCTCGGCCACCTTCTGCTCCAGCTCATCGGCGCTGCGGGCCATCTGCTGCTGATGCGCTTCTTGCCTGTCCAACATGGCGTCGAACTGGCGACCGAGCTGGGCCAGCTCGTGGTCGGGGTCGAGGGCCAGCGGGCCGATGCGAGCCGACTCCCCGGCCTGCACCTGCCGCACCACCTTGTGCATCCGCTCGATGGGGGAGAAGAGATCCCGCGCGCCGCGATAGACCAGCAGGCCGGAGAGCAGCAACAGCAGCACCACACCGGAGCCCAGCTCCACCAGATTGGTGAGGTAGGTGCGGATAATGGGCCACTCGAGAAAGCCGACATAGAGCATGCCGAGCCGCTCGCCCCTGGCTCCCAGCAGCGGCTCGTAACCCGAGACATACCAGGCGTCGTGGACAAAGGCGCGGTCAACCCACATCTCCCCCCGCCCCAGTACCTGATCGCGCACCGGCGGCGAGACCCGGGTGCCCACCGCCCGGCCCACCTGACGGCTGCTGCTGACCGGCACATTGGTGCTCACCCGCAGATCGTCGAGAAACAGGGTAACGGTGCCGACGCTGCCATCCGGCAGGGTATTTTTGGCAAACACCTGCCCCTTGAGCTCATCCACCAGCCGGGTGCTGCCATTGACAAGCTCGCCCCCCTCCAGCACGGCCCAAAGGGAACCGTCGCGGCCCATCACAGGGGTCAGCGAGAGGCTGATCAGCCCCCGGTCCTCCACCACCCTGGTGCCATCCCGTTGCCACAACACAGCCCGCTTGGCCAGTTGCGGGGAGAGGGCGAGCATCTCCTGCTGCGACCAGACCACAAAGTGACTGACGCTGCGCCCGGCCGTAAGGGCGGCGCGCTCCTGCGCCGTCAGTTGATCCAGCTCGGGGCCACGGCGCAAGCGCAGAAAATCGAGACCATAGTTGGCCGCCAGCGGCATCACCCAGTCATGCAGCTGATCCGGCGATTCCCGCAGCCGCAGCTGAAAGGCCCAGGCATCGCGCAGATGCTCCAGATGCTCGGTCTGGCGCTGCTGCTGCACCGTGATGGCGTGGTGGGCCACCCCGAGATCGCTGCGCACCGTGGTGAGCAGGTTCTGCCAGCTGTAGGTGAGGGTCCAGTAGAGGGTGAGCGCGATCATGCCCACCAGGGTGAGCATGATGGGTACCGAGGTGAGCAGCAGCAGGCGCCAGCGCACTTTGGTGCGCAAGCAACGGGGCAACAGGGCGCGCATGCAGCGGGAGAGCAGGGTCAGTTTCATCGCCACCCCATCCAGTCAGCCTTCCTCATTCGATGGCCCACTCCTTGAATTTGCGATCCAGCGTCTTGCGCGCCACCCCGAGCACCCGGGAGGCGGCCGACTTGTTGC
The DNA here is from genome assembly GCF_051919185.1 of Aeromonas sp. 97A. Lineage (NCBI taxonomy): Bacteria > Pseudomonadati > Pseudomonadota > Gammaproteobacteria > Aeromonadales > Aeromonadaceae > Aeromonas > Aeromonas sp. 97A. The sequence continues at coordinate 176,852 of NZ_JBQBFF010000001.1, read as the reverse complement.
CATCATGGCTCGCCACCACCTGTAGGATGTGAGCCTTCTCCACCTCCGCCAGCGGCCACGCCAGCGGATAACCCTCCTCGCTCGCCCCCGGTTCGGCCGGCTTGCTGCTCTGCCAGTAATCCGCCGGGGGCTTGCCCAGCAGCAGGCAGCGCTCGATGAGGTTGCGCAGCTCCCGCACGTTGCCGGGCCAGGGGTAAGCCTGCATCGCCACCACATCCTCGTGGGTCCAGCTCAAGGAGCCCATCCCCATCTCGGCGGTGAGCTGGCGGGTAAAGTGGTGCACCAGCGCGGGGATATCGTCGATGCGTTCGCGCAACGGGGCCACCGGCAGCGCCACCACGTTGAGGCGATAGAAGAGATCCTCGCGAAAGCGGCCCGCCTCCACCTCGGCCTTGAGGTTGCGGTTGGTGGCGGCGACGATGCGCACATCCACCGCCAATTCACGCTCAGCCCCCACCGGGCGGATGGCCTTCTGCTCCAGCGCCCGCAACAGGGAAGCCTGCATGGCTAGCGGCATTTCGCCGATCTCGTCGAGAAACAGGGTGCCCTGATGGGCGACCCGGAACAGGCCGTCACGCCCCTTGCGGGCGCCGGTAAAGGCCCCCTGCACATGGCCGAACAGCTCGCTTTCCAGCAGCTCCGGCGCGATGGAGGCACAGTTGAGGGGCACAAAGGCCCCCATACGGCCGGAGAGTTGATGCAGGGCGCGAGCCACCAACTCCTTGCCGGTGCCGGACTCCCCCTCCACCAATACGGCGGCATTGGAGGGGGCTACTCTGGCGATGAGCGTCTTGAGCTCGCGGGTCTTGGCACTGTCGCCAATCAGGGTGGGCGGGAACAGCTTGCTCACCTCCCGGCGCAGCAGCAGGTTCTCCCGCTCCATCTGGCGGCGCTCGATGACTCTGTCCACCGCCTGCACCATCTGATCGAGGTTGAAGGGCTTGAGGATAAAGTCGCTGGCGCCGAGGCGCAGCGCCTTGAGGGCGGTCTCCATATCGCCAAAACCGGTCATGAAGATGATGTCGCTGCGGCGGGTGGCCGGGTCGATGGCTTCGTGCCACTCGATACCGGAGCGCCCCGGCAGCCGGATGTCGGCGATGATAAGGTCAAAGTGAAGGCGGCAGCGCAGGGCTTCCGCCTCCTCCACACTGGCGGCAGTCTCAATCTGGGCAAAACGCTTGGCCAGCGCCTTGGCCAGAAAGCTGCGCATGCCGGGCTCATCGTCAACGATAAGCAGGGAGAGGGCAGACCAGCGGCTGGGAGGGAGTGTCATGGAAAAAAGTACCTCGGATGCACGTACGGTCGGTGAATGTCCCGATAACCGGAACCTTAGTGGGACATTTTGTCCTTACCGTATCAAAAGCACCAACACCAATTATTAAAAGCGATAACAAGCTCACCTAATTGATTCTAATAAGCTTCTGTTTTTAAACGGCAAACCGTGAATGCAGCGGCAAAGGAACGGTTTGGCACCCTGCTTGCTTACTCTTGCCCTCTCCTCAGCCACCCTGAAAAAGTTGCATCACGATGACGATAAAAACCAGCCTCAAACGTTTTGCCCTCTCCCTCGCCACCAGCCTGCTGATCGCCGGTGCGGCCCACGCCGAAGCGGATACTAATGCCACAAAAGCGCCGATCCGCCTCGCCACCACCACCAGCACCGAGCAGTCCGGTCTGCTGGGCTGGCTGCTGCCCCAGTTCACCAAGGAGACTGGTTATCCGGTGCAGGTAATGGCGGCTGGTACCGGCCAGAGCCTGAAGATGGGCGAGAACGGCGACGCGGATCTGGTGATGACCCACGCCCCCTCTGCCGAGAAGAAGTTCGTCGATGCGGGCTTTGGCATCGAGCCGGTACACCTGATGTACAACGACTTCGTCATCGTCGGCCCGGCCAAAGATCCGGCGGGTCTCGGCAAACTGCACGACGCGGCCAAGGGGCTGCAAGCCATCAAGGAGCAGGGCCAGACCTTTATCTCCCGCGGTGACGAGTCCGGTACCCACATCAAGGAGAAGACCCTGTGGCAAGCCGCTGACGTTAAACCCGAGTTTGCCGGTTACAAATCCATCGGCCAGGGGATGGGCCCGACCTTGACCATGGCCTCGGAGCTGGGTGCCTACACCCTGACGGACCGCGGCACCTGGCTCGCCTACCAGAGCAAGCTGGATCTCGCCGTACTGCTGGAGGGTGACAAGCGCCTGTTCAACCCCTATCAGGTGATCCTGGTCAACCCCAAGCGCTACCCGGATCTCAACACCGAAGGGGCCCGCACCCTGAAAAACTGGCTGGTCTCCGAGCATGGCCAGAAGCTGATCGGTGACTTCAAGGTGGCGGGTCAGGCGCTGTTTGTAGCGGATGCCAACGGGAAATAATGGCAACCCTGACCCCTGCGATGACCTTGCTGACCCTCCCCCGGTTCGCTGAGGGAGGCGCCTGATGCCGACATTGATCGACACGACATTGGCTGCCCTCGCCCTGCTGTTCAGTGGTGACACTGAACTGTGGCAGGTGGTGGGGGTCTCCTTCTCCGTCTCCTGCATCGCCCTGCTGCTGGTGCTGCTGCCCGCCTTGCTGCTGGGCTTTGCCCTGGCCTATCTGCCGCTGCCCGGCCGCTGGTTCTGGCTCTCCTGCATCAATACCCTGCAATCGGTGCCGACCGTGGTGATTGGCCTCTTGCTCTATATGCTGCTGTCGCGGGCCGGCCCCTTTGGCGACTGGAAGCTGCTCTTTACCCAGCAGGCGATGGTGGTGGGGCAGATGCTGATCGCCTTTCCGGTGATCGCCACCATGGCCCACGCGGCGTTTGTCCAGAGCGACCGGCGTGCCTGGGAGACCGCCCTGACCCTGGGGGTCTCCTGGCCCAAGGCGCTGATCGGCCTGATGCACGAGTGCCGCTTTGGCCTGCTGGCCGCCATCATCGGCGCCTTCAGCCGCATCGTCACCGAGGTGGGCTGCTCCATGATGGTGGGGGGCAACATCCTGCACTTCACCCGCAATATCCCCACCGCCATCGCGCTGGAGACCCAGAAAGGGGCCTTCACCCAAGGGGTGGCGCTCGGCATAGTGCTGCTCACCCTCGCCCTCTTGCTCAACCTGTTGCTGACGGCCTGTCGCGGCCACAGCTATCTGAAGAACTGACCATGCCCCCACTGTGTATCAACAGGAGTACCCCATGGCCCTGACCGCCCACCAGCTAACGATGCGCTTTGGCGAGCGCCAGCTGTTCGAGATTGACCGGCTCGCCATCGCACCGGGGGATGCCATCTGGCTGCACGGAGCCAACGGGGTGGGCAAGACCACCTTGCTCAAGATCCTGGCGGGGCTGCTGACCCCCACCCGCGGCCACACCAATCTGCCGGGGCGCTGGCAACAGCGGCTCAACCGGTTGCTCAAGCGGGATCTGGGGCCGGGCCGGGTTACCTATCTGCACCAGACCCCCTATCTGTTCGATCGCACGGTGCACGACAACGTGGCCTGGGCGCTCGATAAACAGCTCGGCAGCGAGATCCGGGTGTTCGAGGCGCTGCGCCGGGTCGAGCTGGAGGGGTTGGCGCGGGAGCACATCAGCATCCTCTCGGGTGGCGAACGGCAACGGCTGGCGATGGCCCGTGCCTGGGCACTGCAACCGGCCTTTCTGCTGATGGATGAGCCCACCGCCAATCTGGATACACATTCGGTTGCCCTGATGGCCTCATTGGCGCAAGATCTGCGGGAACATGGCAGCGGCCTGGTGGTGATCAGTCACCAGCACAACGCCCTGACCGACCTGTGCGAGCGGCAATGGACCCTCGCCCGTGGCCAGCTGCAAGAGACGACCCCTTTAAAAATCATCGAGCGACATGACTTCAAAAAGCGACAGCCACTCTGATCCCGTTGCCGTATCAGCAGTGATCCTGGCAGGAGGCCGCGCCACCCGGATGGGGGGCGAAGACAAGGGATGGGTAGCACTGGCGGGACGCCCTCTTATCGACCATGTTTTGGCGCGCCTGCGCCCCCAGGTAGATGAGGTATTGATCAACGCCAACCGCAGTCAGGCCCGCTATCAGGCGCTGGCCCCGGTCATCTGCGATGACAACAACGACTATCTCGGTCCGCTGGCGGGCATGCAGGCAGGTCTTGCTGCCGCCCGTCACGACTGGGTGCTGTTTGTCCCCTGCGATGGCCCCGCCCTGCCGCTGGATCTGATGAGCCGCTTTCGCGCCGCCCTGACCCCGGATACCCAGCTGGTAGTGGCCCACGACGGCGACTGGCTGCAACCCGTGGTGGCCCTGCTGCACAAATCCCTGCTCCCCTCCCTCACCGCCGCACTGGCAGAGGGTGAGCGCAAAATCGATATCTGGTTTGCCCGCCATAATATGGTGGTGGTGAGCTTTGCCGATCAGCCGGATGCCTTTATCAATCTCAATAGCCCTGCCGAGCTGGCCGCCTACGAGGCCCGTCTGCTCGCCACGGCTATCGACCCCCAACAAGGAGTCACCTCATGACCCCGGCCCCCACCCTTCCCCTGCTCGGCTTCGCCGCCTGGAGCGGCACCGGCAAGACCACCTTGCTGGAGCAGTTGATCCCCCTGCTGGTGGATCGCGGTCTGCGCATCGGGGTGCTCAAGCACGCCCACCACGACTTTGATATCGACCAACCGGGCAAGGACAGCTACCGCCTGCGCAAGGCGGGTGCCCAGCAGATGATAGTTGCCTCCCGCCGTCGTCATGCTCGCATTACTGAAACAACGCACGGCGAAACGGAACTGGCCGAAGCCGATTTTCGCCAGCTGCTGGCCAGCTTCGATCAGACAGAGCTCGATCTGCTCTTGGTCGAGGGGTTCAAGCACGAGCACTTCCCGAAAATCGAGCTGCACCGCGCCGAGATTGGCAAGCCGCTGCTCTTCCCCGAAGACAGCGACATCATCGCGCTGGCCAGCGATCAGCACCAACAGAGTGGCGAACAACAGCAGACAAGCCTGCCCCGCCTCGATATCAACGATCTGGCGGCCATTGCCGACTTCGTCTGCCGCTGGCTTGACGGCTGCCAGAGCAAGGAGCCTGAGGCGGGCAAGGGCTTTCTCTCGGTCGAGGCGGCCCGCAATGCCATTCTGGCGGCCCTCACCCCGAGCAACGCCTGCATCGATAAACCGCTGGCCCAGTGCCACGGCGCCGTGCTGGCCGCCGATCTGATAAGCCCCATCAATGTGCCCCCCCATGCCAACTCGGCGATGGATGGCATCGGCCTTCGCAGCGACGATCTCGCCGCCGGTCGCTGGCAACTGGTGGGGGAAGTGCTGGCGGGCCAGCAGCGCCACGAGCCTGTGCTGGCCGGTCAGGCGGTGCAGATCATGACCGGTGCCCCGCTGCCCCCCGGGGTAGATACTGTGGTGATGCGTGAAGAGACGCTGATTGAAGGTGAGTGGGTCACGGTCACCGCCCCAATCCGCGCTGGGCAGAATGTGCGCCTCGCCGGCGAAGACCTCGCCAAGGGCGCGGTCGCCATCCCGGCCGGTACCTGGCTGGGTGCCCCCCAGCTGGGGCTGGCGGCATCACTCGGTCAGGCATCGCTCTGCGTGCGCACCCCGCTGAAAGTGGCGCTGTTCAGTACCGGTGACGAAGTGCAAGCGCCGGGCGAGCAGCTCGCCCCCGGCCACATCTTCGACAGCAACCGCTTCACCCTGATGGCCCTTATCCGCGCCGCCGGTTGCGAGGTGATGGACCTTGGCATCATTCCCGATGACAAGACCATTCTGCGCCAGCAGCTGGAGCAGGCCGCCGCCAGTGCCGACCTGGTGCTGAGTTCGGGTGGGGTCTCGGTGGGCAATGCCGACTTTATCAAGCTGGTGCTGGCGGAGCTGGGCCAGATCGATTTCTGGCGCATCCAGATGCGGCCGGGCCGCCCGCTCGCCTTTGGCAAGCTGGGGCAGACCCCCTTCTTCGGGCTGCCGGGCAATCCGGTGGCAGCGATGATCTGCGTGTTGCAATTTGTCGAGCCCGCCATCGCCCGCTTGCAAGGCAAGCGGTGGCAGCCGCTGCGCCTCTCGGCACTGGCGGACGAGAAGATGAAGAGCCGTCCGGGGCGCACCGAATTTCTTCGCGGCATCTTCCATCAGGACCGTAACGGCCAGCTGAGGGTGCGCACCACAGGGCCACAGGGCTCCGGCATTCTCAGCTCCATGGCCGATGCCAACTGCCTGATCGAAATCGTACCGGACCAACCCGGGATCGCCGTTGGCGAGCGGGTCTGGATCCACCCCCTGCAGGGACGACTGGCCTGAATCCCGACGGGGCGTCGGCCGGATGCACGGCGCCCCGTCCCCCACCTGACAGGAGGCAGACCGTGCGTCTTGATGCCCCCCTCTCCCGACTCGATCTGCTGGTCTATGGCCGCTACCGGATCGTCCATGGCCTGCGCATTGCGCTCGCCTTTATGCTCACCTTTCTGCTGACCCGCGAGCTGAAACTGCCGGAGAGCACCTGGCCGCTGATAACCTTGGTGGTGGTGATGGGCCCCATCTCGTTCTGGGGCAATGTGCTCTCCCGCGCCCTGCAGCGGGTGGTGGGTACCATCTTCGGTGCCAGTTGCGGGGTGGTAGCGCTCTATCTCGAGATCTACTCGCTACCGCTTACCCTGATCTGGTGTGGGTGTATCATGTTCCTCTGCGGCTATCTGGCCCTCGGCAAGCGCCCCTATGTGGGGCTGCTGATCGGTATCACGCTGGGGGTCACCATGGGGGCCATGCCGGGGGACATAGAGACGGCGCTGTGGCGCAGTGCCGACGTGATACTGGGCTCCCTGCTTGCGCTGCTCTTTTGCAGCATCTATCCCCAGCGGGCCTACAGCCACTGGCGGCTGCAACTGCACCAGATCCTGCAGCAGTCGGGGCGGCTCTATCACACCCACCTCTCCCCCAATGTGCTGGAGCGCCCGCGCCTCAAGCACAATCTCTCCCAGTTGCTGGCACAGACCGGCAAACTGCGGGCCCTGCTGGCCCCTGCGGCCAAGGAGACACGCCACAGCATCGCCCTGTTTGATGCGGTGCAGGTCACCATGCGCAACACCCTCTGCACTCTTGAGATGCTGGCCAACACCTACTGGAACGATCGGGAGAGCCACTTCCTGATGCAGAGCACGGCTGCGCTGCAAGCCTGCCATCTGGCCACCGAGGAGGCGATCAACCAGCTTGCTCTGATGATGCAAACCGGCGACGGGCGTGGCGCGGATGCCGCCATCGCCCGCCTGCACGAGGTGGCGACCCAGGTATCGCTCCCGCCCAACGCAGAGGCCGCCATCAATGGCTACCTCTGGCTCAACGTGCAGCTGACCGAGCAGCTCACCCACCTGCGCCGCCTGCTGGGGCTGATCCTCACCCCGCCCCATCGCAAGCAGCCGGACTAGACCCAATGCAAAACGCCCCGCAGTGGCGGGGCGTTTTGCTGTCTGACTGGCCGTTTGGGCCATGAAGGCTGCAAATCTTAACTGGCATTGGCCAGCGGCTGCTCGGTGGTGAGGTAGAGGGAGAAATCCTGAATACCCGCCTGCAGGGCGGCAAAACAGTCGGGGTCGATGGCTGTGCCCAGATTCTCCGCCATCATCTCCAGCGCCTGCGGCACTGGGATGGCGCCGCGATAGGGGCGCTTGGCGGTGATGGCATCGAAGATGTCGGCTGTGGTGATGATGCGCGTCTCAAGGGTAATCTCGTCCCCTTTCAGCCCCTTGGGGTAGCCCTTGCCATCGAGCCGCTCATGGTGGGCGCCCGCCACTTGCGCCAGCTCCTCGAAGGCGCCGATGCGGCTCAGGATCTCCTCGGTGTAGGCGGCATGCATCTGCACCGCCGCCCACTCCTGCGCATCGAGCTTGCCCGGCTTGTCGAGAATGGCGTTGCTCACCCCGAGCTTGCCCACATCATGGAGCAGGGCGCCCCGCTTGAGCCAGCGTCGACGCGACTCGGACAACCCCATCTGGGTGGCAAGAATATCGGTATAGAGCGCCACCCTGCCGCTGTGACCGGCGGTGTAGGGACTTTTGGAGTCCACCACCTGCCCGAAGGCCGCCGCGATTTCGTCCAGATAATCTTCATCCAGCGCCACCTCCCCTTGCCCGGCCGGGTGGACCAGCACCCACTCGGTCAGTCGGGGATCGGCCAGTCCTTGCCAGAACGCCTCGTCGGCCAGCGCTTCAAATTCGCGAACCAGCGCCGGATCAAACCAGCTGCCGCTGCGCTCGCGCAGCTCCTTGAACGCCGCATCCGGACCTGCGGCCGCGTGAAAAACATCCACCACCTGACAGAGCAGGGCAATGCGGGAGAAGAGCGGGATCGCCTCGCCAGCCAGTTGCAGGGGCCGACCTTTGCCATTCCAGTGCTCATCGAGAGAGAGGATGCCATCGGCCACCTCGTCACTGAAACGGAGCTGGCGAGCGATATCCGCCCCCCGATGACAGCGGGTCTGGATCAGTTCGTTGGCAATCTGGTCGCCGTTGCGAAAGATATGAAACAGGCTGCGAAAACGTCCCAGCAGATCCGCCTGCAAGCCGGTGTGGCCCAGCACAAAGTTGACTACCTCGGAGAGGGAGCCATCCACCAGTTTGAAATCGCGTTTGAAGTGAAGATCGTCGGTGAGATAAAGCTCGCAGATGCGGGCGGCATTGCTGCTGCACCCAAGATCTTTAAGCAGGAGCGTGTAGTAGAGATCATGGCGCAGCCGGGCGTCCAGTCCCAGCCGCTCCCCCAGACGGGAACCTATCCAGCAGCAGCGAATGCAGTGTCCTCTTGGTTGCCCCTCAGTCATATCGAGCGCATGACTGAGGGAACCAATCAACTCCGCCAATCGCAATCCATTCACCGTCATAGTCTACTCCCTTAGACATCATGGCGATTTTGCCAGCAGATTAGGTATACCCCATCTGAAGCTGGATCGATCTGGATTCAGTTGAATTTAGGCAGCAGCCTTGCCCTGATTAGCCCGCTCTTCCAGCTCTGCGCGGCTCAGGGTAGATACAAAGCGGCCATCGAAGTAGATATCCATCAACTCGCCACGCTTCTCGCCACGCATCATGCTGCGGCGGCCATCCAGATAGTGCACCTCCATCTGGGCGGTATGCTCGTCCGGGTAGCTGATCTCCACCTCGCGCACCCCTTGTGGCAGCATGGCCAGCGGCACCTTCTTGAGGGCCGGATCCAGATGCTGGTTCACCTTGATCACCGGATTGGCCTTCATGTCCACCACAGCCGGAGATTTGCCGGTGATGGGGTTCTTGCCAGACCAGAACTCGATGGTATTGAAGACGAACAGGTCAGCGGTCGCGGCCAAACCGTAGACAGGGGAGAGCAGCATAAAGACCCCGGCACGAGCGTAGCGGTTATCCACCACGCTCAGGTTGCCCTTGGTGACCATGCCGGAAAGCCCCATCTGCCCCATACAGCCGCCCAGCCCCATGCTCGCGACCATAACCAGCAGGGCCATTGCCCGCCCCTTCTGTTGTAATGCCATCGTGTTCTGTTCCTGCTCTGAAATAAATGAGGCGGCAAGCCTAATCAAGGGGCCAGAAGAGGACAATTCACAATGGCGGGACGATACAGGAGGGGTTCAGATTGGGGCACTGACTGCTCAAATATGAGTCAATGCCCCGGCATGACAGGAAGTCAGGGGGTTCAGATTGCCAGATCAGAGACGGTGCTGGAGACGTTGTTCGCCTCCCGGCGGATCTCGCTCATCACCTCGTTGACCTCGCCTACCTGCTGCTTGCCCAGCTCGGCACTGCCCGCCACATCAGACATCTCGGCGGTTACCTTGGCGGTCAGTTCACGGTTGTTCTGCACCACCTTGGCAATCTCGTCGGTAGAGAGCGAGGTGCGTGCCGCCAGCTGGCGAACCTCGTCAGCCACCACCGCAAAGCCACGCCCCTGATCCCCGGCCCGGGCTGCTTCGATGGCCGCGTTGAGGGCCAGCAGGTTGGTCTGATCGGCAATGCTGCTGATGGTGGAGACGATCGCCTCGATACTGCGCGACTGCTCGTTGAGCTGATTGATAAGACCGATGCTGTGAGTCAACTGGCTGGCAATTAGGCTGGAGGTATCGACCACCGAGGAGAGCAGACCCGCGCCACGCTCGGCGCAGTTCAGGGTCTCCCGCGCCGCATCGTGGGCCAACATGGCCGCTTCCCGCACCGCATCGCTCTTGTTGATCCGCTCGGTGATGTCGCTAGCGAACTTGATCACCTTCACCACCTTGCGATGCTCATCAAGGATCGGGTTGTAGGTCGCCTCCAGCCACACCTTGCTACCGTGACTGTTCTGACGACAGAAGAGACCGGACTTGAACTGACCACGGCCCAGCTCATCCCAGAAGTGAGGCTGGTCTCGATAGAACTGATCGTCGCAGAAGATACGGTGATGCTTGCCCTGCACCTGAGCCAGGGTATAGCCCATGGTATGGAGGAAATTGCCATTGGCAGCAATCACCTCCCCGCCGGGGGTGAACTCGATGACCGCCAGCGACCGATCCAGCGCCGTCACCACCGCCTGCTGGCTGAGCAGTTGCAGGTGGTGCTCGGTAATATCGGCCGCGATCTTGATCACCTTGGTCACCACGCCCCGCAACTTGACCGGAAAATAGGTCGCTTCCAGCCAGATCGCCTCGCCCCGTTTGTTGAAGCGCTGGAACACCCCGGTACGGGAGCGCCCCTGCTTCAGGTCCGCCCAAAACTGCTGATAGTCGCTGCTCTGGGCATAGAGCTTGTCGCAAAAGATACGGTGATGCTGGCCGATAACCTCGGGCGCACTGAAGCCCACCACGTTGAGAAAGAGATCATTGGCGGCCAGCACAGTGCCATCCGGCGTAAAGGTGATGGTCGCCACGCTGCCGTGCACTGCGTCAAAAAATCCCTGCTGTTCCAGAAGTTGATCCTGGCACTGCTGCAACTCGGCTTTCAGTTTGCTATTGAACATCGAAACGTATCCTCCAGACTGGCACCCACCATGGCCAAACCACGCAGTGGATCAATAAGATAATGGTGGCGTGCTCCATCAGCATAGTTGGCGGCGTTGCCGCGATCCCATCTGACGCCATATTTATTGCTGTAAATCAAATTCACCGACCAAACGTCACTCATGCAGAGCTGCAACCCTTATTCCACCACCGGTTGCCACTCCAGATAGGCCGGATTGGCGACAAAGCCGATCCGCTCATAGAGAGGACGCCCCTGCTCGCTGGCATGGAGCCACACCTTGCCCAGCTGACGCGATCTGGCGAAGGCTGTAATGGCATCGAGCAGCGCCGTGGCGATCCCCTGCTGGCGCCATTGTGGCCGCGTATACATATTGAGCAGATACCCCTCCATCCCCGCCAGATTGCCGGGATAGGGTGGCCGTTCAAACAATGCCAGCGTCCCTGCTGCCACGATCTGTTTGCAGCCCTCCTGCGTATCGGCCTCAGCCAGCCAGGATAAAGCACTCTCTTCACTCATCGCCCGGGTGAAATAGTCAAGGGTGGCCTGCCACAAGGCCGGGTCTGCCTGCGGCGTCACCAGCTCACCGACCTCACAAAACAGCTCCATGCGCAGCGCCACCAGTGCGAGAATATCTGCGGCCCTTGCCTGACGAATGATCATTGGCTGCTCCTTTTTCTCTCATGGGAATTTTCGCCGGCCGTCATTATGACAAAGAGCGCCTTGTGGCGCTCTTTGTCATTGGGGAAATCACTGATAAATCAATGGCTGCGACGAGTCAGCCAATAATCCAGGCTCAGCACACCGCCGCCCCAGATGGTCAGGGTCAGCAGCATCCAGCCCCACAGCTGGTGATCGTAAAAGCCGCCCGCCCAGAGGGTCGGGTAGGAGATCACCGCCATGATATTGAAGCCAAACAGCAGCAAGGCGGCCGGGCGAGTAAAAAGCCCCGCCAGCAGGAAGAGCGGCAACAGCAGCTCGGTCATCGTACCCAGATAGGCAGCCCACAACCAGGGCAGCAGGGGCACCTGATACTCAGATTCAAACAGATAGAGGGTGGAATCCCACGCCGTCAGCTTGAGCCAGCCTGAAGTGAAAAAAACCGAGGCGACCCAAAGCCGCGCCAGCAACAGCACACAAGCGCGGCTCCAGCGCGGCAAATCACCACTCGATCTGGCCAGCGCCAGCCATTTGTTTGCCATCATGGCATTACCTCCATATCCACCAGCAGACCAAGGGTTATCAGGCGAGTGAGATGTTCACTGGCCGCAGGGTCGGCCGCCAGCAGATCGACCAGCGCCGTACCAGCGAGACAACCCTGTAGCAGCGCCCACTCACCCGCCGTCAGGGGCAAGGGGGCAACCCGGCAATCCGGCTGTTTCTTCAATGCCAACCAGACGGGGTCATCAAGCACCTCCACCGCTTCACCACAGTGCAGCGCCATCTGCCACAGGGCCAGCACCGGATAATCGCTGGCAACCAGCAGCAGATCCGTGGCTGGCAAGAGTCGCAGCCGCTCCCATTGTTGCGGCGATAATGCGGCCAGACGCTCGGCTGGCCAGCAGCGTGATTCCAGCGGCAGCAAACTGGCACGCTCAAGCTGCCATTCGAACTGAGCCAGCGCCTCCAGCCAGGGCAGTCCGGTTGTAGTTGGCAAGCGGGCCAACCATTGGCCAAATCCGGCGCCATAGTGCATGACGCTCCCTTCCCTGAGCGGCTCGGCCAATACGAAGCCACGGGCAGCCGCTGCAAAAAAGTCATCCCCGACCATGGCCTTGACGGCGGGATAACTGCTCGCCAGCACCTCGCCAAGGCTCAGGATGAAGTGGTTGCGATAGACCTGCAGCACAGATTCGGCAGAAAAGAGCCGGGAGCTGATGTGAGGGGCAATGGCGTCAGGCGCCCCCAGCAGACCATCGGCAAAGTGCTGTTGCAGCTGTGCCAGCTCAGCCATAGGCCACCTCCCGTGGCGCACTCATGGCGCGCGCCTCATCCAGAATGGCACTGGCCTGCGCCGCCTCTGCCAGCAAGACCGGCAGCGGCGGGATCTCGAGGTCCCACTCAATCAGGGTGGGAATGGCCTGCTTGCGGCAGATCTGGCGATAGAGTTCCCAGACCGGTGCCACCACAGGGGCGCTGTGGGTGTCGATATAGAGGGAGCCTTCCGGCAGCTGCTTCTCGGTATAACCGGCCAGATGGATCTCCCCGACGGTGGCGAGATCGATCGCCGCCAGATACTCATCGCAAGAGAAACCGTGATTGAAGGCACTGACATAGAGATTGTTGAGGTCGAGCAGGATGCCGCACTCGCTGCGCTGCTGCAGCTCGGCCAGAAATTCCCACTCGCTCATCTCCCCGGGCAGTTGCAGATAGGAGGAGGGATTTTCAATCAACATGCGGCAACCCAGGGTCTGTTGTACCTGCTGGATCTTGTCGCTCATGTTGCGCAGGGAGGCGCGGGTATAGGGCACCGGCAGCAGATCGTTGAAGTAACGCCCACCAATGCTGCCCCAGCTGAGATGTTCGGAGATCCGTACCGGTTTGATCGCCGCGGCCAGTGTCGACAACTGCTGCAGATGGTGCGGATCGAGCGGGTCGGCAGAACCGAGGGACATGCCAACGCCGTGAAGACTGACGGGGTAGTGCTGCGCCAGTTCGGCGAGCACCTGAAAACCGTGACTGTGCCGTTCGAAGTAATTTTCACTATGCACCTCCAGCCAACCGACTGCCGGCAGGGTTTGCCGGATCTCGTCGTAATGGGGAGTGCGTAATCCGATACCAATCAAAGGGTTCATCGCAAGACTCGCTTTCGCCAACCAGAGAAGATGCAGGGGGCGACCCATTGGCCATCCCCTGCCCGATGTCTCTTACTTGGGTTGCAGCGAACCGCCGACCAGCTTCTCGCACAGCCCTTTGGGCATCACCACAAAGGCATCACCCTGAGCATCTTCCTTGGCAGTACCGGCGCAGGAGCTGCTCTTGGTCGCACAGTCATTCTTGCTGGCCTTGACCACGCCGTAGCACTTCTCCTTTTCATCGGCAGCCATGGCTGGCGCCGCGATAAATTGGGCGCCCAGCGCCAGCAGACCGGTCATGGCGGAGGCGATAGCAGTGCTTTTTTTAACATTCATGTTCATGTTCCTTTTGATGTCGTTGGATGTTGCTGATATCCCCGATTTGTCGCAACCGGGTACCTGCAATAGAACCGGCAAATGTGATATTCCCTTTCAAAAAAACACAAAAAAGAGTTAAACAACCCAAAGCGAAACAAACAAGACATTGATTTAAAACAGCAATTTCTTCATTAAAAATTTATTGCCGACCACCCATTAATGAGCGAGAAAAGTGCCATATGGTGCTTTCACCCCGTTAATCTTCTTCACTGCTTCCATCAAAAGAGATGCGTCAGACATAAAAAAGCCCCGCCAACAGGCAGGGCTGGATGCAACTTGCAAGAAACAAGAAATCAACAAGCGGGGGGGGGGGGTTGGGAGCCAGGAGTTGCGGCAAGCAGATAAAAAAAGAGACAGCTTTGGCTGTCTCTTTTTGCACATGGTGCGAATGGGGTTTAGTAGAAGATCCGCTCGCCACGCTCGCTCATTTTGAGCCACACCGGTTTGGTGCTGGTTTTATTCCAGATCCGGTGCAGATAGCTGTAGAAGCGGGCACGATCGCTGCGAAACAGCATCACGGGGAAAGCCAGAATGCCCACCAGCAATACATAAATGCGACGAAGAATAATCTGAGTCAGGGAAAAGGGATGAAACATGATGTAACTCCTTACTGGTAAGACCACTGAGCAAAGATTACCCCACTCCATGTAGGATTACTACATCACCAACGCATTTTTTTTATAAAAAAATGGTGAAAAACGGGAAATACTGAAAACGGGTTACGTCATTAACCAACAGTTAACAAACTTGCGAAAATCGTGCGCTTTGCCACAGTTATCAGGGGAAAAACATGCAGTAGGGAGACACGCATGAAACTGCCGGAAGTGGCACTGCTGGTGCTGATGGTTGCCCTGACACGGGCACAACTGGAGGAGTGGCAACTGAATCGGGAAGATGCCATCGTGCTGGCCGAACGGGGCGTGCCCACCGTCAGCCTGTGGCAATGCGGCACACTGAAGCAACGGATTGCGGATCTCAACCAGCACAGTGCCGAGGTGCAGTTTCAATATCGGGGGCAAAACATGGCGGATGTGAGCCACTATCTCGAGCGCGAGTGGAAACAGGCTGGCTGCGAACAGTTACTGGTGCAGCAAGGATACTGACCAAGCTTCACGGCTCGAAGAGTGATAAATCAGGGAAAAGAGAGAGAAGAGAGAGAAGATGGAGGCACGTTCCGGAGTCGAACCGGACTAAACGGATTTGCAATCCGCTGCATAACCGCTTTGCTAACGCGCCATGCTGACAAGACTGATTGTCTTGAAAGTGAGTTCCATCGTTGGTGTGATGGAAAATTGGAGCGGGAAACGAGACTCGAACTCGCGACCCCGACCTTGGCAAGGTCGTGCTCTACCAACTGAGCTATTCCCGCGTTACTGCTTTCGTGCCAGTTGCCTGACAACGAGGCGCATTATACGTACCACGAGCGCTAGCACAACCCCTTTTTCGCAATTTAAGCCCTGATGCAGACTGTTTGCTCAGGGTTTAAACGCCTTGCTGCATTTTTCTCCAGCCAGCTGTGACCCACCAAGCGAATTTGGGATAAAGTCGTTGAAATGATTACGCTTTCGTTCGAGACTTGAGCGGCTTAATAACCGGATTCTCAATTGAAAATCACAAGATGAAATGGATCTTCACGCTTCGTGGGCTCAGGCCGCAGTTAATGCTGGCTTTTTTCATGTTGGGCATGGTGCCCTTTTTGGTCATCACCCTCTTCTTCCTATACAGCCACGGCAAGGATCTCACCACCCAGACCTCCAACCATCTGGTCTCCGTCCGTAATATCAAGAAGAGTCAGCTCGAGGATTACTTCAACAACCTCAAAGAGCAGATCATCAACTTCTCCCAGCAGGATTTCGCCGGCAACAGTATCGGCCGTTTCTATGGCTTTACCGGCGCCTTCGAGAAGCTGGGCACCACACCGCAGGAGGCCCGCAGCCGTGCTCAGGCCCGCTATCTGCCCGGCTCCTGGGATCAACTGCGCAAACCGGACAGTCAGGTGGAGATCGAACCCTCCATCACGGCGCTTATCCTCGCCGACGAGATGTATGGCCGGGTACACCAGCGTTTTCATCGCGGCTATGCCGACATGGTGCGCAAGTCCAACTACAGCGACATCTTTCTGGTGGACCTTAACGGTGATGTGGTCTATTCGGTCACCAAGCACCCTAACTTTGCCACCAATCTGCTCTCCGGACCTTATCAGGGCAGTGGCTTGGGCCAGACCTTTGCCAAGATCAAACGCCGCCTTGATGGCGGCCAGAAGCCGCAGCAGATCTTCGAATTCACCGATTTTGGCCGCAACGAGCTGACCGGGCAGGTGGTTGCCTACATGGCGGCCCCCGTGATGCAGTACGACTATGTGCGCGGGGTGGTGATTTTCGAGCTGCTGCCGGACAAGCTCAACCAGATCATGGCGGAGCGGGAGGGGCTGGGCGAGACCGGCGAGACCATCCTGATCGGCCCTGACAAGCGGATGCGCGCCGATGCCTGGCTGGCTCCGGAGTTCAGCGTCGAGAACAGCTTCAGCCCCAACTTCCGTCCACTGCAAACGCCCCTCATCACCAAGACGCTCTCCGGCGAGCAGGGGGTCGGGCTGTTCCACTCCTATCAGGATGACGAGGTGCTGGCCGCCTACACCCAGGTGAAGGTGTTCGATACCGAGTGGGCCTTTATCGCCGAGATCTCCACTCGGGAAGCCTATGCCCCCATCCGCCAGCTGGAAACTCTGGTGATTGTGCTGGGTGCAGGCTCGGTGCTGCTGCTGATCCTCTTCTCCCGCTGGCTCTCCCACTCCATCACGGCGCCGCTGCGCTCTCTCACCGAAGCAGCCGAGCAGGTGGCCGACGGCGCGCTGGATCACCCCATCGCCATCGAGCGCACCGGCGATGATATCGACCGGCTGGCCGAGGCGTTTCGCCATATGCAGCGCTCGGTGAAGGACAAGATCGAGCTCATCGAGCAGCAGACCCAGGAGCTGCAACAGCAGGTCAAGCTGACCCACAAGCAGAACCTCAGTCTGCAGCAGGCGGACAAGCTCAAGGATGAACTGCTGGCCAACACCTCCCACGAGCTGCGTACCCCCATTCACGGCATCAAGGGGATGGCCGAGTCGATGCTCGCCAGCCAGCAGGATTTGACCGAAGGGCAGCAAAAACAGCTCGGCCTCATCATCAAGAGCGCCGACGGCCTGGCCCGTCTGGTGGATGATCTGCTGGACTACCATCAGATGCGCTACGGCCAGCTGGAGATCCACTCACAACCCGTCTCATCAAAAGGGGTTATCCGGCTGGTGCTGGATCTCTGCCAGCATCTGGTGCAGGCCAAACCCCTCACTCTGGTGGATATCAGCCCGACCGAACTGCCGCCGGTGCTGGCCGACGAGCAGCGGCTCGAACAGGTGCTCTACAACCTGGTGGGTAACGCCATCAAGTACACGCCGCAGGGCAAGGTGGTGCTCAGTGCCATCGTTGAGAACAACTTCCTGCGCATCAAGGTCACGGATACCGGCATCGGCATCGCCCCCGACCATCTGGAACATATCTTCGAGCCGCTGGTGCAGATGAGCCCGGAGGTAAGCAAGCAGGGAGCCGGCCTTGGCCTCTCCATCACCCGCCAGCTGGTGCACCTGATGGGGGGCGAGCTGTTTGTCGAGAGCGAACCGAGCGTTGGCTCTACCTTCGCCTTTACCCTGCCCCTTGCCACCGGCAAAGCGGCCAATCTGACTCTCGACAGCCGCCAGATCGAGCATCAGCTGGTGCGCCAGCAACCGCTGATCCTGCCGGACTGGGAGAGCGGCGATCTGCCCCCTCCCCCCGAGGATGCGCCGCTCATTCTGGTGGTGGATGACGAGCCCATCAACCTGCACATCCTGCGCCATCTGCTGCAGCCCTGCGGCTACCGCATCCTGCCCAGCAGTGACGGCCACGATGCGCTGGCCAAGCTGGCCGAGGAGCAGGTGGACCTCATCCTGCTCGATGTGATGATGCCGACCCTTTCCGGTTTTGACGTCTGCCGTCGCCTGCGCCAGCAGCACCCGAAAGATATGCTGCCGGTGCTGCTGCTCACCGCCCTCAACCAGCCCAAGGATATCGAGGAGGGCTTCGGGGCCGGTGCCAACGACTATCTGGTCAAACCCTTCTGCAAGGAAGAGCTGTTTGCCCGGGTCAAGGCACTGCTCGAGGCCAAGGCCGGACGCGCCTCACTGGTGGAAAACCGGCTCTTGAAGCAGGAGATCGAACATCGCCTCACCCTGCAGGATCGGCTGCATCAGGATCAGCAGCGCCTGCTGGCCCTGCTCGGCGAAGGGGCCGACCCCATGCTCTTTATCGACGAGCAGGGCACTGTGCTGTTTGCTTCCCGGGTGATGGCACGCCTGCTGGGTCAGGAGCCGGAAGCCATGGAGGGGCAGCCCCTCAATGAGTGGCTCGCCACCCCGCTGCAACAGCAGTGGCCCGACCTTGCCAGCGAGCGGGAACATAATCTGGAGTTTCTGGTGGCCGGTCAAAAAGATGTGCTCAACGCCCGTGCCCTGCCCATCACGCTAGGGGGACAGGCCGCTTTCGCCCTCACCCTGAGTACCGAGCTGCGTCAGGATGAGAACCGGGTAATGGCGCTGGAGAACGCCCTCAAGAACCTCTCGCGGCAAGCCATCATCGAAGATGAACAGCTACTGGGCGAGCTGAGCCGCCTGGGTGGCGAGTTCCGTTCGCTGGCCGACGACCTCATTCGCCAGCAGGATGACGAGCCGCTGCGCCGTGCGCTGGTAGAGACCATGCAGCTCACCCTGGATGCCTGGCAACAGGGGACCGGCAAGGGCAAAATCGTGCTGGCAGAGAAGAGCAAGCTGTGGCGGGTCTATATGGACAGATCCAGCCCGCAGACCCGTACCCTCGACAAATACCTGAGTCTGGACACCCTGCCCAAGTCGCCACGCTGGAAGACGGTGGTGGCCACCACCGAGTATGTGCTGGGCCACTGCCCGCTCAATGACCACCAGCGCCAGCAGTTGCAGCACAGCGCCCAGACCCTGCGTCAACTCGCCAACCGCAAACCGTGACACGGCGCCTTAAACGGGCGCCGGATCACAATTGGCAATCTGGTTTCTTTTTATGCAAAACAAAGCCCCGCACAACCCCGAAACCGAGAGCAGATCCAATTCACAAATTTGTCATATACGCCATTTTCACAGCCACTTTTTACGCGAAAGCAAATAACGCAAACCAATGATTCTAAACAGATAAAAAATCATTTTGACGAAATTGACGTAACACCGTCAATTTTTACGAAAACAACGAAATCAATAGTTGTTGTTTTCCTGTTAATTCTGGTTTGCTTAGGGCGTTGGAAAACAGAACGACAAAGGTTAGACACCTGACCAACACAGAGGGCCGATTTCATCAGCATGCGAAACCGGTGCTCACACAAAACAAGGCGAACCCTCGGGAATGCCAAAAAATAAGAAAGGAAAAAATATGCTTGCCAAAGTATCCAAAATCTCTACCGCTGTAATGCTGGGAACCATGATGCTTGCCGGTGCCGCCGGTAACGCCATGGCCGCAGAAAACAAAACCGTGCTGACCATGGTCGCACAGCAGGAAACCGCTTGGGTCAAGAACTTCAACCCCTTCCTGCAAGCGGGCTTGCTGCACACCACCCGTCACTTCATCTATGAACCGCTGGTGATCTTCAACGATATGCAGGGTGGCAAACCCGTCTATCGTCTGGCCACCAACTATGCGTTCAGCGATGACCTGAAATCCGTCACCTTCGATCTGCGTGACGGCGTGAAGTGGTCTGACGGCGAAGCCTTTGATGCCGATGACATCATCTTCTCCTTCAATCTGGTCAAGGCCAACAAGGCGCTGGATGAGCGCTCAATCTGGACCCAGATCAAGAGCGTCGAGAAGCTGGCCCCCAACAAGGTCAAATTCGACCTGACCGAGGTCAACACCAACGTGGTGAACGATCTGGTGCTGGTACCTATCGTGCCGGAGCATCAGTGGAAATCGGTGAAAGATCCGGTTGCCTTCACCAACGACAAGCCGGTTGGTACTGGCCCCTTCACCGAAGTGGACAACTTCTCCGCCCAGCTCTATACCCAGTGCCGCAACCCGCACTACTGGGATAACGCCAACCTCGCCATCGACTGTATCCGCATGCCGCAGATGGCCACCAACGACCAGGTGCTGGCGGCTGTCATGAAGGGTGACATCGACTGGTTCGGCTCCTTCGTACCGGATATCGAGCGCCTCTACGTCGGCAACGATCCGAAGAACAACAAATACTGGTTCCCGGCCTCCGGTACCGTGGCGTTCAACGTCAACTTCCAGACCAAGAACCCGGGCAATAACGAAGCCTTCAACGACATCAACTTCCGCCGCGCCTTCTCCATGGCGATGGACCGCCAGTCCATGGTGGATATCGCGGGCTACGGCTACCCCACCGTCAACGAGTACCCGTCAGGTCTGGGCAAAGCCTTTGACTCCTGGAACAACCCGGAAGTGGACAAGAAGTACGGCAAATACAACAAGTTCGATCTGGAAGGGGCCAAGGCCCTGCTGAAAGAGGCAGGCTACAAGGATTGTGACGGCGACAAGTTCCTCGACACCCCGAGCTGCAAAAAGATCGAGTTCAAGGTACTGGTACCGAACGGCTGGACCGACTGGGTCAACACAGTTCAGATCGGTGTAGAAGGGCTGCAGGCGCTGGGCCTGAACGCCAAGACCGCCACCCCGGAAGCGACCGTCTGGACCGAGAACCTGATCACCGGTGACTTCGATGTCGCCCTGCAGGGTTACTTTGCCGGTGCCAACCCGCACAAGTACTTCGAGACCGCGTTCCACTCCCGCAACATGGGTGACCGTGGCAACCGCTTCGCCGCGCCCCGTTACAAGGACCCCGAGCTCGACAAGCTGATCGATGACTTCACCCAGACCGCCGATGCGGCCAAGCAGAAGGAGATCATGTTCGCCATCCAGGATCGTGTTGGCGCCAACCAGACCATCATTCCGGTCTTCAACAACCCGACCTGGTACGAGTACAGCACCAAGCGCTTCAACGGCTGGTTCAGTGCTGATAACCCGGTAGCCAAACCTCAGCTCCACCCGGACACCCCTGAGCGTCTGCTGCACGTGTTGTCCCTCAAGCCAAACAGCTAAACAATCCCGGCCCCCTGCGGGGGGCCATCTTCCCCGTTAATCCCCTTCTTGCCCGGCACCGCCGGGGTTGGGGTAGCTATACCCGACGCGGGGCAGACTTGCAGTAAAAGGTACTATCATGGGATTCATACTGAGACGCTTTTCCTTCTATCTGGTTGCCTTTCTGGTAGCCGCCACCATCAACTTCCTGTTACCCCGTGCCATGCCAGGGGATCCTGTCTCCGTGATGTTTGCCCGCGCTGGCGCCATGATGGAACCCGCCGCCCTGGAAGCCCTCAAAGCCACCTTCGGCTTTGTCGACGGCCCCATCGGCACCCAGTTTCTCACCTATGTGAAGAGTGTCTTCACCTGGGATCTCGGCACCTCGGTGCGCTTCTACCCGCAGCAGGTCTCTGACGTGCTGGGCCGTGCCATCGGCTGGACCCTGTTTCTGGTCGGCACCTCCACCATCCTTAGCTTCTCCATCGGTTCCATCGTCGGCATCTTCGCCGCCTGGTATCGCGGCGGCCGGATGGACAGCATTCTCTCCCCGCTCACCCTGGTGATGCAGGCTATTCCGCCTGTGGTGGTCTCCCTGCTCGCCCTGTTCCTGTTCGGGGTCAGCCTCGAGTGGCTGCCCATCGGCTACGCCTACAGCCCGGAGATCAAGGCTGACTGGGGCTGGGAGCACATCAAGAGCATCATGACCCACGCCATCATGCCGGTGCTGACCCTGGCCGTGGTGCAGGTGGGGGGCTTTCTCATCACCATGCGCAACAACATGATCAACCTGCTGGGCGAGGATTACATCACCATGGCCAAGGCCAAGGGGCTCTCCAGCAACCGGGTGATCTTCAACTACGGCGCCCGCAACGCCATTCTGCCCAGCGTCACCGCCCTATCCATGGCACTCGGCTTCGTCATCGGTGGCTCCCTCATCACCGAAGTGATCTTCAACTATCCCGGCCTGGGCCTGACCCTCTATCAGGGCATTCTGGCCCGCGACTACCCGCTCATTCAGGGGCAGCTGCTCATCATGACCATCACCATGCTCAGCTTCAACTTCCTGGCCGACGTGCTCTACGTCTTCCTGGATCCCCGTCTGCGTACAGGAGGCAAATAAGATGCGTATGCCGACCATTCTCAAAATCTTGCTGGGCAACAAGAAGGCTGCCTGTGGCCTCGCCATCGTGGTTGCCTTCGTACTGATGGCCCTCTTTGCCCCCATTCTGGCCAGCAACGAGCCGACCAAACGGGTGGCTCGTCCCCACCAGCCGCCCAGTGCCGAGTTCGTGATGGGATCCACCCGCATGGGCCACGATATCTGGGCCCAGTTCACCAACGGTGCCCGTATCTCGCTGCTGGTGGGCTTCAGCGCCGGTCTGCTGGTCTGCACCCTGGCCGTCGCCATCGGCATCACTGCCGGTTACTTCGGGGGTCTGGTGGATGAGTGCCTCACCTTCCTGATGAACGTGGTGCTGGTGATCCCCAACCTCCCCTTGCTACTGGTGCTGGCGAGCTTTATCGGGGAGGCGTCACCGGCGGTGATTGCCGTGATAATAGGGTTGACCTCATGGGCCTATGGCGCGCGGGTCATCCGTGCCCAGACCCTGGCCCTGCGCGAGAAGGAGTTCGTCATCGCCGCCGAAGTGCTGGGCGAGCCGGCCTGGCGCATCATTCTGGTGGAGATCCTGCCCAACCTCATCTCCATCATCGGGGTGAGCTTCATCGGTTCCATCATCTACGCCATCGTCACCGAAGCGACCCTGGAGTTTCTGGGGCTTGGCGACCCGACCGTGGTGAGCTGGGGCATCATGCTCTACAACGCCCAGACTTCCAGCGCCATTCTGGTCGGCGCCTGGTGGGAGATCCTGGCCCCCTGCTTCGCCATCGCCACCCTGGGTGCCGGTCTGGCTCTGCTCAACTTCGCCATCGACGAGATTGCCAACCCGCAGCTGCGCTCCCACAAAGGGTTGAGCCGCTGGAAGAAACTCGCGGCGCCGGTCACCACTCCGGTTGCCACAGCACAGGAGAAGACAGCATGAACAAGCATCCCCTGCTGTCAGTACGCAATCTTTGCGTCGACTACATCACCGAAAATGGCGACGTGCGCGCCGTCAACTCGGTGAGCTTCGATATCAGACAGGGCGAGATCTTCGGTCTCGCCGGAGAGTCGGGCTGCGGCAAGTCCACCGTCGCCTTCTCGGTGGCCCGGCTGCACAAGCCGCCCGCCTACATCAGCGGTGGCGAGATCCTGTTCAAGGGAGAGAACATCCTCCATTACAACGACGAGCGGCTGCGCTCCTATCGCTGGCAACAGGTGTCGGTGGTGTTCCAGTCCGCCATGAACGCCCTGAACCCAGTGCTGCGGATGGAGGAGCAGTTCTGCGACGTGCTGCTGGCCCACAACCCCGGCATGACCCGTTACGAGGCGATCAAGCGCGCCCAGGAGCTGCTCACTATCGTCGATATCCACCCGAGCCGGCTCAAGGACTACCCGCACCAGTTTTCCGGCGGCATGCGCCAGCGGCTGGTGATCGCCATCGCCATGGCGCTCAACCCCGAGCTCCTGATCATGGATGAACCGACCACGGCGCTCGATGTGGTGGTGCAGCGGGAGATCCTGCAGAAGGTCTATGCCCTGAAAGAGAAGTTCAACTTCTCCATTCTGTTCATCACCCACGACCTCTCCCTGATGGTGGAGTTCTGCGATCGCATCGGCATCATGTATGCCGGTGAGCTGGTGGAGGTGGCTCCTTCCAAGGCGATCCTGACCGCGCCGCTACACCCCTATACCAGAGGGCTCGGCAACTCCTTCCCGCCCCTGCACGGGCCGAAGAAGGTGCTGGAGGGGATCCCGGGCACCCCGCTCAACCTGCTGGAGGTGCCGGTCGGCTGCCGCTTTCAGGCCCGCTGCGGCAAGGTGCACGATCGCTGCCGTCAGGAGTACACCAGATTGGCCGAGATCCGCCCCGGGCAACAGACCGCCTGCCACCTCTATGAGGAGCAGGGACTGCAACAAGATTCCGTGATCTATCTGGACAAGGCCGCTGGCTGTTAAGGATGTCTGTCATGCAAATCGCCAAAACCGATGCACCCATCATCGAAGTCCAGCACCTCTACAAGGACTTCCCCATCAACTCCAATGCCATCAAGAGTGGCAAGATGCGGGCGCTCTCCGACATCACCTTCAACCTGCACCGGGGCCGCGCCCTGGCGGTGGTCGGGGAGTCGGGCTCCGGCAAGAGCACCATCGCCAAGATCATCGCCAAGATGTACAAGCTCAGTGCCGGGCGCATTCTCTATCGCGGCCACGATCTGGAGGAGTTCAACAAGGGCACCGCCCTGCTGGACTATCGCCAGAGCGTGCAGATGGTGTGGCAAGATCCGTTCGGTTCGCTCAACCCGACCCACACCATCTATCACCACATCGCCCGCCCCCTGCTGCTGCACAGCAAGGTGATCGACAAGAAAGAGCTGCCAGACATGGTCTACGCCCTGCTGGAGAAGGTCGGCCTGACCCCCGCCAAGGCAACGGCGGCCAAGTATCCGCACCAGCTCTCCGGCGGCCAGCGCCAGCGGGTCAACATCGCCCGCAATCTGGCGGTGGAGGCGGAAGTGGTGCTGGCGGACGAGCCCACCTCCATGCTCGACGTCTCCATTCGCATCGGCATCCTCAACCTGATGGAGCAGATGAAGAATGAGCTCGGCGTCTCCATGCTCTACATCACCCACGACATCGCCACCGCCCGCTATGTGGCGGAAGATCTGGCGGTCATGTATGTGGGTCACATGGTGGAGTGGGGCGAGGTGGACGAGATCCTGCACCACCCGCAGCACCCCTACACCCAGCTGCTTATCTCGGCGGTGCCCGACCCAGAGAAGAGCATCCATGCCGAACTGGAGGGTGGCCGCAAGGGGGAGATCCCGCTCTGGACGCCGGAGTCCTGCGGTTGCCCCTTTGCCGGGCGCTGCAATCAGGCGATGCCCCGCTGCAAGGAGGCACTGCCCCCCATCACCAAGCTTGCCGACAACCACTTCGTGCGCTGCTACCTCTACGAGTGAAGGTGAACCCGATACCGGCCGGACAACCCTGTCCGGCCATGCCTCGATACGGGGCGGCCACAGCCCCGTGATGTGCCTCACCGCCCGGCGGTGAACCACAGGAGTAATACCTTGATGGAACTCTTGATCAATCAGGTGGGCTACGAGTGCGACGGACACAAGGTCGCCCTGTTGCAAACCTCCCCCGCCCCTGATCTCGGCGGCTATGTCAGGCTGCAACGCCTCGATGATGGCCAGATCCTGTTTGAAGCCCCGCTGCAACCGGCTGGCAGCGTCCCAGGCTGGCAAGGGCGCGCTTACTGGCGTGCCGACTTCTCCGCCTTCAAGGAGCCCGGCCACTATCGGCTGGAGGCGATCACTGCCCAAGGCATAGTCCGCTCGACCCGCTTTGCCATCGGCCAGGATCTGCTGGCCAGCCACTGCCTCTCCGATATCATTCACTACTTCAAGGGGCAGCGCGCCAGCGGCACCTTCGATCGGGCCGACCGCAACGCCCGCCTGTTTGGCACCGACCAGCACAAAGATGTCCACGGCGGCTGGTTCGATGCCAGCGGCGACATGAGCAAGTACCTGAGCCACCTCTCCTACGCCAACTACCTCAACCCCCAGCAGACCCCCATGGTGGTGTGGGCCCTGCTCAAGTGCCGGGAACTGCTGGCCCCGCGCCGCGATATCGACGGGGTGAACCTCTGCAAACGGCTCAATGACGAGGCGCTGCACGGCGCCGATTTCCTCTGCCGGATGCAGGATGAGTCGGGCTTCTTCTACATGACACTGTTCGACAAGTGGAGCAAAGACCCTGCCCAGCGCGAGCTGTGCGCCTATGCCACCCAGCAGGGGATCAAATCCGCCAACTGGCAGGCGGGTTTTCGCCAGGGGGGCGGCATGGCCATCGCCGCGCTGGCCCGCGCCGCCCGCGAGAGCGTCAGCGGCGACTTCGATGCCAGCCGCTACGCCGAGGTGGCCAAACGCGGCTACCTGCATCTGCGTGAGCACAACCTTGCCTACCTTGATGACGGGGTCGAGAACATCATCGACGACTACTGCGCCCTGCTGGCGGCGGTGGAGCTGACCCGCACCTTCGGCAACGAGTGGCTGAATGAGGCGAGAGCCCGCGCCAGCAAGCTCTGCGCCCGCCAGCGCCCCCATTCGGAGCTGGGTCACTACTGGTCGGCTAACGAGGATGGCTCGCGCCCCTACTACCACGCCGCCGAGGCGGGTCTGCCGGTGCTGGCGCTGCTGGAATATCTGGGCGTAGAGCCGGATCAGGGGCACAAAGCCCGGGTACAAACCGTAGTGGAGCAGGCGCTGGCCGCCGAGCTGGCGCTCTGCGCCCGCGCGGGCAACCCCTTCTCCCTCGCCCGCCAATATGTCAAAGGGGTGGATGAAGCGCCGCGCGTCAGCTTCTTTATGCCCCACAACAACGAATCCGGTTACTGGTGGCAGGGGGAGAATGCCCGCCTGGCCTCGCTGGCTGCCATGGCCTTTGCTGGCGCCCGCCACTTCCCCCGCCAGAGCCAGCCGCTGCTCACTTATGGCCAACGCCAACTCGACTGGATCCTCGGGCAAAACCCCTTCAATGCCTGCATGCTGGCCGGCCACGGCATCAATAACCCCGCCTATACCGCCGGTTATCCCAATGCGCAGGGGGGGATCTGCAACGGCATCACCTCAGGGTTTGATGACGAAAACGACGTGGCCTTTATTCCGGAGGAGTACAAGGATCGGCTGGATCAGAACTGGCGCTGGGGCGAGCAGTGGATCCCCCACGCAGCCTGGTTTGCCCTGGCTATCAGCTGGCAGAGCGCCCTGAGTGATAGACATGAGCAGGGAGGTCTCCATGATTGAGTTCTGGGTAGGCGTCGATGGCGGGGGCACCCACACCCGCGCCCGCATTAGGGATCGGGCTGGCAAGCTGCTCGGAGAGGGGCGCGCGGCTGGCTCCAATCTGGAGCTGGGCATCCCCCATGCCCACGCCAATGTGCTGGCCGCCATCGCCAGCGCCCGCCTTGCCGCCGGGCTCGACATCGAGAGTGAACAGCAGATGGGGGTCGGACTGGCGCTCGCCTCTGCCGAGCTGGCCGACTGCTATCACGCCCTGCTCGAGATGCCCTTCCCCTTTGCCAGCGTCAGGCTCACCTCTGATGCCTTCGGTGCCTGCCTCGGCGCCTTTGGCGGCCGTGAGGGGGCCATTCTGATCGCCGGTACCGGCTCGGTGGGGCTGGTCTATCAGGAGGGGCAGATCCGCACCTGTTCCGGCCGCGGCTTCCCCATTTCAGACATAGGCAGCGGCGCCTGGCTGGGGCTGCGCGCCATCCAGCAATCCCTGCTCTGCCACGACGGCATTCTGCCCCCCAGCACCCTCGCCATCCGCTTGATGGATCGCTTCAAGCGGGATCAGGCCGAGGTGGTACGCTGGGCCGCCCGCGCCATTCCGGCGGACTATGGCCACTTTGCCCCCTGGGTATTTGATGCAGCCAGCGATGGCGACGAGCTCGCCAATCAGCTGCTGGACGAAACCTGCGAGCAGCTGCAGATCCTGCTGGAGGGGATGACCCAGCTCGGTGCCAGACAGATCGCCCTGCTGGGGGGGATTGGCACCCGCCTCGCTCCCCGTCTCGGCCAGCTCAACCTGATCCCCCCCCAGGCAGATGCGCTCGATGGCGCCATCCTGTTTGCCCAATCAGAGGATTTTCCATGTCTACACCCCTGATCCACACCCAGGTCGCCCGACGTGACGGCGAGGATGTCTGGTTCACTTTCACCCTCTCCCGCATGCCTGATACCAAGTGGAAGCTGCACTTCTGTCTGGCTCGCCATATCGACCCCGACTCCTTGCAAGGGGGCGAGCTGGAGCGCCAGAGCGGCAGCTACAAGGTGATTGTCCCGAAAGCTGGCAGCTGCGAGCTGCGCTTTTGCTGCCGCCAGACCCCCATCAAGAAGCTCTCCGACATGCCGCAGGGCTTTTTCCTCAGCTTGCCGGAGGCGACCACAGGTGCCCAGCTGCTGCCGGTGACACTGGCCGCTCAGGATCTTGGACTGGAAAACCCGCCGGTAACCCGCCCCGACCTGCCGGATGTCGAGTCCCTGCCCGGCATAGTGCCGCAACCGGCCCATCTGGTGCTGCTGGAGGGGAACTTCCGGCTGGCCGAGCGGGCTCATGTCAGCGCCCCCCGCGATGTGCCGAAATTGCTGGCCCACTTCAACGAGCTGACGTCGCTGGCGCTGGAGCAGGATCACGACGCCGAAATCCGGCTGACCGAGGACAAACTGGCCCCCGAAGCCTATCAACTTACCATCACGCCGCAGGAGGTGGTGATTGCCGCCGCCGACGAAGCGGGCTGGCGTCATGGGCTGGTCACGCTGGCTCAGTGGTATCTGCAACATGGGGAGAGCCTGCCCTGCATCACGCTGGAGGATGCCCCGCGCTTTGGCTTTCGCGGCATTTTTCTCGACTGCGCCCGCCACTTCCACACTCCGGCCACCATCAAGCGCCTGCTCAAGCTGATGAGCCTCTACAAGTTCAACCGCTTCCACTGGCACCTGACCGATGACGAGGGGTGGCGACTCGAGATAAAAGCCTTTCCGGAGCTGACCGACGTGGGTGCCTGGCGCGGCCACGATCTGGCGATCGGTCCCCAGCTCAGTGGCGGCGCCGAGCCCTATGGCGGCTACTACACCCAGAGCGAGGTGAAGGAGCTGGTGAGCTATGCCGGTGAGCTCGGCATCACCGTCATTCCCGAGATCGACATCCCAGGCCACTGTCACGCCGCCATCAAGGCGCTGCCCGAGCTGCTGATCGAAACGGCGGATCACTCTCGCTACCGCTCGGTCCAGCATTTCGATGACAACGTGCTCAATCCTGCCCTGCCCGGCACCTACCGCTTCCTGGAGACGGTGCTGGACGAGGTATACGAGCTCTTCCCCGGCCCGCAGATCCACATGGGGGGTGACGAGGTGCCGACCGGGGTCTGGACCGACAGCCCCGCCTGCCAGCAGCTGATGACCGAGCAGGGCTACTCCGACTGCCGCGAGCTGCAGGGCCATCTACTGCGGCACTGTCAGCGCTATCTGGCCGCCAGAGGCAAACAGATGATCGGCTGGGAGGAGATCCTGCATGGCGACAAGGTGAGCCGCAAAGCGGCCATCTGTGCCTGGACCAGCTTTCAGGCGGGGCTGGACGCTGCCGCAGCCGGTTATCCGGTGGTGATGGCGCCCGCCCAGTTCCTCTATCTGGATCTGGCCTGGAGCGCCGATATTCATGAACCCGGCCTCTACTGGGCGGGGACCCTCAATCTGGAGCAGGTTTATGCTTGCGATCCTGCCCCAGCCGATTTCCATGCCAACGATAACATCCTCGGGGTGCTGAGCCCCTTGTGGTCAGAATTGATCACCAGCCGTGATCGTCTCGACTACATGTTGTTCCCGCGTATGCTGGCCACGGCCGAGGTGGCCTGGAGCGATCCCGCCCACAAGGGCTGGGAGCACTTCGCCGCCCGCCTGCCGGGTCAGCTGCAGATCCTCGATCAGTTGCAGGTGCGCTACCGGATGCCACAGAGGTAATGTTGTCTCTACTTTGGCGGCCAATTGGCCGCCTTTTTTACGATTAACCAACAAAACATCAACTTCCCCCTACCATTCATCCGCCATTATTGGCAAAATCCAGCCCCCAATGAAGCTGGTCTGCCTCCTGCTGGCGCGAGCCTGCGGCCACCTCCAGATCTGCCACAATAACAACGACAACATTATCAACAAGAACATCGGAGCGTATTCCTATGGCCCGCAGAGATGTCCATACCCTGGATAGCGAAGTGGAGTTTCCTGCCGACGTACAACTGGTCTCCACCACTGATCTGCGCGGGGTGATCACCTACGCCAACCCGGCCTTCTGCGACATCGCAGGCTACCCGGTCGATGAACTGGTGGGACACAACCACAATCTGGTACGCCACCCTGACATGCCCAAGGCCGCCTTCGCAGATCTCTGGGCCCGCCTCAAGGAGGGCAAACCCTGGCGCGGCATCGTCAAAAATCGCTGCAAGGATGGTCGTTACTACTGGGTAGATGCCTACGTCACCCCCATCTACGAAGGCAACAGGATCAGCGGCTACCAGTCGGTACGCTGCAAGCCCGAGCCCCAATTCAAGCGCATCGCCGCTCAGACCTACCAAGCCCTGCTCAAGGCCGAGCGCGGCAACAGCAGCAACCTTCCCTCTCTTGCCAAAGTACGCACCCCGGCCATTACCCTGCTGCTGCTCGGCCTGATGGGCTGGACCTTCGCCAGCCAAGGGGCCATGACCGTCCTGATGATGCTGCTGCCCCTGTTGCTTATTGGCGGAGCCTACTGGCGCGAGCTCTTTGCCCTGCCCCACTATCTGCAGCAACTGGGCCGTGAATATGACAGTCTGACCCGGCTGGTCTACTCCGGTGACAACCCCGGCGCCATTGCCGATTTTCATATCAAGATGCTGCAGGCCCGCATCCGAACCGTTTTGGGGCGGATCAACGATGCCACGGCACCTCTGCAAACCCTGGCCATCAATCTGAAGCAGGCCTCTCATCAGGCCTGTCTCGATATCAACGAGCAAGATGCCCAGACCCAGCAGATGGCTACAGCTATGACTCAGATGGCCAACACAGCTCACGAGATCGCCCGCAACATTCAGGACTCCAACGGTCAGGTCAACGAAGCTCGCAATCGTTGTGAACAAACCAACCAGCAGTTGAACCAGACCGAGCAACAGATCGAACAGCTCGCCAAACAGGCTGAGCTGGCGTTCAACTCGGCAGTGGAGCTCGCCAGCGAATCCGAACGGATTGGCAGTGTCATGGGCGAGATCCAGGGCATCGCCGAGCAGACTAACCTGCTGGCCCTCAACGCCGCCATCGAAGCGGCTCGCGCCGGAGAGCAGGGCCGTGGTTTTGCGGTGGTCGCAGACGAGGTGCGAACTCTATCGACCCGCACCCACAAGGCGACCGAGCAGATCCAGGTCAGCATCAAGCAGATCCAGCACACGCTGGGACGTTGGAAGGGGATGATGCAGGAGAACCTGCAGCAGACCCGCGCATGTGCCGAGATGACCCGCCAGGGCGCCAGCAGCCTCCATACCGTGCTGGCAGAGATAGAGCTGGTCACCGAACACTCCACCCAGATCGCCACCGCTGCAGAGCAGCAACAAGCGGTCGTGGAGGAGATCAGCCGCAGCATCCACCAGATCTCCGAGTACTCCCACGCCAACAGTCAGAAGATGCTGGATGTCGATCACTCAAGTCAGGCTCTGCTGGAACGGGCCAAGCAACTGAAGGGGCTTAGCCAGACCTTCGGCTGAATCATTGCCAGCCTCATGACAGAAGCGCCACAATGGCGCTTCTGTTGTTTTTGACGAATCGGGTTTATGAGCATTGAATCAAGTCCTGTCCCATTGAACAAAACTGCCCGTATCGAAGCGATCATCGCCCTGATCCCGGCAGGCCGGGTGGTCAGTTACGGTCAGGTGGCCGATCTGGCGGGGCTGCCCGGACGGGCAAGACTGGTAGGCAAGGTGCTGCGGGAAACCGACAAGGTACTGCCGTGGCATCGGGTGCTGGGCGCAGCGGGCACCATCTCGTTACCGAAAGGGTCGCAAGGCTTTGCCGAACAGACGGGACGCCTGCAGCAGGAGGGGGTCGTGGTGATCGGTGGGCGGGTCAGAATGAAGGAGTGGCAATGGCAGCCCGATCTGGCCGAGCTGCTTTTTCTACTGCCGTTTTGAGGGGATCACCGCCGGATCACTCCAGCGGCGCCAGGATCTCGTCGCTGCGCACCTGCACCGGTATGGTCTCGTCCGCGCGCTGCAGCAGCACCAGCAGACTCTGCCGGTCAACCTCCAGCACATAGGCCGCCCCTTCCCGGGTCATGCAGCTCATGCCTGGCCGGATCTCGTTAATCTCCATCTCAACCTCCTTGTCTACTTCGCGATTGACGACAGCTGCACTCCTTGCAGCTGTCTCAGTATACCGCTATCCATAAGCAAAGAGGCCCCTTGTCGGGGCCTCTTTTCATCGGCTTTTTTAGCCTTTGGCAAACTCTCTTGCCAGGTACCGTTGTCGTAGTGAGCGGTCCAACCGGTCGCCTTGCCGTTGACCTCGCTCATCACGTACTGCTCCTTGGTCTTGCGACTGAAACGTACGATGGCGGGGTTGCCGTCCGGATCGGTGAGCGGGGCACCGGCCAGATACTTGTGCTTGGCGGAGATGCGATCCTTGAAGCGCTTGAGCTCTTCCACCAGCGGCGCGCGGGTCTCGCGGGATTTGGGGAAGTTGCTGGCCGCCAGGAACAGACCGGCAGCCCCGTCGCGCAGCACGAAGTGGGCATCGGACTGGGTACACTTGAGCTCCGGCAGCGGCACCGGATCCTCCTTCGGCGGCGCGATGTCGCCGTTTTTCAGGATCTTGCGGGTGTTCTTGCAGGTCTCGTTGGTGCAGCCCATGTACTTGCCGAAACGGCCGTTCTTGAGCTGCATCTCGGCTCCGCAACGGTCGCACTCGATGCTCGGCCCTTCGTAGCCCTTGAGCTTGAACTGGCCCTTCTCGATTTCGTAGCCATCACAGTCCGGGTTGCGGCCACAGACGTGCAGCTTGCGGCTGTCATCGATGATGTAGGCATCCATCGCTGTACCACAGACACCGCAGCGGTGCTTGGCGCGCAGCGCTTCGGTTTCCGCCTCTTCGCCGTCAGTGGCGGAGACAAACTCGTCGGCAGAGACCAGGTTGATGGTCTTCTTGCAGCGCTCTTTCGGCGGCAAGGCATAGCCGGAACAGCCGAGGAACACGCCGGTGGTGGCGGTACGAATACCCATCTTGCGGCCGCAATCCGGGCAGTCGATGTCGGTCATCACCATCTGGTTGGCACGCATGCCGCCCTCTTCGGGCGCCTTGTCAGCCTTCTCCAGCTCCTGGGTAAACTCGGCGTAGAAGGCGTCCAGCACCTTCTTCCACTCAAGGCTCCCTTCGGCGATGCCATCGAGCTTGTCTTCCATCTTGGCGGTGAACTCGTAGTTCATCAGCTCAACGAAGTTCTCCACCAGACGATCGGTGACAATCTCGCCCATCTTCTCGGCAAAGAAACGGCGGCTCTCGACCCGCACATAACCGCGATCGACGATGGTGGAGATGATGGAGGCGTAGGTTGACGGACGGCCGATGCCGCGTTTTTCCAGCTCGCGCACCAGCGCCGCTTCAGTGAAACGGGCCGGCGGCTTGGTGAAGTGCTGGCGCGGATCCAGCTTGACCAGTTTCAGCACCTCGCCCACGGTCACCGCCGGCAGCTGGCTATCTTCGCCCTTGCGACCCATCGGCGGCAGCGCCTTGGTCCAACCGGCGAAGCGCAGCGTACGGCCACGGGCCTTGAGCTCGAACTCACCCGCCTTGACGGTCAGGGTAGAAGAGTCGTACTGAGCCGGGGTCATCTGGCAAGCAACGAACTGACGCCAGATGAGATCGTACAGACGCATGGCATCCGGCTCCATCCCTTCCAGCATCTCGGCAGTCACCTGTACGTTGGAGGGACGGATCGCCTCGTGCGCTTCCTGGGCATTGGCCTTGGCGCCATACAAATTCGGCTCGGCTGGCAGATAGGCAGCGCCATACTGCTCGCCGATATATTCACGCACCGCCTCAACCGCCTCTTTGCTGAGGTTGGTGGAGTCGGTACGCATATAGGTGATGTAACCCGCTTCATAGAGACGCTGGGCCATCATCATGGTCTTCTTGACCCCGAAGCTCAGACGGGTAGAGGCCGCCTGCTGCAGGGTGGAGGTGATAAACGGCGCGGACGGTTTGGAGCCGGTCGGCTTGTCTTCCCGGTTCACCACCTTGTAGTCGACCCCTTCCAGGGCTGCGACAGCGGCAAAGGTCTCGGCCTGGGTCACCGGCTTGAAGTCGGCACCATTGCGGCTGACCACTTCCATCCGCAGATCGCTCTTGTCGGCGGTCAGCAGGTCGGCATTGAGATCCCAGAACTCGACCGGAACGAACGCCTTGATTTCGCGCTCTTTATCGACGATAAGACGCACCGCAACGGACTGTACCCGACCGGCGGAGAGACCGCGGGCCAGCTTTTTCCACAGCAGCGGGGAGACCATGTAACCCACCACGCGGTCGAGGAAACGACGGGCCTGCTGGGCATTGACGCGGTCAATATTGAGTTCGGACGGCTGGGCGAACGCCTCCTTGATGGCGCTCTTGGTGATCTCGTTGAACACCACGCGCTTGTAGCGGCTGTCGTCGCCACCGATGATCTCGCGCAGGTGCCAGGCGATCGCCTCTCCTTCTCTATCCAAGTCGGTTGCGAGATAGATGGTGTCGGCTTTCTCGGCCAGACTTTGCAACTCGCTGACCACCTTCTCCTTGCCGGGCAAAATCTGGTAGTTAGCCTGCCAGCCAGCGGTCGGATTGATACCCATCCGGGCAAACAGGGCCTTGCGATCCTTGGCAGCCTTCTCGGATTCGCTCAACTTGATGCCGCGAATGACAGGTTTCTTGGGCTCGGTGCTGGCGCTGCCGCTGGTGGGCAGATCGCGAACATGACCAACGCTGGATTTCACCACGTAGTCCTTGCCCAGATATTTGTTGATCGTCTTGGCCTTGGCCGGAGACTCCACTATGACCAGTGATTTGCCCATGCTGTAACTATTATCCTCATTGCACCCGACGGGGTTGGTGTGCGGTTTTGTGGGGCTGTATAAGAGATTTGGCGCGAAAAAGCAATCTTGTGAGCAAATTTGCCTGACCAGCCCGAACCACACGGCTTCTTTTATTGCTTCTTTATTTATTAATGCGAAGGCAACAGGCCGGACGCAACCGCTTTTTCAATTTTCTGCCATACCGCCCCTCTTTTTATATCTGAAACGACATAAAAACGTCTGCTGGTTACCGGCTTGTTACAAAAACATAAAATCTCTTTATAATGGCCCAACCCCGACGCATTGTGCGCGGAAGGAACCGCTACCCATCATAAAAATCGAAAGGATGTACTCAATGAAGCACTTCGAGGTCAATTTCGACGGTCTGGTCGGCCCGACTCATAACTATGCCGGCCTCTCCTACGGCAACGTTGCCTCCCAGAGCAATGCCCAGGAGGCTTCCAATCCGAAAGAGGCCGCCAAGCAGGGGCTGCGCAAGATGAAGGCGCTGACCGAGCTTGGCATGACCCAGGGGGTGCTGGCGCCACAAGAGCGCCCCGATCTCGCCACCCTGCGCCGCCTCGGCTTCACCGGCAACGATGCCCGGGTGCTGGAGCAGGCCGCCAAACAGGCTCCCGCCGTACTGGCTGCCTGCTATTCGGCCTCCAGCATGTGGACAGCCAATGCCGCCACCGTCTCCCCCAGTGCCGATACCCAGGATGGCCGCATTCACTTCACCCCCGCCAACCTGACCAACAAGTTTCACCGCTCCCTGGAGCCTGACGTCACAGGTCACATCCTGCGCGCCGTGTTCAACAACGATCGCCACTTCAGCCACCACCTCCATCTACCGGAAAATGACCACTTCGGCGACGAGGGGGCGGCCAACCACACCCGCCTCTGCCGCGCCTATGGCGAGGCGGGGGTCGAGCTGTTTGTCTATGGCCGCAGCGCCTTTGACTACTCCCGCCCGGCGCCGAAGCGCTATCCGGCCCGCCAGACCCTGGAGGCAAGCCAGGCCATCGCCCGCCTGCATGGCCTTGGCGAGGAGAGCGTGGTGTTTATTCAGCAAAACCCGGAGGTGATCGATCAGGGGGTATTCCATAACGATGTGATCGCGGTGGGCAACCAGAACGTGCTCTTCTTCCACCAGCAAGCGTTCCTCAACACCGAAGCGGTACTGACCGAGATCCGCGGCAAGTTTGGCGAGGGAAATTTGCACTTTATCGAAGTGCCAACCGCCGAGGTATCCGTGCTGGATGCGGTGAAATCCTACCTGTTCAACACCCAGATCCTCACCCTGCCGAGCGGCGAGATGGCCATTATCGCCCCCACCGAGTGCCGCGATAATCCGGCGGTGTCGGCCTATCTTGGCAAGCTGCTGACGCAGGAGACTCCGATCAAGGCGGTCCACTATATGGATGTGAAACAGAGCATGCGCAATGGCGGCGGCCCGGCCTGCCTGCGACTGCGGGTTGCCATGAACGATCAGGAACTCGCTGCGGTCAATCCGGCTTGCCTCATTAACGACACCCAGTTTGCCCGCCTTGATGGCTGGGTAGATCGCCACTATCGCGACCGCCTGACCCTCGATGACCTGCGGGATCCGGCACTGGTGCAGGAGTCCCGCAGCGCACTGGACGAGCTGACCCAGATCCTGAAACTGGGTTCGGTCTACCCGTTCCAGCGCTAAATGTGATGCCCAGGAAGACCGCCAACGCTGGCGGTCTTCTGCTATCTGCCTTCTCTTCAGCGCGATCGCCAAATTGCACGGATGCTGTTTTGTGCAGAAAAGCAGCGCACAACTTGCTGATAAGCTTGAATTTCGAGCTGGATGTATCAAAAAATCGACGAACAGTCATTTTTTACTGCCAGATGCCTCATCAAGGGGTTCACAAAGCCTCTGGATCTGATAGTATGCGCCTCGCACTTGGGGAGGGGTTCCCGAGCGGCCAAAGGGATCAGACTGTAAATCTGACGGCTCTGCCTTCGAAGGTTCGAATCCTTCTCCCTCCACCATTCAAGTGCAAAAGTAGTGACAATCAGGAAATACCCCGTGGAGGGGTTCCCGAGCGGCCAAAGGGATCAGACTGTAAATCTGACGGCTCTGCCTTCGAAGGTTCGAATCCTTCTCCCTCCACCATTTCCCTGATTGCAATGGCTGAATACAATTTGCTTTGCCCCTGTGGAGGGGTTCCCGAGCGGCCAAAGGGATCAGACTGTAAATCTGACGGCTCTGCCTTCGAAGGTTCGAATCCTTCTCCCTCCACCATCATTCAAGAAAACCCGGCCTCGCGCCGGGTTTTCGCTTTCTGCTATCCCCCTCACACTTTTTCGGCATTGTCAGATCTGACAGTTGCAATTGCATCCCATCTTGCTCATCGTGGCATCATCGACATCAGAGTGTTCACATCATGTTTGAAGTCTGGGACGAGCATGGTCACGCCACCGGTCTGACATTGCAGGCGCTCAAAGTCAGAATCAGCAACGACTATCAGGGTGATCTGATGGTGCGCTACAGCAACAAGCTGGGACTCCCCACGACCCTCTTTCTGACCATTCATCAGGGCGTTGCCTATCAACGCTTCAAAGCGGGCTCGCCAAAACTGGATTGGGAATGGCTGGCCAGCGCAGGCAATGGCCACAGCCCCCGCAATTTTATGAGTGAACAGTTCCCCTTACTCCAGCTCTCCCTCGATAACTGAGTGCCCTTTCTCGCTCAATAACGTCAGTTCATCGATGATTTGCTGTAATTGGGCACGAAAGCGTGTCAGCTCATCGGTACAAGCTGGCGATCCAAACTGACGGATTTTTTCTTCCAATCGCCATGCCTGTTCCGCCAATTCCGGCACCATCATCATGCTGATGGTCCCCGCCTGACGATGCACCCAATTGGCCAATGCATTGTCATCAAGTGGCTCCTGCACCATCGACTGTTCAAGCTCCTGGCGAAAAAGCGGAAACATCTGCTGCAACTTGTCACCATGACCAAAAAATGCCTCCATGGCTGCAATATCAATCAAGGTTGGCGCGGGTAAGATTTGCCACTTCTGCAACATCTGGCGCAGAGTATCCAGCAGCACCGGTTTGCCCAACAGATCGTCCATGCCCGCGGCAAAACAGCGTT
Source organism: Aeromonas sp. 97A (assembly GCF_051919185.1). NCBI lineage: Bacteria > Pseudomonadati > Pseudomonadota > Gammaproteobacteria > Aeromonadales > Aeromonadaceae > Aeromonas > Aeromonas sp. 97A. The sequence continues at coordinate 138,762 of NZ_JBQBFF010000001.1, read as the reverse complement.
CAGCCTGTTCTGGTAACACATTGGCCGTCATGGCGATGATCAGCTGCCGCTCGCCTTTCTCTGCAGCCCGTATCCTGCGCGTGAACTCATAACCATCCATCACCGGCATCTGACAGTCACAGAGCACCAGCTCATAGGGATGCTGCGCGACCATCTCGAGAGCCTGCTGGCCATGCTCTGCCACATCGCAGTTCATCCCAAGTTGCCTGAGCTGGCGTATTACCAGCGACTGGTTGAGGGGATTATCCTCCACCAACAATACCCGACAGGGCTGCATGGGTACGCTCTTTCGCATCGCTTTCGTTGCCGTCCCATAGCTCAAGCCAAGCTGGCGATAGCAAACTTCCCGCACCGCATGCCAAGTCATGGGATTGCTGTTGAGGATGTAACCCTCCTCATCACAACGATAGCCGAGGGGGGTTGCCAGCGGCAGCACCCGGATGACCCCGTTGCCCGCCAGCTCATGGTCTGTGAAACGCAGCTGAGCATCACCAGACTCAGACGTTCGTGTTACCCCCAAGGCGTCAAGATGCAACAGCAGGGTGTGGCACAGCTTATCGTCATGGAGATCGATATGGGCTTGCACGCCATTGAGACGGAGATCCGGCTCTCGCTGTGCCAGCACTGGCAACGTAACCGTCAGGCTGATGAAAGTGCCAAGTCCTGGGGCACTCTCCAGCCGGATCTCGCCCCCCATCAAGGGGGCCAGGGTCTGGCAGATACTCAGCCCCAGGCCAGTACCACCATAACTGCGGGTAGTAGAGCTCTCCGCCTGCTCAAAGGCATTGAAGATCCGGCCAAGCGCCTCGGGGCTCATGCCAATACCGCTGTCGCGCACGCCAAACCGCAGTTGTTGCTGCCCCTCCCCTTGCGCCAGCAGTTGCACCGAGATCTCGATAAAGCCCCGCTCGGTGAACTTGATGGCATTGCTGACAAAGTTGAAGAGGATCTGGCGCAGACGCAGAGCATCACCGCTCACCCGGGCCGCCACACCGGCATCCGCCCACAGATAGACGCGCAACCCCTTGCGGTGCACCTCGCTTACCGTCATGGTCAGCACACTGTCGAGCAGCTCCTGAATAAGAAACGGAGCTTGTTCGAGCTGCATCTTGCCCGCCTCCAGCTTGGCGAAGTCGAGCACGTTGTCGATCAGCGCATGCAGCCCTTGGGCACCACGGTTGATGACCTCCACCATCTGGCGCTGATCCTGGGTCAGCTCGGTAAAGGTGAGCTGCTCCGCCATACCGACGATGCCATTCATGGGAGTGCGAATTTCGTGGCTCATGGTGGCCAGAAACTCCCCTTTCTGGGTGGCGGCTGACTCCGCCCTGGCCTTGGCACTGGCCAGTGCGGCCTCAACCTGATGACGACGGACTATCTCCTGACGCAGCCGCCAGTAAGCCACCGACAGCACCAGAATAAAGAGCGTGATCGCCACCCCGGCGGGCAGCAAAGTGCGCAACAGTTTTGCTCGGGGGATCCCCTCGCTATAGTTCAGCGCCAGCCAGCTGTTGCGTATCTGGCGCTTCTCCTTGTCGCTCATGCTGGCAAGCACCCGGTTGACCAAGGGTAGCAAGGGGACGTAAGGCTCACGTACCGCAACGGCCAACTCATCCTTGAAGGGGGTGGGCGCGGCAATATGAAGTCGGTCATCAAACTGCTCGGTGACAAGACGGGAAACCACCACCAGATTGCCGATATAGGCATCCCCCTCCCCTGCGGCGACACGGGTGAGCCCCTCGCTGGCGCTCTTGTCGTGATCAGTTTAAGATCAGGCACCATTGTCCTCAGCTGGGGGATCAGCATACTGTCGGTCAGCAACAGCTTTTTACCGGCCAGATCAGAGAGATCCCCGATCGGAATACTACCGCGCGCCGTCACCAGCACCATCGGGAATGATGCAAAGGGCTCGCTGGCATGCCAACCCACCAACCGCTCAATGATGCGGGTGGGTAATACCGCCAGATCCACATCGTGATGCAGCAGCAACTGCTGCAGATCGGGCCAGCTCTGCACTGGCACACGGCTGTATGCCAGCCCCAACTTCTCTTGCAGCACGTCCAGATAATCCGCCATCAAGCCGACCGGATTGCCACCCTCATCGTGATAAGAGAAGGGCACCCAGCCGGGGATCAATCCCAACTTTAACGGCGGCAGCATCGAGAGCCAGGCTCGCTCATCAGGACGCAGCAAGAAATTGCTGTGCCCCATGAAATTGGGCTCCAGGCTCTCCCCCAGCCAGCGTTTCTCCAGTTCACTGCGCGCCTCGACCGTCAGCGACTGAATCGCCGTATCAAGCCGGATAGCAAGAGAGTGTTTCTGGCTGGCGACGCCAAGATGCAGGGTTTCCATCAACAAGGGAGACTGGGCAACCACCGCCAACGCCGGGTGACGCTCGATAAACAGATTGGCTACGTGTAGGTTGCCGATATAGGCATCTGCCCGCCCTTGTTCAACCGCCTGTAGTGCGCTGCTCGTATCGACAAAGAGCCGGGGTGTGACATTGGGATAATGCAGCTTGACCAGCTTCTCGGTCAGAAAGCCTTTTTCGATGGCAATGCTGGCGGACTGCAACTGGCTCACATCCCGAAACAGGGCGCTGTCCTGGCGCACCACCACCACGGTCGGCGAGGTGTAGTAAGGCAGGCTATAGGTGACACACTGGCGCACCTCAGAATTAAATGCATCGAGCAGGATATCCAGCTTGCCATGGCAGGCGTCGGCATACATGGCTTCCCAGTCGGGGTAGACCTGCCAGGCAATCCGGTAGTCCAGCTTTTTGGCCAATTGTTCCATCAATTCAACACTGAAGCCGGCGGCGACCTTGCCGTCCCACTGCTGAAAAGGGCCCCACCCTCCAGCCAAAATGCCCACTTCAATCGTTGGGACAGAAGGCACCTCTGCTAGAGATATGGCTGGCGTCAAGAAAAAAACAGAGACAATAATTATGAATCGTTTGATTAATGACATAAGCAAATAATATATAGGCATAACGATTCAAATATATTTATCAAAAGATATATGCACCTGAAAAAATGGGGTGCGCACGGTAGTATAGAAATGTTAGCTTTGATAGTCTGAATATTATTCACTGTTTTATAAGAGGCTCATCCATGTCCTTCAAGATTATTCTTGCCGATGACCACCCCTTGATTTTGACCGGGATCCGTAGCCTGATTGAACAGATAACACCCCATTGTGAAGTGGTCGCCGAGGCATATCAGGTATCTGACTTGCTGAAATTATTGCAACAACATCGTTGTGATCTGTTGATCACCGATTTCAGCATGCCGGGCGATACCCGTAGCGATGGCATAGTAATGATCCAGCAGTTACGCCGGGATTATCCAAACCTGCCCATTATTGTACTAACCCAGATCCACAATGCCGGTATCTTGCAGTCACTCATCCAATTGGGGGTGAGCGGTATCCTGCTCAAAAAAGCGGTGATCAGCGAATTATCCGATGCCATTCGCCAGATATTATCCGGGCACAGCTATATCGGCAGTTCGGCGAAAAACCTGCTGGCCGAAGCCGGGCTTGGTCACCACACAAGCCTGATTCAGCTCACCCCCAAGGAGAGCGAAGTTGTGCGACTCTTGGCCAGCGGCATGTCCGTCACCCATGTGGCCGAGTACCTGCACCGCAGCATCAAGACCATCAGCACCCAGAAAAAAAGCGCCATGCTGCGGCTCGGCCTGCAAAGCGATAGTGCGCTCTTTGACTATGCCAAAAGCAGCGGCCTCTGCTAGTCAATAGCAGCATCAAATATCAGGGTGATATCTCCTTTATAGGTGGAGCCCGGGTACTTCATCATTTCCGTGACCACGTCTCCAGCGACCCAGAATTTAATCTTTCTTGCCCCATTGATAGTAGGCCCTCGCAGGGATGAAAATTTGTATGGTGTAGTACTAAGATGGAACATTTCATTTTCCACGTTAATATAATATGTATTTAATTTTGCTTGATGCCCTTTGGCATTTTTTAACGCACATTCTGTACCAGATATATACTGGCAACGCAGTGTTACTGTAAATGGTGCACTACTCCAAAGCCGAAATGGTAACTCTTGTTGTAATTTATTTGGTATCCCCTTCCCATTATGTATCCTATCGTTCCATCCCCCTGGCGGCAACAGAGTTACTTTGCTTCTCCCTTCCCCCTCTCCTTTTGGAAAGTCCACTCTAAGTTGGTGACGGACAGCCAGCTTAATATTAACTTCATGTGCTAATTGCCCGTTATAAGCTCCATCACCAAGATCAATATCCTGATTCCTACCTATAGAAAAACTAAATTTACCGGAATAATTTCCATTTGACATTTTAAGAGGGTCTGGCGACTCAAGACGGAAACCATAAATAATCCTATCAATCCAATAATAACCATTGTCATCTGCCGGGCTATTAAAATAACACTCAGCAGCACGTCCTTGTGCACTAGATTTAATAGAATGTAGAAGTAATTCAGAAAATGCTGGTGTTCCCCATGCTCTTTCTGTCAAAAAGATACAGTCGCCATTTATTCTACTCATTGGTCTAGGATGATCACCTGAAAGATCCATTTTTTCTGTTTCAACACCAATATGAGTAGGAATCATTTTCAATTCATAAACCGTTCCATCTTTATCATTAGTAACGATTATTTTTTTGGGGCCAGAGGTTTGATAATAACTAAGATAGTTTGACTTGCTTTTTTTAGAGCTAACAGAACGAAACACGTCTACTGAAAACTGAATAATAGTGGCACTTTCTAGTGGTTTCTCTGGATCACAAAAGTCAAATCCATATGGCTGTTCCATACGACATGGAGTTTTATTTATGAAATAACTACCTTGAGGACCATAGCTGCTTGGAATGTACTCAGCTGTAATATTAAATGTTTCTGCATATACTGAGTCACTAATCATGACTACAATAATAAAAAAAAGTATAGATATTATTTTTTTACGGTAATACTGGATGAACATCTTAACTCTCCCAACATAATAATATCCGACTCATCCATGCGACTTTGTTCTATAGCCGAACTGTTGCAATGAAGGGAACCATTATGTTCCACGCTAAATCCCGGCTGTCGTCTGCTCGCCTCCAGCGCAAAAAAACCATCATTTTCGGTAAATGCCCGCCCAATAGGGTTGCTGACCATAGCACCACGCAGTGGCTGATTTTGCTCGTCCAGCAAACGACCTATCACTGTGACTGTGCTCACCGCATTCACTTGCCCATAGCCAACCCCACCACGATTAAGGTGATAGGGAAGCACACTGGGTTTGATGGTGAGTGGTGTCCCTTCGTGATCGGCCATCTCCAGTTGCAAGGCGCCACTCTGCAAGGCAGGCACAGAGACCAGATGGCGTCCGGGACCCAGGGTTTGCAAGCCCCCTTGGTCGTCGCTGACCCGGATCTGCGCTGCCTCGTCATCGGCGTCGATATCGAGGATCATCGCCGCCTCATTGCCCATGCCGCCCATATCGCGGGAGCCGATCGCCAGCTCCCCTTCCCGCCCCAGTGCCACTACGCTCTCCAGGTTGACGCCACCAGTCACCTCTGCGTTATAGGAGGAGTGCTGGGCAAACAAATCCCCCCCCAGCCAGGGCGATGCAAAACGGCCATAGCCTGACAGACCGGTACCATAACTGTCATGAGTGCTGCCCACGCTGACCTGACGCAGTGGCCCCCAATCCACCTCCTGCTGGTAGTTGAGATAGGCGCTACGCTGGGCACCGCCCGAGCGGGAAGTATTGCTGCCCAGCCCCAGTGACAACTGGCGATCCTGTCCGCCCAGGTTGACGGTCAGACTGAGGGTGCTGCCGCGATCCCGCTGCTGCGCCGTGCTCTCGCTACCGGGACGATCGAACAGGGTCACGCCCCAGGTCACCCAACGCCCCCACAGCCGATCGCTATAGTGCCACCCCACATCAGCGCCGTTACCACGACCAGACTGGTGAGAAACATAGAGACCGAGGGAGCCCCACTTTTCCAGCGACTGCTGCAGTGACAGGCTGGATACCGAGCTTGCGTCCCCTTGCTTGCGCAGATTTCGCGAATGACTGGCCACTAGACTGCTGTTGCCATGCCAGTAGATCCCCTGCAGATCGTAACCCCACCCCATGCCGACGCTCTGGTTGAGGGAGGCAAAGCCGTGAAGCTGACTGGTCGCCTCCCAATCAAGCGAGAGAGAGTGCTGGGCTCGTTTGTCCACATACTGGCTACCCGCCCCCGCTACCAGCGAGGGGAGCAGCAGATGGTTAACCGCAATACCACCACTGGCCCCTTCCAGATCACTATCTCCTTGCCGCACCAGCCAGCGGGTCTGGCGTCCGACAAACAGGTTGAAGCGCCACGGCTCCTCCGGCGTCTGCCAGTTGGAGGGTTTGTAGATCATCTCGCGCCAACGGCGGGTCTCCTGACCATCCTCCAGCAACCGCAGTTCCACCTCGTAAATGCCGCCGGGCAGCGAGCGGGTATCAAGTGCCTGCAGACCCGATACGACCGGCTGGGACTGGATCAGGTTGCCGTCACGATAGATCTCCACCATGCCCGGCCGGGCTGGAGCCACCTGGATCGGCGCCAGACTGGGTACCCCGCGCTCCCGGCGCAGCAGATCCGAACTGCCCCACATCATCCCGAGCACGGTGGGGGTCGCGCCACTGTAATAGTTCGGCTGACGTACCAACCCCTGCGCCGAGGGAAAGAAGAAACCAAGGCGATAAAAATTGGCCTCATGGAGCCGCTCGCCATAAAGCTGAGCCAGGCCCACTTCACTAGATTGCCCCTCCTGCCAGGTGGCATCCCCCTCCATAAAGGGGGTCCACTGCCCCCAGTTGCCCTCCAGTTGCAGGTTGTAGTGTCCATTGCGCTGGCTGCCCTGTACCAGGTTCAGCTGGTTCTGGACCAGCAACCCCTTGCTCTCTTGAGGCAATGTCATAAAGCGCTGATCCCGCGCCTCCTGCTCCACCTGACCGGTCAGCACCGAGAGCTGGGACTCCTCCAGGCTGTATTGCAACCCCACGATGCCTTCAGGGCAGGCACGACCACACTCGCCAAGCGGCAGATGGCTTCCCAGCTTGCTCAACCAGCGTTCACGCGCCCCCTCGTCAAACTCGCTATCCTGCACGTCCACAAGTGAGAGCAGTTGCACCGAGTTATCCCGCCCGAGCAGCACTTCCCCATCACCCAGCAGGCGATCGTCGACGGTCACCCGCACCATCAGGGGAACGCCAAAAAAGTGCGCTTCAAACCCTTCTGGCAACTGCCGCGCCTGTTGCAGCAACAGTGCCGGGTCTGCCGCCGCCAGTGAGGCAGAGAGCAACGACCCGAGCAAGAGAAGAAGAGAACGAACCATGAAGAACAACCTGAATGCTTGGAATATCAATTAAAGGGGGCCTGATGACCCCCACATACTCATGTCAGCTGCCTTGAGCAGGCGGTGCCGACGGCGCCTCCGATTCAAACATCATGCTGACAATTCCCTGATAGTTGCCGGGCTTATAGCCACCGGCTGGCGCCGCTGCCGGAATGATCTCAAACCCGACCTTTTTACCGGTATTGGAATCCGCCTGATTCAGCAGGTCTTTCGATGAGGTGGTCAGCTCAACCCCCGCCACCTTGACCGTCACGCCGATACTCTCCTTACCGCTGATAATGGTGGAGGGATAGAGCAGATAGCCCTTGATGGGACCAATGGTGCTCTTCATATCCAGCTGTTTGGCTAATGGCTCCAGCTTGTTGTTAAAAGAGTTAAAGGCCAGTTTTTGCGGGGTATTCATCCAGTCCCCCACGGGTTGCACGTAAAAGTTCTCGGTCGGGATCTGCGCCGTCACCGTCACCGTATGCTCGATGCGCTCGGCCGCTATCAGCGATCCGCTCGCCAGCAGCAGGGCGGGAAAAAGCGATAACATCTTCATAGCCACTCCTTCAGGTGTGATTGTCGTTCTTGTGATATATCGGGATTCAGAGCTTGAACTCCTTGAATACCGATTTTTTCCCTTCGATCAGTTCAAAACGAACCGTCCGGGTTGCCTCTTTACTGACCCGCTTCTTAACGCCAGGCAGCAGGTGCATCTTCTCCGGTTGACTGCATGACCTCTCTTTTGTGTCACACAGTTCCAGATAATCGAGAATAACGGTGGCATTACCCCGGTTCTCCACATAGAGAACACCGGTTTCACGGTCAATCCGGGTGTCATAACGGGTCTCTTTGGGTGCCACAAAGAGGATGGTGCCAAAACCGGTCATGATGCTGACACCGGCGCTTATTTGCTGTTGTGGTGGCAATTCGGTTATTTCATCATCCTGTGGTTTGACCGGTACAAAACGCACCCGAAAATAACGTTCCTGCTCCCGCTCTCCCATATAGATAAAACGGGTGGCCTGTATGCTGCTTGCGGGAATAATCAACCTTGATGGGCTGGTCACCAGCTGGCGAACGCCCTCCTCCGGTAACTCCCGCTCCTTCGGCACGCCGTCGGCACCATATATAATTTCGGCCAAGGTTATTTTGACAAATGCCGTCTCATCACCAAGATTTCTAACCCGCTTGAGCAGCGTAGTTTTATCTGCCGACATATAATCATATAAGGTACCAACGCTAATATCAGGCGACGCCAAGGCATTGCTACTGAATATAAGCAGCAACACAGTAAAAATCTTATTCATGAATAATAATCACACTGTAAAAACGATAGAGAGTAGTGCCTTCATTGCAGGCTCCGCAAAAAATATATGACATCCATATATAAGTCGCCAGATGATAATATTTGGCTCGGCGATTCGTCATTGAGGCCAGTCTAGATAATCCACACAGCGGACTTAATCGGAATAATCTGATACTGCCAAAGTATTTTTTCTGCAAACAATCAGACAATTCCTACAGCCAGCTTTCAACATCCTCCCCTATTATCCGAAATCATCTCAGTCAGCAGGGAAGTGACATGTTTGCGTTTAAAGAAGAGTTTCCGGTCGGTGACGTGGCATCCCTGACGACAGCGGACATTGCCGTGCCCTTTTATCAGCCAATCGTTGACCGGGATCGCCAGATCATCGGCTTTGAGGCGCTGGCCAGACGCTGGGAACCCCGCCAGCAGCGTTATCAGGGAATAGACTTTCCCTCTCTCAGCAGTGAAGAGTCCCTGCATGTGGATATCGTTATGCTCAGAGCCATTTGGCGTGATCTGCCCGTGCTGGCACGCCATGCTCCTTGCTCCCTCTCGATAAACCTCAACCCCGCTTTTGAGAGCCCTACATATAAGAACCTGCTGTTACTCACCCTCTTGCAGGCCCGCAAGCTGGATATCGCAATCTGGTTCGAGGTGGTGGAGTACGCCCCGCTAGAGCGCAAGGAGTTGGCCCTGATCGAAGTGCTGCGTAGCCACGGCGCTCATATTGCCTGCGATGACTTTGGCACCATGGAGTGCAACTTCCAGCGCATGCTGGCGCTGCCCTATGAGATCATCAAACTGGATCGATCCCTGCTGCTGCAAGCCAGCAAGACGCCCCACGCCCTACGCATGCTGACCGGTCTGGTGGAATACCTGCAGCGGCTCGGCATGAAGGTGGTGTGCGAAGGGGTGGAAAACCAGACCCATATCGAGATTGCCGACCAGCTCGGCTGTGACTATCAACAGGGTTACGTCTACGCCATGCCCTCCCCCCTCTCCCGTTGGGCCTGAGCGGCTGTTTCATTTCGGCATCCTGTCGGCTCGCGCAGCCAACAATTTCCTGCCAAATTGCATGATGACGTGGGGGCGAGTACAATCTCGCACCCCGAATATCCGGCGCTTCTTCTTTAGATAACTCCGGATATGCCGTCATCGGGTCGCGCTGCATTGAGCCTCCTCTCGGAGGGCATCTTGCACCGCAGCTCAACCACTACGATGCCATCAGGTGGCATCGTCCTGATTTGCAATCAGATATAAAGAGTCCACCATGTTTAAACCAGAATTGCTCTCCCCCGCAGGTTCCCTCAAGAACATGCGTTACGCCTACGCCTATGGCGCCGATGCCGTCTATGCCGGTCAGCCCCGCTACAGCCTGCGGGTGCGCAACAACGAATTCGATCACGAAAACCTGCAGCTGGGCATCAACGAAGCCCATGCGCTGGGCAAGCAGTTCTATGTGGTGGCCAACATCCAGCCCCACAACTCCAAGCTCAAGACCTTTATCCGCGATATGCGCCCAGTGGTGGAGATGAAGCCGGATGCGCTGATCATGTCCGACCCCGGTCTTATCATGATGATGCGTGAAGCCTTCCCGGATATGCCCATTCACCTCTCGGTGCAGGCCAACGCGGTCAACTGGGCCACGGTGAAGTTCTGGCATCAAATGGGCCTGACCCGCGCCATCCTCTCCCGCGAGCTGTCGCTGGACGAGATTGAGGAGATCCGCATGCAGGTGCCGGAGATGGAGCTGGAAGTGTTCGTTCACGGCGCGCTGTGCATGGCCTACTCCGGCCGCTGCCTGCTCTCCGGCTATATCAACAAGCGTGACCCCAACCAAGGCACCTGCACCAACTCCTGCCGCTGGGAGTACAAGGTGCACGAGGGTAAAGAAGATGACGTGGGCCAGATCGTCCACCGTCAGGAGCCGATCAAAGTGCGTCCGGACAACACGCTAGGCCTTGGCAAGCCGACTGATGCCCTGGTGCTGCTGGAAGAGTCCAATCGCCCGGGCGAGTACATGAGCGCGTTCGAGGACGAACACGGCACCTACATCATGAACTCCAAGGACTTGCGCGCCGTCGAGCACGTCGAGCGACTGACCAAGATGGGCGTTCACTCCCTGAAAATCGAAGGGCGCACCAAATCCTTCTACTACTGCGCCCGTACCGCGCAGGTTTACCGCAAGGCCATCGACGATGCGGTAGCGGGTCGTCCGTTCGACCGCAGCCTGATGGGCACCCTCGAAAATCTAGCCCACCGCGGCTATACCGAGGGCTTCCTGCGCCGTCACAACCACAGCGAATACCAGAACTACGACTACGGCTACTCCGTCTCCGACACCCAGCAGTTTGTCGGCGAGATCACCGGTCGCAAAGGTGACATGGTCGAGGTCGAGGTGAAGAACAAGTTCCTGGTAGGCAACAATCTGGAGCTGATGACCCCGCAGGGCAACGTCCGTTTCAATCTGGAGCAGATGGAGAACCGCAAAGGGGAGCTTATCGACACCGCGCCGGGCAACGGTCACGTGGTCTATGTGCCGGTCCCGAAAGATCTGGATGTGAACTACGGCATTTTGCTGCGCAATCTGGGCGACAGCCAGGATACCCGCAACCCTCACACGGCGGCCTGAGATGGCACTGCTCATCACCGACAAGTGCATCAACTGTGACATGTGCGATCCCGAGTGCCCCAACCAGGCCATCAGCCTGGGTGAGGAGATCTACGAGATCGACCCCAGTCGCTGCACCGAGTGCGTCGGTCACTATGAGAAGCCGACCTGCATCAGTGTCTGCCCTATCGACTGCATCATCTGGGATCCCGCCCATGTGGAAACCGAAGATCAGCTGATGGAGAAGTTTGTGCGGATGCACAGGCAGTAGCTGATGCACAGACCGTAAAACGAAAAAAAGGCCGAGCAATCGGCCTTTTTTGATCCTGCGTGCAGCGGCTGGCCATCACTTGCCGACCAGCCGGATCAGTTTGTCCAGCTCCCGCTGGGCCTCCAGCATCCGGGTCTGGGACTCCTCCAGCCTGGCTTGCCGCTTGGCAATCTTCTCCGGTTTGCCACTGACTCTCGCCTCCTGCAACTCAAGCAGACGCTCATCCACCTCGCCACGCAGTTTGTTAACCCGCTCTTTCTGCTCCTTGAGCAGACCTTCATCGGTACAGTTGGCCTTGATATTGCGCGCGGCCTGTTCCAGCCCGGCAATCTGCCCGGCGTTATTGTGTGCTTTGGCAAACACCAGCTGGTCGTTGACGGCCTGCAGACGAGCCTTGCAACCGACCGCCTCACTGCCAAAGGCCTGACCCGCCAACAGCAGCAAGCCGGCTCCCAATACTTTCCACATCTCGATTCATCCGGTCTTGTTTGCGAGCTGACCATAAAAACCTCGATCGGCAGCAGGGTCAAGCAAGCGGGAAAAAGGTGCGACAGAAGTTGTGCAACATCACGCAATTGCCACCCCGTTGGTTCTACAATGGCGCTCTTTCCAATCGGGAGTCTGTTATGAATCAACAAATTGTGGTTATTGCCAACGGTGCCCCCTATGGCAGCGAATCCCTGTTCAACGCCCTGCGCCTCGCTATCGCCCTCAACGAACAGGGTGGTGCCAGCCTGAAGCTGTTCCTGATGTCAGATGCGGTGAGTGCAGCGCTGGCCGGTCAGGCACCGGCCGAGGGATACAACCTGCGCCAGATGCTGGAGATCCTGCTGGCGCAAGGCGTCACCATTCGCCTGTGCAAGACCTGCACCGATGCCCGTGGCATTACCGCCCTGCCGCTGATCGAGGGCATTGAGGTCGGCACCCTGCCGATGCTGGCCCAATGGACCCTGGCTGCCGACAAGGTGCTGACCTTCTGATCACCCCCTCCGGATCTCTTGCCCCTTTAGCCCTCACCTGACCCTCCATGGCCCCCGCCACGCGGGGGCATTGCGCGCGCCCCAGCCTCACTGACTACACTATCAATTGCCACGCCTGCTTGTTTGTCCCACCTCACGGACAGCGTAACGCCCAGTAATAAACCGAGGACGACGATGAATCCGACCGAACAGACCCTGCTTGAGCAGATGAGGATCACCGACTTTGAAATTGCCCATCGCAAGGAGTTATTGCTGCTCAATGAACAGGATGTGGCGCGGTTGGCAAGTTATTGCAGCAAGATAGAACCACGGATCGACGCCCTGGTGGATCGCTTCTACCAGCAGCAGACGGCCATCACCGAAATCGCCCTGTTGATCGGGGATGCCGATACCCTCATACGGTTGCGCACCGCGCAACGGCGCTATGTGCTCGATCTCTTCAGCGGCCATTACGATCTGGAGTACGTCAACAACCGGCTGCGGATCGGGCTGGTTCACAAGCGGATCGGGGTCGAACCCAAGCTCTATCTGGCCGCCATCAACACCCTCAAAGCCCTGCTGATCGAGGATATGTTCGAGCAGATCCACGATGAGCCGGAGCGCCTCGTCATGCTGGCCGCCCTGGACAAACTCTTTCTGTTCGACATCACTCTGGTCTTCGAAACCTACATTCGCAGTCTGGTGTCGGAAATAGAGTCCTCCAGAGAGAAGTCGGAGAACTATGCCAAGAGTCTGGAGCAGAAAGTACGCGAGCGTACCAAACAACTGGAGGAGCTGAACCGCACCGATGCTCTGACCGGATTGCTCAACGTTCGCCACCTCAACGAGCTGTTGTTGCTGAGCCTGCGCACCTGTCAGCGCCGTGCCGAACCCATGGCCATCGCCTATCTCGATATCGACAACTTCAAGCAAATCAACGATACCGAAGGTCACCAGCGCGGAGACGAGATCCTGCGCATCGTCGGCAACTGCATCCGTCAGGTCTTTCGCGCCGAAGACAGCTGCTTTCGTTATGGCGGAGATGAATTCTGCCTGATCCTGCCCAACTGCAACGAGAGTCAGGCGCGGGATATCTATCTCAAACGATTGATCAACACCGTCAAGGAACAGCTGGGCGATCTCACCCTCAGTATCGGCATAGTGCAGACCGGGCCGGAGCACTACGACGACGGGCTAAACCTGATCCGGCTCGCCGACGAGAGAATGTACGCAGCCAAGAAGGCGCTCAAAGAGAAGACTCCGGGTAGCACGCACTGAACATTCAGCATCACAGATCCCCGCATTAACTGGGTCAGCTCCGCTCAACCACAGACGTGGCCACAGCGGGACGCTGTACTCTGGCACCCCACTCATAAAGCGCAAAAATCGCCACACAAAGCAGCGCCATCAGCACATAGAGCAGCTGCCCGCTCCACTGCTCGAGGATCCAGCCTCCCAGCAGGGCGCCTGCGGCCCCTCCCAACCCAGCCAGTGCGCTGGCACCAAAGTAGCTCCCCTTGAGGTGGGTAGGAGCCATCTGGTCGATCAGCACGTTGAGCAGGGGGAAGAGGATGGTCTCGCCGATGCTGAGCAACAGCACGGCGCCAAACCAGTGGCTGCGCACCATCGGGTCCCCCAGCGCGAAGAGCAGCTGGGCCGCCAGAAAGAGCGCCATGCCGATATGAAGCCGCACCCGCACCGGCCAGCGTGACAACAACCGCAGCAGCGGAAACTGCAGCAGCACCACGGTCAGGGCATTGGTCGCCACCAGCAGGGCAACCAGCTCGGCCACCTGCGGCATCCCGGCCCGGGTCAGGTATTGCACCAGCGGCGAGTGAAACTGGGAGTAGACCAGCACCATCAGGAGATTGGCCATCACCAGCAGCAGGAAGGCGCGATCCGCCAGCAACACCTTGATGGCATCCCGCAGTCCGGGGCCTGCCGCCCCCGGCTTGCCTGTGCTGCCAGCCCGGCGAAATCCCCAGCCAAAGGCCAGCGCCAGCAGCAGATAGCTCACCACCAGAAACAGGAAGGCCTCCTGCTGGGCGTTGATCCCGAGGGTCACCCCGAGCAGCGGCCCCAGCGCGGCCCCCAGGTTGAGCAGAAAATAGCGCAGGTGCAGTGCCAGCTCCCGCGTCTTGGCCGAGGCCAGACTGTCGGCCATCAACGCCTTGCCGGGGGCATCGATGAGCCCCGACGAGAGGCCGCTGCCCATCACCCCGACCCCGAGCCAGAACACCTCGTGCGAAAAACCTAGCAGGCCGAAACAGAGCATCGCCACCAGACAACCGGCCAGCAGTATGCTGCGCCGCCCGAAGCGATCAGAGAGCCAGCCACCGTAAAAACTGACCAAGGTAGAGAGGGCCATCGAGCCACCCAGTAACAGGCCAATGAAGGTGGCCGAAAGGTCATACTCCCGATAGAGCAGAATGGAGAGGAAGGGCCACACCATGTAGTAGCTGGTACGCACCATGAAGGTACCCAGAATGACGATCCAGACCAGCGGGGTAAATTGCCTGAAGGTGCTCCATGACATCGCTATGCTCCATGCCCCGCAGCTCTTACCACAAGATCCTGTCATAAACGGGGAAAGCATTCAGTTGTAACAGAGGGCCTCAATGGAAACAACCTTCGCTCACCAACAAGGTGCAACCGGATGCAAAAAGGCCAGCCGATGGGCATCGGCTGGCCTTTTTATCACGGGATTTCCCTCGGGCTAGCGCCAGGGGCTCTGCTGCCACAGCCGCCCTAATCCCGCCTCGAGCGCCTGCGCGCCCTGCTGCCCCAGCTTCTGGATCAGGCTTTTTGGCTTGCGATAGCTGATGCCGATCACCTTGTGGTGGCTGGCCTGCGCCAGCAGATAGTCATCGCTGGTGCAGAGGGTATCCACCAACCCCAGCCCCTTGGCCTGACTTGCCAGCCAGTGTTCACCGGTCGTGACCTGATCGATATTGAGTTGCGGGCGGTGTTCGGCAACAAAGGCCTTGAAGCGCTCGTGGATCGCCGCCAGCTCCTCGCGAAACTTCTCGCGCCCCAGATCGTCGTTCTCGCCGAACATGGTGATAGTGCGCTTGTACTGACCGGCGGTGTGCATCTCGAATTCGATATCGTGCTTTTTCAACAACTTGTTGAAGTTCGGCATCTGGGCGATCACCCCGATGGAGCCGACGATGGCAAAGGGGGCCGCCAGGATTTTGTCCGCCACGCAAGCCATCATGTAGCCGCCGCTTGCCGCCACCTTGTCGATAGCCACGGTGAGCTTGATGTCACGATCGCGCAGCCGCTGCAGCTGGGAAGCGGCCAAGCCGTAACCATGCACTACGCCGCCACCGGATTCGAGTCGCAGCAGCACCTCGTCGCCGGGCTGGGCGACGCCAATCACCGCGCTCACCTCCTCGCGCAGGGAGGCCACCTCTTTGGCATCCATGCTGCCGTTGAAATCGAGCACGAACAGGCGACTGTGCTCATCACCGGCCTTGGTGCGTTTTTTCTGCTCCTCTTTCTGCTGCTTTTCCATCACCTTGCGCTCGGCCTTGCTGGCGAGCGCGCTCTTGAGCGCAAATTGCCCCTGCTCCAGCTCGCTCGAGAGATCGGTCACCACCAGCTCACCCTTGCGCGCTTTCGGCTGGCGAGTGCTGACGATCATCAGGATGATGGCGCCGATGGCCAGCAGGAAGGTCACTGTCTTGGCCAAAAACAGGCCATATTCGGTCAGAAATGTCACGATGGACTCCACAATGGATCGGTTTTCGTCACATTCTAGGGAGTTTGATGGAGGCGCGCAAAAAATCGCAGCCAGTGCCCGGAAAAACCAACCAGAGCATCACAACCTCTCTATTTTCTTCACATTTTTCTTGCCGCTGGCTGGTCAAACAGGCGCGCGGATCAGTACACTTGGCGCCGATTGCCATGCACTTATGGCCGGAATTTGTTAACAGGAGTTGTCATGCTCGATTATCAGGCGCCCCGCGATCTGCTCAAGGATAAAGTCATTCTGGTCACAGGTGCCGGCGACGGGATCGGCCGCGAAGCCGCCCTCACCTACGCCGCTCACGGTGCCACCGTGATCCTGCTCGGCCGCACCAGCGCCAAACTCGAAGCCGTGTATGACCAGATTGAAGCGGCCGGTTATCCGCTGCCAGCCATCGTGCCGGTGGATCTGAAAGGGGCCACCGCTGCCCACTACCGCGGCATGGCCGAAACCTTCGCCCAGCAGTTTGGCCGCCTCGATGGCGTGCTGTTCAACGCCGGTCTGCTTGGCACCCTCTCTCCGTTTGAACACATTCAGGAGAAGGAGTGGGACGAGGTGATGCAGGTCAACGTCAAATCGGAATTCCTGCTGACCCAGGCGCTGCTGCCGCTGCTGCGCCAGACCGCCAAGGCGCAGGGCGATGCCTCCATCGTCTACACCTCCTCCAGCGTGGGACGCAAGGGGCGCGCCTACTGGGGCACCTATGCCATCTCCAAATTTGCCATCGAGGGGATGATGGAAGTGCTGGCCGACGAGCTTGAGAACACCGGTGTGCGGGTCAATACCCTCAATCCGGGCGGTACCCGTACCAAGATGCGCGCCAGCGCCTTCCCGGCAGAAGATCCCATGAACCTCAAGACTCCGGCCGACCTGATGCCGCTCTACCTCTACCTGATGGGGTCGGACAGCCGCGGCAAAACCGGCCAGACCTTTGTGGCTCAGCCAAAATAAACAGGCGGCTCAGCCCAAATAAATCAATAAAATACCCAGAGTGTTGTGCGGCAGGGGTTAAATTGAATAGGGGGCAAAGGCTCCCTGTTCGAACCACTGACCATCCTATCTCCAATCAGGTTGAACTATGTTTCGTCCCAAGAGCACGTTTGAGCAATGGCGGATCTTTCAGGCGGTGGTCGACTGCGGCGGCTACGCCCAGGCGGCCGAGGCGCTGAACAAGAGCCAGTCCTCCCTCAATCATGCGGTTGCAAAGTTGCAGCAGAGTCTGGGGGTGCCCTTGCTGGAGGTGCGCGGCCGCAAGGCGGTGCTTACCCCGGCGGGCGAGATCTTCCTCAAGCGGGCCCGTCAGCTGAGCCAGCAGGTGGAGGAGCTGGAGAATCTGGCCAACAACCTGGAGCGGCAGTGGGAGCCGCAGATTAACCTCTATGTCTCGGCGCTGCAGCCAAGGGATCGCCTCTATCGGGCCTTGGCCAGCTTCTATCCTCGCAGTCGGGGTTGCCGGGTCAACCTGCACGAACGCATTCACTGCCACTTCAACGCCCTGCAACCGGGGGATCTGATGCTCTCCGAGCACCTGCCCGGCGATCGCACCGGTCTGCTGCTGGACGAGGTATGCCTGCTGCCCCTCTGCGCCGCCAGCCATCCGCTGGCGCAAGAGGAGGGGGCGATCCGCAGCGATGTATTGACCAGTCACAACCAGATCAGCCTTCATCCCCCCATTCACCGCTCGGTGGACTGGAACGATGCGGATGACACCGGCTGGAAGGCAACCCACTACCACGAAGTGCTCGCCATGCTGCGCCTTGGCCTCGGCTATGCCTGGATGCCGCGCCATCTGGTAGAGCGGGAGCTGGCGGAAGGTTCACTCATACAGCTGGATCTGGAGAGCGGCAACGAGCGCCACCTCTACACCTATCTGCTGACCCTCTCCCCCGAATCCCTCGGCCCTGCGACCGAGCTGCTGCTGCGCTGCCTGCGCAACGAATATCAGGGCGAGTCATCGCAGCTCCCGCACGCCCAGCCCCAACACGACAAATAACAGCCAGCCCCCTGTCAGACGTTGGGCACCCGCCAGCTGGCGGCCAGTGCCACCAGTGCCAATCCCAGCGCCACCATAAAGACCCCGTGGAAACTCCACACCTCCGCCACCACACCGGCGATGGCCCCTGCCATGATGGAGCCGGTGCGGATGCTGTTGGCAAACAGGGTGGTCGCCACCCCGGCTCGCCCCGGCATCAGATCCTGAAAGTAGGACATGCCGATCCCCGCCACGATACCGATGAAGATGGCGTTGAACAGCTGCAAGGCGATCAGGGCGTATTGGTCGGTGAGGGTCACCAGACCTGTGTAAAAGGCCGCGCCAGCCAGCACCGCCAGCAACATCATGGGGCGCTTGCCAAAGCGCGCCGTGTAGTAACCCGCCAGCAGCATGAAGGGGATCTCCAGCGCCGCTGCCGTGCCCATCAGGATACCGGCAAGCTTCTCATCCATCCCGAGCTCCCGGGTGATGTAGAGCGGCATATTGATCAGGTACATGCTGTTGCAGGTCCACATCAGGGTGGAGGCGATAAAAAGCGCCCGCACCGCCGGATCCCGCCAGCTGCTGACCCGCTCTGTCTCTTCAGCCATCTTGGGCAAAGGCGGAGAGGGCAGCCAGCGCCACACCACCAGGGCGCAGAGCAGGTAGGCCAGTGCCGAGGCCAGGTACATCAGCTCGAAACCGTAGCCGATGGCCAGCGCGAAGGCGATGGGCGGACCTATGACCCAGGCCAGCGAAAACTGGGCTCGCATCACCGAGCTGAACATGTCCGCCCGTCGGTTGCGGCTGTCGGAGTATTCCCGCGCCAGCGCAAACAACTGGGGGCTGGCTGTGGCCGCCAGCGCCGCCAGCATCACCCCCAGACTCGCCAGCAACCAGTAGTTGCGGTTCCAGGCAAACAGCAAGGAGAGCGCCACCCCGGCAAAGCAGCAGCGCAGGATCAGTCGCTTGCGATCCCCCTTGTTATCGGAGCGGTGGCCCAGCCATTGGCTGACCAGAATGCCCACCACCGCATTGATGGTATAGAAGAGCCCGACCAGAAAGGGGCGCACCTGCACCTCCTCGGCCAGAAACAGACTTAAGGTAGGCACCTGCAATGCCACCGCGACGCCGGTCATAAAGGTCACGGCAAGAAATGAAAGAGAGACGGGGTCCGGGCGTTTGACCGCCGCTATCGACAAGCTCATAGGGTTACCACTGATTGGAGGGACGATACGGGCTAACGGGCGGCAGCCGTATGAAAATTCGGCGCCTATCTTATGTCACTATCAAGAGCGGGCTCAAGGATGGCATAAGCGGGTATGCGCCTTGCGAGGGAGGCCGCGACCCCGTAGAGTGAAAGCCCATCCTGCCAGCACAAGGAGTTCGCATGTTTGATTTTGATCAGGAAGTAGACCGCAGTGGCACCATGAGCCTGAAATGGGACAAGTACAAGGGTCAGGATGTGCTGCCCATGTGGGTTGCCGATACCGACTTTGTCTCCCCCCCGTCCGTGATTGAGGCGTTGACCAAACGGGTCGCCCACGGCATTTTCGGCTATTCACGCCCCTCGCCGCGCCTGATCGAGCTCATTATCGAACGGATGGCGACCCGCTATGGCTGGGCCATCGAGCCCGAATGGCTGGTGTTCCTGCCCGGCGTGGTGCCGGGGCTCAACCTCGCCTGCAAGGCGTGGAGCCAGCATGGCCGCGGCATCATCACCCCCAAGCCGGTCTACTACCCCTTCCTGCAGGCGCCGGGCTTCAATGATCGCCCCCTGCTCACCGTGCCGATGATTGAAGAGGAGGGTCGTTGGGTGCTGGATCTGGCAGAGCTTGAGCGTCAGGCTCCCGCCGCAGATCTGCTGCTGCTCTGCAACCCCCACAACCCGGGCGGCACCATCTTCACCCGTGACGAGCTGCTGGCCATCGATGCCATCGCCGCGCGCCACAATCTGGTGATCTGCTCCGATGAAATCCACTGCGATCTGCTGCTGGATAAAAACGCCCGCCACATTCCCTACGGCGCCATCAGTGCGCAAGCGGCCGAGCGCTGCGCGGTGATGATGGCCCCGAGCAAGACCTTCAATATCGCCGGTCTCTGCTGCTCCTTCGCCATTATCCCCAACGCCCGTCTGCGCTTCAGGCTGCAACAGGCGATGCGCGGCATCAGCGCCGACGTCAACCTGCTGGGCTTTGTCGCCGCCGAAGCGGCCTATGAGGGTGGCGAACAGTGGCTGACCGAGCAACTCGACTATCTGGCAGCCAATCTGGCCCTGATCCAGCAGGCGGTTGCCCGCTGGCCCGGCGTCAAGCTGGCCAACCATCAGGCGACGTATCTGGCCTGGATTGATGTGAGCGCCCTTGGCCTTGCTGATCCCATCGCCTTCTTCGAGCAGGCCGGCGTTGGTCTCTCCCCCGGCGCCCAGTTTGGCGACGGTCAGTTCGTGCGGCTCAACTTCGGCTGCACCAGGGCACGGCTGACCGACGCGCTGGCGCGGATGGAGCGGGCAATCCTCAACAACAAGCCCTGATCAGCCAGCAACGGGATGGGCAAGCCCCATCCCTTTTTCCCTGTGTCATCAGCCAGCGCTCAACTCAGTCAACGGTCAATTATGTCTCTACGGATCTTGCATCACCTTCTGCTTCCCCTCTGTGCACTCTCTGCGCTGCTCCCCTTTGGCAGCCAGGCGCTGACCATCGGAACGGGCCCGCTCAATGGGGTCTACTACCCGACCGGTGGCGCCATCTGCCGGGTGCTCAATGCCGGCCATGCCCTGCATGGGGACAGCTGCACCGTGCAGAGCACCCGTGGCTCGATGGCCAACCTCAAGGCACTCGACAAGGGGGACGTACAGCTGGCGCTGGTGCAGTCCGATGTGCTGCACCACGCCCTGCACGGCACCGGCCCCTTCAGCGGGCAGGGGGCCAACAATGAGCTGCGCAGCCTGTTTCGCCTCTATCAGGAGTCGCTGACCCTGCTGGCCACCCCCAATAGCGGCATCACCACCTTGGCAGATATCGAAGGGAAACGGGTCTATCCGGGTAACAACGGCGCCGGTGAGCAGATCACCAGCCAGGCCCTGATGGCAGCCATGGGATGGCAACCTGGGCAGTTTGCTACCTATCAGCTCAAATCGGACAGCGAACCGCTGGAAGGACTCTGCGATGGCTCGCTGGATGCCGCGTTTGTGGTTGCCGGTCACCCCAGTCTGGCGGTCGGCGATCTGATCAGCCGCTGCAAGGTGCGCCTCATTCCCATCGAAGGGGAGCAGATAGACAGGCTGCTCAAGCAACACCCCTACTACCAGCGCAGCCGTATCGCCGCCAACCTCTATCCGGGACAGACCACCGCCATCAACAACATCGGGATGAGTGCCGAACTGGTGGCGCTGGCCAGCCTGCCGGACCCCATCGTCCGTACCGTGCGCGATACCCTGCTGGCCCGGGTCAAACAGTTCAGTCGGCTGCATCCTGCCCTGAGCAAGGTGACGCCCGAGCAGTTGCAGGCGCAAACCGAGCTGCCCCTCCATGCGGGGATGTCGGATCAACCGCCAGCCCCCTTGCCACTGACCCCCGAGCAGTTAACAGCGGAACAGTTGGCACCGGAGCAGTTAGCACCTGAACCATCAACCTCGGAGGCGGCACCAACAGCAGAGCAGGTGAGTGCCGCTGACAGGGCGACTGCGCCCTCTGACGCGACCGCCACCAGCAGTGCCGCAGTGGCAACAGAAGCCACAGAGGTTAATCCCTTGCCCGAAGAGGCACTTGAGGTCACCTCCGAGCTCACTGCTACGCCAACCACCGAGGGTGAGAGCATGGCTCCTTCTGCCGCAGCGTCAACGGTTCCATCACCATCGGCTGCCGTGTCGACTCAGTGGCCGCAAAGCGCCTCTGCGGCAACTGCGCCGCAAGAGCAGGAAACCCAGCCTGCCAGCAGCGCGGTGACTGGCGAAACCCCGCAGCAGGATAAAACCGACACGCCTCCCGCCCCTGCCACCAGCGCAGCCACACAGCAGCAACCCTGAATGGTCAGCTCCCACAAATGCATCAGGGCAGCCTCGGCTGCCCTGATTGTTTACGCACGTTCGATAGTGACGCAATTGATGGCGGCACAGTCACCCCGATAGACCTAGTCACCTTGCCGCCCCGCTACGGCTCCATCACCCGGGTCAGATAGGGGTTGGGCTTCTGGATCTCCTCCTCTACCCAGTGCAGCAACTGCTTGATGGCCCGCGACAACACCTGATTCTGGCGCACCACGTAGCCCAGACTGGTACCGGGAAAGTCGCCGAGGCTGGTGACCGGCGCGGTGAGGTTGAGGCGCGGATGCAGGGAGAAGTCCGGCACGATGGCGACACCAAAGCCCGCCTCGGCCCAATCGAGCTGGGCATCGACACTGCCCACCTCCATGATGCGGCAAGGGGGCAAGGCCAGCAGCGGCAGTGACGGATCGATCAGCGCCCGGGTGCGGGTGTCGTGACCGAGCAGGATCAGGGTCGGCTCGTCGAGGGGATCGCTCTCCCCCGCCACCGCCCGTGCTTGCCAGCGGGCAAGGCCGTGACCCAGCGCGCACCAGGTCACCTGTTGCAGCTCGGTATAGAAGAGTGGCTCGCTGCGCTTTTGAGCCATCACGAAGCCCAGATCCGCCTTGCCCGCCTTGACCAGCTCGGCAGCCTGATCCGAAGTGGTGTTGAACAGAGTGAGGTCGATGCCGGGAAACTCCCGCTTGAAGCGCTGGAACGGCTGGATAAGCAGCAGGCGGGAGATGATGTCGCTGGCGGCGATGGCCAGCGTCCCCTGACTCAGCTGGTTGAGGGCATTGAGATCGGACTGGCAGAGCTGCAACTCGGCAATGGTGCGCTCGGCGCTTTGCAGCAGCCGCTCCCCCGCCTGCGTCAGGCGAAACGGACTGCGCTCGATCAGCCGCACCCGGGTCGCCTGCTCCAGCCGCTTGATATGCAGGCTGACATTGGGCTGGGTCATGTGCAGCTCGGTGGCGGTCTGGCCAAAATGTTGCAATCGGGCCAGGGGACAAAAGGTTTGCAGCCAGTGAATATCCAGCATAAGAGTCCCTCAACCCGCGAGGTGCGGGGCTTGCCAGGCAAAATCGGACGGTTTGCCGTTTAATTGGCCATAATTATATGATTCTCTTATCGGAATTATAAAGATAATTAATTTTTCTAATCCGCATCAGGCTCCTAGGATGGACGCCTAACGTCTTAGGAGAAAGAGTCATGTCGTCTATCGTAGTCGTAGGTGCTAACTGGGGTGATGAAGGCAAAGGCCGCATCGTGGATTATCTGGCAGGTCAAGCTGGCGCCAGCATTCGCTTCCAGGGCGGCAACAACGCTGGCCACACCGTGGTCAACGACCTTGGCACCTTCAAACTGCACCAGGTTCCGAGTGGCGTATTCAACCCGGATTGCCTGGTTGTCCTCGGCCCGGGCATGGTGATCAGCCCCGAGAAACTGACCGTCGAGCTCGAGGAAGTCAAAGCCTCCGGCGTGACTCCGAAGCTGGCCATCTCTGACCGCGCAACCCTGTGCCTGCCGCTGCACGCACTGGAAGATACCCTGGAAGAGCAACGTCTGGGTGACGGCGCCTATGGCTCCACCCGTCAGGGCATCGCTCCTGCCTACGGCGATCGCGTCATGAAGAAAGCGATCCTGGTCGGCTGGCTGAAACAGCCGGACGTGCTGGTCGAGCGCATCCAGTTCATGCTGGACTGGAAACTGCCGCAGATGAAGGCTATCTACCCCTCCTTCGAATTCACCCAGACTGCCCAGGAGATGGCCGACTGGCTGCTGGAAGTCTCTGCCCCGTGGATCGACGCCGTGTGCAACGTCAGCATGCCGCTCAAAGCGCTGCAGGCGGAAGGCAAGACCCTGCTGTTCGAAGCGCAGTTGGGCGCTGGCCGTGACCTGATCTACGGCGAATACCCCTGGGTGACCTCCTCCCACGTATCTGGCGCCTACGCCGGTATCGGTGGCGGTCTGCCGGGTCTGCGCCCGGAGCGCGTCATCGCTGTGGCCAAGGCATTCAGCTCCTCTGTCGGTACCGGCACCCTGCTGACCGCCATGGAGAACCAGGACGAGTTCCGCAAGATCACCAACGAGTTCGGTGCCACCACCGGCCGTCCCCGTGATGTCGGTTACTTCGACGCCGTCGCCACCAAGAACGGTGTCGAGCTGCAAGCCGCCACCGAAGTGGCTCTGACCAAGCTGGACTGCCTGACCGGTCTGCCGGATCTGAAGATCTGCGTGGCCTACGAAGGTGCCCACACCGAGAACCCAATTTGGCCGCAAACCGCGGCCCTGAAGCCGGTTTACGAGCAGATGGAAAGCTGGAGCGAAGACATCACCGGTTGCCGCACTTTCGAAGAGCTGCCCCGCGCAGCCCAGCAGTACGTGCTGCGTATCGAAGAGCTGCTCGGCGTACCGGTTCCGATGGTTTCCGTCGGCCCGGGCCGTGACGAGATGATCCTGCGCTAAGCCGCACTTCTCATCGTCAAACAAAAAACCGGCATCCCTGATGCCGGTTTTTTTATGGCTGCTATTTACCTTATCGCCATAAAACCACCCAAATGCTCAATTAACTCACCAATCGACCTCACATTGAGCCGTTCTGCAATAAAATTCTACCCTGCCCTCGTTAAAGTGAACCCGTTACCACACGAGGAGTCACCCGATGAAATTGCTCAAACAGAGTGCCCTGTTGCCACTGCTCTGCCTGACGGCCATGCCAGCCTTTGCCATGACCCTGAAGAGCACGGACATTCACGAAGGCCAGTTGATGGACAAACAGTTCAGCTTCAACGGCTTTGGCTGCAGCGGCGACAACCACTCGCCCCAACTTAGCTGGCAGGATCTGCCGGCAGGCACCAAGAGTGTTGCCATCACCGCCTATGACCCCGATGCCCCTACCGGCAGCGGTTGGTGGCACTGGCTGGTGGTTAACCTGCCTGCCACCCAGAGCGAACTGGCCAGCAATGCCTCCGGCAAGCTCAAGCAGGGATTGGAGATCCGCACCGACTTTGGCAACCAGGGTTACGGCGGCCCCTGCCCGCCCGCTGGTCACGGCATGCACCGCTATCAGTTCACCGCCTGGGCCCTGCCCCATGATCTCGAGGTGAAGGCTGATACCCCGCCCGCTATGGTAGGCTACATGCTCAACAGCATGGCGCTCGGCAAAGCCACTCTGACCGCCACCTTCGTCACCCCCTAGGAGCCAACCGGATGAGCACTCCCCTGCTGCAACAGAGCCACTATCTCGGGATCCGCCAGCAGCCCCTGCACCGGGTGCTCATCTATGCCCCGACCCTCATCTGGGTCACCCAGGGGAGCAAGCAACTGTGGTGGCGCGAGCGACGTCTGTCGTTTGACAGGGAGCGGTGGCTGCTGATCCCGGCAGGCCACCAGCTCACCTTCGTCAATCAGCCGGAACAGGGCAAGTTTCGCTCCCACGCCATCACGCTGCTCACTCCGCCGCCACCAGAATGGCTGGCCGAGTCAGCCCCTTCCCACGCCGATCTGGAGGAACCTGCCGTCAAGGTCACCCCCGGGCTCGTCTTCTGCTTTGAGCTCATCAGCACCATGGCCGAACGGGGACTGAGCGAGGCGACCCAGGCCGAACTGCTGCGCGGCTTCTATGCCGAGCTGCGGGCCGCCAACGCCCTCGGGTTGCTCTTTCCCGCCAGCACCATGACCCTCGCAGAGCGGTTGGCACGCTACCTGGCGGTGGAACCCGGCATCGACCACACCCTGGAGGCGGTGGCCCCCCACTTCTCCATGAGCCGCGCCTCCATGGTGCGCAAGCTGGCCGCCGAAGGTCGCAGCTTTCGCCAGTTGCTGGCTCAGGTGCGCATGAGTCACGCCCTCAACCTGTTGCAACAGGGCCTGACCCCGCTGGAGGTCGCCCTCGCCTGCGGTTATGACTCCCCCAGTCGCTTTGCTGCCCGCTTCAAACAGGAGTTCGGCCTGACGCCCCACCAATACCTGCACACCTGCCCTGCCAGATTGGCGAGCAACGACAAGTAAAATATTACTTAAATCCAATCTTATGTAACCTGATGTAACCCGGTGATCCCGCTCACATTGTCGCCTCTTCAGAGTGTGATCTCGCGCCAACGCTCCCTTTTCCCTTGCCATACAATGGCTACCGAACACCTTTTCACTAAAAATAAGCGTAAAAAATCTTCCTTTTAACCTACATAAACGGAATTGGAGCGAGCAATGTTTCATAAAACTTTACTCTCGGTAGCCCTCGGCACCGCCCTGTTCGGACTGACTGCCTGCAACGATAACCAGACAGAGAGCAGCACAGTCGCCAAACCGGAGCAGGCCATCCAGTACAAGGACGTGATCGACCGTCGGGGAACACCGACCCAATTCCGCGACTTTGACAGCTACTCCAACCTCAAATACAACCCGCTGCTCGATCTGGGGGCATGGCACGGTTTCCTGCTGCCTGCCAGCGACAAGGAGTGGGGGGGCTTTACCGGCCCCATGGTCATCTCGGAGGAGTACAGCCTCTTCTTTGCCAGCGAGCTGGACAAGCTCACCCTGAGCGATGCGAGCGACCGCCCGTTCCCGCTCACCAGCGCCCGCAAGCAGGAGGTGTACGCCATTCCCGGTGCACTGGTGCAACGCTTCGAGTTCGAGCCCTTTACGCTGGAGCTGGAGCTGCGTTATGGCGATGCCCGCACCGCTCTTATCCGCACCCGACTCATCAACCAGACCGATGCACCGCTCACCCTCAACCTCAACTGGCAGGGCGAGTTGCTCAATCAATGGGATGCCAAGGATACGATTGCCAGCAAATATCCAGGCTGGACACGCACCATCAGCGAGAGCGACAAAGGAATCGAATTCCAGTTCGGTAAACTGCGCAGCACCTGGAACATCATGCAGAGCGGCAGCGCCCGCTATCGAATCGACCGCACCCTGCCAAGTCGCACCACCCTTGACCAGAAGACCCTGGGCTACCAAAGCGACGCCAGCATTACCCTTACCGCCAAGGGGAGCGAGGATATCTACACCCTGCAGAGCTATCTCCACTCCGCAGATGACGCCAGCCGCCATCAGCAGAGCCGTCAGGCCCTGCTGGCCAACCCGGCCAGCTATTTTGCCGACTCCATCCGCCGCTGGGAGGGCTACCTTGCCAAGGGTCTCTCCAATCAGGGGATCCCCGAGTCGGAACGTCGCATCGCCGTCAAGGCGATGGAGACCCTCAATGGCAACTGGCGATCCCCGGCTGGCGCCATCCTCCATGACGGAGTGACCCCCTCCAATACCGCCCGCTGGTTCGACGGGGTCTGGGCCTGGGACAGCTGGAAGCACTCCTATGCCATGGCCCACTTCAACCCTGAGGTGGCCAAGAACAACGTGCGCGCCATGTATGACTATCAGGTGCAGCCGGATGACCCGGTGCGACCGCAAGATGCGGGCATGGTGATCGACGCCGTCTTCTACAACAAGCTGGCGGATCGCGGTGGCGATGGCGGCAACTGGAACGAGCGCGACACCAAGCCGCCCCTCTCCGCCTGGGCTATCTGGGAAATCTACAGCGCCACCAAGGACAAGGCCTTTATCGCCGAGATGTATCCCAAGCTGCAGGCCTACCACGACTGGTGGTACCGCGCGCGGGACAACAACCGCAACGGTATCATCGAATATGGCGCCACCAAGCATGTGGAGCACAACGACGAGTACGGCAATATCACCTTCAAGGTGCAGTACTCCAACGGTATTCCCGCCGGGCTGGATCTCTCCAGCTGTACCAGTGAGGGGGATGGCTGGTATGCCTGCGCCGGAATGCCGCTCTATCAACAGGTGTTGAACGTGGGCGGTTACAGCGACATTGATATCGGTGCCCAGCACGGCGCCGGTTGGGAGTCCGGCATGGACAACGCCGCCCGCTTCGGCTTTATCGAACCGGGCCAGCTGCAACGTTATGCCGACAAGACCTATGGCGGAGATTTGGCCAAGGCGCGTCAGGACTGGAACGTCGCCTTCTTTGAAAACCATCAGGACAATGGCGATTTGATCGGTTTCTCCATCGATCAGGAGTCAGTGGAGCTCAACGCCTTCCTCGCCAAAGAGAAACGCATTCTGGCAGATATGGCCGACCTGCTTGGCAAGCCGGACGACGCGAGCCGCTACCGCGATGGCGCGACCCAGCTGGCTGGTTACATCAACAGCTGCATGTTCGATGAGGCATCAGGCTTCTATTACGATCGTCAGATTGCTCAGGGGGATGTTGCTGACGGCAACGGCTGCGTCGGAAAATTGCTGACCGCCCGCGGCCGTGGCCCGGAAGGGTGGAGCCCGCTCTGGGCAGAAGTCGCCGACAAGGAGAAAGCGGCACGGGTGCGCGAGGTGATGCTCAACGCCCAGGAGTTCAACACAAAGATCCCGCTGGGCACAGCCGCGCTGACCAACCCGGCCTACGACCCCAATATCTACTGGCGCGGCCGGGTATGGCTCGATCAGTTCTACTTCGGGGTGAAGGGGCTGGAGAACTACGGCTATCGCAGCGATGCCGAGGCTCTGGTCAACAAGCTGTTCAACAACGCAGAGGGCTTGGCGGGCAGCGGCCCCATCCGCGAAAACTACAATCCGGAGACCGGCGCCATGCAGGGGGCCAGCAACTTCAGCTGGAGCTCGGCCCACCTCTACATGCTCTATCGCAACTTCCTGAAACCACAGGCATAAGCTTGCTCCAACATGCAAAAGGCCTCCGGATGGAGGCCTTTCTGTTTTCACTCAAGTTGCACTCACACAATACCCGCCACGCGGCGGGTACGGTCTCGTCTTAGCCGTTAGTGAGCGGCAAAGAGAGGCGTTTGGCCAGTGCCTGAAAGTGCTGGCTCACCTCAGCCCCGAACAGGGGGTCGCCAATGGCGCGGTTCTGCCAGTTTTGCTCCAGATGACGCCAGTCATCCTCGGTCAGGGAGTCACGCAGATGGGGGAAGATCACCCCCTCTTCGTAGTTCATGTGCGCCTCTTGCAGTTCCACGAAGCGCTCCAGCTTGGTGGTGAACTGATCGAGGGGGATCACCGCATCCATCAGGATCATCTCCACCATCTCCTTGAGATCGGCCCCGGCCTCCAGCAGCTTGACGTGCTCCTCCTGCAGGCGGTTGGCGACCTCACCCTCCACCACCCGATATTTCAGGTAGTAGTCATAGATGAGGTCCTCCTTGGGATGGTGGTACTTGTCAGAGACCTCCCGCAGGTAGTCGATGACATCGCGCACCAGAAAATAGCTGATGGGCTCTTCGGCACGGATGGCTGCCAGCTTGTGCTTGAGCAGCTCCAAAAGTCGGGCGATGTTGAGATGGTCCTTGTGCAGACTGGATAACATGGGCACTCCTTGGCTCTGAATTAATCTTATGTCCCTGAGTATACGGTCATTTGTCGCCCGAACTTTGCACTCAATCAAGTGGGATGCAGACAGATTTCCACTCTATCGGACTCTTGCCCTGTTGTTCCAGCAAGCGATTGGTCTCGCTAAAGTGACCGCAACCGATGAAACCGCGGTGGGCAGAGAGAGGGCTCGGGTGCGGCGCGGTCAGCACATAGTGGCGCTGGCGGTCGATGAAACGTCCTTTCTTCTGGGCGTGGGCACCCCACAGCAGGAAGACCACACCCTGACAGCTGGCATTGATCTGCTCGATGACCCGATCGGTAAAGGTCTCCCATCCCAGATGGGCGTGGGAATGGGCCTGACCGGCCTGCACCGTCAGCACAGTGTTGAGCAGCAAGACACCTTGTTTGGCCCAAGATTCGAGAAAGCCGTGATTGGGTGTGACGAAACCTGGCAGGTCACGCTGCATCTCTTTATAGATGTTGACCAGTGAGGGAGGCGTACGCACGCCGGGCAGAACGGAGAAGCAGAGCCCGTGCGCCTGATTGGGGCCGTGGTAGGGATCCTGCCCCAGGATCACCACCTTGACCTGATCCAGCTCGGTCAGCTTGAAAGCATTGAACACATCGGTAGCTGGCGGGTAGATCACCTTGCCCGCTTCCCGCTCGGCTCTGACAGTTGCCAGCGTACTCTTGAAATAGTCCTGCTCTTTCTCAGAGCCAATCACATCACTCCAGGTCAGCACCCCGGCCTCCTCACTTGATACGGCGAAGGGCTCAGGATAGGGGGCCAGCCCGCAAGACGCAACCGTGGCTCACGCTTTCCAGAGCCTGGCGAGCCGCCCCGAGCGCTCCAACTTGCGCAGGCCGGTATTGAACAGCAGCATCAGACGGCGCGCCTCTGGATCGGCCTTGCGCATCAGCAGGTATCCCGGTTGCGACCAGATGGGGTCGGCGGCACCGGTCAGTGACAGCGATTGGGGATGACGAACGAGCGCCTGCTGGAACAGAGTCTGTGCCACCTGCTCATCCATCACCAGATAGTGGATCCGCCCGTCAAGCAGCTTGCTCATGCTCTCCTCATCGGAATCTGACCACTCGAGGGTGAGCCCGGCTTGGCGAGCGGCAAAACCATCGCCATAGAAATAGCCACGGGTCACCCCGACTGGCTCGTGTTTCAGCTCACCCAGATTGACCGCGGGCGTACCGGTCAGCGTCATCAGGCGAGTGGTGAAATGGCCGAGCGAGGCGGAGAGATAGAAAAGCTGCTCCCGCTCGCGGGAGCGAAACCAGGGCATGGTGACCACATAGCGTCCCTCCAGAGTCAGTCGGTAAGCCTCGGCCCAGGAATAGAAGTGAAAGCTGACATCGAGCCCCTCTTCGGCAAAGGCCTGGCGCACCACCTCACAGAGAAAGCCCTGATTGGGCAACGACTCACTGATATAGGGCGGCCACTCGCCCACGGCAATACGCACCGTCTCGGCCCGCACCGCAACACTGCTTGCCCAGCAACAGCACAGGGCGAGCCATACCCACTTTCGCCACCCATTATTCACCCGGCACTCTCCTCGCTTTTTTTGCTGAGTGTAGCCAACCCCTCAATTAACCTCAGAAAAAGCCGAAAAGATGTAGTTAAATTACTAGATTAACGAGATAAAAGATGCATAATTTGGATATCTTACAAAATCAGAAAAATGACCTCTTTTTGATTCAACTCAAGAATTTAAACTCATTGAAATGGCACTTTGTCAGATTTTCTTGATCTAGATCAATTTTGGTAATATTACCACCATGGTATATATGACCCCATCAAAGAAAAGGTGTAAGGCAAGGGCCCTTTAAGTCATCGCCATCGACGGTAGCTTAAATACATCAGGGTAATTTCCTTACAGTTGGATTCGCGTTCCCATTGAGGAGTCATACCATGATCAAAGGCATTCAAATCACCCAGGCCGCCAACACCGCTCTGCTGAACTCTTTCTGGCTGCTGGACGAAGAGAAGCAACAAGCTCGCTGCATCTGCGTCAAAGGCGATGCTTTCGCTGCCGATCAAGAAGTGCAACTGGCTGACCTGGGTCAGTTCGAATACCGCGAACTGCCGGTTCAGGCTGAGCCTGCTGTTGAAGGTGGCCAGCACCTGAACGTCAACGTGCTGCGTCGCGAATCTCTGGAAGATGCTATCGAAAACCCGGAGAAGTACCCGCAGCTGACCATCCGTGTATCTGGCTACGCAGTGCGTTTCAACGCCCTGACCCCGGAACAGCAGCGTGACGTGGTTACCCGTACTTTCACCCAGAGCCTGTAATCAGCGCCCTGCAGTGAAGAGCTGATACTCGCAGTATCAGCACAAAAAAACGGCCAATCGGCCGTTTTTTTATTGCCCCCGCACCAGCCAACGCGGTCGTGCGGGGGAAACAGCGCTTACGCCCTGTCCGCTTCTAGTTGCCCGACCTTGCCGCCGAGCACTACATCCATTTTCTTCTCGTCCAGCTGCTTGCAGTATTTGGCGACCACCACGGTGGCAACCCCGTTACCGATCAGGTTGGTCAACGCCCGCGCTTCGGACATAAAGCGGTCGATCCCCAGGATCAGCGCCAAACCAGCCAGTGGCAGATGGCCCACCGCCGAAATGGTCGCTGCCAGCACGATAAAGCCACTACCAGTCACCCCCGCCGCCCCTTTCGAGGAGATCAGCAGTACCACCAGCAGGGTGATCTGTTGGAACAGATCCAGCGGCGTATTGGTAGCCTGGGCGATAAAAATCGCCGCCATGGTCAGATAGATGGAGGTGCCATCCAGGTTAAAGGAGTACCCGGTCGGAATGACCAGCCCC
Organism: Aeromonas sp. 97A; assembly: GCF_051919185.1. Classification (NCBI taxonomy): domain Bacteria; kingdom Pseudomonadati; phylum Pseudomonadota; class Gammaproteobacteria; order Aeromonadales; family Aeromonadaceae; genus Aeromonas; species Aeromonas sp. 97A. Next base: position 106,341 of record NZ_JBQBFF010000001.1, on the reverse strand, counting down.
ACCACCGATTTCTGGCAACCCAGCTTCTCCATCTTGTCCAGCATCCGCGGCAGTACCGACTCGGAAGAGGAGGTCCCCAGCACGATCAGCAGCTCCTCGCGAATGTAGGAGATGAAACGCAGGATGCTGAAGCCTGAGGCTTTAGCGATGCTGCCCAGCACAATGAAGATAAAGAAGAGGCAGGTGAGATAGAAGCAGGCAATAAGCTGGCCCAGCTGTACCAGTGAACCTACTCCATATTTGCCGATGGTAAATGCCATTGCCCCGAATGCACCGACCGGCGCCAGTCTCATTATCATATTGATAATGCCAAATATGACTTTGGAGAAACTGTCGATGACGCCGAAAATAACCTGTCCCTTTTCACCGATATGATGCAGGGAGAAGCCGAATAGCACAGCAAACAGTAACACCTGCAAGATATTACCGCTGGCAAAGGCACCGATCACACTGCCCGGAATAATATCCAGTAAAAAGGCGATAATGCCCTGGGATTTGGCCTGCTCCGCATAGGCGGAGATGGCGCTGGCATCCAGCGCAGCCGGATCGACGTTCATACCGGCACCCGGTTGCAGCAGGTTGACCACACACAGCCCGATGATCAAGGCGATAGTGCTGACCACCTCGAAGTAGAGCAGAGCAATGGCGCCGGTCTTGCCGACCGCCTTCATACTCTCCATCCCGGCAATACCGGTAACCACGGTACAGAAAATAACGGGGGCGATGATCATCTTGATCAATTTGACGAAGCCATCACCGAGGGGCTTCATATCGGCGCCCAGTTCCGGATAGACATGCCCCAGAAATACCCCGAGGGTAATCGCGAGCAATACCTGAAAATAGAGGCTGCTAAATAGTTTCTTTCGCATTATTAACGTCCTGTTAATTTAATTGCACATTGTTATGGCAGCAATAAACATGCAGATAGCCGGACGAGATATCTGCGTACCTCACCCGATCCATGCTGTTTCTGCATTACTACGGGGACCACTTTACATGTAATAAAAAACAATTAAGAGACATCAATCACACAACAAAATTAACACCATTAACACCACAGCAACCAACAATTGTTTGCTCGTAGATTAATTTGAGTCTTCAACTAAATATGGCAGATATAAAAATACCCCGCATTGCGGGGCATTTTCATCAGGCATGACAGCGTCGGGATCAGGCCGAAGTATCGAGGGGTTCGAAGCCCTTGATCAGGTCATCGATGGCCTTCATCTGTTTGAGGAAGCCTTCCAGCTTCTCCAGCGGCAGGGCACTCGGGCCATCGCAGCGGGCAATTTTCGGATCCGGGTGGGATTCGATAAAGAGACCGGCCAGACCGACCGCCATGCCGGCACGCGCCAGCTCGGTCACCTGTTCGCGACGACCACCGGAAGCGGCACCCAGCGGATCACGGCACTGCAGGGAGTGGGTCACGTCAAAGATCACCGGATAGCCACCGGTGCTCTTCTTCATCACGCCCAGGCCCAGCATGTCCACCACCAGGTTGTCGTAGCCGAAGTTGGCACCGCGCTCACACAGGATCAGCTGATCGTTGCCGCACTCCTCGAACTTGTCGGTGATGTTCTTCATCTGGCTTGGGCTCAGGAACTGCGGCTTCTTGATGTTGATGACGTTGCCGGTGCGGGCCATGGCTTCCACCAGATCGGTCTGGCGTGCCAGGAAAGCGGGCAGCTGGATAACGTCAACCACCTCGGCGACCGGCTTGGCCTGATGGGGTTCGTGCAGATCGGAGATGACCGGCATGCCGAAGGTCGCTTTCAGCTCCTGGAAAATCTTCATCCCCTCTTCCAGACCCGGACCGCGGTAGGAGTGGATGGAGGAGCGGTTGGCCTTGTCCCAGCTCGCCTTGAAGACAAACGGGATGCCCAGCTTGCTGGTCACTTCCACGTACTTCTCGCACACCGCCATCGCCATGTCGCGGGATTCCAGCACGTTCATGCCGCCAAACAGCACGAACGGTTTGTCGTTGGCAACGTCGATCTGGTTGATCTTGATATTCTTCTGTTCCATCTAAGACATCCTTAATAAAAGGGCCTGAAGCCAAGTTACTCCGTTGCGACCGGACGCAGCGGCCTTGATATTCTTCTGTTTAGTTTCAAGCCGCCCTTAATGGAGGGGCTTGGGGCTCAGATCCAGCGCGGCCAGCTGCACTTTCAGCACATCGGCCACCGGATCGTCCGGGCATTGTTCAATAAAATATTCAAAATCGTCGGCGGCCTGGCGCGGGCAGTCGAGCTGCTCGTAGATAAAGCCGCGATCCCGCGTCTCCAGCGGATCGCCGGGCTTCATCCGCAGCAACAGCTCGCTGCAACGCAGCGCCTCGGGCATGCGGTCTTCCCGCAGCAGGGCACCCTTGCTGACGTTGAGCAGCCGTTCGATGATCTCCCACTGGCCGGAGGGTTGCAGGTAGTCGGGGGTCAGGGTCGCCAAGTCCCCCAACGCGCCGCGCAGCAGCAGCTCGATGCGGGCCAGGCTCAGCTCATCGCCGGTAAAGGGATCGACATAGACCTCCCCCTCGCCACCGGCAAAGCTCACCAGGAAGTGGCCGGGGAAGCAGATCCCCTCTACATCGAGCCCGAGCTTGCGCCCCAGCTGGATGATGAGAATACCGAGGCTGACCGGGATCCCTTTGCGCTGAACCAGCACCTGATTGAGATCGCAATTGTTGGCAGAGAAATAATCCTGCCAATCGCCATGAAAACCGAGGCTGTGGTAGAAGCCTTGCAGCAACTGCTGGCGCACCTCGTCGCAGGTGCCCTCTTCAATCTGCTCGTCCAGCCACTCGTCCAGCAGGTTCAACTCGCGGATCCCCTCCTCGACCGAGCCATAAATCTCGTCGCTGACTGACAACGCCAGCTCGGTGATGTCGTGGGCTTCGAAATCGGTCCATTCGTCTATGTGTAACATTCTCTTCATGCCTTAGCCGAACACACTCGTCTGTTTGAGCACTGCCAACTTGGCAATAAAGTAGATCCAGCCGAGCGCCCCCAGAAAGGAGCACCAGCGCACCAGATTGCTTTTGGCCAGCCGCAGCGCCATCGCCGCCAGAAATACCAGCGCCAGAATGGCCATCAGCTTCTCGCTGAGCCAGGGCGTTCCGTTATTGAGCGGGTTGAGATCCAGCACCATGCAGAGCAATACGCCGGAGAGCACCACCAGACCGTTGAGCCAGCCGCTGACCTTCATCACCGGCGCGCTATAGGCTCGGCCAGTGGCGGTCTGTACCCAGTAGAAGCGGAGCATAAACATCAGCACGGCCCCGGCAATCAGGGTGAGGTGCAGGTGTTTGAGCACAAAAACCATATTCAATCCTTGCAAGGGGGCGCACAGGCAACCCGCCGTGTAACAGTGAGGAACCGTCAGCGCAGCGGGCAGAGGCCCAGCGTCACCCTGTCGTTATCCCCGTAATCGCGCACCGTGGCTACCTCGCGGTAACCGCCATCACGCAGCAACTGACGCACCGACTCCCCCTGATCCCAGCCATGCTCCAGCAGCAACCAGCCATCGGTCAGCAGATAAGCGGGAGCATGGGCCACGATGTGGCGGATATCGGCCAGCCCGGCGTCATCGGCAACCAGCGCCGAGCGAGGCTCAAAGCGCACATCCCCCTGCTCGAGATGGGGATCGGCGCCATCAATATAGGGGGGATTGGAGACAATCACCGCAAATCGTGGCGTTTCGTCGCGATCCGGCTCGCCAAGGGGCTCAAACCAGCTGCCGTCACGCACCTCGATGGGTAACCCCAGCGCGGCGCTGTTCTCGCGAGCCAGCGCCGCAGCATCGGCCATCCGATCAACCGCCCACACATCGACCTCGGGCCGCTCGGACTTGAGCGCCAGCGCGATGGCACCGGTGCCGGTGCCGAGATCCAGCACGGCGCAAGGCCCTTGCGGGATTCTGGTCAGCGCCTGCTCGACCAGCACCTCGGTATCGGGGCGCGGGATCAGGGTCGCCGGGCTCACCTTGAGGGGCAGCGACCAGAACTCCCGCTCGCCCACCAGATGGGCAATGGGTTCGCCATTGAGACGACGGGCCAGCCACCCCTGCAGGGTGGCCTGCTGGGCGGCATCCAGCTCACGCTCGGGCCAGGTCATCAGATAGCTGCGACGGCAATCGAGCAGATGACAGAGCAGTACATCGGCGTCGGCGCGGGGGGACTCCCCCCCAGCCAACACAGTCATGATATGGGCGCGGGCCTGCTGGATCTGCATCAGTGCCACTCCACCTTATGGGCACAACACTTAATGCGAGCTTGCCGGATCACCATTTGCATCAGTTGTTCTCGGCCAGCGAGGCAAGCTGATCGGCCTGATACTCCTGCACCAGCGGTGTGATGACGCAGTCCAGATCCCCTTCCAAAATTTCGGAGAGGCGGTACAGGGTCAGGTTGATACGGTGCTCGGAGAGGCGACCCTGCGGGTAGTTGTAGGTGCGAATTCGCTCGGAACGATCACCGGAGCCCACCAGATTGCGGCGGGTGCTCTGCTCGGCGGCGCGGTGGCGCTCATCCTCGGCCGCTTGCAGGCGGGCGGAGAGCACCGACATCGCCTTGGCGCGGTTCTTGTGCTGGGAGCGCTCGTCCTGACACTCCACCACCAGCCCGGTCGGCAGGTGGGTGATACGAATGGCCGAGTCGGTCTTGTTGACGTGCTGACCACCGGCACCGGAGGCGCGGAAGGTGTCGATCTTCAGATCGGAAGGGTTGATCTCGATCTGCTCGGCTTCCGGCACTTCCGGCAACACGGCGACGGTACAGGCGGAGGTGTGCACGCGGCCCTGAGATTCGGTCTCCGGCACCCGTTGTACCCGGTGACCACCGGATTCAAACTTGAGGCGGCCATAGACGCGCTCGCCGTCGATCTTGGCGATCACCTCCTTGTAGCCACCATATTCACCGTCATTGCAGCTGACGATGGAGACGCGCCAGCCCTGACGCTCGGCAAACCGTGAATACATGCGGAACAGGTCACCGGCAAAGATGGCCGCTTCGTCGCCACCGGCACCAGCGCGGATCTCCAGATAGCAGTTGTTGTCATCCTTGGGATCCTTGGGCAGCAACATCAGTTGCAGCTCCTGCTCCAGCGCCTCCAGATTGGCCTTGGCGAGCGGCAGCTCCTCCTGCGCCATCTCGCGCAGGTCGGCATCGTCCTCCTCCAGCATCATCTGAGTGGTCTCCAGATCATCCTGAGCCTGACGGTAACGCTGGAAGGCGTGAACGATATCTTCCAGCTGGGCATATTCGCGGGTCAGGGCGCGGTAGCGATCCTGATCCGAGACCACATCCGGCTCGCCGAGCATGGCCTGTACTTCTTCGTGGCGCTCGATGAGGCCTTCCAGCTTTCTGATCAGTGACGGATTCATAACTCTTGCATTCTCAATGGAGGACGGGACAACCGGCAGGTTGCCCGAAAATTATGGCTCTTGTGACAACCCCAGCGCCTGCCGCAAGCGGGAGAGCTCACTCTGATCCCCCTGGGAGGCAGCCTGGCGCAACGCCTGGGTCGGCGCGTGGATCAATTTGTTGGTGAGGCGATGGGCCATCGCCTTGAGCGCCTGTTCGGCACTCTCGCCCTGCGCCAATGCCAGCAGGGCCCGTTGCAACTCTTCATCAGCCACTTGCTGGGACTGATGGCGGTAATCGCGAATGAGGTCGACCGAGCTCTGGCCGCGATACCAGCCCATAAACTCGTCGCGCTCTTCCTGCACGATCACTTCCGCCTGTGCGGCAGCCCGTTTACGGGTTTCGAGGTTCTGCTCGATGATCCCCTGCAAATCATCCACCGTGTAGAGATAGGCATCGGAGAGCTCATCAACTTCGGCTTCGATGTCGCGCGGCACGGCAATATCCACCAGAAACATGGGTTTGAAGCGGCGGGCCTTCAGCGCGCGCTCCACCATCCCCTTACCGATGATGGGCAGGGGACTGGCGGTCGAGCTGATGACAATATCCGCCTCGTGCAGATAGTCGGGGATCTCTTCGAGCGTCATCACCTGGGCACCAAATTCGGCCGCCAGGGTCTGGGCACGCTGCAGGGTGCGGTTGGCCACCATCATATTGGTGACGTTCTGCTCGCGCAGATGACGGGCCACCAGCTCGATGGTTTCACCAGCCCCGACCAGCAATACCTTGGTCTGGGAGAGATCGGAGAAGATCCGCCGACCCAGACTGACGGCGGCAAACGCCACCGACACGGCACTGGCGCCAATCTCGGTATCGGTACGCACTCTTTTCGCCACCGAGAAGGATTTCTGGAACAACCGCTCCAGCGCCCCCTTCAACGACTCCGCCTGCTGGGCGTGGGCATAGGATTGCTTGATCTGCCCCAGGATCTGCGGCTCCCCCAACACCAGCGAGTCGAGCCCGCACGCCACCCGCATCAGGTGGCGCACCGCCTCTTCATCGTGATGCTGATAGATGGCAGTGACCAGTTCGGCCGCGTCCAGCCCGTGGAACTGTTGAAGCCAGCGCAGCACTTGCTCCTGCCGCTCCTCCTCCAGATTGCAATAGAGTTCGGTCCGGTTGCAGGTGGAGACGATCACCGCCTCGCTGACACCGGGTTGGCTCACCAGCTCACGCAAGGCGCGATCGATGCAGTCCGGGCCAAAGGCGACCCGTTCCCGCAAGGCGACACTGGCGGTGTTGTGGTTGATTCCGAGGGCAAGCAAACTCATGAGTGGGCGACGATCATTTCATACGCTGGGTGCAAAGGCTGCCAATTGTACGAGAAAGGGTAAGTCTTTAAAAGCAATACGGCCGCCCCGTATACTGTGGCAAATTCCTCTCTCTGGAGCCGTCTCTTGCTGCTACGTATTTTTACCCTCACCTGCCTGCTGTTGCTGGCCGGTTGTGCCACCACCCAGCCCCAGCGTGACCAGGTGAACTGGAACCAGGAGCGGACCCGTCTCGAGCAACTGACCCACTGGCAGCTATCCGGCAAGATGGCCATCATCACCCCCCAGCAAAAGGGCAGCGCCCGTCTCAACTGGCAGCAGGATGGGGAGGATTATCGCCTCAACCTCACCAGCCTGATCGGCACCAGCATTCTGGAGCTCTCCCGCAGCAAGGGGGAGATCACCCTGCTCGACAGCGACGGCAATCGCCACCAGAGCCAGGATGCCGAAGCGCTCATCTATCAACTGACCGGCTGGAATATTCCGGTTGCGGGATTGCCAGAGTGGATCAAGGGGCTGCCAGGTCAGGCGGAGTTTGAACTCAACCCCGACAGCAGTCTGGCCAGCGTGCGCGACGGCCAGTGGCAGATCGTCTATGGCGATTATCGGGATCAGGATGGCTACCGCCTGCCGCACCAGCTGACCATGACCGGCCATAACAGCCGCCTCAAGCTTCAGATCAACCAATGGACTCTTGTACGTTAATGGCTTCCACACGCTGGCCGGCACCGGCCAAACTCAACCTGTTTTTACACGTCAATGGCCGTCGTCCCGATGGCTATCACGAGCTGCAGACCCTGTTTATCTTCCTCAACCACAGCGACTGGCTCGAGTTTGAGGTGATACCGAATAGCGACACACTCACCCTGACGCCGGCCATTCCCGGGGTGCCGGATGAGCAGAATCTGATTATCCGGGCGGCGCGCCTGCTGCAGGCAACCCTGTCGAGCCCGCAAGGTGCCCATATCCGGCTGGAGAAAGTGCTACCCATGGGCGGCGGCATTGGCGGCGGTTCATCCGATGCAGCGACCACGCTGGTAGCTCTTAACCACCTCTGGCAAGCGGGTTTGAGTGAAGATGAACTGGCAGCGCTTGGCGTCCAGTTGGGGGCCGATGTGCCGGTGTTTGTCCGTGGCAAGGCGGCCTTTGCCGAAGGAGTAGGCGAGCGGCTGCAACCGGTCGAACTGCCCGATGCCTGGTATCTGGTACTCAAGCCCGATTGCCATGTAGCGACCGCGGCCGTATTCCAGGATCCGGACCTGCCGAGAGCTACGCCGAAAATGGCGCTGGACAACCTGCTGGAAGGCGAGTGGAAAAACGATTGCGAATCACTGGTGAAAAAGCGCCACCCCGAGGTTGCCAATGCGCTCGGCTGGTTGCTAGAATACGCGCCGTCAAGAATGACGGGCACAGGAGCCTGCGTCTTTGCTCAATTTGAAGACGAAGTGACTGCTCGGGAAGTGTTGGCCTGCGTGCCGAAGGGACTTGATGGGTTTGTCGCCAAGGGCGAGAACATATCACCTCTCTTCTCCACATTGCAACAGTTCAAATGATTGGGGTATCGCCAAGCGGTAAGGCAGCGGGTTTTGATCTCGCCATTCCTAGGTTCGAATCCTAGTACCCCAATTTTACAATTTTACCGAACGGTATTGATGATTAATGTGGCCGGTTTTGCACTCGGCCACGGATTCGGGTTACCGGTATCATCACAATCATTGGGCAGCAGACACCTTGTACGTTATCTTGATAAATCGTTTGCCCCAAAACGATAGGGTCTGATTTCAGACTCCCCCACATACTGGATGCAACCCCGAGGTTTCAAACCGTGCCTGACATGAAGCTGTTTGCTGGTAACGCAACGCCGGAACTAGCCCAGAAGATCGCAGATCGCCTGTTTATCAAACTCGGCAATGCTGCCGTAGGTCGCTTTAGCGACGGCGAGATCAGCGTACAGATCAATGAGAATGTACGTGGTGGCGATATCTTCATCATTCAATCCACCTGTGCCCCGACCAACGACAATTTGATGGAATTGATCGTCATGGTGGATGCTCTGCGTCGTGCTTCAGCTGGCCGTATCACTGCCGTTATCCCCTACTTTGGTTATGCCCGTCAGGACCGCCGCGTCCGCTCCGCCCGTGTACCCATCACCGCCAAGGTTGTCGCTGACTTCCTCTCCAGCGTCGGTGTGGATCGCGTGCTGACCGTTGACCTGCATGCCGAGCAAATTCAAGGTTTCTTCGACGTTCCGGTAGACAACGTGTTCGGTAGCCCGGTGCTGCTGGAAGACATGAAGTCCAAGAACCTCGAGTCTCCTGTCGTTGTCTCCCCGGACATCGGTGGCGTCGTGCGTGCCCGCGCTATCGCCAAGCTGCTGGATGACACCGACATCGCTATCATCGACAAGCGCCGTCCACGCCCGAACGTCTCCCAGGTCATGCACCTGATCGGTGACGTTGCCGGCCGCGACTGCATCATCGTTGATGACATGATCGACACCGGCGGCACCCTGTGCAAAGCCGCAGAGGCCCTGAAAGAGCGCGGTGCCAAGCGTGTATTCGCCTACGCTACCCACCCGGTCTTCTCCGGTTCCGCCGTCGAGAACATCAAGAACTCCGTGATCGATGAACTGATCATCACCGACTCCATCCCGCTCACTGCGGAGATGAAAGCGGTCGGCAAGGTCAAGCAGCTGACGCTGTCAACTGTACTGGCCGAAGCCATTCGTCGCATCAGCAACGAAGAGTCCATCTCTGCCATGTTTGAGCATTGATAGATTCAGCAATAACGAAAACCGCCATCAGGCGGTTTTCGTCTTTCTGGACCTTCTCTTTCCAACTTTCTGCTATCTGGTACGACCCTGCCCCCGGCAGGCTTAAGGATTTACCCATGAATTGCTTGCGTCCCCTCCTGCTCGCGACCCTCACCTGCGCCCTGTTCGCCTGTCAGCCCGTCAAAGAGAACCCGCCCTTCGTGCTGACCCTAGCTCACATGAACGACACCCACTCCCAGTTTGATCCGGTCAATGCCGAGATCAAAGGGCAGATCTTTGCCCAGCACCAGCAGGGGGAGACGGACACCCTCTATACCCGCTTTGGCGGTTATCCGCGCCTGCTGACCATGGCGAAAGCCTATCAGGCCGAGGCGCTGGCCAAGAACCAGCCCTTGCTGCTGCTGCACGGCGGCGATGCCTGGCAGGGCAGCGGCTACTTCAAGCTCAACGAGGGGATGGCCAACGCCGAGTTGCTGAGCCAGTTCGGCCTCGATGCCATGGCGCTGGGCAACCACGAGTTCGATCTGGATAACCAGAAGCTGGCCCGCTTCATCGAGGGGGTCAACTTCCCGGTGCTGGCCGCCAACCTCGACACCAAGGCCGATCCGGCCCTCAGCAAGGCTGACAACCTCAAGCCCTTCGTGGTCTACGCCTTTGACGGCAACCAGAAGAGCCCGGTCACCGATCTCGACAACCTGCCGCAAGGCAAGCAGCTGGTCGCCGTCATCGGTCTGGTGCTGGAAGACATGGGCAATATCGCCCCCAACGTCGGCAAGCTGCGCTTTGGCAAGGAGGTCGCCTCGGCTCAGGCCACGGTCGACATGCTGCAAGCCAAGGGGATCCACCAGATCGTGGCGCTGACCCACATCGGCAACGAGCGGGATCTGGCACTGGCGGCCAAGGTAAACGGCCTCGATGCCATCGTCGGCGGCCACTCCCACAGCCTGCTCGGCGATTTTCGCAACATTGGCTGGGGCAAGACCGGCGATTACGCCAAGCTGGTGACCAATCCGGATGGCATCGGCAAAACCTGCGTGGTGCAGGCGGGCTCCTACGCCCAGGCCATCGGTCTGGCACAAGTGACCTTTGACAGCCAGGGTCAGGTGACCGACTGCCAGGGCCACAACAGCCTGCTGGCCAGCCGCGATTTCTTCGCCGATGCGGCGCGCAAGCAAGCGCTCGACGACGCCCGCAGCAAAGAGGCAAGCCAGTTTGTCGACAACCAGCCCAATCTGGTGACCGTGGATGAAGATCCGCGCCTGCGCGGCATCATCGACAGCCACTACAAACCGGCGCTGGAGAAAGCCTACGGCCCGGTGATCGGCACCATCCCCGCTCAGCTGCAAAATGCCCGTCGTCCCGGTGACAACGGCAGCGACAGCCACGGCTCAGATGTAGCGCCGCTGGTTGCCGAAGGGGAGTTCTACTGGGCCAATACCCCAGCAGTGCAAGCCCTGACCGGCGGCCCGGTCGATTTTTCTCTGGTTGCGGTGGGGGGCGTGCGCGCCGACCTGCCTGCTGGCGAATGGCGTGAGGGGGATAGTGCCCTCACCCTGCTGCCGTTCAAGAACCAGCTCGCGGTGCTGACCCTGACCGGCGCCGAGGTGCGTGCCCTCTTGACCGAGACCATCACCGCCACCCTGCCCGCCAGCGCCCATGCCGGCAAGTTCCCCTATGGCGGCCACCTGCGTTACACCTTCCAGGAGACCGACGCAGGCAAAGCGGGCACCCTGACCCAATTGCAGCACAAGACCGCAAGCGGCGAGTGGCAGGATCTGGTGGATAGCCAGCACTATCGGGTGGTGATGAACGCCTACAGCGCCAACGGCAACGATGGCTGGCAGGCGCTGGCCAATGCCCAGCGTCAGAAGAGCGAGCGGGTCGATATCGCCAGCGTCAATGGCAAGCTGACCGCCTTCCCGGTGCTGAAGGTGGCACAAAACAGCGAACTGCTGAGTGCCGTCTATGCCCCGGGCCAGGCCCTCGATTGCAAAGCCAGCGGCGTGGATTGCGGCACCGATGCAGCCTCTTTCGTGGAGTATGTGCGCGATGCCCGCCCCTCCCTGACCGCGCTGGATGAGGAAACTGTCACCCTGCTGCGTGCCAAATAACGACGGTAGTCAACCGGGCACAATCCATCGGTAAACTGAAACGGGCCTCTTGCAAGAGGCCCGTTTGCCCACAGTTAGCCACCCATTGGCCGCAATAATGCTGCAAATCCCGCCATAACATGCGCATTGGTTGAGTGATCGCCACTCGGCGGCTAGAATATTGCGTCCTATTGCCCTGGGTAGTGTGCCCACGGCAGCTGCGAGTGAAGACATCAAGCGTGACAAGCGAAATCAAACTGATCGTCGGACTGGGCAACCCCGGCCCGGAATATGCCAAGACCCGCCACAATGCGGGCGCCTGGTATGTGGAGCAACTGGCCCGCTGGCACAATGTCAGCCTGCGTGAAGAACCCAAGTTCTTCGGCCATACTGCCCGCATCCTGGTCGAGGGGCAGGATGTGCGGCTGCTCATCCCGAACACCTATATGAACCTCTCTGGCAAGGCGGTGGCCGCACTGGCGCGTTTTTATCAGATTGAGCCGGAAGCGATTCTGGTGGCCCATGACGAACTGGATCTGCCGCCTGGCATCGCCAAGTTCAAGCAGGGTGGTGGTCACGGTGGCCATAACGGCCTCAAGGACATCATCGCCAAGATGGGCAACAACAATAACTTCTTCCGGCTGCGTCTCGGGATCGGCCATCCCGGCAGCAAAGAGCAGGTGGCTGGCTTCGTCCTGACCAAGGCCCCCAGCAGTGAACAGAACCTGATCGACGCCGCGCTGGACGAATCCCTGCGCGCCACCGACATCCTGTTCAAACAAGATATGACCAAGGCCATGAATCGCTTGCACAGCTTCAAGGCGGAAAAGGGTTAGGTCGGTTTGACCCTGTACGGGCATTGTGCCGGTACATGAGCAACGACCAGAACAAGCATGACATGGGCCGCCTGCGGGCGACCCCCAACAGCATCCATCAAGTAAGGTAACAATCCATGGGTTTTAAATGCGGTATCGTGGGCCTGCCCAATGTAGGCAAATCCACCCTGTTCAACGCGCTGACCAAGGCCGGTATCGAAGCCGCCAACTTCCCGTTCTGCACCATCGAGCCGAACACAGGTGTGGTGCCGATGCCGGATCCCCGCCTCGATCAGCTGGCGGCCATCATCAATCCGCAGCGCGTTGTGCCGACCACCATGGAATTCGTCGACATCGCCGGTCTGGTTGCCGGTGCCTCCAAGGGTGAAGGTCTGGGTAACCAGTTCCTGGCCAACATCCGTGAAACCGAAGCGATCGGCCATGTAGTGCGCTGCTTCGACGACGAGAACATCATTCATGTTGCCGGCAAGGTCTCCCCTGCTGACGACATCGAAGTGATCAACACCGAGCTGGCCCTGTCGGACCTGGACGCCTGCGAGCGTGCCATTCACCGTCAGTCCAAACGCGCCAAAGGCGGCGACAAGGATGCCAAGCTGGAAGTCGAAACCCTGGAGAAGATCAAGGTCGCGCTGGAAAACGGTCAGATGATCCGCGGCATGAAGCTGGATAAAGAAGAGCTGGCCGCGGTGAGCCACCTCAACTTCCTGACCCTGAAACCCACCATGTATATCGCCAACGTGGCGGAAGATGGCTTCGAGAACAACCCCTATCTGGACAAGGTGCGTGAAATCGCCGCCGCCGAAAACGCAGTTGTCGTGGTCGTCTGCTGTGCTATTGAAGCCGACATTGCCGAACTGGACGACGAAGATCGCGCCGAGTTCATGGCTGACCTTGGCATCGAAGAACCGGGCCTGAACCGCGTTATCCGCTCCGGCTACCAGCTGCTCAACCTGCAGACCTACTTCACCGCCGGTGTGAAAGAGGTACGCGCCTGGACTATTCCGGTCGGTGCCACTGCCCCGCAAGCGGCAGGCAAGATCCACACTGACTTTGAAAAAGGCTTTATTCGCGCCCAAACCATCGCCTTTGAAGACTTTATCAACTACAAGGGTGAACAAGGCGCCAAGGAAGCGGGCAAGATGCGCGCTGAAGGGAAAGATTACATCGTCAAAGATGGCGATATCATGAATTTCCTGTTCAACGTCTAATCCCATGACAGGCCAGCATTTGCTGGCCTGTTTTTTATCTGCCATTGCCCGGGCAATAATGGCAATGTCTTAAAAAAAACCAGATTGTTGGGCTTTTGCGCAACAGAGACCAATAACTGGTCAAACGCACTCAAATTGCGTTTTTCTGGCAAAAAAAGGGTTGACGCCCCAGAGCCAGATACGCATAATTCGGCCCGCACGGTGACGAGGTAACGACTCACCGGAAGCAAGGTTGGCTATGTAGCTCAGTTGGTTAGAGCATCGCACTCATAATGCGGGGGTCACAGGTTCGAATCCCGTCATAGCCACCATTTCTAGTTGGGGTATCGCCAAGCGGTAAGGCAGCGGGTTTTGATCTCGCCATCCCTAGGTTCGAATCCTAGTACCCCAGCCATTTTTAAAAGTTCTTTGCCAGTCTCGCGACTGTTGAGGAACGCTGTTGGGGTATCGCCAAGCGGTAAGGCAGCGGGTTTTGATCTCGCCATCCCTAGGTTCGAATCCTAGTACCCCAGCCATTTTTGAAAGGTGTTTGATAGTTTCTGTCAGGCATCACTGTTGGGGTATCGCCAAGCGGTAAGGCAGCGGGTTTTGATCTCGCCATCCCTAGGTTCGAATCCTAGTACCCCAGCCATTTTTCTGTTCTCTTCCACATCAGTGGTTGATAACAAACGGCTATGTAGCTCAGTTGGTTAGAGCATCGCACTCATAATGCGGGGGTCACAGGTTCGAATCCCGTCATAGCCACCATTATTTCTGTTGGGGTATCGCCAAGCGGTAAGGCAGCGGGTTTTGATCTCGCCATCCCTAGGTTCGAATCCTAGTACCCCAGCCATTTTTCTGTTCTCTTCCACATCAGTGGTCGATAACAAACGGCTATGTAGCTCAGTTGGTTAGAGCATCGCACTCATAATGCGGGGGTCACAGGTTCGAATCCCGTCATAGCCACCATTAATATTGCGGAAGTGGCGAAATTGGTAGACGCACCAGATTTAGGTTCTGGCGCCCTAGGCGTGAGAGTTCGAGTCTCTCCTTCCGCACCATTAATAGCAGTACCAAACAGACCAGCTCACGCTGGTTTTTTTGTATCTGGAATTTGCCTCTCCCCAGTTTTTCTCTCGCACCTCTATTAACCCGGCTCCACGTTAATTCACGTTCACGTCCCTCTTCATTTATTCCGAGCACGCCTTGCTATTCTTGTCTCCCGGCCACAAAAAAGCGGCCCGCAGGCCGCTGGTGCACACATTCATCATCCCGGTTATCAGAACGGGAAGAACCAAGGGATCGCCACCACGCTCACCGCCATCACCAACAGGGTGAATGGCACTCCGATACGGATAAAATCGGCAAACTTGTAGTTGCCCGGCCCCAGCACCAGAGTATTGACCGGTGACGAGACCGGCGTCATAAAAGCGGCCGAGGCGGCGATGGCAATAGTCATGGCAAACGGATAGGGTGATACCCCCATCTGCTGGGCCGTGCCCAGCGCAATGGGCGCCATCAGCACTGCGGTGGCGGTGTTGGAGATAAAGAGCCCGATCACCGCGCAGAGGGCAAACAGGCTGGCCAGCATGACCCGCGGCCCCATCTCCCCTACCGCGTTGATCAGACCACCGACGATCAGATCCACCCCGCCGGTTTTTTGCAGCGCCAGCGCGAAGGGGAGCATGCCGACGATGAGGATCAGGGTCGGCCAGTGGATCGACTTGTAGGCACTATCCATATCGATGCAGCGAAACTTGCCCATCAGCAGACAGGCGATCAGCGCGGCAATCACGTTGGGCACCGGATCGGTCACCATCAGCAGGATCATCACTCCAAGACAGAAGAGGGCATGGATCGCCTGACTGCGGGCGGCGGCCATCTCGTCCACTTCAGCGGGCAACCCCATCAGCAGAAAGTCGCGGCTATGGGTCTGCAACTGTCTGATGTGGCTCCAGTTTCCTACCACCAGCAGTGTATCCCCCATCTGCAGCGGCTCGTCCACCAGCTTGCCTGCCAGCGCTTCACCGTCGCGGCGCAGCCCCACCACGCTTAGACCATAGCTGGAGCGGAAGGTCACCTCACGCACGCTTTTACCCAGCAGCTTGGACTCAGGGATCAGCGACACCTCGGCCATCCCCACCTCCCGCGCCTGATCGGAGAAATACTCCCCGCGCAGGATCATCGGCTCGAGCCGCGCCTCGCTGCAAAACGCCCGCACATCCACCTCGGGGTCTGACATGTCGATCAGCAGCACATCCTTGGCCTGGAACTCACTGATCCCCGACACCGGCACCATCACCCGGCGGAACTTGCGCCAGCGCTCCACCCCGATGACGTGGGCACCATAACGGGCGCGCAGTTGCAGCTCGTCCAGGGTGTGACCAATCAGCGGGGAGTCCGGCCGCAGCGCCAGACGACGGGCCCTACCGGCCAGTCGGTAGTCTCGGATCAGATCGCGCAGGGTGCGGCGCCCAGTCGGCTTGCCCTTGCCCTCTTCCCCCTCGCCCACCAGGGAGCCGCGCACCAGCAGCATGTAGAGGATGCCCAGCCCCAGGATCAGCACGCCCATGGGGGTGAAATCGAAGAAGCCGAAGCCGTGAATGCCGTGGCGCATCAGCTCGCTGTTGACCACCATGTTGGGGGGCGTGGCCACCAGCGTCATCATGCCGCTGATCAGCCCGGCAAAACCGAGGGGCATCATCAGGCGACCGGCCGGGATCCCCATCCGGTTCGCCACGCTCAGCACCACCGGGATAAAGATGGCCACCACTCCGGTGCTGCTCATCACAGCCCCCAGACTCGCCACCGCGACCATCAGCAACACCAGCAGCTTGGTCTCGCTGCTGCCCGCCACCTTCACCAACGCATCCCCCACCTGATAAGCGATACCGGTGCGCACCAACCCCTCCCCGACAACAAACAGGGCGGCTATCAGAATGACGTTGGGATCGCTAAAGCCCGCCAGTGCCTCCGGCAGGGTGAGGGTGCCGCTCAGCACAAACAAGATGACCACGCCCAGGGCGACCACGTCCATGCGCACCTTGTTGGTCATGAAGAGATAGATGGCGCCAGCCAGCAGACAGAGCACCCAGACAAGCTCGGAATTCAATGCAACCTCCTTTTATCACGTGATTCTCCTCCCGGAGAGTGGACTCTATCAGACCACAGCCACGGCGCTATCATCTTGCTACATATCAATAAAGTCCGGCCCGCCGGGGCCCCATAACCCATCACTGCTGGAATAACCGGGCAGCAGCGGCGATTTCTTTGATATGGGCCAAGCCCGGGGCGGACAAAAGTCCTGCCCCTCCTCCCCCTCACCCCTTAGAATGGCGCCCTCGCATACTAACCCTCATGCCCAAGGATCAGAAAATGAGCATATTCGAGCTGTTCAGCATCAATAACACGCTAGTGACCATACCGCTGGGTGGCGGCTATGCCATGTCATGGATTGAAGCCATCGGCACCCTGTTTGGTCTGGCCTGTATCTGGTTCGCCAGTCAGGAGAAAACCATCAACTACCTGTTTGGCCTGATCAACGTCAGCCTGTTTGCCATCATCTTCTTCCAGATCCAGCTCTACGGACTGTTGATGCTGCAGCTGTTCTTCTTCTGCGCCAACGTCTACGGCTGGTACGCCTGGACCCGCCCGGCCAACGATCAGGGGGATACCCTGCAGATCCGCTGGCTCAGCAAATCCAAACTGATGGTGACCGCCGCCGTGAGCGTGCTGGCCATCGCCCTGCTGACCCGCTACATCGACCCGGTCTTCGCCACTCTGGCGCGCACCTCGGTCTCCCTGCTCAACCTGTTGGGTGCCAACCTTGCCATCCCCGAGCCCTCCCCCGATGCCTTCCCCTTCTGGGATGCCAGCATGACGGTGCTCTCGGTGGTCGCCCAGATCCTGATGACCCGCAAATACGTGGAGAACTGGATCCTCTGGGTCGTCATCAACATCATCAGCATCGGTGTCTATGCCGCGCAGGGCGTCTACGCCATGTCGCTCGAATACCTGATCCTGCTGTTTATCGCCGCCAACGGCACTCGCCTCTGGGTGATTGCCGCCAAGCGCCAGCCACAAGGTCTGTAAAAACCATGACTCTGTTACCCCATCTTCAGTGCCGCCCCGAGCAGATTGCCGAGCGGGTGGTACTGTGCGGCGACCCGGCCCGGGTCGATCGCATCGCCAGCCAGCTTGAAGAGTGTGAGGTGCTGGGGCAAAACCGGGAGTTTCGCCTCATCAACGGATCCTATCAGGGGCAGCCCATCACGGTTTGCAGCACCGGCATTGGCGGCGCCTCGGCCATCATAGCGCTGGAGGAGCTGGTGCAAGCCGGCGCCCGCTCGCTGATCCGGGTCGGCTCCGCCGGTGCCCTGCAGCACGACATCGGCCTTGGCGACCTTATCGTGGTGGAAGGGGCGGTTCGCAATGAGGGGGCCTCACAGGCCTATCTGCCCGCCGAGTATCCCGCCTGCGCCGATATCTGGCTGCAGGCCGCCTTGCTCAACCATGTAGCGACCGGCAGCCAGCCTCATTGGCACGGGCTGGTACGCTCCCACGACAGCTTCTATCGAGATGATGAGCAGGAGGTGTGCCGCTACTGGCATGCCCGTGGCGTGCTCGGCGCTGACATGGAGACCGCAGCCCTGCTGACCGTGGGTCGCCTGCGCAAGGTGCGGGTTGCAGCCGTGCTCTGCAACGTAGTGCTGTTCGAGCAGGATGTGCAACAAGGGGTGGCGGATTACGCCAGCGCCGAACAGGCGATGATGGCCAGTGAGCAGCAAGCCATCGCGGCCGCCCTCCACGCTCTGGTGCAATAAAGCGCAAACCGTTAACTGCGGCACATCCGCTACCGTGCGGGCTGGTATCCGGCCCGCACTCTTGCTAGCCTCATGGCCCTCGTCATCCGGTGCGACAGGCAAGTCATGCAGCAACAGCCCTACCCCATCGGCCGCTTTCACGCCGAACTTGAGCAACTTGAACCCCGCTTTGCCGCGGCGATCGAGGCCTGCACCCTGTTTCTGCGCCGCTACCTGCCGGGCGAATTGATCATGCGGCAAGGGGAGCAGAGCGAGCTGCTCTATCTGGTCGAAAGTGGCCGGGTCTCCCTCAACAGCACAGTGCACTCGGGCCGCAGCTTCCAGCTCGGCGAAATAGCCTGCCACAGCCAGATCTTTGGCGAGATGGAGTTCTTCAGCGCCACCCCGGTGCAGTGGAACGTGGTGGCAGAGACCGAGCTGGATGCCCGGGTCATCTGTGCCGACAAGCTGGCCCAGCGGCTGCTGGCCGAACCCGAGCTGACCCTGTTCTTTGCCGCCGCGCTCGCCAGCGACTATCTCGATACCCTGGAGATCACCACCAGCCGGCTGCTCCATCCCATCGCCTACAACATCGCCTATGAGCTATGGCGAGAACGGCAGCGCACCCCGATGCTGGGATCGCGCAAGCGGGCCCACGAAGCGGCGCGCTTTGGCACCACAGAGCGGGTCTACCGCCGCGCCCTTAAGGAGCTGATCGAACAGGGGATTGTCTGCGAAGGGGCCGAGGGCCCCGCCATCGCCGATCTGGCCAGGCTACGCGCCTATCTCGACCTTTGAGTTCTATTCACCTAATTTCGATTCACCCTGTCAGGAGTTAACATGTCTGCCCATCCCTATCCCGAGTTCACCTTCTTCAGCCGCTTCGTCGCCGACATTCAGGCGGGCCGCAAGACCATCACCATCCGCGACGAGAGCGAGGCCAACTGGCAACCCGGCCAGCAGCTGGCGCTGTTTACCAACCCGGAGCACCAGCCCTTTGGCACCATTGAAGTGATCTCGGTTAAAGCCGTCGCCTTCGATGAGCTCAGCGACGAGCACGCCCGTCAGGAGAACATGACCCTTGCCGAGCTGAAAGATGTGATCCGCGATATCTACCCCGCCCTGCCGCCGCTCTATGTGATTGAATTCAAAATGATTGCCTGAGCCGGATTTGGCCTTTGCCGAGCGATGTGTTAATAGTGTCCTCTTTTGAATCATGGAGGTGACCCGAGTGTTTGAGATTGCGAGCCTGAGAGAAGGGATGATGCACGGGGTCGAGCTGTTCCAGCTGCTGCTGGAGATCATCTCCATCGCCTGTGTGGTGATAGGGCTTGGCAAGACCCTCTGGCTGGCGGCAAGAGTGCGGGATCACCAACCCGGCTTTCCCCGTATTCGCCTCTGTTTTGGCAGCTGGCTCATTCTGGCGCTGGAGTTCCAGCTCGCCGCCGATATCCTGGCCACCACGGTCGCGCCGAGCAAGGAGGAGCTGATCCGCCTCGCCATCATCGCGGTGATCCGCACCTTCCTGAACTACTTCCTCGGCAAGGAGCTGGAAGCACAAGCGGAGCGCCAACAAGAGAAGGCAGAACGCCAGCAGGAGCAGCGCAGCGAGCAGGCCAAGGCTGCTCAATAACCAGTATTCCTGCAGAGTATCAGCGCTAAGTACCGTGCCATCCCGACCATAGCCGTGGCCCGGGATGGCACCTTTGTGACCCTTCCCTCACTTTTGGCAATCAGCTAACTATGGAACCCTTTTCAAGGTTTCCCCTGCCCTGTTGACTGCCCGCCCATCTGGGTAAGATAGAAAATCTCTTCCCCCAACCGGCCAAGCTGATGAACCCGCAACCCCGCCATACGCCCGATATCGACCTCGATAGCTGTGTCATCTACCAGATCTACCCCATGAGTTTTCAGGACAGCGATGGCGACGGCATGGGCGATATCAACGGCATCCGTCAGCGCCTCGATTATCTGGCCACCCTCGGGGTCGATATGCTCTGGCTCACCCCCATCTATCGCTCCCCCAAGCGGGACAACGGCTATGACGTGGCGGACTACCGTGCCATCGACCCCGCCTTCGGCACCCTGACCGAGATGGAGCAGCTGATAGCCGAAGCGGCCGCCCACGGCATCGGCATCATGATGGATATCGTCGCCAACCACACCTCCACCGAGCACGAGTGGTTTATGAAGGCACTGGCCGGGGATCCCCGTTATCAGGGTTATTACGTATTCCGGGATCAAGCCTTTGTCGATGCTCACCCCATTACCTCGATTTTTGGCGGCAGCGGCTGGCAATATGTGCCATCGTTTGATCGCTACTATCTGCACAACTTCGATCCCAGTCAGGCCGATCTGGACTGGGACAACCCGGCGGTGCGCGCCGAGATGGCAGAGGTGATCAACTTCTGGCTGGGCAAAGGGATCAAGGGATTTCGCTTCGATGTGATCGATATGGTGAGCAAGGAGTGGGACCGGCTTGCCATGAGCAACGGCCCGCGCCTGCACGACTATATCCGCGAGCTCAATGCCGCGAGCTTCGGCGGCAAGGGGATCATCACTGTGGGGGAGACCTGGGGGGCCGATCTCGCCCATATGCAGAACTATTCGAACCACGATGGCAGCGAGTTCAGCATGGTGTTCAACTTCGAGCATCTGGGGCTCGGCAGTGACAAGTGGTCATCCCGCTTTGATCCCCTCGCCTTCAAGCGAGCCATGGCCCGCCACCAGCAAGGTCTGCACGGGCGTGGCTGGAACAGCCTGTTTCTCGGCAATCACGACCTGCCCCGCGCCGTCTCCCGCTTTGGCGATGACAGGCCAGAGTGGCGGGAAACCAGCGCCAGGCTGTGGGCCATGGTGCTGCACCTGATGCAGGGCACTCCCTTCATCTATCAGGGGGAGGAGCTGGCCATGACCAACCGTCACTGGCAGCCGAGCGAGCTGCGCGATGTGGAGGCCATCAACTATCGCGCCAGCCAGTCAGGGCTGGCTCCTGCCGAGCTGAGTCGGCGGCTCGATGCCATCGGCCGCGACAATGCCCGTACCCCGATGCAGTGGGACGCCGGCCCCCACGCCGGATTCAGCGCCACCACACCCTGGATTGCCCTCAATGCCAATCACATCGAGATTAATGCCGCCGAGCAGTTGGCCCGCCCCGACTCGCCGTTTCACTGCTATCGCCAGCTTATCGCCCTGCGCAAGGCCCACCCGGTCGTTCGCCACGGCAATTTCGAGCTGCTGGATGGGGATGATCCCGAGCGCATCAGCTATCGCCGCCACTGGCAGGATCCGGCAAGCGGAGATCGGCACACCCTGCTGCTGCTCGCCAATCTCACGGCGAACCCCTTGCCGATGCCCCACTTCGACAAGGTGACAGACAAGATGCGGTTGCTGCTGGCCAATTACCCAAGCGAACCGCTGCCACTCTTCGCCCCTTATCAGTGCGCCATCTGGCTGCGAGTGGATCAGGATTAACCCAGTGCTGACGGGTCATAGCAATGGCCCGTCAATCGCCATCCGTCGGGTACCAGCAGAAAATCATGCCCCCACGCGGCGGGATTAAATTAACCACTATTACTGACTTATTAATTGATTATTTATCCCGTTTGATACGCTCTCATTGCCCCTCTTACTATGCCAGCGACCTATCCATTGCCGATGCAACTATCGGCCTTCAAACTGGCATAGCAAAGTGGAAAACAGATGATCACCACAGACGGGAATAACGCAGTCGCCTCGGTGGCGTACCGCACCAGCGAAGTCATCGCCATCTACCCCATCACCCCCAGCTCGGCCATGGCTGAACAGTCGTCGGCCTGGTCGAGCGAGCGGGGCAAGAACCTCTGGGGGGATGTCCCCCGGGTTGTCGAGATGCAGTCGGAAGGTGGCGCCATTGCCGCCGTCCACGGCGCCCTGCAGACCGGCGCGCTGGCGACCTCGTTTACCTCGTCGCAGGGGTTGCTGCTGATGATCCCCAACCTCTACAAGCTGGCGGGTCAGCTCATTCCCTTCGTACTGCATGTGGCGGCGCGTACCGTGGCGACCCACGCGCTATCGATCTTTGGCGATCACTCGGACGTGATGGCGGTGCGCCAGACCGGCTGCGCCATGCTCTGTGCCAGCAATGTGCAGGAGGCGCAGGACTTTGCCCTGATTTCTCAAGTGGCCAGCCTCAACAGCCGTCTCCCCTTTATCCACTTCTTCGACGGCTTTCGGACCTCTCACGAGATCGCCAAGATAGCACCGCTCGCTGACGACACCCTGCGTGCCCTGCTGCCCGCAGATGCCATCCGAGCCCATCGTGACCGGGCGCTCACCCCCGACAAACCGGTCATTCGCGGCACTGCCGCCAACCCGGACACCTACTTCCAGTGCCGGGAGGCGAGCAACCCCTGGTATGACGCTGCCTATGGTCATGTGAGCGAGGCGATGCAGGCTTTTGGCAAGCAGACCGGCCGCCACTACCGGCCGTTTGAATATGTCGGCCACCCGCAGGCGGAGCGGATTGTGGTGCTGATGGGCTCGGCCATCGGCACCTGTGAAGAGGTGATCGAGCGCCTGCTGGCCCAAGGGGAGAAGGTAGGTCTGGTGAAGGTGAGGCTGTTCCGTCCCTTCTCGGCCGGGCACCTGTTAGCCGCGATTCCCGAGAGTGCCCGCTCCATCGCCGTGCTGGATCGCACCAAGGAGCCGGGCGCACAGGCCGAGCCCCTCTATCTCGACGTGATGACGGCGCTGGCCGAAGCGGTCAGCCGGGGCGAGCGGGCAAGCCTGCCGCGAGTGATTGGGGGTCGCTACGGCCTCTCCTCCAAAGAGTTCGGCCCCGCCTGCGCGCTGGCGGTGTTTGCCGAACTGGCGCAAGAGAACCCGCGCCCGCGCTTTACCGTCGGCATCTTCGATGACATCACAGGTCTCTCACTACCGCTGCCAGCGCTCAATTCGCAAAGCCCCATCCACAGCCAGCAACACAAGCTGGAAGCGCTCTTCTACGGCCTTGGCAGCGACGGCACCGTCTCGGCGGCCAAGAACAGCATCAAGATCCTCGGCAACCACACCAACCTCTATCCGCAGGGCTATTTCGTCTACGACTCCAAGAAGGCGGGCGGCCTCACCGTCTCTCACCTGCGGGTGGGCGAGCGGCCGCTCCAATCGGCCTATCTGGTGGAAGAGGCGGACTTTATCGGCTGCCATCAGTGGCAGTTTGTCGACAAGTACCGGATGGCGGAGCGTTTGAAGGCGGGCGGCATCTTCCTGCTTAACACCCCCTACAGCGAAGCGGATATCTGGCAGCGCCTCCCCAGCGAGGTGCAGCATGCCCTGCGCGAGAAAGAGGCGCGCTTCTACATCATCAACGCCGCCAAAATTGCCCGCGACTGCCAGCTCGGCAACCGCATCAATACCGTGATGCAGATGGCCTTCTTCCAGCTCAGCGCCATCATTCCCCCCGCAGAGGCGACCAGCCTGCTGAAGCAGGCCATCGCCACCAGCTATGGCAGCAAGGGGCAGACACTGGTCGAGCGCAACTGGATGGCACTGGAGGCAACCTGCGCCGCCCTGACCCGGGTGCAACTTGGCGAGCTGGATCCCGCCAGCCGCCCCCGCCCACCGGTGGTTTCGGCCAAGGCCCCCGACTTTGTCCAGACCGTCACCGCCGCCATGCTGGCGGGGCTGGGGGATAACCTACCGGTCTCCGCCTTCCCGCCGGATGGCACCTGGCCGGTCGGCACCACCCGCTGGGAAAAGCGCAATATCGCCAAGGAGATCCCCATCTGGGAGGCGGAGCTCTGCACCCAGTGCAACTACTGTGTCGCCGCCTGTCCCCACTCGGCCATTCGCGCCAAGGTGGTAGAACCCGATGCGCTGGCCGCTGCCCCCGCAACTCTCGATGCGCTGGATGTGAAATCTCGTGACATGCGCGGCCAGCAGTACGTGCTGCAGGTGGCGCCGGAGGATTGCACCGGCTGCAATCTCTGCGTCGAGGTATGCCCGGCCAAGGATCGCAGCAACCCGGATCGCAAGGCGATCAATATGGCTTCACGCCTCGAACACCTCGACGAGCAGAAGGCCAACTACGACTTCTTCCTCGACCTGCCAGAGCGCAGCGCCGAGCAGCTGGAGCGCATCGACATCCGCACCTCCCAGCTCATCTCGCCGCTGTTTGAATACTCGGGCGCCTGCTCCGGCTGTGGCGAGACCCCCTATATCAAGCTGCTGACCCAGCTCTATGGCGATCGGCTGCTGATTGCCAACGCCACCGGCTGCTCGTCCATTTATGGCGGTAACCTGCCTACCACCCCCTACACCACCAACGCCGACGGGCGCGGGCCGGCATGGGCCAACTCGCTGTTTGAAGACAACGCCGAGTTCGGACTGGGCTTCCGTCTTACCGTCGATCAGCACAGGGAGCGGGTGCGCCGTCTGCTGGCGAGCCTGGGCGACACCATACCGGCAGCGCTGCGCGAGGCGCTCGGCGATGCCAACCAGCCAGTTTCCGAACAGCGGGCCCATATCCAGCAGTTGCGAGCGCTGCTGCAGGAGAGCCAGATCCCGGCAGCCCAAGAGCTGGCCCGCGATGCGGACTATCTGGTGGAAAAGTCGGTCTGGCTCATCGGTGGCGATGGCTGGGCCTACGACATCGGCTTTGGCGGACTCGACCATGTGTTGAGTCTGGGGGAGAACATCAATGTGCTGGTGCTCGACACCCAGTGCTACTCCAACACCGGTGGCCAGCAGTCGAAGGCAACCCCACTCGGTGCCATCACCAAGTTTGGCGAGCAGGGCAAACGCAAGGCGCGCAAGGATCTCGGGGCCAGCGTGATGATGTATGGCCACGTCTATGTGGCGCAGATCTCCCTCGGCGCCCAGATGAACCAGACGGTAAAAGCGATTCAGGAGGCGGAAGCCTATCCGGGCCCCTCGCTCATCATCGCCTACAGCCCATGCGAGGAGCATGGCTACGACATGGCCGAGAGCCACGAGCAGATGAAGCAGCTTACCGCCACCGGCTTCTGGCCGCTCTACCGCTTCGATCCGCGCCGCGCTGACGAGGGCAAACTGCCGCTGGCGCTCGACTCGCGGGCACCCAATGCCTCGCTGGCCGAGACCTTGCGCCATGAGCCCCGCTTCCAGCGGCTGGAACGCCAGCTGCCGGAGGTAGCCAGCCAGCTCTATGAAGAGGCGGAGCAGGAGGCCAATCGCCGCTTCGCCTGGCTGAGCCAGCTGGCAGGCAAGGAGAGTCCGGCGCAGGAGTAACTCGCGCATGGCTTGATGGCAACAGCCACTCTATTCGCCAAATAACAATCAGGGCTCCCCGCGGGGGAGCCCTTATGCTAGCTATGGTGAGCCAATGTCGGCGCAGGCCAAATCAGGCGCTGATGGAGGCCAGCTCATGGCGCTTCAACGCCAGCAGGGTGATGAGCAGCGCCAGCGTGGCGATCAGTGCCATACCGATATAGGTCGCGCTGAAACCCGCGGCCAGCAGATCGGGGGCGAGCCGGCTCAGATCGCCATCGCTGCCGGCTGGCAGGCGCAAGTGAAACAGCATGGAGCAGATAGCCACGCCGACGGCACCGCCAAGCTCCCGCCCGAAGTTGAACAGCGACATGCCGATGCCGCGATCCTGCCGCGGCAGGGCATTCTGCACCACCACGGAGAGGGCGGGCAGCACCAGACCGAGACCGATACCGGCAAACCCGAGCGCCAGCCTGACCCTGGCATCGAAGTGGATCTGCCACAGAGCCACTGCCGCGAGGCCAAAGCCCACCGCGACAAAGCTCTTGTAGTGACCGGTACGGCCAATCAGCTTGCCGCCGACAAAGGCGCCGGCAGTGATGCAAATCATGAAGATAACCATGATGGCGCCGCTCTCGCTGGCGCTCATCCCCTTCTGCCACTGCATCTGCAACGGCAGATAGACCAGCACGGCAAACATCAGCAGCTGGGAGAGCATCACCAGCAGCACGCTCACCAGATAGCCGGGCAACCGGGCCAGATGGGCAGGCAGAATTGGGTCGTGGGCGCGCCGCTCAATCAGAA
Source organism: Aeromonas sp. 97A (assembly GCF_051919185.1). Taxonomy (NCBI): domain Bacteria; kingdom Pseudomonadati; phylum Pseudomonadota; class Gammaproteobacteria; order Aeromonadales; family Aeromonadaceae; genus Aeromonas; species Aeromonas sp. 97A. The sequence continues at coordinate 79,935 of NZ_JBQBFF010000001.1, read as the reverse complement.
TCAGCAGCAGCAACGCGACGCCCAGCGCTGCCGAGAGCCAGAGTGCGGGCAGCGCCGCCTCCGGCGAGAGCAGCAACAGGGTGAGCGTAGTGACAGTAATCAGCAGACCCGCCCCCTTCCAGTCGAAGCGACTGTGGCGACGGACGTTGAGCTGCTTGAGGTTGCGGTTGATGAGAAAGACCGCCAGCGCCCCGAGCGGCAGGTTGATCCAGAAGATCCAGCGCCAGCTGAGCTGCTCGGTGAAATAGCCGCCGAGCAAGGGGCCAGCGATGCTGGAGACCGCATAGACCGCCGAGATGTAGCCCTGATACTTGCCCACCTCACGCGGCGGTATGGTGTCGGCAATCACGGTAAACGCGAGGGCAATCAGGCCGCCGCCCCCCAGCCCTTGCAGCACCCGCGCTGCCAGCAAAGTCGGCAGATCCTGGGAGAGCGCGCAGGCCACCGAGCCCGCCAGAAACAGGCCGATGCCGATATTGAGCATCCGCACCCGACCAAAGAGATCGCTCAGCTTGCCATAGAGGGGCAGCACGGCGGTGGCGGCCAGCAGGTAGGCGGTGACCACCCAGGTGAGGGCGGCCCCAGCGTGCAGCTCGGCGCCAATCATGGGCAGCGGGGTGGTAACTATGCTCTTTTCCAGTGAACCGAGCGCGATCACCAGCGCCACACTGGAGAAGATGGTTTTGGGGGATATTTTCGAGGTCATAAGCGGACTCGCAGATCTGATATGCCAAAGTATCCGGCAATGAACGGATTATTGTCTCACAAATCAGCAAGAGATAGAAAAAACGGCGGTCGCAATCTGCCCAACCATGAGGCCGATCCCACAAACTACCGACCGTTTCTGCTAGCCTGCTCTATTTGATTCGAGGAGCCCCCATGAGCGAGCGTGAGCAGTACGGGTTTGATCACTACGATGCCCTGATTTTCGATATGGATGGCACTTTGGTAGATTCCATGCCCCTTCATCTGGATGCCTGGGAGCTCACCTGCGCCGAATTCGGCATCCCCTTCGAGCGGGAACAGCTCTATCAGTACGGCGGCATTCCCACCCGCAAGATCATCGCCATGCTGGCCGAGCAGCAGGGGCTGACGGTGGATGTCGAGGCTTTTACCCGTCGCAAGATTGCCCTCTATATGGAACATATCGACAAGGTCAGCGTCTTTCCCAAGATGTGGGAGCTGGTCAGGCACTATCACGGCAAGGTCAAGATGGGGATTGGCACCGGCTCACCGCGCAATCAGGCGGACTCCATCCTCAAAAGCACCGGGCTCAATGCCTATATCTCGGTGGTGGTGAGCGCCGATGATGTCACCAACCACAAGCCGCATCCCGACACCTTCTTGCAGGTGGCCGAACTGCTCGGCGCCAATCCGGCCAACTGTCTGGTGTTTGAAGATACCCGGATCGGGCTTGAGGCAGGCAAGGCGGCAGGAATGGATACCGTGCTGGTTATCGAAGGTGACCTGCACCAGCGCTAAACGGCTCATGGGCAAGCAGGCAAACCGATAGGATGGTGCCATGACAGTGGCACCATTTTTTATTCATTTGAGCATGGCGGCAGCGTCAGTGCCCGGACAGAGTTGCAATCACCCCCGGAATGCTGGTAACCGTCAGACAAAGGGCGTTGGCCTGCGCCTCATCCTGTAGTGCCTGATGAGTGCGAAGCAGCTCAAGGGCTTCGGCCGGAGTATCTGCAAAGGTGGGGGCGGCGATGGCGGCAAATCCCTGTTCGACCAGTTGACGACGCTCATCGCTATAGCTGGGTGCATTGGCATCTAGATAGGTAAGCGCCTGACCCTGCTTGAAAAAGTGATAGTTAGGCATCGATTGGCCCCGCAAAAATAAAGCGCCATTCTACTCCTTTTTGCTCCACCGCCAGCGTCAATCCGTGTCGTCTCAAGTGATCTAGTTCACATTTTTATCAACAAATCTTCACCTATTAGGCGCCGTCCAAATCCCCTCTTCACGCGGCGTCAGACAACACCCGATACCGTCACTCGGCGCCAAACAAAACGCCTCCACAAAGGAGGCGTTGTGACTGAAACAGGGTAGCTCCCGTTACATGGCATTCGTCGATTCGAAGATCTTGTCGGCCGAGGCCTCGACAAAGCCCGGATAGAGCACGCCATCGGCCTGCGGATAGCGCAGGGCAAACTCGTAGAAGCAGCTCGGGATGGTACGTACCCCATCGCTGAACGGCACCTCGGCTTTGTCAGCCATGGTGGAGGATTGCTCCAGCATGACCTGCGGATCCCCCTTCACCTCGCCACCCACACTGTTGAGGACAAAACCCGCCGCCTTGAGCGCCGCATTGACCTGATGGATGGTGTCGAAGTCCTTCAACTTGTTGATATTGACCGTGAAGTGGTTGGCACGATAACCCCATGCTGCCATCCATGCCGCGTACTCGCTCTCCGCCAGCAGGGTCTGGTAATCGGCATAGGAGACCTGCCAGGGGGCGCCGGTGTAGAGAAATGCTGGGGTATCGGTCAGATGATCGGGCACCTGATCGGCAAGCTTGTGGATGATGGCCTGCGCCGCCGGGGAGAGCTCTTCCACCTTCAGCTCGCTGATAAACACCTTGGGAGCATCCGGATCCTGATGCTCGAAGTGCTTGGCGTAGAGCTTCTTGGCCTTGAAAACGTACTCGCCCTTCTGCTCGTAACCGAGCGCCAGGAAGTGGGCGGCCAGCTTCTCCAGCCCCAGCTTGGGCAGGTTGTAGGTACGAAACGCCACGTGATCGTTGACGATGGGCTCGCCGCCACCCAGCAGGGTGTGCACCTTGAGGGCGCTCGGGGTCACCTTGATGTAGTTGTCCCACAGATGGCTGAACAGGGTGTCGATATCCTTTTGCATCTCTCTTTCCTTTGATTGCGGGTACAGATGGGGGCATCGCTGGATGCCCCGTGTCGTTATTGGAAGCGCAGGCCGGGCGACAGTTGATCCGGCATAGCGGCTTTGCTGTCTTCGACAGAGGCAACCGGATACGCACAATAGTCAGCAGCGTAGTAGGCGCTCGCTCTGTGGTTGCCGGAAGCACCGATACCACCAAACGGCGCGGCACTGGATGCACCGGTAATGGGCTTGTTCCAGTTGACGATGCCGGCGCGGATCCGCTTGAAGAAGTGATTCCAGTCCGCCTCCTTGTCACCCAGCAGACCGGCCGAGAGACCGTAGCGGGTGGCGTTGCCCTGATCGATGGCAGCATCGAAATCATCGTAACGAATGAGTTGCAGCAGCGGGCCGAAGTACTCTTCGTCCGGCAGCGCGCTCACTGAGGTCACGTCGATAATGCCCGGGGAGACAAAGCCTGTGCCCGCTTCCAGGTGCTTGAGGGTAAGCAGGCTCTCGCCACCGAGGCGCTGCAGGTTGGCTTGCGCCTCGACCATGCCAATCACAGCCTTCTCGCTTATCATCGAGCCCATGAACGGCTGCTCGACTGCGTCATAGAGGCCGACCTTGATCTGGCTAACCACCTCGACCAGTCGATTGACCAGGGCATCGCCCCGCTCGCCGCGCTCGACAAACAGGCGGCGGGAGCAGGTGCAGCGCTGACCGGAAGTGATGAACGCCGACTGGACGATGGCATGCACAGCGCCGTCGATGTCGCTCACGTCTTTCACGATCAGCGGGTTGTTGCCGCCCATCTCGAGCGCCAGAATTTTGCCCGGCTGACCGGCAAACTGCTGATGAAGGAAATGGCCGGTGCGGGAGGAGCCGGTAAAGAATAGGCCGTCGATATCGGGGTTGCCCGCCAGCGCCTTGCCAGTCTCGACCTCACCTTGCACCAGATTGAGCACTCCCTTGGGCAATCCGGCCTCCTGCCACACCTTGACCATGGCTTCGGCCACCATGGGGGTCAGCTCGGAGGGTTTGAATACCACGGCGTTACCCGCAATCAGCGCCGGGACTATATGGCCGTTGGGCAGATGACCCGGGAAGTTGTAAGGGCCGAACACCGCCACCACACCGTGAGGCTTGTGACGGACAAACGCCTTGGCGCCCGGCATAGCATTTTCAACGGTGCCGGTGCGCTCATCGTGGGCACGAATGGAGATGGCAATCTTGCCCTGCATGGCAGCCACTTCGGTGCGGGTCTCCCACAGCGGTTTGCCTGTTTCGCGGGCGATAGTCAGGGCCAGTGCCTCTTTCTGCTCGCCAAGCAGGTCGGCATAACGACGCACTATGGCCAGACGATCCTCAAGGCTCATGTCCGCCCAGTGGTAGAAGGCGGCACGGGCGGCCTTAACGGCGGCATCCACTTGCGCCGCGCTGGCGGCAGCCCCCTGCCAGATCACCTCGTTTTTGGCCGGATCGGTTGACTCGAACGGCTTGCCTTCACCGGCAAGCCACTGACCGTCGATAAATTGCACTAACTGGCTCATCCATTCACTCCCTGTCGCTGGCAGGCAGCCTCGGCTGCCTGTCTGATAATCGGTTTGCTTGTCCTGTTTGCCTCAGTCGAGGTCAACCACCCGCACCATGTCGCCATCCTGCACCTTGAGTGCCGCCGCCATCTTGGGCGGGATGATGGCTTCGTGCTTGTCGAGATCGACCCGGATATTGCCGTAGCAGGCGCGGTAATGTTCGAAACGGCTGTTGCAGATAAGGTGGGTCTTGCCACCAATGGGCTCGCCCACCAGCACCCGCAGCTTCTTGCTGCGGCGCACGCTGCGAATATTCTTCACGTCGCACTCGACGGTGGGGCCCGCATCGAAAATATCGACGTAACCACGGTTCACGAAGCCCTCGTCCTGCAGCATCTTGATGGCCGGGCGGGTCTTCTCGTGGGTCTGGCCGATAACGGCCCGCGCCTCTTTGCTCAGCAAATTGACGTAGATGGGGTACTTGGGCATCAATTCGGCGATAAAGCGCTTCTTGCCGATGCCGGTCAGATAGTCGACGGTGGGAAAATCCATCGAGAAGAAATGGGTTTGCAGCCACTCGTAGAAGGGGCTGTGACCGTTGGCATCGGAGACGCCGCGCATCTCGGCGAAGACGGTCTCGTCAAACAGCTCGGGGTGCTCGGCCATAAACAGAAAGCGGTGCTTGGAGAGCAGGCGGCCGTTGAGCCCCTCGCGGGCACATTCGCGCAAGAACAGGGTGCAGAGCTCGGAGTTGCCGGTGTAGTCGTTGGAGAGGGTCAGGGTTTCAACGACGTTGTAGATGCCAAGCTTGGGAGAAGAGTGCACCACCTTGCCGATGTGGTAGTTGTAAAACGGCTGGGAGAGGCCAACCGCAGCATCGATGGCACAGGTGCCGACCATCTCGCCGGTCTCCAGATCCTCGGCCACGAAGAAGTAGAGGCAGTCCCCCTTACCGGCGGGCTTGTCGGAAAAAGTCTGGGTAGAGGCGTCAATCTTGCGCTGCAGCAGCTCATCGTTGACGGGCAACGAGGTCATGCCGGTGCCGGACTCGATGGCGCAGGTTGAGCCCGGCAAAATCTTTTTGCTCGATGGGACGGATAACCAACATAAATGACAACTCCCTTTCATTGACGACAGGTGGGGTCCCGGCTCCTGCCGGGAGAGCTCCCCACCTCAATTTGGAATCAGGCGTTAACCACCTGGGCAACCGCCTTCTCGAAGCGGGCCAACCCTTCCTTGATGTCCGCTTCCGGGATCACCAGTGAAGGGGCAAAACGAACCACGTTGGTACCAGCCACCAGTGCCATCAGCCCCTGATCGATGGAGGCCAGCAGGAAGTCGCGGGAGCGCCCCTTGTAGGCATCGCTCAGGGCCGCGCCCAGCAGCAGACCCTTGCCGCGGATCTCGCTAAAGCAGTGGTATTTGGCGTTGATTGCTTCAAGGCCATCGCGGAACAGCTGTTCGCGCTGCTCGATGCCAGCCAGCACCTCCGGGGTATTGATCACGTCGATCACCGCCTCAGCGACCGCACAGGCAAGCGGGTTGCCGCCGTAGGTAGAGCCGTGAGTGCCCACTTTCAGGTAAGAGGCGATTTCGTCGGTGGTCAGCATGGCGCCGATGGGGAAACCGCCACCCAGCGCCTTGGCGCTGGTGAGGATGTCCGGCGTGACGCCCAGACCCATATAGGCATAGAGATCACCGGTCCGGCCGACGCCGGACTGCACTTCGTCATACACCAGCAGGGCATTGTGTTTGTCACACAGCTCGCGTACCCCTTTGGCAAACTCGTCGGTAGGACGAATGATGCCCCCCTCCCCTTGCAGCGGCTCCATCACCACGGCGCAGGTGTTGTCGGAGATCACCTCGGCCAGCGCCGCCAGATCGTTGTAGGGAACATGGGTAATGTCACCGGGCTTGGGACCGAAGCCATCGGAGTAGGCTGCCTGGCCACCGACGCTCACGGTAAAGAAGGTACGACCGTGGAAGCCCTGATTGAAGGCGATGATCTGGGTCTTCTGCTCGCCAAACTTCTCGATGGCATAGCGGCGTGCCAGCTTGAGGGCAGCCTCGTTTGCTTCGGCGCCGGAGTTGCAGAAGTAGACCTTGTCGGCGAAGGTGGCGGCGACCAGCTTCCTGGCCAGACGCAGGGCTGGCTCGTTGGTCATGACGTTGGAGAGGTGCCACAGCTTCTCGCTCTGGGTTTTCAGGGCCTCGACCAGCTTGGGATGACAGTGACCCAAACCGTTGACGGCGATGCCACCGGCGAAGTCGACATACTCGCGCCCTTCCTGATCCCAGACACGTGACCCTTCACCACGCACCGGGATGATCTTGGCGGGCGCATAGTTGGGAACCATCACTTCATCAAACACTTCACGTGTCACTGCCAACAACTCTGACATATAGCTCTCCTTCGATTCGGCGACAGAATAATCCACCGCCCAAAAGTTAAATCCGTGTAAACGTGACGGGATTATCACAGAAATAAAGTAAAAAGTCTGTAACAAGACGGCCTATAAGGAACAATGTTCGATTGCTCTTGAGATTTTAGGCAACCGCATTGCATAACGACTCAGGGGGGCTTGGCAAGAGATAATTTGGGCAGGAGAGGGGGTGAATAAAGTGTCAGGGAAATTTTTTTTGCCTTCTCTCGAACTTGAGAAGGCGATCACAACTTTTTATGAACGCGCCAGAAAGTTGGCCAGCAACTGATGGCCCTGCTCGCTCAAAATGCTCTCCGGATGGAACTGAACACCCTCGACAGGGAGCCTCTTGTGGCGCAGCCCCATGATCTCGTCAAACGAGCCATCGGCATGCTCGCTCCAGGCGGTGATGTCGAAGCAGTCGGGCAGCGTGTCACGCTCCACCACCAGCGAGTGGTAACGGGTCACCCGCAGCGGGTTATTGAGCCCCTTGAACACCCCCTCATTGCGATGGCGGATAAGCGAGGTTTTGCCGTGCATTACCTGACGGGCACGCACTACGCGGGCGCCGAAGGCCTGCGCCAGCGACTGATGACCGAGACAGACGCCGAGAATGGGCAGCTTGCCAGCGAAGTGGCTGATGGCATCGAGAGAGATCCCCGCCTCATTGGGCGTACAGGGACCGGGAGAGATCACCAGAAAACGGGGGGAGAGCTGCGCTATGGCATCAAGCGTCAGTTCATCATTGCGCTTGACCACAACCTCTTGTCCCAGGGCGCCGAAATATTGCACCAGGTTCCAGGTAAAAGAGTCGTAGTTATCGATCAACAACAGCATGAGATAACCAACAGCAGAGAATTAACGATCGAGATAACGACCCTGTTCCATTTCCCGTTCACGCTGACACTCGGCCAGATAGATGGCGGCAGCAACGGCAGGGGTTTTATGGTGCTTGTCGATGGCATTGGAGACCATCAACTGCAGGGTATTGAGGTTTTTCGCCTTGCGAAATTTACGTAGCCAGTGACCTTTGTCACTCAGCTCTTCAGCAGAAATAGTTGGTTGAACAGGCATGCTTTCTCTTGGGGATATTACCCAGGTTGAAATAAAGAAATTAAACAAAATAGCCGGGCAGAAAATAAAGAAAGCCAGGCAAATACCCAGCTCTCTTCTACTACACCTTCCCAGTATGTCAGGCTCGAGGAACGAAGCCGACTACATCATATACGCTGGTCAGGGTTTTTTCAGCTCTTTCGCGCGCCTTTTGTGCGCCTTCTGCCAGAATCGCGATCAGATGGGCCTCATCCTGACGCAACTCGTGGAAACGGGCCTGGATCGGTTCCAGCAGCGCAACCACGGCTTCGGCGGTTTCGGTCTTGAGGTGACCGTACATCTTGCCTTCGAAGTGCTGTTCCAGCTCGGGGATAGAGCGGCCGGTCACACCGGACATCAGGGTCAGCAGGTTGGAGACACCCGGTTTGTTTTCCGGATCGAAACGCACCACCGCCGGCTCGTCGGAGTCGGTCACCGCACGCTTGATCTTCTTGACGATCTGCTTGGGATCTTCCAGCAGGCCGATGAAGTTGGCCTCGTTGTCATCCGACTTGGACATCTTCTTGGTCGGATCCTGCAGGCTCATCACCCGCGCCCCTTCGGTTGGAATGAAGGGCTCCGGCATGGTGAACACTTCACCATACAGGTTGTTGAAGCGGGTGCAGATATCGCGGGTCAGCTCGAGATGCTGCTTCTGGTCGTTGCCGACCGGCACCTGATTGGCCTGATAGAGCAGGATATCGGCTGCCATCAGCACCGGATAACCGAACAGGCCGACGTTGACATTGTTCTCGAAACGGGCGGACTTGTCCTTGAACTGGGTCATGCGCGACAGCTCACCCATCTGGGTGTAGCAGTTGAGGATCCAGCCCAGCTCAGCGTGCTGCGGCACGTGAGACTGGATGAAGACGGTGCTCTTCTTGGGATCGATACCGACCGCCAGATAGAGGGCGGCCGCGTCCAGACAAGCCTTGCGCAGGGCAGCCGGGTCCTGACGAGTGGTAATGGCGTGTAGATCGACGATGCAGTAGAGGCAGTCGAACTCATCCTGCATGTTGACCCACTGACGCAGGGCCCCCATGTAGTTGCCGATGGTCAGTTGACCGGAGGGTTGCGCCCCGCTCAATACGATTGGTTTAGTCATGAGAGTGTTAATCCTTGTTATTCAGCCAGCCCAGTTGCGCTATTAGACCAAAAGTGCATCGAGCTGGGCAAACTGCTCGAATACCCAGTCTGGATGGGAGTCGGCGATGGGACGGCCATAGTTGTAGCCGTATGTAAGGCCCACCACCTTCATGCCAGCCGCCTTGGCCGCCAGCACGTCATTTTCTGAGTCGCCCACCATTAGAGTGCGAGCCGGACTCACCCCTAACTCCTGGCAAGCGTGCAGCAAGGGCCCCGGGCTCGGCTTCTTGACCGGCACGCAGTTGCCGCCAAGCCAGAGTTCGAAACAATCGCTGATGCCAAGGGCATCGAGGATAGGGGCCACGAAGTCGCTCGGCTTGTTGGTGACGATTGCCTGCTTGTAGCCCAGGCTTTGCAAGCGACGCAGACTCTGGGCCACCCCGTCATACATCGCCAGCCCTTGCAGCAGGCAGGCGTTGTAGTGCTGGAAAAAAATCGGTCTGGCCTTGGCAAACAGCTCGGGATCGGCCTCGCGATAGGCGAGCGCCCGCTGGATCAGCTTGTCGGCACCATTGCCGACCCAGGTACGGATAACCGCTTCATCAGCTTGCTCCAGACCCAGATCGGTCAGCGTCAGATTGACCGCCAGCGCCAACTGGGCGGCGCTGTCAATCAGGGTGCCGTCCAGATCGAACAGCACCAAATCAAATGCGCGCTCAGCGTGTGACATGAGCCAGCTCCGCACGCATCTTGTCGATCACCGCTTTATAGTCAGGCTGGCTGAAAATGGCAGAGCCGGCGACAAACATGTCGGCGCCCGCTTCGGCGATCTCGCGAATGTTGTCGACCTTCACCCCTCCATCGATCTCGAGACGGATATCGCGACCGCTCTCGTCGATCAGACGACGCACCTGACGCAGCTTGTCGAGAGTGCCCGGGATAAAGCTCTGGCCACCGAAGCCCGGGTTGACCGACATCAGCAGGATCACGTCCAGCTTGTCCATCACATACTCGAGGCAGGAGAGCGAGGTAGCAGGATTCAGAACCAGACCCGCCTGGCAGCCCATCTCCTTGATGAGGCCCAAAGAGCGATCAACGTGATCGGACGCTTCCGGATGGAAGGTGATGAGGGAAGCACCGGCCTTGGCAAAATCGGGAATGATGCGATCCACCGGCTTGACCATCAGGTGCACGTCGATGGGGGCCTCGATACCGTAGTCACGCAGCGCCTGACAGACCATGGGGCCAATGGTCAGGTTGGGGACATAGTGGTTGTCCATCACGTCGAAGTGAACCACGTCGGCACCGGCAGCCAGTACCTTGGCTACATCGTCACCCAGACGGGCAAAATCGGCAGAGAGGATCGAGGGGGCAATCAGAAAGTCTTTCATCAGCATCATCCATTGGCAGCCAGGGAGAAAAAGCGGCGCAATTTTAACGTAAAAGGCGGGCGAAAACGACTCGAATGCGGGGTAAATGGGGCAATCGCCTCCCCTCCCCCAACCACCCGGGTTTTGCGGCATCGGCACGGGCCCAGGCGCGCCCATAAAAAAACGGCGCCCTTGGGCGCCGCATGGTCTGTTACGCCAGTGGCAACAGTTCACTGTCGCTGGGATAGTAGCCCTGCTCCGGTTCGATTCCGGGCGGATAGAGCGCCAACAACTCGGCCACCTTGTTGCGGGTGCCGCCGTTGCGGCTGATGGTGCGCTTGACCAGGATCTCGTCGAGGCGGGCACCGCGATAAAGCTCACGAGTCAGCTCGATATCGTGGTTGCTGATCAGCACCGGCACCCCTTTGTGAGCGGCTGTGTGGCGGGCCAGTCGCGCCAGGACCGCCTGATCATCCAGGGTAAACCCACCGGAGGCATAGGTGGTGAAGCTCGCCGTAGTGGAGAGCGGCGCGTAGGGTGGATCACAATAGATAACCCAATCCTCTTCGGCACGCTTGATGGCATCGGCGTAGCTCTCGCAGATAAAGGTCGCCTTCTGCGCCTTTTCGGCAAAGGCCCACAGCTCTTTTTCCGGGAAATAGGGCTTCTTGTAGGAACCGAACGGCACGTTGAAGCCGCCCTTCTTGTTGTAGCGGCACAGTCCGTTGAAACCGTGACGGTTGAGAAACAGAAACAAGAGAGCCCGCTCGAAGGTGGTCTCGGTCTGATTGAACTGGGTACGCAGCCGGTAATAGGCCGCCTTGTTGTTATGCTCTGCCACAAACAGCTTGCGCGCCTCGGCAATGAAACTGTCCGGCGTCAGCTTGAGATGGTTGTACAGGCAGATCAGATCCGGATTGATGTCGTTGAGCACATACGCGTCGTAGTCGGTGTTGAGAAACACAGACCCGGCCCCGACGAAGGGCTCCAGCAACACACGCCCGGCCGGCAGGCGCTCGGCGATCTCTTCAACCAGGGAGTATTTTCCCCCGGCCCATTTTAAAAAAGCGCGTGTTTTTTTCATGGAAATCCGGTGTGTAAGAAGGCAAGACCCAAAAAGGGGGACGATTCTACCCCCTTATCCGGTATCAAGGCTATTGCTTCAGCTCTTTTTGTACCTGTGCAAACGACTTGGGCCAGGGCTGGCCTTTCAGCAAGGCTGGCGGAAGCTTGCGAATGGCACTCTTGGCCTGGGTCAGACCGGCATAATCCCCTTGCAGCACCACGTACCAGGGGCTGCCACGGAATTTGGTCTGATAGACCCATACCTTGCCCGCCAGACCATGCTCGGCGACAAACTGATCCACCGCCTTGGTGTTGCTCGCCCCCATCAGCTGAACGCTGTAGTGGTTGCGCGGCTTCTTGTTCAAGGTGGCGACCGGTGTCAGGGCCACCTTGGGTGCTGGCGCGGCAACCGGCTCGTTGCTGGCGGTTTTGGTGGTGGCCGCAGGCGTTGCGGTTGTCACCGGATTCTGTGCCTTGGCGGTACTGGCTGGCGCCGTGGTTGCGATTGCACCACTGGGGGCTGTGCCACTCGGGTTCTTGCCGGTCAGCTCGTCCACCACGTCAGTAGGCAGAGCGCCGCTCACCTTGGGTTCGGTCATCAGCTTTTGCACGACCTCGTCAGAGATCACCACCCGACGCCCTTCGTAATTGGTTGATTCGGTGGTCACGGTTTCGCTCTCCACCGACTTGGGCAACACTTTCGCCTCCGGCTGCCAATCTTTCACAACCCCATTAGGATTGCTTGCTGCATCGCTGTTTTGCGCGCCTTGTGCAGCGGTATCGGTATTCGAACCGCCTGCGGTGAGGGGATCGCCTCCCGTTACCGGGATCGGCAATGCCGTGTTCTGCGCAGGATCCTGCAGTGCCGGTTTGCTTTCATTGTCAAACAGCGCAGGCAGCAGGTAACTCAATGCCAGCAGGCCGCCAGCGACCAGCGCGATAGCGGTGGCAATCTTCTTGACAGGCAACTCCGCCTGACGCTTCTTGGGCCTTCTGTCGGTCATGATATCCTCCAGTAACTGCATGATGGTGGACGGATGTCCGTTCGCCGTTTTCAGGATCTCCTCCACTTGCGGCTTGGGCAAGAGGGTCGCCGGGATCTTGAGCTCTTTGGCTTTCTCATACAAGAAGATGCGCTGCTCGGGCGGGCTCAGTGGCGGCACTTCCAGCTCAAGGGCTGGCATGGCACGCCCTTTGAGCTGCGGTCGTTGGGTACGACACCAGACGTCACTGCCCGAGACGATAATGGCCAGCTGATGGGGCGCCGCCAGGGTATCGTTATGACGGATGATCGCCCACAACTCTCCCAGCAATTCGGCTGGCAACTGATCAGCCCGCTCTATCAGCAGCAGCAGGGTGGCAGGCTTGCTCCCCTCCAGCATGCGAAAGAAGCTCTCTGCCAGGGCATCCTGTGGATTGAACAGCGGGCGCGCCACTACCTGTGGCAATAACAGCTGACGCACATCCACCATCTTCATGGCAGGTGTACCAATCAGGCTTACCACCCACACTTTTTCAGGCAACACGCCGAGCAGGGATTCGCACAGGGTACCGCGACCACAACCGGGTTTACCGGAGAGAAAAATGAAAGGGTGATTGAATTCAATCAGATGCAGCAGCCGGTCAACCAGCTGCCGCTGGGAAGGAAGTTTTAGCAGTTTATTCGTCACGACCAGACTCGATCACCGCCAGCAACTCGGCATCGGACACATCCCCCACCACCTGCGCATGGCCGATACCAACCGGCAACACCAGACGCAGCTTGCCTTCCAGCACCTTCTTGTCACGGCGCATATGGCGAATAAAGGCGGCGAAATCCATCTCGGCAGGCGCATGAATGGGCAGATTGGCGGCCAGCAGCAGGGCGTGCACTCGCGCAACGTCCGCTTCGCTCATATCGCCACGGGCCTGCGCAGTCCGGGCAGCCAGCATGGTGCCGGCGGATACTGCCTCACCGTGCAGCCAGTTGCCATACCCCTGCTCGGCCTCGATGGCATGACCAAAGGTGTGGCCCAGATTGAGCAGCGCACGGACGCCGTGCTCGGTCTCATCCTGACCGACCACATCGGCTTTGATCTCGCAGCAGCGTTTGATGGCGTAGGCCAGCGCGGCAGGTTCCAGCTGTTGCAGACGCACCATGTTCTGCTCCAGCCATCTGAAGAAATCAGCATCCCAAATGATGCCGTACTTGATCACCTCGGCCATCCCTGCGGCAAATTCGCGGGCTGGCAAGGTACTCAGACATTCGGTATCGATAACAACTTGTTTGGGCTGATAAAAAGCCCCAATCATGTTCTTGCCGAGGGGGTGGTTGACAGCGGTTTTACCGCCGACAGAGGAGTCAACCTGGGAGAGCAGAGTGGTCGGGATCTGGATAAAAGGAATGCCACGTTGATAGCTTGCTGCCGCAAAGCCCACCACATCCCCGATCACGCCGCCCCCCAGAGCGATCAGTGTCGTATCGCGCCCATGGTTGGTTTCAAGCAGAGCAGACATGATCTGCTCAAAGGTCGCCAGGTTCTTGTATGCCTCGCCGTCAGGCAGGATCAGGTGTTCAACCTGAAAACCCGACAGCAGAGCGGTTACCCGTTCAAGATAAATCGGAGCAACGACCGTGTTGGTCACTATCATCACCCGCTTGCCCTTGATGGTCGAGACCAGCGCCTCGGGGCGCTGCAACAACCCTGCAGCTATCTCGATGGGATAGCTGCGCTCACCCAGTTCGACCTTCAACCGTTCCATGGACGTCCTCTAGATTACATACCGATCAGCTTTACAATTTGATTGGCAACGATTTTTGCGCTCTGGTCATCGGTGTGCACAACAAAGTCGGCAACCTCTTCATACAGGGCATTGCGCTCTTGTGCCAGACGTTCCAGCACTTCGCGTGCCGGTTCTTCGGTCTGTAGCAGAGGGCGGCGTTTGTCTCGCTGTGTGCGCGCCAGCTGCTTTTCAATAGTGGTTTCGAGGTAGACCACGATGCCACGAGCAGACAACTTGTTGCGGGTTTCGCGACTCTTGATGGCACCGCCACCCGTCGCCAGCACGATACCCTGCTGCTCTGACAATTCGCCGATCACCTTCTCTTCGCGAATCCGGAAACCTTCTTCGCCTTCAACATCGAACACCCAGCCGATATCAGCACCACTGCGGCGCTCAATCTCATGATCTGAGTCGAAAAACTCCATATGCAGTTGTTCTGCCAGATGTCTACCTATGGTGCTCTTGCCCGCACCCATGGGACCTATCAGGAAAATATTGCGTTTCTCAGCCATGTCTTTTCGTTAGTAATTACAAACTGTACGACCCCGATGAATACTGGATCGGGGTACCTATGAACCTTATCTTGCGATGGATCAGGAGGGGGATTATCTCAATAGATATCGGGACTGGCAACCGCAGCCCTTACGCCCCAGCCTCATTGGGGCGTAAGGTTATATGTGTTTTACCCTCACATGTAAAGCATTCAGAAGGCGTCGGTGACTATCTTGGGCGTCACGAAAATCAGCAACTCTCGCTTTTTGTTCTCGCTGGTGGTCTTGCGGAACAGGGCCCCCAATCCGGGGATATCGCCAAGCAGCGGCACCTTGGTCACATCGCTCTTGATGGTCTGCTGATAGATGCCGCCCAACACCAGGGTCTCGCCATTGTTCACCAACACCTGAGTGGTGATGGACTGGGCGTTGATGGAAACCGCATCACCGGTGCCGGTCGGTACCGTTTCACCCTTGGTATCCTGGGTTACGGTCAGGTCGAGAATCACCCGATTGTCAGGGGTGATCTGCGGGGTAACCTTCAGGCTCAATACCGCCTTCTTGAAGGTTACCGAGGTAGCGCCACTGGAAGAGGACTCCACATAGGGGATCTCGGTACCCTGCTCGATCAATGCCGGTTTCTGGTTCGCCGTGGTCACGCGCGGACTAGCGATAATCTCGGCCTTGCTCTCTTTTTCCAGCGCCGACAACTCGAGATCCAGCAAGGTACCATCAGCCAAACGGGCAACCTGGAAGGCCAAAGTACCGGCCGCATTGGTCACCGGCAGGTTGACGTTCAACCGATCGTCTGCTGTCGGTCTGGTAATTGTCGAGCCACCATTGTTGTTACCAGAGCCATCATTCCCCGCTATGGAACCGGACGTACTGTTGCCATGACCATCATTCTTGGTCACCCCCCACCGCACCCCGAGCGCTTCATCAAAACCGTCATCAATGGTCACCATCCGCGCCTCGATAACCACCTGCTTGACCGGAATATCGAGAATATCGAGCATCCGTTTGATGCTGCTGATGACATCGGCGGTATCCTTGACCACCAGCACGTTGGTTCGCTCGTCAACGCTCACCGCACCACGGGGTGACAGTAACTTGGTACTTTCGGAAGAGAGCAGGGCTGCCACTTCCGAGGCCTTGGCATAGTTTATCTGCAGATATTCGGTATAGAGCTGCGCCAAATCTGCGACCTGATTGCGGCTCTCAAGTTGCTGCTTCTCGCGTGTTGCGATCTCTTCCGCAGGAGCCACCAGCAGAAT
Organism: Aeromonas sp. 97A; assembly: GCF_051919185.1. Classification (NCBI taxonomy): domain Bacteria; kingdom Pseudomonadati; phylum Pseudomonadota; class Gammaproteobacteria; order Aeromonadales; family Aeromonadaceae; genus Aeromonas; species Aeromonas sp. 97A. The sequence continues at coordinate 64,000 of NZ_JBQBFF010000001.1, read as the reverse complement.
GTTGTTGTCCAGTCGTTTATCCAGACCCCGCACTTTCAAAATAATGTCGAGCGCCTGCTCCCACGGCACCCCATCCAGACGCAGGGTAATATTGCCTGATACCGAATCTGTGGTTACCAAGTTAAGGTTGTTGAAATCGGCAATAAGCTGCAATACGGTACGGACTGGAATATCCTGAAAGTTCAATGAGATGGGCTTTCCCTGATACTGCTTGGATGCCGTGGCCGTCGTCCGCTTTTTCACCTCGATAATGAAGAGCTTGTCAGCCTGATCGTAACGGTAATCAAACTGACCATTGATCGACAGTTCAAACAGGGTATCGCTCCCCTGCCGGGAGACTTCAACCTGAGAGACCGGCGTTGCAAAATCCTGCACGTTGATCAGATTAAGCAAACCATCCGGTACCCGAGTACCATGAAACTTGGCCAGTACGGTCTGACCGCGGCTGCTCACATCAACAGCGGCTGAGCTGTTATCCAGCGTAACCAGAAACTCCCCCTGGCCATCTTTACCACGACGAAAATCCACACCGGTAACCGAGTTGAAATAGGCGCCGTCCCCACTGCTCTGATAGTTGTTAAGCACCGGCTTGCTGGCAGGCTGTGTGGCTACCGGCGTTGTCACGGGTGCAACAGGCATAGACCGGGCAACGACTTGAGGATTGAGCAGCGCCGAGGGAGAGGGTGTGGCCGCCATCGCAGAGGGCGCTGGCACAGGAGTAGCCGAGGTTGCGGGTGCAATCAGGGCGCTCTCACCATTGATGAGCCCGGAAGAGGCCCCCTCGCCCAATGACACCAGTAATTTGTTCCCCTGTTGCTGCACCTGATAGGGAGCAAGCTGATCGAGTGCTATCTTGATATCCAGACCTGCGCCCTTACCCTCAACCTTGATATTATCTACCCCCAGGCGCTGGATCGGCAGCGGGTTCACTTTCAGCGCCCCTACCGCACCGGGAACATGCAACAACAGCTGATTGGGTTGGTAAGAGAGACGATCGGTAAAGCCCGTGACAGGCTCACTAAAACTGAGCTCCACCAGCAATTGATCGGCCAGCAGCGGATTGACCTTGATCTCCTGCAGGGTTGCCACTGCCCACGCCTGACTGAGGGCGCTGGCGCAAAACAGCAAAGCCACTTTGGATACACTCTCTATTGTTGTTCTCATTGCTGTTCGTCCCTGATTATTGTTTTTCTTGCACATTGGCCATTGCCAACTGGGTTTCTCTTGTTACCCAGCACCCCTTCCCGTCCGGAATGGTTTCCAGCAAATCCACGGCAGTGTCAGTGATCTTGATGACTCGGCCCTGATCAAGCCCCATATACTGGTTGAGTCCGACCCGCATCGATTTGCCATCTGGGGTGCTGATCAAGGCCCACAACTGACCTGCCTTACCCAAAGAACCATGCATCGACAGACTGGCCAGCGAATAATTTTCCAGCACCTCTTTCTCACGATCCATCAGGGTCTGAGCACAATCCGGCTGGGCCTTGGCAGTGCTTGTACTTCCGACCGTCGCCTCAGGCTGAGGAACCATGAAGGGGCTGCGCAACTCGCGTTGCTGGTAGTGCATGGGGGCAAAAGGCTTCAGCTCGGGCAAGGGCTCGATAGGTATGGGCGGCCTTGCTTTGGTCTGGGCGACATAGCTATCCATGTCCTCCTGGCCACCACACGCCGCCAGCAAGAGGGCAGGTAACAACCAGCAGATGCGTCTCATTGTTTCGGCTCCACTGTTTTACCGTTGTACTTGTAGGTCTTTGCCAGCATCGACATCGAAATCAGCTCCCCTTCATCCTTGCTCTGACCCAGAGTGAAAGAGTCAAGAATGACGATACGGGGCAAAGCGGCCATGTCAGCGGTAAACTTGCCAATTTCATGGTAAGTGCCCACGACTTCGATACGCATTGGTAGCTCGGTTGAAAACTCGTGCTTTACCTCTGGCTCCCAGTTGATCCGGTTCAATTTCAAGCCGTTGTCGGTAGCAATAAAGCTGATATCGTCCAGCAGACCGGCGACCTCATGGGTATTGGGCAACTGCTTGAGCTGGGTATCAACCAGTTGCTCAAGCTGAACCATTTGCGCCTTGTATGCCCCCAGGTTGGCAGCCAGCATCGCCTTGCTTTCAAACTGGGCTTTCAGTTCGGTCTCCTTCCCCGCTTCCTGAGTCAAACTGGTCAGTGAGTTGGCAATCACGTAGTAGTAGATGGCGCCACCGGTCAACACGCAGCAGAAAAAGATGAAGACCCCTTTTGCCCATTTTGGCCAGCTTGCTATGTCATTGATATCCAGCTCGTTGAGTTGCTGAAGATTCATTGTTGCTCCTTGGCCACATTCCCTGCAGCCGCAGCATTGTTGGCGATCAGGAACATCATGGAAAACTGGCTCAATGACACTGGCGCAATATCAGCCGCAAAAATAGTGCTTATCTTTGCCTGGCCCAACCAGCCGGAACCATCAATCCGCCGCATCATGCTGGCTACCCGGCCATAGGCTTCGGTCTGCCATTAACATCAATAATATTGTTTTGCATCGAAAGGGTGTTGAGGTAAACCCCGTTGGGCACCAGTGAAGGCAGCTGATTGAAGAGGCGGACGGGCACATTGCGTCGCATCTGCAACTGCTCGATGAGCTGCATCCGATCGATCAGTTCCTTGCGACGCTCTTTGAGCAGACGGATCTCCCCCAGTTGGGCATCCAGAATAGTCATCTCCTGAACCAGCCGCTGGTTGCGCTGCTGCTGGGCGACGATCTGGCGATCAACCAGCCAGTTGGCAAAAAATCCCAGCGCGACCGTGGCCAGCACAAAAATCCCAAGCAAAGCCCCGAACTGTTTCTTTTGGCGCTGGGCACGGGCTTCACGCCAGGGCAGAAGGTTTATATTTGACATGGTGTGAAACTCCTCAGAGCCAACCCGAATGCCGTCATATATTTAGCGCCATGTACCAGTTCTGCCTCCCCTTTCGGTTTGCCAAACAGAGCGAACAGATCCGGGTGCAACACCTCGCAATTGACCTCTTCTTTTACCTGTACCAACAAACCGGGTAGCAGACTGCCTCCCCCCGTCAGCACCAGTTTTGCGATGTCGCGATAACCGGATGAACTGCAAAAGAGCTGGATATTGCGCCGCACTTGCTGCAGCAGCGAGTTGATGTGGGGCATCAGCACATCCAGCTCATGGTCAACAGGCAAGGTACCTTTGGTTTTAGCCTGCTCAGCCTCATCCAGCGTCATGCCATAAAAGGAGGAGAGCGCCTGGCTGTACTGATCGCCGCCGAAGTTTTGCAAGCGGGAGTAGATCACCTCTCCCTTGACCAGCGCCGCAAAGGTCATGGCACTGGCACCGATATCTATCACCCCGATCGGCCGTTCACTCTCCTGCAATTCGGGCAGACAGGCCACCACGGCACGGCCCAACGCATGGGCCCCCACATCCACCACCTTGACGGCAATACCGGCTTCGGCAAGGGCGCTGACCCGGCCGTTGACACTCTCGGTGCGGGCTGCGCTCAGCAGCACATCTTGACGATCTTCACTGTTGTTGGTGCTCAGCACCTCAAAATCGAGACTCACTTCATCGAGGGGGAAGGGAATGATCTGCTCGGCCTCCAGCTGCACCTGATTCTCCAGCTCCTTGTCGCTGAGGCGGGCATCAATCTGGATCACCTTGGTTATCACGTTGGACCCGGTCACCGCAGTGGCGGCATAGTCGCTGTGAGTTGGGATCAGGCGCTTGAGAGTCTTGAGAGATTGGCTGACACGCTCGATATCCTGCAATTGATAGTCAACCAGCGTCCCTTTCGGGGTGGCAATATCGGCGACCGATTCGAGATGAAGCTTGCCGGGTCGGCCACTGAGGGTAACGGCCTTGATGGTCTGGCTGCCGAAATCAATGCCCACCAGAGGGAGGAGGGATCCCTTGTTAAAAAGCCCAAACATATACACATCCATGCGTTATTTGGTTTTATTCCTGAACAGAGTGTAGGACACCCGATCAGAGGAGTGCTTCACTCATCCTAAATGCTCTAACTATCAATGTCATAAAGTTTATGCCGAAAAGTGACCCATCTCGCTTTCTTCATGGCAAGTGGCCCTCCTTGGTAATTGCTCCCTGTAGTGCTAACCTCTCGCATCCTTTTGAGGTGGGTGGCTCGCCACAGGAAAACCTCGAATTCCCGATGGCAAAAGGGCTATACTCTGCGCCCGTTGGCTAATTTTAAGACGATTGGTAGTTCTTCCATGCTGAAATGGCTCGTTCGCCTGTTTATTGTCATGATGCTGGGTGCAGTGCTGGGTGTTGCCAGCCTCATCGGTATCTACTTCTATATCAAACCCCAACTGCCCGATGTCACCGCACTGCGTGACGTCAAGCTGGCAACCCCGATGCGAGTTTACAGCCGGGATGGGGAGTTGATCGCCCAATATGGCGAAATTCGTCGCATTCCGCTGCGTCTGGACGAAATTCCGCAACCCATGATCGATGCCGTACTGGCGACCGAAGATGCACGTTTCTATGAGCACCCGGGCATTGACCCGATAGGTATCATTCGAGCTGCATCCGTCTGGGCTGTTTCCGGCCATGCCCGTCAGGGGGCCAGTACCATCACCCAGCAGGTTGCCCGCAACTTCTTCCTGAGCAATGAGAAGACCATCATCCGCAAGATCAAGGAGGTCTTCCTTGCCTGGCGGATCGAGCAGAATCTCTCAAAAGACGAGATCCTCGAACTCTACCTCAACAAAATCCCCCTCGGTTATCGCTCCTTCGGGATCGGTGCTGCGGCACAGGTTTACTTTGGTAAAGAGGTCAAGGATCTGGGACTGGACGAGATCGCCATCATTGCCGGTCTGCCGAAAGCCCCCTCCATGCTCAACCCCATCCGCTCCCCCGAACGCGCCTTTGCTCGCCGCAACGTGGTGCTGGGCCGGATGCTGGAAACCGGCAAGATCACTCAGGCCCAGTTTGACGAAGCGTCCAAGATGCCGATCAAGGCCCGTTTTCACGGCGCCGAAGTGACCCTGCACGCCCCCTATCTTGGTGAAATGGTGCGCCAGAAGATGGTCGAGCAGTTCGGTGAAGATGCTTACACCATGGGCCTGCACGTCTACACTACCGTCTCTGCCGAACGTCAGCGGGCAGCCAGACAGGCGCTGCTGGATGGCGTTTTTGCCTATGATATGCGCCACGGCTATCGCGGCCCGACGGCTCAGTTGTGGAAGGCTGGCGAGACAGCCTGGGATTACGAGCAGATCGTCGCTCACCTTGGCAAGCAGCCCACTTATGATCCGCTGATGGCGGCAGTCGTGACCAAGCTCGGTGATCGCAGCGCCACGCTGGTACTGAAGAATGGCAAGGAAGCAGAGCTCGGCTGGAATGGCATCAAATGGGCTCGCTCCTTTATTACCGACGACCGTCAGAGCTATGCCCCGAAATCGGCGCGCGATGTGCTGAAAGTCGGCGCCCAGATCTGGGTGCGGGAAGAGGGCGAAGAGTTGCTGCTGGCCCAAATCCCGGACGTCAACGCCGCGCTGGTTGCCATGAACCCGAAAAATGGGGCACTGGAAGCACTAGTCGGTGGTTTCAGCTTCGAACTATCCAAATTCAACCGGGTCGATCAGGCACGCCGCCAGATCGGTTCCAATATCAAGCCCTTCCTCTATGCGACCGCGCTGGAGCATGGCTATACCCTGGCGTCGCTCATCAACGATGCGCCGATCAACCAGTGGGATCCGTCAAAAGGGCCCATGTGGCAGCCCAAGAACTCCCCGGCCGTTTATGATGGCCCCACCCCGCTGCGTCTGGGTCTGGCCAAGTCCAAGAACGTGATGTCGGTTCGACTGATGCGCGCCATCGGTCTGGATACCTATATCGACGGTCTGACCCGCTTTGGCTTCCCCCGCGACTTCATCTCTCCCCATGAGTCGCTGGCGCTGGGTGCTGCCGAATTCACCCCCCTCGAGGTAGTGCGTGGTTACTCGGTACTGGCCAACGGTGGCTTCCTGGTGACCCCATACTTCATCGACAAAGTGACCGACAGTCTGGAGAACACCCTCTATCAGGCCAATCCTGCTATTGCTTGCACCACCTGCGAACAGCAGGCCGCCCCCGAGCAGAGCACACTGCCGGAACCAACTGTTGATGGAGCCGCACAAGATGGCACGCAGACCCCTCTCGCGCCAACCATCGCCCCGCATACCATCAGTGCCCAGAGTGCATTCCTGATCACCGACACCCTGAGCACAGCCATCTGGGGTGGCAACGGCTGGCGTGGTACCGGCTGGCGTGCAGCCCGCGACCTGAAACGTCACGACATCTCCGGTAAAACCGGTACCACCAACGAATCGCGGGATGCCTGGTTCTCCGGCTACACCCCGGACATCGTTGCTACCTCATGGATCGGTTTTGACAACCACCAGCGTGGCCTTGGCCGTGCCGAGTTTGGTGGTGGCGCCGCGCAGCCTATCTGGATCGACTTCATGAAAGTCGCCCTCAAAAAACTGCCGGAGCACAAAATGCCGGTTCCCGAAGGGATCATGACGGTGAAGATTGATAGCGAAACCGGCCTGCTGGCGACCAGTGGCGGCACCGACGAATACTTCAAGGAAGGGACCGAACCGACCCGCTACGCAGCACCGAGCTCGGATGGCAATCAGGTCTACGGCGGTGACAACCCCGATGTGGAAGGGCCTGTCTCAACCGACGATATCTTCTAAGCTGCTCTCGCGGCAGAAGCAAAACCGGCAGCCTTGGCTGCCGGTTTTTTTATTGGGCCAACTGCTTGGTCATCAGCGTGGCGATCGAGGCGGCCAGCTCGTTGAAACAGGGGCGACGCACCGAGTAGTGGCGATAGAGCAGCGAGATGGTACGCCCCGGCACAGGGTCAACCACAGGTCGATAGCTCACCCCTCCCTCATCATGATCAGCAGGTACAGCCAGCTTTGGCACCAGGGTCATGCCGCTACCGGCGGCCACCATGTTGCGCAGCGTCTCCAGACTGGTCCCCTTGAAGCGTTGATCCTCACCTATCCCGCCGGCGAAACAGAATCCCATCGCCTGATCCCGCAAACAGTGGCCATCAGCCAGCATCAGCAATTTCTTGCCCTTGAGATTACCGAGTGGCACCTGTCTGGCCTGTGCTTCGGGGTGATGGCAAGGCACCGCCAGCCACATCGGCTCGTGGTAGAGCTGGATTGAGCCAAATCCCTCCATCCCCGGCATCTCGGCCAGAATGACGCAATCCAGCTCCCCCTCTTCCAACCGCTTGAGCAGGGTTTGGGTCTGCTCCTCATAGAGGTAGAACTCCAGCTGGGGGAAACGCTCACGCAGGGTCTGGATAATGCGGGGCAACAGGTAGGGGCCCACGGTCGGAATGAAACCGATATGGATCTCCCCGGACATCGGCTCGGAGAAGTGCTGACCGATGCTCTTGAGCTCGCGCACCTCCTTGAGCACCCGACGCGCCTGATGGGCCATGGCATCGCCAGCCGGAGTAAACAGCACCTTGCGCGAGGTACGTTCGATCAGAATGACCCCGAGTTCATCTTCCAGCTTGCGCAGCTGGCCGCTCAGGGTGGGTTGACTGACAAAGCAGCGTTCAGCGGCTTTGCGAAAATGTTTTTCCTCATCCAGCGCCACCAGATATTCGAGATCGCGAAGATTCATACAGCAAGAGTCCTGCCTGGAAAATGGGCCATCAGCATGCACAATATCGTCCGGCGGGACAAGTCATCCACTTGCAGTGAGCCTCTCTGGCTGCCCCTCCAAAACAGAAAAGCCCGATCACCTTGCGGTAATCGGGCTGTTTGACTCGCCGATGGATTACACCCTGAAACGGCGCACCATATCCTGCAGCTGGGTAGCCAGATGGTTCAGCTCGTTGCACGCCTGAGCCATCTGGGTGGCACCGGCAGCCACCTCTTCGGAAGCATGACTGATATTGACCACGTTGCGGTTGAGCTCCTCGCTCACCGCGCCCTGCTCTTCCGTGGCCGTTGCAATCTGGATGTTCATGTGGGAGATGCTGCTGACCGAGCCACTGATCTGGGAGATGGACTCGCCAGCTTCCCGCGCGGTAGCAACCGTGGTGTTCATCAGCTCCTGACTCTGTTGCATTGTACTGCCGGCCTGTTCGGCACGCTGCTGCAACTCGGCAATGATGGTGTTGATCTGGGAGGTGGAGTCCTGAGTGCGCTTGGCCAGAGTACGCACCTCATCGGCCACCACCGCAAACCCCCGCCCCTGCTCACCGGCACGGGCCGCTTCAATGGCGGCGTTCAATGCCAGCAGGTTGGTCTGTTCGGCAATACCGCGGATCACCTCCAGCACCATACCGATATTGCGGCTGTCATCGCCCAGTTGGCGGATCACCACCGCAGTGCTCTCGATAGCACCGGCGACCCGCTCGATGCGCAGAATGGAGTCATTCACCGTTTGCGCACCAATCTCTGCCGTTTCGCTGGCCGAGGTGGCGGCACTGGCCGCATCGCTGGTGTTGCGAGAGACCTCCTGCACCGTAGCCTGCATCTCGTTCATCGCCGTCGCCAGCTGGTTCAGCTCATGTTGCTGAGCATTCATATTGTTGGCTGACTGGCTGGCAACAGAGCTGATCTCCTCCGCAGCGGAACTCAGTTGAACCACAGATCCCGACACTTCACTCACCAGGGTGCGCAGATTGGTCTGCATCTCACCAAACCCTTTGGCAAGGGTTCCCAGTTCATCATTGTTGAACTGCTGCATATCGATACGGGAGGTGAGATCACCAGAGGAGACACGACGGGTCTGTTCCAGTAACGCCATCACGGGGTTGCGGATCTGACCAGTCAGCAGCCAGGCAATTGCCACCACAAAACCCAGCGTCACCAGACTGACGATGACGCTCATGGTTCTGGCACTGCTGTAGAGCGCCTCCACATCTTTTGTCATCTGGGCCGCAATCTCGTTATTGATTTCCCGCAAGCGGAAGGATTTTGCTCCCACCTCCTCCAGAGCGACCCGGGTTTCGTTTTTGCGCAGACTTCTGACTCGCTCCAGATCGCCAGCAGCGAAGGCGCTCAACAGTTGGTCATGCACCGCAAAATACTTGGCCCCCGCCGCAACCACCTGCTCATAAACCTGTTTCTCTTCACCAGTAGTGAAAGGTAAAGCACCGTATTTTTGGGCGGCTTGTTCAAACTCCTGCTTGGCCTTATTAAAGGTCAGAGTGCGATCGCTTACCTCTTGATCATCCTTGTTCAGACCACCAATGACCTGGGCCAGCTCTGAGCGGCGCGCATCCAGAATCGCAACATGCATCTGGCTGGCATAGCGGGTTGACGGGAGCAGGTTGTCAGTGATGGTTTCGGTATCACCATAGAGCTTTGCCAACTGGCTGATGGAGAACCAGGCCAAGCCCAGTACCAGCAGTGCCAGGATGGCGAATCCGGCACTCAGTTTCTGGCCGATAGACATGTTTTTGAACATATGGGGGCTTCCTTGAAATGAGTCTGCACTCCCGCAACATCCGCCGGGAATGGTCACATAGAGCATAGTCTGCAAGCAGAAAGTCGAAGGCTTTCATATCGCTTCTGCATACAGGAATATCGGCCCGTTCATTCCAATTCTAAAGAGACCTTGTCCGTTCACATTCTAATAACTATTCCATCAACTCAAGAAGATGCTGACGCAACCCGGCAGGATCGCCCAAAAAGTCAGCCACTCGAACAGCACTCACCTTACCGTTGTGCATCAACCCAAGGGTGGGATAACCCTGACCACCCAGCCGTTTCATCCAGCCCTGGCTATCTGCCAGATGTTGCAGCAAGGGGGCCTGCAGATAAGCTTGCTGGAATGCCTCGGCTGCAATCCCCTGCTCTGCCGCCAGCGTGGCTAAAAACGCTGGCTCACCAATCCAGATCCCGTCCCGATAGTGGGATTGCTGGATCCGGTGCAACATGACCAGCCCATCGCCCCCCAACGCCGTGACGGCCAAAACCGCACGGATCGGCGACTCGGAGTCCAGCAGACAGCCTTCCCGCAGCAGCAGTTCGTTAAAGTAGCGTTCGCCAAAATGCTGGCCGGTCAGCGCTTCGATCCGCTGATCATGGGGGCGCACATAATCACGCAATGCCTCGCCCATAGGCTGACGGCGACTACCCATCCAGAGACCGCCCGCATGCAGCTCGATCTTGAGTCCGGCCATGGTGGCTGCCGCCTGCAACAGGGGGGCGGCACCGTAGCACCAGCCACAGAGCGGGTCATAGACATAATGGAGGGTGGTTTGTTGTTCGCTCATCTTCATTCTCGCTTCAATCTCGGATAAAAAACCGGGCCCTTAGGCCCGGTAAAAAAACACAGGGAAAGCAGGCTCAGTGGCTTACCACTTCATCTCGCCGGTATTGACCTTGGCACCGATGGCCAGACCATCGTCAACCGGCAGTGCCGGATAGGCCTTCTTCAGAGCCTCAATCAGCTCACCGGAGTTTTTCGCCTTGGCCAGCTCCTGTTCGAAACGCTCTACATAGTCACGGGTAAAGGTCACAGCAGCAGTGCCTTTGGGAGCAGTGCCCAGGAAGTGGCCCGGTACCACACGCTCGGGTTTCAGGGCCAGCAGGTTATCCAGCGCCTTGACCCAGTTACTGCGGGCCGCCTTGGTCTGGCTGTCCGCCATCCAGACATGCACCCCGTGGTAGACCGGCACACCACCAAAAGCAGTCTTGATGGAAGGGGCCCAGAGGTAGGCATTCGGGGTATTCATCTCTTTGATTTCAATCTTCTCGCCATCCAGCGTCAGGTGGCTGGCGGTCATCACTTGCGGCACGGTCAGGCTCTTCGGTGCCCCCTTGCCGAGGATCGGGCTCCAGTAGCTCAGCTTGGCATCCTTGGTCTTGTTGATATGGTCAACCACATGCTGGTCGGCCAGCACTTTGACATCCGGGAACGCCGCCATGACCGGCTCCAGACCGAAGTAGAAGTCGGGGTCACCGGCACTGATATAGACAGTGGTCAGCTTCTTGCCGCTCTTCTTGATCATGTCGACCAGCGCTTGACCATTTTGCACGTCGAACTGGGCATCGATCAGGATGGCTTCTTTGTCACCGGTCACCAGTGAGGAGGAGACCGGGAAGATCGCCTTCTCGCCAGGGTTGTAGACGGTCACACTCAGGGGGGCGGCCAGTGCGGCGCCACTCAACAGGGTGGTCGCCAGAGTCAGGTTGCGGATCAGGGTGTTGTTCATCATCTATTCCTCATTAAGTATTCGGGGGTTGATTTGATGGACACAGTGTATTGGATCACTTAAGGTGCAAATACAGCATAAAAAGCGCATCACTGTTGCACATATCGAACATATAGAGAGCCATACATGGATCGACTGACCGCATTGCGGGTCTTTGTCAGCGTAGTCGAACAAGAGAGCCTGAGCGGTGCCGGAGAGAAACTGGATATGTCGCGCGCCATGGTGTCGCGCTATCTCGCCGAGCTGGAGAGCTGGATGGGCGCCCGCCTGCTGCACCGCACCACCCGTCGTCTGAGCCTGACAGGGCCAGGAGAGGAGGCGCTGAACCGGGCCCGCGCCATGCTGGCGCTCGGCGAAGAGATGGAGCAGATCGCCGTGAAGGGGGATGACGCCCCCAAGGGGCAACTGCGGATCACCAGCAGCTACTCCCTGTCAGAAGCACTGCTGGTCGGGGCTGCCAACGACTATCTGGCGCAATACCCGGGGACGGCCATCGACATTCTGCTGCTCGACAGAACCGTCAATCTGGTAGAGGAGCGGATCGATCTGGCGGTCCGCATCACCAACGACCTCGACCCCAATCTGGTGGCGCGTCGTCTCGGCACCTGCCACTCGGTAGTCTGCGCCAGCCCGGCCTATCTGGCCCGTCATCCGATGCCACACAAGGTGCAGGATTTGGCGCTGCACAACTGCCTCACCTACACCTACTTTGGCAAGAGCCTGTGGGAGTTCAATGGACCGGATGGCCCCGAGTCAGTGCCGGTCAGCGGTAACCTGAGCGCCAATATCTCCAACCTGCTGCTGGAAGCAACGCTGGAAGGCGCAGGGATCAGCCTGCAACCCCGCTACTCGGCACAACCCTATCTGGAGCGCGGGGAACTGGTGCCCCTACTGACCGACTGGCAACCCAAGCGCCTCGGCGTCTACGGGGTGTATGCCACCCGCAAACAGATGTCGCCACTGCTGCGCAGCTTCCTCGATTTTCTGCTGGCCCGCATGGTGGCGGATCCCATCTGGCAGGAGTGAACACACCTCAAACCCGATCATGAAGAAGGGGCCGCTGCGGGCCCCTTCTCACTCTGATCCCTTGATCAGGCTTCAAATCCGAATGGTTCTGAGTGCGGCGCTTCCGGCTGCACACTCTCGTCCAGGAAAATATCCCGATAAGCCACATAGATGGAATAGTTGAGCGCCGGGATCACCACCAGCAGACCTACCAGCAACAACACAGCGCCAAACAGCAACAACATGGCTGAGAGCAGCCCCCACCAGAAGAAGGGAAAAAAATTGCGCCAGCAGCCGAAGAAGCTCAGCCGTACCGCCTGGATGATGCCGATATCGTGGTGGTAGATCAGCGCCGGAGCAAAGGTAACCCCCATCAGCACGGGAATGATGAGCAGCATCCCCACCAGCAATACCAGCAGCAGTTGTTGCAACTGGCTGGCTGAGACCACCATGCTCTCGGGATCCTGCGTCAGCAGCGGGAGCAGCCCCCACATGGAGAGCAGACCGAGACAGACGAGGCCCACCAGGCTGAACAGCAGCAACACCAGCAGACCGCCTAGCATCAGCGGAGTCAACTTGTGGCGAAAACCGGCGAAGAGATCGGCAAACTGCAGCGGCTCCCCCCGATAACCCCGAGCGGCGACCGCCACCCAACCCGCGCCCCACACCATGTAGAGCAGTTGGGAGATAAGGCCACCCGCCGGCAGTTGCTCCAGCAGCATGCCCACCATAAACCAGACCAGCACCATGGCCACGCTGATCCCCATCCCCTTGTTGAAGATATCGAACCCGCTGCGAACCCAGAGCCAGCCACGACCTGTCGTGTACCGGGCCGGAGTGGTGCGCAAAGGGGGTAATCCGTTCATATCGTCTCCTCGGAGTGTCGGTGGCATCAGTGCCGGAAGCCGATTCTAGAGCCAGGGCGGGGGCGACTCAATGGCGAAGCGGCCCGACCACGACATAAAACCTGACGCAGCTATGCACAAAAGGGGCGTCAGCCATGCCTCGCCTCTGGCTGCCCCGACTATAACGAGGCACAATCTGCTCCCTCCCCCAGCCGCGCCTGTCGTGGCCAGCGTGCCGTGATCACCATTTAGTGATCGACGAATGCCGGACAGGGGGGTTGTCATCCCGCCATCCCGGGCGCTTTAACATCGAGTGGTATCGTCATGAGAGTTGTTTGTTGTCTGTTGTTGTTACTGACCAGCCAGTCAGCCCTGGCCGAGGGTTTTATCAGTCGCCTGCTCAACCATCCGGTGCCGGGTGGCGTGGCCGTCGTGCCCCTTGGCAAGGCATCCACGGCGCCACAAGCCCATTATCAGGGCAAGCCCGTACTGGTCGTGCTGGAAGATGGCCAGTGGATCGCCATCGTCGGCATCTCCCTCAAGAGCCCGCTTGGGGCCCAGCAACTGACCACAGATGATGGCCGTACTCTCGGCTTCACCGTGACCCCCAAGCACTACCGCGAGCAGCACATCAAGCTCAAGAACAGCCGTCAGGTCAATCCGCTCGCCGAGGATATGACCCGCATCAACCGCGAGCTGGCGGAGCAGACCCGGGCTTACCAGACCTTCAGCCCCAACCAGCCAAGCAACCTGCTGTTCGACAAGCCGGTCAACGGCCCCCTCTCCAGCCCGTTTGGCCTGCGTCGCTTCTTCAATGGCGAGGAGCGCAACCCCCACTCCGGCCTCGACTTCGCAGTGGGCGCCGGCACCCCGATCAAGTCCCCCGCCGCAGGCAAGGTGATCCTGATCGGCAACTACTTCTTCAATGGCAATACCGTCTTTGTCGACCACGGTCAGGGGCTCATCAGCATGTTCTGCCACATGTCGAAGGTAGATGTGAAGCTCGGTCAGAGCCTGCCGCGTGGCGGCATCGTCGGGCGAGTCGGTTCGACCGGCCGCGCTACCGGCCCCCATATGCACTGGAACGTAAGCCTCAACGACACTCGGGTCGATCCCGCCATCTTTATCGGCGCCTTCAAGCCCTGAATCGGCAGAGCCCGTTAACAAAACATCCTCTAACAAAACAGGCAGCCCATGGCTGCCTGTCTGCTATCTGCACGTCGAACCTGATTACCTATCCGGCCAGCGCGTGGGCGCCGGACTCCCGACGCATCGCCCGCCACATCACCAACACCAGCAAGGAGCTGCACGTTGGCAATGCAAGCCAGACCCCGGGCACGCCCCACAGGGTCGAGAAGCCCCACAAGAAACCGCCAATCAGCACCAGCTTTCCGCCGGTGAGCAGGGAGGCGATGCGGGCCCGGTTGATGGCCTGGAAGTAGGTGGCCCCCACCAGCAACAAACCCTCCATCGGCAGCCCCCAGAAGTAGAGCCAGATCCCGAGGCTCGCCACCGGCAGCAGGGTAGCGTTGTCGCCGGCAAACAGATAGACCGCCGCCTCCGGCCACAGATAAAGCGGGAACATCGCGGATAGGGCGATCCCCAACGTCACTCCGAGTGCCAGATTGCGGATCCGCAGCACACGCCGCCAGTGACCGGCGCCCGCGTTAAAGCTGGCGATGGGCTGGATCCCCATGGCGATCCCCTCAAACACCAGATAGAAGAAGGCCTCGGTGTAACTGATCACCCCGTAGGCCGCCACATGCAGCGAAGTGCCGACCGCCAGCAACGCCTTGTTGTGCAGCGCCAGCACCACAGAGAGATAGAGGTACATCAGAAAACTGGAGATCCCGAGGCGCACCGTCTCGCCCATCAGCCGCAGATCGGGGCGCAAGGTGTCCCAACTTATCCGCAGCTGGCTACGCGGCGTGAAGAAGTGCCACAGGCAGGCAAGGCCCGTCACCGCCTGGGAGAGCATGGTGGCCGTCGCCACCCCGGCCAATCCGAACGGAAACACCACCATCAGCAGATAGTCGAGCAGCACGTTGAGCAGCCCCCCGACTACCATGATGAGGGTGACAAATCCGGGGCGGCCATCGTTGCGCAGCAGCGAGCTGAACGCCATCGACAGCACCGCAAAGACGCCCAGCCAGGCGTAGGCCTGCAGGTAGGAGAGCCCGGCGGTGAAGATCTCCCCCTCCGCTCCCATCCAGGCCAGCATGGGCTCGCCATAACGGATCCCGATAAAACTGAGCAGTGCCGAGGCCAGCAACACCATCACCAGCGCATTGCCGACGATATGGCGGGCTTTGGCCGGGTTGCCCTGCCCCAGATAGAAGGAGACCAGCGACGAGGCCCCCATGCCGATCAGCGCCCCCACCGCATAGAGCACGGCGCAGATGGGATAAGCCAGCATCAGACCGGCCATGCCATCCTGACCCAGCACATGGCCAACGAAGATGCCATCGATGGTGACATAGATGCCGGTGATCAGCATGGCCGCCACGGTCGGGGTTACGTAACGCCAGAAAAGGCGAGATAGCGGGGCTGTGCCCAGATCAACAGCTGACATATTCGACTCGGTGGAGAGAAAGCGGCTAGGATCATAGCGAAACGGCAGCACGACTTCCTGTTATTTGTGTTATGAATCATTAATATAGACTGCTTTACCCGCCTCCCTGCCCTGTTTTAGGCTAGGGCCACCTCTTCTGAACGGAAACGAGCCTCATGTTGCAACGCCTGCTCACCTTCTTGCTGCTCTCCCTTCTCTTGTTGCCGCCAAGCGTGCGCGCCGACGATGCCATTGCCCAGGCCGAATCCCTGTTGCAGAGCGTGCCCAAGAGCGATACCCCGGAAAACCAGAAGCTGCGGGAGAGCTACCAGCAGGCGCTGCAATTTGCCAGAGAGGCCGAGCGTTACCGAGAGCAGAGCAAAGCCTATCAGCAGATCCTTATCGATTACCCCAAGGAGTCGGCGCGCCTCAAGGAGAGCCTGCACAACTATCAGCCTGCTGCTCGCCCGCCGCTGGCGAGTCTCAAGGAGGAGGCGCTGCGCCAGGCCATAGGCTTGAGCAGCAACCGCCAGCTCAACCTGCGCAAGGAGAGGCAGGGGGTGATGGACAGCCTCAACCAGCTGGAGAGCACCGGTCAGGAGTATCACCTGCGGGTGGATGATCTGCGCAAACAGCTGCAACTGACCCGCAGCCAGCTGGAGCGACTGAGCTTCAGCAGCGAATCGGATCGCCAGCAGGAGGCACAGCTGCTGCTGACCAGAATGAAGGAGCAGAGCCTCTCCGACCGGATCCAGATGCTGGAGCTGGAGCAGCTCTCGGCCCAGCAGCGCAACGATCTCGGCAAGCTGAAGCTGCAGGAGCTCAATCTGGCCATCGCCGACGAGGATGAGTGGCAAGCCAGCCTGCTGACCCAGCAGAACCAACTGCGGCGGGAGAAGACCGAGCAAGCGCTGGAGGAGAGCGAGCGGCTGCGCAAACAACTCACCACCGACATGCCGCTGCTGCTGGAGCAGCAACAGCAGAATCAGGCGCTCTCCATCCAGCTCGGCACACTGGAAGATCAGATTGAGCGGGTGCAGGACGAACAGCGCACTGTCGACAAGAATCTGTTTGAACTGAATGAGCTGGTCAACTCGGTACGCGAACAGCTGGAGTGGCTGCAGATCAGTAATGCCTACGGCGAGAACCTGCGCAGCAAACTCTCCGATCTGCCCCCCCAGTTCCCCCTCGACAAGCTGGAGTCCGCCATCGTCAGCGCCCGCATGGCCAAGTACCAGTACGAGAGCGAGCAGGATGGGCTCAAGGATACCCGCCAGCTGCGCGACAAGCTGATGGCCGAAGAGGAAGTGACGCTCGATCGGCCACAGCAAGCGGTGCTCGACAACCTGCTCAAGGCCCGGCGCCAGCTGCTGACCCGGCTCAACGACGCCTCCGATACCCTCATTCAGGAGCAGACCCGCCTCAAACTGCTCTACAGCCGCCAGAACAGCAAGATCGACGAGATCCGCGAAATAAGCGCCAGCCACCTGTTCTGGATGCCCGATGTGCGCCCCTTTACCCCGCAGGTGATGCTCGGCATTCCCGCCGCGCTGACCCTGGCCTTCAACCCGGACAACTGGCTGCAACTGCCCTACGCCATCGCCGAGAACAGCCCGCTGAGCCTCACGCTGGCCGGTATTGGGCTGCTGGTGCTGGCCTGGGGCTGGTTCAAGTTGGCCCGTCACCTGAGCCTCTATTGCGACCATATTGCGCCGCGGATCGGCAAGGTAACTCAGGACAAATTCAGCCTCACCAGCCGCTTGCTGCTGCGCTCCCTGCTTGCCGCCCTCCCCTTGCCCGCCATGGTGTTGATGGTACGCGGCCTGCTCGAAGGGGCCTGGCAATACCCGTTTGCAGTGGCGGTGGCGCGCGGCCTTGGCGAGATCTGGTTTCTGCTGCTGGCACTGGTGATGGCCCGCCACCTGACGCTGGAGCGGGGGATTTTGATCCACCACTTCCGCTGGCCCCGGGAACAGGTGCAAAAGGTGTGGGGGCAGTTTCGCACCCTGCTGCTGGTGCTGATCCCGAGTTTCTTCGTGCAGGGGATGGCCCACAGCTATCAGGAGCACGCCTTCTACGACTCCCTCGGCCGGATGGCCTTCATGATCGGTGCACTCTGGCTACTGCTCTTCTTTGCCCGCCTCAACCGGGAGCGGCTACCACTCACCTGGGGCCAGACCGATATGACCAAGCCCCATCTGCTGCACCACTTCATCTGGAACAGCCTGATGCTGGCGCCGCTGCTGGCGGTGATCGGCGCCCTGTTTGGCTACTTCTATACCTCGCGCACCCTGCTGCGCCAGCTGGAGCTGAGCCTGCTGATGGGGCTGGGTTGCCTGCTGGTCTACTATCTGGCCAGACGCTGGATGCTGATCCAGCGCCGCCGCCTCGCCTTCGAGCGCGCCAAGAGCAAGCGCGCCGAGATCCTGGCTCAGCGCGGCCGGGAAGAGGGGCATGACGAGCTCAGCTCCGAGACCCCGGACGTGGTGGAAGAGACTGAACTGGATCTCGATACCATCAGCGCACAGTCGCTGGGGCTGGTGCGCACCCTGCTGATGCTGGGTTTCACCATGCTGGTGGTGGTGCAATGGTCGGATCTCAACTCCGCCTTCAGCTTCCTCAGCAATATCGAGGTGTGGCAGGTGAGCAGCAAGATTGGCGGCATCGAGCAGCTCTCGGCCATCACCTTGCAGGATCTGATGCTGACCGCCTTCGTCTTCATTCTGACCGTGGTGACAGCCCGCAACCTGCCGGGGCTGATGGAGCTGACCCTGCTGCAACACCTCAGCCTCTCCCCGGGTACCGGCTTTGCCCTCACCACCACCAGCAAGTATCTGGTGATCCTGATCGGTGCCCTCATCGGCTTCTCCATGCTCGGCATCGACTGGTCGAAGACCCAGTGGCTGGTCGCCGCCCTCTCGGTGGGACTGGGTTTCGGCCTGCAGGAGATCTTCGCCAACTTTGTCTCCGGCCTCATCATCCTGTTTGAGAAGCCGATCCGACTCGGTGACACCGTCACCATCCGCGATCTCACCGGCACCGTCACCAAGATCAAAACCCGGGCCACCACCATAGTGGATTGGGATCGCAAGGAGATCATCGTGCCCAACAAGGCCTTCATCACCGAACAGTTCATCAACTGGTCGCTCTCCGATGCCATCACTCGGGTCAAACTGCGGATCCGGATCGGCCTGACCCGGGATCCGAAACTGGTGCAGCGCATTCTGGAAGAGTCCATCCAGGCATCGACCCTGGTATTGGAGACGCCGACGCCAGAGGTCTTCCTGATCGAATTCACCGACTCGGCACTGATCTACGAGATCCGCCTCTACGTCAACAACATGGATCACCGGATGCCCATCACTCACGAGGTTCACTCGCTGGTGCTGGAGAAGATGCAGCAGCAGGGACTTACCCTGCCCCATCAACAGATCGACATTCACCTGAGCCGCGGCTGATCCGCGAGGTAAAGGAGCAGAACATGCAGATTATTGCCCACCGTGGCGCCAGCGGTCTGGCACCGGAAAACACCCTCAAGGCGATGGCCAAAGCGCTGGAGCTGGGAGCATCAGCCATCGAGATCGACGTGCAGGCGGCCGATGGCGAGTTGTGGGTCTTCCACGACCGGCGGCTGGAGCGCTGCACCAATGGCAAGGGGGTGCTGACCGAGCAATCCCGCTCCTATCTGGAGCAGCTCGATGCCGGTGAGGGAGAGGTGCTCCCGACCCTGTGGCAGGTGATGGAGATCATCGCCGGACGCTGCGAGCTGCACATCGAGCTCAAAGGCACCCATACCGCCGATGCGGTGGCAGCCCTGACCCGACGGGCAGAGGCCGAGCTGGGCTTTACTCCCGGCCAGTGGGTGGTTTCTTCCTTCCATCACCCGGAGCTGGCCCGATTTGCCGCCTTGCGGCCCGATATCCGCCTCGGCGCCCTGACCGCCAATCTGCCACTCAACCTGGCGCTGTTTGCCGACGAGCTGGGGGCTTGGTCCATCAATTGCGATGTTGATTTCATCGACGCCGCGCTGGTCGATGATGCCCATCGCCGGGGGCTCAAAGTTCTGGTTTATACCGTTGATTATCCAGAAGACTATGAAACGCTCTCTAGCATGGGGGTCGATGGAATCTTCACCAATCGACCAGATCGTTTTCTGACGCAGTGAGGGGGGGATACGCGCATGGATAACCACTGATTTAGGCACTAACTTTAAATAGCTGACCGGGATACAAAGAGTTCAACTTCAGCCGATAAACAGAGGCTCATAACAATAACTAGATTCCACACACACTTCAGACTGACGCTCACAAGGATGTAACTATGAACTTATCCATTAAAAACAAGCTTGTTCTGGCTATCGGGGTCATCATTCTGGTGATCACCTGCCTGCAGGTCTGGTACAACACCTCGCAACTGCGCAGCGAGACCCAGCGACTGGTCTGGAACATCATCGACGAAAGCTCCATGGCCAACGTCAAGGGGATCTCCCGCTGGGTCGACTCCCGGATCAGCATGGTCAGCACCACCAAGGAAGCATTCGCCAAAGAAGACGAGCCCATCAGTCATCTGGCCCAGTCCATGAATGCCGGTGGCTTCGACCTGGTCTATGCCGGTACCGCAGACGGCAAGATGATCCAGAGCAAACCGACCGACCTGCCCGCCGGTTATGACCCCCGTCAACGCCCCTGGTACAAGGACGCGGCCGCCGCAGGCAAGCTGGTCATCACAGCCCCCTATGCCGACATCTCCACCGGCCAGCTGATTGTCACCATTGCCGAGCCGTTCCAGCGTGGCAATACCCAGGGGGTCATCGCCGGTGACGTCTCCATCAGCTCACTGATCTCGGACATTCTGGCGGTCACCACCGAGGGCACCTACGCCATGCTGGTGGACAGCAATGGCACCATCATCGCGCACCCCGATGCCTCCCTGAGCCTGAAATCCGCCACCGCTCTGGCACCGGAGCTGACTGCCGCCTACATCAATCAGGTCGCCCATGACGGCATGATCAACGAGCTGGTGATCAGCGGCAAGAAAGAGGTCTACGACTTCAATGCCATTCCCAATACCAACTGGTATTACGGCATGATGGTGGATGAAGAGATCGCCTACCAGTCGGTACGCCGCATGGTTACCTCCTCCCTCATTCAGGGGCTTATCACCATACTGATCGTGGCAGGCTTCTCCTATGTCGCCATCAACGGCTCGCTGGCCCCTCTGAAAACCTTGGGCGAAGCGATTGCCGATCTCTCCCGTGGCAATGGCGATCTGACCCGCCGGATCAAGATTGAACGTGAGGATGAAGTAGGCGCGGTTGCCAAACACGTCAACACCTTCATCGAGCGGATCCATGTGATGGTGCAGGATATCTCCAACTCCTCCGGCCAACTCAACCAGCAGGCCAAGTCCTCCCACAGCATGGCGGAGAAGGCCAATCAGGGGCTGGCACGCCAGCAAAACGAGATCTCCCAGATCGCCACTGCGGTACACGAGATGTCGGCCACCGCGGTCGAGGTTGCCAGCAACGCCGAGCAGACCGCCGAAGCGGCCCGCAGCTCCTCCAGCAGTTGCGAGCATGGCAAGCAGGTGATCGCCCGCAACCAGCGCTCCATCACCGATCTGGCCACCCAGGTGGAACAGGCCTCCAACATCATTCAGGAACTGGAGAAAAACGCTCAGGAGATCAACACCATCCTCTCCACCATTCAGGGCATCGCCGAGCAGACCAACCTGCTGGCACTCAACGCCGCCATCGAAGCGGCCCGTGCCGGTGAACAGGGTCGCGGCTTTGCGGTGGTAGCCGACGAGGTGCGCGTCTTGTCACAGCGTACCCACAGCTCCACCGTTGAAATCCGCAATATGATCGAAACCCTGCAACGCAATACCCAGGGAGCGGTCAGCACCATGCACGAAGGCCAGCTGCTGGCCCAGAACAGCGTGGATGACGCCAACAACGCCACCCATGCACTGGAGCAGATCACCACCTCGATCAACCAGATCTCCGACATGGCGACCCAGATCTCCAGCGCGGCTGAAGAGCAGCGGGCCGTCACCGACGAGGTAAGTCGCAACATTCAGGCAGTGAAAGATGTCTCGGACGAACTGGCAGTAGATGCAGACAGCTCACGCCATCTCTCTGAACAACTTAAAAATATTTCGGGTGAACTGAGCAATCAGGTCGGCATGTTCCGCATTTGAGCATGAGCAAAAGGGGCCGTACAGGCCCCTTTTATTTTTCTAAATAGCGCTTAATTTTCAGTGAGTAATCTCACATTACCCGCCAAATACCCCGCCTTGAAACCCTTGTAATTCGTCTGGAATTATCAGAACACCGCCGTGGTCACCGCCGCACTTCGGATTACCTATTTCTATCTGAATAAATGAATGCCAATAATTCTCATTAAAAAATTACAATAAAAAACTTAAAATTTTTTTCGCGAGTACCTAAAAAGAGAGGTGATTCGCATTTTATTGAAAGAAAACTACGTACAATCCAGAAGTTAAAGTACTCGTAGCTAGGTGTTCAACTGCTCAGTAACACCAAAAAATGACGATAATAACGACATTTTCATCCAGGGATTTGGGTGTTTTATAGAAAAATAACCAATAAAAAGGGAATAAAACCTAGCAGTTTGACTTGCATCAAGCCTGAATTTTTTTCATAGAGCAAAATCGTGCCCAGCAAATCTATCCCTAAGGAGGCAGATGTGGATATTATCAAGACCGATGTGGCCATCATCGGTGCTGGCGGTACCGGCTTACGCGCCGCTATCGCTATAGCCGAATCACAGCCAGACCTGGACATCGCCCTGATTTCCAAGGTTTACCCGATGCGCAGCCACACGGTTGCTGCCGAAGGCGGCGCCGCCGGTGTCGTCCGTGATGACGACTCCCTCGAAAACCACTTCAACGACACCGTCTCCGGTGGTGACTGGCTGTGCGAGCAGGACGTAGTGGAATACTTCGTCAACAACGCGACCAAAGAGATGATCCAGCTGGAGCACTGGGGTTGCCCCTGGAGCCGCAAGCCGGATGGCAAAGCCAACGTGCGTCCGTTTGGTGGCATGAAGGTTCCCCGTACCTGGTTCGCCGCAGACAAGTCCGGTTTCCATATTCTGCACACCCTGTTCCAGACCTCCGTCAAATACCCGAGCATCAAGCGCTTCGACGAGCATTTCTGTCTTGATCTGATCGTGGACGACGGCCGCGTTCAGGGCGTACTGACCTTCGACATCCAGAACGGTATCACCCGCTTCATCCAGGCCAAATCCGTAATCGTGGCAACCGGCGGCGCTGGCCGTGTCTATCGCTACAACACCAACGGTGGCATCGTCACCGGCGACGGCATGGCACTGGCCTACCGTCACGGCGTACCGCTGCGTGATATGGAATTCGTCCAGTATCACCCGACCGGTCTGCCGGGCACCGGCATCCTGATGACCGAAGGTTGTCGTGGTGAGGGTGGCGTCCTGCTGAACAAGGATGGCTACCGCTACCTGCAAGACTACGGCTTGGGCCCGGAAACCCCGATCGGCCAGCCGAAGAGCAAATACATGGAGCTGGGTCCGCGCGACCGCGTTTCCCAGGCATTCTGGCAAGAGCAGCAGAAAGGCCGCGTCATTCAGGGCCCGATGGGCGATGTGGTTCACCTCGACCTGCGTCACCTTGGCGAGAAGTACCTGAAAGAGCGTCTGCCGTTCATCTGCGAACTGGCCAAAGCCTACGTCAACGTGGATCCGGCCAAAGAGCCTATCCCGGTACGTCCGACTGCCCACTACACCATGGGTGGTATCGAGACTGACAACAAGTGTGCCACCCGTCTGCCCGGCCTCTACGCCGCGGGCGAATGTGCCTCCGTCGGTCTGCACGGTGCCAACCGTCTGGGTTCCAACTCCCTGTCCGAGATCGTGGTATTCGGCAAGCTGGCCGGTGAGCAGGCAGGTGAATTTGCCAAGACTCAGAAGCATGGCAACACCGAAGCCCTGGCCGCCAAGGCCGAGGCGCTCATCAAGCAGCACCTCTCCCTGATGGACGTAGACGGTACCGAAAACCCGGCCGATATCCGCAACGAGCTGGGCATGTCCATGGAAGCCGGTGTCGGTATCTACCGTACCGAAGAGCTGATGCAGGGCACCATCGACAAGATCAACGAGCTGAAAGCCCGTTACAAGAAGGTCAAGATCAACGACAAGTCCTCTGTCTTCAACACCGATCTGCTGTACGCCATCGAACTGGGCTACATGCTGGACGTGGCTGAAGCCATGGCGCACTCCGCCATCAATCGTAAAGAGTCCCGCGGTTCCCACCAGCGTCTGGATGGTTACGAAGAGCGCGATGACGTGAACTTCCTCAAGCACACGCTCTCGTTCTACAAAAATGGCGAAACGCCCTCCATCGATTACTCCGATGTGAAGATCACTAAGTCCCAGCCGGCAAAACGCGTGTACGGCTCCGAGGGTGAGAAACAAGACGAGGCTAAGAAGAATGGCTGAGATGATTGAAATTGAGATCCTGCGCTACCGTCCGGAACAGGATAACGAGCCCTGGATGCAAACCTTCCAGGTGCCATACCAGAGAGAGATGTCTCTGCTGGACGCCCTGCAGTACATCAAGGATCACCTGGACTCTACCCTGAGCTTCCGCTGGTCCTGCCGGATGGCGATCTGCGGCTCTTGCGGCATGATGGTCAACGGTGTGCCCAAGCTGGGTTGCAAGGCGTTCCTGCGCGACTATCTGCCGGGCAAGATGACCGTCGAGCCGCTCAACAACTTCCCGATCGAGCGCGATCTGGTGGTCGACATGTCCGACTTCATCGAGAAGCTGGAGAGCATCAAGCCGTACATCATCCCGAGCGAGCCGCGCAGCCTGTGTGATGGCGAGTACATCCAGACTCCGGCCCAGATGGCGCAGTACAAGCAGTTCTCCCAGTGCATCAACTGTGGTCTCTGCTACGCAGCCTGCCCGCAGTACGGCATCAACAAGAAGTTCACCGGTCCGGCGGCACTGGCTCTGGCCTATCGCTACAACGTCGACAACCGTGATGCCGGCGCCAAAGAGCGTATGCGCATCATCAGCCAGGACGAAGGCGTCTGGGGCTGTACCTTCGTGGGCTACTGCTCCGAAGTGTGCCCGAAGGGCGTCGATCCGGCGGCGGCCATCCAGCTTGGCAAGGTCGAAAGCGCCAAGGACTACATGATCGCCATGTTCAAGCCAGATTGAGAGCAGGATTGAGACCATGAACAACACTGATAGCAAACGTAAACCTTACGTCCGCGAAATGAAGAAAGACTGGTGGCTGAAGAACGCCTTCTACACCGGTTACATGATCCGTGAAGGCACCAGTATCTTCGTCTCCATCTACGCCGTTGTGCTGATGTGGGGCCTGATGCGCCTGGTTCAGGGTCAGGAAGCGTTCAACGGCTGGCTGGAATCCCTGCAAAGCCCGATCGCCATCCTGTTCCATGTCGTCGCTCTGGCGGCGTGCCTGTTCCATGCCAAAACCTGGTTCGCCCTGGCGCCGAAAGCCATGCGTATCTTCCGTGGTGAAGACCTGGTACCGGAGAAGCCGATCGTTCTCGCCCAGTATGTGGCGCTGGCGGTGGTGTCCCTGCTTGTCCTGATCATCGTGGCCTGAGGAGAAAACAATGAGACGTTCTGACGAACCAATTTACTGGGGTCTGTTTGGTGCGGGGGGCATGGTCGTTGCCATGCTGCTGCCGGTCATTGTCCTCATCACCGGTCTGCTGGTGCCCATGGGCATCATGGACGTGGAAACCATGAGCTATGACCGCGTGCACGCGTTCGCCAGCTCCTGGTGGGGTGCCTGCATCCTGCTGGTGATCATCGCCCTGCCAGTCTGGCACGGCATGCACCGTATCTACCACGGTCTGCACGATCTGGGGATCCACACCACCAAGCTGCACCACTATGTGTTCTATGGCTTTGCCTTCCTGGTATCTGCCATTAGTGTCGGCCTGCTGATGGTGCTGGTACTCCAGTAATCACATCTGACTGATTGACCAAACCGGGCCTCGTGCCCGGTTTTTTTTGTCCCGCTATCCCGCCCCTGCTTTTTATTCACTCAAACAATTCGATAAAAACCAGATTATCGTCCAATCATATGGCGATCACAGTCACATAACCCCAATACATTCGTCATTTGTAGCAAACCATTTTGACCACCATCAATTTAGTGACATCCATATCAATTATAATTATTCAGATTAAATAATTATTCATATGGAGCTAGCTAATGACAGACAAAACACGCTCGGTGAGCATAGGCAGTTACCTGGCACTGGCCTTCGCCGTGGTCTTCTTCTCCGGACTGTTGCAATCCGGCGAGTGGTACGGGGTATTCGATTTCACCACGCTGAACGGTTCGTTCGGTACCATGATCCAGAGCGTCAGCGAGAATGGTGACGGCATCAAGACCGCCATGACCGACATGCGCGGCAAGGGGGGCAACGGGGCGAGAGACGGCTTTCTGTTCGCCCTGACCCTGATCCCCACCGTGATGTTCGCCCTCGGCATGATCAATGTGCTGGAACACTACGGCGCGCTGGAAGCGGCCCGCAAGTTACTGACCCCGCTGCTGCGCCCGCTGATGGGGATCCCGGGCAACACAGGTCTGGCGCTGATCGCCTCCCTGCAGAGTACCGATGCCGGTGCCGCCATGACTCGTCAGCTCAAGGATGAAGGGCTCATCACCAAGCGTGAAACCGACGTGTTCACCATGTTCCAGTTCTCCGCTGGCGCCACCATTGTCAACTTCTTCTCCTCCGGCGCCGTGCTGTTCACCCTGACGCTGGCAGATGGCAGCCCGGCGGTCAGCTCCTCCATCGGTCTGGCTGTCATCGTGATGTTCGCCTTCAAATTTGTCGGGGCCAACCTGTTCCGGGTCTACCTCAATATGAGCGAAGGCAAACAGACCGATAACAACACCCAGCAGACTCTCAACACTCAGGAGCAAGCCAAATGAGCCAGGCCAACATCAAGAAACCCATCGTCACCGATATCTTCGTCGAAGGGGCCAAGAAGGGCTGGGTCATCGCCACCACCTCCACCGTACCCAACGTACTGATGGCCTTCGTCATCATCAAGGCGCTGCAGATCACCGGTGCGCTGGATGCCATGGGCGCCATCTTCTCCCCTGTCATGGCCATCTTCGGGTTGCCCGGTGAGGCGGCAGCCGTGCTGATCGGCGCCTGGATGTCGATGGGTGGCGCGGTCGGCGTGGTCATTACCCTGTTCGATCAGGGGATCCTCAACGGCACTCACATCGCCATTCTGGCGCCAGCCATCTACCTGATGGGCTCCCAGGTGCAGTACATGGGCCGCATTCTCGGCTGCATCGGCACCGAAGGGCGTTACATCCCCATCATGGTCGCCATCTCGGTACTCAACGCCTTCGGCGCCATGTTGGTGATGAACATCCTTCTCTGACCCGAACCTGATAGTGGAGCAAGCAATGACTTTTTCTCTGGATCAATACCTGACCGAACTGGCCCCGCTGATCAATCTGGATTGCGGATCCCTGCACCAACCGGGCATTGCGGCAGTGGCCGACCTGATGGCCGCCAAATATGAGGCGATGGGCGGCTGGCAGATCAAACGGGTCGACTGTGGTGCCGCCGGGGTGGGACTGGAGATCCGCAACCAGCCTGATGCGGCGCAGATCGATGTAATGCTGATCGGCCATATGGATACCGTCTTCCCCCTCGGTACCGCCGCCGCCCGCCCGATGAGCATCGATGGTGAGCGCGCTTACGGTCCCGGTGTCTCCGACATGAAATCCGGCCTGCTCAACATCGTCTATGCCCTGCGTGCACTGCCCCGCGAGGTGCGCGATCGCCTGAGCATCTGCGTCTGCATGAACCCGGATGAGGAGATCGGCTCCCTGCACTCCAGCGACTGGCTGGCAACGGTGGCCAAACAGGCAAAACAGGTGCTGGTGGCCGAAGCAGCCCGAGCCGATGGCTCGCTGGTCAAGGCGCGCAAGGGGATGGCCCGTTATCGCATCGACTTCACCGGCAAGGCGGCTCACGCGGGCAACGAACCGCAGAAGGGGCGCAGCGCCATCACCGAGCTGGGCCACTGGATCCTGGCTATCAACGCCCTGACCAACTTCGAGAGCGGCACCACCCTCAACATCGGCATTGTCGAGGGGGGCAATGGCGCCAACATAGTGCCGGCACATGCGAGCGCCGTGGTGGATGTCCGTTTCTGGGACAATCAGGAGTACCACCAGATCGACGATCATCTGCTGACCCTGGCCGAGCGGCCGCATCTGGACGGTGTCACCATCCAGCTGACCCGCGAGGCCCACAAACCGGCCATGGTGCCGTCAGAGGGCACCCAGGGACTGATGCTGCTGGTGGAAGAGTGTGGCGCCGAACTGGGACTGCCGATCAGCTGGCAGGAGGTGGGTGGCGGCTCCGATGCCAACCTGACCGCCGCCCTCGGCATCCCCACTCTGGATGGTCTGGGCCCCATCGGCGCCGGTTTCCACAGTGACGAGGAGTATCTGGATCTGGCCAGCATTGCCCCGCGCATCGAGCTGCTGGTGAAGGTGCTGACCCGTCTGGCAGCTTGAGAGCCTCTCACGTAGAAAAGGGCCGGCCGGTTTGCACCGGCTGGCCCTCTGTTTATCTGCTCCCCAGAATGACAGCACCCCTTCGCTATTACTCCATCGGTGGCAAGAAGCGGCGCATCACCTCATCCGTATGCCCCCCTTCCTGAAATGCCACCAGCGACTGATTGAGGATGTTCACCAGCTGGTGGCCGCGGGGGGAACCCTTGCTCACCAGCAGATAAAATCCCTTGCGGCTGGGCAGGGCGAGATTGAGCAACCCGCTCTCGCTGCGGTAGATGCCAAGGCTGATGCCTGCCACCAGAGGTTCGATTTCGCTCGGCAGAAAGTCGCAGCGATCCCGCTCCAGCATATCGAGCGCCTGCTGCAACTGCTTGACCCGGCGTGGCTCCTGCGCAAGCCCGTAGGGTGTGTAGTTGTAGCCAATCACCCCGCACACCCGGGAACGATTGACCGTCTGCAGATCCGGCGGTTCGGGGTAGCGGCGCTTGAGATAGAAGAAACCGAGGTGGGTGTAGTAGAGGGGAACGCTGTAGAAGGCAAACTCGGCCCGCTCCGGCTTGTAGCTGGCATCCCAGGTCAGCTCGCACAGACCATTCTGGCGATAATCCGCCAGCTCCTGCTGGACCCGCGCCCAGGGCAGATAGCGGATCTGGTGCGAGAGCCCGCTCTGTTGCAGGGCATCGAGCACCAGCGTTGTCGCCGAACCGGTCAGGCGGCTGGTATCGGGCACCCCGTCCTTGCGCTCCCAGTAGGTAAAGGGGGCCCACTCGTTGCCCTCCCCCAGACAGATCTTCACTGCGGCTCTTGCCCCCATAGCGCGGGGGACAAGATGGCCATCGCCAATCCCGCCCACCATGTTGCCGCTCGTCTCATCTCCCGCTCCCGGACTGTGTATCCCTCTTGCAGCTTAGCCCAGAAGGGATAGAGCTCACTTTGCAGGGGGGCTTTCATGCCACAACGTCAGCAAATTGGCCGGAATGGCACCATAACGAAGCTGCGGGGTCTGGTGCCAGTCAGCCAGCTTTTGCAGGGCTTTCGCCAGATCCTGTGCAAGCGTGCGGGTCACTCTCACCCCGGCTTCCAGATAGAGGCTCTTGATCTCGAAGATCCCCTGCTGACGATGGGCCTTGGCATCCATCCTGCCCACCAGCTTGCCGCGATGGAGCAAGGGCAACACGAAGTAACCGTACTGACGCTTCGGCGCCGGGGTATAGCACTCGATGCGATAGTCAAAGTTGAACAGTTCACTGGCCCGTTTGCGATCCCACACCAGCGGGTCGAAAGGCGACAAGGCGGTGGTATGGGTTGCCTTGAGGGTGCCCGCCTGCGCCCTTGCCAGCTCATCGGCCAGCGAGGCGTGCACAAAAGCACCGTGCTGCCATCCCTCCACTCGTACCGGCAGCAGTTCCCCCTCGTCCGCCAGCTGATGGAGCAGGGCGTCATATTTGCCGCGCCGCAGCCGGTAGTAGTCCGCAACCCAGCCAGTTTTGACCAGCCCCAGCGCCCGGCAGCTGGCGCGCACCATATCCCGTTGGGCCTGCTCGACGCTTGGCAGATCCCGCTGGTCGCTCCACTCGGGGAGCACCCGTTCGGCGAGATCATAGACCCGCTGAAAGTTGCGCCGCTCCCGTACCATCAGCTGACCGCTGGTAAACAACACCTCCAGATGGCGCTTCTCCGGCTTCCAGTCCCACCAGCCATTGCCCTTGCCAGTTGTGCGTTCAAAGTCAGCCGCCCGCACCGGGCCGTGCTGGCGAATGCGTTCGATAAGCAGGTCGATCTCCTGCTGATGGGTAGCGAGCCAGTTGGCCGAAAACTTCCAGCCCATGGCGGCGGGGTCGAGCATCCGGTGGCGCAATAGCCGGTAATCCTCGCGGGGCACAAAACAGGCCTCGTGAGCCCAATATTCGAAGATCTCGCCGTCAGCCAGCAGTTGCTCCAGCCAACGCGGTTCATACTGGCCAAGCCGGCTAAAGAGCACCAGATAGGGGCTGCGCGCCACCACCGAGATGGTATCGATCTGCAGCAGCGCCATGCGGCGAATGGTGGCCAGCAGATCGGCCGGGGTCGCCTTGCTGCGACGGGGGGCAAGCAGCCCCTGCGCCGCCAGTTGCAGATGACGGGCATCTTGCAGTGACAAATGGGTAATCGACATCAACAACCGCTCCCTGGTATCTGACCATCGCACGCCCGGCGGATGGCCAACAAAAACGGGGGAGGTACCACGCTGGTATGCCTCCCCTCCCTGTGTGCCAGCGCCGCTATGAATGGACCGGGGGCAAGACCAGCTGATTGACCACCAGCATGATCTCTTGATAAGTGGCCTCTACCGTCTCGGGGGTCGGCTCCAGAATAAGGTCATCGGCATAGCCGTTGATGAGCGAGGTGATCTGGCGCGCCAGTCGCCGGGCATCGCCCGCCACAAACTCGCCGCTGTCGATCCCCTTTTGCAGGATCGGCTCCAGCACCTCGCGCCAGGCCAGAATGATTTTGCGGTAGCTCTCGGCAAATACCGGGTCGCGCAGCGACTCGTTCCAGGCATCCAGATAGATGGCCCAGGAGGCATCCTGACTGGTCGGCAGGTTGTCCCGCACAAAGAGCGGCAACGCTTCGCGGGCCGGCAGCGGCAACAGCCACTCCCGCTGCTCGGCGATCTCCTGATAGGTGAAACGCTCCACGGCGCAGAGGCAGAGCTCCTTCCAATCCTTGAAGTAGTGGTAGACGTGACTGCGCGCCAGACCGGTGCGCTCGGCAATATCACGGGTTGACGATGCCGCCATCCCCTTCTCTCGAAACAGGGCCAGTACGGCCTCGATGATCATCTCTTTGCGCTGTTCTGCTGATGGGCGTGCCATCTGACCTCCTGCGATATCAATCGATCTGCTTGACTTTGAGCAGTCGCTCAAACAAACTTTGAGCATTCGCTCAAACTAAGCGTTTCCGACATCTTAGGAGATAACCCATGACAACACCAACCACTTCGGCAGCCAGTTGCGACGAGCAGGCCACGCCGTTGCCACACTCGGCCGGTCGTTCGCTGGGGGCGATTGCACGGGCCAATCCCCTCAAGCTGGCGGGCACCTTCTCGCTGGTGGCCCTCGAAAACATCCTGCTGGTGGTCTATCCCATGTTCGCCGGCTTTGCCATCGACGCCATCGTCAAGGGTCAGTGGTGGCAGGCTTCAAGCTACGCCCTGATCGTGCTGCTGTTCTGGCTCATCGGCGCCCTGCGCCGGGCGGTAGATACCCGCACCTTTACCCATATCTATGCGGCACTGGCGGTGCCGGTGATCCTGACCCAGCGCCAGCAGCAGGAGGGGTAATCCACCATAGTGGCGCGGGTCACCCTGGCGCGGGAGTTTGTCGACTTTTTCGAGAAACATATCCCGATCCTGGCCACCAGCCTGATCTCCATCGTCGGGGCGGCCGTGATGCTGATGGTGATCGAGTTCTGGGTCGGCATCGCCTGCATGGGGATATTGCTGCTGTTCGGCCTGCTGCTGCCCGACTTTTCGCGCAAGAACCAGCTGCTGCACGAGCGGCTCAACGATCGGCTGGAACACGAGGTCAAACTGGTCACTCATGCCCAGTCAACCAGCCTCGCCCGCCACTACCGCGCGCTGGCCTGGCTCCGCATCCGGATTTCGGATCGGGAGGCACTCGCCTTTCTGGCGGTCGGCATCAGCGCCTCCCTGCTGTTCCTGCTGGCCATCACCATGCTGATGGCCCAACCCCAGGTCTCCGCAGGCCATGTCTATGCTGTGATGACCTACCTCTGGAACTTTGTCACCAGCCTGGATGAGGGGCCCGGTCTTGCCGATCAGCTGGCCCGGCTGAGAGACATAGGCCGCCGAGTCAACACCACCCAACCCGATGAAATGATTTGATATTTTGTATCTGTAACCGGAGTAGAAGATGAATCCGACCACCCTTTGCCAACGAGCGTTGACCATGTGCATCAGCTGTTTTTTCCTTGCCGCCTGCGGCCCCAAGATGAGCGACTTTGAGCCCAACACCAGCTACTGGTTCAAGGAGAAACCCGCAGAGGAGAGCGCTCCGCTGGCACAAGACATGAAGGTGGATATCGCCATCATAGGTGGTGGCTACAGCGGCCTCTCCAGCGCCTGGCATCTGGCCAAGGCCAATCCGTCGCTCAAGATCGCTATCTTCGAGGCCAAACAGGTGGGCAGCGGCGCCTCGGGCCGCAACGGCGGCATGGTGTTGCCGGGCTCCGAGGTGATGGACCTCTACGAAGAGGGGGAAGCGAGCAAGCGCCACTACGATCTCACCGTCGCCAGCATGCACAAGCTGCAGGCGCTGGTCGCCTCAACCGGCGTCGAGGCCAACCTCAAGCTCGATGGCTATGTAGAGGCAATCCTCGATGAGGAGGATATCGCCGAGTACCGCGACTATGTGAAAACCGCCAATCGCCTCGGCATCCCGCTCCAGTACTGGAACGCCGATACCACAGAGGAAAAACTCGGCACCGATCGCTACGTGGGGGCGGTCTACGACCCCAATGGCGGTCAGGTACACGCCATGAAACTGGTCAATGCCCTGCGCAAGGCGGTGGAGCAGGCGGGCGTCACCATCTACGAGCAGAGCCCGGTAATGGGGATCAAGGAGGGCAAGCAGATCGAGCTCAATGTGGCCGACAAGTACAAGGTGGCCGCCGACAGCATAGTGCTGGCGACCAACGGCTATACCTCAAAACTTGGCTACTTCAGCGGGCGAGTCTTTCCGGTGCACGCCCAGAGCGCCGTGACCGAGCCGCTCACCAAAAAACAGCTGGCCGCCATCCAGTGGCAGAGCCGGGTGCCCTACTACGACACCCGCAACATCTTGTTCCATCTGGTGTTGACCCCGGATAACCGCATCGTCATCGGCGGCGGCAATGCCGAGTACGTCTTCAACGACGGCCTCAACTACAAGGGCGATCTTAACCGGGTCAGCGAGATGATGATGACCGAGCTGGTGACCCTCTATCCGGCCCTCAAGGGGATCAAGTTTGAACAGGTGTGGGACGGGGTGCTCGGCATGACCGGCGACAGCACCGAAGCGGTGGGGGTAATGGGGGAGCACAAGAACATCTACTACGCCCTCGGCTACAACGGCCACGGCATCAACCTCTCCTTCCTGTTTGGCGACATCGTGGCCAGCCTCTATCAGGGCAAGGAGCATCCCTGGTTCAACCACGCAGAGCAGACGCTGCCAATGTGGCTGCCGCCAGAGCCGTTCAAGTCAATCGGCGTCAAATCTGCCCTGATGTACTACCAGTGGCAGGACAAGGGCTACAAGGAGTAGCGTCGGGCGAACCCGACGAGTAACAGACGAAGGCACGCCTCAGGGCGTGCCTTTCTGCAATACCGCCACATCTGCGTGGGGGAAGCTGAGTTCGGCCTGCCAGCTTGCGGCCAGCACCTGAAACGATGCCTCGGCAAAGAAGACAATGTGGGTCGGGTCGTGGCGATAGCGCCAGTTTTTAAACCGCTCGTCACCGAGCACCCGCTGGGTTTGCAGCACCAGCAGGCCACCGGGCTTGAGGCAGGCCCACAACCGATCCAACACGGCGCGCGGCTCGGCGATATGCTCGATCACCTCGGTACTGGTGATGAAGTCATACTGACGCGTCAGCAACTCGGGAAAATCGGCGTAGAACTTGTCATACCCCGCCATCTGGTAACCCGCCTCACGCCCCATCGCCACCAGCGCCGGGCCCGGGCCACAGCCAAAATCGAGACCACTGGCAGGTAGCGGCACCCGCGCCAGCACTTCGCCAAAAGCCCGCATCAAAAAAGTGCGATAACGGGGATCATCCACCCGATTGTCGTGACCGTCATAGACCGCCTTCTCCGCCGCCTCATCCAGATGATCCGCCTCATCCAGCCAGACCAGCTCGCACGCGAGGCAGCGATGATAGCGTTTGCCCGCCACCGGCAGGGGATAACTGCGATGGCTGGCACACAGGGGGCAGCTGACGGTGGATGACATGGCGGTTCCTCTTGGGGGCTTCCTGTTGGATAACAGCGGCGCAGATTGCCTGCCCGCTGGCTCGCTGACAACTTTTTTTGCTCCTTAAGGGTTTCTTAAGTTTGCCCTTTTACTCTCAAACCATCGCAAGAGAAGGAGTCACCCATGACCATCGAGATCCAGGCCCCCTACCGATTGCTGCTAGCCAAGTCCCCGCAGCAGGTCATGGCGCTGCAAACCTATATCCAGGCCGCCTACACCCTCGAGTTCAACGCCCGCATCCCCCATTTCCTCCCCTGTCTGCTGGGGCTATATCGGGCGGACGGGACGCTGGTCGGTGCCTGTGGTCTCAATCATGCCAGTGAGGGGCCTCTCTATCTGGAACAGTATCTGGAGCAACCCATCGAGGCCGCCATCAATACCCGCCTCGGGGTCTATCCGGCACGCAATCGCATTATCGAAGTGGGCAATCTGGCCTGCAGCGAGCCGGGCAATGCCCGACTGATGTTCGCAGCCCTGTGTCGTCTGCTGTGTGAAAACGCCCTCGACTACGTGGTCTTTACCGGCACTGCCAAGCTGCGCAACAGCTTTGCCCGCCTGCAACTCAATCCGGTGGAGCTGGCCCCCGCCCAGGCCCATCAGGTGGGAGCCGACGCCGACGCCTGGGGTGAGTACTACCGCTGCCAACCCAAGGTGATGGTGGGTGACATCAATCAGGGGCGCGAGGTGCTGGCCCAGCGCAGCCTGCTGCTCAATCTGCTGGCCCCCATGCCGACCCTGTTTGAGGATGCAGGCAAGTGCAGTGATAACCAGACCCATCAAAAAAGGTGCGCCCAATGAGCCTGTTCGACGCCATCGCCAAACATGCCCGCGAGAATCCGCAATCCCCTGCGCTACTGAGCGGCCAGCAGCGTCTCGATTACCAGACCCTGTGGCAACAGATCCAGCGTCTGGCCAGCCAGCTGCAACAGCTCGACATCAGCCGTCTGGCTCTGCAACTGGACAACGGCCTGCCCTGGGCGCTGCTGGATCTCGCCTGCTCCCGCGCCGGTATCGTTGTCATCCCGGTGCCCCACTTCTTCAGCCTTGAGCAGCAAGATTGGCTTCTGAAGAGCAGCGGCGCCGATGCGCTGGTGGGCCCATATCATCAGGGGTGGCATGCCGCCGAGCCGCTCTCGCTGATCACCGGCGAGCTGCCGCTCTGGCGCTATATCCCGGCCAATCGACCAGCGCTGCCCAAGGGCACTGCCAAGATCACCTACACCTCCGGTACCACGGGCCAGCCCAAGGGTGTCTGCCTGTCACTGACCCAGATGATGGCGGTGAGCCATGCGCTGGCCGAGCGAGTCGCGTCAGCCAAGGTGGAAAAACACCTCACCCTGCTGCCGCTGGCCACCCTGCTTGAAAACATCACCGGCCTCTACGTGCCGCTGCTGACCGGCGCTTGCAGCCGCATTCCGTCCCTCGGGGAGCTCGGTTTCACCGGCTCCAGTTCGCTCAATGCGGCCATGCTGGGGGAAGCCCTGCTGCGCTGGTCGACCCACAGTCTGGTGCTGGTGCCCGAACTGCTGCGCCTGCTGCTGGCGCTCTGCACCAGCACACCGACGCTGGCCCAACAGCTCAAGAGCCTGCGCTTTATT
The DNA here is from genome assembly GCF_051919185.1 of Aeromonas sp. 97A. Taxonomy (NCBI): domain Bacteria; kingdom Pseudomonadati; phylum Pseudomonadota; class Gammaproteobacteria; order Aeromonadales; family Aeromonadaceae; genus Aeromonas; species Aeromonas sp. 97A. The sequence continues at coordinate 28,191 of NZ_JBQBFF010000001.1, read as the reverse complement.
GCCGTCGGTGGCGGCAAGGTGGCCCCCGACCTGATCAAACATGCCCGCCAGCTCGGCCTGCCGGTGTATGAGGGATATGGCCTCTCGGAGTGTGGCTCCGTGGTGGCGCTGAACAGCCCGGATGCTGACAAGCCCGGCAGCGTCGGCCGCCCCCTGCCCCACTGTCAGGTCACCATCGCCAGCGACGGCGAAATTATGGTGAGCGGCAGTGCCATGCTGGGTTATCTCGGCAGCAACGAACCGACTCCCGAACAGATCGCCACCGGCGATCTGGGTCATCTCGATAATGAGGGCTACCTCCATATCACCGGGCGCAAGAAGAATGTCCAGATCACTGCTTTTGGCCGCAACTTCTCACCGGAGTGGGTGGAAGCCGAGGCCCAGCTCTGCCCCGCCATCGCCCGCATCGTGGTGTTTGGCGATGGTCAGCCTGCCAACGTGGCGCTGATCCAGCCCCTGCCGGGGAAAGAGGCGGATCTGCCACGCCAGATCGCAGGTCTGAACCAGCGGCTGCCCGATTATGCCCGGCTGCACCACTGGTTGCCGGTGGCGCTGGATCAACATCCCGGGCTGCTGACCGCCAACGGGCGCCCCCGTCGCAACGAGATTTACCAACACTTTTCCCGGCAAATCAGCCAATGCCTTACAGGAGAATCGTCATGAGCTTCTACCAGACTCTGCAACAAGCCACAGCTCAGGAGCGTGAGCATCTGTTCAACGCCCCCATTATCGAAGCCTGTCGCCGTGGCGATATCAGCCGTGACACCTATCTCGCCTTTCTGGCGCAGGCTTACTACCACGTGCGCCACACAGTTCCGCTGCTGATGGCCACCGGCGGCAAGCTGGGTCAGGAGTACGAGTGGGTGCGTGGCGCCATTGCCGAGTACATCGACGAGGAGTATGGCCATCAGGAGTGGATCTTAAGCGATATCCGCGCCTGTGGCGGTGATGCCGAGGCAGTGCGCCACGGCCAGCCCGGGCTGCCCATCGAGCTGATGGTCGCCTTCCTCTACGACCAGATCCAGCGCGGCAACCCCATGGGCTTCTTCGGCATGGTGCAGGTACTGGAAGGCACCAGCGTCGCCATCGCCCTCACCGTCGCCGACCAGCTGAAAAAGGGCCTCGGCCTGCCACCCCAGGCGATGAGTTACCTGAGCTCCCACGGCGCCCTGGATCAGGAGCACCTCAAGTTCTTTGAATCCCTGATGGATCGGGTCGAGAGTCCGGCGGATCAGGCCGCCATCATCCACGGGGCCAAGGTGGTTTATCGCCTCTATGGCGAGATGCTCTACAACCTCACCGCCACACCGTAAGTCGGCAGCAGACAGCAAAAAGGGAATCCATACCATGAACCTTGAAGGGAAACTCGTGCTGCTCACCGGCGCCAGCGGTGGCATAGGTGAAGAGCTGGCGCAGGAGCTGGCGGCCCAGGGGGCACACCTGCTGTTGCACGGTCGTCGCGGCCCGGCACTGGAGCGGCTGTGCAAGTCACTGCCCCACCCCGAGCGCCATCAGGTGGTGCTCGCCGACCTCGGCTCTGCGCAGGAGCGGGCCAAGCTGTTGCAACACCCTGCGCTGGAGGACGGGATCGACATCCTGATCAACAACGCTGGCTGCAACCAGTTTGCCTGGCTGGAAGATCAGAGCTTTGAGCAGGTGGAGCGCCAACTGCTGCTCAATATCGAGGCGCCCATCCAGCTCACCCGTGCCCTGCTGCCAACCATGCGCAAGCCGGGGATCATCATGAACATGGGGTCGAGCCTGGGCAGCATCGGCTACCCCGGTTACAGCGTCTACTGCGCCAGCAAATTTGCCCTGCGCGGCTTTAGCGAAGCGCTGGGACGGGAGCTGGAGGGCAGCGGCATCAAAGTGCTGCATTTTGCCCCCCGCGCCACCCGCACCAAGCTCAACTCCGAGGCCGCTTACGAGATGAATGCAGCGCTCGGCACTCAGACCGACAGCCCGCAGGAGGTGGCCGAAGAGGCGGTCATCGCCCTGTGCAACGAAACCCGCCGCAGCTGGCTCGGCTGGCCGGAAAAACTGTTCGTGCGGCTCAATGCCCTGCTGCCCGGCATCGTCGACAAGGCGCTGACCAGACAGCTGCCGATCATCAAACGTTATGCCCGTCATCTTCAGCCAGGGATGGCTGATGCCGGCGCAAATAGTGCGCCACAACCAGACTTGTCCCGCCCGATCCCGACCAAGAAGGAGCATTAATATGAACTTTTTCCGTCAATCAGTGACCTCTTGTGCCATCGCCATCCTGCTGGGATCCACCTCAGTCATGGCCGCGAATGATGCCCTCGTCCCCATCCAGCAACAGTGGGCCGTCTGCCAGTATCAACAGAGCGGCAAGGCGAAAGAGAGCTGCCTCGAAACCTTGAGCACCCAGGCCGAAGCGGCCAGCGCCAAGGAACCCTTTCGCGCCGATCTGCTCATCTGGTCGGCCATCGTCAAGAGCACCTGGGCGGGGGCCAAAGGGGGGCTGGGGGCACTGGGTCTGGTGAAAGAGGCCAAAGCCAAGCTGGAGCTGGCGCTCAAGCAGGATCCCAAGGCGCTGGACGGCTCTGCCTACACCAGTCTGGGCTCCCTCTACTATCAGGTGCCCGGCTGGCCGGTCGGCTTTGGCGATGACGAAAAGGCAGAGCAGCTGCTCAAGCAGGCGCTGGCCATCAATCCGGATGGCATCGACCCCAACTTCTTCTATGGCGACTTCCTGCTGGATCAGGGTCGCAAGGCCGAGGCCAAAACCTATCTCGACAAGGCGCTGGCCGCCCCGGCCCGCCCGGGCCGCGAAGTGGCCGACGAAGGGCGCAGAATGGAGATCCGTGATCGGCTGGCCAAGCTATAAAATCCTGATGGATCAAAGAACTATTTAAACTCTGCCCACCAGCTTGCATACTGGTTGGCAGGGTTGTTTATGCCACGGCACGCCCTGGCGCTGAGCCAGATCGCGCCCCCCAACAAACAGGGAGAAATGAATGCGGATCCTGCTGGTAGAAGATGATGTGATGCTGGGGGATGGTATGCAGGATGCACTGCGCCATAGCGGCTATACGGTGGACTGGCTGCAACAGGGGTTGCCCGCTCTGGCAGCCCTCAAGAGCGACGAGTTCGCCGCCCTGATCCTCGATCTCAACCTGCCCGACATCGATGGCCTCAGCCTGCTGCGCAAGTTGCGGCGTGAAGGACACCAGCTGCCGGTGCTGATCCTCACCGCCCGCGATGCGCTGGACGATCGGGTGGTCGGCCTTGATGCCGGCTCCGACGACTACATGGTCAAGCCCTTCGCCCTGCAGGAGCTCAACGCCCGCCTGCGCGCCCTGGTTCGTCGCAGCAAGGGGCAGGCTCAGGCGGTGCTGGAGTATGGCGATATCCTTATCTATCCCGAATCCCAGCAGGTCACCTATCAGGGGGAGGCGGTCAAACTCACCCCCCATGAATACAAGTTGCTGCAGGAGCTGATCAGCCAGAGCGGCCGGGTGTTGAGCAAGGATCAGCTGCAACAGAGCCTCTACGGCTGGGATGAAGGGGCCGAGAGCAACGCGGTAGAGGTGCATATCCACCATCTGCGCAAGAAGTTCTACAGCGACCTCATCCGCAATATTCGCGGGGTCGGCTACATCATTCCCCAGCTCGAACAGCCAAGCCGGACACCCGCACGATGAAACGCCCCCGCTCCATTCGCCGCTTTCTGCTCACCGGTATCCTGACGCTGGTGAGCCTGAGTCTCACCATCAGCGCCTTTATCGGCTACATGGAGGCGAGCCACGAAATGGAGGAGCTGTTTGATGCCCGCCTCGCCCAGTCGGCCCGCATCACCAATCAGCTGCTGGCTCGCTACATGGCCCAGCAGGGGCAACTGCCCGCCAACGGCACCGTCTATCAGGAGTGGGAGGCGCAAAATCCCGATGAGTGGCAAAAAGACCCCAGCCTCAACCTGACCGGCGAGGATCGGGAGATCACCCCCTACGGCCACGAGTTCGAACGCAATCTCTACTTCCAGCTGCTCGATGAAAAGGGCGGCTTGCTGCTGCGCGCCCCCAGCGCCCCGGATCAGCCGCTGGTCACCCTGGCCATCGGCTTCGACACGGTCGAAAAAGATAATCACCAGTGGCGCACCTTCACCCTCTACAACCAGCAGGAGCAGACCTGGCTGGTGGTGGCCGAGCGGGACGACGAGCGCAGCGAACTGGCCAGCAAGATGGCCACCCTCACCATGCTGCCGCTGCTGATCACCCTGCCCTTCCTGCTGGCCCTGCTCTGGTGGCTCATCACCCGCGGGCTGGCCCCCCTTCGTCAGCTGGCCCAGGCCATCAGCGAACGTCACCCAGCCAACCTGAGCCCCCTCAGCCTCAAGATAAGCGCTCAGGAGCTGACCCCCCTCACCAACGAGATCAACCGGCTGATGCAGGCGCTGGCGGAGACCATAGAGCGGGAGAAACAGTTCACCAACGAGGCAGCCCACGAGCTGCGCACCCCGCTGGCGGTGCTGCGCATTCACAGTGAAAATGCCCTTGCGGCCATTGATGACGCCAGCCGCCAGCAATCCCTGCACAAGATGCTGCAGGCCCTCGATCGCAGCGATCGGCTGATCCGCCAACTGCTGACCCAGGCCCGTATCGACAACCAGCAGGGACTGGTACTGACCGAACTGGAGGTGGGCCACCTGCTGCAAGGCACCCTGGCAACGCTGGCTCCCATCGCTCTCAAGAAGGATCAGCAACTGTCGCTGGAGTGTGAATTGCCGCTGTTGGTGATGGGACAGGCCACCCTGCTCGAGCTGCTGTTCAGCAACCTGATCGACAATGCGCTGCGCTACACCCAGCCAGAGGGCGAGATCAGGGTGCGGGTTCAACGAGAGGGCAACCGGGTGAGGGTGGATGTGAGCGACAACGGCCCCGGCATTCCCGCCAGCGCCTTGCCCCGGCTGTATGAACGCTTCTTTCGGGTCAATCCCCAGCAGGGGGATGGCGTGGGTCTCGGCATGGCCATCGTCTCGCGTATCGCCCAGTTGCACGGCGCCGACCTCGATGTCCACAACCGACCGGAAGGGGGGCTGGAGGTGAGCGTCTGGCTACCGACCCACACCCACTCCCAGCCCTGATCCGAAAATGACAACGCCTCCAGAGGGAGGCGTTGTTTATAGATAATTAGCACGCTGACGCTACGCGACTTGTCGCCGCGCCATCCCCGGCAGATCAGGCAAGCAGTGCATCCAGACCTGCCGTCACCGCCTCCATGCGATGCCCGCCAGAGTGTTCAATCACATAACGCTTGCCCACCTGGGAAGAGGCATCCAGCCCGAACACACCGTGCTCCACCTTCTGGCTCAGCGGATCCCCGCTGGTGTTGACGTGGGTGACATTGGCATCGCCCAGCTTGTGAGCGAGGCGATCCCGCAACCCAACATGCAGCCCCATGCTGTTGAACGCCGTGACCTTGAGCCCGTGCTTGATGCCGGCATATTGCGCCAGACCGCCCCCCAATGAGTGGCCCAGCACCTCGACCTTGCCGCCATACTGCTGGGCAAAGGCCTTGACCAGCCGGTCGGCATCTTGAAACGCGCTGTCCTTGATGCCAAGGGCCGCGCCAGCATCGCTCTTCAGGGTGCCGGGGCGTTTGGCAGGCTGAGTGCCCACAAACGAGAGCACCATGGTATCGCCACGCTTGTAAACGGCGACCTTGAGCGCAGACCAGGCATCACCTGTCAGGATAAAGGGGTCATTCTCGTTCTTGCCAGGAGTGACATGAAGTGTCAGGGCACTCCCGGTGCCACCGGAACCATCTTCACGGCGGGCTAATATCGAAGGGGGAATATCTGCCAGCGTGGCGTGACTGTAGCCTGCCGGCATATCCCGATAACTGCTGGAGCAGCTGACCCGCGCCAGCTGGGCCGCATCCATCACCGCTCTCGCCCCCTCGGCAGTCAGTGGTTCCTGCTGCGCCTTCGCCACGAAGGCCGGTTTGATGATCCCCTTGGCGGCACTCAAGGCCTGCTGTGAGCCCTGTTGCAACCGCTCTGACATACCGAGCGGCAGATGGGAGGCCCCCTTCATCACGCTACCCGCCAACCCCAGAGAGGAGGAGGCCACCAGACGCGCCGCTGACTCGCCAAGGTTTTTCACCCCGGCCACCCCGGCCGTCACCGCACCGCTGGCCACGCTGCTGACACCACCGGTGATATTGGCCAGCCCTTTGATGATGGCGCCCGTCCAGTAACGGGCTTTGCCCTTGGCACTCTGGGCATGGGAATCATGGCCGCCCTGGATGGCGATGCCAATCTTGCGAGCCGGGGCACTGAGGGTCAACCACTTGAGCGAGGTATTCAAGACCTTGCCCGGCTGAACCCGGGAGCCGAAGCCGAGACTGGTATAGTGAGAGGCCAGATTGTGATGAACCGAGTGCTGGCGCGATGAGGATTGCACCTCGCCATGCTCATGAGAGGCCACAGCGCTAGCACGCTGGGGTTGTCCAATGCTTTGAATAGACATCTTCTACTCCTGATTAATACCAATGACGATCCATTAACACGGGATCATGACGCCAGATAACGGGGAGGGAATGGCAGCTGTCTCCTGCCGGGCGTTCAACGCCTGCAATTGCGTCTGCAAGGTGACGCCGAGATCAAGAAATTCACCCAAGGTTTGCATGAACAGGGTTTTATCGAGCATCTCGATGAGAGAGGAAAAGGTCAGCACCAGATGATTGCTGCGACTGTCCAGACTGATCTGACTTCCCCCCGTGGCCAAACCAAACATGTTCAGCTCAAGGGCCGAGCGGGTCAGCTGCAACTGACTGGCCGCATCGTCAGGCAGACGCAGCAAGGGGATATAGAGGTAGCATGCCTGCAGATTATCGTTATCGGGCACTTCGACCAGACACTCGCCATCCAGACCGAATGGCACACGGCAGTGGCCATCGCTGTCCAGACTCAAGGCTACGCCCTGCTGTTCGCCCGCGAGCAATAGCCATTCAGATACGATTTGTTGATAGGGTTTCACTATGATGCACTCCACGCTCAAGCCCTTGCTGGCGAACGAGCTCGCACGCTTCAGGGTATGGTGGAGATGCTACCTCTGGCAGAGGCGCGGGGATTTAGCTGTGAAACGGCGTTTTTTAGATTCACGCCGAAATTGCCCCTAACGGCAGGCGGGCTGTACGGTAAAGGTTCGACTGGCATCCACCGGGCCCAGCTCCGCCAGCAGACGGCGGCCCAGCAGCACCGGATAGATCATCTTGCTGCGATCCCGCAGGGTGAACCACTCCTCATACACCTTGTCCCCCAGACAGATGGACATGGTCACCGTTGGCCGCTGCTCCATGCCGCCCGCCCCGCGCACCGTCACGCTGCGCTCGACCCGCCGCTCGAACTGCTGTTTGACCAGCTTGCCGCTGTCGGCATCGGTCACCACCAGCATGAAGCGCACCCAGGGCTTGCCATCCCGTTTGAATCTGGTGATGGCGCGTGCATCGAGGGAAGAGGTGAGCGCACCGGTGTCGAGTTTCATCTTCACCGCCACGCCGGTAGGCAAAATAAGCCCCTTCTCGATCCAGCCATAGCTGGTCGGGGTCTCTGCCAGCGCACTGCCACACAGTGCCAGCATCAGGGTGATCCCCACCATCATCTTGCCCATTTTACTGCCCTGCCTTGTCAATCCTGCGCCCAGATCTACCACAGTCCCATTGTGGGTCAATCCGATTTATTTCAGCTACTTGGATAATATCTGGCGGGTCAGGAGAGAGACGACAAAGAGTGGCCGAACGGCGGCCCAAGCGGGCGGGAATATCGTAGGAGAGCAAGGCACCGAACGGTGCTGGATGAAACTGGTGGTTAACCTCAGGTTGTGACGCCAAAGGCTACCACAAGGATTTACAAATTATCAGTCTTGTTCTGAAGGGATTTTTGCCTACACTGTTGTAAACCGGAGGGCCTGAAAACCACCGGTTTTTTTGCGCCTGCCGAAAATTTGCCACTGCAAAAGTGACTTTCAACAAGGCTCAATAAGGAATTTGTAATGCGTATCGAAGAAGACTTGAAGCTCGGTTTCAAGGATGTCCTGTTCCGCCCCAAGCGCTCTACTCTCAAGAGCCGTTCCCAAGTAAGCCTGACCCGTCAGTTCACCTTCAAACACACTCAGACCCAATGGCAAGGCGTACCCGTTATCGCCGCCAACATGGATACCGTCGGCAGCTTCGCCATGGCGCGCACGCTGGCCGGTTTCGAGATGATGACCGCGGTACACAAGCACTACAACCTTGAGCAGTGGCAAGCTTTCGTCAACGAGACCGACCCGGCGCTGCTGGGCCATGTGATGGTCTCCACCGGCACCTCGGCTGAAGATTTCGCCAAGACCCGCCAAATCCTCGCCATGTCCGAAGCGCTGCGCTTCATCTGTGTCGATGTGGCCAACGGCTACTCCGAACACTTCGTTGAGTTCGTACGCAAGATTCGTGAAGCCTGCCCCAACCACGTCATTCTGGCGGGCAACGTGGTGACCGGCGAGATGGTCGAAGAGCTGATCCTCTCCGGCGCCGACATCGTCAAGGTCGGCATCGGCCCGGGCTCGGTCTGCACCACTCGCGTCAAGACCGGTGTCGGCTATCCGCAGCTATCCGCCATCATCGAGTGTGCCGATGCGGCCCACGGCCTCGGCGGCCAGATCGTCGGTGACGGCGGCTGTACCTGCCCGGGCGACGTCGCCAAAGCCTTCGGCGGCGGTGCCGACTTCGTCATGCTGGGCGGCATGCTGGCAGCCCACGAAGAGTGCGGTGGCGAGATCGTCGATGTAGACGGCGAGCCCTTCATGAAGTTCTACGGCATGAGCTCCTCCAGCGCCATGGACAAGCACGCCGGCGGCGTCGCGGAATACCGTGCCTCTGAGGGTAAAACCGTGCTGCTGCCCTACCGCGGCCCGGTCGAGAACGCCGTGCGCGACATTCTGGGCGGCGTGCGCTCCACCTGTACCTACGTGGGCGCCAGCCAGCTGAAAGAGCTGACCAAACGGACTACCTTCATCCGGGTACGCGAGCAAGAGAACAACGTCTACGGCAAGGAGTAACCTGCCACAGACCGCCGTCACGCGCTGACGGTTAGAAGCCTGTCAACCGGTGTGCTACCCTGCGCACCGGTTTTTTTGCATCTGGGATCCCGAGCCATGACAACTCCCCTGCCCCCGTTTGACTGGGACATCTTCTGTTGCGTCGTCGACAACTTCGGTGACATCGGCGTCACCTGGCGACTTGCCCGCCAGCTAAAACGGGAGGGGAATATTGCGGCACATGGCAATGAGGTTCAGGTGCGGCTCTGGGTAGACGATCTGGCAAGCTTCTCTCGCATCTGCCCCGGGCTCGACCCGGCGCAGGATGGCCAGTGGGTCGATGGGATCTATATCCAGCACTGGCATGAGACCCTGCCGAGCGACATGACACCGGCCAGGGTGGTGATCGAAGCCTTTGCCTGCGAGCTGCCCACCCCCTTCATTGAACGGATAGCCGAGCAGATGGCGAGCCAACCCAAGCCCCCCTGCTGGATCAATCTGGAGTACCTCTCGGCAGAGAGCTGGGTCGAGGATTGCCACGGCCTCGCCTCGCCCCAGCGTGTTGGCAATAAAAGCCTCAACAAATACTTCTTCTTCCCGGGCTTTACCGCTAAAACCGGCGGCCTTTTGTGCGAGCACGACCTCATCACCGAACGGGAGCTGTGGCAGCAAGATGATGCGGGACTTACCGCCTACTGGGCCAGTCTCGGTTTGCCGCCCAGACAAGAGCACGAGCTGCGGGTCAGCCTCTTTACCTACGAGAGCGATGCGCTGAAGAGTCTGGTCGAGAGCTGGTGCCAGAGTGCCACGCCCGTCACCCTGCTGCTGCCGCTGGGGCGCTCGCTGCAAGATGTGCTGCGCGGCGCGAGCCTTGAAGATACCATCACCACCGCCAAAGCGGGGGATCTGCTCCACTCGGGCAACCTCACCATCAAGCTGCTGCCGATGACAGATCAGGCCGGTTACGATCGACTGCTGTGGAGCTGCGATCTCAATCTGGTGCGTGGGGAGGACTCCTTCGTGCGGGCCCAGTGGGCGGCTCGTCCTTTCCTCTGGCACATCTACCAGCAGGAGGAGGAGGCCCATCTGGTCAAGCTGGAGCAGTTCCTTGACCACTATCTTGCCGATCTGCCCGCCGAATGTGCTCAATGGCTGCGCTGCTTTAATCTGGCTCTCAACCGTGGCGAAGATTGCGGCGAACTTTGGGCCCAATGGCCCCGATATAGCGCCATTTGGCAGCAACATGGGCGAAGCTGGTCACAGAAGTTGCTCCGGGATGGGGATCTCGTCACACGGTTGGTGAAATTTTTAGAAAGCCGTATATAATCTGGCAGTTTTTATCCGTCCGTTTCACGAACAGGAATTTTTTACATGAAAACCGCACAGGAAATCCGCGCTGGTAACGTAGTCATGATCGGCACCGAGCCGATGGTGGTTCAGAAGGCTGAATTCAACAAATCCGGCCGTAACTCCGCCGTGGTCAAAATGAAGCTGAAGGGCCTGCTGAACGGCAGCGCTACCGAGACCGTCTTCAAGGCCGACGACAAGCTGGACGTTGTTCAGCTGGAACGTAAAGAGTGCACCTACTCCTACTTCTCTGACCCCCTGTATGTCTTTATGGACACCGAGTACAACCAGTACGACGTAGAGAAAGACAACCTGGGTGACGTGCTGAACTACCTGGTAGACGGCATGGAAGATCTGTGTGAAGTGACTTTCTACAACGAGAAAGCCATCTCCGTAGAACTGCCGACCACCATCGTGCGCGAAGTTGAGTACACCGAGCCGGCTGCCCGTGGCGACACCTCCGGTAAAGTGACCAAGCCTGCCCGTCTGAAAGGCACTACCTACGAGCTGGCTGTTGCCGCTTTCGTAGAGATCGGTGACAAGATCGAAATCGATACCCGCACCGGCGAATTCAAGCGTCGCGTCAACTAATTGACCGCTTTGAATTGATTGCAAAAAAGCGAGCCACCGGCTCGCTTTTTTATTGCCTCCGAGTTGCCATCACACCGCCCGCCTTCAGAAAATTCCACCGCCGCCGCTAACCCAGATAACCGGGGGAGCACACTATGGCCAGATTATCCTTATCACTGCTGTTATTGACCTTGCTGGCTGGCCATGGGGCAGAGGCGAGCGAGGTCGCCCCCCCCGTTGCCGAGCCAATGCCCCTCGACCATTGGCAAGCCAGCGACTGGAAAGGGCTACCCGATGCCACCCAGATCGACAAGCAGACGGTGCTGTTTGCCAAACACGACAGTGAAAACTATCTGGGGCTCGCCATTTTACTGCCCGACTGGCAGCGCAGCGGCCAGCTGTGGCAACTGACTCGCGCCCTCGGCCGACTGGGCTTTGATACCCTGCTGCTGCTCCCCTCCCCCCAGCAGACCGAACTGGACCCAGCCGCCGAGAAAAAAGCGAAAAATAGCGATGCATTTCGCAAGCAGTTTGCCGAGCGGATCAGCAAGCTGGCGGATGCCAAGCTGCAGGAGGGGGGCTTCAAGCTGATCCTGGCGCAAGGTACCGGCGCAGCCTGGACCACCAACCTTATCGCTAGCGAACAGTTGCCCGCCCCCGATGCACTGGTGCTGCTCGATGGTTTCTTCCCCAATCAGCAGAGCAACCAGACCCTGGCCAAACAGGTGGCTCAGGCGGCCATCCCCACCCTGGACCTCTATCAGGAGGATGGCGGTCGCTGGCCCCTGCTGGCCGCCGAGGCCCGCAAAAGCGAGAGCCGGCGCAGCAACAAGCTCAACTATCGCCCCTACGCCCTGATGGAGCTGGAGGAGACCCCCACCCGCATTCAGGGCTGGCTCAACCATCTGGGCTGGCTCTAAACCGGCCGCTAGCGTGGCACAATAAAGCGCGCAAGCTCACATCTGCCGGATAAAGCCCAGCCATGACACGGCGGCGGGCTGGCCCTGACTGCATCCTCTTTGGCATCATGGCCTCTCGAACCTGAACAATGGCAGGAAGGCCCATGCAGCAGATTGTGTTTCTCGACAGCGATACCCTGGATGCGGGCATCACCCTGCATCACCCCGACTTCCCCCACCACTGGCAGAGCTATCCAAGTACTACCCCGGAACAGGTGGTGGAACGGCTCAAAGATGCCAGCATCGCTATCATCAACAAGGTACGGATCGGCGCCGCCGAACTGGCCCAGCTGCCAGAGCTCAAACTCATCGCGCTCGCCGCCACCGGCAGCGACAACGTGGATCTGGAAGCGTGCCGCGCCGCCAACGTCGGGGTGTGCAATATCCGCAATTACTCGGGCCCCTCGGTGCCGGAGCACGCCATGGCGCTGATGCTGGCCCTGTCGCGCAACCTCTTCTGCTGGCGCCAGTCGCTGCTGGAGGGGCGCTGGCAACAGAGCGGCCAGTTCTGCTTTTTCGACCACAACATCATGGATCTGCACGGCAAGCAGCTTGGCATAATCGGCAAAGGGACGCTCGGTCAGGCGCTCGGCGAGCGGGCCAAAGGGATGGGGATGACAGTGCGTTACGCCCAGAGCCAGGTCGGCGCCAGTCACGAGGAGGATCGCTTGCCCCTCGACGAGTTGCTGCAAAGCTCGGACGTCATCAGCCTGCACTGCCCGCTCACCCCCTACACCCGCAACCTCATTGGCGAGCGGGAGCTGGGTCTGATGAAACCGGGCGCCCTGCTGATCAACGTCGGCCGTGGCGGGCTGGTGGATGAGGAGGCGCTGCTGCAAGCGCTGGCCAACGGTCGCCTCGGTGGTGCCGGTTTCGATGTGGCGAGCGTCGAACCCCCGCCCCCCGACCATCCCTTGATGAAGGCGCTGCAATACCCCCACTTCATTCTGACCCCCCATGTGGCCTGGGCCAGCGAGGAGTCGATGCAGCGACTGGCCGACCAGCTTATCGACAACATCAACGCCTTTGCCGCCGGTCGCCGTCAGCACCGGCTGGTGTAACCGCACGAGCGAGTCACCGCAAAATCGAGTGACCACACCATGCAAAACGGGACCAACAGGCCCCGTTTTGCATCTTCCGCACTCACTGCACACACATCAATCGTCGTCATGCCATCTGTGCTTTTTATGCTTTTTGTACTTCTTGTGGTGCTTGTGATGGTGATGATCGTCGTCATCATCGTAATAGCGATCCTGGCTCTTGTGGCCATCGCCGGTCTTGGCACCGATGGCCGAACCGCTCGCCCCGCCGACCCCGGCGCCGATCAGCTGACCGGTATCGCCACCAACACTCTTGCCGATAGCGGCACCGCCCAGCGCCCCCACCGCACCGCCAAGGGCCGCTTCATTCTTGTTGCCCTTGTTGGCCGTCGCCGCACCACCAGCTGCACCGCCCAATGCAGCCCCCACCAGCGCACCGGTATCACCCCCCAGCTCCTTGCCGATCATGGTGCCCGCCACACCACCTGCGCCGCCACCCAAAATGGTATTGAGGGTCTCGGAGGCGTACACGGTCGTGCTGCCAGCCAGCAAGGCGCCCAGCAGTGCCAGTGCGCGAAGAGCACGCGAATTCATCTCCATGGGTACTCCTGTCAAACCTGATTAATATTCAGCGGCACTATACAAAGCGCCACGGGGTTCGCCAGCCAGCAGAAATGAGGGATGCGACAGTCAATGGCCGCACGGCTACTGCCAAAAATGGAAGAGTAAAATCAAGCGATTGAATTTAAAGATTAAAATCACCAAAAAGCCAAACTATTACGGCAGGGTGACCCACAATCTGGTTGTCGTGTCCCGACACAGACCCGCCGCGCTGGGACAAAAGCTGTCAGTCAGCAGCCTCATCCGCCAGATGCCAGCAGTCCCGGCCAGCCTCCTTGCTACGATACAGGGCTGCATCAGCACGCTCAAAGATGGGGTCGGCAAGGGGTGAATGGCAGGCGCCACCGATACTCAAGGTGACCTGCCCCTTGTGCTCACGCCACTGTTGATGTCGCACCACGTCCAGCAGACAATAGAGCTTCTCCGCCAGCTCATCCTGTGGCTGTTGCAGCAGAGCGGCAAACTCATCGCCACCAATCCGGTAAACCGTGCTCACCCCCAGCACATCAGCAAGGCAATTTGCCACCCGGCAAAGCACCTGATCGCCGAAGGCATGACCCCGACTGTCATTGAGTCCTTTGAAGTGATCAATATCAAACAGCAGCAGCCAGAAGCGCTCCCCCCTCAGCTCCAGCGCACTCTTGTGCTGCTCGAAGGCTCGCCGGTTCATGATACCGGTCAGAGGGTCCCGCAACAGCGCATCCTGCCCCTTGAGGAAGCTGGCCCTGACCTGATCGATCTCGTTCAGGCTGCGTCGCACAAACCAGGTATTGGCCTTGGTGATGGGGGGAGAACTCTCCAGATTGCGCACGATACCGGTCAGTGAACCAGACACCAGCGCCTGCTCCTGGCGGAAGATCCTCACCAGCAGACTCAACGTGCAACACCAGATGGCAAACAGGGAGATCAATGGCAAAACCACCATCTGCAGCGCCTCATAGAGGCTGTTGCGAAACAGCACGGGCGGCAGATAGATATTGAGATCCCAGCCAATGTCCGCCAGCTCGCGCTTAAGGAAAGTGCCATGACACAACACATCCAGACCGAGCCACTGCTGGCCCTGATGCTGATCGATGGGGTGATCTGCCAGCAGATCCATATTGCTGCCCACCACCAGCTGGCCGCTGTCGCGCAAGGTAAGATAGAGTGCGGCCTGATTGCCGCCAACCGTCCGCTGTAGCGCCTGCTGCAGCGAGTCGAACGACATGTCGACCATCAGCAGCCCCAGCAGTTGCCCCTGATCGTCCCGCACCCGTTTAATCAGGCTGAGTATCAATTTATTGGTATTGTATTCAGGGTAGGGGCCAAACCAGACGAGCTCGTCGCCCGGCATGGTGGTCACCTGATACCAGGGGCGCAGCGCCGCCTGATAACCGGGGGGCGGTAGCCAGTCCGGGTAGCTGTCGATACGATCCGCGTTCAGGTTGTAAAAGTAGATGTAGTGGTTGCCTGGTTTGATCTTGTGCGCAATGGCCCAGATGGGGGAGTCGGCCAGCCCGCCGCGAGCGATCTTTTCTTTGTCAAGAGAGGCCTCCAGCACCGCCAGTTGCCGCTCATTGACCTTCACCATCTCGTGGATCAGGGACGCTTCAACGGAGGATGCCATGTGGCCGAAACCGGATACCGTCATGTCGATATCCCTCAGATAGCTGGCAATAGCCATGATGATCGTCACTATCAGGATCATCAAACCAATCAATGCCGAGAGGGGGACCAGCACATAGTAGCGTTTATTGAGATACGAACGGCTCACATCACATCCGAACCAAGAAAACATACGGGGATTGTGGGAGAGAAAGGAGAGTGAATCATTGATTAATATCACTTTCGCGCCCCTTAAATGACACTTCCAACACTAACGAAACGTTAAGGTTCGCAAACGAATATCAACTGACAGGAAAAACGCTAGTTACCCCGGGTTAACCCCGCTCTGCATCGTGGGTGTTATAGTCTATACCTGATTCGGCAGGCGCTGGACAAACCGTCCATCACCGGCTGCAACGCCAAGCAGAACAAGGAGATGTTATGAGCAGTCCGTTTATCGAACAGATCAAAGCACGTCGTACCATCTATGCCCTGGGCGACCAGGTGTCCCACACGCCGGAGCAGCTGACGACCCTGATCCAGGATGCCATCAGGCACAGCCCCTCCTCCTTCAACTCCCAGAGCTCCCGTGCCGTCATCCTGTTTGGCGCCCAGCACCACAAGCTGTGGGATATCGTCAAAGCCGAGCTGAAAAAGATTGTGCCGCCGGAGGCCTACGCCCAGAGTGAGGCCAAGGTAGATGGCTGCTTCCGCGCAGGCTTCGGTACCGTGCTTTTCTTCGAAGACACCGACGTCATCAAGGATCTGCAGCAAAAGTTCGCCCTCTATGCCGACAACTTCCCCATCTGGTCGGAACATGCCACCGGCATCGCCCAGTTTGCGGTCTGGACGACGCTGGCGCAGGAAAAAGTCGGAGCATCACTGCAGCACTACAACCCGCTGATCGACGAGGCGGTACGCAAGGAGTGGAACCTGCCCGCCAGCTGGCTGCTGCGCGCCCAAATGCCCTTTGGCAGCATCAAGCAACCGGCCGGCGACAAGACCTTTATCGACGACGCCACCCGTTTCCGCGTTTTCAAATAACGGTCAGATAGCAAAACGCCCCCGCAGTTCGGGGGCGTTTTTATTGCGGCATCGAGTGCGGATGGCGATGGTTCATAGCGCATATGCGGCCACAACCCCTTATCTCCATCGCTCAGGCGGGCAGCGTCACCAGCAGGGAGTCATCTTCCCCCAACTCAACCTTCACCTCGCGCCAGTCGCGGATCACCGCCACCACCGCCGGATTGAGCGGCGCCTCGCCCCCCACCTGTACCACGGCGCAGCCTGCGTTCAGGGCGCTCTCGATACCGGCCGGGGCATCCTCGAACACCAGACAACGAGCGGGTGAGACACCAAGCCGTTCAGCCCCCAGCAGATAGGGCTCGGGATCGGGTTTGCCATTGACCACAGCTTCGGCCCCCACCAGCAGGTTGGGCAGCGGCAAACCGGCACAATGCAGGCGGTGACGGGCAACCCGCTCACTGGCGGAGGTCACGATGGCCCAGCGCTCTGGCGGCAAGCGGCGCAGCAACTCGCCAGCCCCGGCGATGGCATCGCCGCCAGTGTGCAGCATCTCCAGCTCGTCGAGCCGCGCCGCCTCCCGCTCCACATCCAGTTGCAGGGCCAGCGCCCGGATCACCTCCCGCGAGCGCATGCCGTGGCACATCGCCAGCACCGGCTCGGGCTCCAGCTGATGCTCACGACACCAGATCCGCCATACCTGCTCCACATCGCCGGTCGAGCAGACCAGGGTGCCATCCATATCGAGCAGCAGGGCGGATACCGACAGGGTGAGCGTGTTCATGCCAGCACTCATACAGACACTCATACAGGCACCCCGGCCAGCTCAGGCAGAGAGCCAGAGAACGCATCGGCAAAGGCCTGCTGCTGGGCGGCACGCTCATAACAAGCGAGCGCCTGCTCGGTACTGCCAGCCCACACTTGCAAGGGGCCGACCACAAACCCCTGTTGCAACAGGCTGGCGAGCAGCTCCCCCGTCTCCGGGGCCGCCAATGGCTGGGCCAGCACCAGCGTGCCCTTGATCAAAAAGAGGTAGCGTTGGGTAGACATGATATGACTCCTTGTTCCGGTTCAGAGGAGGGCGATTCCCCCCTTGCCGAGCCATTAGAGCAAGGCGATTAGATAATTTATAATCAATAAATCGCCACCTTGGATAACCAATTGGAATGAAATTCGACTTGAGGCAACTACAGGCGTTTGTGACGCTGGCCGACACCGCCAACTACCGGGAAGCGGCCAGCCGCCTCTTTATCACCCAACCGGCCCTCACCAAGCAGATCCAGGGGCTGGAGCAGACGCTGGGCTGCACCCTGTTCAAGCGGGGCCGCCATGGTGCCGAGCTGACGGCGCTCGGCGCCCAGCTGCTCACTCAGGCAAGCGCACTGGTCAAACACGGTCGGGAGTTTGAACGTCACGCGCTGGCAGTGGCGAGTGGCGTGGCCGGTCGGCTCAAGATTGGGTTTGGCCTGTCGAGTTTCGCGCTGGCCCCTGCGCTGGTGGCCAGCTTCAAGCAGCAGGTCACGGACGTGATGATCCATCTGCAGGATATGCCCTCCGCGATCCAGCAGGAGCAGCTGCTCTCCGGCCAGTTGCAGCTTGGCTTTATGCGCAGACCTCAGATGCCGCAGTTGCAGGAGCACAGACTGCTGATCGACCGGCTGGTGCTGGCGGTGCCGACACGGATGACCGAGCCAGACCCGGCCGCATTCGACGTGCAGCAGGCATTGACCAGTCAACCCCTGTTGCAGATGGTGGGCCACCGCTGCCCCGGGCTCAGCCAGCAGATAGCCGGTTTCCTCGGCGCCAATCGGCTGACCGGCATGGTCCAGGAGGCCGAAGATATCCAGACGCTGGTGGCGTTGGTCGCGGCGGGCATCGGCAACGCCATCCTGCCACGCAGCGTCAGCTTTATCGCAGGGCCCGATGTCACCCTCTATCCGCTCTCTGGTCCCAGCTCCGAGTGGGAGGTCAGCATGGTATGGAATCCGGACTTTGCCGACCCCATCCGGGATCACTTCGTCAGGCAGGTGATCGCCAGCCATCCCCTGCCGGTATCAGCCACTCCCGCGCGCTGAAACCAACGCTCGCTGGTGGCTAGCACCGTAACCAGCCAAAAAAACAGTGCGCCCCCATCAAGGGGGCGCATGCAGGACAAAAGCGGCAATGCGACTCAACAGCTGGCGCAGTGACTACGGTTTTTACCCGCCCCCTTGGCGCAATAAAGCGCCGCATCGGCCGCGGCCAGCAACGCCCCTTCTCCCTCCAGCGGTTGCTCTGCCGTGTAGGTTGCAATGCCAATGCTGGCGCTAAGCTGAATATTATTTGCCACCACGATGTCGAGATCGTTGATGGCCTGACGGATCTCCTCTCCAATCCGCTGGGCCGCATCTCGATCGGTATTGCCGAGGATCAGGGCAAATTCGTCACCACCAAAACGGCAGGGCAGATCCGCCGGACGCTGGCAGAAGGATTGCAGAAGATGGCCCACCAGCTGAAGGGAGCCATCCCCCATCTGATGACCAAGATGGTCATTGCACGCCTTGAAGTTATCCAGATCCAGCATGATGAGGGAGAGCGGTGTGTGTTCACGCATGCTGCGCCGCCACTCGTTATGCAAAAAGCTGTTGAACAGCCGCCGATTGGCCAGTCCGGTCAAGGGATCGTGTTGGGAAAGGCTGGCAACTTCCAGCTCCAGCAGCTTGCGCTCGGTGATATTGATATGGGCGATGGAAAAATACTCGGCATCAAGCCCGGGTACCGGCGCTACTCGCATCATAAACCAGCGCTGGGTGTCGGGGCTGTGGCAGAGGTATTCCAGATAGAACTTATCCTGCTGATGACGGATAACCCGGAGGATCCCCTCCACGGCAGCCAATCCAGAGGGCTCGGCTTCATCGTCACAAGCCCCCATGTAATTGACTCCGAGCCAGTTATATCCCTTGGGCATGCCATTTTGTTCACCAAACAGCTCCCAGGCGAGATTGGTGTAATGGATCACGCCATCCCGGTCTATCACCGATATCTGGTCTTCCAGCGAATCCAGCAGCGCAGCCAGATAATGAGCCCGCTCGGAGAAGTGACTTCGCGGCCTCTGTATATCATCCACCATGATGGCCATCCTGTGGCAAAAGTGGCATACCGCCATCTATTAACAATAAAGTCAGCAGATAGAGTAAAGCACCCAATTTCCACTTAGCCAACTGAGACCAAATTTCACCATCGAACACCATCCGGCAAGGTTTCAGGCCAGTTTCCCTGTTCCGGATAACAAGAGCACATCATGAGCATATGTATTTGATAAGTCACATTTAATGACCACACCACTGATTTTCGCAGGGGATGCCATCGCCCTCTCCGTCCATTTTGGTGTTCGGGCAATGTTGCAAAAACCAGGTTGCCTCCTCGCAGGAGGTCATCTGGGAGCAATGCTGCCGACCATCACACTGGCGAATAAAGGTCGTTGCCTGTGGCGTGCTGACCTCCTCCTGATTGAAAGAGGAGACCGGCAATGGCGCCATCGACTCGGCCGAGAAACGGGAATAGATGGAAAAGAGGCCGACGAGCACCAGCAGGGGGATCAATTTGCCACTCCAACTGCTCTTGCGACGTCGATAGGGGTTACTCCGCTCTCTGGTAGAAGTGGGTCGTGGCGGCTGACTTGCCGCCCGAAACGATGGCGCCGCCGATGATGCAGCCGACGGCACGGCATCCGCCAACGTGAGCGGGCGATCGGGGAAAAAGACCTGTAACGCCCTTGGCTTGCCATCCTGGCCACTGCCAATCAGATAGGTGACACGCACCCCCGGCTCTGGCACCCGGCCATCTGATTGCAGCGCCGTAACATGCACAAACAGCCCTGCACTGCGTGACCCATTGGTTGCCTGCTCGGCGCCATTTTGCTCCGGCGTAATAAATCCAAAGCCGCGCGCCTCGTTCCAGCTCGCGATCCGTCCCTGATAACGCATCTGTCCATCCTTGTTGTTATCCATGTGAGCACTATATTGCCCGACAATCATGTTGCCCAAAAGCGCTGCGGCCCGACAGGAGGCCGCAGAGTCAATCTCAACACGGTGCTCGGGTGCTGCCTGCGTTAAGGATCAAGCCAGTTGGGACACCTTGATGATCTCGGCGATGCGACCCAGCATCCGCAGCGAGGTGTGATGCTCGGTGGCATCTGCGGCTGCGCAGGCATCCTCCAGAATGGTGATGGCGTAGTCGCGATCGTGACCATCCCGCGCTGCCGCCTGAATGGCCCAGCTGGTGCTCACCCCGCACAGATAGAGGTGGTCGATGTGATTGGCCCGCAGAGCAGGCTCCAGCGCCGTGCCATAGAAGGGACTGACCCTGGGCTTGGTCAGCACCAGATCGCCGGGCTGCACATCCAGATCAGGATGAAAGTCGGTGCCGCTGTCAGCCAAAGAGAGCGCCCCCAACTGGTGAGCCCGACCAAACATGGGGGAGCCTTTGGGTTGCAGCTGATAGCCGCCGTCAAAGCCCACCTTGATCAGCACCACCAGCCAGCGGTGGGCGCGGGCATGGGCCAGCGCCTGATTGGCATGCGCGATGGCATCCTGCTCCAGCACATGGGCAGCCGAGGCGGCAATGCGCCCGTCGGGATGGGCAATATCGTTGATAAAATCGATCACCAGCAGTGCCTTGTTCATCACCTTTGCTCCTTCGCGAATTCAGCCCGTGTTATCTGGTTCCTACCTGTCAAACCAGCCCCAGTGCATAGCGCAGCGCCATCTCCTTGAGCGGGCCCGCCTTGTCCGCCAGATTGAGAGCAAGATTGCGGGCCAGCTTGAGGGGGCCAATCTCGTTGCTGAATACCCCGTAGAAGAGATCCATTCCCGACTGCATCAGCAGGTTGTCGGGGCGACGGCGCCGCTCGTAGCGCTCGGCCAGCACAAGTTGATGCCAGTCGGCGCCAGCACCTTGCAACAAGTCGACCCAGCAGGCCACATCCTTGAAGCCGAGGTTGACCCCCTGCCCCGCCAGCGGGTTGATGGTGTGGGCGGCATCGCCAAGCAGCACCACCCGACCGGCGTGGTAGTCGTTGGCGTGGCGGCGTACCAGCGGGAAGCTCCCCTTGCCGGTGACGGTAAAGCCGCCGAGCCGACTCGGGAAGTGGCGACGCACTTCGGCGGCAAGCCCTTCGTTGCTCATGGCCGCCAGCGCGCGGATACGGGCCGGGTTGTCATACCACACTAGGGAGCCGTGCTGGCCGGGCAGTGGCAGGAAGGCGCGCGGGCCACTCGGGGTGAACTGCTGCCAGGTGATATCTTCCTGCGCAAAGTCGGTGTCGATATTGATCAGCATGCAGTGCTGGCGGTACTCGAAGCGCGATACGCCGATACCCGCCAGCTTGCGGGTGTGGGATTCGGCACCATCGCAGGCCAGCACCCAGCGTGCGGCCAGCTCGGTGCCATCATCCAGAGTCAGCACAGCTTCATCCGCACTCTGACGCAGGCTGGTCACCGCCGCCGGGGTGTGGGTCTGGATGGTGGGAAAATCCTCCATCCGCTTGAGCAGGGCGAGCTGTACCAAGCGGTTTTCGATGATGTAGCCAAGCTGGGGCAAGCCGAGATCGGCGGCATTGAAGCGGGTGGCAAAACCGTCCAGCTCCCAGGTCTCCAGCCGGCGGTAGGGGCAGAGCCGCATCTGCTGCAGATGGTGCCAGGCACCGGCCTGCTCCAGCAGCGCCACCGAGGCCTGACTGATGGCGGAGACCCGCAGATCCAGCGGCTGCTCCGGCGCGTAATGCTCCGGCAGTTGGGTCTCGATGACCCGCACCGAGAGACCCTGAGCCGCCAGCAGACAGGCGGTGGCGGCGCCCACCATGCCGGCACCGACGATGGCGATATCACACTGTTCCATACATTTATTCCTGAAAGGGTGCGTCCGGCGACAGCGCCCGGACGTGAACCGGATGGCAGCATGATAGCGCAAGGGCGGCTGATAAACAGTGAGACAAACGGGGAATTGCTGCGTCAAATCAAGGAGAAAGCTTATTGAGCTTGATGGCAACAGGTATCGGGTGAGCACCATTGCCAGCTGGATATTAGCTAGGCAGTATCCAGATTGCGGAGTAAAATGCGCGGTCCTTTGACCATGCCGATTTCAAAACAAGTCAAGAGAAGCAATGAGCAAGAAACTTCACATTAAAACCTGGGGTTGCCAGATGAACGAGTATGACTCGTCCAAAATGGCCGACCTGTTGGATGCCAGTAATGGCTACACCCTTACCGAAGAGCCCGAAGAGGCAGATGTCTTGCTGCTGAATACCTGCTCCATCCGCGAAAAGGCGCAGGAGAAGGTGTTCCACCAGCTGGGACGCTGGAAAAAGCTCAAGGCCAACAAGCCCGGTCTGGTGATCGGCGTGGGTGGCTGCGTTGCCTCTCAGGAGGGCGATGCCATCCGCCAGCGCGCTCCCTATGTGGATATCGTGTTCGGCCCGCAGACCCTGCATCGCCTGCCCGCCATGATCAAGGAAGTGCAAGAGGGCCGTGGTGCCCAGGTTGATATCGCCTTCCCCGAGATCGAAAAATTCGACAGCCTGCCCGAACCGCGCGCCGAAGGGGCCACCGCGTTCGTCTCCATCATGGAAGGCTGCTCCAAATATTGTACTTACTGCGTGGTGCCCTACACCCGCGGTGAAGAGGTGAGCCGACCGCTGGACGACGTGCTCTACGAAATCGCCCAGCTCGCCCAGCAGGGCGTGCGCGAAGTGAACCTGCTCGGCCAGAACGTCAACGCCTACCGCGGTCCGACCTTTGATGGCGGCATCTGCACCTTCGCCGAGTTGCTGCGTCTGGTGGCCGCCATCGACGGTATCGATCGCATTCGCTACACCACCAGCCATCCGATCGAGTTCACCGACGACATCATCGAAGTCTACAAAGACACCCCGGAAGTGGTCAGCTTCCTGCACCTGCCGGTGCAGAGCGGCTCCGACCGTATTCTGACCATGATGAAGCGCCCGCACACCATCCTGGAGTACAAATCCAAGATCCGTCGCCTACGTGCCGCCCGTCCCGACATCACTATCAGCTCCGACTTCATCGTTGGCTTCCCGAACGAGACGGACGAAGACTTTGAAGCGACCATGAAGCTGATCGAGGATGTGGGTTTCGACATGAGCTTCAGCTTCATTTTCAGCCCGCGCCCGGGCACCCCGGCCGCCGACATGCCCGACGATGTCGACATGGAAGTGAAGAAAGCCCGTCTGGCCCGCCTGCAGCACGTCATCAACAACCAGGCGATGCAGATTGGCCGCGCCATGCTGGGCACCACCCAGCGCATCCTGGTGGAAGGGCCCTCCAAGCTCGACCCGATGCAGCTGTGTGGTCGCACCGAGAACAACCGGGTGGTCAACTTCGAAGGCCAGCACACCCTGATCGGCGGCTTTGCCGACGTGGAGATCACCGAGGTGCGTCCCAACTCCCTGCGCGGCAAGTTCATCCGCGGCGAGAGCGAGATGAACCTGCGGATCGCCACGGCACCGAGCGAAATCCTGGCCCGTCGCCCGGATAACGTACCGGACGAGCTGGGCGTGGCCGCCTTCACACCCCATTAATCCCCTCCTCCCCATTCGCCCGGCGGATGGGGAGCGCCTTGAGACGAGGATATTTTGAGCCGACACATCTCGACCCTGAATCTGCATCTGGAGCCCGCCGACAACCAGCGCCTTGCCAGCCTGTGCGGCCCCTTCGATGACAATATCAAGCAGCTGGAGCGCCGCCTCGGCGTCGAGATCAGCTACCGTGACAGCCACTTCCAGCTGGTGGGCAAACCGGCCCAGCTGGATGCCGCCGCCGTCATCCTCAAGCACCTTTATGTGGAAACCCAGCCCCTCAAGGGTGGCAAGGTGACCGACATCACCCCCGACATGGTCCATCTGGCCATTCAGGAGTCGCGAGTGCTGGAGCAGGATGACGAACCGGCACCGAGCATCCCCTATGGCAAGGAGGTGACGGTCAAGACCAAGCGCGGTCTCATCAAGCCACGCAGCCCAAATCAGGCCCAGTACATTGCCAATATCGTGCGCCACGATATCTGCTTCGGCATAGGCCCGGCCGGTACCGGCAAGACCTATCTGGCGGTGGCAGCGGCGGTGGATGCGCTGGAGCGTCAGGAGATCCGCCGCATTCTGCTAACCCGTCCGGCGGTGGAAGCGGGCGAGAAGCTCGGCTTCCTGCCTGGCGATCTCTCCCAGAAGGTGGATCCTTACCTGCGCCCGCTCTACGACGCCCTGTTCGAGATGCTGGGCTTTGAGCGGGTCGAGAAGCTGATGGAGCGCAATATCATCGAGGTGGCGCCACTCGCCTATATGCGCGGAAGAACCCTCAATGACGCCTTTATCATTCTCGATGAGGCCCAGAACACCACCACCGAGCAGATGAAGATGTTCCTCACCCGGATCGGCTTCAACTCCAAGGCAGTGGTCACCGGTGACATCACCCAGGTAGATCTGCCGCGCAACGCCAAATCCGGCCTGCGCCACGCGCTGGAAGTGCTGCCAGGGGTCGATGGTCTGTCGTTCAACTTCTTCGAGTCCAAAGACGTGGTTCGCCACCCGGTGGTGGCCCGCATCGTGCAGGCCTATGAGGCGTTCGACGCCAAACAGGCAGCCGAGAAGGTTGCCGGCCAAACAAACGCCAGCAAAGAGAGTGAGCAATGAGCGTAACCCTGGATCTGCAACTGGCCAGTGCCAGCACTGACGGCCTGCCCACCGAAGCCCAGCTGCAAGGCTGGCTCGACGGCACCATTCTCGGCTTCCAGCAGGAGGCAGAAGTGACGGTGCGCATCGTCGACGAGGCGGAGAGCAACGAGCTCAACCTGACCTATCGCGGCAAAGACAAGCCCACCAACGTGCTCTCCTTCCCGTTCGAGGCGCCACCCGGTCTGGAGCTGCCGCTGCTGGGCGATCTGGTGATCTGCCGTCAGGTGGTAGAGCGCGAGGCCAAGGAGCAGGGCAAGCCCCTGATGGCCCACTGGGCCCACATGGTTGTGCACGGCAGTCTGCATCTGCTAGGTTATGACCATATCGAGGATGAGGAAGCCGAAGAGATGGAAGCGCTTGAGCGCGACATCATGCAGGAGCTCGGTTTTGCCGATCCTTATCTGAACGACGAAGAGTAAAACGCCGGACGGTCATCGTCTTGAAACAGCAGATGACCATCCTTATATAACCCGAACTATTTCAAGTGTGTTCATACGAGTAACCAAGAGAGAAAATGACCGACGATCACCCTAGTACCGGCTCGCCGAAGAAAACCTGGCTCGACAAACTCAGCCAACTCTTCCAGGGCGAGCCAAAAGACCGCAATGATTTGGTAGACGTGATAGCCGATGCCGAAGAGCGCGACCTCATCGATCAGGACACCAAGGACATGATCGAGGGGGTGCTGGAGATCGCCGATCTTCGCGTGCGCGATATCATGATCCCCCGCTCCCAGATGGTGACCATCGAGAAGTCCCAACCGGTGGATGCAATCCTGCCGGTGATCATCGAGTCCGGTCACTCCCGCTTCCCGGTGATCAACGAGGACAAGGACCATGTGGAGGGCATTCTGCTCGCCAAGGATCTGCTCCCCTTCGGGTTTGGCGGCCATCACGCCAGCGAGCCGCTGCAGCTCGAGAAAATCTTGCGCCCCACGGTGATCGTGCCTGAAAGCAAACGGGTTGACCGTCTGCTCAAGGAGTTCCGTGAAGAGCGCTACCACATGGCCATCGTGGTCGACGAATTTGGTGGCGTCTCCGGTCTGGTGACAATCGAAGACATACTGGAACTGATCGTTGGCGAGATCGACGACGAGTTTGACGACATCGAGGATGAACCGGACGAAATCCGCCGCCTCAGCAAGCGGGTCTTCTCCATCAGTGCCCTGACCGAGATCGAGGATTTCAACGACTTCTTCGGCACCAAATTCAGCGATGAAGAGGTGGACACGGTGGGTGGTCTGGTAATGCACGCCTTCAGCCACCTGCCAAAGAAGGGCGAGGAGATCGAGCTGGACGGCTACCTGTTCAAGGTGATGCATGCCGACCGGCGTCGTCTGCAGCAGCTGCAGGTGAAGATCCCCGAACACCACGCGGCGGCGCAATCCGAGCCGCAATAAGCAGATCCGCTCGATGTGTGAAACAACGCCCCGACCTCGGGGCGTTGTGCTCTCTGCCACCGGCATCGAGGCTCGCCGTTGCCCCGCTTACAGGTTAAGATACCGGCCATTCGACCCCAGTTGCACACCAAGACGAGCACCATCGCCCGTGAGATTATCCCCTGTTACTTCCAAAATTCTGTTAAGCCTCAGTGCATTGGCCTCTGGTGCCATCGCCGTGCTGGCCTTCTCCCCCTTCGGCTACTGGCCGCTGGTGATCCCCTCCCTGCTTGGCCTCTACGCCCTGATGGACAAAGCCACGCCGAAACAGGCTGCCTGGCGCGGTTTTGGCTACGCCATGGGACTCTTTTTGCCGGGGCTGTGGTGGATCCATGTCAGCATGACCGAGTTTGGCGGCATCCCGCTGCCGGTCGCCTTCGTCCTGCTGGCCGGGCTCTCCGCCTATCTGGCACTCTACCCGACGCTCGCCTGCTGGGTCTTTGCCCGCTTCTTTGGCGGCCGTCACTGGAGCCGCTGGCTGCTCGCCTTCCCGGCCCTCTGGTTGGTCGCTGACTGGCTGCGCGGCTGGGTGATGACCGGCTTCCCCTGGCTCTGGTTTGGTTACAGCCAGATCGACGGCCCCCTCAAGGGCTTTGCCCCCATTCTCGGGGTGCAGGGCATCACCCTCGCCCTGTTGCTGTCCGCCTCCGCTATCTGGCTGGTGTGGAAGTCCCGCTCCCCGCTCTGGCTGGCGGTGCCTGCCCTGCTGGTGGCCGGTGCCCACGGTCTGATGCAGCTCAACTGGGTGACCCGTGGCGAGCCGGTCAAGGTGGCACTGGTGCAGGGCAATATCGCCCAATCCCTCAAATGGGATCCGGAGGCGCTGGCCCCCACGGTGCGCACCTATCAGGACTTGAGCCGCGAGAATCAGGATGCCGACATCATCATCTGGCCGGAGTCGGCGATCCCGGCCATCGAGAAGGCGATGGGCCCCTATCTGGAGAATCTGGACAAGGCGATGAAGGTGAACGATACCGGCCTGCTGGCGGGGATCATTCACTACGACGAGCAGCAACAGCGCTTCTACAATACCGTGCTCGGCATGGGGGTGCAGGATGCGGATGGCAAGGAGTCCTACTTCTACAACCACTCCAACCGCTACAACAAGTACCACCTGCTGCCCATCGGCGAGTTCGTGCCCTTTGAAGATCTGCTGCGCCCCATCGCCCCCTTCTTCAACCTGCCGATGTCCTCCTTCAGCCGGGGTGACGAAGTGCAGCCAAACCTGCTCGCCAAAGGGCTCAAGTTTGCCGCCGCCATCTGCTACGAGATCATCTTCCCGGAGGAGGTGCGCCGCAACGTCAATGCCGATACCGACTTCCTGCTGACCATCTCCAACGACGCCTGGTTCGGCACCAGCATCGGCCCCTGGCAGCATATGGAGATCGCCCGGATGCGCGCGCTGGAGCTGGCTCGTCCGCTGCTGCGGGACACCAACACCGGCATCACCATCGTGACCGAGATCGATGGCAGCATCATCGGCCAGATCCCGCAGTTTGAAGCGGGTGTGCTGCGCAGCGAGGTGCGTCCCGCCCACGGCGAGACCCCCTACATGCGCTTTGGCAGCTGGCCCCTCTACGGTCTGACCGTGCTGCTGCTGGGTCTGGCGCTGGCGCTGCGCCCCAAGGCGCACCCCTGGGCCCGCGAGCTGTAATGGCCATCCGCAATCCCTGATAAACAACGAGGCGCCCGCAGGCGCCTCGTTTTTTTGTCATCCCCTCACAGAGATATGCCGGAGAAGGACATAAAGCCAAGGGACATCAGCCCCGCCACGATAAAGGTGATGCCGATGCCCCGCAGCCCCTCGGGTACATCAGCGTACTTCAGTTTCTGGCGCAGCCCGGCT